>CAVZON010000008.1:0-7902 GCA_963776925.1 uncultured Chloroflexia bacterium | reverse complement strand
GACCGACTGAAGGGCCCCCTACCCTCTTCGGGTGCTGGCCGCTGTCGAGTCCACCCTGCCCCGACCGATATCCGCCGTGCTCGCACGCTGCGCCGCGCTGGACGACGAGCTGGAGATCCACCACGCCGTCTCCGGGCCGGGCTGGATCGACGCGATGGTGCTGCTGGGGCCCGGTCCGGCGCTTCGGACGCGGCTCGACGACCTGCATCGACGCTGGGGCACGCCGGATCGGCGCGTCGACGCCACCTTCGCGATGGGCGCCTACGCCTGGTTCCTGGGGATCGCCGCGATCGGACCGTACCTCGTCGGCGACGTCGTGCCGGACGTCGCGCCGGACAACGTCGCGGTCCGCCTGGATGCCGACGGATCGCTGGATGCCGTCGCGTTGCAGCGGCTGGACGTCGTCGGCTCCGGTGCGGTGGCCCTGCACGGCGCGCTCCATGACCATCTTGCCCTCGTGGTCGACCGTCTCCGCGACGAATGTCGGATCGGTCGTCGCGCGCTGTGGGCGGTCGCCGCCGACTCCCTGGCCGCCGTCTTCCTGTATGCCGGCCAGCGGCTCGGCGACGAGCCACGGGCCCTCGAGGCCGTCGCCGAGGTGCTTGGCGATCGGTCGTCCCAGCTCCACTGGCGCGGGGCATTCGTCGAGGTCGCGCACGGGGGCCGGGGGGCGACGTTCCAGTGCCGCGAGTCGTGTTGCCTGTCGTACCGACTCGCTGACGGCGAACGGTGCGACTCGTGCCCGCTCCGCGACGCCGATGACCGATCAGCCCGGTTCGCCAGCGCTCTGGTCGCAAGTAGGCTTGACTGACGCCAGCAAGGCAGCCTACCTTTCACGGCCTGACCACCGCACCGGAGGCCGCCCTCGCATGACCCGCCGACTCGCATCCCTCATCACGACCGGCATGCTCGCGGCGGTCGTCGCCGCCTGCGGGGCCGATGGCGGGGCCGCCTCGCCCAGCACACCGGCGTCGAGCGCCGAAACGAGCGCCGCGCCGTCCGCCGCCTCGACCGGGTTCACCTGGACGGACGGATCCGGAAAGACCGTCACCCTCGACGCGGTACCGCAGCGGATCATCGCCCACGCCTACGCCGCGGCCGCCCTGATGGAGTTCGGCATCACGCCGATCGCGGTCTACGCGGATGGCCCGCTCGACCAGGATGTCGGCCTCAGGAACGTCGACTTCACCGGCATCGAGATCCTCGGCGAGGAGTGGGGCAAGATCGACGTCGAGAAGGCCGCGTCGCTGCAGCCCGACCTGATCGTCGCCGACTACTGGCCGGTCGAGGATGGCTACAGCGGCATGGAGGACGGGGTCGAGGAGGCGAGCAAGAAGATCGCTGACCTCGCCCCGGTCGTCGGCGCCGCACAGGGTGACTCCATCGTCGACCTCATCGAGGGGTACGAGTCGCTCGCCGCCGCGCTCGGCGCCGACACCACGGCGGGCGCCGGTGCGGAGGCCAGGTCCGCGTTCGAGGCGGCCCGGACCGCGTTCAGCGAGGCGGTCGACCGCCAAGCCGGGCCTGACCGCCCTGGCCATCAGCCCATGGGCCGAGGGCTATGCCGTGGCTGTGCCCGAATTCGCGCCCGAGCTCCTGGACCTTCGCGCCTGGGGCCTGGACGTCATCGTCCCGACCACGCCGGATCCGGAGTTCCCGTACTGGCAGACGCTCAGCTTCGAGCAGGCCGATACCTATCAGCCGGATCTGCTCCTGTTCGACGACCGGAACTACCCGGGCAACCTCGAGACGCTCGAGTCCCAGCCGATCGCACCGAGCATCAAGGCCTACGCCGCTGGGGCGCACACGACGTGGCCGGCCTACTGGCTCCACACCTACACCGACTATGCCGAGCAGCTCACCAGGCTGACCGAGGCCGTGTCGGCTGCCGACCCGGGGATCGGCGACTGACCGCCGGCGTCGGTCCGTTCATCGGCCCGCGGGGGACGGGCCAGACCCGCGACGCACTGCGCGTCGCGGGTCTCCTCGCACTGCTCGGCCTGCTGGCCATGGTCGTCGTCGCGTCCGTGACGATGGGCTCCCGCGACGTGTCCCTCGAGGCCGTGCTTGCGGCCCTCCTCGGGCAGGAGCCGGCGTCGGCCTCGAGCGCGGTCATCGCCGAGATGCGCGTGCCACGCACGCTGCTCGGGGTCTCGGTCGGCGTCGCGCTCGGCTTGTCCGGGACGATCCTGCAGGGCGTCACCCGCAACCCGCTGGCGGACCCCGGGATCATGGGCATCAATGCCGGGGCGGCCGCGGCCATCGTCATCGGCATCGCCCTCGTCGGCTCGACCACTGCCGACGGCTCGGTCTGGCTGGCCTTCGTCGGCGCCGGCCTGGCGACCGTCCTTGTGTACGGCCTCGCCTCGCTCGGCCGTGAGGGAGCGACCCCGATCAAGCTCGCCCTCGCCGGCGCGGCGGTCACCGCGGGCCTGACGTCGCTGACCTCGGCCATCGTCATGACCAACGTCGAGGCCCTCGACCAGCTGCGCTTCTGGCAGGTCGGATCGCTGGCCGGACGCTACCTGCCGGTCTTCCTGCAGACGGCGCCGTTCATCCTCGTCGGGTCGATCGCGGCGCTGGCCAGCGGCCGGGCGCTGAACGGCCTGGCCCTTGGCGAGGACGTGGCCGTCGCCCTCGGGCAGCGCGTCCGGCGGACCCGGTTCCTGCTGTTCGCGATCGTCGTCGTGCTGTGCGGAGCGGCGACCGCGGCCTGTGGACCGATCGTCTTCGTCGGCCTGGTCGTCCCGCATCTCGCCCGGATGTGGTGCGGCCCCGACTACCGCTGGATCCTGCCGTATGCCGCCGTCCTGACCCCGATCGTGCTGCTCGTCGCCGACATCATCGGTCGCGTCGTCATCGCCCCGAGCGAGCTCCAGGTCGGGGTCGTCCTCGGCGTCCTCGGGGCGCCGGCCTTCATCCTCCTCGTCCGATCCCGGGACCTGGTCGAGCTGTGACCGCCCAGGGGGCCCTGTCGCCCACCGTGCTGTCGGTCCTGCCGACGGCGCGGACGATCGTGACCCGCGACCGGACCCGGCGACGACGTCGGGCCGCCGTCGTCACGGGTGGGCTCGGGCTCGCGGCGGCCGGCCTGTTCGCGGCGACGATGCTCGTCGGCTCGTTCGCGCTGTCGCCGCTCGAGGTGCTCGCCTCGTTGTTGCGGGTGACCCAGGATCCCGCCGTCGACTTCGTCGTCTGGGAGCTGCGCCTGCCGGTCGCCCTGACCGCGTTGGGGGTCGGCATCGCGCTGGGCATCGCGGGCTGGATCTTCCAGACCCTGCTGCGCAACCCGCTCGCCTCCCCGGACTTCGTCGGGGTGTCGTCCGGCGCCAGCCTTGCCTCCGTGTCGGCCATCATCCTGCTGGGGGCCGGTGGCCTCGCGGTCTCGGGCGCGAGCCTGGTGGGGGCCCTTGTGAGCTGCGGCCTCGTCTACGTCCTGGCCTGGCGCGACGGCATCGTCGGCTACCGCTTCATCCTCGTCGGCATCGGCATCTCGCAGTTCATGCTGTCGCTCGTCGGGTATCTCCTGGCGCGCGCCGAGATCTACGACGCCCGCGAGGCGATGGCCTGGCTCGTCGGCTCGGTCGGGTTCGCGGAGACGGCGGAGATCGTGGCGCTGCTGGTCGCCGTCGCGGTGGCCCTGCCGATCGCCTGGCTGCTGGGTCGGCCGCTGCGAGCGCTGGAGCTGGGCGACGACGCCGCGGTCGCGCTCGGGGCGCGCGTGGAGTGGTCCCGACTCGGGCTCATCGCCGTGTCGATCGTGCTCGTCGCGGTCGCGACGGCCGCCGCCGGGCCGCTCGCCTTCGTCGCGCTCATCGCCGGTCCGATGGCCATGCGCCTGCTCGGACCGGCCTCGGGCGGCCTCCTCGCGGCGGGCCTCGTCGGTGCCGCGCTGGTCCTGGCCGCGGACCTGGTCGCGAGCCACCTGCTGCCGGTCGCGCTGCCCACCGGCGTCGTGACCGGCCTCGTCGGCGCGCCGTACCTCGTCTGGCTCCTGGCGACGACGAACCGCGAGGGACGCGGCGGATGACCGGTCACGACCCGGACCGCCCGCCGTACCGGCTGCGCGCCGACGACCTGGTCCTCGGCTATGGGGCAGCCGACGTCATCAGCGGCCTCGACGTCACCATCCCTGACGGGCGTCTGACGATGATCGTCGGCGCGAACGCGTCGGGGAAGTCGACGCTCCTTCGCGGCCTGGCCCGGCTGCTGCGGCCACGAGGCGGTGCGGTCGTCCTCGACGGACGGTCCATCGCCGAGCTGCCGACCATCGAGGTCGCCCGGGTCATCGGCCTCCTCCCCCAGGCGTCGATCGCACCGGACGGCATCACCGTCGGGGACCTGGTCGGTCGCGGCCGCTATCCGCACCAGGGCTGGTTCCGGCGGTGGACGGCGGACGACGAGGCGGCCGTCGCCGATGCCCTCGCGGCGACCGGCATCACCGACCTCATCGAGCGACCGGTCGCGACGCTGTCGGGCGGGCAGCGCCAGCGCGCCTGGGTCGCCATGGCGCTCGCCCAGGACACCGACATCCTGCTGCTCGACGAGCCGACGACGTTCCTCGACATCGCCCACCAGGTCGAGCTGCTCGACCTGCTCGTGGACCTCGACCGGGAACGCGGCAAGACGATCGTGGTCGTCCTCCACGACCTCGGCCTCGCCTGTCGCTACGCCGATCACCTCATCGCGATGCGCGACGGGTCGATCGTCGCCCAGGGCGCCCCCGGCGACATCGTCGACGCCGCGCTCGTGCGCGAGGTGTTCGGCATCGACAGCGTCGTCCTGGCGGACCCGGTCAGCGGCACGCCGCTCGTCGTCCCGCGCAGCCGCCACGGCGCTCGGACGGCGGTCGCATCCGCCTGACTCGCTCGCGCGGTTCAGTCCGGCAGGGCCACCGTCAGGTCGATCTCGACGAGCTGCCCCGGATAGCCGAGCATCGCGACGCCCAGGAGCGTGCTGGCCGTGGTGAAGGCGTCGGCGATGGCCGATGCGCGACAGCGGGTCCACGCCGCGCCCAGCACGGCGCTGTCGTCGGTCACCACATAGATGACGGCCCGGACGACGTCCCCCGGAGCGGCACCGACCGCCTCGAGCGCCAGCGCGGCGTTGGCCGTCGCCTGGTCGATCTGCGCCGGGACATCGGCACCGACCACCGTGCCGGAGCGGTCGACCGGACACTGCCCGGCGAGGTAGGCCATCCGGCCGGCTCGACCGTCGTGATGTGGTGGTAGCCCGGCGTGTCGTGCAGGGTCGGCGGGTTGTGTCGGGTGATCCGATCGGCGGTCACGATGCCTCCTCCAGGTCGTCCGCTCGGCCCGACGCCAGTCGACGTCGGATGGCGGCATGGGTCACGGCGCTGACGTCCAGCCGGTCCGCGCCGAGGAACCGGCGATAGCGGGTCATCCCGCGGGTGAAGGCCTCGTGGAACGCCTCGTCCGTCGCCAGCGCCTCGTCCTCCAGCCACAGACCCAGGACGTGGAGCGTGCGGGTCGTCCGGTCGAGGCGGCCGTCGAAGCGGGCGACCAGCCGATCGCCCCACAGGACCGGCAGGGCGTAGTAGCCGAACCGGCGCTTGGCCGCCGGCGTGTACACCTCCCACGTGTAGTCGAAGCCGAACAGCACCTTGGCCCGACCACGCGCGCTGACGACATCGAGTGGCGACAGGAAGGTCGTCTCCTCCTCGGTCGTCGTGTCGAGCGGGGTCCACGCGCGCGGCACGCGTCCCCGTTCCAGCATGCGGAGGGCGGCAGCGTCCGACGCGAGCGCCCAGCGCGGGCCGGTCCAGCCCTCCACCCGGACCTCGATCAGCGTCCCGTCGGCGACGCGCTGCTCGATCCAGGCGCGGACCTCCGCCGGTGGCATCGGTCGTTCGAGCGACGACGCCGCGGCGGCCAGCCGGCTCAACCCCTCGAATGCGACCTGCTTGCGCAGCAGGAACTCGTCCGTCTCGGCATCGCTCGCCTCGTGCAGCAGCCGCTTCGGAGCGACCCTCGAGGTCGCGGCGTAGACCCGCTCGAAGCGCTCACGCCGACTGATCATCGCCTCGCCGGTGCGCCACAGGTAATGGAGCGCGATGGCGCTGTCCTTGCGACCGCGGTAGTGGTCGACGCGCGTGCGGTCGCCCATCGCGAAGTCGCGGTTGGCGACCTCCTTGCGGCGACGCAGGATCTCGCGCATCTCGGCGATGGCGGCGGCGTGCTCGTGGGCCAGCGTCTGCCAGCGGCCGCTGTCGCGTTCGCGACGCATGAGCACGCGCCAGTACGGCAGCTCGGTCATCGGGCGGACCGCGAGCCAGCCACCCCACTCGAAGAAGCGACGCCGTTCGTAGGTGAGGATCTGCCAGTCGTCGGGATGGGCGTCGATGACCCGGCTGTGGAGCATGAGGTCCTGGGCGCGCGCCATGATCGCCAGCGGATCGAGCTGGAGGTGCTCCATCGTGCGCATCGCGCGGTCCGTCCCGTCCAGGCCCTGCCAGCGCCGACCGGGCCACAGCCCCTGGCGTCCGAGGACGAAGCGACGTGCGGTCCGACCCGAGATCTCCACGTCGGAAGCCTAGCGGCGCGGGTCGATGTGGACCTTGGGACCGCCCTCGCCACGGATCTGCGCCTGGTGCCGCGACGAAGCCAGCCGCGGCCTGGTCACTCGATGACGCCGGCGCGGCGACCGCGGACGTAGTCGAAGGCCACGATCGACCAGAGCACCACCGCGGACAGTCCCAGGGTGACGGCCGCGGATTGGGTCAGCCACCCGATGGCCGCCACGATGACGAGCGCGCCTGCCCCCACGATCCGGACCGCCACGCCGTGGGTCAGGCGCAGCGCCGGCGGTCCTGCCCCGACAGCCGTCGCGCAGATGACCGCCTCGGCGATGACGAACAGGATGACCCCACCGATGTAGATGACCGTTCCCGGTGACGCCTCGTGCTCGGCCGACGCATGGAACAGCAGGTCGATCCCCGCGCCCGTCAGCGCGAGCCCGAAGGTGAGGGGCATATGGGCGAAAGCCAGATGATGAATGGGCGTCGCGACGCACATCCGGGTCGACCAATGCCGTGACGGCCTCGATGTCGATCCGATCGAAGTAGATCCACCACAGGGCGACGGTCGCCGCCACGGCCAATGCGACGAGCACGGCCGTCGACCACGTACCCAGCCCGCTGAGGAACCCGCCACGGCGCCGACGAAGCTCTTCCCGAGGACGAGGATGGTGAACAGGCCGTATCGCTCCGGGAGGTGACTCACATGGGGCGGGAACGCACGCTTGAAGCGTGCCCCGAGCAGGTACGTGGCGACCTCGACGAGGAACCCGACGACCCAAAGCGCGGCGCCGAACGGCAGGGGCAAGATCGCGCCCAGCCACCACAACGCGATCCCCAGGCCATAGCCGCGGACGAAGTCGTCCGTCAGCGGCCGGGCCTCCGGAAGGTAGCGACCGGCCCGCCAGATCTCCACGATCTGGAGCGTTGGATGAGGGCGTACGCCGCAGCGATCACGTGGATGTCGTCCAGCCCGCCCCGAGCGATGCTCGCCGCGAGCAGCGTGAGGGCGATGAGTTGGAGCGTTCCCAGGATCCGTTTGCCGCGATCGCCGTCGGCATCGAAGCGGGTCGTGTAGAAGACTTCGCCGACCCATGCCCACCAGGCCGGCACGAACAGGAGCGCGGCCAGGACGACGGTCGGCCATCCGGGATCGGCGACGACCAGGTGGGCGATTTGGCCGACGATGACGACGAAGGCGAGGTCGTAGAACAGCTCGAACCAGGTTGCCTGGCGGTGGCCGCGCTCCCCGGTCCGGAGTTGGGGTCGTCCCGTCCACCCGAGATGCGGGCCGCTGAGCCTGTGCGTCACCACCCGTCGATGCTATCCGGTGCGACCGTGGGCGCGCGGGCGCCGGACGCCGGCCT
>CAVZON010000007.1:0-250803 GCA_963776925.1 uncultured Chloroflexia bacterium | reverse complement strand
TCAAGATCTCGCAGGGATCGAAGCCGGGCGAAGGCGGCCAGCTGCCGGGTCGCAAGGCCACCGCCTACATCGCGGCGCTGCGTCGTGGCCAGGCCGGCCAGTCGTACATCAGCCCGCCGCCCCACCACGACATCTACTCGATCGAAGACCTCGCCCAGCTCATCGCCGACCTGCGGGCGATCAACCCGGCGGCCCGCATCGGCGTGAAGCTCGTCGCATCGCGGGGCGTGGGAACCATCGCCGCGGGCGTGGCCAAGGCCGGGGCGACCTACATCCACCTGTCCGGCCATGCCGGCGGGACCGGCGCGTCGCCACTGTCCTCGATCAAGCACGTCGGCGCGCCGTGGGAGCTCGGGCTCGCCGAGGTCCACCAGGTCCTGCTGCGCAACGGCCTGCGCGACCGGGTCGCGTTGCGCACCGACGGCGGCCTGCAGACCGGCCGGGACCTGCTCATCGCGGCGCTGCTCGGCGCCGAGGAGTTCGCGTTCGGGACCGGCGCGCTCGTGGCCGTCGGCTGCGACATGGCCCGGCAATGTCATCTCGACACGTGCCCGACGGGCATCGCCACGCAGCGCGAGGACCTGCGCGCGAAGTTCACCGGCACGCCCGAGATGGCCGAGCGCTACTTCCTCGCCCTGGCCGAGGATCTCCGCCGCGAGCTCGCCTCGGTCGGTGCGCGCACGCTCGGCGCGATCGTCGGCGAGAGCCGTCGCCTGCTGCGACCCGTGCCTGCCGCCCGGGCCGAGCTGGAGCCGGTCATCGGCGCCGCCCCGTGGGACGCCGATCCTGCCCGCCGCGACGACCCATCGCTGCCGGCCCGGACCGGCCAGCACGCGCCGGCCTCCCCGCTCGAGGTCAGGGTCGCGTCCGCCTTCCGCGACCAGGGCCCGATCAGCGCCTCGGGGCTCCGCCTGTCGACCGCCGATCGCTCGTTCGGCGCCGGCCTGACCGGTGCCCTGGAGCGAGGCGAGCTGCGCGGACCGATCCGGCTCGAGCTGCGCGGGTCAGCAGGGCAATCGTTCGGCGCCTTCACCGGTGCCGGCGTCGAGCTGCGCCTCGTCGGCCAGGCGAACGACTACGTCGGCAAGGGCCTCTCCGGTGGCCGCGTGACGATCACCCCGGAGCCCGACCTGGCGGTCCCCGCCGGTGGCGAGGCGATCGCCGGGAACACGGTCCTCTACGGGGCGACCGGCGGGCGCCTGCATCTCGTCGGGCGGGCCGGCATGCGCTTCGCCGTGCGCAACTCCGGGGCCCAGGCCGTGGTCGAGGGCATCGGCCCGCACGGCTGCGAGTACATGACCGGGGGCGTCGTCGTCGTGCTCGGCCCCGTCGGGGCCAACTTCGGCGCCGGCATGACCGGTGGCCGCGCCTACCTCTACGACCCGACCGGCCGACACACCGCGGCGCTCGCCGCGAGCCACGTCGAGGCGACCCGACTGGGCGTCGCCGGCCGCGAGCGTCTCGACGGCGCGGAGCGCATGGCCGAGCTCGTCGGGCTGCTCCAGGATCATCGCGACGTCGGCTCCGACCTGGCCACCCGGCTGCTCGACGCCGGCGATATGGGCGACGTGTTCTGGCTGGTCGAGCCGATCGCCGTCCCGGCCCCGGCCGTGGACGCGGTCCCGCAGGCGGCATCGCCGGCCGCGGTCCCGAGTACGGCGGCGGCAGCCGCCGGCTGATCGCCTGGTTCAGCCGCCGCGGACGGCGGCCAGCGCTCGCTCGGCCTGGGCGACGTGGAACCGGTCGTGGCCGGCGGTGAGGTGCCACATCAGGTCGTAGCTCTCGGGCCCGCGCTCGCGATGGACGCCGAACCGCTCGCGCGCATCCGGTGGCGTCGCCGCCCACAAGCCGGAGGTTGGCCGCGCGCAAGGTCGCGAACATGCCGAGCAGCTCCTCGGGATCGTCGTCCCGGTGGTGGAGGCCATCGACCCAGCGATCCTGGTCGTAGCCGACGATGTCCGGCTCGTCCTCGGCCAGGACCCAGCGTGCTCGCGTGCTGACCACGAGCTCGCCATCGACGAGATGGCCGAGGCATTCGATGACCGACCACTCGCCCGGCGCCGGCCGGTCGCGGAGCCGGTCACCGGCCTCGCGGACGAGCGCTCGCATCCGGGCGACCGTGCGGCCCTGGACGACCGCGGGGTCGTCCTCGCCGAGGAGGCCCAGGAGCAGTCGGCGGTACGCCTCCGGTGCGTCGACCGGCGAGACGAGGTCAGGCGCCATCCGGCCGGGCGATCGGGCGGAGCAGGTCGTCGGCCAGGCACTTGTCGAGGCGCCGGACGCCGGCCGCGCTGGCGAGGCTGAGGCGGACGAGGGCCACGGCGAGGAGGTGGCGAACCTGACGCCGGCGGTCCGGCCGTGGGGACGGGTCGCGTCGCGGGCGGCGGGACTCCTGCGCGAGCTCCGCCGCCCGGTCGCGGGCGAGATCGGCGATGAGCAGGTGCATGGTCGTTCGCTCAGCGCCGGTGGTCGTCGCCGAGGCCCGGTCGGCTGTCGACGCCCCACCGGGCGGCGGCCAGGCCGACGGCTCCGGCAGCGGCGACGACGAGCGCATAGGCGATGAGGGCGGAGACGATCTGGATGTCCATGGCGGTGGTTCCTCCGTGAGGTCGATGTCGCCATGATGTATCCTCACTGGCATCATGGATAGCCCCACGAGCGCAGATCGTGATAGGTCCAGCCGGACATCCCTCCTGCTCGACCTGGACACCCGTCGCGGGCACCAGCGGCGATCGCTTCGCGAGGAGCTGCGTGGGGCGATCCAGGATGGCCGGCTGACCGCGGGGACCCGTCTGCCGTCGACCCGCGTCCTCGCCGACGAGCTCGCGTTGTCCCGCGGCGTCGTCACCGACGCGTACGACCAGCTCGCCCTGGAGGGATATCTCGACATCCGGCCACGCTCGGCGCCGGTGGTCGCGGCCGTCCGCCAGGCCACCACCTGCGACCCGGAGCCACCGCCTCCGACATGGCGCCACGACTTCGTCGCGACCAAGCCGGACACGTCGCTGTTCCCGCGGACGCAGTGGCGCAGGGCGCTCGAGATGGCGCTCCACGACATGCCCGACGAAGCGCTCGACTACGGCGACCACCGCGGCCGGATCGAGCTTCGCGAGACGCTCGCCGGATATCTCGGTCGGGTCCGCGGCGTGCGCGTCGACCCGTCCCGGATGGTCATCACCCAGGGGTTCAGCCAGTCACTCGACCTGCTCTGCCGGATCCTTGCCGCGCGCGGTGCGCGCACGATCGCGGTGGAGACGCCGTCGCTCGCGTCGCTGTGGGAGACCATCGAGGCGAGCGGCCTGCGCCTGGTCGGCGTGCCGATGGACGACCACGGGCCGCGACTCGATGTCCTGGACCGGCTGTCGCCGGATGCCTTCGTCGTCTCTCCGGCCCACCAGTTCCCGAGCGGCCAGGTCATGGCCGCCGAGCGACGTCTCGCCCTCGTCGCCTGGGCACGGGCACGCGACCGCCTCCTCATCGAGGACGACTACGACGCCGAGAACCGCTACGACCGGCTGCCGATCGGGGCATTGCAGGGCCTCGACCCGAGTCACGTCGCGCACGCCGGCACCGCCTCGAAGACCCTCGCCCCCGGGCTGCGCATCGGCTGGCTGAGCCTGCCGGGCCAGCTGGTCGGACCGATCACCGCCATGAAGAACCTGGCTGACTCCGGCTCCCCATCGATCGAGCAGTTCGCGTTGGCCACGCTCATCGAGCGTGGCGACTACGAGCGTCACCTGGCGCGGACCCGGCAGGAGTATCGGACCCGACGCGATCGCCTCATGGCTGCGGTCGCTCGCGAGCTGCCCGGGCTCACCCTGCTCGGCGTCGCGGCGGGGGTCCACGTGGTCCTGGCGCTGCCCGACGAGGTCGACGATGTCGCCGTGGCCGACGCCGCCGCGGCGATCGGTATCTACGTGGTCCCGCTGTCGACGTCGTACGTGCCTGGAGCGGACCGCGGGACGACCCCGTCGCGCGGCCTGCTCCTCGGCTACAGCCGGCTCAGCGAGCCGCGGCTCGACGAGGCCGTGGCCGAGCTGGCCGGCCTCATCCGCCCGGAGCTGCCGACCACCGGTCGCAACTGACTCGCAACCCATCCGCATCCCGTGCGATAGCGACCGGCCGGAGGCGTGGCCCTAGGCTGCGCTCATGATGGGGAAGCGTCACCCCGGGAGCGCCGGGACCATGTCAAACCCCCTGCCCACGTCCGATCCGGCCGAAGCGATGGTGACCGCGATGCTCCACCCGTCCGACTCCCACCTCTCGCACTCCGTGGCGGTCCGCGACGGTCAGAGCGCCCCCGTCACCTGCGCCGCGTGTGGCTGCCGCCTCGCCCCGAGCGGTGAGGCGTGGTTCCACTTCAATCCGCTCGGTGGGCGCGATGCGCGCGGCTGCCGGGTCGGCTGCGCCGACGCGGCGCACGACAACAGCGGCCGCCCAGTCTCGATCGCCGTCTAGGCGTCGCGCGGGATCGCCCCTGGCGGCGTTGCCGGCTGCGGGGGCGAACTCACGCACGCCGGGGTGCGCTCGCTCGCCCTCCTCGCCGGCGCCTTGCGGGAGACGATCCGGCGCTCCGCTTGGGCAGATGTTCCCCAGTCAGTTCGTCGCGGCCTCGTCGTCGACGACCAGCCGATAGCCCACGCCCCGGACCGCCACGACGTGCGGGCCGCCGGCGTCCTCGACCTTGGCCCGAAGGCGGGCGAGGTGCGGCTTCAGCCAGAGCAGGTCGGGGTCGGTCTCGGCCGGCCAGCCGGCACGGGCAAGCTGCAGGTGCGGGACGATGTCGCCGTCTGCCCGGACGAGTGCCTCGAGCAGGCGGAACTCGGTCGGGGTCAGCGACAGCGACGTGTCACCGACTCGGGCCTCGTGGCGTCCGGGCTCCAGGATCAAGCCGCCGGCCTCGAGCGGACCCGCAGGAGCGCCACTGGCGCCCGGTCGGTCGACCCGACGCATGATCGCCGCGATCCGCGCGAGCAGCTCGGCCTTGCCGAACGGCTTGGTCAGGTAGTCGTCCGCGCCGATGCCCAACGCTCGGACCTTGGCGGCCTCACCGCTCTCGCCGGACACGACGAGGATCGGCGCCTGGCCGACGGCACGCATCTGGCCGGCCACGCTGAAGCCGTCCGGCCCCGGCATCGCCAGGTCGAGCAGGACGAGGTCGGGATGCTCCTCGCGGAAGCGCTTGACGGCGGTCAGGCCGTCGTAGGCGGTGATGACCTGGTGGCCCTCGGTGCCGACGAGGGCGGTGATGGCCCCGACCATGGCCGGATCGTCGTCGACGACGAGGATCCGGAGGGGGCGACTGCTCATGGTGATCATGGTCCTCTCGATTCGGTTCGGGTGGTCAGGTGGGGATGGATGTGGGGATCAGATGGCGACCGCGGCCGGCAGGGCGACGACGAAGCGAGCGCCATGCGGTCGGGCGGGCTCGCACCAGAGATGGGCGCCCATCGACTCGCCGAGGCGCTTGGCGGCATACAGGCCGATGCCCGAGCCGCGGGCGGTGTGGGTGTCGCGCCGGGCGTACGGCTCGAAGATGCGCTCGCGCCACTCGTCCGGGATGCCCGGGCCCTCGTCGCTCACGCCGAGCTGGACCGTGCCCTCGTGGAGCGTCCAGTCGACCGTGATGGTCGTGCCGGCCGGGGCGTACTTGACGGCGTTCTCGACGAGGTGCTCGACGATCTGGCGCAGCCGAGGCGGATCGGCCAGGGCGTGCAGCCGTGGCGTCCCGCTGATCGCGACCGTGTGGTGGCCGAGCAGCGGGGTCAGCGACCCGAGCACCTCGGCGACGGCACGCTCGACGTCGACCGGGGTGACCGACGCGGCGTCCTCCGGCACGACCCGGACCGAGGCCAGGATGGAGTCGACGAGGCGGTCGAGCCGCTCGATCTGCTCGAGCGTCGCCTGGTGCCAGGCCGCCCGGGTGCGCCGCCGCTCGACGTCGCGCGACTCGCGACCGGCCAGCGTCGGCTCGTCGGCCAACAGGTCGGCATAGGCACGGACGACGGCCAGCGGGGTGCGCAGCTCGTGGGTGACGAGGGCGATGAGCTCCGAGCGGGCCTCGTCGATCGCCTTGAGGGCTTCGACCCGGGCCTCCGCCTCGGACTGCTGGCGGCCCTTCTCGACGATGCCGGCGAGCAGGTCGGCGACCGCCCCGGCCTGGGCCACGTCCGCCGGACTGAACACGCGCGGCTGCTCCGTCTGGACGTTGAGCACGCCGACGACCTGGTCGTGCCAGGCCAGCGGCACGCTGAGCATCGAGGCCACGAACCGGCGCTGGTCGATGCCGCGCACCCACAGGAAGCGGGGGTCGGCGCGGACGTCGGGGATCACCTGCGGCCGATGGCTGGCCGCGACGTGGCCGGTGACGCCCTCGCCGAACGGCACCTTGGCCCGGCCGATCTGGTAGCGGTCGAGGCCGTTGGTCGCGGCGAGCGTCAGGTACGCTCCATCGCGGTCGAGCAGGTAGAGCGAGGAGACATCGGCATGGAGCGCGTCCCGCGTCTCATCGACGACCGTCTCCAGCAGCTCGTCCCACGTCCGCGCCGTCGTCGCCAGGCGGACGATGCGGTGCAGGAAGCGCAGCTGGTCCGGCCCCTCCGATGGCCCGGCCAGGGCGGGAGCCGGGAACGGGTCCGGTGGGGGCGCAGCGCTCGTGATGCGGGCCTCCGGCTGCGGCGCGATGGACGTCACAGTACAAGGCTACGAAAGGTTGCGGTCGCCAAAGGTTGCGGTGCCGACCCCGCTAGGTTGCGGTCGTGCGCCGCGATCCGCCCGTGAGCACGCCGCGACCGGCCCGTTCGCCCGAACGGGCGGAGCCCGCCGGCATCGGCTCGGCCGGTGCTCGCGACCCGCTG
Organism: uncultured Chloroflexia bacterium; assembly: GCA_963776925.1. Classification (GTDB taxonomy): domain Bacteria; phylum Chloroflexota; class Limnocylindria; order Limnocylindrales; family CSP1-4; genus SPCO01. Next base: position 243,946 of record CAVZON010000007.1, on the reverse strand, counting down.
GCACGCGAGGTCCGGCTCCTCGGCGCGCTGTTGGGGCAGATCATCATCGAGCAGGCCGGGGCCGAGACGTACGAGGCGGTCGAGCGCATCCGGCGTCGCGCGATCGCCCTGCGCCGGGCCGAGGACCCGCTCGAGCGGGAGCGCCAGACCGCCGATCTGGATGCCCTCGACCTGGGTGCGACGGAGGCGGTCGTGTCCGCCTTCTCGCTGTACTTCCAGCTGGTCAACCTGGCCGAGGCCAAGGGGCGGGTGCGTGCGCTCCGTCGCCGCGAGCGCGCCGCCCGCGACGGGTTGCTCGACGACTCCATCGCGGAGGCCATCGCCCGCCTCCGCGGCGCCGGGCGCGACGACCCCGAGCTGGACGCGATGCTCGCCGGGCTGCGCATCAGCCCGGTCCTGACCGCCCATCCGACGGAGGCCCGTCGACGCACGACGCTCATCGCCCTGCGGCGCTGCGGGGTCCTGCTCGAGCGGCTCGACGACGCGCGGCTGACCCCGTCCGAGGACCGCGAGATCCGTCGCCGGCTGCGCGAGGAGATCACCCTGCTGTGGCGGACGTCCGACCTGCGCACGATCGCGCCGGAGCCGCTCGACGAGGTCCGCACCGCGATGGCCGTGTTCGACGCGACCTTGTTCACGGTCGTGCCGCGGCTGTACCGGGCGACGGACGCCGCACTCGACGCCGTCCGTGGCCGGGCGATCCGGACCGGCGAGCGGCCACCCCGCGTGCCGGCCTTCCTGCGCTACGGCAGCTGGATCGGCGGCGACCGCGACGGCAACCCGTACGTCACGGCCGAGACCACGGAGCGGACCCTGCGCATCCAGGCCGAGCACGTCCTGCACGGCTACGAGGCCGTCGCCCTGCGCCTGATGCAGACGCTGTCAGCAGCGGTCGGCAGTGACCGGCCCGCGCCCCGGCCGCTGGCGATGCGGCTGGCGCACGACGCGGAGGACCTGCCCGAGACCGATCGCCAGCTCCAGCGCCGATTCCCCGATGAGCCGTATCGACAGCGGTTCGGGTTCATGGCCGAGCGCCTGCGACGGACGCGGATCGCGCTGACCGGCGAGACCGGGCCGCGAACGGGTCACTACGACGACCCGGCCGAGCTCGATGCGGAGCTGGCCGAGATCCAGGCCGCGCTGGTCGATGACGGGCTGCCGCGGGTCGCCTGGGGCGAGGTCGCCGAGCTCCGCTGGCAGGTCGCGACGTTCGGCTTCCATCTCGCGTCGCTGGAGGTCCGCCAGCACCGCGACGTCCATCGTCGCGCCCTCGAGGCGCTCGATGCCGGGGCCGGGCCGGAGGCGGACCTGGGTGCCGGCGTCAGCCTGGGCGAGGTGCTCGCGACGTTCCGGGCGATCGAGCGGATCCAGGCGCGCTTCGGCGAGGAGGCGTCACGGCGCGCCATCGTGTCGTTCACGGTCGCGGCGTCCGATGCGACCGACGTCCTGACGCTCGCCCGGCGAGCGCTCGAGCCGGACGAGCCGCCGCGACTCGACGTCGTGCCGCTGTTCGAGTCGAGCGAGGCCCTCGTCGCCGCCGGCGACATCCTCGAGGCGATGTTCGTCGACCCGGTGTACCGCGCACACCTGGCGACCCGCGGCGACCGCCAGGAGGTGATGCTCGGCTACTCCGATTCGAACAAGGAGTCGGGCTTCCTCGCCGCGGCATGGATGCTCCACGAGGCCCAGGCGTCGCTGGTCGATGCCGCCGCACGGCACGGCGTGCAGCTGACCCTGTTCCACGGCCGTGGCGGGGCGATCGGGCGCGGTGGGGGACCGGCCAACCGGGCGATCGCCGGCAGCGCACCCGGCGCCGTCGACGGCCGGCTCAAGCTGACCGAGCAGGGCGAGGTCATCGCCGCGAACTACGCCGACCCGATCATCGCCCGACGGCACCTCGAGCAGCTCACCGGCGCGGTCCTCATCGCCTCCACCCCGGAGCACGACCGACGTGCGGCGGCCGCCCTGCGCGACGGGGCCCCGATCCTGGGGGAGCTGGCCACCTCGGCTCGCGCCGCGTACCGGGCGCTCGTCCACGACGACCCCGGGTTCGCGGCCTTCTTCCGCGACATCACGCCGATCGCGGAGCTGTCCGACCTCCGGCTCGGTTCGCGCCCGGCCGCCCGTGGACGACCGCGGGCCGAGGCCGCGCCGCCGATCGATGCCCTGCGGGCCATCCCGTGGACCTTCGCCTGGACCCAGTCGCGGATCGGCCTGCCGGGCTGGTTCGGGCTCGGGTCGGCCCTGGCCGCGTACCGCGCGGCGCACGGCGAGGCCGGGCTCGACGCGATCGCCCGGCTGTACCGGACCTGGCCGTTCCTGTCGTCCGTCCTCGACAACGCCGAGACGATCCTGGCGACGGCCGACATGGGGGTCGCCCGGCGCTACGCGTCGCTGGTGCGCGACCCGGATGGCGACCGTCGCTGGGCGGCGATCGAGGCCGAGTACCAACGCACGGTGACGCTGCTCCTCCGGGTGACCGGCCGAGAGCGGCTGCTCGACGGCGCCCCGGTGCTGCAGCGCTCGATCGAGCTGCGCAACCCGTACGTCGATTCGCTGTCGGAGCTCCAGGTCCGACTGCTGGCCCGCCTGCGGTCGATGGCGCCGGACGACCCGGAGCGCCCCCGCGTCCTGCGCCTCGTCCAGCTGACGGTCAGCGGCGTCGCGGCCGGGCTCCAGACCACCGGCTGAGCGTGGACCACGCGGACCACGTCGGGCTGCTCCGGCCCGCGGTCACGACCTCCGGTGGCACCTGGGCGGACATCGGCGCAGGGCAGGGCGCGTTCACGCTCGCCCTGGCCGACCTCCTCGGCCCTGGCGCGTCGATCGTCGCCGTCGACCGGGACGCGGGTGCGCTCGCGGCGAACGCCCGGGCCGTGGCCGGGCGCTTCCCGGCGACGACGCTGACGACGCTGGTCGCCGACCTCCGTGGTCCGCTGGAGCTGCCGCTCCTCGACGGGCTCGTCGCGGCCAACAGCCTGCACTTCGTCGCTCGAGCGGAGCAACCGGCGACCATCGTCCGGTTGGCCGGCCATCTCCGGCCCGGCGCGCCGTTCGTCGTCGTCGAGTACGACGCGGACCGTGGCAACCCCTGGGTGCCGCATCCGTTCTCGGCGGCCGCGTGGCCGGCGCTCGCGGCATCGGCCGGCCTCGTCGGGGCGCGCGAGGTGGCACGCGTCCCGAGCCGCTTCCTCGGGGCGATCCACGCGTCGGTGGCGTTCGTGCCGGCCGGGCTGCCCTAGGGGCGGAGCTCCCGCAGGACCTCGACCAGCCGTTCGATGTCGGCGGGCTCGACGTACGGCGGGGTCGACACCCGCACGACGACGAGCGTCGGATCGGCGCCGGCGACAGTCGCGGGCCGCCCGCACCGGGACCCCGACCAACGGGACCTCGATCCGTTCCGCCTCCAGACGCTCCTTGCAGCGGATCGCGTCGGCGTCCGTGCGCAGCCACGGCAACGGCAGCGCGACCATCGCGCCGAGCATCGACGCCGGGGCGAGCGGCGACACGTCGAGGCCGCCGCGAGCACGTCCCCGGCGTCGATCGCCCGGGCGTGGCTGGCGGCCATGATCCCGGGCCAGCCGTCCGCGTCGAGCGCGGCCACCGCGTCGAGGGCGACCGGGATGCTGAGCGTCGCCGTCGGGTCGAGCGTCCCGACCCAGTCGAAGCGCTTGCGCAGTGCCGGCACATCCGGCCGCGGGTCGTTGGCGCCGTGCGAGGTGACCGTCGGCAGGACCCCGTCGCGTCGATCCGGCCGGACCCACAGGAAGCCGGCGCCCTTCGGGGCGCACAGCCACTTGTGGGCGTTGCCGGTGTAGTACGCCGCCCCGAGGGCATCCAGGTCGAGCGGGACCATGCCCGGCGCGTGCGCCCCGTCGACGAGCGTGTCGACCCCCCGCGCCCGCGCCGCGTCGACGATGCGCTCGACCGGCAGGACCAGGGCGGTCGGACTCGTGACGTGGCTGATGACGAGCAGCCTCGTGCGGTCGCCGATCGCTCCGACCACCGCATCGACGACGGCCGCCTCGTCGGTGACCGGCAGCGGGATGCGGGCCAGCCGGACCGTCGCCCCGACCGGGTCGGCCACGGCACGGAGCGTGTTGATCACGGCGTTGTACTCGTGGTCGGTCGTCAGGATCTCGTCGCCGGGCGCGAACGTGAGCGAGCGCATGACGGCGTTGACCCCGGTGGTCGCGTTGGGCACGAAGACCAGGCCATCCGGATCGGCGTGCGAGGAACGCCCCAAGCCGGTCGCGGACGTCGACGAGCAGCCCCGGCAGCTCCCGGTCGAGGAACCGCACCGGCTGGCGCTCCAGGCGATCGCGCCAGGCTGCCTGCGCCTCGATGACCGGTGCCGGACAGGCGCCGAACGAGCCGTGGTTGAGGAAGGTCCAGGACGGGTCGAGGCGGAACCCGAGATCGGTCCGCATCAGCCGAGGTGCAGGCTGAGCGGTCTCGCCGGCGATCGCGACGCGGGGCTCGGTCGCCCCGGGTGCGAGCCAGCGGGCCTCGCCCTCGCCGACGACGAGCCACGGCGCACCCGGCCGGCCGATGACCCCCGTCCGCTCGGCCAACCCGAGCGCACCCAGGTCCGACGGGCGGTCCGCCCCGAACCGCCGCGCGGTCTCCGCCCACGACCGTGCATCCGCATGGGGCACGACGAGCAGACCCGGCACGAGGCCGAGGCCGGGCACGAACCCGTTCGGCGTCCACGTCAGCCCCGCGAGCGCCATCGCCCCGGCACTCGCCCCGGCGAGGACCGCGCCGCCGGTCCACGCCGCGTGCATCGCCGTCCACGCCGCCGTGCCCGGGTAGAGCGACGGGATGACGTCCGGGTCGCCACCCGGCAGGTGGATGAGGTCGGCGCTCGACAGGGTGGCGGCCAGCCCGGCGTCGCCTGCGCTCGACGTGTCGACGACCATCACCGCCTCCACCTCGCACCGGCAGGCCCATGGAGGCCGCGACGCGCTCGAAGGCGGCGGTGCCGAAGGCGCCCGCCCGCTCCGGTCCGTGGCGCGCGGTCGCCGTCGGGACGACCACGACGCGCACGGGGCTCGACTCGCCCCGTCCGGGGCGCTCGGCGGCGTGGCGGAGGATGGCGGCCAGGAACGGTTCGTCGCCGGGCAGGAACTCCCCGCCGCCGTGGAGCGCGATGGGGCCGGTCACGCGGTCCCGGGCGGATCGCGTGGCGTCACGTCCTTCATCGGTGGCCGGTCGACCGGATCGACCGGCGGACGCCGCAGCAGTCGGCGGACCCGCTCCGGACCGGCCACGAACGGCGCGAGATAGGCGAGGATCAGGATCGGGATGAGGAAGCGGGTCGCCACCGGGCGGACGGCCACGAGCATCGCCAGCAGCCACAGCGCCAGCGTGTACAGCCCGATCGTGCGTGCCGAGAGCCCGGACAGCTGCAGCCGACGTGCCGGGATCAGGACGAGGACGCCGATGATCAGGGCGAGGGCGATCAGCCACGGGGCGGGCAGCATCGGTCAGCGGCTCATGCTCCGGAAGTGGCGGACGCTCAACGGCGCGAACACGGCCACGAAGCCGATGATCCAGAGGATGGTGATGAGGATCGGGTACTGCGACGGGATGCTGTCGGTCGCGCCCGGGTTCGGGTTGCCCCACAGCATCCGGAGCGAGCTCGTCAGGGTCGACGTCGGGTTCCATTCCGCGATCGGCTGCAGCCACGTCGGCAACGACTCGACCGCGACGAACGCGTTGGACAGGAAGGTGATCGGGAACAGGACCGTGAACACGACCTGGTTGGCGACCTCGACCGTCGGCACGTGAAGGCCGAGCCAGATGCCGAGCCACGACATCGCGAAGGCGAACCCGAGCGCCAGCAGGACGCCGGCCAGCAGGCCGCCCAGGCCGGTGTTGACGGCCCAGCCGACGAACAGCCCGGACACCATCAGGACGATGAGGATGCCGAGGTTGTAGACGACGTCGCCCAGCGATCGGCCGGTCAGCACCGACGACCGGGTCATCGGCAATGATCGGAAGCGATCCATGATGCCCTTGCCGACGTCATCGGTGATGCCGATGGCCGTGATGCCGGCGGCGAACACGATGTTCTGGGCGAAGATCCCGGGCATCAGGTACTCGCGGTAGGCGTCCGGGTTGTCCTCGTAGCCGGGCAGGATGATCGCCCCGCCGAAGACCACGGCGAACAACAGGACGAACATGATCGACTGGAGGACGGCGAAGATCGCCAGCTCCGGGATGCGCGGGATGCGCTTGAGATTCCGCCACGTGACGACGAGGCTGTCGCGGACGCCGGCCGGCATGCCGCCCCTGCTCCGAACCCCGGCCGTCATGCCGCGGTCTCCTCGTCCTCGACGGACGCGTGCCCGGTCAACGACAGGAACACGTCGTCGAGGGTCGGGCGGCGGACCCCGACGTCGTCGATCTCGATGCCGGCCTCGCCCAGGTCGCGCACGACGTTCACGAGGGTCGACGCACCGCCCTCGGCGGGCACCGTCAGCTTGCGGGTGTGCTCGTCGAGGACCGACGACCCGATGCCGTGCCGGGCGAGGATCTCGCCGGCGGCAGGGATCCGCTCGCGATCGCGGATGACGACCTCGATGCGCTCGCCACCGACCTCGGCCTTGAGCTGGTCGGCCGTGCCCCGGGCGATGATCTTGCCGTGATCGACGACGGCGATCATGTCGGCCAGCTCGTCGGCCTCCTCGAGGTACTGGGTCGTCAGCAGCAGCGTCGTGCCCTCGCGGACCAGCGAGCGGATGACGTCCCACATCCCGAGCCGGGAGCGCGGGTCGAGGCCGGTCGTCGGCTCGTCGAGGAACAGCAGCTTGGGCCGACCGATGAGCGCGCTGCCCAGGTCGAGCCGCCGACGCATGCCACCCGAGTACGTCTTGACCACGCGATCGGCCGCGTCCAGGAGGTCGAACTGCTCGAGGAGCTCCTCCGAGCGGCGTCGTGACTCGGCCGATGACAGCTGATACAGCAGGCCGAACATCCACAGGTTCTCGCGGCCGGTCAGGTTCTCGTCGACGGCCGCGAACTGGCCGGACAGGCCGATGACGTGGCGCAACTGCTGCGCCTGGCGGACGACGTCGAAGCCGGCCACGGTCGCCCGGCCGCCGTCCGGCTTGAGCAGCGTCGCCAGGATGCGCACGGTCGTCGTCTTGCCGGCGCCGTTCGGGCCGAGCAGGCCCAGGACCGTGCCTTCCTCGACCTGCAGGTCGACACCGTCGAGCGCACGGACCGTGCTCTTGCGCGTCTTGTAGACCTTGACCAGGCCCTCCGCGTCGATCGCGGCCATGGGCGAAACCTCCGTGGGACTCGGGGGGATGACGAGTATATCGGCGTCGTCCTGACGGACGCGCCCGGGGCGCTCGTCGGGCCGGTCGCCCCGGTACGCTGCCGGCTCCCGCCCATGACCGACCGCCGCCTCGCCATCCGCTCCCGGACCGCCGCCTGGCTCGATCGCTGGGGCGGCATCCTGCCGTTGCTGGTGGCGGAGTTCGTCGTGTGGCTGGGGTTCGGCGGCCTGCTGCCGGTCCTGCCGCTGTACTTCGCCGAGCAGGGCATCGACCTCGCCACGCTCGGCCTGGTCATCGCCGCGTGGCCCCTGGCCCGGCTGGTCACCGAGCCCATCTTCGGCTGGCTCGCCGACCGCACGGCGCGGACGCCGCTGATGGTCATCGGGCTCGTCCTGACCGGGCTTGCCGGCGCCTTGCCACTGGTCTGGACCGGGGCGATCGCGTTCATCATCCTGCGCGCGGCATCGGGGATCGGGGCGGCCATCTACGACCCGGCGGCCCGTGGCTTCCTGACCGACGCGACGCCGAGCGAGCGACGTGGCGAGGCGTTCGGGCTGTACGGGGCGGCCCAGATGGGCGGGCTGCTGCTCGGGCCGTCCATCGGCGCGTTCGGGGTCGCCCAGTTCGGCGGGATCGGCTTCGTCTTCGTGTTCAGCGCGGTCACCTCGATCATCGCCGCGGTGGGCATCGCCGTCCGGCTGCGCGAGGAGCACATCGAGCGCCGTCCGCACGGGACGCCGTCGCTGGACCGGACCGAGTTCCCGCCGGACGCGCCCGTTCCTCGAGGAGCGCTTCGCCCGGGACGTGGCCGCCGACGAGGCGATCGCCCGGACCGAGATCCATCCGGTGACGCGGCTGCTCAACCGTGGCCTCATCGCCGCGGTCGTGCTCAACATCGGCGGCTACTTCGGGAGCGGCACGTACGAGGTCATCTGGAGCCTGTATCTCGAGGGCCTCGGGGCCGACCTGTTCCTCATCGGCCTGACGTTCGCGATGTTCGGCCTGCCCGTCCTGCTGCTGTCACCGTTCGCCGGCCGCATCGTCGACCGGCGCGGGCCGTTCGCCTTCATCGTGCTGGGCATGGTCCTGCCGGCCATCACCGGCATCGCCTACACCCAGATCGCCGATCCCTGGCTGGCCGTGCCGCTGATCCTCATCGAGGCGACCGGCTTCGCCATGCTCAACCCGGCCCTCTACGCCGTCGTCGCGGCCGCCTCGCCACTCGGGCGCTCATCGACCGCGCAGGGCCTGTACGGCTCGGCGGGCACGCTCGGCTTCATCGCGGCGTCGCTCATCGCCGGGGTGCTGGCGGCCCACGACATCCTGTACCCGTTCTACCTGTTCAGCGCGGTGATGGTCGTGTCGCTCGTGCTCGGCGTGATCATCGGCGGGGATCGGCTGCGCTTCGTCGCGGCACCGGCGCGCGGCGCTCCCTAGGGACGCTCGCGCAGCATGGGCAGGCGTCGCTTCGCTTCGTAGACCCAGCGCACGGGGATGCGCGACCCACGCCGACCGACGCTCTCCAGGGCGAGGTCGAACGAGACGACCGCCGCCTCCAGCGTCCGGTGGCCGCGGAACATGGCGCGCGCGGCCCGGGCGCGAGCCGAGCGCTTGGGGTCGGACGCCACCAGCCGGTCCAGCCGCTCGATGAGGTCCTCCTGCCCGACCAGCCACTGATCGACCCAGGGGTACTCCGCGTCCAGCTGCGCTGTGTCCTTGCCCACGGCTGCGAGCTGCTGGGTGAGCGGCATGAGCGCGGGCTTCTCGGTGAACAGGAACTCGGCCGTGACCCCGGAGATGTCGCTGATCATGACGTCGGCCGCCGCGAAGTCCGCAGCCTTGTCGCGGCCCCGCACCGCACCCGCCGCCAGGACCGCGTCGCGCATGGCGCGGAGGGCCGGGATGCGACTTCCGGTCGATGGGTGGGTCCGCAGGACGACCTTGACGCCACGCTCGGTGAGCCGCGGCATCGCGTCGATCAGGAGCGGCCCGACCTCCGCCAGCGACGAGTAGTGGGCCCGCTCGCTGTGACCCTCCCAGGTCGGCGCATAGAGGATGGTGCGGATCTCGCGTGGCCCCTCCCATGGATCGCGGATGGCGCCCTCGCTGATCGGCGTCCCGATCGCACACGCGCCGCTGGCGACCCAGCGCCGGATCGCCGGGGGATAGCGCTTGACGGCCCCGTCACGGGCGACGAACACCGAGTCGTACAGCGACGCGGTCCGGAAGGCGTTGTAGACCTTGTCGCTCTCGCCGTGGCCGAGCCACACATGGGACGCGTCGGCGAAGGTGTTGACGACCCGGTAGTTCTCGGTCTTGTTCCCGACGTACAGGAATCCGCGGAAGCCGGGGCACAGGCGCAGCCACCCCCGCGCCCCGGCATAGGGCTCCAGGACGCGGACGTTGGGCAGGGTGGCGATGGTCTCGCGGACGCTCTCGGGCACGCGATCCTCGCCGGCCATGACGACGTAGCGGAACCGGCTCCGACGCAGGTATGGCAGCCACACCTCGAACTGGAAGGCCGCGACGCCCTCGGCCCAGAACAGGCACCACTGGGGGTCGAACTCGAGCAGGGTCTCGTCGCTCGGGGTCGGGCCGGACGGGTGCGGCGGCTGCGGTGCTGTCGTCCACCGCACGATCGTACCGACCGCCCGTGGCGGCGTGTCCGTCAGTCGCGCAGGCGGGCGAGCATGCTTCGGGCCAGCTCGAGGTCCTCCTCGAAGTCGATCTCGGTCCAGGCGCGGCCGGCCGTCGGGAGCGGTCGGAGCACGAGCCCGCCGCCGATGGCGTGCACCAGCGCGGCCTCGAAGTACTCGGTCAGCGTGCCCGCCGCGAGCACGGCGTCGAGGCTCGCCCGGATCGGCTCCAGGGCCGCCTCGCGGAACACGCCGATGCCGATGAACTCGCCGGCGGTCCGCTCGGCCGGCAGCGACTTCGACAGGTCGACGATCCGATCGTCGACGATCTCCGCCTTCATCTGCTCCGGCTCGCACGCTCGGACGTCGACCGGCAGGACACCGTCGCCTGGCGTCGCCAACAGGTCGTCGAGGATGGTCGGATCGAACACGGTGTCGGCGTGGAGGTAGACGAACGGGCGGGTCAGCCGATCGCGCGCCATCCAGGCCGAGCCGACGACGTTCGTCACCGGCCAGAACGGGTTCCACACCGGCACGATCTCGAGCCGGTCACCGGCGCGCGCCCGGGCGGCGGCCTCGACCTCCTCGCGGCGGTAGCCCGTGACGATCACGATGCGCTCGATGCCGCGTGCGGCAAGGAGGTCGATCTGCAGCTCGAGGGGACTGATCCCGCCGAGATCGATGAGTGACTTGGGTCGGTCGTCGGTGTGGGCGCCGAGGCGCGAGCCGCGCCCCGCGGCCATGATCAGGGCGTCCATCGGTTCCTCCGGGGGTCAGCGTTCACAGGCTGGCCGCATACAGCGCGCGCAGGTCGGCGGTCGTGCTCGGGCCGGGATCGTTCGCGACCGAGCCCTCGACCGCCCCGACCAGGTCGTCGAGGTCAGCGGCGCGCACGCCGAGGTCGGTGAGGGAGCGGCGCATGCCGGTCGCCTCCAGGTGGGCGACGATGCGGTCCGCCAGGCGTCGCGCGGCGACGTCGTCGGTGTCACCATCCGCCGCCATCCCCGCACTCCGCGCGAGCCGTGCCAGGGCCGTCGGGGCCGCGGCCACGGTCCGCTCGAGCCACGCCGGGAACAGCGCCGCGACGCCGGCCGCGTGGGCCGTGCCGGTGCGAGCGCCGACGGGGTACTGCAGCCGGTGGGGGAGACACGTCGTCGAGCGGGCCAGATTGACGCCCATGAGCGTGGCCGCGAGGGCCGCGTCGTCCCACGCGGGGTCAGCCTCGTCCAGTTCGTCCGCACCGACCACGAGCGTCGAAACGGCCGACAGCAGCAGCGGCAGGGCGATGCCGGCGCGCCGGATCGCCGCGTCGTCCGCAGCCCGCGACGCGCTCGTCTCGACCGCGTGGGCGATGGCATCGAATCCGGCCGTCGCCCGGACGGCAGCCGGCGCACCGACCATCAGATCCGGGTCCACGAGCGCCACCCGGACGGCCACGCCGGGTCCGCGCACGCCGCGCTTCCGACCGGCCGACCGGTCGAGGATGATCGCCGCGTGGCTGGTCTCCGCACCGGTGCCGGCCGTCGTCGGGAGGGCGACGATCGGCAGACCCGGTGTCTCCGTTCGTGCACCGGCCAGCAGCTCGGCAAGGCGCGCTGGATCGGGTCGCTGGGCTGCCGCCTTGGCCAGGTCGAGCGGGCTCCCGCCGCCGACGGCGACGATCGAGTCCGGGACCGCGGCCTCGATGCGCTCCACCAGGGCCCGCACGGCCACATCGTCGGGCTCGCCACTCGTGACGACGTCATCGACGAGGGTCACGCCGGCGTCCGCCAGGTCGTCGAGCAGCCCCGCCTTGGCCGGGCTCGCGCGGAACGACGATCCGGAGACGAGCAGGGTCCGCGGACCGAACGCCGCCGCCTCGACGCCGGCCTGCATGCGCACGCCACGACCGAACCGGACGTGGGTCGGCAGGGTGTCCTCCAACAGCGCCAGCAGCCCTCGGTCACAGGTTCTCGCTGCGGGCGAGGACCGTGCGCAGCACCTCGGAGTGGCGGCCGATGAGGTCCTCGCGGGCCTGGAACGTCGGCGCCAGGCGTTCGTACAGCTCGCGGTAGAGGCCGAAGAAGTCGCGGTACATGTCGGTCCGCTCGGCGACCGGCTCGAAGCCGCGGGCCGGCCGGACACAGGCCGCGGTCGCCTCCTCGATCGTCGCCCAGTCGCCGATGTTGACCCCACTGACGAGGGCCGCGCCGAGCGCGCTCGTCTCGAGCTCGGCGGTGAGCACCACCGGCACCCCGAGCATGTCGGCCTTGATCTGGTTGATCGGCTCCAGGCGCGCCAGGCCGCCCGAGGCCGAGACCCGCCGGACCTCGACCCCCATCCCGGCCAGCCGATCGGCGATGTCCATGACGCTGTAGCCGACCCCCTCGAAGATGGCCCGGATCATGTCGGCACGGCCGTGGTTGCGGCCGAGGCCGAAGAACACCGCACGAGCGGCGGGATCCCAGATCGGCGCCCGCTCGCCGAGGAGGTACGGCAGGAAGGTCAGCCCGGCGGCGCCGGGCGGGGCCTCCGTGGCCTCGGCGACCATCGTGTCGTACGGGTATGGGTCGGTCGGGTAGAGCGTCTGCTTCGCCCACTCGATCACGCCGCCACCGAGGTTGTTCGAGCCACCGGCCAGGTACCGCCCGGTCCCGACATGGGGGATCGTGAACAGTCGTCCGGCCGGGTCGCGCTCGGCTCGGTCGGTGACCGCGCGGAAGCTGGTGACCGTGCCGGACACGTCACAGGCGTCGCCCGGTTCGGCGACCCCGGAGCCGTACACCGCGCAGATCGCGTCGTATGTCGACAGCACGACGCGGACGTCCTCGGGCAGCCCGTAGCGGTCGCGCAGCCCGGGTCGGAGCGACAGGACGGAATCGCTCCCATCGGCGACGGGCGGCAACCGTTCGGCGTCGATGTCGAGCGCCGCCAGCAGGCTCGGCGGGTAGCCGGTCTCCCGTTCGTGGAGGTACTTCGTGGCGTTCGGCGGGTCCGTCACGACCTCCCCGGTCAGACGGTGGACGAGGAAGTCGTTGGGTGAGGCGAACCAGCGCGCGCGGTCGTAGTGCTCGGGCTCGTGCTCCCGGAGCCACACGATCTTCGGCAGCATGAGGTCCGGCGTGACCCGACCGCCGAGCACCCCGAGCTCGAGGAAGGACGGTTCGACGCTGATCAGATCGGCCTGTTCGCGCGCCCGGACGTCGCTGATCATGATCCCCGGCCGGAGCGGGTCGCCCGCCGCGTCCATCGCGACCAGGCAGCCGGCCGACGTCGTCGTGGTGATGCGCCGGACGGTCGCCGCCAGCGCCCGATCGGCCAGCACCTCGTCCATCGTCTCGAGCGCCGCTCGCCACCAGTCCTCGGGATCCTGTTCGACCTGACCCTCGCCCATCCGGCTCTCGATCGGGCGGTAGGCGATGGCGAGGCGTCGGCCGTCCATGTCGAAGACGGCAGCGCGCATCGACTTGAGGCCGAGGTTGAGGACGCACGTCGCGACGGTCACTCGGGCTCCTCATCGGCCGCGGTCCAGCCTGGGTCTGCGCCGGGTCCCGGCATGGCCCCGACGGGTGCGGCAGCGGCCACCAGCGCCAGGTAGTCGGCCGCCATCGCCCGGACCTGCTCGCGACCGGCGCCGAGATAGCGCCGAAGGTCGAGCTGCTCGGGATCCTCTGCCCAGGTCGAGCGGATCCCGGCCGCCAGGGCGCGGGTCACGCGGGAGGACAGGTTGATCTTGCCGACCCCCGCCGCGATGGCGCCGCGCAGCTGGGTCCGCTCGATGCCCGAACCGCCATGCAGCGCCAGCGGTCGCTCGGCCGCGGCGCTGACCCCAGCCAGGTGGTCGAGATCGAGACGCGTGCTGTCGTCGGGCATCCGATGCAGGTTGCCGAGGTTGGGGGCCAGGACGTCGATGTCGGTGCTGCGGACGAACGCGGCTGCCTCGTCGGGGCTCGTCCGGCTGGCCCACGCATCGGCCGGGTCCGTGTCCTCGCGACCACCGATCCGACCGAGCTCCGCCTCGACGGCGATCCCTTCGTTTGTGGAGCGGGCGAGGCCGACGAGCCGGGCGGTCGTGGCGATGTTCTCGTCGAGCGGCAACGGTGAGCCATCGAACATGACCGAACCGAAGCCGTCGCGGATCGCGCGAGCGACGACCTCAGGGTCGCGGCAATGATCGAGATGGACGATGACCTCGGTCGTCGCGTGGTCCGCCAGGTCGAACACGAGTCGCACGAGCGATCGGTAGCCCGCGTACGCGATGGCCCCCGGGCTGAGCTGCAGGATGACCACGACACGGGCCGCTTCTGCCGCGGCCAGGACACCCTGGGTCGTCTCGAGGTTGCTGACGTTGAAGGCGACGATGGCCGACCGCTCGGCGTAGGCCGCCGCGTACGGGGCCCGACCGTGGATCCGCGTCATCGGGCCGTGCGGCCGCGGCGATGCATCGGCGCGATGGTAGCGGACGAGGGTCGCCCGGCGGGCCCGCCTATCGTTGGTGCACGGTGGCGGGTGTTCGGGAGCCTGTGCTAGCATTCCGTCGCGGGGTGGAGCAGCGGCAGCTCGTCGGGCTCATAACCCGAAGGTCAAGGGTTCGAATCCCTTCCCCGCAACCAAGACGCCTTTTCCTGAACCCCGGGTCCCGACCAACCCGGGGTTCAACCTTGTCCGGCGGTCGGTCAGGGAGCCTTCCGCTGCCAGGCCGGATCGCTGGTCGTCGTCCACGGGGCGGTCTCCGAGGCACCGGTGTCGCGGATCGATCGATCACCTGCTGGAGTGGGGTCCCCGTCCGATGTCGCTCGGGGTCGCGAGGACCTTCGTGTCGTCCGGCGCCCACTCGAAGGCCGCACAGCACTCGCGTTGATGACCCCGTCGTACGGGATCTTCCATCCCGGTCGACCCGCCGTCGGACGGGATGACGACCGGCTCGGACGTCCTCATACCCTCGGCCGTATCCACGGACGATCAGGAGGCTCGTGCCGTCGTTCGACCAGGCGGAGCCGGCGTTCCAGACGGCGCCCGGCGGGTCCGGGAGCGCACGGTCTCCGGTGCCGTCCGCGGCGATGACGTGGGTCGTGCACGTTGATCGCCCCAGTGTCCACTGGGCCGCCCCAGGTCCAGTACGCGATGCTGGATCCGTCGGGTGACCACTCGGCACCGGACAGGTCGTAGGTAAGGACCGGCACGACGATCGTCCGGACGACCCCGCTGGCAAGATCGACGGCGAAGATCCCATCGGTCCGGTCCACGCTGCGCCCGATGAACAGGAGCTCGGTGGGATCCGACGGTCGGAACGACGGCTCGTACGCGGCATCGCGAGATCCAGCGTGCGGAGACCACTGCCATCGGCCTGCGCGATCAGGATCCTCGGCTTCGCCCCGTCCAGTGCAGTGATCACCAGCGGTCCGCCCATCTGGCGAGAACCGAAACTGGCTCGGACGGCTCGCCGTTCGGGCTCGGGGTCAGCGTGATCGGCTCGGGGTTGAGGAGCGTCAGTCCGCCCCCGTCGGCGTCCACGCGGTAGATCTGGCTCGTGCCATCCTCGAGCCTCCGCTCGAAGGCGATGGTCGTGCCGTCACGCGAGAACCGTGGGCCGAGGTCCCGCTCCGGGCCGGACACCACGGCCGTCGCGCGACCGGTCACCGGGTCCGCCGTGTAGATGTCACCTTCGGCCGAGTAGGCGACGAGGCCATTGCTGGCCAGACCGAATGGCGTCCGGGAGACGCGGCTGCGAGCCGATGTAGACCGCGAGGCTCGCGGCCAGGAGCAGGGCGAGCAGGCCGACCAGGGCGCCGATCGCCCGCCAGGGCATCCGGGCGACAGGCACCCGCTCGGTCGTGAGATCCATGTGAAGCCACCTTCCAGGGAACGCCCAGGCGGGTCGCTGGCGCGTGCCGTGATCCGCCCGACGAGGTCGTCTCGGTAGTCCGGCGTCCGGCCACATAGAGCTCCTCGAGGAGGATCGGCAGGTCGCGGTCGAAGCGCTGCGGAGAGGTCATGCGAGCTGCCCTCCCGCGATCGCCGGGATGGCGTCGGGTGGCGCCGGTCATCGTCGTGCGCATCGCGGCGAGCGCGTAGTGCAGGCGTGACTTCGCCGTCCCGACGGGGATGCCCAGGGCTCGCAGCCACCTCAGGCACGGGCATCCCGAGGAGATAGACAAGGGCGACGACCGCGCGATGGCTCGGGATCGAGGCGCGCGAGCGCCTCATCGATGAGCTGGCGGTCGGCGAGGGATGCGGCGACGTCGTGCGGCGCCGCGTGGTCGGTCGACAGGAGCTCGACCTCGATGACCCGGCGCTTCCGGCGCCGGACGAGGTCGAGGCAGGTATTGACGAGCAGTCGATGCAGCCAGGCGTCGAACCGGTCCGGCTCGCGAAGCCCGGGCAGATCCCGCCAGGCTCGGACCATCGCCTCCTGGACGGCGTCGCGCGCGAGCTCCGCGTCCCGGAGGATGAGTCGGGCAGCCGCGTCCAGCCGCGCGAGGCGCGCATCGAGGAGCTCGGCGAAGGCGTCATGCTCGCCGTCGCGTGCCCGCTCGATGAGGCCTCGCTGGTCCACGGTCACCTCGGGTGAGTCGGCACGGCCCTGGCGGTCGTGCTCGACAGGGTATGGCGTCCGCGTTCGCCGGATGGTTCACGGCATGCACGATCGAACCCCCGGGTGATCATCCGGGGGTTCGAGTGCGAGCGCGAGGCGGTCGCGTTCGAGCGACCCTGTCGTTCAGTCCGGCGACGCGACCCGCTGCCAACTGGGGTGCCCAGCTGCTCCCTCCAACGGTGCCGTTGACACGGCGCCCGTCGCGGATCCGGCGAACAGGTAGAGATTGTCGCCTTGGTCATCACCGACGACGCCGAGGAGCAGCGTGTCGTCGGGCGACCAGGACCATGCGCCCGGGCACGAGGCCGACCCGAGCGCCGTCGTGCAGTCCAGCTCGACGGTCGGCGTCCCTGGGTCGATCCCCACGACGGCGATTCCCTGGTCCTCCGTGTCGGGATAGAGCCGCGTGACGATCAGCCGCGTCGAGTCGTTCGACCAGGCGCCCGGCAGATCAGCGGAGGTACCGGGAGCCGAGTCGACGAGCCGGTCCCGGATCCGTCCGCCGCGACGACGTGCACCCGCGAGGTGATCGCCTCGACCGGGAGGAATTGTCCGAACGAGATCCACTCGCCGTTCGGCGACCACGATGCACTGTACATGTCGTTCGGAGCCGACGGCTCGTTGACGGTCTGCGTCTGTCCACTCTCGACGTCGTAGGTGTAGATCCCCCTCGTCTGGGTACCGGGCTGGGTCGTCATCACGAGGATCTCGCCGCCATCGGGCGGGCGATAGCTCGGGGTCTCGACGTCGTTGAAAGCCGCGGGCAGCGAGACGTCCAGGTTAGCTCGGCTCCTCCGAGCCATCGATCGTGAAGAGGGCGAGCTGCGGGTCCGCCCCCTCGATCGCGGCGCTGACGAGCAATTCGCGGCCGTCGGGCGAGAACTGCCAGGACGAGATCACGCCGAGCGGCTCCGGCGTCGCCTGGACGAAGATCGGATCCGTCGGCGTTCGCGACCATGAGCAGACGCCGCCCGTTCTGGCCGTCGACGGCCCGCTCGAATGCGAGCTTCGATCCGTCTGGCGAGAACACCGGCTGCGAGTCCATCTCCGCGCCGACGATGATTGGGGTCCTGGTGCCCGTGGCGGGATCCACCGCCACGATGTCACCGTCGCTCGCCATGGCCAGGATCCCGTTCTCGGCAGGACCGAACGGCTCTGGCAGCGTGGTGCGCTGCTGGCCGATGTAGACGGCGAGTGTCGTCGCGAGCAGCAAGGCGATGAGCGCGACGACGCCGATCGTGTCGCAACGGGAAGCGTGGCGCCGGGGCGACACGGTCGAGATATCCATGGGGATCCACCTTCCGGGGAACGTCCACGCTGGACGTTGCGGGCGGGACGAGGCCTGCTCGATGGCGGCCTCGAGGTAGGCAGGGGTGCTCTCCGCAGCGAGTTCCGTGAACAGCTCGGGGAGGACTCGGTCGACGCGCGTGGTGCGATCCATCGTCATGTCGTCGATCCTCTCGTCGCCGAACGCGGGGCGCACGCGACCTCGTCGATCGCCATGGCGGAGCGCATCGCCCCGAGCGATCGGTGGAGGCGGGACTTCGCCGTCCCGAGCGGGATGCCGAGGACTTCGGCGACCCGCGGGAGCGGCAGGTCGAGGTAGAAGTGCAACACCACGACCGCGCGGGCCTCCGGTTCGAGGCGGGCGAGGACGCGATCGAGTTGATCGCGGTCGGCGATGACGCGCGACGCCGTCGCGCGTCGCCGGGTCGTGGATGGGCGAGAGCTCGACCTCGATGACACGGCGACGCCGCTTGCGCACGAGGTCGATGCAGGCGTGGGCGACCAGGCTGTGGAGCCAATGGTCGAAGGTCGCCGGATCGCGCAACCCCGGCAGGCTGCGCCACGCCCGGATCAGCGTCTCCTGGACGGCATCCTGGGCGAGGTCCGGGTCCCGGAGGATGAGGCGAGCCGTGGCATCCAGGCGCGCGCCGGACGCGCGGATGAGCTCAGCGAAGGCCTGCCGGTCGCCTCGCCTAGCTCGCTCCACGAGTCCGTGCTGGTCCACGGTCCCCTCACGTGCGACACGACCTTGGTAGCCGCGTTCGAAGCCTACGGCGCCCGCGTCTGCCCGAAGGTTCCCGGTTTCCGTCGACGTGCCGTCCGATGGTTCCGGCCGGTACCCTGATGGCATGGCCCCGCGTGCCACGAAGGCAGCCGCCCCGCCCGATCCCGCCGCGCTGAAGCGCGTGTCGGCGGGCCGGTACGTCACGGGCGACGAGCGCTTCACGGTCGAGCAGGGCTCGAACGGATGGATGGTCCTCGACGCCGAGCAGACCGATGATTTCGGCCTCCCGCTCGTCCGTGGACCGTTCCCGACGCTCGACGGCGCCAAGGCGGCCCTCGGGGACGCGCGCTCCGGTCCGGCGCCGACGTCGGACCTGGCCGGGCGGACGCCCAAGGCGCCAGCCGGCGCCAGCCGCCGGTCGAAGGCCTCGGCCGCGCAGTCGACCGCACCCAAGTCCTCGGGGGCCGACGAGCCGGAACCGGCGACCGCCCAGGAGCCCGAGCCCGAACCCTGAACCCGTCGAGCTGCGCGACTACCGGCCCGGCGACGGCGATGCGCTTCGCGCCATGTGGACCGACGCCGGGTTCCGCACGACCGGCGACGACGATGCCGGCCTGCGGATGTTCAAGGCCCGCAACCCACGGACGTTCCTCGTCGCCGTGCGTGGCAAGACGGTCGTGGGCTCCGCGATGGGCGCCTGGGACGGTCGACGCGGCTGGATCTACCACGTCGCGGTCGCCGACGATGAACGACGCCAGGGCCTCGCGACACAGCTCGTCCGCGAGGTGGAACGGCGACTCGCGAACGAAGGCTGTTGGCGGGTCAACGTCCTCGTGCGCGACGGCAATGCGGATGGCGAGGCGTTCTGGCGCGGGGTCGGCTATGCGCCGCGCGATGGCCAGCAGTTCGCCCGCGAGCTTAAGACGACTCGCCGCAGCTCGTGCACGACGCCGGACCCCAGCCGCAGGGCCGGGGTCCGCGTCGGGATGACCTGACGAGCGTCGCTACGGGGGTCGGCGCCTCCGGGAGGGCATCGAGGAAGCGGACCGTGTCGAGGACCTCGCGATCGACGCGTGGCGGATCCGTCCGTCTCCGCGATCACGCTCTCGAAGACCAGCGTCGCCCCGTCGACCTCGGTCACCACGAGGAGGCCGACGCTGTCGAGCGGCGCGTTCCAGAAGGCCTCCGGGTAGGGCTCGGCCCCTGGCACATAGGTCAGGACGCCGATCTTGTTCGCCGGGTCGCCGTCGAAATCCCAGCACGGCGCGGTGAGTGTCCGCACCGATGCCGAACTCGACCTCGACCGCGCGGTGGCCATCGAGCTCGTACTCGTCCTCGCGGGTGACCGTGAACCGGGGATCCTCCGCAGGTACGCCAGGAACGCGTCCATCCCCGGCTCGATGAGCAGGCGGCCCTTGGAGCGGTCGCACGGGTCGACGAAGCCGTCGAGGTCCTTCCAGACCTTGAAGGTGCGGTTGCCGTTGTCGGCGACCACGGTGTCCGTGCTGGAGAACTCGCGCCCGACCCAGGTCGCCATCCGGGAGGATGACGGTCATGTACGGCTCGACGGCTGTCGCGATGCCCGGTCCGCCCGGGCTGGAGAACCCGACGTTGCGCTGCCAGGTGCCAGCCAGGATCTCGCCGCGAACGGGGCACGCCTCGGCGATCTGCTCGAGGGTCAGCCACTGGCCATCAGCGGATAGGGACCAGCGATAGCGACCCTCGGCTCCCACGTCACAGCCCGACGCTCCGGAGCCCAGCCTGAGGCGCAGGACGCCGGGTTCGATCTCGACCAGGTTCGAGTCGAGCTTGCGACTGGGCATGCCCGGGTAGTCCATGGAGAACTGGCGGGCGGAGCTGTCCATGGACGAGCCACCCAGGACGATGGTCGTGACCGGCGTGTCCTCCAGGGCGGTGCCACGCGAGGCCGCCGACCAGCCGCCCTTGACGGCGGCGGGGACGGGGGCCCCGGCGTCGCCTGCGCTGAGGGCTGACGCCCGGGGTCGGTGACGGGCTCGACACGGACGGACAGCGGTGCTGGCGCGGGACCGCCCCCGGACAGGACGAGCCCGCCGACGATGAGGGCGATGGTCCCGGCCAGTACGGCCAGGAGGGTGATGCGGGACATCGTGGTGGACCTCCAGGTCGGCCAGCGCCACGTCCGCCGCGCCTGCGGCGTCGTCTCGATGGCCTGGAGGACGGCGGCGATGGGTCGGTCGGGGGCCTCGTTCGGACCAAGCTCGAGCCAGGCCCGAGCCAGCTGGTCGAAGTCGCGCTCGTGACTGGTCATGCCATCCGTCCCTGGGGAGCGACGGTGCGCGCGTCGGCGTCGATGGCGCCGCGCAGCACACGGGTCGCGTGATGCAATCGCGAACGGGCCGTCCCGGCCGGGATGCCGAGCGTCTCGGCGATCTCGACAAGGGGCAGGCCCTGGTGGTGGTGCAGCACGAAGACCGCTCGCTGCTCGACGCTCAGGCGCCGGAAGGCGCGGTCGAGGGTGTCGCGGTCGTCGACGGAGACGATCTCATCCGGACCGACCGGCCCGTCGACCGGCAGGACACGGACATTGGCCGACCATGCGCGGCGACGCCTGGCCTCGGCGTAGCAGGCATGGACGAGCACCTTGCGGACCCAGGCTTCGTAGCGATCCGGGTCCCGGAGGTTCGGGAGCTGGCGCCAGGCGGTCAGGAGGGCGCTCTGCAGGGCGTCCTCCGCGAGGTCGCTGTCACGCAGCACGCGGACGGCGATGGCGTACATGCGGTCGCTGGTCAGGTTGACCAGCCCCGCGAACGCCTCGCGATCGCCCTGCTGCGCTCGGACCACGAGATCCCGCAAGACCCCATCCCCTCGTCGCGATCGCGGGGCCGTGTCGATCACGGCGCCCGGGACACCCCCAATGAGTCAGCATGCACCCGGAACGTTCAGTCGCGACGATCCGCCTGGCCCAGGAGGCGAGGATTCAGTCCCAGCGGAACGCGCGGATCGCGACCGCGATCGCGCCGAGGCCCCAGGCCAGCAGGACGACGAGCGGCCGGACCAGGTCGTCGGTGCTCGAGCCGAAGGCGATCCGCAGCGCATCGGCGAGGGCGGCCGCCGGCAGCAGGTCACTGATCGCGGCGACCGGCCCAGGCAGGGTCGAGGTCGGGACGATGATGCCGCCCAGCAGCATCGCCGCGAGGAACAGGCCGTTGGCCAGAGCCAGGACCGCCTCTGCGCGGAGCGTGCCGGCGAGGCACAGCCCCAGCCCGGCGAACGTCGCCGTCCCGAGCGCGACCACGCCGACCGCGACCGGCAGCGACGCGTCCTGTCCGGGCCGCCAGCCCAGACCCGATCCAGGCGACGGCGACGAGGACGACGACCTGGATGGCCACGATGACCGCGATCGATCCGACCTTCGCGGCGACCAGCCCGGATCGTCCAAGGGGCGAGCCCCCGAGTCGCTTGAGCACTCCATAGCTCCGCTCGTAGGCGGTGGCGATGCCGAGGTTCACGAGGCCGCTGGCGATGATCGCGAGCGCGATCGCGCCTGGGAGGAGCGTGTCGACCCCGGTCGAAGCCGGGAGCGCCAGCACGGTCGTGGTCGAGAAGAAGACGAGGACCGCGACCGGGATCACCGCGATCGCCAGGAGGTTCTCGCCGCGTCGCGCGGTCAGCCGCAGCTCCGTCGACAGCTGCGCGGTCGCCGCCCTGGGCCACGGTGCCGGGCCGCTCACGATCGCCCTCCACGGACGAGCGCCAGATAGGCGTCCTCCAGGGTCGCCGCTGTCGCCGCGGACGTCCGCGGTCGTGCCGCTGGCGACGACCCGCCCGGCGGCGATCACCACGACCCGGTCGGCCAACCGCTCCACATCGACCAGGTCGTGGCTGGTCAGCAGGATCGCGACGCCATCGGCGCGGAGCGCCGCGATGCGGTCGCGCGTCACGGCCCGCGCCTCGGGATCCATCCCGGCGGTCGGCTCGTCGAGGACGAGCACCTCCGGCCGCCCGACCAGCGCGACCGCCAGGGCCAGCCGCTGGCGCTCGCCGCCGGACAGTCGTCGGTACGGCGTGCGCTCGGCCGCCGACAACCCGACCTCCTCGAGCAGCACGTCCGGGTCGAGCGGGTCGGCGTGGAAGGCCGCGTACTGGTGGAGGGTCTCGCGCGGTCGGGCGCGGATGTCGAAGCCGCCGTCCTGGAGCATCAGCCCCAGTCGCGCCCGCCAGGTCCGACCGGCGCTGGACGGATCCTCGCCGAGGACCCGGACCGATCCCGCATCGGCACGGCGGTAGCCCTCGATGACCTCCACCGTCGTGGTCTTGCCCGCCCCGTTCGGCCCGAGCAGCGCGACGATCTCGCCGGCCCGGACCTGGAGGTCGATGCCGTCGACGACCGTTCGCGGCCCATAGCGCTTGACGAGCCCCGCGACGTCGATGACCGGTCCGTCGCCGGCCGCGGTCACGGCGCGATCTTCGGCGTACTGCCGCTCGAAGTCCTCGTCGTGCATCCAGCCCGCCTGGATCGACCGGATGACCCCGTCCCCATCGATGAAGTAGGTCTGCGGCCGGGCAGCGATCCGCCACGCCGTCTTGATCGACCGGTCCGGGTCCTCGACGGTCGGCCAGGTCGCGCCGTACTCGGCCACGAAGTCGCGCGCCGGCTCGGGCGGGTCGTCGGTCAGCACGCCGACGATCGCCAGCCCGTCGCCGGCATGTTCCGCGGCCTTGTCGATGAGCAGCGGGAACTCGTCGCGACACGGCACGCACGACGGGCCCCAGAAGTTGACCATGACCGGCCGCCCGCGCAGGGCCGCCAGGTCGAACGCCTCCCCGTCGAGGGTGGTGCCGACGATGGCCGGCGCCGGCTGGTCGAGCGAGGCGCGGTCGTCGATGCCGCTCGTCATCCGCACGAGCAGCCACACACCGGTGGTCGTGAGGACGGCGATGAGCAGCGCGATGACGATCGGTCGGCGCACCGTGCAGGACCTCCGGGCCGCCTACTCGAGGGTGGCGGTCCCCGTCATATCCGGATGGACGGTGCAGACGAAGGGGTACGAGCCGGCGGCCAGCGCCGGGACGTCGTAGACCCGCAGCTCGACGCCGGGGAAGACGTCACCGAGGAACGCAGCGCCTCCGGAGGCGTCCTTGATCTCGATGTTGTGGGGCGTGTTCGGGTCGTTGTTGAGGAAGCCGATCGTGAACGGCTGATCGGCCGGCGCGGTGAAGCTCGTCTCCAGGAACTCGATGCCCTGGGCCGTGATCGACACGTCCGTCGGCGGGCCCGAGGCCGGCGGCTCGCCAGAGGCCGGCGGCGCTCCGGATGCCGGTGGCTCGCCCGAGCCGGCCGGCTCGCCGGATGGGGTCGCACCGCCGCCGTCGGCGGTCGCGTCCTTCGGGGGCAGCCAGCCCGCCTGGAGCACGATGCCACCGACAAGCAGGATGCCGATGAGCCAGAGCAGCCGGGACGGCGTCCGCGGCGCCGGGATGTTGTCGAGATGACCGGTGGTGTCGGCCTCGACGGTCTTCCGGTACTCCTTGATCGCGTCGATGAACCAGCCGACCAGGGTCAGGATGAGCGTGATGACGCCGGCGGCGAGCAGCCAGCCACCGAACACGAGGCCGAGCATCAGCATCGCCGTCCCGATCGCCCCGAGGAACGGTCGGAACGACGGACCGGGCATGTGCACGCCCGCTGGCGGGCCTGTGTGGACCTCCGCCGGCAGCGCCGGGATCGTGTCGCCGATGTCCTTGTCGTAGGTCCGCAGCGCCTCGGCCAGCCAGTACAGGAGGGTCAGCGTCAGGGCGACGGCGCCCAGGAGGAGGATCAGGCCGCCGAACACGATCCCCAGGAACAGCAGCCCGGAACCGAGGGCCGCGAAGGCCGGGGCGTACGACGGGCCCGGCATGTGGATCCCGGCCGGCGTCTGTGGCTCGAGACGCTGCTTGCCCCGGCGCGGCTTGGGCGCCCGATGCAGTCGTCGGAACATCCACACCACGAAGATGACGACGAGGATGAGGATGAGGATCGGCAGCAGGGCGATGATCGCGCCCCAATCCGGGATGACGAACTGCGCCGTCAGCTCAAGGATGCCGGTCCACAGGTCTTCGAGCATCGCTGGTCGTCAGGCCCGGGTCAGTCGTTCGTGGAGCCGGCCACGAGGACGTAGGCCATGATCGCCATGGCCACGCCCAGGAACAGCAGCATGGTGGTGCCGGCGTAGTCCACTTCCCAGCCACCGAGGGTCGGCACCGCCCAGAAGAGCACGCCGACCACGATGAAGAGCAGCCCGACGGCAGCGGCGTTGCGCGGGTGACGGAGGGGATGCACGCGCCGGCCTCCTAGTGCCCTGCCGCCGCCGACGTATTCGCCGGCAAGAGGTACAGGAGCGAGAAGAGCAGGATCCACACGACGTCGACGAAGTGCCAGTACAAGGACGCCGCCTCGACCGCGTCGTGATGACGAGCCGAGAACTGGCCGGCCATGCCGCGGAAGAGCACGACCCCGAGCATGATCGCCCCACCGAAGACGTGCGCCCCGTGGAAGCCCGTCAGCGTGTAGTACGTCGTGCCGAAGGTCCCGGCCTGCAGCGTGATGCCCTCGCTGTACAGCAGCGCGTAGTCGAGGAGCTGCAGGAGCAGGAAGACGATGCCGATGACGAAGGTGACGGCGATGTTGCGCACGAACGCGACGTGGTCGCCGCGGCGGATCGCCCACACGGCGAACTGGCAGGTGAACGACGACAGGATCAGGAGGATCGTCGCCGGGCCGACGAACGGCAGGATCTGCAGGTGGAAGGCGGCGTTCGTCTCGGGATTGATCGGCGGCCACTGCGGCGCGCTGGCCCGAGCGTTGAAGTAGGCCGCGAACAGGCCGGCGAAGAACATCACCTCGGAGGTGATGAACAGGAGCATGCCCAGGACGACATTGCTGATGCCGCCCCGCTGATCGTGGGCGAGCCCGGCGACGGGGGAGTGTTCGGTGGTCAGCGCGTGCGTCTCGGCCATCGTCGTCCTCAGTGCCCGGCCGGGAGCTGCTGCGTCCGGTCGGGGGCGGGCGGCGTCACGCCGGCCAGCGCCTGGCCATGACGGACGTCGAAGACCGGTCGTTCCGACCGGATCTCCGGCAGGTGATCGAAGTTGTACGGCGGTGGCGGGGAGCTCGTCGCCCACTCGAGGGTGTTGGCTTCCCAGGGGTCGTCACCGGCCGGCTTGCCGCTGCGCAGCGAGATGAAGATGTTCCATAGCAGCGGCAGCATGCTCGCCGCGATCATGAACCCGCCGACCGTGGCGGCGATGTTCAGGTCGTTCCAGC
Source organism: uncultured Chloroflexia bacterium (assembly GCA_963776925.1). Lineage (GTDB taxonomy): Bacteria > Chloroflexota > Limnocylindria > Limnocylindrales > CSP1-4 > SPCO01. The sequence goes on along the minus strand of CAVZON010000007.1, from coordinate 218,148 downwards.
CGGCCGTCGACGAGTAATCGGCGATGCGCCGGGGCATGCCCGCCAGGCCCAGCTCATGCATCGGGAAGAAGGTCAGGTTGAATCCGATGAACATGATGACGAACTGCACCTTGCCGAGCGTCTCGTTCATCATCCGGCCGGTCATCTTGGGGAACCAGTAGTACAGCCCGGCCATGATCCCGAAGACGGACCCGCCGAACAGCACGTAGTGGATGTGCGCGACGACCCAGTAGGTGTCGTGGATGGCGAAGTCGACCGGGACCGAGGCACTGAACGCGCCGTTGATGCCGCCGATGAGGAACATCGACAGGAAGCCGAGGGCGAACAGCAGCGGCGTCGAGAACGTCAGCTGGCCGCGCCACATGGTGAAGATCCAGTTGAACATCTTGACCCCGGTCGGGATCGCGATGAGGAACGTCACGAAGCTGAAGAACGGCAGGTACACCGCGCCGGTCGTGAACATGTGGTGGGCCCAGACCGAGAAGCCGAGGGCGCCGATCGCCGCCGTGGCGAACACGAACGCCTTGTAGCCGAACAGCGGCTTGCGCGAGAACACCGGCAGGATCTCACTGATCATGCCCATCGCCGGCAGGACCATCACGTACACGGCGGGATGCGAGTAGAACCAGAAGATGTTCTGCCACAGGATCGGGTCGCCGCCGTTGCGCGGGTCGAAGAACGCCCCGCCGTAGTTGCGGTCGATGAACAGCATGATCAGGGCGCTGGTGATGACCGGGGTGGCCATCAGCACGAGCACCGAGGTCACGAGGACGGTCCAGGTCATGATCGGCATCCGGAACAGGGTCATCCCGGGCGCCCGCATCTTGAACATCGTCACGAGGAAGTTGACCGCGCCGAGGATCGAGCTCGTCCCGATCAGGACGAGGGCGACGATCCACAGGTCCTGCCCGGTGCCGGGCGACGACAGCGGGTAGTCCTCGGACAGGGGCGCATAGCTCGTCCAGCCGGCTGCTGCCGTGCCACCGGTCACGAAGCTCAGGAGGAGCAGGATGCCCGCCAGCGGGAGCATCCACAGCGACAGCGCATTGATGCGCGGGAAGGCCATGTCCGGCGCGCCGATCTGGAGCGGCACGATGTAGTTGCCGAAGCCCGCCAGCATCGGGATCACGAACAGGAAGATCATGAACGTGGCGTGCATCGTGAACAGCTCGTTGTAGGTCTGAGTCGGTCACGAACTGCAGACCCGGCGCGGCGAGCTCGACGCGGACCCCGAGGGCGAGCAGGCCCCCGAGGAAGAAGAACAGGAACGAGTTGATGATGTACATGATCCCGATCTTCTTGTGATCGGTCGTCGTCACCCACTCGTAGAGCGTGCTTCGATAGCTGGTGGCAGCCGGGTGGAGCGCGGTGGTCGCCACGTGGATGCTCCTCAGTTCGCCGTGAGGGTGCCGGTCATGGTCGGATGGACCGTGCACAGGAAGGTGTAGCCGCCGGCTGGGAGCGGCGGGACGTCATACGTCTGCTGGGCGACCCCCGGGAAGACGGCACCCTGGAACACGCTCGCCCCGGCCCCGTCCTTGATCTCGACGTTGTGTGGGATGTTCGGATCCTGGTTGTCGAACAGGATCTGGAACGGCGCGTCGGCCGGGACGGTGATGGTCGTCGGGTCGAACGCGAGGTTCAGGGCGGCGATCTCGACCACGGTCTCGCCGCCGGACGGCGGCGCGGACCCGTCCGGCGGCGCCGAGCCCTCCGGCGGGGCGGACGTCGCCGGCTCGCCCGAGGGAGCCGGGGGCGGAGCCTGGTCGATCCGCTCCTGCAGCCAGGCGTCGAAGTCCGCCGGCGCCATGGCCGAGACCGTGAACAGCATGATCGAGTGGCCGGTCCCGCACAGCTCCGCGCACTGGCCGTTGAAGGTCTGGCCGGCGAAGCGCTCGTCGACGTTGAACTCGAACACGTTGGTCCGCCCCGGGACGACGTCGCGCTTGAACAGGAACTGCGGGACATAGAAGGCGTGGATGACGTCCGGGCTCGACAGGTAGAGCTTGACCGAGCGCCCGGCCGGGACGTTGAGGCCGCCCGCTTCGCCGTTGCGGACCGGCACGTACTCCGTGTACAGCGGGGGCGGCGGGGCAGGCTCGCCCGCGACGGGCGGCTCCCAGTCGTCCGGCAGGTACTCGAAGGTCCACTGGAACTGCGCCGGCGACCGCCCGGATCTTGTAGTCCGGGTTCGCCGAGACCGCGTCGACGGTGTTCAGCGTCTGCCACGAGATGACGAAGATGAACGCCACGATGAGCGTCGGGACGACGGTCCAGACGACCTCGGCGATGGCGTTGCCGTGCGTCTGCGGCGGGAGCTCGTCGTCGGTCGCCTTGCGCTTGTAGCGCAGGACCGTCCAGACGATGAGGCCCTCGACGACGAAGAAGATGACGACCGCGATCAGGAAGACGATCGTGTACAGCTCGCGGATCTGGACGCCCTGGCTGGTGACGGCCTCGGGCGGATACAGGCTGGACACGACGCGCTGCGACAGGCCGATCGGATCGCCGCCGCTCACGAGCAGCACGCCGACGATCCCCAGGATGAGGATGGCGCCGATGATCAGCGCGGTGGTCGCGGTGGAAGAGCGGCCGGTCCTGGGGGAGCTCGCCATGCAGTCCTCAGCGGGTTGGGCGTTGTGGCGTCAGCGGGGAGCGCCCGCCTCAGGTCGTGGTCAGACAGCCCGTCGGTCGGACGCGGCCATGATACCCGGAGCGTTGGGGTGTCGCGCGGTCCGACGAGGGTCCGACGCGGACCGTGCGACCATGCGTCCGATGGCCCTTCCGACACCCCTGCGACGGACGGCCGCCGGCGCGGCCCTGGTCGGTCTGTGGCTGTCGCTCGTGCCGGTCGTGGCCGCCCACGGACCGGTCCCGGCCGAGCCGCCGACCATCGCCACGCTGCTGTTCGGCTGGACGTTCGCCCCGCTGCCGACGCTCGGCATCGCCCTGACCCTCGGCCTGTGGTGGTGGGCCGTCCGTCGGGTGGACCGCGCGCATCCGGCGAACCCGGTCCCGCGCTGGCGGTCGATCTCGTTCGGCCTGGGGATGCTGGCCATCGCGTTCGCGCTCATCTCGGGCATCGAGCGCTACGACACGGCGCTGTTCTCGATCCACATGGTCCAGCACATCCTGCTGGTGCTCATCGCAGCCCCGCTCATCGCCCTGGCCGCGCCGATCACGCTCCTGTTGCGGGTCGCGACCCCGGACGTCCGCCGCCGCCGGATCCTGCCCGTGCTCCATTCGCGGGTCGTCCGCGTCATCGCCTTCCCGGTCGTCGCCTGGATCGCCTTCGCCGGCGTGATGTGGGCCGGCCCACTTCTCGCCGCTGTTCGATGCGGCGCTCGAGGACCCGCTCGTCCATGACGTCGAGCACCTGCTCTTCCTCGGCACCGCCCTGCTGTTCTGGTGGCCGGCCGTCGCCCAGGACCCGGGTCCCTGGCGGATGAGCCACCCGGGGCGCGCCGGGTTCGTGTTCCTCCAGGCGCCCCAGAACACGTTCCTGGCCATCGTCATCCTCGGCGCATCGACCGTGCTCTACCCGCACTACGCCACGACGGGCCGGACCTGGGGTCCGACGCCGCTGGAGGACCAGCAGCTCGCCGCGGGGATCATGTGGGTCGCCGGCGATGCGATCTTCCTCGGCGCGGTGATGGTCCTCGTCTGGGCCTGGATGCGGCACGAGGCGCGGGAGGCACCGCGGCTGGATCGACGAGCGGCGATCGAGCTGGCGGAGATCCGGCGCCGCGAAGCGCTCCACGCCGAGCGCCGGGCCGCCGAGGGCGAGGACGCTCAGTCCGGGAGCGGCGTCGCCAGGTAGTCGAGGTACGCGCGCGGATCGACGTTGCCACCGCTGACGACACCGACCGTCGGGCCGCGCGACGGATCGTGGCCGATCTCGGCAGCGTGGAAGGCGAGGGCGGCCACGACGAGCGCGCCCGACGGCTCGACGACGAGGCGCGACCGTTCGGCAGCGAGCCGGACGCCGGCAGCGATCTCCACCTCGGTCACGGTCACGACGCCGTCGAGCAGCGCGCGCAGATGGGCGAACGGGCGCACGCCGATCGACTGCGTTCGCGTGCCGTCGGCGATCGTCCGGCTGACGGACTCGGCGGGCCAGCTGACGATCTCGCCGCGCGCCAGCGACTCGTGGGCGTCGGCGGCCAGCTCCGGCTCGATGCCGACCACGCGTGCGCCCGGGTGGAGTGCCTTCATCGCGACCGCGACGCCGCTGGCCAACCCGCCGCCGCCGATCGGGACGAGGACGAGCGCGACGTCCGGCATGGCCTCGGCGATCTCGAGGCCGACCGTGCCCTGCCCGGCGATGACCCGGTCGTCGTCGTAGGGCGGGATGATCGCCAGCCCGCCCTCCGCAGCCAGCCGCTCGGCGACCAGCTGGCGCTCGACGGAGGCGGTGCCGACGACCACGACCGTCGCTCCGTCGGCCTCGACGCGAGCGCGCTTGATGGGTGGCGCATCCGAGGGCATGACGACGGTGGCCGGACAGCCCAGGAGGCGTGCCGCCCGAGCCACGCCCTGGGCGTGGTTGCCCGACGAATAGGTGATGACGCCCCGGGCCCGGGACGCCTCGTCGAGGCCGGCGATGGCGACGTAGGCGCCGCGGATCTTGAACGCCCCGATCGGCTGGAGGCTCTCGGCCTTGAGCCACTGGCGCTCCTCGGGTCGACCGAAGGCGACGAGCGGGGTCGCGATCGGCGACATCGCGGAGGGTGACGGCCGCGGCCCGGATCGCGGCGAGGTCGACCAGCGGCGCCGGCTCGCTCACCGGCGTTGCCGGTCGTACGCGGCCTGGCACTCGATGCAGCGGGCGGCCCAGGGCAGCGCCTCCAGGCGTTCGGGAGCGACCGGGCGGCCGCAGTCGACGCACGCGCCGTAGGTCCCCGCGTCGATCCGAGCCAGTGCGGACTCGACGTCCTCGAGATGGACGGCGGCGCGGTCGTGCAGCGCGAGGTCGCGCTGCTGCTCGAAGACCTGGCTGGCGGCGGCAGCCTGCGAGCCGTAGGTCATCTGCTCCGGCGCCTGGATCCCGACGGCGAGGAGCGCGACGAGGCGGGCTCGCTCGGCTTCCAGGATGCGCCGGACGTCGTCCGCGTCGGGGGTGGTCATCCCCGCAGGGTAGCGGCTCGGGCTATCCTCCCGGGGAGTACCAAGACCCTGCGACACCGGAGGCACCGATGGCCATCGCGAAGGATCCCGTGTGCGGGATGGAGGTCGACACCGAGACCTCGCTGCTGTCCTACGAGTACGAGGGCACGACCTACTGGTTCTGCGGCAAGGGCTGTCTGCTCGAGTTCAAGGACGACCCCGACAAGTACCTGGCCGAGGACTACGTCCCGTCGATGTAGGGTCGCCAGCCCGCGGCGACGCGCCCGGGGTAAGTCGCAGCTAAGCGGCTCCTGCGACCATCGCGGTCCGCGCTTCGATCGGGCACTCCTCGGCGGGATCGGGCCATCGCGGACGACATCCGGACCGGGACCGGTGGAGGTATCCCATGACCACGTTGCGCAGCCGGCTGCCCGGATTTGCCGTCGGATTCGTCGCGCTCGCCCTCGCGTTCGGTCTCGAGGGCCAGAAGTGGCTGTGACCGCTACAGCCTGGTCGCGCCGGCGCCGTCGCTGATCCGGGTCGCGATCCAGACCGGGATCACCGACAGGACGATCAGGGCGAGGGCGACGACGTTGACGATCGGCAGCTCGACCGGGCGCTGGATGGCGGTGAAGATCCACAGCGGGATCGTCTGCGTGCCGGCGCCCGCCGTGAAGTTCGTGACGATGATCTCGTCGAACGACAGGGCGAACGCGAGCAGCCCGCCCGACAGCAGGGCGGTGCCCATCCCGGGCAGCGTCACGCGCCGGAACGTGGTGAAGAAGTCGGCGCCAAGGTCGGCCGAGGCCTCCTCGGGCGACCGTGGCAGCCGCCGCAGCCTGGCGATCACGTTGTTGTAGGCGATGACCACGCAGAACGTCGCGTGGCCGACGATGATCGTGAACAGGCCGAACTCCACGCCGAACGTCACGAACGTCGTCCGCAGCGCGATGCCGGTGACCACGCCCGGCAGGGCGATCGGCAGGACCAGCAGGAACGAGATCGTCTGGCGGCCGAAGAAGGCGTAGCGCTGGACCGCGAGCGCCGCGAGCGTGCCGAGCACCAGCGCCAGCGCGGTCGCCGCGGTCGCCACGATGAAGGAGTTGATGACGGCCGCCCGGAGCGCCGGATTGCCGACCGCCTCGCCGAACCAGTGGAACGTGAAGCCGTGCCGGTGGCCACGACTGGATGCGGCTCGGGTTGAACGCGAAGATCGCGATGACGATGAGCGGCAGGTACAGGAAGGCCAGGACGAGCGCGGTCGCGATGCGCAGCAGGACGCGGGTGACGCGACCCTCGATCACGTGTCGGCGCTCATAGCGAGTCGAAGGCGCCGAGACGCCGGGCGACGAGCAGGTAGATGGTCATGATCACGATCGGCAGCAGCGAGTACGCGGCCGCGAGCGGCAGGTTGCCGAGGGCCGAGTTGTCGTAGATCACGTTGCCGATGAACTTGGCGTCGGACACGAGGTCCGGGGTGATGTAGTCGCCGAGCGTCAGCGAGAAGGTGAAGATCGAGCCGGCCACGAGGGCCGGGAAGACGAGCGGCAGGATGACCCGCCGGAACGTCGTCGCCGATCGGCCACCGAGGTCAGCGGACGCCTCGAGCAGCGAGTTCGGGATCCGTTCGAGGCCCGCGTAGATGGGCAGGATCATGTACGGCAGCCAGAGATAGCTGAACACGAGCCAGGTGTTGGCGAGCTCGTCGAGGCCCGGCCCGGTCAGGCCGATCGGCTGGAGCAGCCAGTCGACCAGGCCGTTGCCCTGGAGGATGATCCGCCACGCATAGACCTTGACGAGGTAGGCCGCCCAGAGCGGCGTGAGGATGGCCACGACGAGCATGGCGCGCTTGCCGTGGCGAGGCCACGCGGGCCATGTAGTACGCGATCGGGAAGGCCAGCAGCGCGTCGGTGACGGTGACCAGGATGGCCATCCCGACCGTCCGGATCGCGATGGTCCGGTAGACCGGGTTCTCTGCGAGCTCGCGGAACGCATCCAGGGACCAGGCGAACGGCTCGACGGTGCCCGTGAACGCGTCCTTCTCCCAGAAGGCGTTGAGCAACAGGATGAACAGCGCGCCCGAGGTAGGCGATGACGAGCCAGCCCAGCGGGCCGGACAGGAGCAGGCCCGACCTGCAGGCGCTTGCGCGGGTACAGCCACGTCGCGATCCGCCGGGCGAGTCCCGGGCGCGGCGACACCGGCGGCTCGGGAGCCTCCGGCGGAGCGGGTGCGGTGGCGTCGGTCATCGGGTGGTCGAGGGAAGGGCTCCCCGGGCGATGCCCGGGGAGCCCTCACCAGTCGTCGCGCCGTCCGGTCTCAGCCGCCGCGCAGCGTGGTCCAGGCAGCGACCCAGTCGTCCTGGTCCTTGCAGGTCGTCGCGTCGTCGTCGTCGGCGCAATCGGCCTGCGGGGTGGCCCAGTACCAGATCTTGTCGTAGTACGCCTCGTCGGTCGCATGGGTCAGTTCGCAATGGCCCGGCGACAGCGTCTCGGCGAAGTCACATGCCTGCTGGCTGGTCGGCGCCTCGCCGAACCAGACGGTGGCCGTCCCGTTGGCCTCGGCGGAGGCCATGTGGTCCAGCCACTTGTAGGCGCAGTTGGGGTTCTTGGCCTTGCTGGCGATCATCCAGGTGTCGGACCAGCCGGTCGAGCCCTCATCGGGCAGCGACGCCGACGATCGGCAGCGGCTCGGCCTGCATCAGGCCGACCTGGAACTGCCACGACGTCCCGGTGGTCACGTCGCCGGCGGCGTACGAGGCCATCTGGTCGACTGTACGTGCCCCAGTACAGCGCGCCGGCGTCACGCTGCTTGGTCAGCAGGTCGATGGCCGCGGCGAACTGCGCCTCGTTGAGCTGGTACGGGTTGGTGATGCCGAGGTCCGGCTGCTTGGTCATGAGGTGCAGCGCGGCGTCGGCGATGTAGATCGACGAGTCGTAGACGCTGACCTTGCCATCGCCTTCGGCGCCGCCGTCCCAGACCATGTCCCAGCTCGTCTGGGGCGTGGTCACGACGTCGGAGTTGTAGGCAAGCAGGTTCGGACCGCGCCCGTGCGGCACGCCGTAGGGCACGCCATCGAGCGTGTTGTGGGTCTGGTTCTTCAGGCCCTCGAAGATGTTGGCGTAGTTCGGGATCAGGTCGGTGTTGACCGGCGTCACGATCCCGCCGGCCATCAGCCGCGAGGTGGCGTCACCGGAGAACGACCCGGCGTCGTACTCGCCCGACTGCATCAACGACACGCCGTTGTTGGAGTCGGTCATCTCGGTCGTCTTGACGATGCAGCCGGTCGCCTCCTCGAACGGGGTCACCCAGTCGAACGCCGGGTCGACGTCACCGCGCTCGGCATAGCCGGGCCAGATGATCAGGTTGAGGGCGCCCTCGCCCTCGCCGAGCTCTGCCTGTGGGCTGGGGGCAGCCGATCCGCCCGCGCCGCTACAGGCGCCGATGGCCAGGGCCGCGACAGCGGCCAGGGCCAGGAACCTCCGATGCTTCATGCCGTCTCCTCCTCCCCCTCCTCCGAGGGTCCTCCGTCCGCGACGGAGAGTTCGTGCTGTCGCTTCCAGATGAGGCGGACAGCCTTGCCTTCCTGGGCGAGCGCCTCGGTCGAGGTCGTCGCAAGGTTCTGCTGGGTCACGACGAGCTCCGAGCCCGCGTCCAGCGTGACGGTGTACCGGGTATCGGGACCCAGATAGACGACGGCGCGGATGCGCCCGAGCGCCGACCGGTCGTCGGCGCCGACGGCCGCCTCCGGATCGGCCAGGTGGATCTTCTCCGGTCGGATGGTGAACGTGCCCTGTCGCCCGAGGATGGCCTCGGCGACCTCGCCGCGAAGCAGGTTGGACGTGCCCACGAACCCCGCGACGAAGCGGGTGGCGGGTCGCTCGTAGACCTCCGCCGGCGTGCCGAGCTGCTCGATCCGGCCCGCGTTGAACACGGCCAGCCGGTCGCTCATCGTGAGCGCCTCCTCCTGATCGTGGGTCACGTAGATGAAGGTGATGCCGACCTGCTGCTGGATGGCCTTGAGCTCGAGCTGCATCTCCTCGCGCAGCTTCAGGTCGAGCGCCCCGAGCGGCTCGTCGAGCAGCAGCACCCGCGGCCGGTTGACGAGGGCCCGCGCGAGGGCGACGCGCTGGCGCTGTCCGCCCGACAGCTGGCCCGGCTTGCGATCCTGGTAGCCCTCCAGCCGGACCATCCGCAGGGCGTCGAGGACCCGTCGCTCGCGTTCGGCCTTGGCGACCTTGCGGACGACCAGCCCGTAGCCGACGTTGCCCCCGACGGTCATGTGCGGGAACAGGGCGTAGTCCTGGAACACGGTGTTCACGTCGCGGTCGAACGGCGGGACCGAGGTCACGTCGGCGCCGTGCAGCAGGACCCGCCCGGCGGTCGGCAGCTCGAACCCGGCGATCATCCGCAGCGTCGTCGTCTTGCCCGAGCCCGATGGTCCGAGCATCGAGAAGAACTCGCCGTCGTGGACGTCCAGGTCGACCCCGTCGACGGCGACGACGTCGCCGTATCGCTTCTCGACGCGCTCGAGGCGGACGGCGACGGCGCTGGACGGTCCAGGTCGTTCGTCGGTGGACGCGGGGTCGACCGCGGGGGTCGGGATGGCCAAGCGGTACCTCGTTCGTCGCGGGGTCGACCGTGCTCGGCGGCTGACGGTCGGGGCAGCGTGCCGTCGCGCGGGTCCGCGTGTCAAGGCGGACGGACCACGGTCCCGGCGAGCGCTCCAGGTCGGCGCCACCGGCGCAGGCGCTCGAACGCGCGGCTAGGGCAGCGCTGCGAGGATCGTCTCGGCGACCTCCGGCGTCCTTGGGCGAGATCACGAACAGGAGGTCGTCCTTGGGGTAGAGGAAGGTCGACCGGCTCTCGGGCGGGCTGAAGACGAAGATCGACTTCCCGCCGAGCGTGTCCTCCGAGACCTCGCCCTCCGCCACCTCGGTCGAGCCGGCGATCAACGGGATGATCTGCCCGAAGTGCTCGGCCATGAACGCGGCGTCGGCGCCGGGCGTCCGGATGATCGCGACCCCACTCGTCGGTTCGCCGAGGTTGACCGAGGCACCGGCGTACTGGACCGCCGTCAGGTCGAACCCATCCGGCGCCGCGCCGACCACCTCGTCCACGACCGCCTGGCCGCCGGCGACACACAGGAACTCCACGACACGGAACGACTGGCGACTGTGGGTCGGCTGACCGCCGAGCTCCTCGGGGATCATCGCCAGGAGGTCCGGGTACTCGGTCGTCGCGGTCTGCCCGTTCGCGTCCGGACTCGGGAGCGCGGAACAGTCGCTGCCGGTCCCGCCGCCCGACGAGGTCTGCGCCGGCGATCCCGTCGGCGGACGCAGACGCGGACGCGGAGGCCGCGGGCGAGGTCTCGGGGCCGGTCGATGCGGATGCCTGGGCCGCGCTGCTGGCGCTGGCCGCCGGTGGTGACGACGAGGCGCCACCGTCCGATGCGGCCGGCCCGGCGTCGCACGCCGCCAGGACCAGGATCAGCGTCGCGCCGATCGAGACTACGGCCGTGGATCGCATGCACCACCTCCCCCGCGGGGAATGTGCGACGAGCCCGGATCGGTGTCAAGGCACGCCGGCGGGCCGCGCAGGCGACGTGCCGACGCTCGACCTAGACTCGCGCGGTGTCCCCGTCCACCACGTCGTCCGTCGTCGCACGCGCCCTCGCCGTCGTGCTCCTGCTCACGGTCCTTGGGGCGTGCGAGGCGGGCGTCGCACCGCCGACCCCACCGGTCGTGGCCGGCGCCTCCGACCAGCCCCGAGCGGTGAACATCATCGCCAAGGACTATTCGTTCCTGCCCGAGGTCGTCGACCTGGTTCCCGGCGAGACCGTCGTCCTCCACGTCATCAACGGGGGTCTGGAGGTCCACGAGGCCGTCATCGGCGATGCGGCCGTCCAGGACGCCTGGGAGATCGCCGAAGCGGCGACCGTCGGAGCGCCGCCAGGTCCGACGCCGTTGGTCAGCGTCCCGCCGGGCGTGTCGGGCATCCGCATCGTGGTCGAGTCGGGCGAGCGCGTCGACCTCGTCTGGACCGTCCCGCGCCGAGGCCGGCACGGCAACGGACTGGGTCGTCGGCTGCCACATCCCGGGGCACTGGGAGCGGGGCATGCAGGTCCCGGTCCGATGGGTCGGCGGCGAGGCCCTGTCGCACCCCACGCGCGACCGTCCGGATCCGGTCCTCGGTGGTACGCTCTCCACCCGCGCCGGCTCGGGGCGCGCTGAGCATGACGACGTGTCCTCGAAGGAGGTTGCTGGATGGCCTATGTGATCGCGGAGCCCTGCATCGATGTGCTCGACGTGTCGTGCGTGTCGGTCTGCCCGGTGGATTGCATCCACTACGAGGAAGGCACCGATCGCAAGCTGTTCATCGATCCGAACGAATGCATCGACTGTGGGGCGTGCGAGCCGGAGTGCCCGGTCAACGCCATCTTCCCCGAGGAGTCGCTGCCGCCCGAGTGGGCGAACTACACGACGATCGATGCGACCTGGTACACCGACAAGGCTGCGGCCCGCGCGGCAGTCGACGAGCTCAAGCCGGCCGGCTGACCGGCGGCGACCGGCCCAGTCCGGTCGCGACTGACCGTTGCGCATCGTCTCGCTCCTGCCCTCGGCCACCGAGATCGTGTGCGCCATCGGGCTGGAGGACGAGCTGGTCGCGGTCACCCACGAGTGCGACTGGCCGCCGTCGGTCGTCGGCAAGCCCGTCGTCACGCGCGACGCGAGCGGCGGGTCGGGCACCGGTTCGCGCGAGATCCATGAGCGGGTCACGGCCGCGATGCACGGCGGCTCGTCGCTGTACGAGCTCGACGAGGCGGCACTGGCGGCGGCCGAACCGGACCTCATCCTGACCCAGGAGCTGTGCCGCGTGTGCGCGGTCAGCTATCGCGAGGTCAACGAGGTCGCCCGGCGCATCGACGCCGACATCACGGTCGTGTCGCTCGAGCCGACCTCGATCGAGGGAATCTTCCACACGATCACGACCGTCGGCGCGATGGCCGAGGTCGAGGACGCGGCGATCGACCTCGTCGAGGCCCTGCGCGAGCGGCTGTCCGCGGTCGAGCGGACCGTCGCCACCCGGCGAGAAGCCGGCGGTCACGCTCCGCGGGTCGTGGCGCTCGAGTGGCTCGATCCGCCGTTCGCGGTGGGGCACTGGGTCCCGGAGCAGATCCGACGCGCCGGCGGCTGGGACCTCCTGGGGACGGACGGCGACAAGGCCCAGGCGACGACGTGGGATGCCGTGGCCGAGGTGGACCCGGAGATGCTGTTCCTGATGCCCTGCGGGTTCCACCTCGCCGAGACGGTCCGCGAGTGGGAGACCGTCGAGCGACCCGATCTGGTTGCCGGACCTGCCCGCGGCCAGACGCGGTGCGGTGTTCGCGGTCGATGGCTCGTCGTACTTCAGCCGGCCGGGTCCGCGGGTCATCGACGGGATCGAGCTGCTGGCCGAGATCATGGATCCGGCCGCATTCGTCGACATCGCGCCGCCCGGGAGCTGGACGCCGGTCCCGGTCGGCGTGAGTCCGACCGCTCGCACCATGCCCTTCCGCCCCTCGTTCGCCTGCCTGTGGTGCGGCACCGCGCACACCTGTCGGACCGCGGATGACCTGGAGGGCTGGGCGCAGCTCTGCCCCGACTGCGTGGGCAAGGCCGGCGACAACGAGTTCCTGCGATTCCGGCTGCGCCAGGCCCTCACCGAGCGCGCTGCGGCGCACGGCGTGCCCGCACCCTCGGCGACCGGCGCCAGCCGAACCCTCGTCGGCGGCCCCGACGCTGACCGCCGATCCCGCCACGGCCGATGATCCCGCCGACCGCGCCCCGACCGACGACATGGTCGCCTACTACGAGGCGCGCGCGACCGAGTACGACGACTGGTACCTGCGCCGCGGTCGCTACGCCCGTGGCGCGATCCACGATGCGGCCTGGCACGCCGAGGTCGACCGGGCCGGGCGCTGGCTGGACGGCCTGCCGCTCGACGGTCGGATCGTGGAGCTCGCAGCGGGCACGGGATGGTGGTCGCCGCTCCTCGCCGGCAAGGGCGAGCTGTCGATCTACGACGCGGCGGCGGCGCCGCTGGATCGCGCCCGCGAGCGCCTCGTGGCGCATCGTCTCCGCGCCCACATCCACGTCCGCGACGCGTGGGCCGACCCGGACGGTGTCGCCGACGCGCTGTTCACCGGGTTCTGGCTCAGCCACGTCGAGCGGGGGCGGCTGGGCGAGTTCCTCGAGCTGGCCCGGCGCTGGCTGCGACCCGGCGGGCGCTACGCCTTCATCGACTCGTTGCCCGACGCGGCCTCCGGAGCCGCCGACCATCCGGTCCCCGCCGACGATCGCGCGGTCCGTCGGCTCGACGACGGCCGCGAGTTCACGATCGTCAAGGTCTACTACACGCCGGAGGAGCTGACGGCGGCCCTCGCCGCCGCCGGGTTCCGGGACGTCGAGGTGACGACGACCGGCCGGTTCTTCGTGCTCGGGACCGGCGTCGCCGGCTGAACGGGTCGCGACGCCACGCCGGCAGTGGGCGCACGGGCCGGGCCGCCCGACCGGGCAGCGGTGGACCGATGGCTATACTCCGCGCGATGTCCCCCCTGTCGAGCGTCACGATCGCCACCGTCGGTTCCGGTGTCATGGCCGAGGCGATGATCGCCGGGCTGCTGCGCGGCCAGCAGGGGCAGCTCGTCCAGCCCGACCAGGTCGTGGCCAGCCACCCGCGGGCGGAGCGGCGCGAGGCGCTCGAGCGCGAGTACGGCATCCGGACGGTGGCCGACAACGTCGAGGCCGTCCGCGGCGCGGACGTCATCCTGCTCGGCATCAAGCCCCAGATGCTCGACAAGGTCGGGCGCGAGATCGGCCCGCACCTGCGTCGCGGCCAGCTCGTCCTCAGCGTGCTCGCCGGGGCGACGACCACCGCCCTGATCGGGATGCTCGGGCACGACCAGGTCGTGCGCAGCATGCCCAACACGCCGGCGCGCCTGGGCAAGGGCATGACCGTCTGGTACGCCACCCCCGCGACGACCGACGAGCAGCGCCAGCAGGCGGCCGCCCTGCTCGGGGCGCTCGGTCACCAGCTGGAGGTCGACGACGAGAAGATGGTCGCGATGGCGACCGCGGTCAGCGGCACCGGCCCGACCTACGTCTTCCTGGTGATGGAGGCGCTCATCGACGCCGCGGTCCACCTCGGCTTCCCGCGCCACATCGCCCACGACCTGGTCATCGAGACGCTCGAGGGCTCGACCCTGTTCGCCAAGCAGTCCGGGATGCACCCGGCCGAGCTGCGCAACATGGTGACCTCGCCGGGCGGGACGTCCGCGGCCGCGCTGCACGAGCTGGAGCGCGGTCGGCTGCGGACGGTCATGAGCGAGGCCGTCTGGGCGGCCTTCCGACGGACGCTGGAGCTGGGTGATCAGCTGGAGGCCCGGGTCGACGCCTCGGCGGGCGCACCCACCCCCGAACGCCGACCGACCGACCGATGACCGCGACCGGGACACGGGCCGCACCGTCGATCGACCTGCGTCGGGCGTCGTTGGCGGACCTCCGCTCGGTCGACCTCCACGCGGCCGACCGTGACCTGTGGGCCGACGAAGCCGCGCTCCACGACCGCCTCGAGGTGACGCTCGCCGGCCTCGATGACGCCGCCTGGCATCTTCCCGGCGCCGCACCGTCCGACGCCGGCGGGCCGGACTGGTCGCTGGCCGAGCATGTCGGCCACATCGTCGACTGGCAGGAGCTCGCCATCGACTACGTCGGGGTCGCCCTCGCCACCGGCGCCTGGCCGAGCGATGACGACTACGACGGCGGGGACTTCGACCGCTACAACGAGCGACGGCGCGCGCCGTGGACGACGATGCCGGCCGCGACCATCGAGGCGCGCTGGGCGAACGCCCGCCCGCGCCTGCTCGAGCTCGCCCGCGAGCTCGGCCCGGAGCGGGTCCGTGAGCACGCCGCGTGGGGCTGGGTGCACATGGTCCTCGGCGGCCACTACCTGGACCATCTCGCGGTGCTCGAGCCGTGGGCCGCCCAGCTGCGTGCCCGCCAGGTCGAGGGCGATCCGTTCCTCGACGATCCGCGTGCCGCGGACCACGCGGGCTTCCGCGACCAGGACGACGTGGTCGAGGCGCAGTTCGATGCGCTCATCCGCGACCTGCCGACGGCCGCCTGGGATGCCGAGCCGGTCACGCCCGGGTGGACCCTGCGCGATCACGTCGGGCACCTCGCCGACTGGGCCGAGGAGGCCGTCGCCGCCATCGACGTCTACCACCGTCGTGGGCATTGGCTGGCCGACCCGGACGAGGGCGTCGACCCGTGGAACGAGCGCCATGTCGAAGCAGCCCGTGCCGCCGGGGAGCGTCCGGCCGAGGCGTTGGCGCGGTATGACGCCGCGCGGGTCGCCCTGTTCGCCGCCATCGACACGCTGTCCGTCGAGGAGCTGCGTTCGCCCGATGGCTGGTCGTGGGCGTACGACTGCCTCCACGGGCACACGCGCAAGCACCTGGCCATGCTCGGCCCGTGGTGCGTCGCCCAGCGCGCCGGCTGATGCGGCGGTGACCGATCGACGGAGTGCCGACCCCGCGCGCCACGGCGGCGGCCTGACCATCGAGTCGATCACCTCGGTCGACAGCCCGCGCGAGTTCCGCGTCCATCCGCGCGATCGGATCATGGCCTTCACCGCGGAGATCGCCGGGGCACGGCAGCTGTGCACGATGTCCCTGCGCGGCGGATGGACGCCACCGACCCAGCTGACCGCGTCGGAGATGTCGGTCAGCGATCCGCAGTGGTCGCCCGACGGCCGTCGGCTCGCGTTCGTGCGCGACGGGGAGATCTGGGTCGTCGAGGTCGACGGGTCCCGCGAGTCGCTCGTCGTCGCCAAGCCGGGTCGTGGCAGCGAGCCGCGCTGGTCGCCCGATGGGCACCGCCTCGCCTTCCTGTCGCGTCGCCGTGGCTGGTCCCAGGTGTGGGTCATCGACGCGCCGGTCCCGCGCCGTGGCCGTCCGCAGCGGGACCCACGGCCCCCGGAGGCGACCGCCCTGACCGAGCCGGGGACCGACGTGCTGAGCCTTGCCTGGGCGCCGGATGGACAACGCCTCGCCGTCGCCGCGCAGATCCATCCGGACGACCTCGAGAACCGCCAGATCGCCCTGGTCGACGCGGCCGGTGGTGGGCTGGAGGTCATCGCCGGGGAGTCGAGCCTGGACACCGGTCCGCGCTGGGCCTCGGACGGCTCGCTGCTGTACCTGTCGGATGCCTCGGGCTGGTTCCAGGTCGTACGCCGCACGCCGGACGGACGCGACCGCATCGTCCTGAGCGATGGCGAGCGCGAGCACGGCGAGCCTGCCGGCGAGTACGGGCTGGCTCCGCTGCCCTCGCCGGACGCCAGCCGGGTCGTACACATCGAGGTCCACGATGGGCTGGTCGACCTCGTGGTCCGCTCATTGGAGGCCGCGCAGCCCCCGCGTCGCGGACGCGGCCGGCCACCCAAGCAGCCGCGCACGGTGGTCGCGGCGGGGGCGCCACCGGCCACGATCTCGCCATGGCCGGGCGTCTGGCGGGCGGTCGGCTGGCTGCCCGACGGTGCGTGGGTCGCGGCCGTCGGCGAGAGCGAGACGCGACCGCAGGACCTGTGGCTCCTGCCCGTGCCCGACGTCGCGCCCGATGGCGCTCGGCCGCGCCAGGTGACCGACTCGCGCCCGGCCGTCCTCGCTGCGGCGCTCGCCCCCGGCCGGGTCGCGACCGGCGAACGGGTCGCCTTCACCGCCCGCGACGGACTGCGCATCGAGGGCACGCTGTGGCGCCCGACCGGCGCGACCGGCAAGCGCGGCGGGAAACGCGTCCCGACGATCGTGTTCCCGCACGGCGGTCCGACCTGGCAGGCGTATCGGGTGTTCGCGCCGATCCGGCTGCTCCTCGCTCGCGAGGGCTATGCCTTCTTCGACGTCGACTTCCGTGGGTCGACCGGATACGGACGCGCCTTCCGCCACGCCAACCACGACGAATGGGGCCACGCGGACGTCGAGGACATGATCGACGCCGGACGGTGGGTCCGCGAGCAACCGTGGTCGGACGGCCGGCTGGCCATCTACGGCGGGTCGTATGGCGGCTATCTCGTGCTCTGCGCGCTCGTCGAGGAGCCCGACCATGTGGTCGGCCGGCATCGACCTGTACGGCGATTCGGAGATCGCGGAGAGCTTCCGGCACGGCGACCGGGTCGGCCGGCTGGACCTGCAACGGATGATGGGCACGCCCGAAGATCCGGCGCGGACCGCCTCGTATCGACGCGGTTCCCCGGTCTACCGCGCGGAGCGGATCGAGGCGCCCCTGCTCATCCTCCACGGCCGCAAGGACAAGCGGGTCGTGCCGCTCATGACCGAGCGCATGGTCGAGGCGCTCGAGATCGAGGACAAGACCCACGAGGTCCACTGGTACGACGACGAGGGCCACGGGTGGGAGAAGCGCGAGAACCGGCGCGATGCCTTCGAGCGCATCCTCGGCTTCCTGCGGACGCACGTCCCGATCGAAGGCTGACGCAGGCCCGGACGTCGTTCAGTCGGGGATCTCGAGTCGAGCGTCATCCTCCAGCCGGTCGAACGCCCCGTGCGGCGCCTCCACGGCCCAGCGGAACGGGCCGGGCGCGCGGAACCGCGGACACACCGGGTCGCCGCAGCGAGGCATGCTCGCGAGGCCGAGCAGCCGCCCATCCGCGTCGAACCAGGCGATGTCGAGCGGGAAGGCGACGTTGTCCATGACGAACACCACCGCGTTCGGGTCCGTCACCCCGCCCATGTCGAAGAGCATCCCGTCCGCCTCGCCGAAGCCGAGCTGGCCGCGCATGCCGTCGGGCGTGGCCTCGATGAGGCGCCACGGCACGTCGTCGATCCGTACGTCACGGATGACCGGCGTCGCCTCCGGGCCCGCGCAGCCGAGCAGGACGAGGAGCAGCGCGCCGAGGACGGCGATGCGCTGCAAGGGCGTCAGTCCTCCTTGGGGATGACCGAGATCGTGCCGTCCGTCTCGAGGACCGCGAGTCGCACGTCGTCCACCCGGGCGAGGCCCTGGCGGCGCACCGCGCGGCGGACCTCCTCGGCATCGACGCCTTCCTCGCGCAACGCCTTCTCGAGGAGCTTGCCGTCGCGGACGAGCAGACGCGGCTCGCCCTCCACGACACCCCGCAGACGACGCGACCGCCCGACCGCCCACTTGAGCGCGATGTCCAGACCGAGCAGGGTGAGGACCGCGACCAGCCCGCCCCACAGCGTCGTGTTCTCGCCGACCATCGAGTTCTGGACGGCGTCCGAGATGACGAGGATGACGACCAGCTCCAGGACCGACAGCTGCCCGACCTCGCGCTTGCCGGAGATGCGCAGGACGACGACGAGGAAGAGGTAGACGACGGCGGTCCGGAGGATGACCTCCGGCAGGCTGGAGCCGATGTCCGGGAGGAAGTCCATGTCGCTCGGATGCTAGTCGTTGGCATCGGCGACCGTTCGTCGCTAGCCGGTCGTCACCATCGGCTCTGCCGGTCGAGCGTCGCGGCGCATGGCCAGCGCGATGACGACGGCGATGCCCACGCCGATCAGGACGTCCCCGATGCTGAACACGTTGGCGAACGGCAGCCATGCCGGCAGGGCGAAGATGTCGGTCAGCGGGCGGAGCGCCGGATCGACGACGACGACGCTGTTCGAGAAGCCCTCGCCACCGACCGGATCGAGGGCGCTGACCGCCTCGGGCGATGCCGGCATGACCCCGCCGTTGGCGACGATCGCGAGCAGGTTCGACGCGGCGCCGACGGCGACCAGCCACATCCCGGGGATGCGCCAGTTGCGCACCACCGCGACGAGCACGGCCGCGGTCGACAGGACGTAGATCGGCGCGCCGAGATCGCCGATCGAGGTGGCGATCGGGTCTGCGAACAGCAGGAGTTGGGCGACGAGCCCGGCGACCGCCAGCCACGCCCAGCGCAGGTGCAGGTCCCCCAGCCGGTCCAGTCGTCCGCCGAGCACGAAGCCCGCGACGATGCCGACCGGGATGGCGTAGAGGATGAACATCGGGGCGGGCCCTACCGCCCGGACGCCGCCAGGATCGTCTCGAGCTGTTCGACGTGGCCCTCGGCGTGCCCCAGGCAGAACGGCTCGAGCATGTCCGCGACGCGCATCTCGCCGCGCAGCGGATGGCGCCCGACGCGCTCGAGGTCGGTCGGGGTCAGCGTCGCCAGCCGCAGCTCCCAGTCGTGGAGGCTGCCATCGACCCGGGCGAACAGGACCGGCAGCGGAAGCGTCCGCTCACGCTCGATGAGGCCGATGCGCATCGGGTCGTCCTGACCGCGCCCGAATGGGACCGGCTTGCCGCCAGCATCGAGCACGATGCGATCCATCTCGCCGAGCCAGAACGGCAGCATCTCGGCGACGTGGGCGAGCACTTCACGCGGGCCCCACGACGCCTCGGGCTCGACCCCGAATGCCTCGGCCAGCGGCCACGGCTCGCCGGCGATGACCTGGGGCTCCAGGTCGCGGTAGGCGCGGCGCAGCGCGGTCAGGCGCTGGCGGTCCGACACGGTGGGTGCGTCCATATCGCCAGTGTCGCATGCGCGGCGTACGATGGCGCCACTGACCAACGCCTCGGGCCGGCGCCGCCCACGAGGCGGCTCTCGGCGTCCGGGGCCCACCGCGACAGCGGAGATGAGCCATGACCGAGACGCTGTCCCGGGGTGCCGCCAACCAGGCCGGCGCCCGGGTCGACACGGACGCCTACGCCAAGGCGGCCGACTTCCTGCCGCTCGATGGCATCGATCACGTCGAGTTCTGGGTGGGCAACGCCCGCCAGGCCGCGGCGTACTACCGGGCGCTGTGGGGCTTCACCCCGGTCGCCTTCAGCGGACTCGAGACCAAGGTCCGCGACCGGGCCAGCTACGTCATGGTCCAGCACGACATCCGGTTCGTGTTCACGGCGCCGCTGACACCGGACGGTGAGATCGCGGAGCACGTCCGGGCGCACGGCGACGGCGTCCACGACATCGCCTTCCGGGTGAAGGACGTCGAGTCGGCCTGGCGCGAGACGACCACCCGCGGCGCGGTCTCGGCGCTGGAGCCGACCGAGCTGGATGGTGGCGAGGATGGCGTCCTCCGCAGGGCCAGCATCCGGACGTACGGGGAGACGCTCCACTCGTTCGTCGACCGGTCGTCCTACGACGGCGTCTTCGCCCCGGGCTATCGGGCCGTGAAGGACCCCCCGCGCGCCGCCGACGGCCTGTCGCTGCTCGAGGTCGACCACTGCGTGGGCAACGTCGCGCTTGGCGAGATGGACGCGTTCGTCGACTTCTACCGCGACGTCCTCGGCTTCGCCCAGCTCATCCACTACGACGACAAGGTCATCCACACCGACTACAGCGCCCTGATGTCGAAGGTCATGACCAACGGCAACGGCCGCATCAAGTTCCCCATCAACGAACCGGCGACCGGCAAGAAGAAGAGCCAGATCCAGGAGTACCTCGACTGGTACCGCTCACCGGGCTGCCAGCACATCGCGCTGCGCACCGACGACATCGTGGGCACGGTCCGCCGGCTGCGCGACAACGGGGTCGAGTTCCTGGGCCTGCCGCACGAGTACTACGCGACGCTGGCCGACCGCGTCGGCGATGTCGGTGTGCCGATGGACACGCTCGAGGAGCTGGGCATCGAGGCGGACCGGGACGAGGAGGGCTATCTCCTCCAGATCTTCACCCGCCCCGTCCAGGACCGCCCCACCTTCTTCTTCGAGATCATCGAGCGCCACGGTTCTCGCGGCTTCGGGGTCGGCAACTTCAAGGCGCTGTTCGAGGCCATCGAGCGCGAACAGGAGAAGCGCGGGAACCTCTAGTCGAGGCTCCCGCGCTGTGGTCTCAGGATCCGGTCCCGATCAGGGGGTCGGGTCGAACTGGAAGCTCTCGACGATCGGCATCGCCTCGGCCAGGAAGGCCTCGTGGCCGTCCGAGTGCAACGATCCGATGAAGATCACCAGGACACCGCCATCCGCAGTGTCGAGGAGGATCGTTCGAGCCCGCATGTCCCCGATGTCCAGCGTCGGCGGGTCGCCCGGGCAGCTCTCCGTCCAGGCGGGATCGAGCTGGGTGTCGATCTGCTTGCCGGTCAAGCCGCCGATCGTCACGTCGACCGGCACGGACGTCGCAATGGCGTCATTAGCCACCGCTGCGGCCACGATCTCGGCCGCACTCGCCCCGCTGTTGTCCTCCCACTCGTCGCAGACGAACTGCGGGCTCGCCATGCAGCCCCAGGAAGATCTCGTGGGCGAGGCTCTCGGAGGCAGCGTGTTGGGCCGCGTTGGCCGGCGTATCCGGGAACAGGCCGTAGTAGCCAGCTTCGTCGCTGCTGTTGACCCAACCCTCCGGGACGGCGAACGCGAAGGCGGGCATGAAGGCATCGGTCCGTATGGCTGCCTGCGGGGAGGATCCCGGCCCCATCGGCGGTCGGCGGGAACCATGTCGGGAACACGGCGCTCGCCGATGGTGACGCGGATGCGGCCGGCGATGACGACGGCGATGACGACGGGGCCGGCGAGGCAGGTCCCCCGACGTTCGAGCCTGCTTGGGGCTGCAGGACGGCAAGGCCGGCGACCGCGATGACGATGACGGCCGCGACTGCCAGCAATGGCTTGAGATACGTGGTCACGTGGATATCCCTCCGGGTGGCACGCCACGCGAGCTGCTGTGGCTGACGCGCGATCCGGTCGGCGACCTCATCGAGGACGCGATCGGCGACCTGCGTCGGCCGCTCGGTGAGCCAGCGATCGAGGATCGGTTCGATGTCGCGATCACTGGTCATGCCGAACGTCCTCCGACAACGGTCATTCGGGCATCCGCTTCGAGTGCGGCCCGCATGGCGCGATGGGCGTTGAAGAGTCGGGAGCGGGCCGTCCCCGGCGGGATGCCGAGGGTCTCGGCGATCTCGCTTGGGGCGTAGCCCAGGTAGTGATGGAGCACGAGGATGGCCCGTTGGTCGGGCGGCAGCCGGCGAAACCCACGCTCGAGCTGGTCCCGGTCGGCGAAGGAAAGCAGGTCGTCGGGTGCGGCCGGTCCGTCGACCGGCAGGGCCCGCAGGTTCACCGCGCGGCGACGCTCGCGCGTCGCCTCGCGGATGCATACGTTGACGAGCAGTCGGCGGAGCCACGGATCGAATCGGTCCGGATCGCGGAGCCCACGCAGGTCACGCCAGGCGATCACCAGCGCATCCTGGAGGGCGTCCTCGGCCCGATCGATGTCGCGGAGGATGTTCAGCGCGATCCCGAACAGCCAGCCCGAGCGCGAACGAACCAGGTCCATGAAGGCTGCCTGGTCGCCGTGTCGAGCCGCTGCAACGAGGTCGCGATCCATCCGCATTGCTCCTTGGGCGCCAGTCTGGCGCGTCGTCGGGAGCAATGGTCCTGCTGGTGCGTCGAGCGTTCAGTCTTCGACCGGAGCAGGCGAAGTGTGGAGCGGCGCGGGGAGCTGGATGACCGTCAGGACGGACTTGGCGACTCGGCCACTTCGAGGTCGAACTCGAAGGTTTCGACGATCGGCATCGCATCCGCGACGAAGTCGTCGAACTCGTCCGCGTGAGCGGACTGGACCAGGACGGGCACGACGTCGCTCCCGTCGGGGTGATCGAGCACGATGAGCCGAAGCCGGACGTCCGAGAAGTCCAGGTCCGGCGGATCATCCGCGGCGGGCTCGCAGATGCCGCTCCCGCTTGGACTCAGGCGGACGTCGAGGCGTTGGCCCTCCAGGCCACCGATGGTCACCGGCACCGGTTCGGTCGTCACGAGGTGCTCACTCGCCCGCAGCGCTGCGGTGATGTCCGCTGCCGTCAGTGCGACTCCCGGGCGATACGTCCCCGCGCAGATGCCCCAGCCATCGGCCCAGCCGTCCGTCGCGGACACGACGATGATCGACGAGGAGTCCGCGAACAGGTCGTAGCCGGCCACCTCCCCGTCCGAACCGTTGCTCCAGCCTGCCGGGACGGTGAAGGTGACGGCCGGGACGAAGCGTTGCGAGGTGTGGGTGCCGGCGGGGAGGGCGCCCGCGCCCGCCCATCCCGACGGATCGTCGGCGTCCGGCACCGCGGATGGACTGATCGATGGTGACTGCGATGGCGATGGGGATGTCGTCGACCCCCCGATGCCGGCGGTCTGGCCAGGCAGGAGGTTCCAGCCCGCGATGGCGAGGACGAGGACCGCGGCGACGGCGGCACCGATCTTGATCGTCGAGTTCATTCGAAAGGCCTCCAAGGGAGGCGCCGTGCGGGCCGCTGCCGCTCGCGGCTGATCCGGTCCGCCACGACATCGACCACGCGGTCAGGCATCGTCGACGGGCCGTCGTCGAACCAGTGCTGCAGGACGCCGTCGATGTCGGAGTGGTCGATCATGACGGCGTATCCTCCGACGGCGACTGCGCGCGCCTCAGCATCGAGCGCAGCCCGCATGGCGCGATGGGCGTGATGGAGGCGCGAGCGAACGGTCCCGCCGGGAAGCCGAGCAGCTCGGCGATCTCGGACGGGGTGTAGCCCACGAAGTGATGCAGGACGAGGATGGCGCGCTCCTCGGGCGACAGCCGTCGGAACCCGCGTTCGAATTGATCGCGGTCCGCCACGTGAGCAGCTCGTCCGGCGCGACCGGCCCCTCGAGCGGCAGGACGCGCAGGTTCACCGTGCGGCGACGCTCTCGCGTCGCCTGGGCGATGCAGATGTTCGTGAGGACCCGGTGGATCCAGCCATCGAACCGGTCCGGATCGCGGAGGCTCGGCAGGTCCCGCCAGGCGATCACCAGCGCGTCCTGCAGGGCATCCTCAGCCCGATCGACGTCCCGGAGGATGCGATGGGCGATCCCGAAAAATCGGTCGCCACGCGAACGGACCAGATCGACGAATGCCGACTGGTCGCCCTCGCTGCGCCGCCTCGATCAGGTCGCGATCCACCGTCGCCGCCCTCATGACGCTCCATCGGGACGTCGTCCATGGTCTACAGGTAGATGATGGACCGCCGATGCGTTGGAAATCATTCCCGGATCCGAGCGGCCGCTATCCTCTGTCGCACGTCGTTCGCTCGGAGGCTCGACCGTGACAGAACTCTTTCCGTGGTTCGTCCTGCTCCACCTGATCGGCTTGGTCCTGTTCGTGGCCTGCCACGGGGTGTCGATGTTCGTCGCCTTCCGCATCCGCAGCCAGCGCGAGCCTCGCGCGATCGCGGCGGCGATGGAGGCGAGCTCGATGGCCATCGGACCGATGTACCTCGGGATGCTCCTCCTGATCATCGGTGGGCTCGGCGCGGCGGCCGGCGCGAACCTGTGGTTCGAGCCGTGGATCATCGCCTCCGCGGTCGTGTTCGTCCTGGTCATCGGCGCGATGTACGGCATGGCCACGCCGTACTACATCCGCGTGCGCCAGGCCGTCGGTGCACCGGTGCGCGGCGAGCCGGGTGGTGAGCCGACGGCCAGCCCGGAAGAGCTCGCTGCGCTGCTCGACACCCGACGCCCGGAGGCCCTGCTCGTCACCGGCGGCCTCGGCCTCGTCATCCTGCTCTGGCTGATGGTGCTCAAGCCCGGGTGAGGACCCGGCTCGCCGTCACGGTCACCGCGCTCTGCGCGATCGCCCTCGCAGCGGCCTGCGCACCCGGGTCGGACAACGCGAACGGCGGGCTGGCGAACACGTCCTGGGTCGTCGGGTCGATCGCCGGGACGGCGACCCTCGACGAGGCACGGCCGACGATGTCGTTCGCCCCGGAGGGCGCGGTGAGCGGCAGCGACGGGTGCAACCAGTACACCGGCACGTTCCGGACGGATGGGTCGTCGATCGAGGTCAGCCAGCTCGGGACGACGCTGATGGGCTGCGACCCACCGCGCACGGCCCAGGCGCAGGCCTTCGGGGCGGCATTGTCCGGGGCGACCGAGTGGCGATTGACCGAGACGAACGAGCTCGAGCTGCGTGGCCATGGCGACATCCTGGCCACGCCGGCGGATGCCGCCGCGCCGATGGGCAGCGGCGAGCCGGCCGAGCTTGGCGCCTCATCGTGGTTGCTCGTCGACCTGGACGGTTCGAGCGTCGACGCGCAGGTCGTGCCCACCCTGGCGTTCGCCGCCGACGGCACGGTCAGCGGGTTCGGCGGCTGCAACTCCTACGGCGGCCCGTACTCGACGGATGGCGGCACGATCGCCATCGGGCCGCTGTCCGCGACGGAGATGGCCTGTGAGGGGCCCGGCTCCGGCATCGAGTCGGTGTACCTGCCCGCGCTGGACGCGGTCGGCCGCTGGGAGATCATGCCCAACGGCCAGCTCGTCCTGACCGGTCCCCAGGTGCTGACCTACGGGCCCGGTTGACCGTGCGCCTGGCGCACATCCGCGAACGTCATGCCCCGGCGGGCAGCGCCATGGCGGCTCGCCGCGGCCCTGGATCCCGACGCTCGGCGCTGGCTCGACCTGGACCGGGTCCGGCGCCGACAGGTGCGGGCGACGCCGAGCCTGGAGCACGACTCCGTCCTCCATCGCCGTCCCCTGACCACGCTCGACGATCACCTCGCGGCCGGACTCCGGGTCGCGGCCCTGGCCGACCTCGTCGACGGGTTCGAGCCTCGCGACGAGGACGACGAGGCGGTCCTCGACGGGTCCACCCTGCGCTTCGGCCCACCGGTCCTCCGACCGCCATCGATCCGCGACGGGTATGGCTTCCAGGGCCACGTCGGGACGATGTGGGCACGTCGCGGCGCGGACATCCCCGAGGCGTGGTTCCGCCTGCCGATCTTCTACTTCTCCAATCCATCCGAGATCCGTGGTCCTGAGGACCCGATCTGGGCGCCGCGCGGCAGCCAGGAGCTCGACTACGAGCTGGAGGTAGCGGCCCTCGTCGACACCCCGGCGATCGACCTGGACCCGGACCGTGCCGAAGAGGCGTTCGGCGGGTACATGATCTTCGGCGACTGGTCGGCCCGCGATCTCCAGCGCGATGAGACGTCCGTTCGCCTGGGGCCGGCCAAGGGCAAGGACTTCGCGTCGTCCTTCGGGCCGTGGCTGGTGACGCCGGACGAGCTCGCGGACGCGCGCGCCGAACGCGGGTTCGACCTGGCGATGGTCGCCCGGGTCAACGGCATCGAGACGTCACGGGGTCGCTGGAGCGACGCGGTCCACGGCCTGGCCGACCTGGCCGCCCGGGCGAGTGCCGATGTCCACCTGCGACCCGGCGACCTGCTCGGCTCGGGCACCGTCGGCGGCGGCTGCCTGCTCGAGGTGCGCGAGACGACGATCGGGCGGTACCTGGAACCCGGCGATGTCGTCGAGCTGGAGGTGGAGCGGCTCGGCGTCCTGCGCCACCCGATCGTGGCCCGGCCTGAGGACCGCGTCGGCGCCAGAAATGACGAAGCCGGCTCTCCCCAGTGAGCCGGCTTCGTGGAGGCAGCGAGCGTGTGACCAAGAAGGACGGTAGGGCGAGCCACGCCGCGCGAGCCATCGTCAGATGACGATGTCCGACCATGACGGATGTCGCACATCTGCTCGGTATGTGAGGATTCGCGCATGCCCCTGCCCGCCGGGATCCGCCTCGAGCCCATGACGCCCGGCGACTGGCCGACCGTTCGGCGCATCTACGCCGAGGGCATCGCCACCGGGCTGGCCACGCTGGAGCGACAGGCGCCGGACTGGGACCACTTCGATCGGTCTCACCGAGCGGAAGGGCGGATCGTCGCCCGGTCGAGTGACGGCGAGGTCGTCGGCTGGGTGGCGCTCTCGTCGTACTCCTCGCGGCGCGTCTACACCGGTGTCGCCTGGGAGAGCGTCTACGTGGCGGAGACCGCCAGGGGGCAGGGCATCGGTCGAGCGCTCCTCGAGCAGTTGATCGCCACGGCCGATGCGGCCGGCGTGTGGACACTGCTGGCCGGCGTCCTCGCGGACAACACGGCGAGCCTCGCGCTCCACGAGCACGTGGGGTTCCGGCGGGTCGGCGTCCAGGAGCGACTCGGACAGGATGTGACCGGACGCTGGCGCGATGTCGTGCTGCTCGAGCGTCGGCGCGCCATCGACCCGGAAGGCTAGGCCGGGACCGCGGCTCCCGGGCGAAGGACGACCACGTCGAGCGATCCCTGCCGGCCGCGGATCTCGACCGTCCGTCGGTCGCCGGATGTCGCATCCCGACCGGCGGCCTTGAGCGCGTCGACGCTGACGAGGATCTCCCCGGCGGCCGCGCTCGAGGCCAGCCGCGCCGCGGCGTTCACCGGATCGCCGAGCGCCGTGAAGTCGTCGACCGCCTGACCGACCGGGCCGCTCGTGCCGACGTACGCCTCGCCGGTGTGGACGCCCGCGCCGACAGGGATCGGGCCCATCGGTGTCGCATCCGCCCGGCCGCAGCGCTCGACGAGGCGCTCGGCGGCTGCGATGCCGGCGGCGGCATGCCCTGGACCCGTGACCCCGCCGAAGAACAGGGCCACGACCTCGTCGCCGACGAACTTGTCGACCAGGCCCTCGTTGGCCATCACGGCGTCCAGGGCGAGGGCGTAGAAGCGCCGCAGGAAGTCGTGGAAGGCCGTCGGCGACACGCGCTCGCCGATGCCGGTCGAGCCGCGGATATCGGCGAACAGCAGCGTCACCGGGATCTCGGCGCCGGTGACGCCGTTGTCGTGGAACTGGCGGATGCAGAAGTTGCAGATCGACGGGTTGCCCGAGTACCTGCTGAACCCGAAGTGCCGCAGGACGCCACCGCCGACGCCACCGAACGGCGCCCAACACATCTTGCAGCGGGGCGTGCTCGGGACGTGCCGCATCCGTTGACGCATCGTGGCCATCCCGGGGTGCTCACCGGTCAGGACCGCCCGAAGCTCGGCCTCGTCGCCGGTGTGGCCGTGGTGGTCCGTCATGGCCGCATCCTACGCGCCCTTCGTGGCGGTCCCGTGACGCCCGTCCCGTGTGAACGTTCTGCCCGGTCCACCTAGTCATAGTGGGTAGTCCGCGGCCATCGAGGTCGCGGTGATCGAGGGGTCGATGTGGACCCGTTCCTCGTCGAGCAGGCCCGTCACGGCGATCGTGAGGCGTTCACCGTCCTGGTGCACCAGGTCAGTGGACCGCTCTACGCGGTCGCACAGCGGATCCTGCGCGACCCGGGACTGGCCGAGGACGCGCTGCAGAACGCCCTCGTCCTGGCCTGGCGCCAGCTGCCGCGGTTGCGGGAGCCCGAGCGCTTCGAGGCCTGGATCCATCGCATCCTCGTCCACGCCTGCTACGACGAGTCCCGCCGGGCGCGACCGTGGACCGCCCAGGTCCGCAGCCTGTCGCTCGACGGCCCGTCGACCCCGGACGGCAGCGCCGTCCTGGCCGATCGCGACGAGCTGGAGCGGGCCTTCCGCCGGCTGTCGGTCGAGCAGCGCGCGGTCTTCGTGTTGCACCACTACGTCGGGCTGCCCCTGGTCGAGGTCGCCGAGTTGCTCGGCATCCCGGCCGGGACCGCCCGATCGCGGCTCCACTACGCCATCGCCGCCCTCCGGGAGGTCCTCATGACCGGTCCCGACGGGGGGGCCTACGCCCAGGAAGGACGCTCGGCATGACCGACGATCGCTCGCTCGAACGCGCCGCTCGCTCGTTCATCGAGGTCGGACCGACCCAGGCACCGGAGGCGGCGGTCGAGGCTGCCCTCCTCCGCATCCAGTCGACTTCCCAAGAACGGGACTGGTTCCCGTGGAGGATCCCTCGCATGACCACCCCACTTCGACTCGCGCTGCTCGTCGGCGCGGCCGTGCTGGCGATCGCCGGCGTCGGCCTGCTGACGACCGGCGGTCCGGGGCCCGGCCCCGCACCCTCGCCCATCGCCGAGCCCGTCGTCGCCGCCGTCGCCGGCAGCGATCGTCCCGGTCCGGATGCCGGACGCCGTCCTCGGCGACTGGCAGACCAAAGCCGATGCCATCTCCGGCGTCAGCGCCGATGGCGACACCCTCCAGCTGTCGATCGACTGGGACGCCGGCAAGACCGCCTGGATCCAGACGCCTCGGGGCGGCGATTTCGCGCTCCGGAGCACGTCCGTGGCCGCCGCCGCAGACGGGCTCTCGTTCGTCAGCACCCATCGGCTGGGTGGATGCGAGATCGGCGACGACAGGCCGACTATCACTGGGAGCGGTCGACGGACGGGACGTTCCTCACCCTCACGGTCATCGAGGATGCCTGCGAAGCCCGTGCCGCCACCTTCGGTCGGACGTGGGTGCACTCGCTGAGTGCGGTCAACGACGGTGGCCCAGGCGTCATCCCGTTCGACCCGTGGATCCAGGCGACCCTACCGACCATGCGGTGGGCGATGAGCGGAGCGACCGACGGCCCGGTCATCCACACCTTCGACGGTTCGGTCGAGCTCACCATCGTGCGCAACCCGATGGGCTTCGACGCGCCATGCGCCACGAGTCGGCAGCCCGTGCCGATCGAGCCTTCCGCGGTCGCCATCACCGAGTACCTTGCCGACCTGCCGGGCCTCAGCGTGACGTCAACGGACGACTCGGTCGATGGCCGACCCGCGGTCCACCTGACGATCGAGTCGGACGCCGGGGTCGACTGCCCGGCCGGCGAGATCATGGCGTTCCATCCGCCCGTCGCCTCGGAAGACGGCGAGTACACGATGGCGCTGGGTGACCCGCGCTCGTTCTGGATCGTCGAGCTCGACGGTGATGCCTACGTCCTGTGGTACGCGGGCGAGGGTGTGACCGCTGCCGACGAGGAGGCCGTCATCGACTCCATCCACTTCCTCGACACGCTTCCGACCCCCTGACCGGCGCCATCGGCGACCGCCGGACCGACCTAGACTGGCCTCCACGCACCGTCGAGGAGGCCAGTCGTCGATGTACTACGTCGCCCACGGCAGCATCCCCCGCCAGCGCCACACCCAGCACCGCGCCGCGGATGGCAGCCTGTACGCGGAGGAGCTGTTCGGCGTCGAGGGGTTCACCGGCCGCTCGTCGCTGCTCTACCACCTGACGCCACCGACGCGGACGCACCGGATCGAGCCGGTCACGCGCATCCGGCTCGAGGCGGCCGATGACGATCTGCATCGCCATCGATTGACCAAGACCGGCGACGTGCCGATCGCCGGCGACGTCGTCACCGGCCGCATCCCGCTGTACTTCAACCACGACGTCGTCTTCGGCATCGTCCGCCCGGCCGGCCCGATGCCGGAGGGCACGTTCTACCGCAATGGCGTGGCCGACGAGATGCTGTTCGTCCACGAGGGCACCGGCGTGTGCGACACGATCTTCGGACCGATGCGCTACGGGCCCGGCGACTACCTCGTCCTGCCCATCGGCACGACCTGGCGGCTGGACCCGGACGCGGGCTCGGAGCAGCGCCTGCTGTACCTCGAGGCGCCGTCGGAGATCGAGCCGCCGAAGCGCTATCGCAACGACTACGGCCAGCTCCTCGAGCACGCGCCGTACTCGCAGCGCGACCTGCACGCGCCGGACGACGTCGAGCCCCGCGACGAGACCGGCGACTTCGTCATCCACGTCCGCTCGACCGACCGGATCACGGCCTACCACTACCGCCACCATCCGTTCGACCTCGTCGGCTGGGATGGCTACCTGTGGCCGTTCCGCTTCGACATCGCCGACTTCCAGCCGATCACCGGGCGGGTCCACCAGCCGCCGCCGGTCCACCAGACGTTCCAGGCGCGGAACTTCGTCGTGTGCTCGTTCGTGCCGCGCAAGTTCGACTACCACCCGCTCGCCATCCCGGCGCCGTACAACCACTCGAACATCAACTCGGATGAGGTCATCTACTACGTCGCGGGCAACTTCATGAGCCGGCGCGGCGTGGACATCGCGTCGTTCACGCTCCATCCGGCCGGCATCGCCCATGGGCCGCATCCCGGGACGGCGGAGGCGTCGATCGGCAAGGAGGCGACCGAGGAGCTGGCGGTCATGGTCGACACGTTCCACCCGCTCCACGTCACCCAGGCGGCGATGGACCTCGACGATCCGCGCTACCCGTACAGCTGGCTGCCGCCCGAGGACGCCGCCGGCGAGGCTCGCGAGCTCAGCGAGCGCGGCCCGGAGGCGTTCCCGGACTGACGGTGCGACCCGGTGCTTGCTTGCACCTGACCTCGGTGCATCGGCGACGGGACCTCCGTGCCGTCGCGTCCGGATCGGGCCGCGGGCACCGTTCGCGCATGCCGACGCCCCTGCGCCGTCGTCCCTTCCGTCCGTGGCCGCTCACCCTGATCGTCGTCATGGCGCTCGGGGCGACATCGGCCGGGTCGGCGTCGGCAGCCACCCCCAGCACCAGCGGCGAGCGAACGCGGATGACGCGCGTTGGCGAGGTCAAGCCGCCGACCGTGCCGGGCGCGACGTCGTGCCCGATCTTCCCCATCGACAACGTCTGGAACGTCCGCATCGACGGCCGCAAGGTCGCGGCGAACTCGGCCACGATGATCAGCTCGATCGGCCTCGACCGCGGGCTGCACATGGACTTCGGCTCGTACGCCGGCTACGGCATCCCGTGGCAGGTCGTCACCGCGGCGACGCCTCGCTCGACGGTCACCTTCCAGTACGCCAACGAGTCCGACCAGGTCGGCTATCCGATCCCGGCGACCCCGAAGATCGAGGGCGGCTCCGACCGGCACATCCTCATGGTCGACAAGGACGCGTGCCGGCTGTTCGAGCTGTTCGCGGCATCGAAGTCGGGCGGCCGCTGGTACGCCGGGAGCGGCGCGACCTGGGACCTGCGCTCCAACGCCCTCCGGCCGGCCGGCTGGACGAGCGCCGATGCGGCCGGCCTGCCGATCCTGCCCGGTCTCGTCCGCTACGACGAGGTCGCCGCCGGGGCGATCCGCCACGCGCTGCGGTTCACGACCAACCGCACCCGCAAGGCCTACATCTATCCGGCCCGCCACCACGCCAGCGACTCGACCTCGACGTCGCTCCCGCCGATGGGGCTGCGCGTCCGGCTCAAGGCGTCGTATGACACGTCGCGCTTCTCGCCCCACGCCCGGGCCATCGCCGAGGCGCTCAAGCGCTACGGGATGATCCTCGCCGACAACGGCTCGCCCTGGTACATCAGCGGCACGAGCGACCCGCGCTTCGACGACGACGTCATGCACGAGCTCGACGTCATCACCGGCCGGAACCTCGAGGTCGTCGACACGACCGGGCTGGTCAACGGCCGTACGGCGTCGCGCGGTCGCGGCGATCCGGTCGGGCCGCCATCGGTGCGACACTTCCGTCATGGGAAGCCTCTACGAGGCGGTCGGCGGGTTCGACGTGATCCTTGCGCTCACCCGGCGCTGGCACGAGCTGTGCCTTGCCGACCCCATCGCGGCGCACCCGTTCGATCGCGAGCTGCACCCCGGTCACGACGAGCGCCTGGCCGCCTACCTGGCGGAGGCGCTCGGGGGTCCTGCCCTCTACACGGCCGGCTACGGGGACGAGTCGTCCGTCCAGCGGATCCACGCTGGCAACGGCGTCCACGAGGACCTCGACGAGGCCTGCCTCGCGGCGTTCGACCGCGCGCTGGCCGAGCACGGGCATCGAGGCCGATGTGGCCGGCCGCGTATCGGCCTACTTCCGGCGCGCGACCATCGCCCAACGGGCGTACAGCAGACAGCCCGGACCAGGTTCCCGAGGGTCTGCCCTTCAACCACGCCTGAGCGGCGGGTGGCGACGAGCGCAAGCGGCTGACGGCTGCGCACGCTACGCCATCCCGCCGCGGACCGCCGGACGCGTACCGGCAGGTCGCCGAGACGGCATCATCGGGGCATGACCGACCTGCAGGACCCGCATCCGCGCCGGCGAGACCCTCATCGGCTGCTTCTCCGACCTGGACTCCCCGCTCGCCGTCGAGCTGACCGGCGCGGCCGGCTTCGACTGGACCGTGCTCGACCTCGAGCACGGCGCCGCGACCGAGGCGTCGCTGCTCGGGCTGCTGTACGCCGCTGCGGCGACGCCGATGACGGCCCTCGTCCGGGCGCCATCGGCCGAGCGGTTGCGCATCGGCCGTGCCCTCGACCTGGGGGCGGCCGGGATCATGCTGCCGCAGCTCCAGTCGGCGGCCGAGGTGCGCGAGGCGGTCCGCTACCTGCGCTATCCGCCGGTCGGCCAGCGCGGCGTCGCCCTGCGCACGCGCGGTGCGTCGATGGGCGCGCTGGGGCATGCCGACGTCGCCCGCGTCGTCAACGAGCGGATCGTCGGGATCGTCCAGATCGAGGCACCGGGCACCGTCGCGGATGCCGACGAGATCGCCGGCCTGGACGAGGTCGACGTCCTGTTCGTCGGCCCGGCGGACCTGTCCCACGGCCTGGGCGTGCCCGGGCAGTTCGACGATCCGGGCTACCTCGCGGCCCTGGAGACGGTCGTCGCCGCGTGCGAACGCCACGGCAAGGCGGCCGGCATCCTCATCTACGACGCCGCGGCGCTGCCTCGCCACCTGGAGCTCGGGTTCCGCTTCATCGGCCTCGGCTCCGAGGGCTCGTACGTCAGCGCCGGGGCGCGCGCGATGCTCGCGGCGGCGGGTCGCTAGCTGCGCTAGCCCTCGACCTCGGCCTCGAGTGGGGTCGCCGGCTCCGGCGCACCGCGGGGACGCGGCGACGTCTGGGCGATCACCACGCCGACCAGGATGCACGCCGCACCGAGCAGCTGGATCGGCGCCAGCGTCTGGCCGAGCACGAAGAACGCCAGGATCACGATGAACAGCGGCTCGGTCGTCGAGATCAGGGCGGCCTGGGCCGCGCCGACCCGCCGCGCCCCCGCGTAGAGCGACTGGATCGCCAGGAACGAGGCGACGAGGCCGATGCCGAGGAGGTACGGCCACGCGTCGCCCGGCACGGACCGCGGATCGAGCGACCGCCCGAGGGCCACGGACATCACCGCGAACACGGTCGCCGTGGCGGCCATCATCAGGGCCGTGGTCACCGCGGCGTCGCTGGCCGGCGCGGCGCCCGACGGGGCGTCCTGGCCGAGCCGGTCGCGCCGCTCCCCGGACAGCCGGGCCGAGAGCACGATCCAGACCGAGTAGATCGCGGCCGAGGCGAGGATGAGCAGCAGCCCCTCCACCGGGACCTCGCCCGACGACAGGTCGATCCCGCCGAGCGCGAGCACGACGCCGACGATCGCCAGACCCAGCGCGATCCACGGTCGCCGACCCGGCAGGCGCGTCGCGAAGCGGAGCGAGAGCAGGGCGACGAAGACCGGGTAGATGTACACGAGGACCCCGGCCAGCGCCGCCGGCACCGTCTCGATGCCCGCGTAGTAGGTGCCCGCGTTGCCCGTGTAGACGGCCCCGAGACCGAGCGCCACGAGCGACCTGCCGCCGCGGCATGGAGCGGACGATCGCCCGTCGCGTCGGCGAGGCCAGCACCCACAGCCAGGCCAGCACCGCGCCGATGAGGAAGCGCCACCACATGAGCGTCAGCCAGTCGAGACCGGCCTCGTAGGACAGCGTGGCGAAGATGGAGCCCGAGGCGAAGCTGGCGCCGGCCACGAGGACCAGGCCCACACCCAGGGCATGACGTCGATCCATGAGCGCCCGAGGCTACCAGCCCGCAACCGCCCGGCGCGGGGACGGACTACACTCTCGTGCGTGACCGACCTCACCGAACGCGAGGTCGCCCGTCGCGTCCCATCCCTGACCGACGAGCGCCTGCGGGTCCTCAGCCGCCGCCAGCCCGTGACCGTCGCGCCGGGCACCAGCGTGGCCGACTGCCTGCGCGCGATCCAGCGGACCGGGACGGGCGATTCGGTCTTCGTGTGCGACCCGCGACGGCCAGCTGGTCGGCGTCCTGACCGAGCGCGACATCTTCGGCCGGATCGTCGGCGGCGACGTCGACCTCGACGCAGCCGGTCGACGCGCCTGATGACGACCGCCCCGCGGACGCTGGACCTCGACGAGACGATCCGCGACGCGATCGAGCTGATGCAGACCGGTCGCTACCGCAACGTCCCCGTCGTCGACGAGACGGGTCGGCTGGTCGGCGTCGTCCGCCAGACCGACATCATCAAGTACCTGGCCGAGTCGTTCCCCGAGGAGCTCCTCAACCTGCCGCCTCGGCCGCACCAGCGCATGAAGGAGCCGGAAGGCGCGTGACGACCACCGCGGAACCGACGCCGCTCGAGATCCAGGACCTCGAACGGGTCACCATCCGCTTCGCCGGCGACTCCGGCGACGGGATGCAGCTCACCGGGACCCAGTTCACCCGGACGGCCGCGGTGTTCGGCAACGACATCAGCACGCTGCCCGACTTCCCGGCCGAGATCCGCGCCCCGGCCGGCTCGCTGCCGGGCGTCGTCGGGCTTCCAGATCAGCTTCTCGTCGAACGACATCCACACGCCCGGCGACGAGCCGGACGTCCTCGTGGCGATGAACCCGGCCGCGCTCAAGACGAACGTCGGCGACCTGCCGGCGGGTGGCGCGCTCATCGTCAACAGCGACGCCTTCACCCAGGCCAACCTGAACAAGGCCGGCCTACGCCAGCAACCCGCTGACCGACGGCTCGCTCAAGCCGTACACGCGTGTTCGAGATCCCGATCTCGACCCTCAACGAGCGCTCGCTCGAGGGGCTCGAGATGACCAGCAAGCAGAAGGACCTGACCAAGAACTTCTTCGCGCTCGGGCATCATGTTCTGGCTGTACGAGCGCTCCATGGAGCCGACCATCTCACTGGATCGACGCCAAGTTCGCGGCCCGGCCGGTCGTCGCCGAGGCCAACAAGCGGGCGCTCAAGGCCGGCTACGCGTTCGGCGAGACGACCGAGATCTTCCACACCCACTACCGGGTGCAAGCCGGCCCAGCTGCGACCCGGGCACGTATCGCAACATCACCGGCAACGAGGCGACGGCGCTCGGCTTCGCTGGCCGCCTCGCAAGCTCGCCGACCGGCCGCTGTTCTACGGCTCGCTACCCGATCACCCCGGCCAGCGACATCCTCCACCAGCTGTCGGGCTACAAGTCGTTCGGGGTCAAGACCTTCCAGGCGGAGGACGAGATCGCGGCCATCGGCGCGGCCATCGGCGCGTCGCTACGGCGGGGCGCATGGGCATGACCGCGAGCGTCCGGCCCGGGCATCGCGCTCAAGTCGGAGGCGATGGGCCTCGCGGTCATGGTCGAGCTGCCGCTCGTCGTCGTCGACGTCCAGCGCGCCGGCCCGTCGACCGGCATGCCCACCAAGAACGAGCAGGCCGACCTGCTCCAGGTGATGTTCGGGCGCAACGGCGACTCGCCGCTGCCGATCGTCGCCCCGGCGACGCCCGGCGAGTGCTTCGACCTGGCCATCGAGGCGTGGCGCCTCGCGCTCAAGTACATGACGCCGGTCGTCTACCTGTCCGACGCGTTCCTGGCCACCGGCTCCGAGCCGTGGCGCATCCCGGAGCCCGTCGGACCTGCCCGACATCGCGCGTCGCCAACGCCGACCGACCCGGCGACGTTCCGCCCGTACCAGCGCGACCCGGACACGCTGGCCCGGCCGTGGGCCGTCCCGGGCACCCCGGGTCTCGAGCACCGCATCGGCGGCCTGGAGAAGGCCGACATCACCGGCAACGTCAGCTACGACCCGGACAACCACCACCGGATGCAGACTGCTGCGGGCGGCCAAGGTGGCCGGCATCGCCGACGACATCGCGCCGCTCGAGGTGTTCGGCCCGACCGAGGGCGACCTGCTGATCCTCGGCTGGGGCTCGACCTACGGCGCCATCCGCTCCGCGGTCGAGCGTCTGCAGGCGGACGGGCAAGTCCGTCGCCCACGCCCACCTGCGCCACCTCAACCCGTTCCCGGCCAACACCGGAGACGTCCTCCGCGAGCTACCGCACAGGTGCTCATCCCGGAGGTCAACCTCGGGCAGCTGCTGCTGCTCATCCGGGCGCGCTACCTGATCGACGCCGTCGGCTACGACCGGGTCCGCGGCAAGCCGTTCCGCATCGCCGAGATCGTCGACGAGGCCGAGCGCGATCCTCGCGGAGATCAGACCGATGACCACCGACACGAACGGCCAGCGGCGCGACGCCGTGCCCGCCGCAGCCCGCCGTCAGCCCGAGAACGCCCAGGTCATCGCGCTGACGCGCAAGGACTTCGTGTCGGACCAGGAGGTCCGCTGGTGCCCCGGCTGCGGCGACTACTCGATCCTCGCCCAGACCCAGAAGGTGATGCCCGACTTCGGCTACGCCACGCGAGAACATCGTGT
Organism: uncultured Chloroflexia bacterium; assembly: GCA_963776925.1. Classification (GTDB taxonomy): domain Bacteria; phylum Chloroflexota; class Limnocylindria; order Limnocylindrales; family CSP1-4; genus SPCO01. The sequence continues at coordinate 180,905 of CAVZON010000007.1, read as the reverse complement.
TCATCAGCGGCATCGGCTGCTCCGGCCGGCTGCCGTACTACATGAACACGTACGGCTTCCACACCATCCACGGCCGCGCGCCGACGCTGGCGACCGGGCTCAAGGCGGCCCGCCCCGACCTCATGGTCTGGGTCATCACCGGCGACGGTGACGCGCTGTCGATCGGCGGCAACCACGTCATCCACTCGATGCGCCGCAACGTCGACATCAACGCTCGTGATGTTCAACAACCGCATCTACGGCCTGACCAAGGGCCAGGCCTCGCCGACCTCCGAGTTCGGCAAGCGCACCAAGTCGACCCCGATCGGGCACCGTCGACACGCCGATCATGCCGCTGACCATCGCCCTCGGCGCCGAGGCGATCTTCGTGGCGCGCACGCGTCGACACCCACACCGAGCACCTCCAGGACACGCTCGAGCGGGCCGGCCGCCACAAGGGCTCCGCGTTCGTCGAGGTCCTCCAGAACTGCAACATCTTCAACGACGGCGCCTGGCGCGACTTCACCGATCGCGAGGTCCGCGAGGACCGCATGCTCGTCCTCAAGCACGGCAAGCCGATGATCTTCGGCAAGGACCGCGACAAGGGCATCCGCCTGACGGGCCTGCACCCCGAGGTCGTGACCATCGGGCAGGACGGCGTCACCGAGGCGGACCTGCTGGTCCACGACGAGCACGCCGACGGATCCGTACCTCGCGCTCATCCTGTCGCGCATGTTCTGGCCGGACTTCCCGGTCCCGGTCGGGCGTCCTGCGCGCGCGTCCAGCGACCGACCCACGATGCGCTCATCCAGGGCCAGCTGACGGCCGCCGTGGCCAAGCCGGGGAGGGCGACCTCGCCCGGACCTTGCTTGGCAGCGAGACCTGGACGGTCGAATAGACGCGAGCCGAGGGAGCGCGCCGGGATGATCTGTCCGAGTCTGCGCGTTCGACAACCTGATCGGCGCCGAGGTCTGCGACAACTGTGGCGCGGACCTGGGCGGTCACGACACGCCGCAGCCGGCCATCACGCTTCCAGGGCCAGCTCCTCGGCGAGCATCTCGACGCGTTGCGCGCGCCGCGCCCCGATCGTCGCCGAGCGGGACACGCCGGTCGCCGAGGCCATCGATCGGATGCACGACGCCGAGGCCGACTGCGTGCTCGTCCTCGATGGCGAGCGCCTCGTCGGCATCTTCACCGACCGCGATGCCGTGCTCAAGGTCGCCGGCCGGTCGCTCGACGGGATCGCCGTCGGCGAGGTCATGACCCATGACCCGGTCGTGCTCCGCCACGACGATCCGATCGCCGTGGCCATCCACAAGATGGCGGTCGGCGGCTTCCGCCACATCCCGATCGTCGACGGCGGCCGTCCGACCGGCGTGGTCAGCGCCCGCGACGTCTTCGCGCACGTCGCGCGGACGCTCGGCTGACGCGATGACGACCCGTGTCGCCGTCCTGGCCCAGGACCTCATCTGGCAGGACCGGCTCGCCCGCTCGATCGAGGCAGCGGGGGCCGAACCGGTTCGGGCCGGGACCGTTCCCGAGCTCGACGCGGCCCTCGTCTCCGCCGACGACGCGATCGTCGACCTGACGGCTCCGGCGTACGACCCGCTGGTCGCCATCGAGCGGGCGGTCGCCGCCGGGGCCCGGGTCCTGGCCGTCGGCCAGCACGACGACGTCGAGCAGCGCAAGCAGGCGCTCGCCCGTGGTGCCGACAAGGTGCTCGCCTACCGCAAGCTGTTCGAGGACGGACCGGCGACCGTGGCCGCATGGCTGGGCCGTCCGGTGCCGGCAGGATGACCGTCGCCGCACGTCCGGTCGTCGCGGCCGAGCGCTACGCCGCGCGTCTGACGGCCGCCAGCGAGGCAGCCGCGGCAGCGGGCGTGTCCGCCCTGCTCATCGGGGTCGGTTCCGACCTGCGTTACCTGACCGGCTACGAGGCCATGCCGCTCGAGCGGCTGACGCTGCTGGTCGTCCGGCCCGCCGAGGCGCCGGTCATCGTCGTGCCGCGCCTGGAGCGTGGTGCGGCCGAGGCCGGACTTCGGACCGCGGTGCGGATCGCGACCTGGGACGAGACCGACGATCCGTACGCCCTGGCCACGGCCGGCCTGTCCGGCGCGGATCGCGTGGCCGTGAGCGACACGATGCTGGCGATGCACGTGCTGCGGTTGCAGGCGGCGCTCGGGCCGGGCACCCCGTTCGAGCTGGCGTCCGGCGTCCTGCGCTCCCTGCGCATGGTCAAGGACGCCGACGAGATCACGCTCCTCCGGCTGGCCGCGGAGGCCGCCGATCGCGTCGTGGCCCGGATCGCAGCCGGGCGGCTCATCGGGCGGACGGAGGCGGACGTCGCCGCGTGAGGTCCGTGAGCAGCTCATCGCCGAAGGCCACGAAGAGGCGCACTTCGCGATCGTCGGCTCCGGGCCGAACTCCGCATCACCCCACCACGAAGCGTCGGACCGGGTGATCCAGGCCGGCGAGCCGATCGTGCTCGACATCGGCGGGACCCTCGGCGGCTACGGGTCCGACATCACCCGGACCCTGTGGGTGACCGGTGGCGATCCGGCCAACGGGCCGGACGAGCGCTTCCGGCACCTGTTCAACGTCCTGTACAACGCCCAGGCCGCGGGCACGGCCGCGGTCCGCCCCGGCATCGCCTGCGAGGCGATCGACGCGGCGGCGCGGGCGCCGATCGACGCCGAGGGCTACGGCGAGGCGTTCTTCCACCGGACCGGGCACGGCATCGGCCTGGAGGGCCACGAGGACCCGTACCTCGTCGCGGGCAACGACCTGCCGCTCGCGGAGGGCATGGCCTTCAGCGTGGAGCCGGGCATCTACTTCCCCGGCGAGTACGGCGCCCGCATCGAGGACATCGTCGTGTGCGGCCCGGACGGGCCGGTCGGTCCTCAACGGGGCGCCGCGCGAGCTGTACATCGTCGACGGCTGACCCGCGGGGTCTCCGACCGGGCTGCGGTATCATCGCCGGACGCCTCGCGACCGCGGAGCGGACCGATCCACGGATACCGAATGCCCACCATCCAGCGACGGTTGACCGTCGCTTCACGCAGCCGATGAGCCGGCGACACGGCCGATCGCGCCACCACGGACGGCCACGCCCCGAAGGCGCGCCGCCGGCGGCCGTCGACCCTGGGGCGCCGCGCCCCACCTCGGTCGACGCCCGACCGTCCGAGCCGACCGTGCCCCCGGCGCAGGCTGCCGCGTCCCACGTGAACGGCGGTGGCGGTGCTCCGGCGGCGTTGGTCCCACCGGCCCCACCGGTCGCGCCTGGGCCCGCCGGTGCACGCCAACGGCGGCCAGCTCACCGGCAACGGTTGCACCGCACCGCAGTTGCGCCGGTTCATCAAGAGCCGCCCATACGTGCCGATGCACGAGCTACGTCGACGGTTCGGGATCGACGGCCAGGACGACGACGTCACCCAGGTCTCGATGGACGGCGGCGGAGCCATCTACGTCGGTCTGCCGCAGCGGGAGGGGACCCTTCTGGGCGACCTGCTGCGGGGCGGCGAGATCGGCTACGAGCTGTCGCTCGACCCCCGCACGCCGATCGTCGTCGGTGTCTACCCGATGCGTCCCGTCCCACGTTCCTGAGCGCTGGGATATCCTCCGGCCCTCGAACCGGGGTCCGGACCGCACCGGACCGCACATTCCGGTGCGACAATGCACCAGTATCAGAGCGGAACCCGAGCCTGTCAGCAAGGTGACTTGACATCGACTCGGGCCTACCGCACGCTCGGCTGATCGGTACTTTCGTCCCAGGACCGAGGGGCCAGTCGAAGGCCGATCGAATGTCTAAGCAGCCGCGAGCCAGGCTCGCGCAGAGCGCGCATGACGCCGATGGCGTCGACTTGGAAGGGGACACATCCGTGCAAGCCCGTACCCACCGCACCGGGGTCGGCCTGTTGGCCACCCTCCTGACCGGGGCGTTGCTCCTGGCCGGAGCCGTGCCAGCCTTCGCCGCGGACACCCGGCTCATCACGATCGGCTCGTTGAATGGTGCCGCGATCGACAACGGCGTCCTGACGACCACGCCGGTCAGCGAAGGTGAGCAGTCCCTGCTCGTCGTCTCGGTCAAGAACGGCGGACAGCAGACGATCAACAACGTGCAGTTCAAGGTCGGGCTCGACGGACTGCCGATGGTCGACGAGTCCTACACCACGCCCCCGACGATCCCGGAGTTCCCGGTCGCGTTCACGGACGGGTCGAGCCTGACGGTCGTCTCGACCTCCCCGAGCCAAGACCTGCCAGCAGCCGACGAGCGGACCCGTCAGTTGCGACGTCGGATCGCTCGCCAAGGGCAAGTCCTTCACGATCACGCTGCTGCTGACCGCGGGGACGGCCGACGTGCTGGACCTCAAGGCGACCGTCAAGGTCGCCGAGAACGCCAACGACAACGGTGGCGCCGCGAACCTCGATACCTTCGCGGCCGAAGGTGTCGTCGACATCCTCGAACCCGGCTGTGGTGGCCTGCAGGGCTACCTCCCTGCCGGACTCGCCAAGCAGCTCGACACGACCGGGTTCCTCGGCACGGGCTGCGACCAGGCCATCGACCTGATCGTGCCGGTCGGCGCGACGAACAAGAACGCCGTCGTCAAGGCGCTTCTCGTGGAGCTGGGCGCCGCCGACACGACCACTGCCTGCGGTAGCGCCACCACCTGCTTCGGCGATGCCTTCGAGATCTCGGTCAATGACGGCACCAAGGTGAACGGCTATATCGAGGTGACGCTGGTCTGGAACACCCTTCCGGCCGGCTTCAACATCAACAAGGCCGGCATCGTCCACGTCGGTGCGACCAAGACCGTGACCATCGACACCTCGAAGAAGTCCGAATGCACCGCCCAGAAGACGACCGACTGCTGGACGGCGTCGATCTACGACGGCGAGACCTGGACGTTCACCGTCCGGTTCCCCGAGAACGGGGTCGTCCGCGGCAAGTGATCCGCGGCTGATCCACGGCATATCCCCTTCGCGCTCTACACGACGGCGGACCTTCGGGTCCGCCGTCGACGCGTCTCCGTCAGCCGGGTGCCGGGACCGCGTCGAGTCGCTCCCGCAGCCCGGCCGCGGACCCGACATCGCCCTTGGCGGTGGCGAGCTCCAGCGCCCGCGCCCAGGCAGCGGTCGCCCGTTCGCGATCGCCGAGGTCGGCGTGGATGTCGCCCAGATCGAGGTAGGCGTCGGCCAGGAAGACGACGTACTCCGGCGTGTCCACGGCGATCCCGACACCCTCATCAGCGAGTTCGATCGCCGGGCCGGCATCCCCACGCCGGCTCAGGCCGCGAGCCTTCGCCAGTCGCCAGATGATCTGGGTGACCTGATCCTCCGGGTCGGCCAGCTCGGCGACCTCGGTGGCGAGCTGGATGGCCCCCTCCGCGTCGCCACGGATGGCGAGGACACGCGCCAGCATCGCGCCGATGGTCGACCGGAAGTAGCGCTCACCGAGGAGACCGAGGTCATCGAAGTCGCGACGAAGGTCGCGTTCGGCCGACTCCGCGTCATCGGCCAGCAGGTCGATGCGTGAGGTCTCGAGCGACGTCGACGCACCACTGACGCTGGGCCCAAGCTGGAGCAGCGTCGTCCGGTACTCACGAGCCAGTTCCCGAGCACGCTCGCGGTCGCCGGCCATCGCATACAGCTGGGCCATCGCCGCCTTGACCGTCGCCTCGGACGTCCGATCGCCATGGACGCGGTCGAGGTAGGCCTCGCAGCGCGGGAGGACCTCGTCGACCGGCCGCGGGCCATGGACGGCGCTCGAGACATAGCCCATCACGCCGCGGCCAGCGATGCGGTCGTCGTGAGCGAGGTCCGCGTGGCGGACTGCGGCCTCCGCGGCCGTCGTCCAGGCATCGATCCGCCCGGCCGTGCCATGGATGACCATCAGCGTCCGCCACGCGCGGGCGATCCCGCCGTGGTCGCCCGAGGCGACCATCTCCTGGAGCAGGGTGTCGATCGCTTCCATGGCCTTGTCGAGCGACATCGATTCGTCCATCCCGAACAGGTCCGAGTCGATGGCGGCAAGGCGTACCCGGGCAGCGCCCCGTGCGTCGATGGCGACCGATTCGTCCGCCAGCGATTCGTCGATGAGCCGCCGAACCTCCTCGAACTCGCCCGACTCGGACAGCGCGCCGATCGCATCGGCCTGCAGCTCGAGCCGCCCGATGTCGCCCGGCGGCAGCACCGCCGCCGCGCGCCGCAGGAGGTTGCTGGCCGCGGGCAGGTCGCCGCGCAGGAAGGCGCGATGCCCGGCCGAGCCAAGCTTGGCGGATGCCCGGCGCGCGAGCTCCCGCCCCGCATCGTCGAGCGGACCGAGCTCGGTCCGGTAGCGGTACGACTGCTCGAGGTGGAAACCCAGGATCTCTTCGAACTCCTGCTCCCGGCCGCGCTCGCGGTTGACGCGCTCGGCCCACGTCACGAAGCGCTCGTGGAGCACCGCCCTGGTCCGCTTGAGCAGGCTGCCGTACGTGGCCTCGCGGATCAGCCCGTGGCGGAAGCGATAGGTCTCCTCCTCGGGGTCGGCCTGGTCGCGGGCCACGAACTGCTTGGCGTCGAGGGAGTCCAGCTGGAGGACCACGCCATCCTTCGCCAGCTGCGGGACCATCTCCTCGATCGCCGGTTCGAAGAACACCAGCCCGATGACGGATGCCGGCTCCACGACGGCGCGCTCCTCCCGGGACAGGTCGTCGAGCCGCGACGCGAGGAGGGCCTGGATGGTCGGCGGGACCGCGAGGTCGACGATCTGCTCCGCCGGCGCCCAGGTGTCGCCCACCCGGCGGAGCAGGCCCTTGTCGACGAGCATCGAGACCATCTGCTCCACGAACAGGGGGTTGCCGTCGGCGGCGGCGACGACCTTGTCGCGGACGACCGCGTCCAGCCCGCTCGACCCGAGGAGGTGGTCGACCAGCCCGCCGGACTCCTCGGCGGTCAGTGGCTCCAGCAAGAGCATCGGCCCGATCGGACGTTCGGTCCAGTCCACGTGCCGCTCGAGAAGCGTGTGGCGGGCGGTGCACAGCATGAGGATCGACGCACTCGTGGACGTGTCGACCATGTGCCGCAGGAACTCGAGGAACGTCGGCTGGGCCCAGTGCAGGTCATCGACGACGACGACGACGGGCCGGTCCGTGGCCAGCGTCTCCAGCAGACGGCGCCCGCCCCAGAACAGCTCGCGCGACGGGGAACGGGGTGACGGACAGCCCGATCGCCGACGCGACGCGGTCAGCGATGGCCGTGCCATCGGCGCCGGCCGGCTCGAGGATCGCGTCCAGCTTCCCGCGGGCGGTGCTCAGGGTTGTCCTCGTCGGTGATGCCGGCAGCCTCCCGGACGACCTCCGCGAGCGGCCAGAAGGTGATGCCGTCGCCGTACGGCGGACAGCGGCCGTGCACGATCCGCGCGGTCTTGGCCTGGGCCGCCGTGAAGTCCTTCACCAGGCGCGTCTTGCCGACGCCCGGATCGCCGACGACGGTCGCGAGCCCCGTGCGCTGCTCTGCGACGACCGTGTCGAGCGCGTCCTGCGAGTGTCGTCCACTCGGCCTGCCGCCCGACGAGCGGCGCCGCCTTGACGGTCTCCACCGCGCTCCTCGGTGGCCTCGCGGATGCGGATCAGCCGGTACGCCGGTACCCGCTCCGACTTGCCCTTCAGCTCGAGCGGCTCGACCTCCTCCACCTCGACGTGCCCGCGAACGAGGTCGTAGGTCGTCTCGCCGATGAGGATCTCGTTGGCCGGCGCGGCCTGCTCCAACCTCGCCGCGACGTTGACCGTGTCGCCCGTGGCCAGCTGCTGGTTGGCGGTCGGATCGGTATTGGCCACCACCTCGCCGGTGTTCACGCCGGTCCGGTTGGCCAGCTCGACGCCGTAGAAGCGCTGGAAGTCCTCGTTGAGCCCGGCCAGCTCCTGCTGCATCCCGTGGGCCGCCCGGACGGCCCGCAGCGCGTCGTCCTCGTGCGCTCGCGGGATCCCGAACACGGCCATGATCGCGTCGCCGATGTACTTCTCGATCGTCCCGCCGTGACGCTCGATCTGGGCGGCCATGACCGTGAAGTAGCGCCGCTTGATCTCGCTCATCGCCTCCTGGTCGATGCGCTCGGTCAGCGCGGTCGAGCCCTTGAGGTCGACGAAGATGAACGTCGCCGGCTTGCGCACCTCGGACGCCCCGAGCTGGGTCGGGACGGCAGGCGCCGGGGCCGGCGGTGGGGGAGCGGCGCCGGCCTGGAGCGTGGTCCCGCAGAACCCGCACAACCGGAATCGACCGGGGTTCTCCTCACCGCATGACGGGCAGGCGACGGTCTCGGCTGGTGCGAGAGAGGTTCCGCAGAACCCGCACAGCCGGAACTTTGCCGGGTTCTCCTCCCGGCAGCTGGGGCAGACGACCACGTCCATGCAGCCCCGAGTCTAGCGACCGCGACCGTGTGGACGGTCGAGCGCGCGTCGCAGGCCCGCGACGGCGGCGCCGGGCGTGGTCGGACGACCACCCCACGGAGGGCGTTACCATCGGTCCATGGTCGGTACCTCGGGGGTCCCCGCAGACATGGCGATCGCCGCCCTCCAGGCGTGCGGGCTGTTCGCGGGCGTCGACGACGAGACCCTCGGGCTCGTGGCCGCCGCGCTCCGGCCGCGACGGTTCCGACGGGGCGAGACCGTGTTCCACGCCGGCGACCCGGGCGATGCCCTGTTCGTCGTCGCCGAGGGCCAGGTCAAGATCACGCTGCCCGCGGACGACGGCTCGGAGCCGGCCATCCTGACGACCGTCGGCCCGGGCGGGTTCTTCGGGACGCTGGCCCTGCTCGATGGCGCGCCGCGGTCGGCCACGGCCGTCGCCCTCGACGCGGTGACGACGCTCGTCCTGCGCCGCGACGCGTTCGATCGCCTGGTCGACGAGCAGCCGGCCCTGCGCCGGGCGCTGCTGGCCTCGCTGGCCGCGGAGATCCGGCGGCTGACCGCCCAGGTCGAGGACCTCCACTTCCTCGACCTGCCCGGGCGGCTCGCCCGGCATCTCCTGCGCGAGCTCGCCCGACAGCGTGGCTGCTCGGACGACGACCTCGCCGACCTCCCGCGGACCGAGATGCGCCTGCCCTGGCCGTACACCCAGGCCGAGCTGGCGGGCATGATCGGCGGCTCGCGCCAGACGGTGAACCGCCTGCTCGCCGACTTCGTCGCCGACGGGCTGCTCCGCTTCGACGGCGACGACCTGGTCATCCCCGATCCGAGCCGCCTGGCCGCGGCCGCCCGCCGATGACCGACGATCACGGCCGCGACCGGTGCGACGCCGGCGCTCGACACGCTCGTCGCGGTCACGCGTCGGCTCGCCGCCGCCGACCGTCTCCAGCCGCGGTCCGCCGAGCCGCTGCTGCACGCGGTCGTCGCCACGGCGGCGACGGTCCTCGACGCGCAGGCCTCGTCGATCGCCCTGCACGACCCGGCCACCGACCAGCTCGTGTTCGTCGCGGCCGCCGGCCCGGCGAGCGGTGACGTGGTCGGGCTGGGCATCGCCGCGACCGCGGGGATCGCCGGCTACGCGTTCTCGACCGGCCAGCAGCTGGCCATCGCCGACGTCGCGCCAGGACCCGCGCTTCGATCGATCCGTGGCCGACTCGACCGGCTACGTGCCGAGCTCGCTGCTGGCGACGCCGCTCATCGACGACCAGGGCGCGATCGGCGTCCTCGAGGTCCTCGACCGGCGCGGCGGCGGGTCGTTCGACCTCCACGATCTCGAGATCGCCGCGGCGCTCGCCCGCGAGGCGACCGTCATCGCCCGCGCCGGCCGGGCCGAGCGCGATGCCGCGATCCTGCTTGCGGACAGCCTCGAGGCGGTCCTCGGCGATGCCGCCGGCGAGCGCGATGTCGAGGCGCTCGTCAGCGCGACGCACCGCGGCGCTCGCGCGGGAGCGTGACGATCCCGCCTGGCGCCTGGCCGACCGGATCGCCCAGCTGGTCGACACCGATCCGGACCATCTCGAGCTCGCGAGCGACTGGCTCGACGCGCTCATCCGCCACGCCGGCCGGAGCGGCCGCACCAGTCGATCGGGATGACCGAGCCGCACATCGCCTGGAGCGAGGCGTTCGCAGCGGCCCACCGGTCCGACCTCGAGCGCCAGGTCCCGTTGCCGTTCGGCCGACTCGATCGGGCCAGCGTCTTCGGCGAGGCGGACGGACGGGGCGTCCGCGTGGCGGTCATCGACTCCGGCGTCGACGCCGGCCATCCGGCCGTCGGCGACCGGCTCCGCCACACCTACCGGGTCGACCTGGACGGCGACGACGCCCGCATCGTCGAGGACCCGACGGCGACCGACGTCGTCGGCCACGGCACGGCCTGCGCCGGGATCATCGCCGGCATCGCTCCGGCGGCCGAGCTGTGGTCGATCCGGGTCCTCGGTGCGGACAACCGGGGCAAGGGCCGGGCGGTCGCGGCCGCCGTCGACTGGGCGGTCGACGCGGGCATCGAGGTCGTCAACCTCAGCCTGTCGTCGCGATCGGAGGCGATGTATGCGGCGTTCCACGAGGTCGCCGATCGGGCGTACTTCGCCAACACCCTGCTCGTCTGCGCGGTCAACAACCTGCCGGGACCGTCGTACCCGTCGTCGTTCGCCGCGGTCGTCTCGGTCGCCGCGCACGACGTCGCCGATCCCGACACCTGGTTCTACAACCCGTCACCACCGGTCGAGTTCGGCGCGTACGGCGTCGACGTCGACGTGGCCTGGCGGGACGGCGGCCGGATCCGGGCGACCGGCAACTCGTTCGCGGCGCCGCACCTCGCCGGCCAGGCGGCCCGGCTGCGCTCGCGCTACCCGGCGGCCAGCCCGTTCGAGATCAAGGCCCTGCTCGCCGCGACGGCCAGTCCGGCAGACGCGGCCACGCCCTAGCCGGACATGAGAAGACCGCCCGGCTGGGGTCCGGGCGGTCTCATCGGTGCGGTGGCTGGTCAGCCGGGAAGTGCTATGCGCGGTGGCCCTCGACGTCGTTGTCGTCGTCGACCGGCGTCGGGATGTTCTCGCCGCCGTGGCCGGGTGTTCGCTGCGAGCCGAAGCTCGGCGGCGGGGTGAGCGGAAGGCCGTGGCCCTCCACGTCGTTGCTGTCGATCAGCGGCTCCGACTTCAGGGCGCTCTCGCCGCCGTCCGGTTGGGTCAGATGGATGCCTTCCTTCGGCAGTTTCACGTTCTTCTGCATCACGTTCAGTCCCTTCGCCCGCGTCCATCCTGCCTTGGTTGATGTGCGCACTCTACGGGTCGGCGACCGCTTCGGGAAGATGCTGCCTGACCGCGGCCCCTGTCACCTACCTGACACGGGTCAGGTCGTGCCACCGCCCTCGGCGTAGGACCGGGGGAGCGCCTCGACGCTCGGCTGGGGCGTGCGCAGGTCGCGCAGCGACTCCTGGTCGAGGCCGGCCAGACGCGGCAGGTCCGCCGCCTGCGGTCCGCAGCAGGCGTGAGGTCAGCGTCGAGAAGACGAGCCGCTGGATCTCGGGCACGACCATCGTCGCGCGCAGCGATTCGGCCGGGACCTCGAGCAGGACGCTGTCCTCGTCGGCCACGACGTCGGCCGTGCGCGGGCTGCCGGTCAGGGCCGCGATCTCGCCGAAGAAGTCGCCGACCGTGCATCGTCGACAGGCCGCGGTACGAGCCGTCCTCCTCGGGGACGCCCGGCGCTGGCCACGCCGTCGAGGATGAAGTACGCGTTCGAGGCGGCGTCGCCGTGCTCCACGACGCGGGTCCCGGCCGGGACCTCGCGGACCGTCGCGTCGTGCACGAAGGCCGCTCGCTGGTCGTCGGCCAGCCGCGCGAACGTCGGCAGCCTGCCGATGAGCCGGTCGAAGTCGGCCAGGGTCGCGGCACGATACGGCAGGGCGGCCATGACCGGGCGCCCGGCGGCCGGAGCAAGCCGCGCGGCCGCCGTCCGCCACGTGCGGTACCCGAGGCCCGGTGCGAACAGCGTGAACGCGGCCGACACGAACAGCAGGCTCGACGCGAAGATGATGAGCACCCGGATGTCCACGATGTCCGCCAGCCCGGCGCCGGCCATGCCGATCAGGAAGATCACGTCGCGCATGACGTAGAAGGCGGAGAAGACCCGGCCCCGCGCCTCGCGCGGCGTGTGGCGCTGGAGCAGGACCGCGCGGGAGACCGATGACGGTGGCTGGGCGAACCCGCTCAGCGTCACCAGCAGGATGGCCACCGGCACCGTGGTCGACAACGCGTAGCCGATGCCCAGGACGCCCATCGCCAGCATCGACACGAAGATCCACGCCGCTTCGGGCAGGAGCTTGGCGAAGCGCGCCATGAACAGCGAGCCGACCACGAAGCCGACCGAGGTCAGGCCCTCCTGCAACCCGTACTCGAACTCGGTCGCGCCGAGCTCCACGATCGAGAACGGCAGGAGCAGGACGTTCCACAGGCCGAAGGCGACGAACATGAAGGCGCCGACGATGAGCAGCGAGCGGATGACGGGCGTGCCGAACAGGATCCCCAGCCCGTCCTTCAGGTTGGCGACGATGACCGCTGACGCTCGAGTCCCCGTCCGGGGTCGGCATCGGGTAGCGGCCCATCAGCCCGATGAGGACGGCGCACACCACGAACGAGACGGCGTCGAGGATGAACGCCCAGGTCAGGCCGACCGTGCTGGCCAGCAGGCCCGGCGCCGGCGAACCCGATCGCGGTCGAACCGAAGGCGGCGATCGACAGGAAGGCGTTGGCCGCGGCCAACTCCTCGTCGCTGGCCATCTCCGGGATGAGGCTGTCGTGGGCCGGGTCGAAGAACTGCTTGACCCCGGCGTTGAGCAGGAGCAGCGCGTACAACCCGATGATCGAGTCGAACTCGACGGCGAGCGCGATGAAGCCGACGACGACCGCCTGGATCAGGCAGGTCACCCACGAGGATCTTCTTGCGATCGTGCCGGTCGACGTAGACGCCGGCGAGCAGCCCGACGACCAGGCTCGGGATGGCCGTGGCCATCAGCGTCAGGCCGACGGCCAGCGCCGACCCGGTCTCGCGATAGACCCAGATGCCGGCGGCGAGGTCGGTCAGGGACGACCCGGCCGTCGAGATGAGCTGCGCCAGCCACAGCAACGAGAAGTCGCGGCGGCGGAAGACGGCGAACATCGACGGGGCGGGAGCCGTCGCAGCGGACATGGTCGTGAGGCCTCGTGGGAAGCGGCGGGACCCCGGGTGGCGTCGGTACGCGGGGAGTCTACGTTGCGCGCCGCCCGACCGTGATGCCTTCACGCAGCAGGAGGGCCCGCTTGTGCTCCAGGGCGTCGTCCCGGTCGGCCGGGCCGTCCCCGCCGTAGCCGCCGAGCGTGCCGTCCGCGGCGATGATGCGGTGGCAGGGGATGAACGTGCTCACCGGGCAGCGGCCGACGGCCCCACCGACCGCCCGCGCCGCCCGGGGCGTGCCGACCCGACGGGCGATCTCCCCGTAGCTCGCGGTCTCGCCCCACGGCACCTCACGCACGGCAGCCAGCACGGCCTGGTCGAACGGGGCACGGTCCGCGAGGTCGACCGGGACGCGTCGGACATCGCGCTCGGCACCGTCGAGGATGGCCTCGAGCGTGGGCAGCAGGCGCCGGAACGTCCGCTGCGCCGCCGGCGTCGGCTCGGCCAGCCCGTGGAAGCGCGTCGCCGAGCATCGACTCGAAGGCCGCGCGATCGCCACCGCGTTCCGCCGCGACGACGCCGCGAGCCGAGACGGCGACGTGGAACGGCCCGTCCGGGGCGACGAGCGTGGCGATGACGAGCGACGCGGGCATGGGCAGAGTGTGCCCGCCGCGGGGCGTTCCGGCACGCGCTGGTATACTCCCAGGGAGTATGACGACGCCCACCGAGATCCAGCTGCCCATCGAGGGCATGACCTGCGCCTCGTGCGTGAATCGCATCGAGCGGTTCCTGCGCCAGACCGACGGCGTGGAGTCGGCGACGGTCAACCTGGCCACCGAGATCGCGACCATCCGCTACCTGCCCGAGGTCGCCGACCGGACGGCCCTCGTCGGTGCGGTCGAGGCCGCCGGCTATGACGTGCGACCGGCCCCGACCGGCGAGGCGGCATCCGCTCGCGACGACCTTGCGGCGACGTTCACGGCCGAGGACGCCGAGCGCGACCGGCACGCCCGCGAGCTGCTGCGCGAGGCCCTCGTGTCGATCGGCGTGGCCGTCGTGATCATGATCGCGATGTTCGTGCCCGCAGACGACCATCCCGATGGAGGACATCAACCGGCTGGCGCTGATCCCGGCCACGTTCATCCAGGTCTGGGCCGGACGCCGCTTCTACCGCCCGGCCTGGCGAGCCGCTCGCCACGGCACCGCGAACATGGACACCCTCGTCGCGGTGGGGACCAGCGCGGCGTGGGCCTACAGCGTGGTCGTGACCGCGTTCCCCGAGGTCATCCACGAGGCCGGCCTCCACCCGGAGACGTACTTCGACTCGTCGACGATCATCATCGGCCTGGTCCTCCTCGGCCGCTGGCTGGAGGCGCGGGCCAAGGCCGGCGCGACCGGTGCCATCCGGCGGCTCATCGGGCTCCAGGCGGCGACGGCCCACCGGCTGCTCGACGGTCGCGAGGACGACGTCGCGCTCGAGGCGGTCGTGGTCGGCGACCTGCTGCGCGTCCGCGCCGGCGAGACCGTGCCGGTCGATGGCATCGTCGTCGAGGGGGCCTCCGCCGTCGACACGAGCATGCTCACGGGTGAGCCGATCCCGGTCGAGGTCGGACCCGAGACGTCGGTCATCGGCGCGACGCGCAACACGACCGGCACCTTCGTCATGCGCGCGACCGCCGTGGGCCGGGACACGGCCCTGGCCCGCATCGTCGACCTCGTCGGCCGGGCGCAGGGGAGCAAGGCGCCGATCCAGCGCCTCGTCGACCGCATCGCCGAGGTGTTCGTGCCGGCCGTCCTGCTCCTTGCCGCCGGCACGTTCGTCGTCTGGTTCCTGTTCGGACCGGAGCCGCGCCTGACGCTGGCGCTGACCTCGTTCATCGCGGTCGTGGTCATCGCCTGCCCATGCGCCCTCGGGCTGGCCACGCCGACCGCGATCATGGTCGGGACGGGTCGTGGCGCCGAGGCCGGCATCCTCATCCGCGGCGGCGAGGCGCTCGAGATCGCCCACCGCGTCGACACCGTCGTCTTCGACAAGACCGGCACGCTGACGCTCGGGCGCCCGACCGTGGTCGAGGTCGTGGCAGCGCCCGGCCACACGCCCGCCGACGTGCTCGACCTGGCGGCCAGCGCCGAGACCGGCAGCGAGCATCCGCTCGGGGCGGCCATCGTCGCCCGTGCCCGACGCGACGAGCTCGGGTTCGCCCCGATCGTCGCGTTCGAGGCCGTCGTCGGTGGCGGGGTCCGGGCGAGCGTCCGCGGCGACGACGGGATCGTCCGCGCGGTCATCGTCGGGACGGAGCGGCTGCTGGCCGAGGCCGGGGTGGACCTCGCCCCGTTGACCGGCGCCATCGAGGCGGCCGCGACGAACGACCGGACGGTCACGCTCGTGGCCATCGATGGCCAGGTGGCCGGGCTGCTGGCCATCAGCGACCCGGTCAAGGCCGAGGCCGTCGTCCGCGATCCGCGAGCTGACCGACGGCGGCATCGAGACCTGGCTCGTGAGCGGCGACCGACGGTCCACGGCCCTGGCGGTGGCGGCCCAGGTCGGCATCCCGGTGCACCGCGTCCTGGCCGAGGTCCTGCCCGAGGGCAAGGCCGGGGTCATCCGCGACCTGCAGGGTCGCGGCCGGACCGTGGCGATGGTCGGCGACGGCATCAATGACGCGCCGGCCCTGGCCCAGGCCGACGTGGGCATCGCCATCGGGACCGGGACCGACGTCGCGATCGAGGCCGCGGAGGTGACCCTCGTCGGCGGCGATCCGCGGCTCGTGCCGGCCGCCATCGGCCTGTCCCGGGCGACGATGACGATCGTCCGCCAGAACCTGTTCTGGGCATTCGCCTACAACGTGCTGCTCATCCCGGTCGCGATGGGTGTCCTGGTGCCGGCCTTCGGCATCGCCCTGTCGCCGGCGTTGGCCGCGGCGGCCATGGCCTTCTCGTCGGTCAGCGTCGTGCTCAACGCCCTGCGGCTGCGCGGGTACGACGCCCGGCCGCAGGCGCGCCACGAGGTGCGGCGCCACGGCTATGCGGGACACCTCCGCGCGGCCTGGTTCCTCGGCGCCATCGCCCTGGCGGCGCTCGTCCTCGCCGGAGGCGTGATGGCCGCGGACCGGCTCATCGACGCCAACGCCCGGCACGTCGCCATCACCGCCAGCGACGTCCGCTTCCAGCCGGCCGACGTGGCCGTCCGCGCCGGCGAGGTCGTCGTCGTCACGTTCACCAACGACGACCCGATCTTCCACGACTGGGAGGTCGAGGGCGTGGCCAACGTCGATGCCGGTGCGCGGCCCGGCCAGACCCAGCGGCTGCGCTTCGTGCTCGATCGGCCGGGCACCTACGTGGTGCGCTGCACCGTCGAGGGTCACGCCGAGGCCGGCATGACCGGCACGCTCACGGTCGAGGCGGCAGACTGACGGCATGGCCATCGCCGATCGGATCGAGACCGCGCCGGACCCGCGCGACCTGGCCGGGCCGTTCCGCCACCGGATCACGCTCGACGTCCGCTTCGCCGACACCGACGCGATGGGCCACGTCAACAACGCGGTCTACCTGACCTACTGCGAGGCGGCTCGGATCCAGTACTGGACCGACGTGACCGGCGAGCCGGTGGCGGCCGGCCACGAGGGTGCCGAGAGCCTCATCCTGGCCGAGGCGCGCATCGCCTACCGCGCTCCGGTCTTCCACACCGAGCAGGTCACCGTCGAGACCCGCACGACCCGGATCGGGTCGTCCAGCTTCACCCTGGAGCATCGCCTGACGGCGTGCCCGCCTGGCGGTACGCCCCGACTCGTGGCCGTGAGCGAGTCGGTCATGGTCCGCTACGACTACGCGACCGAGCGGCCGACCCCGATCTCGCCCGAGTTCGTCGCCGCGATCGAGGCCTTCGAGGGCCGCGCGCTCCGCGCCTGACCCCGTCGCCGGCGCGAGCCTCAGTCGACGACGCGTCGCAGGATGGTGACCGCGTTCTGCCCGCCGAACCCGAAGCCGTCGATGGCGACCGTGTCGACCTTCGCCGGCCGCTTGACCAGCGGGACGTAGTCCAGGTCGCACTCCGGATCGGGCGTGTGCAGGTTGGCCGTCGGCGGGATGACCTGGTCGCGGATCGCCCCGATCCCGGCCAGCGCGCTGGCGATGCCCGCCGCGCCGACGAGGTGACCGATCATCGACTTCGGGGAGCTGATCGCGACCTTGTAGGCATGCGCGCCGTACGCGGCCTTGATCGCCTTCGTCTCGGTCATGTCGTTGAGTGGCGTGGCCGTGCCGTGGGCGACGATGTAGTCGACCTCGTCCGGGGCGACGCCGCTGCGCTTGAGGGCCAGGGTCATGGCCCGAGCCTGGCCGCGGCCGGTCGGTTCAGGGGCGCTGATGTGGAAGGCGTCCGCGGTCAGCGCGCCACCGATGATCTCGGCGATGGGGGTCGCCCCGCGCGCGAGGGCGTGGGCCAGCGACTCGACGACGACCACGCCGCCGCCCTCGCCGAGGACGAAGCCGTCGCGCGTCCGGTCGAACGGACGCGATGCCGTGGCCGGATCGTCGTTGCGCTTGGACAGGGCCGTCATGTTGGCCAGGGCGGCCACGCCCATCGGCCAGACCGGGGCTTCGGAGCCGCCGGTCAGGACGACGTCGCACTCGTCGTCGCGGATGAGGCGGAGCGCGTCGTGGAAGGCGATGACCGACGTGGCACAGGCGGCGACCTGGGTCATGACCGGGCCGGTCAGGCCCCACTCCATCGAGAGCATCGCCGCGCCCATCGAGCCCGACAGCGCCGGCACCGCGAACGGCGAGACGAAGCGCGGCCCCTTCTGGTCGTGGATATGGGTCCCGTCGATGATCTGCTCGATGCCGCCACCGCCGGTGTTGACGACGACGCCGACCCGGTCGCGCTGGTCCTCGTCCATCGCGCTGAAGTCGATGCCGGAATCGGCGACCGCTTCCTTGCCGGCGGCCATCGCGAAGTGGATGAAGCGGCTCATCCGGCGGGCCATCTTGGCGTCCATGACCGTCGTCGGATCGAAGTCGAGGACCTCCGCGGCGATGCGGACCTCGTGGTGCGACGCGTCGAAGCTCTGGATCGTCCGGGTCCCGGTCACGCCCGGCCTGGAGGTTCGCCCAGTACGTCGGGAAGTCGTTCCCGATGGGCATCACCGCGCCGAGGCCGGTGATGACCGCACGACGCGCGGGGTCGCGCTCAGGCACGTGTTCCCTCCAACCTGGGTGGTCTGTCGCCGGGAGGCGATGGTACCCAATGCGTCGTGGCATGGTAGACGGCATGACCGACCCGGACGCGCCCCGCTCCGACTGGCCGGATGAACCGACCGAGCTGCTGGGCATGCCCGCGTTCGGCTTCGCCGACCCCGGTCCGGTGCGCGACGAGCTGACGGCCGCGGTCCTGGCCGGCGAGAAGACGGCGACGACGTCGCTCGTCGTCGACTACATCATCGACGGGGCTCGGCTGCCGACCGTCGGCGAGCGGTCGGTCGTCTTCGGGTCGGACCTGCAGCCGGTCGCCATCGTCGAGACGACCGCCTGGCGGCTGTGGACCGTCGGCCTGGTCGATGACGCGTTCGCCGAGGCCGAGGGCGAGGGCTATGCCGACGCGACGGCCTGGCGCATCGCCCACGAGGGATCCTGGGCGACGTACCTCGATGCCTATCGGCGTGCGCTTCACGACCCCGACTTCGCGATCACGACATCGACCGCCGTGGTCTGCGAGTGGTTCCGCCTCATCGAGCGCCTGGATGCTGGCTGATCAGTCACCGTCGTAGCGCTTGAAGATGATGGCGCCGTTGTGGCCGCCGAGGCCGATGTTGTTCGAGAGCGCGTAGCGGATGGGCATCGACTGCGTCTCGGCGGCGACCCACACGTCGCACTCCGGGTCGTAGTCGCGATAGTTGATCGTGCCCGGGACGCACTGCTCGGCGATCGACTTGACGGTCGCGAACGCCTCGAACGCGCCGGCAGCGCCCATCAGGTGCCCGGTCATCGACTTCGTGCCGCTGATCGCGAGCGACCTGGCGTCGCGGGATGCGCGCGATCCGAACACGGTGTGGATGGCCTCGGCCTCGCGCTTGTCGCCGAGCGGCGTGGACGTGCCATGCGGGTTGATGAGGTCGACCTCGTCGGCCGGGACGCCCCGCCGCTCGAGGGCCATCTGCATCGCCCGGGCTGAGCCGATGCCGGCGTCGATCGGCTGGATCATGTCCCACCCGTCGGCGGCCGAGCCGTAGCCGACGACCTCGGCGTAGATCCGCGCACCGCGGGCCTTGGCCAGCTCGAGGTCCTCCAGGAACAGGCTGCCCGAGCCTTCGCCCAGGACGAACCCGTCGCGGGTCGCGTCGAACGGCCGCGACACGGTCTGCGGCGCCTCGCCGGGTCGGGGCATGCCCATCCCGCGCATGTTCGAGAAGCCGGCGTGCCCGACCTCGAGCAGCGGGGCCTCGGTCGAGCCGGCGATGACCGCGATGCAGTCGCCGCGGCGGATCGCCTCCGCCGCCTCGCCGACGTTGTGGGTGCCGGTCGCACAGGCCGACACGACGCACATGTTGTGGCCGATCGCGCCCGGTCTCGATGGCGATCATCCCCGAGCACGAGTCGACCAGGGCGTTGGCGATGAACGTCGGGGCGACGGTCCGCGGCCCGCGCTCGTGGAGGCTGCTGTAGTTCTCGATCATCAGCGTCTGGCCGCCTGCGCCCGAGCCGAAGATGACACCGACCTCGGTCCGGTTCTCGTCGGTCAGCTCGAAGCCCGAGTCGGCGAGGGACTGCTTCGCGGCCGCGACCCCGAAGTGCAGGCTGCTCTCGCTCCGTCGGGCGGCCTTCGCGTCCATCCAGTCGCTGGCGACGAAGTCGCGGACCTCGCCGGCGAGCTTGGCCTCGTACGGTCCCGGATCGAACCGGGTGATGGTGTCCAGGCCGGAGACCCCGTTGACGAGGTTGGACCAGACCGTGGCCGTGTCGTTGCCGACGGGGCTGATGACCCCGAGACCGGTCACGACGACGCGGCGGTCGTAGTCGGGTCGACGCATGGGGTGGTGTCCTCCTGGATCGGTCAGACCGCCGAAGCGGCCAGGTCGAGCAGTCGATCGGCGGCGGCCGGGTCGTCCGCGGGGACCACCTCGGCGTCCGGGGCGATGCGTTTGATGAGGCCGGTCAGGACCTTGCCCGGCCCGACCTCGACGAAGGTGGTCACGCCGGCTGCGGTCATCCGGCCGACCGCGCCGACCCAGTCGACGCCCGCGGTCAGGTGCTCCACGAGCTCGGCTCGGGCGCCGTCGGCGGTCGTGATCGGGTGGCCGTCGGCGTTGGCCAGCAGGGTCGTGGTCGGGTCGTGGAAGGCGACGTCGGCGAGCTCCGCGCGCATCGCCTCGGCGGCCTCGGCCATGAGCGGCGAGTGGGCCGCCACGCTGACCGGCAGGACGATCGCCCGCTTCGCGCCGAGCTCCCTGGCGATCGCCGCACCAGCCTCGATCGCCGGACGCTCGCCGGAGACGACGACCTGGCCCGGGGCATTGCGATTGGCGACGACGAACGTGCCGTGCGCCGATGCCGCGCTGACGAGCTCGGGGAGTCGAGCGTCGTCGAGGCCGATGAGCGCGGCCATCGCGCCGTCCCGACCCTCGCCGGACGCCTGCATCAGCTCCCCGCGTCGCCGGACCAGCCGGACGCCGTCGGCCAGCGAGATGACGCCAGCTGGCGACGAATGCCGAGTACTGGCCCATCGAGTGGCCGGCCGCGAAGGCCGGGGCCGGCAGCGACGGCGCCGACCGCCTCGGCTCGCTCGCGCCAGGCGTCGAGGATCGCGATCGATGTGGCGAGCAGGGCGGGCTGCGCGTGCTCGGTCAGGTCCAGCAGGTCGGCCGGGCCCTCCCACGCGAGCGTGCTGATGGACTCCCCGAGGGCGGCGTCGGCCGTGGCATAGACGGCCGCGGCAGCGGTCGAGGACGCGGCGAGATCCCGGCCCATGCCCACCGTTTGCGAGCCCTGGCCGGGGAACACGAAGGCGATCGGTGGCATCGCCGAGAGCGTAGTCGCGACACTGGCGCGGAGGCCGATTCACGTGCACACTTGCATGTATGGCCGACCCACGTCCGACTCGTCCTTCCACGCGTCCGGCCCCGCGTCGGGCGATCGCGCGACGCTTCGAGGCGGACCTGTCGGCACCGGTCCTGGCGGCCGGCACGCGCATCACCAACGTGCGCCAGATCAGCGAGCGCGTGGCGATGGGTCGGGCGCTCTGGCGCGAGCTCGTCATCGGCTTCGCCAGCCAGCTTGGCGACCTGCGCCTCGGCTTCACCCAGCTGGCCGCCCTGTACGTCCTGGCCGACGGCTCGACGCTGACGGTCGGTGAGCTGGCCGAGGCGATCAATCGCTCCCCGTCGGCGACGAGCCGGCTCATCGACGGCCTGGTCCGGCGACGCTTCGTCGAACGGCAGCCCGAGGAGGCCGACCGGCGGCAGAAGATCCTGCGCCTGACCCCGCGCGGTCACGCCATCCTGCGCGTCGTCGACCGGGCCCGGGCCGAGCAGTTCCTCGGCGCCGTGCGGCCGTTGCCGACGGCCGAGCGTGCGGTCGTGGCGATGGGCGTCGCGGCGCTGGCCACGCACGCCATCAGCCGGCGGGGCCGACTGATCCGCGCGAACCGCGAACCCGGGACCTGAACCCAGCCCCAGGCTTCGCCATGTCGGCAATCTGCTGCCCGCGAGTCTGCCGGTCCCGGCAATGGTCGCGGCAGTATCCGGACGAGACCCTTGTGACATCGATCCTCAGCACTCGGAGTCCCTCCATCGATGTCACGCAAGCGTCTCGCCCTGGTCGTCGTCGCCACACTCGTCGTCGCCGCGGCCCTCGTCGGCGGTAGCCCGGACGAGGGGACGGCGACGATCGCCTCCTCGACGGTCCTCTCGACCACGACACCGGATCCGCAGCCCGTCTCCCCGACCCCTGAGCTCACCCCGAACGACGATGTCGCGATGCCGACGCCGTCCCCGACCGGGACACCCTCGCTGGCACCGACCCCGTCAGCGGCGCCCACTGCGCCGTCGGTGGCGATGCTCTCGGGCACGGTGACCGAGGTGGTCGATGGCGACACCATCCGCGTCGACCTTGCCACCGGCCGGGAGACCGTCCGGATCATCGGACTCGACACGCCCGAGGTCGTCCACCCGAGCCAGCCCGAGGCCTGCTACGGGGCGGAGGCGACCGCCTTCGCCAGGCGAACGCTCGAGGGGCAGTCCGTCGGCCTGGAGCTCGACCCGACCCAGGACGAGCGGGACCGCTATGACCGGCTCCTGGCGCACGTCCATGTCGGCGACGTGCTCTACGCGAGCGAGGCCATCGACCAGGGCTTCGGGATCCACTACATCTACGAGGACCCGAGCACGCACGCGGACGAATTCGACGCGGCCGCCGAAGCGGCCCGGAGCGGCCACCGCGGCATCTGGGCCCGCTGCGACGGTCGGGTCGACCTGCCGCTGGAGGACGTGATCGGGTCTGAGGGCGACGACAGCGCGCCCGCGGCAACGTCGCAACCCGAGGAACCGGTCGAGGCCGGCTGCCATCCGTCCTATCGACCGTGCGTCCCGGATGTCGCCGGGGATCTGGACTGCGGCGACATCGACTTCCCGGTCGAGGTCATCGGCCCGGACGAGTACCGCTTCGACGGCTCCGACCACGACGGCCGCGGCTGCGAGAGCAACTAAGGCCGGCGCCGTCCCCGTCGTCGGCGTCCATCCACACCATTCGACCTAACAAGGAGAGAACCATGTCCCGTCTACTCATCGGCCTCGTCGCGCTCGTCGCCCTGCTCGGCGTCGGTGCCGTCCAGGCCGCGCCGACATCCGCCGCCTCGTGCGTTCGCTTCAGCGCGACGAACTTCAACGCCTCGGGCGACGACAACTACAACACCAACGGGGAGTGGGTCCGGATCAAGAACTACTGCTCCACCACGAAGTCGCTGTCGGCGTGGTCGATCCATGACTACGGACGGAAGCACACCTATCGGTTCGCGACAGGGGTCAAGATCAAGCCGGGCGCCTCGATCACCTTGAAGACGGGTGTCGGCAGCAACACGACCACAACCCGCTACTGGGGCCGGTCGTACGGCGCCGTCTGGAACAACAGCGGCACCGAGTACGCCTATCTCCGCAACTCGAGCGGCACGCTCCTGTCGAAGCGCGGCGAGTGAGCAGAGCGTCCGGCGACGCTGCCTGATCGCTCAGGCGGCGTCGCGCGGCGTCTCGTCGTTCGCTGACGGCACTGACTCGGTCGCCAGCTGCTCGCTGGCCCACTCGATGACGTCGGCGATGGTGATGATCCAGACCGTGTCGTCGGGACCCAGGCTGGCGTAGCGGTCTCGCATCCCGCAGAGGCGTTCGAAGTGCTGGCGTCGTGCGTAGCGGTCCATCGTGGACTCCTTCCTGAGAGCTCGGACGGGGCTCATCCGTCGATACCGATGCTCGTCGGAAAGGAGGGCGCTGCCATCGTGCGACGCCTTATCGCGGCGGCCGCCGGCACCCGATCTTGGGCGGACCGTGCCGCACCGGTGCCTTATCGAGCGGGGTCGGTCAACCGCAGAAGCGGCGGGTGACGTCGTACAGGACCGGGAGCCCGAAGCGCAGGGCGTCGATGCCGACGCGCTCGTCGACCGCGTGGAACCGATCCAGGAAGTGCTCGTCCGGGGCGAGTCGGAGCGGCGAGAAGCCGTACGTCGGCGTGCCCAGCGGGACGGTCGTCTTCGCGTCCGTGCCGAACGGCGCCATGATCGGCAACGGGACACCCTCCGGGTCGTGGTCGCGGATCGTGTCGCACAGGACGTCCCACAGCGGCCCCGAGGCCGGCGAGGCGACCGGTGCACCCCAGACGATGAGCTCGATGGTGCAGGCCTCGAGCAGCTCCGGCCCGATGCGGGCCTCGACCATCGCCCGGGCGGCGGCCTCGGTCATGCCCGGCAGGACCCGGACGTCGACCTGGACGATGGCGTCACCCGGGATCACGTTGTACTTCACGCCGGCGTGGATGACGTCCGGCGAGAGCGTGTCGCGGAGCAGCGCGCGCACGATGCGGGCGTACGTCGGCTCGCACAGCCGGTCGAGCTCGGCGTCCGCCTCCGGGTCGCCATCGGCCAGCCGACGAAGCACGCGAGCGGTGGTCGCCGGGAGGGCCGCGCTCGCCGCGTCGAGGAACTCGGCCATGACCGGGGTGACCGTGATCGGGCCGGGCGCCGCGAGCCGCTCGACCACTCGGGCCGCGAGCACGGCCGCGTTGTCCTCGCGCGGCATGGAGCCGTGACCCCACGTGCCCCGGACGTGGATCTCCAGCGGGGTGAAGCCCTTCTCGGCGACCTGGATCGGGTACAGCCGGCGACCGGCCACGGTCATCGACACGCCGCCGGCCTCGTTGACGGCGCCTGCCGCCCGGAGCCACTCCGGATGGTGCACGGCGATGGCCTTGACCCCCGCCTCGCCACCGGCCTCCTCGTCGGAGGCGCTGGTGAACAGGACATCGCGACGAAGCCCGGGGATCGGATCGCGGGCCGGGTCCAGGCCGGCGTCCCTCGCCTCGGCCACGAGGCGCTCGATGACGCCGAGCTCGAGGGCGATCATGCCCTTCATGTCGACCGCGCCGCGGCCGTAGACGTAGCCATCCGCGACCTCGCCCGCGAACGGGTCGTGGGTCCATCGATCGGGCGGGGCCGGCACGACGTCGAGATGCGACAGGAGCAGGAACGGGTCGCCACCGGTGCCGTCCCCGCGCAGGCGGACGTGGACCGAGGCGCGGCCGGGCACGGTCTCCAGCAGCTCCGGCTCGAGGCCGAGGGCGGTCAGGCGGTCGGCCAGGTAGCGGGCGACCCGCGTCTCGCCGTCGGCGCCGACGGTCGGTGGCGGATTGACCGACGGGATGCGGATGAGCGCCCGGAGCGTCTCGATGAGGCTGGCGTGGGCGGCGTCCCAGGTCGCCACGGAGACCGCGTCCGACGGTCGCGACGCGGCCGCCGTGTCTGCGGCCGCCGTGTCAGCGGCCACCGGGGGGACCGATGAGGGCGAGGGCGATGCCGATGACGAAGCCCGACGCGATGATGATCAGGACCATCGCCAGCAGCAGCTTGCCGTAGTGCCGATCGACCTCGAGGGCAGGGCCGGGATCGGGATCCTCACCGCCGGTGATGACCGGCTGCTCGAGGCCCTTGGCCCGGGCGATGGCGTGGCGCGGGTCGTCGGGATCGACCGGGGGCGGTGCGGCGAGCGGTTCGGTCACGGCGGTCATGATGCCCCGTCCGGGGCCGGCACGCCGACGAGCGGTCCGCGCATCGTCAGCTCATCCGGCAGGGGCGCGTAGCCCAGACGGCCATTGACCGCCCGCATCGGGGCGTTGTCGACGTCGTTGCCGGTCTCGAGGGCCTCCAGCCCGTGGTCGATGGCCCAGCCGATCGTGGCCAGCTTGAGGACCGTCGCCAGGCCCCGGCCACGGAACGCCCGGCGGACCGCGGTCATGTCGTGCCACGCGACGGTCGTGGAGCCGGGCAGGAAGATGAGACTGGCGTAGCCGACGGCGTCGCCGGTCGCGTCGTCGATGGCCAGGAAGAAGCCGTCGGCCGGGATGCCCGGTCGATCGACGTCGCGGGCGCGGAACTCGGCCAGGTCGCCGGCGGCCATCGGCTCGTCGCCACCGGGGATGTCGTCGAAGGTCTCGAGGGCGATGTCGTGCACCCGGGCGACGAGCTCAGGGCGGTCGGCCAGCGTGGTGAGGTGGATGCCGTCTGGCGGGGTGACGGTCGGGCGGGCGAGGCCCGCCAGCGACAGGCGGACCATGCGGGCCCGCTCGTACTCGCGGAAGCCGCGGTGCTCGAGGAACGCGATGCCCTCCGGGCGGTGCTCCCAGGCACGCAGCTGGAGTCCGGATTTGCCCGCCGACGCTGCCACGGCCGAGACCGCCGTGAGGAGCGCGCCGCCGATTCCCTGGCGGCGCACGTCGGGGTCGACCACGACCGACGCCCAGTAGTCGGGGTAGTCAGGCGGCAGGACGTGGATCCGTCCCGTCGTGGCGGCCCCCACGACCCGGTCACCGAGCCGTGCCAGGAACCGGACCGAGCCCGGGTACGTGGCGTCCTCCCAATCGAGCTGGTCGAGTGCCGACGGGTCGTCCGGCGTGACCGCGTTGATGATGGCGACGAAGGCCGCTCGATCCGGCCCGTCGCCGACCGGCTGGATCGAGGCCGCGGTCATCCGCCGGCCGTGTCCCGCAGCGGGATGGCGACGTCGCTGGCGACGGCGTCGACGCCGGCCGCGCCGAGGGCCGCCGGCATGCCGAGGATGAGGTGCGTCGCCCCGCGCTCGATCGCTTCGCGCGCCTGATCGAGCGCCCAGGCCCGGTCCTCGGCCGTGGTCCCGGTCGGGATCTGGGCGCTGATGGTGAACGTGGCCGGATCGCGCCCGATGTCGGCCAGGGCCGCCAGGATGCGCTCACGCTTCTCGCTGAAATAGACGAGGTCGGATGGTGCCCCGAGCGCCACGACCGTCGGCAGGGCCCAGCCATCGGCGACCGCGGCCGCGAGGGCGATGCCCCGCCGCTTCTGGCCGCCCAGCCAGAGCTGGGGACCACCCGGCGTCAGCGGAGCCGGCTCGTTGGTCGCCTCGTGCAGTGGGTAGAACGGATCGGGCCGGGTGACGCCGGGTGGCGACGCGGCCTCGGCGGACCACAGGGCGCGGAGCACGTGGACGCCAGACTCGAACCGATCGAAGCGCTCGGGCATCGACGGCAGGGGGATGCCGAACGGCTCGTGCTCGCCCTCGTGCCAGCCCGCCCCGAGACCCAGGATGAACCGGCCGCCGGTGGCGTGGTCCATGACCGTCGCGGCCTTGGCCAGCACCGCCGGATGCCGGAAGGTGTTCGACAGGACGGCGTGGCCGACCCATTTGCCGGGCACGCGATGGACGAGCGCGGCCATCGCGGTGAGCGCCTCGAAGCTGGGGCCGTGGCGCTCGTGGTTGATGTCGGTCAGGTGGTCGTTCATCCAGACCGCATCGAAGACGTCGTGCTCGCCGATGCGGGCCCATGCGCCGTCGAGGGTCTGCCAGTCGACGCCCTGCGGCGAGGTCTTGATCCCGATCGGGATGGCGACGGTCACGACCCGCCCAGGTTGGCGGTCATCCTCGGGCCGGTCGTCACAGCACCCTCGGAGGCCGACCCGACGAGTGCCGCGTACTTCGCGAGCACTCCGCCGCGGTAGTTCGGGGCCGGCCGCGACCAGGCCTCGAACCGGGCCGCCACGACGTCGTCCGGGACGAGCAGGTCGAGGGCCTTGCGATCGACGTCGATCTCGATCTCGTCGCCCTCCTCGACGATGGCGATGGGACCGCCCAGGGCCGCCTCCGGGGCGACGTGCCCGAGCATCAGGCCGTGCGTCCCGCCGCTGAACCGGCCGTCGGTGATGAGTGCGACCGAGTCGCCAAGGCCCTCGCCGACGAGCGCCGCGGTGACCTGCAGCATCTCCTGCATGCCCGGCCCGCCGACCGGGCCCTCGTAGCGGATGACGACGACGTCGCCGGCCACGATCCGACGGTCCTTGACCGCCTCGTAGCAGGCCGTCTCCGAGTCGAACACGCGGGCCGGACCCGCGATGCTGTCGGCGCTCGTGGCCGGCCAGCTTCACGACGCAGCCATGCGGGGCCAGGGTCCCGCGCAGGATCGCCAGCCCCCCGGTCGGCTTGAGCGGCGTCTCGAGCGGGAGGATGACCTTCTGCCCGGGTGTCTCGACGGCCGCCGCGGCGACCTCACCGATGGTCCGGCCGTCGACGGTCGGACGGTCGAGATGGATCAGGCCATCGCCCTTGGCCAGCTCGCGCATGACCAGCCCGACGCCACCAGCGTCGTACAGGTCCGATGCCGTGTACCGACCGCCCGGCCGCATGTCGGCGACGATCGGCGTGCGATCGGCGATCGCACCGAACTCGTCGATGTCGAGCGGGATGCCGAACTCGTGGGCGATGGCCAGGAGGTGGAGCACGCCGTTGGTCGAGCCGCCGGTCGCGGCGACGCTGGCGATGGCGTCCTCGAGGGCCTCGCGGGTCACGAAGTGCTTGGGGCGCAGGTCCTGGCGGACCAGGTCCATGACCAGCTCGCCGCTCCGCCGCGCCGCGGCGTCCTTGTCCGGGTCCTCGGCCGGGATGCCGTTGAGGCCGGCCGGTGACAGACCGAGGAACTCGGCGATCTGGCTCATCGTGTTGGCCGTGTACTGGCCGCCGCAGGCGCCCGGACCCGGGCACGCCGCGTTCTCCACCTCGTACAGCTCGTCCAGGGTGATCTTGCCCGCGCGGTACGCGCCGATGGCCTCGTACACGCTGACGACGGTGACGTTCCGCTCGCCCTTGTACACGCCCGGGTAGATGGTCCCGTTGTAGAGGACGAGACCCGGCACGTCGAGCCGGCCGAGGGCCATGATCGCGCCCGGTGTCGTCTTGTCGCAGCCGACCAGGCAGACCACGCCATCGAGGAGGTGGCCGCGCATCACCAGCTCGATCGAGTCGGCCACGACCTCGCGGCTGATGAGCGAGGACTTCATGCCCTCGGTGCCCATCGACACGCCGTCGCTGACGCTGATCGTGTTGAACTCCATCGGCGTGCCACCGGCCGCGCGGATGCCGTCCTTGACGTGCTCGGCCAGGCGCCGCTGGTTGTAGTTGCACGGCATCGTCTCGATCCAGGTCGTGGCCACGCCGATGAGCGGCTTGGCCAGGTCCTCGTCGGTGAAGCCGATGGCCTTGAGCATGCTCCGTGCGCCGGCCCGTTCCGGGCCGTCGGTCAGGGCCGCGGACACGCGCTTGGCCGGGTCGCTCGGGGTGTCGTACGGGTGCGTGGGGGTCGGGTCGGGCATCGGGAACGGCTCTCCGGCTCGGGGCTGGGTGGGACGCCGGGTCAGTGTAGTGCCGGGCGCTCCCGGTCCGCGGCCAGGTGCTCGTCGGCCACGGTCGAGGCCACCTCGCGGCCGACGGGATGGCCCGTGACCGCCTCCAGGAAGGCATCCCGGTGCAGGCTGAACGCGCGGACGGGGCCACGAGCCTGGACCGATGCGGTCCGATGGACGTGCCGGAGCAGCGCGATCTCGCCGACCCCGCTCCCCGGCGCCGAGATCGCGGATCGTCTGGCCGCCCTGGCTGACCGTGACCGTCCCCGTCTCGATGAGCAGGTACTCCGTGCCGTGGTCGCCCTCGCGCATCAGCCACGCGCCGTCGTCGTACTCGACGGGCTGCAGGCACGACGAGAGGTATTCGACCGTGGCCAGCGACAGCGGAGCGAAGAGGGGGTTCGCCCGCAGCAGCTCGACCCGCACGGCGACGGCCGGGCCGCCCTCGTCGATGCGCCGCATGAACGGCACCGACACGATCGCGGCCAGTGGCAGGATGGCGCCGGCCACGATGAGCGCCGGCGCCGTCCCGAAGGCCACGATGAGGATCGGCGCCACGATGCCGCCGATGGCCACGCCGCCATTGGCCACGCTGTCGAGCAGCCCCAGGACGGCGACGCGACTCTGGTTCGGCGTCGTCCGCTGGACGAGCGTGAAACCGGCGACGTCGAGGACCGAGTTGCTGACGCCGACCATCGTCATCGCCAGGAGCGCCACGACCACGGTCGGCACGAGGCCGAAGACCGCGATCGGCAGCCCCCATCCGGCGAGGGCCAGCAGGAACGCCGGGCCGAGGCGCTCGCGGCCGGCGAGCAGGACCGCGACCATCGCGCCGAGCAGCCCACCCAGGCCCATCATCGCGTTCAGCGTCCCGACGCCGGGGTCGCCCAGCGGCAGCAGCTCCACAGACGCGACCACCACAAGGACGGTCAACAGACCGCGCACGAACGTCTGCGCCCCGAGGTCGAGCACCACGAGGCGAGGACCGGACAGGGTCGTGACGGCCCGGACGCCCGCCGAGACCTGCTCGAGCGCGGCGGCCACGCTGGCGACCGGCCGTCCGACCGCCGGGACGGTCAGCCGGATGATCGCCCAGACGCCGGCCGCGTAGACCCCGACGACGGCCAGGATGACGCTCGCCGGACCGCCCTGGGTCAACAGCAGGCCGGCGACCGCCGGCCCGACGAACGTCCCGATCCCTTCCATCGCGCTCGACGCGACGTTGGACGCGACGAGCTGCGATGGGGTCCGCGCGATCGCCGGCAGCAGCGCCATGTACAGCGGACGCGTCGCGGCGCCGATGCCGGCCTCGAGCGCGACGACGAGGAGGTAGACGGCGAACGGCAGGTCCGCGACCACGACCAGGAACGCGGCGGCGACCATCAGCGTCCGGATCGCGTTCGTCGCACGGAACACGACCTCCGGACGCCAGCGGACCGTCAGCAGCCCGGTGAACGGCGCGAGGATCGTCGGCGGCAGATACCGGGCCAGGCCGAAGATCCCGACCGCGACCGCGCCACCGGCGTCGTAGGCGATGACGAGCCCGGCGACGAGGAAGGCCCACTTGCCGGCCATGACCGTGAACCAGGCCACGAGCAGGCCGCGGAGGTCCGGGTCGGACAGCGTCGTCCGCATGGCGTCGAGCGCCGGGCGCAGCGTGTCGGCGAAGGCTCGACGCATGGACCGACAGCATATCGACCACTCGTCCCACCCGGATGTCTTTCCGGCGGCCCCGCCAGCGTCTATGCTGCCGCGACGTGGCGCCCTGCGACGGATGGCAGCTCCGCCCTCTGGAGGACGACGGCCGACGATGGACCAGAAGCAGCGACTCCTCTCGCAGGTCCCGTTCTTCGCCGGGCTGAACGCCCGTGACCTGGATGCGATCGCGCGCGCCAGCGACGAGATCGATGCCAAGCCCGGCAAGGTCCTCGCCGCCCAGGGATCCGCGGGCCACGAGTTCTACGTCATCGTCGAGGGCACGGTCTCCGTCGAGCGGGATGGCCAGCATCTGCGCGACCTCGGGGCCGGCGACACCTTCGGCGAGCTGGCGCTCGTCGCCCGGATCCCGCGCACGGCGACCGTGACGTGCACGACCCCGTGCCGGCTCATCGTCCTCGGCGCCCGCGAGTTCAACGCCCTGCGCCTGGACCACCCGGAGATCGAGTCGGGCATGCTGCGCGTCGTCGCCCAGCGGCTGGCCGCGCTGGAGGGCGACCGGGCCCACTGACCCGCGTCGGCGACCGCGCGCCGGCCGCGCCCGCGGTCGCTAGCGGACGCAGTCGCCGGTCGCCACGCGTTCCGTGCGGTCGAGTGCCGGTCCGATGCGTGCCGCCACGTCGGTCGGTGCCAGGGCGTAGCCGACCTGGTCATCGGTCCGGGCCTCGGCGAACACCAGCCCGCCGATCGAGCCGTCCTCGAGCACGAACGGCCCGCCGCTGTCGCCGGGATCGATCCGGGCGTGGAGCTCCAGGATGTCGCGCCGGACGAGGTCCTCGGCGTAGATGTCGCGGCCCGTCGCCGGGTAGGCGCCGGCCACCGCAGCCGGCACGACGGTCAGCCGCTCGCCACCGGGATAGCCGAGCGCGGCCCCGAGGGCGCCCCGCTCCGGATCCGCGGCCGCGAACGGCAGGACCGGAGCATCCAGCCCGTCGACGTGGAGGAGGGCGACATCGAGGTCCGGGTCGAGCAGCACGACCGTCGCGTCGTACGGCTCGCCGTCGGTGGCGATGACCTTCACGCCGCCCCGGCGGGCGCCGGCCACGACATGGGCGTTGGTCACGATGGCGCCATCGGCCACGACCACACCGCTGCCCGACGACTCGTAGCCACAGGTCGCGGCGACGACCCGGAACGTGCTCGGCGAGGCCAGCTCGAAGATCGCCCGTGCGGTCGCATCGGCCGGCAGCTCGACCG
Organism: uncultured Chloroflexia bacterium; assembly: GCA_963776925.1. GTDB lineage: Bacteria > Chloroflexota > Limnocylindria > Limnocylindrales > CSP1-4 > SPCO01. Next base: position 149,021 of record CAVZON010000007.1, on the reverse strand, counting down.
GCGGCCGCGGCAGCGGGTCGAACCCGACGAAGACCTCCGGCAGGCCCGACGCATCGAGCAGGCCACCGAGCTCCGCGGCGATCTCCGTCGGCGGCGGCAGGACCGCGTTGAGGCCACGGACCGCGGTCGATGTCTGGGCGTCCTCGGCCAGCCTGGGGACCGGTCCGAGCGCCAGCAGCCCGCCGGCGAGCCACACGATGAGCAGGGCCTGTCCGGCGCCCAGGAAGCTCCCAGCCACGCGGTCGGCGGCGCTCATCACGCCCGTCCCCAGCCCACGGGCCACGGACCGACCGATGGCCGAGCCGATCGACTCGCCAAGCCCGACCGCGAGCAGCAACCCGCCGAGCACGACGAACGGCCGGATGGCCGGGTCGATGCCTTCGAGGGTGTCGGTCAGCGCGGGCAGCGCGGCGATGACGAGGGCGCCGCCGCCGATCGCGCCGAGCAGGCCGCCGACCTGGGGGAGCGCACCCGAGCGGAAGCCGAGGAGGACCGCGAGCACGACGAGCAGGACGGCGATGATGTCCAGCGGGTTCACTGGCGGGATGGTCGCACAGGTCGCGAGAGCCGTCGGCCGCGACAGGCGGAGTCCGGCTCCGAGGCTGCTGGCCCGGCGCGGCGGGCCGATGGGCGTCAGCCGACGACGACCTCGACGTCCGGGGCGTTGCCGGCCCCATCGCGGATCGTGTAGGTCCCCGGCGCCACGTCCGGGATCGTCGAATTCGCGTCTGGTGCTCCATGGCGATGGCGACGCAGGCGATATCCTCGGGACCATGGCCCTCGCGGAGCGTCACGGTGATGACCCCGGGCGTCCTCTGGTCGACGACGACCGTGTCGAGGGTCGAGCACGGTTCGACGCCGCTCGTCCAGGTCGCGGTGACCGTCATCGTCGAGCCGTCGACGGTGGCCTCGAATCGGTCCGCGGCGACGTCGTGGACGTCGAGCTGGCCGGGACGTGGCACGACGAACACAGCCGCCGGGTCGGGGCTGACGGCGCCGACGCCGTCGGGTGGTGACGAGACGGCCGCATCCGGATCGGCCGCGCTCCCACACGCGGCGAGACCGATGGCCAGGATGGTGGTGATGATGCCGAGCCGGAACCGGCGGGCGAGTCGCAGATCGTCCATGCGCGGCAGACGGCTCGTGGCGGCGACCGGTTCCGGATCGCCCGACGTCGTGGCCGAGTACGTCAAGTGACGACGGTCGACCGTGGCCGTCTGCCGGTGGGCGTCGGGTGCGGGCGAGGGCGACGATCGCGGTCGGCCGCCATCCATGGCCATCGAGCCACCACGAACCAGGAAGTCCTCCCGATGCCTCGACATACGCCGCACGACGTGATCCTCCGCACCAGCCTGTCCGCCGCCGAAGAGCGCGGCGCGCATGGACCCAGCCCGTCCGTCGGACGCCCCGCGAGCGACCGCCGCCCCGCGCTCCGGCAGCTCCTGATCCGCCTGGCCCACGCCGTCGCGCGCTAGGCCGTCCCGTCGTCCGGGGTCAGCGAGCCCCGGCCAGCGTATCGATGCGAGGCGGGTGGGCCGCCTCCCACGCCTCGAGCTCCGGCTCCTTCGACGAGCAGGTAGCCCAGCTCGTCCGTCCCGGCGAGGAGCATCCGCTTGGCGAACGGGTCGATGTGGAAGTCGACGGTCGAGCCGTCCGGCAGGAGGATGCCCTCCTCCGCCAGGTCGATCGTCAGCTCCGCCTCAGGGTCGTCGGCCAGGAGCTGCCACAGCCGCCCGTGGACCTCGGGCGGCACGACGATCGGCAGCAGGCCGTTCTTGAGGCTGTTGTTGCGGAAGATGTCGGCGTAGCTCGTCGACAGGATCGCGCGCGACGCCCCACGACGTCAGCGCCCAGGGCGCGTGCTCGCGGGACGAGCCGGCGCCGAAGTTGTCGCCGACGAGGAGGATCTTGCGACCGGCCATCCCCGGCTGGTCGAGGATGAACCGAGGGTCCTTGAGCGAGCCGTCCTCCTCGAACCGCCAGTCGCGGAAGAGCGCGTCGGCGAGGCCGGCCTTGTCGGTCACCTTGAGGTAGCGGGCGGGGACGATCTGGTCGGTGTCGACGTTCTCCGCGTCGAGCGGGACGACCTTGCTGGTGAACATCGTGTACGGCTCGGCCATCGTCAGCGCCCTCCGACCGCGGCCAGCGTCTCGATGCCGGGCAGGGTCCGCGGATCGGTCGACGACGCCGCTGATGGCGGTCGCGGCCGCGGTCAGCGGCGAGGCCAGGAAGGTCCGGCCGCCCTTGCCCTGGCGACCCTCGAAGTTGCGGTTGCTCGTGCTGACCGCGTACTGACCGGGCTGCAGCTGGTCGCCGTTCATCGCGATGCACATCGAGCAGCCGGACTCGCGCCAGTCGGCACCGGCGGCCTTGAAGATGTCGGCCAGGCCCTCGCGCTCGGCCTCGCGCTTCACCTCGTCGCTGCCCGGCGTGACCATCAGCGCGCACACCGTCGGCGACCTTGCGGTCCTTGAGGGCCGCGGCAGCCAGGCGCAGGTCGCTGATGCGGCCGTTGGTGCACGAGCCGACGAAGACGACGTCGACCTTCTGGCCGAGGATCGCCTGGCCGGGGCGCAGGTCCATGTACTCGAGCGCTCGCTCGAGGGCGCGCCGCGCGGACGGATCGGTCTCCTCGTCGGGCGACGGCACGTTCGACGTGATGGGGATGCCCATGCCCGGGTTCGTGCCGTAGGTGATCATCGGCTCGAGGGCGTCGGCGTCGATGACGATCGACTTGTCGAACGTCGCGCCGTCGTCGGTCGGGAGGCGTCCGCCAGCGGGCGACGGCCGCATCCCAGTCGGCGCCCTGCGGGACGTGCGGCTCGGCCGTGCATGTACTCGAACGTCGTGTCGTCCGGGGCGATCAGGCCGGCCCGTGCGCCGCCCTCGATGCTCATGTTGCAGATGGTCATCCGCTGTTCCATCGTCAGCGCCCGGATGGCCTCGCCGCGGTACTCGAAGACGTGGCCGGTCCCGCCACCGACCCCGATCCGGGCGATCAGGGCCAGGATGATGTCCTTGGCTGCTGACGCCGGGCGCGAGCCGGCCGTCGACGCGGACCTCGTAGGTCTTCGGATCGCGCTGGAGGAGGGTCTGGGTCGCGAGCACCATCTCGACCTCGGACGTCCCGATGCCGAAGGCCAGCGCGCCGAACGCCCCGTGGGTCGAGGTGTGCGAGTCACCGCACACGATCGTCATGCCCGGCTGGGTCAGCCCCAGCTGCGGGCCGATGACGTGGACGATGCCCTGGCTCGGCGAGCCGATGCCGTGGAGCGGGATGCCGAACTCGGCGCAGTTCCGCTCCAGCTGGCTGATCTGGGCCGCGGCCTGGAGATCGAGCATCGGCAGGCTGCGCGGCGTCGTCGGGATCGAGTGGTCCGCGGTGGCCACGGTCTGGGCCGGCCGGCGGACGCGGCAGGCCGCGCTGTCGAAGCCCGGTGAACGCCTGCGGCGAGGTCACCTCGTGGACGAGGTGGAGGTCCACGGCGAGGACGGCCGGCGCCCCCGGATCCTGGGTCACGACGTGGTCGGTCCAGATCTTGTCGACGATGGTGCGCGGGCTGTCGGGGGGCATGTGGCGAGGCGTCCTGCGTGCGGGTTTCGGGGTCGCTGAGGCTAGCACAGGTCGGCTCGGCGACCGGTCGGACCAACGGTCCGGTGGCGGCCATCCGGGCGTACCGCCGCCATGCGTCATGGGTGCATCGGGGCAACGTTCGTCCTATGTACACCGGTACGACGGTGCCCGTCCGCGCCGTGCCCCCGCGGCCGTATAACCACATTCCGGAGTCCACCTGCGACCGGAGGGACGCACCATCACCGACGACCGCGCGCCGTACAGCGACGACCAGGATCCTGCCCAGACGATCTTCGACGGGTCGACCGACCTGCGGGTCGTGCGGCTCCGGCTGTTCCTGGCGCTCGTCACGATGTTCGCGATCCCGATCGCCATCGCGGCCCCGCTCGTCTACGCCCTCGCCTCGCGACGACGGCGGATCCATCCTGGTGCCGACGGTCGGCATCGTCGTCCTGGCCGTCGTCCTCGGCGGGCTCACGGTCTGGCTGGCGCGCCGCGTGCTGGAGCCGGCCGAACGGCTGGACCGGGCGCGGGTCGTCCTCGAGGACGCCTACACGCGCGCCCGCGCCGAGTCGCTGCGCGACTCGCTGACCGGGCTCGGCAACCACCGCGCCTTCCAGGAGGAGCTCGAGCGGCATGTGGGCCGGCGCGACCCGCTACCAGCAGCCGCTTCGCCCTGGCCATCGTCGACCTCGACGACTTCCGGCGGATCAACGACGTCGAAGGGCCACGTGGGTCGGCGACCGCGTCCTCGTCGGCGTGGCCGCCGACGCTGACCGCCGGCCTGCGCCGCACGGACCGCGTCTTCCGGATCGGCGGCGACGAGTTCGCCGTCCTCATGCCCGGCACCGATGCCGACGGCAGCTACCTGTCGCTGCGGCGCGTGCTGGCCGACCGCCCTCGAGGGTCGATCGGGGACGCATCGCACCCGTGACGACGAGCCGCGCGCGCCGTGGTCGTTCACGGCCGGGCGTCGCCGCGCTACCCGGGCACGGCCACGCGACCGCGGCGACGCTGTACCGCGAGGCCGACGCGGCCCTGCTCTTCGGGCAAGCGGCACGGCCGAACGTGCGTCACGATCTTCGACCCGGACCGCCACGACGAGCGCCGCGCGAGCGCACGAGCCGAGGCAGTCGGCCGCGCTCGTCGCGCAGGTCGCCGCGACCGGCGCCCTGACGCGCCGTGTTCCAGCCGATCTACGACCTGCGCAACGGGCGCCGCGCGGGCTTCGAGGGCCTCATCCGGCCGATGCCCGGCTCGCGGCTTCGCCGATGCCGGGCGAGCTGTTCGCGGCGGCCGAGGCGGTCGGCCGGACGGTCGAGCTGGACCTCGCCTGCCTGACCACCTCGATCGCCGGCGTTCGCCCGGCTGCGGCTGCCGGGAGCCTGACCCTCAACCTCTCGCCGCGCACGCTCGAGATCGGACGACTTCAGCGTCCACGGCCTCGTGCAGCTGCTCGCACCGCCACGGCATCGACCCGCGGCCGGGTCGTGCTCGAGCTGACCGAGCGCGAGGCCGTCGAGGACATGGACCGGCTGCGTCCGCGCGGTCGAGGCCTGCCGCGCCGCCGGGCATGCGCCTCGCGGCCGATGACGTCGGCGCCGGCAACGCCGGCCTGCGCCTGCTCTCGCCAGCTCCAGTTCGACATCGTCAAGATCGACCTGTCGCTCGTCCAGGGCGGCGCCGTCCGCGCCGACCTCGCACGAGGTCGTGCGCACGCTCAAGGACCTCGCCGACCGCTGGGGCGCGCTGGTCATCGCCGAAGGCATCGAGACGCCCGAGCAGCTCGAGTTCGTGCGCTCGCTCGGGCATCCGCGCCGGCCAGGGCTACCTGCTCGGCCGGCCGATCGGAGCGGCCGTCGACCGAGCCGGTCGACCTCGACGCGCCTGGTGCCGCGTCCGGCGACTGGCTCGTCGACCGGCTGCGCTCGAGCGCCGACGTGAGCATCCGGCATGACCGCGGACCGGTACCATCGGCGCGACGTTGACGCCTCGTCGATCCCTGCTAGACTGCGGCGCACCGCACGGCGGCATGCCGTCGGGCACCGCGCCTGGAGGCCGCATTGGGCCGGTTCGATCGGCAGGATCGCCGCAAGGTCGCCGTCGTCGTCACGACGGACGGTCGGCGCGTCCACGTGCCCATCGGGCCGGACCGCCTCGCCGACGTATCGCTCCTCGCGCTTCTTCGCTCGCTTCCGGGGCTTGGTGGCCTTCTTGGGCTCATTACCGGCTCCCGGCGGGAGAACGGAGGAACGCGGAGGGACGAGGCGCTAGGCGCCACGAACCACGCAGACCGAAGGGACCCTCGCCGGGAGGCGAGGGTCTTTTGTTTTGTCCGACGACACGGCACGGAGGGCCCAGCACGATGACGATCGCAGAACGGAGACCGCGAAGCCGCCCAGTCCGGCGGGCGGCCGACAGCCGGGCGACGAGACGGCGCAGCCACGTGCCCAGCGACGGGACGGCCGAGGCCGCGGCCGTCGAGCAGCGCCCGGAAGGGCGATGCTCCACGAGGCGCGCGACCTCAAGCGGACGCGGATCGGGGCCGACGTCCTGTGCGAGGCGCTGCTCCGCCAGGGCGTCGACGTCTTCTTCAGCTACCCGGGCGGCGTCATCCTGCCCGCTCTACGACGTCCTCGGCGACTACCCGGAGCTGCGCCACGTCCTCGTCCGCCACGAGCAGGGCGGCGCGCACGCCGCCGACGGCTATGCCCGGGTGACCGGCCGGGTCGGCGTGTGCATGGGCACGTCCGGGCCGGGCGCCACCAACCTCGTGACCGGGATCGGGACGGCCCTCCTCGACTCGGTGCCGATGGTCGCCATCACCGGCAACGTGCCCGGCCGCGCTGATCGGCAAGGACGCGTTCCAGGAGATCGACATCAACGGCATCACGCTGCCGATGACCAAGCACAACTACCTGGTCCGCGACGCCGACGACCTGCCGCGGGTCATCGCCGAGGCGTTCCACATCGCCCGGACCGGGCGGCCCGGGCCCGGTCCACATCGACATCACCAAGGACGCGCTCCAGCAGGAGACGCCGGCGCCGAGCACCCGACCGAGGCGGAGGTCATCGCCGGCCTGCCCGGCTTCCGCCCGAACCTCGACGGCCACGGCCGCCAGCTCAAGCTCGCCGCCGCGGAGATCGCCGCCGCCAAGCGGCCGGTCATCCTGGCCGGCCACGGCGTCCTCCACGCCGAGGCCTGGGACGACCTGCGGGCCTTCGCCGAGAAGACGTCAGATCCCGGTCGCCTGGACGCTGCTCGGGATCGGCGCGATCGACGAGACCCACCCGCTGGCCTACGGCTACATGGGCATGCACGGCTGGAAGCACGTCAACCGGGCGATCCAGAGCGCCGACCTGCTCATCGCCATCGGCATGCGCTTCGACGACCGGGTGACCGGCAACGTCCGGACCTACGCGCCGTACGCCCGGATCATCCACGTCGACATCGACCCGGCCGAGATCGGCAAGAACGTGGCGGTCGAGGTGCCCGATCGTCGGCGACGCGAAGCGCGTCCTGCAGCGCCCTCACCCCGATGGTCGCCCGAGACCCCGGCGACGACGCGCCGGACGTACCTCGACCAGCTCGCCGACTGGAAGGCGCGACTCGGAGGCGTCGTCGTGGCACGGCTCGGGCGCCTGGCGCGACGGGCTGCTGTCGGCCGACTACGTCGTCGAGCGGATCGGCGAGCTGACCGACCACCAGGCGACCTACGTCGCCGACGTCGGCCAGAACCAGATGTGGCTGGCCCGCTACACCGGCTTCCGCAAGCCCGAACTCCCACGTCTCGTCGGGCGGCCTCGGGACGATGGGCTTCTCCGTCCCGGCGGCGATGGGCGCCGCGCTCGGCCGACCGGACCGCGAGACCTGGGCGATCACCGGCGACGGCGGCTTCCAGATGACCTTCCAGGAGCTGATGACGCTCGTCGCCGGACGACATCCCGGTCAAGATCGCGCTGCTCGACAACAAGAAGCTCGGGATGATCCGCCAGTGGCAGGAGATCATCTACGCGGGCAACTACCACTCGGCCCACCTGCCCGGCCCGGACTTCGCCAAGCTCGCCGACGCGTTCGGCATCCCGGCCTTCCGGGCGTCGACGCCGGCCGAGGTGGACGACGGCGATCCGCGCCGCCCAGGCGGTCGACGGCCCGGCGCTCATCTGGTTCGAGATCGCCGAGGAGCAGAACGTGTTCCCGATGATGCCGGCCGGCAAGGGCCTGTCCGACCTCATCGAGAAGTGGGGCGGGGCGGACGAATGAGCGGCTGACCCGAGCTCGAACGGCAAGGTGCCGGCCGCGGCGGCGCACGGCCGGCCCCGGCCCACCGCCACCGGCCCGCGCGCTGCCCGGCGGCGGCGAACCTCGCCGCCACGTGCTCGTGGCCATCGTCCTCAACAAGCCCGGCGTCCTCAACCGCGTGTCCAGCCTCATGCGGGCGCGCAACTTCAACATCGATTCGCTGGCGGTCAGCCACACCGACCGCGAGGACACCAGCCGGATGACGATCACGCTGCACGGCGACGACGTCGCGGTCGAGCAGGCGGCCAAGCAGCTGTACCGGCTGATCGACGTGCTCAAGGTCCAGGACGTCACGTCCGAGCCGACCGTCGAGCACGAGCTCGCGCTCGTCAAGATCCGGGCCACGCGACTCGACCCGCGGCGGAGATCCTGCGGCTCGTCGAGCTGTCGCGCGGCCGGGTCGTGGACCTGGCCGATGGCTCGGTCATCGTCGAGGTGACCGGCACCGAGTCCGAGATCGACGCGTTCGTGGCGCTGGTCCGGACCTACGGCATCAAGGAGTTGGTCCGGACCGGCGCCGTCGTGATGGCGAGGGGATCGGGATCCATCGAGGAGGCGATCAAGCGATGACGGCGACGGATGTACTACGACAACGACGCCGATCCGGCCGCGCTGGCGGGGCAGACGGTCGCGATCATCGGCTACGGCATCGCAGGGCCATGCCCACGCGCTCAACCTCCACGAGAGCGGGGTCGACGTCGTGGTCGGGCTGGCGCCGGGGTCCAAGAGCCGGGCGCATGCCGAGGAGGCGGGCCTGCGCGTGCTCGACGTCGCGGACGCGGTCGACGCCGCCGACGTGATCATGATCGCCGTCCCGGACACCGCCCAGAAGGCCGTCTACGACGCCGAGATCGGGCCGAACCTGCGCGACGGCCAGCTGCTGCTGTTCGCCCACGGCTTCAACCTGCGCTACGGCCGGATCACGCCGCCGGCGAACGTCGACGTCGGGATGGTCGCGCCGAAGGGCCCGGGCCACCTCGTCCGCTCCGTGTACCAGGCCGGCGGCGGCGTGCCCGCCCTGTTCGCGGTCGAGCAGGACGCCTCGGGGACCGGCCGCGCCCGCGTCCTGGCCTATGCCCGGGCGCTCGGCAACACCCGCGCCGGCGTCCTCGAGACGACGTTCAAGGAGGAGACCGAGACCGACCTGTTCGGCGAGCAGTCGGTCCTGTGCGGCGGCACGGCGGCCCTGGTCAAGATGGCCTTCGAGACGCTCGTCGAGGCCGGCTACCAGCCCGAGCTGGCCTACTTCGAGACGATGCACGAGCTCAAGCTCATCGTCGACCTGATGTACCGCGGCGGCCTCAACTTCATGCGCTTCAGCGTCAGCGACACGGCCGAGTACGGCGACTACGTGTCCGGCCCGCGGCTCATCGACGAGAGCGTCCGCGAGCGGATGCGCGCCGTCCTCGCCGACATCCAGGACGGCACGTTCGCCGACCGCTGGATCGCCGAGAACGAGACCGGTCGACACGAGTTCGAGCGGCTGCGCGCGGCCGATCGCGACCACCAGATCGAGCAGTCGTCGGGGCGCGGCTGCGCGCCCAGATGCCGTTCCTCAACCCGGTCGAGGTCCATGCCGGCCAGGCCGCAGGCCGCGGCGACGACCCCGGGAGCCGCGCGATGAGCGCGGCCGGCGGCGTACCGCGGCCCCGATCGGCCCGTTCGTGCCGGCCGGGCAGCGTCCGCATCTTCGACACGACCCTGCGCGACGGGGAGCAGGCGCCCGGCGCCGGCCTGACCGCCGCCGAGAAGCTCGAGGTCGCCCGCCAGCTCGCGCGCCTCAAGGTCGACGTCATCGAGGCCGGCTTCCCGGCCGCCTCGCCCGGCGACTTCGAGGCGGTCCGGCGGATCGCCCAGGAGACGCCCCAGGACATCGCGGTCGCCGCGCTGGCGCGCTGCCGCGACGGCGACCCGCAGCGGGCCATCGAGGCGATCAAGATCGCCCATCGGCCGCACCTCCACGTGTTCATCGCCACGAGCGACATCCACCTCAAGCACAAGCTCCGGATCGACCGCGAGACGGCGCTCGCCGAGGCGGTCCGCTGGGTCCGCCACGGCCGCGAGGAGCTCGGTCGCGACGCCGAGATCGAGTTCAGCGCCGAGGATGCGTCGCGCACCGACGTCGACTACCTCCTGAAGGTCTACGAGGCGGTCGTCGACGCCGGGGCGTCCACGGTCAACATCCCGGACACGGTCGGCTACGCCATCCCGTCCGAGTTCGGCGACGCTGGTCGAGCCGCGTCGTCGCCCTCGTCGGCGACCGGGCCACGGTCAGCGTCCACTGCCACAACGACCTGGGGCTGGCCACGGCCAACACGCTCGCCGCCGTACAGGCCGGCGCACGCCAGGTCGAGGTCACGATCAACGGCCTCGGCGAGCGCGCCGGCAACGCCTCCCTCGAGGAGGTCGTGATGGCCCTGCGCACCCGGCCCGACGCAGTTCCCCGACGCTCGGCTCCGGCGTGGCCACCGAGCACATCACCGCCGCCATCGCGGCTGGTCAGCTACCTGACCGGCTTCGCGGTCCAGCCCAACAAGGCGATCGTCGGCGGCAACGCGTTCGCCCACGAGAGCGGGATCCACCAGGACGGGGTCATCAAGAACCCGCTGACCTACGAGATCATGACCCCGCAGTCCGTCGGGCTGACCGGCAGCCAGCTGACGATCGGCAAGCTGTCCGGGCGGCGCGGGCTGCAGGGCAAGCTGCGCGAGCTCGGCCACGACCTCGAGGGCGACGCGCTCGACACGATCTACCGCCAGGCGATCGAGCTGGCCGACGAGAAGAAGGAGGTCACCGACGCGGACCTGCTGGCGCTCGTCGACCAGCGGGCGTCGGAGGTCCCGGCCAGCGTCGTCGCTCGTCGGCTGGAGCGTGACCTCGTCGCACGGCGGCAACGCCACGGGCACGGTCACGCTCACGGTCGAGGGCGAGGAGCGGTCGTCGGAGTCGACCGGCAACGGCCCGGTCAACGCGCTCTTCCGCGCGGTCGACGAGGTCCTCCAGCCGACCCTCGGCTGGCACCCGACGCTGACCGAGTACGAGATCAAGGCCGTGTCGGCCGGCGAGGACGCCCAGGGCCAGGTGTTGGTCCGCTGCCGACGCTCGTCGGACGAGGGTCCGGGCGCGCTTGGTCGTGTCCGGCCACGGGTTAAGCACGAACATCATCGAGGCCTCGCTCGAGGCGTATCTCGTCGCGGCCAACAAGCTCCACGGCGCCGAGATCAACGGCATCGAGGTCGCGTTCGTGACGCCGCGCTCCGAGGAGGGTCTCCCGTGACGGACGCCGCGGACGCCGACGGCGCCCGGCCGCACTATCGGATCGCCTCGATCGCCGGCGACGGCGTCGGGCCCGAGGTCGTCGAAGCCGCGCGCCGCGTCCTCGCCGCGACTGCCGATCGCTTCGGCTTCGCGGTCGACTGGGCGCCGTACCTCGTCGGCGGGGCGGCGATCGACGCGTATGGCGTCGCCATCCGCCCGGAGGACGTGACCGCCTGCGGGGAGGCCGATGCGATCCTGCTCGGCGCGGTCGGTGGCCCGAAGTGGTCCGACCCGTCGGCGCCGGTCCGGCCCGAGCAGGCGCTGTTCGCGCTGCGCGGCGGCCTGGGGCTGTACGCCAACCTGCGTCCGGTGACGGTCCATCCGGCCCTCGTCGCCGCGTCGCCGCTCCGCCCGGAGCTGCTCGAGGGCGTCGACCTGCTCATCGTCCGCGAGCTCACCGGGAGCGTCTACTTCGGCGAGCGCCAGGAGGCGAGCGGACCGCCCGGCGAGCGCACCGCCTACGACACGATGCCGTACAGCGAGCGCGAGGTGGAGCGCATCGTGCGCCTCGCGTTCGAGCTCGCTCGCGGCCGGCGTGGCCAGGTCATGAGCGTCGACAAGGCGAACGTGCTGGCGACGTCGCGGCTGTGGCGCACGGTCGCCGACGAGGTCGGACGGGCCAACCCGGACGTGGCGCTCAGCCACCAGCTGGTCGACTCGTGCGCGATGCTGCTCATCCGCCGACCGGCCGACTTCGACGTCATCGTCACCGAGAACCTGTTCGGCGACATCCTGTCCGACGAGGCGGCCGTGCTGGCCGGCTCGCTCGGGATGCTGCCATCCGCCTCGCTCGGGGAGCGGCGGACGGCACATGGCACGTTCGGCCTGTACGAGCCGATCCACGGCTCGGCGCCCGACATCGCCGGCCAGGACAGGGCCAACCCGATCGGCACGATCCTGTCGGCGGCGATGCTGCTGCGGCTGTCGCTCGGTCGCGACGACGCGGCCGAGCGCGATCGAAACGGCCGTGTCCGCGGCGCTCGACGCGGGCTGGCGGACCGGCGACCTGGCCGATCCGGCGGTCGAGGACGATGGGCTCGTGGTGGTCGGCACGACCGCCTTCGCCACGGCCGTCATCGAGCGGCTGAGCGCCGGCGCGGGGGTCGCGGCATGACCGGCCTCGTCGGTCGGATCGTCATTCTCGAGGCCGCGCGGGCGACCGCCGCGGCCCGGCCCCGACGACCCGGAATGACCCGCTGACGAGGCCACCACCGATGACCGAGACCGATCTTCCCGTCACCCTCTACGACACGACCCTTCGCGACGGCACCCAGGGCGAGAACATCACCCTGTCGCTCGCCGACAAGCTGCGCGTCGCGCGCATGCTCGACGAGTACGGCATGCCCTTCATCGAGGGCGGCTGGCCGGGCTCCAACCCGAAGGACGTCGAGTTCTTCGCGGCGGCCCGGTCGATGCACTTCGAGACCGCCCGGCTGGCGGCCTTCGGGTCGACCCGCCATCGCTCCAACCGGCCCGAGGCCGACCCGAACCTCCACGAGCTGGTCGCGGCGGAGACGCCGGTCGTGACCATCTTCGGCAAGTCGTGGCTGCTCCACGTGACGGAGGTCCTGGGCGCCACGCCGGCCGAGAACCTGGACATGATCGCCGAGTCGGTCGCTTTCGTGGCCGACCGTGGCCGCGAGGCGGTCTACGACGCCGAGCACTTCTTCGACGGCTACAAGTCGGATCGCGACTACGCGCTGGACTCGCTGCGCGCCGCCCGCCAGGCCGGCGCCCGCACGCTCGTCCTGTGCGACACGAACGGTGGGACGCTGTCGGACGAGCTGACCGCGATCATCGGCGACGTGCGCGGGGCCCTCGAGAGCGACCCGGACGCACCGGCCGTCGTGTGGGGCATCCATGCCCACAACGACGCCGAGCTGGCGGTGGCCAACTCGATGGCCGCCGTGGCCGCCGGCATCCGCCATGTCCAGGGCACGATCAACGGCTATGGCGAGCGTGCCGGCAACGCCAACATCGTGTCGATCCTGGCCAACCTGGCGCTCAAGACGCCGCATGGCCTCGTGCCCTCGGGCGGCGGCGAGCTGGAGGGCCTGACCCAGCTGTCCCGTGCGGTGGCCGAGATCGCCAACGTCACGCCGAACGACTACCAGCCGTACGTCGGCCGATCGGCATTCGCCCACAAGGGTGGGGTCCACGGCGCCGCCGTGGCCAAGGTCGAGCGGTCGTACCAGCACGTCGATCCGGGCTCCGTCGGGAACGCCGGCCGGCTCGTCGTCAGCGAGCTGGGCGGGAAGGCCAACACGTCGATCCGTGCGCGCCAGCTGGGGCTCGAGCTGGATGGCGTCGTCGACGCCCGCGAGCTGTCGCAGCTCATCAAGCAGCTGGAGGCGGACGGCCTGGCGTTCGAGGGCGCGGAGGCGTCGTTCGAGCTGCTCATCCGCCGCCACGCCGCCGACTACGCCCCGCCGTTCCGGATCGTCGACTACACCTGCCTCGTCGAGCAGCGCGACGGCCGTGAGCTGCTGGCCGAGGCCACGGTCAAGGTCGAGGTCGACGGCGAGACGCTGCACACCGCCGCCGACGGCAACGGACCGGTCAACGCCCTCGACGCCGCGCTGCGCAAGGCGTTGCGAGCCTTCTACCCGGCCATCGAGGACGTGCACCTGGTCGACTACAAGGTCCGCATCCTCGACGGGGATGCGGCGACCGCCGCCCGGACGCGGGTCATCATCGATTCGCAGGACGGCGCCCGGACCTGGTCGACGATGGGCTCCGACACGAACATCATCGCGGCCTCGGCATCGGCCCTGGCCGACTCGCTCGAGTACGCCATCTGGAAGTCCGGCGCCGAGCTGCGGCGTCGCGACGAACGCCACTTCACCGTCGAGGCCGCCGCGACCGGCGACCCGGCCGCGACCCGGAGGTAGACCGGATGCCGGATCCGACCCACGCCGCCCCGCCGCCGGTCCAGCTCGCCCGCTGGACCGTGACCTCGGGCTCGAACTCGCGCTCCCGTGGCGCCGTCATCCTCGATGCCGGCGACCACCACTGGAACGCGTCCGCGGAGGGCAACGGCGCGATCGATGCCCTGTATCGCGCGGTCGACAAGGCCCTGCACGAGATCCTCGACGGCCATCCGCGCCTGCTGGCGTGGGACGTCCACGCCATCGGGGAGGGGACCGACACGATCGGCGTCGTCACGGTCCGCATCGCGCCGCCACTCGTCGCCGGCGAGCGCGGCGAGGGCGAGTACGTCGGCGAGGCGCGCGGGCCGAACATCATCGCCGCCTCGATCCAGGCCTACCTCGAGGCGCTCAACGAGATGCTGTCGGAGGCCCATTGGGAAGGCGCGCCGGAGGCGGCCGCGACGAGCGGCACGCGAGCGCGCAAGAAGGACCCGGTCGCCGCGGGCGTCGCTCGCGACCGGCGTGCCGAGATCGACGAGGACGCCGGCGCCATCGACACGACCGACTGGTTCAACGAGCAGGGCTGACGGCCGCCCGCCCGGCCACTAGGTCGGCGGCCCACGCCGCCTTTGTCACTGGAGCCGGAACGTCGTCCGCACCGTGTTGTTCGTCGTGACCGGATCGGGTGTCGACGAGGCGACCGAGACCGTGTTGTCGCTGTTGCCCTTGCCCTTGTAGCTCGCGACGATCGTCGTCGTCGCCGTTCCCCCGGATGCGAGGCTGCCCAGCTGACAGCTCACCCGACGGGTGGTCGGCGCGTAGCCGCAGCCACCGCCGGCGATCCCCGCCGTCGACGCACTCACGAACGTGAACTTCGCGGTGAGCGTGTCGATGAGCGTCACGTCGGCGGCGCTCGACGGACCGCCGTTCCTGGTGGTGACCACGAAGGTGACGCGGCCGCCGCTGGCCGAGACCGCCTGGGTCGCGGCGAGGTCGGCGCTGTCCACGACGAACGTGGCGGTCAGCGTCGTCGCCACGGCGGGGGCGACGATCTGATGGCTGATCGCTCCGCCGTCAGACCAGGTGGAGAACCGGTATGCGGTGCCGCCGGTGACCTGTGGCGACGTCGTCGACAGGCTGGTAGCCGAATTGACGATGAAGCGCTTGGTGAGCGGCGCAGCGGTCGTCGTCCCCGCGACGGACACCTGCATGCCCGCGGGCACGGTCGCGAACGTCAGGTCCACCGTCTGCGGATCCAGCCGGCGGCTGGTCGTCCCGGTCAACCCGAACCGGTCCGTCGCCGTGAGGCGGAGCTCGAGGTGCGACGGGTATTCATGGTCAGGTGCCTGGAACGAGCCCGAGGCGACACCTGCGAAGGTCTGGTTGGGGTGCTCATGGCAGTCGGTCGGGCTGATCGGACAGTGCATGAGGACGAGGTCCCACGACAGGCGAGTGGCGGCCAGCGTCCCCTCGTCGGGATCGCTGGCACTCCCGCTGAAGGCGATCGTGTCGCCCACCTTCCACGTCGTGCCGGCCAGGGGCGTGGCGATGGTCGCCGTCGGGGCGCTGTTCCCCGCGGAGATCGTGATGGGCGTGCTGTCGCCGGTCGAGCCTCCCGGGTCGGTGACCCGGAGGCGCGCGGCCACCGTGCCGGGTGACGAGTAGGTCCGCGTCGGAGCGATGGCGCTGGAGTCGTCGAAGGCCCCGTCACCGTCCAGGTCCCAGGCGTAGGTCAGCGTCCCGCCTTCCGGATCGCTCGACCCGCTGCCGTCGAAGGCGACCGCCAGGGGCGCCGGGCCGGCCGTCGGCTGGGCGGTCGCCACGGCGATCGGCGGCTGGTCGCCCGCCGTAGTAGGAGATCCGCCGGATCGTCCCGCCGCTGAAGTCGACGTAGAAGAGGTCGCCACCGGGCCCGATCTCCAGATGCACGGGGTTGGCGGCCGGGGTCAGGAAGTTCGCGCGCTTCGTCGGGTCGGGCAGGCCGTTCGTGCCCGGGCGACATGACCCAGAGGCAGTCGCGGCTGTAGTCGGCGAAGAAGAGCGCTCCGTCGTAGCTGGCCGGGTAGTCGCCGCCGCCGTAGAAGGCCATCCCGACCGTGGACGATCCCTGGCCGTTGCTGCAGGCCTCGCCAGCGACGATGGAGTCGCTGTGGCGATACGTGTAGACGGGTGCCGAGACCGCCCCGGTTCCCGCCGCGTAGAGGTTCTCGCAGATGCTGAGATTCAGGCTGTCGTAACTGCCCTGCCGGCCCGCCCCCTCATAGCACGGCCAGCCGAAGTTCTCGACGGCCGCGTCGTTCGGGTCGACGATCCGGTTGATCTCCTCCCAGGTGCTCCAGCCGACGTCGCCGACCCAGACCTCGTCCGTGCCGGGGCGTGCGGCGATGCGGAACGGGTTGCGCAGCCCGTAGGCGATGATCCGGCGCTGGTTGGGATCGCTGCTGCCGGCGAAGGGGTTGTCGGGGAGACCGGCGCCGGTCGCGGGGTCGACGCGAAGGACGGTCCCGTCGAGGCCCACCGGATCGCTCGTCGTCCGCAGGTCCTGGCTTCGCAGCGCGCCGCCTTCCGCGGTCGGCGGCGTCAATGTAGCGCCCACGCCGCCGGGCGGATCCCGCAGGAATTCACCGGGCTGCCGTCCTGGCCGTAGTCGGCGAAGTTGAAGCTGGCCCCGTCGCCGGCGCTGACGTAGAGCGCGCCGTCCCGGCCGAAGGCGAGGCTGCCGACCGAGTGACTCGGGTACTGCTGGCACCAGCCCTCGATGAGGACCTGCTCGCTGCCGGTGGCCACATTGCCCGTCGCCTGCAAGCGCGAGAGCCGCCCGCTGATGACGCAGCCGTCGCCCGTGGCACCGGGCGGTGTCGGACAGGTGTCGCCCCAGCGGGGCGCCGTCCCGCCGATGGGCGCGTCGTGGGCGTAGAGCACATACACGTAGGGGTCGGCCGGGAACCCGGGAGCGAGCGCCATGCCGAGCAGCCCGCGGTCCCAGAAGTCGTGCACCTTCGTCCGGAAGTCGACGAACGTGTCGGGCGTGGTGTCGGTGAGGCTGTCGAAGACCTTGATCGTCCCGCGTTTCTCCGCGACGAACACGCGCCCATCCCCGGCGAACTTGACCACCGTCGGGTCGACGAGTCCGCTGAAGACCACCGACTCCTGGAAGCCGTCCGGCAGTGCCGACGCCGCCAGCGTCGGCACCGGCGATGCCGCCACCACGGTCGAAACGAGCACGACAGCCAGCATCAAGGAGCCGGCACGTCGACCTGGCGACTGCACCATGAGTGGTCTCCGATCCCCATCCGCCCGCGGTCGATGTGACTGATCGGGAGCATGCCGCGGCACGGCTTCCGATCCCCCGGACGAAAAGAGCGATTGGACGCGCGCTCGCTGACGATGTCAGCGGCCGGGACCGTACCACTTCGGTACCCCCCGCGACTAGACGGAAGTACTCCCAAGCTGGTGCGTCCACGCCCCACCCCCCGGTCCACGGCGTCCCGCGACGTCCCGCCGCGCGGCCGCGGTCGGCGCCGTATCCTGCGCCGATGACCGAGCCCCGCCCCGTCGCCTATGCCGGTGAGCCCGGCGCGTTCGCCGAGGATGCCGTCCTCGTCGCGTTCGGCGACGTCGCGCGCACGCCGGTGGCCAGCTTCCGGGCCGTGTTCGAGGCGGTCGCCGACGGATCCGCCGGTGCCGGCGTCGTGCCCATCGAGAACGTCATCCACGGCACGGTCCGCGAGAACTACGACCTCCTCCTGGAGCACGACCTGACGATCCGCGGCGAGGTCGTCGTCCCGGTCCGGCTCGCGCTGGCGGCGCTCCCGGGCCAGCGGGTCGACGACATCGAGCGGGTCTACTCGCACATCCAGGCCCTGGGCCAGGCCGAGTCGTTCCTGCGCGCCCGGCCGTGGCAGCTCCTGTCGACCTACAACACGGCGGGTGCCGGCAAGGCCATCGCCGATGCCGGCGAGCGCGGGGCCGCCGCGGTCCTGTCCCCGCGGGCTGCGGCGCTGTTCGGGCTGGAGGTCCTCGTCGACGACATCGGCGACCTGCCCGACAACCGGACCCGGTTCGTCGTCCTCGGTCGCGCGGACGATGGCGCGCCGCCGGCCCTCGTCGATCCGCCGTCGCATCGACGGACGACGATCGTCGTGGCCGTGCGGAACGAGCCCGGGACCCTCCTGGCCGTCCTCCGGGTGATCGCCGACCACGGGCTGAACATGCGCAAGCTCGAGTCGCGACCGAGCCGCGAGCGCGCCTGGGAGTACGTCTTCTGGATCGACCTCGACGGGGATGTCGCCGATCCGGACATGGCCGCGGCGCTCGAACGTCTCGGCACGGTCACGACGATGACGCGGGTCCTGGGCTCGTACCCGGTCGCGGAGGCCTGACGGCTCGCGACGTGGATCGGCGACTTGCGCCGCGACCCGGATCAGTCGGCTAGATCGCGCTGGCGCAGGCCCTGCACTTCGTGGCCGCCACGTTGTTCGCCTCGAAGCAGAACGGGCAGTCCTTGGTCGGGTCCGGCTCCGGTTCCTTGATGAACATCGTGGCGATCAGGTAGACGACGAACGTCACGATGACGAACGACGATCAGCGCGTTGATGAACAGGCCCCACCCGATGGCCACCTCTTCGCCGGACGCGGTCGTCCCGAGCACCGTCTTGATCGTGGCGAAGTCGACGCCACCGAGTGCCCAGCCGATCGGCGGCATGATGATGTCGTTGACCAGCGAGTTGACGACCGCGCCGAGCGCGCCGCCGATGATGACGCCGATCGCCAGGGCCAGGGCGTTCGACTTGGTCAGGAAGGCCTTGAAGCCTCCGGTCGACGGGCGGCGACTGCCGCTCATCCGAACGCCTCGGTGGGCATGTGGATCGCCTCCCCAGGAGCCCGGCCGTGGTCGGCGCGGACCCGCCCGATGGTACCCTTGCCCACCTCCCGACGACCATTCGCCGAGCCCGCCTCGGCCTTACGCGGAGGCGACGATGGACCAGGCGTTCCGCGACGCGATCACGTCCGGCTACACCCTCGATGAACCGACCATCGTGCTCGGCAGCGCGATGCACGAGGGCGAGCTGTTCAACGACACGCGGGTCCAGGTCGCCCTGTCGATGCTCAATCGCCACGGCCTGATCGCCGGCGCGACCGGCACCGGCAAGACCAAGACGCTGCAGCTGCATGGCGGGCCAACTGTCGAAGGCCGGCGTCCCGGTCTTCGTCGCCGACATCAAGGGCGACCTGACCGGCCTGGCGGCCCCGGGCACGCACCAACCCGAAGCTCGAGGAACGGCTCCAGTCGATGGACCTCGCCGTTCGAGCCGTCCGGCCACCCGGTCGAGTTCCTGTCCCTGTCCGGTGCAGCTCGGCGCGCAGGTCCGCGCGACGGTCCACTCGTTCGGACCGCTCCTGCTCGGCAAGGTCCTCGACCTCAACGAGACCCAGACCTCGATCCTCGCCGCTCGTCTTCAAGTACTGCGACGACAACGACCTGCCGCTGCTCGACCTCAAGGACCTGGCGACGACGCTGAAGTTCCTCGCGTCGCGACGAGGGCAAGCCGATCCTGGCCGACTACGGCGGCATGTCGGCGGCGTCGGTCGGGGTGCTGCTGCGCTCGATCGTCGTCCTCGAGCAGGAGGGCGCCGACACTTCTTCGGCGAGCCGGAGTTCGACGTCGACGACCTTCTGCGGACCGACGCCGACGGCAAGGGCATCATCTCGCATCCTCGAGCTGTCGGACGTCATGGACCAGCCGCGCCTGTTCTCGACGTTCATGCTCTGGATGCTGGCCCAGCTGTACGAGCAGCTGCCCGAGGCGGGCGACCTGCCCAAGCCGAAGCTGTGCTTCTTCTTCGACGAGGCGCACCTGCTGTTCGCCGACGCATCGGACGCGCTCATGGACCAGATCGAGCGCACGGCCCGGCTCATCCGCTCGAAGGGCGTCGGCGTCTACTTCGTGACCCAGGTCCCGGCCGACGTCCCGTCATCGGTGCTGGCCCAGCTCGGCAACCGCGATCCAGCACGCGCTCCGGGCGTTCACGCCCGACGACGCCGACAACCTGCGCAAGGCCGCCCGGACCTTCCCGATGACCGAGTTCTACGACGTCGAGAAGACGCTCACCTCGCTCGGCACGGGCGAGGCGCTGGTCACCGTCCTGTCGCCCAAGGGCGTGCCGACGCCGCTGGCCGCCACGCGACTGGTCGCCCCGGACTCGCTGATGGCGCCGGTCGAGGAGGTCCAGTCTTCCGCGGCCACATCGCGATGAGCCCGCTGTTCGCCAAGTACGGCGCCACGGTCGATCGCGACAGCGCGCACGAGCGGATCACCGCCCGCCTGACCGCGGCGCGCGAGGCGGCCATCGCGGCGACCCAGGAGGCCGCCGTCCGCGCCGGGGTCGACCCGACGACGGCGGCCGGCATGAACTCGATGACGCCGGCCCAGCTCGAACGGGAGATGCAGCGCCAGCAGAAGGAGATGGAGGCAGCCCAGAAGGCCGCCGCTCGGCAGGCCGAGCAGCAGCGACGAGCCGAGGAGAAGGCCGCCGCGGCCGCCGCGAAGCAGCGCCAGAAGACGCTCGACACGGCCATCCGGACCGGCGGCCAGGTCGTCACCTCGAGGCTCGGCCAGGACATCGTGCGCGGGATCTTCGGCACGCTGTTCGGGGGCGGCAAGTCGCGCTGAGCGAGCCGCTGCGCGGTGTCGCGCGCTGGACGGATCCGGCCTGGCGCGCCGAGCACCTGGCGTGGGCGTCCGGGGCGCTCGCGGGTCTTGGCCGCCGGGTCGTCGGTGAGCCGGAGCAGCGCGCGCGACCGTGGGGCACGGTCTTCCGCGTGGAGACCGATGACGGTCGGGTCGTCTGGTCCAAGTCGAACGGGCCCGGGACGGCGCACGAAGCGCGTCTCTTGTCCCTGCTGCAGCGGCGCGGAGCGACGCTCGCCCTTGCACCGATCGCCGCCGACGTCGAGCGCGGCTGGCTGATCACGGACGACGCCGGGCCGACCCTGCGCGCGACGCCGACCGACGATGGCCGCCCCGGCGACCAGGACATCGCGGTGTGGGCGGACATCCTGCCGATCTACGCCGCGTTCCAGCGGGGAGTGGCGCCCGCGGTGGATGACCTGCTCGGCGCGGGCGTGCCGGACGAGCGACCGGCGCGCTACCCCGACATGCTCGCCGGCCTTCTGGCGGATGACCGGATCTGGACCCGGGTGGACGCGGACGAACGCCCGCGGACGGATGCGGCTCGTCGTCGGCTGGTCGATCTCGGGCCGTTCGTCGCGGAGCTCGCGGCCACGCTGGAGGCCTCGGCGGTCCCCGCCTCGCTCGACCACGGCGACCTCCACGGGAACAACCTGGTCCCGGTTGCCGATGGCTCGTTCCGCCTGTTCGACTGGGGCGATGCGGTCGTCGCCCACCCGTTCGCCACGCTGACGACGACCCTTGGGTCGATCGGCTATCACGCCGGTGTCGATCCGTACGGTCCGGTCGTTGGCCCGGTCCGCGATGCGTACCTGTCGGCCTGGGCGGACATCGCCCCGGCACCCGACCTGCGAACGAGTTGCGACCCTCGCGATGGACCTCGGCCACATCGGCAAGGCGGCCGCCTGGGAGCGGGCTCTGGTGGGCCTCGAGCCCGACGAGATGGCCGGTTTCCACGGCGCCACGGCGGCGTGGCTCGCGGACTTCGTGGACCGCTTGGAGTCTCGCGCTTCGGGTCGATAGCGGGCCTCGGTGCACCCGCGCACCACCCCGATGTCGGGCGGCTGACAAAACGGCTCCGAAACATTGACTTGGTACTTTCGTACTGCTACACCACCCATCTGACCAGACGCAGCGGCCGGGGGGCCGCGCCTGGTCGAGGGGACAGGGGATACCGATCTAGGGCCACGGCACAAGGGGTAGCCGACCCGACATCGGAGGTTAGGGGTTCGTCGTGCGCCGGAAGCCGCACGTCGAATGACCCATCGTGGCCGGGGGAGACAGGGGTCCGGGCGTTGGCATACGCCGAACTCGGTGGACGGGGTTTCGCGCCCACGCATGCCCAAGTACCAATGCCGGTCGAGAGGCCGGGACGAGGCCTCCGCGCCCTGAACGCGGGGGCCTCGACTCGCGCCTCGAACGCCATCTCGTCAGACCTTGATGGATCGGCGTCAACGCAGCAGAAGGAGGAGTGACCGCGAAGACCGGGATCGAGCGCGCAAGCGCCAGGGGCGCTGACAACACAAAGCCAGCACCAAGTCGCGAGGCAGGGACTTCGCGACACAACACGCCGAAGCAACGTCTGCACAGCAGGGGAGCCTCATGACACTGCAGAGATCACATCCAAGGGCGAAGCACCGCTGGCTCGTGGCGCTCGTCAGCGTCGCGATGCTGCTCGGCCTGACGGCCGGGGCGGCCTTCGCGATCCTCAAGGACGGCTCGTTCGAGCTTCGACCGCAACGCCACCAGCGACGCGGCGGTCCCCGGTGACGACTGGGACATTGATCGACGACGGTCCGACCGATCCGAACAACGACGACACGGCCGACGCCTCGTCGTTCGTCGTGGACGGCAACGGCCCGACCATCTTCACCCAGGGTGGGTCGAAGGACGACCTCAACACCCCCGGCTGGAGGCACAAGAACGGCAGCTCGCCGGACAAGGACGAGTTGCTCGACGCGTATGCCGCCCGCTACGGCGACAACCTGTACTTCGGCGCCGATCGCTTCTCCAACTCGGGTGATGCGGTCATGGGCTTCTGGTTCTTCCAGCAGGAAGTCACCGCCCAGCCCGGTGGCACCTTCGGCCCCGGCGTCCACGAGGACGGCGACGTCCTCGTCCTGAGCGACTTCACCGGCGGCGGCGGCAACGTCACGATCCGGGTCTACCAGTGGAATGGCCCGGGTGGGTCCAACCCGACCCCGGCCACGATCAACGGGACCCTCGACCTGATTGCCGGCACGCTCACCACCCCGGCCGACTGCGTCGGGCCGCCTGCGACCGCCAACAACTTCCCGTATTGCGCCACGGTCAACCAGGAAAACACCGCCTCGCCGTGGGCCTTCCAGGCCAAGGCTGCGGGGAGCCCGGCCAACACCTTCCCGGCCGGCCACTTCTTCGAGGGCGGCATCGACCTCGAGTTCCTCGATCTCGGCGAAGAGTGCTTTGCCAGCTTCCTGGCCGAGACCCGCGCGTCGACCTCGGTCGACTCGATCCTCAAGGACTTCGTCGGCGGCACCTTCGAGCGCTGCGAGTCCTCGGTCGTGACCACCCCGACGAACGCGGGCGGCACGGCAACGCCCAGCATCGTCCTCGGCAGCAGCATCTACGACTCGGCGCTGATCACCGGCACCGGCTCCAACAATGCGCCGACCGGGACCATGGACTTCTATCTCTGCTCGCCGGCCCAGCTGACTGGCACGCCCGCCAGCTGCCTCACCGGTGGCACCCTGATCACCGACAACGCCGCCGTTACCCCAGTCGCCGGAACCAGCACATCGACTTCGATCTCGACGGCTGCCACGCCTAACGCGACCGGTACGTGGTGCTGGCGCGGCGAGTACTCGGGTGACGACGACTACCCGGCCGCGACCGACGCTTCCGTCGGCGAGTGCTTCGCGGTCACCGATGTCGCATCCACGACAACGGCGCAGAAGTGGCTGCCCAATGACACCGCGACGGTCACCGCGGCCGGTGGTTCGACGGTCGCAGGCACCGTGGTCTTCCAGCTCGCCGAGAGCGCCGACTGCACCAGGCACCGCCGTCTACACGTCCGGCGCGATCGCGGTCAATGGCAGCGGTGTCGCGGTGAGCGACAACACGACCTACCAGACCACCGCCAAGACCATCTCGTGGAAGGTAACCTTCACTCGAGCACCAATAGCGTCGGCTCCGGTGACGCCAGCCACTGCGAGACGATGACGGTTTCCGTCCTCGACAACGACATCACTGTTCCCTGACGCACCGCGTCAACAACGAGGCCCCGGCCGCGCCGGGGCCTCTTCATCACTGGATCCTCATTCCTCTGACGCGCTGTGTGTCCACCACACTCATTCGCTGCTTTGGAGACACATCGATTGACTGACCGGGAGGGAGCCTCATGACACTTCAGAGATCACATCCACGGGCGAAGCACCGCTGGCTCGTGGCGCTCGTCAGCGTCGCGATTCTGCCCGCCCTGACGGCCGGGGCGGCCTTCGCGATCCTCAAGGACGGCTCGTCCCAGTTCGACCGCAACGTCACCAGCGACGCGAGGATCTCCGGTGACGACTGGGACAGATTCGACGACGGTTCGATCGATCCGAACAACGACTACATGGCCGACGCCTTGTCGTTCGTCGTGGACGGCCGCGGCCCGACGATCTTCACCGGCGGTGGCTCGAAGGACGACCTCAACACCACCGGCTGGAAGCACAAGAGCGGCGCGGTCCCGGACAAGGACGAGCTGCTCGACGCCTACGCCGCCCGCTATGGCGACGTCCTCTACTTCGGCGCCGACCGCTATGACGCCAATGGCGCCGCGGCTCTCGGCTTCTGGTTCTTCCAGCAGGATGTCGGCCCATCGCGGGCGGCACCTTCGGCCCCGGCGCAGCACGCCGATGGCGACATCCTGATCCTGTCCGACTTCAGCGTCGGCGGCGCCACGGTGACGATCCGGGTCTTCCAGTGGAACGGCCCGGGCGGCACCACGCCGGTCAGGGTGCGGTCAACGGCGTGCTCGACATCGTCGCCGGTCCAACGACCCGGATGTCGGGACTCCGGCCGACTGTGTCGGACCGCCCGCGGTCGGCGAACCGGATCCCTTCTGCGCCACCGTCAATGCCCTCGCCACCCCGTCGCCCTGGCCGTTCGTGCCCAAGGGCACCGCGGCCGGCAGCTTCGCCGGCCGGCCGAGTTCTACGAGGGCGGCATCGACCTGGGCGCCTTCCCCGAGCTAGCTGGACCTGTTTCGCCAGCTTCCTTGCCGAGACGCGGACGTCACCGTCCGTCGGCTCGCAGCTCAAGGACTTCGTCGGCGGTGGGTTCGAGGACTGCTCGACCGACGTCACGACCACGCCGGTCGACGCCAACGGCGACGAAGTTGACACCCTCGAGAAGGGTGGGAGCATCCAGGACCACGCCCTCATCGAGGGCACCGGTTCGGACAACCCGCCCGGCGGCACGATGCAGTTCTCCATCTGCAGTCCGACCCAGCTCGACGATGCTTCACTGACCGATGACCCCGCCACCTGCGACGTGGGTGGAACGAAGGTCAATCGAACCGGTGGCACCAATGCGGCCGTGCCGGTGACCCAGATCGGAACAACCTCGGACTCCGAGGCCACGTCATCTGCGTTCACACCGACATCGACCGGCACCTGGTGCTGGCGCGGCGAGTACTCGGGCGACGGCCTCTATCCGCCGGACAGCGACTCGAGCACGGGTGAGTGCTTCCTCGTCGTTGACGCGGAGATCGACGTCAACCCGCTGACGGCGACCAACGAGGTCAACGACCCGGATCACGACATCACCGCCACGGTGCGGCAGGACATCGGTGCCGGCCCGGTCGCGGTCTCCGGCGCGCTGGTGACGTTCTCGCTGAACGACAACACCGCCGGTGCCACGTTCAAGAACGGCATCAGCACCTGCACCACCGGCGCGGCCGGGACCTGCACGATCACCATCACCACGTCGGCCGCCGGGTCGGTCGACATCAACGCCTCGTCGACGTTCACGGTCTCCGGCCTGAGCATCACGCGCTCGACGAACGGCACCGCCAACAACAGCGCCGACGCCAACAAGCGTTACGTCGACGCCCAGATCGATCTCTCGCCGCTTGACGCCGATAACAACATCGGTGACGAGCACGAGATCACCGCCCTCGTCCAGAAGGACGACGGCCTCGCGGCCGGCGTCGGCGGTGGCGATGCGGCGACGGGGTTCGGCCCGGTCTCCGGCGCCCTCGTGACCTTCAGCTTCAGTCAGAACACGATCGGCGCGACATTCGTCAACGCCGTTAACACGTGCACCACCGGCGCGCTTGGGACGTGCTCGATCGAGATCGTCAGCTCGACGGCTGGCACCGTGCTCGTGAACGCCACGACGACCTTCGACATCGGCCCTGCCGTCGTCGAGACCGTCACCCGCACGACCGGCACCGGCGGCCTCAACAGCGCCGACGCCCAGAAGGAATGGCACTCCGGCACGCTCACCTCGGACTAAGCACAATAACGCCGGCAACCTGCTCGGCGGCGCGACCTTCGAGGTCTGCCGAACCGACGTCGAGCCGGATGAGTGCTTCCGGTGACCGACAACTCGGCACCGGACACCAACGCGACGGCCGGTCAGTTCACTGTCATCGGGCTCGAGCTCGGCGACCTATTCCGTCACCGAGACGGCTGCTCCCGCGGCTTCGACCTGGCGGCCGGCACCAAGACGGCGACGCTGACCATTGCGTCACCATCCGTCCCATTCGTTCTCGATCGCCTTTGTCAACAACCGTGAAATTCTCAAGATCTCCGGGTTCGGCTACACCAACGCCGCCACCGGGACTCCGACCTCGGCGTCCTCAACGGCACGACCGACGTTCACCGCCGATCTCGTGAACTACGGCTGGGAGCGCCGCGAACCTGACCGACTCGTCGCTCGTCGTGACGTTCACCGGCACCGGCACCGTGACCTGCACCGGCACCGGCACCGGTGGCCGTCACGCTGGCGATCACCGGCTCGGTGGCCGCCAACGGTGGCCTGCTCGATCTTCCTGACCTGACATGCACCTACAGCGGCATGTCGGACGGTGCGGTCATCACCGCCACCCTGACCATCAAGTCGCTCACCAACGGCCTGTCACGCGCGACAGCCTCCGGCTCACCCGCAACGATCAGCTTCACCGTCCAGGGCGACTATCACCTAGGTGGACGCCATTCCCCGAGCGACATAGCAAGAAAGGCCCCGGCATCGCCGGGGGCCTCTTCCTTGTGCCTGCGGGTGCGCTTACGGGGCGACGGTGAAGCTCGTCGTGGCCAGGACGTTGAACCGGATGCCGTCCCTGGTGGTGTACAGCTTGGCCGTGCACTCGCCGCCCGCCGGCCGGCCAGCGGTGGCGAAAGGGTGAACCACTGGTCCCACGGGTAATCGGCGAAATAGCCGACCGACGCCGCGTAGACCCAGCGCCGCCCTGGTAGCAGTTGACGCGACGAACGGCGGTCGCGGCCACGTCCTGAGGTGAAGGTGACGTTGTCGCCCTGGTTGGTGACCCCGTCCTCGTCCATCACGTCGAGCGCGGCGGGCTACCGCCGCCAGTCGTCGTGCCGCCGCCGGCTTGCCGCCGCCGCCCTTGCCGGCGAACGCGGTGCCGGCGAGCAGGCCGACGATCAGCAGGGCGACGAGCGACGCCTCGGCGAGCGCCATGACGGTGTGGGACGTGAATTGCTTGAGCATATTTCGAGACCTCCTGGGGCCCCGGCGGCGCGTGCGTTCCCCTGAAGAGCGTCGCTACGTTCGGCAACCCGGCTGACTGGCTGTTGGGGCACCCAGTCCCGTGGCTTTGCGTCCCCGGCTCACGCCGGGTTTGCCCTTATCGATCGTCGGCGCGCGCGGAAGGACGCCGGCGGCGGCACGGGCGGGGGTTTCCTTAGGGATCGATCACGCCCTGGCCGTTGGGGTCAACCTACGCGTGAGGTGCGATCCAGCAATGGCGACATGGTACCGGGAGGTCAGCGAAGGGACCCTTGCAAGACCCTTGCAATCTCCTCACAAGTGCCGCGGACCCCTCGGCTTCGCTCAGCCATGAGGTGCCCTCGCGCACCGCGGAACGGCGTCTCAGGTGATGACGAGGTCCGCTGGGACGTCGTCGGCGACCGGCGGGTACTTGGGCTTGAGCCCGGCCATCGCGTCGGCCAGGATCGTGGCCACGGCCAGGTTGCGGAACCACTTGCGGTTGGCCGGGATGACGTGCCACGGGGCCGCGTCGGTCGAGGTCTTCGACAGCGCATCGTCGAACGCGGCCTGGTAGTCGTCCCAGCGCTCCCGCTCGGCGAGGTCGCCCATGGCGAACTTCCAGCGCTTGGTCGGGTCGTCGTAGCGCGCCTGGAACCGCGTCGCGCTGCTCGTCGCGATCGATCGACAGGAAGAACTTGACGATGGTCGTGCCGTTGTCGGTCAGGTGCCGCTCGAAGGCGTTGATCTGCTCGTAGCGCCCGCGCCAGACGGCCTTCGGCACGAGGTCGTGGACCCGCACGACGAGGACCTCCTCGTAGTGCGAGCGGTTGAAGATGCCGACCTCGCCCTTGCGCGGCATCGCCTTGTGGACCCGCCACAGGTAGTCGTGGGCGAGCTCCTCGCTGCTCGGGACCTTGAACGACGTGACCGGGCAGCCCTGCGGGTTGAACGCGGTCATCACCTTCTTGATCGTGCCGTCCTTGCCCGCCGCATCGATGCCCTGGAGGACGACGAGGACCGCCCGACTCGCGTCCGCCCACAGGCGATCCTGGAGGTCGGCGAGGCGGTCCAGCTGGCGGTCCAGCTCCGGGGCCGCCCCCTCCTTGGTCCAGCCGTGGGTCGCCGCCGCGTCCAGGTCGCGGAGCCGCACTCGTCGCCCGGGGCGGACCCGAAGCGCAGCGCTGAGGTCGCGCGCTCCGGTCACGACGCGTCACCGCCGACGAACCGCTCGCTGGCCTCGATCCGGCCGGCCGACGCGGCCTTCCAGGCCGCGTAGTGCGGGCGTCTCCTTGTGCGCCTCGTACGCCTCGCGCGAGGCGTAGCGCTCGACGACGAGCATCGTCCGCGGATCGTTGCTGGAGCGCAGCGCCTCGAACGACTGGACGCCCGGCTCCTGGCGCGAGGCCTCGGCGGTGGTCTGGAGGGCGGCGAACACGTCGTCCTCGTCGCCGGCGACGGCGGTCATGCGAAAGGCGAGGTCATACATGCCCCGCAGTATGCCTCCGGCATCGCCCAGATGGACCTCAGCCCTCGGGCGGAGTCCTTCGGGGCGGCCGGCGAGGATGCGCGCGTCGGTCGGCGTCGGGTAGGTGCGCGCCGCCGCCCCGCCATCGACCGGCACGTTCGCCCCGGTCACGAACGACGCTTCGTCCGACAGGAGGAACGCGACGACCGCGGCGACCTCGGCCGGCTGGCCGACCCGACCCAGCGTGGCCAGGGCCGACAGCGTCCGGAAGGCCTCGGCGGGGTCGGTCGCGCGATCGACCATGCGCTGGTTCCACTCGGTCCAGATCGCGCCGGGGTCGACGGTGTTGGCGCGGATGCCGGCCGGGCCGTACTCGACGGCGAGGTTGCGGGTCAGCCCGAAGATGCCGGCCTTGCTCGTCTCGTACGCCGCCCAGTCCGGGAAGCCCGCCCTGGCGTGGATCGAGGCGATGCTCACGATCGACCCACCCGAGCGCTGGGCGAGGAACGTCCGCACGGCCGTCGACGCGCCCCAGTACGTGCCGGCGACGTTGACCCGGAACAGGCGCTCGACCGCCTCGGGGTCCGGCTGGTCGACCGAGTCCATGGCGACGATCGCGGCGTTGTTCACCCAGCCACCGAGCGGCGCGAGGGCGGTCGCCGCGTCGCGCGCCCGCTCGAGGTCGTCGCGATCGGCGGCGTCGGCGTGGATGACCGTGCCCGGGTGCCCGCTGGCCCGCAGCCAGGCGTCGGCGTTCGCCGCGGTCGTCGGGTCGATCTCGATGCCGACCGTCGCCCAGCCGTCGGCCGCCAGGCGCTCGAGGATGGCCCGACCGAGGCCCTGGCCGCTGCCGGTGACGACGACGCTGCGACCGGGGCCCGTCATGCCGGGGCCGCCAGCGAGGTCCGGCCGGGCGGCAGCTCGACGAGGATGATCGTCACGTCATCCGGTGCCCGGCAGACCACGACCCGGATGGTCCCGCCGTCGGGCAGCGTCTGCGGCACGATCGGCGAGACCGGCGGGTAGCCGGCCTCGGTCAGCCGCTCGACGATCGCGTCGAGGTCCGTGACCAGCAGGTTGACGGCCATGAGGCCGGGGTCGAACGGGGCGCGTCGAGCGGTCGCTCGAGCCTCTGAGGTGAGCTGCACGAGCTCGATCTCGGAGCCGTCCGGGCAGGACACGACGACCGCATGGACCGCCGGGTCGGACAGCCCGAACAGGCTGGAGATCGCCGCCGGGTCGTGGTCGTCGTCGAAGGTCACCTGCAGGCCGAGCAGGTCGCGGAAGTACGCCACGGTCGTCGACAGGTCGCTGGCGGCGATGACCGGATGGAACAGGCGCTGGACGCTGCCACGCATCGATCGACACCCTCCAAGGGGACCCGGACACCGAGATGGTTGAGATATGATATCTCAGCGCTCCCCGGACGCAACGTGCACAGGAGTCCCCCACGATGTCCGCTCCGGCGACCCCGACGCTGGACCATCCACGCGGTCGACACCGGGACCTCCACGCTCGACGCGTCGCTGCTGACCTACACCCTGGACCCCGGGACGGTCGTCCGGATCCCGCGGGTCATCTGGGTCGTCCGCGGCCCGACGACCGTCGTCGTCGACACGAGCGTGGCGCCCGGCGCGTCGTGCCTCGGAGTTCATCGGCGAGGACCTCGAGCGGAGCCCGGACCAGGAGCCGGCCAACGCGCTGCGCCTGGCCGGTCTGGACCCGAAGGACGTGGAGTACGTGGTCCTGACCCACCTGCACTGGGACCATGCCGGCAACTGCGACCTGTTCCCGGACGCGACGGTGCTCGTCCAGGAGCGACGAGCTGCGCTACGCGATCGACCCGGGTCGCTTCTTCCGCAAGGCGTTCCTGGCGCCATCCTCGGGGTGGGGGACGCCGCCATACCTCGTCCCGAACCTGCAGACGGTCGGCGGAGCGCAGGCGCTCCTGCCCGGGCTGCGGATCGTGCCGGCCCCCGGTCACACGCCCGGCTCGCAGGCCCTCGTCGTCGACACGGCGCACGGGTCGTTCGCGATCGCCGGCGACGCGATCTGCACCTACGACAGCATCGACCGCGACCTGCCGCCCGGATACCACGTCGACGTGGATGCCTCGATGGACAGCCTCGATGGCCTCCGTGCCGCGGCCGACTACCAGCTCCCGTCGCACGACTACGGGGTGTTCAGCGACGGACCCGTGACCGAGATCGGCGCCGCCCACGGGGCCGGACCGCACGCCGCGCCGCTGATGCTCGCCCTGCGCAAGCTCACCGCCGACGCCACGACCCTCGCCCTCGAGGACGTGCCGGTCCCGGCGCCGGGTCCGGGCCAGGCGCGCATCGCCGTGACCGGGGCCGGGATGTGCGGCACCGACCTCCACATCATCGCCGGCGACTACGCGTCCCGGCCGCCGGTGACCCTGGGCCACGAGATCGCGGGCCGGGTCGACGCGGTCGGGGCCGGGCGTGGACACCGGCTGGATCGGCGCGCTCGTCGCGCCGGAGACGGCGTTCGGCACGTGCGGCCGGTGCGACTGGTGCCGGACCGCGCGACCGATGCTCTGCCGCGACCGGCTGTCGGTCGGCTCCGGCGTCGACGGCGGGTTCGCCGGCGCTGTCGTCGCGCCCGCGGCGAAGCTCCATCGGCTGCCGGACTGGCTGGACGACCACGCGGCGGCCCTGCTCGAGCCGCTCGCCTGCGGCTGCAACTCGCTGTTCGATCCGGGCGTCGTCGAGCCCGGGGATCGGGTCGTCGTCAGCGGACCCGGCCCGGTCGGGCTGCTGGCGGCCCAGCTCACGCGCGTCGCGGGCGGGCGCACGGTCGTGGTCGGGACGGCGGGCGACCGCGCGCGTCTCGACGTCGCCGCGGCCCTCGGGTTCGAGACCCGCGTGATCGACGATGCCGCGGATCGTGCCGCGCTCGAGGCGGAGGCGGACGCCCGCCGCATCGACGTGGTGGTCGAGGCCTCCGGCGCCCCGCCGGCGGTGCGGTCCGCGCTGACCTGGCTCCGACCGCGCGGGACGCTCGTCCAGATGGGCCTGCTGTCGGGCGACGTGTCAGTCCCGTTCGGGGAGATCGTGACCCGCGAGCTGCGCGTGCGGGCCGGCTTCGGCAGCTCACCGGCCTCGTGGCTGCGTGCCGTCCGCCTGGTCGAGGAGCGCCAGGTCGACCTCGCGCCCCTCGTCAGCGAGGTGCTGCCGCTGCGCGAGTGGCAACGGGCGCTCGATGCGTTCGAGCGCCGCGACGGGCTGAAGACGCTGTTCGACCCGCGCCTCGGCTGAGTCCTGGGCTGAGCTAGCCGGCGACGCGGGGGTCCCAGTCCTCCTCGGGCGCGACGACCCGGGCCGAGCCGTCGGCGGCGATCAGCTGGCGACCCTCGCGCAGCCGGAAGCCGGTGCCCCACGTCTCGAGGCGCTCGTCGTGGATGCCGTTCGCCCCGGTGACCGACGGCTGGGGCCAGATGGTCAGCAGGACCAGGGGCTCGTCGCCGTCGTTGCGCAATCGATGGAAGACGCCGGCCGGGATGAACGCGACCATCCCCGGCTCGAGCCGATAGGTCGAGCAGCCGGTGCCGTCGTCGGGGTCGCCGCCGAGGTCGACCAGCGTCTTGCCGCTGACGACGTAGTAGATCTCGTCGTTGTCGGGGTGGTTGCCGCCGCCGAGCCCCTGGTGCGGGTCGACCGTGCCCTGGTTGAGGAGGAGGTCGTGCCGCCCGGTCGTCTCCTCGCCCAGGACGTGCTGCGAGTGATACGCCGGGTCGCCAGGGTGCGTGAACGGCTCGATGTCGTCGGTCCGGATGACCAGGTAGCGGGGCTCGTCAGCCATCAGGTCGGGCTCCTCGTGGTTGGGCGGCTCAGCGGAGGGCGCGGCGGATCGTGTCCGCGACACGGGACGGGGTCGGGATGGCCAGCCGCTCGAGGTTCTCGGCGGCCGGCAGCGGGATGTGCGGGGTGGTGATCCGGACGATCGGCCCGGACAGGTCGTCGATGCCCTCCTCGGCGACGATCGAGGCGACCTCGGCGCCCCAGCCGACGAGCCGGGGGTTCTCCTCGACCGTGAACAGCCAGCCGGTCTCCTTGACCGAGCCGAGGACGGTCGTCATGTCGAGGGGGACGAGACAGCGCAGGTCGATGACGGTGATCTCGAGGCCATCCGCGGCAAGCTCGTCGGCGGCGGCCAGCGCGACGGGGACCATCGCCGCGAGGGCCACCACCGTCGCCGCG
Source organism: uncultured Chloroflexia bacterium (assembly GCA_963776925.1). Lineage (GTDB taxonomy): Bacteria > Chloroflexota > Limnocylindria > Limnocylindrales > CSP1-4 > SPCO01. Next base: position 115,877 of record CAVZON010000007.1, on the reverse strand, counting down.
TCGCCCTGGCGGACGACGGCGGCCTGGCCGAGCGGCACGACGTGCTCGCCGTCCGGGACCTCGCCCTTCGTCGCGAACAGGTTCTTGTGCTCGAAGACCACGACCGGGTCGGGATCGCGGATCGCCGCCGCGAGGAGGCCCTTCATGTCGGCCGCCGTCGACGGTGCGACGACCTTGAGGCCGGGCACGGCCATCGCCCAGTTCTCGAGCGACTGGCTGTGCTGGGCTCCGAACCGGATCCCGCCACCGTTGGCGGTCCGGATGACGAGCGGCAGGCTGACCTGGCCGTCGGTCATGTAGCGGGTCTTGGCGATCTCGTTGGCGACGAGGTCCCAGCACACGGCCAGGAAGTCGCTGAACATGACCTCGACGACGGGTCGCATCCCGGTCATCGCGGCGCCCATGGCCATGCCCACGATCGCCTGCTCGGAGATCGGCGTGTCCAGGACGCGCTTGGGCCCGAACGTGTCGAGCAGGCCGGCCGTGGTCTTGAACACGCCGCCGGCCGCTGCCACGTCCTCGCCGAGGAAGACGACGGAGGGGTCGCGTGCCATCTCCTGGTCGATGGCTGCGGCGACCGCCGCGCGATAGGTCAGCTCCGACATCGTGGGGACACTCCGACTGGCTCGTGATGGGTGGTGGTCATGCGAGTCGCCCGGCGGCGTCCCGGACCTGGTCCGCGACGCGCGCCGCGGACAGGCCGAAGTGCTCGAGCAGGGCGTCGTTGGGGCCGGACTCGCCGAATTCGTCCTGGAGGCCGATCCGGCGCAATGGCGGAGCACCACCGAGCTCGGCAAGGACCTCGGCGACCGCGCCGCCGAGCCCGCCGATGACGGTGTGCTCCTCGACGGTGACGATGAGCCGCGCCCCGTCGAGGGCGGCCACCAGTCCGCCGACGTCGAGCGGCTTGAGGACGGGGACGTGGACGACGCCGACGTCGAGGCCGTCGGCTGCCAGGAGCTCCGCCGCCTCGAGCGTCCGGCTCGTCTGGGTGCCGGTGCTGACCAGGCGGATCCGTCCGTCGCCGGTCCGCACGATCCGTGGGGCCGTCCCCGGCCAGACGGGCTGCTCGAAGACGCGTCGGACCGGGTCGCGCGCCAGCCGGAGGTAGACCGGTCCGGGCAGGTAGGCCGCGGCGCGCAGCATCGCCTCCGCCTCGATGTCGTCGCCGGGCGCCAGCACGGTCATGCCCGGCATCGCGCGCATGATCGCGAGGTCGTCGACCATCTGGTGGGTCTTGCCCGTCGAGCCGGTCAGGATCCCGCTGTAGCCGCCGACGATCTTCACCCCGAGGTGCGGCTGGGCGATCGTCACCCGGATCTGGTCGAGGGCGCGGGCCACGGCGAAGCAGGCGAACGTGCTGATGTACGGGGTGATCCCCATCGTCGCGAGACCGGCTGCGACGCCGAACAGGTTCTGCTCCGAGATCCCGACCTCGACGAAGGCGTGCGGCGCGCGGTCCGCCACGATGTCCGCGCGGGTCGAGTTGGCCAGGTCACCGTCGAGCACGACGATGTCGTCGCGCTCGTGGGCCATCGCCGCCAGGGTCTCGCCGAAGACCTCGCGCTGCGAGCGGAGCGCCGGTGCGGCCGGCGAGGTGGCGCCGGGCTCGATCGCGTCCCTCGAGGCGGTCATGATCACGCGCCGAGCTCGGCCAGCGCCCGGGCGGCCTCGTCCTGGCTCGGGACCCGGGCGTGCCACTCGAAGCGGTCTTCCATGAACGACACGCCACGACCCTTGGTCGTCTCGGCCAGGACGACGGTCGGCTGTCCGGGCGTCGGCCTCGACGATCGCCGAGCGGAGACCGGCCGCGATCGCCCGCAGGTCGTGACCGTCGAGGGTCAGGACCCGCCAGCCGAAGGCGCGCCAGATGCCGGCCAGCTCGTCGGTCGCCCACGGCCGGACCCGCGAGCCGTCGGCCGGATCGACCCGGCCGAACTGCTGCAGGCCGTTGACGTCGACGACCGCGACGAGCCGATCGAGGCCCTCGCGCGCGGCGAAGCCGGCGGCCTCCCAGACCTGGCCCTCCTGGCACTCGCCGTCGCCGAGCATGACCACGACCCGGATGTCCCGACCCTGTCGCTTGGCGCCGAGCGCCATCCCGACCGCGGCCGAGATGCCGACGCCGAGCGATCCGGTGGACATGTCCAGGGCGGGCAGGCGGGTCATGTCGGGATGGCCCTGCAGCCTCGTCCCGAGCGCGTCGAACGTGTCGAGCTCCTCGACCGGGAAGTAGCCGGCCAGGGCGAGCACCGCGTACAGGCCGATCGAGGCGTGGCCCTTGGACAGCACGAACCGGTCGCGCTCGGGCCAGTCGGGCTGGTCGGGGCGGACCCGCAGGATGCCGCCGTAGAGCACGGTCAGGACGTCGACGGCGGAGAGCGGTCCGCCGAGGTGCCCCGCGCCGGCCCGACCGACGGCACTGCACGATCCGTCGGCGCGCCTCGACCGCGCGAGCGGCCAGCGCCTCGATGTCGGCGTCGGTCGGTGCCTCGACCGTCAGGTCCGCCATGCGGCTCCGCCGTCGTCCCAGACGTTCGTGGTCAGGCTCTCGTCCGCGGGCTCGGGCATCGCCCGGGCGGCGTCGATGGCAGCCTCCACCTCGGCGGCGACGGTCGCCTCGAGCGCGTCCACGTCGGCAGCGGCGACGCCGCGATCCAGCAGGCGCTCGCGGGAGCGGATGAGCGGGTCGCGGGCCATCCAGGCGGCGACCTCCTCGGCCGGCCGGTAGCTCGCGGGATCGGCCCGGGAGTGGCCGCCGTGGCGGTACGTCTCGGCCTCGATCAGGCTCGGGCCATCGCCGGCCCGCGCCCGGTCGATCGCCGCGACCGCCGTCTCGTAGACGACGTCGACGTCGTTGCCGTCGATGACGATCGAGTCGAGGCCGTAGGCGGCTGCCCGGTCGGCCGCCGGGTGCGCGACGGCCGTCACCGAGCTGATGGCCGTGTACTCCATGTACAGGTTGTTCTCGCACACGAACACCACGGGAAGCTTCCAGACGGCGGCCGCGTTGAGGGCCTCGTGGAACGCCCCGATGTTGGTCGTCCCGTCGCCGAAGAAGCACACCGCGACCTGGCCGCTGCCGCGCAGCTGCGCCGACCAGGCCGCCCCGGCGGCGATCGGCAGGTGGGCCCCCACGATGGCGTACGACCCCATCGCGCCGTGCTCGACGGAGGTCAGGTGCATCGACCCGCCCTTGCCACCCAGCAGACCGCCGGCCCGGCCCATCAGCTCGGCGTACATGCCGGTCATCGAGGCGCCCCGCGACAGGACGTGGTTGTGCCCGCGGTACGTGCAGAAGGTGTAGTCATCCGGGCGCATCGCCGCGGCGAACCCGGCGGCGATGGCCTCCTGGCCGGTCGCCAGGTGGCTCGTCCCCTTGATCAGGCCATCGATGTAGATCTCGTTGGCACGCCGCTCGAACGTCCGCAGTCGGAACAGCGCCTCGTAGAGCGCCAGGGCTCGGGGTGTGTCGATGGCGATCGTCGTCTCGGGCACCGGTGACCTCGTGATCGGGAGGGCGGTCGCCGTCGACCGCGACCGATGGCATATGATATCTCAAACAATCCTCGCTGGAACCCCTCGACTCGTTCGTTCCGAGGTCGACATGCCCACCGACTCGAACCGCGACGCGCGCCCGGTGGCGGGCCTTGCCGCGCTCGCCCGACCCGGCGGCGCCTTCGCCATGCTGGCCATCGACCAGCGCGAGTCGCTGCGCACCCTCCTCGTCGACGCGGGGCACGGCGGCACGGACGCCGACCTGGCCACGTTCAAGGTCGCGGTCGCGAGGCAGCTCTCGCCGGTCGCCTCCGGGATCCTCGTCGATCGCGACTACGGGCTCGAGGCCATCGTCGGTGCCGGCGCCCTGGCGCCGTCGTGCGGGCTGATCGTCGCGGTCGATCGCTTTATGCAGGCGCCGGGTGGCCCGCTGGAGTGGAGCGAGCTGGATCGACCCGCATTGACCGACGCCCTCGTCGAAGCCGGGGCGGTCGCCCTGAAGTTCCTCGTCGTGTGGCGACCGGGCGACCCGGTCGAACCGCGCCGCGTGCTCGTTGCGGACTTCATCGCCGGCTGCCGTCGGCTCGGTCTGTGCTCGGTGCTGGAAGGACTGATCCAGGTGCCCGACCCGACCGATCTCGACGCGGTCGACCGGGCGATCCTCGCGGCGGCCCACGAGTTCGCGCCGTTCGAGCCGGACCTGTACAAGACCCATGCACCGACGTTCGGTGCCGGCGAGCCCGGACGAGATCACGGAGCGGAGTGCGGCCGTCTCGGCGGCCATCGGTCGCCCGTGGGTGGTGCTGTCGGCCGGCGTGCCGGTCGATCGCTTCCCGGCGGCCGTCGCGGCGGCGGGCCGTGGTGGCGCCTCGGGCTTCCTCGCCGGTCGGGGCGTGTGGGCGCCGGCGATCCGGACCGCCGACCCTGCCGGCGCGCTCGCCGACGACGGACGGCGCCGGCTCGAGGCCCTCGTCGAGATCGCCGACGCGACGGCGCGGCCGTGGACGGACGTCGGACCGACGCCGGGATGACCCGGCCGGAGCCGTCGGCTGCCGTCGTGCTCGGGATCGACATCGGCACGACGAACTCGAAGGCGGTCGCCTGTCTGGCCGATGGCACGGTCATCGCCCAGGCTCGGCGAACCCATGATGTCAGCCAGCCCGCACCCGGTCACTTCGAGCACGATGCGGAGGCCATCTGGTGGGGCGACACGGTCGCCCTGTGTCGAGAGCTGGTCGAGGCGGTCGGCGATGCCGGTCGCATCCGAGCCGTCGCGGTCACGACCTGTGGTCCGTGCCTCGTGCCGGTGGATGCCAACGGGCGGGCGCTGCGACCGGGGATCCTGTACGGCGTCGATACCCGGGCGAGCGACGAGGTCGCGGCCATGGACGAGCGCATCGGTCGCGAGGCCATCCGACGCCGGACCGGCATGCCGCTGTCGAGCCAGTCGATCGGGCCGAAGATCGCCTGGGTCCATCGTCACGAGCCCGACGTGGCGCGACGGACGACCCGCTGGCACACGGCCACGTCGTTCATCGTCGAGCGGCTGACCGGCGCCGCCGTCATCGACCACCACCAGGCCGCCTACTTCGGACCGTTCACGGACGCCGGCCGCCGGACCTGGGATGTCCAGGATGCCGACGGACTCGACCTGGCCGCTCGACTGCCGGACCGGGCGTGGCCCGGCGACATCGCCGGGACGGTGACACCCGCGGCGTCCGAAGCCACCGGTCTTCGGGCCGGGACGGCCGTCCTCGTCGGGACCAGCGACGGCCCGATGGAGGCGCTCGCGGTCGGGGTGACCGATGGGCGGGCGGTCGCCATCACCCACGGCAGCACGACCACGCTGACCACGTTCGCGCGACCGACCGGCGAGTCGCAGGGACTGTGGCTGACGGACGGGTGGTCCCCCGAGCAGCCCTGCCTGGGGGCGGGCCTGTCGGCGTCGGGGGCACTCGTCGCCTGGTCGGAACGGCTGCTCGGGGCGGACGGCACGGCGGCGGATGCGGACGCGCTCCGGCGGGAAGCGGCGGCCTCCCCACCGGGTGCCCGCGGCCTGCTGGTCGTGCCGTCGTTCGCGGGGGAGCGGACCCCGGTCGACGACCCGGCCGCGCGCGGCGTGATCGCGGGCCTCACCCTGGCGCACACCCGCGGTGACCTCCATCGGGCGATCCTCGAGGGCATCGCCTTCGGCGTGCGACAGCTGCTCGAGGCCTTCGCGGCCGCCGGGATCCACCCTGTGGAGCTTGCGAGCGGCCGGTGGTGGCACCGCCGACGACCTGGCCATGCGCATCACCGCCGACGTGACCGGCCGACGACAGCTCGTCGCGGGACCGTCCGTCGGTGCGGCCGTCGGCGCGGCTCGGCTGGCAGCGCGAGCCATCGGTGGGGCCACGGACCCCGACTGGTTCCGGCCGGATCACATCGTGGATCCGGATCCGGCGGCGGCGGCCGAGTACGACGCGCGCTACGAGCTGTTCCGCCGACTGGTCGACGACACGCGCCCGACGGTCCATGCACTCGCCGCGGGAGGCCGCTGATGCGAGCCGTCGTCCTCCATGGACCCGACGACCTGCGGCTCGACGACGTCGACGAGCCCGCGCTGCCAGACGGCGGTCTGCTCGTCCGGCCCGTGGCGGTCGGCATCTGCGGCTCGGACGTCCGGACGTGGCGCCACGGCAGCCCCCGGCTCCGCGGCCCGCAGGTGCTGGGTCACGAGGTCGCCGCCATCGTCGTCGAGTCGGACGTCCCGGAGGTCCGGCCGGGCTCGCCCGTCGCCATCTGCCCGGGTGCTCCGTGCCTGGACTGTCGGGCCTGCCGGGCCGGTCATGCCAACCTCTGCCGGCGGCGGCGGGTCCTCGGCTACGACCTGCCGGGCGGGATGGCCGAGCGCATGGCCGTCCCGTCCGACTGGATCCGGACCGGCGGCGTGGTCACCCTGGATCCGGCCGCGCCGGTCGACCGCGGTGCCCTGATCGAGCCGCTGCACACCGTCATCAACGGCCAGGACCAGGTCGCCATCGGACCGGGCGATGTCGTCCTCGTCCTCGGCCTCGGGCCGATCGGGGTGCTCCATGCCGCCCATGCCCGATCGACCGGCGCGACCGTCCTCGGGGTCGACCCGGACACCGAGCGCGTCGCCCGGGCGGCGACCCTCGCCGGCGGCGCGACCCTGGACCGCATGGACGACGGGTGGGTGGATCGGGCACGCGCGATCGCGGGCGGTGGCGGGTTCGACGTCGTCATCGTGGCCGTCGGCGACCCCGCGGCGATCAGGACCGCGATCGAGCTGGTCGAGCCGGGCGGCCGCGTCCTTGCCTTCGCCGGCCTGCCCCCGGCGGCGCGCGAGGTCGCCGTCGACATGAACGACCTGCACTACCGGCAGCTGGGGATCGTCGGCTCGTTCGGCGGGACGCCCGACACGTTCCGCCGCGCAGCCGCCTGGCTCGACGCCCACCCGATCGACCCGGCGACCTTCGCGCCGGAGCGGTTCGGCCTGGAGGCGTACGTGGAGGCGTTCGAGGCGGCCGCCGCCGGCCGCGGCCTCAAGACCCTGCTGCAGCCCACGGCGTTCGACCGGGACTGACCGGCGGTTCGCGGCGGGCGGTCAGCCCTTGACCGCCCCGGCCGACAGTCCGCGCAGCATCCCGCGCTGGACGATGAGCGTGACGATGATCGTCGGGATGACGAGGGTCAGTGCCCCGGCGGCCAGCGCGCCCCAGTCGAGCGTGTCGATGCCGATGAAGTTGACCAGCCCGACCGTGGCCGGGGTCGTTTCGATGCCGGCGAGGATGAGCGGGATGAAGTACTCGCTCCAGGCGGCGATGCCGATGAGCAGCCCGACCGTCAGGATGCCCGGGCGCGCCAGGGGCAGCACGACCTCCAGGAACGTCCTGGTGCGACCGGCGCCGTCGATCCGCGCGGCCTCCTCGAGCTCGATCGGGACGTCCTGGAAGTACGACGCGCTCATCCAGACCGTGAACGGCAGCAGCCCCGTCAGGTAGGCCAGGGTCAGGCCGTGGAACGTGTCGATGAGCTTGAGGCGATGGAAGAACAGGAACAACGGGATGATGAAGATGACCGGCGGGACCATCCGGCTCAGCAGCAGCCAGCCGGTGAAGAAGCGGCGACCGCGGAAGCGCCCGCGCGCGAAGGCATAGCCGGCCGGGACGCCCACGAGCAGCGTCGCCACCGTCGTCAGCACCGTGATGATCACCGACGCGACCAGTGAGCGGCCGAACGGCCCCTCGGTCAGGGCCTCGATGTTCATCGTCGTGACCGGGGAGAAGATCATCGGCGGGACGGCGGCCGCGTCGACCGGCAGCTTGATCGCGGTCAGGATGATCCACAGGTAGGGCACGATGATGAAGACCAGCCCACCCAGCAGGATGGTCACGCGGACGGCCGTGCCGCGGCGCTTGCGCCGCATCATCGGGATCGCCCCAGCCACAGGTAGAGCAGCCCGACCGATCCGGCGATGAGCACGATCATCACGACCCCATAGGCGGCTGCGTAGCCGATCTGGTGGTAGAACAGCCCGGTGTTGTAGATGTGCAGGTTGAGCGGCGTGCTGGCGATGCCGGGGCCGCCGGTGGTCAGGATCTGGATGCCCTCGAACTTGCGGAAGGCGTCCATGAAGCGCAGCACGATGGCCACGAACAGGACCGGCATCAGATCCCGGCAGGGTCACGTGGCGGAAGGCCTGCCACGAGCTCGCCCCATCGACCTCGGCGGCTTCGATGTGCTCCTGGGGCAGGGCCAGGAGGCCGGCGAGCAGGAGCACGGCCATGAAGCTCACGCCGGTCCACATGTCGGCGATGATCACGACCGGCATGGCCAGGGCGGCCTCGCCGAGCCACGTCGGCTCGGGCAATCCCAGCAGGCTCAGCCCGTAGTTGATCCAGCCGGCGTCGTTGTTGAACATCGCCCGCCAGGTCAGGGCGACGACGATCGGGGCGGTCATGATCGGCAGCAGGTAGGCCGTCCGGATCAGGCCGATGCCGCGGATGCTCGAGGCCATGAGCAGGGCCAGCCCGAGGCCGAGGATCGTCTCGAGCGCGGTCGTGACGATGACCAGGTAGGCCGTGTTGAAGACGATCTGCGGTGTCTGCCGATCGGCCAGCAGCCGGGCGAAGTTCTCGAGCCCGACGAACTCCCAGCCCTCGCTGCGGACCAGGTCGTAGTTCGTGAACGCCAGACCGATGGTGATGGCGAACGGGATGGCGGTCACCGCGACCATCACGATGATGGCCGGCCAGGCGGCGATGACGAGGTAGGAGCGGTCGACGAGTGCCGACAGGCCCCCGCGTGGAGCGGGGGCCTGTCGGCTGGAGGAGCGGGTCATCGGGGACGGGGTCCCTTGTGGCGCCTCGTTGCGGGTGGTGGAAGCGACGGGACTACTCGCCGGGGAACGGCTTCGGATAGCCCGCGTCCGCCATGATGGCATCGACGCCGGCACCCATGTCCGCCATCACCTCAGCGATCGGGCGGTCCGTGCCGTTGAGCTCGGACAGCGCGGTGAGCATCGGCGGCAGGATCGCCACCCCTTCGGGGATGAACGGCAGGAGGACGACGTTCGGCTGTCCGAGGACGGTCGAGAGCGTCTCGGCGAAGGTCGCCGGCATGGCCGACACGACGGCCGGATCCTCGAGGACCTTGAGCCGCGACGGCGTGAGCAGCGCCCCGGCCGTGGCCGCCTTGGCCTGGACCTCGGGCGACGTCACCCACTGCATGAACTGCCACGACGCACCCTTGTGCTCCGAGGCGCGGTTCATCCAGATGCCGAACGGCTGGACGAGCGAGCAGTGCTCCGGGTTGACCGGCTGGCAGGGGAGCGCCGTGAAGGCGGTCTCCTCGGCGACACGCGACTTGGCCGGGTCGAGGACCTCGGGGATCATGCCGGAGTCGTCGTGCCACATCGCGACGCGGCCCTGCTGGAAGTCCTGGAGGCAGTTCGTGACCAGGTAGGTCGCGATGCCGTCAGGCCCGGCGTTCTGGGTGATGTCGCGATACCAGGTCGCGAACTCGGTCGCGGCCGGATCCTCCGACAGGAGGAAGTTCCACTCCTTGTCGAAGTAGTTGCCGGTGACGTCGTTGTTGTAGGCGTAGAACCACTGCCAGAGCATGAACGCGGTGTACAGGTTCTGGGTCTTGTCACCGCGGACACAGAAGCCGGCGTGGTCCTCGGTGGTCAGGCGCTTGGCGTAGTCAAGCAGCTCGGCGGGGCTCGTCGGCGGGGCGGTGATGCCCGCCTCCTCGAACATGCGGGTGTTGTAGTAGAGGACGGCACCGCCGGTCTTCGAGGCGATGCACCAGTTCTCGCCGCCGTTCTGGCAGGCGCCCTGGACCGCCGGGGCGATGTCGGCGAAGTCATACGACGCATCGGTCTGGGCCGGGTCGTTCAGGTACGAGTCCAGTGACTCGACGCCCTCGACGCCGATGTAGCTGCCGATGTTCTCGGAGCCGGTGAAGAACACGTCGAGCGAGGTGTCCTTGGCCGACAGCTGGAGCGGGATCTTCTGGTCCATCGCCGCGACCGGCTGCTGGACATAGTTGACCTTGATGCCGGTCTTCTCCTCGAACTCCGGCAGGATGGTCGCGTAGTAGTCGAAGTCCGTCACCGACGAGTACGTCGAGACGTTGATCGTCTCGCCCTCGAACGGCTTGGCGGCCGCGCTCGGAGCGTCGGACGGTGCTGCAGCCCCGTCGGACGCGGCCGGAGCTGAGGCGGGCGCGGCGGACGGCGACGCGGTGGACCCGGTACAGGCTGCGACCAGCAACCCGGTGAAGACGAGCGCCGACCAGCGGCGGCTCCCGAGCTTGTTCATGCCTCCTCCATCTCATGGGTCGCGCGGGTCGGATCGGACCCCTTGGCGCGTCCCGCTGCATCGTTGCATCTCGGACATGAGATTGCAATATGTGAGATACGATATGCCAAACACGGCGAGTGGTCACCAGGGCGGTGCGGGGCCGTATCATCGGTCACACGCGAACGCCCAGGGAGCGGCTCGCTGCCTGGGCCGGCCCCAGACGCCGACCCCGTGGAGCCTGATGGCGGAGGGAGATGTGGTCGACGCGACCGTGCGGTTCGACATGAATCTTCGCACCCATAAGCGGGCGACCTACGAGACGCTCCGGGACATGATCATGTCGTTCGACCTGCCCCCCGGCGAGCGGCTCGTCGAGAAGGACCTGGCCTCGCAGCTCGGTGTCTCGAAGACCCCGGTCCGCGAGGCGATCGCGATGCTCGAGGCGGATGGCCTGGTCGAGACGACGCCATACCGCGGCGCCATCGTTCGCTGGCTGTCGCGCAACGAGATCCTCGAGCAGGGCTTCCTCGTCGACGCCCTCGAGATGCCGGCCTACGAGATCGTCGTCGAGCGGATCACCGACGCCGAGCTCGCCGCGGTCGACAAGGTCGCCAAGGACCTCGTCCGGGCGCGCCGCGACCGGAACGAGCGCCGCTACGGCGAGCTGGCTGTGCGGATCCACCTGATGCTCTTCGCCTGCACCGGGTTCCCGCGGCTGATCGAGCTCATCCGGGTCGTCGTCGGGCCGGTCGGCCTGCGCTACGACAAGGCGCTCGTCTACCCGTTCGACGCGTCGTGGGACGCCCTGCTCGCGCTCGCCCTGGCTCGGATCGAGGCCATCCGCGCGCGCGACGCCGCCGGGGTCCGCGACACGGTCGCCGAGCATCGGCGTCGGATGGAGAAGCTGTACGAGGTCAACCTCGCGAACCCGGACGTCGCCCGCTACTTCCGCGACGCCTGATCGGCTGGACCGTACGGCGTCAGCGGGCCGCGGCCGAGCCGCCGGCATTGAAGGCGAGGTTCCCGCCGTCGACCGGGAGGGTCACGCCGGTCACCATCGACGCCGCATCGGACGCCAGGAACAGGAGCGGGCCGACCATCTCGACGGGCTGACCCATCCGCCCGAGCGGGATGCCCGACACGATGCGCTCGACCGTCGCCGCCTGCGAAGGGTCGTCGATCATCGCCTGCAGGCCGGGGTTCACGAACTGGCAGGGCTGGATGGCGTTGACCCGGATCCCGTGCGGGGCCCAGGCGACGGCCAGCTCGCGGGTCATCTGGATGACCCCGGCCATCGCCGTGCCGTAGGCCAGCGTGTCGCGGCCGAGGACGCTCGAGCCGGCGATCGAGCTGATGTTGACGATGCTGCCGCCGTGGCCGGCGGCGATCATCCGACGGGCCGCCGCCTGTGAGGTGAGCAGCTTGGCGGTGAGGTCGATGCGCAGGACCTCGTTCCAGGCCGCGACGTCGACGAGCTCCGGTCGGCCGATGCGCGGGTTGCCGCCACTGACGTTCAGCACGGCGTCGATCCGGCCGAACCGTCGGTCGAGGGCATCGAAGGCGGCCGCGACGGCGGTCGGATCGCCGAGGTCGGCTGCCTGACCGTCGGCCTCGCCACCGGCGGCGCGGACCAGGTCCACCGTGTCGCGCACCGCGTCGGCATCCAGGTCCGCCACGAAGATCGAGGCCCCGCGCGCGGCGAACGCCGGCGCCGCGGCACGGCCGAAGGACCCGGCCCCGGCCACGAACACCACGCGCCCGTCGAAGCGGAACGGATCGCTGGCGGTCGGGATCGGGTCGGATGGCACGGTGGCGGACGCTCCTGGGGTCGGCGAGTGCCGGCAGGGATGCCACGATAGCGGCGCCGGAGGAGCGTGGCGCCGCTATCGCGCGCCACTTAGAATATCGTATCTCAAACCTTCCGCCCTCGGTCCCGAAGGAGCCGCCTGACGATGGCCGCCAGCATCCAGACCGTGACCGGTGCCGTCGACGGCACCGACCTGGGCCACGTGCTCGTCCACGAGCACGTCGTGTGCGGGTCGGCCGGCGTGACCCGGAGCGCCGCGGCACTGGCCGGTGGGGTCGACGCCCTCATCGAGCGTGGCGTCGTCGCCCTGCGGGCCGCCCGCGCCGACGGCCTGGCGACGATGGTCGACGCGACCCCCTTCGACCTGGGCCGCGACGTCGAGCTGCTGGCCGAGGTCTCGCGCCGATCGGGCGTGGCCATCATCGCGGCGACCGGACACTGGCTCCTGCCGAGCGTCTTCATGCAGAACCGGTCGGTGCCCGAGCTCGCGGACCTGTTCATCGCGGACCTGGCCACCGGGGCGGACGGGACCGCGATCCGCTGCGGCGTGATGAAGGTCGCCAGCGAGGACGAGGTGACGCCGTTCGATCGGCGGGTGCTGGAGGCCGTGGCCATCGCCCACCGCGAGACCGGTGCGCCGATCATCACGCATGCCGCGGCCCGCAATCGGATCGGGGAGGCGCAGGCGACGATCTTCGAGGCGCTCGGTGTCCCGTCGGACCGGGTCGTCATCGGGCATGCCGACGACACGTACGACCTGGGGTACCTGACCGGACTGGCCGACCGCGGCTTCGTCATCGGGATGGACCGGATCCCGTGCGGCAACCTCCCGGAGTACGGTGGCCGGACCGTCGACGACCGGATCTCGATGATCGTCGAGCTCGTCGAACGCGGCTACGGACACCAGGTCGTGGTCAGTCACGACGACCCGATCTGGGCGGGCCTGCTCAGCGCCGAGGACCAGGCGCGACACGCCGATGCGAATCCCGATGGGGTCGCGTTCATCCATCGACGCGTCCTGCCGGCCCTGCGCGATCGCGGCCTGGACGAGGACGCCATCCGCCGGATCATGGTCGACAACCCGAGCCGCTGGCTCGTCGGCGGCGACCCATCCACGCCGCCTCTGCCACACTAGGTCGATCGTTGCCACACGGAGCCAGACCGTCATGACCGTCGTCGGGACCAAGCCCCATCCCATCTTCCTCGCCGGCCGCTGGGTCGAGTCGCCGGACGTCCTCGAGGTGGCCAACCCGGCCAACGGCGACGAGCCAGCCGGCGCGACCTACACCGCGACCGAGGCGCAGTACGAGGAAGCCGTCCAGGCCGCCGTCGACGCGTTCGAGGTCACCCGTCACCTCCCCGCCTACGAGCGCGGCCGGATCCTGCGTGACATCTGCGCGGGGATCAAGGCGCGCCGCGAGGAGCTCGGCCGGATCATCGCCCTCGAGGCCGGCAAGCCGATCCGCGATGCGCTGGTCGAGGTGGACCGCGCGACGCTGACCTTCCGGCTCGGGGCCGAGGAGGCGGAGCGGATGACCGGCGAGCTCATCCCGCTCGATCTGCTGCCGTCGTCCAAGGACCGGGTCGGCATCACCCGGCGCTTCCCGATCGGCCCCATCGCGGCCATCAGCCCGTTCAACTTCCCGCTGAACCTCGCCGCGCACAAGCTCGCGCCGGCCATCGCCAGCGGCAACCCGATCGTCCTCAAGCCGCCGTCCAAGGACCCGCTCACGATGCTGACCGTCGCCGAGATCATCGACTCGGTCGGGGTCCCGGCCGGGATGGTCAGCATCCTGCCGATGACCCGCGAGCTCGGTGACCGGATGGTCGCCGACGAGCGCTTCAAGCTGCTGACCTTCACCGGCTCGCCGAGCGTCGGCTGGCGGATGAAGGAGCGGGCCGGCAAGAAGAAGGTCGTGCTCGAGCTGGGCGGCAATGCCGGGGTCATCGTCGACCAGACGGCCGATATCGACCACGCCGTCAAGCGGATCCTCGTCGGGGCGTTCGCCTACGCCGGCCAGGTGTGCATCAGCGTCCAGCGGATGTTCGTCCACGAGGCGATCTGGGACGAGTTCATGGCCAAGTTCGTTGAGGGCGTCGCGGCGCTCAAGGTCGGCGACCCGCTCGACCCGGCGACCGACGTCGGGCCGATGGTCGACGCCGGGCAGGCGGCGCGGACCCAGGGCTGGGTCGACGAGGCGGTGGCGCTGGGCGGCCGGGTGCTGGCCGGTGGCCGGGCCGACGGCACGTACTTCGGGCCGACCGTCCTCGCCGACGTGCCGACGACGGCGCAGGTGTGCTCCAACGAGGCCTTCGCGCCGATCGTCGTGGCCGCCCCGTTCGCGACCCTCGACGAGGCCATCGCGCGGGTCAACGACTCGATGTTCGGGCTCCAGACCGGGGTCTTCACCAACGACCTCGCCGGGGCCTGGCGGGCATTCGCCGAGCTCGAGGTCGGCGGGGTCATCGTCAACGACATCCCGACCTACCGCATCGACCACATGCCGTACGGCGGGGTCAAGGACTCGGGCCTCGGCCGCGAGGGCCTGCGCTGGGCCATCGAGGACATGACCGAGATCCGGATCATGGTCCTCGCCCCGCCCGCCTGAGGCCGCCGATCTTGGAAGAGGCGTCGAGCGGATCAAGCGCGCCCGCGGCCAGGTCCGGCGGCTCGGCGCCGCCGCCGTGTCATCGCGGTCGTGGTGGCCGCGGTCGCCGTCGCTGCGGTGGTCGGCGGGGCCGTCGTCCTCGCCACGCGCGGCGGCGGGAGTCGTCCGGCAGGAGCCCCGCCGGACGTCGTCGTCGAGTTCCACCCGATCGTCGGCGGTCTGAAGGATCCGGTCTGGATCGGTGACGCGGGGGAGGGGACCGGTCGGATGTGGGTCGCCCAGCGGAGCGGGCAGGTCCGCGCCATCGATGGCCGCTCGCTCCAGACGGATCCCGTGCTCGACATCGCCGACCGGATCACGAGCGGGCAGGAGCAGGGGCTCCTGGGGATCGCCGTCCCGCCGAGCTCCCCGGACGATCCGTCCGTCTACATCACGTACACGACGCCGGCGAACGAGCTCGTCCTCGCCCGATTCGAACGAGCCGCCGGGGACCCGAGCACCATCGACCCGGACTCGGAGTCGATCCTGTTGACGGTCGTCCAGCCGTCCAAGCAGCACAACGGCGGGAGCGTGCTCTTCGGACCGGACGGCTACCTGTACGTCGGGATCGGCGACGGGACGTTCTCGGCCGACCGGAGCGTCCGCGGCACCGGGCAGGACCCGGCCAGCCGCCGCGGCACGATCCTGCGGCTGGACGTCAGCCCGGCGGCGCGCGCGGCCGACCCGGAACGCGGCTACGGCATCCCCGCGGACAACCCGCTCGTCAGCGCCGAGGCGCCGGAGGTGTGGATGTACGGCCTGCGCAACCCATGGCGATTCAGCTTCGATCGGGCGTCCGGCGACCTCTGGATCGGTGACGTCGGCGAGGGGCACCTCGAGGAGATCGATCACGAGCCGGCCGGCGGGACGGGCGGTCGGAACTACGGGTGGCCGCTCATGGAAGGCACCGACTGCCTGGCGTCGCTGATCTGCGACCAGGCGGGACTCACGCTGCCCATCGACCAGTACGCCCACGGCGACGGGGACTGCGCGATCGTCGGCGGGCACGTCTACCGCGGCGCCGAGATCCCTGCCCTGGACGGGTGGTACATCTTCGGCGACTACTGCTCCGGGCGGGTGTGGGGGATGGACGGACCGGCCGCCGGGCGCGCGTTGCTGACGGACAACGAGGGCTTCCTGTCGTCGTTCGGTGAGTCCGCGGACGGCGAGCTGTACGCACTCGACGTCTACGACGGCCTGGTCCGTCGGCTGAGGGTCGTCCCCGGCGACTGATCGCGGTCGCCGGACGGCCGCCGTCCCGCCGACCGCGACACCGCGTCGGGCGGCGCCATCCGCCGGGGCATCCTTCGTCGCGATGGACGCGACCCTGACGCCGACCCAGCTCGAGCTCCAGGCGCGCGCTCGCGCGTTCGTCCAGGACGTCCTCCAGCCACTGGAGCTCGACCTGGAGCGTGGCGGGGGCCGCCTCCCGGCTGCCGTCAGGGCCGAGGTCCGGGACGCCAGCATCGCGGCGGGCATGGTCGGTGGATCGCTCCCGCGCGACGCCGGAGGCCAGGGCTGGTCGGCGATCGAGCAGGTCCTCGTCCACGAGCAGTTCGGCCAGTCGACGGGCGGTTCGTGGTCGTTCATCCCCGGTGCCTACAACGCGCTCATCCACTGTGATGCCGAGCAGCGTCGGCGGTACCTCGAGCCGTCGCTCCGCGGCGAGCGGTTCGGCAGCTACGCCATCACCGAGCCTGGCGCAGGCTCCGATGCCCGCGCGTTGGCGGCGACCGCCGTGCGCGATGCGGCGACCGGCGAGTACGTCCTGGACGGCGAGAAGTGGTTCGTCACCGGGCCGCCCGACGAGACCGACTTCATGATCTTCCACTGCCTCGTCGTCGATGGCGACGAGCGCCGGCCGACGCTCTTCCTCGTCGACTACGACACGCCCGGCGTGACGCTCAAGCACGATCCGGACTACATGCACACCTTCGCCGACCGGCACCCGCAGTTCGTCCTCGAGGACGTGCGCGTCCCGGCGTCGGCCATCCTCGGCGGCGTGGGGCACGCCGACGACCTGACCAACGAGTGGTTCGTCGAGGAGCGCATCCACATCGGGGCGCGCTGCAGCGGGGCGATGGAGCGACTGCTGACGATGGCCGTCGAGTGGGCGACGGAGCGGGTCCAGTTCGGCGAGCGCATCTACGATTTCCAGGGCGTGTCCTTCCCGCTCGCCGACTCGGCCGCCGACGCGGCCGCCGCGCGCCTGCTCACCCGCGAGGCGGCACGCCTGGTCGACGCCGGCGAGGACCCCAAGGTCATCCACGCCAAGGCATCGATGGCCAAGCTCTTCGCGTCGGAGGCGGCGTTCCGCTGCGCCGACCGGGTCGTCCAGGTGTTCGGCGGTCGCGGCTACATGCGCGAGAACGCCGCCGAGCGGTTCTTCCGCGAGCTGCGGGTCGACCGCATCTGGGAGGGCACGTCCGAGATCCAGCGGCTGATCATCGCGCGGGCGCTCGAGAAGCGCGGCGTCGACCGGGTCGTCGGATGAAGGCCACCGCAGGCCGCCGCACCAGCGTTCGACCTGCGACCGCTGTTCGCGCCCCGGTCGATCGCCATCGTCGGCGCGTCGCCGCGCGGCTGGATCGCCGAGACGGTGCGCGACAACCTGCGCGTGATGGGCAGCGAGACGCGCTGCCACTTCATCAATCCCAAGTACGACGAGATGCTCGGCCAGCCGTGCTACCCGAGCCTCGACGCGCTGCCGGAGCGGCCCGACATCGCCCTCGTCGCGCTGAACCCCCTGCGGGCCGCCTCGATCACGCGCGATGCCGCGGCCGCCGGGATCCCGGCCGTCATCATCCCCGGCGGCGGCGTCGTCGAGGGCGGGGAGGCCGCCGCCGCGATGCAGCGCGAGGTCGCGGACATCGCCCGGGAGCACGGCGTCGCCCTGGTCGGTCCGAACTGCATGGGCGTCGTCGACCTGACGACACGCTCCGCGGCGTACATCGGGGACGTCTCGCCGTGGCTGCCCCGCGGCGGTGTGGCCGGCATCGCCCAGTCGGGCTCGGTCACCGATGCCTTCATCCAGTCGGGCTCACGGGTCGGCTTCAGCCGGATCATCAGCTGCGGCTCGGAGGTCGTGCTCGACGTGTGCGACTACCTGGCCTACTGCCTCGACGACCCGGAGACGACCTCGGTCATCCTGTTCGTGGAGGGCTTCAAGCGGCCGGAGCGGTTCCTCGCCCTGGCCGATCGGGCGCTCGAGCTCGGCAAGCCGATCATGGCCGTCAAGGTCGGGCGCAGCGACCAGGCCCAGGCCGCGGCGGTCGCCCATTCAGGCTCGCTCGCCGGCGAGGCCCGGGTGACCGATGCCGCGCTCGATGCCGCGGGCGTCATCCGCTGCGCCGACCTCGATGAGCTGCTCGAGACGGCGGAGCTGGTCGAGGGGCTGCGCCGGACCGGTCGCTCGGTCGGCCGCGGGCGGACCGGCGTCGTGACCGTGTCCACGGGCGAGGCGTCCCTCATCGCCGACATGGCACCGCGGACCGGGGTCGACCTGCCGCCGATCCCCGAGACCGCGAAGGCGGCCATCCTCGAGGCCCTGCCGACGATGGGCTACATCGGCAATCCGCTCGACCCGTGGGGAGCGGCCGATCCCCCGGTCGCCTACGGTGCCGCCTTCGAGGCGATGGCCGCGTCCGGTGCCTACGACGTGCTCGTCCTCGTCCACGACTTCCCGTACAAGTCGATGCCGGCCGAGGTCGCCACCGCCAACGACGTGACCTTCCCGCTCCTCGCCGCGACCCGGGACCGGCCCCACCTGCTGCCGATCTACGTGTCGCTCACCTCCGGGGAGCCGCCGCCCGAGACGAAGGCCGTGCTCGATGAGCACGGGGATGGCGCGCCGCTGCTGCGTGGCGCCGCCGAGGCATTCAGCGCCATCGCCCACCTGGCCCGGTTCGAGGCCCGCCGCGCCCGGCGCGTGCACCAGGGTCCATGGCGCGCCGAGTGGCCGGCGCTGGCCGCCGCCCAGAAGCCGTTCGCCACGTCGCCCGAGGGTCGCCCCGCCGTCGCCGCCGCTGCGCCGGTTCGATCGGTCCTCAGCGAGCGCGAGAGCCTGGACCTGCTGCGGGCGGCCGGCCTGCCCGTGACCGCGGCCATCGCGGTGCCCGATGCCGACGCGGCGGCGGAGGCCGCCCGGCCGCTCGGTGGGCATGCCGTCGCCCTCAAGCTCGACGCACCGGGACTCGCCCACAAGAGCGACCTCGGGCTCGTCGCGCTCGATCTCGTCGGCGACGAGCGGATCCGCGACGCGGCCGACGACCTGCTGCGGCTCGGCCGCCGGCACGGGCTCGACATCCGCGGCCTGCTGGTCGAGCCGATGGCGGACCCCGGGGTCGAGCTCATCGTCGGCCTCCACCGGGATGCCTCGTTCGGGCCATCCGTCATGGTCGGCCTGGGCGGCATCCTGACCGAGGTCCTCGACGACGTCGCCATCCGCCTGGCGCCGGTGACGACGACCGAAGCGCTGGTCATGCTCGACGAGCTGCGCGGGTCCGCCATCCTCGGCGGGGTGCGCGGTCGACCACCGGTCGACCGCGAGGCCGTGGCCGAGATCATCAGCGCCCTGTCGCGGCTCGCCATCGACCGGCCGGACGTCGATGAGGTCGACCTCAACCCGGTCATCGCCTCGCCCGATGGTGCGCTCGCCGTGGACGCCCTGGTCGTGCTGCGTGATGGCTGACGGCACGGACGCCCAGCGCGTCCTCGTCACCCGCGAGCCGTGGGGCGTTCGTCTGCGGCTGAACCGGCCGGACAAGCTGAACGCCCTCGACGGGACGCTCGTGCGCGAGCTGCTCGTCGCGCTGGACGCCGCCGAGGCCGATCCGGACGTCCGCGTCGTCGTGCTCCAGGGCGAGGGCCGCGCGTTCTGCTCCGGCTACGACCTGTCCGAGGAGGCCGGCTGGGAGGACGGCGGACCGGTCGCCTGGCGCGATGCGCTCGCCGTCGACGTCGCGGCCACGCTGCGCTTCCTCGATTCGCCGCTGCCGGTCATCGCCCAGGTCCACGGCTACGCGCTGGCCGGCGGCCTGGAGCTGGCGATGGCCTGCGACCTGGTGATCGCCGCCGAGGGCACCAAGCTCGGCGAGCCGGAGATCCGCTACGGCTCGGCGCCGGTCACCCTGCTCATGCCGTACCTCATCGGCCAGAAGCGGACGCGCGAGCTGCTCCTGACCGGCGACCTCATCGACGCCGTCGAGGCCGAGCGCATCGGCCTGGTCAACCGGGTCGTGCCGGCCGACGACCTCGCCGCCGAGGTCGACCGCCTGGCGGACCGCCTGGCCCGCACGCCCCGCGAGGTGATGGCCCCGACCAAGCGGATGCTCAATCGAGCCATGGACGCGGCCGGCTTCCGGCTGGCGGTCGAGGCCGGGCTGGATCTCGGCGCGATCATCAACGCCGCGGACACGCCCGAGCAGCGTGAATGGGACGCGATCGTCAAACGCGACGGCCTCAAGGCGGCCCTCGCCTGGCGCGATCGTCGCTACGACGAGCGGCTGGCGGACAGTGGACGGGCCCCCGTGGAGCCCGCCGGGCCGGCGCGCGGTGCCGAGGAGCACCGAACCGACTGAATCGCCGGCGCGACCGCGCACCGTCCCCGCACGGTCGGGGGGACCAACGTACGGCCGGTCATGGCCCGTCGGTCGGGTGGTCGCCTACGTCACCCACATGGTCCAGTGCATCCAGACGCGCTGCGCCAGATCAGCGAGACCCTCTTTCGGGGGCAGCGTCGGGGACACGCTACCGCCCACCTGGGCTTCGACCGCGGCGTTCGCCGCTTTGATCAGGGGATCGAACCGTCATGCAGCACGCACCGTCCATCGCCATGCCCGCCGACGCTCCCGCGTCGCGCCGCCGCCGCCGTGGCATCCTCGCCCTTCTGCTGGGCCTCACCACCGTCAGCGTCGGCGCCGGCCTCTACTCGCTGGCCTACTTCACCGACTCCGATGCGACCGGCACCGAGTTCACCTCCGGCACGATCATCATCGACGCCAACCCGGATCCGGTCGTGTTCACGGTCGAACCCGATCATGCCCGGCGACTCGCTGACCGCGGCCCTGACCGTCGACAACACCGGCACCGCGGCGCTGCGCTACGCGATGGACGCCACGGCCACCTCCGCGCTCGGCGACGCCCTGACGCTCGAGGTCCGCACGGCCGGCACCAGCTGCGCCGCCTTCGATGGCACCTCCGTCCTGGCCGCGACCGCGCTCGACGGTGCCGGGATCGGCGACTCCGCCCAGGGTGACGACGCCGGCGACCGCGTCCTCGCGGCCGTGACCGGCGAGACCCTGTGCTTCCGGGTCAGCCTGCCGTTCAGTGCGCCCAACGCCCTGCAGGGCGCGACCTCCGACGTGACCTTCACGTTCGACGCCGAGCAGACCGCCAACAATCCGTAACCCGCTTCCGGCTGCACCCCGGAGCGCGGCCCGTCCTGGGCCGCGCTCCGGTCACGTGCCTGGAGCAGGAGCCATGGCCATGACCCGATCCAGCGACCCGGCGCGACCGCTCGCCTGGCTTGGACGCGCGGTCGACGTCGTGCTCCTCGTCGTCATCGCCATCGGCCTGTCCTCGGTGGTCCTCGGCCGGGTCCTGCCGGCGATCGGCCATCCCGTCTTCGTCGTCGCCGGACCGTCGATGACGCCGGCCATCCCGGTCGGTGCCGCCGTCGTGCTCGACCAGGTCCCGACCACGGCCCTGGCCGTCGGCGACGTCGTCAGCCTCCAGAACGGCGCGGCGCGCGCCGTCTTCACCCACCGCATCATCCGCATCGCCGAGCTCGACGGGTCCACCTGGGTCGAGACCCAGGGCGACGCCAACGCCGCGCCCGACCCGTCGCTCACGCCGGCGACGTCGATCCTCGGCCGCGTCGGCCTCACCGTGCCGTACGCCGGCTTCGCGCTGGCCCTCCTGTCGACCATCCCGGGACTCGTCCTGGTCCTGTCCGCCGGTGCGACCCTCCTCGTCCTCGGGTGGTGGATCGACGGGCTGGTGGACGCCCGTCGTCGGCTCCGTCGCGCGGCCGCCGCGCCGCCATCCGTCCCTGCGCCGGCGCCGAGCCTCCCGGTCCGCCCCCCGGCAGCGCAGCCGGTCGACGCGGCGACGCCCGCTCCACCCACGCCTCCGACCCGGCCGCAACCCGTCGCTCCGTCGGTCGTCACGTTCAGCGCCGTGGACGTCGTGCGGGCCGACCCGTCCGGTCGGGGTCGCCGTCGACGGTCCGCCACGCGTCCGATGGCCCGCGCCCGCTCATGACGATCCGCCGAGCCCGCGATGCTGGCGATGGCCGCCGTCGGGCTGGTCGTCGCCGTCGCGTCCGGCTCGGCATCGACCCTGGCGGCCTTCACCGCGGTCGATTCCGCGACGAGCTCGATCACGGCCGACACGTTGGAGCCGCCGACCGGGTTGGCCGCGACCGGTGGCGCCGACATCGCGTTGACCTGGACGCCGACCGTCGACCTGTACGCGACCGGGTACAGCGTCCTGCGCGCCAACGCCACCGGCGGGCCATACACCGCAGTGGGGACCGTCACGCCACGGACCGCCGCCGCCACGACGGACGCACCCGCCGCCGGCACCTGGTTCTACGTGCTTCGCTCGACCGCCGGGTCGTGGTCGAGCCTCGACAGCAACGAGGCGAGCGCCACCGTCGGCATCGCATCCACCTCGACCGCCTACGGTGGATGCACGTCGCAGGCCGCGGACACCACCGGCGGCTGGCGACAACGACGGCTACCAGACGACCCCGGGGAATGCCTGCTCGGATGGCGGTGGCTTCGCGCTGGACCCGAACACCGGGGCGGGCGGCACCGCGTCGTGCGGCACCGGGGCGATCCCGGACGCGGCCAAGGACCGCCACCGGTTCTGGGGCTACGCGACCGGCGTGCCGGCCACGGCGACCTCGATCGCCGGGATCCGCGTCCGTGCCGACCTGGCCGTCAGCAACAACGGTGGGACGACCAACCTCTGTGCGCAGCTGTCGTGGGACGGTGGCACGAGCTGGACTGCCCTCAAGTCGATCGACGTGGCGGGGACAGGAGAGACGACCTACGTCTTCGGGGGGACGGGCGACACCTGGGGGCGGACGTGGACCCCTGCGGAGCTGGACCCCACGAAGCTCCGTGTCCGCATCGTCAACGCCACGACCCAGACCAACAAGCGGTTCGAGCTGGACTACCTCGCGCTGAGCGTGAGCTACACGCCGTAGCGGGCCGGGCTCACAGCCCGAAGCGGTCGATCGCCTTCCCGGCCACGTGCTCGGCGATGGCCAGCGACGACGTCGCACCCGGAGACGGGGCATTGACGACATGCAGGACGCGGTCGTTGCCGCGGAACCGGAAGTCGTCGACCAGCGTGCCGTCGAGGTCGACGGCCTGTGCCCGGATCCCCGACGGTCCGAAGTCGATCTGGTCGCTCCGCAGCTCCGGGATGAAGCGCTGCAGCTCGGCCAGGAAGGCGGCCTTCGACCAGTCCCGCCACATCTCGGCCGCCCCGGTCCGCCAGAAGCGGGCAGCCAGCCGCAGGAACCCCCGGTTGGTCAGGATGTCCGCGAGGTCGCGGACGTCGACGTCGCGCCGGCGGTAGCCGGTCCGGGCGAACGCCAGCACCGCGTTCGGACCGGCCCACACCTCGCCGTCGATGCGCCGCGTGAAGTGCACGCCGAGGAACGGGAAGCGCGGGTCGGGCACGGGGTAGATGAGGCCCTTGACCAGCGAGCGGGCGTCCGGGGTCAGCGTGTAGTAGTCCCCGCGGAACGGGACGATCCGCTCCGAGCCACTGCCCGGCGTCATCGCTGCGACCTCGTCCGCCCACAGGCCGGCACAGGCGATGACCGCTCGGGTCTGGACCTCGCCCCCCGGTGTGGCCACGACGAGTGTGTCGCCGACGGCGCGGATGGACGTCACCTGCTGCTCGAGGTGGATCGTGCCGCCCGCCTCGCGGACGTCGCGGGCGTACGCAAGGGCGACCTGGCGGTAGTCGATGATGCCGGTCCCGGGGCTCCACAGGCCGCGCACGGCCCGGACCGCCGGCTCGAGCTCCGCGATCCGCTCGGCGTCGACGACCTCGAGTCCGGGGACCCCGTTGGCCTCCGCTCGCTCGCGCAGCCGTTCCAGGGCCGGCAGCTCACCGTCGTCGAGCGCGACGACGAGCTTGCCGCAGCGGTCGATGGCGATGCCACGCTCCTCCGCGTAGCGCTCGAGGGCGGCCTTGCCCTCGGTACAGAAGCGGGCCTTGAGCGAGCCGGGCGCGTAGTACAGCCCGGCATGCAGCACGCCGCTGTTGCGGCCGGTCTGATGGCTGGCCAGCTCGGCCTCGCGCTCGAGGATCGCCAGGCGCAGTCCTGGCCGTCGGCCGAGCAGGTCGCGAGCGACGGCCAGGCCCAGGATCCCGCCGCCGACGACGACGACGTCGACGCGGTCGGGGAGCCCGCTGGCGACGGTCGGGGTGGCCGGGTCGATGGACAGCGCAGGTGGCATCACCGCGCGATTATCGCCATCCGATGGCCCCATCGGGTCCCATGGTGACCACGGGCAACGGATTCGGGCCTCGGGCAGCCCCGGAAGGCACCAGACCGCTCGACAGCGACCAGTACTTTCGCCGACACTGACCGGTACACCCGCCGAAAGCGTGGGCCATCGGGGACAGGGGAGGTTCTAGGGAACCATGCGACGAGTACTGAGCGCGCTCTCGGCAGCGATGATGCTGGCCGTTGTGATCAGTGGGGCAGCGATCGCCACACATGCACCGGGCGACAACGTTGCGCCCAATTCGAACTCGCACACCTTCATCGCCGGCAACCCGCAGTGCGGCGCCGTGTCAGCGGGTGGCTTCAACCTCAAGATCGAGGCCGGGAACATCGTCGTCGGTGGCGTGTACGGGAACATCCGGATCACCGCCTATGACGGCACGTACATCAGCTGGGCGCTGATCGACGTCAACGACCATGACGCTGACACCGTCATCGTCAAGGGTGGTCCCAACGCCATCTCGTACAGCTACGACACCTTCGACGACTGGGATATCCGGCTGACCGCGCCGGTGAACCCGAACAACGGCAAGTACTACGGCATCAGCCACATCTCGTTCTGCTTCGACGACAAGGCCGGCGCCTGATCGACCAGGCACCGTCTCGACGCTGACGTCCACCCCCGGCCCGCAAGGACCGGGGGTGGACCATGTCTGCGCCGGTTTTCGGTGATGATGTGCGCATGTCCCCACGACTTCGACTCGTCGCGTTGCTGCTCGCCGCGGTCGGCGTCGTCGCGGTCGCCGTCGTCCTGACGCGACCGACGGTGGCGTTCACGCCCGAGCCGCCACGAGCCCCGGTCTATCCCGACCTGGTCACGCTGCCCGCTGTACGACTTCCTCATCGGCACCGACGGCGACACCGGCGACGAGAACCTGCGATTCACCGCGTCCATCGCCAACGTCGGCGACGGCGCCCTGCGGCTGGAGGCACGCCGCGCCAACGGGTCGAGCGAGGAGTGGCAGGTCATCCAGGCCTTCGATGAGCCCGACGGCGAGCCGTCAGGGGTCGTGACCGGGGCGAACCTCGTGTTCGGCGGCCACGGACACGAGCACTGGCACCTGAAGTTCGGCGCGACCTATCACCTCACCGCCGTCGACTCCGACGAGGAGCTGGCCAGCCAGACCAAGGCCGGCTACTGCTTCTTCGACCACGAGCGACTGCCCGACGCCGACGCGACCGCCTCGCCGTCCGAGGCCGTGTACCTCCCGGCGATCGTGCGGCGACAAGGGATCGACGCAGGTCGACATGGGCATGTCGGTCGGGTGGAGCGATCCCTACTTCTGGCAGCTCGAGGACCAGTCGGTCGACATCACCGGCTTCCCGGACGGGCGCTATCGGCTGACGGCCGTCGCCGATCCCGACGGCTGGCTGATGGAGTCGGACGAGACCAACAACGCGACCACGGCAGTCCTGGAGATCGGGACGACCGCGGACGGGCTCCGCTCGGTCGAGCTCGTGGAGACCGATCCCGCGCCCTGACGGCGCGCCGTCTCAGAGGACGATGCGGCGGGCGTGGAACGCCTCGGCGAAACCGCTCGGCGCGTTCGCCTCGAGGCCGCGCAGACGCATGAGTGCCCGGAACGCCTCCGTCTCGAACCACGGGCGTCCGGCCTGCGACGGGAACTGCCGATGGAGGTGGGCCACCTTGGCCTCCACCTCGGCCAGGCTGAGCGCCACGTAGACATCCGGCGTCGCGAGGTCCCCATCGGTCTTGGCGATCTCGTAGGCCAGGATCAGGTGGTCGCGGAAGAGCTGGTGGGCCAATCCCCCCAGCAGCGCGTGGTCCTGGTGGAGGTCGTCGACCCGCGGCGCGATGATGAGGTCGGGGTCGAACCCATCACGCACGGCCGCCAGCGCGTCCTTGACCGACGGTCCCAGGAACGGCAGGTAGCCGTCACGGAACGCCTCCTGGGTGATCGTCAGGTCGACGGACGGGCCGACCAGGGCGCGAGCGCTGGCGCTCGCTTCGTCGGCGCGCTCCGGGGTCCCGGACAGGACGACCCAGTGGCTCGCCAGCGATGGCGCCTCGTCACGGATCCGGGCGATCGTCGCCGCGGCGCCGATCTCGATGTCGTCGGGGTGTGCCCCCAGGCACAGGAGTCGGAATGGTCGGTCGGCCGGATAGGCGAGCTGCAGTCGGAGCACTCCGTCAGACCGGGTCGTGGGGCTGCCAGACGGCCCACGGCAGCAGGCCCGCCTCGTAGCCCGCCTCCAGGTTCTGGAGGTCCTGGAGGGTGTCCATCGGCGCCCAGTAGCCGCTGTACTGGAAGGCGATGAGCTGGTCCTCGGCGATCAGCCGGCTGAACGGCTCCTCCACGAGCTCCTCGCCCGGCCCGATGTAGTCGAAGATCTCGCGCCGGAACATGAAGTACCCGCCGTTGAGCCAGAGGTCCGCCGACGAGACCGAGCCGATCTGCCGCACCTGGCGTCCGTCGCCCATCTGGACGATGTGGAAGGTGTAGGACTTCGGCGCGACGGCGAGGAACGCCGCGATCTTGCCCGACGCCTTGAACTCCTCGATGAACTGGTCGAGCGGGGCATCGGTCAGCGTGTCCCCGTAGTTCGCCAGGAACATCTCCTCGTCCTCGAGGTGACTCCGGATCGCCCGCAGCCGCCCGCCGACGTTCGTGCTCAGGCCGGTGTCGACCAGGGCGATGCGCCAGTCGGTGATGTCGGCGCTGATGAGGCTGATCGTCTTGCCGCCGTCCGACAGCACGAAGTCGTTGGAGACGGCCTCGTTGTAGCGCAGGAAGTAGTCCTTGATGACGTCGGCCTTGTAGCCGAGGCACAGGACGAAGTCGGCATGTCCGAAGTGCGCGTAGTAGCGCATGACATGCCACAGGATGGGTCGATAGCCGATGGTGACCATCGGCTTCGGGATCGTCTCGGAGTACTCGCGAAGGCGGATCCCTCGACCGCCGCAGAACAGGACGACCTTCACGGTTGCCGTCATCCCCTTGTGTGCTCGGCACGGTGCCGAGGTGATCGTTGGCTGAGCATATCCGGCCCACCAGCACACAGTGTTCGGTGCGGCGCAGCACCGCACACTTCCCCATAGGTCCCCCATCCGTGGACGCTGCGCTGGGCCTTTCGTATAGTCGGGCCATCTTTCCGGTCGGACCGCCGGTATCGGGGTCTGATCCGCCGTCGAACGTACACGTCAAGAGGGGGTCACGTGTCATCGAGCATCGTGCGCCCCGGTCACCGTCACCCGCGGCCGGACCGCCACTGATGACCGAGGAAACGGTCGCGCCGTCGTCGTCGCCGCCCGCGGGTGTCAGTCGCCCCCGGATCATGGTGATCGCCTACGCCTGCGCGCCAGGTCGTGGGTCGGAGCCTGGTGCCGGTTGGGGCATCTCCCGGACGCTCGCCGACTGCGGCCCGGTCACGGCCATCGTGGCCGACGAGTTCATGCCGGCCCTCGAGGCGTGGCGCGAGGCGAACCCCGAGGTCGACATGCGCTTCGTCGGCCTGCCGGAGCACCGCCTCGCGGTGCGGCTCGGGGCGATCCATCGCATCCCGCGCTTCATCCAGTACCTGCTCTGGCTGCGACGCGCTGCGCGGACCGCCCGCGACCTGCACGCCGAGTCGCCGTTCGATGTCGCGGTCCATGCGAGCTACGGGACGTACTGGCTGCCGTCCCCCGTCCCCGACCTCGGGATCCCCACGGTCTGGGGCCCGGTCGGCGGCGCGGTCGCCACGCCGGTCCCGCTGTGGCCGTCGCTCGGCTACCTCGGGGCCCTCGGCGAGGTGCTCGACCTCGTCGTCGTCCGGACCATCGCGCTGCTGCCGTCGGTGCGCTCGACCTGGCACCGCGTGACGATCCCGGTCGTCAACAACATCGAGACGGCGGATGCGCTGCCGCCCGGGGTCCGCGAGCAGGCCCGGGTCATCAACAATGCGCCGTTCGTCGACATCGAGCCGACGCCGCGATCGGCCGCACCGGAGCCGTTCGTGATCTTCCCCTCGGCGCTGGAGCCGCGCAAGGGTCCACGGCTGGCCCTGGAGGCATTCGCCCAGGTGCGCTCCGACCTGCGGCTCGTGTTCGCGGCCGACGGGCCGGAGCGGCCGGCCCTGGAACGGATGGCCCGTTCGCTCGGCGTCGTCGATCGCGTCGAGTTCCGTGGCCAGATCCCGCGGGCCGAGATGTGGGACCTGCTGGCTCGAGCCTCCGTGGCGCTCTACACCGGCCTCCGCGAGGAGGGCGGCCTGGCCCTCGTCGAGGGGATGCTGCACGGGACGCCGCTCGTCGTCCTCGGTGTGGGCGGTGCGCTGGCCGTCGCCCAGGAGGCATCCGATCCGGCTCGTGTGCGGATCGTGATGCCGGGACGGCAGGCCCGGACCGCGACGCGGCTGGCCGCGGCCATCGACGACATCATGCTCGACTATCCGACCGGCGACGGACCCAGCTTCGACCGCGCGGCCCACCTCGCCCGGTACCGCGCAGACGATCGGTGATGCCACGGCGCGCGCTCCAGGCGGCCCCGGGCGTCTGGAGCGGCGCGAGCCGTCGGACCCGCAGACGGGGCATTCGTGAACACCTCGGTATACTCCGTCCCCCCCGCCTGAGGTCTTCGTGGAGCTTCGCCGGCAACTCGCCTTCCTTCGATCCTCGCTCCCGCTCGTGCTCGCGACCACGATCCTGGGTGCGCTGGCGGCCTTCCTGGTCAGCCAGGTCCTCCCGCCGACCTATGAGGCACGCGTCCTCGTCGCGGTCGGCCAGTCCGCCGGGAGCGGCAGCGGAACGGGCGACCTCAATTCGCTGCAGGTCTCGCAGCGGCTGTCGCAGACCTACGCCAAGCTCGCGGTCACCAACGAAGCGGCACGCGACATCATCGATGCAGCTCGGCCTCGAGACGACCACCGAGGACCTGCTGGATCACGTCCGGGCCGAGGCGCCGCTCGACAGCACGCTCCTGACCATCACGGTCGATGACGGCAGCGCGGAGCAGGCGGCTGCCATCGCCAACGCCTTCGCCGAGCGCATGGTCGACCTGGATCCCACACCGGCCGACGACCGCCTGGCGGAGCTCGAGGCGTTCATCGACGACGAGCTGCAGGCCGTCCGCGGGCAGATCCCGGCGGTGCAGGCGCGGATCGACGAGCTGGCCGCGGTCGAGACGCCGACGGCGGCGCAGACGGCCCAGCTCGCCTCGCTCGAGAGCCAGCTGGCCTCGCTGCGGTCCACGTTCGCCAACCTGGTGCAGCTGTCGACCACGGGCCAGACGGCCAACCAGCTGTCGGTCGCGGACCCCGCCACGGTGCCGCCGGATCCGGTCTCGCCACGCGTCCTGATCAATACCGTCCTCGGCGCGATCCTGGGTCTGGTCGTCGGGATCGGCTTCGCCTACGCCCGCAAGCGCCTGGACGACACCGTGCGCATCCCGGAGGAGCTCGAGCAGGCGACCGGCGTGCCGGTCCTCGGGACCATCGTGCGCATGCCCGGCGACTCGAAGCGCCCGCTGATGTACCGCCTCGCCACCCTGCTCTACCCACGCTCGCCGGCGGCCGAGGGATTCCGCCACCTGCGGACGGGGATCGAGTTCGCCCGCGACGATGCCCCGCTGCGCACGCTGCTCGTCACGAGCGCGATGCCCGGCGACGGCAAGACCACGTGCGCCGCCAACCTGGCCGTCGCCTTCGCCCAATCCGGACACACCGTCTGCCTGGTCGACGGCGACCTGCGCAAACCCGCCCTCCACGAGCTCTTCAGCATCCCCAACGGCGCGGGCCTGTCAGAGCTGCTTCGTGGCGACGAGTCGACGTACGAGACGGCGACCCATGCGGTCGAGGTCGAGGGCCTCCGGGTGCTCACCAGCGGCTCGGTGCCGCCCAACCCCGCGGAGCTCATCGCGTCCCCACGGATGCGCGCGGTCCTCGCCAGCCTGACCTCCCAGGTCGACCTCGTCGTGCTGGACAGCCCGCCGCTGCAGGCCGTGACCGATGCCGCGATCCTCGCGTCCGTCGCCGACGGGACCGTCCTCGTGGCCGCGGCAGGCAAGACCCGCCGAGCGCTCATCGTCCGCGCACGCGACACCCTCGCCCGGGTCGGCGCCAACCTCCTCGGCACCGCGCTCAACGGGGTCGACGAGCGCGAGGGCCAGGACGCGGCCTTCGGCTACTTCAGCTACTACGGGCACCCCGAGGACGGCACGGGGACGGATCGCACCGTGACCCCCGGGTCGGCCGAGCTCGGGGAGACGTGACCCGCTCGTGAAGTCGGGGCTGGCCGCTCGGCCCGCCGCGCCCGACCTTCGGGGGCCGCTCGCCTCGCGACGTCCTGTTCGTCGGCCTCGTCCTCCTGACCGCGGCCATGATCGGCGCGGCGGTCGCGGTCTCGCCGGTCATCGGCCTCGCCGCCGCCGGCGGCCTGGGCGCGTTGTGGCTGGTGTCGTACGGCCAGCGGATGATCCCCGTCTTCCATGTCTCGCTCGTGGCCATCCTCATCGGCTACGCGTTCCTGGGCCGTGGGATGGCCTACGTCGGTGTCGCCCCCCTGTTCGTCGGCGAGATGGTCCTCGGCCTGGGACTGCTGGCGATCGTCGTCTCGCTGCCGACGGCGCGCTGGCACCCGGTCCACCTCGTGATCGGCCTGTTCATGGCGTGGGGGTTGCTTCGGACGATCCCGTACCTGTCGGTCAATGGGCTGGACGCCCTGCGCGACGGCGTGGCCTACGGTTACGCCGTCTTCGCCATCGCCGTGTCGCTGACGGTCCGGCGGCGCCACATCGAGCCGTTGCTCGCCCTGTACCGATGGTGGATCCCGGTCTTCGTGTTCTGGGTCCCGATCGCCGCGGTCGTCGCGATCATGCTCGCCGACAGCCTGCCCCTGGTCCCGGGTTCGGATGTGCCCATCATCGTGTTCAAGGGCGGCGACACCGGTGTGCATCTCGGCGCCATCGGCGCGTTCATGGTGCTGGGCCTCGGACATGCGAGCGTGCATGCCGTGCGCGACTCGGTGATCTGGTTGGGCTGGCTCCTCGCGGTCGCGGTCGCCGGCACGCTCAACCGTGGTGGCATGGTCGCGGCCTCGATGATGTCGCTCGCCCTGCTCTTCGGGCGGGGCGGCACGCGCTGGATCTCGCTCATCGTCGTCGGGCTGTTCCTCGTGGCCATGGTCGGTCTCCTCGACCCGCAGGTCGACATCGGCGTGTACCGCCGCTTCTCGGTCGACCAGATCGTGTCGAACGTCCTGAGCGTCTTCGGGAGTGGGAACAACGACCCGATCCTCGAGGGCACGAAGGCCTGGCGGCTGCGCTGGTGGGACCAGATCATCCGCTACACGATCGGCGGCGAGTTCTTCTGGTCGGGCAAGGGGTTCGGCATCAACCTGGCCGATGCCGACGGCTTCCAGGTGCTGGCCGACGGCTCGCTCCGCGCACCGCACAACGGCCACATCGAGATCCTCGCGCGGGCCGGCGTCCCGGGCCTGGCCTTGTGGGTCGCCGTCCAGGCAGCCTTCGGACTGACGATGCTTCGTGCCGCCATCCGGGCGCGCGGCGCCGGATCGCTGCGCCTGGTCGGCGTCGCCGGCTGGATCATCGTGTACTGGCTTGCCGCGCTGATCAACGCCAGCTTCGACGTCTACCTGCAGAACCCGATGGGCGGCATCTGGTTCTGGTCGGTGATCGGGCTGGGCATCGCCGTCGCCCGGATCATCGACTCGATCATCGCGGAGCGGGCGGCCGATCCGGGAGGGGCTGCGACCGCAGCCGCGGTGGGGTCCGCCTGATCGCCAGCAGGTAGCGCGGGTTGTTGTACAGGTAGCGACGCCACAGTCGCCGCGGCTCCCGGAACAGTCGATAGGCCCACTCCAGGCCGCGGCGCTGCATCCAGCGTGGCGCCTGGGGCAGCGTCCCCGCGTGGATGTCGAAGGCCGCGCCGACGCCGAGCAGCGCGGCAGCCTGCAGCCGGCCGACATGGGCCGCCATCCAGCGCTCCTGCTTGGGGGTCGACAGCCCGACCCACACCAGCTCGGCGCCGGACGCATCGATGCGCTCGATGATCGCCGCGTCCTCCTCCGGGGTCAGTGCCCGGAACGGCGGCGAGTACGTGCCGACGCTGATGAACCCGGGGTACTTCGCCTGCAGGCGCGCGACGAGGGTGTCGGCCACGCCGTCCTTGCCGCCGTAGAAGAAGCTGCGCCAGCCCTCGGCCGCCGCGCGCTCGGCGAGCGCCAGCATCAGGTCGGGGCCGTAGACGCGGTCCATCTCCGTGGCGCCGGCCCGGCGGCCGGCCCAGACCATGGGCATGCCGTCGGGCGTGGTCAGCCCGGACTCGTTGTGGATGCGCTTGAGGTCCGGGTCGCGCTGGCTCTCCATGACGCCGTGGACCCCGGTGACGCACACGTAGTGGTGCTCGCCGTGGCGGATCCAGGCCTCGATCTCGTCGAGGGCCTGGCCCATGTCGATGGCGCTGACGCCGACGCCGAGGACGTCGACGCGGGGGATCACCCGGCGGCTGCCGCCAGCGGCGTCCGCCACGCAGCTTCCTCCGGGCCGTTCACGCGAGCGTTGATCCACTCGTAGGTCGGGACCATGCCGTCCTCGAGCATGATCGTCGGCTCCCAGCCGAGGACCTCGCGCAGCCGGGTGTTGTCCGAGTTGCGCCCGCGCACGCCCTGCGGGCCCGGGATGTGCCGGAGCTGGATGTCCTGCTTGCCGGCAGATGCGGATGACCAGGCGGGCCAGCTCGTTGATCGTGACCATGCGGTCCGTGCCCAGGTTGAGCGGCTCGCGGTAGTCGGAGCGCATCAGCCGGTAGATGCCCTCGACGCAGTCGTCGACGTAGCAGAACGAGCGCGTCTGCTCGCCGTCGCCCCAGATCTCGATCTCGCCGCCGTCCTTGGCCTGCGCGACCTTGCGGCACATCGCCGCCGGCGCCTTCTCGCGCCCGCCGTCGTACGTGCCGTACGGGCCGTAGATGTTGTGGAAGCGGACGATCCGCGTCTCCATCCCGTAGTCGCTGGCGTAGTACTCGCACAGCTTCTCGGTGATGAGCTTCTCCCAGCCGTAGGCGTCCTGCGGCTGCGCCGGGTAGGCGTCCTCCTCGCGCAGCGGCTTCACGTCCGCCTCGGTCTGCAGGTACTCGGGATAGATGCAGGCCGACGAGCTGTAGAGGTAGCGCGACACGCCGTTGAGCCGGGCCGCCTCGAGCGTGTGGAGGTTGATGAGGGCGTTGTTGTGCAGGATCTCGGCGTGGTGGGCCGAGATGAAGCCCATGCCGCCCATGTCGGCCGCCAGCGCGTAGACCTCGTCGATGCCGCCGCGCATGGCCGCCAGGCAGTTGTCCCAGCGCCGCAGGTCGAGGACCTCGAACTCGTCGGCGTCGACGTCGGTGTACTCGGGCAGCTTGAGGTCCACGCCGCGGACCCAGTAGCCGCGCTCCTTGAGCGAGGTCACGAGATGGTGGCCGATGAAGCCGCCCGCCCCGGTGACGAGCACCCTGGTGGTCATGATCAGTCTCCCTGTTGCCGGTGATCGCTAGTCGTGCGCGCCGACGGGCACGCGTCGAAGGTCGCGGAAGTAGTCGATGGTCTGGTCGAGGCCGTCCTCGAGGCCGACCCGCGGCGTCCACCCGTAGCGCGCCTGGATGGCGCCGATGTCGGGCCGACGCCGTTCGGGATCGCCCGGACGGCGCGGATCGAACTGGAGCGGTGCCGAGGACCCGCTGCGTCGGAGGATCACCTCCGCGAGCTCGCGGATGGTGACCTCGTGCGGGTTGCCGATGTTGAGGATCGTCCCGTCGGACGAGCGATCCAGCGCGACGGACAGGAGCCCGTCCACGAGGTCGGTCACGAAGCAGAACGAGCGGGTCTGGCTGCCGTCCCCATGGATCCGCAGCGGCCGGTCGTCGAGCGCGGCCGAGACGAGCTCCGGGATCGCCCGGCCGTCGTCCGGGCGCATCCGCGGCCCGTAGGTGTTGAACAGCCGGACGATGTTCGCCCGGACGCCGTGCACGCGCCGCATCGAGGTGATGAGCGCCTCGCCGAAGCGCTTGCTCTCGTCGTAGCAGGCCCGCGGCCCGACCGGGTCGACGTTGCCCCAGTACGACTCGGGCTGGGGGTGGACGAGCGGGTCGCCGTAGATCTCCGAGGTCGAGGTGTAGGTCAGCGTCGCGCCGGCATCCCGGGCGACCTCGAGCAGGCGCCACGTCCCCTGCGAGTTGGCGCGCATCGTCTCCAGCGGCAACCGGTCGTAGTCGACCGGGCTGGCCGGTGAGGCGAGATGCAGCACGACCTCGACGGCGACGTCCGGCGCCTGGGTGACGTCGGCCTCGATGAGCTCGAAGCCGGGCTCGCCGAGGAGCGACTCGATGTTGCGGCGATGGCCCGTCGAGAAGTCGTCGAGGCAGATGACCTCGTGACCGCGGGCGAGCAGCTCGCGAAGGACGCTGCTGCCGATGAACCCGGCGCCCCCGGCGACGAGGACCCTCATCCGTCCGTCCGGCGGCGGTTCGGGGCGCTGGCGACGCGGCCGACGCCGATGTAGGCGAAGCCCTCCGCCTCGGCGGTAGCCCGTGACAGCACGTTCCGGCCGTCGAAGATGACCCGGCCGGCCATGGCCTCGCGGACGTCGGCCAGCGGGACCGTCGCGAACTCCGGCCAATCCGTGAGGATGGCCAGCGCGTCCGCGCCCTCGGCCGCCTCGACCGCGCTCGGCCGCAGCAGCCCGCGGATGACGTCGTCGGCGCCCGCCGGATACTCGACGATCCCCGGGTCGTAGGCCTGGACGCGGCCGCCCTCGTTGAGGATCAGATGGACGACGTCGGCGGCGGGGGAGTCGCGCGTGTCCTCGGTGCCGCCCTTGAAGGTCAGGCCCCACACGCCGATGGTCTTGCCCTCGAGCGTCCCCAGGCGGGTGCGCAGGCGGCGGACCGCGTTGAGCCGCTGGTTGTCGTTGACCTGCTGGACCGCCGACAGGACCGGCGTCGCGACGCCCATGACCTCGCCGACGTAGCGCAGTGCGGCGACGTCCTTGGGCAGGCACGAGCCGCCATAGCCGATGCCCGGCTTGAAGAAGTGGCGCCCGATGCGGGGATCGGTCGAGATGCCGTCGACGACGTCTTCGACGTCGACGCCGATGGCCTCGGACAGGCGGGCGACCTCGTTGATGAACGAGATGCGGGTGGCCAGGAACGAGTTGGCGACGTACTTGATCATCTCGGCGGTGCGCAGGTCGGTCAGCACGCGCTCGCCGGGGAGTGCCTGGTACAGGTCGGCGACCGCTTCGGCATCCGCGCGGTCGCGAGCGCCGATGACGATCCGATCCGGCGTGAAGAAGTCCTCGACGGCCTGGCCCTGCTGCAGGAACTCGGGGTTGCTGACGATGCGCGGCGCGACGCTGCGGCCGGCCAGCGCCTCCTCGAGGAGGCCCTCGATCGTCTCGCCGGTGCCGATCGGCGAGGTGCTCTTGTTGATGATGATCGGCATCTTGCCGTTGAGCGATCCGGCGATCGCCCGGGTGGCCGAGCGGATGTTGCGCAGGTTCGCGGCGCCGACGAGGGTGCTCGGCGTGTCGACCGCGAGGAAGATGAACTCGGCCTGGGGGATGGCGTGCTCGTACGACGTCGTGAACGTCAGGCGGCCAGCCGACAGGCCCTTGTTGACGAGCTCGGGGAGGCCGCGCTCGCGGATGGCGACGTCGCCGCGGCACATCTGGGCGACGAGCTCTTCGTTGCGGTCGACGCCGACCACGTGGTGCCCGAGCTCGGCCAGGCCGGCGGCCATGACCAGCCCGACATGGCCGCACCCGATGACGGCGATCTGTGCTGACAACTAACGGCCCTCGCTGCGCAGGAGTGCGGGGATGGTCTCGGCGATGACCCGGAAGTCGAGCCAGAGCGACCAGCGGTCGATGTATTCGAGGTCGCGCTGGACCCAGCGGTCGAAGCTCGTCTCGGTGCGGCCGTGGATCTGCCACAGGCCGGTGATGCCGGGCTTCATCGACAGCCGGCGGTGATGCCAGTCGTCGTAGCCGGCGACGTCGTCGAACGGGTGCGGCCGCGGGCCGACGAGGCTCATCTCGCCGCGCAGCACGTTCCACAGCTGGGGCAGCTCGTCGATGCTCGTCTTGCGCAGGAACCGCCCGATCCTCGTGATGCGGGGATCGTTCGTGATCTTGAACGACGGCGTTCCCCTCGATCTCGTTCTGCTCGCGGAGCGCCGCCCGCTGGGCGTCGGCGTCGATGGTCATGGTCCGGAACTTGACGATCTCGAACGGCCGGCCGTTGAGGCCCGCGCGCCACTGGCGGAAGATCGCCGGCCCGCCGTCCCCGCGCTTGATGACGATCGCGGAGATCAGGAACAGCGGCGACAGGATGATCAGCCCGGCGATCGCGCCGACGACGTCGACGATGCGCTTCACGGCGAGACCGAGCTCCCGGTCCGGGCCGCTGATGAGCGACACCACCGGCGTCCCATCGAGCTCTTCGACATGGCCGCTGGTGAGGGCGACCGTCGGGATCTCGAGCGGCAGCCGGACGGTCTTGCCCTGGGCGACGCACAGGCTGACGATCGCCTCGAGCCGGGACCGATCGGACGGCTCCAGGCAGACGGCGACCTCGTCGGCGATGACATCGTGGAGGACGGACGGCAGCTGATCGGTCGACCCGAGGACCGGCCAGCGCGCGCGCGCCGGTCGGCTCGTCGCCGACCATGCCGATGACCACGAAGCCGAGGTCCCAGCGCTCCTCGAGGCGCGTCGCGAAGTCGATGGCGGTCGCGCCGGTGCCCACGACGAGGACATGGCGCAGGTTGCGGCCGCGGCGGCGCATGGCGCGCACGACGCTCCGGATGACGGTCCGCGACAGGAGGGTGACCACGACCTGGATCGGGATCACGGCCAGCAGGACCGGCCGGCTGACGGCGTCGGCCTGCAGCAGGAAGAGCGAGGCGAAGGTGATGAGGGCGAAGAGGAGGGCGGCCCGGATGACGCGCAGGATCTCGCGCTCCAGGGTCCAGTTCGATCGGGACTGGTACAGCCCCTGGGAGGCCAGCAGGCCGACCCACAGCAGCGCGTACAGCGTCAGCAGGAGGACCGGCGAGGGAACGACGCTCCAGATGCCCGGCCAGGCATCCCCGCCGCCGACCCGGATGGCCGAGATGACGGTCAGCACGGTCATGGCGACCAGCGCGTCACCGATCATCAGGAGCAGGCGAAGCGAACGCCCGTGGCGTCTGATCATGCGATCCCCCAGATATTCGCGGCGACCGTTCCCGGACCCCCCGCACGGACGCGGAAATGGCGAGAGAGCCTTGGCCCGAACACGGTCTTCCCCTTTTCCGCGATCCGACAGATCAGCCCATTTGTGGGCTTACTGATCGGTCCCCGAAGGCGGCCCGTAGGCCTGCCCCCTCGTCGGAACGCCGGACGCCGAAAGTACCACGGCCGACCGCCGATTTGGGTGTACCCGACCTTGCGAATCACGGTCGAAAGCGGGATAGCGGTGTATCAGCGCACCATACGCCGTTCGCGTTTTAGGCGGGTGCGTGGGCCGAATCAGCGGGTCCGCCGACGGCCGGATCCGCCGGTGGCTGGTCGACGACGTGCAGGAAGCGGAACCACGACCATCCCGCCCCGATCCAGGTGCCCACCGCCATCCCCGCCGCCGCCGCCGGAGCCCCGCCGTACTCGGCGCCGACGATGGCCCCGACCAGGGTCAGGACCGAGCGGACGATGCCGACCGACAGGATCTCCCGGCCCGCGCCCAGGGCGCGCAACCCGACCGACGGGCCGGCCGCTGCCATGAGCCCGACCGACACGAGCGTATACGGCAGCATCACCTCGCGGGTCGCCGCCCAGGTCTCGCCGAGCAGGGCGACGCCCATCGGCTCCGGCAGGGCGAGGACGAGCAGCCCGACCGCGAGGACGCCGAGGGCGAGGCTGGCCGAGAAGACGACCGCCGCGCCGCGCAGCCGCGCGCGCGACTGGCCGGCGATCCGCACCGCCTCCGGCAGCGCCACGAGGCCGATTGCCTGGAACAGCACGTTGAACGGCCCGAGCAGGAGCTGCGCGCCGCGAAGGGCGCCGACCGCGCCCAGGTCGGTCACGAGGCCGATCCCGAATGGCGTCAATTCGCTCGTGACGTTGGTCACGATGTGCTCCGCGACGAGCGGGCGGCCCAGGTCCCGTTGCGCGCGCCACCACGTCCGGGTCGCCCCGGGTCGCGGCCGCGTCGCGGCCTGGACGAAGCCGAACGCCGCGGCGACGTTCCCGCCGATGACCCAGGCCGCGATGACGCCAAAGGCTGTGACGTTGTCGACGGCGACCATGACGGCGATGCCGCCGAACAGGACCACGGCCCAGGCAAGGTCGTTGAGGAACGCCGCCCGGCCCCGCCGTTCGGCGAAGAACCCGAGTCGCCAGCCGTCCTGCAGGGTCAGCCCTGGAAGCCCCATCCCGAGCAGGACGAAGACGGCGCCGGTGAACCCGCCGACCAGCACGCCGAGCCCGATCGACACCACGCTCAGACCGGCGGCGACGACGAGGAGCGTACCCGTTGCCTCGGCGAACGCACGGCGCCACGCGGCAGGCGCTCCGGCCGAGAACCGGATGATCGAGCGGCTCGATCGATGCCGGTCGGGTGAGGTTGATGGCGACGAGGTAGGCGGCGAAGGCCAGGCCGTACGCGCCGAATTCCTCGAGGGTACCCACGCGGGCCACGGCGATGCCGAGCCCGAAGTTGACCAGACTGGAGACGACCTGGTCCGCGACTCCCCAGCCGGCCCTCCGAGCCAGACCGGGCAGCTTCACGCCGAACGGCACGCGGCGCTGATGATCCCCCGGTCCGCGAGCGAGTGAGCGACGCGTCGGCGGCGCTGCAGGCAGGTCAGGCACGACCGGCCGCGGCGCGGGTCCCCGTCCGGCCGGGAATGCGACGATCCGGTGGATGCCGCCGGTGGACTCGGGCTGCTCGTGGTCGGAGGACGGGCGGAACGGGACGACCGGGTCCAACGCGCGGAAGGGCATGCGGGGGACTATATCCGGGATGCTCGTTTTCGCCGGACCACCACCACGGCCACGATGATGCCGATGAGCAGGATCGCCGCCGAGGCCGCGACGGCCGCCGGGATATAGCGCCGGATCTGCGGGGGTTCGTTGAGCTCGTGGGGCGTCGGGCTCTCGGCGACATCCGCGCTGGCCAGCACCGCGGGCGCCTCCTCCTGGGCAAGGTAGCGCGAGTCGACGCCACCGGGGGTCGCGGCGAACGCCTCGAGCGGCGTGCGGCAGCCATCCCATTCGAACGGGCACGCCATGTCCATATCGGGCCAGAAGGCGTTGCCCTGACCGTGGTTCTCGGAGCCGCCGTCGAAGACCCCGCCTTCCCAGTCCTCGAGCCAGGCGAGAAGGAACCCGTTGCCTTCCTGGCCGATGACGGTGTTGTCGGCGACGAGGACGTCGCGGATGAGGTCGGGAGTTTCCCGGCCACGGTCCTGGCTCACGACGACGATGCCATCAGCGTTCCACGCGAGCGTGTTCCGACGGACCTCCGCGCCGGACGAGGAGCTGACGAGGATCCCGGCACCCCAGCCCCACGTCGAGTATGCCCAGCCGTTGTCCCAGACCACGTTGTCCTCGATGACCGCGCCCTGGCTGATCTCGAACTGGATCCCGGCGTTCGCGTTGGACCCGACCCGATTGCCGATGAAGCGGGTGTCACGGCAGTCGATGTCGCACCACAAGCCGACCCCGTCGTTGCCGGTGACGACGTTGTCCTCGAGCACGAGATCGATGGCCAGGGCGGCCTTGACGCCACCGGCCTCCCAGCCCGGGGCGAACCCCTCGGTGTTGTTGTCGGTGATCCGGTTCCGGGCGATCGTCAGCCCCGTCGTCCCGTCGCCGCCCGAGTGGACGCCGAGTTGGCCACCGCGCGTCAGCTCGCTGTCGAGCAGCGACGCATCCGTCACGTCCCGGATGCTGGCGAGGGCGCCGTGGGCGTCGGACAGGCTGACCTCGCGGATCACGAGCCGGTCGGCGCCGCGCGCCGTCTCGATGCCGCCGTGCTGGGCCGGCGAGGCGGCGTGGCGCATCGAGAAGCCGGAGATCTCGACGTCGGGCGCCTCGACCATGACCCATGCCTCGCGCGTGGTCACCTCGACCGTCGCCGGTCGGCGCCTCGCCGAGCACGACGTGTCGGTCTGCATCGACCGCGAACTCGCCGGGTCCCGGGTCGGCCGCCACCTGGAGCAACGGCGTCCCGTCGACGAAGACCTGCTCCGGCCAGGCACACCGGTCGTCCCGACAGTCGCCGCTCGGCTCCATGTCGGGCACGACGTCCGCACTTCGCCAGGTCGTGCCGGTCGTCGCCCACTCCGTCCACACGTCGGAGCCGCGGATCTCCGCCCCGCGACCATCGATGGTGATCGGGGCGCGGATCGACACCTGCTCGCGGTAGATGTCGGGCGGCACGGTCAGCGTCCCGCCGGGAGGTGTCGCATCGATCATCGCCTGGAGCGATCCGGGCTCGGCCTCGGCGGCGAGTGTCGACGGGACGCGGCCCCAGGCACCGACGGCCAGGGCCATCGCGGCCAGGAGGGCAGGGATCAGGGCGGCGGGACGGGGACGCGCTCGCATCGCGGAGTGGCTCCGATCGCGGCAAGACGAGAAGGCCGGCCGTCGCCTCGTGGGCGACGACCGGCCGACACTAGGTCGCGGACCATCCTACCAGCGGTGCCGGGGACGCCCGGCCGTCGCCGATGACGGTCAGTGCGAGGCTTGCGAGGCGGGCACGCTGTTGGCCTGCAGGATGGCGTCGCGCTCGGTCACCGTCAGGTAGCGGCCACCTTCTTCGCCGGGCGTCCCATTGAAGGATCCGAGCGTCGAGTGCGTCCCCTGCCAGTTGAACCGGGTGGACGGCTCCGATCGGTCGAACCAGTACTTGTTGGCACTCCCCCGGCTGCCGCCGGTGTAGAGCTGGCCGGACCAGTCCTGGAGGAACCCGAGCATGTACTTGTCGCTCGAGTCCGAGGCGGCCGCGGACATCACGACGGTGTTGCCGTGGACGTTGTTGCCGGCGGTCGAGTACCCGCGGTTCTGGCTGACGACGACGATGCCGTCGGGGTTCCAGGCAACGACGTTGTCACGGACCTCGGCGTTCGCCGAGCTGCTGATCCGGATGCCGGCGCCCCAGCCCCAGGCCGGGAAGCCCCATCCGTTCTCCCAGATCACGTTGCGCTCGATGAGCGCACCGTCGCTGATCTCGAAGAAGATGCCGCTCTCGGTGTTGTGGTGGATCCGGTTGGCGCGGAACGTCACGTTCCGGCAGTCGACGTCGCACCACAGGCCGGGGCCGTTGTTGTACGAGACCTCGTTGCCTTCGAACAGCAAGCCGTTCACGACCGTCGCCTTGCCGGCGCCGGCCTCCCAGCCCGTGTCGAACGCGCGGTTCGGGTTGTTGTGGTGGATGTGGTTGCCACGGAAGATCGACGACGAGGTCGCCGTCATATGGAACCCTTCCTGCGCGCAGTACGCCAGCTCGGTGTCCTCGACCAGGTGGCCGGAGCCGCCGGAGATGCTGATGCAGGCGCCGGCCGCTCGCGTGATGTGGGCGTCGCGGATCGTGAAGCGGTTGGCGTTGCGGACGCGGACCGCCCCGTCCTGCGCCGGGTTGGTCGTGCGGGTGATGGTCAGGCCCTCGACGACGACGTCGGACGCGCCGACCACGATCCCGTAGGTTCGCGTGTTCTCACCGTCGATGGTGGCCGGCCCGCGCAGGGTCATCGCCTTGTTGATCGTGACCGACTCCCGGTAGGTGCACGCGCCGACGACGAGCGTGCCGCCGATCGGCGTGCTGTCGATGCGTGACTGCAGGCGGACCGAGCAGTCGGCAGGTGCGGCGGTCGGCGCCGGGGTCGGTGCGGCGGTCGGCGCCGGGGTCGGCGCGGTGGTGGGTCGTGGGGTCGCCGTGGGCGCGGCCGTCGGCGCCGGCGTCGGAGCCGTGGTCGGTCGCGGCGTGGCTGTCGGCGCGGGGGTGGGTGCCGGCGTCGGTGCCGGGGTCGGCGCGGTCGTCGGCTGAGGCGTGGCGGTCGGCGCGACCGTCGGGGCCGGTGTCGGCGCGGGGTCGGTGGCGTCGTGGCGGCCGGTGCCGCGGTCGCGCTCGGCGCGGGGGATGCGGTCGGTGCCGGATCACTGGTCGGCGCCGGATCAGCCGTCGGCGCAGGCGTGGCCGTCGGGTCCGGCTCGGCGGTCGGAGCCGGCTCGGCCGTCGGCTTCGCGTCCGCCGTCGGTGCCGGCGACGCGGTCGCTGCGGGTGCCGTCGTCGGAGCTGGGGACGGCTTCGCGGCCTGCGACGGCTTTGGCTTCGGCGTCGGCCTTGGGCTTCGGCGTCGGCTTGACCCGTGCGGCTGCGGTGTCGGTCGTCGGCCTTGCCGCGCACGATGAGCGCGTCGACGGCGATGGTCGGATGGCCCTTCGTCCCGGCGACCTTGATCGTCAGGACGTGCTTGCCCATCTCGGCGAACGTCGTGGTGAACAGCACGCGCGCCGGCTTGAACGAGCGCGCGTAGGTGTTGACCGTCTTGACCTTCTTGCCGTCGATGTACACGGTCGCCTTGCCGCGGGTGGGGCCGACCGGGCCGATCCAGGTGATGCCCGTGCCCTTGAACGTCAGCTTCACGCTGGCGCCCTTGCGGTCGGACGCCCGGGCATGGTCGCCGAGGTAGGCGTCGTGGTCGACGCGTTGCCAACGACCCGAGTACTTGAGACGCTTGTTCGTCTCCTGGAAGGTCGTGAGCTCGTACGATGCCGACCAGTCCTTGATGAGGCTCTTGGCCGGTGGTCGAGCGGCGCTGACGCCGACCATCGGCACGACCAGCGCCACGACGGCGAGGATCATGACGCCAGTCGCGAGCCAGTCACGGGCTCGGGAGCGTCGGGTGGGTCGCTTGGGTCGGCGCGGGGGCGGCGTCGGGTCGGCCGGGTCTTGGACCCAGCCTGAACCATCCCAGAACATCGATGGTCGCTCCATTCGGCAACCCGGCTAGCTCCGAAGAGCCCCGTGGCTTTGCGGCCCCGCCTCGCGACGGGTGTGCTATTTCGTGGCTCGCTGCCCCGTGACGGTGGGCCAGTCGTGGCTCGAGGCCGAGCGGACCGTGCCATGGGGAGGGGCATCCCGGCAACGGCACGATGGGGCCAGCGACCCCGCGACCCGGCGTGCGCGCACCACCGGCAACGCTGGGCGGTCAGGTGTCGTCGGGTCGCCTCGGAGTGGGTGGCGATGGGTCGCGACGACGCATCCGACGCTGGTACTTCGGTTCGGCCGGGCCCGTTGCCGTCGATGCACCGCGGTGTCCGGATGTGTCGCGTGGTGCGTCGCGGCGCCACCGATCGAGCCGGCTCAGGTCACCCCGCGGGTCGGACCTGCAAGCCCGACGTAGACCTGCTCGATGTCGTCGATGAGCCGCTCGATGTCGTAGCGCGCGGTGGTGGCCGCGCGGACGGCCGCCGACCGCTGCGCCCGCCCGGGGCCGTCCTGTGTCAGAGCTGCGGCGAGGGCATCGGCCCCGCGGTCGGGGTCGTCGAAGTCGACCAGCGACTCGGGCGCCTGCTCCTCGAGCAGGGCGCGATGCGGTGGGATGTCACTCGCGAGGACGACACAGCCGGCGGCCATCGCCTCGAGGAGAGCGAGCCCGAACCCCTCTGCTCGGCTGGGGAACACGGCGACGTCGGCGGACGCAAGGAGCGCCAGATGCTCCGACTCCGTGTAGCCGCCGTGGAAGCGCACCGCGTCGACGAGGTCGTGCTCGCGCACCAGCCCATCGAGGCGCTGCCGCTCCTGGGCATCCTCGGTGCCCGCGATGACGAGCGACCACGCCGGACCGCTCGGACGCGCGCGCAGCGCGGCAAGGGCGTGGATCAGGCGGTCGATCCCCTTGCGTTCCGCGACCCGGCCGATGACGAGGATCCGACCCGCGACCGGTGCCGGATCGACGGCCAGATATGGACCCAGCGCGACGGCATTCAGCAGGACGCGGTCCGAGGACCGAGGGCGGGCACGTCGTCCAGGAGCATCTCCGCGTCGTGGTCGCTGCTGGCGGCGACCTCCGCTCGCCCGAACCGGAGCATCGGGCCGTAGTAGCCGCGCATGAGGATCCGCTTCAGGCCGCTGGCGAAGGTGGTATGGGCGAGCAGCCCGTGCGTGTGGAAGACCAGCGGGCGCCCCAGGAGACGGGCCATGACCGCGACGAAGCCGAGCATGAATCGCAGGTCGTGGATATGCACGACATCGGCCGACTGGATCGCCCTCGCCATCCGGTCGGGCCGGAGGCAGACCGAGAAGCGCTGGTTGCCGAAGCCGGGGAGCCGGGTCACGTCGACGCCGGCCAGTCGCTCCT
Organism: uncultured Chloroflexia bacterium; assembly: GCA_963776925.1. Classification (GTDB taxonomy): domain Bacteria; phylum Chloroflexota; class Limnocylindria; order Limnocylindrales; family CSP1-4; genus SPCO01. The sequence continues at coordinate 71,245 of CAVZON010000007.1, read as the reverse complement.
TCTCCGGCAGCGACTCCTCGTTGACGCCGAGGACGTCCACCCGCAGCGTCAGGACCGACACCCGGTCCCCGCGACGAGCCTGCGCCTCCGCGACATCGATCACGTAGCGCTCGATGCCGCCGACCATCGGGGCATAGCGTCGCGCGATGTGCAGCACGCGTCGCGGTCGACGCGGTGCGGTCAGGTGGGACACTCTCCGATCGTAGCATCGGCACCGCGGCGAGGCGCCGCCGGTGCGTGGCGGCACCCCGACACCGAACCGACACGGCCGTGACTTCGACGCGATGCGGTACCCTCGGCCCCCGCTCGTCGAGGGGCGAGTCCACGCTCGGGGGTACGTATTTGCGCACGGTGATCCTGGCCGGCGGCTATGGCAGTCGCCTGTCGGAGGAGACGGTCTCGAAGCCCAAGCCGATGGTCGAGGTCGGGAGCGACCCGATCCTGTGGCACATCATGAAGCACTACGAGGCCTACGGCTTCAACGACTTCGTGCTGGCCCTGGGATACCGCGGCGAGGTCATCAAGCAGTACTTCGCCCAGTACGCGTCGCTGGCCGGGAACCTGACCGTCAACGTCGCGACGGGGCACGTCGAGCGGATGGACGGCCACCGTGACGACTGGACCGTCCACCTCGTCGACACCGGGCTGGCCATGGCCACCGGCGGACGACTGCTCCGGGTCGCCAAGCTGCTCGAGGGGCGGTTCATGCTGACCTTCGGGGACGGTGTGTCGGACGTGGACCTGCGCCGCCTCGTCGCGTTCCACGAGTCGCACGGCAAGCTGGCCACGATCACCGCGGTGCGGCCGCCGGCTCGTTTCGGCCACGTCGAGCTCGACGGCGACCGGGTCGCCGAATTCTCCGAGAAGCCGCAGACCGGCGAGGGCTGGATCAACGGCGGCTACATGGTCCTGGAGCGCGCGGTCCTGGATTACATCGGCAGCGACGATGACTACTTCCAGCGCGAACCCATGGAACGCCTCGCGGCCGACGGGCAGTTGATGGCCTACCGCCACGAATCCTTCTGGATGTGCATGGACACGCTCCGCGACAAGGTCTATCTCGACAACCTGTGGGACTCGGGACAGGCGCCCTGGAAGGTGTGGTCCTGATGCGACTCCTGGTCACCGGCAGCGAGGGCTACATCGGCACCGTCCTGTGCGGCTACCTCCTCGCTCGCGGTCATGACGTGACCGGCCTCGACACCGGCTTCCACCGGGTCGGCTGGCTGTACAACGGCGTCGAGCGGTCGCCGACCTGGATCAACCGCGACATCCGGACCATCACGGTCGACGACCTGCGCGGCTACGACGGCGTCGTCCACCTGGCCGAGCTGTCGAACGATCCGGTCGGGGCGCTGAACCCGGACATCACCTTCGAGATCAACCATCGCGGCAGCGTCCGCCTGGCGACGCTGGCGCGCGAGGCCGGCGTCGAGCGGTTCATCTACATGTCGTCGTGCAGCGTGTACGGCGCGGCCGGCGAGACGGCGAGCACGGAGACGTCCGAGGTCCTGCCGCTGACCGCGTATGCCAAGTGCAAGGTGCTCGTCGAGCGGGACGTGCACGCCGCTCGCGTCCGACGACTTCTCGCCGACCTTCCTGCGCAACGCGACCGCCTTCGGGGCATCGCCGCGGATGCGCTTCGACCTCGTCGTCAACGACCTGGCCGGCCATGCCTGGACCGAGCGGGTCATCCGGATGGACAGCGACGGCAAGCCGTGGCGGCCGTTCGTCCACATCCTCGACATCAGCCAGGCGATCGATCTGGTCCTGGCCGCCCCGCGCGACGTCGTCCACGGCGCAGATCTTCAACGTCGGCAGCAACGTGCAGAACTACCAGATCCGCGAGATCGCCGAGATCATCGCTGACACGTTCCCGGGCTGCTACGACGGAGTTCGGCGACAGCAGCGGCGACAGCCGCAACTACCGGGCAGCGTTCGACAAGATCCGCGAGTGCCTGCCGTTCGAGACCCGCTACGACGTCGCCCGCGGCGCGCAGCAGCTGCTCGACGTCTTCCGCGCGGTGGACATGACGACCGACCTGTTCGAGTTCCGCGGGCACACCCGGATCAAGCAGATCCAGCACCTGCTGTCGACGCAGCAGATCGACGACTCGTTCTACTGGATCGACCCGCCGCGCGATCCCGGCGCCGCCAGCGACGCGTGAAGGCCGAGCCTGCCGGCCTCGGCCGGGTCACTCCTGATCCGCACCGACCCGGATCGGGGACGAGCGCGGCTTCTTCGCCCGGATCTGGGACGACGCCTGGTCAGAGGAGCTGGGGCTCGACGCCCGGAACGTCCAGACCAACCTGTCCTACAACCGGCATCGCGGCACGATCCGCGGCCTGCACCGCCAGGTCGAGCCGTTCGGGGAGTCGAAGCTGCTGCGCTGCACCCGCGGCGCCGTCTTCGACGTCGCCGTCGACCTGCGGGTCGGAGTCACCCACCTACGGGCAGTGGCAGGGCCACATCATCGACGCCGAGTCCCGCGACCTGGTGTTCGTCCCGGCCGGCTGCGCCCATGGCTACCAGGCGCTGGAGGATCACACCGAAGTGTCGTACCAGGTCTCCCATCCCTACGTCCCCGGCGCCGAGCGCGGCGTCCGCTGGGACGACCCCACGCTGGCCATCGCCTGGCCGATCACCGAGGGGATCACCGTCTCGGACAAGGACCGGGCGTGGCCGGACCTGACCCTGGAGTCAGCCCGATGAGCGTCCTCTTGCGGGGCCTGCAGGAGCGGGCGGATGCCGGGCGGCCGATCCGGATCGGCCTCGTCGGGGCGGGCTTCGCCGGCCGCGGCTTCGCGATGCGGGTCATCCGCCGGACCCCGGGCATGGTCCTGGTCGCGGTCTCGAACCGGACGATCGAGCAGGCCGAGCGGGCCTACCACGACGCGGGCGTTGCCGACGTGGAGCGCGTAGCCAGCGCGGCCCAGCTGGACGCGGCGATCGCCGCCGGACGTGCCGGCCGTGACCGACGATCCGACCCTGCTCACCGGCAGCCCGGCCATCGACGTCATCGTCGAGGCCACCGGAGAGGTCGAGTTCGGGAGCGGCGTGGCCCTGGCGGCGATCGAGGCGGGCAAGCACCTCGTCCTCATCAACGCCGAGCTGGACTCCACGCTGGGCCCCATCCTCAAGGTCAAGGCCGACGCGGCGGGTGTGGTCCTGACCGATATGGCCGGCGACCAGCCGGCGGTCATCCTCGATCTCATCGACGAGGTCCGGTTGCTCGGCTTCCAGCCGCTCCTCGGCGGCAACATCAAGAGCCTGCTCGACCACCGTCGGACACCGGAGACGCAGCGGGCGTTCGCCGAGGCGGCGCGGCCAGCGGCCGAAGATGATCACGTCGTTCGCGGACGGCACGAAGATCGCGGCCGAGATGGTCGTCGTCAGCAACGCCACCGGCTTCGGCGTCGCGACTCGGGGCATGCTCGGCCCGCGCGCCGACGCGCGTCGAGGAGGCACCGAGCCTGTTCGACATCGACGCGCTCCTGGAGCGCCCCATCGTCGACTACATCCTCGGCGCGGAGCCGAGCTTCGGGATCTTCGTGCTTGCGTACGAGGACGACCCGCTCACCCGCGACTACCTGCGCTTCTACAAGATGGACGCGGGACCGGTCTACACCTTCTATCGACCGTTCCACCTCGGTCCCCTGGAGACCGTCCAGACCGTCGCCCGGGCGGTCCTCCTGCAGGACGCGGCCGCCGCCCCGGCTGGCCCGCCGGTGACCGAGGTGATCGCCCAGGCCAAGCGACCGCTCACGGCGGGCTCGACGCTCGACGGGATCGGCGGGTTCATGGCCTACGGGATGATCGAGAACGCGTCGACGGCCCGCGCCGAACGCCTCCTGCCGATGGGCCTGACCGATGGGGCGGTGCTCACGCGCGACGTGGCCGAGGATGCCGCGCTGACGTTCGACGACGTTCGTCTGCCGGACGACCGCGTGTCGATCCCGCTGTGGTTCGAGCAGGCGCGGCGGTTCGGCCTGGCCGTGCCCGGATCGGACGAGCCGGGCGCGAGCTAGGGCGCGGGGCTCGGGGTCGGCTCCGCCACCATGAGCGGGACCGGCAGACCGCTGACCTCGGCAAGACGCGTCATGAGCCCCGGCAGCGGCGCGGCTGCCTCGACGAAGTCGGCGGCACCGTCGCGGTAGGCGGCATCGTTCTGGATCGACGCGTCCAGCGCCACCGACACGATGTCGAGGCTCGCCTCGTGGACGGCATCGAGATCGGCGGCGATCTCCGCCGGCAGCCCCGCGTCGGCCGCGGCACGGGTCTGTGGCGCGACGGCCAGGAGCAGGGTGCTGGCGGCGCGGAGCTGGCGGACGAGCTCGCTGGTCGGGGCGGCGTCGGCTGCGAGCGCGGCGCGGAGGTCGTCGCGCACGTCCAGGAGTCGCTCGTCGGTGGCCAGGATCGTGTCGGCGGCGGTCGCCCATGGCGCGCGCGTGGCGCTCGCGCCAGCGCTCGGCGAGGGGGGCGCGGCCGAGCCGCCGCCCGCGACGGATGGCGTCGGGCTGGCCGGCGGCTCGGCGGCGCCCGCGCCCAGGCCGCCGGCTCCGAGGAACGCCACGAGGGCGATGACGACGACCACCGAGAGCGCGGCCGCGATGGTCTCCGGACCCATCGCCCGGATGGTCTCGCCCGCGGTACGATCGACGGGGTGGTTGCTGCATCAGGTGCTCGTCCGGCGCGCCTGCTCGGCGCTTTCCATGATCCTCGCGGCGATCGCCTTCGGCGTGCCGCCGGCCAGGCCGACGAACCCGAGGACGAAGCTCGACGGACGGCCGACGACCGGCCGATCGATGACCAGGCGGTCACCCGACGCGGAGGCATCGAGGTCCGCGACGTCGCAGGCGACGCTGATCCGGTTCGGGTCGGTGTCGACCGGGCCCCGGACGATGAACTTCAGGCCGTCGAGCTCCAGGGAGTACCGAGCGCCCGGCTCCAGGCCACCGGTGCCGGTCAGGTAGACACCGGACGCGACCCAATGGACCGTGGTCGGGGCGCTGGGGGATGGCGTCTGGGTCGGCGGTTCGGGAGCGGCCGCGGACGGTGAGGCCGGGGCGGCCGGCGGCGCGGTCGCGATCGTCGTCGTGGTCGCCGCCGCTGCGTTCCGGTGTCGCGTCCCGTTGGTCGTCGCGGGAGCGACCGCCCCTGCGGCCGCCGGAGCGGACGTCGAGGTCGTCGATGCCGCCTTCCGCCGCCGCTTGGTGGATCGGGTCGCCGTCGCGCTGCTGGCCGTCGCTGCGGCAGGTCCCGGCGGCCGGTGGCACGGCGACCGGCTCGGGCGCCGGGGCCGGCGCGGCTGGCTGTCCTCGGGGTGCGGCACCGGTCACGTCGTTGCCGCACCAGCCGCAGACCTTCTCCCAGCCGCGCACGTCGGCCTCGCAGGTCGGACAGCGGCCGAGCGGGGCGAGCCGGAGCAGGACCGCAGCCAGCGGCCCGATGATCGCACCGAAGAGCATCCACTGCGGGACCGAGCGGCCTCGCTGCGTCGCAAGACGCCCAGCGAGGAGGGCGAAGCCGATCACCCAGGCGATCCCGGCCGCCAGCACCACGAACCCGATCTTGCGTCCTCCGTCACCCCGACGATCCGCCGACGCCCGAGTATCGCGTCCAGCCGGATGCGTACCCTACGGCACGATGGTCATTCCGTGCCGTGACGGGGCAGGGTGGTGACCTCCAGGTGCGGGATCGGGACGACGACGTCCGGGCCCCACGGCAGCGTCGCCGTCAGCTGCGCCGTGATCTCCGTCGCGCAGGTTCCAGGGCAGGATCACGATGACATCCGGCCGGTCCTCCAGCAGCCGCTCGGGCGGGTGGATCGGGATGCGCGCCCCGGGCGTGAACCGGCCGTGCTTGTACGGGTTCCGATCGACCAGGTACTCGATGAGGTCGGCCTTGATGCCGCAGTGGTTGAGCAGGGTGTTCGCCTTGCCCGGCGCCCCGTAGCCGACGACTCGCCGGCCCGCCTGGCGCTGCTCGCACGAGGTAGGCGAGGAGGTCCAGCTTGATCCGCTCGACCTTCCCGACCAGCCCGCCATAGCCGGTCGGCCGGTCCATCCCCAGCTCCCCCTCGCGCGTGATGATCGCGTCGACCCGCTCGGTCGTGGGCCGGGGATCATCGTCGTGGACGACCCACAGCCGGATCGAGCCGCCGTGCGTCGACAGCTCCTCGACGTCCTGGATGCGGAGCCCCTGGCGGGCGAGCACGGTCCGCGCCGAGTGCACGCGTGTGGTACGCGAAGTGCTCGTGGTAGATCGTGTCGAACTGGACCTCGGCGATGAGCCGGACGAGGTAGGCGACCTCGATGCTCAGCAGCCCGCCCGGCCGCAGCAGCGTCGCCAGCCCCGCCGTGAAGTCGTTGATCGCCGGCACGTGCGCGAACACGTTGTTGGCGACGACCCAGTCCGCCTGACCGTGCTCGGCGACCACCGCGCGCGCCGTCTCCTCGGACAGGAACTCGTTGACGGTCGTGATGCCGCGGGCTCGGGCGACCTCGGCGATGTTGCGTGCCGGCTCGATCCCGACGGCCCGCAGTCCGTGGGCCTGGACGTGCTGGAGCAGGTAGCCGTCGTTGCTGGCGGCCTCGATGACCAATGCGCCGCCTGGGGTCATGCCCTGGCGGTCGATCGCGGTCTCGACGAGGCGCGCCGCGTGCTCCACCCAGCTGTCGCTGTACGACGAGAAGTAGGCGTACTCGCGGAAGATGTGGTCGGGCGGGATGTGGACCGGCAGCTGGACCAGCAGGCACGTCGTCGCAGATCCGGACGTCGAGCGGGTAGTAGACCTCGGGTTCGGCCAGACGGTCGGCGGTCAGGAAGTCCTCGCATGGCGGCGTGGGCCCGAGGTCGATGACCGTGCGCGTGAGGGGCGCGCCGCAGCCGATGCAGGGCGGCGGATCTGCGGCCACGGTCAGGACCCTGCGATCGTGCCGCCCGGCTCGGGCGCATGGACGACGACGTCCCCCAGGCCGCGGGCCGCCAGGGCCGTGCGCAGCGCATCGGGCGTGCCGGTCAGGACCGGGAACGTCCCGTAGTGCATCGGGATGACGTCGCCGACGCCGAGGAACTCGACGGCGAGTGGCGGCCTCCACCGGGCCCATCGTGAAGTGGTCGCCGATGGGCAGGAACGCGACCGTCGGTCGATACAGGTCGCGGATGATCGTCATGTCGCAGAACGCTCGTCGTGTCCCCGGCGAAGTACAGCCGCGCCCCGTCCTCGAGCTCGATGACGAAGCCGACCGGATCGCCCAGGTAGAGGGTCGTCTCGCCGCCCGCGTTCCAGTCGCCGGCCGAGTGGTCGGCCGTGGTCATCGTCACCCGCAGCCCGGCGGCCTCGACGGTGCCGCCCTTGTTCATGCCGATGACCTGGTCGGCGCCGCCCGGCAGCTGGCGGGCCAGCCACAGGCTCATCTCGTGGATGCACGGCCACGCCGGGCGGAGCCGCGCGGCGATGGCGACGCGCATCTGCCCATGTGGTCGAAGTGGCCGTGGGTCGACGAGCAGCAGGTCGCAGCGCTCGATCGTGTCGGCGGCTTCGCGGGCTCGATCGGGTTGGCGAAGAACGGGTCGAGGATGATCGTCCGGCCGCCGGGCGGTCGTGATCTCGAAGCAGCTGTGGCCGTACCACGTGATGGCCGTGCCGGCGGGGAGTCCCATGGGTGCTGACCTCCTGTGCCGGTCGATGCTCGCACACGCGGCTACACTCGCCGGGTGCCCGCCACGCAGATCGCCCAGAACCTCGCCTTCATCAACTGGACGGTCCTGACCGGTCTCGCGCTCGGCTCGTTCGCGGCGGTCGTGCTGCTCCGCCGGCGGACGTCGGCGACGGCCGGATTCCTCGGGTTCACGAGCGTGTGCGCCCTCGGCTTCGGCATCCTGGCGTGGCTCAGCGACGGCGCCCTGCCGACCGAGCCTCGGCAGCTTCGCCGGTGGTCATCGACCCGATGTGGGATGCCCCACGACGCGCCGCGCTCGGCCTGTTCTGCGTGCTCATCGTGGCCGGCCATCGTCGTCCGCCGGATCCGCCCGGCGGCCGGCCGCGTGGTCGAGCTGGCGGCCCTGGCGGCCGGCGTCTCCGCGCTCGATCTTCGGGGCGCTGGCGTGGGGCGACGGCGGGCTCGGCGTAGCCGGGCTGCTGCTGCAGCTGGCGGTCCTCGCGGCCGCGACCGGTGGCGTCTTCGCGGCGATGATCCTCGGCCACTGGTACCTCGTCACGCCGAAGCTGCCCGAGGCGCCGCTCATCCTGCTCGCGCGCATCCTGCTCGGCGTGCTCGTCGTCCAGGTCGTGCTGTTCATCGTGTGGCAGGCGACCGGTGCGGGCCCCGCCGATGTCGGTCCGTTCGCCTCGCTCGTCGGGACCGTGGGCGCTGTTCGTCTGGCTGCGCCTCATCATCGGCCTCGATCTTCCCGCTGGTCGTCTCGTGGGCCGCGGTCCAGACGGCGCGAACGCGCAGCATGGAGTCCGCGACCGGCCTGCTGTACATCAACGTCGGCACGATCGCGGCCGGCACCATCCTCGCCGCCGGCCTGTACTTCGGCGCCGGGCTGCTGGTCTGAGCGGAGGCATGACCCGATGAAGGACGATCGAACCTGGGTGCCGGACGGCGTCGACATCGACTGGATCGAGTCGATCGCCCAGCCCATCCCGCCGGCCGCCGCCGCGATCGAGGCCGCTGCCGAGCCGCTCGACGTGCCCGATCGTCGACCGCCACACCGGGCGTGTCCTGGCCGCGCTCGCCGCCGGGCGCCGCCGGATCGTCGAGGTCGGCACGGCCTACGGGAACTCCACGCTGTGGCTCGCCCTCGGCCAGCCGGCCGACGGGACGCTCGTCACCATCGACCCGGACACGGAGCGGACCGACATCGCCCGTGGCTTCTGGCGGGAGGGCGGGATCGCCGACGAGCGGATCGTCCAGGTCAGCGCCCCGGCGCTGGAGGCGTTCGCGGCGGGCGACCCGCGCCTGGCCGGCCCCTTCGACCTCGCGTTCATCGATGCCCTCAAGCCCGAATACGGCGACTACCTCGACGCGCTCATCGACGGCGGGCGACTGGCCGACGGCGCGCTCGTCGTCGCCGACAACGTGCTGTGGAGCGGCCGCGTCGCGCGCTGGACGCCCGATACCGGCGCCGCCGACCGCAACACGGCGGCGCTCCGCGCGTTCTGCGAGCGGGTCGCGGCGGATCGACGCTTCACCTCGTCGATCCTGCCCCTCGGCGACGGCCTGCTCCTGGCCTCGTGGCGCGGCGGCGCCGGGTGAGCGATCCGCGTCCGATTGTTCGCCATCCAGCGCGAGCTCGCCGGCACCCGGGAAGTCCCCCTGGACCTGGCCACGCCGGCCACGGTCGCCGACGCGTGGACGGCGCTCGTCGAGCGCTTCCCGATCCTCGCGCCGGGCCGCGACAGCGTGCGCTTCGCGCGCAACGGGGCCTACGCCGATCCGGCCACGGACCTGGCCGACGGCGACGAGGTCGCGGTCATCCCGCCCGTGTCCGGCGGCGCCGACGAGCCCGCGCGTGGTGGCGCCGACGCGCATCCTGGAGATCCGCGAGACGCCGATGGCGCCCGCCATCCTCGGCGAGCTCATCGACCGGCTGGCGAGCGACGCGGACGGAGCCGCGGTCGGGTTCCTCGGCCGGACCCGGACCACGCCCGGCACCCCGGCGCCGGGTCAGGAGGCGGAGGCGGCTCGCCATGCCGGGCGTTCGGTCGAGGGGCTTGTCCTACGAGGCCCACGAGTCGATGGCCATCGCCGTCCTCGCCGACCATCGCCGACGAGATCGCCGACCGCTTCGGCGTCGAGCGGCTGGCCATCGTCCATCGCACCGGCGACGTCCCGCTGGGCGAGGTGAGCATCGCGGTCGTGGCCGTGGCCGAGCATCGCGGCGCCGCCTTCGACGCCGCCCGCTACGCCATCGACGAGACGAAGGCGCGAGCCCCGATCTGGAAGGCCGAACGCTTCCGCGACGGTCATGTCTGGATCGGCCATCCCGCCCGCACGGGCCCCGAGGAACAGGGAGCGACGACCGACCGATGAGGATCTACATCAGCGTCGACATGGAGGGCATCGGCGGGATCAGCCACCCGCACCCGACCGACCCCAAGGACCCGCGCTACCCGACGTCGGTCGCGCTCATGGTCGGCGAGACGAACGCCGCGATCGACGGCGCACTCGCCGCCGGCGCGACGGACATCCTGGTCAACGACTCGCACTGGAACATGTACAACCTGCTGCCGGAGGACCTGCACCGATCCGCGCGCGTCCTCCAGGGCGAGAAGGCGTGGTCGATGGTCGCCGGCGCCCAGCCGGACCCGGATGGCTCGCCCGCCTTCGACGTCGCGCTGTTCATCGGCTACCACGCGCGGGCCGGCCATGGCCGCGGCACCATCGCCCACACCTACAGCGGCCGCCCGATCGAGACGCGGTTGGCCGGTCGGCCGACCGGCGAGTACGGCCTCAACGCCCTGGTCCTCGGCGCCTGGGGCATCCCGGTCGGGCTCGTCGCCGGCGACGATGCCCTGGCCGAGGAGGTCGAGGCCTGGCTGCCGTGGGCCGAGCGCGTCGTGGTCAAGGTGGCGGACGGCACGCACAGCGCGATCAGCGTCCATCCGGAGGTCGCGCGCGAGCGCATCCGGGCGGCGCGGAGGAGGCGGTGCGGCGCGCGGCGCTGGGCGCCTACCGACCGCTCGAGGTCGACCGCCGGTCGTCATCGAGGTCGACTACGCGCGCGGCGTGGTGGCCGACCACGGTGCGGTCGTCCCCGGCGCGGAGCGGATCGGCGATCGCACGGTCCGCTTCAGCAGCGACGACCCGGTGCTCGCCTACCGCGGCTTCCTCGCCATCAACCGGCTGGCGGGGGCGGTCGACTGATGGCCCGACGCGGGGCGGCGAAGGGGCCGGATGATCGCCGACCGAGCGCGCTCGACCGACTGGCCGAGCGAGCGGAGACGCTGGCCGGCGCCTGGGCGCCCGAGCCCGGGCGACGACGACGGTCGGCCAGGAGCGGGCGATCCTGCGCCTGTTCGGGGTGACCGGGCTGGACCGCGGCGGCCGCCCGCTGGCCGGTGCCGCGGTGGACCGCTGGCTGTCCACCGCCCGCGACGGCCTCGGCGGCGGCATCGCCCTGCCGTTCACGATGGCCCTGCTCGAGTACGACCTCGAGCCGCAGCAGCTCGCCCTGGACGTGGCGAGTGGTGCCGTGGACCTGGCGCTGGAGGCAGAGCTGCTCAGCGAGTCCGATCGGCGGGCGGTCGCCGAGGCGGAGGCGCGCCGGCTGGCCGGCGTCGCCATCGAGCGCATCGACGCCGACCGGATCGCCCGGCGCGAGCTCGAGGACCTGCTCGGCGAGGCGACACGACCGTGGCTCGGGACGACCCTGACCGAACCCGACCTGAGCGGCGCGCTCGACGAGGTCGTGGCCCTTGCCACGGCCGGCTTCGACGTCCTGCGCGTCGAGGTGCCGATCGGGCGGGAGCTCGCCGACCGGCTCCACGACGCCGGCCAGGACGTCCCCGAGTGGCATCCGCGCGAGCGTCCGGACGGCACGGCGTCGACCGCGCGGCTGGAGCCGGAGGAGACCGCGAGCCGGCGCCGACCGGGTCACAGCGGGCACTCGGCCGGCTGCGCCGCGTCGCCGACGGGGTGGCCGCCGAGCGGCGCGGCTACGTCCGGCTGGCGACAGCGATCCCTGCCCTCGGCGTGCCCGAGGGGGCCGTCGTCGCCGCGTTCGAGCGGGTCGACATCGTCGAGGCCGATCCGATGGCCGAGATCGTCGGGGCTGGCGTCGACCCGGACCGCTCGCTTGCCGACCACGCCTTCGCCCGCCGGCTGCATCGTCGGGCCGACACGCTCGTCGCCATCGGTCCCGGACCGCTCGTCGTGGCCCCGGACCTCGCCCGCGGGCATCCCGGCCGACGCGGCGACGCGCAGCGGTCGGGCCCTGGCGCTCCAGCTGGTCGGTGTCGCCCTGACGCGGGCCGACGGCATCGCCGCCGACCGGATCGTCGTCGGGCGCCTATCCGGCGTGGCTGCTCGGCGAGCCGTCGGCGACGGCCCGGGTGCTCGGCGAGGTCGCGATCCGGCGCGCACCTCTACGCGGATCACCTGCTGCGCTTCGACGAGGGAGCGGACGACGTCGGTCCGGTCGGTGGCGCCGACTGGCCGTTCATCGTCGCGGCCGCGCTGGGCCGGACCGGGCCGGACGCGATCGTGATGCGCCGATCCGACCCCGACCATCGACGCCACGCGGCCGAGGGCCGGGCGGCGGCGCGGGTCGCGGCCGAGCTGGTGGGCATCGCGCCACCGGGACCGCTCGGGGCCTCGCCGCCAGCCCACGCGACCGCCGTCGTCGAGGCCGCGCTGGCGACCCTGGACATCCTCGGCGATCAGGGCTGGCAGGCGCTCGTCGGCCAGCCGCCGGGCGTGCGGACGCGCATCGCCGGCGCGCCCTCGGCGGTGACGCCGTCGCGGAGCGGACCGAGCTGTTCGATCCGCTCCGGCCGCGCCTAGCGCTGCCGCGCTGACCGCGATGCGCGCGCGTCAGCCGCCGGACACGGCCGGGATGACGTGGACCGTGTCGGCCGCCGCGACCGGGGTGGTCAGGTCGGCCGGCTGGCCGGCGACGAAGACGTTGATGTGCGGCCGCAGCCGCGGCCCCTCCTCGACCAGTCGGTCGCGCAGGCCCGGGGACCCGCGTCATCGAGCGCGTCGAGGACCGTCGCCGACGTCCGCGCCGCGGCACGTCATGCCGGCGGTCGACGCCGGGGAACAGCGCGAGCAGCGAGCGCGGCAGCAGGACGGTGGCCATCGGTGGCGGCGACGTCAGTCGATGACGACGGCTTCGACCGCCCAGATCTCGGGCAGGTCGGCGGTGATGCGCTCCCAGCGTCGCGCCCTCGTCGCGGCTCTGCCACAGCTGACCGGTCTTCGTCCCGAACGTGATGCCGACCGGGTCGAGCGTGTCGCGGGCCATCGCCTCGCGCAGGACGCTCAGGTAGGCGTCCTCCTGCGGCAGGCCATCGCCGTGGCGCTCCCAGGTGTCGCCGCGATCGGTCGTCCGCCAGACGGCGGCCGAGGCGTCCGGCACGTAGCGTCCCCGGTCGTCGCCGTTGAGCGGGATGATCCACCACGTCTTCGGGTCGCGGGGATGGGCGACGAGCGGGAAGCCGAACTGGCTGGGCAGCCCGTTCTTGGTCAGGTCGGTCCACGTGGAGTCCGCCGTCCGTCGAGCGATACATGCCGCAGTGGTTCTGCTGGTAGAGCGTCTCGGGCTCACCGGCGGCGGCCGCGAACTTGTGGACGCACTGGCCGGTGACCGGGTAGACGTCCGGGTGGAAGTCGGCCCGGACGCCGGCGTTGCGCGGCTCCCAGCTCGCGCCGCCGTCGCGCGCTCTCGAACGACGCCGACCGCCGAGATGCCGACCCACGTCCGCTGCGGGTCGTCGGGGTGGGGGATGATCGTGTGCAGGATCAGCCCGCCGGCGCCGGGCTCCCAGGTCGATCGCGTCTCGTGCTTGGTGAGCGCCTCGACGTGCGACCACGTCGCGCCGCCGTCCTCGCTGCGGAACAGGCCGGCCGGCTCGACGCCGGCATAGGTCGTCCCATCCGGACCGTCGCGCCAGGCTCCAGACCGTCTTCGATCGCCTCGACATCGGGGGCGTCGCCGTAGGTCAGGCCCTCGCGAGCTGTGCGTCCAGGTCTCGCCGAGGTCCTCGCTGCGCCAGACCGCCGGGCCGTACCACGGCGAGCCGCCGGCGGCGAGGATGGCGCCGCTCCCCGGCTCGACGATGAGGTCGTGGATCGGCCAGCCCTCGCACAGCGGACCGCGCACCGACCAGTCGCGACGGTCGGCGTCGCTCTCGAGGATGAACGCCCCCTTGGGCGTGCCGACGAGGAGGAGCACTCGAGGCATGGGCAGGACCTCCGGGATCGAGCGGCGGGGCGCGGCCTGGGTCAGGCGCCCGCCTTGAACGGATAGACGACCCAGCGGTCGGTCTCGACCGCGTGGACATCGGGACGTGCCGGCGACGACGGATCGTTCCGGCTTGTAGTGGAGCACCGCGGTGACCGGGTCGCCGCCGGCCTGGCGGACCCGGTCGGTCACGGCGTGGATGGTCGTGCCGCTGTCCCACACCTCGTCGACGACGAGGACGCGCTTGCCGCGCAGGAGCGGGTCGGCCGGGAACTGGAAGAACGTCGGCTGCGGACCGGGCGTGCCCGTCTCGTCGTAGTACTCGACGGCGGCGACGAGGATGTCGCGGAGCCGGAGTCGGTAGGCGAGCATCCCGGCCGGGACCATGCCGCCGCGGGTGATCGCGAGCATGACGTCGAACCGCTCGCCGGCGAGCCGGTCGGCGAGGATGCCGACGAGCCGGTCGAGCTCGTCCCAGCTGACGATGTCGCGCTCCGGCGCCGCCACGGAAGTCATCGCGCCCAAGGATACGATTCCGGTCATGCCGCGTCCGCCCGCCCGTTGACCGAGTTCCTCGCCGCGGTGGCCATCGCGGCCGGCGCCGTGTTCGTGGCGGAGTTCGGCGACAAGAGCCAGCTCCTCATCCTCGCCTTCGCGACGCGCTACCCGGCCGTCCCGGTCATCGTCGGTCTCGTCATCGGCGTCGCGGTCATCACCGGGCTCAGCGTCCTGGTCGGGGCGGCCGTCGGGGCGATCCTGCCCACGGAGCTCGTCGCGATCGTCGCCGGGATCTCGTTCATCGGCGTCGGGCTGTGGACGCTCCGTGGCGACGATGACGAGGAGGACCCGGAGTCCGATGCCGCCAAGGCCGGCCGGAAGGTCGGGCTGGGGCTCGTCCTGACCGTCGCGACCACGTTCATCCTCGGGGAGCTCGGCGACAAGACGATGCTGGTCACGTTCGGGCTGGCTGCCAGCCAGGGCCCGCTGCCGACCTGGATCGGCGCGACGATCGGCGAGGTCGCGGCGAACCTGCTGGCGGTCGCGGTCGGTCGCGGCGTCGGTTCGCGACTGGATCCGCGCACGGTGCGCATCGTGTCGGCCGGGCTGTTCATCATCGGGGGCATCGCGGTCCTGGCCGCGACCCTCCTGGGCGGGGATTGACCCCGGCACTCGCCACGCGCACCATCCCGGGGCGAGTCGCGGGAGGGAGACATGACCGGACGGATGGTGGGCGACGCCGAGGCGGGCTATCTCGAGGCCGTCGTCGGCGACTGCCTGGCGATCCTCGGGCCGGACGTCGAGGTGCTCGACGTCGCCGTCGAGGACCGGACCGTCCCGCCCGTCCGGCTGTCGATCCGCTATCGACTCGATCGGTGGGAGTACGAGACCACGGGCACGGGGGAGACGGTGATCGAAGCGCACGCGGATCTTCGTGAGGCCCTGGTCATCGACCGCGTGCGGCTCGGCTTCCTGGCGATGACCGATCGGACGTTGCTCGCCTCGGACGGTTGACCGCCCCATCGCCCGGCAGGGCACCCGCCGAGCCCGGACCGCATCCCGATCGCGACGACACGCTGGCGGCCCTCACCCAGGTCGCCGACGCGGCGCGGGAGTACCTGGTCTCGCTCGACATCGATCCCGCTCGTCCGGCGTCGCTCGAGGCGGCGGCGTCCGCCTTCACCGGGACCCTGCCCGAGACGGGCAGCGGCACGAGCGCGGCGCTCCAGCGGTTGCTCGACGACGGCGTGCCCCTCGCCACCAGATCGTCCGGGCCACGGATGTTCCACTTCGTGACCGGCGGCGGGACGCCCGCGGCACTCGCCGCCGACTGGCTGACCGCCGTGCTCGACCAGAACGCCTTCAGCTGGGTCGCGTCCCCGCTCGGCGCCCGGCTGGAGCAGGTCGCCATCGCCTGGCTGCGGGACCTGTTCGAGCTGCCGGACCGGTTCGGTGGCGTGCTCACGACCGGGGCGACGACGGCCAACACGGTCGCCCTCGCCGCGGCGCGCCAGTGGTGGGGCGAGCGCCAGGGCGTGGACATCGCCAGGGACGGCTGGTCGGGCCTGCCCGCGGTGCCGGTCCTGTCGGGTGGCTACGTCCACACGAGCGCGCTCAAGGCCCTGGCCACCCTCGGCATCGGGCGCGACCGGGTGCAGAAGCTCGTGGCGGACGATGCCGGTCGGATGGACGTCGAGGCCGTCGAGGCAGCGCTGCGCGCGCTCGACGGCCGACCGGCGCTCATCCTCGCCACCGTCGGCGATGTCAACGATGGCGAGGCCGATCCGATCCCGGCCCTGGCCGACCTCGCCGAGCGGTACGGGGCGTGGCTCCATGTCGACGGCGCGTTCGGCCTGTTCGCGCGGCTGTCGCCTCGGACCGCGCACCTGGCCGAGGGCGTCGAGCGCGCCGACTCGGTCATCGCCGATGGGCACAAGTGGCTGAACGTGCCGTACGACACCGGCTTCGCCTTCGTCGCCCGGCCGGAGCTCCTCGCCCGGGTCTTCTCGATGGACGCGGCGTATCTGCCGCGTCCCGACGATCCCCACCCGAACTTCGGCCATCTCGGCCTGGAGGCCTCGCGCCGTGCCCGCGGCATCCCGGTCTGGGCCACGCTCGAGGCCTACGGCCGACAGGGCTACCGCGCTCTCGTCGAGCGGCACCTCGACCTGACCGAGCGGCTGGCCGCGCGCGTCCGTGCCGAGGCCGACCTGGAGCTGCTCAGCGAGCCGGTGCTCAACGTCGTGGCCTTCCGCGTCCGCCCGCCGGGGAACGCCACGACCGACCTCGACGCCCTGAACCGTGCCGTCGGCGCCGACCTCATCGCGGATGGCCGGGTCTACGCCGGGACGACGACCTACCGCGGCGTCGCCGCGTTCCGGCCGGCGATCGCCGGCTGGCGCATCACCGAGCGCGAGGTGGACCTGCTCGTCGACGTCATCGTCGAGCTTGCCGGCGGCGGCGCTGACCGCGGCCACGGCAGACGGGTCGTCGAGCGCGGTCAGGTCACCCGGGTCGAGGTCCAGCCAGGCGGCGCGGATGACCCGCCGCATGACCTTGCCGGAGCGCGTCTTGGGGAGCGCCGGGACGACTGCCACGACCTCCGGCTTGAGCGGCTTGCCGAGCTCGGCCGCGATCCGCCGGGCGATCGTCCGCGCGGAGGCCGTCGTCGGCCACGGTGCCGGGCCGCACGACGCACACGACGACGATGGCCTCGCCCTTGATGTCGTGGGGGATGCCGATGGCGGCGGCCTCCAGGACCGCCGGATGCGCGACCGCCGCGCTCTCCACCTCGGCCGGCCCGACCCGTTTGCCGGCGACCTTGAGCGTGTCGTCGGACCGACCGTGGATGAACCAGAAGCCGTCCTCGTCGATCGACGCCCAGTCGCCGTGCGCCCACAGCCCCGGCCAGCGCGACCAGTACGTCGACTCGTAGCGCTCCGGGTCGCCCCAGAAGCCGCGCGTCATCCCCGGCATGGGCGCCCGGATGACGAGCTCGCCGACGCGGCCACGGACCGGGTCTCCCGGCCTCGTCGACGACGTCCGCGGCGGTCCCGATGCACGGACCGGAGAACGACGCCGGCTTGATCGGTCCGACCACGGTGCCGCCGACGATGCCGCCCGACACCTCCGTGCCGCCGCTGTAGTTGATGACCGGACAGCGCCCCCCGCCGACCTCGCGGAAGTACCACCACCACGGTTCCGGGTTCCACGGCTCGCCGGTCGAGCCGAGGACGCGCAGCGACGAGCGGTCGTGCGATCGGACCGGGTCCTCGCCGTGGGCCATCAGCGCCCGGATGACGGTCGGCGACAGCCCGAGATGGGTGACGCGGTGCCGGGCCACCAGCGACCACAGCCGGTCGGGCCCGGGAAAGTCCGGCGCCCCTTCGTACAGGACGAGCCGGGCGCCGAGCAGGAGCGAGCCGGCGATGGCCCACGGGACCCATCATCCAGCCCAGGTCGGTGAACCAGAACAGCGTGTCGGCCGCCGTCAGGTCGAACGTGTGGGCAAGGTCCTGCGCCGCCTTGATGGGGAAGCCGCCGTGGACGTGGACGGCGCCCTTCGGAGCGCCGGTCGTGCCCGAGGTGTAGATGATCATGTACGGCGTCTCGGGGTCGCGGTCGGCGGACTCGACGCGATCGGTGGCAGGGCCGTCGTCGTCATCGGGATCAGCCCACCAGACGTCCCGCGCGTCATCCCAGGGCACGTCCAGGGCCTCGCCCGCACGCCGGACGACGAGCACGCGCTCGACCGTCGGGGCGGCCGCGACGGCGGCGTCGGCGACCGACTTGAGGTCGACCCACGCCCCGCGCCGCAGGAAGCCGTCGGCCGTGATGAGCAACCGCGCCCCCGCGTCGGCCAGGCGGGTCGCGATGGCCGGCGCCGCGTAGCCGGAGAAGATCGGCGTGAGGATCGCCCCGAGGCGACTGACCGCGAGGACGGCGACGACCGTCTCGGGCAGCATCGGCAGGAGGATGCCGACCCGGTCGCCCGGCCCGACGCCGAGGGCCGTGAGCTGGGACGCGGCTCGGCGGACAGCGAGGGCGAGCTCCGCCGCTCGCAGGTCACGCTGGGTCCCGTCCTCGCCCTCCCACGACAGCGCGATGCCGTCCGGGTCCCGCGCCGCCCTGGGCTCGACCGCGGCCCACGACCAGTCGAACGAGCCGCCGATCCACCAGCGTGCCCAGGCCGGCCCCCCGCTGGCATCGAGGACCGCGCGTGGCCGTCGCGCCCACGGGATCGCGATGTCCTCGGCGGCCGCCGCCCAGAACCAGCCCGGATCGGCGACCGCTCGACGTTGGAGGGCCTCGAGCGTCGGCTCGCCCGTCGCCCGGATGAACGCGCGTCAGTCGCGCCTCCGCAGCGACCCCCGGATCCGGACGCCACGCGACACCCTCCCCGTCGCGGCCGAACAGCGGCCAGTCGTCCCCGGTCACGCCGTGACGTGGTCCGCCCAGCGGTGGGCCGGCTCGTAGCCGAGCAGCGACCGTGCCCGCTCGATCGACAGGAGCGTCTCGCGACCCTCGACCGGTCGGCGGATGGGGACGCCCGGGAACTCCGCCGCGAGGAGGTCGAGGCTGGACTGCGGCATGACCGTGTCGGCCGCGGCGACGATGCACACCGGCGCACCCTCGACATCCGCCTCGAGCCCGAGCCGGACGGCCTGCGCGACGTCGCGCGCGTCGACGTAGCCCCACAGGTTCCAGCGTCGGAGCTTCGGGTCGCCCCAGTACGACGGGAAGGCCGCGTAGTCGTCGGGTTCCATGATGTTCGAGATGCGCAGCCCGACATGGGCCACGCCGGTCCAGCGCGCGAACTGCCCGGCAAGCGTCTCGCCGGCCAGCTTCGACAGGGCGTACGACGTCTCGGGTCGGGGCGTGATCGTCTCGTCGATCGGCGCGAAGTCCGGCGGACGATCGAACGGCAGGCCGAGCACGGTCTCCGAGGATGCCCACACGACCCGCTGGACGGCGGCCCGCGCGGCCGCGGTGAACACGTCGTAGGTCGACAGGGTGTTGATCCGGAAGGTCTCGCCTTCGGGTCGAAGCTCGGGTGCCGGGATCGCGGCCAGGTGGACCAGGGCATCGGCGCCGGCCATGACGTCGTGGGCCTGGCCGAGATCGGTCAGGTCGGCGATGACGCACTGGCCGTGCGGGCTGCCGTCGTGCCGCAGGTCGACGTTCAGGACGTCGTGCCCGCGCTCGCGCAGGTCGCGAACGACCCATCGCCCAGCCTTCCCGCTGCCACCGGTGACCACGATCCGCATCGGCTGCCTCCGACCGGAAGTCTAGGCGCCGCCGCGGTCCCCGGGTGCCCCCTGCGTGGGGATGCGCACCGTGAACACCGCGCCGCCCGCCGGACGGTTGGCGGCATCGATCCGGCCATCGTGTCGCTCGACGATCCACTGGCGCGATGGCCAGGCCGAGGCCGGTCCCGTCGCCGGGCGTCCCTGGCGCCCGGTAGAACCGATCGAACAGGCGAGGCAGGTCCTCGGGTCGGATGCCCGGACCGTCGTCCTCGACGACGAGGGTCGCCTCGCCGTCGATCGCGCGCACCCGCACCGCGACGTGGCCACCCTGCGGGACATGGCGAACGGCGTTGTCGACGAGGATGACGACGAGCTGGCGCAGCCGTGCCGGGTCGCCGATGACCTCGGCCGGCTCCGGGTCGACCGAGACGCTGACGGCCCGACCCGCGGCGACCGTCGCCAGCGTCGAGGCCCCGGTCGACGCGACGTCGCCCAGGTCGACCGGCACCCGCTCGAGGGCGATCGCGCCGGAGTCGGACCGGGCCAGCAGCAGGAGGTCGTCGACCATCGCCGCCAGGTGGTCGACCTCGTCGCGGATGTCGACCAGGGCGGAGCCGACGGTCGCGACCGGTTCGTCGCGATGGCGTTCGAGGTCGTCGACGCTCGCGCGGATGACGGTCAACGGCGTGCGCAGCTCGTGCGAGGCGTCGGCGGCGAACTCGCGTTGGCGCTGCAGGGCCGCGCGCTGGGCGACGAGCGACTGGCGGATCGGGACGAGCGCCCGGCTGGCGTAGGCGGCGCCGGCGCCGGACGCCACGAGCAGGGCGATCACGCCGCCGACGACGAGCACGGCGATGAGCACGGTCAGCGTCCGCACCTCGGTCGTCCGATCGCCGACGACCTGGAAGTAGAACTCCGACCCGCGGAACTGGAAGCCCTGGGTCAGCACGCGCACGGGCGTGTCGGCCTGGATGACGGCATTGCGGATGTCCCGCGGGGACCCGTCCTGGACCGCCTCGATCCCCTCCAGCAGTGGCAGGCCCGCGATCACGCGCGGCTGACCGGGCCCCTGGAGGTCGACCTGCTCACCCGACCCGTCGGCGAACAGCAGGAGCGTGCCCGACCCGGGCCCGCCGAGGATGAACCCCCCGGTCGGGAAGTCGTCGCTGGGATCAGGCGGCTGGCCGGTCAGCTGGTCCGCCCGTGCCTCGACCTGGGCCGTGCCGGCCGCCGCGAGGGACCGCGCCACCGCGACGTACAGCACGATGCCGAGGACGACGAGGACGGCCAGCGTGATGCCGCCGCTCCACAGCGACAGGTTGAAGCGGACCTTCCGCAGCAGGCCGGCCTCGGCCGGGGTCAGGGACGGTTCGTCGGGATCCGCGGGGGACGGGTCGGTGCCGACGCCGTCAGGCATCGGCGAGTCGATAGCCGACACCGCGAACGGTCTCGATCTGGCGGCCGGCCGGACCGAGCTTGTCGCGCAGGTAGTGGACGTACGCGTCGACCGCATTGGGCGTGACGGCCACGCCGAACGGCCAGGCCTGGTCGAGCAGCTGGTCGCGGGTCAGGGTCTGGCCGACGTGTCGGAGCAGGCACTCGAGCAGCGAGAACTCGCGGGGGCTGAGGTCGACCGGCCGCTCGGCGACCGTGACCCGGCGGGCCGTCTCGTCGAGGGTGATGGTGCCCGCCGTCAGGTTCGGGACCGTGCGCCGCTGGCCGCGGGCGTCGGCACCGCGGCGAGCCATCGCGCGCAGCCGCGCGGACAGCTCCTCGAACGCGAACGGCTTGACCAGGTAGTCGTCCGCCCCGGCGTCGAGACCGGTCACGCGGTCGCCCACCGTGTCGCGCGCGGTGAGCATGAGGATCGGGATGTCCGACCCGTCGGCGCGCAGCCGCCGGGCGACCTCGAGGCCGTTGATGTCCGGCAGGCCGACGTCGAGGATGATGCACTCGATGCCCGGCGCATCCTCGGCCAGCTCGAGGCCGGTCGCGCCGTCCCGGGCCACCTCGACGAGGTGGCGGTCATCCTCGAGCAGCCGCTTGAGCAGCCGGGACAGGCGCGGATCGTCCTCGATGACGAGCAGGTGCATGGCGGTCAGCCTACCCCGTCGCGATCGGCTAGCGCCGCACCGTGACGTCCTCGGCGGACAGCGTCGGCGTGCCGTTCGAGGTCGTGCCGCCGCCGGCGCCGCTGTCGATCTGGATGCGGCCACCGGACGCCTGCACGGCGACCTCGTCACCGACCGCGATGGCCGAGGCGTCGGTCGCCGTGGCCTCGTGGTAGGTGGTCTCGGCGTCCAGGTCGAAGGTGACCTGCCTCGCCGCTGGCGAGCTTGATCGTGACGCTGTCGGCGTCGACGGCCGTGACCGTGCCATCCATGCTCAGGCCGGCCCCGAGACCGCCCGGCCCGCCCTGGCGCACGATCGGCCCGCCCGGATCGAAGCTGCCGCCCGGCTGGATCAAGGCCGGCCCGCCGGCGCCGGGCACGAAGCCGACCGCGTCGGCCGGCGCGGTCGACCGCCCGATGGCGAAGGCGACGCCACCGACGGCGATGACCGCCGCGGCGCCGAGGAGCAGGTTGAGCCAGCCGGCGGAGCGCTTGGGGGTCGCGACGATGGGAGCCGCGGCCGCGACGGGGGCCGCGGCTGCGGGTGTCGGCGCCGCGGACGGCTGGACCGGCGCGACCGGCGACGGCACCGAGGTGGCCGGGTCGCCCGACTCGGGTGTCGCTGGGGTGAGGGGCGTGGTCATCGAAGGGTCCCTTTCGGTCATTCGTAGCGCAGCGCGCTGATGGGGTCGAGGCGGGCGGCCTGGCGGGCCGGCCAGACGCCGAACACCACCCCGACCGCGAGGCTGGACAGGACGGCCGCCAGGACCGTCACCGGATCGAACGTGAAGCCCCAGCCCGCGAACTGCCCGATGGCGGCCGAGACGGCCAGGCCGAGCACGATGCCGATGAGCCCGCCGAGCAGCGACAGGGTCAGGGCCTCGACGAGGAACTGGGCGAGGATGTCGCGGCGCCGCGCGCCGATCGCCTTGCGGATGCCGATCTCGCGGGTCCGCTCCCGGACCGACACGAGCATGATGTTCATGATCCCGATGCCGCCGACGACGAGCGAGATCGAGGCGATGCCGCCGAGCAGCAGGGTCAGCGTCGCGCTGATCGACGACGCCGCCTCGAGCAGCTGGGTCTGGTCGAAGACGCTGAAGTCGTCGTCGTCCGTCGCCGCCAGCTCGTGGCGTTCGCGGAGCAGCGCGGTGATCTCGGCGTTGGTCGCGTCCATGTCGGCGTCGGCCGCGACGCTCACGCCGATGCGTGCGCACGCTGTCGCCGCCGACGAAGTACTTCTGCACGGTCGCGACCGGCACGAGGACCAGGTCGTCGGGGTCGGCGAAGCCGCTGCCGCCCTTCGGCTGGAGGATCCCGATGAGCGTGAACGGGATGCCCCCGATCGAGATCTCGGTGCCGAGGTCGTCGGCATCGAGGCCCAGGTCCTCCGCCGTCGACGCGCCGAGGACCGCGACGCGCAGGCCGCGGTCGACCGCGACGTCGGTCAGGAACGTGCCCTGCCAGACGTCGAAGGCGCGCACGTCCGGGTAGGCGGGCGTCGTGCCCACGATCCCCGTGTCGGTCGACTCGTCGCCGGCCGTGACGGTCTGGCTGGTCTCCACCTCCGGGGCGACCCCGGCGACCGATGACAGCTCGCGCGATCGCCTCCGCGTCCTCGAGCGACAGGCTGGTCGACCCGTCGCTCGACTGGTCGTCGGGCTGATCGTCAGCAGGTTCGTGCCGAGCTCGCTGAGCCGCTCGGTGATGTTCGTCGTCGTCCCCTGGCCGACGCTGACCAGGGCCACGACCGAGGCGACGCCGATGATGACCCCGAGCATCGTCAGCGCGGCGCGCAGGCGGCTCGTGCGCAGGCGCGACAGGGCGAGGCGGAACAGCTCGAGCGCGCTCATGCCGCGATCCGCCCGTCGAGCAGGTGGACCTGGCGGCTCGCGCTCGCGGCGACGACCGGGTCGTGGGTGATGAGGACGATCGTCCGGCCCGCCGGCGTGGAGCTCGCGGAAGACGTCCATCACGTCCGCGCCCGGAGCGGCTGTCGAGGTTGCCGGTCGGCTCGTCGGCGAGGATGAGCGCCGGTTCGGTCACGAGCGCCCGGGCGACGGCGACCCGCTGCTGCTGGCCGCCCGACAGCTCGGTCGGCTCATGGGCGACCCGATCGCCCAGACCGAGCCGCTCCAGCGCGGCGCGGGCACGCTCCTGCCGCTCGCGCCGCGCGACGCCCTGGTAGAGCAGGGGCGTGGCGACGTTGTCCAGCGCGCTCGTCCGCGGCAGCAGGTTGTACGACTGGAAGACGAAGCCGATGGCGCGGCTGCGGAGCTGGGCCAGCCCGTCGTCGTCGAGGTCGGCGACCGGCGTGCCGGCCAGCTCGTAGGCGCCGGCCGTGGGTCGGTCCAGGCAGCCGAGGATGTGCATCATCGTGCTCTTGCCGGAGCCGGACGGCCCGACGATGGCCACGAACTCCCCGGGCTGGACGTCGAGGCTGACGTCGTCCAGCGCGGGCACGACGACCGGACCCATCTCGTAGGTCCGGCTGACGCGCGTCGAGCCGGATGATCGGCGAGTCGCTCACGGCCGTTCGACGGTCACGCCGCCGTCCGGCCCGACCTGGCGGAAGACCGGTCCATTGCCGGGCACGGCCACGCCACCCGGCTCGCCGAACCCGCCGTTGTTGTTCGTCGTCCCGGCGAGGTCGCTGGCGGTGCCGGTCACGACGGTGTCGCCCTCGGCCAGGCCGCTCGTGATCTCGGCCGTCGTGCTCGTCACGAGGCCGACCTCGACCGGGGTGACGGTCAGCGCGCCGGTCGCGTCGAGCGTGCGCACGCGGTAGTCGCCCTCGGCGCCGAGGAGTGCGGCGCTCGGCACGGTCAGCACATCGGTCGCCGCGGCGATGGTGATGGTCACGTCCGCGGACATCCCGGAGCGCAGGTCCGCCGGGGCCTCGTCGAGCGCGACGGTGACGGGGTAGGAGACGACGCCGCTCGAGCCGTCGCTCGAGGTCGTCGGGGCGACGGCCGTGACGGTGCCCTCGACCTCGGCATCGATGGCGTCGATCGTGACCGTCGCGGTCTGGCCGACCTTGACGTCGGCGAGGTCGCTCTCGACGACGTCGGTCGTGACCTGGAAGGTCGGGGCGTCGATGACGATCGCGGCGCCGGCGGGAGCGTCGAAGCCCGCGGTCACGTTGACCTCGGTGACCACGCCGGCGACCGGCGCGGTCGAGGGTCGAAGCGTCGACCTGGGCGGTCAGCTCGTCGACCTTGGCCTGGGCATCGGCCAGCTGGTTCTGGGCGCCGTACCAGGCGATGCTCGCCTGGCGGATGCGGTCGGTGTCCTCGTCGTCCTGCGCGTCCTCGAGGTCGTCGTCGGCCGCCCGCATCGACATCTTGGCCGAGAGCAGGTCGCGCTTGGCCGCCTGCAGGTCCTGGCGCAGGTCGGCGCTGTCGGCGCTCGCCAGCGGGTCACCCGCGGCGACCGTGTCGCCGACCGCCACGCTGACGTCGGTCACGCCATACGAGGCGCTCGATTGCGGCGCGTCGCCGTCGTCCACGATCCACGGGTCCAGTCCGAACGCGACCGCGGTCCGCGAGGTCGGTGCCACGGCGCCGGTGGCCGCCACGTCGTCGGTGACGTCGCCGATCGTGGCGGGCGTGGTCAGGTACTCGGGCGTGTCGGCCGCGTTCGCGCTCACCCCGCCCAGCGTGTAGACGAGCGCGCCGATGCCGACGGCGGCGAGGACCGCGACGGCGGCGAGTTTCAGCTTCATGGATCTCCCTCTGGTCGCGACACGGCTGACTGCAGCCGATTGGAGCCGGAGGACCATGAGACCTGCATGAGAATTCCGGCCGGCGCGACGGGCGGCTGCACGGGCCGAGGCGGCGCGTAGCATCCACGCGATGACCGACGAACCGGCTCCCGCGGCGAACGCCCAGCCCGAGGCGCATCGACGCCGGCCGCGTCGGACCGGTGGCGGTGGCATCGCCCAGCTGCCATGGCGTCGGCTGGTCAACCCGTTCCGCCCGCTGGAGGTGGTGTCCGCCGACCAGGTCGAGGCGATCCACCTCGCGTCGCTGCGGATCCTGTCGGAGATCGGGCTGGAGTGCCTCGGCGATCGGGTCCTCGACGCCTTCGCGGCCGGCGGCGCGATGGTCGATCGCGACCGCCGACGCGTCCGCCTGGACCCGGCCCAGGTGGAGGGGCTCGTCGCGCTCGCACCGCACGAGTTCACGCTCCACGCCCGCAACCCCGAGCGCGACATCGTGTTCGGCGGCGCGAACCTCGTGTTCGGGGCGGTGGGCGGGCCGGCCTTCGTCAGCGACCTGGACCGGGGCCGGCGGGCCGGCAACGCCGCGGACTTCCGCGACTACGTGCGGCTGATCGGCGCCATCGACGTCATCCACCAGGAAGGCGGCGGACCGCTCGAGCCGACCGACCTGCCGGTCGAGACGCGCCACCTCGACATGTACCGCGTGTTCGCGACCGAGCTCGACAAGACGTGGCAGTGCCTCGGCTTCGGCGCGACCCCGGTCGAGGATGCGCTCCGGGTGCTCGAGATCGTCCGCGGCGTCGATCGCGACACGCTGGTCCGCGAGCCGTCGGCGATGACGGTCATCAACACGAACTCGCCGCTGCGCCTGGACGGGCCGATGGGCGACGGCCTGATCGCGATGGCGACGTGGGGCCAGCCCGTGGTGGCCACGCCGTTCACGCTCGCCGGCGCGATGAGCCCGGTGTCGCTGGCGGGGGCGATCGCCCAGCAGAACGCCGAGGCGCTGTTCCTCGTCTGTCTCGCCCAGCTCGTCCGGCCCGGCGCGCCGATGGTCTACGGCGCGTTCACCTCGAACGTCGACATGCGCACCGGCTCGCCGGCGTTCGGCACGCCCGAATCGGTCAAGTCGCAGCTCGCGTCGGGGCAGATGGCGCGTCGCTACGGGTTGCCCTGGCGGTCCTCGAACGCGACGGCGTCATCGGTCGTCGATGCGCAGGCCGCCTACGAGGCCGAGATGGCCGTGTGGGGCGCGGTGATGGGCGGGGTCAACCTGCTGTACCAGGGTGCCGGCTGGCTGGAGGGCGGCCTGACCGCGTCGTACGAGAAGCTCATCCTCGACGTCGAGATCCTGCAGATGATGGCCGAGGTCCTGCAGCCGATCGAGGTCTCCGAGGCGAGTCTCGGGTTCGACGCCATCGCGGACGTCGGTCCGGGTGGCCACTTCTTCGGGACGGCCCACACGCTGGAGCGCTACGAGACCGCGTTCTACCAGCCGATCCTGTCCGACTGGCGCAACTTCGAGACGTGGCAGGCCGACGGCGCGCGGACGGCGACCGAGCGGGCCAACGCGATCTGGAAGCGGCTGCTGGCCGACGCCGTGCCGCCGCCGCTCGACGTGGCGCGCGCGGAGGCGCTGGATGCCTTCGTCGAGGCGCGCCGGCGCGAGATCGGGTCGACCGCCGGCTAGCGGTTCGCGATCCCGTCTAGCCGGAGCATGTCCGATCCGTCCCGATGGCTGCCATCGGTCCCGACGTGCTTGGACGAGATCTTCGGCCCGTTGCGGATGACGTAGGCGATGGCGTTCGCATGGCCGTGGCCGAGCCCGTAGTCCTCCTTCAGCCAGGCCATGATCGCCTTGTGCTCGGTCAGGCCCTTCTCCTTCGCCTCGGCGATGAAGTCGTTCGGGGTCTTGCCCGTCTGCTTCTCGGCGTTGTCGAGATAGGCCTGGAATGACATGGCGGATCCTCGCGACGGCGGACGGTGGTGTGCGGTACAACGCTAGGGTACGAACGGAGTGACCCGATGACCACGACGACCAGCCCCGGCGGCCCACTCGACCGGTTCGACCGGCGGGTCACGCACCTG
This sequence comes from uncultured Chloroflexia bacterium, assembly GCA_963776925.1. GTDB lineage: Bacteria > Chloroflexota > Limnocylindria > Limnocylindrales > CSP1-4 > SPCO01. The sequence continues at coordinate 43,657 of CAVZON010000007.1, read as the reverse complement.
ATGGCCGAGCACGGCCTGACCGCCCTGCGCATCGCGCTGGGCGTCGTCTTCCTCTGGTTCGGCGTCCTGAAGTTCTTCCCCGGGATGAGCCCGGCGCAGGACCTCGCCGGTCGCACGATCGAGGCGCTGACGCTCGGCATCGTCCCGCCCGAGATCGCGCTGCCGGTGCTGGCCCTGTGGGAGTGCGCGATCGGGCTCGGCCTGCTCCTGGGCCGCTGGATGCGGGTCACGCTGTTGCTGCTGCTCGTGCAGATGCTCGGCACGATCACGCCGCTCGTCCTCTTCCCCGAAGAGACGTGGATCCGCTTCCCGATCGCCCCGACGCTCGAGGGCCAGTACATCATCAAGAACGTCGTGCTCGTGGCCGCCGCGCTCGTCCTCGGCGCCACGGTCCGCGGCGGCGAGCTGAGCCCGGAACCGGTCGTCGCGACGCAGCCGACGACGTTCGAGGGCAAGCCGGCGGAACGACCAGCGACGCCAGACCGTCAGGCTGGCTGAGACACCGACACTGGAGGGACCGACACGATGGCGACCGGCAGCGGCACCCGCGAAGATCCGTGGCAGCTCACGACGGCGCCCGGGTACCTCGGACTACCAGATGTGGCGCGACGAGACGGCTGACCCGCCGGCGCTCGTCTGCCAGGTCGGCTCGACGACGCTCAAGTACCACCTGTCGGCCATCGACGACCTCCACGCGATGCTCAAGGCCAACGGCGACTGGATGGATCTCGGCGCGGCCGACGAGCAGAAGGACGCCAAGCCGGGCACGGTCGAGGCGTGGGGACGCGCGGAGGACAACCCGGTCGGCGGCTGGTACGGGCTGCGCAAGGGCTATCGGGGGCGGTTCGGGATGTACCTCCCACCGCTGCTCGAGGCGCTCGGCCTGGTCGAGCTGACCCACGACGCCAAGAACAACAAGGTCCGCGCGATCTGAGCTCCGTCGCAGGATCCGGATCCGTACGCCCGCGTCCGCGCGGTCTGCCTCGCGTTCGACGGGGCGACCGAGCGCCTGCAGCCACGGCGAGGCGACCTGGTTCGCGCGCAACGGCCGCTCGTTCGCGACGTCCGCCGATCGCCATCACGACGACCGGCGCGCGCTGTGGCTGGCGGCGCCGCCCGGCGCCCAGGAGGTGCTCGTCGACGGTGCGCCGGACCGCTTCTTCCGGCCGCCGTACGTCGGCGGACGGGGCTGGCTCGGGGTCTACCTCGACGTCCCGGTGGACTGGGACGAGCTCGACGGCCTCATCGCCGATGCGCACGAGGTCGTCGCGGCGCGACGCTGACGGTCAGGCGCTGGCCTGAGCTGGCGGCGATCCTCACCGAGGAGCACGGCGACGACCTGCTCGCGGGTCGCCTCCATGTTGTGGATCCGCCGTCCGTGGTCGATCGTCGCGTCGACGACGTCGTCCATCGACCCGCTGACCTCCCAGCCACACGCGCACCGGTTCGTGTACTCGGTCTGGTCGTCCATCGAGTGACCTCCATCAGCCCAGGGCGCGGAACGGTTCCGGGACGTAGTCGGCGAGGACCGGGTGCCAGGCCGGCGGCAGCGTCGCGGCGACGACCGGGTCGTCCTCGACGAGCCACGCGAGTGGCGCAGGCCATGTTCCGACCACGGCGCTCGTGGCGATGTCGCGCGGCGCGGCGGTCGCCTCGGAGCGGGCGAGCTCGGCCCGGCCGACGGCACGCTCGCCATCGACCCGACGAGTCCAGCGGCGATGACGACCACGAACGACAGGATGACCGCTTCGCGGTCGCGGCGCCACGACGTCGAGTGGACGAGGATCGGCGGCCCCACGGCGTCCCGCACGATCCGGTCGACGACCTCGACCGGGTGCTCGGTCGTGCCCGAGCTGGAGGTGCCAGGCCTGCGGTCCGTCCGGCCCGGTCGAGCTGGATCCGATCGTCGCCGTCCAGCCAGACGACGAAGACCTCGGCCTGGACCGGGCTGTCGACGTCCCAGCCGGCCGGATCCCGGGTCATGTCGCCGCGGCCGCCTCAGCCGCGCTGCGCGTCGCGCGTTGACGCGCCGGCCGCGGGCCGCACCCGTCCCGTCAGCGCCTCCGGCACGGCATCGACCGGTTCCGGTGCCGGCGGGACGAGCGGCAGCTCGGTCTGCGACTCGAGGCCCGACCGGATGATCCGCTGCATCTCGGCCTCGATCGCCGGTTCCGTCTCGAGCTGGCGGTAGGCGGCCAGCCGTCGCTCGACCTCGTCGGTGGCGCGGGCACGGTGTCCTTGCGCGCCGGCCCGGGTCCAGCTCTCGCGGTTGTCGCGCTGGACGATCGGGGAGGGGAGGTACAGCTCGGACGGCCAGTGGGCCATCGTGTGCTCGGCCATGATCAGGTGCTGGTCGGTCATCAGCTGGTCGATGAGCGGCTGGACCGGCAGGTCGTCGAGCGACCCGGACTTCGCGCACGAAGCGCAGCGCCTGGCCGCACATCTCGTCGTCGAAGACGAGCTTGGGCAGGTTGAACACGAGCAGGAAGTCGAGCATCCCGGGCCCGCTCACGCTGTTCACCCCGGCCAGCGCCGCGATGAGCGCCGAGCCGAACGTCTCCGCTCCCGCCTGGGCGTCGAGGATCGGGCCGTCGGACAGGGCCATGTACGACTGGCAGGGCAGCTCCAGGCGACTTGGCCACCGCGATGTACGCGGCGTCGAGCTGGAGCGCCTCGATGGCGGCCATCGGCGACGAGGCGATCTTCATGTGGAACGTCGCCGGCGCCCCGCCGAACAGGACCGGCGCGCCCGGTCGGATGACCTGGGCCATGGTGATGCCGGCCAGCACGTCGACCGTGTGGAAGACCGTCGCGCCGACCGTCGTGACCGGCGCGATGAGGCCCATCAGCGTGACCGGCACGATCTCGACCGGGACGCCGGCCTCGACGCAGTCGATCAGGTTCTGGCAGGAGTCCTCGGAGTACCGGAAGTTGCCGGTCGCGGTGATCGTGAAGATCGACATCGGGCGGGCGATGAGGTCGGCGCGGTCGGCGCGGAACAGCTGCATCATCTCGACCATGCGCGGCACGCCGTGCTCGGTGAAGGCGCCGGACACGATCGGCTTCTTCGAGTTGGTCAGGGACAGGTAGAGCCGCCAGGCGTCGGAGACCTGCGCCTCGATGTCGTCGTTGGTCGAGAACGCCGTGGCGAGGTAGGCGATGTGCTGCGAGCCCGTCGCCGAGCCGGACGTACTCGACGAAGTCGGTCGAGGTCGCCAGGCGGACCTCGTCGGTCCGGTGGTCGAGCCACTTGAGCCCGGACGAGCCGGGCACGAAGTGGACGCGGTCCTCGCCGAGGTCGGCGTGCGGGTTCCCGTCGCGGTCGTACAGCTGGAACGAGCGCGGGGCGGACGCGATGGCGGCTTCGACGACGTCGCGCGGGAACAGCACGCGGCCGTCGGCACCGGTCGGCAGCCCGGCCTCGATGAGTCGACGGCGCATCTCCTTGCCGCGGACCTCCATGCCGGTCGTGGCGAGCACGCGGAATGCCTCGTCGAGGATCCGCTCGATGAGCTCGGGCGCGAGGACCTGCAGGTTCGGACGCATGGCGCGTATCGTCGGGCCAACGGGCCGCCCGCGCCACCGTCGGGCCGAGCGGTCGCGTCTGATCGGACCGGCGTTGCGGCGCGGCTGATCCGCCTGCCGCGGCGCCGATCCGGCGGTCGAGCGATACGATGACCCGACCATGACCGCACCCGCGTCCGGCCGTCGTGCCGCCGACCTGCTCGTCGAGTGCCTCGTCGCCGAGGGCTGCGACACCGTCTTCTCCGTGCCCGGCGAGGAGACGATGGACATCCTCGATGCCCTCTCGACGCCGGCCGCAGATCCGCCACGTCACGACCCGCCACGAGCAGGGCGCGGCGTTCATGGCCGACGTCCACGGCCGGCTGACCGGTCGGGCCGCCGTCGCGATGGGCACGCTCGGCCCGGGAGCGACGAACCTCGTGACCGGTGTCGCCGACGCCTTCCTGGACCGTGCGCCGATGGTCGCGATCACCGGCCAGGCGGCGTCGTCCAAGCTCCACAAGGAGGCCCACCAGGTCGTCGACATCGTCCGGATGATGGAGCCGGTCACGAAGTGGAACACCCGGGTCGAGCGGATCAGGGCCATCCCGGAGATCGTCCGCAAGGCCTTCCGGGTCGCCACCCTGGAGAAGCCCGGACCGACCCACATCGAGCTGCCCGAGGACCTCGCCGCGACGACCCTGCCGGCAGCCGGAGGACGGCGGCCCGGTCCCGCTCGTGCCGGGCAAGGCGTACTTCCCCGAGCCGACCGACGAGGCCATCGCCCACGCGGCGGGCCTGCTCGCCGCCTCCGAGCGGCCGATCGTCCTGGCCGGCAACGGCGTCCTGCGCCGTCGCGCCGCCGCCGAGCTGCGGGCGTTCGCGCGCGGCCTGCACGTCCCGGTCGCGGCGACGTTCATGGGCAAGGGCGCCATCGACGACCGCTCGCACCTGTCGCTGATGGCCGTCGGCCTGCAGGCCCGCGACCACGTCCTGTCCGGCTTCGACCGCGCCGACCTCGTCGTCTGCGTCGGCTACGACCTCGTCGAGTACGCGCCGTCGTCGTGGAACGCCGACGGGTCGCAAGCGGATCATCCACATCGACACCCAGCCGGCCGAGGTCGACGCGGCGTACCAGCCCGAGGTCGAGCTCGTCGGCGACATCGACGGGACGCTGCGGCGGCTGCTCAGCGCGGTCCAGCCGCACGGCATCGGCGGCCGCGATGCCGGGGAGCGGCACGAGAGCCAGGAGATCCTCGTCCACGCCGACCTGCGCACGGCAGCTCCTGCACGAGCTCGAGACGCACGCGGCCAACGACGCCTTCCCGATCACCCCGCAGCGGGCCATCGGCGACCTGCGCCGGGCGCTCGCCCCGGACGACATCGTGGTCAGCGACGTCGGCGCGCACAAGGTCTGGGTCGCCCGCCTGTACCAGACCTACGAGCCGAACACGGTCATCATCTCGAACGGCTTCGCGGCGATGGGCATCGCCATCCCGGGGGCCATCGCGGCCGCGCTCGTCCATCCGGACCGCAAGGTCGTCGCGCTGTGCGGCGACGGCGGCTTCCTGATGAACAGCCAGGAGCTCGAGACCGCGACCCGGGTCGGGGCGAACATCACGGTCGTCATCTGGCGCGACGACGGCTACGGGCTCATCGACTGGAAGCAGCGCAACGAGTTCGGGCGGCCGTTCGGGGTCGAGTTCGGCAACCCGGACTTCGTCGCCTACGCCCGCTCGTTCGGGATGGCCGGGTTCCGGCCCGAGTCCGCCGCCGACCTGTACCCGACGCTGTGCCGCGCGCTCGAGGTCGAGGGCCCGTCGCTCGTCGAGGTGCCCGATCGACTACGCCGAGAACCTGCGGCTGACCGAGCACCTGGGGGCGCTCGCGGGATCGCGATGAGCCGCACGGTCCGGGTCGCGCTGCTCGCCCTGGGGCTCGCCCTCGGCGGGTCGCTCGCGCCGGCGGCGCCCCGCGGCGCCGGCGGCGCAGGCCGCAGCGGCGTGGGACGGCTCCATCGACCTGTACCGGTCGGGCACGTTCACGACCCAGAAGACCTGGCTGTGGTGCACCGCGGCCGGCGTCCAGATCATGCGCAACATCGTCCACCGCGACGACGACCACAGCCGGTCCGGCGCAGGCGCGCTACTTCGACTGGATGCGCTGGCCGCAACCGGTACGACCTGCCGGAGTCGGCGGGAGTCGATCCGGCGGGCTGGACCGCCGGCCTGCGCCGGTTCGTCGACGACCGCTATCGACTGGTGGCCAGCCGCTCGTTCGACGCGGGGCTGCGGTCCGCGGTGCGCAGCCTCGCCGCCACCGGGTTGCCCGTCGCCGTCACCGTCGCGCGGGGCAACCACGGCTGGGTGCTGACCGGGTTCAGCGCGACCGCGGACCCGCGGGTGACCGATGACTTCGAGGTCCGCTCCGTCCGCGTCGTCGGGCCGCTGTACGGGCTGCAGAGTCGGAACGGCTATGACATGCAGCCGAACACGTCGCTCAGCGTCGGCCGCTTCCGGGACTTCTTCACGTCGTGGCGGTACGCGCCCAAGGCGATGGTCTGGGACGGCCGGTTCGTGTCGATCCAGCCGATCGGCGAGCCGGCGGCGGCAGCCGACCCGGGTGGTGGCGGATGTCCCGGCGCCGCGCGTCCCATGGTCGTTCGGGGGGACGGGCGCGGGGCCGATCGGGCTCGGTGCCGACGACATCGCGCTGGGCCGGCCACCGCTGACCCGCTTCGTCTCTGGCGACATGGCGCTCATCGACGGGAGCGAGTCCTCCCTACCACCTCGATGCGCGCGGAAGGACGGTCTGGCCCGCCTTCGAGATTGCATGGGGCCAGCGGTTCGAGCACACTCCGCTGGGTGGAGCGGTCCGAGGAGATCAGGCGCGTCGTCGAACGGTGGATGAAGGCGATAGGGGAGGGCGACGCCGACTCGGTTCTCGGGCGGCTTTCGGAGCACCCCGGCACGGTCATCGTCGGCTCGGACCACGACGAGTGGTGGGTTGGTCATGAGACGCGCGCCATCTGGGGGCGACAGATCGAGGAGCTGGGCTCTTCCTTCCAGGTCGCCGGGGATGTGGTCGAGGCGTGGGAGGAAGGAACGGTCGGGTGGGCGAGCGTCAAGGAGACGATCACCGTGGCTGGGACGAGCTTCGCATCGCGTGCGACCTACGTCCTCCACCTCGAGCGGGGCGAGTGGAAGGTCGTGCAGGTGCACTGGTCCTTGCCCCGGGCCAACGTCGAAGTCTTCGGTCGCGCCTTGACTGTCACGCTCGAGGAGCTGGAGCAGACGATCCAGCGCGAGCAGCCCGACCTTTCAGCCTCGTTCGCTGTCGACGGCACGGTCACGATCGTCTTCACCGACATCGTCGACTCGACGCTGATCCTTTCCCGGATCGGTGACCTGACCTGGGTCGACGTCATCCGGCGTCACAACGCGGTGATCGAGGAGGTCACCGCGGCACACGGCGGTACGGTCGTCGAGACGCAGGGCGATGGATCGATGCTCGCCTTCTCGAGTGCTCGCCGGGCGGTCGCGTGCGCACAGGCGATCCAGCTCGGGATCGCGCGCGAATTCACCGACTCGTCGCCGCCGATCCGGGTCCGGATCGGGATCCACACCGGCGACGCCATCCAGGAAGCCGAGCACTTCTTCGGGACCACCGTCCACTACGCGGCGCGCGTCGCCAGCCATGCGAGCGGAGGCGAAGTGCTCGTCTCCAGCCTGGTGCGCGAACTCGTGAGCGGGAGCGCCCCGAGCATTGCCTTCCTCGAGGGTCGCGAGGTCGAACTGAAAGGCTTGGTGGGCGAACACCGCCTCTACGCGCTCGCTCCCAGCACTGTCGGGTGACATTCCCGAACACTGGCGGACCACGGCGTCACGTACGCTTGGGGCATGGGTACCGAGGACACCCACAGGCTCGGCTACCGGCGGGTCGATGATGATCCGAACGTCGACGTGCTCCTCGCGACGATGGACGGGACCGCCGGATGGGACGCGACGCTCCGATTGCGATCGTGGGAGCGCGCACGACTCGGCCTCATTCATGGTGAACGGCTGCTCGACGTAGGTTGTGGTCTCGGGGAGGCAGCGCTCGGGCTCGCCCAGGATCTCGGCGAACGCGGGGAGCTCGTCGGCGTCGACGCGTCCGAGCAGATGTTGCGGGTCGCCCGTTCCAACGCCCGAGCCGCACCGTGTCGCGTGCGCTTCACCCTCGGCGACGCGTGCGCCCTCGACGAACCCGACGCTTCCTTCGACGCCGCGCGGTCCGAACGCACGCTCCAATGGCTCGCCGATCCCGCAGCCGCGGTCGCCGAGATGGTGCGGGTGGTGCGCCCCGGCGGCCGCGTCTCGCTGATCGACACCGACTGGTCGACGTTCACGATCGACGTCGGCGACGACGCACTCGCGGCACTGGTCCGCGATGGGATGCGGACGGAGCGAGATCGGCCGTCCAACGTCGGCCGGCGACTGCACGACCTCGTCGGGGCGGCCGGTTGCGTTCCGCTCGCGAGGACCGAGGCGACGCAGACCTGGACGACCTGGGACCCGGACGGGTCGCCGGCACCGCGTGGTTGCTTCTCGATGGAGAGCCTCGCGGACGACCTCGTCGCCACCCACCAGCTCACGACCGCCGATCGCCGGCGGTTCGTGTCGACGATCCACGACGCCGCGCGACGAGGTCAGTTCTCGATGCGCCTCACGATGTTCGCGGTCGTGGCGGCAGCCCCGTCGTGATCGGATGGGCCCGGCGATCAGCTCACGACACGCAGATCTGGGGGCTACCGCATGCAGCAAAGGAGAGCCACATGGGCAAGGTAGTCATGTACGCCTCGGTGTCGGTGGACGGCTTCATCGCGGACGAGCACGACCAGCCCGGCCCGCTGTTCGACTGGTTGTCCAGCGGTGACGTCCCGCTCGACGAGACCGGCCATGTTGACGGTGTCGCAGGACGTCCTACGACCACACCCGGGCCTACTGGGACCAGATCGGCGTGACGATCGTCGGCCGCCACGTCTTCGACCTGACGGACGGCTGGGACGGGAAGCCTCCGGGCGGGATCGACCACGTGGTCGTCGTGACGCACCGGCCGCAGCCCGAGGGCTGGGACCCCGAGGCGCCGTTCCACTTCGTCGACGGCGTCGAGGCGGCCATGGCCAAGGCGCAGGAGCTTGCGGGTGACCGCATCGTCGAGGTCGCCGGCGGCGACGTCGGTGGCCAGATGCTGGCCGCGGGCCTGGTCGACGAGGTGCGCATGGACGTCGCGCCCGTGGTGATCGGGTCCGGCAAGCGCTACTTCGGGTCGGTCGACGCACAGCACCTGCTGGAGGATCCCGACGTGGTGATCCAGGGCAACCGGGTGCTCCACCTGCGCTATCGGGTTCGCCGTTGACCGGCTCGACGGTGAAGCGCCCGTTGCAGCGATCGGTAGTCGGGCGTCGTCTTCGGCAGTCAGTCGGCCCCGATGGCCCACGCCCAGGCCATCCATGCCCGCAACGGCGATCCGGGCTCCACGACCGGCGCCCCGGTCAGGCCATCCGGCGGCCCGGTCTGGGGTTCCACGCACACCCCGTCTTGCGACTCGTCGTACACGACCCAGTGGTCGGCCGAGGACGTGATCTCCAGGGACAGCCCGTCGGGCCAGGTCAGGCGAGGCGCGCCGCGCAGCTCGATGAAGCAGTCATCCCAGGGCGGCGCCGTGGGTGCGACGATGGCGCCGGTCGGCAGGCCATCCGCCCCTCGCTCCAGCATCCGGCCCGGCTCGACGGTCAGCGAGACCGGGCGCCGGAACCACGGATGCCAGCCGACGATGGCGGGCATCGGCTCGTCGGCCTCGAGCACCAGCTCGACGCGGAGACGGCCCTCGGTCAGCTCGAAGCGCTGGGTGAGCCGGCCCTCGAACGGCCAGCCAGGCGCCAGATCGATGGCGATGGTCGATCCGTCCAGCACCGTCCACGGTCGCTCGAAGACCGTCCCGTGGATGGCATGTGGCGGCAGGTTGAGCGGCAGCTGCACGGTCCGATCCCGGAACCGGAACCGCCCGTCCCGGATGCGCCCGGCCCAGGGGGCCATCGGGTAGCTGCCCCAGCGGATCGGTCCGTAGCCCTCGGTCACGAGGCGCTCGGCATCGCCCACGACGAACGAGGTCATCCGCCCGCCCTGGCCCGGATCGACGGTCAGCCGGGCGTCGCCGGCCTCGAGGACGAGCAGGTGGTCGGTCGCGGTCACGCGACGACCATGGCACGCCCGGGATCGAGCAGGAAGGGCGGCAGCCAGGCCGGGATGTTCGAGAACGGCAGCACGTCGGGGTGGAGGTCGATGCCGAGGGCGGACGCCATGAACGCCCGCCGGGCCTGGATGCGGTCCCACGCGTCCGGATACGCGGCCGCGAACGCCGCGCGCAGCCCGTCGTCGGCGAGCGCGATGGTGTCCTCGATGTTGGTCGTGAACCACGGGCTGCCGGTCGCCGGGATGACGTCGACCTGGAGGGCCGTGCCCGAGCGCAGCTCGACCGTCGAGCCGGGCCAGACCGGCGAGTTGACCCACTCGTCGAGCGAGATCTGATGGCCAGGATTGAGGAAGATGCCGAAGAACGGATCGCCCAGGTGGCGATCGATGATGGCCTGCAGCGCCCCGCCGACCTGGCCGACATGGAGCGCCTCGTACCACTCGGCGATCGCCGCGAAGTACGGCGCGACCAGCTTTTCGACGTAGTCGCCGATCCCGTTCGGCAGCTCGGCCCGCATCGGCCACGACGAACCCGGCCCGACAGGTCAGCGACCCCCAGATCCCGAACGCGGTGGTGAACGGGTCGCCACGCTCGATCGGTCGGTCGCCCGGGCTGAGCAGCCCGAGCCGGGCGCGCTCGCCCGCGGTCAGCATCAGGTGGCACGACAGCGGCGAGCCATCCCAGCCGAGGAGGGCGACCGCATCGCGCTCGCGGAGGCCGGGCTCGAGGCCGCGGATCAGGCGGAGCACGCCGGACGACGTCGTGACGGCGGCCGCCTCCATCGCCGCCAGGGTGTCGACATCGTTGACGGTCCGCAGGCCGTCGCCCGGGTCGATGAGCAGGTCGGTGGCGTTCTCGACGAGGTCCGCATCGCCGACAAGACCGCGCACGGTGTCGACCAGGAACGCCGGGGCGTCGTGGATCGACCGCTCGGCGAACGTCTTCCAGGCCACGATCCCGACCCGTCGCCCGGCGCGCACGCCCTCGTCGCGGAGCTCGTCGGCCAGGGGACGGGAGCGGTGCCGTGGCTGGGACGGAAGGCTGAGGTCCTGATGCAGGACGACCCGCATCGCCAGCGGCGCCGAGCGCGCCATCCCGACGCACTCGTTCCCGACGAGGACCGCCGGGTCGCCGTCCGGACCGACCACGAGGATCGCTTCCTCGAAGCGTGGATCGAAGCCGGTCAGCCAGGCAAGGTTGGCACTGTGCTCGCGATCGGCGTAGACCACGACCCGGTCGTAGCCACGGTCGTCCATCCGCGCACGCAGGGCCGCCAGCCGCTCGACATAGCGCACGGCCGGGACGCTCCGGCGTCGTCGCCGGGCGCCCGAAGTCGGGCAGCTCCACCCCGGCCAGCCGTGCCGTCACCTTCGTCATGGGCCTCCTCGTCACGTCCCGCTCGGTGTCCACGGCTGGGGTGCCGTCGCGTCGCGGTCGATGATGGCAAATCCATCGGGGGTCACGTCCTGCCACGGGCCGACCTCGCCATCGGGCCAGGTCACCCGGACCTCGACGCGCTCGGCATCGCCGATCCCCGCGTGGAGCCACCCGAGGTGGCCGCTGATGTGCCCGCCACCGACCGTCAGCTCGCGCAGGATCGTCGTGTCGCCGGCGCGGATCTCCAGCCACGACCCGATGGCATCGCGGTTCGGTCCGGGTTGCTGGAGCCGGAGGCCGACCCAGCCGCCCATGGGCACGGGCGCGGTCCCGTCGCCGGCGCCGACGTTGTGCCACAGCTCGACCGGCGCGTCGAGATCGACCTGGACGATGTCGAGCAGCCCGTCGAGGTCCAGGTCGACGACCGCCGCGCCCCGCGCCGCGCTCGTAGCGCACGATGCCGGCGGCCTCCGCCACCCGCTCGAACGTCCCGTCGCGCGTCCCCAGCAGCAGCTCGCTCGGGTCGCGGGTCGCGTAGCCCTCCTGCTCGCTCGACGTTGCCCTTGCGTCACGAACAGGTCCATCAGCCCATCGTCGTTGACGTCCTCGAAGGACGGGTGCCAGGCGGTCGACGGGAGGACATCGCCACCGACGGCCGGTTGCGCGACGTTGACCCCGAGCTCGACCGCCATGTCCTCGTACGTCGGCGGATCGGGCACGTCGGCCTCGCCCGGATCGACCAGCGTCTGGAGCTTGTTGTCGCCCTGGCTGGTGAGGTAGACCTCGGGTCGGCCGTCACCGGTCAGGTCGTGGCTGGCGATGCCCATGCCCCAGATCTTCAAGGTCCGCCAGCCATCCCCTCGCGTGTACGCGCCCGGAGCGACATCGGCGGTCGGCACCTGCCAGAGCTGCTCCAGGCCATCGACGGTAGTACTGGCGATCGTTGCTGATGCGCAGGTCGCGGCGCCCGACCCGGTCCCAGTCGCTGAACAGCATCGACAGCGGACAGTAGCCCGGAGCGAGCGCCGTCGGCTCCCCGTAGGCGGTGCCGGTGGCGTCCGGCCGCACGAGCTGGTTGTCGGGGCACGGCGAGATCGGTCGCCCCGGCGGCGGTCAGCGCGATGTAGTCGCCGATGGCCAGCGTCGGCAGGGCGGCGTCAGCCCTCCCAGGTCGCGGCGAAGGCCATCGTCCGGGCATCCCCGCCGTCGAACGCCCAGCGCTCGTTCCCGCGCTCGAAGCGGCAGTCGCCGAGGCCGCGCAGCAGCACGTTCTCGCCGGCACGCAGGACCGCCAGGTCGGTCAGGCCGTCGCCATCGATGTCGAGCGGATAGGCGCCCGTCACGTCGTCCAGGTCGGTCTCGGAAGTCGGGTCGGGGCGTGAACCGGAGTGGCCCACCGACCGGGCTGTCGTTGCGGAACAGCGCCGCCGGGCCGGTCCCGCCGGCGAGGTACAGCTCCGGGTCGGCCATCGTCGTCGCAATCGAACGTCGCCACGCCGCCGCCGACCTTGTGCTCGGGGTCGCTCCTCGTAGCGGTGGACCAGCCCGGCGGATGCGGCCGCGTCGACGAACCGTGGCACAGCCGAGCGACCCGCCGCCGAGCAGACCACCCGAGACGACGACGACCACGATGGTCACGACCAGGGCGACTGCCGCGACGACGAGCGCGAGCGCGAGCGCGCGCGAGTCGACCGACCGCGACCGCTCGGGTCCCGCCGGCGAGCCGCCCGGCGATGCCCCGGTCATGGCCGCGTCACGCCGTCGTCGTGCGCCCGTCGGCCGCAGCGAAGATCCGCTCGATGACCCGCATGTTGGCCACCGCATCGCTCGCGGGGACCGGCGTGCGACCGCCGTCGAGGACGGCGGTCGGCGAAGGCATCGACCTCGGCGGCGTAGGGATCCGCCGCTCGGAACTCGAACGTCTCGGACTCGGGCGCGACGGGCGGCTCGCCGCCGTGCGTGAGGTGGATGCGGGTCGGGCGGTCGGGCGGGATGTTGAACGGGATCTGGATGCTGATCCGGCCGTCGCTGCCGTAGATGTGGACGCGCTGGTCGGTCTCGACGCGAGTCGAGCAGGTGAACGTCGCGGACCGCGCTCGAAGCGCAGGAGGGCGCTGGTCAGGATGTCCGTCCCGCTGGCAGGGTCGCGCACGATGGCCGACTGGACGTCGACCGGCTCGGCGTCGAACAGCAGGCGCGACAGGCTGACGTTGTAGCAGCCGATGTCGTACAGCGCGCCGCCGCCGACGTCGAGGATGTTGCGGATGTTGGTCGGGTCGTCGTTGTAGTACGAGAACCAGCTCTGGACCGCCAGCACCGTGCCCGATCCGTCCGGCCCGGACCAGGTCGATGGCCGCCCGCCACGACGGGTGGTGGCGGTACATGAACGCCTCCATCAGATGGACCCCGAACGTCGTCTGCCGCCTCGACCATCCGCTCGGCGTCGGCGGCGGTCGTGGCCAGCGGCTTCTCGCACAGGATGTGCTTGCCCGCCCGAGCCGCGGCGATCGTCCATTCGGCGTGCAGGTGATTCGGCAGCGGGATGTACACGGCGTCGACGTCGGGATCGTCGAGCAGCGCCTGGTAGGAGCCGTGGGCGCGCGGGATGTCGAGCTCCTCGGCGACCGCCCGGGCCTGCGCCTCGTCGCGCGACGCGATCGCCACGAGCTCGCTCCGGGCGGACCGTCGCAGGCCCGGGATGACCTTCTTGCGGGCGATGTCCGCCGTCGACAGGACGCCCCAGCGCAGGTTGCTCACCGTCTCCTCCATGCCCCTCGGTCGACACCGGACCGCGACCGCATCTTGACACGGCCGCAGCGTTGTACCAGTCTCGCACTGGCATTTAGCAAAGAGGAACACGAAACCTGATGTCCCTCGGTCGCGACGACCTCGGTCACCGAAGCGAGACCGTTCGTCGCGTCAACCTCAGCACCATCCTGCGCGAGTTCCACGGCAGCGGTCCGCTGTCGCGCTCCGAGCTCGTCAGCCGGACCGGCCTGACGCGCAGCGCGATCCGCGGCCTCATCGGCGAGCTGGCTGCGGGCGCCCTCGTCATCGAGGGTCCGGCCGCGCTCGACGGTACGCCAGGTCGTCCGTCGCCGGTCGTCCGTCCGTTCAGCGAAGGCGCCGCGGTGCTCGCGCTCGAGATCTCGGTGGACACCCTGGCCGCGGCGGCGGTCGGGCTCGGCGGGACCGTCCTCGCTCGCCGGCGGGTCGCCCTCCCGCTCGGCCGGACCGGCGTGACCGAGATCGCCTCGGCACTGGCCGAGCTGGCCGACGAGCGTGCGTGCCGAGTTGCCCGCCGATACCGACATCGTCGGGATCGGGGTCGCGGTCGTCGGGATCGTCCGGCGCACGGACGGCCTCGTCTCGATGGCGCCGAACCTGGGCTGGCGCGACGAACCCCTCGGCGAGGCCCTGGCCGAGGCGCTCGGCCCGGACATCCCGCTGGCCTTCGCCAACGAGTCCGACCTGGCCGCCCTGGCCGAGCACCGACGCGGGGCTGCTCGCGGCATCGACGACCTGGTCCTCATCTGGGGCTCGATCGGCGTCGGCGGTGGCCTGATCATCGGCGGCGCCCCGCTCGTCGGCGACTCCGGCTACGGCGGCGAGGTCGGCCACATCCCGGTCAACCCGGACGGGATGCCCTGCCGCTGCGGCTCGTTCGGCTGCTGGGAGACGGAGGTCGGCGGCAGCGCCGTCCTGCGTCGCGCCGGTGTCGCGCCGGAGGCCGGCGCTGCCGGGATGCGGACCCTGCTGGGCGACGCCGAGGCCGGTTCGCCGGTCGCGCTCGCGGCCTTCGCCGAGACCGGCCGCTGGCTGGGCATCGGCCTGGCCGGGATCATCAACATCCTCAACCCACGGCTCGTCCTGCTGGGCAACTTCCTGGCAGCCGGCTATCCGTACATCCGCTCGTCCCTCCAGGCCGAGCTGGATCGGCGGGTCCTGCCGGCGACTCGTCGCCTCGTCCGCGTCGCTCCGACGGGGCTGGGCGAAGATGCACCACTGCTCGGCGCGGCCGAGCTTGCGTTCGAACCACTGCTCATCGATCCGTCGGCGTGGCTCCGGCCGCGGCGGCTGGCGATCGCGACTGCGACTGCGTGAAACGCGCTCAGGCGAAAGGAGGACCGACCCCAGGACGATCCGTCTGCGGACGGACAAACGAGGGCAATCAGAGTGGTAGCCTAAGCGGCCGACATCGGTCGCTCGATGGGCTACGGCACTAGAGGAGGAGAGTCAACGATGTCTATTCGTCGAGTGGCGGCGATCTCAGCGATCGCGGTCATGACGTTCGCCGCATGTAGCGGTGGAGGCGGCAGCAGCGCCGCGCCGAGTGAAGCGGCAAGCGTCGCCCCGAGCGCCGCCGAGAGTGCGGCCCCGAGCGAGAGTGCGGCCGCCAGCGAGGGTGCGGCGGCCTGCAAGGTCGGCGTGTCCTGGAACAACTTCAAGGAAGAGCGCTGGGCCAAGTGGGACGAGCCCAGCATCAAGGAAGTCGTCGAGGCCGCCGGCGGCAGCTACGTCGGCACCGACGCCGGCTCGTCAGTCGAGAAGCAGGCCACGGACGTTGAGCAGCTCATCACCGATGGCGCCAACGTGATCATCATCCTGGCCCAGGACGGCACGGCGATCCAGCCGACCGTGCAGGCCGCGGTCGACGCGGGCATCCCGGTCATCGCGTATGACCGCCTGATCGAGAACGACAAGGCGTTCTACATCACCTTCGACAACCCGCTTGTCGGGCAGCTGATGGCCGAGGAGATCGTCAAGGTCGTGCCCTCGGGCAACTACGTGATCATCAAGGGCAACAGCGCCGACGCGAACTCCGACTTCCTGCGGTCGGGCATCGAGAAGGTCATCGGCGCCTCCGTGGCGTCCGGCGACATCAAGATCGTCGGCGAGGACTACACCGACAACTGGGACGCGGCCATCGCGCAGACCACGATGGAGCAGTTCCTGACCGCCGAGAACAACGCCATCGATGCGGCCATCGTCCTCAATGACGGCATGGCCGGCGGCGTCGTCGCGGCGCTCAAGGGCCAGGGCCTTGATGGCAAGGTCCCGGTCACGGGCCAGGACGCCGACAAGGCAGCCCTGAACCGCGTCGCGCTCGGCACCCAGCTCGTCAGCGTCGGCAAGGATGCTCGCATCCTTGGCGCCGCGGCCGGCAAGGCCGCCGTCGAACTCTGCGCGGGCACCGCCCTCGCGGACGTCACCGGCGCGGTCCAGTTCGAGACCCCCGTGGAGAAGATCAGCATGAGCTCGATCTTCCTCCGCCCCGAGCCCATCACGAAGGCCAACCTCCAGACGGCCGTCGACAACGGGTGGGTCACCCAGGCAGACCTCTGCAAGGACGTGCCCGCCGGGTCCGTCCCGCCCTGCTAGGGATCTCCCCAGCGCGGTCAATCTCGCGCCCTGCTCCGCCGAGTCGGAGCAGGGCGCGTTCGCCATCTCGGGCAGTGAGGGATCCGCTCGATGAGCCAGAGCACCGTCGCCACCGCTGACGCTGGAGCCAGCCCTCCTCGGTCGGTTCGCTCGACCGTGATGTCGATGGAGATCGACACGCGGTTGCTGGGCATGATCGCGGCGACGATCGTCATCTGGATCGGGTTCAACATCCTGTCCGGCGGATCGTTCCTCACGGCCCGCAACCTGTGGAACCTCTCGGTCCAGTCGTCCGCGGTCGCCGTCATGGCCACCGGGATGGTCCTGATCATCGTGTCCCGGAACATCGACCTGTCAGTCGGGTCGATGCTCGGGTTCACCGGGATGTTGATGGCGATCCTGCAGGCCGAGTGGCTGACCAACAATCTCGGCCTTGGCCTGAATCACCCCCTGACCTGGATCATCGCGTTGGCTGCGGGCCTCCTGTGCGGCGCGCTCATCGGCGGCCTGCAGGGGTTCCTGATCGCCTTCATCGGCATCCCGTCGTTCATCGTCACGCTCGGCGGGCTCCTCGTCTGGCGCGGGTTCGCGTGGACCCTCGCGTCTGGTCGGACGATCGCCCCGTTGGATGCCACGTTCCTGCTGCTCGGCGGCGGACCGAGGGGATCCGTCGGGGCCACCATCTCCTGGATCATCGGCGGGCTCGCCTGTATCGCGCTCGTCTACGCCCTGGTCAGCGGCCGGCGACGACGCCGTCGCTACGGGTTCCCGCTTCGGCCGATGTGGGCCGAGGTCGCGATCGGCCTGGCCGGTTGCATCGCCGCGCTGGGCGCGGTGTGGGTCGCCAACAACTACTTCTGGCCGGAGGGCCTCGCGCGTGACTACGCGGAGACCAATGGCATCGCGTGGCCGGAGGGCGGGCTGATGATCCCGACCGGCGTCGCCAACCCCGTGCTCATCGCGATCGCCGTGACCGTCCTCATGACGATCCTCGCCACGCGGCGCCGATTCGGCCGATACGTCTACGCGATCGGCGGCAATCCCGAGGCGGCCGAGCTGGGCGGCATCAACACGCGCCGGACCATCATGATGACCTTCGTCCTCATGGGCGTCCTTGCGGCCGTCAGTGCGGCGATCTCGACCGCCCGGCTCGAGTCGGCGGTCGTCGGCCTGGGGACCGGGGCGGAGCTGGCGGTCATCGCCGCGGTCGTCATCGGCGGGACGTCGTTCGCCGGCGGCATCGGGACCATCCCCGGTGCGGTCTTCGGCGCCGTCCTGATGCAGTCGCTCCAATCGGGCATGGCCCTCCTGAAGATCGACGCCCCGATCCAGGACATCATCGTCGGCATCGTGCTCGTGACGGCAGTCGGTCTCGACACCGTCCTCCGGCGCCGAGCTGGGAGGCCCTGATGGCACTCGAGTCCGGGACACCCGATCCGATGACGCCACCGCCTGCGGCCACGGGTCCAGTCACCGATCCGGTCGTGGCCCCACCGGTCGCTGCGTCGGCCGGGACGGAGCCGCTCGTCGCGATGCGGGACATCCGCGTCTCGTTCGGCGGTGTCCACGCCGTGGACGGCGTGAACGTGGACCTCCATGCCGGCGAGGTCGTCGGCCTGGTCGGCGGCAATGGCGCCGGCAAGTCGACCCTCATGCGGGTGCTGTCCGGCGCGCACATCGCCGATTCCGGGCAGATCCTCATCGACGGTTCCGAAGTCACGATCCACAATCCGCGCGACGCGAAGGCCCTGGGGATCGAGACCGATCTACCAGACGCTCGCGCTGGCAGACAACGTGGACGCGGCGGCGAATCTCTTCCTGGGCCGCGAGCTGACCACGCGGTTCGGGTCCCTCGACGACGCCGCGATGGAGTCCGCGACCCGTGCGGTCATGGGCCGTCTCAACCCCCGGTTCCGGAACTTCAAGATGCCGGTCAAGTCGCTGTCGGGTGGCCAGCGCCAGTCCGTGGCCATCGCGAGGGCGCTGCACTTCAATGCCCGGATCCTGATCATGGACGAGCCGACGGCGGCGCTCGGTCCGGCCGAGACCAACCAGGTCCGGGAGCTCGTGGCCCAGCTGAAGTCCGAGGGCATCGGCATCTTCCTCATCAGCCACGACATCCATGACGTGTTCGACCTGTCCGATCGGATCTCGGTCATGCTCCAGGGCAAGCTCGTCGGCACGGTCGACAAGGACAAGGTCACCAAGGACGAGGTCCTCGGGATGATCATCATCGGCAAGCTGCCCGAGGAGCAGAGCAAGCAGGAGCTGGCCGAGATCATCGGCTAGGTCCGCCGCGGCCGCGGGTCGCGGGCTCTCGGCCGTCCGCCGCGCGCTCGACGGCACTGGCTCCCTCGGTCTCGGACGACCTCGTCAGCCACTCGCCAGGAGGGTATCCGGCGGCCAGGTCGCTCTGTTCAGGAACCGCGCCGTGCATGGTCATGCACCCGCGATGGCCCCAACGCGTGGTGCCGCATCCACATGCGGCCGGCGTGCATGGCGATGCGGCCACACGACCGGTCACTGGCCCGGATCTCGTCCGAAGACTCCCCGGGCGAGTGGTTGGCGAGGTCCGATCGACGGCACCTGACCTCGGACCCAGAGGCTCCGGGGCGGGTCAGTCAGCCCCGCGATGGAATGTCGGAGCGAGCGCCGGATAGAGGTCGCGATACGCCCCGTGGGCCTCGGCATACCGGGGAGCGTCACGACCCGGTGCCGCCATCGGGGTGACCCGAACGAGCGTGTTCGAGGCGTCCTCCGCCGTCGGGAACCAGCCGGCGCCGACCGCGGCGAGCAGCGACGCGCCATAGGCCGCGCCCTCCGTCGTCGAGACCGTGGCCAGCTCGCAGCCCAGGATGTCGGCGAGGATCTGCCGCCACACCGGTGACGCCGTGCCGCCGCCGGATGCGCGCACCTGGGCGGGCGCCGGCATCCCGGCGGCGATCATCTGGTCGAGCCCATCGCGCAGCCCGAAGGCCACGCCCTCCAGGACGGCGCGGGTCAGGTGGCGGCGGTCGTGGCCCACCGTGAGCCCGACGAACGCCCCACGGGCGAGGGGATCGGGGTGCGGCGACCGCTCCCCGGTGAGATACGGCAGGAAGAACAACCCATCGCCCGCTGCGGCCACATCCGCGGCGGAGGCCGCGAGCGCACCGAAGTCCTCGCCCGGTGCGAGGGCGTCGCGGAACCAGCGCAGGGAGCCGGCCGCCGAGAGCATGACCGTCATCAGGTGCCATCGATCCGGGACGGCGTGGCAGAACGCGTGGACCTGCCCGCGAGGATCGCGGATCGATGCCGACTCGGTCGTCGCGAACACGACCCCGGACGTTCCGAGCGACAGCGCGACGACACCGGGCACGACCGCGCCGACGCCGACACCGTTGGCCGACTGGTCGCCGCCACCGGCCACGACCGGCGTGCCGGCCGCCAGTCCGGTCGCCTCGGCCGCCGACGCCGAGACGACCCCGGTGACCTCCGGACCCTCGAACGTCGGCGGCATCCACGCCCGATCGATGCCGAGGGCGTCGAGCACCTCCGGCGACCAGTCGCGCGCCGCCAGGTCGAACAGCAGCGTGCCGGCACCGTCGGCCTTGTCGAGCGCGTGCTCGCCGGTCAGGCGCAGCCGGACGTAGTCCTTGGGCAGCAGCACGTGGGCGACCCGCGACCAGATCTCCGGCTCGTGGTCACGGACCCAGACGAGCTTCGGCGCGGTGAACCCGGTCAGGGCGTCGTTGCCGGTGATGTCGATGAGTCGCTGCGGCCCGAGTGCGGCCCGGATCTCGTCGCAGGCGTGGGCGGTCCGCTGGTCGTTCCACAGGATCGCCGGACGCAGCACCGCGTCCGCGGCGTCGAGCAGGACCAGCCCGTGCATCTGCCCGGTCAGCCCGACCCCGACGACCGACGAGCCGGCGACCCCGGTCGATGCCAGGACGGCGCGGATCGCGGCCACGGCGCCGTCCCACCACAGCACGGGATCCTGCTCGCTCCACAGCGGATGCGGCGTCTCATAGCCGTACTCGGCGACGCCGACCCCGACGACCGCACCGCGCTCGTCGACGAGGACGGCCTTGGTCGCCGTCGTCGACGCGTCGATCCCGATGACGTGGGCCATCGGGCGTCAGCGGTCCGCGGACCAGATGCGCTGGTTGACGAGGTTCTCGAGCTGTTCCTGGTGACCCGACCGCGGCTGCGGATCGATGTCCCCGGCGGCGACTTTCGCCTCGAGCGACTCGAGCGACTCCTCGCCGTCGAGGATGGCCGAACCGAGCGGTCCGACCCAGTCGACATAGCGCGCCGCGAGCGGATCGGACAGGGTGCGCTGCTCGAGGAGGTCGGCGGCCACGAGCAATGCCCGGGCCAGCGTGTCGATCCCACCGATGTGGGCGTGGAACAGGTCGCTGCGGTCGCTGCTCTGGCGGCGCAGCTTGGCATCGAAGTTGAAGCCACCGGTCGCGAACCCGCCGCCGCGCAGGATCTCGTACAGCGGCAGGGCCAGGTCCTCGACCGAGTTCGGGAACTGGTCGGTGTCCCAGCCGTTCTGGGGGTCGCCACGGTTGGCGTCGATGCTGCCCATCAGGCCGTGGGCCACCGCGTAGGCGACCTCGTGGTGGAACGAGTGCCCCGCCAGCGTCGCGTGGTTGGCCTCGATGTTGAGCTGGTACTCGCCCTCCAGCCCGTGGCGGACGAGGAAGCCATGGATCGTCGCCGCGTCGTAGTCGTACTGGTGCTTGGTCGGCTCCATCGGCTTGGGCTCGATGAGCAGCGTGCCCTCGAACCCGATCTTGTGCTTGTGCTCGACGACGAGGTGCAGGAAGCGGGCCATCTGCTCGCCCTCGTGCCGGAGGTCCGTGTTCAGCAGCGTGTCGTAGCCCTCGCGGCCGCCCCACAGCACGTAGTTCGTGCCGCCCAGCCGCTGGGTGACCTCGAGCATGTTCTTGACCTGGGCCGCGGCGTAGGCGAAGACCTCCGGGTCTGGGTTCGTCGATGCGCCACCCTGGTACCGGGGATGCGTGAACAGGTTGGCCGTCCCCCACAGCAGCTGGGCGCCGGTCCGCTCCTGGTAGCCGAGGGCGTCGTCGACGAGCGCGTGCAGGTTGGCGCGCGTCTCCGCGAACGTCGCCCCGTCGGGCGCGACGTCGCGGTCATGGAAGCAGTAGTACGGCACGCCGAGCCGCTCGAGGAACTCGAAGGCGACGGCCATCTTCTGACGGGCCTGGGTCATCGGGTCGCCGGCCGGATCGAGCCACGGCCGGTCGAGCGTCCCGATCCCGAACATGTCGCGCCCGTCCCAGGCGAACGAGTGCCACAGGCACACGCCGATACGGAGGTGCTCCTCCATCCGCTTGCCGAGGACCAGGCGGTCGGGGTCGTAGACCTTGTACGCGTACGGGTTCGTCGACTCGATCCCCTCGTACCGGATCGGCCCGTTCACGTCCTCGAAGAATGCCCCGCTCACACGCGCCCTCCTGCCTGTCTCGGCCCCGCAACCTTGCTGGTTGCGAGCGTAGCACCGATGTTTGTGCAGGAGAAGCACAAACTCGTCAGGCCGTCGGGTCGGGCTCCCCGGTCATCGCCAGGACGTACTCCCACAGGAACCGTCGGTCGGCGGCCGAGAGCCGGGTCCACGGCACCCGGTCGAACGGCCGGACGCGCCGGTCGAGGATGAGTCGACCGCGGACCGGGTGGACCTCGGCCCGTGGCCCGGCCGCGAGCCACAGCAGCGTGTCGATCCCCTCCCTGGGCCGAGCGAAGCTGACTGCCGACGAGGTCCCGGAAGCCGGGCAGCGCGGCTTCGAGCCCGGGCGTGTCGGCCCAGCCGGGATGCATGGCCGCCGCGGTCAGGCCGCGACCGCGCGACCGTCGGGACCACTCCCGGACGAGGGCGACCTGGGCACGCTTCGCCCGGGCGTAGGCCCGTGGTCCGTCGTACGCGCCGCGTCGGAAATCGAGGTCGTCGAGCGGCAGGGCCTGCGTGTACTGCCCGCCGGAGGTCACCGCGACGATCCGGCCATCCGGGCTGGCCAGCAGCCGGGGCAGGAGCCGGGCCGTCAGCACGAACGGCCCGAGGACCATCGTCGCGAACGAGCGCTCGACGCCATCCTCGGTCTCGCCACGCTCGGGGAACATCGCCCCGGCGTTGTCGACCAGGACGTCGATGCGCGGCTCGTCGGCGAGGATCCGCGCACTTGCCGCGCGGACCGATGCGAGCGACGACATGTCGGCGACGACCTCGGAGGTCGAGAGGCCCGGGTGCATGCCGCGGAGCTCGCCGGCGGTCCGTGCCAGCTTCGCCTCGTCACGGCCGACGAGCACGAGCCGTGCGCCCATCGCGGCCAGGGCTGCGGCCGCCTCCCGGCCCAGGCCGGACGTCGGCCCAGTGATGACGACGGTCCGCCCGGCCATCGACCACGCCGCCGGATCCGTCCAGCCGTACAGCCGCCGCCGGACGCGGTAGCCGGTCCGCGTGAAGCTGGGCACGACGAGGATCTCAAGCAGGTCGTCGATGAGGTCGCGGGGATCGATCACGACTTGATGTTCGCGCGAGCGACCCGTCCGGATCGCGGCGTCGTGCGAATACCGGTCGAGATGGGTCCCCATGCCGGACCCGGAGCGACCGATCCACCGATGCCACGCCTGCACGAGACCGTCGACACATCACTGCCGATCGACGACGCCTTCTGGTTCATCGCCGACTTCGCCAACGCGATGATCTGGGACCCGGGGACGGTCAGCTCGACCCGGCTCGGCGACACCCCGGTCGGGGTCGGGTCGGCCTTCCGCCTCGATGTCCGCGTCGGCAGCCGGACAGCACCCATGACGTACCAGATCGAGCTGCTGGAGCCGGGTCGCCGGGTCGTGCTGACCGGTGACGGCGAGCAGGTCCAGGCCCGGGACGACATCGCCTTCGCCGTCCTGCCCGATGGCGGGACGCGGGTCGACTACACGGCAGACCTCGAGCTCAAGGGCTGGCTGCGGCTCCTCCAGCCGTTCCTCGGTGGCACGTTCCGGAAGATCGGCGTGGATGCCCGGACGGGCATGCAGCGAGCGCTCGATGCGCGCGCCGCCGCCCGCCGCGCGGCCTGAGCAGCGCACGGATGGACATCGCCATCATCGGGGCGGGGGTCAGTGGCCTGACCGCGGCCTACGCCCTGGACGCGGCCGGTCACGACGTGACGCTGTACGAGGCGGAGTCGACGCCGGGCGGGCACGTCGCGACGGTGGCGGTCGAGGGGCCGGCCGGACCGGTCGCCGTCGACACCGGCTTCATCGTCTACAACGAGCCGACATATCCGCGGCTGGTCGGACTCTTCGCCGAACTCGGCGTCGCGACGCAGCCGAGCGACATGTCGTTCTCGTCGGCGTGCCGCGCCTGCGACGTCGAGTTCGGGACCCGTGGCGCCACGGGGTTCTTCGCCCAGCGGGGGCTGGTGACCCGGCCGTCCTACCTGCGGATGTTCCCGGACATCGCACGCTTCTATCGCGACGCCCGGGCCGTCCTGGACGCGCCGCGACCGACCGGTCTGACCCTCGGGGAGTACCTCGACGATCGCGGATTCGGCCAGGCGTTTCGGGAGCACTTCCTCATCCCGATCACCGCGGCCGTGTGGTCCACGGCGCCCGGCCGGACCCTGGAGTACCCGGTCGACTACCTCCTCCGCTTCCTCGACAACCACGGGCTCATCGGCCGCGGACGGGCGCTGCCGTGGCGGACGGTCAGTGGCGGGTCACGGAGCTACGTCGACCGCATCGTGGCCGCCCTGCCCACCGATGCCGTCCGCTGCGGCGACGCGGTCACCACGGTGACCCGCACCGAGACCGGCGCGCACGTCCGCACGGCGGCCGGTCGCCACGACCGGTTCGACGCGGTCGTCCTGGCCACGCATGCCGATGTGAGCGCCCGGATCCTCCGGGACGCCGACCCGCGAGAGCGGGCCGCGCTCGAGGGGTTCGAGTACAACCACAACGAGGTCGTGCTGCACACGGATGCGGCGGTCATGCCCCGCCGCCGCGCGGCCTGGGCGTCGTGGAACGTCGAACAGGCCGCCTGCCGCCCGGCCGGGGCCGCGGTGACGATGACCTACCACATGAACCGGCTCCAGGCGCTGGCCGGCCCGGTCGACTGGTTCGTGTCGGTCAACCCGGGTGCGGCCGTCCGGGACGAGCAGGTCATCCTCGCCCGCTCGTTCAGCCATCCGCTGTACACCGCCCGGTCGCTCGCCGCGCAGGCCGCCGTCGGGGCCCTCCAGGGCCACCGCTCGACCTGGTACGCCGGCGCCCATCTCGGCTGGGGGTTCCACGAGGACGGCTGTCGCTCCGGGTATGCCGTCGCGGACCGGATCGGCGACGCCGTCGCGGAGCGGGCCGCGTGAGGTCCCACCTCCTCGTCGGCACGGTCCGGCATCGGCGTGCCCGGCCGACGGTCTACGCCCTCGAGCACGCCGTGTACTACCTGGCGCTCGACCTCGACGAGCTCGACCTGGTCGACCGGCGGCTGCGGCTGCTCAGCCGGAACCGACGCAACCTCCTCCAGGTCCGGGACGACGATCACTGGCCCGAGCCCGCGACGGACCTGCGGGCGACCGTCCTGGCGCACCTGCGCGCCGAGGGCGAGGACCCGACCGACTGGCGGATCACCCTCGTGACCAATCCGCGGACGCTCGGTCACGTGTTCAACCCGGCGTCGTTCTACCTGTGCCGCGACGGTGCTGGGACCTTGCGGATGGTCGTCGTGGAGGTGCACAACACGCACCTGGAGCGGCATCTGTACACCCTGCGGCGCCGCTCCGGGACGGACGAGCGCTTCGTGGCATCCATGGCCAAGGAGTTCTACGTGTCACCGTTCATCGACATCGCCGGGCGATACACCGTCCACATCGACGATGCGCCCGCCCGGCTGCGCATCGCGATCGCGCTGCGCCAGGACGACGTGCCGCTGCTCGCCACGAGCCTCGTGCTCGAGCGGCGACGACTGACCGACCGGGCGATCGCCCGGGTGCTGCTGCGCTATCCGCTGGTCACGGTCAAGACGATCGTCGCCATCCACTGGCATGCCCTGCGGCTGTGGCGCCGCGGCATCCCGTTCCAGCGGCACGCTGTGGCGACGTCCGCCTCCGCGTCGCCGGTGCGTGGCGCCCGACCCGGGGAGGTGGCGCGATGAACGTTCGTGGCGCGACCCGCCTGTCGAGCTGGCCGGACCGCACGCTCGAGACGACCGCCGAGCGCGTCCTCCTGTCGGCCGCCGAGCGGATCCGGATCGGTCGACTGACCATCGTCCTGCCCGACGGACGGGTCCGGGTCGTCGGGGACCCCGCCGCGACAGAGCGCGCCGAGATCCACGTCCATGACCCGGCCGCGGCGAGCCGCCTGCTGCTGCGCGGGGAGACTGGTGCCGGCGAGGCCTACATGGACGGCCAGTGGTCGTCGCCCGACCTCGTCGGCCTGCTCACGCTGGCGGCTCGCAACCGCAGCGCCCTCGCGCTCCACGGCGGTTGGTGGCGTCGACCGCTGCAGTGGCCGATCACCCTCGCCCACCGGGCGCGCCGCAACACCAGGACCGGCGCCAGACGCAACATCGAGGCCCACTACGACCTGGGCAACGACCTGTATCGGCTCTTCCTCGACGAGTCGATGACGTACTCGTCGGCCGTGTTCGAGTCGCCGGAGCAGACCCTCGCCGACGCCCAGGGGGCGAAGTACCGACGGATGGCCGACCTCGCGGGGCTCGAGCCCGGGATGCACGTCCTCGAGATCGGATCCGGTTGGGGTGGGTTCGCACTGTACGCGGCCGGCGAACGCGGCTGCCGGGTCACGTCGGTCACGATCTCGGCCGAGCAGCACGCGCTGGCCACGCAACGCATCCGCGAGGCCGGGCTGGAGGATCGGGTGGAGATCCGCCTCGCCGACTATCGCGACGTGAGCGGCCAGTACGACGCGGTCGTCTCGATCGAGATGCTCGAGGCGGTCGGTGCCGAGTACTACGACACGTACTTCGGCACCGTCGACCGGGTGCTCCGGCCTGGCGGTCGGTTCGCCCTCCAGGTCATCACCTTCCCGGATGTCGCCTACGAGCGGCAGCGTCGCGGCGCGAACTGGATCCAGACGTACATCTTCCCGGGCGGCCTGTGCCCGTCGCTGGCCGTCATCGAACGGTCGCTGCACGACACGAGGCTGCTCCTCCGAGAGGCGCACGACATCGCGCCGAGCTACGTCCGGACCCTGGCCGCCTGGCGCGAGCGGTTCCTGGCGAACCGGGCCGCCGTCCGGGCGCTCGGCTTCGACGAGCGCTTCGTCCGGATGTGGGAGTACTACCTGGCCCTGTCGCAGGCCGGCTTCGCGACGGGGCTGAGCCAGGATCACCAGATCGTCCTGGAACGTGGCCGCGGACTGGCCGGTCAGCCCCGGTAGGGGAGCGGCGGCAGCCCGGTCCAGCCCGGGCGGACCGCGAACAGGGTCCCAGCGAGCCGGTCGGCCGTCGGGTCGAGGTTCTCCTGGGTCGTCGTGATGAACAGGATGTCCAGGTCGCGGCCGCCGAACGCGCACGAGGTCACGTGCGGGGTCGCCACCTCGACGATGACATCGAGGCTGCCGTCCGGCGCGTACCGACGGACCGAAGCCCCGCGGTACAGCGCGATCCACACGCCCCCGGCGGCATCCACGGTCAGGCCGTCCGGCCATCCGGCTCCGTCCTCGATGACGACGAACGGGCGGCGACCGGACAGCGTCGCGCCGTCGTCGCCGACGTCGAACACGTCGACCTGGCCGGTCGGCGTATCGGCGTAATAGGCGAGCCGACCCGTCGGATCGAGGCAGAACCCGTTCGAGATCGTCACTCGGTCGAGCACCACCGAGACGGTGCGATCCGGCGCGAGCCGGAACAGCCGGGCGCCATCGGTGTGCTGGTCGTAGGCCATCGAGCCGCACACGAACCCGCCCGCGAGGTCGCAGCCGCCCTCGTTCATGCGCACGTCGGGGTCGTCGACGACCGTGGCCACCGGGGTCAGCGTCCAGTCGACGTCGCTCGCGGTGACGGCGAAGCCGTGCTCCGTGGCCACGACCCAGCCTCCGGCGACGCGCGGCCGAAGGGCGGCGAGGACGTCGGTCAGGTGCCGCCGTTCGGCGACGACGGTCGTGCCCTCGGCGGCGACCGTGTCGGGATCGAGCGACAGGAGGTCGCCACGCAGCATGTCGACCCAGCGCAGGCGCTCGGCGCGGACGTCCCAGACGGGACCCTCGCCGTGCTCGGCGCGGTCGCTCGTCACGGGTCTGGCGACGAGGCGGGTGGGTGCGTGGTCCGAGACGTCGGCCATCGGGACGGGGACCTCCGGGGGCGGCTAGGCTCTGGGCATCGTAGGAGGTCGCCGACGCGTCCGTGGGTTCGATGCGAGCGCTGGTCCTGACCGGCCCCGGCACGGCGGAGGTCCGGGACGTGCCCCTGCCGTCGGCCGCGCCCGGCCAGGCGGTCGTGGCCGTCCACCGCGTCGGCGTGTGCGGCACCGACCAGGAGCTGTTCGCCGGGACGATGGCCTATCTGCGAAGCGGTCGGTCGTGGTTCCCGCTGCGACCCGGCCACGAGTGGGCGGGCGTGGTCGTCGAGGTCGGTCAGGGTGTCGACGAAGTCTGGCTCGGGCGCCGGGTCACGGGCGACACGATGCTCGCCTGTGGTCACTGCGACCGGTGCACCAGCGGTCGGCGCCACGTCTGCCGGTCGCTGCGCGAGGTCGGTGTGTCGCTCGGCGTCGACGGCGCCCTTGCCGAGCGCGTCGTCGTCCCGGCCGACAGCCTGTACCGGCTCCCCGACGCGCTCGACGACGAGGCCGGCGCACTCGTCGAGCCCGGTGGCAACGCGTGGCGGACGGCGAGCGCCGCGCTGGCCGGCCCCGGCGTCCGGGTCCTCGTCTGGGGGAGCGGCACGATCGGCCTGCTGGCATGCGCGTTCGCCGCGGCGGCCGGGGCGGAGGTCCACCTCGTGGTCCGACGAGCCGGGGGCGAGCCGCTGGCCGGCCGGTTCGGCGCGTCGGCCGCGTGGACCGCGGACACCATCCCGGACCTGCCGTTCCACGCCGTCATCGACGCCACCGACGATCCCGGCGTGCCTGCCGCGGCCGTCGCACGGGTCGAGCCCGGCGGCCGGGTGGTCGGCATCGGCCTGGCCGGCTCACCCAGCCTCGTCGACACCCGGGACATCGTCCTCCGTGACGTGTCGTTCGTCGGGCTCCTCAGTGGCTCGCCCGGCCTCGACGACGCGATCGCCGGCTACGCGTCGGGGCGGATCGACCCGCATCCGCTCGTCGGCGCCGTCGTCGGCCTCGACGACGCTCCGGCGGTGCTGGCCGGCGAGATCCGTGGCGAGGACGGACCCAAGGTCCACATCGACCCGCGCCGCTAGGCTTCCGAGGTGGAGATCTCGGCCCGGACCGCGCGTCGCTTCGTCCTCGGACGCCAGGGGCTGTGGCCCGGTCGGCGCTGGCAGGGCCTGGATGGGACGGACCGCGCGATGCGCACGATGGAGCACCTCCAGCTCGATCCGCTGGCGATCATGGCTCGCGCCCAGGACCTCATGCTCCACAGCCGGGTCATCGACGCCCATCCCGACGACTGGCAGATCCTGACCTACGAGCGCCGCCGCTTCTTCGAGTGGGGTGGCTGGCTCGCGGTCCGCCCGATGGCCGAGCTGCCGTACTGGCGCGTCCTCATGCGTCGCGAACGCGACAGCGGCCGCTGGCAGGCGCTGGCCCACGAGCACGCCGCCGCCATCGCCGAGATGCGCGAGATCCTGCGTCGCCGCAAGGAGGTCGCCAACCGCGACTTCGCGATGGGCGACCGCACGCGCGTCGACCACTACCGCGGTCGCAAGGACAGTGCCATCGCGCTCCATTACCTGTGGCGCACCGGCGAGGCGATGATCAGTCGGCGTGAGCGCTTCGAGCGGGTCTACGCCGCGACCTCGAGGGTCGCTCCGAAGCGGCTGCTGCACGAGGCGAGCGATGCCGAGACGGACGAGTTCCTGTTGCGCAAGCAGGTCGCCTTCGAGGGGTTGAGCCGGCTGGCCGCCGCGGCGTCGTCGCTCGAACGCCCGATGCCACCGGCGGAGGTCCGCGCCTGGATCGAGCAGCGCGTCGCCGACGGGACGCTGATCGAGGTCCGGGTGGAGGGCTGGACCGGCCCGCGCTGGGCGCTCGCGTCGGACGCTGCCGCCCTCCGCACGCTGGAACGGGGACGCGTGCCGCGCGCGTGGACCCCGCTCGACGCGACGACCGAGGAGGAGACGACCTTCCTGTCGCCACTCGATGTCGTCAGCGCACGTGGTCGAGCCAAGGTGCTGTTCGGCTTCGACTACACGTGGGAGGTGTACACGCCGGCGGCCAAGCGCCGGTTCGGCTACTACGCCCTGCCGGTCCTGTGGGGCGATCGGCTGGTCGCCCGCTTCGACGGCCGCCTTGACCGGACGACCCGCACGCTCCACGTCCTGGGTCTGTGGCTGGAGGACGAGGCGCTGGCGACGGACGAGGCGTTCCACGAGGCCTTCGCCCGCGGGATGACCCGCTATCGCCGGTTCCTCGGCGCGGACCGGCTGGACGTCAGCGCCGTGACCCATGCCGCCATCCGGCGTCGACTGACGTCGGGCCGAGCGGACGACCTGGAGGAGGCATCGTGACCGCCGATCGGATCACCCGACACAACCCGCCGACCCTGCACGACACGCCGGGCTACCACCACATCACGACGGTCGAGCCAGGCCGCATGGCCTACCTCGCCGGGCAGTGTCCGGTCGACCGCTCCGGCACGGTCGTCGGCGCCGATGTCCCGGCGCAGATCGACCAGGCGACGGCCAACGCCGCGCTGGCGCTCGAGGCGGTCGGTGCCGCTCCGGGGGACGTCGTCCGGGCCGTCATCTATGTGGTGACCGACGACAGCGCCGTGCTGGGCGCGGCGTGGACCCGCTGTCGCGCATCTGGCCATCGCCGACGCCTTCACCACGGCCAGCACGCTCCTGGGCGTCGCGATGCTCGGCTATCCCGGGCAGCTCGTCGAGATCGACCTGACGGTGGCCCTGCCGGACTGAGTCGTCAAGGCTCCTTGCGTTCCGGAAGCGCCGAGGCGCTCCAGCGTCAGCGGGTCCGGGATGCCGCCGAACCAGTGTTCGAGGACCTGTCGGAAGGCGGCCGCCGACGGATCCGCGCTGGCGAACAGGGTCATCGAGGACCGGAGCTTGGCCGCGTCGACGTCGCCGAGCACGGTCTCGGCGGAGGTGTCCTCCAGCCCGGTCACGGCCGCCGCGCAGGCCAGGAGTCGAGGGCCAAGGATCGGATGGGCGAGGTAGGCCCGGGCCTCGTAGAGCGAGGCGATGCCGTAGTACGTCGACAGCTCGCTCCGGCCAAGGCCACGGAGCTGCGGGAAGATGAACCACATCCAGTGGCCGGTCTTGTGTCCCCGCTGGAGCTCGCGCAGCGCGCCGTCGTAGACCGCGGCCTGGGCCGTGACGAAGCGCTCGAGGTCATGCGGGACGGTCATCCGGGCCATCGTGCCACGGCCGCGCCCTCGTATCATCGGGCGATGTCCGACGAACCCGCGACCCGCGAGCTGCTGGTCGAGCTGCTGCGCCAGTTCCACGGACGCGGCTGGGTCTCCGGCACGGGAGGCGGCATCTGCGGTCCATCCGATGACGGGGGCCTGCTCCTCGCCCCGACCGGCGTCCACAAGGAGCTCATCCGGCCTGACGAGTTCTTCACGGTCGATCCGGCCGACGGACACGTCGTGCGGTCACCCGACCGAGCCGACCTCCGTCCGAGCGAGTGCAACGCGATCTTCTGCCTGACCAATCGGTCACGCGGCGCCTGGAGCGTCGTCCACTCGCACGGGCTGTCGACGGTGCTCGCCGCGGATCTGGCGGTGGATGCCGGCGCCGACCACATCGCCATCCGCGACCTCGAGATGCTCAAGGGCATCCCCGGGGTGACCAACACCGACGTCCATCTCGTGCCGGTCATCCGCAACACGCCGCGGGAGCGCGAGCTCGTCGACCAGTTGGAGACCGTCTTCGCCGACCCGCGGTTCGCGGCCGCACGTGCCGTCCTGGTGCGGGACCACGGCGCCTACATCTGGGGCGACGACGTCATGGACGCCAAGCGCCACACCGAGGTCTATCACTTCCTGTTCGAAGCCACGGTCGCCCGTCGCGATCGCCACCCGGAGGGACGCCCATGAACGAGCACGCCCACGAGGCCACGACCGAAGCCCATGTCTGCCCCACCTGCCAGCAGGTCATCCCGCACACCAGGATCGACGTCGTCGATGTCGCGAAGGCGGTCGAGGCCGACCGGCTGACCGAGGCCGACGTGTTCAAGCGGACCTACCTCGGTCACGGCACGCAGTCGAGCGTGTTCGTGTTCCAGGGCCACCCCGGGCCGTTCCGCCGGCACGTCCACACGACGCACGACGAGATCGGCTACGTCCTCGCCGGGACCGGCTCCGTGACCGTCGGCGGCGTGACCCGGCCGGTCAAGGCCGGCGACGTCTGGATCATCCCGGCCAACACACCCCACGGTGGGCAGTTCGAGGACGCACCGCAGGTCCTGTTCATCTCGTCGCCGATCGACGATCCGGACAACCAGGACCGCGTCTGGCTCGACGACTGACCGGACGCGGAGCGGCGACCTCGATGGGTGACTTCGACGGGCTCGTCGCGGTGGTCACCGGCGGCTCCAGCGGCATCGGTGCCGCGGTCGTGGCGCGCCTGGCTGGGGATGGCGCGAGGGTCTTCGCCCTCGACCTCGTGCCGCCGCGCGACCCGCTCCCCGCCGGCACGGCCTTCGTGTTCGCCGATGTCACCGACCGGGCTGCGGTCGACGCCGCCATCGCGACCGTCGCGTCGGCGGCCGGTGCCCTCGACATCCTCGTCAACAACGCCGGGATCGGCGCGACCGGCGACGTCGCGGCCCAGGACGACGCGGCCTGGCATCGCGTCCTGGATGTGAACGTCGTGGGCATGGCCCGGGTCGCCGCCGCCTGCCTGCCGCTGCTCCGCCGCTCCGACCATGCGGCCATCGTCAACACCTCCTCGGCCGTGGCCTTCGTCGGGGTGCCCGGCCGTGCCGCCTACGCGGCGAGCAAGGGCGCGGTCGCGGCCCTCACGCTGGCGATGGCCGCCGACCATGTCCGCGAAGGCATCCGGGTCAACGCCGTGGCCCCGGGCACGACCGACACGCCGTGGGTGGAGCGGCTCCTCGCCGCGACCGACGATCCGGTACTGCGGCGGCCGCCGCGCTCCGCGCCCGACAGCCGCTCGGCCGACTCGTGATCCGCAGAGGAAGTCGCGGATGCGATCGCCTACCTGGCCGGGCCGCGCAGTGGGGCGACGACCGGCACGATCCTCCAGGTCGATGGCGGGATGGCCAACCTCCGGCTGCCCGCGCCACGCCCAGCTAGCCGCCGGAGGTCGGCTCCGGGGTCGTCGGCAGGACGCCGACGTTGAGCCAGCGTGACCCGGTCCGTCGCACCGAGCGCGAAGGTCTGCTCGAACGGCTCGGTGCGCTGCTCGAGGACGGTCCCGTCGCGGTCGCGCACCTCGCGGGTGACCTGACCGGTCGCCTCGAAGCCGAGGCTCAGCCCGGTCTGGACGCCGAACGGGACGATGAGCACGACGTTGACGTCATCGAACCGGTAGTGCTCCAGCGGGATGCGTCCGCTCGACCGTGCGGCCTCGAGCCGCGCCTCCATCTCGACCAGCCGGTCGCCGTGGTCGACGGCGGCGAGGATCGCCGGGTCGTCGCGAAGCAGCGCCTGGTTCTCGAGCTCCAGGTTCTCCGCCAGGGTCAGGAGGATCGCCTGGGCGCCGTCACCGGCGATCTGGTGATCCCAGTCGGCGACGTCCTGGGCGACCGTGATCGACGGGAAGGTCGACGCGTCCACCTGGTGCGGGACCCGGGAGATGATCGCCTCCCGGTTGGCCGGGTTGACCCCACGGGCCGGCGTCCCGGCCACGACGACCCCCGCGCCGACGACGAGGATGACCACGACGAGGAGTCCGATCCGGGCGATCCCGCGGACCGTGCCGGCGCCCGCGGCGTCGCCGGTCCCCAGTCGTCGCAGCCAGCTGCGCAGGTCGTCGGCCGCCGAGCGGGGCTCCGGCACGAGCCGGTCCAGCACCGGACGAGCCGCACAGACGAGGACGAGCCCGGTCAGCAGCCCGACCTTCGTGCCCCACTCATCGACCTGCGGGGCGATGAGCAGCGTGCTGACGACCGCCACGAGCACCCCGAACACGATCCGTCCGACCTGGCCGGTCGGGGTCGTCTTCGGGTCGGTGATCATGAAGAACAGGAAGATCAGGACCTCCGGGGACGTCACGATCACCCGCCAGAAGTCGATGCCGCAGACCGGCGTGAACGCCCAGTTCGCGGTCATGCAGTGACCCGACCCGGCCAACAGGCCCGTCCCGAGGGCGAGGGTGATCCAGAACGCGGCGGCCAGCCCGAGCAGATGCAGGCGCCGGGTGATGAGCAGGCCGCCGGTGATGATCACCGCGTAGGCGAGCAGCATCCAGGGGTCGTCCAGCGGCGCCCACCAGAAGTCGAGCGGCTCGACCCGCGTGCTGCCGAGGACCAGGAACGCGACGACGAGCCCGATGTTCGACGGGTTGAAGACGTGGCTGCCGCGGTACTTGATGACGTACTTGGTGAGCAGCGCGAACCCGGCCACGCCGGCGAAGACCCACCAGCCGTCGAAGTTCCACGGCTGGTCCGGTGGCGTCCCGACGACGCGCAGGATGAGTGCCACGCCGCTCCCGGTGAGCATGGCGCTGGCCGGCCAGACGAACATCCGGGTCGACCGGAAGGTCAGCGTCGACCTCGATGATCGGCGCAGGTCAGGATCGCCGCCAGGATCTGCGGGATGCTGACCTCGAAGTGCAGCCCGACCTGGCCGAGGACGTGGATGGTGATGACGACCGCGGCCACGTGCAGACGTGGGTCGCGGATGTTGGGCAGCACGAGCGGGTAGCTCGTCCCACCGATCGCCAGGGTCCGGGCGGCGGTCACCGCAGGTCTGCCCTCGTAGCCGGCGCGACGTCGATCGCCGCCCCTCGGCCGCACATCCTACCCGGCCGCCGGCCGCGTGCCCGCCATCGGCTAGGCTTGGCATCCCCAGAGGAGAGCATCGGCATGCGCGTGACCGTCACCCCCGAGCAGATCCGGACCGCGTTCGAGGCGGTCAAGGACGACCCGTCGTTCGACGAGAGTCGCGCGCTCTGGGAGCAGGGCAAGCCCCCGGTCGAGATGATCCAGGCGATGTGCCTCCGACCGGAGATCCTGCGCGCGTTCGCCGGCTTCGGCGGTGCGGTCTACCCCGGCGGCATCCTCGAACGACGGGTCAAGGAGCTGGTGATCATCACCGCGTCCCAGACGAACGAGTGCCAGTTCTGCCGGGAGTCGCACTGCGACCTCGTCGACATCGGCGCGATCCTCGAGCAGCCGCTGGAGCTCGTCGCCGACCCCTCGACGCTCGACCCGCGCGAGCGGCTGGCCATCGCCTACACGCGCGCCGTGATGCACGATTCGAACCGCGTGCCCGAGTCGCTGCGCGCCGAGATGCGCGACGTCTTCACCGACCCTGAGCTGGTCGAGCTGTCGTTCCTCATCGGCTACATCAACATGCTCAACCTGTTCAACAACAGCCTCGACGTGCGCTACGAGGGGGAGTACGCCGCGCTGACGCCGGTCGCGCGCTGACCCGAGCCCGACCCGTGGCGACGGCGGTTCAGGCGCCGAGCGCCGCCCGGATCTGGTCGAGCATCGTGCTCTCGACCGGGGCGACGCCACCGCCCTTCGCCTCCGCGACGGCCCCCGCGACGCCCAACACGAGCTGCCGGTAGCCGTCGATCTCGTCGGGCGCCTTCGCGGTGAGCGCCGCGACGGAGGCCTGCAGCGCGGCGACCGTGCCGTCGCGCAGCTTGTCGGGGGACGTCCCCAGGCCGAAGCCGGTGCCATGGGTCTTGGCGAGCTCGCGGATCAGCTCGCTCGGCCCTGCCACCTGCTGACCCTGGAGGAACTTCGCCATCGCCCCGACCTCACCGAACGAGTCGGTGAAGTCGCGGTCCGCCAGGGACACGAGCATGGCACTGCCGGTGATGCCCTTCTGCAGGGCATCCCACTCTTCCTCGGTGAAGTCGGCCTTGGTCGCCATCGCTAGGAGCTGAGCTCCGCCTTGGCCGCCGCCGCCTCGCGATCGATCTCGGCAGCGACCTGCTTGTCGACCGCCTTGGTCACGATCTGATCCGCCTTGGCCATCGCCTTCTCGATCTCGACGACCGCGGTGTCCTCGACGAGGGCGATGACGCCCGACGTGTTCGGACCCATCACGCCTTCGAGCTGCTGGGCGAGGCCGGACCGATGGGCCTCGTTGCGGACCTTGCCGATCCCGGCACCCAGGGCGCCGGCGCCGATCGCGCCCGCGAGCACGGACGGCGGGAAGAGGATGCCGAGCGCGACGCCACCGACGATGCCCCACTTGAGGCCCGTCTTCGTGCTGTGGTCGGTGACCTTGCCGAGATGGACCTTGCCCTCGGCGTCGCAGCTCGCGACGACGACGCCATCGATCCGGAGCGAGCTCGTCTTCTCGACCTCGATGAGCTGCTCATAGGCAGCCTGGGCGTCGGTCGTGTTCGCGAAGACGCCGACGATCACGGAGTAGGCGCCGTCGGTCGCGAGGCCGATCACCGCATCCGGCTGGTCGCCCGCGGCTGCGGTGTCCTGGGTCGTCTCGGGCGTGGTCTGGTCGGTCATGGTGCTTCCTCCAGGGGCTCGGGCTACGGGACGGGATGGGTCCAGCGCAGCCGCGATGGCTCGATGCCCACGCTACCACTCCGCGCCATCGCGCGTCGCATCGGGGCCGGATGGCCGTCCGTCGGTTACCATCGCCGACGCGCCGCCCGACCCAGCCATGGTGGCCTGCCCGAGAGAGACCGACTGATGCAGCAGCGCTCCCAGGTCGCCACCGTCGCGATCATCGCAGCCGTCGTGATCGGCGCCCTCGCCATCTTCGCCTTCCTCAATCGCGGACCGGACACCGGTGCCCTGACGGGCCGGACCTGGCAACTGGCCGCGATCACCGGCCAGACCCCCTCGTTCCAGGGCGTCTTCCCGCCCGAGGAGCAGACGCTGTACACGCTCGAGTTCGCCACGGACGGGACCCTGGCGGCGAAGGCGGACTGCAATGCCGTGGCCGGGACCTACGAGCTGAGCGGCAACGACGGCATGACGATCACGCTCGGGGCGAGCACGCTCGTGGCCTGCCCGGACGGGTCGTACGGCACGATCTTCGCCCACGAGCTCGCGAACGTGACGACCTGGGTGATCGCCAGCGCTGAGCTGACGCTCACGACCGCCGACGGTGGGAGCGGCACCTTCGTCGAGGGCTCCGCGCATCCCCGTCGTCCCGAGCCCCTCGGCGTCGCCGAGCGACAGCGCGTCGCCGAGCCCGACCGCGTCGCCGAGCCCGTCGCCGAGCCCGACCCGACCCGTCGCCGAGTCCGACGCCATCGCCGACGCCCAGCCCGAGCCCGACGCCTGCGGCGACGGCCACGGCTGCGCCGACCGACGCGCCGACCGAGGCGCCCACCGAGGCCCCGACCGAGGCGCCCACCGAGGCGCCGACCGCGGCACCGACGCCGTCACCGACCCCAGCACCGACCCCGACCCCGGCACCGACCCCGACGCCGACCCCGACGCCGCCGAGCGGCGGCGAGGACCTGGTCGGCACGAACTGGCAGCTCGCCAACATCACGACCCGCGACCCGGTGCACCAGGGCGTCATCCCGGTCGAGGAGCGCTCGCAGTACACGCTCTCGTTCGCGGCAGGTGGCGCAGTTCAGCGCGGTCGCCGACTGCAACACGGTCAACGGCACGTGGACGGCCACGGCCGACGGTGGACTGACCCTCCAGATCGGAGCAGTCATCCATCGTGGCCTGCGACGACGGCTCGCATGGCGACCTGTACATCCTGGCGCTGTCGAATACCGCGAGCTACGTCGTCGCGACCAACACCCTGACGGTCACCCTCGACGACGGCGGCACGCTCGGGTACGAACCCATCCCTGACCGGCGGCTCCGGGGATCGCCTGGACGGCGTCAGCCCGTTCGGCCGAGGGCAAGCAGCCGCTTGCGCTCCTCCGGCGGGAGCTTCTCGATCGCGTTGCGCAGGGTCGACCGCGGCATCGTCGCGGCGTGCGCATCCAGGAAGGCGTCGAGCCGCTCGGGATCGTGGTCGCCGGCGTTCCGGAGCGCCCAGCCGACCGCCTTGCGCACGAGTTCGTGCTCGTCGTCGAGCAGGCGCTCCGCGATCCGGTAGGTGTCGTCCAGCTCGTCGCGGCGGATGAAGGCGAAGGTCGCGGTGATCGCCGAGCGCCGGCGCCACGGGTCGTCGGACGCGGCGAGCTCGTCGAGCACGTCCCGCGGCCGGTCGACGAGCGAGCGCCCGAGCACCTCCCAGGCGCCGAGGTCGACGAGGTCCCAGTCGTCGATCCGGTCGTGCCGGCGAAGGTAGAGGGCCGCGAGCGCCTGAAGCCGCTCGTCGGTCGTGGTCCGCGCCTTGGCCTGCTCCGCCATGATCCGCACGGCACCGGCGCGGACCTCGTGCGCGTCGTGCTCGAGCAGCCGCTCGATCTGGTCGAGGTCCATGCCGGCGAAGTCGCGGGCGGCGGCGAACACCGCGCCCATCCGGACGCCGATGAACTCCTCGTGGCGCTCCGGGAAGTAGCGCCGGTACTTGAGGCGCTCGACCTCGGACGCCTCGCCCTGCGAGCCGCGCGATGAAGGCGTCCGCGGTGGCCTCGGTCGGGGTGGCAGGCATGGCGGGTCCGTAGCGGGCGGGATGAGGCAGCAGCGTATCGGCTCGCGTGGGCGACGTCACGGCGGCACGCGATCCCGTGATCTGCAGCTGGCTGCTCTGACGGATCGGCGGTCGACGATCGGTGCATGATCCACCGATGGCCCCCGGACGCTTGCGTGTCGTGATCGCGGAAGACTCCGTCCTGCTGCGCGAGGGCTTGGCGCGCCTGATCTCCGACTCGGGCGGGACGGTCGTCGCCCAGGTCGGCGATGGCCCGTCCCTGGTCGCCGCCGTCCAGGCCCACACCCCGGACGTCTCGGTCGTGGACGTCCGGATGCCGCCGACCCAGCGCGACGAGGGGTTGCGCGCCGCGATCGAGGCCCGGCGCCTGGTCCCGGGCTCGCCGGTCCTCGTGCTCAGCCAGTACGTCGAGCGCCAGTACGCCACGGAGTTGCTCGCCGACCGAGCCGGCGGTGTCGGCTATCTCCTCAAGGACCGGGTCGCGGACGTCCGCGAGTTCATGGAGGCGTTGCGCCGGGTGGCCGCGGGCGGCACCGCGCTTGACCCGGAGGTCGTCGCTCAGCTGATGGTCAGCCGCCAGGCCGACGATCGACTCCAGGTCCTCACGCCACGCGAGCGGGACGTCCTCGGGGCGATGGCCGAGGGCCGGACCAACGCGGGCATCGCCGAGCTGCTGACGATCTCCGAGGGCGCGACCGAGAAACACATCACCAACATCTTCGGGAAGCTCGCCCTACCCGACTCCGACCACGACCATCGGCGCGTGCTGGCGGTCCTGACCTACCTCGGGTCCTGAGCGACGAGGGATCCGGTGGCACTCGGTGCCTGGGCGCCGGCCGGTAGCCCGATCTCGGCCTGGACGACCGTCGGGCCACCCATCGGGCTGCTGATCGCGAGCGTCCCGTCGAGCGCCTCCACCCGACCGACCAGGCCGGCGAGCCCGCCGCCCGGCACGATCACCGCGCCGCCAGCCCCGTCGTCCTCGACCTCGACGACCAGCCGGTCGCCGACGAGCCGGCAGCGCACCTCGCAGCGGCTCGCCCCGGCATGCTTGGCCACGTTCGCAAGCGACTCGGCGACGAGGTAGTACGCCGCCCGCTCCACCGCGTCGGGGAGCCGCAGCCCGTCCGGCAGCTCGCTGGCGACGACGGTCGGCACAGGGCTGCGCCCGGCCAGTGCGCTGAGGGCCGGGACGAGCCCGCGGTCCATGAGGATCGCCGGGGCGATGCCGCGCACGAGGTCGCGCAGCTCGGCCAGGGCCAGGCGCGCCTGGTCGCGAGCATCGACGACGAGCGCCTTGGCAGCCACCGGGTCAGCGTCGATCCGGTCAGCCGCCAGCCCCAGTTGCATGGCCAGCATGACCAGCCGCTGCTGGGCGCCGTCGTGGAGGTCCCGCTCGATCCGCCGGAGCTCCGTCGCCTCGACGTCGAGCACGGCGCGCCGGCTGACCTCGAGGGTCTCGACCCGTTGCTCCAGGGCCTGCCGATCCGAGATGCACAGCAGCCCGGCGACCACGGCGCGGTGCAGGACCATCAGCCCACGCGTGACCAGCGCGGCGACCGGCAGGAGGCCCAGGCCGACGAGGCCGGCCAGGATGGCGATCGTCGAGGGCGGGACCCCGAATCGTCCGATGTTCACCGGCAGGAGGTCGAGCGCCACCCACACCGGCATCGACAGCAAGCCGATCGCGAGTGCCCACAGGCACACCGCCACAACGAACTCGAGGACGGCCAGGGGGAAGGCGACGAGCACATAGACCACGTCTCGCCAGCGGGAAAGGTCGAAGAAGATGGCCAGGATGAACTCGCGCGGGCTCGAGCCGTAGGGGCGATACGCGTGCGGATGGAGCGGGGTCTTGTCGACCCAGAGCATGCGACCGCGCTCGATGCGGGCGGCGATCCGCGCGGCCTCGATGGCCACCCCGATGAACACGAAGCCGATCCCGACGATGAGCAGGGAGGCCCCGGCGGAAGCCAGCCCGACGAGGGCGATGAACGCCAGCAGCTCCACCCAGAACCCGACCAGGATCGCCGCCGCGGCGGACCAGGTCGTCGGGTGGAGCGGTGAGAGCAACAAGCCGAGCACCGTCCCTCGTCCCCGGCGCTCGACCTCGGCGCCGACGAGGGCGCAGGCGATCAGGAGCAGCCCGAGGACGAGGAACGGTGCGGCGATCACGTCTCGGAGGCGGGGCGACGGAGGGCGACGACGACGAGCGCGATGCCGAGGGCGACGATGAACGCCGGCCACAGGGCGATGCCCGCGATCCAGCCTGGCAGCACCGGGCCGAGCAGGGCGATCGACCCGAAGGCGACCAGCAGGACCCCGATCGCGAGGCCGATCCGGCCCTCACCGCGCTCGCGGTGCTCGTGGTCTGGCGCCGGCGCCGGCGCGACCCAGCCTTGGGTCTCGCCGGTCACCGGGTCGACGCTGGTCCCCGTCGCGTCGCCGGCCGTCGCCGGACCCACCGGGCCGATCGGTTCCAGCGGCATGACGAAGGCCAGGACGATGTACACGAGGATCGAGAAGCCGCCGAGGAAGACGGACAGGATCCACAGGATGCGCACGACGGTCGGGTCCAGGCCGAGGTACTCGGCCATGCCGGAGGCGACCCCGGCGAGCTGACGGTCGTGGCGGCACCGATAGAGACGACGGGGGTTCACTTGCAGCCTCCTGCAGGGTTGACGACCACGCTACCAGCCTGGGCGGACACGCTGAGGTCGGCCTGGTTGGTCGCGGTCGAGCGGCCAGGGGTCTCCCACGCGTCATCGACGCGCACGAGCCCGTTGAAGGTGGTGTCGCCGAACTCGGCGTCACCCTGGATGCGGACGCCCAGGGCGGGCGGCACGCAGATCTCGATCGCGCCGGCGGCCACGTCGAGGTCGCCGACGAGGTCGGAACCGGCCGGCAGCAGGACGGTCGCTGCCCCGGCGTTGACCTCGACATCGATCGTCTCGACCGTCGCGGTCGTCAGGTCGAGCCGGGCCTCGCCGGCGTTGACGTCGACCTCGAGCGCGCCGATCGACGCGCCGCCCAGGTCCAGCTGCCCGCGACCGGCGTTGAGCTCGGTGGCGAGGTCCAGCACGACGTCCCGGGGCAGGCTGACCTGCCAGGCATCGCCGTCCCGGCCGAAGCCCCGGAACCACTGCCGGTGGGCGGATCGGATGGCGAGGGCGTCGCTGCTGGACTCGACGATCGGGGTGACCTCACCGGCCTGGGTCTGGAGCGTCCACTCGGTGCCGTCGACCATGCCGACCGTGAGGTCGCCGCAATCGAGCTGGATGGTGGCCGACGCGCGACCGACGAGGGTGCCGGTCTGCGGCGCCGCGGCCGAGGCAACGCCGTCGCCACACATGGCATCGAGTTTCGGCGCCGCCACGACGACCCCGCCGACGAGCAGGCCGGCCGTCGATGCGGCCAGGATCGTCC
This sequence comes from uncultured Chloroflexia bacterium, assembly GCA_963776925.1. Classification (GTDB taxonomy): domain Bacteria; phylum Chloroflexota; class Limnocylindria; order Limnocylindrales; family CSP1-4; genus SPCO01. Next base: position 1,891 of record CAVZON010000007.1, on the reverse strand, counting down.
CAAGGAGGGCGAACGGCTGCGCCGGACCAGCAGCCCGACGCCCAGGGCGATGATGGCGAGCGGCCACAGCCGCAGCACCTGGGTGATGGCGTCACCCGTGGCCGTGTCCGTCAGCCCGACGAGCATCACCGTGCCCGCGACGGCCAGGGACACGCCCACGAAGAGCGCCGTCCGGTTGATCATGGCATCCGACTCCTGTACATCCGGGATCGGTCGGCTCGGTCGAGCCGAGGTGGATCCTGATGCACAGCACGCTACGGTCACGCCGCGCCGCGTCCCAGCCGGGCAGCGGGCGTCTTGGGGTGGGGCTAGCCCTACCGTCGGTCTGGACGATCACCCATCAGGGCGCGACCGCGCGCCGCTCCGTCCCAGCCAGAGCATCGCCAGGGTCCTGGAGTCGACACTCGGTGAGTGACCGGCAGCCTCAGCCGACACCGCTCGTCAGGTCGTCGCGCTGGACGGTCCTCGCTGAGGTCTGTCAGTCGGCAGGCATGCGCTTCGCGATCCGACTCAGCTCGCGCCTGGAGCTGGTCGGCGTAGCGCTCGAGCGACCGGGCCACCTTGGCCAGGGGCTCCATCAGGGCTGGTGTGCACAGCTGGCCGCACCGGCGGGCGAACGCCGCGGCGTCGCGCAACCGTTCCTCCATCAGGACCCACGCCGCGTCCCGGTGCGGCAGCAGGTAGTCCACCTGGTAGAAGAGCTCGAACCCTGGGCCAGCCTTGACGCCGGGGTGCTCGGGACCCACCGGCAGCGTCGTGACGACGTTGCCGAGCGGCTTGATCGCCGAGTACATCAGGCCCACCGAGACGTCGGCCAGGACCTCGAGCTGCTCCGGCGACTCGTCGGTGTTCGCGAAGTACCGCGACAGGAGCTGCAGCAGGACCTCGTACGCCACGTTGAGCAGGTCCATGGCACGGGCGGTGCCAGGGTCCGTGATCAGCGGCACCACGACCCCGGTGGGCTGGGGCCGGACGTTGGCCGCCACCACCGGCCGGGCTGGCTCGAAGCCCGGGTCCGCCTCCTTGAGCGCGAGGTACTCGTCGAGGATGCCCAGGAGGCGCCCGAAGTGGGCGTCGCGCCACTCGCCACGAGCCCCCTCGCCCTGCTCGACGATCGTGTCGATCGCCTGCTGCGCGGACGCGAGGTCGGTGACCGCGATGAGCTCCGGCCAGCGGAAGTGCTCCTCGGTCGCCTGGGCGTTCGGCGGCCCGATGAACAGGCGCGACGAGCCGAGCCGCTCGTCGAGGTGCTCGAGGCCATCCTGGATCGCCCGGTACAGCTGCCCGATCGTGTCGAACTCCTGGAGATGCGGGACGATCGCGTCGTGCGGGTCGTGGGGCAGCGCGACCGCCTGCGCGATGGCCTCGAACCCCTCGGCGTCCTCGACGTCCATGCCGTCCGGCCGCTCGAGGAAGGCGAAGTGACGGAGGGCGGCCTCGTCGAATGGCATCAGCTCGATCCTGACGCCGGCCGGGTAGGCGTAGGCGGGCATCGGGAAGTTCGGCCGGGCGAGGCGGGGCGCGGCGCCGACGGCGGTCAGCAGGTTCTGGACCAGCGCCAGGTGGAGCATCTCCTGCGCGCTGATCTCCAGCAGCGTCGTGCGCCAGCGCTGGACCGCCGCGAGCGTCTCTGGCGTCAGGCCCTCCTCGACCCGCTGCTTGAGGGAGAACGCCGCGAACAGGTACTGGAGCATCACGAGATGCTCGAGCTCCGCGGCCTTGCCGAGGGTGTAGATCAGCGCCTCGCGATGCTCGAGGCCCCCCGTATGCGCGTCGTCCGGGCCACGCCGCACCTCCAGGACGCTGGCCAGCGGACCCTGCGGGCCGGTATCGCCATAGTCGATCATGAGACGCCTCGCTGGAGGTTGATCGGTCACGTCGCGGTGCCGCC
>CAVZON010000006.1:0-873747 GCA_963776925.1 uncultured Chloroflexia bacterium | reverse complement strand
CACCTCCGGCCAGTTCCTCGTGGGCGGCGACGAGGTCGTGGTCCTGGCCGACACGCGGTACGCCATCCAGGCCCGGCGCGAGGCGCCGGACGCCCGGATCGCCGAGGTCTATGGCGACCTCCCGTCGCGCTGGCCGGAGCTGGTCGCGTCCATCGGCGCCCGGCGAGTCGGCCTGGAGGCCGGTTTCGTCGCCCATGCCACCTGGCAGCGCCTCGCCGCCGCCGCGCCGGACGTGGAGCTCGTGCCGATCGAGGGCTGGCTGGAGGCCGATCGCGCGGTCAAGGAGCCGGACGAGGTCGAGCGCATCCGGGCAGCCTGTGCCGTCGCCGACCGCGCGCTCGCCGGCCTGTTGCCGTCGATCCGTCCGGGCGTCACCGAGGCCGCCCTTGCCCTCGACCTGGAGTGGCGGATGCGGACGGGCGGCGCGGAGGCGCTGGCGTTCGACGTCGCCTGCCTGAGCGGGCCCGAGGCGGCCCTGCCGCATGGTGCGCCCGGTGATCGCCCGGTCCTGGATGGAGCGGTCCTCCTGTTCGACTTCGGGGCACAGGTCGGGGGCTACCGCAGCGACATGACCCGGACGCTCTTCGTCGGGGAGCCGACGGCCCGCGACCTGGACGTCTACGAGCTCGTCGCGCGTGCGCAGGGGGCGGCGATCACCGCGCTGGAGACCGCGGTCGCGACGGACGGCGAGCTGCCGTCAGGGCGGGTCGTCGACGGCATCGCCCGGGCGGCAATCGCCGAAGGTGGTCATGGGGAGCGGTTCGGGCACGGCACCGGCCACGGGATCGGCCTGGCGACCCACGAGGGGCCGTCACTCGGCGTGAAGGCGACCGATTCGCCCTTGCCCAGCCCCACCGTCTTCTCGGTCGAACCCGGCGTCTACCTGGCCGGCGAGATGGGGGTCCGGATCGAGGACCTCATCCTGCTCGATGCCGACGCACGTCGCGTCGAGCGACTGACGAGCTTTCCGCGTGAGGTCCTCGTCGTCGGACACTGAGCACGGACGACACGTAGGCTGCGTGGCATGGTCGGTGGCCGAGTCGTCCGGATCGCGCTCATCGCCCTCGCCACGCTCTCGCTGGGCGTCCTGGCCTGTGACGCCGTCGCGCCGAACCCGACCCGCCCGCCGGAACCCGTCGTCGATTGCCTGGCCACCCCGCCAGCGACGTGCCAGCAGGCGCTGAGCGATGCCCGCGCGAACGCGCCTGCCGGGGAGACGACGCTGCGGGTGCGAGTGACCTGTTCGCAGCCCCGCTGCACGCTCGACAGCGGCGTCGCCCAGGTCGACGTCTTCTACTCCGACGGCAGCGTGCAGAGCTACGGGAGTGCGTGGGAAGCCGCGCCCGCCGTCGCCGATCCGGTCGACATCCTGCCGCTGACGCCGACCTGCATCGGGTTGGCCATCGAACGCTGTCGCCAGATGGCCACGAACATCATCGTCCCGGTCGGCCAGACCGGTCGGCTGGTGTCGATCGTGGTGCGCTGCACGGTCGCCCAGTGCACGCCGTCGACGGGGCAGGGGACGACTCGGGTCACCTTCGAGGATGGGACGATGCGGGAGGCGGACTGGGGCTACGCGGAGTGACCGCGACCGTGTCGACCGCAGTCAGTCCGGAAGGGCCGCCAGGGTCGCCGCGAAGGCATCGCCGACGACCGGCACCTCGTCGACGGTGAACGCCAGCGGAGGCCGGATCTTCAGGACGTCGCCAGGCCGGCCGCTCGTGCCGATGAGCACGCCTCGCTCGCGCATCCCTTCCTTGATCGCCGTCGCCGTCACGTCGTCCCGACACTGGACGCCGATGGCCAACCCGACGCCGCGGACCTCGATGATGCGCGGGTCCCCGTCGCTCGCGGCCCGCAGGGCGTCGCGCAGGGCCGCGCCGGCAAGCGTCGTCCGGGCCAGCACCCGCTCGTCCTCGATGACGTCGAGCACCGCCAGGGCGGCGGCCGCGGACACCGGGTTGCCCCCGAACGTGCTGAAGAACACGGTCTCCTCGGCGAAGGTGGCCGCGATCTCGCGCCGGGTCACGACCGCACCGACCGGATGCCCGTTGCCCATCGGCTTGCCGAGCGTGACGATGTCCGGGGCGAGCCCGAGCCGAGCGAACGACCACATCGCCTCGCCGGTCCGGCCGTGCCCGCCCTGGACCTCGTCGGCGATCCACAGGGCTCCGGCCGCGTGGGTGTCCGCGAGCCAGCGCTCGGCCGTCGCGGCCGCCACGGCCGGGTAGCCGTCGCTCGTCAGCACCCCATCGAGGATGACCGCCGCAGCCGTCCGGTCACGGCCACCGAGCCGGGCCAGGCCGCCGCGACGCCGTCCGCCGCCTCGGGGTCCCAGGTCTCGACATGGTCCGGCCGCTCGCCGCCGTGCCACGACTCCGGCGACACGGCGGCGCTCGCCTCGCTGATGCCGTGATACGCGTGGTCCGTGCAGACCACGCCGTGGCGACCCGTGGCGCTCGAGGCCAGCCGCCAGGCGAGGTCGTTGGCCTCCGAACCGGAGTTCACGAAGAAGACCGTGTCGAGCCCCGGCGGCATCGTCGCGATCAGCCGCTCGGCAAGCTCGGATCGCGTCGTCGTGCAGGTAGCGCAGGTTGGTGTTCAGCCGCCGCGCCTGGCGGGCGATGGCCTCGGTCACGCGCGGATGGCCGTGGCCGACGACCGGGACGTTGTTGTAGGCGTCGAGGTAGCGCCGGCCGTCGGCTGCCGTCAGCCACACGCCCTGCGCCGCCGACGAGGTGGAGCGGCGTCTCGTAGCTGAGCGGCTCGAGCGCCGGGCCCATCGACTCGGTCCGCCGCGCTCGCAGGTCGGCATCACCGCTCGGATCGGCATCGGTCGTCGCGCCGAGCCGACGGGCCACCTCGTCCCAGCCGGTGGCGAGGAGCGTCTCGATGGTCGCGGCGACCGCGGCGTTGTAGCGCTCGGCGAAGGCGGCATCCTCCAGGCCACGATCCGAGCGCCACGACGAGATCGTGATGGTCACGGCGGCACGGGTCGCGAGCAGCTCGCCGAGCAGGCGGAGCTCCAGCGGCTCGAGCGGCACGTGGCGCTGATAGCCATCGAGCACGAGGCGGGCCGCCCGGAACAGCTCGTCGCCATGTCGCTCGGCGAGCAGCGAATCGAGCACGCCCGCCAGGTCGACGACGAGCGCGCTGTGGCTGGCGTCGCCGAAGTCGACGATGCCGGTGATCCGACCGCGCTCGTCGACCAGGGCGTTGTCGGTCGTCAGGTCGGTGTGCACGACCTGGGCGCGCAGTGACGGCCAGACCGGGGCGACCACGGCATCGAAGCGGTCCAGCACCCGGCCGACGAGGTCGCGCTGGCCGGGATCCCGGATGGCCGGGACCATCGACCGCGTGCGTGGCGCGTGCTGGATGTCCCACAGCATCGTGCGCTGGGCGGCCGGGTGGAAGAACCCCCGCAGCGCCAGCCCGAGACGCGCCGTCGTCGCGCCCCACGCGCCGAGGGCGGCATCGTCGAGCTCCAGCGGGTCGGTCCGCTGGCGACCGGGCAGGACGTCGTACATCCGGACGTGATGGACGTCGCCGCCGTGCTCGATCGTCGCCCGCCACCACGACGGATCCGGCCGGGCCGCACCGGGGACGAGGTCGGGTGCACCCGGGGTCCGCCACGGCACCGCCAGCGGCAGGGTCGGATCGACGATCGCCGGCGTGGACGACGGCGAGCGCCTCCATGTCGAGTGTGGCCGGGTCCTCCGCCGCGTTCGACAGCTTCATCACCGCGAGCGGCGCACCGGCCGCGTCGGCCAGGAGGAACGTCCGGTCGCGCTCGCTGCCCAGGTCGCGCGCCGCGGCAGCGGTCAGGCCGAAGGTCCGCCCGGCGATCTCGAGCACGGTCGGCTCATCGAGGTCGGGCGGCGGTCGCCGAGAGGACGGCGTCGAAACCGGCGGTGTGGTCATCTCCGGGCCGATGGTAGCCGGGCTAGAATGGCGCCCTCATCCCATCCCGACCCGCGGTCCCGCTGGCGCCTGCGTCGCGCCGTGGCCGGTTCGGCCCCCAGGAGCCAGCCCGACATGATCAGTACCGGCGAACTCAAGAAGGGCGTCGCCATCGAGCTCGACGGCGAGCTCTGGCAGATCCTCGACTACCACCACATCAAGATGGGTCGCGGCTCCGCCCAGGTCCGGATCACGCTGCGCAACATCAAGCGCGGCCAGACCATCGAGCGCTCGTTCCAGGCCGGCACGAAGTGGCCACGCGCGTCGATGGAGAAGCGTCCGGTCCAGTTCCTGTACCGCGACGGCGACGACTTCCACTTCATGGACACCGACACCTACGACCAGTTCCACCTGACCGCCGAGCAGCTGGGCGAGTCCGCGCAGTACCTCAAGGACGGGATGAGCATCGATCGGACGAGCTACCAGGGCGAGACGATCGGGGTCGAGCTCCCGGTGACCGTCGACCTCAAGGTCGTCGACACGGAGCCGGGCTTCGCCGGCGATACGCAGTCGGGTGCGCGCAAGCCGGCGACGACCGAGACCGGGCTCGTCGTCGTGGTCCCGATCTTCGTCGAGCCCGGCGACACCATCCGCATCGACACGCGGACCGGCGAGTACCAGACCCGGGTCTAGCTCGGCCGAGATCGGCGATGCGCGGCGGCAGCGAGCGCGTCATCGCTCGGACCAGCATGCGAGCGAGGCGCTGTCCAGGCCAGGTCGGCCGCGAGGCGTCCGCGCGACGAGCGGCAGGGCGCCTCGGCGGCCAGATCCTTGCCCATCGCGACGCCGCGCGACGGCATGCCGGCGGCCTCGTCTCCGGCGGCCGACCGCCGCGACCGCCCGAGGTCGCGTCGTATCGCGCCCTGGCTCCAGGCAACGCGATCGAGCGCATAGGCCCGCTCGAACCGGTCGTACGGCGTTCCGTCCGGATCCGTGCTGCGACCTCGGCCGCCGTGGCGGGATCGTCGGCCAGGAGCAGCAGCTCCCAGCGCAGCCAGCGGTCCTCGGGCTGCTCGGGATACGCAGCCAGCCAGCGCGGGCATCGTCGGGCGTGACGATCCGCCGGCATCGATGGCTTCGCGCGCTGCAGCTCCATTCCCCGAGGTAGCCGAACGCCTCGATGGCGCGGCGACCCGTCGCGGGATGGCGCGCTTCGCCGACCTCGGTGCCGAGCCAGGTCCCAAGGCCGACGGCGAGGACGAGCTGGACGACCCATGGCAGCGGGAGCAGGAAGACGGCGATGACGACCAGCGCATGCGTCGCCATGGCCGCCACCTCGCCACGGGTGAGCGGTCCGATGCGCTCGGCGTGGCGTAGGGCCGCGCTCAGGTTGCCCACGCGGCGGGACCCGGGCTGGTCGGCCGGAGCGTCGTAGCGGGGGACCAGCGGTTCGGTCATGGCGCGCACGGTACCGCGGTGGCAGGCTGCCGACCCTCCCCATGGGTACCATCTCGTCGATGGACCCCGAGGCGCCGATCGGCGCGCACCGAGCCGACGCGCCCGGGCAGTTCGGCGTCCGCATCCTGGCCGTCAGCGAGGTCACCCGGGCCGTCCGGACGGCCGTCCGCCAGGACCCGCGGCTCGTCGACCTGTGGGTCGAGGGCGAGATCGGGCGGGTCACCGTGTCCACCGCCGGTCACGCCTACTTCGCGCTCAAGGACGAGCGCAACCAGCTCCAGTGCGTCTGGTTCCGCGACGACCGGCAGCGCTCGGCGTTCGAGGCCCAGGCCGGGCTGCGCGTCGTCGTCCACGGCCGGATCGACCTGTACGAGCCGACCGGCGCCCTGCAGCTCTACGTCGACTCGATGCAGCCCGCCGGGTTCGGCGACCTGGCCCTGCGGTTCGAGGCGCTCAAGGCCCGGCTCACCGCCGAGGGCCTGTTCGACGCGGCGCGCAAGCGGCCGCTCCCGCAGCGCCCGACGACGATCGCCGTCGTCACCTCGCCCGACCGGCGCCGTGTGGCGGGACGTGTGCACGGTCCTCGCCCGGCGCTGGCCGCTCGTCCGGGTCGTCCTCGTCGCGGCGCGCGTGCAGGGCGAGGAGGCCCCGGCCAGCATCGTCACGGCGCTGCGCCGCGTCGAGCGCTGGTCGGAGCGCTGCGTCGAGGAGGGCCGGCCGCGCGGACGCCCCGGCCGTGACCATCCTGGCGCGCGGCGGTGGCTCGCATGGAGGACCTCTGGGCGTTCAACGACGAGCGGGTCGTCCGGGCCGTCGTCGCGCACCCGATCCCGGTCGTCGCGCGGCATCGGCCACGAGGTCGACGTCACCCTGACCGACTTCGCGGCCGACGTCCGGGCCGCCACCCCGTCCGCGGCCGCCGAGCTCGTCGTGCCCGGACCGCGCCGACCTCGCCAATGGCGCTGCGCGGCGCCGGTCGGCGGCTGGACGGCGCGATCGGCGCGGCAGGTCGGCGCCGCTCGCCCGCGAGGTCGTCGCGGAACGACGCGCGCTGGATCGGCTCCATCCGGCGGCGCAACTGGCGGCATCACGCGAGCGGAGTCGGCCACCTGCTCGATCGGGCGACCCGGGCCATCGTCGGCCGCCTGGCGACCGAGCAGCGGCTGGTGGAACGGCTCGCCGCGCGTGCCGTCCGACCGTCCGGCACGACTGGCTCGCGATCGGGCGCGCCTCGCTGCGCTGCCGCCGCTTGCCGGCCAGCGGCCGACCCTCGACCGGGAGCGTGCCCGGCTGGCCGCCCTGCCGCCACTCGGCGCGCTTGCGGCCGCCGGCTCGAGCGCGAGCGATCGGCGCTGACCGCGTCGCGGCGGCGCTGGCCGTGCTCGGGCCGCAGGCCACCCTCGACCGGGGCTACGCCATCGTCCGGCGCCGCGATGACGGCTCGATCGTGCGCGACCCGGCGCAGGCGCCGGGCGGGACCGCGCTCGCGCCTCGACGTGCGCGGGCGGATCGCTCCCGGCCACCGCCGACGATCGCTGACCGCCGACCCGTGCGTCGACGAGCGGCGAGCTCGTCCTGTTCGTCGTGCATCGTCGCGGTCGTCGCCGTCGTCGGGCTCGCGCTCGGTATCCTTGTCGCCCGCTGGCTCGATGGGCGGGTCGCCGCCGATGCCGATGACACCGAGGAGCCAGGTGGCGACGACCGAACCGATGCCTGACGGCCCGCCGCCGTCGAGACGCTCGCCTTCGATGACGCCCTCGCCGAGCTCCAGCGGATCGTCGGCGAGCTCGAGGCCGGCGGCCAGCCGCTCGAGGCGGCGCTGGCCCTGTACGAGCGTGGCGTGGCGCTCAGGCCCGCTGCGAGCGGCTCATCGGGGACGCCGAGCTGCGGGTGCAGCAGCTGGTGGCCCGGGCCGGGGGCGCACTCGAGACCCGCGAGGTCCAGGTCGAGGAGGCCGCCGAGGCGTCCGACGTAGGCCTGCGTCGCGGCGGATCGCCGTCGTGCGGCCCTAGGTGGCGCCTGCCGCCCGGAGCTCATCCGAAACTGGCGACCTGCAAGGAACAGGTTTACACTGCGCCGCGATCGCGGCGCAGCTGACCTGACAACGACCGACCGACACGGAGCATCCTTCCCACCGTGACCACCCTGACCGACCTCCACGGACCCGCCGACCTGCGCGGCATGGACGAGCGCCAGCTCGCCGAGCTGGCCGCCGAGATCCGCGAGACGATCATCCGCACGGTCGCCGTCACCGGCGGGCACCTCGGCTCGTCGCTCGGCGTCGTCGAGCTGACCATCGCCCTGCATCGCCTGCTCGAGTCGCCGCGCGACCGGATCGTCTGGGACACCGGCCACCAGGCCTACCCGCACAAGCTCCTGACCGGACGACTCGACCGCTTCGGCACGCTCCGCCAGCTCGACGGCGTCGGCGGCTTCCCGCGGCGCACCGAGTCGGCGCACGACGTGTTCGACGGCGGCCACGCCGGGACCGGCCTGTCCATCGCCCAGGGTCTGGCCGAGGCGCGCGACCTGCGCCACGGGCTGGAGCGCATCGCGGTCGTCGTCGGCGATGCCGCGCTGATGAGCGGGCTGTCGCTCGAGGCGCTCAACGACATCGGCCAGCGCCAGACCCAGATGCTCATCGTCGTCAACGACAACGAGATGTCGATCAGCCCGACGGTCGGGGCGTTCTCCAAGTACCTGTCGCAGATCAAGCTGTCGGGCGCGTGGCGGCAGAGCAAGAGCGCCTACGACCGGACGGTCGAGACGCGTGCCGGTCGTCGGCCGCATCGCTCCTCGAGTGGTCCAAGCGGCTGCGGGCCTCGGTCGTCCGGTTCGCGCAGCCGGGCCAGCTGTTCGAGGACCTCGGGCTCACCTACATCGGCGTCGTGCCCGGCCACGACCTCCGCGCGCTCGACGAGACGCTCGGCGCGGCGCTCGCCCTGCCCGGGCCCGACGATCGTCCACGTCCGGACCCAGAAGGGCCGCGGGTTCCGGCCGGCCGAGGCGGACCAGGTCGGCTTCCACGGGGCAGCGCTGCCACCGATGACCCTGGCCGCCGCGAGCCGACGCGTACGACGCGCGCAATCGGACGATGCCGACCGAATCGATGGCCGACGACGCCGCCTCGCCGACGACCGCGCCGTCGCCCCGGCCAAGCACCCCAACTACACGGCGGTCTTCGCCGCGGAGCTCATCGAGCTCGGCCCGGCCGGACCGGCGCATCGTCGGGATCACGGCGGGCATGCCGACCGGCACCGGCATGTCCAAGCTCGCCGCCGACGTTCCCCGACCGGGTCTTCGACGTCGGGATCGCCGAGCAGCACGCCGTCACGCTTCGCGACCGGGCTCGCGCTGGGCGGCATGCGCCCGGTCGTCGCGCTGTACTCGACGTTCCTGCAGCGCGCCTTCGACCAGACCGTCCACGACGTCTGCCAGAACGACGCGCCGGTCCTCCTCGCCGTCGACCGTGCCGGCCTGGTCGGCGAGGACGGGACGAGCCACCAGGGCATGTTCATGATCCCGGCGCAGCGCCAGCTGCCGAACCTCGTCATCGCGGCGCCGCGCGACGAGCAGGAGCTGCGCTCGCTGCTCCGGACCGCGCTCGCCCAGGACCACCCGTTCGCCCTCCACTACCCGCGCGACGCGGGCTTCGGGCTGCCGACCCGATCGAGCCGGCGGTCCTGCCGGTCGGCCGTGGCCGAGACCCTGCGCGAGGGCCGCGACCTGCTGTTCGTCGGCTTCGGGCCGATCGTCGCATCGCGCCCTGGATGCCGCCGACGGCCTCGCGGCGGAGGGCTGGAGCATCGGGGTCATCAACGCCCGGTTCGCCAAGCCGCTCGACCGGCAGCTCATCCTCGACGCGGCCCGCGGCAAGCGGCTGGTCGTGACGTTCGAGGAGAGCGTCGTGACCGGCGGGTTCGGCAGTGCCGTGCTCGAGACGCTCGAGGAGGCGCGCTTGGCCGATCCGGCGCTACGTGGGGTGATCGTCCGCATCGCTCGGCATCCCGGGTGACCGGTTCGTGGACCACGGCTCGGTCGTCGACCTCCGCCGCGTCCTGCGGCTCGATGCCGACGGCCTGACCGACCAGGTGCGCGAGACGATCGAGGCACTCGGCCTGCAGCCGGGCGTCCAGACCTCCGGCGTCGCCTGACGCGACCGATGAGCGTCGCCCGCCCGACGACGCCCAGCGCCTCTGGCGCCACCCGTCCGCGCTCCTGCTGCTGGTCCAGCTGTCGGCGGTCCTCGCTCTACCCGTTCCTCGACGAGCTCGCCGCTCGGCCGGGCGCTGGTCGCGACGCTCGGGCTCGGTCGTCCTCGTCCTGGCCGTCCGCGCGGTCCGCGACCACGCCCGGCCCTGACCTGGATCTCCGTCCTCCTGGGCCTGCCGATCGTCGTCCTGACCATCCTCGAGGCGATCGACCCGTCCGACGCCCCCGTCGTGCTGATCATCGTCGCTGCTCCACGCGGCGTTCTACTTCTACACCAGCTTCGCGCTGATCCGCTACATGTTCCTGGACCGGTTCATCACGGCCGACGAGCTGTGGGCGACCGGCGCGACGTTCACGGTCGTCGCCTGGGCATTCGCCTACGCATTCGCGGCGGTCCAGGTCGTGTGGCCCGGCGTCGTTCACGGCGGCCATCGACCCGCAGGCGCACGCGGACCTGGTTCGAGCTGCTGTTCCTGTCGTTCACCAACCTGACCAGCGTCGGCCTGTCCGACATCACGCCGGTCCTGCCCAGGCGCGCTCCGTCGTGATGATCGAGCAGGTCGCCGGGCTGATGTACGTGGCGTTCGTCATCTCGCGCGTCGTCGGCCTGACGGTGACGCGGCAGCGCAGAGACCCGTTGGTCTTCACGCGATCGGCCGCACCGGTGACCGCCGATGCGGTGTCGGAACCCGGTGGAGGCGACGCGGTCGAGCCAGGGTGACGGTGTCGACGTCCGTCACGGCGCCTCAGTCGTCGATCGGATGCCAGCGCGGTTCGGGGCCCAGCAGGTCGATCTCGAACGTCGCGGCGATCGCCTCGACATCGTCGACCGGCGGGCGCCAGGTCGGGGGCGGAGGTCCGTCGCCGCGGGCGGGCTCGCCGGTCGCCAGGAAGAACCGCTCGAGACCGGCAGGCATCGTGACGACCAGGACCCGCAATTCGGGCGAGTCAGCGCTGAAGGCGTGCGGGATGCCGGGTGGACCGAACAGGATGGCCCCCGGTCCGGCTGCCGTCTCCGTGTCGCCGACGTAGAACCGGCCGTGGCCGTCCTGGACGTACCAGACGTGGGATTCCCGGGCATGCGCATGGCGCCCAGGCGGTCGCACGTGGCGCGGGACGACCTGTTCCATCACGAAGCACGACTCGCCCGTGTCCGCTCCGGTCAGGATGAGCGTCATCCGGTCGCCAGCGGCCCACAGGGGCGTCCGATCCGACATGCGCCCGATGGTACCTCCGTGCCCCGGTGACCGCGGGTCGAGCGGCCTGTGCCACGATACGCGGGCGTGCCTCCACCGTCGACCCCTCGCCCGATCCGGGTCCGTCTCGACCAGCTGCTGGTCGATCGCGGGCTGGCCGAGTCGCGTACCCGGGCCCAGGCGCTCATCCTCGCCGGCAAGGTCCGCGTCGGGGACGGTGACGCCGCCCGACGGGACCGGAAGCCCGGCGACCAGGTGGACGCCGCGATCCAGATCGTCGTCGAACAGCCGATGCCGTACGTCAGCCGCGGCGGCTACAAGCTGGCGGCCGCGCTCGACGCGTTCGGCATCGACCCGACGGGGAGCGTCGCGCTCGACGTCGGGGCGTCCACCGGCGGCTTCACCGATGTCCTGTTGCAGCGCGGCGCACGGCGCGTCTACGCTCTCGACGTGGGCCGTGGACAGCTTGCCGAGGTGCTCCGCCGCGACCGCCGCGTCGTCAGCATGGAGCGGACCAACGGCCGGTCGCTGACGGCCGCGACCCTGCCCGAGCCGATCGACCTCGCCGTCATCGACGTGTCGTTCATCTCGCTCGACAAGGTCCTCGGGCCGATCGTCACGACCCTCCGACCGGCCGCCCCGATCGTCGCGCTGGTCAAGCCCCAGTTCGAGGCGGGCACGCGGAAGGACCGACCGCGGCGTCGTCCGCGACCCGGCCATCCACCGCGAGGTGCTCGAGCGGACGTCGTCGCGGCCGCCGCGGAGGCCGGCCTCGGGACCCGGGAGGTGATCGCGTCGCCGCTGCTGGGACCCGATGGGAACCGCGAGTTCCTCGTCCACCTGGCTGCCGGCCCGGGCTGTGCCGAGATCCCCGAGCGGATCGCGAGGTCGTCGCAGCGACACCGACCCGAGGAGCCACGTGACCATCGGCCGGATCGGCTTCGCCTACAACCCGACGAACGAAGCCGCGGTCGAGCTGGCAGCGCCGAGCGTCCGGCTGGTGCCAGGTGCGCGGCATCGGGGAGTGGCAGGCCCAGGCCAGCGACCTCGACCGCCTTCGCGCCGAGCTGCCCACGACCGATGCGCTCGTCGTCCTGGGCGGCGACGGCACGTTCCTCCGCGCGGCCCGCGCGGTCGCCGACGTCGACGTCCCGCTCCTGGGCCTCAACCTGGGCAAGGTCGGCTTCCTGTCCAAGGCGGAGGCGGGCGACCTCGAGACCGTGCTCGGGCACATCGTCGCCGGCGACGTACACGCTCGACGAGCGGATGGTCATCGAGGGGCGGATCCTGCGCGGCGGTCGGATCGGCGAGGACGAGCGGCACATCGCGCTCAACGACATCGTCATCGCCCGTGGCGCACTGGCCAGGGTGTGCCGGCTCGACGTGTCGATCGACGGCACGCACCTCGCCACGTTCATCGCCGACGGCCTCGTCGTGGCCAGCCCGACCGGCAGCACCGGCTATTCCTTCTCCGCGGGCGGCCCGATCCTCGACCCGGTCAGCCGCAACCTCGTGGTCACGCCGATCGCCGCGTACCTGACGGCGATCCGCTCGGTCGTCGTCAGCCCCCAGCAGGTCGTCCGCTGTCGCGTCGTCGACGCCCACGAGGCGCTCGTCTCGGTCGATGGGCGCGAGGACCTGCCGATCTCCGTCGGCGACGTCGTCGAGGTCCACGCCCTGGAGCGGCCGATCCGCCTCGTCGAGCCGCAGGGTGCCCAGCCGTTCTGGGACCTCCTGCGCCACAAGGTGGAGCTGCTGCCGTCGTGATCGACGACGCGGGTCCGGCCGGGCGGGTCGCCTGCTCGAGCTGGCCGTCACGGACCTCGCCCTCATCGACCGGCTGCGCCTGTCGCTCGATGCCGGCCTGAACGTCATCACCGGCGAGACCGGGGCGGGCAAGAGCCTGCTCATCGACGCCCTCGGGCTGGCCCTCGGGGCCCGCGCCGACACGACGCTCGTGCGCCACGGCTCGGACACGGCACGCGTGGAGGCGCTCTTCGACCGCCTGCCCGAGCCGCTCATCGCCGTGCGCGAGGTGACCACCGCCGGGCGCTCCACGGCGCGCCTGGATGACACCTCGGTCACCGCCGCACGCCTGGCCGACGAGGTCGGGCCGCTCGTCGAGGTCCACGGACAGCACGACCAGGGCCGCCTGCTCGACGAGCGCTGGCAACGCGATCTGCTCGACGGCTGGGGCGGCCACGAGGCGCTCCGTCGCGAGATGGCGACCGCGGTCGAGCGCTGGCGCGAGAACCGCACGGCCCTCGATGCCGCCGAGCTCGACCCGCGCGAGGTCGGGCGACGACTGGAGCTGCTCGACCACGAGGTCGGCGAGATCGCCGCGGCGCGGCTGCGATCCGGCGAGGCCGACGAGATCACCGCGCGGTTGACCGCAGCCCAGCACGGCGAGGCCATCGCCCGGGGGGCCGCGACGCTGCGGGAGGCGCTGACGGCGGATGGTGGCGGTGCCCGGGACATCGTCGCGGCCGCACTCGGTGAGGCACGGACCCTGGCACGGCTCGACCCACGGTTCGAGCCGCTGGCGGATCGGCTCGGCGGGCTGGACGCCGAGCTGGCGGACGTGGCCGACGAGGCGCGCAGCCTGGCCGAGGGCGTCGACCACGACCCGCGGGCGCTGGCCGACCTCGACGCCCGCCTCGGCGTCATCCATGGCCTCCTGCGGCGCTACGGCGACGACGAGGCTGCGGTCATCGCCCACGGCGCGACGGCCGGCGAGGAGGCCGAGCGGTTGCGGGGGCTCGACGAGGAGCGTGCACGTCGCCAGGCCGAGGACGGGATCCGCCTGGCCGCCGTCGCCGCTGCCGGCGAGGCCCTGTCGACTGCGCGGAGCGAGGCCGCGACGTCGCTTGCCGATCATGTCGATGCGGTCCTCGTCGAGCTCGGGTTCCCGGCCGGGGTGTTCGAGGTCGCCGTCGGCCGCCGCGTCGCCGGTCCCGACGAGCCCGCGGTCGAGGTCGCCGGCGATGCCGTCGCGTTCGACGCGAGCGGGCTCGACCAGGTCGTCTACCGCCTCGCCCCGAACCCCGGCGAGCCGGCGCGCCCGCTGGCCCGCATCGCCTCGGGTGGCGAGCTGTCGCGGGTCGCCCTCGCGGTCAAGCGCGTGCTGGCCGAGGCCGATGCCACGCCCACCCTCGTGTTCGACGAGGTCGATACGGGCGTCGGCGGCCGGAGCGCCGATCCCATCGGCCGCAGCCTGTGGGGCCTCGCCCGTCGGCACCAGGTCCTGTGCGTCACGCATCTGCCGCAGATCGCGGCCCACGCCGACGTCCACTACCGGATCGCCAAGCGCGAGCGCGACGGCCGGACCGTGACCGAGGTCGAGCGGCTGGACCGCGAAGGGCGGATCGTGGAGCTGGCCGCGATGCTCGGCGGCGATCCCGGCGACGCCTCGACGCTGGCGGCGGCACGCGAGCTGCTCGACCGGGCCGAGGCATGGCGTGGCGAGCCCGTCGGGACCCGGTCCGACGGCTGAGCCGCCGCCCCGAGGGCCTGCGCCGGGCGATCGACGACTACCTCGCCTATCTCCACGTCGAGCGAGGCCTGGCACCGGCGACGATCCGGGCATACCGGACGGACCTCGAGGACTTCGCCGCGAACCCGACGAGCCGGAGCTGGGCGCGCTCGGCCGATGCCCCGGTCGCCTACCTGGCCGACCTGACGCGCGGCCGGGCCGGTGGTGCGAGCCGGAGCCGGCCGAGCCCTGGCGTCGACCAGCCTGCGGCGCCGGGCCGCAGCGCTCAAGGGCTTCTACCGGTTCGCGTACGGGGAAGGGGTCATCGGGGTCGACGTGGCGGCCCACCTCGACCTGCCCCGCCAGGGCCGGCGGCTCCCCGACACGCTCGACCGTCGAGGAGGCGGCGCGCCTGCTGGACGCCGCGGCCGCCGCCGGTCCGCGCGACGCCGCCCTGCTCGAGCTGTTGTATGCCGCCGGCCTGCGGGTCAGCGAAGCGCTGGGGCTGGACCGCGAGGACCTGTCCCTCGACGGCGCGTTCGTGCGGGTCATCGGCAAGGGCGACAAGGAGCGCCTCGTCCCGGTCGGCGAGGAGGCGCATCGACGCGCTCGTGACCTGGCAGGACGGAGCCAGGGCCGTGATCGTGGCGGCCCATCCGCTCGACGCGCCCCGCGGCGGCCCGCTGTTCGTCGGCGATCGGGGTCGCCGGCTGGCGCGGCAGCAGGCCTGGGCGCTGGTCCACGGCTGCCGCCCGCGCCGCCGGGCTGCCCGGCCACCGTCAGCCCGCACACGCTGCGGCACTCGTTCGCCACGCATCTCCTCGAAGGTGGCGCCGACCTGCGGGTCGTCCAGGAGTTGCTCGGGCATGCGAGTATCTCCACGACCCAGCTCTACACGCATCTCACCGGGGAGCGGATCCGCGACGTCTACCGTCGGGCCCACCCCCGAGCCTGACCCGAGGAGGGGAACGCCGCGATGGGATATGCCGATGGTCTGCTGACGAGTGGCGAACGCGTCGTCCACCGCGAGAAGCAGCACTGGTGGGTCTTCATCTGGGGCGCCAAGTGGACGATCCTGGCGATGATCGCCGCCTTGCTGCTCCTCATCCTGTCGAACGGCATGGAGTCGGGCGGGTTCCTGGGCACGATCAAGACGCTACTCAGCTGGGTCGCCGCCGCCGTGTTCATCGGCGGCATCGCCCTGCTGTTCTGGACGATCCTGAGCTACCTCAGCCAGGAGTACGTCGTCACCAACCGCCGGGTCATCGACACCCAGGGCGTCGTCAACAAGCGCGCCGCCGACAGCTCGCTCGAGAAGATCAACGACGCCGTGCTGACCCAGTCGATCTTCGGCCGGGCGCTCGACTTCGGCGACCTGAAGATCCTGACCGCGTCCGAGGCCGCGATCTCCGAGTTCCGCATGCTGCGCCGCCCGATCGAGTTCAAGAAGGCGATGCTCGAGGCCAAGCACGAGTACGAGATCGAGGTCGCCGGCGGCACGCCGGCGCCCTCGCCGCCGCTGCGGGCCGAGAGCGCCGCTCCGGCGGCCGCCGCGGCCGCTGGCCGCGCCCCTCGGCGACGACACCGTGAGCACGCCCGGCACCGCGGCGCCGGCGGCTCCCAGCCGCGGCGACCGGTGCCGACGCGGACGACATCACGCGGACGCTGGCCAGCCTCGCCGACCTGCGCGACCGCGGCGCGATCACGCCCGAGGAGTACGAGCGCAAGAAGGCGGAGCTGCTCGGGCGCCTCTGACCCGGCGCGCCGGTACCATACGCGGGACCCCGTCACCGTCCACGAGGAGCCCGCTTGTCTCTGGAGCCGTATCTGCCGATCGTGATCGCGGTCGCGATCATGTTGCTCGTCGGCTTCCCGGTCCACGAGTTCAGCCACGCCCTGGCGGCGTATCGACTGGGCGACGGCACGGCCAAGCTGTTCGGCCGGCTGACCCTCAACCCGGTCGCCCACTTCGATCCGCTCGGCGGGATCCTGCTGGCGGTCACGTTCATCGCCTCGATGGGCTCGTTCGGGTTCGGCTGGGCCAAGCCGACGCCGGTCAACCCGTCGAACCTGCAGGGCGGGCATCGCGGCGAGGCGCTCGTCGCTGCGGCCGGCCCGATCTCGAACCTCATCCTGGCGGCGATCGTCGCGCTGCCCTTGCGCTACCTCATCGCCAACCCGGAGCTGTACTTCCAGGTCCCCGAGATCGTCACCCAGACGATGCTGATCTTCATCAACATCAACCTGGTCCTGATGGTCTTCAACCTGTTCCCGATCCCGCCGCTCGACGGCTCGAAGGTCCTGTTCGCCTTCCTGCCGCCTCGCCTCGCCTGGCAATGGCGTCCGGTCCTCGAGCAGTACGGCTTCGTCCTGCTCCTGCTCGTGTTCTTCCTGCCGCCCGGCGACTCCATCGGTGGGCGCATCATCAGTCCGATCCTTGATGGCCTCTTCGCGCTCCTGGTGGGCATCTAAGGTCCGCCAGTTCCGGTCGCACCTGCGGGCGCACGTGAACCCGTTGGAGCGCGCGGCGCTGGCGAGCTGGGTGGAGCCCCGACAGCTGGAGGTGTTCGACGCGATGCACGTGGCGGATCGACGACACGGCCTTGCCGTCGTGGCGACGCTGCGCGCCGACGGCGCGACCGACCACGAGCTGTTGCTGGCCGGCCTGCTGCACGACGCGGGCAAGGGCGACACCGGGATCTGGCCGCGCGTCGCGTATTCCCTCGGCCAGCACTACGGCACGTGGGTGTGGCACGTCGCCGGCGTGGTCCCCGGTTGGTCGCCGGCCCTCGCCCGCCTGCGGGACCATGCCGAGTCGTCGGCGCGCCTCGCGGCCGACGCCGGCTGTTCGCCCCGCACCGTGGACCTGATCCGCCATCAGGACGACCCGGTCGATCCCGATGCCGGCCGCCGGCTCCAGCTCGCCGACGAGGCCAACTGATGCTCGAGCACGACGGGTCGCCGGGGGTGCCGGTCATGGCGCCCGACCTCGACGAGGCGTCGCCGCCGATCCCGGCCATCCCCGTGTCGCCGGCGGTCCGCTTCGGCGAGGGCCGTCGACCGGAGGCGGCGACGCACGTCGAGCTCGCCGAGTTCGAGGGCCCGCTGGCCCTCCTCCTGGCGCTCATCGAAGCCCGCCAGCTCGACGTCCTGACCGTCCCGCTCGGCGGCCTGGCCGATGCCTACCTCGATGCGCTGGCGACGCTCGACGCGGACCGGCTCGGGCACGTCAGCTCGTTCGTGGCCGTGGCCTCGCAGCTCATCCTCATCAAGAGCCGCGCGATGCTGCCGCGCCGGCCCAGCCTGGATCCGACGGCGCTCGCCGACGATGGCCCGGATCCGGAAGCCGAGCTGCGCGCCCGGCTCATCCTGTATCGCGCCCATCGCGATGCCGGTCTGCGGCTGGCCGATGGCGCGCTCGCTGCGGATCGGCCTGTTCCGACGCGAGCCGACGGCCGCGCGGGCAGCCGGGCTCGCAGGCGCTCGGCCCATCGACGCCCCGCCACTCGACCCGGCGCGCCTCGTCGGGGCGCTGGCCCGGCTTGCCATCGTCGCGCCGCTGCCCCCACCGCCGCCGGAGGTCATGGCCCGGTCGATCACCCTGACCGAGCGCGCGGCGATCATCCGCGCCGCCTTGCGCGACGCTCCGACCATCGTGCTCCAGGACCTGCTGGCCGGCGTCCACGATCGGGTCGTCATCGCCATCACCTTCCTGGCGATGCTCGAGCTGATGAAGCGCCGCGAGATCGTCGTCGAGCAGGATGCGCCGTGGGGTCCGATCGTGGCTCGCCGGATGACCGTGGAGGAGCGCACGGCGGCCGGACTCCCGCCGGAGGTCGTCGACGAAGAGGCTCCGCTCGACGAGAGCCTGGAGTCGTTCGCGTGAGCGACGAGGCCGTGCTGCCCGACGCACCCCGTGGAGCCCGAGGCACCCGCCGTGGAGGCCACCGCACCCCCGTGGAGGCCGCGGCGACCAGCGCGGACGAGCGCCCACCGATCGAGCTGACCGAGGCCGCCCTCGAGGCGCTGCTGTTCGTGGCCGAACGACCGCTCAGCCGTCGCGAGATCGCGCAGCTGGCCGGCACCGACCGGGAGACGGTCGACGCCCGGCTGGGTGACCTGGAGGTGGCATTGCGCGACCGCGGCGTGCGGCTGGTCGTCGACGGCGACCGGGTCGAGCTGGCCACGTCCCCGGACGGCGGCGCGCTCGTCGCCCGCTACGTCGGAGCGGACGCGATCCGGCTGTCACCGGCCAGCCTGGAGACGCTGGCCATCGTCGCCTACCGCCAACCGATCACGAAGTCGGCCGTCGAGCGCATCCGCGGGGTCGACTCCGACTACACGATGCGCACCCTCCTGCATCGCCGGCTGGTCGTCGAGCTGGGCCGCTCGGACGCCCCCGGACGGCCGTTCCTGTACGGCACGGGCTTCGAGTTCCTCGAGCGTTTCGGGCTGCACAGCCTCGAGGAGCTGCCCCCGCTCGATGTCGACGTCGCCGACCGCCTGGCCGACGAGGGCGGGGACCCGGTCACGGAGCAGCTGTTCGAGGGCGAGCCGATCGGCGACGTGCCGACCGACGACGCGCCGACCGAGGACGCGAGGGCCTGATGGCAGCCGATCGACTGCAGAAGGTGCTCGCCGCGGCCGGCGTCACCTCGCGCCGCGGGGCGGAGGCGCTCATCGCGGCCGGCCGCGTGACCGTGGATGGCAAGGTCGCGGCACCCGGCGCCCAGGTCGACCCCGACAAGGCGATCATCGCCGTCGACGGCCGGATCATCGGGTCCGCGGCGGCACAGACCTACCTCGTGCTCCACAAGCCCGCCGGCGTCACCTCGACGACCCGCGACCGGCACGCCGACACGACCGTGCTCGACCTCGTGCCCACGGCCCTCGTGCCCGACGGTGCCCGGCTGTACCCGGTCGGGCGGCTCGACCAGGACTCGGAGGGCATGCTCCTGCTGACCAACGACGGTGGCTGGGCCGAGCGGGTCCTGCACCCGCGCCACGGTGTCGAGCGTGAGTACGCGCTTGGCCTCGCCACGCCGCTCGATGGCGAGCAGGTCGCCGCGCTCCAGGCGGGGATCGAGCTCGACGAGGGGCTGGCGACGCTCGGCCTCCTGCGAGCGATGACGCAGACCGAGGTCGACCGGCTCACGGCGCTGATGCGGCCGACCCCCGGCCCGCTCGTCTGGTACCGCGCGACCCTGGCGCAGGGCTGGAAGCGCCAGCTGCGGCGGATGTTCGGCGCGGTCGGTGCGCCGGTCCAGCGGCTGGTCCGCGTCCGCATCGGTCCCGTCCGCATCGACGGCCTGCGCTCCGGCCAGGTGCGTCCGCTCAAGGCGCCCGAGGTCCGCGGCCTGGGCAGTGGCGGCGGTCGCGCCCGCCAGACGCCGCAGTAGCCGGGATGCCTCCGCTCGTCGTCGCCCTCGACGGCCCCGGCAGCTCCGGCAAGAGCAGCGTCGGTGCGGCTGCCGCGCGCGAGGTCGGCTACCGCTTCTGCGACACCGGCCTGCTGTATCGCGCGGTGACCTGGCTGGCGGAGGCCCGCGGCGTGCCGGTCGACGATCCGGCGTCGCTCGTGGCACTCGTCGGCGATGTCCAGCTCGCCCCGGACGCGACCGGGCGGCTGTCGCGCGTCGTCGTCGACGGCATCGATCACACGGACGACGTGCGCAGCCCGGCGGTCGATGCGGCCGTCTCGGCCGTCTCGGCCGTCGGCGAGGTCCGAGCGGCGCTCCTCCAGCGGCAGCGCGACCTCGCCGCGAGCGGCGGCATCGTGATGGCCGGTCGCGACATCGGGACGGTCGTCCTGACCGACGCCGACCTCAAGCTGTTCCTCGACGCGTCGGTCGACGAGCGCGCCCGCCGCCGCACCGCGGAGCGCGGGCTGGACCCGAACGGGCCGGAGGCCCAGGCGATCCTCGATGCCCTGCGCCGGCGCGACCACCTCGATGCGACCCGGGCGGTCGCGCCGCTGCGCATCGCCCCCGATGCCCGGATCATCACGACCGACGGGAACACGTTCGAGGAGACCGTCGCCGCCGTCGTCGGGGCGATCCGCGACGCCGAGGCCCGCGCCTCGTGAGCCCGGCCTCGACCGGCAAGCACGAGGCTCGCGAGGAGCGCCCGGTCACGCCGATCGTCGACGACATCACCCCGTGGATGGAGACGCTGGCCGGGGTGACTCGGGTCGGCCTGGCCGGGCTGACCCGGATCCGCATCGAGGGCGACCTCGATGCCGTGCCCCGCGAAGGACCGATCATCGTCGCCGCCAACCACGCGTCCAACCTCGACCCGGTCGTGCTCGGCTCGCACCTCCTGCCGAGGCTCGGCCGGCGGCTGCAGTGGCTCGGCAAGCGCGAGCTGTTCGACTGGCCGATCGTCGGCTGGATGGCCCGCCACGGCGGGGTCCACGCGGTCGATCGCTCGACGGCCGATGTCGAGGCCTATCGACTGGCCAAGCGGATCCTCGACCAGGGGCACGCCCTGTTCGTGTTCCCCGAGGGGACCCGGAGCCGGGACGGCGCGCTCCAGCCGGCCCGCGACGGCGTGGCCGTCCTGGCGTTGCGCACCGGCGCCCCGATCGTGCCGGTCGGCATCGCCGGCTCGTACGAGCGCTGGCCGCGCGGCCAGAAGATCCCGCACCCCGGTGGCCATGTCACGGTCCGTGTCGGCACCCCGTTCCGCCTTGCCGACGAGCTCCCGGAAGGCCTCGATCGCAAGCGCGCGACGCCCCTGGCGACGGACCTGATCATGCACCGGATCGCGGCCCTGCTGCCGGAGCGCCAGCGCGGCTCGTACGCCTGACGACGGGTCCGCGGATCGGGCGCAACGGCCCCTCGTGCGATAATCGACGGGTCATGGGAACCGTCGAGACCGTCCGGATCGCGAAGCGGACGGGATTCTGCTACGGCGTGCGCGAGGCGATCGACAAGGCCAAGGAAGCGTCGGCCGCCGGCAAGACGACGCACACCCTGGGCCAGGTCGTCCACAACGAGGGCGTCGTCACCGACCTCCAGCGCCTCGGCATCAAGACCGTCGACACGCTCGACGAGGTCGACCACGGCGCGGCCGTCGTCATCCGCGCCCATGGCGTCCGCCCCGATGTCATGGAGCGCGCCAACGACCGCGGGCTCGAGGTCATCGACGGCACCTGCACCTGGGTCATCCAGGAGCACCGCGAGCTGACCCGCCTGGTCGACGAGGGCTACACCATCGTCCTGCTCGGGACGCCCAAGCACGCCGAGGTCGTCGGCATGCTCGGCTTCGCCCCGGACGCGATCGTCGTCGACGAGGAAGAGGAGTGGGAGGCGGCCATCCCGCGCAAGAAGCGGATGGCCCTCATCAGCCAGTCGACCCAGCCGCCCTGGAAGTTCGAGCAGCTTGCCGCCTTCATGGTCTCGCGCTGCCACGAGCTGAAGATCGTCAACACGGTCTGTCCGGTGACCATCCGTCGCCAGGAGGACACGATGGAGACGGCGCGCGAGGTCGACATGATGGTCGTCGTCGGTGGTCGCTCCAGCGCCAACACCAAGGAGCTGACCCGGCTGTGCGAGATCGCCGGGACCCATGCCATCCAGGTCGAGGGCGTGCGTGACCTGGACGACGCCGCAGCCTTCGACGGTGCACGCGTGGTCGGCGTGACCGGCGGCACGAGCACCCCCATCGAGGACCTCCGCGACGTCACCGAGCGCATCTTCGAGCTGGCCGGCACGGACGCCGCCCGATCCGCTGCCGCCGAGCTCGCCGAGTCGGCCCTGGCGCTCGCCGCGACCCCTGCCGGCCGGACGACGTCGCTGCCCGAGCTGACCGCCACTCGCCCCGCATCCGGCGCGGCCTAGCCCGGCCGGTTCAGCCCGGCCTGCGTTTCCTGGCGGCTGACGGCTTCGCTGTCTTCTTCGACCGGCGGTGTCCATCCATCTCGAGACGTCCGCGCGCGAACGCGTCCATCCGACCCCACCGGCCCGGGATGTCCAGGAGCTCGAGATGCCCGATCGAGCGGGGCAGTGCCGGATCGACGATGAGGTGCTCGCCCATCGGCTCCAGGCCGAGCATCGTCCGCAACAGCAGCAACGGGGCGCCGGTCGACCAAGCCTGCGGGCTGCAGGCCGTCGGGTACTGGACCGGGAACTTCGTCACCGCGCGGTCGTACCCGCCGAATGCCTCGGGCAGCCGACCCTCGAAGATCTCGGCCGCGTCGAGGATGTCCGACGCGATGCGCGCGGCCTCCTCCTTGTAGCCGTACCGCCGCAGGCCCCAGGCGATGATCGAGTTGTCGAACGGCCAGACCGTGCCCAGGTGGTAGCCGATCGGGTTGTACCGGCCCTCGCCCTCCGCGAGCGTCCGGACGCCCCAGCCGGAGTACATCCGTGGGCCCATGAGGTGCCCGACGAGTGCCTTCGCCCGGTTGGGTTCGACGATGCCGCTCCACAGCAGGTGGCCGATGTTCGAGGCGAGCGCGTCGACCTGGCTGCCGTCGGCGTCGAGCGCGAGCGCGTAGTAGCCGCGATCCGGGAGCCAGAAGGCACGGTCGAAGCGCCGCTTGAGCTCGGCGGCCTCCTGCTCCAGCGTGTCGGCGTAGGCGGGGTCCTTCCACACGAGCCGGGCCAGCCGCGCGCCGCGCATCTTCGCGTCGTACGCGTAGCCCTGGAGCTCGCACGTCGCCCGCGGGAAGTCGGGCAACCGGCCGTCGCTGTACGAGATGGAGTTCCACGAGTCCTTCCAGGACTGGTTCTCCAGGCCGGACTGCTCGTTGCGACGCTTGTACGAGATGAACCCGTTGCCCATGCGGTCGGCGTAGGCGTCGATCCAGTGGAGCGCCGCCCGCGCTTCGTACTCGAGGTCGCGGACGAGCTTCCGATCGCCGGTCCAGCGCTCGTATTCGTCGAGAAGCACGACGTACAGCGGTGTCGCGTCGACCGAACCGTAATACGGCGAGTGCGGCCGCTCCTCGAACGCGGCCATCTCGCCGTAGCGCATCTCGTGGAGGATCCGGCCCGGGTCCTCGTCGCGGAAGTCGTCGACGCGGCTGCCCTGCCAGTCACCCAGCGTGCGCAGCGTCGTCGCCGCGAGCTCGGGCGCGAACGGCAGCGCCTGGAGACTCGTGAAGATGCTGTCGCGTCCGAACATGGTCATGAACCAGGGCAGACCCGCCGCGGGCAGGCTCTCTCCCCCCGCGATGGGCGGCTTGAAGCGGAGCGCCGCCAGGTCGATGAGGCAGCGGCGATAGATCGACGTGAGCGGCTCCCAGTCGCTCTCGAGTCGCGGCGCATCCGCCAGCCACCGGTCGAGGCTTCGCCCGACTTCCGGTCGCGCTTCCTTGCGCCCGCGCTGGTACTTGGGCTTGGCGAACATCACGGCGGCACCCGCCCGGGTCGTGGTGACGTCGAGGTCGGTCGTCCACTGCCCGTGCGGATCGATGTGGACGTCGAACGAGACACCGTGGTCGTCGAACCGGCCAGGAGTCGATGACGAGATGACGGTCTCGCGGCGGAACGTCTCCCGCTGATAGGCGAGATGGAGCTTTCCCCCCTCGACGCGGCGCGAATACGCCCCGACCTTCTTGAGGGCGTCCTTGACCTCGAACAGGTCGGCGAAGTCGCAGTCCGCGTCGATGCGGACCGCGAGGTCGACGGGCTCGGCGGTGTGGTTGAGGATCGTCAGCTCCTCGTGGAAGCCGTCGCCCACGGCGCGCTGGCGGATGACCGTCTGCTTCGCGTCGATGTACACCGTGCCCGTCCCGGGGACGAGGAAGAAGCGCGCCTCGAAGTACTGGAGATCGTCGGTCGACAGGGAGTTGAGTCGCTGCCCGTCGACCGTCAGCACCCAGGTCGACAGGAACCTCGTGTCGAACGAGAACAGGCCGGTCGGGTCGGTCGCAGACGCCTCGATGTCGCCGCGCTCGTCGCTCACGACGAAGGTGTTGCCGTCGAGGATCCGGACGAAGTCAGGCACGGCTAGCCTCGCCGCCGCCCGACGGTCCGGGCCGCATCGCTGGTGGCCCGATGCTCGACGACGGGGAAGAGTCGCTGGAAGTGGACCAACAGGCTCGGATCGCCCTCGGCTTCGAGCAATCCGACGAGGTACGCGGGCAGAGCACTCCGTCGACCGGTGGTCAACGCATCGAAGACCGACCGCTCGGCGCGAAGGACACAGTCGGCCGGCGCATCGGATCGGGAGACGATCGCGCTGCCGCGACCCAGCTCGACGCGCCAGTGCTCCGTTCGCTTCCCGTCACGAAGGTCGAACCGGATCGAGCCGCGTGCGGCGCCAAGGGCCTCGACCGATCGTCCCGCGGCGAGTCGCTCGAAGAACGTGTCCGTGCTCGTGGTCATACCCACCCCTCGCCAGAGTCTGCGCCTCCGTCCGGTCGGCTGCTCGCCTCCATCGCGAACGGACCGTTTGCCTGGCCGACCGTCGGGACGTCGGCGCGAGCGGGGGATGGGATATCGTTCGGCGATGGCACGCACCGGAACGGGCGGTCGTGCGGGCGCGTTGCCGATCGTCGCGGTCGTCGGCCGCCCGAACGTCGGCAAGAGCACCCTCTTCAATCGCATCGTCGGTGGCCGCCCGGCCATCGTCGAGGATCGGGCGCGCACGACCCGCGACCGGCTGTACGGCGACGCCGAGTGGAACGGCCGTCGATTCGTCGTCGTCGACACCGGCGGCCTCGAGGTCGATCCGGGCGACCCGATCGAAGCGCGCGTCCAGGAGCAGGCGCGCCTCGCGATCGCCGACGCCGACGTCATCGTCTTCGTCGTCGATGCGACGACCGGCATGACCCCATCGGACGAGGAGGCCGCCGAGCTGCTGCGCCGGGCGACGGCGCCGGTCATCGTCGCGGTCAACAAGGCCGACAACGAGAAGCGCGAGCTCGACGCGATGGAGTTCCACGCCTTCGGCTGGGACGAGACCTACCCGATCTCGGCGACCCACGGTCGCGGCACCGCCGACCTGCTCGACGTCGTGGTCTGGTCGCTGCCGCCCGAGAGCGAGCAGGAGCTCGCCCGCAAGGCGCGTGAGGCACAGGCGGAGGCCTTCGCCGACGAGGTCGCGGCGGGCAAGCTCGAGCCGTTCGTCGTGGGCGATCCCGAGGAAGGCGACGCCGACGGGGAAGGGGAGGCGGCCGAGCTGGACCCTGCGGACCTGGAAGCGGCCGCATGGGACGCCGCCATCGCCGCGGAAGCCGACCACGCGCCCGCGGCCATCGCCTTCGTGGGTCGCCCGAACGTGGGCAAGTCCAGCTTGCTCAACTCGCTCCTGGGCGAGGATCGGGCGATCGTCAGCGACATCCCGGGCACGACCCGCGACGCCATCGACACGAAGCTCGCCTGGGGTCGGAGCGAGGTCGTGCTCATCGACACGGCCGGCATCCGGCGCCGCGGCAAGGTCGCCAGCGGCCCGGCCGCCGAGCGCTATTCGACGCTGCGGGCCCTGTCCGCGCTGTCCCGCGCCGACGTGGCGGTCCTCGTCATCGACGCCGTCGAGGGCCTGACGTCCCAGGACGCGCATGTCGCCGGGTACGCCATCGATGAGGGCAAGGGCCTGGTCGTGGCCGTCAACAAGTGGGACCTGGTCGAGGACAAGACCGACCGGACCTTCGACCAGTACACCGAGTGGATCCGCAACGAGGTGCCGTTCCTCGACTTCGCGCCGATCGTGTCGATCAGCGCCAAGACCGGGCAGCGCGTGGGGCGCGTGCTCGAGCTGGCCATCGACATCTGGGCGGAGCGCCGGCGACGGATCTCGACGGGGAGCTGAACCGACTCCTGCAGACCGCCACCGAGCGGACGCCGCCACCGCCGGTCCGCGGCAAGCGGCCGAAGCTGTTCTACGCGACCCAGGCCGCGATCGCGCCGCCGACCTTCGTGTTCTTCGCCTCGGACGCATCGGCGGTCCACTTCTCCTATCGCCGATATCTCGAGAACCGGCTGCGCGAGACGTTCGGCTTCGACGGCACACCGGTCCGGCTCGTGTTCCGCGACCGGGCATCGGTCAAGCTGCCGCGGCGCAAGAAGGCATCGACCGTCGACCAAGCCGAAGGGCAGCCGGAAGCCGGCCAAGGGCGGCAAGCGGCCGACGCCGCCCCGAGGTCGCCAGACCCGCTGATGGGCGACGGCGGCGGGCCGCGCGTCGCGGTCATCGGCGCCGGGGCGTGGGGGACCACGCTGGCCCGCCTGGTGGCGCGGGTCGAACCCGTCACCCTGCTGTGCCACAGCGAGGCGACCGCCGCCCGGATCCGCGAGACCGGCCGCAACGAGTCGCGGTTGCCCGGGGTGGACCTGCCGCCGACGGTCCTGGCGACGGCCGATCCGGCGGTGCTCGCCGAAGCCACCGACCTGGTGATCTTCGCGGCACCGTCCGCGCACCTCCGGACCGTCACCGCATCCGTCGCGCCGCATCTGGCGCCGGAGGCGGATCGGCTGTCCGTGGTCAAGGGGCTGGAGCGCGACACCCTGCTCCGGATGAGCCAGGTCGTCGAGGCGGCTGGTGGCGCCATGGCCGGTCGTGTCGCCGCGCTGTCCGGCCCCAACCTGGCCGCGGAGGTCGCGCGCAACCTGCCGACCTCGGCGGTCATCGCCTCGCCGGACGTCGAGCTCGCGGAGCGGATCATCGCCCGGCTCGGGCGCCGGCGGTTCCGCCTCTACGTCAACGAGGACCTGCTGGGGGTCGAGCTGGCCGGGGCCCTCAAGAACGTCGTCGCCATCGCCGCGGGTGCGGCCGACGGGTTGGGCTTCGGCGACAACGGCAAGGCCGGACTGCTGACCCGCGGCCTCGCCGAGATGATGCGCCTGGGGATCGCCTCGGGGGCCAACGCGCTGACGTTCGCCGGGCTGGCGGGGATCGGCGACCTCATCGCGACGTGCGGGTCGCGGCTGTCGCGCAATCACCAGCTCGGCGAGCAGCTCGCCGCCGGGCAGGACCTGGGCCGAGATCGAGGGCACGTTGGCGGGCACCGCCGAAGGGGCGTACACGGTGCGCTCCGCGCTCGCCCTGGCCGATCGACTCGGGGTGGAGATGCCGATCGCCCGCGAGGTCGAACGGGCCCTGTTCGAGGGCAAGAGCGTGCAGCGCTGCCTGGTCGACCTGCTCTCCCGCGAGTCGAAGGACGAGCTGGCCGATGCCGATGCCTGGCTGGCGCGCCTCGGGGTCTCCGGCGGCTAGCTCGCCGGCAGCGGACCCTTGAGGTTCACGGAGGCCGGCAGGTACTCGTAGCCGAGACTCTCGTTGAGCGCCCGCATCCGGGCGTTCGTCCCGTCGTTGTACGTCTCGATGCGGCGCCAACCGCTCGATGCGGCCCGCCGCGCGAGTTCGACCTTGAGCGCCCGGGCGATGCCCTGCCGCCGTGCTCCCGGATCGACCGCGGTCATGCCGATGAACGCCGTGCCCTCCGCGTTGTCGTACATCTGGACGGTCCCGACCAGCCGGTCATCACGGACGGCGAGGATCGACAGGTCGGCGAGGAAGCCTGGGTCGCCGGTCGTCTGCTCGTCCCAGGCCTCGAACGACGGGGTCGGCTCACCAACGGCGCTCGGGATCTCGGGCCGGACGGCGACGTTGAGCTCGTAGACGGCGTGGAGGAGGTCGGGGCGCTCGGCGAGCGTGGTCAGCTCGATCCCCGCTGGGAGCGGCGCCGATCGCGGTCGCGTGGGCGTCGTCCAGGTCGAGGAACCCTTCCTGGCCGCCGCCTGTCGGCTCCAGTCCGTAGCGGCCGCGAATCGGATCGAGTCGTCGTCGCCCTCGAGGACGTGACGCGCGGCGCGTCGGTCATGCCGTGCGTGCGGGCGAATGCCACCAGTCGGTCGACGAGGGCCGTGCCGATGCCCTGTCGTCGCGCGTCCGGCAGGACCCACGCCTCGAGGAACGTCTCCCCGAACTCGGCGAGGATGGCGCCCCAGCCACCGACGGCGGCCCCGACGTCGCGTCCGTCCTGGACGGCGAGCAGCTCCAGGCGCTCGACAGCGGCGGTGGTCTCCGCCCGAAAGCCGGCGACGCGTCACCGGGCGTGGGTCGACCTGGTTGCGGACCGCCAGCAGGCGGCCGAGCTGGTCGTCGTCGCCGACGTCGATCTCGATGATCGCGAGGGTCGCGAGGGGCATCGCGTCGGGCATCGAGGGCGCCTCCGGTCCTGATCTGCCGTCGCATCATGGCGCACCGCCGTCGCCCCGCCGTCACCCGTCACCGGCCGAGCCGGCTGGGACCCCGTGCTAGACTTCGGCGCCTGTCGGGGCGTGGCGCAGTCTGGTAGCGCACCAGTCTGGGGGACTGGTGGTCGTGGGTTCGAATCCCGCCGCCCCGACCAAATCCCTTCGTCAACATCCGCCGGAGTCTCTCCGTTCCTCTCGGTTGCCCTCTTGGGCAGCGCCGAACGCCGGGCCTGGTCATGTGTGTTCGCCGGCCAGTCGCCCCAGCTGTCAAGAGGCTCGGCGTCCTGTGGTCCGCGTAATCGCCACGTCCTCGAATGGGCGATGGACCGCCCTTGACCGCGTGGCCTCCGTCTGCGGCCCCGCTTCACGCGATCGCTGCGTCGGGGTCGGCGTCGCTACGCCGCACGCTTCCGAGCCGAGCACGGCAGCTGGCCCTGGGAGGCATGCGGTTGGGGCAACTCGCGCCGCGCGCGGTTTGGTCCGGAACCGTCCCAAGTCCGGCGACCAGACCCGGGGCAGTCGCGAGTCAGTCGCTTGCGCTGGTCGTCTCGGCTGGAGCTCGACAGCCGGACGACGTGGTCCAGATGGAGCCGGGCGCGATCGTAGATTTCGAGGTGAATCTCCGGGTCGACCGCGTCCCGTCGATCTCGACGAGCCCGTGCTTGCGGTTGCTGTTGAGGAGCTCGCCGACGCGGTTCGGGTTGTCCCACGACCGTATCTCCCGCTGTCTCAACCGCTCGAGTCCCGAGGGAGTCAGGTCGTAGTCGGGTAACCAAGGGCGGCGACATCGTCCGGATGGCGCGTGAGCTCGGCGAAGTGCATGTCTCCCGACACGCAGACCAGCCCGGGATGCGGAGCGCGCGGACCAGGTCGAAGAGCCGATCCCGCTCGTGTGGCGAGTCTTCCCAGCCCTCGCACTCGCGATCGATGTCGTAGTCCTGCACGATCCTCGACGCCGCTCCCGATCATCGGACGGTGGCAGGCTCGGCAGCCGCTCGCGCAGCCACGCCCACTGCTCCTCACCAAGGACCCGCCGGCTCGGGTCCTTGCCCTCGTAGTCCCACGGGTCGAGGTTGTAGCTGGTATCGAGCAGGATCGCCTGGACCGTTCTGTCGCCTGTCCCGAATGTCCATGCCGAATAGACGCCGGGCCGGTCCGACGGAGGGACTTCCGAAGCGGCGTCCCGAACCAAAGGATTCCGCCTGGCGGCGTCCCGGTGTGGCCAGGTCGCGTTGGCGTTGTTCCAGCCCATGTCGTGGTCGTCCCACACAGCCATCATCTCGGTTGACTCGGCCAGGCCCTCGAAACTCGGGTTCTCTGCAAGCTTCTCGTAGAGGGCCCGCATCTCCGACATGTCCTCCGTGTCCGCGTGATGTTTCGCCCAGCCAGAGCATCACTTCGGTATCGTGGGCCGCGATTTCCTCGAGAGCGCGGCCGCCTGCGGCCAGGCGGAGGCACGCGCCGATGGCGATACGGAACGTCTGGTTCGAGGTACCGGAGGTGGGCCCGGGCGGCGCGGTCGCGATCGGTAGGAGTGTGCGGATGGGACCCGGGGTTCCCGGCGAACGAAAAGCAGGCCGGGACGCGGGGTCGGGGTTGCCCCAACTGGCGGCGTCGGCATGGTTGCACCGCAAGCCGTCAAGACGAGCGACGCGGCGACGTTCCACGCCAGCAGCCGACGCACGCTTCCACGGCGGAGCTTCCTCCGCCTGCGGGTGGTCGCACTCATCTGGCGGCCTCCGATCGCGGTCAATTGCATCGGCAGCAACACGGCCGCACAACACTACCAACCCGGGCACGTAGCCCACTCCCGAAGCCGTCAGCGCCGTGTGGAGGCGAAACGCCGTGAGCGAATCGTCGCCCTTGCTCTTTAGCCGGCTCAACTACGCTCCGACAACTCCACCTGTCGAACGAGGAGTGGCGGCAGATGTCGAGCTCGGCGACTCTGAGAATGCCAGGCTGTGCGCGGCGACCGAGCAGGTCGACGACCACATTCGGCACTACTCGTACTACTCGCTCGTGCTCCGGCGCCGTCGGCTACGTCGTCTCGGCTAGACCGGCTGCGACCGGGGGGCCGTTTCCGGTAGCAACGCCGGTAGCAATAGGGTCGCGTACCGGCGGTATTCGCCGGCCCCAGCAAGGGATTTGTGCGTCGATCGCTCCTCTGCGACGTCCGCGGACGCTAGGACAGGGGACGTTCTGGGTCTATCAGCCAAGATCGGTGCGATTCGATTCCCGGGCACGTTCGAAGTCGGCTAACCCTAAGCCTCAACGGTGAGGCTAGGCGTTGCCCATCGGCAGGGTGATGGCCGCCCACAGGAGTCCCGCGGTGATCGCGCCGAGCATCGTCAGCCCGATGACCTTGCTGATCAGTCCGCCACGTCGGACGAGGCCGACCATTCCGATCATCGCCAGGACCAGCAGGCCGACGAAGACCAGGGCCGTGATTAGGGTGGCGTCTACTGCGAACGGGCCTACTACGTCCATGGGCGGGACAGTTGCACCGGGCTCGTTCCGTTCCTAGTCGATTCCAGCCTCTCTCGCGCGCCATCTGGACCTCTTCGTCACTGCAGAGGCGGTCATGCCCATCCGTTCCTTTCCGGGCCGGCGTCGGATCGCGCCACCCGACGGGCACCACCACGTGGTGTTCGCCTGGGTAGGCTCGGTTGGCCTGCAGCTGGCCAGAAGGGACGCGGCCAGGGCCAGGGTAGTGAAGAAGCGCTTCACTGGTCAGGTGCCCTCGGGACCTCTGCTCCCACGCAGTGATCGATGCGCCCATCGGGTCGGTACACCGTGGTTCCACCCGAGCACGTTTCAGTCGCGGCCGGAGCGCACGCGCCGAATAAGGATGTGCTCAGGAGGACGGCCATGGCCAGTCGTGCCAGTGATGCCGGCTTCACGGTGCTGGGCAGTCCGGGACTTGGCCCTCAAGGCCAGCGCAGAATGGCGGACCGCCGAGGGTCTTCGGCGTCGCAATGGACTCATTGGCGAGAACGAGGAAGATGACAACGACTGCGAGCGTGGCGACTACGAGGAAGGTGTATGCGGCCCGCTCGGTCGTCAAGACGGGACCGGGACGTAGATCGGTGCCATGTCCAGGCTCAGCAGCCAAACGAACCCGACCACGATCAACACCAGGACGGCGGTGAGGAGGATTGACGGCCAGGAGACGGTCATGGTGACGGTGGGACTGGTGGAAGGATCGGGCCGCCGAGGGTGTTGCCCGTTACCAGCGGGATGACGACGAACAGCACCAGGAACGCCAGATAGCGATCACCGAGATGCGCGCGGGCCACGAGTCGAGCACTGGCGGACCGTAACAGCGTGGATCGGGGGTCAAGGAGTACTTTCCCTGAACGCTCGGCGCGATAGCCCCGAGGGTAGCCGCTAAGTCGTGACGGGTTGCCCGTCACAGGTAGGCTGAGGCAAGACGAGGTGCGGACCAGTCGCGTCAGGACCGGCTCGCCCGACGTGACGCTGGGGGTTACGAACTCATGGTCGAGCGTGTGCGAGCGCATCCCTCTCCGACGAAGTCCAGCCGTGCTGGTTCTCGCCTTAGGCATCACCTTCGCCCTCGCCGCCTGCAGCTCGGCTGGCACCGAGGCCACGGAGGCGGCACCGACTTCGAATACCGAGGCCACGGAGGCGGCACCGACCGACGAGGCTACCCCGGAGGAGACTGCCGAGTCGGAGTACACGGCAGAGCAGCAGAACGCCATCGAGTCCGCCCAGTCGTACCTCGACCTTTCGGGCTTCTCCCGCCAGAAGCTCATCGAGCAACTCGTCTTCGAGGGCTATTCGGAGGACGACTCCGCACTCGCTGTGGACTCCCTCGGTGCGGACTGGGACGCCGAGGCCATCGAGTCCGCCCAGTCGTACCTCGACCTTTCGGGCTTCTCCCGCCAGAAGCTCATCGAGCAACTCGTCTTCGAGGGCTATTCGGAGGACGACGCGACGTCCGCCGTGGACTCGCTGGACGCAGACTGGAACGCGGAGGCCGCTGAGTCCGCGCAGTCGTACCTCGACATCTCGTCGTTCTCCCGCGCCAAACTCATCGAGCAACTGGAGTTCGAGGGCTACACCCACGACGAGGCCGTCTTCGGCGTGGACTCGACGGGCCTCTGATCGTTTCGGCCTGAGACGAGAAGGGACCCCGGTCCGCCGACACGATCCGGGGTGCTCGATGATCGACCCATCCCTGCCGCGCTGCGGCTTGGCTGGCGCTTACGCGCCCGCTGATCTTTGAACCCCGCAGCGCCCCGATGTGCCCGGCACCGCGTTCTGGGCCACGGCATCCGCATCGGGGCGCACGGCGATCGATAGGGTGGCCCCGTCGCTCGGGGTCGCGACAGCGGCGTGACGAAGAGCGGCCCCGGTCGCCAGGGAGGGCGACCGGGGGCCGGTTACCATCGGGCGGACGGGAGTCGCGATCCGCCATGGCAGCCAGAACCACCGACCCTCGGGACAGGTTCCCGCCCGATGACGTGTTGCAACCCATCGTCGCCCTGCTCGGAGCGGTCGTCGGGACCGTGCTGGGCGGCGTGCTCGCCCTGGTGACTGGTAGCACCGCTCTCGACGACACCAACGAGACGCACAACGCCATCGCGTCAGTACTCAGTCTGCTCTGGCACTGCGTCGTGACGGTCATCGCGTCGGCGGCAATCGGCCTGATCGCCGCTTGGGCGTGGGACACCGTCCTAAAACGGGCGACGAACCTTGGCAGTCCGATGCAGGATCTTCGCGAACCCGGTCAGCAGGTAACCATCGCGCTCGCTGGTCTCGTATCCGTGGCTGGAGGACTCTTCTTGATGCTCGTCGCGCCGTGGCTGGCGGGCTGGATCGTCGTGCTCGTGCTCGTAGCATCGGTCGTGCAGCCCGCATACATGGCCATCAAACGGGCCTGGGACATCGTCAAGTGAGGTTCGGTGTCGACCGGTCGCCGCTTCCGGTCCTGTCCCGCTGCTCGAGCATCCACGCCATCGCCGGTCGGCCAGTAGTCGTTGTCGGTTCGCGCCAGTTCACGGTGCTCGGCCTCGGCCTCCCACGCGACGATCAGTGTCTCGGCCTTGTCGCGGGGGACGCGGTGCTGATCGACGAGACTCGCCAGGGTGCCAGCCCGTTTGGCCTGGTGGATGCGCTCAGGATCAGCTCGTCGTGCCAAGCGCTCGTACCTCCGCAGCTCACGTGGGCGCGGGCCGGTACTCCGCTGGGTGGGCCGATGGTAGGTCGGTCCAGGGGTGGCGTATCGCAGAAACGGCGTTGCCCTAGCATCCAGCGACCGTCCAGAGGCGGACCTGGGTACAAAGTCCTTGAGGGGTGGCCACCGATGCGTCGACGTTCGACCCTTTTCGCCGCGATGCTCGCGGTCTTCTCCGTCCTCGCATCGTCCGGTGTCGCCTTCGCGGACGAGGTACAGGGCGGCGAGATCGAGCTAGTCGTGACCGATCTCTGCGTCGGGCCAGTCCAAAACCGTCTTCGAGGAGTTTCCGCTTGTGCGCTCCGCGACCGGCCCGCAACTTTCAGACGGCGATACCGTGACCCTGTCGCCGAACTCCATCGCTCAGCCCTCGAATGCCACGTCGCGCCCTTGGTGCTCCATCCGAGCATCCTCCTCTCGAGCGACTGGACCAGTCAGCCGCTGGGGACGGTGACATCGGACCGCTGACACCGTCGATACGACGATCACGGGAACCAGTGTCGGGTCCGAAGTCGGTTTGATCACATGGCAAGTGGCCTTCGATGGCGGACACCAGTTCGGTTCACCGTCCAGTCTCGGTGGACACAATCGACTGTGGACCGACTCCGACCCCGACCGCTCGCACGCCGAGCCCGATTGGGTTCAGCTTCCAGTGCGGTGGGTCCATGACGTTCGAAACCTTCGCTGCCTTCAACGTTGAGGCGGCGGTCGTGTTCCCTGCTGGGGGGGCCGACGAGCCGAGTGCCTTCATCGATGCCATCGGCGTGTACCCGTTGGAGCCCGGCGACTATATCGCCTACGGCATCGTCGATGACGAGCAGGTGACCGACATCGTCGAGTTCACCATCGAGGCGTGCGCAACCGCTGACCCGACCAGCACGGGCGTGCCAACGCCGCCGGACACCGCGGTGACGGTGGAGCCGGCACCGCCGCCGTCCGGCGGCGGATCGGTCGGCCTCGTCCTGGCGGTCCTTGTCGGGATCGCGGGCACGACAACGCTACTGACCGTCAGGCGGAGTCGGCGCTAGGTCTCCGGACTCGCGGTAAGTCCGGGGTGAGCGCCGACAGCTAGCCTTGTCAGTCGCCCCGGCTCCGCTCGCCGCCTGCGTCGTGACAGCCTGAGCGTCGGCGACCGGGCCACACGGCCTCGGCCCTCGGGTCGTTCTACTTGTCCGGCGCGGTTTGGTGGTAACACGGTGGTAACAGGGGCGATACGTGCCGTCACGTTGGCCCGGCTCGGCCCGCCATACGTGCGTAAATCGGTACGTGACGGCACCCAGTGACACGCCCTGCGCGGTCTGGGGGACTGGTGGTCGTGGGTTCGAATCCCGCCGCCCCGACCAACTTGTCAAGCGTGAAACCGGCCTTCGGGCCGGTTTTTCTCGTTCCCCGGCCGCCGTACGACCGTCCGAGCCCGTTCCGGTCGGCCGGGAGGGTCTCCCTCCGCTCGACTGACCG
Organism: uncultured Chloroflexia bacterium; assembly: GCA_963776925.1. Lineage (GTDB taxonomy): Bacteria > Chloroflexota > Limnocylindria > Limnocylindrales > CSP1-4 > SPCO01. The sequence goes on along the minus strand of CAVZON010000006.1, from coordinate 838,707 downwards.
TGGTGGCCGTGTAGGCTCGGGCGATGAAGCCCTCGAGCAGTCGCATGGACGGCCGGCTCGTGGTCGTCGCGTTGGTCATCTTCGGCGTCGTCACCACGCTGACATTCATGCAGTCCGGCAACGGCAAGATCCTGCCGAGCGATGCCGACGTGTGCGCCGGCCGGGCCACGCCGGTACCTGGAGTAAGCGCCATGTGCGACCCGCCATGACGCTGCTCAGCCCGGGGTGGTCGGCCAGGGAGGGATAGGCGGCAAGCCGGTGTCGTGTGTTCGGGCGCCCTCAAAGAACACGATGAAGTATCGTCCGTCGATGTAGGCGTCCGGTGGTCGGAGGGTGCGATGATCATCCAGGGCTCGACGCGGATCGCCGCGTCACCGGAGCAGGTCTTCGAGTTCCTCGCGGACCCGACGCGCTGGTCCGAGTACGACCCGACCCTGGTCGAGGCCACGCCGACGGAGCGCCTCACCGTGGGCGGCACGGGCATCATGCGGATCCGTCGGATGGGCATGACGGCGAAGGCGACCTGGACCACGACAGAGCTCGAGCCACCGGTGCGAGTCACGCAGCTCACGCGCGGGATGGGCTACGAGCTGACCGAGTCGGTGCAGCTCACCCCTGTGGACGGCGGCACCGACATGCATGTCGTCATCACGCTGCTCCCGACGTCGCTCGGCGGTCGTGCGTTCGTCGCCATGTCGCGCGGGATCGTGGAGCGAGACCTGCGGTCGCGTTCCCAACGGCTCCGGGCACTGCTGGAGCGCGAGGCGCCGGCGGCAGGCTGAGTCTGGCGCACCGCGATCGTCAGCGAGCGGCTCGACCTCGGGGATCGCTGACGGCCTACCATCGGCGCCTGACGAAGCGCGAGCCGGCCCCTCAAGAGCCGGCCTGCTCGTCGACCTGTTGCCAAGGGTCAGTCGACGAGACCGTCTAGATCGCCCTGGATGCCGAGCAGTTCTTCGTCGGTCCGGCTGAACTCGACCAGCTCCGGGTCCATCCGGAACGCATCCCGCAGGAGGCTTCGTGCCAGGTCGGGCGACCCGCTGAGGACGTGGTAGCAGGCGAGGTCGTAGAGGCCAGTCGCGCGCGTCACCTCCGGGATGGCCGCGCTGTCGAGCGCGCGCAGGGTGTCGTCCTCGAAGACGGCCACGCGTGTGCGGTCGAGGGGCACGCCTGCCTCGAGCAACCACCGGACGTGCGTCAGGGTGTGGAGCACGCCGTTGCCGAACGTCCCGGTCATGAGGCGATCCGAGGCGCGAAGGACGTCCGGATCGGCTCGCCCCAACTCATCGATCAATCGATTCGCGACCGCGTCGGCCTCGACCACGACGGCGGACCAGTCCCAGGCGATCCGAGTCGCCCGCAACTCGGCGTTGAGCGCATCCTCCTCCGGGTCTTCCATCGGGGGCGGCGTCTCACGACCCTCGCGCATGGCAGCGAAGCGGTCCGCTTGGCGGGCCTTCCATGCCGTCAGGTGCGCTTGGAAGTCCTTGGGGTTCCAGTCACCTTCGCGGATGGGACGCTCGAGGGTCGCCCGGTCCAGCCCGCCGAACAGGTCGCGCTCCGCGCTGCGCGCCGTCTCGATGGTCAGGGCCAAGGCATCCGCAAGACTCCCGTCGGTCATAGGTCGAGTATGGGACAACGACGTCTAGGGCCCGGCAGGGTCAGCCGGGAGGCGTTCGGTCCTTTGGCCGCGACCGCTACCCGTGTACGACCCCGACATCTAGGCCGGAGCGCTGATCCACCAGATCAGCCCCAGTCCAGCGAGCACCACGATCGAGATAAACACAACGACGCCGACTAAGAAGGCCAGTGTCCGATCGCTCATTGATGCCAACATAACGCCGCGCGGCTACCCCACGCCACGCCCCGGCTGCGCTCGTCGCTTGCGCCGTGACAGCCTGAGCGTCGGCGACCGGGGCTACAACAGTCGGCCTTGAACGATCAAGTCAGCGACCGAGTGGTTCCAGCCACTCCCAACGACGGCGCGAACGGCACGCCAGGCGGCCGGTCAGGCCGTAACTTCCGACCGCACAACACAGGCGGGGCCTCCACGCGGAGGCCCCGGTCTCGTTGTGTCCAGCGGGATAGTGCCGCGTAACGGACGACGGCTAGGCTGGTGCGGCTCGACCCCGGTCCCGGACCTTCGATCCCGCGTCAGCGGTCAGTCGGTCCGGGCCGACCAGGGGTGAGGCGTAACAGGCAACGCTTGGCCGCGTCTCACCGCTACCGGATGGAGGGACCTTGCGAATGATTCCGAGATCGACCCTGAGGGCGACGTTGATCGCCGCCGCGGCGCTCCTGCTGCTCGCGCCCGCCGCCCTGGCAGACACCTGCTGCGCGAACATCCCCGTCGGGCTTGACCCTGCCTCCGCGAAGCCGGCTGAAACCGTTCGGCTCATCGGGATGCAGTGTCTGCGCTCGGACGGCTCGGGTCCGCTGCCCGTGAACCTCGGTTCCTTCTGGCTTGCGCCCACCGACCGGCCCGCGATCGCGCCCGGTGACGTGCCCGGCCCCGGCCTACCTCAGGATCTCCCGCCCGTTGACGAGTGGCTCGCCTTCGACAGCGTGCCCGACCCGTCGGCCAGCAGCGGAGACGCCACGATCAAGGTCCCTCAGTTGCCCAACGGGACGTACCAGCTGTGGTGGTGGTGTGACGACGGTTCGGGACCGGGCGGAGGGATCCACTACTCGACGGGGCCGCGGCTCGCGATCGGCGGAACTCCCGACACCGACACTGCGGTTGCGGCCCCGCCCGCCACATCGGGGTCCTCGCCTCTGGCCCGTAGGGCTCGGTCTCGCATTCGGAGCCGTCGTCTTCGTGTGGACCCTTCGATGGGGACCATTTCGCTCATCGCATGCACGGGCGACACAAGGGCCAGGGAAGTAAGTCGGCCTCAAGGTGAATGTGACGGCACCTAGTGGCACCGGGACAGCGGACTGGGGGACTGGTGGTCGTGGGTTCGAATCCCGCCGCCTCGACCAACTTGTTGAGCGTGAAACCGGCCTCCGGGCCGGTTTCTTCGTTCCCAGTGATTACCGGCGGTCTTCAACCAAGGTCCCTAACCGGAGACCGGCTCCGAAGTATCTAGGGGGTCGGACTCTCGAAGGAGCTGTAGGGAGACTCGATCTGCATCGGACTCGAGGACGTGGATTCACCTCGTTTCCAGGTCCCAGATCTCGACTTGAATGAGCGCGGGCGGCGCCTCCGATCGGCCCGGCGAACCAGATGCCCATCAAGTCGTACGGAGCCGAAAACCCACAGAAGGCATTCAGCGGGTCGCCATCCTGATCGATGATGCGGACAAGGATGCGGCCGGCGCCCTCGCCGCATGGTCCGTCATCGGACGACTCGTCCCAGGCCAGACCGTCGAACGCCTCCCAGTTGTTGACGTTGAAGTTGTAGCGGACGAACACGCCACCTTCGGGGGCATCGTTGATCTCTGCGCCGACGTATTCCACGATCGGCACCGGCAGCTCGACGACCTCATCGGGATCGGGGATCTCCCCGGTGTCGGGCAGGTAGCCGATCCATGCTGAGCCGTCGTGGTCCCCCGCGGCGACCCATCCCCTGGTGATCCCGTCCGTCCAACTGGCCCGCCTCGAGCTCGACTTCGTACCACCAGAACCCCGATGCGGCGATGGGACCGGCGGTGACGCACAGGGTAGGTGCCCTCCGCGCAGGAGGGGCCGGTATCGTCTCGAGTCCGAGCCCACGCCCGGGTCGGAGCGCACGCGCACGTCGTCGGACACGGTCCACAGGCATTCCCCGCGTCTCGAAAGCGGGCCGTGGACCCGGCCCTGGTGTCGAGGCTTGGCGTGGCCGACGCAGGCTCGCTCGTCGGACTCGCTCGAGGGCCAGTGGATGTCGGCGCGGGCGATGCGCCCGGCGACCGCACCACCGCACCAGCTGATGCGGACATGCTCGGTGATGCCAAGGCCGCCGCCCGCGAAGGAACCGCCGTGGGGGCCGACCCTCCACATGCGCCGACGACCAGCGTCATGGCCAGCAGGACCTTGTTTCGACGCACCCTTTGAGCTCCCTGTTCCCGGCAACCGCGTCGCCCCATCCTTGCACTGAGGCGTTGCGCGACCGCATGGATGTCGACGTGCGGCGCAATCCGAGTCTTTCAGGTCGGCGAGTTTCCGCCCATCGCCCAGTGGCGAAAAACACACACGACAGGTGGTCTTGAAAGCGGCGCCCGCCCTACACCGGCTCGTGCGTATCTCTCCCCGGCCGCCAACGCCCGAGGCACCCACTAGCCGCCCCGCAGGTACCTCCGCAGCTCGCTTGGGCGCGGTCCGGTGCTCGCTCAGTTGGCCGATGGCGGCGCGGTGCGGGAGCGTCGCTCGCAGAAACGCCCAGGCCCTACATCCAGCGACCGTCTGGGGAGCGGACCGCTCAGCCACGAAATACGAAGGACGTCCGAACGGCATAGGTGCACGATGGTCCGCTTCAGATCGACTCGTCGGCGTCTCCAGTTGCTTGCCGGGGGTGCCCTACTTGCGGTCGCTGGCTGCGGGGCGAGCGGCGTCGATCCCACGCCATCGGCACGCAGTACGGTGGGCACCGCCGACGAAACGTCGGCGATCTCGGTCCGTCCCGCGACGCAGGCACCGTCGACGGCCACGCAGCAGAGCACCACGCCGCCTTCGGCGACCGACGTGCCCACCGCTTCGCCGACACCGGTTGTGCGGCTCACGCAGGAAGAACGGTTTCTCGGCCTCGTGCTGCGCGCAGACGCCGCGGAGAACTGCCAGCCGAGGCGAACCGGATTACCCCCACGCGCAGTGGTCGGGATCGAGTGCGTGATAGCGAGTAAGGTCGTCGATCGCGTCGGTGTCTACGGGTTCGACTACGACGATGAGGCGGCCGCCCTCACGTACCTCGAGCGGATGGACGCCTATGGCGCGCTTGGTGCCACGGGCGACTGCCTGGCCGGCTCGCCGCAGGACAGTCCACACGACGAAACCCCCGACGGCGTATTGATCGAGGACGGCGATCAAGTTGAATACCAAGGCGCCATCTACGCGCAGTGGCGCTTCGGTTGCTTCCTCAATGAGCACGGGATCGCGAACTTCCGGGCCACCTGCGGCACGGGAACATCGTCGGCGTGCTCGGGCGGAACGCCGACCTTGCAGCCCTCTCCGGATGGGCGCTACAACTGCCGGACTTCGACGAAGACAGCGGTGCGTCTTATCCTGGGATCTGCGCCGGAAACTTGGGCGGTGGCCTTGACGGCGACTACGTCGACCTCGGACCGGGCGACACTCCGTAGCGGGATTGACCGCGATCCTGACCGCAACTGAGGCCGGCTTCGGTTCCCTTTGCCGCCCGCCGGCCCTAACGCGGCGGTGGTCGGCGCGTTGTCCGATCGAGGCTCCCGGCGCGAGACATCGTCCCCCCGGCGGTGTGGTCCACCGGGGGCCTCGTTCCGCGCTTTGAACGACCCACGCCGGCGCGGTCCATAGCGCCCGGCACGCGCCGGGCTCGAATAGCCACCGATGAGGCTCAACGAACCAACCTCACCCGACTCCTTCGATCGCCACGCTTCCTCACGCCGCACCTCGACGCCGGTTCGCTTGCCCGACAGGCCACGCTGCGCGTCGTCGAGGTGCTGTTCGAGGACCGGGACGGCACGCTCGAGTGACCGCGTAAGACGGCGGGGATCGCACATGGGGTACGCGACCCGGACCTCGACGGCTGTCAGGTCGACCTTGCCACGCCGCGCGACCGTCGTGGCCGCTGCACGGCCCGGTCACCACTGGGGGAGGTTTGGTGACCGGGCCGGCGCGGGAGTGACGGGCCGTCGCGGTCCAGTGTTCCACCGACCACGCCACGACCCGTGTCGCCGCCGCCGCGCACTACCTGTCGCGTTTGCGACTCTCGACGACTCGATCGGGGCCGATGTCGCGTCCAGCCGACCGCGAGCGGCCTCCGGTCCCCGCGCCCGCTTAGTGGCGAGGAGCCTGCCCAGCGTCGGACCCCCAGCGCGAGCGGTCACGTGTCCTTAGGGGGAAGGACAGTGGCGCGCCGGGGGTCACCGCAACCGTAGGGCCACCAGCGTGTGCGGTCGCCCGCCGTTTGCGTGACTCGCGATCACAACGCGGTGCGGTGGATCCGTTCGACAGCGCAGGTCATCGCGCCACTGCAGGCGCGTGCCGAGGGAGGCGCTCAGCGGCTCTCGACGTCGCTGGCAAGGCTTCGCCCGACGATCCGGTATCCCACCAGTTCATGGCCGAGGTGGGTATAGGCGTGGGCGGGGTAGGTGGCCTCGTCTGCGTTCGGTGGTTCGGCGGACTCCCGCTCCAGCCAACGCACCTGTTCGCCGGCACCGATCAGATCGCCGCACCCATGACAACGGATGGCGACTGTCATCGTTGAGAACCCCACTGCTCCAGGATCAACGACGCGGGCATTGGGACGACCCTCAGGCGGCTTCGTTGCTGGTCGACGGGACTGCCTCGACCGCTCGGTCTCGCGTTGACCTGGGTCGCGAGACCGAGTCCCCCCTGCCGGCAGCCCCCTGACGGAGCCGGCGGCCGAGGACAGTCATGCTACATCGTTGCCGATCTCGGCCAAGTCCTCAGGCCCGAGACGCAGCCGCCGGCTGGCCGTCGACGACCGCGTCATTCGTTGAGCGACCGGGCATCCGTAGACTTCGAGCACGCGTCGGCTGCCGACGCGATCCTCACGGCGGCAGGAGGGGACCCCCGATGGACGAGACGGCGGTGCGCAAGGCGCTGGTGCGCCACTGGGAGTACGCGGGTCTGGACGAAGACATCGGCCATGAGATCTATCACGACGATGCGGTCCTGGATTTTCCCCAGTCGGGTGAACGGTTCGTCGGCAAGCCGAACTTCCTGACGTGGCGGAAGCAGTACCCGGCCAAGGTCGCCTTCAAGATCCGGCGCATCAACGGTGCGGGCGACCTGTGGGTCACCGAGAACCTGATCTCCTACGACGGAGGGCCCTGGATGTTCGCCGTGAACATCCTGCGGTTCCGGGGCGACCGCGTCGCCCACGAATTGATCTACATCATGGAAGGGTTCGACGCAGCCGACTGGCGGAACCCCTGGGTGACCATGTTCGATCCACTGGCATCGGTATCGCCTGCGGAATGGCAGGAAGGCGTGCCGTTCGGGATCGGGTAGCGATCCAGGTGGGGCCGCGCCACGGCCGTCTGGACCGTCATGGCGCTGGACCCTGCTACCGTGGCCCCATGGCCAAACCCGGTCCAGCCGAACTCGCGCCGCTCGTCAAGGACGGGACCGCCAGCATCGGCCGGGCGAACCGCGCCGCTTCAGCGGTCCTCTCGGTCGTCGGCGAGCTGAACGACGCTCAGGCCATGTTCCTGCGGTCGCCGTCGATCCGGTATCAGGTCGAGCAGCGATTGGCCGCCCGATACGAAGGGCAGATCGAGCCACTTGAGCTGGCCTGTGGCGACCTGGAACGTGAGCTGGCGACCCTGGAACCGCAGCATCGACGGATCGTCGGACTGCTGCAGTCCGATCCCGGCGGCATCCGGACCTCGGACGCCTATCTGCGGGGCATCATCAAGCTGAGCGCAGCGTCGGTCCTTGCGACCGCGGAGCTCGCCACGTTCCCGGACGCGCTCGAGCGGCTCGGAGAGCGCCTCTCGTCCCTGGCGCCTGCGACCCTTCGCCTCGCCCCGGCGATGCGACGCGTCCTCGTCGCACTGGAGCCGGCCGTCGCCTGGGGAGACCGTGCTTCGGCGATGGTGGCGAAGAACCAGCCCTAGCCTCCGGACGTCGCCGCGGGCTCTCGTTGCATGGATTCGGCAGCGACGGCATGGGCGGTCTGCAGGGTTGCGTCGATGGCGCGGGGCCCGACGTCGGCGACCATGGGTCCACGGTCAAGTCGGACCGCACCCATGGCCCGGTCGAATGTCCCCCCAGTCGACCGGGCCGCCTCATGTCCAGCGCGAACACGACATCCCCACCGCTCCCAGGCGTACCGTCGTGCACGCGTTGCATCGATGTCGCAGCCTCGCGTCGCGAGGACTGCGCGGTCCAGGCGATGGCGCAGTGTCGGAAGCCAGCGACGATGGCCGCAGCGGTCTGGTCGATCTCCTCGACCGGACCGCTCCTCGTCCAGGCCCGCGATCCACGGTGAACCGGATCGTTCGGCCCTTACGGACCGACGCTAGCCCGGTCGTGCCGCCGGACCGGGTTCGGCGCTGTCGTCCGAGTCGGCGATGACCTCGCGCTGAGCAGCGGTCTTCGTCGCCATGTCCTTGACCAGGTCCTGGGCGTCCTCGGCGAGGCCGTCGAGGCGAGGATCGTCCGGCCGCATGCTGGCCTTCTGGCGCTCGATCGCCTTGAGCTCGTCGGCGTCGGCGATCAGGTCGTCGGCCGTGGCGCGGATCGCCTGCTCCCGCTCATCCATGTCAGCCTCCCGGCTGGCCCCCTCGGACGTCGCGAAGCGGCGTCCCGATGCCCCCACGATACTCCGGGAACGGCGGTTGCCCATCGAAGGGCCCAGGGCGCCGGCTCGCAACGCCGTCCCTGGCGGACGCCCTACGCCGCGCCGAAGCCGTCCGATGCCCGGGATGAACCGTCCGGTCCGCGACGCGTAGTCGAGATACGCGTCGCCGTGGACCCGTATCAGGTACGGCTCTTCGACGAGCCGGACGAGGACCTGATGCGAAGCGACGACCAGGCCCAGTCCCGCGACGGTGACGACGTTCGGCACGAGCAGGACGACGCCGATCGACGTGAGCTCGGTCGCCGCGAGGATGGGATTGCGCACCCAGCGGAACGGCCCGTCGGTCACGAGCCGCGTCCGCACGGTGGGATCCACGTCACCGCGCCACGACGCGCCCATCGCCGATTGCGCGACCAGCGTGAGCCCGATCCCGACGATCGACACCAGGAGGCCGATGACGTGGACCGGGACCGTGTCGAGCGGCGCCAGGCGAGGGAAGCCAAGCAGGTCGAGGAGCGGACCTAGGACGAGGCCGAGGAACCCGAGCGACCCGAGGACACGCGCCCACCACTGCGGCGCTGCCGGCTGGATCGGCCATCCGCATGCTCGTCTCGCCGCCGGTCGATCGCGCGTGCAGGACGCCGCGCAGGACCGCGACAGAACCGATCCAGACCACGATGACGACGAGCGCGAGCAGGGGCACGACGACATCGTGCCATCGCATGCCCCGGCGAGCGACGTCGCCGACCGACCGTCTGCCATCATGCGTCGCACCGGATGGGAGTGGAGGAGAGGACATGGCGCAGCCGCCCGACGAGCCGCCGACCGACGAGCAGCCGACCGTGGCGTGGTCCCCGCCCGACCAGCCGAGTCCTGACGCCCCGGCGACGCCGAGCGATGCGCCAGCAATCGACGCACCCGCTCCCGACGCGCGACCCGAGGCCACCCCACCCGACGGGACAGCCGCCCCGCCGAGCCCGGAGGATGCACCGGCCGAGCCGGCCAGTCCGCTCATCAGCTGGGCGCCATCCGGTGGCACCACCCCCGCCGGGACATCGCCCGCGGATGCGGCCGCCGCTGGGGCTGCGGGCGGGGCCGTCGCCGGGTGGGAAGCGCCTGATGCCGGACTGCCGCCGAGCGGCGTCGCCGGCTACAGGATCGCCGGCGTCGGCTCGCGCGTCGTCGCCTGGTTCCTCGACAACACGCTGGTCGCGTTCTTCTCGGTGGTGGTCTCGGCGATCGTCTTCGCCATCGTCGGCAGCGCGTTCGTGGACGACGCCTTCGCCACGAGCGCGATGTCCGCGATCATCTTCACCGGCATCGAGTTCCTGTACTTCGTCGGGTTCTGGACCGGCGGGTCCGGAGCGACGCCCGGGATGCGCCTGCTGAAGCTCCGGGTCGTCGCCGCCGCGGGAGAGGGCTCCCTGGATATCGGCCCGGCGGTCATCCGCTGGCTCGCGTTCGGCGCGCCGCTCGTCGTCCTGTCGCTCATCGAGCCGACCTCGACCATCGCCTCCTATGCCTTGCTGATCTGGCTGGTCGCGCTGCTCGTCACGACCGGCATGAGCCCGACCAGGCAGGGTCTCCACGATCGCTGGGCCGGCTCGTCGGTCGTCCAGCCGTTCGATGCGAAGGCGAACACCGCCCTGATCGGCTGCCTTGTGCTCGCGCTCATCGTCATCGGCCTGTTCATCCTGCTGCCGATCGTCGGGCTCATCTTCCTCGGCGGGCAGATCGAGGAGATCCTGTCCTCGGTCGGCCAGTCGATCTAGGTCCAACCCTGTCGAGCGCCCGCGGAGCGCCCCGTCGGGTCCGAGTCCATAGACTCACGAGGTGACGACCGAGCCCGACGACACCCCGCTCCTCGACATGCCGCCGGCGGCGTTCCGTGCCGCCGCGCATGAGGTCGTGGACCTGATGGCCGACTACCTCGAGGGCGTGGCGAGCTACCCGGTCTTCCCACCGATCGAGCCCGGCTCGCTCGCGCCCCGGTTCCCGGCCAGCGCGCCCGATGCCCCCGAGCCGCTCGAAGCCATCCTCGATGACTACCGACGACTGATCGAGCCGAACGCCACGCACTGGCAGCATCCGGGCTTCCTGGCGTACTTCGCGACGACCGCGTCCGGCCCCGGGATCCTCGGCGAGATGCTGACCGCGACACTCGGGCAGAACCCGATGCTGTGGCGGACCTCGCCGATCGGCACCGAGCTCGAGGAGGTCGTCGTCGGCTGGCTGCGGGAGGCGCTCGGGCTGCCACCGACCTTCGACGGCCTGCTCACCGACACGGCGTCGACGTCGTCGCTCATCGCGCTCGCCGCCGCTCGCCAGGCCGCCGGCCTGGACATCGCCGCGGCGGGGCTCGCCGGTCGCCCGGACCTGCCCGGCCTCCGGGTCTACGCCTCACAGGAGGCCCACAGCTCGATCGAGAAGGCGTGCATGACGCTCGGGATCGGTCGTGCGTCGCTGGTCCGCATCCCGGTCGACGAGCGCTACGCGATGCAGGCCGACGCCCTCGCCTCGGCCATCGCGACGGATCGCGCCGCCGGGCTGCGGCCGATCGCGATCGTGGCGACGATCGGCACGACGTCCTCGACCTCGGTCGATCCCGTCGCGGCCGTCGCGGCGGTCGCCGAACGGGAGGGCGTCTGGCTCCACGTCGACGCCGCCTACGCAGGACCCGTCGCCATCCTCCCGGATCGTCGTGCGCCGTTCGAGGGGTGGGAGCGCGCCGATTCGATCGTCATCAACCCGCACAAGTGGCTGTTCACGCCGCTCGACGCGTCGTTGCTGCTGACCCGCCGGATGTCGGTCCTCCGCGATGCCTTCAGCCTGGTCCCGGAGTACCTGCGCACGCTCGACCGCGAGGCGCCGGTCCACGACTACAACGAGTACACGCCGCAGCTCGGACGGCGCTTCCGAGCGCTCAAGCTGTGGATGCAGCTGCGCTGGTTCGGGCTGGACGGCCTGCGGGCGCGGATCGCGGCGCATCTCGAGCTCGCCCAGCGGTTCGCGGGCTGGATCGACGAGGACCCCGACGTGGGAGCGCCTCGCCCCGGTCCCGTTCTCGACGGTGTGCTTCCGCTGGAACCCGGCCGACGGGACGGGCGAGGCCGAGCTGGACGCGCGCAACGCAGCGATCATGGACGCGGTCAACCGGACCGGCGAGGTCTTCCTGTCGCACACCCGGCTCGACGGCCGGTTCACGATCCGCGTGGCCATCGGCAACCTGCGGACCGAAGCTCGCCACGTCGAGCGCGCCTGGGAACTCCTGCAGGACGCGGCACGCGACGCATGAGCCCGACCCCGACGCCACGCGACGTCCAGTACTTCGCCTCGACCGACGAGCTGCGCGACTGGTTCGACGCCAATCACGAGACCGCCGATGAGCTGTGGCTCGGCTACTACCGCAAGGCCACCGGCAAGCCGACGGTGTCGTGGTCCGAGGCCGTCGACGAGGCGCTGTGCGTCGGCTGGATCGACAGCGTGCGCTACAAGGTCGACGACGAGCGCAGCGCCCAGCGCTTCACGCCGCGCCGCAAGGGCAGCAACTGGAGCGCCATCAACGTGGCCAAGGTCGCGACGCTCACCGAGCAGGGGCGGATGCGTCCGGCCGGCGTGGCGGCCTACGAGGCGCGGACGCCCGAACGGACCGGGATCTACTCGTACGAGCGGGACGCCGCCGCGTTCAGCCCGGACGAGACGGCGCGGTTCCAGGCCGACGTGGCCGCCTGGACCGACTGGGAACGACGGACGCCGTCCTATCGCAAGACTGCGACCTACTGGGTGACGAGCGCCAAGCGGCCGGATACCCGGGAACGGCGACTGGCGGGGCTCATCGCGGACTGCGCTGCCGGTCGCAAGCCGAATGCCCTGACCCCGCCGGGCGAGCGGTGAACACGTCCATCCAGGCGGCCCTCGCGGCGGCACTGCCGCGGCTGCGGGCGCTCGAGCTCGGAGATGCCTTCGATCCACGGGCCGCGCAGGTGCTGGTCGACGCGGGCCTCCACGCCCTGTGCGTCCCAGCCGACCAGGGCGGACTCGGTGCGACGATGCGCGAGGCAGCCGAGGTGCTGCTCGCTCTCGGAGCGGTCGACGGATCGACGGCGCTCGGCTTCGCCATGCAGGTCCACACGACCGGGGCGTTGCGCGACGGGACGGTGGATCCGGATCTCCGGTCCGAGGTCTTCCGCAGCGTCCTCGCAGACGGGTGCGCTCCTGAACAACGCCGCGACGGAGGAGGGTGGCGGGTCGCCGGCCCGTGGCGCCATCCCGGGCACGATCGCCGAGCGTGCAGCGGATGACTCGTGGCGCCTGCACGGGGAGAAGACCTGGACCACGTGGCTGCCGGTCCTGACTTACGCATTCGTGACCGCCCGGCTCGACGACGGCGTGCAGCCGCGCGTCGGGCGGTTCCTCGTGGACCTGGCCGGCCCCGGTGTCGAGCGACGCGAAGGCTTCGAGGCATTGGGGATGCGCGGCTCGGCGTCCGGCCGACTCGTGTTGGACGGGGCGCCGGCTCGCCTCGTGGCCGAGCGGCAGGCCGGGACCGCAGACCCGCACGGGCATGCGCCGCTCGCCTGGTTCGGGGCGGCGATGGCGGCCACCTACCTCGGTGTCGGCGAAGGCGCCCGCGCCGAGGTCGCGCGCTGGGCGTTGGACCGTCGGCCCGGCGATGGCTCGACGCCGGTCGCGGACCTGCCCACGGTCCGGCTGCGGCTGGGGCGGATGGACGTCGCGCTGCGGTCTGCCCGGATCGTCCTGCTGTCCGCGGCACGCCGCTGGGACGAGGAACGGGACCCGACCGACCTGACGCTGGCCAAGCTGGTCGCGACGCGTGCCGCCGTCGACGCGACCGACGAAGCGCTGCGCATCGCCGGCGGGCCGGGATTCCTCAGCGGTCGACTGGAGCGGGCCTTCCGCGACGCCCGGGCGGGGCTGATCAACCCGCCACTGGAGGACGTGGCCCTCAGCGGGTTCGCCGCGCGCCTCCTTGACGAGGTCCGCGACGGTGCCTCGTGATGCGGCGCTCGCGACGCTCGCCGCCCGGGACTACCAGTCGTACGTCGAGACCTTCGCCGACACGCCTGGGGTGACGGTCACGACCGATGGCGGGGTCCGGATCCGCCGCTCGGCCATCGACGACGACTACCTCAACGGCGTCTTCGGTGCGGTGCTGACGCCCGCTGCGGTCGACTCGACGATCCAGGCGACGATCGACGGGTTCCGCCGCGATGGCCAGGCATTCCACTGGATGGTCTGGCCCGACGACCGGCCGCCGGACCTCGTCGAGCAGCTCGGGGCGAACGGCCTGGATCGACTCGACACGATCCCGTTGATGACGCTCGACCTGGCCACGCTCGGCGACCCCGAGACACCGCCGCTCGAGCTCGTCGTGCGGGAGGCGACCGATCCGGCGGAGCAGCGCGCCGTTGCCGCCTTCGCCGTGCGCGCCGACAGCTGGGATCGGCCGGAGCCGCCGACCCCGTTCGCGGCCACCTTCCTGCGTCTCGCCGCTGAGCACCCACCGCGCTGGCGGATGTTCGGCGGCTGGCTCGATGACGAGCTCGTGACCACAGCCGCGCTGTTCACCGGCTCGGGCATGGCCGGGATCTACGCGGTCTTCACCGCGGACGCGATGCGCGGACGCGGGTACGGCCGGACCGTCACCTTGGCGGCCCTGCATGCGGGCAGGGACGAGGGCCGAACGACCGGCGTCCTCATGGCCAGCGACCTCGGACTGCCGGTCTACCGGCGGATCGGATTCGCGGTCGTCGGCGACGTCCATGTCCTGCGCTGGCCGGGCTCGCTGGCCGCTCGTGCCCGTGCGACGGGCGCACCGTGATGCGATGATGCGGACATGCCGCCGATCACCGAGCTGACCCGCATCGAGCCCGTCCATCTCGCCCGCCTGGAGCACCAGGGAACGTTCACGACCGGGCTCCTCCTCGAACGGAGCGAGACACCGACGCGACGGCAGGTCCTGGCCGACCAGGTCGCCGCGGACCCGAATGACGTCGTCATGTGGCGGGACGAGGCACTCCTGCTCAACCTCGCCAGCTTCGGGCCGGACGAACACCAGCTGTTCATCCAGGCCCGGATCGAGGGGCTGAAGGATCTGCTCGCCCTGTCTCGGGAGCAGCTCCACGCGCGATTGGCCCGCGCCGCGACCGAGCTCAACGAGAGCCCGCCGACGGAGCTCGTCATGAACGGCTGGTGGGAGCAGGCCCGCACGCTGGAGGACGAATAGGCACCAGGGGCTACGATGCCCGCGTGGACCGTCTCGGAACCCGCCTGGCCGACGCGCTGATCGCGCTGGCGACGGCACTCGCCATCCTGGCCCTGGTCATCCCACTCTTCCTGAATCCGCTGTGGGTCGGGTTCGAGCAGGGCCGGTCCGAGGCCGCGGCGTGGACCGGCTTCTCGGACGCGGATCTGCGAGTGGCCACCGACGCCATCCTGGTCGACCTCGTCGTCGGCCCCCCGGACTTCGATGTGGAGGTCGGCGGTGCGCCCGTCCTCAACGAGCGAGAGCGATCGCACATGCGCGACGTGCGCGGGGTCTTCTTCGGGTTCTTCGTGCTCAGCGTCGCCCTCGTCATCGCGGCGGCCGTCGTGGTCATCCGCCGCGGCCGTGCCGGCCGGGCCAGGAGCTGGATCGCCGTGCGCAATGGGGCGGGTGGCCTGATCGTCGGCCTGCTGCTCGTCGGCGGCATCGCCCTCATCGCCTTCGACCAGCTGTTCGAGCTGTTCCACCAGGTGTTCTTCGCCGGCGGCAGCTACACCTTCGATCCGGCGACCGAGCGGCTCGTCCAGCTCTTCCCGTTCCAGTTCTGGCAGGAGACGTCGATCGTGCTCGGGGTCGTCGCGATCGTCGTGGCCATCGTCGTCGCCGTCGTCGCGCAGGGTCGGGCGGATCGGCTGCTGCGCCATCCGGCGGCCGCCGCCGCCCCGGCCGCACCGGCCGGCGAGGCCGCCCGATGAGCGCCGTGCCGCTGGCACGCCTGTTCGGCTTCGAGATCCGCGTCCACGTGTCGTGGGCGATCATCCTGGCGGTCATCGCGGTGACCGTCGTCAGCGAGGTCCAGACGATCGCCCCGGACAGCGACCCGATCGTGCGCTGGGTGGTCGGCGGCGTCGTCGCCGGAGCGTTCCTGCTGTCCGCGCTCGCGCATGAGCTCGGTCATGCGATCGCCTCGCGCCGCGGCGGCGCGCCCGGTCGCGTGCTCGTCGTCTACTTCTTCGGCGGTGCCGCCTCCCCGACCCTCGAGACCCGTTCGCCGCGCGCGGAGATCACGGCGGCCCTGGCCGGCCCGGTCGTCAGCCTCGGCATCGGCAGCGTCCTGCTCGTCATCGCCATGGCGGGGGCGCTCGTCGGCGGGGACCTGGCGCGGTCCATCGGCCAGATCGCGCTGGTGGTCGGCATCCTCAACCTGGTCCTCGGTGGCGTGAACCTGCTGCCGGCGTTCCCGCTCGACGGCGGCCGCGTGGTTCGCGCCATCGCGTGGTGGCGCAGCGGCGACGCGACGGCCGGGCTGCGCACGAGCGCCCGGATCGGACGCTGGCTTGGCATCGGGATCGGGGTGCTCGGCGTAGGGCTCATCCTGCGGATGGACTCGATCGACGGCCTGATGCTCGCGCTGTGTGGCTGGTTCATCGCGTCCAGTGCTCGCGCCGTGGAGCGGACGCGCCACGCTCGATGAGCTGCTGCGCGGCATCCTCGTCGAGGACGCGATGGAGACCGACATCACCGGTGTCCCGGCGACGATGACGCTCGACACGTTCGCCGGCCAGGTGCTCGACACGCCGGGCGGCACGGTCCCGGTCACCGATGGCCACGCGCTCGTCGGCGTCCTGGGTGCCCGCGACATCCGCCGGATCCGACGCGCCAACTGGCCGTCGACCCGGGCCGGTGACCTGATGCGCTCGACCGAGGCGCTGCCCGAGGTCGCCCCGTCGACCAGCCTGCGCGACCGCCCGGCGACCTCCTCGAGCGCGCGGATCTCGATGGCCTCCCGGTCATGGATGCGGGTCGGTTGGCCGGCATCGTGACCCGTCGCGGGGTGGCCAAGGCCATCCACGACCGCGCGACCCGCGCTGCCGCCGGACCGGCCTGAGGCGACGGCACGACCGTGGCGGGCGACGAGCTCCTCTCCGTCGAGGCGGCACGCGCCGCCGTCTTCGCGGCGATCGGCGGTCCGACCGAGGCCGAGCTGGCCTACCTCCTGGAAGCCCGCGGACGGGTCGCCGCCGAGCCGATCGACAGTCCGCTCGACCTGCCGCCCTGGACGAACTCGGCCATGGACGGCTACGCGATCCGGTCCGCTGATGTGGCCGCGGCCGACGAGTCGGCGCCGGTCCGGCTGACGGTCGACGGCGAGGTCCGGGCCGGGCAGGCCGCCGAGCAGCCGGTCGAGCGTGGATCCGCCATCCGCATCGCGACCGGCGCGCCCGTGCCGCCCGGGGCGGACGCCGTCGTCCCGGTCGAGCAGACCACGCCGCTCGATGTCGATGGCCAGCCGCCGGTCCTCGCGGCCGCGACGCGACCGGCCCGCTGCCGGCGGCCATCGCGCGTCCACGTGGCGGTTCCCGACGGCGGCAGCCTGCGGGCGCGGGGCAGCGATCTGGCCGCCGGGACCCGCATCGTCGAGGCGGGCACCGTGCTGACCCCCGCGGTGCTCGGGCTGACGGCCGGTGTCGGCGTCGACCGACTGATGGTCCATCGGCGTCCGATCGTCGGCATCCTCGCCACGGGCGACGAGGTCCGCGCACCGGGGTCGGCGCTCGGGCCGGCCGGGATCCCGGACGCCAACGGCCCAGGTCTGGTGGCCATGGTCGAGGCGGCCGGGGCAGAGCCACGCGTCCTGGGCATCGCCGCCGACCGCTTCGACGACGTCCGCGCCCGCCTGTGCGCCGGGCTGTTCGAGGCGGACGCGATCATCGTCTCCGGCGGGGTCTCGGTCGGACCGTACGACGTCGTCCGCTCGGCCTTCGCCGAGTTCGGCGCGATCGACCTGTGGCGCGTCGCCGTCCAGCCCGGCAAGCCATTCGCATTCGGGACCGGTCGACCGCCGGGTGGTGACGACGCCCCGGACCCCGACGGCGCGGCCGGTGCTCCTGTTCGGGCTGCCCGGCAACCCCGTCTCGACCTTCGTGACATTCGAGCTGTTCGTTCGGCCGGCGCTCCGTCGGCTCGCCGGACACCGCGACGACGATCTCTTCCGGCCCGTGGACCGGGCGGTCCTCATCGACGAGGTCAGCAAGAGCCACGGCCGACGCGCCTTCGTCCGGGTCCGGGTGGAGCGTGACGCCGCCGGGAGCCCGGTCCGTGACGACCGGGGCCGGGTCCAGGCATCGCTGGCCGGCGGCGCAGGCGGGCAGGGGAGCCATGTCCTGTCCGCGCTGGCGACGGCCGACGCACTGGCCGTGATCCCCGAGGCCGACGACCGGCGGCCGGCCGGCAGCGAGGTCGACATCTGGTGGCTGGACCGCGCCTGAGCGTCCGGGCACCCGTTATCCTCGGACGCATGGATCCCAAGGCGCACCGTGGCGACCCGACGCGCACCGAGCGTCGCCGCCTGACCCACGTCGACCGGTCCGGGCGGCCGCGGATGGTCGATGTCTCGGACAAGCCGGTGACCGCGCGTCGGGCTGTGGCCGAGGCGACGGTCGCGATGTCACAGGAGACGCTCAGCCTCGTCATCGACGGCGGCGGTGCCAAGGGCGACGTGCTCGGTGTGGCCGAGCTGGCCGGGGTCATGGGCGGCAAGCGCACGAGCGAGCTGATCCCGCTGTGCCACCCGCTGGCCCTGACCGATCTCCAGGTCGCCATCACGCCGGATCGCGCCGCGGGTCTGCTGCGCATCCGGGCCGAGGCGGCGACGACCGGCCAGACCGGGGTCGAGATGGAGGCGATGACCGCCGCCAGCGTGGCCGCCCTGACGGTCTACGACATGGTCAAGGGCGTCGAACGCGGCGTGGAAGTGCGCGGCGTCCGCCTCGTGAGCAAGAGCGGCGGCAAGAGCGGCGAGTGGCACCGCCCGGCCGCGGATCGCGACGCACCACGGCCGGACCGACGACCCGGCGACCGCACGGCCGGTCGGATCGCCAAGGGCCGCAAACGGTCGTGACCCGGCGGGCCACCGTCATCACGGCCAGCGACGGCGTGACCGCCGGCGCACGGCAGGATGCCTCGGGCGCGATCGTCGCCGAGCGCCTGGAGGCACTCGGCTTCACCGTCGAGCGGATGACCAGCGCCGACGAGGTGCCGGCGCTGATGGCGGCCATCGGTGCGGCCTGCCTCCGGTCGGAGCTCGTCCTGACGACCGGTGGGACCGGGCTGACGCCGCGCGACGTGACGCCGCAGGCCACACGGGCGGTCATCGACCACGAGGTCCCCGGCCTGGCCGAGGCGATGCGTGCCGCCGGGCGTGCGATCACCCCGCTGGCCGACCTGTCCCGGGGCGTCGTCGGGGTCCGCGGTCGGACGCTCGTCGTCAATCTGCCGGGCAGCCCCAAGGGCGCCCTCGAGTCCCTGGCGGCCATCGAGCCGGTCCTGGACCACGCACTCGAGACGCTGGCCGGGCCGTTCGACCACGGGTCGTCTGCCGAGGCATCCGAGGGTGGCGGGGGATGACGCTGTTCGCGCCGTTCGCCGAGGTCCCGTTCTACCCGCTGGTCTTCCCGCTGTTCTGGGGCGCGGTGCTGGTGTTCGGGCTGGCCATGGCTCGCCACCTGCGGATCTTCGCCGCCGCGCGCGCGACCGGCCCGTCACCGCTCGCCGATATCCCGACTCGCTTCGTCGGGCTCATCCGCTACGCCTTCGTCCAGACCCGGATGTTCCAGGACCCGCGTGCGGGCCTGCTCCATGCCGGGATCTTCTGGGGCTTCGTGCTGCTGACCATCGGCACGGCCAACATCGTCACCGGTGGGCTCATCGAACAGGTCCTGTCGATCCCCTTCGACGGCTTCCTGTGGACGCTCGTCAGCGCGATGCAGAACGTGGTCGCGGTGCTCGTCCTCGTGTCGATCGGGTGGGCGCTCGTGCGCCGGCTCATCACCAAGCCGAAGCGCCTGACGTTCAACACCGATGCCCTGATCATCCTGTCGATGATCGGCGGGGTCGTCCTGACCGAGCTCCTGGCCGAGGCCTTCGAGTTCGCCGCGCATGGCGACCAGCCGGGCGCCTTCGTGTCGGCCGCCCTGGCCGTGCCGCTGCGAGCCGCCCTCTCGCCGGAGGCCCTCCAGGCCGGCTTCGCGGTGTTGTGGTGGGGCCACATCGTGCTCGTCGCGGCGTTCCTCGTGTACCTGCCCTTCAGCAAGCATCTCCATATCGCCACGAGCTTCCCGAACATCTGGTTCCGCAAGCTCCGCCCGCGCGGCGAGCTGCCGCAGATGGATCTCGAGGACGAGACCGCCACGTTCGGGCTCAAGACGCTCCAGGACCTGGGCTGGAAGGACCTCCTGGACGGCTTCACCTGCACCGAATGTGGTCGCTGCAAGGAAGCCTGCCCGGCCAACTTCACCGGGAAGCCGCTCGACCCGAAGGCGTTCATCATGGGCATCCGCGACATGTCGGTCGACGCGGAGCACGGCATCGACCTCATCCCGAACAGCCCGATCGTGCGCGAGACCTATGGGCTGGACGACACGCGACCCGATCCGGCCGCGATGGCCAAGCCGATCGTGGACACGGCCATCCCGTACGACGCGGTGTGGGACTGCGTGACCTGCGGCGCCTGCGTCCAGGCCTGCCCGGTGCTCATCGAGCACGTCGACAAGATCGTGGGGCTGCGCCGGAACCTCGTCCTCGAGGAGTCGCGCTTCCCGCAGGAGCTCACGCCGGCGTTCCGGGCCATGGAGGGCCAGGGCAACCCGTGGGGGCAGCCGGCATCGACGCGGCTGGACTGGACCAAGCCGCTGACGTTCCCGGTCCGGACCGTGGCCGAGGTCCAGGCCGCCGGCGCGCTCGACGACCTCGAGGTCCTGTACTGGGTCGGCTGTGCTGCGGCGTTCGACCCGCGCAACCAGAAGGTCGCCCGAGCCGTGGCGACCTGCCTGCACGCCGCGGGTGTGTCGTTCGCGGTGCTCGGGCAGGAGGAATCGTGCACCGGTGACCCGGCCCGCCGGATGGGCAACGACTACGTCTTCCAGATCCTCGCGTCGGGCGCGGTCGACACGCTGAACCGGTACGGGATGGGGGAGCGGACGATCGTGACCGCCTGCCCGCACTGCTTCAACACGATCGCCAACGAGTACGGACAGCTGGGCGGGTCGTTCCAGGTCGTCCACCACTCGACGTACCTGGCCTCGCTCGTGTCGTCGGGCCGGCTCGCGACGCTGCCGGAGGACGCGACCACGGAGACCGGCGACCATCGACCAGGGGCTGTGACCGTCCACGACTCGTGCTATCTCGCCCGCTACAACGGCGTCGTCGCGGCCCCGCGGGACGTGCTCGGTGCGGCCGGCGTGCAGATCACCGAGATGGAACGGAGCGGCACGACCACGTTCTGCTGCGGCGCCGGCGGCGGCCGGATGTGGATGGAGGAGACGCGCGGCACACGGATCAACGCGGAGCGGACCCGCCAGGTCCTGGAGACGGGTGCCGAGACCGTCGCCACGGCCTGCCCGTTCTGCATGGTCATGATGACCGACGGCCTGGCGGCGGCCGGGGATGGTGGCAGCGCCGTGCGCGCGATGGACATCAGCGAGGTCCTGGCCGCGCGCCTGGCGAACGTGCCCGAGGACCGGCGACTCCCCGTCGTCTGACCCTGCGCGGGCCGCGGCGACCGCTGCGGCTCAGCCGGGGAGGGGCTTCCCGCAGGATCCGCAGGTCCGATCCATCACCAGGTTCCCGAAGCCGCACTTCGGGCAGCGCTTCATGCCCTCCGTGGAGACGCCGTAGGGGTTCTCGCGGGTCGCGGCCGCGGTGTCCTGCCGTTGCCGGCGCAGGATGCCCAGGGTGGCGACGATGCCGATCGCCGCCGCGGCGATGAGGCCGAGGATGATGGTCTGGTCCATGCAGGACGCCCTCCGGCCGTCCGGGCGCGACCCCCGCGGCGCGCCCCATGACGTGATGGCAAGGGTACCGCCCGGCCTCAGGTCGAGGGGAGCCTGACCAGTCCCGCCAGATGAGCGACGGCGACGGCCTCGGTCCGGCTGCGCACGTCGAGCTTGCCGAGGATGTTCGAGACATGGACGCCGGCCGTGTTCTCGGTGATGAACAGGGCCTCCGCGAGCTGGCGGTTGCTGGCGCCCTGGCACAGGAGCGCGAGGACCTCCCGTTCGCGCGGCGTCAGGTCCGACCCGATCGACGGCTGGGACGGCGACGTGGTCGCCGTCGTCGGCTCGTCGAGGCGGAGCCGCGCCCGGCTGGCCAGGCCCTCGACGGCATCGAGGATGGGCCGCGCGCCGATGCGCCGCGCGATGGCGGCCGCCTCCGAGAGCCGGTCGCGGGCAGTCGCTCGTCCATCCTCCGTGCGCAGCCACGCTTCGCCTTCGCGCCAGCGCGTGTAGGCGAGGTCGCCCGGGCGTTCGAACCGCTGCCACGCCTCGGCGCACGCCCGCCACGCCTCCGCCGCGGCCGCCCAGTCGCCGGCCCCGGCGTGGGCGCGGGCACGGGCCGCCTCGGCACCCGCCTGGAGCACGCTGGGACCGAGGTCGCCGTTGAACCGGTCGCGGTACGTGAGTGGTCCGGCCGCGAACGCGCACAGTGACGTGTGGGCCTCCGTCGATCGGTCTGCGGCAGCCGTCGCCTCCGCCTTCCGACCGCGCCGTCGCGCCGCCTCCGCGAGGTCCGCTTCGGCACGGGCGATCGTCCGCAGCAGCCAGGGTCGCCAGTTCTCGGGGTCGTACGGCTGTTCGACCACGTCGAGGCCGACGTGTGCTTCACGGATGGCGTCACCGGGACGGCCGGTCCAAATGGCGACATCCGCGCGCACCATCGATGCCGTGTTCCACGGCGCGTACTGATCCGCCTCGAGATGGGCAAGGGCGGACGCGCGCCGTCCCGCGTGCGCATCGACGAGGGCGGACAGGCGGTGGAACCGCTCGTCGAGCTCCACGGCGAACTGGGCGTGCTCGGCGAGGATCGCATCCGTCGTCTGCCGCTCGCCGACCTGGAAGTGATACCAGGCGCTGACGATATCGAACGGCCGGCTATGGAGCCCGAGGGCGACAGCGGTGACTCGGCCCTCATCCGCCACCTCCGCAGCCCGACGCCAGGCCCCGAGCCCCTCGAAGAAGCGCGACGTGACGTTGAAGACCAGCTCGAACGAACCCAGCGTCGGACTGACCCGCTGGACCTCGATCGCGCGGTTCGCCTCGGCTTCGGCCTCGGCGTCGCGCTCCAGCGCGGCGAAGCATCGAGCCAGGCGTGCCCGCGCGACGGCCTCCGACCCTGCGTCTTCGATCGCCAGCGCCGTGCGCAGGGATCGCTCGGCCATCTCCAGGGCCGCCTGTCCACTCCTGCGTCGCTCCCAGCTCTCGTGACAGACAGCTTTCGGCACGTGCGAGCAGGCGCGACGGAGACTCACCCTTGATCAGCGCGTTCGCCTCCTCGCTGCAGGCGAGCACGACGGCGTAATCGTCGTCCGTCGACGCCGAGGCCAGGTCGAGCAGCGCGGCGGCTCGGCGGGCTGCGGGCGCGTCCGGCCCCAGCGCGTCGACCGCTGCCGCGAAGAGCTGCTGGCTTCGACGAGGGTGACCGGCGAAGTCGGCCCATTCGGCAGCCTCGGACAGGAGTGCTGCCCGGTCGACGCCAACGAGGTCGGCGGCACCGGGCACGTCGTCCCACAGGGCCAGTGCTCGCTCCGCGTGGGCGAGTGCCGGCCCGAATGCGGCGGCGGCCGCCGCGGCACGTCCGGCCTCGACCGAGGCCACCAGGGCATCGGCCAGCTGGTCGGCAGCCTGTGCGTGGATCGCCCTCGCACCCCACCAGGCCGCGCGGCGAGCAGTTCCCGGATCGCCTGCCCGGGCCAATGCGGCGGCGACTGCCTCGTGCCATCGCCGGCGTTCGCCGGGCAACAGCTCGCCGTACGCGGCCTCGCGGATCAGGGCGTGCCGGACGTCGATCTCGTCCGTGACCGAGTCGCTGCGCCGGATGACCTGCGCCGCCATCGCCTCGCGGATTCGCGCCGACAACCCGTCGGGCGTCTCGTCGAGGAGTGCGGCGAGCAGTGGCGGGTCCACCGGTGCACCGACGACCGCGACCGCATCGACGAGACGACGAGTCGCCGGGTCGAGGGCGTCGAGTCGCTGGACCAGGACATCCCGGAGCGACGGCGGCAGGACCTCCGTGCCGTCAAGGGCACCAGCGGCGACGAGCTCCTCGACGTAGAAGGCGTTGCCGCCGGACCGCCGCACCACCGCCTCGACGGCCACCGCGGACGGCAGGTCACCGGTGATCCCGGCCATCTGGCTGCCGACGTCGTGCGGGCCGAAGGGCGACAGGTCGAGGCGGACGACCCGCGGCAGTCGTTGGATCTCGGCCAGCCACGGGCGCAACGCCGGATCCCCGCCGACGTGGTCGCTGCGGTACGTGGCGACCAGCATGGTCCGCGGCAGGCGGCGACTGTGGGCGAGGGATCCGATGAGGTCCAGGGTCGCGCCATCGGCCCAATGCACATCCTCGAACACGAGGCAGATCGAGCGGTCGACGCTTGCTCGGTCGAGCGCTCGAGCCACGGCATCGAACAGCGCGGTCCGCGTCAGGTCCGGCGGCAGCTCGCCGGTCGGCTCGATCGACTGGTCGCGGAGGCCGGGCAGCAGCTGCACCAGGTCGAGGCCACCGACGTCGGCGACCGCGGACCGGGTCGCCGGCTCGAGCTGCGTCCACAGGTCGTCCAGGGCTCCGGCGACCGCGGCGTATGGCGCCGCGCCGGCACTGAGCGGCGCGCATGCGCCCGTACCCACGACGACGTCCGCGGCGTCCGCCAGCGCGGCCAGCTCGCCGACGAGTCGCGTCTTGCCGACGCCGGCGTCCCCGACGATCAGGGTGAACCCGGCGTCGCTGTGGCGGGCAGCGTCCAGCGCCGCCGAGAGGCTGCGGCATTCTTCGTCCCGACCGACGAAGGTTCGACTCGAGACGCGACTCGGCACGAGCCGATGATAGGGGCGGCCCGTTCTCGTCCGTCCGTGTCCCGACCGACCGGTCGCGATCAGGGGATGAGCACCGCGCGCCCCTGGACTCGCCCGGCCCGCAGGTCGGCGACGGCGTCGGCGAATGCCGCGAGGGGATACGGCGTGGAGGTCACGCGCACCTGCGCCCCCTCGGCCAGCGCGACGAGCTCCTGCAGCTCCTGGTAGGTCCCGATCAGCGATCCGGTCACCTCGAACTCGTTGACCACGAGATCCGCGGTCGCGATGTCGATGCGTCCGCCATATCCGACCGCCGCGTAGCGGCCACGCCGGGCCAGCATGGCCAGGCCGTCCGCCGGCGTGCCGCTGTCGCCCACGAAGTCGAACACGACCTCGACCCCGCGACCACCGGTCAGGTCACGCACCGCAGCGACGTGCTGTCCATCGGACAGGACCGTGTGCTCCGCCCCCAGCCGATCGGCCAGGGCGATCGCCTCCGACGACCGATCGATCGCGATGACACGGGCCGCCGTCAGCGCGTGGACGAGCTGGATGGCCACGTGCCCCAGGCCGCCGATGCCGACGATCGCGGCCGACGTCCCGGGCGTGAGGCGACCGATCGCCCCCTTGACCGCGCGATATGCGGCCAGGCCGCCGTCAGCGAGGCCCGCCACCTCCCGTGGATCGACGTCCGGGCCGAGGGCGACGAGGCTCCGGGCGTCCGTCCGCAGGTACCCCGCGAAGCCGCCATCGACGCCGAGTCCGAAGAACGCGAACCGCTCGCAGAACTGGTCGGCACCGATGCGACACGGGTCGCACGTGCCGCACAGCCGGTAGGGGTGGACGACGACGCCGTCGCCCACCCGCAGCCAGTCGACGGCTGGGCCGACCGCCTCGACCCAGCCGGCCGTCTCGTGACCCAGGATGGTCGGGAGCGGCTTGGCGAGGTCGGCGAACCCACCGTCGATCACGTGCAGGTCGGTCCGGCACAGGCCAGTGGCGCCGACGCGGACGATGACATCGGTCGGTCCGTCGATGACGGGCGCATCGACCTCGTCGACGGTCGGCGGAGCACCGGGCCGGTGCAGTCGGGCGGCCAGCATGGTCGTGCCTCCGATCCTCTGGATCAGGCCGCGGCGGCAGCGGCAGTCGCAGCGGCAGCACCGGCGTCGGCGATATCGACGTCCTGCTCGACGCTGCCACCGCTGATGCCGATCGCCCCGTCGACGGCGTCGTCGCGAACGATGGGCACGCCACCGCCGAACACCGCGATCCGCCCGCCCGCGGCGTCCGAGAACCCATACAGCGACTGTCCGGGCTGCGTGAGCTCCGTCAGGATCTTGGTCGGGACGCCGAATGCCGCCGCGGTCACGGCCTTGCTTGCCGACACGGCCAGGGTCCCGAAGCGGGTGCCGTCCATCCGGTTCTGGACGCGGATATGCCCGCCGCCGTCGACGATCGTGATCGACACCGAACAGCCGAGTGCCGCTGCACGAGCTTCCGCCGCCGCGCTGATCCGTCGGGCCTCGTCGAGGGTGAGTGCTGCCATGATCCGTACCTCCGTCGCATTCCGGCTCAGGGATCGAGCCGTTGTCGACGCTACCGACCGATCAGTCCGCCGCCATCTGGAGAACTCGGTAAAGGTGGGTGCGCGGACCGTTAGGCGGCCGTGGTGTGAGGCGTTACGATGCGAGCGGTGACCACCGCGGACCGCGCCCCGGGCCCCTACCGCCTCGGCGAGGAGCACGAGATGCTCCGCGACGCCGTCCGCGTGCTGGCCGATGAGCGCGTCGCGCCCCGCGCCGCCGAGGTCGATCGCACCGGGGAGTTCCCGGAGGACCTGCGCCGGCTGCTGGCCGATCACGACATCCTGGCCCTGCCGTTCCCGACCGAGCATGGCGGCCTCGGCGGCGAGCTCCTGACGGTGTGCCTCGCGGTCGAGCAGCTCAGCCGGGCATGCGCCACGACCGGCCTCATCCTCGCCGTCCAGGAGCTCGGATCCCTGCCGATCACGCTCGCCGGCACGGCCGAGCAGCAGGCACGCTGGTTCCCCGCGCTGGCCAGCGGCGAGCAGCTCATCGCGTTCGCCCTGACCGAGGCCGAAGCCGGGTCCGACGCGGCGGCCCTGCGCACGACCGCCCGGCGAGACGGCGACGTCTACGTCATCGATGGCGGCAAGCGCTTCATCAGCCATGGGTCCGTGGCCGACCTCGTGGTCGTCTTCGCGGTGACCGACCCGGAGGCCAAGCGGCACGCCCGCCTCAGCGCGTTCGTCGTCGAGGTCCCCAGCGAGGGCTTCGCGGTGACCCGGCTCGAGCACAAGATGGGCATCCGCGGCAGTCCGACCGCCGAGCTCGCGTTCAGCGGCCTGCGGGTGCCCGCCGCGAACCGCCTCGGCGAGGAGGGCGACGGCTGGTCGATCGCCATGCGCACGCTCGATCGCAGCCGGCCCGGCATCGCCGCCCAGGCCGTCGGCATCGCCCAGGGCGCATTGGAGGTCGCGACGGCGTATGCGCGGGAGCGCAAGCAGTTCGGCCAGCGCATCGGCGACTTCCAGCAGATCGGGGCGATGCTGGCCGACATGGACGCCGGCGTGGAGGCCGCCCGCCAGCTGCTGTACAAGGCATGCGTCGAGATCGACGGGGGAGCCGCGGACGCGAGTCGCTGGTCGGCGCTGTGTAAACTCGTGGCCGGTGACACCGCGATGCGGGTCACGACCGACGCCGTCCAGGTGCTGGGCGGCTACGGCTACATCGACGAATTCCCTGTCGAGCGGATGATGCGCGACGCGAAGATCACCCAGCTCTACGAGGGGACCCAACAGATCCAACGTCTCGTCATCGCGCGGGCCCTGCTCGGCACGGCCGACTGACCCGGGCAGGGAGGGTTCTCGGCTCGTGCGCATCGTCGTCCTGACCAAGCCCGTACCGGATCCGGCGTCCGGCGCCGAGCGCCTGCTGCCGGATGGTCGACTGGACCGGGCCGCCAGCCCCGCCGTCGTCAACGGCAACGACGAGTACGTGCTCGAGGCGGCCCTGAAGCTGGTCGAGGCGGCGGGGGAGGGCGAGGTCGTCCTCCTGTCGATGGCCCCCGCCAGCGCCCCCGAGACGATGCGCAAGGCCCTGGCGATGGGCGCCCACCGTGGCGTCCTCGTGACCGACCCGGCCCTCGAGGGCTCGTGCGCCGTGGCCACGACCCGCGTCCTCGCCGCGGCCCTCAAGACGATCGAGTTCGACCTGGCGCTCGCCGGGGTCGACACGTCCGACGGCCAGGCCGGCGTCGTCCCGGCCGGCATCGCGGCGCTCGACGGGCTGCCGTACCTGTCCTACGCCGCGACCATCGAGCCCGACGCCGCCGCGCGCCGGGTCCGCGTGCGTCGCATCAGCCCGACCGGCTACGACGTGCTGGAGGCGCCGTTCCCGGCGCTCATCAGCGGCACCCAGGCCCTCGGCGAGCCGCGCTACCCGTCGCTCAAGGGGATCATGGCCGCGCGGTCCAAGGAGATCGCCACGCTCTCGCTGGCCGATCTCGGGATCGACCCCGCCACGGTCGGCACGGCAGGAGCGACGACCCGCCTCGTGTCGTCGGCGCCACCACCGCCCCGGGCGGCGACGCAGGTCGTGCGCGAGGCGCCCGACGAGGCCGCCCGCCAGATGGTCACGTTCCTCGCCGAGCGGAGGCTCATCTGATGGCCACCATCCTGGTCATCGGCGAGGTCGCCGCGGATGGCACGCTGACCAAGCTCTCCACCGAGGTGGCGACGCTCGCCCGATCCCTTGGCGACGCGATCGGTCTCGTGCCGGTCGCCGGGGGTGATGCCGCTGCGGCGGCGCTGGGCGGGTACCTGCCGACGGTCATCGTCGACGCGGGCGCGGCTGCCGACGCCACGCCGACCGAGCGAGCCGCGGTCGTGGCCGCCGGCCTCGAGGGCATCGACCATGTGCTCATCCCGGCATCGCCCGATGGCCGCGACCTGGCCGGCGCACTCTCGGCGCTGACCGGCTGGGGCGTGCTGGCCAACGCGACCGCCGCGACCAGCGAGGGCGACGGCCCGACCGTCCAGCAGAGTGTGTTCGGCGGCAAGCTCGTGACCCTGTCGGCGTTCACCGGTGCGCACGGCATCGTCACCGTGCGGCCCAACTCCGTGACGGCGGCGCCGCTCGACACGGCCGGGACCGTCACGACTCGGGTCACCGCCCCGACCGCGAGCGTGGCCCAGGTGAACCTCGTCGAACGGATCGAGGCGCAGGGCGCCGCCGTGTCCATCGACGATGCGCGGATCATCGTGTCGGGTGGCCGCGGTGTCGGTGGCGCGGAGGGGTTCGCCCTCCTGCAGGACCTTGCCGATGCCCTTGGCGGGGCGGTCGGGGCGACACGCGCCGCGGTCGACTCCGGCTGGATCGCCTACAGCCAGCAGATCGGCCAGACGGGCAAGATCGTCAAGCCGCAGCTGTACCTGGCGCTCGGGATCAGCGGCGCCATCCAGCACAAGGTCGGGATGCAGACGGCAGAGACCATCGTCGCGGTCAACCGCGACCCGGACGCGCCGATGGCCGAGTTCGCCGACCTGTACGTCGTCGGCGACCTCGTGGAGGTCGGGCGCGCGCTGCTCGACCAGCTCCGGGCGCGAGCAGGCTGACGCCGGGGACCGGGGACCCGTGTCCGAGCTCCTGCTCCTGCTCCCGATCATCGGGTTCGTCGCCCTCGCGGCGCTGACCGCGATCATCCTGCGGCGCGCCGGGCGCATCGTCGCCCGGAGCCGTGACCTGGAGGGATCCCGGAGCGCCATCCGCGACCTGGTGGCGCGCGTCGATGCCTCGCTCGACGGGGCGATCGCGCGGATCGACACGGTCCGCCGCGGCCAGGTCGCCGCGGACACCATCGGCGACACGATCGTGGCCGCGACCGATGCGGTCGAGCGCTACGCCGATGAGGCCCGTGCGTTGCGTGGCCCGGCCGAGGCACTGGTCATCCGCGACGACATCGTGGCCGAGCTGGAGCGGGCCGGGCGTGCCCTCGCCATGGTCGAGCACGGCGCGACGATCCTCGCCCAGGTCCGGCGCCGCGGCCGGGAGCTGGAGGCCCAGACCTCGCTGAAGCGTGGCTATCTCAACCTGCTCCACGCCAAGGAGGCCATCGATACGCACGTCCTGCGCGTCGACGCCCTGTCGCTTGACGGCCGATCCGGACGGCACGGCACCGACGGTCACGGTCCGCGATCCACGGACCTGACGACGCGCCCTCGACCACACCATGTAGTGGTATCCTCGGGTGACACCACAAGCGGTTGTGGTGCGCGGCCCGGATCGCGGGTCTGGCTTGAGCGACAGGAGTGCGATGCGCTGCCCCCATTGCGGCGAACGGGACACCCGGGTCGTCGACTCGCGTGACCTTGACGAATCGGCGACCATCCGCCGTCGTCGCGAGTGCAACACCTGCACGACCCGGTTCACGACCTACGAGCGCGTCGAGGCTGCCCGGCTGGTCATCGTCAAGCGCGACGGCGTGCGCCAGGAGTTCGATCGCGACAAGCTCGCCACCGGCCTGCGCAAGGCATTGACCCGGCGACCGGTCGCCGATGACGCCGCGGAGGTCGCGGCCGACGGGATCGAGGCCGAGCTGCGCGCGGCTGGCTCGACCGAGGTGCCGTCGTCGCGGGTCGGGGCCCTGGCCATGGAGGCCCTGCGCAGCCTCGACCAGATCGCCTACATCCGGTTCGCCAGCGTGTACCAGAGCTTCGAGGACCTCGAGGACCTGAAGCGCGAGGTCGACACCCTGTACGCGGAGAAGGGCAACGGGAGCCACGCCAAGTGAGCGTCCTGTCCGACCGCGACATCCGTGCCGCCCTGGAGGCGGGCACCGTCCGCATCGAGCCCTACGACCCGGTGGATCTGCAGCCGTCGTCGGTGGATCTCCATCTCGATCGCTCGTTCCGGGTCTTTCGGAACAATCGCTACCCGTTCATCGATGTCCGGGCGCCACAGCCGGACCTGACCGAGCTGCTCGCTGATCGAGGATGACGAGCCGTTCATCCTTCACCCGGGCGAGTTCGTCCTGGGGCAGACCCTCGAGTGGGTCGAGCTGCCCGACGATCTCGTGGCCCGACTGGAGGGGAAGAGCTCCCTGGGGCGTCTCGGCCTGCTCATCCACTCCACGGCCGGCTACGTCGACCCGGGCTGGAAGGGCAACCTGACGCTCGAGCTGTCGAACGTGGCGAACCTGCCGATCGCGCTGTACCACGGCATGCGCATCGGCCAGATCTCGTTCTTCGAGATGTCGTCGGCGGTGGAGCGCCCGTACGGCTCGCCGGAGCTGCGCTCTCGCTACCAGGGCCAGAAGGAGCCGACGGCGTCCGCCTTCCACCGGGACTTCGCGGCCAAGGACTGAGCCCCGTGGGCATCAACGACGCCGTCGACTGGCAGACCGACCTCGGAGGCGGGACGACCGTCGCGCTCATCCAGGCCGGGACGTTCCGGACCGACGCCGGGGCGATCTTCGGGCCGGTGCCGCGCCTGCTCTGGAACGGCCTCGTGACCGACGAGCTCGACAGCGACCACCGTCTGCTCCAGGCACTCAACTGTCTGCTCATCGAGACCCCGTCGGGACGCGTCCTGGTGGAGACCGGGATCGGGGATCGGCTCGACGACAAGGCGCGGACGATGCGCGGCTACGACGGCCCGTGGATCGTGCCGGCCCTCGAGACTGCCGGGTTCCTGCCCGAATCGATCAACGTCGTGGCCATGAGCCACCTCCACTTCGACCATGCGGGCGGGCTGCTCCGGCCGGATGGCGAGCGCGCGTTCCCGCACGCCACGATCGTCGCCCAGAAGGCCGAATGGGAGGTCGCCCTCGGCGACAATCCGCGGCTCGTCGCGTCGTACGTGCAACCGGAGCTCCAGCTCGTCAGGGACTGGGGCGCGGAGGGCTGGGTCGATGGCGAGCGCGAGCTGCTGCCCGGCGTCTCGGTCATCCCGACCGGCGGGCACTCCACCGGGCACCAGGCCATCGTCGTGCGTGGGACCGGCGACGGCGCCCGCACGCTCGTGTTCTTCGGCGACCTGTTCATGCGGCCGTGGGGGGCGAACCCTCGCTGGGTGACCGCGTTCGACGACTTCCCGCTCGACTCGGTCGAGCGCAAGGCCGCACTGTTCGCGCAGGCGGTCGAGGAGGACTGGCTCGTCGTCCTGTCGCACGAGCGGATCCACCCGATCGGGCGGCTCGTGCGCGACCGCGACCGTTTCCGCTACGAGCCGGCCTGACTGACTGTCGTCAGGGGATCAGTCGCCCGTCGCGAACTCCAGCGACGCGGTCAGCTCGTCGGCCCACGTCGAGTCGGCGCCATCTGCGCCAGGATCGATGTCGATCAGCCAGGGTCGCTCGCCCGGCACGCCGTTGACGAGCACGAGCGTCGCGCCGTCGTCGACCGAGAAGCCGCCCGAGTCGCTCGCGAGGAGCGACTGTCGGTCCGATCCGCACGGCGCGTCGACGCGCAGCACCCCGCGCACCGCCCGTCGCCCGGCCACCGTGCCTTCGGTCTGTTCGTCGAGCCTGACGCCGTCGTCGGCGAGGGTCTCGAGGTAGGCCAACATCCCGTCGATCCCCGGGCCGATCGGGACCGTCGAGTACTCGCCGCACCACGCACTGACCCCCTGGTCGACGCGAGTCAGCTGCCAGTGCGCCTCGTCGCGACCCAGGGCGACGCGCGTGGGGTCCCGTTGCCAGACGTACGAGTCCGGGCCGCTCGGGATGGTCAGCCGCACCCCGAGGCCAGGAACGACGTACCGGGCACCGGCGGGCACAGCGGGCTCGGTGTTGCCGCGATCGGGGAGGGCCTGCTCGAACGAGCGCCCGAGGATCCGGCCACGCTCCGGGCAGGCCTCGTCATCGGCGGTCAGCGTCAAGCCGTCCGCATCGATCGCCCATCGATAGGTCGCGGCGCTGCCGGCCGGCACAGCCGAAGGCATCGGCGGTTTGACCGAACGTGACCCGATCTGCGCCATCGGCGGCCATCGTCAGCGTGACGGCGGGGACACCGTCGACCGTCACGTTCAAGGTCGATCGCCCGGCCTCCAGGGCGACCGTGGGATCAGCCGCGCCAGTACCGAGATGCGCCCAATCGCCGACAGCTCCGGCGGTCCTTCGACGATCGGTGCGATGGCGGGTCGGGGTGCGGACCGATCGGCCTCTGTCAGCCAGCCGGCAGGCTCGCCATCCAGGACCTGCTGCGTGCCGAGGTCGGTGTCGACGATGTACGACGAGCCGTTGGTGCAGCCCTCCCCGGTCGTGGCGATCACCACCCTGCTGTCGTCGGGGGCCATCGCGCGGAAGCTGTCCGCCCTGGCAGTACGAGTTCGGATCCGGATCGTCGGCGCCAGCCTGGACGGTCGTCACGATCGACTCCGCACCATCGGGTGCGACACGGACGAGCGTGACCTCCCGCGGACCTGCCCCCGCGGTCTCCAGCAGGAGCCAGATGCCCCCGTCGACGGCCCACGCGTGATCGCTGACGCGCGTCGCCGGATCCGTTTCGCTCCAGACAGCATCGACGGTGTCGCCGACCGAGAAGAGCGTGGCGTCATCGGGGATGCAGCTGTCGTCCTCCTCCGGGCGGCAGCGCAGGAACGTCCCGTCCGGACGGACGCGCCGGGGACCAAGACCCGAGTACACCGCCGGCCGCACGCCCGGGACGAAGACGCCGTCCATGCCGATCACCCCGATCGGGGCCGGCCGTGTCCCGCCCGGGGCGCTGTCATCCCCGAACGCGGGTCCCGAGGCGCCGACGAACGTCGTGCCGACGTCGGTCCAGAGCGGCGCTGATCCGTTGGGCTGGAGGAAGGTGTCGACCGGCAAGGTCATGGCGCTCGTGCCGCCGGTCGTCAGGTCGTAGACGACGACCCCCTGGCCGGACTGGCTGGCCAGCAGCTCGCCGTCCGGACTCCAGCTCGGGGAGTACCAGGTGCCGTCGAGATGCCGGAGCGGCGCTGTGGGATCGCGCAGGTCCACGATCACCATCGTCGGATCGGGGTCGGACTGGGTCAGGAGCCCCAGCCAGCCATCCCTGGAGAGCGATACCGCGCCAGCCCAGCCGCCGGGGAGGACGTCGAGCCCGAGGTGCGCCACGGCCGTCTCCGTGCCATCAGCCGCCAGCTCGATGACGTCGACGGGCGACGCGATGGTCGGATCGGAGGACCGCACGACGACGAGCGCCGGCGCAGGTGGTTCCCTGGGCACGAGCAACGCCGCACCGGCGATGGCGGCGGCGAGCAGCGCGATGGTCGCGACCAGGGCGATCGCGAGCCGCTGGCGACGGCTCAGGCCGGCCCAGCGCCAAGTGATGTCGCGACCGACGCCCCGTCGCTGCCCGACCGTGTCGACCCGTTCCATCGCGCCGAGGAGGACCCGGTCCGGGGCGTGGACCGGTGCGTCCTCGACGAACCAGTCGGCGAGCCGGCGCTCGAGGTCGACGCCGGCGGTCATGCCGACACCTCCTTCTGCGTCGCCGAGCGGGAGTCGGCGTCCAGGGCCGCGCGCAGCGCCGCCATCGCGTAGTGGAGCCGGGACTTGGCCGTGCCCTCGGCGATGCCGAGCGCCTCGGCGACCTCCGGCAGGGTCAGGCCCTGGAAGTAGCGCAGGACGAGGATCGCGCGATGCTCCGGCGACAGTCGGCGGAACCCACGATCGAGCTCGTCGCGGTCCGCCAGCGCCACGGACGCATCTCCCTCGATCGGCTCCGCGTGCAGGACCCGCACCTTGGCCTCGAAGCGTCGGCCGCGCCGGAACTCGTCGGTGATGGCATGCATCAGCAGCCGTCGTTGCCAGGCCTCGAACCGGTCGGCATCGCGGAGCGACGGCAGGTCGCGCCAGCAGCGGACCAGGCACTCCTGGACGGCGTCCTCGGCGCGGTCCACGTCGCGCAGGGTCACCCGGGCGATGGCGTACAGCCGGTCGACGCTGCCCGCGGCAAGGACCGCGAACGCATCGCGATCGCCGTGCCGTGCTCGTTCGACCAGGTCGACGTCCAACGCAGCCCCTCGCGTCCCGCCGGTCGGTCCGGCGGTGTTCACCCTAGAGGCGCCCCGTCATCGCCGTTTCGTTCGATCCGCAGTCGCCGAGCGCGTCGACGGCCCCTCGTGGCCTCCTACGGGGCGGGAGTCGGACTCGCGATCGGGTCGTCGGATGCCCCGCTCCCCGGAAGGAGCGACTCGATGAGCGCGGCGGCACCGGCTTCGTCGACCGGGCCGTTGACGACCTGTCGCACGACGCCGTCGGTGTCCAGGAAGAACTGCGTCGGCAGGGCGTAGACCTTGTACGTGTGGAAGATGTGGCCGGACCCGTCGAAGCCGATGGTGTAGGGCAGGTCGTAACGCTCGGCGTAGGCCTCCACGTCGTCGGGCGAGGTCTCCTGGACGCTCACGCCGACGATCTCCAGCCCCTGGTCGCGGTAGCGCTCGGACAGCTCGCGCAGGATCGGCGTCTCCTGCTGGCATGGCGGGCACCACGACGCCCAGAAGTTGAGCCAGACGACCTTGCCGCGCAGGTCCTCGAGCCGCACCGGGTTGCCGTCGAGGTCGTGGAGCTGGTACGTCGTCCCGTCGGGCAGGTCGACCGCCAGCTCCGGGGCGAGCTGGCCCGCCTGCAGCCCCTCCGTCGCCTCTCCGATGATGAACGGGGTGGCTCGCGGGTCGACCAGACCGGGTGTGAGCCCGGTCGAGCCGAGCGGCGTCGTGACGACGACGAGCAGGACGGCCGCGATGACGACCGCGCCAAGGGCGAGTGCCAGCTGCCGGCCGCTGAATGGGCCGATCAGTCCGTGCTTTGGCGGCTGGTGGGAGAACTCGGGTCGTTCGTCGGTCACGAGGCTCAGACGAACGAGGTGAAGCTGAAGAAGCGCGGCAGCAGGCTGAGCCAGTCGAGCACCATCGCGAGCCCGATGAACGCCACGAGCAGGCCGCCGATGAGGCTCGACCGTCCGGCCGTGGCGCACGAGCGGTCGGATCACCGTCGGCGCGCGGTCGTAGAGGACGGCGATGGCGATGAACGGCAGTCCGAGGCCGAGCGTGAACGCTGCCAGCAGGATCGTTCCCTGCAGGACCGTGCCGCTGCTCACGGCCATCGCCAGGATGCCGCTCAGGATGACCCCGATACACGGCGTCCAGCCGACCGCGAAGATCGCGCCGAGGCCGAACGACGCGAGCCAGCCACCGCGCGGGTCGACGACCCGGCCGCCGAGCCGGTCGCTCATCGACGGACCACCGCTCGAGCCGGCACTGGCCAGGGCGACGCTGCCGGTCGCGGTCGCGAGGCTGCTCGCGGCCCCGGCATCGAGCGGCCGCCACGTGCGATCGAGGACGCGGGATGTGCAGGAGCCCGGCGAGGCTCAGGCCCATCACGATGAGGATGACGCCACCGACCGTGCGCAGCGCCGGCAGGTAGTCGACGAAACCGCCTGCCGCGAAGGTCGCCGTGGCACCGAGGACCGTGAACACCGTCCCGAACCCGAGGACATAGGCGATGGCATGGCGAACGGCGAGCCAGCGCGACGGCTGCGGCGCCGTCCGGCCCGGAGCCCGGCGACGGCCACGGCCGTGAGCTGCCCGAGGTATGCCGGGACGAGTGGGAGGACGCATGGCGACAGGAAGCTGACGACACCGGCCAGCACGGCGACGAGGATCGTCAGGTCGGTGCCGCTGGTCATGCCGGGACGCCGTCGAGTTGCTCGGCCAGGAGGCGGCGCAGCTTGGCCAGGCTGGTCACGGTCTCGAGGCGGCCGGTGCCAAGCTCGACGACCGGGATGCGATCGAAGTACGCGCGTTGCCAGGCGTCGTTCGGTGTCGATGTCCCGCTCGTCGACGGCGGGCGTCGGCAGGCCGCGCGCCGCGCGATCCGCGAGCAGCGCATCGACCATCGCGCGAGCCTCGTCACACAGGCTGCAGCGCGGCGCGGCGGTACAGGACGAGGTCGGGGAGGGGAGCGTCGGTCATCGCGGTCGGATTGTAGGCGAGGCCGCGTGACGGTCCCTTGGAGAGGTTTAGGCCGCCGCAGGGAGGCGCGGCGGCCATGGTCCGGTGACGCCGACCGAGTCGCGACGGTTCCCCGGCGACGGCTCGAGACCCTGGCGTGCCGATCGGCCAACGAGCCGCGCCCGCGCGCCCCCGCTGTCGGCCGTGCCGCACCTCGAGCGTTCGGATCGGCCGATCAACGGCCTGCACGGACTCGTTATCGGCCGATCGGCACGTCCACGTTCATGGCGACGGCGATTCGCACGCCCGCCACGACATCGTCGTCTACGATGACGGCCGCGCCCCCGTAGCTCAGTGGATAGAGCGAGGCCGTCCTAAGGCCTGCGTCGGCGGTTCGAATCCGTCCGGGGGCGCCAAGACGTACCGGCCATCGCTCAGCGATTTCAGCCAGCGGCCCTCTCCGCGAACCAGTTGACCGTCGTGGGGACGGACACCTCCGTCGGAGTCGGCTCAAAGGGGCCGAAGGCGCGCTGGAACTTCGAGGCGTCAAGTACGAACGGCCGTTCCCATTGGTAGACCATCTCGCGGGTCTCCCGGGCTCGCGCATCGAACAGGCCGGCCACCCACAGCGCGACGGCAGAGGTTGCGGTGACCTGAACGTGCCGCCCGAGGGCGGACTCGATCAGTGCGACGAACGCCTCACCCGACAGAGGTTCCGCGGCGGGCACATGCCAAATCTCCCCGAGTGCACGCGGTTCGCTTGCTAGCCTGATCAGTCCCCGGGCAACGTCCGGCAGGTAGTTCAGGCTGTGAGGCTTATCCAGGCGGCCGAGCCACCGGGCGCGTCTCCCACCTACGGCAGCTCCGAAGAGAACGTCGCCCACGACGCTGTTCGCCCCGCCCGGGCCGTAATAGTCCGACGAACGTCCGATGGTGACGTCGACCGTCCCCGCACGGTGAGCCGCGAGCAGCCGTTCAGCCATGAGCGCGCGGATCCGGCCCTTCTTGGTGGTGGCCAGTGCCGGCATGTCCTCGGTCATGGGCCGATCGACCGGCCCGTACGCATAGAGGTTGTCTGCGAAGACCAGGGTTGCTTCCGCTGCCGCAGCTGCCCCGGCGATCGTGTCGGTCAGTCCGGGAAACTCAACCGCCCACCTCTCGTACGGCGGCTGCGCGCAATGGAAGACGACGCCAGCTCCCTTGCACGCCTCACGAGCCTGGGCCGCATCGGTCGCATCGGCGGACACGTGCTCGACACCATCCGGCAGGTTCGGGATCGGCCTCCTGCTGACGGCCCTCGCGCGACGGCCTTGTGCGACCAACTCCTGGAGGATCGCGCCACCTGCGCCACCCGTTGCACCGAAGACCACATGCACTCGGTCGTCTACGGCCACGGTCTAGGGCCTCCTCTGAAGCGCTCTTACAGCCGGATCTGGTGCAGCATCGGAGGCGGGCTCGGAACCCTGTCGAGCGGGAGACCCCTGATCGTGGCGCTCTGTCGTCATTGTCCGAACGATAGCCGCGTCATACTGCCGCATACCACGCCATCGGGTCGTCATGTGACGCCCGTTCCCCCAGGACCGTCCGGGGGCGCTTCCTGACGCCAACCTTCGAGCTTGGGCAAGACCCAACGCCTGTCAAGGCCCGCGCAAGTCACGTCAGCCAGCGGTCGATACCCACCAGTCGACAGCGCGTAGAACGGCTCCGCTCGGGGCGCATCGGTGTGCGTCAGGATCCCTGTGCCGGCATCGCGATGGCCGCAAGGTCGTTCAGGCTGGCAAGCGTCTCTGCAAGCTTGACGCGCTCGGCATCGGACAGGGTGATCCCGCGGGCTCGAGCGATGGCGGTCGCGGCGGCGGCGGTGTCGTCGGCTCGAAGGCCAAGCTCGGCGCGGTAGGCCAGGGCTTCGACCAGGTCGGTCGCCGACGCGGTGGCGCCGTTCCGTGCAAGGGCGCCGTCGAGGATCTTGGCCGCTCGGACGTGGTCGCCCTTCGAATCGCCCATCACGACGGCGTTCTGCAGGATCGCGCCGAGCTTGCCCGGGGCAGGTTCCTGCTCGTCGCGTTCGGCCGTTGCGGCAAAGAACCTGATCCAGTTCCCGCCCGGGTCGATGACGCTGAAACCGGCGACTCCGTCGGCGTTCTTGCGCTTGCGGGGCCGGGTCATCCGGGGGATGCCGGAAACGAGGAGCTTGCCATGGGCCATGCGCATGCTGGCGGCGAAGCTTCTGTACAGCTCCCCGGTGTCGGGCACGATGACCAGGCAGCTCCCGTATGAGTCCTCGGCCTTGAAGTCCGGCATCCCGAAGAACTGCATCTGGATGTCGTCGCGTTTCAGGCCGACGCATGGGTACGGGCGGACCTGGTAGTAGGTCTGGGTAAAGCCGAGCATGCCGTAGAACTCGACGATCTCGTCGATCGATCGACAGGGAAGCAGCGGCACCATGATCTCGTTGGCCATCGGTATCTCCTATCCGCGTCGGCGGGTCGATGTCGGCGGCGGGCTGCTCGAGTCCTGTCCAGGTCGTGGCTCCTCGTCCGCCATCGCGAACGCGCCCCCCTCCAGGCGGCGGATGAGTCGGTCGGTCCATCGGGCATGGGAGTCGGCGGTGCTCAGCCACAGGAAGAGGACCTCGCCGACCGGCCCCCACGTGTCCAAGTCGACATCGGGAGGCAGATGCCCGGTGATGCTCGAGCGCCATTCCTGCAACGCACGTGCCCGCGTGCGAAGCATCCGTAGCGCCTCCTCGCGTGGAAGATCCTCGATCAGCCCGACGGCGGCCCCGAGCACGTCGAGGCTTGGCTCGCGGTCGGCGAGGGCGCGGCGGAGCAGCTCGAGGTACTCGTGTTCACCCTGGTCGGTCAGCTCGTACTCGATCCGCGGCGGGCCGCCGGCTTGTGAGGGAGCGGTGTCGTGTGCCACCAGCAGACCCTGGCCCGCCATGCTCTTCAGTGCGTGGTAGACGGAGCCAGACGTAGCCGTGGACCACTCGTGCGCTCCCCACGACTCGAGGTCTGCCCGGATCTGATAGCCATGCCCCCGCCCCCGCCGGCGTAGTGCTCCAAGGACAAGCAGGCGCACCGTTTGCAACAGGCTTCCTCTCGCGAACTAGCTGAGTTTGGCTACCGAGAGCGTACAGCTCCTTTGTCGGGTAGTCAATCTTGGCTAGTCGCCCCGAGGCTCTCGCGTCCGCAGGCGCTATCAACAGGGTCTGCCTCACAAGGAGCCGAGTAGGGGGCGCCAACGCACTTTCCTCGATGAACGGGCGAGCAGGGCGGGGTCCACTCGATGAACTTGGGCTCGACCGACCGGCCCTTCGCCTGGACCCGCTCGACGAGGAGCTGGACGAGCTGCGCAAGCTGCTGCCGGGTCGCCAGGTCCACGTTCGCGGCCATCGTCACCACTCGGGTTTTCCGCGAGTCGAAGTCGGTCGTCGAGCTCTCGGGCCTAATCAGTGGCTTGCGGGCGGCTGCGCCACATGACGACGATGAATGCTGTGCCCCACAGCGCGAACCAGGGATCCCAGAGGAATGCGTGCCATGCAAGGGCACGTTGGTCGGCGTCGTCCGCAGCATCGACCACGCCACCCTGAACAAGCAGGCCAACGGCGGTGAGCACGCCACCGTAGATGGTGAGTCCGACGGCGGCGATCCAGCCCAACAGTCGCGGCCACTGCCCCCTGGTCCACGCCGGGAGCCGGCCCGCGCCCACGCCCACGAACACGAGCGGCGCGACAGCGGCCATGGCTTTCAAGACCACGATCACCCACACGGTGACGAGGACACCCGCCGACCGCTCCCGCCCCCACCGCTCGATCTCGCCACCCACGGTGTCGAGTAGCGCCGTACCTCCAAGCGCCCAGTACGCGCTGACCGCCGCGCTTGCCAGCCCCAGGATCGAGGCGATCGCCGCCGCAACGAGACCGACGCCGTCGAACCGCTGCACAGCTCAAGCATGCCAGACGATCATCCCGCCAGTGATGCACAGGCCCCGGCTCCGGACCCGGACTCGCGATCCCGCGTTATGCGGCCAGCCCGACCGGGCCGACCGGGCCGTACGTTCGCTCGGAGGTGACAGCGAGACGAAGGGCGACCGGGCCTTCCTGTGGTCGGATTCGCGTGGCGCACTGGAAGTGGTCGCGTGTGGCCGGGCTCGGTCTCACGTCCTCGCCGAACTCGAGGCGATTCGGTCGCCCATCGAACCGATCCACTACGGAGGAATAAGGAGCGCGCTCAACCGACCTCGAGGTACCAGTCGAGGACGCTGCGTTGCTGCTTGGGGTTCGAGTCCGTTTGGGGGGCGCCAGTCCCCCCACCGCGCGTCAACGACGGCCGCGTCGAAGAAGGGCCGCGCCGTGGGGGTTCGGACAACGCGGACCACGTGCTGGTCGGCCGTCTCGATCCGATCGACGAGCAGCCCGACGACGGTCTGGACGTCTTCCGTGCCATGTCGTCCAGCTCCGGCCGTGTCCCGCCAGCCGTTTGACCTCCACGACACACTGTATCCACATGCCCGACGAAGGCGGAGGATGCGATGAAAGTCGAAAGCTCGACGCTGATCCAGAGACCCGTCGGAAGCGTGTGGGACTTCTACGCGACACGCCACATCCAGAACCATCCTCGGTGGGACCCGACCATAGAGCTGGAGGCCACCTCCGATGACCCGATCGGACTCGGGACGGTCATCAAGCGGCGCGTCACGCGGTTCGGTCGCACGACCGAGGGGACGATGGAGGTGGTCGAGTTCGCGCCTGAGAAGGTGCTGCGCGTCGAGACGCACGACGGACCGATGACGATCCATGGATGGGCTCGCTTCGAGGTGAACGGACGCGACGAGACCAGGCTGACCATCGGGGGCGAGATCCCGGGTGTGGACGACTCGGTGGCAGCCCAGATCCGTACGATGCTGGATCGCAGCACCGCGAACATCAAATCGCTCGTCGAGTCCGAGACATGACCTGAAGCGACGACAGTTGCTCCGCGGTGTCGAAGGCAATGCCGCCCGCTCCCCCTCGAGGCGAACTGGCTCGCGGAAACCGATCGACCAACCCTGGATCCCTGCGCCAGTAGGTTCGGAGGCAGACGGCTACTCGTCCGACTGCACGAGGTGTTCGGGCTCGGGCAGCCGCGGCGCCAGGTCCACACCAGCTGCGCCGTCATCGAGGCCCGACCTTCGACCGGGCGGTCGCCAGGTGGTGCTTCACGGTCGTATGCGACAGCCCGAGTCGGTGCGCGGCCGCCTTCTTCGACCCGGCCACCAGAACCGCCGCGACCACCCCGACCTCACGGTCGGTGGCACGCTCGGCTGGGCGGGACGGCCGACGC
The DNA here is from genome assembly GCA_963776925.1 of uncultured Chloroflexia bacterium. GTDB lineage: Bacteria > Chloroflexota > Limnocylindria > Limnocylindrales > CSP1-4 > SPCO01. The sequence goes on along the minus strand of CAVZON010000006.1, from coordinate 796,903 downwards.
CTCATGCGCTCCGCAGCCAGTCGAACGGCTCGGGCGGCTCCGCGAGCCGCATCGTGATGGGAAGGTCGGTGGTCGCGGGCCTATCCCAATCGGCCCGGCCAGATCATCCGACCGTGTAGGTGTTGAGGACGGTCAGCCCACCTCGAGGTAGTAGTCCAGCGCGCTGCGTTGGAATTGGAGGTTCGAGTCCGTCTTGAGGGCGCCAGTTCGTGCCCAACCTCTAAGCATGGCCGGGACCCCCTGCATCGCGAGGAGCTGCCGTCTTCGGTGTCCTACGGGCTCTCGAGGGCCAGGGCGGCGGCGCGCGTCGCGGTCGTGCAGAGGTCGGGGCCTTCCTCGCGGTTGGTGAGCAGCGCGATGATGAGCCCGTCGTCCGGATACCACCCAGGTAGGTGGAGAAGCCGTTGATCACGCCGCTGTGCGAGACCACCCGGTGGCCATTCTCTTCACTGACGGACACGCCGTAGGCGTAGCCGAAGGTCCCTCCGTCCGTCGTGTCGGAGAGCGGCGTCACGAAGCGCTGCATCGCCGCGGCGTCGACGAGGGCATCAGCGTCGAGCGCGTCCACCCAGCGCTGGAGATCGAGCACGGTCGAGTACAGGCCGCCGGCCGCGTACGGCACCGACATGTCCAGCGGGCCGGACGTTCGAATTCGCTCGCATAGCCCACCGCGAGCCCCGGGGTGTCGCCGTGCTCGTACCCCGAGTCCGCCATGCCCAGGGGCTCGAAGATGTGCTGCTCGAGGAACGTCTCGTAGTCCAACCCCGAGGCACGCTCGATCACCATGCCGAGCAGGACGTACCCCGTGTTGCTGTACGCGAAGGACGCCCCGGGCTCGAACGCGAGCGGGATGTCGGCGACGCTGGCCACGGTGTCGGCCGGCGTGGCCGCCTTGGTGATATCAAACCCCGGCTGGTCCGTGAAGTTCGCGATCCCGGACGAGTGGCTGAGCAGGTGCTCGATCGTGACCACATCCCATCCGTCGGGGCAGGTGTCCACGTAGTCGCACACTGGGTCGGTCGTCTTCAAGCGCCCCTGCGACGCGAGCATCAGGACGGCCATGGCCGTGAATTGCTTCGTGACGGAGGCGAGGCGGAATCGCGTCTCTGGCGTGTTCGGGATGCCATTCGCGTCGTCGGCCATGCCGATGCCTTCGGCGAACAGGAGGTCGCCGTCCCGGCTCACCAGCGCGGACCCGTTGAAGTCGGTGCCCAGGATCTCCCTGAACTGGGAGGCCAGGTCCGGTGCCGCGGTGGGTGTCCCGTCGACGGAGGCAGCAGGCGAGGACGGTGCCGCCGGCATGGTGCTCGCCGTCGGCGGGGCGAGGGTCGCTGTCGATGACGGCGGGGCAGGGGCGCTCGTCGATGAGCAAGCCGCGAGGCCCAGCATCAGGGCGATGACAGCGGTCGCGAATCTCATCGAGACACCTCGGGCAGCCACTGGAGAAACGGGAAGTTCGCCTTCGCCAATGGCTGTTGTTCGTCCTGGTCCCGGCGCCTTTCGCCGAGCACCGTCCGGGGGCGCCAGCTCGAGCGCGGCGAGCCTGTTCACGGAACTGGAGCGTCGCTGCCGGGAGGCATTGCTTACTGCGCCGGGCCCACCCAGCAGCCGCCGCACTCCTCTGTGATCCGGATCTTGCCTGGCATGCCGATGTTGTCCGCCCCGACGGAGCCCTCGTCGGCCCCCTCGCCCAGTCCCGGATTCACGGTGATCCATCCGTCATCCGGCCCCTTGGCAGGGAAGAGGAAGGTCACCTTCATGGTGGTGCCGGCGGGGACCACGTTCGGGGTCGCGGATCCGACAAGCCGTAGCCCGTCCGCGCTGGTCTCGGCCACGAACATGGTCGCGGGCTCGGAACTCTGGTTGTCGACCGTGATGGTCCAGCTACGGGCGTTCGGCGGAACGGGACCGTTCGCGGGCGGGAGCGGCGCGAGCGGCGTCGGGCTCTGGTAGACCGGCGGAGCCGGGCTCGGGAAGGCTGGCAATGGCGGCAGCGACACGCCAGCAGGGACGTACAGCTCGGCCGCTGCACTCGAACCGCACTCATCGCCGTTACAGGCACTGCCACCCGCCACGAGGATGGTGCCGTCGAGCAGGAGCGTGAACGAGCGGGGGCCGGCATCGCATCCAAACAAGGTCGAGGCGGTCGTCCACGACAGGTCCGCCGCGGTACAGGCCGACGGGTCGGCATCGCCGCCCACACCGCCTGTCACGAGCACCGTGCCGTTCGACAACAGCGTCGCGGTGTCGAACCCGCTGCCGGGTCTCACCGGGAGGGCGGTCCAGGTTCCGGTGGCCGGGTCGTACACCTCGGCGGACGCGGATCCGACCACCAGCACCTTGCCATCGGGCTGCAGGATGGCGGCCCTGAGCATGGTCTTCGCGTGCATGTTCGCGATCGCGGTCCAGGACCCCGTGACTGGGTCGTATACCTCGGCCGAGTCCAGATCGTAGTAGTCCATGCCCGCCCTTGAAGCCGTGGCCGCCCGCAACCATGACCTTGCCGTCGGACAGCAGGACGGCTGCTGCGCCAGAGGTGGTGCGGTCGCCGTGCTTCTTCCCGGTGGCGGTCCAGGTCCCGCCGGCCGGGTCGAACACTTGGGCGTCGGCCCCACCGGCCACCAGGACTCGGCCGTCCCGGAGCACTGTGGTGTCGCTCGACGAGCTCTCACTCTCAACCATCGGACCGGTGGCGGTCCAGGTCCCGCTGGCCGGGTCGTACACCTGGGCGCCGTCCCTACCGATCACCAGGACCCGGCCGTCCCGGAGCACCGTGAGCGTGCCGTCAAGCTTGTCCGCACCCGGAGCCATCTTCCCGGTGGCGGTCCAGGTCCCGCCGGCCGGGTCGAACACCTCGGCACTGCGGGGATTACCCTCGATGTCCGAGACGAGAACGAGCACCTTTCCGTCGAGCAGCAACGTGGCGGCGACGGGCGGCTTCGAGGTGCTCCCGGTGGCGGACCAGGTCCCGGTAGCGGGCTCATACAACTCCGCGGAGGTCAGGTTCTGCGCGTAGCCCGACGGGCCGCTGTAACCGCCGATCACCAGCACCCGGCCGTCCTGAAGTCCCACCGCCGTGGGCGCTTGGCGGGTCGTCAGCATCGACCCGGTCTGGATCCACGCCCCTCCCGGACCCGCGACAGGGATCGGACTTGCGGATGGTGCCGCCGACTCGCTCGGGCTCGGAGACGTCGCATCGGGCGATGCCGTGGCGACCGCGATCGACCGATGGTTCAGGCACCGGCGGGACGACGGTCGGCAGCCGCAGCAGGCCGGAGCCCGCCGCCAACGCCCCACCGACGAGCAGACAGGGCTGCCGCCGCGAGCAGCGTGATGCCGCGGCCCCGGCCGGATCGTCGGGCAACCCCCTTGGCCTCCCGGCGGCGATCAAGCGCGTCGACCGTGAGGTCGAGCGGCAGCGCTCCCAGGTGCTCCTGCAGGACCCCGCGGAGGCGCCGTTCGAGCGCGGCGTCGTCGAGCTCAGGCATGTCGCACCTCCGCGACGGGCATCGGTTCGTCGGCGAGGGCCGTCCGCAGGTGCGCGAGGGCCGACTTCAGTTGGGTCTTGATGGTGTTCGGGCTGACCTGCAGCACCTCGGCCACCGTCTCGACCGGCAGGTCGAGGTAGTAGCGCAGGCCGACCGCGGCACGCATCCGCGGCGGCAGGTCGCGCACGGCCTGCCAGAGCGCCAACGAGTCGTCGGCGGTCGGTCCCCTGGGCTCGGCGACGGCCCCCTCGACGACCTGGAGATCGACGACGTGGGCGGCCCGCTGGCGATAGCGAAGCGCTTTGTTGGTGGCGATCCGGAGCAACCAGGGTCGCAGGGCATCGTCGTCACGGAGACTCCGACCGTGGTCCAGGGCTGCGAGCAGGCTGTCGGCCACGATGTCCTCTGCGGCGGCCCGGTCGCGGACGATGAGGTAGGCGACGGCCTGCATGTCCCGGCCGTACCGGTCGAGCAGTTCGGCCAGCACCTCGGGGCGTCCTCGGCGCAGTGCCTGGACCGTCATCCCTAGCCTCCCGTTTCATCCGAAGGCCCGATCCGCCCTGGATCCGGCCTCACAGGGTAGATACCGGGCGTCGGGCTTTTGGGTGAGTCAGCGGGATGAGGGCCAGGCGTCGACGGCGGATCGATCAGGCCCTCCGTCAAGCAGATCGCGCGGCGTACCACGCCAGCGGGTCGCGATGTGACGCTCGTTCCCCGAGGACCGTCCGGGGGCGCCAGAGTGACGCACGACGTTCCGCGAGACTCGCAACGGATGCCCTGCGCACGCGAGTCTCCGCGAACGCTCTGCTCGGTGGTTGCCGGCTACGGGCTCAACCAGCCCACTTGGCCGTCCGCTGTGATCAGGATCTTGCCAGGGATGCCGATCTGGTCCGCGTTGACCAACGATCCACCTTCGCCCGGTCGCGGGTTCACGTAGATCCATCCGTCCCCGTTGGCAGGGAAGCGGAAGGTCACCTTCACGGTGGCGCCGGCTGGGACCACGTTCGGGGTCGCCGACCCGACGAGTCGCAACTTCCCGCCCTCGTCCTCCTCGGCCACGAACAGCGTCGCGGGCTCGGAGCTCTTGTTGTCGACCGTGACCTTCCAGGACCGAGCGTTCGGCGGAACGGGACCGGCCGCGGGCGGGAGCGGCGTCGGTCTCGGGGTCGGACTCGGGAAGACTGGCGGGGGCGGGCTCGGGAAGGCCGGCAACGGTGGCGGCGACACGCCGGCAGGGACGTACAGCTCCGCCGCGCCCGTCGAAACACACACACCGTCGTCGTTACAGTCGCTGCCACCTGCCACGAGGACCGTGCCGTCGAGCAGCAGGTGGATGGGGCTCCGTGTGCATCGGAGCATGCTGAGGCGGTCGTCGCGACCCGGTCCGCGGGTCGTACAGCGCCGCGGCGGTACAGGCATCCGGCGCCGTTCGTCGGCAGCAAAGAGAACCGTGCCGTCCGCCAACAGCGTGGCCGGACCGGTGATGCCGTTCGCCTCGGCCGTTTCGCCGACAGCGGTCCAGGTTCCGGTGGCTCGGGTCGTAGACCTCCACGGAAATCGGGTCGCCCCGCGAGGACCCGACCACCAGCACCTTGCCATCGGGCGCAGGAACGGCCACGATGAACTCGTCGCTTCGACGTGCATGTTCGCGGTCGCTGTCCAGGACCCCGTGTCGGGATCGTAGAGCTCGGCCGAGTCCGTCGGCTCGTCGCCGGGGGCGTGGCCGCCCGCGACGAGCACCCTGCCGTCGGGCAGCAGGATGGCGGTGTGGCTGTGGCGCGGCGTGGTCATCGCCCCGGTGGCGGTCCACGTCCCGCGGTCGGGGTCGTACAACTCGCCGGTGTCGTCATAGCCGATCACGAGGACCTTGCCGTCGCGCAGCATCGTGGCCGTGCTGCCACAGCAACTGACCATCGCGCCAGTCGCGGCCCACGTCCCAGTGGACGGATCGTAGACCTGGCCGCGGCCGCCCTGAGCCCCGACGAGCACCTTGCCGTCGCGGAGCAACGTGGCTGGGAAGCCCTCATGAGGGGTGAGCATGTCGCCGGTGGCGGACCACGTGCCTGTCATCGGGTCGTACAACTCGGCCGAGGTCAGGTCGCGCTGGTTGTTCTCTTCTGAGCTGTCCGGGATCCAGCCGCCAACACGAGCACCCGGCCATCGATGAGCCGGACTGCGGAGTGTCTAGAGCGAGGCGTGACCATCGTACCCTGTCGGGATCCAGACGCCTTCACCGGACGGCCGCGGACGGGGTCGGACTTGCGGATGGTGCTGCCGACTTCGCTCGGGCCCGGGGACGTCGCATCTGGCGATGCCGTGGCGACCGCGATCGACCGATGGTTCAGGCACAGGCGGGACGACCGACGGCAGCCGCAGCAGGCCGGAGCCCGCCGCCAACGCCCCGCCGACGAGCAACAGGGCTGCGGCCGCGAATAGTGTGAGGCCGCGGCCCCGGCCGAACCGTCGGACCGGGAGCGACGTGGCCCAGCCGGGCCGCTGGCGCAGGGTTCGGGCGCGGTCCATGACCGTGGCGTGGAACCCTCCGGCGCGCTCGCGGGCGCTTCGGTCTGGAGCCACTGCTCCAGGTCCTGTTCGAACTGCGCGTTCGGGTTCATCGGGCAACCTCCACGGCGCCCACGGCGGGTCGCTCATCGGCGTCGAGGGCCGCCCGCATCGCCTGCGTCGCCCTGCTGAGACGGGATTGCATCGTGCCGAGGGGGATCGCCAGCGCCTCGGCGGACTCGGCCAGGGAGAGGCCGAGGTAGTGATGCAGGACGATCACGACCCGCTGCTCCTGCGACAGGCGCTGGAAGCCTCGGTCGAGCTGGTCACGCACCGCCACGGCGCGCTGGGCGTCGGGCGTCGTCGGCTCCAGCGTCGAGTCGAGGGCGAGCTCCACGACCGCACGCTGCCGGCCCCGTTTCGCGGCGCGGTAGCAGGCACGGACGAGCAGTCGATGCAGCCAGGCGTCGAACCGGTCCGGGTCACGCAGACCACGTACATCGAGCCAGGCTTGGAGGAGCGCATCCTGCACGGCATCGGCGGCGTGCTCGTCGTCGCGGAGGATGAGCCGGGCGGCCCCGAAGAGCCGATCGGTCGTGCGGGCGGTCAATGCCGAGAAGGCATCGATATCTCCCCCCTGCGCCCGAACCACGAGGTCTCGCTGCATCGGTCAACCTGCGGCGTGGCGGTCGTCTGGCCGCTCTGTCCAGTCTGGGGCAGGATCTAGCGGGTTTGTTCCATCTTCGCGAGTCGCCGGGTGATCAGCCGGTACGTGACTGGCCCGGCGATGACGGATCGGTCACTGCTCGAACGTGCCGAGCCAGAGAGACCAGGTCCATTCGAAATCGCCAACCCGCGCACTCTCGAGGACCAGCACGGTCCGGTCACCGACGGCGACGGCGTCCGCCTCGGCCATCTGAGCGGGGATCGAACTGACCTTGTAGTCGATGCCGTCGCGGCTGACGAGTACCTGCCCGTCGCCGATCGACACGAGGCCAAGCGGTCCCGTGGCGACCGTCCCGCGCAGTTGCGCGGCCATCGGAAGCTCCGCGGAGCCGTCCGAGGTCCAGAGCTCGGCATGCCCGTCGCCGTCGGTCGCGAGCACGCCGCCCCTCCAGGGCAACAGTCGTGCCTCGAACGGCGCAGCTCCCAGGAGGCGCCAGGTCAGACCGTCCGATGAGAACCACATCCCCGTGCACGAGCCTTCCGGGTCAGGGCACGCGCCGTCGGGGGATGCCCCTGTGGCGATGAAGCCGTCCGACACGCCCACGACCTGCCCATACCGCCCGTCGGCAACGTGATCCGGATCTCGTTCGCCTCGGCGTTCGGCGTCATCTCCGTCCAGTGCTCGCCATCGGCGCTGTACCAGCCGAAGCCCCGATCCTGGAAGTCGCCCGGCTCCAAGCCTTCGTCCGCCCACACGACCTTGAGGCCCGGGCCATTGCTCAGCTTGATCTGCAGGACGCCATCCTCGAAGGTGAAGTCTTTCACGCAACAGGTCCAATCGTTGTTCGTCCTGAGCCCAAGCTTCTTGGTGACCCATTCGTCCGTGTCGATGTCGGAGTGGACCTGGGCGACGATGCCCTTGGGTCCGATGCCGATCGACTCGATCCGGCCCTTGAACGGGCTCGTGTCGACCGGGTCCGCCGACGGTCGGACGATCCGGATGATGTCCCTCGCGGTGATCGGGGGCTTGCCTGCGATGTCCCCCATCCCGTCATCGTCCTCCGGGTTCCACCATCCGACGATCGCGTCCTCCGAGGTCACGACGGAAGCCCTGCGCCGGCCCAGCTCGGCATACCCCAGATCGGGGTCGCCGGGTTGCAGGACGGTCCACGTCGCGCCGTCCAACGACGTGCTGATCGCGCCATCGTCGTCGCGGATGACGAAGCGATCGCCCAGCCAGGCGACCTTCCCGGTGCCGGCGTTGACCTCGTTGACCGGAAGGTCGACCTTCGTCCACGTCAGGTCGAGGCTCAAGGGAGTCGGCGATGGTGACGGGGACGCGCTCGGGCTCGGCGTTGTCATCGCGTCCGCTGACGCAGTGGCGAGCATGGCGATGGATGGGGCAGGTACCGGTGGGACGATCGACTGCAGGCGCACGACTCCGGAACCCACCGCCAACGCCCCCCCGACCAGCAGCAGGGCTGCGGCGGCGAGCAGGGTGATGTCGCGACCTCGTCCGAACCGTCCGGCGGGACGCGACGACGACCGGGGGAGACCCCGTTCGGAGCTGCGGATCGCGGCACGGGCGACCGACTCCGCCTCGAACGGACCAACGCGCTCGTCGGCGTCGTCACGAAGGGCGCCTGCGAGACGCCGCTCGAATTCGTCGAAGTCATGCATCGCGAAGTTCTCCCCGGAGCCGAAGCAGCAGGCGCGAAAGCCGGCCGCGGGCGCCAGACGACGACATCCCGAGCGCGCGTCCGATCTCGTCGGAGCTGAGCTCGGCCACGTAGCGAAGGGCGATCAAGCCCGGTCAGTCGGATCAAGGGACTCGAGGACGCGATGCAGATCCGAGCTCGCGATGCTGTCGGCCAGCGGGTCCGACCGGAGGTCGGGTACCCCTTCGAGCTCGATGTCGCCGACCGAGATCTCGTGGACGCTCGGCCGACGCGACCGCATCGTCCGGCGGGCTTCATTCGCCGCGACCGCCACGAGCCAGCCGCGGATCTGGGTCGGGTCCTTGACGTCGCCCATCCGGCGCCACGCGATCGCCCAGGCCGCCTGGGCCGAGTCTTCGGCGAGGGCGGGGTCTCGGCAGATGACGTAGGCGACCCGCAGCAGGTCGCGGTGATGACGCGACACGAGCTCCGTAAAGGCTGCCTCGTCGCCGGTCGCGGCAGCATGCACGAGTTCCGCGACCTGGACCGCCATCGTGGTCACCATGCCATAGAGATACCGCCCGAAGCCGGATTGATTCATGAGGCGGCTGGATGGTTGATCGTTCCACGGCGCCGAGTCGCAGTCGATCCGCCTGGCCTACCTCGTTGGGGCCGTCAAGCGACGCCCGCGTACCACATGAGCGGATCCGCATGTGACCGCCGTTCCCCAGGACCGTCCGGGGGCCATGTCAGCCGAATTGTGGCGAGTATCCTCATCGCGTGCCAGCGGACACCGACTGCCTGTTCTGCAAGATCGTCGCGGGAGAGATGCCGGGAACGATCATCGACTCGGACGAGCTCACCGTGAGCTTCATGGACATTCACCCGGTGACCCGCGGGCACGCGCTCGTCGTGCCGCGCAACCACTCGCGTGACCTCCACGAGATCGATCCCGAGGACCTTGCCGCGGTGGCTCGCGCTGCGCAGCGGCTCGCCGCACGTGCCCGTGACGCGCTCGGGGCCGACGGGGTGAACCTCCTCAACTTCTGCGGGCGGGCAGCGTGGCAGACCGTGTTCCACTTCCACCTGCACATGATCCCTCGCTATGACGACGACCCATTGCGCCTGCAGTGGGTCCCGGGACCCGGCGATCCCGACGAGATCGCGGCCGCCGCCGCGCTGTTGCAGGGCGGCCGATGACTCCAGCCAGGCCTGGCGGCGACCTCGGCACGTGTCACGGCGGGAGCGGCGTGCTTCCGGGGCACTAGACTCAGATGCGCTCGTCATGAACACGCACGCGTGTTCGGGATCCCGGTGCGTGGCCGTGACGTTGGCGTGAAACCTTTCTCGAGGAGGACGCGCGCATGGGGAACGATGCTTCGGCCAATCGAGAGTTGGTCCGACGGGCGCTGACCGAGGCGTTCATCGACAAGGACGCGACCGCCATCGACCGGTATTGGGCGGGGCCGGCGTATATCCAGCATCAGGCGGAGATGCCGAACGGCACCGACATGCTGAAGGACTTTGTCGGGATGATCGGCCCGACGATCAAGTACGAGATCGGCAAGATCGTCGCCGATGGCGACATCGTCATGGTCCACTCGCGCCACAATCTGCTGACGACCGAGATGATGGTCGCGGTGAACATCTTCCGCGTCCAGGACGGCCGCCTGGTCGAACACTGGGAGGTCATGCAGCCGGAGGTCGTGCAAACGGTGAGCGGCAACCCGATGTTCACGCCGGCCTGACCGCGACCCGCAGCCGGATCTCGTCGACCACGCGGCCTTTGTGGTCATGATCTGAGTCCCCGCATGGTGCTTCAGCCGCAGGTTCGCCTTGTCCCGGCAACGGTGCAGTTGCTGAACGCGTTGAACGAGGACCGCACCCAGTTCTGCGAGTTGATGGGCTCACCCGTGCCGGACGGTTGGCCCGAGTTCCCGGAAGCCATCGGCTTCACCCTGGAGCATCTCCAGAACGCGCCCGAGGCAGACCAGCGCGTGGTCGATGCAGTTCTTCGTCGACCCCGCGACCGGGCGACTGCTCGGCTCGGGTGGCTTCGCCGCCCGGCCGGTCGACCGCACTGTCGAGATCGGCTACGAAGTCGCCCCGGAGTTCCGGGGTCTTGGGTTCGGGACCGCTGCTGCCCGGGCGCTCGTCGAGCGTGCTGTGGCCAGCGGCGAGGTCGATCACGTCATCGCGCATACGCGGCCCGGTCCGAACCCGTCGACGGGCGTGCTCGTGTCGCTTGGGCTTCGTGCACGTCGCCGACCAGGAGGACCCCGAGGTCGGCACGGTCTGGGAATGGAGATGGACTCGCTTGCTGGTCGAGTAGCCCTGCGGTAAACGCCCATGACGACGGTGGCGGTGTAGGGTCGTGATCCGTCGGGACCGGGGGCGACAGAGGGGCGAACGCCAGGAGGTCGATCATGGTCCACAGCCGCTTCGAGCATCGGGCGCGGAAGCGATCCGTCTGGCCTGCCGCCGTTGCACTTGCGGCGCTCCTCGGAGCGCTCGGCACCCTCGGCGTATCGGCGGCACCACCGGCTGCAACAGACGCAAGCGGCGTCACCCACTGGAACCAGCTCGCGGCGACGACGCTCGTCGCGATCCCGGGGCCGAACGGCGGTGCGCCACCGGCATTCCAGATCAACATGGGGATCGTGCAGGGCGCCGTCTACGACGCCGTGAACGCGATCGGGCCGAAGCAGCATCAGCCGTACCTGCTCAACAAGCGCGCCGGTGCGACTGCGTCGATCGACGCTGCCGTCGCAACTGCCGCGTACGACGTGCTCTCAGCGCTCGTCTCCAGCGCGCCGGAGAGGGCTCCATTCCCTGGCCGTGCAGGGCTCCTGAGCACGCTCTCTACCGAGCTCGACGCCTCGCTCGGCGCGATCGACGACAACGCATTCAAGCGGCAGGGTGTCGAGATCGGGCATGCGGCAGCCGCGGCCATGCTTGACGCCAGGGCGGACGACGGGCGGTTCGGGCCGTCTGCGTGGGTGCCGAACACCGCAGCCGGACACTGGTGGCCCCTGCTCAACGCGACGGGGCAGCAGATCCTCGACCCGACCCCATGGGCGGGCGACGTCGAGCCCTTCTTCATGGAGAGCTCGTCGCAGTTCCGTTCTGCGCCACCGCCTGCGCTCGACAGCCAGCAGTGGGCCGATGAGTTCAACGAGGTCAAGGCACTAGGCAGGGCGACTGGCTCGACCCGGACGGCCGACCAGACGTACGTCGCCAGGTGGTGGCAGAGTGCACCCGTTCTGAGTTGGAACGAGGTCGCACGCCAGCTCATCACCCGAACCGATCTCGACGCCGCCGGCAGCGCAAGGCTCCTCGCACTGCAGAACCTGAGCGCGGCGGACGCGGCGATCAACTGCTGGAACGACAAGTACCACTTCGACTTCTGGCGGCCGTGGAACGCGATCCCACGAGCGGCCGAGGACGGCCGCGCCGACACTGCACCCGACCCCACCTGGACGGCGCTCCTCACGGCGCCGTATCCCGAGTGGGTATCGGGACACAACTGCCTCGACGGCGCACACGTCGCCGTGCTGCAGATGTTCTTCGGTGACGACCCGGCGGGAGGGCCCTTCCAGATCACCAGCACGTTCGTGAATCCCGGCGGGCCCGCTGTGCGGGAGTTCGAGACGTTCTCGCAGCCGCTCGCGGAGCTCATCGAAGCGCGGATCTGGGCCGGCCTCCACTACCGCACCGGCGACTTGGAAGGCCAGCGGCTCGGACGGAACGTGGCCGCATACGGTGTCGCCAACTATCTCCAGCCTGTGGGCAACTGACCATCCGCAAACGCGAAGCGTGACGAGAAGGCCCGCACACGCGGGCCTTCTCGGCTGTACTCGTCCTCCCGGCGTTAGGCGGCGCTCTCGTCCGCTCCCTCCGACGCCAACATCTCCGCCGGTGAAGTGACCCCGGCCGTGACGCGCACGAAGCCGTCCATCGCGGGTGGTTGCCGGCGATACCGGCGAGTGCCTGCGCGAGGTCCGGCGGCGGCGGTTCGAGCTTCGCCAACTCGTGAACCACTTGTCAGGCCGCTTAGAATCCGACCATCGGGATCGGCCGAGTGGCCCGCATTCGGCAACGGGGGAGCCGCACGGCGGACCTGACTCTCTCCACGCACCTGCCGGTACGAGACGGCCCTGCGCGGCCGTCCCCACGTCTCGACCGGCGAGGAGGGTATCGCCGATGCGACAGATCATCGCGGGGGCAGCCGCGGCCGTGGCACTAAGCCTCGTCCTAGTCACGTCGGCCTTGGCGACAGATTGCGCCAACGCCAGCAAGAGTTCCCAGTCCGCTGGGATCCAGGTGCTGCTCAGCCCCGGGACCGACGCCGTCGCGCTTACCGAGGGCCTCCAACGCCGGATCGACCGGGGTCTCGTCGACCCCGAGACGGGCGAAGGATTCCACGGTCTCGTCGGGTTCGACTTCGACGGCGACGGCATCGCCGACGTAAGCACCTGGGCCGGCGTCGGTCCCCTGGGCGCCGGGATTCCCCACAACGCCCAGGACAACGGCCCCGCCTGTCGGGGTCTGACCAACGTCTTCGTCTATCTGACCACGTGCGTCGAAGCGTAGGGGGCCTGGTGGATCTCGTCGGGGGATTCGGCCTCAGCTAAGCGTCGCTGATCAGGCCTCGTCGTTTCCCGGGCTCGTGTCTCGGACTCTCGATCCCGCGTCTTGCGGCCGCGCGTCCGGGCCGACCAGGGAACGTGGCGACCCCGGCTGCCGGACGGATCCCTCGCGGACGCCTGGGGGGAAAGTGTCGGCGAGTCGTGCCCATGCCCGGCAGTCGGGGCTTGCGTGGACCTTAGGCTCGGAGGAGCGGCCATAGCAGTGCCAAACGGCCCTATTTCGGCGAAGCGCGGGCGGCGCGCACAGCGCGACGCCGTCGGCGTCGACCGCGATCGGTGACCTCCGTTGCGCGGCCGTGCTGGACCGAGGCCGCCCAGTCCACGCCGCCCGGTAAGCCGATCGTCCTGCCGGGGCGCTGACTCCTAGCGAGCGGGTGACGAGTCGGCGACGGTGGATATGCTGGACGTCGAGCGCGCCAGCGCGGTGCATGGCGCCGCGTCCGGGAGTGGCTCATGAAGGTCGGATACGTCGTGCTGTACGTGAATGACGCGGAGGTCTGCCGCAGGTTTTGGGTCGAGCAGATCGGCATGGTCGAGAAGCGGCGGTCCGAGGCGGGGACCTTCACGATCGCGCAGGTCGGGTTCGCCGACCAGCCATTCGCGTTCGAGCTCGTGCCGCTCGAGCTGATGAAGGACAACCCCGACGGCCTCGATCTCGCGACGCCGTCGATCGCCTTCACCGTCGACGACCTCGAGGCCGCGCACGACACCCTCGTCACACGCGGGGTCCAGGCGACGGAGGTGGGCGAGCACGAGGGCACGCCAAGCTTCGCCTTCTCGGACCCCGAAGGCCGCTGGTTCGCGGTGACGCGGTGACCACGGCGACCGGACACCGGATCTTCTCGACGACCGTGGCCTCGGTCTACCCGCTCTACCTCGCGAAGGTGGAGAGGAAGGGCCGCACGCAGGACGAGCTCGACGCCGTGATCCGCTGGCTCACCGGGTTCGACGAGGCGGAGCTCGAGCGGCACCTCGCCGCTGGCACGACCTTCGAGGACTTCTTCGCGGCGGCTCGACTGAACCCGAACGCGGGGCTGATCACCGGCGTGATCTGCGGCGTGCGCGTCCAGGAGATCGAGGACCCGCTGATGCAGCAGATCCGCTACCTCGACAAGCTCGTGGACGAGCTCGCGAAGGGCCGGGCACTGGAGAAGGTGCTCCGCACCTGACGGCGGGTAGGCCAAACGGCCGCTCGTTAGGCTCCGGTCCATGGATCGCAAACAGCTGCATGTGCAAGTCCCCGGCGGCAACCTCGTTGGCTGGGTCGAGGGTTCGGGCCTACCCGTCCTCCTACTCCATGGCGGCCCTGTCGGCTATGAGTATCTCGATGGGCTTGCCGCCGAGTTCCTTCCAGGCTTTGCCGTGGCCGCCTACCAACAACGCGGCGTGTCCCCATCCACGCTGTCAGGTCCGTACGACATGGAGACCGAGGCAGCTGACGCCGCGTCGGTCCTGGACGCGCTTGGCTGGGAACGAGCCTATGTGGCGGGGCACTCGCTGGGCGGCTACTACGCGCTGCAGCTCTGCCGGCGCTTGCCTGACAGGGTGCTCGGCGCCTTGATCGTCGATCCCCTCGGGGCGGTCGGCGACGGCGGGATGGACGAGTTCTGGGACACACAGCTCGCCCGGCTATCGGATGCCGGCCGACTGCGCATCGACGAGATCGACGGCCTCCGGGAGGCCGGGACAAGGACGGCGGCGCATGACGACGAATACAGCCGCTTGATCTGGCCGACCTACTTCGCCGACGGCCAGCACACCTCACCGTTCGCCCTACGAACGGCCGGATCGACACACCGGCCCATCCAGGACCAGGTCTTCCGCGACATGCCGATGCTCGAGCAGTCCCTGCCGACCTGCGCCACCCGGATGCGCTTTGTGCATGGCACCAGAAGCCCGATGCCGGTCTCGGCATCGACCGACACGATCGCGTTACTCCCGAATGCCGAGCTCGACCTCGTCGACGGTGCTGGACACTTCATCTGGTTCGAACGCCCTGGATCGGTGCGGGCGGCACTGGACCGACTCGTCGCCGAGACGGCGCCGACGATCGTGAACTAGTCATGAGGGAGCACTGCCGTGGTAGATAAGGTCGATCGGCTGGCGCGCATGCCGTTGTTCGCGGGGCTGACAGCCGAAGAGCTGGCGAGGATCGAGGCCTTGACCGAAGACGTCGAGGTTGCCGCAGGGACCGTGCTCACGCACGAGGGCCGGTACGAGGGCTGGTTCTATCTCGTGGTCGCAGGCACCGTCGAGATCGCTCGAGCCGGTGCGGAGGTCGATACTGTCGGGGCGGGTGGCTTCGTTGGTGAGATCTCACTGCTCGACGACGGACCGCGCACCGCGACCGCCACCACGCTCACGCCCTCCGAACTGCTCCGGGTCAACAACAGCCAATTCGACGCGCTCCTCGAGGCGAGCCCGGCGATCCGCCAGCGGCTGCAGGAGGCGATGGAGGCGCGGCTCGGGCGGATGGACGCGGAGGCGCCGTAGACGGCGCCCTCAGAGCGCGCCCATCTGCTCGCCCGGGTCAGCAGCTCCTGATCAGGATGGACCGCGATGCGGACGGCCCGATGCGGCCGCCCCTCTCCTCGAGGCGGCTGAGGGCATCGAGGACCTCGGCCTGGACGCGGGCCATCGGGGCGAGCGGCAGGTCCAGCCGGATCGTGGCCGATTCGGTCAGCATCAGGTTGTACGGCACGCCACTCTCCGTCTGGGCCCGGAAGTCGGTTCGGACGAGGACGACCGGCTTCTTGCCGTAGGCGTAGCCGCACTCCCAGGCCGTGCCGGAGTCAGGGTCCGGACCGTCCACGATCGCCACGAGCGCGTCGGCCCAGTCGATCCCGGCGACATCGGTGCCGAAGATGCCTGGCGCGTCCCTGTCTGGGTCCTGCTCCTGGGGCAGGAACACCTCGTGGCCCCCTTCACGCAGGCCTGCCGCGAGCTCCTCGTTCCAGCTCCGCTCGGCCGCCGAGAACAGGGGCCCGGCGAAGTACAGCTTCATCAGCCCAGTATCGCCTCAGCTCGGGGCGAGCATCGATGCCAGACAACGGTCATCCTGTCCAACTGAGCCGCCAAGGGAGATCGATCGGAAATGAGCAAGGTGAGAGTGCACATCTCGACCTCGCTGGACGGCTATGTCGCCGGTCCGAACCAGAGCCAGGAGGAGCCGCTTGGCGAGGGCGGTGAACGACTGCACGACTGGCTGGTCAGGCTGAAGGCGTGGCGTGAGCCCAGCGGGCTGGAAGGCGGCGAGGAGAACGTCAGCAGTGCCGTGGTCGCCGAGGAGCATGCGAACGTCGGCGCCGAGATCATGGGTCGGGGCAAGTTCGGTCCAGCCACCCGCGGCCCCTGGGGCGACGATCCATGGCAGGGCTGGTGGGGCGAGGAACCACCGTTCCACAAGCCGGTCTTCGTCCTCACCCACCACGAGCGCGAGCCGCTGGTCCTCTCGGACACGACGTACACCTTCGTCACCGAAGGGATCGAGTCAGCACTGGAGCGAGCGCGGGCGGCCGCGGGCGACAAGGACGTCTTCATCGGCGGCGGCGCCGACGTCATCAACCAGTACCTGGCCGCCGGTCTCGTCGACGAGCTCGAGCTGCACGTCACCCCGATCATCCTGGGCGGCGGTGCGCGCCTCTTCGCCGGCGTCGGCCCGGAGGTCGAGCTCGAGGAGCTCCGGACCATCGAAGCGCCAGGGGTCGCGCACCTCAAATACCGCGTCGTCGCCGACGTCGATCCGACGTCGTACCCTAACGCGGCGCGTTCAGTGGTCCAGTCGAGGCCCCCGGCGCGAGACATCGTCCCCCGGCGGTGTGGTCCACCGGGGCCTCGCTCACCCGCGTCCTCAACGCCAGCCGCGCGATGGAGAAGGGACATGACGACCGAAGACAAGCAGGGCGCTTCGGCCACAACGCCGCAGGCGCTCGAAGAGTGGCGCGAGGCAGAGCGAACCGTCGCCGTGGCACGACGGGGACGGCTGGCCGCGGAGACCGCGCTTGCTCGCAGCGCAGGATGCAGCCCAGGCCGCCGCGACGACGGCCGCAGCAGCCAAGGCGACCGCCGAAGCCGCGCGCGCCGCGTTCGATTCGGCGACCCTGGCCGAGGCATCGGCAGCCAAGGTGGCAGCCTCCGCGCGGTCCGTCGTCCTGCATGCCCGAGGCGACATCAGCGAAGCCGAATCCGAGGTCGCGGCGGCCGAGATCGCCGAGGTGGAGGCGCATGGTCGCTACACGCGAAGCGGCGCAGCGAGCCGCGAAACGCGACGACCGGTAGCGCGAAAGCTCGACATCCGGCCGCAGGGCCCGGGTGCACGGTCGCATCGGCGGGTGTATACCTATCCGGCACGGTTCGATGCCCCGGGCTGCGAGTCTGCGACACCACGCCGTCTAACGCGATGGAGATGCGACATGACGACCGAGGGCAACGAGCCGATGGCGCCAACGACACCGATCGCGCTCGAGGAGTGGCGCCAGGCTGAGCGCACCGTCGCCGTCGCACGCCGCGGGCGCATGGCAGCGCAGGCCGCAGTCGTCGCGGCCCAGGAGGCGGCCGAGGCGGCCGCTACGACCGCCGCGGCCTCGAAGGCGACCGCCGAAGCAGCCCGGGCGGCGCTCGAGTCGGCGACCATCGCCGAGGCATCGGCCGCGAAGGTCGCAACCTCGGCTCGCACCGTCGTCCTCCACGCTCGAGGCGACATCAGTGATGCCGAGACGGACGTCGCGTCGGCCGAGATCGCGGAGGTCGAGGCGCACGGGCGGTACACCGACGCGACGAACCGGGTGGCGACGCTCGACGGGGCGTAAGGCCCGGATCGCTCGGCAGCGCGAGGTGGGCCGACGACCGCGTACGGTGCACGCTTCGCGCAAACTTGCAGACGTCTGCAAGATGTAGTACCGTACGGTCATGCACCAGACCACCGGACTCCGCGAGCGCAAGAAGGCGGAGACACGAGCCGCCATCAGCCAGGCCGTGATGGGCCTGGCCGTCGAGCGCGGGCTGGACGCGATGACCAGCGACGACATCGCCGCGGCCGCAAATGTCTCGGTGCGGACCTTCCACAACTACTTCGGCAGCAAGGAAGAGGCGCTCACCGCCGCCTGGCGGTCGGAGTTCCAGGTCCACGTCGACGCCCTTCGAGACCGACCCGCCGACGAGCCGATCCTCGTGTCGCTCGAGCACGTGTTCGCCGGTATCGCCGCCGCCGTGCTCGAACAGCCCGACGAGGCGGCCGCGCACGTCGACATGCTGTGGACCAGCATGGCCCTGGCGAAGCACCGCTCCGTGCTGATCGACGAAGCCATCCGCATGGTCACGGACGTCGTCGCGGCCCGAACGGGCACCGACCCCGAGTCGATGTCTACCCCCACCTCGTGACCTCGGTCGCGATCTCCGCGATCGTCACCACGTTCCAGTTCGCGCCGGCAGGGCACTGCCGGCGACATCGATCGGTCACGCCTGTTGCATGACTGCTTCGAGTTGCTCGGCACCGGCCTGCGGCGCCCCGAGGAGGCAGTCACCTGACGTTGCTGCGATCCGGGGACTGAGCCCCGGCCTCCTCGAACCCTCCCAGCCCTCGTCAACCAACCCCTGGACGGCACTTGCCGTGCGTGCTTCGGCGCGCCCGCGAAGCGGCCGTGCCCGACACTCCCGGAGTACGACACATGGCAGAGCTGCTGTACCGGATCGGCCGGTTCGCCACCCGACGACGCTTCGTCGTGATGGCGACCTGGCTCGCGATCCTCGCGATCACCGCCGGAGCATTCGTCAGCGGCGGCAGTGCGCCCGCCGGCGAGATCTCCATCCCCGGCACCCCGACGGCGCAGGTGACCGACCAGCTGGCCGCGACCTTCCCGGATGCCGCCGGCGGGAGCGGAACGGTCGTCTTCCACACCGCCGACGGAACGCCGTTCAGCGACGCCCAGGAGGCGGCGATCGCCGCGCTCGTCGCGCAAGCGGCCCAGGTCGATGGGGTGAACGACGTCGTGGATCCGTTCGCGACGCAGGCCGAGCGCGAAGCCCAAGCGACCCAGATCGCCGACGGGCGGACGCAGATCGCCCAGGCCCGCGCTGACCTCATCTCCGGTCAAGCGCAGCTCGACGATGCGAGGGCGAAGCTGATCGACGGCCAGGCCGAGATCGACGCCAATACGGCCAAGCTCGTCGACGGCCAGGCGCAGCTGGACGCGGCGAAGGCCAAGCTCCCTGCCGCGCAGCAGAAGATCGACGACGGCTGGGCCAAGCTCGACAAGGGCCAGGCCGAGCTGGACGCCGCTCGCAAGCAGCTCGTCGCCGGCCAGGCGCAGCTCCGGGCCGGACGGACCGAGGCCAAGGCCGGCCAGAAGACGCTGGACGCCGCCCGCAAGGAGCTCGTCGCCGGCCAGGCACAGCTCGACGCGGCCGCGGCACAGATCGCTGCCGGCCAGGCGCAGCTCGACGCCGGCCGCCAGGACCTGGCTGACCAGCAGGCGCAGCTCGATGCGGCCCGGGCGCAGGCCGAAGCCGACGGAACGCTGGCCGCGATGGAGCCGCAGCTCCAGGCGTGGCAGGCCGAGCTCGACGCCGGGTCGGCGGGACTCGCGACGACGCAGGCCGAACTCGATGCCGGTCGTCAGCAGCTCATTCCGCCAGCAGGCCAAGATCGACGCGGGCATGACGCAGGTGAATGCCAACCAGAACAAGCTCGACGCCGGGAATGCAGAGATCGCGGCCAACCAGCAGAAGCTCGATGCCGGCCGAGCGCAGCTCGCCGCGGGTCGCAGAGACCTCGATGCCGGTCGGGCCAAGCTCGTGGCCGGTCAGAAGGAGCTCGACGCCGGAACGGCGACCATCACGGAGCAGCAGGCGGAGATCGACGAGGGTCGCGCGAAGCTCGCCGATGGCCAGGCGGAGATCGACGCCGGCTGGGCCACCATCCGCGAGAGCCAGGCGGAGATCGATGCCGCCCCGGCACGCCTCGCCGCCGAGAGCCACAAGCTCGAGGCCGGCGCCACGCTGCTCGACCTCGCGTCGCGGCGTGCGTCTCGTGGCCGAGGACGGCAGTGCGGCCGTGGCCGCCGTCATGTTCGACGCTCCCCAGACGGCCGTCACCACCGAGACGAAGGACGCGCTCATGGCGGCGTTCCGCGCCACGCCCGTCGACGGTGTGGACGTCGACTTCTCGTCGTCGATCGCCTCCGGGATGCCGGAGGTCATGGGCCCCGGCGAGGCCGTCGGCCTCGTGGTCGCGGCGATCGTCCTGTTCGTCATGCTCGGCACCCTGATCGGGGCGGGCCTGCCGCTCATCACCGCGCTTGTCGGCGTCGGGATCGGGGTGCTCGGTGCCATGTCGTTCGCCGGCGTGGTCGAGATGGTGTCCGTGACACCGGTCCTCGGCGTGATGCTCGGCCTGGCGGTCGGCATCGACTACGCGCTGTTCATCGTCAACCGCCATCGCCGCCAGCTCATGGACGGCTACGCGGTCGAGGAGTCCATCGCCCTCGCGACCGGGACCTCGGGCAACGCGGTCGTCTTCGCCGGGTCCACGGTCATCATCGCGCTGCTCGCACTCAACGTGACCGGCATCGGGTTCCTGGGGCTCATGGGCACCGTCGGCGCGGCCTGTGTCGCGATCGCCGTGCTCATCGCCGTGACGCTCACGCCGGCGCTGCTCAGCCTCGTCGGGACGCGGGTGCTTCGCCGCCGCGAGACCGAGCGCCTCGCGGTGCAGACCGGTCCGGTGCCGGCGCGGCCCGCCGCGCCGATGGCCACACGCAGCGCGATCGCTCGAGTATTGCTGGCCGTCGCCGTCCTTGGCGTCATGGCGGTCCCAGCGGCGTCCATGCGCCTCAGCCTCCCGGTCGGCAACAACGAAGGGGCTGACACGACGCAGCATCGCGCGTATGACATCGTCGCCGAGAAGCTCGGTGACGGCGCGAATGGCCCGCTGCTCGTGGTCGCCGACCTCCCGGGGTCACCGACCGAGGACGAGGCCCTCGACTACCAGGTGCAGGTCGCGACGGCGCTCGCGGACTTCGACGACGTCGTCGCGGTCGCGCCGATCGGCACCTCGGACGACCGCACGGTCGCCGCATTCCAGGTCCTTCCCGCGGATGGTCCGACCAGCGTCTCGACGGAGCGGTTGGTGTCCGACCTCCGCGCCGCATCGCCGCTCGCTGACGGGATCACGCTCGGCGTGGCCGGCCAGGCGACGGGCAACATCGACATCAGCCAGAAGCTGGCCGACGCCCTGCCGCTCTACCTCGCGCTCGTCGTCGGCCTGTCGTTCGTGATCATGGTCGTCGTGTTCCGCTCGCTGTTCGTGCCGTTGATCGCGACCGGCGGGTTCGTCCTGTCGTACTTCGCGGCCACTCGGCGGCACGGTCGCGATCTACCAGTGGGGCTGGCTCGCGCCCGTGTTCGGCGTGTCGACGCCCGGCGCCGATCCTCAACTTCCTGCCCACGATCCTCGTCGGCGTCCTGTTCGGCCTGGCGATGGACTACATGCTGTTCCTCGCCTCGGGCATGCGCGAGGCGTACGCCCACGGGGCTCCCGCCCGCATGGCGGTCGTCCTCGGCTTCCGCGCCGGCCGATCGGTCGTCGCCGCCGCGGCGATCATCATGGTCGCCGTCTTCGGTGGCTTCATCTTCAGCGACAGCGCGATCATCCGGCCGATCGGGTTCGCCCTCGCGTTCGGCGTCCTCGTGGACGCGTTCGTGGTGCGGATGCTGCTCATGCCCGCGCTGATGCACCTGGCCGGGGACCGCGCCTGGTGGCTGCCCCGGTGGCTGGATCGCCTGATCCCCGATGTCGACGTCGAGGGCGCTGCGCTCGAGCGCCAGCACCCGCACGTCGACGCCGACCACCTCGACGACCCGCACGGCCGGGTCCCGATCCCGATCCTCGACGGATCGGGTCACCCGCCCACCCCCGCCGGCGCCGCCGGCTGATCCACCGGGCCGGGACGACGCCTCGCCCCGGCCCTCACACTGACCGAGGACCCACGCCATGACCGACACCGACCGACTCCGTCTTCGACCTCTCGTTCACCACCTCGCAGGGCGAAGCCGTCCCCCTTGCCACGTACGAGGGCCGCCCCCTCCTCGTGGTCAACACCGCGAGCCAGTGCGGCTTCACGCCCCAGTACGAGGGCCTGCAGGCGCTGCACGAGGCGTACGCCGACCAGGGACTCGTCGTCATCGGCTTCCCGTGCGACCAGTTCGCGCACCAGGAGCCGGGCGACGACGCCGAGATCGAGGAGTTCTGCCGCGTCAACTACGGCGTCGAGTTCCCGCTGTCCACGAAGGTGGACGTGAACGGCAAGGCGACGCACCCGGTGTTCGCGTTCCTGAAGGAGCACGCCGGCGGCCGGCTCGGCTCCGCCATCAAGTGGAACTTCACGAAGTTCCTGGTCGCCCCTGATGGGACGACGGTCAAGCGCTACAGCCCCAAGACGGAGCCCGACGCGATCCGCGCCGACATCGAGGCCCTGCTCGGCTGAGGCGTCAGCAGTTCGGTCTCCCGCCCGAGTACGGTGTGGCGGATGTCCGACTTCACGACGTATCGGGAGGGATCGCTCCACGCCGCGCTCAAGGCGCGCTACGCGGCAGCCACCCCGGACACGCGAGTCGAGGCGCTGGTCGACGGATTCGTCGTCGACGTCGCCGGCCCGGACGAGCTCATCGAGATCCAGACCGCGAGCTTCGGATCGGCCAGCCGAAAGCTCGAGCGACTCGTGGCGTCGCACCGCGTCGTCCTCGTCCACCCGATCGCGATCGAGCGATGGCTCGTGCTCGTCGACGCCGAGGGCGCGATCGTCCGACGCCGGCGCTCCCCGAAGCGGGGGATCGCGCTCGATCTGTTCGACGAGCTCGTGCGCATCCCCGGGCTCCTCGCCGACCCAGGTTTCCGCATCGAGCTGGCGCTCATCCACGAGGAAGAGATCCGCGGGCCGATCCCCGCGGGTGCCCGCTATCGCTATCCGCGCGAGTGGTGGCGCCTCGACCGGCGGCTCCTGGCGGTCATCGAGACGATCAGGATCGACACGCCGAGCGACCTGCTCGGGCTGCTCCCACCTGGCCTGCCGGAGCCATTCACGACGGCGGACATCGTCGCCGCGACCGGACGATCGAAGCGGCTCGCGATGCGGACGGTGTACTGCATGGAACGATCGGGCGCGGTCACCAGGCTGCCGCGTCGCGGTCGACACGTCGGGTACGGGCGGGTGCCAGCGACCCCATAGGCGTGGATCAGGTCCGGGCGGGCTTGACAAGCGCGTGCAAATCGCGATACTGAACCATATGGTTCAGTTTAATGTCCAGCACGTCGACACGTCCTTTGCCGCGTTGTCCGATGCGACACGGCGTGGCGTTCTTGAACGCCTCGCCCGTGAAGACGCCTCGATCTCCGAGCTCGCCGCCACGTTCCAGATGACCCTGACCGGCATGAAGAAGCACGTCACCGTGCTGGAGCATGCGGGGCTCGTTGTCACCGAGAAGGTCGGGCGGGTGCGGACGTGCCGGCTGGGTGTCAGCCGGCTCGAACAAGAGGCCGCGTGGATCGAGCGGTACCGGCAGCTCTGGGCCGCCCGTTTCGACGAGCTGGACAAGGTCGTCGAGGAATTGCAACAGAAGGAGAAAGGCAATGGACGCAACAAGGACTGAAACCGTCGCCGCGAACGACACCAAGACCGATCGGCGGTCCGAGCGGGAGCTGGTCGTCACGAGAGTCTTCGACGGTCCGGCCCGCATCGTCTTCGAAGCCTGGACCAAGCCCGAACTGCTGATGCGCTGGTGGGCGCCGAAGTCCTTTGGCATCACCTTCCTGTCGTGCGAGGCCGATGTCCGGCCCGGCGGCACCTACAAGTTCGTGTTCAGTCATCCCCAGTCCGAACAGCCGATGGCCTTCGTCGGCCGCTACATCGAAGTGCAACCGCACACACGGCTGGTGTGGACGAACGAGGAAAGCGACGACGGCTTCGTCACCACCGTCACCTTCGAGGAACGGGACGGCAAGACGCATCTCATGCTGCACGACCTGTATCCGTCCAAACAAGCTCTGGACGAGGCCGTCGCGTCCGGCAGCGTCAGCGGTTATCCCGAACAGTTCGACGAGCTGGAGGTCTTGCTCAAGAGCCTCACCTAGGCGCCGAACGCCCGGCGGAGCCGCAGCGCTCCGCCGGGCGCGGCCCCTCGGCGGCCGCTCACCTGGCCCTCGCGGCCACGGCCGCACGCGCGACCGTATCCTCGACACGTCGGCGCCCGACCATGGCCCTGCACCGATACTCGAGGACGATGATGAGGATCCTGCCCAAGCCATCCACGACGCGGGCCCCCGCGGCGAACTTCACCGGCGACGCCTGGTTCGACCTCATCGTCCGCGGTGAGGAGCCCTCGCGCCTCCGGGCCAGCGTCGTGCGCTTCGCACCGGGTGCCCGGAACGCCTGGCACCGTCACGCTGTGGGGCAGGTCCTCCACGTGACCGAAGGCATCGGACGCATCCAGGCGCGCGATGGCGCGCTCGTCGAGATCCGTCCCGGCGACACCATCCACACGCCGCCCGGCGAGTGGCATTGGCACGGGGCCGCGCCGGACCGGTTCATGACCCACATCACGATGTACGAGGCCGCGGCCGACGGCGAGGAGACGACCTGGGGCGACCAGGTCACCGATGCCGAGTACCTCGCGGCGCCGGCGGAGGGCGATCGATGAGCGCCTGGGCCACCGCCGACATCGACACGCTCGGGGCCGCGGACGAGGTGCAGGTGACTTCCCGTCGAGAGGACGGCTCGTTGCGGCCGTACGTCACGATCTGGGCGGTCCGCCTCGGCGACGATCTCTATATCCGGTCCGCGCACGGACGCGACAACGGCTGGTTCCGGCGGGCACTGGCGTCTGGTCAGGGCCGCATCAGGGGAGACGGCGCCGAGCGCGACGTCGCCTTCGAGGAGCCTGGTCCCGAGGTCGACGAGCCGCTCCATGCGGCGTTCCATGCCAAGTACGACCAGTACGGACCGCGGATCGTCGGTCCGGTCGTCTCGGAGGAGTCCGCGCGGGCGACGTTCCGTCTCATCCCGCGCTGACGCAGCGAGCGCCCGCAGCCTCCCGCTAGGCTTCGGCCATGACCGACGATGCCCTGCGGACCTCGCTGCGCACGGTGGCCGCAGCGCGCCTCCTTGCCGTCGGGATCCCGGCGTTCGAGATCGGTCGATGGTGCGACGCCTGGGAGGCCGAGGCGACCAGACGGGACCTCGAGATGGGTCAGCCGTACTGGGAAGACGGCATCCGCTGGATCATCGCCGAAGTCGCGCTCGGCCACCGACCTCCGGGATGACGGAGGCCGGGCAAGGGTCGGGAGTCGAACCCCTGCCCGGCCTCGGGACCCTGCCCCATCGCGGGGTCCCTCGGGACCCGCACCCCCATCGTGCGGGTCGGGTGATGATCAATCGCGCAGATAGCCCGTGTAGACGTCGATGATGCCGGTCCCTGTGAAGGTCCCCAGGATCTGGCCGCCGCCACGCAGGGATGCGTAGGCCTCGGAGCCACCGACGACGGAGAACCCACCGACGGTGCCTTCACTGGTTCGGGTGCCCGCGGCGTTGACGAGGAGCTGGAACCAGCCCGACCCGTCGTCGCAGGTGAGCGTCTTGATGAGGTGGAACGTCCCGACGCCACGATCCTGGCGACCGAACCCGGCGAATGAAGACCGGGTCGGTGACGGCGGTGCCGCTGTCACACACGACGCCGCCGGTGGCGGTGAACGTCTCACTGACCTCGAACTCGATGTCGATGACGATCGTCGTCTGCGGGGGCGCGGCGAGCGCGACCGGGGCGAGGGCAAGCGCGGCGACGAGCCCTGCGATCAGGCCGAGTCGATGGTGCGCACGGACGGGGACGTGCATGGATCGGACCCTCCTGCCCGGACCGACGAGCCGATGAGCGCGGCCCCTCACCGGTCCTGCATCCATATAGGCGTCGCAGCAGCCCAATTCGTTCACTTCTCGTGTCCGATAGCATGCGGCGCGATGCATGTGCGCTACCACGTCGCCGTCCGACGCCCGGACGACGACGCGATCCTCGTCCTGCGCGACGGCTCCATGCCGGGTTTCTCGCTCGACGACGCGCCGTGGTGGCAGGTCGTGACGCCGGTCGTCGAGCGGCTGCGCGACGATCTCGGCGCTCGATGTCGTGGCCCTCCGCGCGGCGTGGCTCGGCGATCCGGCTGCGGACGGGTCGATCGACCGGCTGTACGAGGTGGCGTGGCGCGGCGGATCGGTCCCCGCCGGGTCCCGCTGGGTGCCCCTGGCCGACCTGGAGCGCCGTCAGAGCCCGCTTGGCCGGGCGATCGATGACGGCGTCCTCGAGCCTGCCGATGGCGACCTGCAGCCGTGGTATCGCCCCCACTGGTTCGACCCGATGGCCGCCTGGATCGACCAGGCGCTCGCCGACGCGGGACTCCGGCGCCGCGGGCCGGTGCGCCAGGTCCGCTCCTGGGGCCGTGCCGCCCTGCTCGTCGTCGATACCGATCGTGGCCGGGTGTGGGCCAAGCAGGTGCCGGCCGTGTTCGCCCACGAGATCGCGGTGACGCGGCTGCTGGGCGATGTCGATCCCGGGTTCGTGGCACCGGAGATCGCCGCCGATCGCGCCGGCGGACGCGTCGTGATGGAGCATGTGGACGGACCGCTGTTGACCGAGCTGCGCGACGACATCGTGCCCTGGACGGCCACCCTGGCCCGGCTCGCGGAGGTCCAGCGTGTCCTGGCCGCCGACCTCGATGGCGTCCGCATCGCCGGCCTGCCGGCCGCATCGCTCGTGACCCTCGCCGACGACCTGCCCGCGCTGCTCGACCGGGACGGCGTCGATCCGGCCATCCGCGACGCGATCCCCGACCTTGCGGCGGCCTGCCGCGACCTGCACGCGACCCCGTACGGTCCAAGCGTCGAGCACGGCGATCTCTCGCCCGGTCAGGTCGTCGTCGGGGCCATGGGTCCGGTCATCCTCGACTGGTCCGACTCGACCATCACCCACCCGTTCCTCGCGGCCGCGTCGTTCCTCATCGAGCCCGCCGACCTGCCCGGCGACGTCGAGGCGCTCGCCGAGGCCTACCTGGCGGGCTGGGGCGGGGGTCCGGATGCGCGTCGGGCGCTCGAGCTGGCGATGGTCGTCTACCCGCTCCACCTGGTGCGGCTGTACGCCACACGGATCCTGCCCGGGCTCGAGCAGCCGTGGGAGATGGGGGAGATGATCCCGTGGGGCCTCCAGCACCTCGGACCGCGGCTGGCCGACCTGCCTCGTATCCTTGGTCGGTGACTCGCCAGCGCATCCCTGACGCGGTCCTGACCGCCGCCCACGACCGCGCCCGTGCCCGCGCCGAGCACGACTGGCCGGAGGCCGACCGGCTGCGCGAGGAGATCGAGGCTGCCGGCTGGAAGGTGGTCGATCGAGGGACCGACTTCGCCCTGACGCCCCTCAAGCCGCCAGATGTCGAGGCGGACGGCGTCGTCCGCTATGGCGCCAGCGCGAACGTCCCGTCGCGCCTGGACGAGCCGGCCACGGGCCTGGCCACGATCATCCTCGTGGCCGGCGACCACCCGGAGGATGTCGAGCGGACGATCCGGGCGCTGGCGGCGCACGTACCGGCCGGGACCTCGGTCGTCGTCGTCGCGGACGCCCCGTCAGCCGAGCAGACCGCGGCCCTCGAGCAGCTGACCGCCGGCGATCTCCCGATCGAGGTCGTGTGGACGAGCGAGCGGCTGGGCCAGGGGGCCGCGCTGAACATCGGGATCCGCCGCGCCGCCGCCTCGGTCGTGATCGTCATGGACCCGAGCGTCGAACCGACGGGTGACGTCGTCAGCCCGCTGGTCGCCGTCCTGGAGGATCCGGCGGTCGCGGTCGCCGGGGGCTGGGGCATCACGTCCACCGACCTGCGCCACTTCGACGACGCGCCGGCCGGCGATGTCGATGCCATCGAAGGCTATCTCCAGGCGTTCCGGCGAGCCGACGCTGCCGCCCGCGGCCCGCTCGATGAACGGTTCCGCTTCTATCGGAACCTCGACATCTGGTGGAGCCTCGTCCTTCGCGACGAAGGGGAGGGGAGCACCCCACGCCGTGCCGTCCGGCTCGACGGCCTCCCGGTCGAACGCCACGAGCATCGCGGCTGGACGAGCCTGCCCGACGACGAGCGTGACCGGCAGTCGAAGCGCAACTTCTACCGCATCATCGACCGGTTCGGGTGGCGTCGCGACCTGCTCGTCGGCGAAGGAAAGGACTGACTCGTGTCGATGGAAGATCCCGTCCCGCAGTTCATCCACGACCTGGAGCGCATCCTGAGCGTGGCGATCATCCTCGAGGACATCGAAGACGGGCCGCCGGTCGTCATCACGGCCGCGGGCATGGTCGACGCCGACTCGACGACCCTGGTCGGCCGTGGCGACACCGAGGACGCGGCATGGCGCGACCTGGCAGTGGCCATCTCGAGCTGGCGCAACGTCGACCCGCGCACGATCCGGACGTTCATCGCCGGGATCTGACCAGGGTCCGCTCAGTCGGGCCGTCGGCGGACCTCTGGACCGTCCGGGCCGATCGACGACCTCCCAGCCCAGACCGGCGAGCGTGTCGCGGGCGGCATCCGCCGCGGCGAAGTCGCGCCGCGCCCGAGCCTCGGACCGCGACGCGACGAGCGCCGCGATGTCCTGGGGGAGATCGACGGGCTCGTCGGCCGCCGCCACGCTCCAGGTCCGATGCAGATCCAGCCCGAGGACCGCATCGGCGTCGAGCACCAGCCAGCGCCGCTCATCGGCGGGCAGGTCCGCGCGGAGGATCTCGCGCATGGTCGCCAGGGCGGTCGGCAGGTCCAGGTCGTCGTCGATGGCGGCCACGAACCGGTCGTGGAGCGCCTGACCCGCAGGGGACAGGGGCGCTGCCGCCGTGTGCGCCCGGTCGGCGCCGCGATCCTGCGGGCGCTCGGTCACGCCCGCCGGGCGGTCGCCGGCCGGTTCGGCCACGACGACGGGTGGCGCCACCCACGGCCCATCGTCGGGCGGAGGACCCAGCGCCGCCAGCCGCGAGCGCAGCGAGCCGAGCGCGGCCGCGGCCGCATCGATCGACGTGTCGGAGTAGTCGAGCTTGCGCGCGTAGCGCGAGGTCATGACGAGATAGCGGAAGGCGAGTGGGTCGATGCCCCGCTCCGCGAGCTCGGTCACGCGCTGGAAGTTGCCCGCGGACTTGGCCATCTTCCGCCCCGACATCAGGAGGTGCTCCCCGTGGACCCACAGCGTGGCCGGCGGTCCACCGACGATCGGTGCCGACTGGGCGATCTCGTCCTCGTGGTGCGGGAACACGTTGTCGATGCCGCCGGTGTGGAGATCGAACCGGTCGCCGAGGTAGCGCCGGGCCATCGCCGAGCACTCGAGATGCCAGCCCGGGAAGCCCTCACCCCAGCGTGGCGTCGGCCACTTCAGCGCCCGGCCTTCGCCGGCCGCCTTCCACAGCGCGAAGTCCGCGGGGTCCCGCTTGTCCGGCTCGACCTCGCCGCGATGGCCGGCACGCAGGTCGTCGAGCGAGTTGCCCGACAAGCGCCCGTACCCCGGGAACGACGCGACCGCGTAGTAGACGTTGCCAGCCGGCGACACGTAGGCGTGCCCGGCGTCGACGAGCGCCTCGGCGAGCTCGAGCATCTCGGGGATGTGCTCGGTCGCCCGCGGGAAGACGTGGGCGGGCAGGATGTTGACCGCGGCCTCGTCGGCGTGGAATGCGGCCTCGTAGGCGTCGGCGATCTCGGCGCTCGTCTTCGACTCGAGGCCGGCCTGGACGAGCATCCGATCCTCGCCGCGATCGAACCGCTCGTCCCGCAGGTGGCCCACGTCGGTCACGTTCTTGACGTGCAGGACGTCGAGGCCGTGGTACAGCAGGACGCGCCGGATGAGGTCCGCCAGCAGGTAGCTCCGCAGGTTCCCGACGTGGGCGTAGCGGTAGACCGTCGGCCC
Organism: uncultured Chloroflexia bacterium; assembly: GCA_963776925.1. Taxonomy (GTDB): domain Bacteria; phylum Chloroflexota; class Limnocylindria; order Limnocylindrales; family CSP1-4; genus SPCO01. The sequence continues at coordinate 766,976 of CAVZON010000006.1, read as the reverse complement.
GCAGGTGTACATCCGGACGCGGCCCGCCTCGAGCGGATCGACCGGCTGGACCGACCGGGTCAGCGTGTCGCGGAGGCGCAGGGTCATGCTCGAATCCTAGTCGCGCCGACCGAACGACAGAAATCCGCGGCACGGGGCCTAACGCGCGGACCGGTCGGTCGTTATCCCGGCAGAGGCCTCTCGGTTCAGACATCGTTCCCCCGGCGGTGTGGTCCGTGAGGCCTCATTTCCTGCCCGCCGGCTGGCGCCCCCGTCGGGCGACCGCCAGCGGCGCCGAAAATGGGCTTCCGGCGACCCGCCCGTATACTCCCGCCGTGCGTCGCCCGACCGTCCCGTCGCTTGCGGCCCTGGCCGTGGTCGTGCTCGCGGTCGGGACCCTGCTGGCAGCCTGTTCCACCGCGACCGGTGCCCCCTCGACCGAGGCGCGCATCGTCATGGGCGGACCGTCGACGCTCGATCCGGCCGCCACCGGTGACGCCGGCAGTGCCGCGGTCATCGCCCAGCTGTTCGAGCCGCTCACCGCATTCGACGACGAGCGCCGACTCCAGCCCGCGCTGGCCGAGTCGTGGCGCATCGAGGAGGACGGCCGGCGGATCGTCTTCCAGCTCCGGCCGGACCTGACCTTCTCCGACGGCACGCCGCTCCAGGCGAGCGACGTCGTCCGCAGCTGGCTGCGGCTCATCGACCCGGATGCGCCGTCGCCGCTCGTGACCCTCATGTTCGATGTCGTCGGCGCGCGCGAGTACCTCGCCGGCGGCTCGCTCGACGACGTCGGCCTGGTCGCCGACGACGATGCCGGCACGGTCACCGTCGACCTGGTCCGCCCGGCGGCCGACTTCCCGACGATCGTCGCCAGCCCGTCGTTCGCTGTCGTGCCCCCGGGCATCGACGATGATCCCGCGGTCCTCGCGCCCGGCGAGGACTTCGTCGCCAGTGGCGGGTACCGGCTCGCCGACGTGACCGCCTCGACGATGCGGTTCGAGGCCAACGAGCACTACTGGGCGGGCACGCCGGCCCTGACCAGCATCGAAGCCGTCACCGACCTCGGGGGCCGCAGCCCGGTCGAGGCGTTCGAGGACGGGGAGGTCGACTACGCGCCGATCAACGGGGCCGATGCCGACTGGATCGCCTACGACGCGACGCTCGGACCACAGCTCCGCGAGGTCGGCTCGCTGTCGACCGACTACTACGGCTTCGACACCACGGCCGTGCCGTTCGACGACGTCCGCGTGCGCCAGGCCTTCGGGGCGGCGGTCGACTGGCGGCGCATCGGCAACCTCGCGCTCGACGACCCGGAGGACGTCGCCACGTCGATGGTCCCGCCCGGCATCCCCGGTCGATCGGAGCGGGATGTCGTCCCGATCCACGATCCCGACCGTGCCCGGGCGCTGCTCGCCGATGCCGGCTTCCCGGGCGGCGCCGGCTTCCCCGACGTCACCATCCAGAGCGGCGGCTCGCCGTACGACGATGCGGTGATCGCCGAGCTCGAATCGGTCCTCGGGATCGACGTCGAGGCCGAGTACATGGACTTCGATTCCTACTTCGAGCGGCTCGACACCGACGCCCCCCAGATGTGGTTCCTGTCGTGGGTCGCCGACTACCCCGGCCGCAACGACTTCCTTGGCGTCCTGCTCGGGACGGACTCCGTCAACAACTACGGCGACTGGAGCTCGCCGGAGTTCGACGCGGCCATCGCCGACGCCGGATCCGCGGGTGACGAGGCCACGGCCGGTGCCGCGTACGACCGGGCCGAGGACCTCGTGCAGCGCGATGTGCCGGTCGTCCCGATGAGCTACGGGACGGGCTGGGCGCTCTCGCGGGACGGCCTGCTCGGCGCTGGCCAGAACGGACTCGGCAACCTGCGACTGGCGGGCATGGCATGGGCCGACTGACCCGCGCGGCTCGCCACGCCGCCCTCCTCGCCATCCTGGCGCTGGGCACGCTGGCGGTGGGGACGGTCCAGGCGGCCGACCCCGTCTTCGGGACGCCGACCGCGTCGTCGACCTTCGGTGAAGGGGTCAGCCTGACCCAACCCGTCGAGCTCGACGCGACCCCGTTCCGGGTCGAGCTGCTCGTCGCCGCCGGCGACGACGCCCCGCTCGTGACCGAGGTGCCGCCGCCGTCCGGAACCGGCAGCGTGACCCTGCGCGACACGTTCGGCGGCGACGGCTTCCTGTTGCCCAACACGCCGGTGACCGCCCAGTGGCGGATCACGATGAACCAGGGCGACCTCCCGGTCGTGGGCCCGGAAGCCAGCCTCGTCTACGACGACGATCGCTTCACGTGGCAGACGACGGGCGACGACGTCGTGCGCGTGCACTGGTACGAGGGGTCGCAGGCGTTCGGCGAGCGTGCCCTGCGCATCGGCGAGGAAGCCGTCAACGAGACCGCCGCGCTCCTCGGCGTCACCGAGGATGAGCCCATCGACTTCTTCATCTATGCCGACGTGGACTCGTTCTACGACGCGCTCGGCCCCGGCACCCGGGAGAACGTCGGTGGCCAGGCGAACGCGGACATCCGGACCCTGTTCGCGCTCATCCGGCCGTCCGACATCGACGACCCGTGGGTGGCCGAGGTCGTCCCCCACGAGCTGGTCCACCTCGTCTTCGACACCGCGGTCCAGAACCCGTATCACTTCCCGCCGCGTTGGCTGAACGAGGGCCTCGCCACGTACCTCAGCGTCGGCTACGACCCGAGCGATCGCTCGACCGTCGAGTCCGCCGCGCGCGACGGCACGATCATCCCGCTCGATGGCCTGGGCGGCCAGTTCCCGACGACGGCCGAGGGCTTCGGGCAGGCGTATGCGGAGAGCGTGAGCGCCGTCGACTTCCTCATCCGGTCCCATGGCCAGCCGGCGCTGCTCGAGCTGATCGACTCGTACGCCGACGGCCGCACCGACGACGAGGCGTTCGAGGCCGCGATCGGCCAGGACGTGGCGGCGTTCGATGCCGCCTGGCTCGCCGATCTCGGCGCCGAGGTGCCGGTCCGACGCGGCCCGCAGCCGGCACCGCCAGGCCCGCAGCCCGCGGCATGGGATGGGACCGGCGGCCAGCAACCCGGACAACCGGCCCCCGCGCCCTCGGGTGCCGCCCGGACGACGGCACCCGATCCCACGGCGCCAGAGGCGGCACCGAGCGGATCGGCCGGCATCGCCCTCCTGGTCGTGCTGGCGCTGTTCGTCGCCGCCGGGGTCGCCCTCGTCGCCGCTCGCCGCCGCGGCGGACCCGTCGCCACGCCGTGAGCGTGCTGGCCCGGGTCCGGGCGATCCCGACGTGGCAATCCACGCTCGGACTCGCGCTGCTCGCCCTGGGCTTCCTCGTCGCGGCGCAGCTGGCCGCCGAGGCCCCGCGGGTCAGGTACACGACGCAGGAGCGCTCGCCGCTGGTCGAGACCGCCGGCGAGCTCCAGGCCCAGCAGGACCAGCTCAAGCAGGAGGTCCTCGACCTGCGGTCGCAGATCCAGCAGACGGAAGGGTCAGGGGAGGGCAGTGCCGCGCTCGTCCGCGACCTCAACGACCGACTCGAAGAGGCGCGCATCGCCGCGGGACTCATCCCGCTGACCGGGACCGGCATCGTCCTCCAGCTCGAGGACTCGCTGGACCCCGTCGCGCCGGAGGCCAACGAGGTCGACTACCTGGTCGGCGCCGACGATCTGCGCACGGTCATCGACGAGCTGTGGGCGGCCGGTGCCGAGGCCATCTCGGTCAACGGCGAGCGCGTCGTGCCATCGACGGCGGTGATCGACGTCGGTCCATCCATCCTCGCCAACTCGGCCTATCTCGTGCCGCCGTACCAGGTCACCGCCCTCGGCCCGCGCGACCTCTATAGCCGGATCGCCGCCTCGCCCGGCTTCGTCGACTTCATCCGCGCCCGCGCCCAGGGCTACGGCATCCGGGTGCAGTTCGCCGAGCCCGAGTCGGTCGACGTGCCCGCGTTCGCCGGCACGGTCACCCTGCGCTACGCGCGCCCGGTGCCATCGCCGTCGGCACCGGCCTCACCGGCCGTCGTCCCGGGCGGCTGACATGCATCGACGTCGGAACCAGCTGACCATCGCGGCCGTGATGTTCGTCCTCGGGTTGCTCGTCGTGATCCAGCTGCAGGTCCAGGCCAGCGGCACGGCGTTCGCCGGGCTGTCGTCGCAGGACCTCACGGTGCTCGTGGCCAACCTCAACGCGCGCAACGACCAGCTCCGCCGCGAGGCCGCCAACCTGCAGCGCGAGCTGGCGACGTTGACCGCCAACGCCGATCGCGGCGACGCCTCGCTCGATGAGCTCGCGGCGGACCTGCAGCGGGTCCGGCTGTATGCCGGCCTGGAGCCGGCGAGCGGCCAGGGGGTCGTGGTCATCATCCGCGGCCCGGCCGACGCCCTGGCCGTCGACGGCCTGCTCAACGAGCTGCGCAACGCCGGGGCGGAGGCCATGGCCGTCGACGACACGCGTGTCGTCCCGGGGCTCGTCGTCGTCGGCGGCCCGGGTGACGTGACGGTCGATGCGGTCCCCGTCGACGACCCCATCGAGATCGACGCGATCGGGGCTCCCGACAAGCTGACCGGGTCGCTGACGCGGTCCGGCGGGATCATCGCGCAGCTCGCGGCGACGCTCCCCGACGTCATCATCGAGGTCACGCCGGTCGACTCCGTGGTGGTGCCGGCGACCGAGCGCTCCCTCGTCCCGACGTCCGGCCGCCCGCGGCTCTGATACCCTCCGGCCGTGCCGGCTCGCCCTGTCCTGACCCTGCTGCTCGGCGACCGAATCCGCCTGCGTCGCCCGCATCCGTGCGGGTCGGATACGTGGCTGGTGGACCGCCTCGGCGCCGACATCGGGCTGCGCTGTGAGGGCTGTGGACGACACGTCCTGCTCGAGCGCGCCACGCTGGAGCGCCGGCTCGTCGAGTTCGTCGCGCGCGGTGACGCGGCGATGACCAACGCCGTGCGCGGGGAGCCGCCGGCGTGACCGGTCCAGCGGGGGAGACCACGGCCGGACTGCCGACCGTCGACGACTCGATCCACCCGACCGACCCATCCGGGCCGCCCGACGACATCCTCGAAGGCGAGAGCGCCCTCGCGGTCTTCAAGAACCGATCGTTCCTCCGTCTCTGGCTGTCGCAGGCGGCGACCCAGATCGGCGGCAACATGGTCCTGTTCGGCCTGACCGTCATCGTCTCCGAGTCACAGTCGAACACCGCGGTCAGCCTGCTCATCCTGTCGTTCCTGGTGCCCGCCGTCCTGTTCAGCGCGGTCGCCGGCGTCTACGTCGACCGGATCGACCGGCGGCTCGTGCTCATCGCCACGAACGTGCTGCGCGGCTTCGCGGTCGCCGCGCTGTTCTTCGTCGGTGACAACTTCGCGCTGATCCTGTTGCTCAACATCTTCGTGTCGACCGTGACCGTGTTCTTCGCGCCGGCCGAGGCGGCGATGATCCCCGAGGTCGTGCCCCGCCACCAGCTGCTGGCGGCGAACGGGGTCTTCACGCTGACGCTCAATGCGGCGTTCGCCATCGGGTTCGCCCTGCTCGGCCCGCTCGTCATCAACGTGTCGGGGCCGCAGGCGGTCATCCTGGCCGTCGCCGGGCTGTACTTCCTCGCCGCGGTCATCTGCTTCACGCTCCCGCCATCGCCGCCGCCGGTCAAGGCCAGCGTGGTCGCGGCCGGTGATGCCGTGGGCGAGACCCGGCGGGCCTTCAACGAGACGATGGACCAGCTCAAGGAGGGCATCAGCTTCATCCGCGGCCACCACTCGATCGGGTGGTCGTTGCTGTACCTGGGGATCACGGCCTCGCTCATCGGCGTGCTCGGCGTGCTCGGGCCGGACTTCGCCCGGGATGCCCTCGGCCTCGAGGCCAAGGACCTGGCGGTCATCGTCCTGCCGCTCGGCGGCGGCATCGTGATGGGCATCCTGCTCCTCAACGCCTATGGCAAGTACCTGCCGCGTCGACGGCTCATCGAAGGCGGGCTCATCGCCCTCGGCCTGCTCGTGTCGGCGTTGGCCATCGCGGGGCCGATCTCGCGCATCCTGCAGAACGCCGAACGGGCGGCGTCGATCGTCGACCTGTCGGCGCTGACATCCCTGCTGGCGATCGTCGTGTTCATCGCGTTCATCGCCGGCATCGCCTACAGCGCGGTCGCCATCCCCGCCCAGACCCAGCTCCAGGAGGATCTCCCGGAGGACGTCCGCGGTCGCGTCTTCGGCGTCCTCAACATGCTCGTGTCGGTGTCGAGCTTCCTGCCGATCATCATCGTCGGGCCGATCTCCGACCTCGTCGGGACGACCGCGGTCATCCTCGTCGTGGGCATCAGCATCCTCGTCTCGGGCGTGGCATCGGTCCTGTTCCGCAAGCCCAGCCCATCGACGATCGGTGCGACGGCCGACCCGCACGCCGAGGACCCCATCGCCGCTGCCCTCGGCGCGGACCTGCCGCGCTGGCGCGCGGACCCATCGGCGCCGTCCAGTCCGCTGCCGCCGACGAGCCCGGTGCCGCCGACCGGTCCGGTGCCCGCGGCGCCCGTCCCGGCGGCGCCCGCACCGACCGCGGATCCGGCCGACCAGCCCGGACCCATCGGGCCGAGCGATCCGGCCGACCGAGACTAGCCGTCCATGCCACTCGATACCCTCGTCACCGGCCGCATCGCGACGCTCGCGGGCAGCGACGGATTCGGCTGGGTGGAGGCCATCGGCATCCGCGATGGGCGGGTGGCGTTCGCCGGGTCGGAAGTGGAGCTCGAGACCCGCGCCGACCCGTTCACCCGGCGCATCCGACTCGAGCCGGACCAGGTCGCGATCCCCGGGCTGACCGATGCGCATCTCCACCTGGCCCAGGCGGCGATGGCCGAGCGCCAGGTCGACCTGACCGACGCTCCGACGCTCGCGGCGGGCCTGGAGCGGCTGGCCGCGGCCCACGCGGCACTGCCGCCCGACGCCTGGCTGGAGGGCCATGGCTGGGACAGCGACCGGTGGGGCGGCTGGCCCACCGCCGACGACCTCGAACGCGTGGCGCCCGGTCGACTCGCGAGCATCTGGGCGCACGACCACCATGCCCTGTGGGCCAGCCATGCGGCGCTGGCGCTGGGCGGACTTCGGTGCCGACGATCCGCCCGGCGGGGTCGTGCGGCGGACCGCGGACGGGCAGCCAGAGGGCGTGCTGTTCGAGACGGCCAGCCGACTGGTCACGATCCACGTGCCCGCCTTGACCGACGACGAGCTGGCCGACGCCATCGAGTCGACCGCCGGTCGGCTCCTCGCGCTGGGCGTCGTCGCCTGCCACGACCCGGGCGGCGTGGCCCCGGATCCGGACCTGACCTACGCCTACCCGACGTACGCCCGGCTGGCCGACGCCGGCCGCCTGCCGGTGCGGGTCCACGCCTGCATGCGCGATGACGCCGTGGCCGCGGCCATCGAACAGGGCTACCGGAGCGGGGCCGTCCTCGGCGAGGACCCCGACGGGCGTGCCCGCATCGGCTGGCAGAAGTGCTTCGCCGACGGGTCGCTCGGGTCGCGCACCGCGGCGCTCCTCGAGGACATCGAGGCCGAGCCCGATCGACCGCTGGCGCCCGAGCAGCGGCGCGGCGTGTGGATGACCGACCCCGATGGCCTGCGGGCGCGCGTCGCCCGGGCGACGGCCGGTGGCATCACGACCCAGATCCACGCCATCGGTGACGCCGCGATCCGCGAGGTGCTGGGGATCCTCGCGGACGGCGCGCGCGACCAGCCGCTTGATGCCGCGCATCGAGCACGTCCAGATGCTCCATCCCGACGACCGCCCGCGCTTTGCCGCCAGCGGCATCGCCGCCAGCGTGCAGCCGGTGCACCTCGGGTCGGACGCCGCGCAGGCGCGCAAGCTGTGGGGTGCCCGGGCCGAGGCCGAGGGCTACACCTGGCGCAGCCTCGTCGAGACCGGGGCCGTCGTCGCCTTCGGGACGGACGCGCCGGTCGAGTCCTTCGATCCGTGGCCGGGGCTGGCCCTCGCCGTCCGCCGCGAGGATCCGCGCTGGCCGGAGGATGCCGGGATCTACGCGCCGGAGCAGGCCCTGCCGCTCGACCGGGCCCTGCGCGGCAACTGCGTCGACCCGGCGCTGTCCGCGCGCGAGACGGACCGCGGCCGGCTCACGGTCGGACAGCGCGCCGACGTCGTGGTCATCGATGCCGCGGCGGTCGACCACCCGGTCCAGCCCGGCGGGCCGCTGTCGACGACCCGTCCGGCGCTGGTCCTGCTCGACGGCGAGGTCGTCGTCGAGCGCTGATCAGTCGGCGCCGAGGACGCTCCCGGGCTCGTCCAGCTCGCGCAGCGCATCGGCGAACAGCCCGTTGAGCGCGCGCGACGTCGACGGGAAGGCATGGATGGTCGCCGCCAGGGTGTCCACCGGCACCCGGGCCTGGATGGCCAGCACGCACTCGTGGATGGCGGCCGAGGCATCGGGGCAGGCGAGGGCCGCGCCCACCAGCTGGCGCGTCCCGCGATCGACCACGATGGTCAGGTGGCCCAGGTCGGCCTCGATGGCGTAGCCGCGGGTCGTCGTCGCGAAGTCCACCGTCAGCTCGAACGCGTCGAGGTGCGCGTCGCGCGCCGCCTCGACCGTGACGCCGACGAAGGCCGCCTCGGGATCGGTGTACGTCGCGCGTGGCAGTGCCCGGTAGTCGGGTGTCACGTCCTCGCCGAGCACCATCCGCACGGCGAGCTCGCCCTGGTAGTGGGCCTGGTGGGTGTGCAGCTCCGGGCCGGCCGGATCGCCGGTGATGTACAGCCCGTCGGCGACCCGCAGCCGGCCGTCGCGCGGATACGGCGTCCGACCGCTGAGGTCGATCCCGTACTGCTCCAGGCCCAGGTCGTCGAGCGGGAAGTCGCGCCCGACCGCGAGCAGGACCGCCTCACCCTCGACGCTCGAGCCATCGTCGAGGTCGATGACATGCGCGCCGTCCGTCCCGGCCCCGGCCCGGGCGCGGACCGCGCGGGTCTGGGTGCGCACGGTCACGCCGTCGCGTTCGAGCGTCGTCCGGATGACCTCGGAGTTGCGCGGGTGATCGGTCGGTGCGAGCCGCGGCCCCGACTGGATGATCGTCGTCGGCACGCCGAAGCGAGCGTAGACCTGGGCAAGCTCGCAACCGGTCGGGCCGCCGCCGAGGATGACCAGGCTCCTCGGGAGCTCGCGGGCGAGCGTCGCGGCCTCGTTGGTCCATGGCCGGACCTCGGCCAGGCCCTCGATCGGGGGCACGCGCGAGACCGACCCGACGGCGACGATGACGTGATCCGCGGTCAGCTCGTGGACGAGCCCGTCGTGGCGGACCTGGACCCGACCACGGTCGCGGATCGTCGCGTTGCCGCGATAGACCTCCGCCCCGGCCTCGGTCAGCCGCCTGGCGTGCCCCGAGTCGTCCGGCTCCTCCGCATCGGGAGCGCGGTTGATCATCCAGTCGCGATGACGGGACGCCCTCGGCCACGGGTAGACGTCCGGGTTGGCACGATGCTCGGCGGCCCCGTGGAGCAGGGCCTTGGATGGCAGGCAGCCGATGTGCGGACAGCTCCCACCGATCCAGCGGCGGTCGACGACCGCGGTGCGAAGCCCGGCCGAGCACGCCTTGAAGGCGGCGGCCTCGCCGGCCGGGCCGGCCCCGATGATGATGAGGTCGAATGCGGCGCTGGAGCCGTCCATCGGCGTCAGTCTCCTCCCGTGCGATGCCGGTCGCGTTGCCGTCGGGCCTCGTACAGCAGCACGGCGGCCGTGACCGACACGTTGAGGCTGTCGGCGATGCCATGCATCGGCAGCCGGATCGTCTCGATGTCCGCGCCGCGCCACGAATCGCTCAGCCCATCGTCCTCGGTCCCCAGGACGAGCGCGACCGGGCCGCGCAGGTCGACCTCCGTGTACGGCCGGGCGTCGACATCCAGACGCGTCGCCACGATCCGCAACCCGTGCTCGCGCGCCCAGGCGAGGACCGCGTCGGTCGGCGCCTCGGCGACCGGCAGCGCGAAGATCGTGCCGGCGCTGGCCCGGATGGCGTTGGGGTTGGCGAGGTCGGTCCGCGGGGAGGCGGCCACCACGGCATGCGCCCCGGCCCCGTCGGCGCTGCGCAGGACGGCCCCGAGGTTGCCCGGCTTCTCGACGCCTTCGAGGACGACGACGAGCGCATCCTCGGGCACGGCCACGGCCCCGAGCGCCACGATCGGTGAGCGGATGACGGCGACGACCCCATCGGAACGATCGCCGAACGCGAGCTTCGCCATGACCGGCGCGGACACGTGATGGACCGTCGCACCGACGGCGGCGAGTCGGTCGAGGGCCACGCGGGCGTCCTCCCCGGCCAGCGCCGCATCCTCGACGAAGACCTCCTCGACGGTCACGCCCGCCATCCAGCGCCCGCCGCAGCTCGCGCGCCCCGTCCACCAGGGTCAGGCCGGTTCGGTCGCGCGTGCGACGCTCGCGCAGGGCCGCGGCGGCCTTCACCCGTGGGTTGGCGGTGCTGGTCAGCGTCTCGACGTCGCTCATCCGCGACGGTCCCAGCGCACGAAGGCACCCAGGTCCAGGTGGCCGCCGGCTTCGCTGTCGAGCGTGAGCGGGCCGGCGTCCGCCGCGTCGGCGGTGACACCCAAGGCCACCCGGAGCGCGTCGTGGAGGCCGTCCGGCCCGAGGTCCTCGGTGTGGGCGGTGAGCAGGACGAAGCCGTCCGGTGCGAGGAGCGAGGCGGTCGCCGCGAGGAGCGGCCAGAGATCCGTGTCGATCCGCCACGCACGAGTGCCGCGGCCACCGTGTCCGTACGTCGGCGGGTCGAGGACGACCCCGTCGTAGTGCCGTCCCCGACGCACCTCGCGGGCGACGAACCCGCTCGCGTCGTCGACCAGCCAGCGGACCGGCCGATCATCGAGGCCGTTGCGTCCCGCGTTCTCGCGGGCCCAGGCGACGGCCGGACGGGATGCGTCGACGTGGGCGACGGCGGCGCCGGCCCGAGCCATGGCCAGGGTCGCCAGCCCGGTGTGGGCGAAGAGGTGGAGCACGTCCGGCGCCCGGTCGCCGGCTCGCGTGCGGACCTGCTCGGTCAGCCAACCGAGCGTGGACGCGTGCTCGGGGAACAACCCGACCTGCCCGGCATCGGTGGCGCGCAGGCCCATCTCGAGATCGTCGATCCGCACCGACCAGGGCTCGATCGGACCATCGTCCTGGCGCGACCAGCCCGCCTCGCGGTCGAAGCGCAGGTCTGCCGTGCGCCAGGCGTCCGGGTCCCGACGTGGAGCCAGCGCCCCGGCGTGCGGTCGGTCGGTGATGACCGGGCCGAAGCGCTCCAGGCGGGCGCCGTCGCCCGCATCGAGGAGCGCATAGCCGTCCATCGGCCCATCTTCCCCGAAACCGATGGCCGACGCGGACCGTATCGGGCTCCATGAAGACGCCCGCCATCCGTCACGTGTCCCGGCTCCTCGTCCTGTTGCTGGCCATGACCGCGCTCGTCGCCTGCACCGCGCCGTCCGGTGGGGGAGCCGGCGCGACGCCGGGCGCGGCAGATCCGTCGACGCCGGCGTCCGGTGAACCGGCCCCAGGCGGCGATTACGAGTACGGCGACTAGCGCTTCGCCCCCGGCGCGGCCTGGTACTGCCCGCGCCACGTCGCTTCTCGTCACGCACCCGCCCGCGGAGTGCTCGGCGCGCTCGATGGGTGGATCCGGCTCACGACCTCGTCGTGTACCCATCGGTCGGGTGGTAGCCGGGTCCCATCTGCCCGGTCGGGGGACCGAGATCACGGTTTCGCGCCCTGGACCCCGCCCACGGGTGGATGACGAGGTCGGGGACCTCACTGCACCAGGAGCGCCACGCTGCGAGGCAGCGGGATCAGGATTCTCCGGGCTTGACATATGCCGATAACGGCATATATAGTCCGGGCATGGCACGCACCGCGACGACGACCGACGCCTTCAACGCCATCGCCGAGGCCACCCGCCGGGACCTCCTCTTCGCCATCGGGGCAGGGGAGACCACGGTCAACGACCTCGTCGATCGCGTCGGGCTCAGCCAGCCCCAGGTCAGCAAGCACCTGGGCGTGCTGCGTTCGGTCGACCTCGTCCGTGTGCGCGCCGACGGACGGCACCGCTGGTACCGGGTCAACGGCCCGGCGATGCTGCCGATCCAGGATTGGGTCCGCGAGTTCGAGCGCATCTGGAACCTCCGGCTGGACCGGCTGGATGACGTGCTCGACGACATGCCGGACGATGACCCCGACGACGACCAGGAGGAAGATCGATGATCGCAACGCAGTCCACGCGCAAGGGCAGCGCGACCGTGACCACGCCGTCGGACACGGACATCCTCATCGAGCGCCAGTTCGATGCGCCCGCCCGCAAGGTGTTCAAGGCCTACACGACCCCGGCGCTGGTGCGGCGCTGGTGGGGCTTCGAGTCGTCCGAATGGATCGACTGCAGCATCGACCTGCGCGAGGGAGGGACGTGGCGCTACGTCACCCGCGAGACGCGCGGCGACCACAGCTTCGAGGTGGGCTTCCACGGCACCTACCAGGAGATCCAGGCGCCGACCCGTATCGTCCACACCGAGGTGTTCGAAGGCCTCCCGGTCGAGGACCCCGACGCCCACGCCGCGATCGACTTCGTCGACTTCATCGAGGTCGATGGCGTCACGACCCTGCGCCTGCTGTCGCGGATGCCCTCGAAGGAGGCTCGCGACGGCGTGCTCGAGTCCGGGATGGAGAAGGGCATGCAGATCGGCTACGACCGCATGGAGCTGCTCTTCGCCGAGATCGACTGACCGACCCTCGGACCCCGCCGCCCCGCGCCCCGTCGGCTTCGGCCGGCGGGGCGCATCCGTCGTCACCGCGGTGGTGCCGCCGTTGTCGGCCCTCGGTAGCCTCTGGTAGCATTCCCGGGCCGCTGGCGACCCGCTCGCTGGGGCTTGATGATTGTCACGGGACGTGGAACACCCCGCGAGCCAACGGTCATCGGGTCACGACGAACGGGGGACCGGCGACTCGGGCGGCTAGCTCAGCTGGTTAGAGCACTTGCTTGACATGCAAGAGGTCACTGGTTCGAGTCCAGTGTCGCCCACCACATCCTGAGATGAACGACGATCGGGACGCGCCGATCCCATCCAGCGGTCTCCAGAGAGCCGGGCCCAGGCTGCAAGCCCAGCGACCGACCGGGATCCGACACCACCCGTGAGCGACCGGCGAACCGGTCCGGGCGTCGCCCGTTAGCGCGACACACGAGCGCATCGCCGTCGACCTTCGGGTCGGTCGTGATGAAGCCAGGTGGGACCGCGGGAGCAAGCCTCTCGTCCTGACGACGGACGAGGGGTTTCGTGATTCTCAAGGGAGACGACATGGCGGACGACGAGCAGCAGGCGATCGACGAAGAGGTCCTGCCCGAGGCGCCGGAACGCGGCAGCGCGACGGAGCTGATGGACCACGGTGCGGCCGGCGACGAGCTCGGCCCGATGCGCCACAGCGCCGCCCACGTCCTGGCGGAGGCGGTCCTGGACCTCTTTCCCGGCACGAAGCTCGGCATCGGCCCGGTCATCGCCGACGGCTTCTACTACGACTTCCTGCTGCCCCGGCCGCTGACGCCGGACGACCTGCCGGCGGTCGAGGAGCGCATGCGGGCCTCGATCGCCGCGGATCACCCGTTCGAGCTGTCCGAGGAGACGCCGGACGTCGCTCGTGCCGCGCTCGTCGAGCGCGACCAGCCGTTCAAGGTCGAGATCGTCGACGACCTGCGCTCGGCCGCGGAGCGCGACGGCACGCCGATGCCACCGACCACCTTCTACCGGCAGGGACCGTTCATCGACCTGTGTCGTGGTCCGCACGTCGCGTCGACCGGCAAGATCGGGCCGTTCAAGCTGCTCGGCACGGCCGGGGCGTACTGGCGTGGCGACGAGACCCGACCGATGCTCACCCGCGTCTATGGCACGGCCTGGGCCACGCAGGAGGAGCTCGACGCCTACCTGTGGCGCCGCGAGGAGGCCAAGAAGCGCGACCATCGCCGGCTCGGCGTGGCGCTGGACCTGTACTCGTTCCACGACGTGTCGCCGGGCTCGGCGTTCTGGCATCCCAAGGGCCAGATGATCTGGCGCACGCTCGAGGGCGCGATGCGCGAGCTCCAGCTGCGCCGCGGCTACGAAGAGGTGTCGACGCCGATCCTCGTGTCGGAGCGGGTCTGGCGCCAGTCCGGCCACTGGGACTTCTACCGCGACAACATGTTCATCGTCGAGTCGGAGAAGCAGCTGTTCAGCCTCAAGCCGATGAACTGCCCCGAGTCGACGTACATCTATCGCGCCAAGAAGCGGTCGTACCGCGACCTGCCGCTGCGCTACAACGAGTACGGCCGGCTGCACCGCAACGAGCGCTCCGGCGCGCTGAGCGGCCTGACCCGGGTCCGCCAGTTCATCCAGGACGACGGCCACATCTACGTCCGCCCGGACCAGCTTGCAGCCGAGCTCGAGGCGCTCTTCGGCGAGATCCAGGAGGCGTACTCGTGGGTCGGGTTCTCGCCGCGCTTCGCGTTCGCGACGAAGCCGGACAAGGCCGTCGGCGATCCGGAGCTGTGGGCCAAGGCGGAGGGGATCATCCAGGACACGCTCGACCGGATGGCGCTGCCCTACGTCGTCAAGCCCAAGGACGGCACGTTCTACGCGCCGAAGATCGACATCTACATCGATGACGCGCTCGGGCGCGAGTGGCAGATGGCGACCATCCAGGTCGACCTGACGATGCTGCCCGAGCGGTTCGACCTGACGTACACCGCCGAGGACGGCACCGAGCAGCGTCCGATGGCCATCCACCGTGCGATCTATGGCTCGCTCGAGCGGTTCATCGGCATCCTCGTCGAGCACTTCGGCGGCGCATTCCCGCTGTGGCTCGCGCCGGTCCAGGCGGTCATCGTGCCCATCGCCGACCGCCATCTCGATGCCGCCGCGGAGCTGGCCGGCGTGCTCCGCTCGCGGGGCCTGCGGGTCGACATCGACGACTCCTCGAACCGGATGCAGTACAAGATCCGGGCCGCCCAGGAGCAGAAGGTGCCGTACATGGTCGTGCTCGGCGACCGCGAGATCGAAGCCCGGACCGCGTCCCCGCGGACGCGCGCCGGAGAGCAGCAGGAAGCCGTCGATTGGGAGGTCTTCGCCGACCGCCTGGCCGCGGAGTCAGCAGCCCGCGGGGCCGGCTGACGGACGCTCGCGGAGAGGGCTCCGGCGATGGCCGGGGTTGACCCGCCTGTGCTACCATCCGCCCTCGGCCCGGCACGGGGCGTGAACGCGCGCGCGTGACGGACCGGACAGCGAAACAACCGTAACGGACAAGGGGTGAACCATCAGCCGAGACCTGCGTGTCAACCAGATGATCCGGATCCCACAGGTCCGGGTGGTCGATGAAGAGGGTGCCCAGCTGGGTGTGATGCCCACACCACGTGCCCTCGAGATGGCGCAGGAGCGGGGATACGACCTCGTCGAGGTCGCTCCGATGGCGCAGCCCCCGGTGGTCAAGTTCCTCGACTTCGGTCAGTACAAGTACGAGCTGACGAAGCGGGAGAAGGAAGCCAAGCGCAAGCAGCGCTCGGTGACCTTCAAGGAGGTCCGCCTGACGCCGAAGATCGGCCAGGGCGACTTCGATACCAAGGTCCACCGAGCGATCGAGTTCCTCGAGGATGGCGACCGGATCAAGGTCACCGTCCGCTTCCGGGGTCGGGAACTGACCCACCCGGAGATCGGCCGGAACCTGATCGCCAAGTTCGTCGATCGGGTCAAGGACCACGGGGTCGCGGAACGGACGCCGCTGCTCGAAGGCAAGTCGATGCACATCACGATGGCATCGACCCACAAGCCCAAGAGCCACGACGCGCCGGACCGCCGACATCCGCTGGACGAGACCCCGGACGATGCCCTGGCGGAGACGCCGGACGCACCGCCGACCGCAGCTGCGGTGGCCCAACCGGCCGCCGAAGCCACACAGGAACCGACTGACGAGACACCCGCGGCCCCGGCACCCGCCCCGGCCGCTCCGAAGACCGAACCCGTGCCGGCCACGCCGGTGCCATCAGGAGAGTGAGGCCACCGTGCCGAAGATGAAGAGCCACAAGGCGGCCCAGAAGCGCATCGGCGTGACGGGTTCCGGCAAGGTCGTCCGGGTCAACGCCTGGCGTGGCCATCACCTCGAGATCAAGTCGTCCCGCCGGACCCGCCGCTATGCCGGCAAGTCCGTCATCGGGCCCGAGCACGCCAAGCAGGTCCGCCGCCTGCTGCCGTACCTGTAGGAGCACCCGTCACCCATGGCACGAGTCAAGCGCGGCGTCACCGCCCACAAGCGCCACAAGCGGCTGCTGAACGCGGCCGAGGGCCGCAAGGGCACCAAGTCGAAGCTCATCAAGCCGGCGCGCGAAGCGCTCCTGCACGCGCTCGCCTATGCGACCCGCGACCGCAAGCAGCGCAAGCGCCAGATGCGCCAGCTCTGGATCATCCGGATCAACGCGGCCGCCCGCCAGAACGACCTGACCTATGGCCAGTTCATCCACGGGCTCAAGAAGGCCGACATCCAGATCGACCGCAAGATCCTGGCCGATCTCGCCGTCCGCGACGCGGCCACCTTCGGGCGCATCGCCGAGCTCGCCAAGGGCGCCTGACCCACCGACCTGACGTCATCGCCCTGACGACTTCGGACCCTCGACGTCGCGCGACGCTCGAGGGTTCGCGATTTATAGGAGGACTGTGGAGCTCGCCGACCTGACCCGCGACCTGGAGGCCCTCCAGGAGGAGGCCCTCGCCTCGATCGCGGCCGCCCCGGACGTCGCGGCGCTCGAGGCGCTGGAGCAGGACGTCCTGGGCAAGAAGGGCCGGCTGACCGGGCGTGCTGCGCGGCATCGGCGCGCTCCCCGCGGAGGACCGCCCGAAGGTCGGCGCGGTCGCCAACACCGTGCGGACCGCCGTCGAGGCTGCCCTGGCGGAGCGCGGCACGGCGTTGCGCGGCTCCGAGCTCGAGGCGCGGCTGGCGGCCGAGACCGTCGACGTCACGACGCCCGGCCGACCGTTCCGCCGAGGCACGCTCCACCCGATCAACGAGACGATCGACGAGATCGCCCACATCTTCGGCCAGTTCGGGTTCGTGGTGTACGAGGGCCCCGAGGTCGAGGACGACGTGCGCAACTTCCAGATGCTCAACATCCCGCCGGACCACCCGGCGCGCGACCTGTGGGACACCCTCTACGTCGACGTCGAGGGGCACCTGCTGCGGACCCACACGATCCCGGGCCAGATCCGCGTGATGCACCAGGAGGCGCCGCCGATCCGGGCATTGCTGCCGGGCCGCTGCTACCGCTACGAGGCCATCGACGCCAGCCACGCCAGCGAGTTCTTCCAGGTCGAGGGGCTGATGGTCGACGAGGGCACGACCATGGGCGACCTCAAGGGCCTGCTCGACCAGTTCGCCAAGGCGATGTACGGGGCCGACAAGCGGACCCGGTTCCGCCCGGGCTACTACCCGTTCACCGAGCCGTCCGTGGCGTTCGACGTCGAGTGCGTCGTGTGCGGCGGATCGGGCTGCCCGGCCTGCTCGCGCAGCGGCTGGATGACCATCCTCGGAGCGGGCATGGTCCACCCGGTCGTGCTCCAGTACGGCGGGCTCGACCCGGAGCGCTACCAGGGCTTCGCCTTCGGGATGGGCGTCGAGCGCATCGCCAAGCTCCGCCACAGCGTCGGCGACCTGCGCCTGTACATGGACAACGACCTGCGCTTCCTCGAGCAGTTCCGGTGAGGGTGCCGCTTTCCTGGCTGCGGACTACGTCGACATCGAGCTGACGCCGGAGCAGCTGGCCGAGCGGCTGACGCTGCTCGGGATGGAGGTCAAGGGCATCGAGCGCTGGGGTGCGGACTGGCAGAACGTCGTCGTCGGCGAGCTGCTCACGGTCGAGAAGCACCCGCGCGCGGATCGCCTGTCGCTCACCACCGTCACGCTCGGCAGCGGCGAGCCGCTCGAGATCGTGTGCGGGGCGACGAACATCGCCCCCGGCCAGCGCATCCCGGTCGCCCTGCCCGGGGCCGTCCTGCCCGGTGACCGGCGGATCGAGCGGACCGAGAAGATGGGCGTCGTCAGCAACGGCATGCTGTGCTCGGGCGACGAGCTGCGCCTGACCACCGACGCCGACGGCATCCTCATCCTGTCGCCGGACACCCCGCTCGGTGTCCCGTTGACGGACCTCTACGGCGACGTCGTCCTCGATGTCGACGTCAAGCCGAATCGCGGCGACGTCCTCAGCCTGGTCGGGCTCGCCCGCGAGGTCGCGGCCGTGACCGGCGCGCCGGTCCGCTTCCCGTCGACCGATCCGACCGAGGGTCCCGAGTCGATCGGGGCACATCTCCGCGTCGACGTCGAGGAGCCGGCGCTCTGCCCGCGCTTCGTCGGTCGCTGGGTCGGTGGCGTCGCCGTCCGCCCGTCGCCGGACGTCGTCCAGATGCGGCTCATCGCCGCCGGCCAGCGCCCGGTCAGCAACGTCGTCGACGTCAGCAACTACGTCATGCTCGAGCTCGGCAAGCCGATCCACACGTTCGACGCCGCAGCCGTGCGCGACGGGCATCTCATCGTCCGGCTCGCACGCGAGGGCGAGCAGCTCGAGACGCTCGACCATGTCGTCCGCGACCTGACGTCCGAGACGCTGGTCATCGCCGACCCGGACGGCCCGTCGGCGATCGCCGGGGTCATGGGCGGGGCCGCGTCGGAGATCTCCGATGCGACCACCGACGTCGTCGTCGAGTCGGCCATCTTCGACCCGATCAGCATCCGCCGGACCGCCTTCCGCTACGCGCTCCGGTCCGAGGCCAGCCTGCGCTTCGAGAAGGGCCAGGAGCACCGACTCGCCCTGCTCGGCGCGGACCGCGCGGCACGACTCATCACGGAGTGGGCGGGCGGCACCGTGGCATCCGGTGTCGTCGACACGAACCCCGGCGCGCCCGAGCCGGCGACGGTCGCGTTCCGGCCGGCCCGCGTCAACCGGCTGCTCGGCACGGACCACGGGACGACTGACCAGCGCGACCTCCTGGCACGGGTCGGGATCACGACGAGCGCGGCCCCGACGGGAACGCGCATCACCGTCGCCGGTCCGCCCCAGCCCCTCGTCGTCGATCCCGGTCAGGCCGAGGTGATCGTGGCCACGGTCCCGACCTGGCGACGCGATCTCGTGATCGAGGCCGACATCGCCGAGGAAGTGGCGCGGGTCGGCGGGTACGACCGGGTGCCCGAGATCCTGCCCGACACGCCGATGCCCCACTTCCGCCACGATCCGCTGCGCCTGCGCGACGCCGTACGCGAGACCCTCGTCGGTGCGGGCGTGACCGAGGCCGTGACGCTGGCGCTCGTCGCCCCGTCGATGGTCGAGCGGTTCGGGCCGGCCGGCGACCTCGCGGTGCCCGGGGAAGGGGAGCCGGACGGGCTGCCGATCGTCGTGACCAACCCGCTGTCGAGCCAGCACTCGGTCATGCGCCAGAGCCTGCTCGGCAGCCTGCTCGAGGTCCTCGAGGGCAACGTCCGTCAGGGCCGCCCGGACGTGGCCCTGTTCGAGATCGGCAAGGGCTACGGGCGCCTGGAGGGCGATCGAACGCACGAGTGGTGGCGGCTCGGGTTCGTCCTGACCGGCACCGCAGAGGAACCAGCCTGGAACCGACCGGCGCGAGCCTACGACCTCGACGACGCCAAGGGGTTGCTGGAGCTGCTCGCCCATCGCCTGGGCCTGCCGGCGGTCGCCTACGAGCCGCGGACGGACGATCCGATCCTCCATCCCGGTCGAGCCGCGACGGCCCATGCCGGCGACGGGCTCCGTGGTCGGGTCGGCGAGCTCCATCCCGCCGTGCAGGACGTGCTCGAGTCGCGGGCCGACCGGATCATCGTCGCCGAGGTGGCCATCGCCGGGTTGTCCGGTGGTGCGCCGAGCGTGCCCCTGGGTCGGACGCCATCGCGCTTCGCCGCCATCGAGCGGGATCTCGCGGTCGTCGTGCCGGCGGACCTGCCGGCCGCGGTCGTGGCCGACGCGATCCGCCGCCACGGTGGCGCGGACCTGACCCGGGTCGCCCTGTTCGACATCTATCGTGGCCGGCCGCTGGCCGACACCGAGCGCTCGCTGGCCTACCGCCTCAGCTTCCACGCCGACGACCGGGCGCTCGGTGATACCGACATCGAGACGGTCATGGAATCCGTCACGACGGGGCTGGCCGACGAGCTGGGAGCTCGCATCCGCACCTGACCCGTTCGGACCGGACCTACCGAACGGAAGTGTCCTTGCGACGGCGGAAGAGGCGCTGCTACCCTTGCGCCGCCCTGGCCACCGGCCGGGTCGATCGGGGACCGCAGGCAGGTGAGCGAGTTGGATATCGGGGAGTTCCTGAGCGGGATCAGCAGCGTCGACCTGCTGCTCTTCCTGTACTTCGCGGGGTTCTTCGTGCTGGGCTTCGCCCAGGGCACGATCCGCCGCCTGATCGGCCTCGCGTCGGTCCTGTTCTCGTTCTTCTTCGCGGCCAACATCGCCGAACCGCTCGGTCAATTCCTCGGCTCGAACTGGACCCAGTTCACCAGGGAATACAGCTACATGATCGGGTTCCTGACGGTGTTCGTCGCCGCCTCGGTCGCGTTCGCCCTGGTGGCCCAGGGCTGGTACAAGCCGCAGCCGCTGTTCGAGAAGGCGCGGTTCGTCGACGAGTTCCTGGGCGGTCTGCTGGGCATCGTCCAGGCCGGCGTCATCTTCGGCGCGATCCTCGTCATCCTCGGCACGTTCTTCCTGAACCCGCTCATCCCGGCCGACAGCGACGAGCTGCCGGTCCTGCGGGACCTGTGGGAGGCGCTGAGCCGGTCGCAGATCGGCCAACTGTTCATGGACACGATCATCCCGGCCTTCTTCTCGATCTTCGGATTCCTCATGCCGGCCTCGGTCACGGCCCCGTACGTCGGCCGGGGAGGCTGACCGCGGGCTGCCTCGAGCCACTCCAGGGTCCGGCCGCCGACGGCGGCCCGGGCCCTCCTCGGGCAGCACCTCGTCCGCGATGACACGAGCGGCCGACGGATCGGCCGGATCGTGGAGGTCGAGGCCTACGGCGGACCCGACGACCTGGCGTCCCACGCCCGCTTCGGCTCGACCGCCCGCAACGCCGTCATGTACGGTCCGGCCGGCGTGGCCTACGTGTACCTTGTCTACGGTATGTACGACTGTCTCAACGTGGTCACCGGCCCGACGGGCGAGGCGGCCGCCGTGCTCATCCGGGCCGTCGCGCCGCTGGCCGGCATCGACCTGATGCGGGCCGATCGCTGGGCCGCGGCACGCGCCCGCCGACGACGGCTGATGGAGGACCCGTCCGCCGCCGATGCCGCCCGCGATCGTCTCGAACGGCTGCCGATCGAGCGGCTGGCCAGCGGTCCGGGCGTGGTCGGCGCGGCATTCGGGCTGAGTCGAGCCTGGACCGGGACCGACCTGTGCGATCCGACCGGCTCGCTCCGCCTGGAGCCCGGCGACGCGGTCGAGCCCGGCCAGGTGGCGACCGGTCCTCGGGTCGGCGTCGACTACGCCGGGCCGGACTGGTCGAGCCGGCCCTGGCGCTTCTGGCTCCGCGACCACGCCTCGGTCTCGCGTCCGGCCCGCTGAGGCACGGGACGCGATGGACGCCCGCTCGCAGGCGCTGCTCGAGTTCCCGCTCATCCGGGAGCGGTTGGCCGCCGCCACATCGTTCGGGCCGTCGCGGGCCCTCGCAGCGGCCCTGGAGCCGTCCTCGGAGCCGGTCGTCGTCGCGCGGTGGCTCGACGAGACCGATCAGGCGCGAGCGCTGCTGACCGAGCGTCCCGGCGTGGGCATCGGTGCCGCCCACGACATCGCCCCGGCCGTCGGGTCGGGCGGCACTCGGCGGCCGGCTCGATGCCGAGCAGTTCCTGGCGATCGCCGAGACGCTCGATGCGACGGCCCGCCTGGCCACATCGCTGACCGACGAGCGACGCCTGCTGCTGCGCGATCTCGGGCGCGAGCTGCAGCCGTTGCCCGCCCTGCGCAGCACGCTGGCGCGCAGCTTCGATCCGGTCGGCGAGCTGCTCGACACGGCATCGCCCCGGCTCGGCGGGCTGCGCGCGGCGGTCCGGGTCGCCTACGACCGGCTGCGCCGGCGGTTGGACGCGCTGGTCGGCGCGGAGCTCGGCGCGGCCCTCCAGGAGCCGATCGTCACGCTGCGCAACGGCCGCTACGTGGTGCCGGTCAAGGCCGAGGCGCGATCCCGGGTCAAGGGCATCGTCCACGACGCCTCGGGCAGCGGCCAGACCCTGTTCATCGAGCCGCTCGTCGCCGTCGAGCTCGGCAATGCCTGGCGCGAGGCCCAGGTGGCGGAGGCCGAGGAGATCGCGCGCATCCTCGACGAGCTGTCCGCCCTCGTGGCGGCGAACGCGGCCGCGCTCTCGGCCACGCTCGACGCGCTGGCGCGGTTCGACCTGTGGGCCGCCAAGGCCGCGCTCGCCGGCGAGATGGACGCGGTCCGGGCGACCACCGCCGACCGCCCCGAGGTCGTGCTCCTGTCGGCCCGCCACCCGGGGCTGAGCGGTCGGGTCGTGCCGATCGACGTGCGTCTCGGCGACGACGTGCAGGCCCTCGTCGTGACCGGCCCCAACACCGGTGGCAAGACCGTCACGCTGCGCACGCTCGGCCTGCTCAGCCTCATGCACCAGTGCGGCCTGCACATCCCGGCAGCCGAGGGCAGCAAGCTCCCGGTCTGGCGCGACGTGTTCGCCGACATCGGCGACGAGCAGTCGATCGCGCAGTCGCTCTCGACGTTCTCCGGTCACCTCCGGCGCATCACGGCGATCGTCGCGGCGGCGGGCCCGGGCACGCTCGTCCTGCTCGACGAGCTCGGGGCGGGCACGGATCCCACCGAGGGCTCGGCGCTCGCGCAGGCGCTCCTCGACCACTGCATCCGGGCAGGGGCCATCGTGGCGGCGACGACCCACTACGCCGAGCTCAAGGCCTACGCCCACACGACACCGGGTGCGCGCAACGCGGCGGTCGAGTTCGACCTGGACACGCTGTCGCCGACCTACCGACTGACGATCGGTCTCCCCGGCGGCAGTCAGGCCTTCGCCATCGCCGAGCGACTCGGCCTGCCCCAGGCCATCGTCGACGATGCCCGATCGCGGCTGACCGAGGCGCAGCGGTCGTTCGAGGCGACGCTCGCCTCGATCAAGGCGACCGAGGGCGAGACGAACGAACGGCTCGACCGGGCACGAGCCGCGGAGCAGCGCGCGGCCGAGGCCCTGGCGACCGCCCAGGAAGAGCGCCGCCGGGCACGTCGAGAGCGGGACGTCGCCGTCCGCGAGGCGCGTGTCGAGGCCGACCGGGTCGTGGCCGACCTGCACGCCGAGCTGGCCGCCACGCGGCGGATGCTGGAACGCGAGACGGTCACGGCGGCCGGCATCGACGCGGCGCTCGCCCGCGCGGAGTCGGTCGCGGAGCGGCTGCCGGCGCTCGAGCCAGAGGAAGAACCGTCGGCCCCGGTCGATGCGACCCCACGGACCTGGCGACCGGGCGACCGAGCGCGGAGCCGGTCGGGCGGGTGGGAGGGTCGGATCGCGGCGCTCGACCGGGACGGTCGGCGGGCGACCCTCGAAGCGGGCGGCCTGCGGATCGCGGTCGAGCTGGACGATCTCGTGCCGGCCGTCGGTCCGCCGCCGAGCCCGGCCACGACCGGCGGGTCGTCGAACGCTGCGGCCGTGCAGGTCAGTCGGTCACGGCTCGGTCGCGTCGTCCCTCGACCTGCGCGGTGCCCGGGTCGAGGAAGCGCTGGAGGCCCTCGAGCGCTATCTCGACGATGCGTCCCTGGCCGGGCTGACGTCGGTGACGGTCATCCACGGCCTGGGAACCGGTGCCCTGCGCGACGCCGTGCGCACCGAGGCCGGTGCCAGTCCGCTGGTCAAGTCGGTCCGCCCGGGTGGCCGCGGCGAGGGCGGCGACGGGGCGACGATCGTCATGTTCTGAGCCACCGGCGCGGGGGTCACCCGCGTCGGTCAGGGTTTCGGCGTCTTGGTCGGCTTCGGCCTCGTCACGTTGCCGCCGTCGCCGCCCCCGCCGCCTCCGCCGCCACCGGGATCGACCGTCGGGGTGGGGCAGGGGATCGGGGTCGGCGCCGGGACGTCATCGGACGGATCTGGATCCGGTGCCTGGACACCGCACGGTGGCGGTGCCTGCGGACAGACCTTGGTCGGCGCGAACGGCGCGCCCCACGACCGACCGAACGGGGCGAACCCGTTGGTGTAGAAGTAGCTCGTCCGCGTGCCCCTCGAGGTCCCGCGGGTACCCGGGCCCCTGGCCGCGCGAGAGGCCCAGTTCTTGTTGGCCTTCTGCCAGGCCGGCCAGTTGCTGTCGACCTCCGACAGGTCGAAGAAGCCCTTGGTCACCTTGGGTCCGACGCAGCCGTCCTCCCACAGCAGCCCGGAGGCCTCATCGACCTCGAGGCTGATCCGGCTCGTCTCCCGATCCTTCGGGATCGTGCCCGGCAGGAACAGCTCCTTGACCGTCTTCTTCGTGAACGGACCGGGCCGCAGGCCGGTGAACGCGTCGACCGTCGCCGACTTGAGCCCGTCCGGTGCCTTGAACTTGGCGATCGGCGTGTCGTTGCTGACCGCGGTGGTGATCGCCGACCAGAGCGGCGCGGACGAGTCGAGCGACAGGCTGCCGCGGTTGGGGTCGTTGTTGCTGTTGCCCATCCAGACGCCGACGGCGAGGGCCGGGGCGTCCTTGTCCTTGGGCGGTGCCAGGTAGCCGTAGGCGTGCACGTCGACGTTGTCGCTCGTCGTGCCCGTCTTGTAGGCGGCGGGGCGGCGCTTGCCGTCCTGGTAGACCGCCCACTCGCCCCAGTACGGGTTGACCCGGGTGTCGGTGTTGCCCGCCAGGATGTCGGTCACGATGTAGGCCGCCTGGGGACTGATGACCTCGACACCCTGGTCCTGGGTCTCGCCGATCGGCCAGATGAGCTTGCCGTCCTCGTCGTAGACCTCGGTGATGGTCTGGCGCGGCATCCGCACGCCGCCGTTCCCGATCGTCCCGTAGGCCGCGAGCAGGTCCATCGGGTGCGTCTCGAGCGTCCCGATGCCCATCGAGGTCACCGGGATGGCGGTGCTCGGGTAGCGCAGGCCGAAGTCCTGGGTGCGCTCGAACGTGTGCTCGAGACCGCTGATGAGCGTGGCCTTGATGGCCGGGATGTTGAGCGAGAACTGGAGCGCGCTGCGCAGCCGCACGGGGCCACGCTCGAGCTTGTCCGCCTGGGTCGGGATGAACCCGCCGCCGAAGGACGTGGTCACGTCCATGAACATCGTCGCTGCCGTGTAGGCCTTGTCCTGGATGCCGATGGCGTAGTCGATCGGCTTGATCGACGACCCGGGCTGGCGCCAGCCGTCGGACAGGACGTCGAACTGCGGCTGGAACTTCTTGTTGCCCTTGGACGTGTACGAGGCCGACCCGACGTACGCGAGGACGTCGCCGGTCCGATAGTCGATGACCGCCGCGGCAGCGTTGTGGATGTTGCTGCCGCGCAGGCCGAGCATCCAGCCCCAGTGCTTGCGCGGGATCTTGCGCGACTCGAGGACGGCGCGGGGGTTCTTCGCGTGGGGTGCCCGCGCCGCCGCGTAGACGTATCGCTCGACGATCTTCTGCATGTCCCAGTCGAGCGTCGTCGTGACGCGGAAGCCACCGGTGTCGACCTTGTCGCAGTCGTCCGGCGCATCAGGGCACAGGATCGTGGCCAGCTCGTCGCGGACCTGCCACACGAAGTGGGGTGCGCGCCACGTGGCGGAGACCTGCTCGGCGATGATCGCCGGCTCCCGCTTGGCCGCCTCGTACTCGGACGCGGTGTGCTCGTCGCCGGTGAGCGGGCTGCGGGTCTTCATCAGCTCGAGGATGTGGTTCCGGCGCTGGATGATCTCCGTCGTCATCGGGATCTCGAGCTGGATCTTCTCGCACTCCGCGCCTTCCTCGACCTCCTCGTCGAGACAGATCTCCTCGGCGTTCTTGAGCAGGTCGAACTTCGTGGGCGACTGCGGGATGGCCGCGAGGATGGCGTACTGGGCGAGGCTCAGGTCACTCAGGTCCTTGGCGAAGTAGCCCTTCGCCGCCGCCTTCACGCCATACGAGTTGTTGCCGTAGAAGTTCTGGTTGAGGTAGGCGGTGATGATGGTTTCCTTGCCTTCCTCACCGGGATAGGCCTGGGTCAACCGGATCGACTGGATGATCTCGCGGAACTTGCGGTCGTAGGTCGAGCCCTCGAACGCCTCAGCCGGCAGGAGCCGAGCACGGACCAGCTGCTGGGTGATGGTCGAGGCGCCACGGGGCTTGCCGGCGAGCGTGTCCAGGCCGGCCGCCACGATGCCGGCCGGGTCGAAGCCCGGGTTGATCCAGAAGTCCTTGTCCTCGATCGCGGTCGTCGCGTCGAGCATCTCCTTGGGGATCTGGTCGAACGTCACGACCTCGCGACGGAGCGAGCCGAGGCGGGCCAGCTCGACCGTGCCGGTCTCGTCGTAGACCAGGGTCTGCTGGTCGAAGTCGAGGTCGTTGAGGGCCGTCTGCGGGTCTTCCAGGCCCTGCGCGTAGTAGTTGTACGCGGCCACGGTGAAGAGCGCCCCGGCGCCCGCAGTGAGCATGGTGACGAGGACGAAGATGATGGGGATGGCGATGAGGATGCGGCGGACGATGGTCCCGCCG
The DNA here is from genome assembly GCA_963776925.1 of uncultured Chloroflexia bacterium. Taxonomy (GTDB): domain Bacteria; phylum Chloroflexota; class Limnocylindria; order Limnocylindrales; family CSP1-4; genus SPCO01. The sequence continues at coordinate 740,306 of CAVZON010000006.1, read as the reverse complement.
TTCCCCTTCGGCCGCTGCTGCAACGCGCGTCGGCGGCGCTGCCGCCGCGCGACAGTGGTCTGCATCTGAGCCCGCACGATAGCATAGGGTCCGTGAACGGACGTTCTTTCACGGCCTCCCGGTCCCAGACGACCGACGACTTCGCCCTGTGACGGCCGACGGCCTGCTGGCCGAGCTGGAGTGGCGGGGCATCCTCCACGCGTCCACGCCCGGCCTGGCTGAGCGGCTTGCCTCGGGGAGTCCGATCGCGGGCTACAACGGGTTCGATCCGTCGGCCAATTCGCTCCACGTCGGCCACCTCATCCCGATCTTCGGCCTGTTGCGCTTCCAGCGCCACGGTGGGCGTCCGGTCGCCCTGGTCGGGGGCGGCACGGGCATGATCGGCGACCCGTCCGGGCGCTCGACCGAGCGCAACCTGCTCGACCGGGCGACCCTGGAGCACAACGCCGGAGCCCTGCGCGGCCAGCTGGAGCGGTTCCTCGACTTCACGCCCGGCGATCGTGCGGCGGTCATGGTCAACAACCTGGACTGGCTGGGCGAGCTGTCGCTCATCGAGTTCCTGCGCGACACCGGCAAGCACTTCACGATCCCGTACATGCTCGCCAAGGACTCGGTCCAGAGCCGCCTGGAGCGCGGGCTGTCGTTCACCGAGTTCTCGTACATGCTCCTGCAGTCGTACGACTTCTGGCACCTGCACCGCACGATGGGCGTCGACCTGCAGATGGGTGGCGCCGACCAGTGGGGCAACATCACCGCCGGGCTGGAGCTGATCCGACGGACGGCCGGTGTGGGGGACGCGCCCGAGGAGCAGCCGGCGCACGGCCTCGCCTACAAGCTGCTGCTCTCGCCCTCCGGCACGAAGTTCGGCAAGTCCGAGACCGGCGACAGCGTATGGCTGGACCCGGCGCGGACCACGCCGTTCGCGTTCTACCAGTACTGGCGCAACACCGACGACCGCGATGTCGGCACGTACCTGCGCTGGTTCACCGAGCTCCCGCGGGACGAGATCGAGGCGCTCGACGCCGCGACGCGTGATCGTCCGGAGGCCCGCGAGGCGCAGCAGGTCCTCGCCCGCGACATCACCGCCAGGACCCATGGGGCGGAGGCCTCGGCGGCAGCGATCCGCGATGCCGAGGCGCTCTTTGCGTCGACGCCGGTGGCCGATCCGGAGGTCCTCGCCTCGCTCCACGCCTCGACCGGCGGGTTCGCCTGGACGCCGGACGCCCTGGCCGGCGGCACGGCGGTGCTCCTCGCGGAATCCGGCGTGTTCGCATCCCGTGGGGAAGCGCGCCGGATGATCGCCAACGGCGGCGTGTCGATCAACGGCGTCAAGGTGACCGATCCGGACAGCGTCCCGGAGCCGATCGGCGGGGAGTGGCTCGAGGTCCGCATCGGCAAGCGCCGGCGCGAGATCGGGCGGCGCGTTCCCGGCTAGCCTGCCGGGTCCAGCTCGGGCTGCCCTCAGCCGCGGTGACGCTCGCGCAGCGTGGCGAGGACGTCGGCCGGCGCGAGGTCCCGTTCCGCGAGCAGGACGAGCGCGTGATACAGCAGGTCGGCGGTCTCGCCGGCCAGGGCGTCACGCGTCGCCGGTGACGATGCCACCGCGTCGTCCTTGGCGGCGAGCAGCACCTCGGTCGCCTCTTCGGTGACCTTCCGGCCGACCGCATCGACCCCACCGTCGAGCAGGGCGCCCGTGTAGGAGCCGGTCGGACGCTCCGCGGCGCGGGCGGCGATCGTCGACCACAACGTCTCGAGCCAGGCGAAGCCCTGCGTCGTCCGCTCCGCTGGAGCCTCGTCCGCGTCGAAGCACGAGCGGACACCGCGATGGCAGGTCGGACCGACGGGCTCGACCGTCACGAGGAGCGCGTCGTCATCGCAGTCGAGCGCGAGGTCGACGAGCCGGAGGACATGCCCGGACGTCTCGCCCTTGCGCCACAGCCGGTCGCGCGAGCGCGAGTGGAAGTGGACCTCGCCCGTGGTCCGGGTGGCCGCCAGGGCCTCGGCATCCATGTGGCCGACCATCAGCACACGCCCGTCGGCGACGTCCTGGATGACCGCCGTGACCAGGCCATCGGCGCCGTATCGCGGCTCGATCGCCGTCATGCGGCCGCCGTCGCCACGTCGCGGACGGGCAGGCCGGCCGCCGCCATCGTCGCCTTGACGTCGGCGATGGCGTGGATCCGGCGGTGGAAGATCGATGCGGCGAGGACGGCGTCGGCGCCCCCGTCGACGACCGCGCGGACGAAGTCGTCGGGTCCCGCCGCGCCACCGGAGGCGATGACCGGCACCTCGACCCGATCGGTGATCGCGCGCAGGAGCTCGGTGTCGAAGCCGGTCCCGGTCCCGTCCCGATCCATCGAGGTCACGAGCAGCTCACCGGCGCCGAGCGCGACCGCGCGCTGGGCCCAGCCGACGGCGTCGATGCCGGTCGCCTCCCGGCCGCCCTTGACGACGACCTCCCAGCCGAGCGGCGTGGCACCAGCCGCGGTCCGCCGTGCGTCGATGGCGACGACCACGGCCTGGCGCCCGAACCGGCGGGCACAGCGGTCGATGAGCTCGGGGTCGGCGACGGCGGCGGTGTTCAGCGAGACCTTGTCGGCCCCGGCCCGGAGGACGTCGCGCATCTCGTCGACCGTGCGCACGCCGCCCCCGACCGTCAGCGGGATGAACGCGCGCCGCGCGGTCCGCTCGACGATGTCGAGCAGCGTCCCGCGTCGCTCGGGCGCGGCCGTGATGTCGAGGAACACGAGCTCGTCGGCGCCCTCGCGGGCGTAGCGCTCGGCCAGCTCCGGTGGATCGCCTTCGTCGACGAGATCCACGAAGCGGACGCCCTTGACGACGCGGCCGTCGGCCACGTCGAGGCAGGGGATGACGCGGCGGCACAGCATCAGGCGGGGATCCGCGCGGCGACGGCCGCGGCGGCCACGACGTTGGCCAGCAGCCGCAGGCCGTCCGTGCCGCTGCGCTCGGGATGGAATTGCACGCCGACGAGATTGCCGCGCGCCACCGCGGAGACGAACGGCCGGCCATGCTCGGTCGTGGCGAGGACGACGTCGTCGACCAGCCCGCCCGACGGCAGCCCGGCGTACGAGTGGACGAAGTACAGGTCGGCGCCATCGGCGATGCCGTCGAACGCCGCGTGCTCGCGCTTGCGGACGACCTGGTTCCAGCCGATGTGCGGCAGCGTCGGGGCGTCCTCGCAGCCGGACCGACCGACCCGGCAGCACGCCGAGGGTCTGCGCGCCGTCCTCGTCGCTGCCCTCGAACAGGAGCTGCAGGCCGAGGCAGATGCCGAGGAACGGACGGTCGGCGGCGATCCAGGCCCGGATCGGCTCGACCAGACCGGCCCGCTCGAGCCGTTCCATGGCCGGCGCCGCCGCTCCGACCCCGGGCACGACCAGGGCGTCGGCCCCGCGCAGCCCGTCGGGGTCACGCGCGATGGTCACCTCGGCGCCGACCTGGGTCAGCGCCTGGCCGATGCTGACCAGGTTCCCGGCGCCGTAGTCCACGACCGCGACCCGGGTCGGCGCCGTGGCCGCGCTCATCCGAGCGAGCCCTTCGTCGAGGCGACCCCGGTCCGCCGCGGATCGGGTTCGCAGGCCTGGCGGACGGCGCGGGCGAGGGCCTTGATCGCGGCCTCGGCCAGGTGATGGTCGTTGCGGCCGGTCGCGCGCAGGTGGAGCGTCGCCCCGGCCGTCCGCGCGAACGACTCGAGGGCATGCTCCACGAGCTGGGTCGGCAGGGTCCCGACCCGTTGATCGCGGAACGGCAGGTCGATGACCGCGTATGGCCGCCCACCGAGGTCGATCACGGCCGTGGCGACCGCCTCGTCCATCGGCACCGACGCGTCGCCGAAGCGACGGATCCCGGCCCGGTCGCCGAGGGCTTCCGCCAGCGCCGCGCCGAGCACGAGCGCCACATCCTCGACGGTGTGGTGCTCGTCGACCTCGAGGTCGCCGGTCGCATCGATCGTCAGGTCGAGCAGCCCGTGGTGGGCGAACGAGGTCAGCAGGTGGTCGTAGAACCCGACGCCGGTCGCGATCGTGGCGTCGCCACGGCCATCGACGTCCAGGGTGATCGTGATGTCCGTCTCGCGGGTGCGTCGATGGACGGTGACCCGTCGTCCCGCGCGCTCGCGGACATCCAGGGTGCCGAGCGGCGTCGTCATGCCGGCCTCAGTTCGCCGGCGGCGGCGAGCAATCGATCGTTCTCGTCCGCCGCACGGACGGTGAGCCGCAGGTGATCGGCCAGCGGGTGACCGGCAGGGAACGTGCGCGGCACGAGCCCGCGCGAGAGCAGGCCCTGGGCCACGGCTGCCGCGCGCTCGACCGAGCCGAAGTCGACGAGCACGAAGTTCGTGACCGATGGCCCGACCGACCAGCCCGCAGCCGTCAGTCCGTCCCGGAGTCGCTCGCGCTCGCGCGCGACCCGCTCGATGTTGGCGTTCGCCGCACCCGGGTCGAGCAGCGCCTCCGTGACGATCGTCACCGACACGGTCGACACGGAGCCGGGTGGACGGTACGGGTTGAGGCGGGTGATGACGTCGGGTCGGGCGATGGCGAACCCGACCCGCAGTCCGGCCAGGGCATAGGCCTTGCTCGCGGTGCGCACGACGATGAGGTTCGCGAATCGCTCGCGCAGCCCCAGGAGGGTCCGGTCGACGAACTCCGCATAGGCCTCGTCGAGCACGACGATGGCCGGCGGTCGCCCGGCGCCGGCCGCATCGGCGGCGATCCCGTCGAGCAGGCGCTCGATCGCGCCGTCCGGCTCCGGCCAGCGCGGTCGGGTTGTTCGGGCTGCACAGCCAGACGAGGTCGGCATCGGCGGCGGCCGCCCGGACCGCGTCGACATCCATGGCATAGCCGGCCCCGGCGCCCTGGCGAGGCACCGCGACGACCGACGCGGCGCGCTGCTCGGTCAGGACGCGGTACATCGCGTAGCTCGGCGTCGGGATGACCGCGCGGCCACCCGACGGCAGGAACACCTTGGCCACGATGTCGAGGATCTCGTCGGCCCCGGCGCCGACGAGCAGCTCGGACGGGTCGACGCCATAGCGGGCCGCCGCGGCGGCGACGAGCCGGCGGTAGTCCGACGGCGGGTACTCCGACAGCGGCGTGTCGAACCGGCCGGCCGCGAGCAGCGCGCCGACGAGCTCCGGTGGTGCCGGCGACGTGTTGAGGTCGAACCGCACGATCGACTCGATGGGCAGGCCGAAGCGGGCCGCGACCTCCTCGTCGGTCGCCTCCCAGCGTGTACGACGCCGGCTGCGTCGGCAGGTTGGTGGTGACGGGTGTCGGACTCATCGCGGGTCGTCCTCGAGCTCGAAGCGCCGGGTGACGGCATCGCGGTGGGCGGTCAGCCCTTCGACCTCGGCCAGCGTCGTCACCGTCGCGGCGAGGCCGGCCAGGCCGTCCCGGGTCAGGCGCTGGACCTGGGTCCACTTGCCGTAGGCCTCGACGCTGAGCGCGCCGGAGGAGCGGGCCAGGCCGCCGGTGGGCAGCACGTGGTTGGCGCCCGTCGCGTAGTCGCCGGCGGACTCCGGCGCCCACGGTCCGACGAACAGCGAGCCGGCGTTGACGATCCGTGCGACGGCCGGCTCGAGCGGCTCGACGTCGACCGAGCAGTGCTCCGGGCCGTAGTCGTTGACGAAGGCGATGGCGGCCTCGAGGTCCGGCGCGATGACGATGCGGCCGTGCTCGCCGAGGGAGCGCGCCAGGATCTCGCGGCGGTCGGCGACGGCGAGCCGCTCGGCGACCGCGGTCTCGACCGCGTCGGCGAAGGACGCGTCGGTGGTGACGAGGATGGCGGGGGAGTCGGGGCCGTGCTCCGCCTGGGTGATGAGGTCGAGCGGCGACGATCCGCGGGTCTGCCGGTGGAGCGGCGAGGACGAGGCCCTCCGACGGCCCGGCCGGGAGGTCGATGCCGACCTCGCCGCAGACCTCGATCTTGGCGGCCGTCACCCAGGCATTGCCCGGTCCGACGATCCGGTCCACGGGCTCGAGGCCCGCGTCGGGCAGCCCGTAGGCCAGGGCGCCGATGGCCTGGGCACCGCCGGCCACGATGAACGCGTCGACGCCGAGGCGGCCCGGCCGCCCCGAGGAGGACCGGGTGGACCCGACCATCGCGATCCGCGGGCGTGGCGACGACGACCCGTGCGACGCCGGCGACGCGGGCCGGGACGACGGTCATCAGCAGCGAGCTGGGATACGGCGCCGACCCGCCAGGGACGTAGGCGCCGACGCTGGCCAACGGCGACCAGCGACGCTCGACCTCGACGCCCGGGGCGGTCGAGACGCTGGTCGAGACGGGACGCTGTGGCGTGGCGAAGATCGGTGATGGCCCCGATCGCCTGGTCGATGGCGTCCTGCACCGCCGGGTCCAGGGCGGCCGCGGCCTCGGCGAGGGCCGCCGGTCCGATGACGAGCGTCCCGTCCGTGCTCCCGCCGCCGACCCGGGCGTTGGCCTCGCGGACCGCGACATCGCCGCGCGTACGGACGTCCGCGAGGGTCGCCCGTGCCGCATCGCGGACCGCGGCGTCGGGCACGGCGCCACGGCGGACGAGCGCCTGCCGCTCGGCGATGGCAGTGGCGTCGCCCGCCGCGACCGCGGCCAGGTCGAGGCGACGCAGCCGGAGGGCCGGCGTCGTCACCGACGGCGATGCCGCGGCACTCACGGGACGATCTTCTCGATCGGCAGGACGAGGATCCCCGACGCCCCGGCGCTCTTGAGCCGGGGGAGCAGGCCCCACACCTCGTCGGCGCCGACGACCGTGTGGACGGCGACCATGCCCTCGTGCGCGAGCGGGATGATCGTCGGCGACTCGAGGGCCGGGAGGACGGCCTCCAGCTCGGGCAGGTGGCTCGCCGGTGCGTTCATCATCAGGTACTTGCGACCGCGCGCCGCGATCACGGCACTGAGCATCGTGTCGATCGCCGCGAGCTCGTCGGCGCGGTCCCGCTGGGCGGTGGGGTTGGCGACGAGGACCGCCTCGCTCGCCAGGACGTCGCCGACCTGGCGCAGCCCGTTCATGACCAGCGTCGAGCCCGTGGACACGAGGTCGACGATCGCCTCGGCCAGGCCGAGACGTGGCGCTACCTCGACCGCGCCCGAGATGGGCACGACATCGACGTCGAGGCCGCGCTGCGGCGAAGAACCGCCGGGCCGTGTTCGGGTGCGCGGTCGCGACCCGATGGCCGGCCAGGTCCTCGACGGTCCGGAACGGGCTGTCGGTGGGGACGGCCGCGGCCAATCGACAGCGCCCGTAGCCCAGCTCGCGGACGCGCGGCAGCTCCGCGCCGGTCTCGGTCAGCAGGTCGATGCCCGTGATCCCGAGGTCGGCCACGCCGTCGCCGACGAACTCGATGACGTCGTTCGTCCGCACGAACAGGATGTCGAGGTCGAAGTTCTGGACCCGCGCGACGAGGCTGCGGTCGTGCTCCTCGAAGACGAGGCCGGCATCGTGCAGCAGCCGCAGCGTGGGGTCGACCATCCGCCCCTTGTTCGGGACGGCCAGCCGGAGGCGCTCGGTCACGAGCCGGCCGGGCCGGTGGCGGTCGTGGCGCCGGAGGATGCCCCGGACTTGGCCAGGACGGCCTCGTAGCCGCCTTCGCCGTGGTGGAGCCACGAGGCGATGCGGGTGATGGTGGCGGTGCTGGCCCCGGTCTCGCGCGAGATCTCGGCGTAGTGCTTGCCCTGGGCCAGGAGGCGGACGACGGCCCAGCGCTGGGCCATGTCACGGAGCTCGCTCAGCGTGCACAGGTCGCGGAAGAACCGCTCCGTCTCATCGAGGTCGTCGAGGGACAGGATCGCGTGGAACAGCGCTTCGGCGTCGGGTGTTCGCCAGTCGTCGGCCATGGTCTCGTCTCGGCTGCGGGTGCGTGGTATCGTTGTAACGTGTTAACACGCTACCACGATGACATGGAGGCCGCAAGGCCGTTCGCTGTCCTGCCGGCGATCGACCTGCGCGGCGGCCGGGTCGTCCGTCTCGAGCAGGGCGACTTCGAGCGCGAGACCGCGTTCTCGGATGATCCGGTGGCGGTGGCCGTGTCGTTCGCCGATGCCGGCGCGCGGTGGCTGCACGTCGTGGACCTCGACGGCGCACGGACCGGCGTCCCGGCCCACGGCGCGGCGATCACCGCGATCGTCGATGCGGTCGGGGACCGGGTGGCCGTGGAGGTCGCCGGTGGTCTTCGCACGGCGCCGGCTGTGGCGGCAGCCCTCGACGCCGGGGCGACGCGCGTGGTCATCGGCACGGCGGCGTTGCTGGACCCGGGCTTCGCCGCCGGACTGGTCGAGCACCACGGGGCTGCGGCGATCGCGGTGGCCATCGATGTCCGCGGGAGCGAGGCCGTCGGTCATGGCTGGAGCGTCGATCAGGCCGGCGTCGACGCCGTGACGGCGATGGCCGACCTGCGCGATGCGGGCGTGACCGTCTTCGAGGTGACGGCCATCGACCAGGACGGTCTCCTCGGCGGGCCGGACCTGGCGCTCTACCGGCGGCTGCTCGACCTCGGCGTCGGCGACGTCATCGCGTCGGCCGGCATCGCGAGCGTCGATGACATCCGGGCGGTGCGCTCGATCGGCTGCGCGGGCGCGATCATCGGGCGGGCCCTCTACGACGGGCGGTTGTCGCTGGCGGACGCGCTGGGGGCCTGAGCCGCACCGCTCCCGAGCTCGTCAGTGGCCGGCCCCATGTCCGGCCGCCTCGAGCTCCTTCCGGTGGGCGTCGATCACCTTCTCCGCGATGTGCGACGGCACATCCTCGTAGTGATCGAGGGTCGCCGTGAACGATCCGCGCCCGTGGGCCAGCGAGCGCAGCTCCGTGGCGTACGAGAACAGCTCGGCCTGCGGGACGTGCGCGGAGATGACCTGCACGCCGTCCTGGGTGTCCATCCCCATCACCCGACCGCGGCGGCCGTTGAGGTCGCGGTTGACCTCGCCCATGTACAGGTCGGGGATGCGGATCTCGACGGCCATGATCGGCTCCATGAGGGCCGGCTTGGCCTGGTGGACGCCGTCCTTGAGCGCCATCGACGCCGCGATCTTGAACGACAGCTCGTTCGAGTCGACCGGGTGGAACGACCCGTCGTAGAGCGTCGCCTTGAAGTCCGAGAGCGGATAGCCGGCGACGACGCCCTCGGCCGCGGCCTCGCGGATGCCCTTCTCGACCCCGGCGAAGAAGCCCCTTGGGACGGCACCACCGACGACGCGCTCGGCGAACTCGACGCCACCGTCCGGGTTCGGCTCCAGCTCCAGCCAGACGTCGCCGAACATGCCGTGGCCACCGGTCTGCTTCTTGTACCGACCGTGGACCTGGGTCTTGCCCCGGATCGTCTCCTTGTAGGGCACCTTCGGCGTGTGGGTGGCGATGGCCGCGCCGAACTTGCGCTTCAGCCGCTCGATGATGACCGCGGTGTGAGCCTCGCCCATGGTGACCAGGACCTGTTCGCCGGTCGCGGAGCGCTCGAGGCGAACGGTCGGCTCCTCCTCCAGCATCCGCTGCAGCGCCGGACCCATCTTGTCGAGGTCCTGCTTGGCGACCGGCTCGATGGCCACGACGAGGGACGGGGCGGGGAAGTCGAGCTCCGGCAGGCGGTACGGCTTCTCCTTCGTGGCCAGCGTGTCGCCGGTCTCGGTGACGGTCAGCTTGGCGACCGCGCCGATCTCGCCCGCCTTGAGCTCGCCGATCGGCTCCTGCTCCTTGCCGTGCAGGAGGAGCAGCTGGCCGATCCGCTCGTCCTCGTTGCGGGTCGTGTTCCAGATGTGGGCCTGCGAATGGAGCGTGCCGGACAGGACGCGCAGGTAGGTCAGCCGCCCGACGAACGGATCGGCCGTCGTCTTGAACACCCGGACCAGCAGCGGTCCGTTCTCGTCGGCCGGGACCTCCACCGTGGCGCCGGCCTTGTCCGTGGCCAGGACCGGCGGCTCATCGGCCGGTGAGGGGAGATAGCGGACGATCGCGTCGAGCAGACCGCGCAGCTCGATGCCCTTGGCTGCCGAGCCGACGAGGACGGGTGCCAGCACGCTGTCCTTGACGCCCTTGCGCAGGCACAGCTCGAGCTCGTGGTCCTCGATGTCCTCGCCGTCCAGGTACTTGACCATGACGTCGTCGTCCGCCTCGGACGCTGCCTCGAGCAGCTGGTCGCGCCGCCGAGCGACCTCGTCGACCATGTCCTCCGGGATCGGGATCTCGACCTCGTCGTGCCCGTCCCACCGATACGCCTTGCGATGGACGAGATCGACATAGCCACTGAACGACTCGGCCGCCCCGATCGCCAGCTGGATGGCCGCGATCTTCGACCCGAACGCGCTGCGCAGGGCATCCAGGGCCGCCGTCGGATCGGCGTTCTCCCGGTCGCACTTGTTGATGAAGAAGCACGCCGCCGTGTTCGTCGCCCTGGCGTGCGCGACCGCCTGCTCCAGGCCGGACTCGACGCCGGCCGAGGCATCCATGACGAGGATGGCCCCGTCGGTCGCGGCGAAGCCCTCGACCACGTCCGCCACGAAGTCCGGGTAGCCGGGCGTGTCGACCAGGGAGATGCGCGTCCCGTCCGTCTCGAACGTCCCGACCGCCAGGCTCAGCGACTCGCGTCGCTTCTGCTCCTCCGGCTCGAAGTCGAGATGGGCCGTGCCGTCGTCGACCTTGCCGAGCCGCGGGATGGCTCCGGCCTTGAACATCAGCTGCTCGGCCAGGGTCGTCTTGCCCGCGCCGGCATGGCCGGCCAGCACGACGCTGCGAAGGTGGGGGAGGTCGACGCTCTTCATCGTCATCGGCTGACACGGGCCTCCGGTGCAGGGGTTGCCAGGGGGTGTCGGGCGAGCGTGGGCGGTCTCGGCATCATAGTCGGTATACTCCGGCGCGCGATGTCAGGTCACAGCAAGTGGTCCACGATCAAGCGCCAGAAGGGCGTCACCGACGCCAAGCGTGGCGCCCTCTTCACGAAGGTCGCGCGCGAGATCTCCGTGGCCGCCCGGCAGGGTGGCGGTGACCCGGACGCCAACTACCGATTGCGGCTGGCCATCGAGAAGGCCCGTTCGGTCAACATGCCGTCCGACAACATCAAGCGGACGATCGACAAGGCGACCGGCGGCGGCGAGGCCGACCAGTACGAGGAGATCGTCTACGAGGGCTACGGCCCCGGTGGCGTCGCCGTCCTGGTCGAGGCCCAGACCGACAACCGCAACCGGACCGCGGCCGAGGTCCGCTCGATGTTCACCAAGAGCGGCGGCCAGCTGGCGGGCAGCGGCGCCGTCGCCTGGCAATTCGAGCCACGCGGCCTGATCACCGTCGTGCGCTCCGGCGCGGTCGACGCCGACGAGGTCGCGCTGACCGCCATCGATGCGGGCGCCGAGGATGTCGACACCGACGGCGACGAGGCGATCGAGGTCTACACGACGCCCGGCGAGCTGGAGTCCGTCCGCAAGGCCCTGGAGTCGGCCGGGGTGCCCGTCGAGTCCGCCGAGTCGGCGATGATCGCCAAGCAGACCGTCGAGCTGGACGCGGCCAAGGCGCGCCAGGCCCTGCGACTCGTGGAGCTGCTGGAGGACCTCGACGACGTGTCGCGGGTCACCGCCAACTTCGACATCCCCGAGGAAGTCTTCGCCGAGGTCGCCGGGGTGATCGTCCTGGGCATCGACCCGGGGACCGCCGCGCTGGGCTACGGGATCGTCGAATCGACTGCCGGTCGTGTCCGCGAGGTGGACCACGGCTGTCTCGAGACCTCCCCGGACGTCTCACTGCCGGAACGGCTTCTGGCCATCCACGCGCTCGTCGACGAGCTCCTCGCGTCGCACCAGCCGTCCCTCCTGGCCGTGGAGCGGCTCTTCTTCTCCAAGAACGTGCAGACCGCGTTCGGGGTCGGGCAGGCGCGCGGCGTCGTCCTCCTGGCCGCGGCACAGCACGGCGTCCCGGTGCGCGAGGCCACGCCGAACGAGGTGAAGTCCGCCATCGCCGGCTATGGGGCGGCCGACAAGGAGCAGGTCCAGCGGATGGTCCAGATGGTGCTGGGCATGGCCGAGCGCCCGCGACCCGACGACGCCGCCGATGCGCTCGCGATCGCCGTGTGGGGCGTCAACACGGCGGCCTCCGCCCCGGCCCGTGCATCGGCCGTGATGGACCGCTCGGCGATCCAGCCGATCCAGCGCGGTGCCTCCGGCTACGAGCGCGCCGTGCGCGAGGCCCTCGTCCGCGAGAAGGCGGCCGAGCGCGAGGCGAAGCGCGCCGCCAAGCGCACCGCGTCCTGAGCCGGCTGGCCCGCCGGTGATCGCGTCGGTCGAGGGCGTCGTCGGGGCGATCGCCGCCGACTCGCTGGTCATCGAGGTCGGTGGGCTCGGATATCGCGTGTTCGCGGCCCCATCGATCCTGGCCACGGCGACGCCGGGCGGACGACTGAAGCTCCACACCTACCACCTCGTCCGTGAGGACCAGCAGGCGCTGTACGGCTTCCGGACCGCGGAGGAGCTCGGCTTCTTCAACCTGCTGCTGACCGTGACCGGGGTCGGGCCGAAGGTCGCCCTGGCCATCGTCGGGTCGCGGCCCACGGCCGACCTCCAGCTGGCGATCATGACCGGCGACCAGGCGGTCCTCGTGGCCATCCCGGGCATCGGCAAGAAGCTCGCCGAGCGCGTCATCTTCGAGCTCAAGGAGAAGGTCGCCGCGGCCGGGGTCGCCGCCGTCGGGCCGGCCGCGATCGGTGGCCAGGCGTCCGAGGGCGAAGTCGTCGCCGCGCTCCAGGCGCTCGGCTACTCGCTCGGCGAGGCACGCGATGCGTCGCGCGCGGCGATGGCCGATCTCGACGTCGGGTCGACGCTCGAGGAGCGGGTCAAGGCGGCCCTGCGCACGCTCCTGCGCGACTGATCCGGTCCGGCAACACCGGTCCTCGGACGCCCCGGACGATGCCGTAACGTTGGCCGCACATGCTCGCGGTCGATGGTCGCCACCTGCCGCGACCAGCTGGGGAGGGTCAGGAACATGCGACTCCGCACCGCCGCGCGGACCGGCCTGGCGATCGTGGCCGGACTGTTCGCCGCACTCCTCATCGTCCAGGTGTTCCTGGCCGGGCTCGGGGTGTTCGACAGCCCATCGGCGTTCGCCACGCACCGCGACTTCGGCTACACGATCGGCTTGCTGATCCTGCCGCTCATCATCCTGGCCCTGGTCGGCCGGGCACCGAAGGGGCTGGTCGGCCTCACGATCCTCATCGCCGTGCAGATGACGCTGCAGTCGGTCTTCGTGGCCATGCGAGTGAGCAACCCGGCTGTCGCAGCCCTGCACCCCGTCAACGGCGTGCTCATGCTCATCGTCACGATCGTCGTCGCCAGGTGGGCGTGGGCGATCCGCGACGAGCCAGTGCCGGCGCCCGCCGAGCCATCCACCCCGAGCGTCGTGTCGGGCGACGTCGCCACATGAGCACGATCCGGGACCGGGCGTGGTGGCTGCTCGTCGCCATCGCGGTCGTCATCGCCGTGTTCGGGCTGACCGACATGGCATCCGGACTGCTGGCCGACCGGGCCATCACCACCGTCATCACCGGGCTCGGCGTCGATGAGGTCCTGGCGCAGGACCCGGCGGGCTACCGACTGGCCGATTTCATGTCCCGGACCCAGGGGCTGAACCTGCTGCTCCTCGGCGTCCTGTTCACGATCATCCTCGTCATACCGTATCGGGCGAGCCGACGCTGGGCATGGCGGGCGATGTGGCTGCTGCCGGCCTGGGCGGTCCTCGTCCCGGGTATGTATCTGGTGTTCGGCACGGCGCCCGGCGCGCCACCGGCGCCACCGATGATCTCCGGCCCGATCGTCGGGCTGGTCGCGGCCGGCATCCTCCTGCTCGATCGACGGCGGGTCACCGAACCCGGCGCGTAGCGTTCGAGCGCACGCGCGCGTCGACCACGGTCCGTCGCTGGGTCAGCCGACGCCGATGCGGCGCTGCTTGATCCGGGTGGCGTCGCCGGCGAACGGCCCGCCCCCGAGCGGCTCGGTGCTGATGATCGGGAGCATCGCTTCGGGGAACTCGCCGACCGACTGCCGGTAGTCGAGATTGATCTCCGCCAGGCGGTCGCGGATGCGTCCGGCGGCCGCCGCCCGCCAGTCGTCGTCGATGCCGGCCAGGTCCGTCAGCTCCAGGGCGACCGCCGGCCGGGGCGTCCCGTCCGCATCGTCGACGACCGACAGCTGGAACGAGTGCAGCCGCGGGGCGATGAGCGGATCGCCATACACCACCGTCTCCACGTCCTCCGGGTAGATGTTCGAGCCCATGACGCTGACGGTCGCGTCGCGCCGGCCGTGGATCCACAGGAACGGCAGGGGCACGGGGGTGGCCCACGGCAGCCGTCCGCGGGGGCCGGCGACGTCGTCCACCTCGTGGAGCGTCGTCAGGTCGAGGCCGTGGGGCGCCAGGACGGCCTGGACGCGCTCGAAGTCGACGATCCCGCCGGCGTCGTGGACGTTGTAGCGGATCCGTGGCGCGAGCTGGTCGAGCCGGGACACCGTGCAGATGACCTCGCGCCGGTCGTTGACCTCGAGGAAGTGGATGAGCGGGTTGTACTGGAAGACCATCGGCAGGCGCGGGTCCGTGCCGAACAGCTCGCGCCGGATGTCGGGCCGCGCTCGGGCGAGGCGACGGAGGGCGACGCTGACCGGCGATTCGCCGGCCATGCCGATCTCGATGTCGGTCGCGCCGTAGCCCGAGTAGACCGACGCGAAGCGCAGGAGCAGCAGGTCGCGCAGCTCCTCGGTCATGCCCTCGCCGCCGACCAGCCCATGGAGCTCGTAGTCGGCGAACGGGAAGCCGCGGCGCTCGCCCTCGTCGAGCAGGTGCTTGAGGAACGGCGGATAGCCGGAGATGAGGTAGCGGTAGCGCGGCCCGAGGACCTCGAGCGTCGACAGGATCTTGTCGAGGTCGGGTCCGATCGACTTGACGACACCATGCCGCAGCATCCCCAGGCTCATGTTGAAGCCCGCCGCCCAGGCCCCCATCGAGAACGCGTTGATCGTGACCAGTGGCGCCGTCCCGAACGCGTAGCGGGCGAAGAACCCGATGTTGCGATGGGCCACCTCGCGCTCGCGTCGGCCACGGATCCAGTTGTAGGGCATGCCGGTAGAGCCGCTCGACTCGTCGATCGTCGTGCCCGGGAAGGGGACCGTGCCGTCGATGCAGCGCTCGAGCATGGGATAGCGGTCGACGTACGACGCCTTGTCGGTCTCCGGCAGGTGGCGGAGGATCCCGAGCGGGAACAACCCGGCCACATGGACCCCGGCCTCGTCCAGGAAGTCCGCGTAGGCCGGGACGCGCCGGGTCGCCCGCCAGGCCGCCCGCTCGGCCCGGAGCTGGCTGATCGCCCGCAGGACGGGTGGCGGCGCCGACGAGAACAGGCGCACCAGCCAGCCGTAGCGCAGGCCGACCGTCCGGAACATGACGTCGAGCGGCAACAGCCAGAGGCTGCGGCCAAGTCCGACGAAGGCCGCGAGTCCATCGTGGATGAGCGTTCGCACGCGGCCTCCTCGAGCAGCAGGGCACGATCCCCGGTGTGTGGTCCCATCATGGGGCGCGGGTGTTGCCGGATGCGGCGGGCGCTCTCGCCGCTAGGGGCGGCGGCCGGCCAGGGCGTCGGCGTGCAGGCCGCGCGGGTCGATGTCGACCTTGCCCTCGCGCGCGGCCAGATCGGCGAGCGTCTCCTTGTCGAGGATCTCGAGCATCGCGTCCCGCACGTCGATCATCACGTCGCGCAGGGCGCAGGTGCCCTCGTCCGGACACGAGCATCGGCTGTAGTAGCGGAGCGAGACGCAGGGGAGGGGCGCGAGGGCTCCGTCGAGGAGGCGCACGACCCGGCCGATGGTGACCGTGGACGGATCGGCCGCCAGCGCGTAACCGCCATGGGCGCCGAGCGTCGTGCGCACGACCCCACCGTGCTTGAGCGTGGCCATGATCTGCTCGAGGAACTTGGTCGGCAGGTTGTTCCGCTGCGCCAGGGCGGCGAGCGCGACCGGGCCATCGCCGTCATGGCGGACGAGGTCGGTCAGCGCGCGGAGGCCGTACTCGGAGCGGCGCGACAGGCGCATGGCGGGCATGGTAGTCGGGAAGCCCTAGTCGCGTGGTGGGAGTTCGGCGCGACGTGGATTCTGCGCGTAGAACATCCGTGCGATATGGCGTCGCGCTGTGCTACGATGCCGAGCGATGGTCGACGACGTCTCTGGCATCCTGTCGGCGGATCTCGAGGACGAGGTGGACCTCGTCGTGGAGGGCAGCCTGCGCCCTCGCACGCTGGCCGAATACATCGGCCAGACCGAGGTCAAGGCCAACCTGTCGGTGCTGCTCCAGGCCGCGAAGGGCAGGGGAGAAGCGGCCGATCACATCCTGCTCTACGGCCCGCCAGGCCTGGGCAAGACGACCCTCGCGACGATCGTCGCCCGGGAGCTTGGCGTCAACGTCCGGTACACCTCCGGGCCAGCCATCGAGCGAGCCGGGGACCTCGCCGCGATCCTCACCTCGCTCGAGGAGCGGGACGTCCTGTTCATCGACGAGGTGCACCGCCTCAATCGCGCGGTCGAGGAGATCCTCTACCCGGCCATGGAGGACTACGCGCTCGACGTGATGATCGGCAAGGGCCCGAGTGCGCGGAGCCTGCGGCTCAGCCTCAAGCCATTCACCATCGTCGGCGCCACGACCCGGGCCGGCCGCATCAGCTCCCCGTTGCGCGACCGCTTCGGCGCGACCTACCGCCTCGACTTCTACACGGACCCGGAGCTCACGTCGATCGTCGACCGCTCGGCGGACATCCTCGACGTGCGCATCGACGCGGCCGCCGCGAAGGAGATCGCGCGGCGTGGCCGGGGGACCCCGCGCATCGTCAACCGGCTGCTGAAGCGCGTCCGCGACCACGCCGAGGTCCACGGCGACGGGACGGTCGACGAGACGACGGCCCGCGAGGCGCTGCGCCGGATGGAGATCGACGACGAAGGCCTCGACTCGGCCGACCGCAAGCTGCTCGCCGCGATCGTCCAGAAGTTCGCCTCCGGACCGGTCGGGGTGGCCGCCCTGGCCGCCGTCCTGTCCGAAGAGGTCGAGACGATCGAGGACGTCCACGAGCCGTTCCTCCTTCGCCTCGGGTTCATCGACCGGACGCCGCAGGGCCGCATCGCGACCGACCTCGGTCGGGCGCACCTCAGCGGGCTCGGCTACGAGATCCCGCCGCCGCGCCGTTCGGATCCGGGCATGCCCTCGCTGTGGGACGAACCGCCGGCGCCGGAGGCGTGAACGCGCCCTACGTGTCCCCGGCGGCCCGCTTCGAGGTCGACGTCCCACCGCCGGTCGACGCATCGACCCGCGCCCGCCTCGGGCGGTTGACCCTCGGGCACGGCACGCGTCGAGACGCCACAGTTCATGCCGGTCGGGACCAACGCGACGGTCAAGGCACTGACGCCGGACGACCTCCGCGAGGCGGGGGCGTCGATCATCCTGAGCAACACCTATCACCTCTACCTGCGGCCCGGGCACGAACGCATCCAGCGGCTCGGCGGCCTGCACAAGTTCATGGACTGGGACCGGCCGATCCTGACCGACTCGGGCGGGTTCCAGGTCGTGTCGCTCGGCGACCTGCGCGTCATCGACGAGGACGGCGCGACCTTCCGCTCGCACCTCGACGGGTCGATCCACCGGTTCACGCCGGAGCACGCGATCGGGGTCCAGGAGGCGCTCGGGTCGGACGTCGCCGTGGCCTTCGACCAGCCCGTCTATCCGTCGTCGCCCCGGGCGGTCGTGGAAGAGGCCACGGATCGCACGCATCGCTGGGCGGAGCGGTCACTGGCGGCCCACACCCGGTCCGACCAGGCCATCTTCGGCATCATCCAGGGTGGCCTCGACCCGGAGCTGCGCGAGGCCTCGACCCGGTTCATCGCCGCGCTGCCGTTCGACGGGCTGTGCATCGGCGGCCTCGCCGGTGACGAGACGCCGGAGCAGCGCGACGCCGCGCTCGACGTCGCCGTCCCGCTGCTCGCCGACGATCCGCGCCCGCGCTACCTGATGGGTCTCGGGTCGCCGGCGGATCTGCTGGAAGCCGTCCATCGCGGCGTCGACCTGTTCGACAGCGTGCTCCCGGCGCGCGTCGCCCGGAACGGACAGCTGTGGGTGCCGGGTGGTCGCCTGAACATCCGCAATCGAGCCTTCCTCGACGACCCGCGGCCGGTCCAGGACGACTGTCCGTGCCTGCTCTGCCGGCGCTTCTCGCGGGCCTACCTGGCCCACCTGATCCGGGCCAAGGAGCTGCTGGCGTACCGCCTCGCGACTTGTCACAACCTCACCTTCACCCTAGACTTCATGGTCAGGATCCGCGCCTCGATCCGGGCCGGTACCTTCCCCGCCGACATGTCAGGACTGCGCACTCGCGCGGGTCGGATGAGCGGCGGCGAAGTGGCCGAGAAGTCCGCGTGAAGGGTCGTCCGATAGCCTGTCAATCGACCTGGAGGCGACACGATGGGTTCGCGCGATCGACCCAGCCGCGAGGCCAAGAAGAAGCCCAAGAGCAAGACCGGCGTGCCCAAGGTGCAGCCGCTGATGGATCCGCCCCAGAACGTGGAGCTGATCCGGAAGCCGCGAAAGCCGAAGCCCGTCGTCGAAGAGGACACCGACGAGGCCTGACCGGCATCGGATCGCATCGTGATCCGTCCGGCCGACTTCCCGAGAGGAGCGTGACGAGCGGATGGCGATGACGGACGAGCGGGCAGCCGAGCGAGCGACAGCGGAACGCGGCAAGGCCGTGGACGCGGCGCTCCTGGCGATCGAGAAGCAGTTCGGTCGCGGGGCGATCATGAAGCTCGGCTCGTCCGAGCGGCAGGCCGTCGACTCGATCCCGACCGGATCGATCGCCCTCGACCTGGCCCTCGGCGTCGGCGGCATCCCGCGCGGCCGGATCACCGAGATCTTCGGGCCGGAGTCGTCGGGCAAGACGACCGTCTGCCAGCACGTCCTGGCCGAGGCGCAGCGACGCGGTGGCGTCGTCGCCTTCATCGACGTCGAGCACGCCCTCGACCCGGCCTACGCCCGGGCCTGCGGCGTCAACGTCGACGAGCTGCTCGTGTCCCAGCCGGACACCGGTGAGCAGGCCCTGGAGATCACCGAGACCCTCATCCGCTCCGGCGGGATCGACTGCGTCGTCGTCGACTCGGTCGCCGCGCTCGTGCCGCGCGCCGAGATCGAGGGCGAGATGGGCGACTCGTTCGTCGGCATCCAGGCCCGGCTCATGAGCCAGGCGCTGCGCAAGCTGACCGGCGCGGTGTCGCGCTCCAATACGGCGCTGGTCTTCACGAACCAGTTGCGCGAGAAGATCGGGGTGATGTTCGGCAACCCGGAGACCACGCCGGGCGGGCGCGCGCTCAAGTTCTACGCCTCGGTACGACTGGACATCCGGCGGATCGAGACGATCAAGACCGGCACGGAATCGGTCGGCAACCGCGCACGCGTCAAGGTCGTGAAGAACAAGGTGGCTGCCCCGTTCCGGGTCGCCGAGTTCGACATCATGTACGGCGAGGGCATCTCCAAGGAGGGCGGCCTCCTGGACGTCGGCGTGGCGATGGACGTCGTCAGCAAGACCGGCGCCTGGTTCAACTTCGGCGAGACCCGCCTCGGCCAGGGTCGCGAGGCCTCCAAGGACTTCCTCAAGGCCAACCCGGCCATCGGTGCGGAGATCGAGCAGCGGATCCGCGGCAGGATCACCGAGGTCGCGATCCCCGTCGAGGGCATCGAAGAGGCGGAGTAGGGCCGGCCGTGGATCTCGCCGGCATCGTCGTCCTGGCGCATGCCCTGCTCGGGATCCTGTTCATCGTGGGTCTGGTCGGGCGATGGATCGTGCTCGGCATGGCCGAGCGAGCGACGCGGCTCGACGCGATGCGGACGCTGACCACGGCGTCCGCGCCGTTCGAGCGGCTTGTCATCGTCACCTCCAGCCTCGTCCTGGTCTTCGGCCTCGGGGCGGCCTGGCTGCAGGGTCGGAGCGTCCTCGGGCCGCTGACTGGCGGTTCGGTGGATTGGCTCTTCGTCTCCGTCGTCCTGTTCCTCTCCAACCTGCCGCTCGTGCCCCTCGTGTTCCTGCCGCGCGGCAAGGTGTTCGGCGCGGCTCTCGAAGACGCCGCAGGGCAGGGCGAGGTCACGCCGGCGTTGCGTGCTGCGTGGAGCGATCCGGTCGTCCGCGGGGCGCACTGGTACGAGCTGGTGACCACGACGATCATCGTCGTGCTCATGCTCAGCAAGCCGTTTTGAGCGATCCCGGGTCGCGGGTCCCAGCCGGGTCACGCCGACGGCGTCGGGACCCGGGCGAGGTCCGGGCGGAGCATGCCGAGGTCGACGATCCGCAGGTCGTCCTCGAGGCGGCTGCGCGGTTCCTCGAGGTCCGGTCGCGGTCGGAGTCGGAGGTCCGACGCCGGTTGACCCGCGCCGGCTACCGGTCGGAGCTCATCGACGGGGCGATCGTTCGCCTGGCCGATCTGGGGATGCTCGATGACGAGGTGTTCGCGCGGGCCTGGGTGGAGTCTCGCGATCGCGCTCGTCCGCGCGGCGAGCGGGCGATCCGGGAGGAGCTTCGACAGAAGGGCGTGGACCGATCGGTCGTGGACGCCATCCTTGACGAACGGCGTGCCGGCGCCGACCCGGAGGCCGGGACACCGGATCGGGTCGCTGCGGAGCGTCTCCTTGCGCGGAACGAGCGGTCGCTCGCCCGAGTGACCGACCCGCGCCAGCGTCGGCAGCGGGCCTACGCCCTGCTCGCTCGCAACGGCTTCGACCCGGAGACCTGCCGTGAGGTGGCGGCGATGGCGGCTCGCGACGGTGAACCCGAGGCGATCTCCGAGGCATGACGGGGTCCCGCGGTGGCCGCGCGCACCAGCCTCCACCGCTCCCGAGTCGACGCCACAGCACCCAACGCCAGCGGCCGTTGATGACTTTGCAAGGTCCCGCAAGCCGAACGTACGGGATGCCCGCTCGTTCCTCCCAACAGATACTCGGTCGGACCACACCGGCTGGGGGATTACCGCGAGGCGTGACTCGATGATCGACCGCAAACGACCGTCCTGGCTGGCCCTTGGTGGGGCCGCGATCCTGACCCTGGTGCTGTCGAGCGTGGTGCTCGGCGCAGATCCATTGGCCCTTGCCGGGCCGACGCCGGAGTCCGAGACCGATCCGCTCGTCAGCGCGACGATCGGGACGTGGGAGGACACGGACGGCAACGGCATCGACGATGACTGCCAGGAGACGGTCGAGGCCGATCCGGTCGCCGCGGCGGCTGCCGACGTGGCGGTCGATACGGATGGCGACGGCACGGTCTCGGTCACCGAGGCGGCCCACAGCGAACGGGTCGGCGGCACGAACTGCAACCACGGCGGCTACGTGAGCATCGTCGCCCAGGCCGAAGATGCCGAGGAAGAGACCGAAGAGGCCGAGGAGGCCGCCGATGCGGCATGCGTGCCCGTCGCCGCCCCCACCTTCGACCCAGTGGCGCTCGTCGAGCCGGGCGGATTCGGCGCTTACGTCTCGACCGTCGCCCAGTCCGACGCGGTCGGCGGCAAGAACTGCAACCACGGTGGCGCCGTGAGCGAAGCGGCCAAGGCGGCCAAGGAGGTCGTCAAGGCGGAGCGCGCCGCGGCCAAGGCCGAGCGTGCCGCGGAGCGCGCAGCCGCGAAGACCGAGGCAGCCGCGGCGCGGGCCACGGTCAAGGCCGAGCGCGCAGCCGACCGGGCAGCGGCCAAGGCCGAGCGCGCCGCCGCGAAGGCGGAGCGTCAGGCCGGCAAGCCCAAGGGCGGCGGCTGACCGTCCTCCACCGATCGGACCACCATCGGCCCCGGCATCCGCCGGGGCCGACCCATGTCACCAGCGCGACGCGAGATACGCCGCGTCCAGGTCCATGGCGATGAGGTTGGACGAGGCGACGGTGTGCTGCCACTGCATCCCGATCGCCGTGAGGCCAGGAACCTCGGTGACGCCCTCGGACGTGGCGCGGTGTCCCGAACTCGTCGAGGATCGGCAGGTCGAGCCAGCCATAGTCCGGGCGATAGCCCGTCGTCCAGAGCACGGTCCCGATCCCGGCGCGGGCCAGATCGAGCGCCTCGACCTCTGGAGGGGCTGCGGCCGGCCAGTCCCGGTCGTCCTCGCCGACCTCGAGCCCGGTCGCCGCCACGTATGCCTCGGCGAGTCTGCCCAGGTTCTCGTCGAAGTAGCGGTCGGCGAACGCGAGGTTCGCCGCGAGGTCGGCTCCGAACGCGGCACGCTCCCCATCGGCCGCGAGGAAGCGTCCGGTCAGATGGATCCCGTCGAGCGCCATCCGCCGGAGGTTGGTGTCGTGGCCACCGTCGTGGCCGGACACGTGCGCGTTGCAGGCGAAGCGCGCCCGGGGTGACGGCAGCTGATCGACGCGTGGCAAGGCCGCGCCGACGGCCTCCCCGTGCTCGGCGAGCTCACGGGCCCACCAGAAGACGTCATGGCCGCGATAGCGCCGCGGGTGCCGGCCGCAGTGGCCGGTGGCCAGCCAGACCTCCCGACCGGCCGCATGGAGCTCCTCCGCGAGCTGGCAGCCGGTCTGTCCGGTCCCGACGACGAGCACGCCGCCCGGCGGCAGGCCGTCGGGCGCGTGGTAACCGTGGGCGTGGACCTGGGCGACCCGTGACGAGAACCCTTTTGCCGCTTCCGGGATCCGCGGGACGTGGAATGCCCCGGTCGCCATGACGATCTCGTCGGCGGCGATCGGGCCGTGGCCGGTCGTGACCCGGAACCGTCGACCGCCACCCCCCGTGAGCGCTACGCGCGTCACCTCGGTCGAGCGGTGGACCGGGGCGTCGATGACCTTGGCGTACCGGGCGACGCGGCCCGCGATGGCGTCCCGACCCATGAAGCCGTCCGGATCGTCGCCGTCGTACGCGAAGCCGGGAAGCCCGGTCATCCAGTTCGGGGACACAAGGGTGAAGGCATCCCAGCGGTCCTGCCAACCGCCGCCGAGCGTCGCCCGACGGTCCAGCACCACATGCTCGCGGCCGGCCTGTCGCAGGTGCCAGCTCATCATCAGGCCTGCTTGTCCCGCCCCGATGACCACGGTCTCGACCGACCGCGGCAGGTCGCTCATGGTGTGTCCCTCCCATCGCGCACCACGTCGAGACGCGATGATGCCATGACCCGGTACGACGCCGATCACCCTGCGGCGGGCCCTCGCCATGCGGCGCGGGCACGGCAGGGTTGCGGCGAGGCAACCCTCGGTTGACCCTCCGGATGGTCGGCCCTAGGCTTACGGGCAGTCCACCAAGCGTCCGGGAGCGGGCGCCTGAGCAAGCACCATTCCGGCCGATCGCGGCCCACCGAGGACGTCTCCCGTTCGTACCGAGCGGGGACCCGGTCCGAGCGGCTCGCTGTGGAGCGAGTCGACCCACCGTCCTCGAGCGCGATCGAGCCATCGAACTACGTGACGCGTCCGGCCGCATGATCCGGTCCGGGCGGGAGGAAATGATGGATACGTTGGTCCTCGTGGCCGTCGCCGTATTGGCGGCCGCCGGCGGCGCCGTACTCGGCGCATTCGTGCGGAGCCGATGGGCATCGCAGTCGATGAAGGCGGCGCAGGCCGAAGCCAGCCGCATCGAGGCCGAGGCTCGGGCCCGCCAGAAGGAGCTCATCCTCGAGGCCAAGGACGAGAAGCTCCGCCTCACCCGTGAGTCGGAGGAGGAGGCCCGGGCGCGTCGCAACGAGCTGACCGCCCAGGAGCGCCGCCTCGTCCAGCGCGACGAGCAGCTCGATCAGCGCAGCGAGATGCTCGAACAGCGGGATCGCAAGCTCGTGGAGCGCGAGCGCGAGATCGACACGGCAAAGGAAGCGCTCGCCCGAGCGACGCAGGACCAGGTCCAGGCCCTCGAGCGCGTGTCCGGCCTGAGCGCCGAGGATGCCAAGGCGATGCTCCTTGAAGCCGTCCGCGCCGAGGCCGAGCACGACGCCGTCAAGCTCGCCCGCGCCATCGAGCGTGGGGCGCGCGAGGAGGCACAGGACAAGGCGCGCGACATCGTGCTCACGGCCATGCAGCGGGTCGCCGCCGACCACACCGCGGAGCACACCGTCAGCGTCGTCCACCTGCCCAGCGACGAGATGAAGGGCCGCATCATCGGCCGCGAGGGCCGCAACATCCGCGCCCTCGAGCAGGCCACCGGCATCGACCTGATCATCGACGACACCCCGGAGACCGTCGTCCTGAGCGGCTTCGACCCGGTCCGCCGCGAGGTCGCTCGGATCGCCCTGACCAAGCTTCTGGCCGACGGCCGCATCCATCCCGGACGCATCGAGGAGGTCGTCACCAAGGCGCGCGCCGAGGTCGACCTGGTCATGCGCCAGGCCGGCGAGACGGCCGCCTACGAGGCCGGCGTCCCGGGCCTGCCGGCCGAGATCATCAAGCTGCTCGGGCGGCTGAAGTTCCGCACGAGCTACGGCCAGAACGTGCTCAACCACTCGGTCGAGACAAGCAACCTGGCTGCGGTCATCGCCGCCGAGACCGGCGCGGACGTCCAGATCGCCAAGATGGGCGGTCTGCTCCACGACATCGGCAAGGCCGTCGACCACGAGGTCGAGGGTCCACACGCGGCCATCGGCGCCCAGATCGCCCAGCGCCACAACCTGCCGTTCAAGGTCATCAACGCGATCGCGGCCCACCACCAGGAGGTCGAGTACGCCTGCGTCGAGGCGCCGATCGTCCAGGTCGCCGACGCCATCAGCGCGTCGCGGCCCGGTGCCCGCGGCGAGTCCATGGACACCTACGTCAAGCGGCTCGAGGACCTGCAGGCCATCGCCGAGAGCTTCACGGGCGTGGAGCGCTCGTTCGCCGTCCAGGCCGGCCGCGAGGTGCGCATCCTCGTCCGCCCGGAGGAGATCGACGACCTGACCGCGACCCGCCTTGCTCGCGACATCGTCAAGAAGATCGAGGAGCAGCTGACCTACCCGGGGCAGATCAAGGTCACGGTCATCCGCGAGACCCGCGCCGTCGAGTACGCCAAGTAGCCGGTCGCGACCGGGAGCGACGCCGAGCGTCGTGGGCATGACCGTTCCTGGCGCGCCACGGAGCGACGCAGGCGTCATCGACGTCGAGGGTGCTCGACTTCGGTATCGGATCGAGGGTCTGGGCCAGGCCTGCCTCGTCGTCGGGTCCAGCATCCTGTACCCCCGCGCGTTCTCCGATGCGTTACGCGAACAACTACGGCTGGTCTTCGTCGACCTGCGGCACTTCGTAGCCTCGGATCCTTCGTTCGGGCCGGATCGGATCTCCCTCGACACCTACGCCGACGACATCGAGCGGGTCAGGTCGACCCTCGGCCTGGATGACATCGTCGTGATCGGTCACTCCATCCACGGCGCGATCGCGCTCGAGTACGCCCGGCGCTACCCCGACCACGTGCGTGGCGTGGTCGCGATCGGGGCACGGGCTCGCATGTCGGCCGAGGACTATGCGACGGAGGACCGGCTCTGGGAAGCCGAGGCATCCGAGGAGCGGAAGGCGATCGTCGCTCGCCGGCAGGCGGCACTGACTCCCGAGGTCCGTGCGACCCTCTCGCCCGCGGAGGCCATCGCGCGGGACTACGTGGCGATCGGCCCGATGCAATGGTTTGACCCGACCTACGACCCCTCGTGGCTCTGGGAGGGCGTGGTGCCGAACCAGCCCATCCTCGACCGCCTCTACGACGAGCTGTTCGATCCCTATGACCTGGCGCAAGGTCCGTCGCCGATCACCGTGCCGGTGCTGATCGCGATCGGACGGTATGACTACACCGCCCCCCATACGCTCTGGGAGGAGCACCGGCACAAGCTATCCAGGCACACCTTCGCCCTCTTCGAGCGGAGCGGGCATTACCCCTCGCTCGACGAGCCGAAACTGTTCGATCACACGCTGCTCGCGTGGATCCAAAGCCTAAAGAAGCCGGGTAGCTAGGCGCACCAGCTCCCTTTGCCCGTGGTGGCGATCCCAGGCTAGTCAGGTCGGGGCACGCGAGATCCGCGTCGCCTGCGACCAGACCGCCTGCCAGCCCTCGTCGCGCAGCTCCCAGTAGTCCGTGTGCCAGAACTCGCCGGCGTCGTGACCGCCCTCCCAGTCGATGTCGATGTGGACGCGATATCGAAGCACGGCCGTCGCGCCATGCACGCGAGCGCGGACGGGCCCGACCGGCTCGAAACGTCGATAGCGCAAGCGGCCGGTCGCGATCCCGTCCAGGTAGTCCGTCTTCGTCAGGGCCTGCCCGCCCGGGGTGACGAGCTCGTAGTCGTCCGCATGGAGGCGGCGCGCCACGTCCAGGTCGCCGTCCACGAGCGCCCGCAGGCGCGTTCGCTCGAGTCGCTCGAGGTCCGCGTCGGCGTCGATCACCCGGTGAGCATACGGGCCTCGTGGCCGCCGGTAGACTCGGCGACATGACGCCGGACGTGATCGATCTCCCTGTCAGCGGCCCGAGGAGGCGGCTCGAGGGCAAGTCCGCGGTCATCACCGGGGCCGCCAATGGCATCGGCCGAGCGACGGCCGAGGTCTTCGCCGAGGAGGGTGCTCGGCTCGTCGTCACCGACATCGACGCGCACGGCATCGAGCGGCTCGCGACCGAGCTGGCCGACGCGGGCCACGACTGCGTCGCGGTCGTCGGCGACGTGTCGAAGGACGCCGATGCGCGGCGGATGATCCGGGCCGCCGTGGACGCGTACGGGCGCCTCGATGTCCTCGTGGCGAACGCCGGGGTCATCCCGCTCAAGCGGATCACGGATGCCACGGCCGCCGACTGGGACGAGGTCATGGCCGTCGACGGTCGCGGGATGTTCCTCACCTGCAAGTACGCCATCGAGGCGATGCTCGAGTCGGGGGGCGGCGCGATCGTCTGCCTGTCGTCGATCTCCGGTGTCGCCGGCCAGGCGACCCAATCGACCTACGGACCGGCGAAGTTCGCGGCGACCGGCCTGACCATGCACCTTGCCGTCGAGTGGGCGGACCGCGGGATCCGGGTCAACGCCGTCGCGCCCGGCACGATCCTCACGGAAGCCGTCCGACGCCTGCCCGAGCAGCCCGGCGGCGCCGAGTACGTCGAGGAGATCCGCAAGGTCCACCCGATGGGTCGCCTCGGCGAGCCGGTGGAGGTCGCCCGGGCGATCGCCTTCCTCGCATCCGACGAGGCCTCGTTCATCACCGGTGCGGTCCTCCCGGTGGACGGCGGCTACCTCGCTCGCTAGTCGGGCGTGCCGCCTCGCCCGCTAGACTCCCCCGGATGACCGACGACACGATCGGGCGGACCCGCCTGGGCAACCCGACCAACGGGAACGCGCCGCGGCCACGCGGTGCCTGCCGCGTGCTGATGATCGGCGACCTGATCGGCAAGCCGGGCCGGGTCGCCATCGAGCGCTGCCTGCCCGACATCCGCGAGGAGCGCGGCATCGACTTCGTCACGGCCAACGGCGAGAACGTGGCGGGTGGCATGGGCCTGACGCCGTCGACCGCCGACGCGATGCTCGCGGCGGGCGTCGACGTCATCACCAGCGGCAACCACATCTGGGACAAGCGCGAGATCTATCCGTACCTCGACAGCAACGACCGGGTGCTCCGTCCGCACAACTACGGCACGCACGACGTTCCCGGTCGCGGCTTCGGCGTGTACGACGCCCTGGACGGCAGCCACGTGGCCGTGCTCAACCTCCAGGGCCGGACCTACATGCAGCCGATCGAGAACCCGTTCACCGATGCGGACGCCCTGCTCGATGAAGCGAGCGCCCCCGAGCCGCTACCGCCGATCCGCCTGGTCGACTTCCACTGCGAGCTGACCAGCGAGAAGAACGCGCTCGGCCTGTACCTCGACGGCCGCGTCAGCGTCGTGGTCGGGACCCACACCCACGTGGTGACCGGCGATGAGCGGATCCTCCCGGGCGGGACGGCCTACCAGACCGACCTGGGCATGACCGGTCCCGTGTGGAGCGTCATCGGCTTTGACCCCAAGACCGTCCTGCCGCGCTTCATCAATGCGCTGCCGACCCGCTTCGAGGTCGGTGACGGCGTCGTCGTGCTCAACGCCCTCCAGGTCGACATCGACCCGGCCACCGGACGAGCCCTCGCCATGGAGCGGATCCAGCGGCTCGTGGAGGTGTGAAGACCTCGCGCCGGCATGATCCGATGGAGTCCCACGCCGTCGTCCCACCAGGTCCGTCGACGATCGACCTCCATACCCACTCGACACGATCCGACGGCGTCCTCGCACCAGCCACGCTCATCGCCGACGCGTACGCCGCCGGCGTCCGGCTGCTGGGCCTGACCGATCACGACACGCTCGCCGGCTATCGCGACGTGGTGGCCGCAGGCGACCTGCCGACCGACCTGACCCTCATCCCCGGCGTCGAGATCAATGCGCTCGTCACCCGCGATCTCGGGTTGTGGGAGGGCGAGCTGCACATCCTCGGCTTCGGGATGGACCCGTACGACGAGGCGTTCGAATCGGCGATGGTCGCCCAGCGGGACCAGCGCCGGCTGCGCTTCCATCGGACCGTCGATCGGTTGCGCGAGATCGGCCTGCCGATCGATGCGCAGGTCGCCGAGCTCGTCCATGGCGACGACGATGCCCTTGGTCGCCCGACCATCGCCCGCGCACTGATGGCCGCCGGCTATGCCGCGAGCGTCGAGGACGCCTTCAGCCGGCTCATCGGCCACGGCATGCCCGGATACGTCGGGCGGCAGGGGTTGGACCCGGTCGGCGCGATCGAGGTCATCCGCGATGCCGGCGGCATCCCGGTCCTTGCCCACTTCCGGGAGGCGCCCACGCGACGAGACCTGCTCGCCGAGCTCGTCGAGGAGGGGCTCGGCGGGCTGGAGGTCTACTACCGCTCCTTCGACGTCGCGACCGTGGACGCCGTCGGTGCGGTGGCGACCGAGCTCGGCCTCATCGCGACCGGTGGCACCGACTACCACGGCGACACCGGCACCTACGCCGAGAGCCACGCTCGGCTGTGGGTCCCGCCTGAGGTCGGCTTCGAGTTCGCGGCCCTCGCCTAGGCCCGTCAGGCCTCGGTCGGCGGTCCGTCCTTGACGAACGTCGGGTTCAGCTCGACGACGTGGTGCTTGCGGCGCGACGTCCGCCGCAGGTTGAGCGCCTCGACGAAGACGCTGAAGCCCATCGCCGCGTAGATGTACGCCTTGTCGATGTGGAAGCCGAAGCCGTCGGCGACGAGCGTGACGCCGATGAGCAGCAGGAACGACAGCGCCAGGACCTTGACCGACGGGTGCGCGTGGACGAAGCGCGACAGCGGTCCCGAGGCGACGAGCATGACCCCGACCGCGATGACCACGGCCGCGATCATGATCGCGATCTCGTCGACGAGCCCGACCGCGGTCAGCACCGAGTCGAGCGAGAAGACGATGTCGAGCAGGACGATCTGGATGATCACCGGCGTGAACTTGGCCGTGCCCTTCGTCGTCGCCGCGTGTGCCTCCTCGCCCTCGAGCGACTCGTGGATCTCGGTCGTCGCCTTCCACAGCAGGAACAGGCCACCGCCGATGAGGATGAGGTCGCGCCACGAGAACTCGTTCCGGCGATGGTGAAGGCCGGCGCGGTCAGGCCGATGATCCAGGAGATGGTCAGCAGCAGCAGGATGCGCATGCCCATCGCCAGGCTCAGGCCGATGTACCGGGCGCGGTCGCGCTGGTCCTCGGGCAGCCGAGTGGTGAGGATCGAGATGAAGATGACGTTGTCGATGCCGAGGACGATCTCCAGGATGGTGAGCGTCACGAGGGCGATCAGGGCTTCGGGCGTGAAGAGGGCTTCCATCCTTTCGAGCATACCGTCCGCTCCGCCCTCCGGGCGTACCATGGCGCCGCCGTGACCGATCTCTCGACCCGCCCGCGCGCGCTGCCGATGCTCGACGTCCTCGATGTCGGGGCGATCCCGAGCGGCGCGCCGCGACGGCCGGAGGCGCCGGCGGACGACCGGCTCGGCGAGTACGTCCCGGAATCGGCAAGCCTGCCGCGGTTCCACGTGTGGACGCTCGGCTGCCAGATGAACCGGAGCGACTCGGAGGAGATGGCCGGCCGCCTCCTGGCTGCCGGCTGCGAAGAGGCGCCGGCGATGGACGTCGCCGACCTCGTGGTCATCAACACCTGCGCCATCCGGGAGGGTGCCGAGCAGAAGGTCATCGGGCGGCAGGGCCAGCTGGCCCGGCTCAAGGCCGCCAATCCGGGACTACGGGTGGTCATGACCGGGTGCTCCGTCCGCGAGGCGGAGCGGGACGGGCTGCAGCGGCGGTATCCGGCGGTCGACCTGTTCCTGCGCCCCGACGAGGAGCCCGAGCTGGTCGATCGGCTGGGTCTCGCCTCGGCGCAGGGCGTGATCGGGCGGGTCGGCACGACGACGACGGTCCATCGCACGACCGTCGGCGCCGCCGATGGGCTGTCCGCCACGCGGGCCTCGGCCGTGGGGGAGGGGACCGTCGCTCGCGGCTCGGCGGTCAGCGCCTGGCTGCCGATCATCTACGGCTGCGACAAGACGTGCACCTACTGCATCGTGCCGTTCAGTCGCGGCCCCGAGCGCAGCCGGCCGTTCGACGACATCGTGACCGAGGCCCGATCGCTGGCCGCGGCGGGGTACCGCGAAGTGACGCTGCTGGGTCAGAACGTGAACTCGTACGGCCACGACCTGCCGTTCGATGCCCGCTTCGCCGACGTCGATGAGGCGCGTTGGGCCGGCCACCAGCTGGATCGGCACGGGCGGCCGGACCTGGCCGCGCTCATCCGGGCGATCGATGCCATCCGCGACGAGGACGACCGCCCCGCCATCCCGCGGCTGCGCTTCGTCACCTCGCACCCGTGGGACCTCAGCGACCGACTCATCGCGGCCCTGGCCGAGTGCCCGAGCGTGTGCGAGCACCTCCACCTGCCCATCCAGGCCGGGGACGACACCGTCCTGCGCCGGATGGGCCGCCAGTACAGCGTCGAGCACTATCGCGAACGCCTGGACCGCATCCGCGACGCGGTCCCCGGCATCACCGTCTCGACCGACGTCATCGTCGGGTTCTGTGGCGAGACCGATGCCCAGTTCCGACGCACGCTCGAGGTCCTCGAGACGATCCGCTACGACCAGGTCTTCGCCGCCGCGTATTCACCCCGACCGGGGACCCCGGCCACGCGCCTTGCCGACGACGTGCCGGCCGCGGTCAAGCGCGAACGTCTCAACGAGCTGCTGGGGATCCAGGAGTCGATCGGCCTGGAGCGGAACCGCGCCTGGCTGGGACGAGACGTCGAGGTGCTCGTCGATACGGTGACCGCGCCACGCTCGCACGACCATGACGGTGCCCCCTCGGCGGGCGGGCTCGCCGGACGGACGCGCGGCAACAAGCTCGTCCACCTGCCGGCGGACGCAGGGCCGGTGGGCACGCTCGTGACGGCCCGGGTCGAGCATGCCGGCCCATACGCGCTGCGCGGCCGGGTGTCCGTCCCGGCCTGAGGTCCTCGTCCGTCGACTGCGCGTTGACGGCGGCCGAACCCGCGTTTACCGTTCGGCATCAGTCCGCGGCGACGCCGTGGGCCGGTCCCGTCGGGTCGAGGAGGAGCCGACGGCTGAGGAAGTTTGCCCCCTGTTCCCAGTCGAAAGGATCGAAGGACGATGGACTATTCCCGATTGGACCCGATCCGACGCCGCGCGTCGGCCCAGGAGCTCGACCTCGTCGAGTCCTTTGCGAAGGGCAAGATCTCACGCCGGTCGTTCATCAAGCGCGCGACCGTGCTCGGCCTGTCGATGGGCAGCATCAGCGCGATCATCGCCGCCTGCTCGACCCCGGCCGCGTCCGGTGGCGCGAGCGGGGCCCCCTCTGGCGCGGCGTCGGCCGGGGCCAGCGCAGCCGCGTCGGCGGCCGCAGGCGGTGTGATCCGCATCGCCACCCAGCGCCCCGTCTCCGATCGACCCGGTGGCGATGCAGGACCTGAGCGGCTACGGGCTCGTGGCCCAGTCCATGGAGTTCCTCGCGGCGCTCGATCCGGCGACATCGGACATCGGGCCCGGGCTCGCGACGGAGTGGTCGCCGAACGACGACAACAGCGTCTGGACGTTCAAGCTGCGCGAGGGCGTGAAGTGGCAGACCGGCGGTGACTTCACCGCCGATGACGTCGTGGCCACGATGGGACGCCTGGTCACGGCGGAGAACGCCGGTCTTGGGGGCGTCATCGACGCCAACTCGACGAAGGCCATCGACCCGCTGACCGTCGAGTTCACGCTCGTCAGCCCCAACGGCAACTTCCCGTACCTCGTGTCGGTGTTCAACGCCCAGACCGTCATCACCCCCGCCGACGTACGCGGCCGGGACGACCCTCGACGCGATGCCCGAGGGCACCGGACCGTGGAAGCTCGAGACCTACGACCAGTCGACCAGCGCGCGCTTCGTGCGCAACGACGCCTGGTGGGGCGGGGCGACGCCGCTCGACGCGGTCGAGTGGGTCTTCTTCGACGAGACCGGCCCGATGGTCACCGCCTACCAGGGCGGCCAGATCGACGCCATCGTCCAGTTCGACGTCTTCTCCGGGACCGCGCTGTTCAATGACCCGAACTTCCAGGTCAACGAGTCGGAGACGACCAACCACCGCCAGATCTGGTTCCGCACGGACACCGGTCAGTTCACCGACAAGCGCGTCCGCCAGGCGGTCGCCCTGTCGCTGGACCGCGAGGCCATGGTCGCGCAGCTGTTCCAGGGCCGCGGCGATGTCGCCAACGACCACGTCATCTTCAGCCTGTATCCGTACTTCGACCCCGCCGTCCCGCAGCGGACGCGGGACGTCGAGAAGGCGAAGCAGCTGCTGACCGAGGCGAATGCCACCGGCCTCACCGCGACGCTCCATGTCGCCGAGCTCCAGGAGATCCCGGACCTCGCGGTCCTCATCCAGAGCCAGGCCGCCGAGGCCGGCATCACCCTGACCCCGGCGGTCGAGTCGCTCGACACGTTCTACGGTGCCCAGTGGTGCCCGACGGAGCCGGCGTCGCCGCCGTGCTCCGGCGCAGCCGAGCTCGGCATCGTCGACTACGGCCACCGCTCGACGCCCGACGTGTTCCTCAACTCGGCGCTCAGGACGGGCGGCGTGTGGAACTCGTCGCAGTACAGCTCACAGGCGTTCGACGACGCGTTCGCCGAGTTCCAGGCGGCGGTCGGGGTCGACGCCCAGACGGACCGCCTGCGGGAAGATCGAGACGATCCTCAACGACGACGTCGCGGTCTCCATCCCGTACACCTATTCGTTCCTGTCGGGCAACGCCAAGACGTTCACCGGCATCTACTCCAGCGCGCTGGGGCAGATGTTCGTGCAGGCCGCCTCGAAGGTCGGCTGACCCAGCAGCTGACGCAGACCCCGACGCCAACTTCGGAGCCACGCCCCGCGTGGCTCCGATCCATATCGGTCGATCGATGAGGGGCCGGAACCCTTGACCCGGTTCATCCTGCGCCGCCTGGTCCTGTCGCTGATCACGCTGTGGCTGCTGGCCACGCTCGTGTTCATCATCACGAACGTCCTGCCGACGGATGTCGGTCGGACGATCCTGGGCCCGTTCGCGCCCCAGGCCACGGTCGATGCGCTCAACGACAAGCTGGGCACCAACGATCCGCTCATCGAGCAATACCTGCGCTCGATGCGCAACCTGGTCACCCTCGACTTCGGGAACTCCTTCGTGTCGGACAGGCCGGTCGTGCCGACGCTGCTCGGTGCCATCGGTCGGTCCGCCCAGCTCGCCGCGCTGGCGCTCATCCTGACCGTGCCGATCAGCATCCTCGCCGGACTGTTCGCCGCCCGACGGCGCGACCGGGCCGCGGATCGGGCGCATCGTCCTCGCCGGGTTGACCACATCGTCCATCCCGGAGTTCGTGACCGTCGACGTTCCTCGTCGTCGCGATCTGTGTCCCGTTCGGCTCTGCCCGGTCATCGCCCAGCCGCCGCCGGACTCGGATCCGCTCACGACCCTCCGCTACCTGCTCATGCCGGCGCTGGCCATGGCCATCGTCTACTTCGGCTACATCGCCCGGATGTCCCGGGCCGGCACCATCGAGGCCCTCAACTGCGGATTACGTCCGGACGGCCGAGATGAAGGGCCTGACGACGAGCCAGGTCATGCGCCGCCACGTCCTGCGCAACGCGCTCGTCCCGACCGTCGCCGTCATCGCCGTCCAGATCGGCTACCTGTTCGGCGGCATCATCGGGGTGGAGAAGATCTTCACCTACAACGGGATGGGCCAGCTGATGCTGTTCTCCGCCCAGCGCAAGGACATCCCGATGCTGACGGCCGGGGTCCTCGCCATCGGCGTCGTGTACATGGTGGCGACGCTCGTCGCCGACCTCGTGATGGCCTGGATGAACCCGCGCATCCGGCTCGAGGGGGAGCGCTGATGTCGGTCGCCGGCGCGGTCGATCCGACGACGCCCGCCCCGGCACCGGGCGGCGCGTCCGCCGCCGCGTCGGAGCGCGGCCAGGCGCGTCGCGAGACCCGGCGCCTGCTGTTCCGGAAGCCGGGCTTCATCATCGGCGTCGATCATCGTCTCGGTGATCCTGATCTGCGCCCTGTTCGGCCAGTGGTTCGTGCCGTACGACCCGTTCAACGACTTCAGCATCCCGGGCCACCAGCCGCCCAGCCTGGAGCACTACTTCGGGACGGACCGCCTCGGCCGGGACGTGTTCTCGCGGGTCGTCGTGGGCGCCCGGGACGTGTTCGCTCGTCGCGCCGCCGGCGGCGCTCATCGGCGTCGTCTTCGGCACCCTCCTGGGCCTGATCATGGGCTACTACGGCGGTCAAGATCGACGAGGGCATGAGCCGCATCGTCGAGGCGTTCCTGGCCCTGCCGGTCATCCTCGTCGCGCTGCTGACGCTCGTCGTCCTCGGCAGCTCGACGATCGTGGTCATCGGCGTCGTGGGCATCCTGTTCACGCCGATCGTCGCCCGGACCGTGCGCTCGGCGGTCCTGTCCGAGCGGCCAGCTCGACTACGTCACGGCGGCCAAGCTGCGCGGCGAGTCGGGCCTGTTCATCATGGTCCGGGAGATCTTCCCCAACATCCAGGGTCCGGTCGTGGTCGAGATGACGGTCCGCCTGGGCTACGCGGTGTTCACGGTCGCGACGCTGTCGTTCCTCGGCGTCGGGATCCAGCCGCCGTCGCCCGACTGGGGCCTCCAGATCTCGGAGGAGTACACCAACATGATCGCCGGGATCTGGTGGACGACCCTGTTCCCGGCGATGGCGATCGCCGTGACGGTCATCGGCGTCAACCTCATCGCCGACGCCCTCCAGTCGACGGTGTCCGAGTGACCGCCACGCTCGATCCGACCGGCGGGCCGCCGGCCGTGCCGGAGACGCCGGCCGCGCTCAAGGTCGAGGACCTCGACGTCGCCTACATCGTCCGCGGCATCCCGCGGCCCGTCCTGCGTGGCGTGTCGTTCGAGATCGCCCCGGGCGAGGCCTACGGCCTGGTCGGTGAGTCGGGCTGTGGCAAGTCGACGACCGCCTATGCCGCCGTGCGCTACCTGCCGCGCAACGGGCGCATCACCGGCGGGCGCATCCTCGTCGCGGGCAGCGACATCACGTTCAAGAGCGCGGACGAGGTCCGCCAGTTCCGGATGCACCACGCCTCGATGGTCTACCAGGACCCGGGCGCCGCCCTCAACCCGTCGACGCTCGTCGGACCGCAGGTCGTCGAAGCATTCACGGTGCTCGGCCACGACAAGGCCACCGCCCAGGACGAGGCCATGGCCGCGCTCCGTCGCGTCCAGATCGCCGATCCCGATCGAGTCATGAAGCGCTATCCGCACCAGCTGTCGGGCGGGATGCAGCAGCGCGTGATCATCGCCATGGCCCTGGCCTCGGATCCGCAGCTGCTCGTCCTCGACGAGCCGACGACCGGCCTCGACGCGACGGTCGAGGCGAGCGTGCTCGATCTCGTGCGCCAGCTGCGCGCCGAGACCAACGCGGCGGTGCTGCTCATCGCCCACAACCTCGGCGTGATCCGCTCGATCTGCGATCGGGTCGGCGTGATGTACGCCGGCAAGGTCGTCGAGGAGGGTCGGGCGCTGGAGGTCTTCGAGGGACCCAAGCACCCGTACACCGTCGGCCTGCTCCAGTCGCTGCCGCGCCACGGCGTGCGCAAGAGCCAGCGGCCGCTGGCGACGATCCCCGGCACACTGCCGCAGATCGGGACGCCGCTGCCGACGTGCGTCTTCGTCGACCGCTGCCGACTGGCCACCGATCTGTGTCGCGAGGTCGTGCCGCCGGTCGTCGAGGTCGGCGACGGCCAGTGGTCGCGCTGTCACCACATCGACCGGATCGCGGAGCTCGACATCGTGACCCACGGTGCGGGGGCGGTCTCGGTCGCGGGAACGGGTGCGGCGCTGAGCATGCGCCAGGTCTCGAAGACCTTCCACCAGTCCGGCCACGACGTGCCGGCCCTGGTCAAGGTCGACCTGGAGCTGCGCGATGGCGAGACGCTCGGACTCGTCGGCGAGTCCGGCTCCGGCAAGTCCACCCTGGCCAAGACGATCCTCGGCATCGAGGGCCCCGACGCCGGCAGCCAGATCGACCTCGACGACACGGCGCTGGAGCGCAAGGCGACCCAGCGACCGACCGAGGCCAAGCGCTCGATCCAGATGGTGTTCCAGAACCCAGACTCCGCCCTCAACCGCGGCTGGAGCGTGCGGCGGATCCTGGGCCGGTCCGTGTCCAAGCTGACCGGACTGAGCGGGCAAGGCCGTCGACGAGCGGGTCGACCGGCTGGCCGACGAGCTGAAGCTGACCCAGCGCCACCTCGACCTCAAGCCGCGCCAGCTGTCGGGCGGTCTCAAGCAGCGCGTGGCCATCGCCAGGGCGTTCGCCGGCGACCCGCGCATCGTCGTCGCGGACGAGCCGACGAGCGCGCTCGATGTGTCCGTGCAGGCGGCCATCCTCAACGTCCTGTCCGACCTGCAGGTGCGCAGCAAGACCGGCTACCTGCTCATCAGCCACGACCTCGGCGTCGTCCGCTACCTGGCCGACCGGATCGCGGTGATGTACCTGGGGCGCATCCAGGAGGTCGCCGAGTCGGAGGTCCTGTTCGACGGCCCGAACCACCCGTACACCGAGGCGCTGCTGTCGGCCGTACCGAGCGTCGACGGCGAGGTCAAGCCGCGGATCCGCCTCGAGGGCGACATCCCGAGCCCGGCCGACCCGCCGAGCGGCTGCGTCTTCCACACCCGCTGCCACCGCTTCATGCAGGGCATCTGCGAGGTGACCGAGCCGCCGCTCATCGAGGTCGAGCCGGGGCACCTGATGCGCTGCCACATCCCGCCCGACGAGCTGCGTCGGCTCCAGGCACGCGACGAAGCGGTGGCCGAGGCCGCCGTCGAGGCCGGCGAGGAGCCGCCGCTGACGACGTCCGTGCTGGGCGACGACCTGGTCACGCTCGACCCGGGTGGGACGGGCCAGGACCTGCTCGACGACGACCTGCTGCCGCGCGGGACGCCGCCCCGCCGGCCTAGACGCGCCGCTAGACGTCCGAGTCGGGGAAGCTCGCCTTCCGCGCGTCGATCCAGGCGCGCAGCTCCTCGTCGACCGCCTCGTCGATGGCCGGCGCCTCGTAGGCCGCCAGACGCCGCTTCCAGGCCGCGTTGGCCCGCGTCGCCGCGTCCTTGGCGCCGTCCAGCTCCCATTGCTCGAAGCTGTCGTTGTTCGAGATCTCGGATCGCCAGAACGCCGTCTCGAAGTTGGCCAGCGTGTGCGGCGCACCGAGGAAGTGCTGGCCCGGGCCGCCGCCCAGCATCGCGTCGAGCGCGTAGCCGTTGTCGGACGTGTCCACGCCGGCCAGGTAGGCGCCGGCCATCGATGCCTGGTCCTCGTCGAGGATGAACTTCTCGTAGCCGATCGACAGGCCGCCCTCCAGCCAGCCGGCGGTGTGGAGGTTGAAGTTCACGCCGGCCTGCATCGTGGCCATGAAGCTGATCGCGCTCTCGTAGGCGGCCTGGTAGTCGGGCACCTTGGACGCCGTGAAGTTGCCACCGCTGCGGAACGGGACGCCGAGCCGGCGTGACAGCGCGGCGAGCACGAACAGGACGAGCTGCGGCTCCGGCGTCCCGAACGTCGGCGCGCCCGTCTGCATCGACATCGACGAGGCGAACGACCCGAAGATGACCGGCGCGCCGGGGCGCACGATCTGGCAGAAGGCCATGCCGGCCAGGGCCTCGGCCAGGGTCTGGGTCGCCTGGGCGGCGACGGTCACCGGCGCCATCGCCCCGCCGAGGATGAACGGGGTGATGAGCATGATCTGGTTGGCCTCGGCGTAGGCCTTCGCCGAGCCGAGCATGTTGAAGTCCCACGACATCGGCGAGTTGGCGTTGGCCAGGCCCATGATCACGTGCTCGCGCTCGAGCGTCTCGGCGCCGAACACGATGCGGGCCATCTCGACCGAGTCGCGGGCGCGGTCGGGATGGGTGACGGAGCCCATGAACGCCCGGTCCGACCAGCGGATGTGGCTGTAGACCATGTCGAAGTGGCGCTTGTTGACCGGCAGGTCGACCGGTTCGCACAGCGTGCCGCCGCCGTGGTGGAGGGTGTGGCTCGTGTACGTGAGCTTCACGAAGTTGCGGAAGTCCTCGATCGTCGCGTAGCGCCGCCCGCCGTCGAGGTCGTGGACGAACGGGGAGCCGTAGGTCGGCACGAGGACCATGTGCGGATCGCCGATGACGACGCTGCGGGCCTGGTTGCGTGCCCGCTGGGTGAAGACACGCGGTGCCGTGGCGGTGACGAGCGCCCGGCACATCCCGCGCGGGAAGCGCACGCGGGCGCCCTCGACGTCAGCACCGGCCGCACGGAAGATCTCGACCGCCTCGGGGTAGTTGACGATCTCGATGCCGACCTGCTCGAGGAGCGTGTCGGCGTTGTGCTCGATCTGCTCGAGGCCCTCGGTCGAGATGACCTCGACCGGCGCCAGCTTGCGAGTGAGATAGGGCAGGGTGTCGACCGCGCGGGCCAGACGGGCGGCCTGACGGGCCTCGCGTCCGCGTCGGGTCTGCCGCTGCTCGGGGACGTCCGTGGCCATCGCCACACGATACCCCGTAGGCTTCCGCGCGTGACCACCGTCGCGCCGCCGCTCCTCGTCATCGCCGGTGCCACCGCGACCGGCAAGACCGGGCTGGCCGTCGACATCGGGCGGACGCTGCTCGATGAGGGCCGCCACGTCGTGGTCATCTCGGCCGACTCCCGGCAGGTCTATCGCGGGCTCGACATCGGCACGGCGAAGGCGACCGCCGCCGAGCGCCGGGACGTGCCGCATGCGGGCCTCGATCTCGTCGACCCGCCCGAACGCTTCACGGTCACCGACTTCGTGCACCACGCGACGGGCGTGCTGGCCGATGTCGCTGCGCGGGATGGCCTGGCGATCCTCGTCGGCGGGACCGGGCTGTACCTGCGGGCGGTGGCGACGGGCCTCGCCGTCGACGACCTGCCGACCGACCCGGCCCTGCGCGCGTCGCTCGAGGCCGACCTGGATCGCGATGGCCTGCCGGCGATGGCCGGCCGTCTCGTCGCGCTGGCGCCGGTCCTGTCGACGACCGTCGACCTCGCCAACCCGCGGCGGGTCGTCCGGGCGTTGGAGCTGGCCATCCTGCGCGGCGACCGGCCACGACCCGCGCCGCGGGGGTACGCAGGCCCGCTGGCCTGGATCGGGCTGCAGGTGGAGCCGACGACGCACGGGGAATGGATCCAGCATCGCGCAAGGGCGCAATTCGACGCCGGTCTGGTCGACGAGGCGGTCGCGCTGCGGGAGCGCTGGGACCCGGCACTGTCGTGCTTCAGTGCCATCGGCTATCGCGAGGCCTGGGGCGTGGCAGACGGGGAGGCGACCCTCGAGGAGGCCGTGGACCTCGATGCCCGCCGGAACGTGGCCTTCGCCCGCCGGCAGGCCACGTGGTTCCGCTCCGAAGCCGACATCGTGCTGGCTCGACGCCGGGGCCGTCGATCCGCGTCCGGCCGCCCTTTCGACCGCACGTCGCCTGCTGGGCTGACGACGGCGACACGTCCCCGGCAGCCGGGCGCCTCCGTCTCCCGCCGGGTGACGACGCGGCTCGCGCTATCCTTCGGGGCCATGTCACGACAGCTGATCGACCTCGAACCGGAGATCGAGAAGGCCTTCCTCGTCGCCGTCGATGTCGGTGCCGACGACGGATGGTCCGCCGAGGAGTCCCTGACCGAGCTCGCCAACCTGGCGACCACGGCCGGGGCCGACGTCGTGGGCGCGGAATGGCAGAACCGTCGCCATGTCGACCCGAACTGGTACGTCGGCAAGGGCAAGGCCGAGGAGCTGCTGTCCGCCAAGCGCGAGACCGGCTTCGACGTGCTCATCGCCGACGACGAGCTGTCGCCCGCCCAGCAGCGGACCCTCGAAGGGCTGTTGGGCGTCAAGGTCATCGACCGCAGCCGGCTGATCCTCGACATCTTCGCGCTCCACGCGCAGACCCACGAGGGCCGGCTCCAGGTCGAGCTTGCCCAGCTCGAGTACCAGCTGCCCCGCCTGACCCGCCTGTGGACCCACCTGTCGCGAACCCAGGGCGGCATCGGCTCGCGCGGTCCGGGTGAGTCGCAGCTCGAGACCGACCGCCGCATCATCCGCACTCCGCATCTCGAAGATGAAGGAGCGGGTCGAGCAGGTCCGCCAGCAGCGCGAGACAGCGGCGCGCGGTCGCGACCGCCGGCTGTGGCCGACGGTCGGCATCGTCGGCTACACGAACGCCGGCAAGTCCACCCTGCTCAACAGCCTCGTCGGCAGCGAGGTCGCCAAGGCCGAGGACAAGCTGTTCGCCACGCTCGACCCGACCTCGCGCCAGGTCAAGCTCGGGGACGGCCAGACGGCGATCGTCACCGACACCGTCGGATTCATCCACAAGCTGCCGCACCAGCTGGTCGAGGCATTCCGGGCGACGCTCGAGGAGGTCAACCGCGCCGACGTGCTGCTCGAGGTCATCGACGCCGCGGATCCGCACCTGACGGAGCACCGCGCCACGGTCCAGACCGTCCTCGACGAGCTCGGTGCCGGCGACAAGCCACGGGTCGTCGTCCTCAACAAGGCGGACCTGCTGGAGCGGGTCGCCCTCGACGGCGATGGGACGGCCCCGGTCGTCGGTGGCGCGGTCCTCGTGTCGGCGTTGAGCGGCTTCGGGCTCGATGCCCTGCGCGCCGAGATCGCTGCCGTCCTGGCATCGATGTGGGTCGCCGTGGACGTCGCGCTCCCGTACAGCGCCGGCGAGCTGCTGGCCCGGGTCCGCGAGCGCGGCACCGTGGACACGGAATACCGCGAGCAGGACGTCCGCATCGTCGGTCGTGTCGCGCCGGGCCTGGCGGGTGAGCTCGAGGCGGTATCGGCGCGCTGGACGGCCGAGCTTGCCGACGAGGCGACGCCGGCGGTCCCGTGAGCGGACCCGTCCGCTCGGCCGGTCATGGCCGCCGGGCCGACGGCGCGATCGTGACCTGGACCGTGGCGGAGGGTCGTCGCGGTCGTCGCTGGCGCGAGTCGGTCGTCCGCGACGGTGGCGGCGGGCACAGCCTCCTCTTCGAGACCGCGACGGACGGCACGTTCAGCCACCTCGAGCTGGCATCGCCCGCCGGGCTGTCGACGCTCCATCCAGAGGGCGACGGCACGCTCCATGGCAACGTCGTCGATGGCGAGGGCGTCCGCCATGTCGAGGCATGGCCGTACCCGGCAGGGACGGTCGTCCTGGTCGCCGGCTCGGTCGTCGCCGGAGCGGCGCTGGCGTGGGCCGGCGCGACAGCCCGGTGCGCTGGCGATCGTGCTCGACCCGGCGACGGGCACGCTCGAGGCACGGGCGATCACGCACGATGACCTCGTCGCCGCCGATGCGGACGGCAGGCCGCTGTTGGTCGATGGGAAGACCTGGCCGCTCGAGCGCTGACGCCGTTCGTGGATTGCGTGTGGACAACCACCGCCACCGCGATGCGGTTGTGATGGAACTCGTGGACAACTCGCTTGCGCGCGTCGGGTGCGGGCCCGTAGTGTTGGTCTTGCCCGAAGGGGCCTCGACCATCTAGTGATCAAGCCGGTGTTTACATCGGGGAGAGCATCTAGTGATCGGCGGTTCCTTCGGGCGTTTTCGTGTGTCCGACGTTCCGCCTGACCGGTCCCCGTCATCCGTCCATGCCCGCCACGCCGACCCGTCGGTAGGCTCCGGCGACGATGACTTCCCGCCAGTTCCTGATCCTCTGCTTCCTGGGCGCCATGTTCGGCGCGTCCTTCCTGTACATGCGCGTCGCGGCACCCGCGGTCGGGCCGTGGGTCGTGGCCTTCGTCCGCGTCGGCATGGCCGCCGTGCTCCTCGCGTTCGTGGTCCGTCGAGCCGGGCTGACCGCCGTCGCCCGCGACTGGCGCCCGCTCCTGTTCATCGGCGCCGTCAACAGCGCCCTCCCGTTCGGGATGTACGCCTTCGCCGAGCAGACCATCCCGGCCTCCCTGGCCTCCATCCTCAACGCGCTCGCCCCGGCCGCGATGGCCGTGGCCGCAGCCGCCTGGCTGGCGCAGCCGCTGACGTCGACCAAGCTCCTCGGCATCGGTCTCGGCGTGGCCGGCGTGGCCACGGTCGTCGGGATGGGTCACATCACCCTGGATGGCCCGACGCTGGTGGCCATCGCCGCCTGCCTGCTGGCGGTCACGGGCTATGCCATCGGCTTCACGTTCGCCCGGCGCCGGCTGCCGCACCTCGATCCGCTGACGATCAGCTTCGGGCAGATGCTCGGGGCCGCCGTCATCCTCGCCCCGGGCGCCGTCCTCACCCTGCCGACCGCAGCCCCCGGCCTGGACGTCGTCCTGGCCATGGTCGCGCTGGCCACGTTCTCGACGGCCGTCGCCTGGCCGCTCCTGTTCCGCCTGGTCGCGGCCATCGGCCCGACCGCCTCGAGCACGGTGACGTTCCTCGCGCCGGCATTCGGGATCACCTGGGGCGCGCTCGTCCTCGGCGAGCCGCTCGGCCCGAGTCTCCTCGTCGGCGCCGTGCTCATCCTCGCCAGCGTCGCGCTGATCGCCGGCATCCGACCGCGCGGGAGCGATCGGCTCCGGGCCGTCGTGGATAGCCTGTGGACAACGATGCCAGGAACGGCCACGAAGCTGGAAAGTCGTGGATAAGTCCTCTTCCCGAGGACGACCCCCACCGTCTACTATCCGTCTTGCCCGAAGGGGCAACCAGACCGAAAGCAGCGTCGCCGGTGTTTACATTGGTGGCGGTGACTACGGACCGGTAGTTCCTTCGGGCGTTTTCGTGCGTCCGGAACCCCACACCACGAGGCGCGCGTGATCCACGACCCTGATCTCGAACCCAGCGCGATCCGTGCGGCCCACGACCGCCTGCCACGAGGCTTCCGGGACAGCCCGCAGTACGTCCACGAGGGCCTGTCGGCGGAGCTCGGGGTGCCGGTCATCCTCAAGGTCGAGACCGTCAATCCCATCCGCTCGTTCAAGGGCCGCGGCACCTGGACGGTCATCCAGGCGCTTGCCGGGGAGGGACGGATCGGGCCGACCCGACCGGTCGTGTGCGTCTCGGCCGGCAACTTCGGGCAGGGCGTCGCCTACGCGGCCCGTGCCCTGGGCATCCCGAGCGTCGTGTTCTGTTCGACGCGGGCCAACCGCGGCAAGGTCGCCCGGATGCGGGCGCTCGGGGCGGAGGTCATCGAGCACGGCGAGGACTTCGACGCCGCCCGTGGCGCCTCGGATGCGTATGCCGCGGAGCGCGACGCCGAGCTCCTCGTCGACGGCGACGACGCGCGCATCTCGACCGGGGCCGCGACGATGGCCGTCGAGCTCACCGATGCAGCCGAGCGCGGCGATCTGCCGATGCCCGCGATCTTCGCCGTCCCGGTCGGCAACGGCGCGCTGCTCAACGGTGTCGGATCGTGGCTGCGCGTCGCCGCCCCCTCCTGTCGCGTGCTCGGTGTCCAGGCCGCGGAGGCCGATGCGATGACCCGCTCGTGGCACGCGGGTCGCCCGGTCGACACCGACTCCGCCGACACCTACGCCGACGGGATCGCGTCGCGGGTCGCCATCCCGCGCGCGGTGGAGTTGATGATCGGACGGGTGGACGACATGGTGACCGTGACCGAGGCGCAGCTCCGGGACGCCCAGGCCGTGCTGACCGAGGCGACCGGGATCACCGTCGAGGGCGCCGCCGCGGCGTCATGGGCGGGCCTGCTCCGTGGATCGCGTCCGGACGGACCGGCCGTCGTCATCGTCACCGGGAGCAACGCCTGAACCGGTGAGCGCCGCGCGCCGCTTCCTGCCGTCCGACCCGAAGGACTTCCTGCGCTCGATCGTGCCGCTGGCGCTGCTCGCCGTCGGCGCGATCCTTCCCGACAGCCCGTTCATCGTCCTCGCCCTGATCGTCCTCGGGACGGTCGTCGCGGCGATGCGCGATGCGCCCGTGCGCTGGGCGTGGGCCGGCGCCATCCCCGTCGCGGTGCTCCTCGTGATCGGGCCCGGCGTCGTGCTCGACTGGGCCGGACGCGCGTGCCTGGACCTGACCCGCGAGCTGGACGATCGTGAGCTGATCCGCGCGGTGACGGTCATCCTCGTCGTCCTCGGCGTGGCGATCCCGCTGAAGGC
Source organism: uncultured Chloroflexia bacterium (assembly GCA_963776925.1). Classification (GTDB taxonomy): domain Bacteria; phylum Chloroflexota; class Limnocylindria; order Limnocylindrales; family CSP1-4; genus SPCO01. The sequence goes on along the minus strand of CAVZON010000006.1, from coordinate 695,711 downwards.
CAACGCCGCCTCGCTGTGGCTGCGCTGGCCCGCCCGGACCTTCCGCATCTGGATCCCGGTCGCCTTCGTCGGGGCCCTCGCGGCGGGACTGGTGGTGGGGTTCCTGCTCGGGACCAGCATCCCGGGTGGCGACCGGACGCTCCGCCTCGACCCAGCGGCGCTGGTCCCGGCGCTGGTGTTCGGTGTCACCCGCTCGATCGTCGACGAGCTGGCCTTCCGCGGTGCGCTGCTGGGTTGGACGGCCCGGGTCCTCGGCACCGGGCCGGCCATCGTCGGCCAGGCGGTCATCTACGCCCTGGCGTTTCCCGGCCCTGGGTGGCATGCCGGGGGCCGTGGTCCTGGTCGGCGTCGCGGCAGGCGTGGCCGGCGTCATCACGGTCCGCACGCGGTCCCTGGCCATCCCGCTCGCCGCGAACGCCGGGCTGAGCATCGCCATCTACCTCGTGCTGGCCTGCACCGTGTGACGCGAGGGTTCGCCGGGATATCAATGTGATATCATGCCCAGCATCGAACCTCGTGCTGGAGCGAACCGAGCGATGGGAAACAGGGAACGCCGCGCCTTCTACCTGCCGGGGATCCCGGTCTTCATCGTCCTCCTGGCGATCATGCTCGCGCTGTTCGGGCTGCTGATCTGGTACACGGTCAACGTGCTCGGCGGGATGGGGGAGGGGAGCACGGTGCTCCTGCCGATCTCCGGCTTCGTGCTGCTCGTCCTGGCGATCGTCCTCGTTGGATTCGGCTTCGGCGGGCTGACCCCGGTCAACCCGAACGAAGCACGCGCACTCGTCCTGTTCGGCCACTACGACGGGACCGTTCGCGACCAGGGCCTGCAGTGGGTCAACCCGTTCACCGAGCGCCGCCGCATCTCGATCAAGGTCCGCAACTTCGAGACCTCGAGACTCAAGGTCAACGACCATGACGGCAACCCGATCGAGATCGCCGCCATCGTCGTCTGGAAGGTCACCGACACGGCCGAGGCGCTGTTCGAGGTCGAGGACTTCGAGAACTTCGTCCACGTCCAGGCCGAGTCGGCGCTGCGCAACCTGGCCACGGTCCACCCGTACGACGCCCACATCGAGGACGACATCTCGCTCCGTTCGAACCCGGTGGAGATCGCCGACCAGCTGCGTGCGCAGATCCAGGACCGCCTCGGGCGGGCTGGCGTCGAGATCGTCGAAGCCCGGATCAGTCACCTCGCCTACGCCTCGGAGATCGCCAACGCGATGCTTCGGCGCCAGCAGGCCAATGCCGTCATCGCCGCCCGGACGCGCATCGTCGAGGGCGCCGTCAGCATGGTCGAGATGGCGCTCGAGCAGCTCTCGACCAAGGGGATCGTGCAGCTCGACGAGGAACGCAAGGCCTCGATGGTCAGCAACCTGCTCGTCGTCCTGTGCTCCGAGCACGAGACCCAGCCGGTGGTCAACACGGGGACGCTGTACGCCTAGCCGGCGTCGCCCATGGCCGAACGGAAGAGCTTCCTGCTCCGACTCGATCCGGAGACGTTCGCCGCCCTGCAGCGCTGGGCGGCGGACGATCTGCGCAGCGTGAACGGGCAGGTCGAGTTCCTCCTGCGCCGTGCCCTCGCTGACGCCGGTCGATCGCCGAAGGTGCGCGTCCGCGACGCGGAGGACGGCCCGCCCCGCTGAACGGCGGTTAACCGTCCGTTGATGACGCGGTACCATCCCGGAAACGTGTCGGCCGCCAGTCGGCCGAGGAAACGTCGGAGGGCGTGTGTCCGAGTTGCTCGCCTACATCGACCCCGGGTCGGGAAGCCTGATCATCCAGGTCGTCATCGCCACCGTCGTGGCGATCCCGATCTTCTTCCGGAGCCAGATCGCGCGTCTGTCCCGGTCGATCCGCGGTCCGAAGGAGGAACCCACCCCGGTCGATGACGTCGCCGCCCGCGACTGACTCCCCGGCGGTCGAGCGTGATCCGGGGTCGTGGCGGGACCCCGGTGGGTTCGTCTACCGCCGCGACGGGGTGCTCTACCGCCAGATCGGCCCATCGGCGATCGACGACTGGACCGCCTTCCTGGCCAGCGGGCTGGCCGAGCGGCTCATCACCGACGGCAGACTCATCGGGCACGATGTGGCCCCGCTCACCGATGCCGCCACGGACGACGCCCGCGCGGTCATCCGACCGCAGCCGATCGAGTTCGTGTCGTATCCCTACGAGTGGACCTTCGGCGAGCTCCAGGACGCCGCCCTCCTGACCCTCGACATCGAGCGGACGTCCCTCGACGCCGGCTGGACGCTCAAGGACGCATCGGCCTACAACGTCCAGTTCCGTGGCGCCCGGCCGGTGTTCATCGACTCGCTGTCGTTCGAGCCGCACGAGGACGGCACGCCGTGGGTGGCCTACCGCCAGTTCTGCGAGCAATTCCTCGCCCCGCTGGCGCTCATGGCGCGGCGCGACATCCGGCTCGCGGCGCTGCTTCGCGCGAACCCGGACGGAGTCCCGCTCGACCTCGCCGCGTCGCTCCTGCCATGGCGGACACGGTTCGATCTCGGGCTCCTGTCGCACCTCCACCTCCACGCCTCCTCCCAACGTCGCCACGCGGCGGATGACGACGACGGCCAGGCGGCCAAGTCGGCCCGCATCAGTCGGAAGCGGCTCATCGGCCTCATCGACAACCTGCGCTCGACCGTGGCCAAGCTGCGCTGGGCGCCGGGCGGCACGGAATGGGCGGACTACGCGGACCACACGAGCTACAGCGATGCGGCGACGACGGCCAAGGAGAACCTGGTGCGCGAGGCCGTCGAGCGGGTCGATGGCGAACGGATCTGGGACCTCGGCGCCAACACCGGTCGCTACAGCCGGATCGCCGCGGAGACGGGCCGGCGGGTGCTCGCATGGGACATCGACCCGGCCGCAGCGGAGCGGACGTACCGCGGCATCCGCGCGGATGGACGTGGCGACATCCTGCCGCTGGTCCTCGACCTCGCCAACCCGAGCCCGGGCATCGGCTGGGCCGGCACGGAGCGGCGCTCGCTGCTGGAGCGGGCCGATCCGGACGGTCTCCTGGCCCTGGCCCTGGTCCATCACCTGGCGATCGGGCGGAACGTGCCGCTGCCGATGGTCGTCGACCTGTTCGCCCGGATGGCGCCGTGGGCCATCGTCGAGTTCGTGCCCAAGGACGACGTGATGGTCCGCCGGCTGCTGGCGACACGACGTGACGTGTTCCCCGACTACACCCTCGACGGGTTCCGCGCGGCTGCGGCGGCCCGGTTCGACGATCGTCAGCGAGCAGCCGATCGAGGACAGCCCGCGCACGCTCCTCGTCCTGCGGCGGCGCTGACCGGGGGAGGGGAGCCCCCTAGCGGAGGGTCGGCAGCCGTCCGGTGATGTCGGTCAGCTGGTACGGGTGCAGCCAGTCGTGCGACGCGTAGACCGTGTCGGGCAGGAGCGGGTAGTCGAGCCCGAAGTAGCGGCTGAACAGGATCGGGAACGTGTTGATCGCCGTCTGCGACGGGGTCAGGCCGAGTGACTCCTCGCCGTCGGGCAGGTACCAGGCGTTGAGGATGCCGAACTTCTGCTCGAGCTCGTCGTCGCTGACGCCGGCGGCCCAATCGGCATCGTCGCGGTAGGTCCGGACATAGCTCGTCGGCCAGGGGCCCTCGTCGGCCTGGAGGATGATGATCGGGCGCTGGTCCTCTGGCAGGGCCAGCAGGTCGCCGAGGATCGCCCGGATCTGGTCGTTCGTGTAGGCAAGCTGCCGCTCGTACTGCTCGAGCGGCGTCAGCGCATCGGTCGCGGCCTCGCTCATGTACGACCCGTCTCGATCGAACACGAGGGGCGGGTGGGGGAGCAGGACGTGGGCGAGGACGAACTTGGGCCCAGGCTCGTCGCGCAGGCCGGCCAGGCCGTCGAATGCGGTCGTCGCCGCGGCGTACTGCCGATCGCGCCGGGCGGACCGTTCGAGGCCGACCCGGCGGAGCATGGCCGGCACGGCGCTCGCGTCGTAGATGGCGTTGGCGAAGTCGCCGGTACCGAGCGGGGTCGGGACGTTGATGTTGACGTCGGCTCCGACGTCGTGGCTGGTCGGATCCCACCACGAGCCGATGTGGACGTAGCGGTAGCCGAGCTCCTTGAACTGGCGAGCCACGAGCGGGTCCTGCAGCCGCTCGTTGACGACCGACAGGTCGGAGCTCCGCTCGCCGGCCGCAGCCACGACGGGATCGAGGTGCTCCATCGTGAGCGTGGTCGACATCGACAGCACGGTCCGGCTGTAGTTGGCGTGACTCTGGTCGAGGACCGTGAAGCCCTGTTCCTCGAGCCACGGCGTCAGATCGTTCTGGATGCCGTACTGGAGCTCCAGCGAGTGGTCCGACCCGTAGCGGTCGAAGACCAGCCAGTACACGTCCCGCTTGGGGGCGGTGGTCGTGTCCGGCTGCGGCTCGGCGTGCGCGAGCGGGCCGCGGCTGGAGGCGGCGGTGAGCTGGAACGACACGATCGCGACGAGCGCGACCCCGATCAGGAGGGCGGCGATGCGGGTCAGCGCCGTATCGATCATCGCGACATGTCGGGTGTCCAGGCGCAGGGCGGCGATGACGCCGACGATGACGAGGGCGATCCAGACGGCCTGCTGGACGAAGCCGGGGACGCCGAGCGGGGTCAGGTAGTGCGCGGCGTGGCCGTACATCAGGAGGCCCACGACGAGCGGCGTGGCGATGATGGCGCCGCGGCGTCGGTCGTGGAGCAGCGCGCCGAGGATGACGGTCGCGAGCATCGCCCCGAGCACGACCGTGACCAGGGGCACGATGACGCTCACGGGATCGGTCTCGCCGAGGTTCTGCGACCACACGAAGAGCACCGCGTACGCGGCGAACAGCATCGGGTGCAGCGCGGCGAAGCGGCTCGGCCTGGACGGCTGGCCGGCGACGGTGACGGTCGTCAGGTGGGGGTCCTCCGACCCGCGCTCGGTCGCGGGACGGCCGGATGATACCGAAGCGGGCGGGATCGCAACGGGCTCGTCCTACGGTCGCGGGCATGACGGAGGTCGACGACGCGCCAAGCGATGGCATCATCCGTCGGTGACCCAGCAGTTCGCCCGGATCCCCAGCGATGCGGGCGCCGTCGTCCGCGAGGTGCGCGGGTTCGGGGGCGTGCCGTGGTCTCGGCTGTTCGCCTATCTGCGGCCCCACTGGCGGCCGTTCGCCATCGCGCTCGTCGGCCTCGTCATCTCGTCGGCGATCGGACTCGCCTTCCCGCTGATCATCGCCGGCATCACCGCGGAGGTCGTGGCCGGGGGCGACCCGGCCGGCCTCGACCGGCTGATCGTCGTGCTCATCGGCTTGTTCTGCGTGCAGGCGGTCGGAAGCTTCGTCCAGACCTATCTGCTGGGTGTCGTCGGCGAGCGTGTGGTCGCCCAGCTGCGGGGGGAGCTGTACGGCCGGCTGATCACCCTGTCGCTCGACTTCCACACCGGGCACCGCGTCGGCGAGCTCGTCTCGCGCCTGTCGAGCGACGTGACGCTCGTGCGCACGATGCTGACCCAGACCGTCACGAGCCTCCTGTCGTCGGTCATCGGCCTGGTCGGCTCGGTCATCATCCTGTTCACCCTCAGCCCGACGCTGTTGCTCGTCGTGCTGCTGCTCGCGCCGGCGCTCATCGCCGTGGCCGTCGTGTTCGGCCGACCCCTCCAGCGGGTCAGCAGCCAGGTCCAGGACACCATCGCCCGGAGCACGACGACGGCCGAGGAGGCGCTGTCCGGCATCCGCGTGGTCAAGAGCTATGTCCGCGAGGAGTGGGAGCTCGATCGCTACGACACCGACCTGCGCAGCGTCGTCGCGACCGGGTCGCGACTGGCCCTGTGGCGGGCCGGCTTCGGGGCGCTCATGGGCTTCCTGGGCTTCGGCGCCATCGCCGCGCTGCTCTGGTACACGGGGCACCAGGTCATCGACGGCACGCTCGGGATCGGGACGCTGACCGGATTCCTGCTGTACGGCGTGGCCATCGGCGCCAGCCTCGGCACGATCGCCGGGCTCTACGGCCAGTTTCGCGAGGGGACCGGGGCCATCGAGCGGGTGTTCGAGATCATCGACACGCGGCCGACCATCCTGGACGAGCCCGATGCCCGGCCGATCGGCCCGATCCGAGGCGCGATCGCGCTCGATGACGTGTCGTTCGCGTACCTCGCCGGCCGCCCGGTCGTGCGTGACCTGACGCTCGACATCAGGGCAGGGGAGACCCTCGCCCTGGTCGGGCCGTCCGGATCGGGCAAGACCACCCTGGTCGGGCTCATCCCCCGCCTGTGGGATGTCACGAGCGGCGCCATCCGCATCGATGGCGTCGACATCCGCGACGTGACCGTGGCCAGCCTTCGCGAGTGCATCGGGCTCGTGGCCCAGGAGGCGACGCTGTTCGGCGGCACGATCGCCGAGAACATCCGCTACGGGCGGCTGGATGCGACCGACGACGAGATGATCGCTGCCGCGCGGTCCGCCAATGCGCACGACTTCATCAGCGTCCTGCCAGAGGGGTACGACACGGTCGTCGGCGACCGCGGGATGCGGTTGTCGGGTGGGCAGCGCCAGCGCGTGGCGATCGCCCGGGCGATCCTCAAGGACCCGCCGATCCTCCTCCTCGACGAGGCCACGAGCTCGCTCGACAACGAGTCGGAGCGGCTGGTCCAGGACGCCCTCGATCGACTCAAGGTCGGGCGCACGACGATCATCGTCGCCCATCGGCTGTCGACCATCCGCGCGGCCGACCGGATCGCCGTGCTCGATGATGGCTGGCTGGTGGAGCTCGGGACCCAGGACGAGTTGTTGGCGCTCGACGGCCTGTACGCGCGGCTGCATCGCGTCCAGTTCGACGTCGAGGCGGTCACGTTCGAACCGAACACCGTCGAGCCGGCACGACCGTGACAGCCTGGATGCTGTCGCGATCGAACCTTCGACCCGGGGCGTGAATCGTAAGAGGTAGCGCATCCCATCCAGGGGTGCCGAGTCCTGGAGGTCCTCCGTGGAGCGAGCGCTCGTGGAGCTCGCACGAGGCGGGGATGAGGAAGCGTTCGCCAGCCTGATCCGGATGGCTGGCGATCGGCTGATGGCCATCGCGTTTCGGATCCTGCGCGATGTCGATCGGGCCGAAGACGCCGTCCAACAAGCGATCGTCACCGCCTGGCGCGAACTACCTGCACTCCGCGACCCGGACCGGTTCGGCGGCTGGCTCTACCGCATCCTCGTGAACGCCTGTTACGTGGAAGCGCGCAAGACCCGTCGTTGGGACGCCCACGTGCGCCTCCTCGCCCCGGACATGACCGGCGGCTCGTCCGCTGCGCTCCTGTCCGTCGAGGATCGATGACGAGTTGGAACGGGCCTTCCGGCGCCTGCCGCCCGAGCAGCGGTCGGTCTTCGTCTTGCACCACTACCTCGGGATGCGCCATGCCGAGATCGCCGAGTTCGAGTAGCGCGGGCTCCGGTCCGAGATCAGCCAGTTCCGCGTGCCGCCGATCGACGGGCGCCTAGACAACGGCGCGGCCGTATCGTGCGCTTCGCTATCCGGCGGTCATCACGCCGGAGGCCCTGATCCGAGGTGGACCGAGCCGTGTCCTTCGAACCCGCCGCCCCCAGGTCCCGTCGTGCCCTGCTCGCTGCAGGCATCGGTGGGGCCGTCGCCGTCGTCGCTTCCGCCGTCGGGAGGCCGGTGCCCGCGCACGCGGCTGACGGCGAACCGCTCTTGCTCGGTGTTGGGAACAGCGCGACGACTGTTACCACCCTGCAGCAGGTCACGGCAGGCCAGCCCACCATGGAGCTCCATGGCGTGAATACGGCGGCGGTGCTCGTGGTCCACAGCCCGACCTATGTCGCGATCCAAGGGAAGACCCTCGGTGGACCGTCGGCGGTCAGCGTGCTCGGCACGAGCGACTCCGGGATCGGCTGCGGGGGATCAGCGTGTCGAACACCGGGCTGCGCGGCGACAGCACGAGCGGCACGGCGGTCCGCGCATTCAGCACCGGTGGCCGGGCGATCAACGCGACGGCCGGTGGGACGGGCGCGCCTGCGATCGCGTCGCAGTCGACCGGTGGGACGGCCGCCGTCTTCGGGTTCACCGGCCCAGGCGGCCCCCCGGCGGCCCTGACCGAGACCGGCGTGCATGGTCGCTGCGACCAGTCCGAGGTCTCGAACGGCGTTGCCGGGACGAGCACGACCGGCACGGGCGTGTACGGCGACGCCACGAACGGCGTCGGGGTCGTTGGTGCCGGATACATCGGTGTGCTCGGATTCGGCGACGCCGGCATCGTCGGCGACGTCGACGGTGGCACGGGCGTCATGGGCTGGTCCGGCGTGGGCCTCGCGCCCGACCCGGTGGCTCACGTCGGGGTCTGGGCAGGTTCCGAGAGCGGCCGGACCGCGCTCCAGGTGAAGGGCGTTGCTCGCTTCGACAGGAGCGGGAAGACGACCTTCAGTGCGGGCCAGAGCTCGAAGAAGATCGACGGTCCCGGGCGGCATCTCCAGCACGTCCTTCGGCCTGGCCACCCTCCAGAGCAACCGGTCCGGGGTGTGGGTCAGGGCGGTCGTACCGGCCTCGGCCGACGGGTCGATCACGATCTATCTGAACACTAGCGTCTCGTCGACGACCAACGTCGGCTGGATGGTCATCGGCTGATGGCCGAGCCACGCAGCCGGCCGCCCTTGCCGGCACACCTCGCCGAACGGCGGAACGCATCGCACGATCGCCTGGATGGTGCCACGCGCCCGGGCCGTCCGGAGCGGGACACCCAGGCCGAGTCGCCGTCGGGCAACACCCGCCCGCCGAGACCGGATCGCGGCTGACCCGCCTATGCCGCGAGCGTCTCGGTCGCGTCTGTCGCGGTCGCGGCTAGCGCTCTCGTGGCGAGCGGGGCAGGGGAGAGGAGCGCCGGCGCGTCAGCGCCGGTGCGCAGGACGTCGAGGAAGATCGCGGACCAGAGCATCGCCTCCTCGCCGATCATGATCCAGCGCGGGCTGACGTAGTTGCGTGCCCGGTGGTCGAGGACCTCCCAGAACGTCCCGTCGCGCTCGATGAGCTCGACATAGCGCTCCGTCTGCCGGCTGGCGAGCACGGGATCCACCTGGCGCAGGACCTGGAGGTACATCGCGCCGAGCGAGGTCCAGACGGTGCTGCCCTGGTAGTCGGGCAGGACGTGGCGGGTCAGCCAGACCTCGCGCTCGGGTCGGCGGGTCGTCTCGTAGCGGAGCGGCAGCGGGTCGCAGAAGCCCTCGGCGTCGAGGTAGGCGAGGGCCGGGCGCAGCAGGTCGGGCTCGGCGATGACACCGGCATAGAACGGCCACACGTTGGCCTCGCCCGAGACCGTCTCGTCACCGAGGGCATCTCGGAAGTGGTCGCCGGCCCAGAAGTGCTCGACCAGCAGCCGGCCGTAGTCGCCGTCGAAATGGCGCTCCAGCGGCGATTCGACCCAACCCGTCTCGGCGATCGTCTTGGCCAGCAGCGCGACCATCGTGTTGCCGTAGGCGTTCGAGCGGTTCTCGACCGTGTCCCGATGGGCGGAGAACTTGCGGTCCGAGCGGACCAGGCCGCTCGTCGGATCGACGACACGCTCGACGTAGTGGTCGACCTCGGCCTGCAGCCAGCCGGCATGACGGTCGACCAGCTCGGAGGCGTCCGCGGCCCGCAGGGCGGCCAGCAGCAACGGCAGCGAGTCGACGCCGTACTCGTACACGTCGCCCGGTCGGTCGAAGTAGTGGATCGTCGTCGTGACGTGGCTGTTCCGGCGGGTCCATACGTCGAGCGCGTAGGCCAGCGAGGCGCGGACGCGGTCGCCATAGCCCTGGCGGACCAGGGCCGGGGTCGAGAACGACAGGTCGCGGGTCCAGAACATGTCGAAGTGCCCGGGGCTCGCCGTGAACGTGCGGCCGTTCCAGCAGCGCTCGATGCAGGCCTCGATGATGGTCGGGGCATCGCCGCTGTGTCGGGTGTGGCCGCGGAGCTGTCGCCGCAGCCGGATCCCGGCGTTGTGGACGTACTCGGCGAGGACGGGCGGCGCGATCCAGGGGGCGATGGCCACAGACGGCTCTCCGGGGTGACGGGCTGTTGCAGGGTACTCGGGGCAGTCTCGTCGCCCGGTCGCGCCCGGCCCCTGACCCGATGGTCCCATCGATCCTCGTCCGAACCGCGCCGGAGGATGGGGGAGAGGCAGGGCAGGGACCGTCGGGCTGCTCCGCGTGGCACGATGACGCCATGTCGACCTTCCCTGCCCCGGACCTCGAGGTCACGCACATCGTGGTGGTCGCTGACCTCGATCGTGCTCGCACGTGGTACCGCGACGTGCTGGGCGCCACCGTGACCGCTGAGTACGGCGGGACGTCGGTCGTGCTGCGCCTCGGACAGGCCTGGCTCCTCGTCGTGACCGGCGGCGGCCCGACCGATGACAAGCCCGATGTCACCCTGGCGCCGCCGGCGGACCCGCGGGTGCGCGATCAGCTGTTCACGATGCGCGTGGCCGATTGCCAGGCGGCGTACGACGAGCTACGCGGCCGCGGCGCCGAGTTCCTGACCCCGCCGGTGGTCCACGGTCCCGAGACGCGCTGCTTCTTCCGGGACCCGGACGGTCATCTGTTCGAGATCAGCGAGTATCGCGCCTGAGAAGGGCTCCGACGGTCCTGATATCACTTCCGATAAGGTGAGTTATGTCTGTATCCTCATGCAAGCCATCTGAGCTTGAAATCGGCCGAAACGCATGGATATGCAACGGAGCGACGCCCGAGGCCACGCAGTTTCGCGTCCGGGCCACCCGGCGATGAAGCCGATTTTCCGAGGACCGAGTGCCTCGCAGGCGAGTCACTCGGAGCAGAAATTCTCGGCCCATTCAGCGGGCGTAAACGGATCGCTACCGCTCCGCAGACCTCGCGGTCTTGCGGCCGTTGACGCCCTCCCAGGGCGGTTTGGGCAGAATTCAGGCCCTTTAGAGCCCGTGTTAGGCCTACGGGACGCTACTCATCGTGGCCGGGCGTCGCTCTTCTCCGCCGATGGCGGAATGCTCGAATTCGGGAGGGAGGGAAAGGGGGTCGAACACGGACGCCGATGCACATCCGACCCCCTCGCCATGGCTTCCGCTCCCGGGGGGGAGCATTTTGGGCAGACCTCGCCCATTCAAGGATGGGGGCTCGGTCGCCCTGTTCCATCCGAAAGTCCCGGGAGCTGCTTATTTACGACCCGCTAGAGCTGGGAACGAGGGGCTACACGCTCGGCTGCGTTGCTGATACCCGCCAGATAGCAACCGACGAGGGTGATTTACGTCCCCAATCATCTCACGGACGTCAAGCGAGAATTATCGCCCTACAGCGGCCGGCGCCCATCTGAGTGGCACTTGGTGCCACTCCCTACCCTATCGGGCGTCTCCGTGGCTTCTAGGGGCCTTGTAGGGCATTTGTGCGGGAGACCCACTCCACGCTTACAAATGCAGGTGCATGACGTCGGCCGCATAACTATACGATCCTATAAGGTGAGTTATGTCTGGACGCGCGGATCGTCACGTCCAGGGCGCGTTAGCGCACGTCAGCTGGTCGGTGGGACAGGCTTGCCCGGGAACAGTTGCCTGAACTGCTTCGCGTACTGACGCTTGCCCACGAGGCGCCAGAGCACCTTGATGAAGAGGGGCATGCCCGCGTAGAAGCTCTCGCGGTCCGCAGGCGTGGAGTTCGCGAGCAGCATCCCGAGTTGCGGCAGGAGGCGACTCGTCGGGATCGCCCCGGCGCTGTGGTCGCCCATCGCTGTCCACTCTTCCGCGGTGACCACCCGCTCCGCGACCGGGATGACCTCCACCACTTCACGGCGCAGGTGCACCTTCAGCACGCCGAGCATCCGCTCGTAGGCATCGGCCAGCTGTTCGCCGAGCGCCGGCTCGGCCGTCGCGCGCCATCGGGCGAGGAGCGGACCTGCCTCCTCGAGCAGCTCCGCGACCTGTGCGTGGTGCGCGCGCATCTGGCCGACGTGGAGCGCGCAGGCGGGAGCGCGCTGCTCGAGCTTGTCCCACAGGAACTCGTCTTCGCTCTCGTGATGCGTGTGCAGCGTCGCGTCGAGATCGGCGAGCCACTGGCCGACGAACTCGCTGCGCGCCGTGTCACCGGGGGGAACGCCGCGCACCAGTCCAGGCGCCACTTCGTATCCCCACAGGAACGCGTTGTGCAGGATGCGCATGTCGTCGCCGTTGCACAGCTTCGGCCCGTCAGGAACGGGCGGAGCGGTCTCACCGGGCAGGGAGACGTACTCCATGGTCATGGATGGACCTCCTGGGACGGTCGGGCGAGGTCGATGCTTGCGGAACTGGGACCGACAGCGGGGCTCGAACGAGTCGCGTGAATCGCCCGGAGGCAACCGGTCATCGACTCGACCAGTCGGCTGTACCTGAATATAGCCAGCCACGCGTCGCGTGGCGTCGTTCTCCGGGTCGCCATGGTCCTCAAGATGGCCGACGACAAGTCGGGTGAGATTCAGGCGCTCGAGGCGCTTCCTGACGTTGCCGCCCTCGAGGTGGACATACTTTCGGCGATGTCGTTCCTGCGCAAGCTCTTCGGGTCGGGGGACAAACCGACGCGGCCCTCGGCTCGACGTGCCGCCTCCCCTCCCCCGTCACGGCGTCCGTCGTCGCCGCCGGCGGCGAGCCATCGCCCCGCATCCCGACGCTGGCCGAGTCGTCGCCACGGGCGCTGCACGCCTACTTCGAGTACGTCGGCGGCGGGTCCTCGAAGTTCTACGCGGTCAGCCTCGAGGAGGAGGACGGGGAGACATGGCGGGTCCGCTTCAACTTCGGGCGCATCGGGTTCCCGCGGGCCTGGGCGACGCGCGTCGAGGCCGTCCCGTGGCCCAAGGCCGCCACGACGTACATGGCGCTGATCGACGAGAAGCAGGGCAAGGGCTACGAGTTGCGGCCCTGGCCGACCTACCTGCACCTGCCGGATGGCACGACGGTCGAGGACGACCCATCTGCGGACGACTCGCAGACCCGCTTCCGAGCCGCGACGCGTGGCACGCTGCCGCCCGAGACGGGCGGGACCATCGCCGGCGTCGGTTGCCTGACGGGCCGCTCTACGCGCCGGAGCCCGAGGGCGGGTCCCGCGGCGACGGACCCGTCATCTGGGCCTCCATCGGCGCCGGTCAAGGACGTCGCCAGCCTCTGGTCAAGGTTGGCCGCCGCCTTTCCGGAGACCGGCGTCTGGCCGTTCGTCATCGATGCGTCGTACGGCTTCGAGGGCTTCGATGAGCGGCTCATGGACGTCCCGAGAGGCCGCCACACCGAGGTCCTGACCATCCTTCGGCGGGGCTGGAGCGAGTCGGTCGATCGTCGACGAGGAGTCCGCCGACGAGGAGCTGTCCCCGTTCGGCACGGCGTTTCCCGGCCTCGCCGACCCGACGCCTCGGGACGACGCCCGCATCGATCGACGCCATCGTGTCGACACTCGAGCGGCCACCTGGGATTGGTCGCGGTCAACCGTCCGGCCGACATCCTCGACGCGGTCGGCTGGATGGGCGCCGCGAACTACGACGGTGACCCGCTCGACATGACGACCGTGCTCCGCTCATGGGAGCTGCGGTTCGACGCCTACGTCGTGGGCCTGGGCACCGACACGTTGACCGTGGCGGTCGGCCGCCCGGCGCGCGATCTCGCGTCCGCCACCGCGATCGCCGCCGAGCACTACGCGTTCTGCCCAGACAACATCCAGCAGGGCGTCGGGACGATCCGGGAGTACGCAGAAGCGCTCGTCGACGCCGAGCTCTGGCCGTTCTGGTGGGATTGATCGATGAGGTACGCAGCGATGACGGCACGCAAACGCACCAAGACGGACGTGCAAGCCGATGTCCTCACGACGCTGCCGGCCGCCATGACCGGCCGGGCAAACCCCCACAAAGGCCGCGGTCGGCGACGAGCCGGTCTTTGCCTACATCGGGAGCCTGCCCGAGCCACAACGCTCCATCGCCGAGCGTGTCGATGCCCCTGGCGGCCGGGGCGTTGCCGGGACTGCAACGCACGGTGAAATGGGGCATGGCCTGGTACGGCGTCAGTGACGGCTGGTGCTTCCGTGCGGCGGATTCGCCGGCCACGTCAAGCTCACGTTGGGGCGCGGCACATCACTCGCGCCCGAGCCAGGCCGGTGCACCGATCGGGATGGGCAAGGTCGTCGCGCGGCGTGGACCTCGGAGTCGGTGGCGACATCGACGAACCCCAGATCGCGTCGTGGATGCACCAGGCCGCGGCCCTGCCCGGCTTCGGGAGGACGGGACGATGATCGATGACGTGGCACCCGCCAGTGATCCAGGAGACCGGATGGGTCATCGCGCTGATGGCCGCATCGATGTCCCGGAGCGCGGGCTGCGCATGGAGGTGCGCGAAGATGGCCCGGGCCTGCTCGAGCGCGATCCGGGCTTCGTCGGACCGGCCCTGCGCCACGCAGCGTCCGGCCGCGACCGAGCAGCGCGTGCCCGAGCTCAGGGATGACACCCAGCCCCTCCCAGCGCTGGACCGCGTCAGCGTAGGCGTCGCTGGCCGCCCAAGCTGTCGCCGCGAGCCTCGACGAGCGCGCGCCCTCGCGGCTGCGACGGCGTGCTGCGTGAACGGCATCTGGGGTTCCCGATACGCGACCATCGCTGAGGCGAGGTCGAGCTCGCCGAGTGCCGTCGCCGTACGAACCAGGGTGGGCAGAGAGGGTGAACCACCACCAGCTGCCGACGTCCGGAAGGGTCACGACCTCCGCCAAGAGGCTCCGCGCTCCAGCGTCGTCGCCGAGCATCTGGCGGGCCGCGGCGACCGATCCAAGCCCTGCGACCAGGCTCTCCCCCGCCCCCGTCGTGCGAGCCGTCTGCTCGAGCCATGCGAGTCGCTCCGCGCCGGGGTCCTGCCCGCGGATCAGGTCGACCCGGAGCATCGTCGTCCGGAGGTCGAGCTGGACGCCCGCGGCTCCCTGCTCGGCCAGCTCCGCATCGACGCGCGGCGCGTCGGCAAGCATCCGCTCGTGATCACCGAGGTCGAACCGACACTGGATGATGTTCGATCGCCAGCCACGCGAGGTCGGCGCGCAAGCCCCGCGCCCGGCCGAAGGCGAGCGCGTCCTCCAAGAGCGGCATGATCTCGGCCGGCGCCGCGTAGTTGCTGCGCAGGATCGCGAGGTTGATCCGGAGACTGAGCGCCGTACTGCCGTCGCCGGCTTCCGTCAGGGTCACGATCGCCTGCTCGACCTCGTCCGTGCCGGTCAGGTCGCCGGTGACGGCCGTGGCGATGCCGTGCCACCCGGAGGCGATCGCGTGGAACGTGACGGCATCCCGCTCGGTCGCGAAGGACGACGCCTGGCCGATCTCCAGCGCCCGTTGGAAGCCGACCATGGCGTCCTCGGGGTGCTCGTTCAGATCCAGCGTGGCCAGCCGCCGCAAGGCCGCGGCGAGCTCAGGCGTCGGGCCGAGCGGCTCGAGGAGGGCGACCGACCCGTTCACGGTCGATCGAAAGTTGTGGTCACCCATGAACTCGTAGATGCCGGCGAGCCTGTTCAGGACCCGACCGGCCCCGAGATCCTGACCACCGGATCGCAGGAGCTCGACGGCCTCCTCGTACGCGGCTGCCGCGTCGTGATACCGACCGTCCTGCGCGAGCCCTTCCGCATAGGACTCGAGCGCGGCGGGGCGATCCTGATGGCCCCGCGGGCGCGAGTGCCAGGGCCCGCTCGAGCAGCTCGAGCGCGACCGGGATGTCGAGACCGAGGGCGCGCCTGCCGGCGAGGAGGAGGAACCGGAACGCCGACGGGCGCAACTCCGCAGCGAGCGCGTCATCGCCGACAGCGACGGCGAGGTCCAGCGCCGTGGCGTAGTGGTGGGCGAGGATCTGGGCGACGTCCTCGAGCCGGTCGCTCGACTTCGACTCGATCCAGTGCGCGGCGGCCACGTGACGCGAGGCGCGGCGGGCGCGCGGCAGTGCCGCGTACGCGACATCGCGGGCCAGGACGTGCCAGAACGCGTACTCGGCCTCGCCGGCCATCGACGACCGCGCCGGCGGCGCGACGAGTTCGCGCCTGGCGAGGCCGTCGAGCGCCGCCTCCACCTCGGCGAGATCGCGCTCGCCCATCGCGGCGACCGCGCCCGCCCAGAACACCTTCCCGATGACGGCGGCGTCGGCGAGCATCGCCTTGTGGCCGCCGGGAGGGCGTCGATCCGAGCGGCCAGCAGCGCCTGGATCGAGTCCGGGACCGGGAGGTCCGCACCCCTGCGGAGCTCGGCGAACCGTCGGCCGATCGTGAGCAGGTCGCGGTCACGCAGCAGCCGGATGAACTCCTCGGCGAAGAGCGGGTTGCCCGCTGCCCGCTCGAGGATCGGTTCGAGAAGCTCGGGCGCGATCGGCACGCCGTCGAGCAGCCCGCCGAGGAGGATCGTCGCGGCGTCGAGCGGCAACGGCTGCAGCTCGATCCGGTCGTGCCGCTCCGCACGCCCGGGAACGTCGGACGCCGCTCGAGGAGCTCCGGGCGCGTCGTCCCGATCACGAGCATCGGCACCGCGCCCGGCGGGCGGCCATCTCCTCGAGGAAGGCCAGCATCGCCTCGTCAGCCCAGTGGAGGTCCTCGAAGACGAGCACCGTCGGGCGCTGTTCGGCGAGGAGCTCGAGGAACCGGCGCCACGCGGTGAACTGCTCGTCGCGCGCGGCGCTGGACCCGGATTCGATCCCGAGGAGTGGCAGCAGCCGTTCCCGGAACCAGGCCCGCTCGTCGCCTCGGGCAGGACGTCGTCGAGCTTGGCGATCGCCACGGCGGCCGGGTCCGTTTCGAGGATCCCGGCCTGGCCCTTCAGGATCTCGCCGAGGGCCCAGAACGCGATCCCGAGCCGTACGGCAGGCAGCGGCCCTGTCGCCAGGTCACCAGCAGTCGGGTGCGAGTCCGACATGGGCGAGGAGCTCGGCAACGAGCCGGCTCTTGCCGAGCCCCGGCTCGCCGACGATCGTCGCGAATTCGACGCCGGTTCGACGTGACCGCGCGATCGAGGGCATCGTACGAGCGTCGCGAACTCCTGCGTCCGACCGACGAACGGGCTGGCCTGATCGCGTGTGACGTCGATCCCGAGGCGACGCGCGCGGGCGCGATGGCGTGAAAGACCCGGACCGGCTCGGCCTTGCCCTTGAGCACGGCCGGCGGCAGCTCCGCGTACTCGAACGCGAGGCTGGTCGCCCGCCACGTCTCCTCGCCGACGGCGACCCCGAGCTCGGGCGCGACCGATTGGATCCGAGACGCGGTGTTGACGCTGTCGCCAGCAAGGAACCGCTCGCCGGCGCCCGGGGCGAGATCCGAGCGCGCACCAGCGCCTGTCCGGTGTTGATCCCGATCCGAAGCCGCAGCGGGGCGCCGTGCAGACGCCTGCAGTCGGCGGCCTCGTCGGCGATCCGGAGCGCCGCCCGCACGGCTCGCTCGGGATCGTCGCCATGCGCGACCGGCACGCCGAAGACACCGACGACGGCGTCGCCGATGAACTTCTCGACGACGCCGCCATGCAGCTCGATCTGGGACCGAGCCACTCGAAGTAGCGCGTGAGCATCCGGTCGACGTCTTCCGGATCGGCCGCCTTCGCTCGTCGCGGTGAACCCGACGAGGTCGCAGAAGAGCGCCGTGATGACCTTCCGCTCCTCGCTGATCGTGGCCGATGCCACCGCGGCCGAGCTCAGGCGAGATCCACACCCGTTACAGAACCGCGCGTCAGCGGCGTTCTCGGTCGCGCAGGCGGGGCATCGGACCATCTGGGGAGACTAACGAGGTAGGCGGGCGGCTGCGTGTCTCTGTGGCATCCTCCTGGTCACCATGCATCGATATCCTCGTCCTCCTGCGCGGCATCAACGTGGGCGGCCGCAACAAGGTGCCGATGGCGGCCCTGCGCGAACTCCTGGAGTTGCATGGCCACAAGAACGTCTCGACGTACATCGCCAGCGGCAACGTGATCCTGACCTCCGACCGATCGGCGGCCGCCATCAAACGGGAGCTCGAGGAAGCGCTCCCGAAGACCTTCAAGCTCGACAGCGAGCTGATCGCGGTCCACGTCCTGACGCAGGCCCAGCTCCGGAAGGTCGTCCACGATCGACCGAAGGGCTTCGGCGACAAGCCGGACACGTACCACAGCGACGCGATCTTCCTCATGGGGATCGACGCGCGGACGGCGATGGAGGTCTTCGACCCACGGCCCGACGTCGACGAGGTGTGGCCGGGCAAGGGCGTGATCTACTCGCAGCGGCTGAGCGCGCAACGGACGAAGAGCCGCCTGGGCAAGATCGTGGGCACCCCGGCCTACAAGTCGATGACGATCCGCAGCTGGGCAGACGACGCTGGCGCTCCTCGAGCGCATGGAGGCGCCCGAAGCCGACGCCTGAGCGAGGGCTACTCGCTCGGCTCGTAGACCCCGAGGACGTTCCCCCACGGGTCGGCGAACATGAACCGCCGGCCGCCTGGGTACTCGTGCAGCTCCACCGTGACGCGGCCTCCGGCGGCCAGCACGCTTGCCAGCGAGGCGTCGACATCGTCGGTTCGGGCGAGCGCCAGAACACCATCGCCGCGAGCGGTGGCCGGGTGCGGGTTCAGGCCACCGAACTCGTGGCCGGGACTCGTCGGGTCCTGGATCCCGGCGTAGTCGGGGCCGTAGTCGTTGAACGTCCAGCCGAGGGCGTTGGCGTAGAAGGCCTTGGCACTGTCGAGATCGCCGACGGCGAACTCGACGTAGTCGATCACGTTGGTCATGGTCGAAGAGTACGCCGCGCTCGACCAGCCAGTCTCCGGCTCATCGCTGTGCACGCGGTCTGCCGTGCCGGCTGAAGCCTACGGCCCAGGGATGACCGTCAGAACCCGGAAGATATAGACCAGGAACTGCTCCATGAAGTCGGTGATGAAGGCCTTGGTGGACTCGTCGGTGACCTCCCCGTCGCCGGGGAAGATCTCCGGGGAGTACCGGATGTAGGCCTCGGGCGAGGTCATCTGACGGGCGTTGCAGAAACTGAGCACGCCGCGCAGGCCCTGCTGTGCCATCGCGGTGCCGATCCGCCCTGCGGATGTCCCGATCACCGCAGCAGGATCTGGGCGAAGGAGTTCTCGCGCCACGGCCGTGATGCCCAGTCGATGGCGTTCTTCAGGCCGCCGGGGATCGAGCGGTTGTATTCCGGGGTGACGAACAGGACGGCGTCGGACGCGGCGATCGATGCCTTCAACGCCCGAGCCTAGGGCGGGAAGCCCGCGTCATAGTCCTGGCTGTAGAGGGGCAGGTCCCGGATCGGATCTCGGTGAACTCGAGATCCTTCGGTGCCAGGCGGATCAGCGCCTTCGCGAGTTCTCGGTTGATCGATGTCGAGGACAGGCTCCCAACGAAGTAACCGACTTTGTACGTTGTCATCGGTACCATTCTCCGAGACGGCGACCGCGATGTACATCGGATGCTGTGCCCTACGAGGGGCGATCCTCGGCGAACGAGCTTACCGACCAGAATGTGCGGTCCTGGTCATCGCCGACCTGGACCAACGCCGACGCACCTCAGCCGCTGCGAGGACCGGCTTCCCGCGATGGGTGGGAGTGGCTACGATGCGAAGAGCCGGGAACGCGATACTGGCCACGTTGCCCCGTCTCGCGACAGCCCAGTATGCCGGGGCGGCATCTGCAGGCATGCGCGGCGGTTGCCATGGCGTTGCTCGAACGCGAGCGGGAGTTCGCGACGTGCCGCTCCGCGATAGAGGCGGCGTTGTCGGGTCGGGGCCGTTTCGTTGCGCTCGAAGGTCCGGCCGGGATTCGGCAAGACCGCTCTGTTGCGACACATCGGGGATGAGGTGTCGGCGCACGGCGCCCGACTGCTGACGGCTCGCGGTATCGAGACCGAGCGCGACCTGGTGTTCGGTGGCATGAACCAGCTCTTGTCCGGGCTCTCGACCGCTGGGTCGAAACGCGGCGTAGACCCCGACTGGCACGTCCGAACCGTGGCCGAGGAACTCAGCGGGATGGCCCGTAGCCGACCCCTGGCCGTCCTGGTGGACGACGCGCACTGGCTGGACACGGCATCGCTCCAGGTGCTCTGCTACCTCCAACCGCGGATCTCGTCGCTGGCGTTCCTGCTCGTCATCGCGACGCGGCGCGAGCACGACGGCGCGGAAGACCACCTGCTGGGGCGCATCCTCGCGGATCCCGACATCAGCGTCGTACGGCCATCGGCCCTGTCCGGCGTGGCGGTGTCCCGACTCGTGGAGGCCCGATTCGGTCCAGCCCCTCCCCCGTTCGTCGAGGCGTGCGAGGCCGCTACCGGGGGCAATCCGTTCTTCGTGTCTGCCCTGCTGGCCCAACTGCAGGAGGACGGCGTCCAACCGTCGGCGTCTGAGGTCGCCGCGGTGCAGCTTGCCGGGCCACGCGACATCGTGCGCGC
Source organism: uncultured Chloroflexia bacterium (assembly GCA_963776925.1). Classification (GTDB taxonomy): domain Bacteria; phylum Chloroflexota; class Limnocylindria; order Limnocylindrales; family CSP1-4; genus SPCO01. The sequence goes on along the minus strand of CAVZON010000006.1, from coordinate 675,355 downwards.
GCTTCGGTTCCGTGGCGTGGCCCATGACGAAGGCATGGCCTTGGCGAGGGCCGTCTCCATCCTCGGCGACGGAGCCTCCATCGACATGGCTATCTCGCTCGCCGGCATCGACCGGGAGCGGGCGTCCGCCGCAGCCGATGCCTTGGTGCGCGACGGCTACTTCGCCCCGGGCCCCCGGCTGGCGTTCGCCCATCCGATCATCGGACGGGCGGTCTATGTGGACATGGGGTCGCTCGAGCGGTCCGCCGCCCACAAGCGGGCCGCTCAGCTCCTGGACGTGCATGACGAGGCCATTGATCACGTGGCCGCCCAGCTGCTCGACGCAGAGCCGTCCGGTGATGGCTGGACGGTCGCCGTCCTCCGAAACGCCGCGACGGCAGCGTCGCAGCGCGCGGCACCGGATCTCGCGGCACGCTACCTCCGTCGCGCGCTGGCGGAGCCACCGGTCGAGTCGGAACGCGCCGACGTGCTGCTCGAGCTCGGGCGAGCCGAGGAGCGCGCCGGCGAGCGGGAAGCGTTCCGCCGGTTCATCCATGCGTACGGTGTGGCGCAGGACCCCGAAACACGCGCCGAAGCCGCGATCGCCGCCGCCGGCGCCTTGACCGCCGCCGGCGACGAGCGCCGATCGGTCGAGATGCTGGCCGCCGCGACCGCGGAGCTGCCCCGGATCACGGAGCAACGCGCGCTCGAATTCGCCCCGCCGATCGGACTGGTGGCGATGTACGAGCCCGATGCAGCCTCGTCGGAGCTGGCTCGACTGGACGCGATCGACGAGGACGAGCTGAGCGGCGACAGGCCGGTCGATCGGCGGACGCTCTGCGTCATCGCCAGCCGACGGATGTGGCGATCGAACGATGCTCGGCGGACGGTCGCCCTCATCGAGCGCGCACTGGCCGGTGGCCGTTTTGCCCGCGAAGCCGGGAGCGAGAGCTTCGAGATCAACCTTGCGGTCGTGACGCTCGTCATCGCCGACGAGCTCACGCTGGCCGGGCAGGTCACGGATGCGCTGGCGGATGACGCGATGGACCGAGGCACACGGTATGGCCGTGCGCTCAGTTCCCTGCTCCGATCGGAGATCGAGGCTCGTCGAGGTGCCCTGGTGGAGTCGGAGGCATACGCTCGCATCGCGTTGGCGCTGACGCAGGCCTCCGGCCACGCCGCGGTCGCCTCCGTCGCAGCCGCAAGCCTGTGCGTGGCGCGTTTCGAGCGTGGTGCCTACGACAGCGCGACCGCAGCACTCCGCGAGGTCGACCTGGATGACGGCGACGTTCCACCCGATGCCTTGTACACGCCGCTGCTGAGCGCGCGTGGGCGACTCTGGATGGCGCTCGGACAGCCGAAACGCGCCCTTGTCGACCTCTACGAGTGTGGAGCGAGACGTGAGCGACTGGAGTCTCGGAACCCGCTGTTCGACCCGTGGCGAGGGCCGGCGGCGCTCGCCCACAGGGCCCTCGGGGAAGGACGGGCGGCGCGCCGGCTCGCCGAAGAGGATGTCGAGGCTGCCCGAGACTGGGGCACGCCTGGTGCGCTCGGTGCGGCGTTGCGTGTCATGGCGCTCACGGGCGACGGTTCGGCATCAGTCGCGCTGTTGCTCGAAGCCGTCGCCAACCTTGGACGCTCGCCAGCTCGCCTCGAGCACGCCAAGGCGCTGGTCGAGCTCGGCGCCGCGTTGCGGCGGGGCGACCAGCGCAAGGACGCCAGAGTGGCGCTGGTGCAGGGCCTCGATCTCGCGGACCGCTGCGGTGCCGCCCTCCTCGCCCGCGACGCCCGCGAGGAGCTCGCGGCGATCGGCGTTCGGCCGCGGCGGACCCGGCTGACCGGCGCTGAGGCCCTGACGGGCAGTGAGCTGCGCGTGGCCCGGTTGGCCGCTGACGGCCTGACCAACGTCGAGATCGCAGGACGGCTCTTCGTCTCGCGCAAGACGGTCGAGAAGCACCTGGGGAATGCCTACGAGAAGCTCGGAGTCGGCTCGCGAGCGGGGCTCTCGACCTACCTACCCCGCGACGATCCGAGCCGGAACCCCGACGAGGTGGCGTCCGAATAGCGGCAAACCGGTCCTAGGGAGAGGCGCAGAGATCGGCCGGGTCGTCCTTGACGCAGACGTTGTCGGTCCACGAGTTCAGCAGCGGGCCGGGCGTTCCCGACTCGTCCTGGGCGTCCCAGATGCCGTTCCCGAGTGCCTCGTTGCGGACGAACGTGTTGTCCTCGGGGCACACTCTGGGCGTCGTCGCGGGCGGGCTGCACTGCGCGTGGATCCGCGCTGCGTGTTGTCATGGAGGATGTTGTCCGCGAACAGGATGTGGTTGTTGAGCGGGCGCAGCCGGATCGCGTTCTGGACGACGTCGGTGATGACATTTCCCACGATCTCGGAGTGCTCGAGCGAGTAGCCGGCGATGAACGGTGGACCGCCGATCCCGATGCCGGTGCCATAACCAGCGATCGTGTTCTCGCTCACCGTCACGTTACTGTTCGGGGAAAGCGTCAACGTTGTGTTGAAGCCGATCGCGGTCGACGGCGTCGACGGTCGGATATGGACGAAGTTGTTCCGGCTGATCTCGAGATCGAGGTTCGGGGCGCCCGTGCCGATCTCCATCGCAAGCCTGACCCTGTCGATCTGGTTCTCGATGAACCTGGTGTCACGCGTGCCCGAGAGGATGATCGTGTTGTCGTCCTGCCTGGAGTCGTTGTGGTCGTAGGTCACGTCGTTGACGTTCAATCCCTCGTAGGCGCGCTCGCTGGTCCCGAAGCTCGCGTTATGGTCGATCCTGGCGTTGACGAGCACGCTTCTCGTCTCGAAGTCGTCGTTGCTGAACCCCCAGTCGTTTTGGCGGAGGCAGTTGTGGTCGACGCGGGAGGGCCCCGGCGTGGCCTGTCCAGCCCCGCTGCCGAGATGGACGCCGAGCGTGTTGTTCGCGAACAGGTTGTGGTGGATCCGGTAGCCCGAATACGCATCGTCAGTCCTGACACCGCGGAGCACGCCCACAACAACAAAACCCGAGAGATCGACGTCGTCGGCCGCGAGCGCGAATGCCGTCGACGTTCGATCGAGCGGATCGTCGGCTGGCCCGACGATCGGGTAGTCGAGCGGAGATAGGGCCTGCAAGCTTGCTGCGAAGCAGTCGACGGTGTCGTACACACCAGGCACGCCGACCAGGCGAAGCGACGTGCCAACGGTGACGGATTCCTCGTAGCGGCCCGGGCATACCTTTACGACCGAACCCGGGGTTGCGACATCGACGGCGGCTTGGATCGAGGTGAAGTCGGCCGCGGGGCACTGACCACGATCGTCATCAACGACCAGTGCTGAGCGCAGCGGTACCGGGAGATCCACGGCAGCCACGCCGGTCGAGCCGACCATCAGGGCGACTGACGCGAGTGCGCTAACCAACTCGATCGACCGCATGACGGGTCTCCTTCGTCCTAGAAGCCTTCGCCGGGATCCGTTTGGCAGGCCACCTCGACCCAACCGGTCGCTACGGTCGGATCAGCGACCCATGGGCAGCGGCGCCATGCCCCATCGGGGTGGAGCCACACGGGGTCGAGGATCGCGGAGCAGACCCCGGTGAGGCCGTTGAGGTACAGGTAGAGCTCGCACCAGCTCCAGCTGAAGCCACTCGGGACCAACGCAAGCTGTTGCCAGTAACTCGCCGTGTACTGCACCGGGGAGCCGCTCGACTCGGGCTCGGAGCTCGGCGTCGGAGTGGCGGGCGGGGGCGGCGTGGCAGCCGGGGTCGCCATCGGCGTGGGCGCCGGCGTCGGCGTGGACGCCGGCGTCGGCGTGACAAGGGGCGTGGGGGTCGGCGTCGGCTTGCGCCCCGCGCTCGCCGGACTTTGCGGCCCGGCGACCACGCCCAGGCTCAAGGCGGTGGCGATGACGATGGCGATAAGCGAGCGGATGCGCATGGTGGCAGGCGACCCTCGATGCGACGGGTCGTCAGTCTGGTCGGGCAAGACCAGATTTGCGGTAGGGAGCCTCCCTACTTTTTCGGCGGCGGCATTCGCACCCGCGGTAGCCTCTCCGCATGCCACTCGGATTCGGACTCCTCAGCGCACAGCTCCGGCCGGGCGAGACCGACTGGACGCGCGCCTACGACGACACGGTGCGTCTCGCGGTCGAGGCCGAACGCCTCGGCTTCACCTCGGTCTGGACGACCGAGCACCACTTCGTCGACGACGGCTACATGCCATCGCTCCTCGTGGTCAGCGCCGCCCTCGCCCAGGCGACCTCGCGGATCGAGATCGGCACCGGCGTCATCCTCGCGCCGATGCATCACCCGCTGCGCCTCGCGGAGGATGCGGCGACCGTCCAGCTGCTGAGCCACGGTCGACTCGCGCTCGGGCTCGGGCTTGGCTGGTCGGAGGTCGAGTACGCGGGGCTCGGGGCCGACATGCGCCGTCGCGGCGCGGCGATGGAGGAGATCCTCCGGATCCTGCCGCAGGCCTGGAGCGGCGAGCCGTTCACCCATGACGGCTCGGTCTACCAGCTCCCGACGCTCGGGGTGCGGCCGACACCGTCGACCCGGATCCCGATCCTCATCGGCGGCGGCGCCGAGCCGGCCATCCGCCGCGCCGCCCGCCTCGCAGACGGCATCTTCTCGAATGCCCCGGCGGACGAGTTCGGCGAGCAGGTCGGGTGGGTGCTCGACGAGCTCGAGCAGGCCGGACGTGACCCGGCGACGTTCCGGTTCATCCACTACTCGATCCTGCTGCCCGGCGCGTCCCGGGCCGACGCGCTCGCCCGCTACCGCGATGCCGTCTGGGGCCTGAACTGGAAGTACTCGGACATGGAGGCGTCCGCGACCCGACCGCTTCCAGCGGTTCCCCTCCCCCGTTCGAGGGCCCCGACGAGCGGCTCCTGTCGCGTCGGACCACGCACGCCGGCACGCCTGACGAGCTCGTCGAGGCGCTGCTCGAGGTGCGGAACCAGGTGCCGGTCCCGGTCGAGTTCGTGGCCCGCAGCCACCTGCCGCTGCTCGGACACGAGGCGCAGCTCGAGGTCATGCAGCAGCTCGCCGAAGGCGTCGCCCCGCACGTCTGAGGGCGTGCGTCAGGCGGGATACAGGGCCGCCAGTGCCTGCTGGAGGGACGACATCAGGCTCCGGGCCTGTTCGTGGTCCTTCTCACTCGGCGTGTCGTGGTCCGCATCCGGACCGCAGTAGACCTCGTGGATGGCCTGGCTCATGGTCGCCTCGTCGGCGATGGCAAAGCCGCTGTCCGACAGGCGCCGGATCGTGTCCGCGTCACCGGGAAGCTGGTTCGAGGTCATGCGCATCCTCCTGCTGGCTGGACCGCGAGCGTACCGCGTCACACAGGGTGGCTGCCGATGCACAATCGCTGGTGCCGTGGCCCGATACACCATCAGCACGCACGTCGGGGCTCCGCCTGAGCACGTCTTCGCGCTCTGGACGAACCTCGAGCGCATGGGCGACTGGGTCGGCGGGGTGACCGCGGTCAGCGACGTGTCCGGGTCCGTCGATCAGGTCGGCACCACCTACGTCGTCCACTTCGGCCCGGTGAAGAGCCCGACGGAGATCCTCGAGGTCGAGCGCCCGCGGCTGTTCTCCACCAGGTTCGGCAGCTGGATCCTCCGTGGCCGGTCGAGGGCGACCTTCGAGCCCGACGACGACGGGACGCGGATCACGCAGACGTTCGAGACGGTCGGCCTGATCTCGGCGATCTCGTCGTGGGTCTTCTCCCGCGGCTCGTACGAAGGAAGCTTTCGCGGCGAGCTCGAGAAGTTCGCCCGCATCGCCGAGCGCGAGGCGCCACCGCCTCCCGGATCGAGGTCAGAATGACGCACATGGGCAGCACCCCAGCGATCACCATCACGCCGATCCTCGTCGCAGACCTGCACATCGAGGGCGAGGTCATGCCGGTCTACGTGCACCTCATCGACCATCCCGATGGGCGCGTGCTGGTCGACACCGGCATGACGGAGCTGCATCCCCTGCTCGACGACATGGCTCCCCGCCTGTACCCCCTGAGTGAGCAGGACGTCGATCTCGGCAGCATCGACATGGTCGTGAACACGCACCTGCACGGCGATCACATCGGTGGCAATCACCTGTTCGCCGGCAAGCCGATCTACGTCCAGCGCCGGGAGCTCGACGACGCGCACAGCCAGGACGACTACACGATCCCCGCGTGGCTCGACGCGCCCGGCGTGCGGTACGTGCCGGTGGACGGCGAGCTGGAGCTGCTCCCCGGGGTCCGGCTCGTCCCGGCGCCGGGCCACACCCGCGGGATCCAGGTGGTCGTCGTCGAGACCGGCGGGCGTCCGGTCGTCATCTGCGGCGACGTGGCAGTCTGGTCCGGGGAGCTCGACGAGCCGACCACCGAAGGTCAGCGGCTGATCCTGGCGCTCGAACCCGAGCTGGTCTGGCTCGCGCATCAGCAGGAGCCGTGGCGACCCGATCAGGCCAAGTTAGCGAGGTTCCGAACATGAAGGGCTCGATCCTCGACGTCTCGATCTCTGATTACACGGGCGTCATCTCGGGCGATGACGGGAATCGCTACAAGTTCGCCGGCCCCGAGTGGAAGACCAGTGGGAACGCAGCCCCGTCCAGGCATGAAGGTCGACTTCATCGGGTCGGACGGCGCCGCGACCGAGGTCTACCTCGATGTCGCTGCCGGCACGCAATGGAACGCCGCCCCGCTTCCGGACGGCCTCGATGAGCGCTACCGCGGCCTCTATTGCTCGAGCGATGAGCGGATGATCCTCGGGCTGTGTGGCGGCCTGGCCCACAAGTTCGGCGTCCAGATCGGTGTGATGCGAGCGATCGTCTTCCTGTTCGGGTTCTTCGTGCTGTGGGTCCCCTATCTCATCGGGATCTTCCTGCCGAAGGTGCCGACGAGAGGTCTGCCACGCCCGAACTAGGTCACGCTCCCGGCTTGCGATAGCCGATCGACTGCGCGCGGCCGAGCGCCTCGAGCGTCTCCTCGACGGTGAGCAGCGGGATCGTCTCGATCTTCGACAACGCCCCTCCCCCGCCGATCGCAAGGATGACGGCGGCGATCGACACGTTGTCCGGCGCTTCCCACAGGTTGTAGCCGTCGAACTCGCCGAAGGCGTACCAGAACCCGTGGAGCTTGCCGCCGACGGACTCGATGTAGGCCCGCGCGGCCTCTCGCCGGTCTTCCGGGTTCTGGGTCAACCGAGCCCACGTCTCCGGCGTGTAGCTGAAGCGCGTCAGGTACATGGCCATGGACCGATCCTCCCGTGGCGCCACGATGGCCATGGCGCGATCAAGGGCATCGTAGCCATGTCGTGGCCCTCGGGATGAAGCGCCTGGGCTTCGTGCGCGTCATCCTCGTGTCGGCAGACCAGAGCCAGAGGCACGCGATATGAGCAATGGCGTCGAGGCCATCGACCTCGAGCGGTTCCGCGAGGGCCTGCGCCACGCGGCCGTCCGACAGGGACCCTTGGATCGCGCCCTTCGCTGGCTGATCCGCGGTGGCTGCTGGCTCGTCGCGTGGCGCGTCGAGGCCACGGGGTTCGAGGCGCTCCCGCGGACGACTGCGGGACGTCCGGGGGCCGGCTGCCTCGTGGTGCCGGCGCCGCACCGGGCGTGGATCGATCCCTTCCTCCTGCTCGCGGCGTGGCCACCGACCGCGGCCCGGCTCGTGTGGTTCGGTGACGGCCCGACGATGACCCGGTCGTGGTGGCGTCGCTGGCTGTTCCCGCGGCTCGGCATGATCCCGATCGCGCCGGACGCCGGAGGACCACAGGCCTATGCCGATCTGGCCGCCCTGGTGACCGCGGCGGGCGCCGCCCTGGTCATCTTTCCCGAGAAGGGGCCGCCGTCACCGCCTGATTTCGACCCGGACCATCTCGCCGGGGTTCGCGTACCTTGCGCTCCGCGCCGGGGCACCGGTGATCCCGGTGGTCCTCGCCGGCACCCACCGCATCGTTCGGGGCTCGTCGTTCACGGTCGACGCCCTCGAGTCGATCGACGTCGGCCCGGCCGACGAGGCGGCCTTCACTGGCGCCGGCCGCCGTCGAGCCGCCGCGCTCACCGACCGATACCGGATGCTCGTGGGTGAGGTCCTGCCGGCCCGCTCGGCGCTCGCCGACGACCGACGTCCAAAGCGAGATCGTTGGCCGTGGCTCGCCACGCTGTTCCACTGATGCCTGTCGGTGTTGCCGATCGATCGCGCTAGAGCGCGGCGACCGCAGCCTCCATCCGGGTCGTGGCGGCGGCGTGGTCCATCGTCGAGTCGAACCACATGGGCTCGCCGATCACGAGCTCGACGTCGCCGCGCAGAGGAGACGGGAGGCGCCGCTTGTCGATCACGGACATCGAGTGGACCTTCAGCCTGACCGGGACGATCGGGGTGCCGCCCTCGACGGCCATCAGGCCCGCACCGGCCTTGAAGGGTTGGATCGGCCCGCCGACCGTCAGCTTGCCCTCGGGATAGATGAGGACGCTATAGCCATTGTCAAGCCGGGAGCCGAGCAGCTCCAGGCTCTTGCGGATCCCGCCCTCGCGCTGCAGCGGGAAGGCGTTGGCGAGCACCGAAGCGAGCACGCCCTGAAGTCGGGTTGTCGTAGATGGTCTCGGCTCCCGCCGCCACCGACAGCTTCCAGCGGATGTCCAGCGGCAGGCGCGACAGGATGATGCCGTTGTCCAGATGGAGGCAGTGGTTCGGGGTGATCAGGTACGGCCCGTCCGCCGCCACGAGTCGATCGAGCCCGGTGACCCGCACGCGGTAGAACAGGTGCACAAGCGGGTAGATCAGCATCACCTGGCAGGCGATGCCCACGGCACGCACGGCGGGCAGCAACGGCCAGCGCCAGGCTCCCTGCCCACGCTGCGCGCCACGTGCCGCCTCCACCAGGGCGATCAGCTGGCGGACGGTCGTATCGGGCTCGAGGGTCTCGTCGTCGACGAAGACGCCGGTCTCCTCCTCGATGACGCCGAGGAGCTCGACGCGCTGGAGCGAGTCCAGCTCCAGGTCCGAGGACAAGCGGTCGGTCGTCGCGATGGATCGTGCGTCGCGGCCGGAGAGTCCGGCCACGATCACCGTGATCGGGTCCAGCTCGGCATCGAGCGGGTCGCGCTGGAGCTTGGAGGCCGCGGCTGGCAGCGCGGCTGACGCCGGGCGCTCCAAGCCGTCGAGCCGGGCGAGGATGTCCGGCTTGCGGACCTTGAGCGTATGGGTCCGCGGCAGGTCCTCGATCGGGCCAGGCGGTCGAACCGCGGATCATCTGGTGGGGAGCCAGCTTCGCGTTCGCCGTGGCCACGACGTCAGCCTCGGACGAGGGATCATCGAGCAACAGGACGGCGTGGACCTTGAGGCCGGCGCCCAGTGGCCAGCCAACGATCGCGGCGTCCTTCACGCGACCGTCCTCCTTCAGGATCGCCTCGACGTCCTCCGCATAGACCTTCTGCCCGTCGGGCAGCGCCAGCATGTCCTTCTTCCGGCCCCGGAACGTCAGCATCCCGTCGTCCCTGCGACCGCCGAGATCTCCCGTGTGGTACCAGCCGTCGGCGTCGATCGCGGCTGCGGTGGCCTCGGCGTTCCGCCAGTACCCGGAGAAGCGACCCGGCCCTCGGGCAAGGATCTCTCCGTCCTCGGCGATGCGGACCTCCACGCCGGGGATCGGCTCCCCCACCGTTCCCAGCACGTTCCGATGCGGCCGGGTGAAGCTCACGACTGGGCCCATCTCGGTCGCTCCGTAGCCCTGGAGCACATCCACGCCCATATCCGTCCAACGCCGCGCGACGTCGATGTCGAGGGCCGAGGCGCCGACGCCGATCGTGTGCAGCCGGCCGCCGAACTGGGCGAGGACGGTTCGGAAGAGCAGCCGTCGGACGCGTTTGGGGAGCACGCTGTGCCAGCCGGTGGAGCCGCTCGAACTGGGTGCGCTTGCCCGCCTGATCGACCCGCCGTTCGATCGCCGAGTCGAGGAGCCGCAACCCCTGCGGCACGATGAGCAGGACCGTCACCTTGAAGTCGCGGAAGGTGCGCACGAGCACGGCCGGCTGGCGACTCACCGGATAGACGATGCTCGCGCCGACGATCAACGGCGCGATGAATCCCAGCACCTGCTCGTACAGATGCGAAAGAGGCAGCACCGACAGCAGTCGGTCCTTCTCGCCGAACGACATCACCGTGGTCATGGCCGTGGCGACTCGACACCAGGTTGCCGTGGCTCAGCATCGCGCCCTTCGGCTCGCCGGTCGTGCCGCTCGTGAAGACGATCTCAGCGAGCGATGTCCCGCGTCACCTGGCGCAGCCGGATGGGGCTCCGCTCGGCGGGCATCGTCGGGCAGGCTCTCCACCCACACGATCGGCAGACCGAGCTGGCGGGCGGCCGCCTCGGTCTGGCGGCTGGCCAGGACCGCCTTGGCCTCCGTCTGGGCGACGATCTTCTGGCCGAAGTCGATGGTGTGGCGGACGTCGAGCGGGACGGCGACGGCTCCCAGGTGCTGGAGCGCGAAGAAGGCGATCCCCCACTCAGGCCGGTTCACGGACCAGACGATGACGCGGTCGCCCGGGCCGATGCCGGCATCGGCGAGCACGCTGGCTGCCCGAGGGACGATCGTCCCGAGGTCTCGGTAGCGCCATGTCCGGGTTCGGAAAAAGGGCCGGATGAGGAGGGCAGGGCGACGATCGAACCGGGCAGCACCCTCCGTCACCAGATCCTGCAGGGTCTCCATCAGAGCGCCTCCTCGGACGGCCGGTCGATCACGCTCGCGCGGCAAGCGCGGCGAGTGCGTCGGCGGCCTTCTCCTCCAACGGTGGGTAGTGACTGAAGATCACGGTCTTGACGTCCAGTGACGCCAGCCGTTGCACTTGGCGGCGGGCCGTGGCCAGGTCGTCGCTGTAGAGCCGGCTCGCGAACGTGAGGCGCCCGAAGCGGGCCCCGAGGGCGTCGCCGACGAACAGGACGCGGTCGCGGCGCCCATACAGGCACACGCTGCCCGCGGTGTGCCCGGGCGTGTGGATGACCTCGAGCCCGCCAAGCACGGGAAGGACCTGACCATCCAGCAGGGGCTCGGTCCGCTGGACGTCGGGCGTCATCGCCGCAAACACCCGTCCACGAGACGGGCGGGTCAGTGCATCCTTCCAGCCGGTCCTGAGTCGGGCGGCATCGGACGGGTGGATGAGGACCTGCACTCCCCGATCGGCGAGTTCGCGGGCGCTTCCCGCGTGGTCCGGATGGCCATGGGTGCAGATGAGCCGGTCGAGCTCGTCGATGGACCGACCGTGGCGCTCGATCGCGTTGACGATGCGCGTGCCGGACCCTGCGTAGCCGCAGTCGATGAGCGTGAGGCGATCCTCGAGCACGAGATGTGCGCGGACCCGCAGCAGTTGGATCGGCGCGACGTCAGGCATCAACCAGGACGACGCATCCGATCGATCCTCGTTACGCTCATCGCGCGAGTCTAGGGTCGACCCGCCGCTCGACCGTTTGGCCTGGATCAGGCTGCCGGCGGCCGGGGACCCGCCGGGCTGCCCTGTCGCCCGGGGCAGCGCCGGTGGTCGGGATGTTGGTCAGCGTTCGTCGCTGACTGACTCGGCGCGAGCGATCGCGAGCTGCTGATACTTCGCGGCGAGCCAGAGCGCCTCGAGCTGGGCGATGCGGTGCTCGAGGCTGCCAGCCGGTGTCTGCGCCAGCTCGAGTTCCTGCTCCCGCCAGGCTTGGAGCACCGCCCGCGGAGGCTCGCGCTCGGCAGACATCGGGTCGAGTCGCTCGAACCGGACCGCAAGTGCTCGGTCCTTCGTCCGGAGCGTTGCGAAGCGGACCTGGACATCCGCGCCGTCCGGACGCAGCAGGTCGCAGGTGCCTCCCAGCCAATGGTCGGTATCGTCGCAGGAAGCGACGAGCTGCCGGGTGAGCGAATCAGGGGTTTCCGGCTTCGTGAGGTCGCCGACGCGAAGCAGCCGGAGCGTGTCGATGTCCATGCCAAGCAACTCGAGCGCTGGACCGGTGGCTGCCAGACACGACCCGTGGGCGTCGGCGATGACGTACGCGACGCGCGACACGGCCGCTCCGGAGCGCTCTTGGCTCGAAGACGGCCGACGGCCGGGGACGGAGCCCCCGGCCTGGTCGGCATCTGGATGGGTGTTGCCCAAGTAGGTCATCGATCCGTGTTCGCCGCGCGCGGCTACGCGGGCTACCGCGTCGTCTCGTCGACGTCGATCTCTTCCCGACGCACCGTCTCGGACACTCGCTTGGTCTTTGTCACAGGGCGCTTCGAGATCTCGACCTCTTCGACCACGCGCGTGTCCTTGCGGACATCGACGTCCTCGGCACGCAGCGGGACCCGGATGGTCTCGCCATCGTCCACGATCGTGTCGTCCGCATCCGCTGGTCGGTCGACCCGGCGGCGCGTGACCTCGACCTCTTCGTGTGTGACCGGCACGTCGAACTCCTGCTGCTGCTCGACGACGCGCTTGTCGACGGTCACCTCGCCAGCCTCGCGGGAGCGCTTTTCGGCCTCGATCCGCTCCTCGCGGACTGGCACAGTAAAGGTGTCGCTGGTCGCCCTGGATGCGTCCCAGCCGCCATCGGTCGACGCCTTGGCCGGCGGGCTGTCCCAGCCGATCATCTCGACGGTCTCCTTCGTGACATCGACGAAGAAGTTCGCGTTCGCAGCGTCGACGGACGTCACCGCGGACAGCGGGATGTAGAGGTCCTTGGGAAAGAACAGGCCTTTCTGGACGAGGACGTAGTCGCTGCCGATCTCGATGGCATCACCGATGTGCTCGCGCTTGGCGTCGTAGGCGTTCCAGCCCTCCTGGATCTGGCCGACATTCGCCGACTCCATGGTGTTGCTTCGGGCATTCATTGCGCATCTCCTGTTTCGTCGGGCCGTACTCCGCGAGTGGGGAGCGGCGATTGCACTGATTCCGTTACGCATACGTGGCGTACCGGCCGTGGTTTTCGACCCTATCGCTCGACCCGCTGCAGTTCCATTAGGGGAAACCACAGTCGTTTGGCGATCGGGGGATCGGCACCAATCCCGGGTGGTTGCCGGGATAGGCAGATCTGACACGCAAGGAGCAACGATCGACACACTGTTCGGCCGCGACACCGAAGTCGTCGCGTTGCACGCATTCCTCGATGACCTCGCCAACGGACCCACCCACCTCGTCCTCGAAGGTGAGGTCGGCGCCGGCAAGACCGCGCTGTGGCGCGTCGCCGTCGCGGCCGCGAGGGAGCGCGGCTACCGCGTCCTGATCAATCGGGCGACCGAGGCGGAGGCATCAATGGCCTACGCGGCGCTCGGCGACCTCCTGCGCGACGTGCTCGATCCGGGTCTGTCCCGGCTGCCGACCCCACAGGCGGCGGCGCTGCGCGTCGCGGTCCTGCTGCAGGAACCGGATGGCCCGCCCCCGGATCCGCTGGCGGTCTCCGTCGCGACCCTTGGCCTGCTCCGCGATCTTGCCGCCGAGAGCCCGGTCCTTATCGCGCTCGACGACTACCCGTACCTGGACACGGCCTCTGCCAAGGTCCTGGCCTTCGTGCTCCGCCGCATGGATGCAGAACGGGTCGGCGTGCTCGGAACGGTCCGGGTCAACGGGACGCGGGACCCGGTCCCGATCCTGCTGGATGCGCCGGCGATCGCGCGGCAGCCACGCCGACTCGTCGCCGGACCGCTCACGCGCGACGCGATCGACGCGCTGCTCCAGAGCGAGATCCGCTGCGCGCTCCCGGCCGCTCGTGACCGAGATCGCGGACGCATCCGGGGGCAATCCCCTGTTCGCGCTCGAGATCGGGCGAGGGATCGAAGGCGGCGAGATCCTGCACGAGCCGGGCCTGCCGCTGCAGATCCCCGCCACACTGCGCGATCTCGTGATGGGCCGGCTCGGTCGCCTCGAGCCATCGGTTCGAGATGCACTGTTCGTCGCGGCCGCCGTCGCCGACCCCACCGTGGAGCTCCTCGAGGCAGTGCTGCCGAGCGGCGACGTTGCCGGCGGCGCTGGATCGGGCGGCGAACGCTGGCATCATCGACGTCCGCCTCGGCCACATCGCGTTCAGCCACCCCCTGTTCGCCTCGACCATCTACCACGCCCTTCTTCGGGAACGGCGGCGGGTCCTGCATGGTCGCCTGGCGGTCGAGGTCCAGGGCGCACAGGAACGCGCCCGACAACTGTCCCTTGCGGCCGACGGTCCCGACGAGGGCGTCGCGATCGCTCTCGACGAGGCGGCAAGGGCGGCGGCGCGTCGAGGCGCGCCCAGCGTCGCGGCCGATCTCGCCGAACAGGCATCGACCCTGACGCCCCGCGGGGATCTCTGAGGCGCGCGAGCGCCGTCAGTCGGTCGCGGCCGCGTTCCACATGGCAGCCGGGAACCTGCCCCGCGCGAGGGCCTTGCTCGAGGGGTTGGCGTCACGTCTCGCCCCGGGCGCGGTCCGTGCCGATGCGCTGCGCCGACTGGCAATGGTGCGCTACCGCCAGGACAGCCCGGCCGTCGCCGCGGAGCTACTGGGCATGGCCCTCGACGAGGCCGGGTCGGACGGGTCGCTCCGAGCGTGCATCGAGCGACGATCTGGCCTGGGCCGTGATCGCGTGCGGCGACGTCCGCGATGCCCGAAACCATACGCGCGCTGCCCTCGACCTGGTCGACGAACGGGAGAGCCCCGAGCTTCGCGGCCAGATCCTTGCGGCCGACGCCCTGACCTCGTTTCTGCTCGGCGACGGATTTGACGAGGCCCTCATGCAGCAGAGCCTCGAGCTCGACGACTCGGACCCGGACGTGCCCGTCGAATGGCGGCCGTCGATGATGCTCGCATCGATGCTCCGCTGGAGCGGCGACCTCGCTGGAGCGAGGCGTCAGCTGGACAGCCTCCACCGGCAGACAGCCGATGCGGGAGACGAGGCCTCTCTCCCCTATCTGCTGGCGCAGCTGAGCGAGACGGAGACGGTCGCCGGAGACCTGCACGCGGCGCTCGAGCATGGCGAGGCGGCCGATGCCATCGCCATCAGCATGGGCCAGGAACCGATCCGGGCCGCTGTGCTCTATGCCCGGGCCATGGCGGCCGCCCACCTGGGCATGGTCGAGGAGGCCCGCCAGTTCGCGCTCGACGGTCTCGCGCTCTCGCGCGAGACCGGTGCCGTCCTGACCATGCTCCTCAACCAGACCGTCCTCGGCTTTCTCGAGATCTCGCTGGATCGACCGTCGACCGCCCACGAATGGCTTGGACCGCTGCTCCGCTGGGTGGACGTCATCAGCGTCCGCGACCCAGGATCATGCGTTTCGTGCCCGACGAGGCAGAGGCCCTGGTAGCCCTTGGCGCGCTCGACGAAGCGGACGACCTGCTGTCCCGCTACGAGGCCGACGCGCGACGCCTCGGGCGGCCCGCCGCCCTGCTCGGAGCGGCACGGGCACGGGCGATGCTGTGTTCGAGCACGGGCGATCCCAGCGCTGGCGTTGCGCTCCTCGAAGACGCGCTGGACGAGTGGGCCGGCGCCGTTCCCCTGTTCGATCTGGCACGAGCCCGGCTCGTCCTCGGCACGGTCCTGCGCAGGACGCTCCGCCGACGCGAAGCGCGGGACGCGCTCGAGACGGCGTCTGCCGGCTTCGCAGGACTTGGTGCCACGCTCTGGGCCGACAAGGCCGAGCGGATGCTCGGCGGTCAGGAGGAGGCGCCGTCGCTCGATGTCCTCCAGCCGCTGACCCCAGCCGAACGCCGTGTCGCCGAAGTCGTGGCGGCGGGCGCGACCAACCGCGCTGCGGCAGATCGCTTGTTCGTGAGCGTCCGTGCCGTGGAGGTCCACCTGACGAGCATCTATCGGAAGCTCGGACTCCGGTCCCGGACCGAGTTGGCGGGCCTGCTCGCGCGGGCGGAAGCCCGCCAGCGTCCCGATCCCCCCGCCCTCCAGGCGGTCGGCGCGAGCAAATGACATGGACTTCGAACCTTGAAAGGAGAGCCAGGATGACTGACGAGACAGCCGAAGGCGGCGTCGCGACGGGAGATGGTCCCGAGATCGATGCGGCGCTCTTGCGCGAGCTGGTGTCCCACCTTCGGCAGGCGCGTACCGCCCTGCGCGAAGAGTGGACCAGGCGGATCACCGAGGCCCAGCTGCTCACGGTGATGACGCCAGAGGAGATCTTCTCCGAGGTGACGGCCGTCTACGACAACTATGTCGATGCGCTGGAGAGCGGGAGTGTCGAAGCCCTCGAGGCGTACGCCAAGAACCTGTCGGAGCGGATCATCCCGCGCGGCGTCGAGACGCACGAGGTCCTCGGCGTCGTGCTGCTGCTGCGAGACGTGCTCGCCCGCTCCCTGTTCCAGAAATACCAGGACGACTCGGGAGCTGCTCGATCGCGTGCTCGATGCCTACGAGCCGGCGGCGAACCGGATCGCCGTGACGGTGAGCGTGAGCTTCGTCCAGGAACGCGAGCGCGTCATCCGCCAGCAGCAGCTCGCGATCCGCGAGCTGTCCACGCCGGTGCTGAAGGTTCGTGACCAGCTGCTCATCCTGCCGATCATCGGAGCACTCGACACGGCACGGGCCCGGCAACTGACCGAGCAGCTGCTCAACGGCATCCGCGACAACCGCGCGAAGTTCGTCGTGATCGACATCACCGGCGTGCCAGGGATCGACATGCAGGTCGCCAACCATCTCGTCCAGGCCGTCCGGGCCTCGGGGCTGATGGGCGCAAAGGTCATCATCACTGGCCTGTCCGCCGAGATCGCGCAGACCCTGGTCAACATCGGGCTCGACCTGAGCATGATGCAGAGCGTCGGCGACCTGCAGGGCGGGATCGAGGAAGCCGAGCGACAACTGCGATACGCGGTGACGCGAACGGCCGACCACCCCCGGAACGGCGACAGGTGAGGGCTCGTCCCGCGTGACCGTCTCCATCCTCCGGCAGCGCGAGTACCTGATCGCCTCGATCCAGTCGGATCTCACCGACACGGAGGTGATCGAGCTTCGTGACGCGCTGATCGCCGAGGTCATCAAGCACCGCGCGAGGGGCGTGATCGTCGACGTCGCGGCGCTCGATGTGATCGATTCCTTCGTGTCGCGGTCACTCAGCACGGTCGCCCGGACCAATCGCATGCGCGGCGCGAGGACCGTCGTCGTGGGGATCCAGCCCGCCGTCGCCGCGGCCATGAGCGAGTTCGGGCTGCAGCTCGACGGCATCGAGACGGCCCTGGACCTCGAGGCCGGCCTCGAGTTGCTGGACACCTGATGGTGGTCGGCGTGACGATGGAGGAGATCCGGGTCCCGATCGCATCGGATACCGACACGGTCATCGCGCGCCAGTGCGGGCGCGAGGCAGCGCTCCGGATCGGGCTGTCCCGCACCGAGGCAACGTACGTCGCGACCGCCATCTCCGAGATCGCGCGAAACATCACGGCGCACGCCGGGACCGGCGAGATCGTCATCCAGGAGGTCCGCGATGCCGGGCGAGTCGGGATGGTGGTGATCGCTCGCGACGAGGGGCCGGGGATCGAGGACGTGGCGGCGGTCCTGGCGAGCGACTACGCCTCGACGGCGGGGCTCGGCCTTGGCCTGTGGGGCGCGCGCCAGCTGATGGACGAGATCGAGGTCGTGTCGGAGGCGGGTAAGGGCACGACCGTGACGATGCGCAAGTGGAGCACCATGGGCCGCTTGGGGATCGAGTTCGACGGGCACGACACGCCGAGCGGCTGACTCGCCGAAAGAAACGACGGCCATGCGAGCACCCAGGCGGGGACGGGTCTCGATCGCGCCGTGCGGTTGCAATGTCCGTGCCATCGACGATGCGTCGTCTGTCATCGCGTCGGTGCGGACGCCGAGATAGCGTCAGCCGATGATCGGAACCGAGCCGGTCGAGCTCCGTGCGCTCGTCGAACGGCTCGACGACCTTGCCGCGCGTCGTCTCGCGTCACGACCGCGAAGCGATGCGGCGCGCGGGCGGGCACGGCAACTCGCGGATCTGCTGCACGGCCACATCCGGGTCCGGGTCGCCTCGCTCGACGCGCCGGTCGTCGTGCTGCTCCTCGGCCCGACGGGCGCCGGCAAGAGCACACTGTTCAACACGATCGCGGGCCGAGCGGCCAGCCCGACCGGGGTCCTCCGACCGACGACGCGAGTGGCGACGGTCCTCGTCCATCCGGACGACCGCGGGGCGCTCGTCGACGGCGCCTTCGACGGGGTCCCCCCGGCACAGCTGCACTTCGTCGCGGACGTATCCGCTGGCCGCCGGGCCTGGCTGTCGTCGACGCCCCGGACATCGACTCGATCGAGCATGCGAACCGGGTGCTTGCGGACCACCTCGTCGAGGCCGCGGACCTGTGCTGCTTCGTGACCACCGCCACGCGCTACGCGGACCGGGTCCCGTGGGCGGTCCTGTCTCGCGTCAAGGAGCGCGGACTGCCCCTCGTCGTCGTCGTGAACCGGATGCCGCCCGATCCGGCTGACCGGGCCGACATCCTGGCTGACATCCGCCGTCTCCTCGTGGAAGCGGGCCTGACGGGCCTCCTGGCGGACGAAGGGGAGGCAACGCCGCGCGACTTGATCGCTGTGGGCGAGGGAGCTCTCGCGGATGGAGGCGACCGGCTCGCCGTCGATGCGATCGAGCCGCTGACCGACGAGCTCGCCCGGTTGCGCGCCGGGGGCGAGGCCCGACGCGAGCTGGCGGCGCGCGCCCTTCGCGGATCGCTGGGCGGCCTCGGCGACAGCCTCGACCACATCGCCGATGACGCCGAGCACGAGGCGATCGACGTGGAGGCACTGCGGCGCACGGCGGACCGCGCCTACGAGCAGGGCCTGGCGGCGCTGCACGACGAGATCCGGCACGGCCGGTTCCTGCGCGAGGAGGCCCTCCGACACTGGCAGGCGTACGTCGGCGCCGACCAGGTGACCCGCTTCTTCTCGCAGGGCATCGGTCGCGTGCGCGGTGCCATCGCGGCGGTCTTCCGGCCGGCGACGGCTCCGGTCGCCGAAGTCCGAGCGGCGACGACCGATGACCTGCTGGAGGTCGCCCGGCTCCAGGCTGCCGAGGCGGCACGCAGGACGGCCACGGCCTGGTCCGCCGAGCCGAGCACGGCCACGGTCGTGGCGGAGCACGCCGACCTGTGGCTCCCCTCCCCTGCGTTCGACGACCATCTCCGCGCCGGCCTCGACGACTGGATCGATGGGATCGCCGCGGAGATCCAGGCGCATGGCGAGTCCAAGCGGTTGCTCGCCCGGGGCGCATCGGTCGGCGTGAACGCGCTGGGGACGGGCGTCATGCTTGCCACCTTCCTGCACACCGGCGGCCTCACCGGCGCCGAAGTAGGCGTGGCAGCAGCGACGGCATTCCTCAACCAGAAGCTGCTGTCGGCGCTGTTCGGCGAGGCGGCGATGGTGGAGTTGATCCAACACGCTCGACAGCGGCTGCAGCAGGCGCTGGAAGCCTCCTTCGCGGCCGAACGGGCGCGGTACGACGCGCACCTGCCATCGCCCGGGGAGCTGCCGGGTCTTGCCAACGACCTGCGGCTGGCCGGCCGCGAGGTGCGGACGTTCGCGGCGGTCGCGGCGTGACCTCGACCGTCGAACCCATCGTCTCACCGGCGGGCGCGCCGCCGAGCCTGGCGCCCGATCCGCTGGCGCGCTGCCTCGCGGCGTCCCTGGACGCGGCCCATGCTGCCGACGAGCTCGGCCTGGACAGCGAACCCCTGCGGTCGGCCCATGCCGTCGGCACCCGTCGTGTCGGCTTCCCCGGCGACGCCTACGTCCTGGCCCTTGTCGGCGGGACCGGCGTGGGCAAGTCGAGCCTGCTCAACGCCCTCGCCGGGGGTGACGTCAGTCCGGCATCGGCCCGGCGCCCGACGACCTCCGAACCGATCGCGTGGGTCCCGCGCGTGGAGCGCGATGCCCTCGCGCCGCTGCTCGAGTGGCTGGAAGTCCGGGAGACCCGCGAGCACGAGTCGACGGGCTTCGGTCCCGTGGCGATCCTGGACCTGCCCGACATGGACTCGATCGTCACCGAACACCGAGCCCGCGTGGAGGCCCTGCTGCCGCTGGTCGATGCCGTCGCGTGGGTCGCCGACCCCGAGAAGTACGCGGACGCGGTGCTCCATGACGAGTTCCTGCGGTCGTGGCTGCCGCGACTGGATCGACAGGTCGTGGTCGTGAACAAATCCGACCGCCTGACCTCGGACGACGTGCGGCGCGTCCAGCGGGACCTCGAAACGGACCTTGCCTCGGGTGTCGTCCGCGGGTCGGAGGTCGCCGTCCTCGGAACGAGCGCGGCATCGCCGGACGGCGTCCGCGATCTCCGCGCGTGGATCGCTGCCGGCGCCGAGGCGAAGTCGGTGGTGCGCGGGCGGATCGCGGCCTCGCTCGCCGCGAACGTCCGCGAGCTCGCCTGGCAGGCCGGCGACGGCACCCCGACGTGGGGGCGCCCCCTGCTTGACGAGGAGGGCCGCGCCTCGGCCATCCGCTCGGCGACCGAGGCGGTCTTTCGGGTCGTCGACCTGCCGGGCCTGGATCGCCAGACGGTCGCGGCCACCCAGGCCGCCGCGCGGTCGCGTGGTGCCGGACCGCTCGGGCGCGTGACGTCGTTCATCTACCGGGCATCCGGTCGGCAGACGGCGGTCGCCGACCCGCAGCGGTTCCTCCTCCGCTGGCGCGAGCGGGGTGGTGGGCTCGGACCCGCGGTCGAGGCGATCCGCGAAGGCGATCTCCGGACCCATCCGCGACGCGCCACCGGCACTCCGGCCGGCGCTCGCGGCCACGCTCGATCCATCCGGGGTGCGGGCCGGTCTCGAGGGCGCGCTCGATCGCGCCCTCGCCGGCGTGGGCTCGCTCGACCCACCGACGAGTCGCTGGTGGCCGGTGATCGGCTTCCTGCAGACCCTCGCCACCCTCGGGATCGTGCTGTCGGCTGCCTGGGTCGTCCTCTGGATCCTCGTCCGACCGGTGACCGCTTCCGTCGAGCTGCCGCTCCTCGGCCCGGTCCCATCGCCGTTCGTCGCCCTCGTCGGGTTCGTGCTGGCCGGCTACGTCGTGGCCAGGCTGCTCGGCGCCCACGCGCGGTGGGTCGGGAAGCGGTGGGGAACGCAGGTCCGCAGGCGTGTGGCCGACGCGATCGAACTGCGAGATCCGGGACCGAGCATTCCGGCAGGTCGACGCCCTCGATGACGCCCGTCGTCGTCTGGCGGCGGCGGTCGGACAGATCGAGCAGACGTGCGCGAAGCGGGACGACCGGTCGCGTCCTCGCCGGGCATCACGTCCATCCGGATGAGCAGGGCTTGCGACGCCCCGGCGTCCGGCTGCGCTACGGATCCCCAGCGCAGAGGCCGGTCAAGCCAGCATCGCAGTACTCGACGCGCCCGCCGACCATGGTCATCAGCACGCCCACGTCGCGCAGCGCCGCCGGGGCCACCGCCCGCGGGTCATCACTGAGGATGACCAGGTCCGCGAGCTTGCCAGGGGTGATGGTCCCCTTGCGGTCCTCCTCGAAGGTCGCGTAGGCGCCGGCTCGGGTCAGGAGGTCGAGTCCCTGCTCGATCGAGATCGTCTGGTCAGCCTGCCACGGCTCCGGCACGTCCCCTTCCCCGACGGATCGCGTGGCCGCGACCCCGAGGGCGGCCATCGCCCGGCCACCGACGCTGTGCGCATCCTCGAGGTCGTCCCATGGATGGTCGGTACTGGCAACTCCGATCACCCCGGCGTCGAGCAGATCGCGCCAGCGCCCGACCAAGGGGAGGCGCTCCGGTCCGAGCGTGCCTTCCACGTCGGGCGTCGTGTCCGAGGTGAACCAGGTCAGCTGGAACGAGGCCAGGATCGCGAGATCGACCATCCGTCGCACCTGGTCGTCGCGGATCGCCATCACGTGCTCGATGCGATGGCGGTGGGCGTCGTTCCCGGCACCGGCCAGTGCGGCCTCGTAGGCGTCCATCACCAGGTCGTGGGCCGCGTCCCCTGCCGTGTGTGTGGCCATCTGCCAGCCGTCGTCATGCAGAGCTCGGACGAGGTCGGTGAGCTCCTCGGGCGTCCAGTACACAGCACCCCGAGTGCCGTCGACGTGCGGTTCGGTCATGTACATCTCGTTCGTCAATGCGCTGTCGGCGAAGATCTTGACGCCACCGATCCGCAGGTGCGGACTGAATTCCTGGCGTGGCTGATAGTCCTCGAACCACACGCCGAATTTGTCGTCGGCGTAGTTGACCGGCAGATAGCAGTTGACGCGCAGTCGCAGCCGATCCGCCTCGTCGAGGGCACGCAGCTCATCGAGGCGCTCCTGGTTCACGAAGAGCTCGGAGATGCTCGTCCACCCGCCGGCCAGGGCCGATTCGATGGCCACGTCGGCGGTCTCGTAGCCGGCGACATCCCGATCCCCGATGCGGTGGCAGTGCGCGTCGTTGAACCCTGGCAGCACGATGCGGCCGCCGACGTCGACGATCCTGGCGTCCGGCGCGACGCCGGCGAGGATCTCCGCCTCCGACCCGATGGCCGTGATGGTGTCGCCGGAGATCGCGATGGTGTCGGCTGTGGGGCGGGACGGGTCCATCGTCACCACGGTCGCGTTCCGCAGCACGATCGCCGCCGGCGGGTCGGCAGACGGATCGGCCGTCGGAGCCGTCGATGTCGGCGCGAGGCTTGCGGCGGTCGGCATGCAGGCGTCCAGCGCCGCACCGGCCGCCACCAGCGCGGCACCACCCAGGAACTGTCGCCGGGTGACGGTTCGATCCACGAACACACTCCTGTGGACTGGAGGGTGCGGGCGGCCGGCGGCCGCCCGAGGTCCTGCCCTGATCGACGAACGAGACGCTACGGCTGGAAGGCGATCGAGTCGACGACCGTCTGCAACTCGGCGACGGCGCTCGTCGAAGCGCTGTCCTTGTGCCCGGCAAGGATGACCGCGCGCTCGCCATCGACGTCGACGATGTACACGACGAGCCCCGGCAGGCTGGCATGGTCCACCGGGATCGCGAACCAGCGGGTCTCCTCCGCGTCGGCCCAGATCTGGATCAACTCGTTCGGAGCGAAGCGACACGTCGAGGGATCCTGGCCGACTGGGACGGACATCTCGATCCGTTTGGCGGGAAACCCGCCCAGCGTGACCTCGACCGGCGTCGATGCGTCCGACCCCTCCTGGTCCTCCAACGCACGGACCAGGTCGTCGACCGTTGGCCCGATCTCGGTGAGGCCCGGTTCGGAGCCGCAGGCATCGGCATACACGTGGGTGACGTTCCACGGTTGGATCTCCAGCCAGCCCGGCTGGTCCTCGGCCTTGACGATGACTCCGTCGTCGCGCGCGGTCCAGCCCGAGGGCACCGTCAGGGTGAACGGGACTGTCGTCAGGGTCGGGTCGTCGACGATGTAGGTTCCTGGTGCCAATGGCCCGAGGGCGGCCTCGAAGCTTGGGCTGGGACTCGGGCTCGGTGTCTGATCCGGCGCCCCCACGCCACCGGATCTCGGCAGAAAGCTGTAGCCGACGAGCGCGACGACGAGCACGGCCGCCGCCCCCATCGCCAGCTTGAGCACGTTGTTCATGTCGGTGAACCTCCACGACGGCCACCAGGACCGCCGTTGTGAGGTCGCGGGGACTTGGTCGAGCACGGCGTCCAGGACCCGGTCCGGGAGTGCCGTGGCGCCCTCCTCCAGCCACGACCGGACGATGCGGGTCACCTCACGGTCGGTTTGCATCAGCTGACCTCCCGCGCGATGGGTCGCGCGTCGGCATCGAGTGCCGCCCGCAAACCACGCATCGCATGATGTAGTCGGGAACGGACCGTGCCCGGGGGCACACCGAGTGTCTCGGCGACGTCCTCGAGCGACAGGTCCAGGTAGTGGTGCAGGACCACCACCGCGCGATGGTTGATGGACAGCCGCCGGAATGCGCGCTCCAGCTGGTCGCGATCGACGACCAGATCGAAGTCATCCGGTGCCGGCACGTCGGCCGGCAGCAGTCGCAGGTTCGGCGACCACCGGCGGATCCGGCGACCCTCGGCGTAGCAGGCGCGCACGAGGAGCCGGTACGACCAGGCGTCAAAGCGCGCCGGGTCGCGGAGTTGGCGGATATCTCGCCAGATGGTCAGCAGCGCCTGCTGCGTCGCATCCTCGGCGAGATCGGTGTCACGCAGGATCCTGTGTGCCACCGCATGGAGCCGATCACCCACAGCGAGGGCGAGGCTCGCGAAGGCCTCTTCATCGCCGTGTTGCACTCGTATCACGAGTTCTGGATCCATCGACTTCCCCAAGACGGCGCCCGGAACCCGGGCACTCGCAACGTATGAGGCTGAAGCGCCGGAGGGCGACTCAATCTTCGTCGAGCGGTAGCCTAGCTTCGGACGAGCAAGTCGCAGGGAGCGACGACCATGAAGCTCACCGCATCGATGATGGTGACCCTGGACGGCGTGTACCAGGGTCCCGGCGGCCCCGACGAGGATCGACGTGGCGGGTTCGACCGCGGCGGCTGGACGGCGGCGCATGCCGACGAGGAGATGTGGCCGTTCCTGACCTCCTGGTTCGAGCGCGCAGACGCGCTCCTGCTCGGGCGCAAGACCTGGGAGATCTGGGAGCCGTACTGGCCGCTCCACGACGATGGCGATCCCGTCTCGCACGGCATCAACGTCCTGCCCAAGTACGTGCCCTCGACGCACGCTCAAGGACCCGACCTGGCAGAACACCCACGTGATCGACGGCGACGTCGAAGCCGCGGTCCGCGAGCTCAAGGCCAAGCCCGGGCGAGAGCTCCAGCTCCACGGCAGCGGCGAGCTGCTCCGGTGGCTCCTCGAGCGTGACCTCGTCGACGAGCTCAACCTCCGGATCTATCCGGTCATCGTGGGCGACGGGCTGCGGCTGTTCCCGGAGCACGGCCAGACGCCATCGACCTGGAGCTGATCGAGTCATGCTCGACGTCGACGGGCGTGATGGTCCAGACCTATCGACCGACCGGTCGCGCGACCTTCGGGCCCGCCGGCTGAGGCGCAGCGCCCTGGCATGCCCGTGAACGCGCCGAGACAGATCCTGTTCATCCAGGGTGCTGGCGAGGGGACCCACGACGAGTGGGATGACAAGCTCGTCGACAGCCTGCGCGCGGAGCTCGGGGCCGGGTTCGAGGTCCGCTACCCGCGGATGCCCGACGAAGACGACCCGAGCGCGGCGACGTGGGTGCCGGCGATCCGGCGAGGCGATCGCGGCGCCTGCCGGACGGCGCCGTCGTCGTCGGCCACTCCGTCGGCGGGACGCTCCTCGTGCACGCCTCGCCGACGAGCCGCCGACCGTTCCCTCGGCGCGATCGTGCTGCTCGCCGCGCCGTTCGTGGGCGCCGGGGGTTGGCCGCCGACGAGTTCGAGCTGCCGAACGACCTCGGCGCCCGACTGCCGCAGGGCGTGCCGGTCCATGTGTTCCACGGGCTTGATGACGACTCGGTCCCGCCGGCACACGCCGAGTCGTACGCCCACGCGATCCCGCAGGCGGATGTCCATCGCCTGCCCGGGCGCGATCACCAGCTGGGCGATGACCTCATCGAGGTCGCGACCGTCGTCCGGGACCTGCCGCGCATCCCCGCCGCGCCCGGAAGGCAGGCTGCTGAGCGCGCATCATCCGAGGCTCGCTTCGTTGGTCGCGATCATGTCGTCGATGAGGCGCTCGAGGTCGCGGTCCGACAGCTTGCGATCGGCCTCCGCCTCGATGCGATCACGGGCAAGCCGAAGGACCTCGGCCTTCGGGACGCGGTAGCCGTCGGCTGATCCGGATCGCATCGATCTCGCCCTCCTGGATCTTGTCCCGCACGGTGCCCGGCGAACGACCGAGGACCCAGCCGACCTGCTGGGTGGACAGGTGATCGTCCATGATCAGCCCTCCTCGCCCTCAGGCTCGCCCTCCCCCTCTGCTGCCTGCCGCGGCCATCCGCTCCGTCCTGCTCAGGTGGCTGGCCTCCACGAGCGTCGGCTCGCCGTGGCGGTCCTTCCACCGGGTCTGGAGCTCGACCTCCTCGGTCTCGCCGATGAGCCGCAGGACGACGCTGTAGCCCGACCCGCCACGGTCGACCGAGTCGACGGCCGACTCGCTCGAGGGCAGCGGCAACAGGGCCAACACCTCCCCCAGGTTCCGCTGGAGCTCCGGGCTCATGTGCTCGGTCGCTCGCTCGATATCGCCGGCATCGAGCGCAGCGCAGAACGCCGTGGCGCGAGCATGAACGCTTCGGCGTCCATCGGCATCCTCCTTCGAGCGATGGCCGGATTGACCAGAGCCTGGTCGCACGCCAACTAAACCCTGGGTCCGCGGTCCGTTGCAGATCTCGGTAGAAGCACGGCCCTGAGCGTGATGGCGCGATGGCTGGCGCGGTTACGCTCCGGCAATGGACGCGCTCGCTCGGTTCGCCCAGCCGTGGCTCGATCGCGCCGCGAGGATCGGGGCCGATCCGCGGGACGACGACGAGGTTCGGTTGCGCAAGGCGCTGCTCGTCATCGTCAGCGTCCTGATCCTCCCCATCGCGCTCGCGTGGGGCGCGATCTACCTCGCGCTCGGCGCGATGGCGGGCCTCATCGCCTGGCTGTACCTGCTCATCTCGATCGGGGCGATCGCGATCTTCTCCCGAACCCGCGACACGAAGCGGTTCCTGCGGGTCGAGCTGCTCGACATCCTGCTCGCGCCGACGATCTCGATGGCGTTCGTCGGTGGCTTCCTCGCGTCTGGCGCCGTCGGCCTGTGGGGCATCCTGGCCCCGCTCGGGGCGCTCGTATTCGATGGGGCGCGAGCCGGCGTGCGCTGGTTCATCGCGTTCGTCGCGGTGTTCCTCGTCTCCGGGACTCGTCGGGCGAGCTCGCCAGCGGCGGCCAGTCGCCGCTTCCGGTCTGGTTCTCGAGCACGATGATCGCGCTCAACGTGACGTTCGCGGGCGCCGTCGTGTTCGGGCTCCTGGCGACGTTCGTCCGTCAGCGCGAGGACGCGCTCGCGGCGCTCCGGATCGAGCAGGACCGTGCCGAGACCCTGCTGCTGAACATCCTGCCCCGCTCCATCGCCGACACGGCTCAAGGCCGATCCCGACACGATCGCCGACCAGTTCGCCGCAGCCTCGATCCTGTTCGCCGACGTCGTCGACTTCACGCCGCTGTCGGACCGCCTGCAGCCGGCCGAGGTCGTCGGCATCCTCGACCACCTGTTCACGCACTTCGACCTCCTGGCCGAGCGCTACGGGGTCGAGAAGATCAAGACGATCGGCGACGCCTACATGGTCGCGGCGGGCGTGCCGATGCCCCGGGCCGACCACGCCCGGGCGATGGCGCTGCATGGCCCTCGACATGCGCGACGCGATGCGATCGGAGGACGCGGTCGGCCACCTGGGCCTGGAGATCCGGATCGGCATCAACTCGGGGCCGGTCGTGGCCGGCGTCATCGGGCGCAAGCGGTTCCTGTACGACCTGTGGGGGGACGCGGTGAACATGGCCAGCCGCATGGAGTCCCAGGGCACGCCCGGGGCAGATCCAGGTCACCCGGGCCACCTACGAGCTGCTCAAGGACGAGTTCGAGCTGGAACGCCGTGGCACGGTCCCGATCAAGGGCAAGGGCGACGTCGAGACCTGGTACCTGATCGGCCGTCGCGGCTGACCAGCCGCGGAGCAGCGGTCTGGCCGACGGCAGTGGCCTGGCGTTCGCCGACTTCGGCCAGCATGCTGTCAAGGGGCTGGAGCGGCCGATCGAGGTCGTCGAGCTGCTCGACTGAGCAGCGTCCGAAACAGCGAGTGCGTACGATGCCCCGGCGGCGGGCAGTGTGCATCGGCCGAGTCGACATGAGGACCCCACGATGCCACCAACCTCCATCGCGATCTCGCGGGTCGCCTGGCTGCTCGCGATCCTGAGCGTCGCGGCGACCGTCCTGACACTCGTCCTCGCATTCGACCTGACGGGAGCGCCGCCGACCATCAGCGAGACGGCGGACTTCCCGACGCGCATCCTCGAGTCGCAGGCGTTCGTGCAGTCACGATGGCCGCTGGACCTCGGCGGCAGCCTGTTGTTCGCCGGCGTCTTCGGCCTGATCGTGCTGCTCGGAGCGCTCCTGTTCGGGCGAACCGGCCGAGTCGAAGTCCTTGGGCTCTTCATCGCTGGCGGCATCCTGGGGATGGTCTCCCAGCTGACCTACGTCGGCGCCCATCAGGTCGCCATCGCGATCGCCTACTGCGATTGCGGCTTCAAGACCGAGGAGATCATCAGCCAGACCTGGGGCCTGATGCTCATCGACGGCGTCGCCGACTGGATCCTCCACGGAGCCGCGATCCTGCTGGCGGCCGGCGTCATCGCTGCGGGGATGGCGCTCGCGGGCCGTGGGATGCCAGCCGCCTGGGGCACGTTGAGCTGGGCGCTGGCCTTCGTGCTGGTCCTTGGGGTCGTGGTCAGCGTCATCGGCGTCGAAGGCCCCGTCGGGCCGCTGTTGATCGCCGTCGTGACCGGCCTCCTGCTGCCGATCTGGGCTGGCTGGCTCGCAACCCGGCTCTCCGACGCATCGCCGGTCGCCGCGACAGCCTGACGGCTCCACGCGCCGGCTATCGCTGGCCCTTACGCCCGGCGCGCGAAGATGTAGTCGAGATCCTTTCGCCAGGTCTGGCCGGCATCCTCGGAGGCATCGGCGCGCATGTCGATCCGGTCGGGCTGGATGCGCATGACGATCCGCTGGTGGAAGTCCGGGTCCTCGCGGAGCAGCGTCCACTCGCCGTCGGCGACGGTCATGTCGAACACGCGATAGACACCGCGATCGTCATGGGCGAAGGCCACGAACGCGTCCCGGGCGTCGTTGCGGCCGAAGACGAACTCCTGGGTCGAGTCGTCCTCCCACCGTGAGCGCATGACGAGGAACGCGTCGGCCAACCACTCGAATGTCGCCGAACCGTGGATCTCGGCATCCAGGCTGTCGAGGAACCAGGCATGGGTCATCGTCACGTCCCACTCCCCCACCATGGTCTCGAGGCGGCGCATCGCGTCATTCATCCGATCCTCCAGGTCACTGCGCTGGGAGGCGCAGCATGGCACGTCGCGGCCAGTCGTTCGACGTCGTCGGTCGTCAGCACGGTCGGCATCGACCGGAGGCGCTTCCGAAGCTTCCCCGCCGGGACCACGTCGATGCCGCCGACCGTGATCGAGCCGAACAGGGGAAAGTCGGCGCCGACGATGCAGATCACGCCGAACACCGCCGGAAGATCGAGGGCAGCCGCGACCGCGGTTCGTTGGCGCTGGACCTGGTCGATGAACTCGGTCTTCCGGCGCCCGTTGATGACGAGTTCCCCTCGCATGGTGCGAACCTCGCCGCGATAGTGCTTGGTCTCGACCACGAGGACGCCCGGCGGGCCGATGACGACATGGTCGACGTTCTCCCGGCCACCGGGTCGCCTGCGGTCGTGGAGGACCCGATAGCCGTCCGGCGTCAGGGCGTCAAGGATGTGACCGACCTCCTCCTCACCCTCGGCGCCGATGCGCCATGCGCGGACGTGGTTCGGCTTGGCGAAGAGCTCGGCGAGGGTCCAAGCCGCCCCGAAGAAGATGAGGGCGATGCCCAGGAACGGCAGGGTCGAACCCTGCGTGAGGAGCACGACGCCGGTCGCCATCAACACGCCGCCGGCGGCGAGGATCGCGGGTCGGCGGGTTCGGACCTCGTCCTGGTGCTTGGCCAGGCGGCGCTCGTAGGTCCGTCGGGCTGATCCACCGGCGTGCGCCGGCGGCGCGGATGCCAGCGGCGCCGCCACGACCGGCGGTTCGGTCGCCGGCGCCTCGATCGAACGGGTGCCACGACACACCGGGTACGTCGAACAGCCCCAGAACTCGGTTCGATCCGTCCGGTTCTGCCGCCGCACCATGGGTGCGCCACATCGCGGGCACGCAGGTTCGGTGACGCTCGTGATGCCCCCGATGTCGCTCACGTCGCAAACGATACGAGAGGTGACCCTACGTCATCCCGCCGAGGGGTTCAGGACGTTCGTCCACGCTCGGGACCCAACCTGCGGGCCCTCTCGCGCATCAGGTCCGGGTAGACGGCGCTCACGTCGAGCCCGCAGAACGGATGACACCTACCATGACCCACCCTGTGGTGGCGGACCGCTTGATCCCGGGCATCGACGGCGAGCTGACGCTCGTCGAGCGTGCCCGCGACGGCGACCGTCACGCGTTCGACCGACTGGTCGCGGCACGGCTGCCGCAGACCTTTCGGCTGGCCAAGGCGATCACCGGCCATGCCGGCGACGCCGAGGATGTCACCCAGGAGGCCTTCCTCCAGGCGTGGCGCAACCTGCCCAGATTGCGGGAACCGGCCCGATTCGACGCCTGGTTCGGGCGGATCCTCGTCAACGAGGCGCGCATGGCGCTTCGTCGACGCGGTCGCGTGATGACGGTCTCGGTCGACGCGCTCGATGCGCGGGACGGCGACACCAGGGACTTCATCCCAGGCGCGCTCGACCCGTCGATCGACGCCATCGCCCAGGGTGATGCCCTGCAGCGCGCGATCGACCGGCTGACCGTCGACCAGCGGACGATCCTCGCCCTGCACCACCTCGAAGAGCGACCGGTCGCCGAGATCGCGGCCGTCTTCGACATCCCCGTCGGCACCGCCAAGTGGCGGCTGCATGAAGCTCGCGCC
Source organism: uncultured Chloroflexia bacterium (assembly GCA_963776925.1). Lineage (GTDB taxonomy): Bacteria > Chloroflexota > Limnocylindria > Limnocylindrales > CSP1-4 > SPCO01. Next base: position 644,847 of record CAVZON010000006.1, on the reverse strand, counting down.
GCCCTCGAGCGCGCGATGGAGACCCAGCGATGAACGACCAGCACATCACCGATCGCGACCTGAAGGCCGCGTTCGCCGCGCGTGCTGCCGGGGTGCCCGACCCGGATCTTGCGACGCGGATCAGCGCAGAGGCGGGGCGGACCCGTCAGTCCCGTCCTTGGATCGTGTTGCCGGGCTTCGGCTCGCGGGCAACGACCCAGCTCGCATGGGCGGCCGTCCTCACGGCGCTCATCGTGGCGCTCCTGGGCGCTCTCGCGATGGGCGTCGGGCAAGGCGATCCCGACCTCGGCGTCGTCCCGATCGCATCACCGTCGCCGTCGGACGAGCCGAGTGCGGCACCGTCCGTCGATCCGTCGGCCGTCCCGTCGCCGTCGATCGCCCCGTCGCCCTCGGCCGATCCATCGGTCGAGCCGTCCGTGGATCCGTCCGTGGACCCGTCCGGTCCCCCGTTCGTCCCCGCTGACCTCGGCCCGGACCGCGTCGGCCGCGTCGTCGCGACAGACGGCTTGCGCGTGCGCAGCCTGCCGACCGTCGGCGAGTCGTCCGAGCGCCTCGAGCCCACGCTCGATGCCGGCGTGCCGTTCTACGTCGTCGACGGACCCGTCGTGGCCGATGGCTACGCCTGGTACCAGATCGATCCGTATGACGGCGACCCGTCGCTGCCCTTCGGCTGGGTCGCTGCGGGGAGCCGCGAGGGCGACCGTGGATCGAGCTGTACCTCGACGGGTGCGACAGCATCTACCCGTCGGTCGAGATCTTCGCCACGCAGGGCCCACAGGAATCGCTGTACTGCTACGGCGTCTCGATGCCGGGCGACTACGAACTGACCGGGAACCTGGTCTGCGACTTCGGTGACATCGACGGGCGTCATCAGCGGGCCGGCGTGGTTCGAGCACGATCGCTACTGCGACCTGCGTGCACCCGATTGGAACATCCACGACGGCAAGGCGATCAGGGTCTGGGGCCAGGCGGCCACGAGCCTGCTCGAGCAGGGTAGCCCGGTGGACGGCCAGTACACGGTCGTCGGTCACTTCGACGATCCGGGCTCGACCGAGTGCGAAACCGGCGGCGTGGAGGGCGACCCCTTGGATCCTGCCGAAGCCGTGCTGTTCTGCCGGATGCAGTTCGTCGCGACGGAGGTGACGCCAGCAGGCTGACCCTCGTTCGCACACGGACGCCCGCCTCGGCCTTGCCGGGGCGGGCGTCTTCATGCCTGCCGCTGGCGACTTCGTGCCGCTGGCGGTCGCATCCGTGGTCGCAGCGCAGGTGTTACGTCCGCGCTGCAGCCCGCAGTCGCCCCTGGACCCCGTTCGTCGGCGACCCTGTTGACGGAGCAAAAGGAGAACGACCCATGGGCAAGACCTTTGCTGGCGCCACCATGTCCCTCGACGGCTTCATCGCCGGGCCGAACGACACGGGCTTCGACCTGCTGTTCAAGTGGTACGGCGCAGGAGACGTCGAGGTGCCGATGCCGGACTCGACCGCGCAGGTCCCGGATTCGCACGTCTCGGAGGCGACCGCGGAGCTGATGCGGAAGGAGCAGTCGGGCTGGGGCGCGCTCGTCGTCGGCCGTCACCTCTACGACCTGACCAACGCCTGGAACGGCCGTCACCCCCTGGGCGTGACGACGGTCGTGCTGACCCACCACCCGCCCGAAGACCGGCCGCAGGCGGACGAGAACTTCGTGTTCGTCACCGAGGGCATCGAGGCCGCCGTCGGGAAGGCACGCGAGATCGCCGGCGACAAGCACGTCGCCGTCAACGGCGGGCAGATGGCCCGGCAGGCCCTCGAGGCCGGACTGCTCGACGAGATCGGCGTCGATCTGGTCCCGGTCCTGCTCGGCGCGGGCACGCGCCTGTTCGCCGACGACGGTCCGGAGGCGGTCGAGTTCGAAGGCCCGTTCCTCGTGGTCCAGGGCAAGGGCGTGACCCACCTGCGCTATCGCGTCGTCAAGTAGCGGCATGGACCCTCGGCGAGGATCCCGTCGCGTCAGCCGCTGGCCGGCTCGACGTTGTGGTTCAGCCGGAAGACGTTGGTCGGGTCCCAGGTTCGCTTGAGGGCCTCGAGGCGTTCGAGCTTGGCATCGCCGTAACTTGCCCGGGTCACCTGCGGGCCGGCGTCGGATAGCTCGTTGATGTACCGACCCTGCAGGAGGTCGGGCTCGACGATCGCCATCGCCTGGCGGACCCATGCCCCGTTCGTCGCATCCAGGTCCGGGTCGGACCAGGCCGAGTCCGGACTCACGTCGAATGGGTGGCCGCGGCCGGTGAACGCCGCGGCGTCGTCCGGGACCCGGTCGATCGCGCCGCCCATCGCGGTCACGGAGATGCTGCTGTCGCCGGGAACATGCTCGACATGCGCGACGAACGCGTCGAGGACCCGCGGCGTGCAGTCCGCGATGAACCCGCCGAGGATGGCCGTCCGCGAGCCCCACGCGAGTTCGAGGTCGCTCGAACGCTGCGCGGTCAGATACGGCTCGCTGGTGCTCGTCATCGACGCCGGCGCCGGTCCCTTGAGGAGTGGCGCGATGTCGCGCTCGACATCCTCCCCCGCCCCGCTGTGGTTGTAGGAGATGACGATGATCGGCCGGCCGGCGACCGCGTCCGGGTAGTCCTCGGCCGGCTCGGCCAGGGCGACGGTGAAGATCGCCGCGATCGTGTCGGGCGCCGCGGCCACGAAGTCGCGGAAGACGGGCCAGACCTCGTGGATGTCGCTCGCCGGGTGGATGTGGACCCCTCGATACAGGGTCCCGGCGAACGGATGCAGCTCGAGCTCGAGGCTGGTCACGACCCCGAAGTTCGCCCCGGCGCCGCGGAGTCCCCAGAACAACTCTGGCTCCTCCTCCGCGCTGGCCCGGACGCGGCGCCCATCGGCGGTCACGAGTTCGACCGAGCGAAGGCTGTCGATCGTCAGTCCGAACCGCCGCTGGAGCCGCCCGACCCCACCGCCGAGGGTCAGGCCGGCCACCCCTGTGTGGCCGACGACGCCGACCGGGCACACGAGACCGTGCTCCTGCGCCGCGATGTCGAGGTGGCCGAGCAAGGCCCCGCCGCCGCTCCGGGCGACGCGCTGTGCCGGATCGACCGTGATGTCGTTCATCCGGCCCAGGTCGATGACGATGCCGCCGTCGGTCGTCGAGTGCCCGACCGCGCTGTGGCCGCCACCGCGGACGGCGATCTCCAGCTCGTATTCGCGGCCGAAGCGGATGGCAGCGACGACGTCCTCGACGTCCAGGGGTCGGACGACGAGGGCCGGCCGCCGGTCGAACATCGCGTTCCACACGCGCCGGGCGTCGTCGTAGCCGCCGTCGGCGGGCGCGATGACGTCGCCGCTGAACGAGCGGCGGAGCTCGTCCAGCCGGTCAGCCGCCAGTGCGGCCCGGCTCATGCCTCGGCGCCGGCGCCCATCGCGACCGTCCCGTCGGAGAGGACCGGGGAGATGATGCCGAAGACGTTGCCGTCGGGATCGAGCAGGTAGCCGCCGCGGCCGATGCCGGGCCAATCCGTCGCGGGCAGCGCCTCGGTCCCGCCGAGCTCGACGCCCCGTCGCATCAACCCGTCGACGTCGTCGACGCCGATGACGATGTTGCACCCGTTGACCGGTGCGCCCACCTCGGGCCGTGGACCCTGCCGCTGCGTCAGGCCACCGTTGATGCCGTGGCCCGCGTCGCCGGCGGTGTTGCCGATCGCGCCCTCGCCGGTATCGATGACCCAGTACGGCTGATCACCGCCGCCGTAATCCTGGAACGTCCAGCCGAGGAGGTTCGAGTAGTAGTCGATGAGCTGCTGCGGGTCGGATGCATGGAGCTCGAAGTGGACGACGAGGTTGGCCATGGCGGTCTCCTAGGCGCTCGATATCGGGGGCAGCGTCAAGTATGGCGGGCTTGCGGCTCAGGAGCAGGCCCAGCCGAACGCCAGGACGTCCGAGTGCGCCCGGCACTGGGTCACGTGGCCCGTGCCCATGTCGCCGAACATCACGGGGACGTGGTCCTCGGAGTCGATCTGGAGGACGAGGTGCATCTGCTGACCACAGCGCGGACAGTCCGGGTAGTCGACGCCCTGGACCCAGGCGGGCCACCCGCCCAGCTTGTCGCACTGCGCCGTCAGGGGTGTGTCGGTGTCGTCGAACGCAGCGATGACATCGTCGCCGTACTCGATGCCCAGTGCTTCCGCCTCCTCCCAGCCCGGGAGATCCCGCTCGACCACGTCCCATCCGACGACGCGTCGCGCGGGGTGCTTTCCTTGCCTTGCTGGCGATCCGTCGCCGGAAGCCGGGACTAGGCGGACCACGGATGCCCTGGAGAACGGTCGCCAGCCTTCCAGGTCGACTTCGCACGGCGCGTTCGGGTCGCCCTGCGGCGCGTCGTCGCAGTAGAAGGCCTGGAGCAGCCCCTCTCCCGAGGGTCGCGCGTCGGCTGGCAGGGCGTCGATGGCGAGCTGCGCAAGGAGCGGCATCGGCCGGCCGCAGTTCGGGCAGGCCGGGTGGTCGATGTCGGCGGCGAGGTGGGGCACCCCGCCAAAGCCGGATCCCGACCCGAACGAGGCATCCTCGGTCTGGGGCAGGTACGCCCGCCGGACGTATGGCAGGACCGCATCGGGGAGGATCGCGAAGGGGTCGCTCACGTCGGTCACCTGGATCGGTGACGACAGATGCGGAGACTTGCGGCGGAACCAGCGCATCTCAACCCTCCACCACGAGCTACTTCGGGTCGATCGGCTCCCCGTCGGCGTTGGCTTGCGTGACGACGGCCCCTTCGTCGCAGGTCCGGCAGCGGAACAGGCGAGCGACGCTCCAGCCACGCTCCGGATCGTGCTCCGCTGCGCCGTGGTGGAGCGGCGCTTCGACCATCTCCGCCCAGCTCCCGTCCTTGTGCCGGTGCGAAAGCTGGTACTCGGCCGACTGTAGCCGCGACAGGTCCATGATCGTGCCTCCCGACGTGTTCGAGGCATCGTGGCGGGCCTGCCGACCGAAGGCAAGGGAACGAGGCGTGAATCACTTGACCGGGTCGCGAGCATCTGTAGGACATGACGGTCTTGACCAGCCGACTCGGTGACGCCCACGGCGACCTCGTCCGTGCGGCGGCGGCCGGCGACGAGGCGGCCTTCACCCGGATCGTGGCCGCGCACCACGACGACATGGTCCGGGTCAGCTTCGTGGTGTGCGGCGACGCCGACCTCGCCGACGAGGCGGTCGGCACGGCATGGCTCATCGCCTGGCGCAAGCTCGGCGACCTTCGCGAGCCAGACCGACTCCGACCATGGCTCGTGTCGATCGCCGCGAACGAGGCGCGCCAGGCGGTCCGACGACGACGACGGCATGGTGTCGTCGAACTCGCCGTCGCCGACGGGGCCGTCGCCGCGAACGATCCGGCGGCGCGGGCCACCGACATCGACCTCATGAACGCCCTCGCACGTCTGGACCCGGATGACCGAGCGCTGCTCGCCCTGCGCTACGTCGCCGGGTTCGACTCCACGGAACTGGCGCGTGCCACCGGTCGCTCTGCGTCCGGGACGCGCGCGCGGCTGGCCCGACTGCTGGACCGCCTTCGAACGGAGCTCCGCGATGACTGACCGACCCGACTTCGAAGCGATGCTGGAGCGTCGCCTGCAGGCCTATGCCGTCGCGGGCGCCCGGCCGACGGACGCGACGGTCATCGCCCGATCGACGATGGCGACTGCCACGACCGCGGCTCCTCGACGGTCGATCTTCGGCGGCCCGCGGCCGCCGCTGTTGATCGGCCTGGCGGCGATCCTCCTGCTCGCGATGGTCGGTGGAGCGGCGGTCATCGGTCGCTCGTCACCGGCGATCCAGGGCGTCTTCGTCGATGGCCCGAGCCTGGACGAGGGTCGGTTGGTCAACGCGATCGCCCTCCCCGATGGGCGGGTCCTCGTCGGCGTCCAGCCGGAGGATGGGAGCGTGCCCGGCACGACGACCTTGCGCTGCCCTGCGCCATGTCGACCGCACCTGGTGCTCCTGGATCCCCACACCGGCGTGTTCACCCCGACCGCGGAGCGGCCGACCTCGCTGTCCCTCGAGGCCATGGCGCTGCTCCACGACGGGCGGGTGCTGGTCATCCGTGGCTCCGCGGACGACCCTGCCGCGTCCGCGGCGACGATCTACGACCCCATCGCCGACCGGTTCGAGGATGTCGGCGCCCCGATCGAGGCCCGCAGTTGGCAATTCCTCGTGACGCTCGCCGACGGACGCGTCCTCGTCGGCGGCGGGCATGCATCGAATGCCGCGCAGGCCTCCGCCGAGCTGTTCGATCCGACGACCGGCACGTTCTCCCGGGCCGGCGACATGACCCGGGCACGCGGAGCCGGGGCTGGCGCCGTCCTGCTGCCGGACGGTCGAGTGCTCGTCGCTGGCGGAGGAGCGGATGTGGGCGGCTCGGCCGAGCTCTTTGATCCGACCTCGGCGACGTTCGCGCCGACCGGCGACATGACCGAGGCACGTGGGGGGTTCTTCTCGTCGACGCTCCTGTCCGACGGCCGCGTCCTCATCGCTGGCGGCCTGGTCCCGGATCCCACGGATCCGACAGCGACACCACGGATGACCGCGACGGCCGAGACCTACGACCCGTCCACGGGGCGCTTCACTGCGGTCTCGTCCATGGCCGCCCCGAGAGCCATGCAGGCGGGCTCGATCCTGTCGGACGGGACCGTGCTCGTCGCCGCGGGTAGCCACGAGCTTCGGAACGGCGGCGAGCCGGTCGCGACCGCCGACGCGGAGATCTTCGACCCGACGACAGGCACGTTCCGACCTACCGGCAGCCTGCACCGACCGCGGCTCTGGCCGGCCGTCGTGTCCACCGACGATCGCGTGCTGGTCCTTGGGCACCTGGGCCCGGCCCGGGACGACTCGGGCGCCGGGTCGACGTCCGAGTGGTTCGAGTGAGGGAGCGCGGCATCCGCTTGCCACGATGAGAGGTCACGGCGTTCGCGGATCCACGATCGCGCTCGTGGCGGCGGTCATGGCGCTGGCGGTCGCATGTGCTGGCGGTCCTCCACAGCCCGATCGGATGGCGGCGGACGTGGCACAGCTGGATTCGGTGATCCCGATCGTGGCGGAGCTCCGGGCCACCGACTTCGAGGACAGCGAGCACTGCCGGAACCTGGGCTACGCCCGCGGAGCATTCGGCGACCTGGCCCAGGAAGGATGCGAGCGAGACGGCACCGGCCAGTTCGACGCCGTCGCCCTCGCCGATCACGCACGGCTCGCGCAGGCGATCGATGCGTCAGGCGTCGCGATCGACCGCATGCTCGTGGCGACCTACGACGCGGACGGCGCGATCGAGACGGCCCGGTTCGAGATCGAGGGCCGGCCGCTCCTCGACTTCTGGGAGTACCTCTACGACCCAACGGGGGTCGAGGGAAGCAGGACGTGCCTGGCCAGCGTGCCTACACGCGCATCAACGACGACTGGTGGTTCGTCCTGTCGCCCGACGACTGAGTCGCCAGGGCGTCACCCACTCGCGGCGGTCGTGGGCGACCGACAGGTCCCCGAGCGTGTCCTTGTCGAGGGCGGAGAACGGCACGCCGGCGACGCGGGCCTTCGTCCGGGCACGCAGGGTCGCCGTCCGTGTCCCGTCGCGGAGCGCCGCGCGCTCCCCGACGACCGCGCCGGGGCCGATCTCGGCGACCTCCTCGCCGTCGACCTCGATGACGAAGATCCCGTCGAGGATCAGGAAGACGTCGGTCCCGGCCTCGCCCTGGCGGACGAGGTCGTCGCCCTGCTCGATCGTCCGGATCTTCGGCTTCTCGTCGCCGCTCATGATCGCGCTCGAGAGCGACCGCTCCAACGCCGATTCGACGGCGGCGACAACGGCCGGCGAGTCCTGCTCACCCCACGGCGTCCGGTCGCCGTACGACTCGTTGAACCACTTGTTGAAGTCGATGACGCCCGACTTCTGGACCAGCCGGCCGTCGTCGTCGTAGACCCAGTGGCGCGGGAACGGGCTCGCGCCGACCAGCTCGTGGCTCGACGAGCCGTCGGCGTTGATCGTCAGCGCCAGCGTCGTCCACGCGATCGAGGGCCAGAACTGGACGAACGGCTTGTGCTTCACCGGACGCGGCGTCGGCAGGCCCATCCGGCCGCCGATGGTCTGGACGAAGCGGACCGATGTCGTCGCCGATCTCCGGGTTCCGCCTGGATGTCGGGCAGCTGGACGGCCGGGAAGCGCATGGCGGCCGGCCCGACCCGGACCGTCGTCGCCCCGATGTGACCTTGACCGAGATGGCCCGCGCCCACGATCCGGCCGTCATCCACCTCGATGAACGCCCGCAGCTCGTTGGCTTCGCGGAAGCGGTCGCTGGTCCGCAGCGCCTCGAGGTCCTCGATGCGATCGGGCGGCGGGTCGTCGTAGTGGGTGACGCCGAACTCGAACGGGATCTTGGACGGGCCGGTGATGGCCTCGGATGGGATCCAGGAGATCGCCGTGACGGACGATTCGAACCGTTGGCTGGCCATCGACCATGCCCTCCCCTACCCCGATGGTCGGACCCGACGAGGCCGACATCCGCAGGCAGTGTACGAGGTGGTCCATCCCGCCCAGTAGGGATCCGTGCACGGTAGGCTCGGGACGATGGACGACACACCGTCCCCGTCCGCGGGCGGCAGCCCGACGCGCTGGCTGCTGGTGGGCAGCGTCGTGGCGGCGCTGGCTCGTCCTCGGCATGGTCCTCGCCATGACCGTGTGGCGCCGGCGACCGCGCCGGTGGGTGACCCGCCGGTCCTCGCCGGTCGGCAGCTCTGGGGGTCGTGCGCGGCCGGGTTCTACGCGCGCCGTGGCGACACGATCGTCCTCACCTCGTCCGCCCACTGCGCCAGCGAGGGCACGACCGCCACGGACCCCGATGGCCGCGGGGTGCGCGGCGTGTTCGGTCCGGGTGCGCGTCCTCGAGCCGTGCGCGTACGCGGGCTACACCTGCCGCCCGTCGGACATGAACTACCTCGTCGTCGCCCCCGACCGCATCCCGTGGGGTCGACTCAACGTCGTCGACCTGGGCGAGGGTGGCGAGCGCGTCATCGAGGCCGGCATGGCACCGCTGTCGTGCGCGGACATCGGGATCGGCGATGCCGTCGAGATCAACGGGCGCGACATCTTCCGAGCGGGCACGGTGGCCGAGACCGGCGAGTACCGCCACGACCCGGCCCTCGACGGCGACTACTTCCCGTGCATCGTCGCCGCAGGGGACATCGAGGTCGGGGTCGGCGACTCGGGTGGGGCCGTGCTCGTCGACGGGGTGCCGGCAGGCGTCACGAGCCGCAGCTTCGGCGGCGCTGCTCGGGTTCACGCCGCTCGCCGAGGGCCTGGCTGCGCTCGGGCTGGAGCTGTGCACGACGCCGGACTGCGGGCTCACGCGGCCCTGACGACGGTCACCCCGGCGGGCGGTCCGGCTCAGCAGCGTCGGCCGCCTCCCCGGCCTCGGCCGCCTGCTCGGCCCGATGGGCGGCGAGGTCGCGCTTCGCCATCTGGTCGAACAGGGGGAGCACGAACGGCACCATGCACAGCGCCGCGACGAAGAGCGGCAGGATCAGGAGCAGGAAGTCCGGCAGCCCGAGGTTCGACAGGATCGAGGCGGTCACGAAGTAGCCGATCGCGCCGGCCGGCAACGACAGGATGGCCAGGAGCTTGGTCTTGGAGATCGGGTGCTCCTCTCGGGCAAGGACCGACGAGCGTGCGGTCAACGGACAGGATGACCGACCATGGAGCCATGCACAACGAACCGGACCAGCCAGACCCGTCGACCGAGGCAGAGCCGTCTGCCGGCCCCAGCGGCACCCCCGACGGCGGGAGATGTCGTCTGGGTCGCCGCCATCAGCGCGGCCAAGGCCACGGTCGTCGCCCTGGCGGTCGATGCGTTCCTCAACTCCGATCAACCCCGGTATCACGGCAAGGGCATGCGACTGCGGGCGATCGGGTACGCGGGCGGGATGCTCGTGGTGCCGGTCGCGTGGCGCCTGCTCGGGCGCCGTGCGCCGTACCCTCGCGAGCTCGACCTGGCGGTGACGTTGCCGCTCCTGGTCGATGCGGGCGGCAACGCGATCGGGATCTATCGCCGGGCACGGGTCGATGACCTGATCCATTTCGCCGATGGGGCACTCGTGTCGTCCGTCGTCGGGGCCCTCGCGACGCCTCGGGTTCGGACGTCCTGGGAGGCGGCCGCGGCTGGCACCGCGGCAGGCGCGGCAGCGGCCGGCCTCTGGGAGATCGGCGAGTGGATCGGCCTCAAGCTCGGCGCCAAGGGCATGGACCTGTCCTACGACGACACGATGACCGACCTCATCGAGACGATGGCGGGGGCAGCGCTCGGCGGGGTCATCACCTTGCTGCGCCACCCGTCGCGCCTTCGGCGTGTGCCCGGCCGCCCGGCGGATCCGCTCGTCGAGATCCACGAGAGCCGTTGACCCCCAGCGTGCCTGACAGCCGGAACGGACGCCGCGACGCGGTCGAGATCGAGTTCGTCGGCCATGCGACGGTGCGGATCGAGGTCGCCGGGATACGCATCCTGACCGACCCGTTCCTGCGCACCAGCCTCGGGCCACTGGAGCGCCATGGCCCGACGCCCGATGCCGTCGCCGAGACCGACATCGACCTGGTCCTCGTGTCCCATGGGCATCCGGACCACTTCGATCCGACGTCGCTTCGATCCCTGCGTGGCTCGCCGACGGTCGTCGTACCGCGTGGGCTCGGTACGTGGGCTCGGCGAGCCATCGCCGGAGACGTCATCGAGGTCGAAGCCGGCTCTCGAGTCACGATCGCCGGCCTCGATATCGAGGTGGTCCCGGCATCCCACTGGATCTCCCCGGGCGCACCCCGGGCGAAGCCGGTCGGGTACGTGGTGGACGCTGGTCCGCGGGTGTACTTCGCCGGCGACACCGGTCCGTTCGAGGGGCTCGATCGGGTGCTGGCCGGTGCCGACGTGGCCCTGCTGCCGGTCTGGACCTGGGGGCCGCACCGCGGGCCAGGTCACCTCGGTCCGAGATCGGCCGCGCAGGCGCTCACGTCGGCGGGAGCGACCGTGGCGGTCCCGATCCATTGGGGCACGCTCTACCCGCGCCGGCTCCACCACGTCTGGTCGGGACCATTGCGCGAACCCGGCGACCGGTTCGCCGAGCACGCCGCCAGTCTCGCTCCAGACACGAGCGTCCGGGTCCTTCGACCGGGCGGGACCACCGCGATCGATGTGCCGCGCTGACGACCACGGACGGACGACGGGCCATCGAACGGGGCGCCTTGTGCCGGGTGCGATGATGCGGCCATGACGGAGTACGGACACGGGGTCGCCGAGGGCGCCGGGCAGTTCAGCGGGTCGGGCGCCGGCGGCGGAGGTGGTGCCGGCGGCGGTGGTGACTGGGGCTTCACCCTCGGGCGTGCGGTGGGTGACGCCGTCGACACGGTGACGGCGCTCCCGGCCGAGCAGCTGCTCCTGCTGGTCGTCGCGGTCATCGTCGGGTTCTGGATCCTGCGCCGCGCCCTCTAGTCGGCAGCGATCTCGACGGACTCCAGGAACGGCTCGGCAGCCAGCAGCGCGGCATCCCAGGTGCCGCCATCCGCGATCACGGCGACGGCCAGGACGCCACCGGCGGTGTCGAACAGGGACAGCCACAGGCGAGCATCCGGTTCCAGGGCGATGGTGCTGGACGCGGTCGACAGCAGGTCGATGCTCGTGTCCGTCGTGGACTCGACCTCCAGGTTCGGGCCGGTGTGGCCGCTCATCCGCGACTCGCTGGTGGCCAGCACGGAGATGCCCTGGGTGGCCTGCACGGCGTCGGCGGCCGCCGACGCCGACTCGGCGGTCACGTTGGCGAGCATGACGACGACCTCGTCACCTCCCGCTGCATGGTGGATCTCGATGGATCCCTGATCGAGCGTTCCGCTCGACCAGCCGTCGTCGACCGCGAAGGACACACCGGGGATGAGATCCGGCCGCGCGTACCGGTCGGGCGTGAGGTTTGCCGTGTCGGCGGGAAGCTCGCGGGCGGCCGACTCGGCCGAGGCCGACGCGGCCGAACTCGGGGCCGGCGACCCAGCGACCGTCGCGGTCGCCTGCGTCGATGGACCCGATCCACATGCACAGACCAGGACCACCAACGCGACAAGGCTCGAAACGAGCGCCGCACGTCGCATCAGGGCAGCCTCTCGTCGACATCCCGGATCCGTTCCGGCGGAGATGCTTTGTCATCGCGTGACGCGCGCGGCGTACGATCGCGCCAGCGACGTCCCTGGGAGGAGTCCTCGTGAATCGCTGGATGGTTGCCGGGCTTGCGGCGATCGCGATCGCCACGACCGGGTGTGGAGGTGCGAGTCCTCCGGCCGGGGCCGAGTCGCCGGCGGGGATCCCTGAGACGGTGCCGCCGACCGAGTCGGCCCCGTCGGCTTCCGCCGCTGCCGAAACGCCCGCGATCGTGGGCGAGTGGGTCGGGGTCCATGACTGTGCGCGGATCCTCGCGATGATCCAGGGGGCCGGGCTCGACGAATTCGCCCTCGAACAGGTGTACGGCAACGGATTGGTCCCGGGAGTCACGACCGAGGAGGGCCTGAAGGACCCCCAGAACCCGTGCGACGGAGCGGTCGAGCGCCAGCATTCGCACTTCTTCACCGCCGATGGTGGGTTCGGATCGAAGGACTTCGACGGACAGCAGGTCGACGACGGCACGTACACGCTCGAAGGCGACGATGGCATCGTCATCAACGGCAAGCGGTTCACGTACGAGATCGACGGCGACAAGCTGTCGCTCGAGCCCGAGCCCGTCGACGTCTCGGCGTGCACGACGAAGGAATGCAAGTTCGCCGCCGCTTGGGTGTTGATGGTCGCGTTGCCCGGTACGACCTGGACGCGAGGTGAGATCCAGGGCACGTGACCGACGCGCCGCAGTCGCTGGAGAGGCGTGGAGGCCGATCCGTCCCATACCGAGAGCACCTCGTCCTGTTCACCTCCCTACACCTGCGACTGCGGATGGGTTCCCGGTACCTCGTCAGTCGACCGCGTGGAGCTCGAACACGACCCTGCCTTCGGCTGCGGTCACCGGATCGGTGACGTCGACCCCATCGATCTTCCGGATGAACGTCAACCCGCCGCGCATCCGTCGCGCGATCGGCTCGAGCGTGTCGCGAAAGAACGCGACGCGCTGGTCCGGCATCGAGCTCGACCGCCCGCACGTCGATCTCCTGGCGACGGACGGTGATGGTCGCCCGCCCGGCGGCCCGCAGGTTCCTGACCCAGTGGACCTCGCCCCAGGGTGCCCACACCCAGCGTCGGTCACCATCCTCGATGATCGCCAGGGCCGTCGTCCGCGGCAACCCGGTCTTCCGGCCGGTGACGGTGAGCAGGCCGTTGAAGCCCATCGGCATGCCGGCCGCGAGCAGCGGCTTGGCAAGGGCGTTGAAGAGGTTGATCCCTCGTGGGGGTCGCAGGGTCTGGGTCATCGGTCACATCCTTTCGTGATGTCGTGTCTACCCCGTGGAACCCGTCCGACCGGCGGATGTGACAAGGGAGCGCGATGATCGGACCGATGACCGACCAGGAATGGCTCGCCGAGCGCTTCGAGGCGCATCGGCCGCATCTACGTGGCGTGGCCTATCGCATGCTCGGGTCGCTGAGCGAGGCTGACGATGCCGTGCAGGAGGCCTGGATCCGGCTCAGCCGGACCGACACGAGCGACGTCGAGAACCTGCGCGCCTGGCTGACCACGGTCGTCGGCCGCGTGTGCCTCAACCTCCTCCGCTCTCGTCGCACCCGCCGCGAGGCCCCGTTCGATGCCCACGTCCCGGACCCGATCGTCGATCCGCTCGACGGGTCCGACCCGGAGTACGAGGCGCTCCTCGGCGACTCGATCGGCCTCGCGCTGCTGGCGGTCCTCGACACGCTCACGCCCGCGGAGCGCGTCGCGTTCGTGCTCCATGACGTCTTCGCCGTCCCGTTCGACGACATCGCGCCGATCGTCGGCCGGTCCTCGGACGCGACACGCCAGCTCGCCAGCCGTGGCCGCCGACGGATCCAGGGCGCGCCGGTGCCCGACACGGACCTCGACGGCCAGTGGGTCGTTGTCGAGGCCTTCCTTGCGGCGTCCCGCGACGGCGACTTCGAGCGGCTGCTGGCGGTGCTGGATCCCGAGGTCGTGCTGCGCTCGGATGGTGGTGAGGCGCGGCCGCGCCTCGACCAGCTCGTGCACGGCAACGAAGCCGTCGCCTCCAACGCGATGCTCTTCCGGAACCTGGCCGCCACGGCGTCACGGACGCTGGTCAACGGCGTGCCCGGTGGCGTCGTCTGGTCGCCGGACGGCAGCCCGTTCGCCGTCCTGGCGTTCACCGTCGCCGGCGGCCGGATCGTCTCGATCGACGTGCTCGCCGACCCCGATCGCCTCGCTCGGCTCGACCTGGAGCGCGTGGCGGACTAGCGGTCCTCGCCCAGGAACGCGCAGGCGGCCGCGGCGAACGCTGCCCCCGGTCCAGCGTGGCCGGCGTTCGGGTAGTCGATGTGGCGAACGGTCGCGATCCCCGCGACGAGCTCCTGCGTGACCTCGGGCGGGTAGGCCGCATCACGGCCGCCGGAGCCTACGAGCGTCGGGCAGCGGATCGCGCCGAGCTGACCGGAAGCGTCAAAGACGTCATCGGCGTCGGCATCGATGCGGAGCGGTCGCAGGTCCTTCCGCCGACCGCCCACGAACGGACCGAGCAGCCACAGCCCGGCGCTCGCCAGTCGCGGGTGCGACGGGATGAACCACGGACCAAGGGCCGCGTAGCCGGCGCGCCAGCGGCCGGCCAGGGCGTGGTCGACCGCCCGTCGCTGGGTGGCGCGGGCCTCGTCGACCACGCGATGGCCGGTGAAACCCAGCACGAGGCGATCGACGAGCTCCGGGTGGCGGATCGCCAGCATGAGCGCGTATCCGCCTCCGCTCGAGAACCCCATGACCCGGACCGACGTTCCCCATCGATCGCGGATGAGCGCGGCGTAGTCGTCGGCGATGTCATCGGCGGTGCTGCCGGGCGCGAGGTCGGGCCGCCGCCCGATGTCGTAGACCGTCAGGTCATGGCGCTCGATCGGCTCCAGCCAGGACCGCCACAGGCGGCCGACCGCCTTCGGAGTCGTTGCTTCCGCGATGAACGAGAGCGCCGGGATCGACAGCACGATCCGGGATCCGGACCCGATCCGCGCGTACGGGTGCCCCGTCGGCAGGGTGCCGGCCTCGATGTCGACACGTCGTTCCATCCCGGCGGACGGTAGGCCGGTGTCGTTCGATGTCAAGCCCGGCGCCGCTCGACGGGGACGCAGGTCAGACCAGGTCGATGTCCGTCGTCAGCGTCAGCGTCCACGGCCTGCCCGGTCGCTCCGGCGGGTCGAGACGTACCGGCCACCGATCGGCCAGGACGTCGGCGAGGGCCGGCGGATCCGGCGGCACGCTGCCCCACGTCAGCAGATGGCGCGCTGCCTCGCCGCGGACCCGTTTCGCGACGACGTCGCCGATCCGGTGCCCGGCCCGCCAGTGTCGGACCCGGAGCGTGACCGTGCGATCCTCGAGGTCCGCGGGCATGCCCATCGCCTGATAGCTCGGCGACCGGAGGTCGACGACGACGCCGGCCGGGCCTGCCGCTCCAGCGAGGACCTCCGGCAGCACCGATCGCCACGTCGGCTCGAGCCGGTCCATCCCAAGGAGTCGTGCGTGGATGAGCAGGCGGTAGCTCGGGATGCGATCCGTGGGTCGAAGGGCACCCCACAGCGGCGACAGGATCACGAGACAGCGGTCGCGCCGTTCGGCTGCGGCTCCCGACAGCCGCCCGGCGTCGAGCCCCTGATGGAGCGGCCCGGTGTACACGTCGAGGACCGGTCGCACCGGGAGGTCGAGGAGTCGGGTGTTGCGCGCCACGTCGGAGGCCATCGACGGGCGAACACCGAGTCGCGCGAATGCGTCAGCGGCCGCGCTCGTCGCGATCAGCGCCTCGATGATCCGAGTCCGAGTCGAGGTCAGCGAGGGAAAGGACAGCCGGTCGAGGTCGACGGGCTGTGCCATGGTCGGGCGGCGACCGCTTGGACTCCGAGGGCGGGACGAGGATCAACACGCCATCGCGCTCCTGATCGTCGCGCGACGGACGCGCCCGCCGCTAGCCACGCTTCGCCAGCGACGCGAGCCAGGCATCGCGGTCGAGCGGGCTCGGGCCGGAGCGGGGCCGGGATGGCGGATGCTCGCCGATGGGCTGGTAGCCGCCGAAGCGCGTCTCGAGGATCCCCTCCCCCATCGACAGCCCGGGCAGCTGGTGCTGGAGCGATCGGAGCCGCGCGACCGCCAGCACCGCCGAGATCCGCGACAGCCCATCCGCCGAGAACTGGCCGGTGACACGGCCCCCGAGGCGGCCCAGCAAGGCCAGGACGCCCGATGCGGTGGATGCCGGCGTCTCGATCGAGAGCTCGGCGAGCGGCTCGCATACCCAAGTCCCGGCCCGCTCGAGCGCGGTCGCGACAAGGAGCTGCGTCAGCCTTCGGTAGTCGGCAGCGCTCGTCGCCGGCGCGGCATAGCCGCAGTCGACGACCGTGACCCGGCAGTCGGTCACCTGCCACCCGGCGAGCCCCTCGGACAGCGCCTCGTGGATGTAGGCCTCCAGCTGGGCGTGGAACACCTCGATCGTCTTGAACAGGTACAGCGGGGTGAGCCTGGGCTCGACGTCGAAGCGCACGTCGATCCCGGAGCCGGGTGCCGCCGGCTCGATCCGGAGGGCCAACGTCGCCATGAACGGGTTCGTGCTGAACGGCGAGCTGCGACCCGTGATGTTCGTCTTCGTCTTGGCGGCGATGACGTCCTCGGCCTCGCCGACCCCGCCCGGACGCTCGATGCACAGGGTCGTCGTCTCGCGGAAGTCGGCGGCGATCCCGTAGTCCCGCTCGAGCGTGGCCTGGATGACCTCCTTCTGGACCTCTCCGTAGAGCGAGACCGAGATCTCGTGTCGGTGGTCGTCCTGGCGCACGTCGATGAGCGGGTCCTGTTCGGCGAGCTGGTTGAGAGCCGCCCGGAGCGACCCCTGTTCCTCCGGTCGCACCGCGAACACCACGGCCTCGAGGGTCGGCCGCGGGAAACGGGCGGTGATCGCTTCGCCCGGCGGCGGCTCCCCGATCGCATCGCCGACGCGGACCGCGCCAAGGCCGCGCACGGTGGCCATCTCGCCGGCCGTCAACGCGTCATGCCGCGGTGCGCCGGTCGGAGCGAAGACGCGGATCGACGTGGGCTTCGCGTCCTGGCCGCCCCCGACCCGGACCCGCTGGCGAGGTCGAAGCGTGCCGGCGAAGGCACGCACGTACGCGACGCGCTCGCCCGACGTGGTGCGCTCGATCTTGAACACGCGGCCCGACACCGCGGCATCCGGGTCCCCACGCGCACCCGACAGGAGCGCGTCGATGCCGGCGAGGAGCGCCTCGATGCCGATCCCTCTGGCGGCGGCGCCGAAGAAGACGGGATGGATGACGGCATCGCGGGTCTGGACGGCGAGCTGCTCGCGGAGACGCTCCGCGGTGAGCGCGGACTCGTCACGCACGAACGCCCGCAGGATCGCGTCGTCATGGTCGGCCAGCGCTTCGGCCAGCGCCATGCGGTGGTCCGCGTCGCCTGCGGCGAACGGCACGAACGTGGTCGCGCGGCTGCCGGGGTCCCGAACGGTCCCCATCGGCACGATCGCGGGTGACAGGCGTCGACGCAGCTCCGTGAGCACGCGATCCGGGTCGGCCCCGGAGCGATCGACCTTGTTGACGAAGATCAGGGTCGGGACGCGGAGCCGTTGCAGGGCGCGAAAGAGCAGTGGGGTCTGGGGTTGGACGCCTTCGACCGCCGAGACGACGAGGACCGCGCCGTCGAGGACGCCGAGCACCCGCTCGACCTCGGCGATGAAGTCGGGGTGACCAGGCGTGTCGACAAGATTGACCGCGAGGTCGCCCAGGAGGAACGAGGCGACCGCGGATCGGATGGTGATGCCGCGTTCACGCTCGAGATCGAGCGAGTCGGTCTGGGTCGTGCCGGCGTCGACGCTGCCGACGTGGTCGATGGCGCCGGCGGTGAAGAGCAGGCGCTCGGTGAGGGTGGTCTTACCGGCGTCGACGTGGGCGAGGATGCCGAGGTTGAGCGTGCGCATGGGACCTCATGTCGTGCAAGGAGGTGCTGACCTTCTGGCTGGACATGGGTGTTCCCATCTCGCTCCTTTCTCGCTGCATCGGCGACTACATCGAGAAGGGTCGCACGGGTCGTCAACCCCTTGGGTCGCCCGTGCTGCGGTCGAGATCTCAGGTGGACGCCGTCTGCAGCGATCCCTCCGTCACCTCGCCCTTGTGCGCGGCGAACGCGGCCAGGACCTCCTCCTTCTCTCGTGCCGGGACCCCGAACGCGTCCAGGGAGCGGGACAGCTCGCCCGCGACGGCGTCGAACTCGTCGGGCGAGATCTCCAGGGCTCGATGGGCTTCCTCGAGGCTCAACGCCTCGTGGCCGGGCTTGGTGCCGACGTACTCGAACGGCCCGCCAGCGACGTTGCACACCCACAGCGTCCGCATGAACTTCAGGCCCGGCAGACGAGTCAGCTGTTGCGTGTGCCAGGCACGCAGCGCCGGGTTGTCGGACCCCTGACCGGCAACGGCGTTCCTGACGACCGCATCGCTGAAGTGGTCGATCACCGCAGCGATGGCGAAGACACCGCCCAGCCGCTCGTACAGGCTCTTGTCAGCCATCACGCGTCCTCCCTGCTCCGCTCCTCCGGATGGACGCCTGGCCTGCTGGATCGCGGGTCGCGCCCACGAAATCGAGGTACGCGTGATCGGGCCGTTCGGATGCGGCCCGCGACGCGCCAGGGACGACGAGGCGACGCTTAGCGCCAGTCGACGCTGCGGACCTCGACCGGCTCGTCGACGCCCTTGAGCGTGAGCACCCGCGGATCCGACAGTCCGAAGGCCGGCGACTCGATCTCCGCCAGCGTGGCGCTCGAGACGAGGATCTCGTCGCCGGATGCCACGGCGCCGACACGCGCCGCGACGTGCACCCCGCGACCGTGGTAGTCCGTGCCCGCTCGCGCGGCCTCGGCGGTGTGCAGGCCGATGCGCACCCGCGGCGCGAAGCCGTGCTCATGGCGATGTCGGGTCAGCCGACGCTGGATGTCGATGGCGCACTCGACCCCGTCGAGGGCACGCTCGAACGCGACGAAGAACCCGTCGCCGGTCGGATTGACCTCCTCACCACGCGGACTCGGCGAACGCCGACCGCAGCTCGCGGTCGTGCCATCGCAGCAGCTCTCCCCACGCGTCGTCGCCGATCAGCCCGACGAGGTCGGTCGAGGTCACGATGTCGGTGAACATGAAGGTCCGGGTCACGCGTTGCGCCGGTCGAGCGGTCGAAGGCGGCTCGGCCCGGAGCAGCGCGTCCACCCGGCGCAGATCCCGCTTGGCACCGAGCCGCTCGAACGCCGCACGGACGGCGCGCAGATCCATCCGGGCGGTCGCCTCGTCCCCTTCGGCGGCGATCGCCTCGGCGTAGTGCAGCCGCGCCAGCGCGCTCTCGTAGGGCAGCTCGGACTGCTGCCAGAGCCGCCACGACCGGCCCAGCAACGGCGACGCCTCCGCCGGTCGAGCCTCGCCGAGGAACAGCTCCCCGCGTCCGGTGAGTGCGCCGGCCTCGAAGACCGGCTGCTCGAAGTCGGCGGCGATCGACTCGAGCTCGGCGACGGCCGTGCCCGCGGTCCCGAGGTCGCCCGCCGCCAGGGCGATCTCGATCTGGGCCGGCAGGAGCTGCGCTCGGGTCGCCCGGTCCGCCGGACCGGTCGTGGCGGCCGTCGACGCGATCGCCCGGCCGATCGACACCGTCGCCTCCTCGACCTCGCCCCGAGCGAGGTGGAGCAGCGCCATGCCCGGCTGGGCGACATGCCCGTACTGGTAGGCCCGCTCGAACGCCTCACCCGCCGCGTCGAGGTCGCCCATGCGCAGGCGGACCTCGCCGATCTGGTAGTTGGCGTGGCCGACGGCGTCGAGGAGCCCGTAGCGTTCGAGCTCCACGCACGCCTCGCGGGCTTCCTGTTCGGCCTCGGGCCACTGGCCACGAAGCATCTTCAGCTCGGCGCGATGGACGCGGCAGATCCCGGGATACCCGCCGACCGACTGGCGACGCATCCAGCGCTCGCCTTCATCGACCCATTGGCCGGCACGCCGGAGGTCGCCCGCCGTTCGACAGGCCGAGATCGTGTTGCAGTAGATGTCGCTGGCCACCCGCAGGTCGAGCTGGCCCGAGGCCGCGGCCGTGGCGGCCTCGTCGATGAGGGCGAACCCGGCCTGCAGGTCCCCGCTGAAGACCTGCGCCATCCCCTTGAAGCTCATCGCCATGAACATCGAGTTCGGGTCGTCGTGTCGACGGGCCATGTCGATGGCTTGATCGGCAAGCTCGAGCCCCTGGTCGATCCGTCCGCTCATCAGGGCGCCGAGGACATGGAACACCATCAGCCGGGCGTTGGCGGCGGACTCGGGTTCGGTCGCCAGCAGCCGCTCGACGCGGGCGAGCCACCCACCGGCGATCGACTGCGCCCCGCGGCGGAACGCCTGATAGCCCAGGGTCATGCCGACCCGCGCGGCGTCCGCGGAGCGACCGGCCTCCGAGAACCCGGCGAAGGCACGCTCGAGGGCCTCCGTCGAGGCATCGGGCTGCCCGGCCCACCACGCCGCCGTGCCCAACCGCTCGAGGTCGTCGGGCTCCAGGCCGGCGTCTCCGTCGACGTCCGCGCTGGCGAACGCCTCCATCGCCTCCGTCCAGGCGTGGCGGGTCATCGCCCCCCGACCCAGCTCGAGTGTCTCGACCATCTCGCTGACCACCTGCGAGCCCGACCCCGACTCGGGTCAGGCTGCCGGTGCCTACCGTATACCAGCCTCGCCGCTCGCACGAGGAGCTACGGCACGACGAGACCCCCGGCCCTTCGGGTGAAGGACCGGGGGTCGAACGGATCGCGTCGCAGAGCTGCTGGTCAGTCCGCGGGCGCGAAGTTGTGCTTGGTCGCCCAGTCGGCGGCCTTCATGCCGACCCAGGCACCCTGCTCGTCTGCTCGTCGGAAATGCAGCCCGACGAGGACGCGACCGTCGATCGCATCCTTGACGACGCCGCTGAACTGCTTGTAGTGCCGGGTCACCGGGGTCGCCCCGACGCTCGTCAGCGAGAACGTCATGCTGTTCGTCTTGAAGTAGGCGCGGGCGCCATTGACCATCGCCGACACGACGCAGTTGAAGCCGGATGGCGGATCCGGGTAGCCCGGCGTCGGGATCAGCGAGGTCCACGACGGATCGGCCACGGTGGCCGGGTTCCCGTCGGTGGCCGCCTGCTGGATCGCCGTCTGGGGCCGCCAGAAGAGCCAGTGGTCCTTGTTCTCCCAGCACGAGATCAGCGAGTCAGCGGTGGACACGCTGGTCATCACGAAGAGTCGTGACTGCTCGCTCGTCGACAGGTGCTTGGCCGTCGCGAGCTCGCGCATCACGCGATGGAGCATCGGGACCGGATTGGCCGACGCCCAGGTGGCCAGCTGCGCCTGCGCCGGTGTTCGTGTCGAGGTCGCGCCGCCGGTCGACTTGACCTCGTTGAACTCCGCGGCGTATTCGGGGCTGGTCAGGGGGAACGGTGGCCCGATCCGGAACTGGTCCTGGCTCTTGAGGGTGAACGGCCTGACGAGGCTCACCCACCCGAAGGAGTTCGCGTTCGCCGGCGGGACCAGGCGCCATTCGCCCGGGTCGGTGCCGATCGGGAAGGCGTACGTGCCAAAGCGCCCGTCATTCGCGCGATTGGCGAGGATCGCCGCAGCCGCGGCCTGGCCGACCGCGACGCCGGCGGCCTCGTGCGTATCCGGGATCCGCGCCAGGGACGCCGCATAGAGCGCGTCCAGGCTCGTCCTGACGGCGTTCGGTGGCGGTGGCGTGAGGCCGACCAGGACGCCATATGCCGCTGCGGCGACCGCCGCCGACTGCGAGGCATTCGAGGCGGCGTTGAGCCCACCGAGGTACGGCTCGTAGTCGTCGACGATGGCCTGGACGGCGTCGTAGATCGCGAGATGGACCATCGCGAGGTGGATGGGCTGCAGCGGCGGCGGCTGTCCGAGGCCCGGGGGCGTCGCGGTCCCGGCGTTGCCGATCGCGCTGATGGCGTTGATGTTCCACTCGAAGACCATGTCGGTCGGCTCGTCGATGGCCAGTGACGTCGCCGGGACGAGCAGCGAGGCGGCGATCAACGCCGCTGCCAGCGGTGCCGACAGCCAGCGAGTGGCCCTCGGGCGGGATCGAGATCCTGTCATGGGTTCCCTCCTAGGATCCTTTGCGTTGGGTCGGCATCGAGCGCATCCGGGTGCCGAACGACCGGACCGCTTGCTCGGATACGCCCTCTCACGGGGTATGGCGTCCGAATTCGCCCGTTTTGGTCCCCCCGACCACCGATCCGGGCCGGTCCGCGCCGCGACACCCTTCCCTCGCTCGCGATGCATCCCCTGTCGATAGGTAGGTGCCGATCCGGGCCCGAACGGTTCAATAACTCCGGTGCGTCCTGCTCGGCGGCCGGCGGGAGTGCCGCGCTCCTGGATGCCTTGACATCGACTCTGATACAACCGTATGGTTGTATCACGATGCAGCCAGTCGACTTCCAGCCAGACATCGTGTTCGCCGCCCTCGCGGACGCCACGCGACGCGACATCGTCCTCCGCGCCCTGCACGGTCGTGAAGGGGTCGCCGAGCTGGCCGGGCACTACCCCATGAGCTTCGCGGCGGTGCAGAAGCACGTCGCCGTCCTGGAGCGTGCCGGTCTGGTCACGAAGGAGCGCAGTGGCCGCCGCAAGGTCGTGCGAACCAACATCGAGGGCCTGCGCCTGGCGCGCGGCCTGCTCGACGAGTACGAGGCGCTGTGGCGCGGTCGTATCGATCGCATGACCGACCTCATCAGCCGTAGCAAGGAGGTACACCCATGACGGTGACCGCAGTCGAGAAGGACCCCGAGGCCCTGACCCTGGTCCTGACCGCCGAGTTCGACGCTCCCCCGGAGCTCATCTGGGACCTCTGGGCCGACCCGCGCAAGCTCGAACGCTGGTGGGGCCCGCCGACCTATCCGGCCACGTTCACGGCGCATGACCTGGCACCCGGCAGCCGCGTCGAATACCACATGACCGGGCCGAGCGGCGACCAGCCGCGCGGCTACTGGGACATCGTCGAGGTCGATCCACCCAGTCGCCTCGTCTTCCAGGACGGGTTCGCCAACGACGACGGGTCGCCGAACGACGAGATGCCACGCAACGAGGTCGTGGCGACCATCGAGCCCATCGACGCCGGGCGCTCCCGGATGTCCATCGCCGCCCACTTCCCAAGCACCGAGGCCATGCAGATGCAGGTGGCCATGGGCATGGTGGAGGGCCTTACCGAGGCAGTCGGCCAGATCGACGCCATCCTCGCCGAAGGAGCCGCAGCATGACCACGATGACCCAGCCGACGACGTCCACCCTGGATGCCCCCGGCACCACGCTGACGTACGACGTCCGCTCCACCGATTCGACCCTGCCGGTCCTGTTCCTCATCGGCTCGCCGATGGGTGCCGGCGGGTTCGGGACCCTCGCCTCGCACTTCGACGACCGCACGGTCGTGACCTACGACCCCCGTGGGGTCGAGCGCAGCGTGAAGGCCGATCCGGCCACGCAGTCCACGCCCCAGCAGCACGCCGACGACCTCCACCGGATCATCACCGAGCTCGGCGTGGCGCCGATCGACCTGTTCGCCAGCAGTGGCGGCGCGGTGAATGCGCTCGCGCTCGTCGCGGCATACCCGGAGGACGTGCGCACGCTCGTCGCGCACGAGCCGCCGCTCGCCTCGATCCTGCCCGACCGCGAGGGCGCCATGGCGCTCACCCAGGCGGTCGCCGACACGTACCAGCAGCGCGGCTTCGGCGCCGGGATGGCCCAGTTCATCGTGGCCGTCAGCCACCAGGGACCGGTGACCGACCGACTTCGCCGCACAGCCGGCCCCGGATCCGGCGATGTTCGGGATGCCCGCCGAGGATGACGGCAACCGCACGGACCCGTTGCTCTTCCAGAACATCACGACCTGCACGCACTACGAACCGGACTTCGACGCGCTTCGCGCGGCACCGACCCGGATCGTGCTGGCTGCCGGCGTCGAGTCGGAGGGACAGATGGCGTATCGCGGCGCGGTCGCCGCAGCAGAGCGACTCGGCATCGAGCCGACGCCGTTCCCGAGCGACCACGGCGGGTTCCTCGGCGGTGAGTACGGTCAGGCCGGGGACCCCGACGCCTTCGCCGCCAAGCTCCGCGAGGTCCTTGCCGAGGACTGAGCGCACCCAGCGGGTCGGACCACGCATGCTGGTCCGACCCGGTCACACTGCCGTGGATGACGGCTGCCCTGACGACGGTCCGCTCCGTCCTGGACCTGCCGTCGCTGCGGCGGCTCATCCCGGCGTTCCTGGCGTTCAGCATCACCGAGTGGGCGTCGTGGATCGCCCTCGTCGTGTACGCCTACGCGCGTGGCGGTGCCGCGGAAGCCGGGATCGTCGCCGGCCTTGTGTTCATCCCCTCGATCATCGTCGCGCCGGCGGCCTCGACGTTCGGCGATCGACGCCCGCGCGCCCAGGTCCTCGTCGGGGCATACGCGATCGTGTCCCTGTCGATGGCAGGGACGGCCATCGCCCTCGCGGTCGCGCCTCCACTCGTCGCCTACGTGGCGGCCACGGTCGCGGCCACGAGCATCACCCTGGTGCGACCAGCCCACGCCGCGCTCATGCCGGAGGTCGCCCAGACGCCTGACAAGCTGGCCGTGGCGAACGCCGCGTCCGGGACGGTCGAAGGCCTCGGCGCGTTGGTCGGACCGCTCCTCGCCGGCGTGCTGATCGGTGTCGCCGGCCCGGCGGCCGTGTATGCGGCGATCGCGATCCTGACGCTGGGTGCGGTCCTCGCCGTCCTGCCATTGGGTCGCCGTACCGCCCCGATCCGGGACGCCGCTCCCCTGTCCCGGGGCTCCGGGCTCGCGGCCGAGCTGGGGGCGGGCCTGCTGACCGTCGTCCACGATCGGCGGCTGCTCGCCGTCTTCGCGGTCCTGAGCGGCGCGATCGCCCTGCTCGGGGCGTTCAATGTGCTCATCACGATCATCGCCATCGACCTGCTCGGGGGCGACGAGAGCACCATCGGCTACGTCGCCGCGGTCGCCGGCCTCGGGTCCGTGTTCGGCGCCGCGTTGACCGGTGCCGTCATGGGGCGGGAGCGCCTCGCGACCGTCTACGTGGCCGCGGGGGCCCTGTTCGCGGCATCGGTCGCCGTCATCGGGGTGGGGCCGAGCACGCTCGTCGTCCTGGCCTGCGTGGTGCTGGCCGGGCTGGGCTGGGCGTTCGTCTACGTCGAGGCCCTGACGCTCGCGCAGCGGTTGGCCGGGGACGACGTGATGAGCCGCGTCTTCGGCGTCATGGAGTCGACGATGATGGCGTCCCAGGCGCTGGGGGCGCTGGCCGTGCCGCTGCTCATCGCCGCCTTCGGCTCGATGGGCGCGATCCTCGCCTGCGGGGTCCTGTACGGGCTCATCGTCCTCGCGGCGGCGCCGACGCTGATCCGCGCCGATCGCCTCGTCCCGAGCCGGATCCGCCAGCTCCAGGCCCTCCGCGGCGTCCCGATGTTCGGACCGCTCGCTGCCCCGGTGTTGGAGCGGCTGGCGACGAGCTCGAGGACGGTCGACGCGGCAGCCGGGCAGGCCATCGTGACCGCGGGCGAGATCGGCGACAGCTTCTACGTCATCCTCGACGGCGCGGTCGAGGTCGAGACGACCGTCGGTGCCCATCGGCGGCTCGGTCCCGGCGAGTCGTTCGGGGAGATCGCGCTCGTCCGCGACATCCCGCGGACGGCGACCGTGATCGCGGTCGCACCGACCGAGCTGCTGGTGCTCGGCCGTGGTGCGTTCCTGGAGGCCCTGACCGGGCAGCCCCGGAGTCGAGCCCTGGCCGAGGCGGAGTCCAACCGGCGGCTCGCGGCAGACCAAGGCTGATCACCGTTCCGCGGTAGCCTGTCGGCATGACCGAGCGGCTCCGCGTCATCCTCGAGATCGGGGCAAAGCGTCGCGTCGTCGCGGGCGCCATGGACTGGCCCGGTCTCGACCGCTGGGGCACGTCCGACGACGACGCCATCGGGAAGCTCCTGACCTACGTACCGCGGTATTCGCCGGTCGCCGAGCGTGCCGGCCTGGCGTCGCAGTTCGCGACGGCACGCGACGTCGACGTCGTCGAGCGCGTTCCCGGCATCACCTCGACCGACTACTGGGGGATCGCCCACGCGCCCTCGCACATCGAGCGCGACGTCCTGTCGCCCGGGGACCTGGAGCGCCGGCTCGACCTGATGCGGGCCTGCTGGGCAGAGTTCGACGCCGTCGCCGCCCGCGTGACCCCGGAGCTCCGTCTGGGGCCGCGTGGCGGCGGTTGGAGCCGCGACCAGCTCGTCCGGCACGTCAACCTCAACGAGCCGGGGCAGTTCACGCGCAAGGTCGAGGTACGAACGCCGACCGAGGAGATGCTCGACCCCGACGGGATCGCGCGGCATCGCCAGGCCACCTGCGACGCCATCCGCGCGTACAACGCGGAGGGTCGGCCGGCCCGGACGTGGCCGATCCAGTTCCTCATCCGTCGCATCGCCCACCACGTCATGGACCACGCGTGGGAGATGGAGGATCGCGACCTGACCGGCGCTACGATGTCCGCATGAGCGTCTGGTTCGGTCTGCATCTGCCCAGCTACACCCACCCTGATACCCCACCCGAGCGCCTGTTCGACCGTGTCGTCGAGCAGGCCCAGAAGGCCGAGGAGGCCGGCTTCGACCTCGTCACGGTCATGGATCACCTCTACCAGATCCGCGGCGTCGGCGAAGAGGACGAGCCGATGCTCGAAGGCTGGTCCGTGCTGGCCGCCCTCGCCCGCGAGACCACCCGGGTCCGCCTCGGCACCCTGGTCACGGGCGTCACGTATCGCAACCCGGCCCTGCTCGCGAAGCAGGCGACGACCCTCGACACGATCTCCGGTGGTCGCGCGATCCTTGGTCTCGGAGCGGCGTGGAACGACGTCGAGCATGCCGGCTACGGCTACGACTTCCCACCGATCAAGGAGCGCATGGACCGCCTCGAAGAGGCGCTGGCCATCGCCAAGGCGATGTTCACCGAGGACCGCCCCAGCTTCCAGGGCACCTACTCCCGGATCGATGGGGCGCTGAACGTGCCCCGTCCGGTCCAGGCCGGTGGTCCGCCCATCCTCGTCGGAGGCGCCGGGGAGCAGCGCACGCTCCGGATCGCCGCTCGGTACGCCGACATGACGCACTGGTTCCCGCTGGGCCTCGACGGGCTGGCCCACAAGACCGAGGTCCTCGCCGGCCACTGCGAGGCGATCGGGCGCGATCCCAGCACGATCGAGCGGACGATGGCGGCGCCGGTCGTCGTCGCAGCCACGGAGGCCGCCGCTGCGGCGGCGCTGGACGCCGTCCCGCCCGAGCGACGGCCGTACGTGTCCGTCGGGACCCCGGCCCAGGCCGCCGAGGCGCTGCGGCCGTACATCGACGCGGGGTTCACCGGCTTCACCTTCAACAACTCGATCTATCGCACGCCCGACCAGATCGACGCCATCGGTGAAGTGCTGGAGCGGGTCAACCGCTGACGCGGGCCTGCGCGCCGTCAGGCGGGCAGCAGCTCGAACCCGGGATGCCGCCGTGCGGCGGCCAGGAAGTCCTCGGCGGTCGACGCCCGGTCGATGCCGTACCAGCCGGCGATCATCGGTCCGACGAGTGGCATGCCCATCGCATCCCGGAGACCGGCCTCGAGCAGCGGCGCTGCGTCCCCTGGCGCGAGCTCCCGTGCCGTCATCGCCGTCGTTCGCCGGCCCCGACGGATCTCGGCGACCCCGGCTGCCCGGAGGTTGCGCACCCAGTCGACCTCGCCGAAAGGCGAGAACACGTAGGTCCCCTCCCCCACCTCGAGGATCGCGACCGGGAACGTGCGCTCGAGGCCGGACTTGCGCCCGCGGACCGTCAGCAGGACGTTGGGTCCCATCGGCATCCCGAGCCGGAGCAGCCGCCGTACCAGCGGGTTCAGGCGGCGGACGATGGTCGGGATGTGCGGCGTCGCCGTGGTCGCGGCTTGGTCGGTCATGGTGGTGCTCCCGGTCGGATCGGTGGATGGTTCGGTCACACTGGGTACGATCCATCGCGACCCGATGTGACCGGTCACATCCGTGCCCGCCGCCACGTATCACTGACATGCACGACGACCCGACCCCGGATCCAGCGCGCCTCGCCTGGCTCTCGACCGAGTTCGAGCGACATCGCGGACACCTCCGCGCCGTCGGCTATCGGATGCTCGGCTCGATGAGCGAATCGGACGACGCCGTCCAGGAGACCTGGATCCGACTCCAGCGCCGGGATCCTGGTGGGACGGAGGACCTGCGTGGGTGGCTCACGGTGACGATCGGTCGCATCTGCCTCGACACGTTGCGGTCCCGCCGGTCGCGACGCGAGTTGATGACCGGAACGTGGCTGCCGGAACCGCTCGTGGAGTGGCCCGTATCCGATGCCCGCGGTCCGGTCGACCCGGAACACGAGGCGGTCCAGGCCGATGCGGTCGGCATCGCCCTGCTCGTGGTGCTCGAGTCGCTGACCCCGTCAGAGCGGTTGGCGTTCGTCCTGCACGACGTCTTCGGCGTCCCGTTCGACGAGATCGCCGGCGTCGTCGGTCGTTCCCCGACCGCGACCCGCCAGCTCGCCAGCCGGGCGCGCCGGCGCGTCCGCGCCGAGGCACCGGACCCCGATGCGGACCTCGTCGTGCGGCGAGCGGTCGTCGAGGCGTTCCTGGTGGCCGCCCGGACCGGTGATCTGGAAGGCCTTGTCGCGGCCCTCGACCCGGAGGTCGTCCTCCGCACGGACGGTCCCGGCGCTCTCGGCCGACCGCCGATCCGCGGGGTCGACGGCGTGATCCGTCAGGCAGAGCGGTTCCGCGGCTTCCTTGGCCCGGCGCGTCCGGCGGTCGTCAATGGCGAGCCCGGGATGGTCATCGAGCGCCCGGGGCAGCCGCGCATCGTGGCCTCGTTCACCGTGCGCGGCGGGCGGATCGTGTCGATCGATCTGCAGGGCGATCCGGCCAAGACCGGACGCTGAGGGTTCAGGCCTCGTCGGCGTCGAGGCGGGCCAGGTTTCTCCTGATCGTGCGCAGCTGGGGGTGGTCCTCGTCGACCGCGCGCTTCCAGGAGACGCAGCGCGTGCTCGTACTGCGCGCCCGCTTCCGCGTGACGGCCCTGAGCGCGGAGCACGGTCCCGAGGTTGTTGAACGCGACCGCGAGCGATGGTGAGTCAGCACCGAGTCGTTCCATCTTGATCTCGATGACTCGGCGATACAGCCGCTCTGCTTCGTCGAGGTCGCCCCGCCGCTGGACGATGGCCGCAAGGTTGTTGAGCGCGACGGCGACCTCCGGGTGCCCATCGCCGAGCCCCGCCGACAGGTCGTCGACGATGTCGCGGATCGTGGCATTCCGCCTCGTCCGACCGTCCGAGTCCGTCGAGGATCGCGGCGAGTGCGCTGCGATCGAGCAGGGTCTGCGGATCCCTCGGCCCGGCGCTGCCGGAACGGAGCTCGACCGCCCGACGCGCCAGCGGCTCGGCGGCGGCGTGGTCACCGCGGGCATGCGCCAACCCACCGAGGTTGTGGAACAACGACGCGAGGTCATCGGCGTCGGTGCCTGGGTCCGCCTCGAGGATCTGCAGGGTTCTGGCGTAGGCCGCTTCGGCCGCATCCAGTCGACCGGCGTACTTGTAGGTCATCCCGAGGTCGTTCCACACCTCGGCGGCTGGATAGGAGGCTGGTCCCTGGGTGCGATCGATCACCTCCAGGGCGCGCCGGAACGAGCGCTCGGCGTCCACGTAGCGCCCGACGGCCCGCTCGACCGTACCTTGTGCGCGCAGACCCAGCGCGAGGGCCGTATCGCGCTCCACGCCGCCTGGGAGCTGCTCGGCGACGGCCACCGCGTGTCGTGCGCGTGCGTCGACACCGGCGATGTCGCCACGCTCCGCGGCCGCCATCGCCTCCGTTGCCAGGTCAAGCGCGGACGCAGTGCTCGGCGACGGCCCATCAGCGCCCACGCGGCGCTGGGTTACGGTTTCGGTCGAGGGTTCGGCTCCGCCGCCTGCCCGTCGTCGGTCGCGCCATCCACCACGGTCTCATTGTCGTTGGCCGCGAGGCGATGCCCTTCGACATCGTCGTCATCGATTGTCAGCGCCGTCCACGACGGTCTCGTTGTCGTTGGTCGCAAGCCGATGCCCCTCGACATCGTCGTCTTCGGGCGTCGTGTCCACGATCGTTTCGTTGTCATTCGACGACAGGCGATGCCCCGCGACATCGTCGCCGTCATCGTCGATCGCATCCACGACGGTCTCGTTGTCGTTCGACGCCAGGCGATGGCCTTCGATATCCATGTCGTCGTCATGGTCGGTGCGGGTGACCAAGGTCCGATCCTCCTGCGACCGCGGCTGGCCCATCGCTGCCATCGGTAGCACCGATCGTAGAGGTCCGGCGTTGTGTCGTGCATCGGTCGAACGACCGATGCGGGTCCGGTGACTCTGCCGGGCGACCGATACGACGCCGACGCGAGGCCCGTAGCATCGGCATGCCATGCGCGTCCTCATCGTCGGCGCCGGTATCGCGGGCCTGGCTGCCGCCCGCGCGTTGCGCCAGGTCGGCATCGACTGCGAGATCGTCGAGCGGTCGTCGACCTGGGAGGTTCCGGGCGCCGGCATCTACGTGCCCGGGAACGGGATGGCCGCCTTGGGACGCCTGGGTCTCGCCGGACTCGTGGCATCGAGCGGGCAGGTGGTCGCCCGACGCCGGGTGTTCGATGAGCGGGGGCGACTCCTGATCGACTTCGACGAAGCTGGCCTCTGGGAGGACGTGGCTCCCCCGATCGCCTTGCATCGCCGGGACCTGCATCGGACCCTCGTCGAGGGTGCGGCCGGCGTGCCGATCCGCCGGGGCATGACGATCAGCGCGATCGAGGACGGCCCAGGGTCGGCGCACATCCGTTTCGACGACGGGACGTCCGACGAGGTCGACCTCGTCGTCGGTGCCGATGGCATCCACTCCTCGATCCGCCAGACGCTGCTCGGTGGCCCGAGCGCCCGGCTTGCCGGTCAGGTCGGCTGGCGCTTCGTGGTCGACGGCCACCCGGGCATCGACGGCTGGAACGGCTGGCTCGGGCGCGACCGTGGCTTCCTGGCGCTCGGGATCGGGCGCGATCGCGTCTACTGCGTCGGCGACATCCGGTCGACCGACGGGACGGATCCATGTGGGGCCGACCTCGACGTCTTCAAAGCCCTGTTCGCCGGCTACCCGTCGCCGGTGCCCGAGCTGCTCGCGGGCCTTCGCGCCGCCACTGACCTGTGGTTCTCGCCATTCGAGGAGGTCGCGCCGCCGACCTGGGCCGCCGGGCGGATCGTGCTCATCGGGGACGCCGCCCACGCCTCGGCGCCGAACATGGCAGAAGGTGCATCGTTGGCGATGGAGGACGCCCTCGTCCTCGCCGACAGCCTCTCGACCGGCGACACCGTCGCCGCGAGTCTGGCGGCGTTCGTCCAGCGACGCGCTGCGCGTGTCGAGCACGTCCAGCGCATGACCCGCCGCCGGGACCGCCTCCGCTTCCTGCACCCGGTCCTTCGCCGCACGGTGATGGGCGTCGTCGGCCACGAGATCTTCCACGCGCACTATCGCCCGCTCCTGACGCCGCCCTGATCCGCGAGGGTCGGCGCCGTGCGGGTCAGGAAACGGCGACGACGAGGCCGCTGAGCAGCATGCCGACGGCCACCGGCAGCCACAGGCGGCGTTCGGTGGCGCTCCTGGTGCTCGCATCGAGGACGACGCTGATCGCGGACACCGCGACCGCCAGCCAGATGAGCAGCGGGGCATCCGCGCCGAGCGGCGGCCCGGCCACGCCCGCGTCGGCGAGGACGACGAGTGCCAGGAGCGCGATCACGACCGCCTGGACGACCGCCGCCGCGCGCATCTGCGCCGGGAACCGCCCGGGGTAGCGACCGCCCATCGCCGCCGCGCCCCATGGCGCGCCCAACGCCAGGCCGAGCTGGAATCCGATGACCAGCAGGCACAAGACCGCGAACAGGACCGCCGCGACCGACTCGATCGACATGACCGAACCATCTTCACAGGTCGCCCCGCGGGGGGACCGCCCCGCCACCGCCCCCCGTATGCTGTGCCGATGGCAGCGACGGCACAGGCCCAGGGTGGTCGACTGTGGCCGGTCGGACTCCTGCTGATCCTGCCCCTCGTCGGATTGGCGGTCCTGCTGGCCCAGCCCGAGCTGGACCTGGAATGGGAGCACCAGCCGAGCCACTTCTGGCTCGTCCTGATCGTGGCCGGTGTCAACGTCGTCCTGGCGTATGTCACGAACGTCGCCGCCGGTCGCTACCACGATGCGCGGCTGATCCTCATCTCGCTGGCGTTCCTGGCCAGCGCCGGCTTCCTTGGCCTGCACGCCCTGGCCACGCCCGGCGTCCTGCTCCACCACCCGAACGTCGGCTTCGCCGTCGCGACCCCGGTCGGGTTGATCATCGCCTCGGTCTTCGCGGCGCTCTCGGCGAGCCCGCTGGCAGGGCCGCGGGCGATGGCCGTGCTTCGCGTCCGGCACGTCCTCCTCGGCGGTCTCCTGGCCCTGATGGCCGTCTGGGCCGTCGCCTCGATCGGGCAGATCCCGCCCCTCGATGGCCCTCCTCCACCTCGCGACAGCGCCGGCGTCCTCGACATCCTGTCGATCGTGGCCATCGGGCTGTACGGCTTCGCGGCGTGGGGACTGTGGCGCCTGTACCGACTCCGAGGCGGATCGCTCCTGTTCACCATGGCGGTCGCGCTCGTCCTGCTGGCCGAGGCGCTGGTCGCGGTCCTGGTCAGCCGCAACTGGCACCTGAGCTGGTGGGAGTGGCACCTCCTCCTGCTCGCCGCCTTCACGATGATCGCCCTGGCCGCCCGCCGCGAGTACCAGCGCGGCGGCTCGCTCTCCGCGGCGTTCGGCGGGCTGTACCTGGAGGCGACGCTCGCCCGGGTCGATCGTTGGTACGCCACGGCCGTCGCCTCGGTCGCTGGCGCGGAGGCAGGCGGACGGTCGTCCGACGCGGTGCTGCAGAGCCTGCGCGAAGAAGGCGCCTCCGAGGACGAGCTGGCGCTGCTGGCCCGGACGGCCCACGAGGTGCGGAGACTCGATGCGGCGTTCCGGCCGTACATGCCGGCGGTCCTGACCGAACAGCTCCGTGGTCGGCCGGTCGGTGCCGCCCCGCCTGCCGGCGAGGAGCGCGAGGTGACCATCATGTTCGCGGACCTTGCGGGATTCACGCCGTTCGGCGAGACCCACCCGCCACGGGTCGTCGTCGACATGCTCAACACCTATTGGGCTGCCGTCGTCCCCATCATCGAGGCGTCGGGTGGCACGATCGAGCACTTCGCCGGCGACGGGGTGATGACGCTGTTCAACGTCGACGGCGATCAGCCCGACCACGCTCGCCGAGCGGCGGAGGCCGCGAAGGGCATCGTGGCGGTCGCCCGGCGGGTCGCGAGCGCCAATCCGGGATGGCCGATCTTCCGCCTCGGCATCAACACCGGGACCGCGGTCGTCGGGGTGCTCGGCGCCGATGCGCGGCGCAGCTTCGCGGCCATCGGCGACCCGGTCAACACCGCCGCCCGACTGATGGCGACCGGCGCGCCCGGCGAGGTCATCCTCGGCAAGCAGACCTGGGACATGCTCGACGACCCGACGGCCGGCCAACCGCTCGGTGCCGTCCGGGTCAAGGGCAAGCGCGAGGCGGTCGAGGCCTGGCGCCTGACCATCCCGCCGGCGACCGCCTGACCGACTTCAGGAAACGAGGCCGGCCCGCAGCTCCTCGACGGCGCGTCGGGCCTCGTCGACCGAGCCCTCGTCCTCGATCGTGCTGATGTCGCCCGGATCGCGGTCCATGGCGACGGCCTTCAAGACCCGGCGCATGATCTTGCCGCTCCTCGTCTTGGGCAGCATCGCCACGAACGACACGTTCCGGATGACCGCCACCGGCCCCAGCTCGTGGCGGACGGTCGCGAGGAGTGCCGTGCGCAACTCGTCCGATGGCTCGTGGCCGGCGCGGAGCGCCACGAACGCCTCGATCACCTCCCCGCGCAGGTCGTCCGGGATCCCGGTGACGCCCGCCTCGGCGACGGCCGGGTTGCGCAGGAAGGCCGTCTCGACCTCGATCGTCCCGAGGCGATGGCCGGCGATCTTGATGATCTCGTCGGCTCGGCCGGCGAACCAGACATAGCCATCCTCGTCGATGTGGGCGGCGTCGCCGACGTAGTAGCCGCCCGGGATGCGCTCCCAGTAGTCGGTCACGTAGCGCTCGGGCTCGCCCCACAACGTGGCGATGAGCCCGGGGAATGGGCGCTTGATGCGCATGATCCCCTTCTCACCGATGGCGAGCTCCCGCCCATCGAGGTCCACCACATCCGCCTCGATGCCGGGCATCGCGATGCCGGCCGAGCCCGGCTTGATGGGCAGTGGCGCGAAGCCGTACGGGATGCCGAAGATCGGGCCGCCCGTCTCGGTCTGCCACATGTGGTCGATGACGGGCACGCGGTCGTCGAACACGGTGCGCTGCAGCCACTCCCAGGCGGGCGCGTTGAGCACTTCACCGGCCGAGAAGAGGCGCTCGAGGCTGCCCAGGTCGTGGCGCCGCGGGACGTCCTCGCCGTAGCGCATCAGCAGGCGGATCGCCGTCGGTGATGTGAAGACGCCCGTGACGCGCTCCCGCTCGATGATCGACCACACGGCGTCCGCATCCGGATGATCGATCGCGCCTTCGTAGGCGAGGGTCGTGGCGCCCGCGATCAGCGGCGCATGGACGATGTAGCTGTGCCCGACGATCCAGCCGATGTCGGACGTCGACCACCAGATGTCGTCCTCGCGGAGGCCGAACAGCCAGTCGCCCATCGACGTGATCTGGACGGCGTAGCCCCCATGGGTGTGCACGGCCAGCTTCGGCTTGGCGGTCGTGCCGGAGGTGGCGAGGATGTAGGCCGGGTCTTCCGCGCCGGTGTCCGCAGGCTCGCCCGTGCGGCCGGCCCCGGCCGCCAGGAGGTCGTCCCACGACAGCTCGCCGTCGCGGGGCGGCCGTCCGCTCCCCGTCCGACGCAGGACGATGACGCGCTCCACGTCACTCGGTCCCGAATCGAGCGCGTCGTCGAGCATGGTCAACAGGTCGACGTCCTTGCCCTTGCGATAGGTGACATCCGCCGCCAGGACGAGGCGGGACCCGCTCGCCCGGATGCGATCCCCGAGTGCGCCCGCGCCGAACCCGGCGAAGACGACGCAGTGCATGGCGCCGATGCGGACCGTGGCCAGCATCGCGACGATCGCCTCGACCGAGGTCGGCATGTAGATGGTCAGGCGGTCGCCCTGCCCGATGCCGAGGCCGCGCAAGCCCGGCCGCGACCCGTTCGACCTCGCCAAGGAGCTCACGGTAGGTCAGCGCCCGCCGGCCGCCCCGCTCGTCGAGCGCGATGAGCGCGGTCTTGTCGCCCCGCCCGGCTGCCACGTGGCGATCGAGCGCGTTGACCGAGAGGTTGGTGCGGCCACCGGGGAACCACGCGAAGGTCGGCGGCTCCCGTCGTTCGAAGGCTCGATCCGGTCGCTGGGTCCAGTCCAGGCGTTCGGCCGCCTCGAGCCAGAAGCCTTCGGGGTCATCGAGCGACCGGCGGTACAGCGCGTCGTATCGCTCGCGCGCGTCGTCCACGGTCGTGTCGGCAGTCGGCAGTCGGCGGTCAGGCCGGGTACTGGGCCTCGGACACCTTCTGAAGGGCCTGGATCATCGCCCGTGCCTGGTCACGATCCTTGTCGTTCGGATGCTGGTGATCGGCAACGATGCCGCAGTACACGTCGTGGATGGCCTGGCTCATCGTGTCGACGTCGGCGAGCGCGATCCCTTGCTCGCCCATCCGCTTGACCGTGTCGCTGTCGCTGGACAGTCCCATCGCCTGGATCAGGGAATCGCGCGTCGTCATCGTGCTCGGCCCTCGTGCAGCCTGTGGTGGGACGCGAAGCCTACGCCTCTCGCCGAGACCGGACACGTCGCCTGAGCGACAGTCGGTCCGTCGGGCTAGCTGGGCTCGATCGCGGCCAGCATCGCGTCGGCGTCAGAACGGGCAAGCGCCTTGGCCGCGTCGTCCCAACGTTCCTCGTCCTCGCCCCGGTAGCCCGCCCGGGCGAGCCGCAGCGCGTCCCCTGCCCCGTCGGGCATCCGCTCGAGCGCCCAGGTAGCCGCCACGTCCTTCGGTTCGATGCGGCCCGTCGCCACGGTGAGCCAGATCCGGGCCAGGGTCAGCAGGGCGTTGCGGGTGTCGTCCTCGGCGAGCCCGGGCAGCAGCTCCGGGATGACGTCACGCAGGGCATGGTCGAGGTCGGCGCGTGGGACCGCATCGAGCAGCTCGCGCGCGGGAGGTCCCAGCAACGCGACGCTGTCGTCGCGGACCGTCGTCAGGACGATGGCCAGGTCCGGGTTCGGCGACGACCACGGCGCCAGCTCGCCGGCCTCGAACTCGGCTCGCCACCAGTCCCCGTACTGGAGCTCCATCGGTGGCGGATAGCGCCACGGCTTGACCGCGGACAGCACGACGGCCGAGACCTCGAGATGGCGGCGCTCGCGGTGCGCGGGCGAGCGGGACCGCGCCAGGAGGCCGGCGATCATCGTGCGGCGCTCGTCCTCCGTCATCGGCCGGTCGACGACCACGAGCAGGTCGACATCGCTGTCGGGCCGCAGGCCGCCACGGACGGCCGACCCGAACAGGTACACGCCCGCTGTCGCCTCGCCGAGCACGTCCCGGACCAGGCTGAGCGTGCTGTCGACCTGTCCGGCGGCGATGGGCTCGAGATGGTCCATCATCGTCCGGACGGTAGCAGCGAGACGGGGAGGACATCGCGATGGAACTCGGCGCGTTCTCGGTCAGCCTGGCGGTCCAGGACATCCATGCGTCGAGGTCGTTCTACGAGCGGCTCGGCTTCGAGCCGATCATGGGCGACGCCGATCAGGGCTGGCTGATCCTCCGCAACGGGACGACGGTGATCGGCCTGTTCCAGGGGATGTTCGAACGGAACTCCCTCACGTTCAACCCGGGCTGGGGCGCCGACGCGCAGCCGCTCGATGCGTTCACCGACGTGCGGGAGTTGCAGCGCCAGCTCAAGGCGGCCGGCGTGCCGTTCGTCCAGGATGCGGACGAGTCGACCACGGGACCGGCGAGCTTCATCGTGGTCGACCCGGACGGCAATCCGATCATCGTCGACCAGCACGTGTAGACGGGCGGCCGGTCAGACCTCGTACTGATCGTGCCGGGCGAGGAACGCGGTCCGCTCTTCGACGGTCGCCTGGTGGCCCGAGGCGATCCGCGCCGCCAGCTCGCGGAAGTAGTCCTCGCGCGGTGGCCCCGGCGCGAACAGGATGAGCATCGACGCCGGTGCGCCACTGTCGTTGCGGAAGCCATGGATGCCGCCCGGTGGCAGGTACAGGAAGTCACCGACCGTCCCCTCGCGCCAGGCGATCCCGTCATACAGCGAGACCCGGCCGTCGATGACGTAGAACGACTCGGAGATCATCCGGTGGTAGTGGGGCGTGGCGCCGCCGGGCGCGGCTGACATGTCCCAGCGGAACAGGCCGTAGCGACCCTCGGTCCGGGCGCCGGTCGCCACCAGCCGGGCGGTCGTGGCACCGACCTGCAGCGTGGGGATCTCGGCGGCAGCCACGAAGCTGCCATCGGTGTTCGGTCCGTCGACGGGCAGAGTCATGCGCGTACCTCCTGCCCCGACTCTAGCGTCGCGGGGCCGAACGTCGATACCGGCCGTCAGCGTGGCATGTGCGGCGAGTCGTCGCGGGCCATCGTCCGGGACGACGTCGGACAAGGCGAGACCCCCGCCGGATCGACGGGGGTCTCGGGAAGCGTGGGACCGGGTCAGCCGGCGAAGGCGGCCGCCCAGGCTGCCGCGGTGTCGGCGTCGTAGTCGACGGTGTAGCCGCAGGCGTTGATGGTCGACCCGAAGGCGGTCACGAGGTACCGCCCACCGACCTGGAAGTCGGGCAGCGGGCCGACGAGGGCCGGATCGACGACCGGCGCGGTCAGCGTGATGCTGTCGCCGGCGCCCTTGAAGTCCTCGTTGACGTCGAACGTGACCTGGTCGCCATCGACCGCGGTGACGGTCCCGTCGAACACGACGTCGAAGGACGGCAGGTTGGCCGGGTCGTAGACGAGGCACGAGGCCGCGCCACCGCCCGCGGCAGGGTTGGTGGTCGGCGTCGGCGCCACGGCGACCGGCGGCTCGCTGGCACTTCCGCCACCACCGATGCCGAGGCCGGGGCCGACGATGACGGCCAGCGCGAGGGCGCCGGCGAGGGTCAGGCCACCGACGATGGCCAGCGGGCCACGGGTCGGCGGGATGCGAGTGGGATCGCGACGAAGTTGGGACATCATGTGCTCCTGGACGCTCGCCGACATGCGGGCGAGGCTGGCTTCTGGCACCTGCTCCGGACGGACGGGGTCAGCGGCGCGCAGCTCATCGATCGGATCGGTTCCGTTCGTCATGCTCACGTGCTGGCTCCATCGACTCCGGCACCCTCGGTGCCCTTCACCTCACCAGATGTCCGGCTGGTCCCCGGATATTTCAGGTCGGCCTCCCGGATCTTCGCGATCGCGTCCGCGAAGCGCTGTCGAGCCCGATGCAGGCGGATGGCCACCGCGTTCGGCGTGATCCCGAGCACCTGGGCGATGGCCTGGTTGCCGAGCTCCTCCCACGCGACCAGACGGAGGACCTCCTGATCGGCCGGCGACAGCACGGCCAGGGCTCGGAACGCCGGTCCGTCCTGGTCCTCGCCGGCGTGGAGCGGGGTCGGGACGTCGTCCACGCGGAGGAGCGCGGTGAGGCGTTCGCGTCGGGTCAGCCCGCGGCGATGGTTGGCCAGGACGCGCCGGGCGACGGCATACAGCCACGGCAAGCCCTCGTCGGGGATCGCGTCGAGCTTCTTCCAGGCGATCGCGAACGTCTCGGCTGCGATGTCCTCGGCATCCGCGAGCGACGGTGCGCGACGCATCGCGTAGGCGAGGACGTGGCGCTGGTGCTCGGTGAAGAGCGCATCGAACCGGGCGAGGCGAGACGGACCGGCGGGTCTCGGGTCATCCATGGGCGCCCCATCCTGCCCGCTCGTGCCCGGCGTCGATATGGACGCACGTCAACGAGCTGATCGCGGTCGCGGCGACCTCAGTCCGGGATGACCGAGAGCACGATCTTGCCCGTCGCCTCGCCGTCGTCGACGATCCGCAGGGCCTCGGCAGCCCCCTCCAGCGGCAGGAGACGGTCGATCGCCGGGCGCAGGCGCCCTGCCGCGATCAGGTCCGTCAGCCGCTCGAGATCCGGCCGATGGAACGGCTTCCACCACAGCACCATGCCCATCCACTTGCGCGTGGCAAGCGTGATGAGCGGCCCGACGATGAGCGAGCCGAAGAAGCTTCGCGTGTTGCCACCCTCGGTCACGTAGACGCCGTCGGCGACCAGCGCGCGACGCAGGCGGAGCATCGGGTAGTGCGCGTCGACGGCGAGGATCCAGTCCCAGCGCTGTCCGGTGCTCGCGTAGTCGACCTGGGTGTAGTCGATCACCTCGTCCGCGCCGAGCGAGCGCACGAAGTCGACCTTGTCGGTCCGGCACACCCCGGTCACGTGCGCGCCCGCGATCTTGGCCAGCTGCACCGCGAAGGGGCCGACGTTGCCCGACGCACCGTCGATGAGGACGCGGGCCCCGGGCTTGAACGTTCGGCCATTGCGCAGCCGGAGACCCTGCACGGCGAGGATCGCCGAATGTGGCAGCGTCGCGGCCTCGGTGAATGACAACGCATCCGGGATCCTGGCGAACTGTCGTTCCGGCGCGGCCACGTACTCCGCGAATGACCCCTGGCCCGCCGAGAACAGGTCGGCGAACACCCGATCACCCGGCTTGAACCCCGTGACCTCCGGACCGACCGCCTCGACCGTGCCCGCCACGTCGGTCCCGAGACGCCGTTGGCGCGGCCGCCGCACACCGAGGAACAGGCGGATGAACGACGGCTTTGGCTGGATCCCGTCGAGGTCGGCGCGGTTGACGGACGCGGCGTGGACACGCACGAGCAGCTGATCGCCGGTGGCGGTCGGGCGCTCGAGGTCGATGACCTCCACCACCTCCGCCGGGGGTCCGTAGCGATCCCGCACCGCTGCGCGCATCGTGGGCATGACCGAAAGCCTACGACAGCGACCCGGGCGTCGCGGCCCTCGTCATCCGTCCACGGCCGTCCGCCGACGTTCGCCGCGCGACGTTCCGGCGTGACCGTGGGACCCTTGGTCCAGCCATGACGGACAAGCGACAGGTCGTCACCGTGACCGAGACGGTCTGGGTCCATCGCGATCCAGCTGCCGTATTCGACTACACCCAGGACTACGCCCGGCGGATGGAGTGGGACCGCGGCATCGAGCGCGTCGAGGTCCTTGGGACGGATCCGCGCACGATCCGGGTCCGCATGGCCGGTCTCGGCGACACGACGGTGGTCTACCGCCTTGACCGTCGGCCCGAACGCACCAGCGCGGCCTTCGTCGACGTCACCTCGCGGTGGGTCAGCGGCGGCGGCGGCTCGTGGCAGTACGAGGACGCCGACGGCGGCACGCGATGGCAGCAGACCAACTCCCTCGAGCTGCGGGACGGCTGGCTGCCACGCCTCTTCGCGCCGGTCATCCGCTCCGGCCTGCGCCGGTCGATGCGGAACGGCATGGCCGAAGCCAAGCGACGGCTTGAGGCCGGCGCGCCGCCAGCCTCCGACGCGCTCCACATCCCCCCATCCCTGACCCGGAGGTCTCGATGCCCACGCCATCGACCCGCGCCCTGCTCCCGATCGTCGCCGCGTATCTGCCGATCCCGGTCGTGGGCGCCGTCCTGTCCGCGGTCTGGGACGTCGGCGCGACGCCGGAGGGCGATGCCGGCGACATGCTCCTGCGGGGAACGGCATTGACGCCGCCACTGTTCCTGCCGGTCCTCCTCGCGGCCGGCGCCGCGGCGGCCCGGCGGGAGGATGGCGCTGGACGGGTGGGTGCGGGCGTCGTCGCGCTCGTCGCCACCGCGTTCCTTGCGGGCAGCACGGCCAACCTGCCGACGGACCTCGCCGCGGCCGAGTCGTCCGGTTCGCCGCGGGCTTTGACCGTCGGGCTGGCTGCGGCCCATCTCGGGCTCGCGCTGGCGCTGCTGTACCACGCCCTGCCGCGGACGCTGGGTCGGGGACTTGACATGCGTCCGGCACGATAGGGAGATGCACGATCCAGCCCCTGCCGGACCAGGTCCGGAGACCGTCGTCGACCACATCCTGCAGACCTACCCGGAGACCGACGTCGTCGAGGCGTACAACGCCTGGTTCTTCTCGCTCGACCCTGAGAAGCACTGGCCGAACTACGCCACGATCGTCACCACGGACGAGCACGATCAGGCATCCGACCTGTCCCGAGCGGGCGTCTTTCGGCTCAACCTCGGGGTCGACCGGGAGACGTTCGAACGCATCGCTGCGGCGGACCCGGATCCGGACTTCACGGCCTTCGACCGCCTGTTCCCCCACCCCGTCTACGCCGCCCAGCGCTGGATCTCGATCGTCAACCCGAGCGAGGCGACGTGGCGTGCGGTCGTCGTCCCGCTCATCGCCCTGGCCCACGACCGACTCGCCGCCCAGCGCGCCCGCCACGCCCCGGCGACCGACTAGGACGTCGGCGGCGCCTCGCGGACGACCCTGCGTGGATCCTTGCCCAGGTCGAACCCCTTGACCGAGGCCTGCCGGACGAGGCCGTCGCCGGTCCAGCCGGCGAACTCGGCCCGGATGACGATCTCCGGTCGAAGCCACATCGCCGTCCGGGCGACCGGCCGGGGCGGTGGCGGATCGAACGGTGGTTCCTCGGCGGCCAGCGGCTTGATCGCCTCGAGCAGCTCGGCGCGGAGCGTGTCCGTGAACCCGGCGCCGATCTTGCCGGCGTAGCGGAGCACGCCGTTCTCGTAGACGCCGACGAGCAACGCTCCCAGGTCGACGGCCTTGCCCGTGCCCTTCGCCCAGCCGCCGACGACGAGCTCCTGCTCCGGTCGGATCTTGACCTTCTGCCAGGCCATCGACCGCTTGCCCGGCTCGTACCGCGATGTCCGGTCCTTGGCCATGATCCCTTCGAGCCCACGGACCCGCGCTGCCTCGAAGAAGGCCACGCCATCAGCCTCGATGTGCTCGCTCAACCGGACCCGCGGATCGGTCCGCAGGACCTCGGCCAGGAGCGCCCGCCTGGTCTCGAGCGTCTCGTCCAGGAGCGAACGCCCGTCGAGATGGAGGAGGTCGAACACCTCGTAGACGAACGGCGTCGGCTCGGCGACCGTCGAGCGGCCCTTGATCCGCGCCTGGAGCAAGGCGAAGTCCGGCTCGCCACGAGCGTCGAGCGCGATGACCTCGCCATCGACGACGGCCTGTCGGGCAGCGATCCAGGTCGGCGGCTCAAGGAATGCGCCGAAGTAGCGTGCCGCATCCTGCTGGCCCCGGGTCCACAGCCGCACCGACCCGTCGTCGACGATGGTCTCGACGCGGAACCCATCCCACTTGATCTCGTACTGCCAGCCCGGGTCATCGAACGGCGCAGCGACGAGGGTCGCCAGCATCGGCGCGATGAACTCCGGCCGCGACGTCCGCGGGCTCATCGCGGCGTCCGCTCCGCGGGCCGCTGCCAGACCGAGACGTGCTCGACGCTGTCGTCGGTGAACGGTTCGCGACCCCATCCCGCCCAGCGGTCGCGGAGGTGCATCCCGGCCAGCTCGGCCATGAGGTCGAGCTCTGCGGGCCAGACGTAGCGGAACGGCACGGACGATGCCTCCCAGCGCCCGTCACGCAGCTCGAGGTGGTGCGACACGAGACCCTGGGTCGCCGGTGCGTACTCGTCCACGCCGCGGTGGGTCTCGCCGTGGTCGAAGACGACGAAGCGCGCCCCCGGCGGCAGGAGCCGAAGGCCCGGCACGCCGACCTCGACGACGAAGGTGCCGCCGGGTTCGAGATGTCGTGCCGCGTTGTGGAAGCACGCGACCTGCGCCGCCTGCGTGGTCAGGTTCATGATCGTGTTGAACACCAGGTACACGAGACGATACGACCCGGGTCCACCTGGCGCGTCCGCGCTCGCCATGTCCCCGAACGTGATCGGGACAGCCGTGCCACCGGGCTTGGCGTGGAGCCGGGCGACCATCGCACGCGACAGCTCGATGCCGTCGACCGGCACGCCACGCTCGGCGAGGGGCAGGGCGATCCGGCCGGTCCCGATCGCCAGCTCCAGGGCTCGGCCGTCGCCGGCCAGCTCCGCCAGCCGGTCGACCGTGCGTCCGACGACGACCGGATCGAAGTGCTCGTCGGTCGGGTCGTCGTAGTGGGCCGCCGCATCGGCGTCGAACCAGCCGTCCTCATCGTGCATCGACGACAATCTACGCGACGTCACCCGGGCCGGATGGCCGAGGTGGGCGATCGCTGGAGGAGCGTCGCGTGGAGGAGAGCACCTGGGGGCCGGAGGCGTCCTACGTGGACACCGACCCATCGCTGCAGGGGATCCGGGCGCTGTTCGTGTTCCGCCCGGAGACGGCGGTGCCGATGCGCGCGCTTGCCCAGCAGCTGCTCCGCGGCCCATCGCCGCTGACCTCTGGCGACCGCGAGCTCATCGCCACGTACGTGTCCGCCCGCAATCGCTGCCACTTCTGTGCCTCCTCGCACGGCGGCGCCGCGACGGCGCTGCGCGAGGACGATGAGATGACCCGGCGCGTGTTCGCCGGCGAGGACCTGGCGGTCGTCGACAAGCTGACGGCGCTGCTCGCGGTGGCGGCCGCCATCCAGCGCGGTGGTCAGGCCCTGGAACCGGGCATCGTCGCCACCGCACGCGAGTACGGCGTGACCGACATGGAGCTCCACGACGCCGTCCTCATCGCCGCGGCGTTCTCGATGTACAACCGCTACGTCGACGGCCTCCGCCCGCACGTCACCGACGACGAGGGCATGTACGTGGCGATGGGCCAGCGGCTCGCCAGCGACGGATACGCCTGACCCATCCGCGACGCCGGCGGCGGCGTATCGTCATCTGATGGCATCTCGGCAGGCGCCCGGTCGATCCGTCGCGGCGAGCCTGCTGGTCGCCGTCGTCCTCCTCGTCGCGGCGTGTGGTTCGGGACCGGCATCCCTCGCGCCGAGCGTGGCCGCGGTGCCGTCATCGTCCGCCGCCCGCCCGTCCCCCACGAGCGCCGTCTCGGCCGCGCCGGCCGCACCGTCCGCGACTCCAGCGGCGGCACCCGCGCTCGACCAGCCACTGGCGGCCGGCGGCTCGATCGTCGTCCTCGGCAACGATGGCTCGCTCCGGCTGGTGACGGCCGACGGGACCGTCACCCAGCTGGCGTCGACGGTCGACGGGTCGTTCGCATTCCCGGCCTGGTCACCCGACGGGACGCGCATCGCGGCGATCCGCTCCAACGCGACGGAGAACGCCATCCTCGTGTTCGATCCGTCCAGCGCCGGCAGCGTCCTGCCGATCCCACCGC
Source organism: uncultured Chloroflexia bacterium (assembly GCA_963776925.1). Lineage (GTDB taxonomy): Bacteria > Chloroflexota > Limnocylindria > Limnocylindrales > CSP1-4 > SPCO01. Next base: position 600,197 of record CAVZON010000006.1, on the reverse strand, counting down.
AGGTCATCTTCCAGAGTCCGACCATCGGGCCGTTCTACCTGTCCTGGACCCCCGACGGTGAACGGGTCTCGTTCCTGGCGTCGGGTGGGACCGAGCTGTCGCTCCGGGTCGCGCCGGCCGACGGCAGCGCACCGCTCGACGGCAGCGGACCAGGAGCGACGATCGGCAGCGGCAACCCGTACTACTTCGACTGGATCGATGCTGAGCACCTCCTGACCCACGTCGGCGAGGGCGACACCGCGCAGCTCGGCGAGGTCGGGCTCGACGGCGCGGCCGTCGCGCCCGCCGTGGCATCGCCCGGGCCGTTCCGATCGGCCGTGGTCAGTCCCGACGGCCGGTTCATCAGCTACGTCCGGGACGGGTCGGACGGCACCTCGTCCGTGGTCCTGGCCGAGCGGGATGGCACCGAGGAGCGGACGATGCCGGTCTTCGGCTACGCGGCGGTGTCGTTCGATCCGACGGGCCACACGGTCGCCTCGATCGGGCCGGCGGAGCCGGACCCGAACCCGATCACCTTGCCGGTCGGGCCGCTCCGGCTGCTCGATCCGGACGACGAGCCGAGGACCCTGCTCGACGGACGCGTGCTGAGCTTCTGGTGGTCCCCGGACGGCGAGACCATCGCTGCCCTGCGGGTCCAGCCGGTCGACGGCTCGAGCCCATCGGCCGAGGCGGTCGTCTCCCCTGTCGCATCCGCTGCCCCGATGCAGACCGAGGCCCGCGTGCTGTTCGTCGATGTCGCCAGCGGCGACGTCCGCTCCGAGGTCGTGGTCGTGCCCGGCAAGCTGTTCATCGACCAGTTCCTGACCTACTTCGACCAGTACGCCCTGAGTCACCAGATCTGGGCGCCGGACAGCTCGTCGCTGCTCTTCCCGGTGGCCGACCCGAACGGCGGGACGCGCGTCGCGGTCCTGTCGCGCGACGGCAGCGATCCGATCCTGCTCGACGGCCAGGCGGCGTTCTGGAGCCCCTGACCGCCTAGCTCGTGGCGCCGGGGCGGAGTCGGACCATCGGGATGACCCGGCCGGACTGCTCCGGGTAGCCGGCGAACCATGGCAGCGTGTCGACGTGCTGGCGCCACAGCCGGTCACGCTCCGGCCCCTCGAGGACCGCCGTCGCGGTCGCCGGTCCGGTCGCGCTGCCGACCTCGATCGTGACCTCGGGTTCGGCCTGGAGGTTGGCCAGCCAAGCCGGCGGGACCGGTGACCCACCGGCCGTCCCGGCCACGATGTAGTCGTCCGCGTCCCGCGACCACGTGAGGATGGCGCGTCGCGGCTGCCCGGACTTCGCGCCGGTCGACGTCATGATGAGCAGCGGGTGACCGGCCAGCGGGCCCTGGGTCACCTGCCCGGCGTGCTCGCGCATGTCGGCGATGATCTGGTCGTCGAAGCTGGTCTCGTCGGGATCGGGCATCGGTCGTGGTCCTCGGTCTGGTGATTCGGTTGCAGACGCAACGATCTCACGATCCGTCCGATCGTGCATGGGCCAGTACGCTGGCCGTGATCACCAGGAGCGAACCGTGGCCACGACCCCCGACCCCACCGGCGAGCCGATCGCCGAGACCGCGCACTATGCCGACGGCCGGCTGAAGTACAGCGGGTTCAAGCTCGACGGCGCGTTCCATGGCTTGTGGACCTTCTACCGGGCCGATGGTTCCGTGATGCGCACCGGCGCCTTCGACCGCGGGCGGCAGATCGGCGTGTGGCGGACCTACGACCGGGCTGGCGCGCTGGTCAAGGAGACGACCTTCTCCTGACGGGCCGACGCGACCGATTCGGCATGGACACCCGTCCATGGCACCTCACGGCAGCCCGTGCTGGACTGAACGGGCTCGTCGCAGGCCACCATCCCGGCCTGACGACCTCGACCACGACAGCACGTCTCGGGGGGCACGCCTATGTCGGATCGCATGGCGATCCTTGTCGACCCGCGAATCGCGGATGAGCGCCAGAAGCTGCGGCTCGTCGCCTCGGCCACGGACCAACGATCGATGACGGACATGGCCGTGGACTCGCACGGTCATCGCACACAGGAGGGTCGGATGACGACCAGCACGATGACCCCGGACCTCGGGGCGATCAAGATCAAGCAGCAGGCGACCTGGGCCAGCGGCGACTACCACGTGATCGGGACGCAGATCCTGATCGTCGCCGAGGAGCTCATCGAGACCCTCGACCTCCGTTCGACCGAGCGGGTGCTCGACGTCGCCACGGGCAGTGGCAACGCCGCCCTTGCCGCCGCGCGACGAGGCTGCGAGGTCGTCGGCGTGGACTATGTCCCAGCCCTGCTCGAGCGAGCACGCCAGCGGGCCGTGTCCGAGGGCGTCGATGCGACCTTCGTCGACGGCGATGCCGAAGACCTGCCGTTCGCCGACGGCTCGTTCGATGTGGTGACCTCGGTGTTCGGCGCGATGTTCGCGCCCGACCACGAGCGGACCGCGCGCGAGCTCCTGCGGGTGGCCCGCTCCGGTGGCCGGATCGGCCTCGTCGCCCACACGCCCGATGGGTTCATCGGACAGCTGTTCAAGACGAACGCTCGGCACGTGCCGCCGCCGGCCGGCCTGGCCTCGCCGGTCCTGTGGGGCACCCGGACGCACCTGGAGCTGCTCATGGGGGACGGCATGGCCGAGATGACCGCGCAGACGCGGGAGATGGTCTTCCGGGCACCCTCGCCGCAGGCCTTCATCGACCAGTGGCGCCAGTCCTACGGGCCGACGCTCAAGTCGTTCGAGGCTGTCGGTGACGCCGGCAGCGCGGCGCTCGAGGCGGACATGCTCGAGCTGATCGCCCGCTTCAACCGCGCCGAGGACGGCACGATGGTCGTCCCGAACACGTACCTCGAGGCCGTCATCGTCAAGCGCTGACGATCCGACGACGGGGCCGTCGCCGTGGTCCGCCGCAGCCCGAACGGGTGCGAGCGGTCCGCGGCGATGGGACCCGGTCGTGTCCCCAGCGATCAGCCGCGGGTCAGGGCGATCCGGTCCTCCGGCACGACGATCACGTAGCGTCGATACCAGGCGGCGTCGTAGGTGGCCGTCGCGTCCAGCTCCAGGTACTGGTCGACCGGGCTTCCGCTCGGCGTGTACCGCTTGTGGCTGTTGGCGATGGGATCGCTGATCCAGACCGCCAGGAGCGTGAAGTCACCCCGCCGCGGATCACGTGACGCCTCGAACCCGGTCATCACCACGGCGTGGGTGCCGTGCGCGACGGTCAGCCCGACCGGCTTGCTCGTGGCGGCGATGCTGGATGCCGCGCGCTTGAGCGCACCAAGCTCCGAGGTGTGGGCCTCCCAGCGATAGCCGAACGACTGCCCCGTCGTATCCGAGAATCGGGTCAGGGCACGCGACCAGCCGAGCGGGTCCGAGCCCCGCTGGACCGAGTCCTTGAGGGCGTCGTTCGCCTGCGCGTAGCGCAGGATGCGCATCTGGTCGAGGCGAAGGTCGCGCCGTGCGATGAAGTTGAGCATCATCGCGGCCGATCCGGCCACGCACGTCCGGCTGTCGATCTGGCGCTCGTAGCCGGCGCTGAAGTAGACGTCCTTGACGTAGGGGCTGACCGCCGTGACCGGCCCGATGAGGACGCCGAGGAGGACCGCAGGCACGATGACGAGGGCGGCGATGACGCTGCGGAACGGTCTGGTCGGGTGGGTCATGATCGGTCTATCCATTAGCTGCGCTCGACATGAGCACCATCTACCACCACCTGATGTTCGCCCAGTCGATCAGGTTTGGTCCCGAGGGTGGACGAACGTCCTGAACTGCCTCGGCGGGATGACGTAGGCGCCGATCGGTGCGCCGGTTCAGGTTGGCACGGCCGTCAACGCCGGGCAAACCACCCATGGCTCCTAGCCCGAGCGGGACCAGAGGTCCGGGGCGTTGCGCGCACGCCACGGCGCCTCGGCGGGGCCACGTGGCCGATCCGTGCGGCCGTGTGGCCGATAGGCACCGGTCAGACCCGTCCGTCCGTACCGTTGGCAAACATCGGTGCGGTCCGGCACTCTTCCGCGCATGCGATCCCTTCGACCCGCGCTCCTGTCCGCCCTGCTCCTGGTCACCGTGCTGCCGCTGCCCGCCCGGGCGGCGCCAGGGACCTCGTCCGAGCCTGACACGACGGCTCCGACGGCGAGCTCCGCCGAGGTCATCGCGGCGGGCAGCGGCACGGACCTGATCACCGACATCAGCGGCTACTTCGTCGACGGTGACGGTGGCGCGGCGTTCACGCCGATGGAACCGGCACGGCTGCTCGACACGCGCACCGGGAACGGGCTGGCCGACAAGTTCACGTCCGGCAAGCCACGGTCGGTGTTCATCGCCGGACGTCGCGGCATCCCCAAGGATGCCGTCGCGGTCACGGTCAACGTCACCGTCACCGGCCAATCGTCTGCCGGCTACGTGACGGTCGGCCCCACCGTGAGCGCCACGCCATCGACCTCGACGCTGAACCTGCCGCGTGGCGAGACCCGGGCCAACGGCGCGACGGTCGCGCTGTCCGATGACGGCTACATCGCTGCCGTCTGGCGTGGCAGCGGCGGATCCACCACGCACCTGATCTTCGATGTCACCGGCTTCTTCACCGACGACGGGGCGACGACCTTCACGCCGCTCGGCCCCGAGCGCCTGCTCGACACGCGCAGCGGCAATGGCCTGCTTGGAGCGTTCGTCTCCGGGACACCGCGAGAGGTCGTGATCGCGGGTCGTCGTGGCATCCCCCATGACGCGACCGCGGTCGTCATCAACGTGACCATGGTCGAGCCGACATCGGGCGGCTACGTGACCGTCGGTCCGAACGTGACCAGCACACCGGCCACGTCGACGCTCAACACACCGCGCAAGGACATCCGCGCGAACGGGACGACGGTCGCGCTCGACGAGCACGGCGACCTCTCGGCGGTCTTCAAGGGCCCATCCGGTGCGCGGACCCACCTGCTCATCGATGTCGCCGGCTACTACGCCGAGGACGCCGACGGCGCGACCTTCGTGCCGCTCGAGCCCCGCCGCTTCCTCGACACCCGCACCGGCAACGGCCTGCAACACCTGTTCGCGTCGGCACTGCCGCGCGCGTTCCAGGTCGCCGGACGCGGCGACGTCCCCGATGACGCGGTCGCGATCACCGGCAATGTGACGATGACCAACCACACCTCCAGGGGGGTCGTGTCGATGGGCCCGGACGTGCCTGCCACACCGGCCACGTCGACGCTCAACACCCCGCTGGGCGACACCCGGGCCAACAACGTCACCCTGCCGCTCGATGGCAGCGGTCGCCTCGACGCCGTCTTCCGTGGCACGAAGGGTCCGAACTACCCGTCGTACGACTCGCGCTACCACAACGATTGGGAGATGCTCGTCGCGATCCGCGACGCCGAGGTCGCCCACCCGGACATCGTCGACGTCTTCCCCGTCGGCAGGAGCTACCAGGGCCGCACGATCTGGGCGGCCAAGGTGTCCGACAACGTCGCCGACGACGAGAACGAGCCCGAGGTCCTGTTCGACTCGCTGCACCACGCGCGCGAGCACCTGACCATCGAGCAGATCCTCGACACCTTCGGTCAGCTGACCTCGCGCTACGGGGACAGCGCCCGGATCACCGACATCGTGAACAAGCGCGAGGTGTGGTTCATCTTCGCGCTCAACCCGGATGGCTGGGCGCACGACCTTGGCGGATCGCCGTACCGCGGCTGGCGGAAGAACCGCCAGCCGAACAGCGGCAGCAGCAACGTCGGCACCGATCTCAACCGCAACTACGGCTATCGGTGGGGTTGCTGTGGCGGCTCGTCCGGGTCGACCGGTGCCTGGAACTACCGCGGCTCGGGTCCGTTCTCGACGCCGGAGGCACGGGTCATGCGCAACTTCGTCGACTCGCGCGTGGTCGGCGGCAAGCAGCAGATCAAGGCTGCCATCTCGTTCCACACGAACGGCGAGCTGATCCTGTGGCCCTACGGCTACACCTTCACCAACGTGCCGTCCGACATGCGTCCGGACGACCACAAGGTGTTCGTGGCGCTCGGTCGGGGCATGGCCAGCCGCAACGGCTACACGGCCCAGCAATCGAGCGACCTGTACAAGACCGACGGTGACTTCATCGACTGGATGTACGGGAAGCACCGCATCTTCGCCTTCACGATCGAGCTGTATCCGCCCGAGACGGTGGCCAAGCCGACCGACCACGAGCCGCCGGACGAGGTCATCGCACCGCAGAACCAGCGAAATCGAGAGGCGATGCTCTACTTCCTGGAGCGCTCCGGCTGCGCCTACACCCTCATCGGCAAGAACTGCTGAGGACCGGGACGGCGTCCGCCCTTGCGGCGCCGTCCTGCATCAGCCCTCCGGCAGCGTCGGGCGATCGCCGAGCGGATACGCCTCGATGTAGACGTCCGTCGCGGCATCGAGCGAGTCGAACGTGGCTCCCGGGAGGCCGCGCAGCTCGTGGTCGAGGAAGTCCGCGACCGCGTCCCGCTCCAGGAGCTGGACGGCATCGGCGTTCCGGGCCAGCGGCGTGAGCCGCGGGTCGAACCGGGCGCCATCGGCGAAGTCGCCATGCGCCGCGACGGGGAGCACGACCCGGTAGGTCCCCTGGCCGCCGGCCTCGAACGTCTCCCGGAGCCGGGCGTGCAGCTCGCGCTCCTTGGTCAGGAACAGGAACGGGCGATCGGGCGGCTGGAAGGACGGCACGGACGCGAACGGGCCGCCTGCTGCCTGTCCGTCGATGTTGACGCAGGCATCCACGCGCGCGTCGACGGCGCACAGCTCGGCGGCCGTGATGCCGCCGTTGGAGTGCCCGACGACGGCGATCCGGGACAGGTCGAGCGTGCCCGCCAACAGGCTCGACCCCAGGGCGTCCATGGCGAGACGGTCGAGGACGACATCGAGGTCGGCGCGGCGCTCGGCGATCAGACGAGACACGGTGCCTTCGAGCCCATCACGCGGCAGGTCGCCCTCGTAGATCGCGACGCCGGCCTCGCCCAGGTCGACCGCCGCGACCTGGTACGGGTGGTCGACGCCGATGACGACGTATCCGCGGCTCGCCAGCTCCTCGGCGAGGATGGCGTACGTGGCGACGTTCGTGGCGTTTCCTGGGGACAGGAGCACGACCGGGTGGCCGCCATCACTCCGAAGCGGCTCGGCGCCATCGCCCGCCGACGTGGACACGGCACCCAGCCCGGCGACGACCGGCGCGCTCAGCTGGCCGCTGGCGATGAGGCCGTCACGAAGGCGATCGAGGCCAGGGATGTAGCCAGCCGGCCGCCCGGTGCCCGCCACGGCCGGATACCAGGCGACGATCCCGACCTGCCGGGCGGTACCGTCGGGATCGCGTGGCTCGATGCGATGCGGGTCCGTCAGCAGGGTGGAGAGTCGCCCGACCGCGTAGGCACCGCTCGGTCCGGCAGCCGCAGGTAGGCAGCCGTCGACAGGAGGTCGACGCCACGAGGGCTGCCGCAGCGACGGTCACGACGAGCGCGACCGTCCGGCGACGCGGTCGGCGACCGCGGGGGACCAGGGACGTCGTGCGTGGCGCCGGGAGCACCACGATCAGGCCACCCATGCCCGCCTGACGGCCACCGGTCTCCGGCGGTTCCGCCGCCGCGCGCGCCGCGCGTCAGGTCAGGAGATCTGCTCGAGGCCCCGCGCCGCGAGCTCGGCGTTGAGCATCCGGATCGCCTTCGGCCCGACCCCGTGGAGGGCCAGGAGCTCGCGCTTGCTGCGACCGGCGAACTGCTCGAGCCGGGTCAGGCCGACGAGCGCGAAGGCCTGACGTGCCGGGGCCGTCGGGGTGAACGGCAGGTCGTCCGGGCCTGGATCTCGCGCTGGGCGAGCGGTCAAGCCGCCCCGGACATCTGTTCGCGGATGGTCGGGCTCTCCTGGACCGCCCAGCCGTTGCCGTCGGGGTCGTCGAAGAAGAAGAACGCGTTCCAGTCGCCGCCCTTGCCGTCTTCCCAGCCGTTCGCGCCGACGTGCCGGATCGGCGAGGCCTTGACGCCTCGCCCGCTCAGCTCGGCGTGCGCCGCTTCGATGTCCCCGACGCAGATCTGGACGCCCTTGAGCGATCCGGGCGTCATGTCCACGCCCATCCCCTTCCCCAGCACGACCGAGCAGCCCGACCCTGGCGGTGTCAGCTGGACGATGCGGACGTCGGGGCTCGGGCTGTCGTCGACGTCGACGTTGAACCCGAGCTGCTCGCTGTAGAACGCCTTCGCTCGGTCGATATCGGTGACCGGGACGACGATGACCTCGATCTTGTAGTCCATGTGCTGCATCCCTCCTCAGGCGACCGGGGCTGCCAGCCGCACGATGAGCTCGTCGAGCCGCGCATAGGCATCTTCGATGCCGGAGGCCATCCCGGACTGCAGTCATCGCGTCCCTCGCCACGACACTCTGGTGGACCGAGTGGACGTGGACCCGGGTCCGGCCACCGCCGAGATCCTCGAACGTGATCGCGTCGAGGCTGACGTGACCGGGCGCGCCCTCGAACTCGAAGGTCTGGACCATGCCGTCGATCGTCGGCGCACCGTGGAACACGCCGTGGAACGCATAGGCGTGGCCCTCGTCGTCGCGATGGATGTACCGGTACGTGCCGCCGTCGCGAGCGTCGTAGTGGTCGATGACCATCTCGTACTTGCGTGGCCCGAGCCACTGCTTGACCAGCTCCGGGTCGGTGTGCGCCCGGAGCAGGAGTTCACGAGGCGCGTCGAAGTCGCGCGTGATGTCGATGAATGGGGTGTCTGGTTCGGCGACGATCGTCAGCTTGCTCATGGCTGGCTCCCTTCGTGTGCTTCGGTCGGTGTCGTCCTGGAGGCGGCGAAGCAGCTCGTCGAGGCGCGCGTAGCTCTCGTCCCAGTACTCGCGGTAGCGCGCCAGCCAGGCGGTGGCCTCCCCCAAGGGGTCAGCCTCCAGGTGGCTGAGTCGCGCGGTCCGACGTCGGCGACGTGAGACCAGTCCTGCCCGCTCCAGCACGATCAGGTGCTTCGAGATCGCCGGCTGGGACAGCGCGAACGGGGCGGTGAGCTCAGCGACGCTGGCGTCCCCGTCCGCAAGGCGGGCCAGGATGGCGCGTCGGGTGGGGTCAGCGAGCGCACCGAACACGGCGCTGAGTCGATCTTGCTGCATCGTGCTCCATAACCAACTCAGTTATGCAACTACCAGGAGTGTGCTGCGGCACGATCGCGCTGTCAAGTGCGACGAGCTCGGCGGGTATGTAGTTGACAGCGCAACTACATGCTGCGTATGATGCGACCATGCAATTCGGGATCTTCTCGGTCGGCGACGTCTCCACGGACCCGACCACCGGTCAGACCATCAGCGAAGCGGACCGCATCCAGCAGATGGTCACCCTCGCGCTCAAGGCGGAGGAGGTCGGCCTGGACGTGTTCGCCTCGGGCGAGCACCACAACCCGCCGTTCGTGCCCTCCTCCCCCACCACCATGCTCGGCTACATCGCGGCGCGGACGGAGCGGATCATCCTGTCGACCGCGACGACGCTCATCACGACCAACGACCCGGTCAAGATCGCCGAGGACTTCGCGATGCTCCAGCATCTCGCCGGCGGACGGGTCGACCTGATGCTCGGGCGCGGCAACACCGGCCCGGTGTATCCATGGTTCGGCCAGGACATCCGGAACGGCATCCCCCTGGCGGTCGAGAACTACGCCCTGCTCCACCGGCTGTGGCGCGAGGACGTGGTCGACTGGCAGGGACGATTCCGCACCCCGCTGACCGGCTTCACGAGCACGCCCCGCCCGCTTGACGGCATCCCGCCGTTCGTCTGGCACGGCTCGATCCGCAGCCCCGAGATCGCCGAGCAGGCGGCGTACTACGGGGACGGCTTCTTCCACAACAACATCTTCTGGCCCGCCGAGCACGTCGAGCGGATGGTCGGGCTGTATCGCCGCCGCTATGAGCACTACGGCCACGGTCCGGCCGACCAGGCCATCGTCGGCCTCGGCGGACAGGTCTTCATGCGCGAGGACTCCCAGGCCGCGATCCGAGAGTTTCGGCCGTACTTCGACCACGCTCCGGTGTATGGCGGCGGACCGTCGCTCGAGGACTACATGGACCAGACGCCGCTGACCGTCGGCAGCCCGCAGCAGGTCATCGACCGGACGATGGGCTTCCGCGAGACCGTCGGCGACTACCAGCGCCAGCTGTTCCTCATCGATCACGCAGGACTTCCACCGAAGGTCGCGCTGGAACAGCTCGACCTGCTCGGGGAACGGGTCGTGCCGGTCCTCCGCCGCGAGTTCGCCGCGCTGCGACCCGCCCACGTCCCGGACGCGCCGACCCATGCCAGCCTGCTGGCGGCTCGCGATGCGGCCGCCACGTCGACGAGACCGCCGCTGCCCTCGAGCCCGAGCCCGTCGCATGACCACGCGTCGCCTGGTCGTCGTCAGCGCCGGCCTTGGCCAGCCGTCGGCGACACGCCTGCTCGCCGACCGGCTGACGAGCGCGACGACAAGCTCGCTGGCCGGTGCCGGCATCGAGGCGGACGTCGAGGTCATCGAGCTCCGGGAGCTCGCCCGCGACCTGGTCGACCACCTGCTGACCGGCTTCCCGTCCCCGCGCCTGCGTGTCGCCATCGAGCACGTCCGCGGCACCGACGGGCTCATCGCCGTGACGCCGATCTTCAACGCCTCGTACAGCGGGCTGTTCAAGCTGTTCTTCGACGTCCTGGAGCAGGACGCCCTTGCCGGGACACCGGTGCTCATCGCGGCCACCGGCGGGACGGCCCGCCACTCCCTTGCCCTCGACCACGCGATGCGCCCGCTGTTCGCGTACCTCGACGCCGCGGTCGTGCCCACGGCCGTCTTCGCCGCCGCGGAGGACTGGGGCGCGGATACGGGAGGCGTGGATGGTGCCCTCGTCGAGCGGATCGGGCGGGCGGCCCGTGACCTGTCGGCGTGGATGGTCGCCCGCGATCGACCGGTCACGAACGACCCGTATGCCGACCCGGTCCCGTTCGAATCGCTCCTCCGACAGGTCGCACCGGAGCCGGATCCGACCGTCTGACGCCGACCGCGCGACGCCACGCCGTCGCTGGTGCGCGATGATGGTGCGATGAGCGCACCTGCCGACCCGACATCCGCCCTCGCCGCCATCGCCGCGGCTCCTCGCGACGACGGCCGCGTCGTCCTCATCGTCCGGCGCCCGGCGCTTGGCGCCCGCGAGGTGCTCGAGGAGGGGATCCTCGACCCGGAGCGCGGGCTGGAAGGCGACACGTGGCTGGAGCGGGGCAGCGGGACGACCGCAGACGGCTCGGCCGATCCGCTCCGCCAGGTCACGCTCATCAACTCGCGGGTCCTCGCGGCCATCGAGCCCGATCACGCTCGCTGGCCGCTGGCCGGCGATCAGCTGGTGGTCGACCTGGACCTGTCGATCGAGGCGCTGCCGGCCGGGACGCAGCTGGCCATCGGCGACTCGATCGTCGAGGTCACCGCGCCTCCGCATACCGGCTGCTCGCAGTTCAGCGACCGCTTCGGCATCGACGCGCTGGCCTGGGTCAGCACGCCCGTCGGCAAGGCCTACCGGATGCGCGGCATGCATGTCCGAGTGATCCAGGGCGGGGCCATCCACACCGGGGATGTCATCCGCCGCTCCTAGGGACAGCGCAGGTTCGGAGAAGCGACGGTCCGGGCGCCGAACCTAGAATTGGCGGCATGACCACGATGACCGAGCCGCGATCCCCTGCCCTCCACCCTGCCGACCAGCACGACCTCATCCGCGTGCAGGGCGCACGCGTCAACAACCTCAAGGACGTCAGCGTCGACATCCCCAAGCGCCGGCTGACGGTGTTCACGGGCGTGTCCGGCTCGGGCAAGAGCTCGCTCGTCTTCGGCACGATCGCCGCCGAGTCGCAGCGGATGATCAACGAGACCTACAGCGCCTTCGTGCAGGGATTCATGCCCACGCTGTCGCGGCCGGACGTCGATCTCCTCGAGGGACTGACCACGGCGATCATCGTCGACCAGGAACGGATGGGTGCCAACGTCCGCTCGACCGTCGGGACCGCCACCGACGTCAACGCGATGCTGCGCATCCTGTTCAGCCGGCTCGGGCAGCCGCACATCGGCTCGTCCCAGGCGTTCTCCTTCAACATCGCCTCCGCGAAGGGCTCCGGCGCGGTCGTCGTCGACAAGGCCAACGCCAAGGCCGTCAGCGCGACCTTCTCGATCACCGGCGGCATGTGTCCCCGCTGCGAGGGCATGGGCAAGGTCAACGACTTCGACCTGACGGCGCTGTACGACGACAGCAAGTCGCTCAACGAGGGCGCGTTGACCATCCCCGGCTACAGCATGGATGGCTGGTACGGCCGGATCTTCACCCAAAGCGGCTTCTTCGACCCGGACAAGCCGATCCGTGACTTCACGAAGGCCGAGCTCCACGACCTCCTGTACAAGGAGCCGACCAAGATCAAGGTCGAAGGCATCAACCTCACCTACGAGGGCCTCGTCCCCAAGATCCAGAAGTCGATGCTGTCGAAGGACGTCGACGCGCTCCAGCCGCACATCCGCGCGTTCGTGGAGCGGGCCGTGACCTTCACGACCTGCCCCGAGTGCGACGGGACCCGGCTCAACGAGGGCGCCCGGTCGTCGCGGATCAAGGGCATCAACATCGCCGATGCCTGCGACATGCAGATCAGTGACCTGGCCGACTGGATCCGTGGCCTCGACGAGCCGTCGGTCGCGCCGTTGCTCAGCGGCCTCCGCGAGACCCTCGGCGCCTTCGTCGAGATCGGGCTGGGCTACCTCAGCCTCGCTCGTCCGTCCGGGACGCTGTCGGGCGGCGAGGCCCAGCGGACCAAGATGATCCGCCACCTCGGGTCGTCGCTCACGGACGTCACCTACGTCTTCGATGAGCCGACGATCGGCCTGCATCCGCACGACATCCAGCGGATGAACGAGCTGCTGCTGCAGCTCCGCGACAAGGGCAACACGGTCCTCGTCGTCGAGCACAAGCCGGAGGTCATCGTCATCGCCGACCACCTCGTCGATCTCGGGCCGGGAGCCGGGACCGGCGGTGGCGAGGTCGTGTACGAGGGGGACATGGACGGACTTCGGGCCGCCGGCACGCTGACCGGACGCCACCTGGACGACCGCGCCACCCTCAAGTCCGACGTGCGGTCGGCGAGCGGGTCCCTCGAGGTGCGTGGGGCCGACACCAACAACCTGCAGGGCGTCGACGTCGACATCCCGCTCGGCGTGCTCGTCGTCGTGACCGGCGTGGCCGGATCGGGCAAGAGCTCGCTCATCCACGGCTCGGTGTCGGGCCGGGACGGCGTCGTCGCCATCGACCAGGGTGCGATCAAGGGCTCGCGACGGAGCAATCCGGCGACCTACACCGGGCTGCTCGATCCGATCCGGTCCGCATTCGCCAAGGCCAACGGCGTGAAGCCCGCCCTGTTCAGCGCCAACTCCGAGGGCGCCTGCCCGACCTGCAACGGCGCCGGCGTGATCTACACGGACCTGGCGATGATGGCCGGGGTCGCCACCATCTGCGAGGAGTGCGAGGGCAAGCGGTTCCAGGCGTCGGTGCTGGAGTATCACCTCGGCGGTCGGAACATCAGCGAGGTCCTCGCCATGCCCGTGGCCGAGGCCGAGACCTTCTTCGCCACCGGCGAGGCACGGACGCCGGCCGCCCACAAGATCCTGGAGCGCCTCGTCGACGTCGGGCTGGGCTACATCACCCTCGGTCAGCCACTCCCGACGTTGTCGGGCGGCGAGCGGCAGCGGCTCAAGCTGGCCACCCACATGGGCGAGAAGGGCGGCGTGTACATCCTCGATGAGCCGACATCCGGGCTGCACCTGGCCGACGTCCAGAACCTGCTCGGCCTGCTGGACCGACTCGTCGACTCGGGCAAGACGGTCATCGTCATCGAGCACCACCAGGCGGTCATGGCGCACGGCGACTGGATCATCGACCTCGGGCCGGGGGCCGGTCACGACGGTGGCCGGATCGTCTTCGAGGGCACGCCCGCCGACCTCGTGGCCGACCGCTCGACGCTCACCGGGGAGCATCTCGCGGCCTACGTCGCCGGCTGACGGCGCCCGCGGTCAGCCCTGGAACGCCTCCAGCGCGGCGCGCTCGTCCTCGATGGCCGCCCGATCGCGCGTGTTGACCGGCTCGAACGGGTCGACGACGATCCGACCGTCCTTGCTCGACCAGGCCGCGACCACCCGCCCGTCGACGAGCACGGTCCCGACCGAGAACGGATTCTTCGTCGAGAAGATCCGCGGCCGGTAGGCCTCCGGCACGAGGCCCGTCCTCCGGGCGTGGACAAGGAGGTTGGCGTCCCAGTGCGGCAGGAAGCGCACGGGCGCCGGTGTATCCGGATCCGGGAGCGGCGCGTCGGGCAGGTCGACCAGCGCCCGGCCGTCCTCGTCGCGGTACTGGACGAGCTCGACGTCGGCGGCGGCCCCGCCGCAACGCGGTGACCGACAGGCCCGCCCACGAGGCGATGTCGCGCCAGGGCGCCGGACCGAAGGCGCCGAGGTAGGCCGTGACGAGGTAGGCGATGCCCTCATCCTCGGTCGCGTCCTCCGGGCCCACCCACGAGGTCGCGAGCGCCAGGCGGTCGGCGCGACGACGCTCCCAGGTGCCGGACGGCGGGACCCGCACGAGGTCGACCCACAGTCCGAGGTTGCCGATGAAGCCGCCCCAGTCCGCCCCGAGCTCCTTGATCGTGCGTGGACCGTCAGCCAGCTCGGCTCGCAGGCGCTCGGCCCGGTCGACGAGCGCGGCTTCGTCGGCATCGGGCAGGCGCAGCGCCCAGACGCGTCTGGCCGCGCGGACGCCGGCCGCGTACCGCCAGAACCGGGTGCGGCCGACCATGTGGATCGTCGTCCGCATGAGCGTGGCCTGGATGACGCTCCGATCCTCCAGCGCCGCCGTCAGCGCGTCACGCCGAAAGCCGGCCAGCCTCGTCCACAGCCCCACGTAGCCCGATGGGGCGTACTGGGTCTGGAGGCCGCCGACCTGGTCGATCGCCTCGGGGATGGCCAGCGTCGACCGCTCCAGGAGCAGCTGGCGGGCAAGGAGCGCGCGGTTCAGGGCGCGCTGCGTGAGGATCCGCTCGGGCATCGCGGGGATGATGGCACGGAGGCGCGGCCGCCGGTCGTCCGGCGGCCGCGCGTCACCAGGCGTCGACCGGTCCCGGCGTGACTAGCTAGGCTGGCGGCATCTGTTGGAGGCCTCATGGACACCGCGACGCTCACCCTCCGCCTGCTCGACGTCATCGAGTTCGACATCGCCGCCAAGACGCGCGAGGGCGTGGCCGGAGGCAACAAGCTGTTCGGGGCGGCGATCCTGCGCAAGTCCGACCTGTCGCTGGTGATCGCCGAGACCAACAACGAGACCGAGAATCCGCTCTGGCATGGCGAGATGCACGCCATCAAGCGCTTCTACGAACTTCCACCCAGGGAGCGGCCCGCGACCAGTGATTGCCTCTTCCTTGCCACCCACGAGCCCTGCTCGCTCTGCCTGTCGGGCATCACGTGGTCGGGGTTCGACAACTTCTACTACCTCTTCAGCTACGAGGACACCCGCGACAGCTTCGCCATCCCGCACGACATCGCCATCCTCAAGGAGGTCTTTGCGGTCCCGGAGCCCGAAACCGGCACCGTCTCGCCGGATCGCCCGCTCTACAACCGAGTGAACAGGTTCTGGCAGAGCCACAGCATCATGCAGATGGTGGAGATCCTTGATCCGGATGACCGTGCGGCACTGCAGCCGCGTCTCGACCGGATCCACACCTTCTACAACGATGCCTCGGCGGTCTACCAGGACAGCAAGGGCTCGAAGGGGATCCCCCTGGCCTGACCGATGGCACGGAGGCGCGGCCGCCGGTCGTCCGGCGGCCGCGCCATGGCGTGGGTTGCGAAGGGATCAGACGCCGGAGCGACGCATCATGCGGGTCCCGATCCCGAGACCCACGATGGCCACGCCGGTCACGACGACCGCCGCGATGGGCACGGACGGGTCGTCCAACTGCCCGGCGAACAGCGCTCGCTCCGCCGTGACGAGGTAGCTCAAGGGATTGAGGCGCGACAGGAACGTGAGCCACTCGGGTGCCCCGTCGAGCGGCAGGAGGATCCCGGACAGCAGGAGCAGAGGGAACAGGAACGTCTGCTGGATGAGCCAGAACAGGTACTCCTGGCGACGGACGGCCAGGGCCAGCGAGTGCGACAGCGCCCCGAGGCCGACGCCGAAGATCGCCAGCAGCACCAGTCCGATGGCGATACCGGCCGGCTCCAGGCGGAACCCGAACGGCGTGACCACGAGGACGATGAGGATCGCTTGCAGCGTCAGCGGCACGACCTCCTTGAGCGCTCGCCCGATGAGCAGCGAGGAGCGGTCGAGCGGCGTCACGAGGAATCGCTCGAACGAGCCGACCCGCAGCTCCTCGAGCAGGTACGAGCCGGCGACGGACGTCCCGAACAGCCCGATCATCACGATGATCCCGGGCACGAACCACTGCCACGGCGACTCGCCGGTGGCGCCGGCCGCGACGAGCAACGGCCCGTAGAGGATCAGGAAGACCAGCGGCTGGAGCATCCCGAACAGCAGCGTGAACGGGTCACGCGACATCGGGCGGAGCTGGCGCGACAGGACGATGGCGGAATCGGTCACGACGGTCATCAGGCGGCCTCCTCGGCGATCGCGATCTTGGGATCAGGTTCGGCATCGGGCGTGCCGGCCGGGATGTCGCCAGCGTCGCGCAGGCTTCGGCCGGTCAGCTCCAGGAAGACGTCGTCGAGCGTCGGACGACGGACCTCGGCACTGGTCACCACGAGCCCGGCGCCATCGAGCGCGCGCAGGATCGTCGGCATCGCCGTGGCGCCGCGGTCGGTTCGGAGGCGGACGACGGCACCCTCGATCTGGAGTTCCGTCGAGTCCGCCACGCGCTCGGCGATCCGGGCGGCCTGGTCGGCCCGTCGCGGGTCGTCGATGGCCACGGTCACGAGGTCACCGGCCATCTGGGTCTTGAGCACCTCCGGCGTTCCGTCGGCGATGACCCGCCCGGCATCGATGATGAGGACGCGCTCGGCCATCGCGTCCGCCTCGTCGAGGTAATGGGTGGTCAGGAAGATCGTCGTCCCATGGGTCTCACGCAGCCGGACGAGGTGCGCCCAGAGGTTTGCGCGGCTCTGTGGATCGAGCCCGGTCGACGGCTCGTCGAGGAAGAGGAGCTGCGGCTCGTGGACCATCCCGATGGCGATGTCGAGCCGGCGTCGCTGGCCGCCCGACAGCGTGTTCGCCGTCCGCTTGGCGAGGGGCGTCAGCTCCAGCGAGGCCAGCAGGGCGTCGGCGCGACGTGCGGCCTCGTCGCCGCGCAGACCGTATGCCCGGCCCTGGGTGACGAGCTCATCCCGAGCGCGCTGGTCGTCGGCGGCGCCGTGACCCTGCCCCACGTAGCCGATCCGCTCGCGGACCTTCCGCGGCTCGGTCCGCACGTCGTGTCCGGCGACCGTCGCCGTCCCCGATGTCGGTGAGAGGAGCGTGGTCAGCATCCGCAGGCTCGTCGACTTGCCGGCGCCATTCGGACCGAGGAACGCGACCAGCTCCCCGTCCTCGACACGCAGGTCAAGCCCACGGACCGCCTCCACGGTCTCCTTGCCGACCCGGAACGTGCGGGTCAGGCCATCCGCCTGGATCATCGTCATGTCCCTACCTCCAGCGTGGGGTTCGATGACCGTACGGTAGGATGGATAGCGGCCAGTTTCTGTCCGCTATGAACGTGAGACTACGATCGACATGAGCACCAGCTCGCGGATGCTTCGCCTCCTGTCCCTGCTCCAGAGCCATCGGTTCTGGGCCGGCCCCGAGTTGTCCGCCCAGCTCGAGGTCAGCGAGCGGACGCTGCGTCGCGACATCGACCGCCTGCGCGCCCTGGGATACCCGGTCAGCGCGACCCGTGGCGTGGCCGGCGGCTACCAGCTGGCCGGAGGCGGCGAGCTTCCTCCCCTGCTCCTGGATGACGACGAGGCGATCGCCATCGCGGTCGGGCTCCGGGCGGCGGCTGGTGGAGCGGTCGCCGGGATGGAAGACTCGTCGGTCCGGGCCTTGTCGAAGGTCATCCGGATGCTCCCGCCCCGACTGCGCCGCCGCGTCGATGCCCTGCGGGTCGTCCTCGCGCCGATGCCCTTGTCACCCTCGTCGAGGACGGGTCCGGCGATCGATGCTGCGGCCCTTGCGGTGATCGCTCAGGCCTCGCACGACGGCGAGCAGCTGCGGTTCGACTACACGGCGCGGGACGGGGCCGCTGCGACCCGCACGGTCGAGCCGCATCGCCTCGTCACCCTCGGCCGGCGTTGGTATCTCGTCGCCTGGGACCTCGACCGGTCGGACTGGCGCACGTTCCGCGTCGACCGGCTGCGCGATCCACGCTCGGCCCGGTATCGCTTCGCGCCCCGCGAGATCCCCGGAGGCGACGCCACCGCGTTCGTCCGCAGCCAGCTGCGGGCCATGCCGACCCGCTACGCGGTCGACGTGACGATCCGGGCCTCGGCGACCGTCGTGTCGGACTGGCTCGGTGACTGGGCACAGGTCGAACCGCTCGGCGATGACGCCTGCCGCGTGCAGATGGCGGCCGACGCGCTCGACTGGCCGGTCATGATCCTCGCCGCGCTCGATGCCGAAGTGGAGGTCCACGAACCTGCCGAGCTGCGCGAGCGGCTGGCCGGGGTTGCCGCGAGATTCTCCCGAGCGGCCGCGGTGTAGGCTACGCGACGCCATGGATACCGCCCACGGCCAGCGTCGCTTCGATGCCTGGCTCGCCACCATCTCGAACCAGAACGGCTGATCCGCCCCTTCCCGTACCAGCGTCGGGGGAAGGGGCGAGGACCGGACGCGTGCCGCTCGTCGCAGCCTGATCGGCTGCGCGCCACGCGCCGTCTCGCCATTCGAGTTCGAAGGAGACGGTCACCATGCCCATGCCGCATCGCACGTTCGCCCAGGTGGCGAAGCGACGGCTCGTCGGGAAGGAAGGCAGGGAACGCATCCGCGAGGTGCGTGCCCTCCTCGACGAGCTGCCCGACTACAAGAACGGTCCGTACGCCGACCTGCGCAAGTCGCTGCTCGCCGAGATCGAGGACACCCGCGTCCGGTCGAGCGCGGTCCATCGCGATTCGATCGCCGTCCGACGCGAAGGCGTGGCGCAGATCGCCCTGGTCGGGCCGCCGAACGTCGGCAAGTCGTCGATCCTGCAGGCCCTGTCCGACATCCAGATCAAGACCGGGGACTATGCGTTCACGACGCTGCGGCCCGTTCCGGCGCTCACCCGGATCGGCGGCGTGCTCGTGCAGCTGGTCGAGATCCCGGGCCTGATCGGTGGCGCGACCGACGACCGCGGAGGGGGTCGGGCGCTGCTCGGCGTCCTGCGCGGGGCCGACGCCATCGTCTACTGCGGGCGCGCCGGCGCCGACCCGGCCGAGCTCCGCACGGTCCTCGACGAGGTCGCAGCGGCGGGGATCGAGACGCCGGCCATCCTCGCCGTGACCCGCGCCGACGAGGGTCCACCCGACGCCCTCGAGGTGCTGTCTCGAGCGATCCCGGAGCTCCCCGTCATCCGCGTGTCCGTGCTCGACGACGCGATCGGTCGAGGCCCTCCGGACGGCCATCTGGGAGCTGACCGGCCTCATCCGGGTCTACCTGCGCGCTGTCAGATGAGGTGGCCGCAGAGCCACTCGCCCTGGAACCCGGCGCGACCGTGGCGGACGTCGCCGACGGCATCCACCACGACCTGGCCGCGACCGCGACCGGAGCCCGGGTGTGGGGACCATCCGCCCGCTTCGACGGTCAGCGGGTCGGTCGCGACCACGTGGTCCTCGATGGGGACACGGTCGAGGTGCTCGCGCCAGGTTGAACCGAACGCGCGACGGCTCCGCCATACCGTATGACGACGTCGAGACGCGACCGACCGAGTAGGGACACCGAGTGGATCGATCGGACATCCTGGACGCCAAGTCGGGCGACCATGCCGCCTTCGAACGGCTGGCGGCGCGCGTGGTCGATCGGCTGTACCGGGTCGCCTACCTCATCCTGCGCGACGGGGCGCAGGCAGAGGACGCCGTCCAGGAGACGCTGTTCCGAGCATGGATCGGGTTGGCGAAGCTGCGCGAGTCCGGAGCGCTTCGACGCCTGGATCCATCGCCTCCTCGTCCATGCCTGTGCGGATCAATCGCGCGGCAGCCGGCGGTACGACGCCGTCGTCCGAGCGCTCCCGAGCGGAGCCGTTCGCGCGGGATGACGTCGCGAGCGTCGCAGACCGGGACGCGATGGAACGTGGGTTCCGTCGCCTGTCGGCGGAGCACCGCGCGGTCATCGTGTTCCGCTACTACCTCGACCTGCCGGTGCACGAAGTCGCCGATGTGCTCGGCCTGCCGATCGGGACGGTCAAGTCACGGTTGCACCATGCGCGCGCGGGGCTGCGGGCCGGCCTGGAGGCTGACGCGCGGGCGACGGGCATCCCGACGCCGGAGGGTCTGCGATGACCTGGACGGCCGCAGATGACGCCCGCGTGCGGGAATGGCTGCACGAGTCGGCCCCGGGCGGGGCGCCGGGATCCATCCTCGACGCCACGTTCGAGCGCACGCGGGTCGCCAGGCCGCCCGGGCGTCGGGCCGCGCGCCGCCGCGCCTCGTGGGCCCTGCTTGCCGCCGCGCTGATCGCGTTGCTCATCGCAGGCGTGGGCGGCGGTCTGGCGATCCTGTCCGGGCTGCCGGCCCCGCCGCCGGTACCGGCGCTGGCGGTGCCGCGCTACCTCGACGACTTCCTGTGGGACGGTGGCTATCGCTTCGACCCGGCCGTCCCGCCAGACGACCGCCATCTCCGCGGACCAGGCGGTCGCGATCGCGTCGCAGCCTGAGTTGGCGCCGTTCATCGGGACTCCGGGTCCTCCGATCTTCGGCCACCTGGTGTGTGCGTCGCCGGGCCTCTGTGGTCAGGCGGAGCAGTGGATGGGACCGCCCGACGATGCCACAGCTGCCACGTGGTCCGTGTGGGTCGTGGAGTATCCGCGGGCGGAAGCGTATGCGATCGTCGGGGCGCTGGACGGCGTGCTGCGCACGCGCTTCGACGGCGAGGACCTGTCGAGCTGCTCAGCCGCCGAGATCGGCACGGAGCCTGGCTGCACCGCGGAGCTGTTCGAACCCGAGCCCGAACCGCCGTCGGCGATGCGATACGCCCTGGGCGTTTGGGGCCAGCAGTTCGTGCTCGAGTCCACCTACTCCACGCGGCCGGGTCGCTCGACGTACGTCCCGGATGGCGCCGTCGATCCGGTGGCGATCGCCGCGGCGGCTCACCTCGCGTCCGAGCCGTTCGATGCCTTCTTCGGGACGCTGGAGTGTCGCCGCACGTCCTGCCCGGACGGGGTCAGTGGACGCCCCGACGCACCCCGACAGGTCTGGATGGTCGCCGCAGATGACGGGACGCGATGGGTCATCGCCGACCCGACGACCGGCGAGGTCCTGCGGAGCGAAGCGTCACCCGTCGAGCCCTGACCTCGGACGAGCGCTAGAGTCGACCCGTTCGCCACGCAGCCGAGGATGCCGATGACCAGGTTCGTCGTGGATGCCGCCGTGGCCCTCCAGCTCGCGAGCGAGGGCTACGTGGTCCCACCGCAGCACGAGTTGCTCGCCCCGACCCTGCTCCGCTCGCAGGCGCTCTCGCTGATGCACGAGGCGGTCCATCGCGGGGAGCTGTCACCGGCCGTCGCCCGCGCGCGGCTGGCTGCGGTCGGGAAGCTGCCGATCCGGCTGCTCGGCGATGCGGTGCTGCGCAAGGTCGCCTGGGAGATGGCGGATCGGCTGGGGACCGCGTCGACGTACGAGGCCGAGTACCTGGCCCTCACGAAGCTCCAGGGCGACGCCTTCGTCACGCTCGACGCCGACCTCGCCCGTCGCTGCGAGGGCATCGTGCCCGACCGCGTCGATCGAGGCGCTGCGCTAGCGGAGCGTCTTCCGGAAGTGGACGAGGTCGGTCCCGAGGTGCGGCTCGCGGTGGGTCTCGACGTACCCGTCGCGCTCGTACAGCGCGATGTTGCGTGCGTAGCGTTCGTTCGTGAGCAGGCCGATGCTCGGGAGTCCTCGAGCCCGAGCCTCGTGTTCGGCGTGGTCGAGCAGCCGCCGGCCGAGACCCTGGCCCTGGCGGTCCGGCGCGATGGCGACGTTCTCGATCCACAGCTGGTCGGCCTGCGGGATCAGCTCCAGGACGCCGACGATCCCGGCGGCCGCATCATCCAGCACCCACGTGTCGTGGACACGGACCGCCTCGTGGTAGTCGGCGAGCATCGGGATCGGCGTCCTGCCGATGAGCTCGGCGTAGCCCTCGTAGGCAGCCCACACGAGGTCCCGGATCGGATCCGCGTCGGCCGGTCCGGCGCGTCGGAGCGTCGGTGGCATCAGAAGAAGGTCGAGCACCACGGTTCGTCGAGCGTCCGGAACAGCCGCTCGGCCTCGGCGAGGGCACCCGGCCGGCCCTCATCGACACCGCCGGTCGCGATGGCCGCCAGCGACAACGGCGACCCGCCGAGGTACGCGGCACCGAGCGCTGCGGCGTGGACGGTGAGATCGGGGCTTCGGTCGGTCGAGGTGGCCCGTGCGCCGTCAGGTCCGGCCTCGAGGGCCACGCGCTGCCGTCCGCCCTGGGTTCTCCGGGTCGATGACCTCGATGACGAGGCTCCCCTCCCCCGCGTAGGTCCGTGCCTCGAGCGCACGCGCGCACGTCGTGCAGGCGCACGAACATCCCGTCCACCTGCTCGACCAGGACGGCCGCACGCGGGTTCGTGAGATGCCACGGCAGCCGCTCCGAGGGAGACCGCTTCTCCGCCCGGACGTGGGCGACCCAGTCGATGCTGGCCAGGAACCGCCACAGGGCGACGTACGCCTCGACGGTCAGCGCATGCAGGTCGTCGACGTGCGCTGTCGAGCTCGGCTGCCCATCGGTCCACTGCGACTCGGTGTGGTAGCGAACGTAGCCGTCGACCTTGCCGCTCTGGTCACGATGGATCGCGACGAACCCGCGCCACGGATCGCCCCAGCCGTCGTGGCGGACGCCGAACTGGAACTCCCAGCTGACGTCGCGGCGGCGGATCTCGCCGGTCTGGCGGTGTCGCCACTCGTCGAACACGGTCCTGGCCACGGTGATGGCATCGGCATCGGGCGTCAGGAACTCGATCGAGCCCGGGTCGTCGTCGTCGTGGAACGTCGTGGCGTTGGCATCGAGACGCCAGATCGCCTGCCGGCAGCCCATGCCATAGCCGAAGCGCCCGTAGATCGCGTACTCGGAGGCGTTGAGCAGGCCGACGACGTCGCCGCGCTCCCGCATCGCGGCATGCTCGACCTCGACCATCCGACGCAGGACGCCCCGTCGTCGATGGGTCGCAGCGACGCCGACGCCGGCGACGCCCGCCGCCTGGATCCGGCGCTCCGCCGGGCACCGTCATCTCCGTCGCGAACGATCGGAACGAGCCGACGATGCGCGGCCCGTCGAAGGCCGCCCAGACCCGCGACAGGTCCCACGCCTCGGCAAGGGTCGCGGCGATGCTGTCGAGTGCCGGAGGGCGCTCCAGGAAGGCGCCGGCGGACATGTCGACGTAGGCCGGAAGGTCCTCGACCTCGACGGCGCGGACGGTGATGCTCACGCCGGCGACGATAGCACCGGGACGCGGGCGATCCCGCGGCGCAGACGAGCCGGCGACAGCAGCGTGCACGCGGCCACCATCACGACGCGACGGCGACCAGCAGCCACAGGCTGACCGTGAAGTCCCCGGTCGCATCGCGGGCGGCCCCGAGCGCGAAGGGTCCGAGCGCCGCCAGCAGGTAGCCCCCGAGGAGCATGAGGGCGGCCGCTGCGCCGGTCGTCCCCGGGTCATCGGACACGTCGAGCGGCAGGGTCAGGACCAGCGGGAAGACCATGCCCAGCGACAGGCCGAGGATCGTGACCCACAGGACGGCCGGGTCGGGCAGGAGCGTGATCCCGATGAGCGCGACGAGGGCGGCGGCGGACGCGACGAACAGCTGGAGTCGCCGCGTGCCCAGGCGATCGGCGACCAGCGGAACGCCGATCGTCGTGATCAGGCCGATGCCGTTGAAGATGGCCAGGAGCGCACCGGCATCGGCCGTCGACCAGCCGCGTTCGACGTAGGCGTTCGGCAGCCAGGCGACGATCCCGTAGTACAGGATCGACTGGAGGCCGAAGAGGAAGACCAGCAGCCACGCCGTCGAGCTCGACCAGGGCAGCCGGATCGCCCGCCGCTGCCCGCCCGATGGCCGGCTGTCGCGCACGCCGACGAGCGCGAGCCACGCGGCCAAGGCGACGAGCGATCCCAGTGACACGACCAGGAACGTGCGGCGCCAGTCGTCGCCGACGGCGAGCGGGACCGCGACGGCGGCGGCGATCGGTGGAACCCGCGACGATGCCGCCGGCATAGGCACCGGTCCCGAGCGCCGGCCGCGCTGGAGATCCGTCTGGCCACGATCATCGAGGGGATCGCGCCGGCCACGCCGATGCCGATGCCGATGCCGAGCGTGACCGCGAGCAGCAGCGGGACGGACGGCATGACGGCGCGCAGCACCCCGAAGCCGGCGATCGCCGCCAGACACGCCGCGAACGCCCGCTCAGGACCGAGCCACGCGGCGATCCGCGGCCCGAATGGGGCCATGAGCCCCATGCACAGGACCGGGATGGTCGTCAGCAGACCCGCGATGCTTGCGGGCAGGTCAAGATCCGCTCTGATCATCGGGAGCAGCGGGCCGACGACGAGGATCTGCGGCCGCAGCGCCAGCGAGGCGACGAAGAGCCCGACGACGACCGACCGGGGGATGCGCGCTGATGGCTCGCTCACCCGTTCCAGTCTAGGGTCGCCGGGCCCTCCCGATCCGACGCTCAGGCGACGGCTTCGCCCTCCGCGGTCGGATCGCCGATCTCGATCGGGTTGTTGACCGGATCGGCGCTCCACTCGAACCAGCCGCCGTCGTACACGGCGGCGCGAGGCCAGCCCTGGAGGTGCGCGTAGAACCACGTCTCACTGGCCCGCCACCCGGTCCCGCAGTAGAACGCGACCCACTTCTCCGGGACGATCCCGGCCTCGGCCCAGTTGGCGACGATCTCGGGATACGGGCGCATCGTGTTGTCGATGTTGCGGTAGTGCTGCATGTGGTAGGCGTCCGAGCCGCAGTTGCCCCACACGTCGCCCGCGATGCGACCCGCCGGGCCGATGTAGTTGTAGCCGCTGACCGCACCGATGTGCTCGCGCCAGGTCCGGATGCTGACGAGCGCGGCCCCATCCTGGTCCGCGAGGATCTCCTTGGCCTCCGGCAGGTCGACGATGACCTCCGGCCGGAGCGGCACGGTGACGCCGATGTCCTCGACGGGCGACGGCTCTCGCGGCGTCGTCTCGAGCGGATGGCCGGCGCGGACCCACCAGTCGTAGCCGCCATCGAGGAGCCGCACGTCGTCGATCCCGGCGTAGGTCAGGATCATCAGGGCGCGGGTCGCCGCGATCTGGCCGGCTCGACGGCCGGGCCACTTCTCGTTGGCGTCGCCCTCGGTGTCGCGGCCGTACACGACGACGGTCGTATCGCGGGTGATCCCGAGCGAGCGCAGCGCGTGCTCGAGCTCCGCGGGCGAGCGGCGGTTCCAGGTCTCGCTGGCCTCGAGCCAGTTGGTGTCGAGATAGAGCGCGCCCGGGATGTGGTTCTCGGCGTACTCCTCGGGCACCCCGAAGTTGACGTGGAAGAGCAGGAACCGGCCGGTCGGAGCCGCTTCCGGGCGCTCGCCGGCGAGGACCTGGGCAAGCCAGTCGACATGGACCAGGCGGTCGTGTCGCAGCAGCTTGTCGACCGGTCGGGTCGCGTCGGCGGCCCAGGCGGTGTAGCCGCCATCGAGGACCTGGACGCCGGTCACGCCGCGGTCGACGCAGCGCAGCCGCGGCGCGCTCTGCGGCGGCTGCGTCTGCGCCGTAGACCGCGACGGTCGAGGCGGCCGTGATGCCCTTCTCGCCGAGCAGGCGGTCGATCTCGGCAGCGTCGACGCTGTCGAACCACTCGAGCGGGAGCGACACCGCGCCCGGGATGTGGCCGCCGCGGGCGTCGTCGCCCTGGCGCCAGCCGTTGTAGGCGACGAGCGATCGGGTGTCGACCACGACAAGACCCGGTTCGCCGAGTCTGGAGCCGAGGTCGGTGGTCGAGAGGGTTGCGGTGACGGTCATCGGGGATCTCCGTGGGGGTCTGGGAATCACGAAGACCCCTGCCGAGGCAGGGGTCGGGGGGTCTGGGTCGGCGTGTGGGTTCTGCGGGATCACACGCCTAGAGACACCACCTGCCCTGCTCGGCAGCCGGCTGACACAGACAGCGACACATGGCGGTCGTGACGGTTCGCATCGCCGCGAGAGTGTGCCACTCGACGCATCGCTTCACAAGCCCCTGTTGCCAGCGGGCGGGAACGCGCGTGTTCACAGCGCGCGAAGCGAATCCCAACCGCAACCCGGCGATGAGGCTGATGCGTCGATGCGATCCCAGCCTCGGCGTCGTGTGACCCGATGTGACGTCCAGGCGGAAGACACTCCCTGGATGACGACCAAGACGACGAGCCACCGAGGCCACAGCGACGTTCGGGATCGATGGCTGGGACGAGCAGTCCACGTTCGAAGCGGAGGACGGCCGCAAGATCACGCGCGCGACGGTGACCAAGGGGTATCACGGCGACCTCGAGGCGACCGGCGTGATGGAGTATGTGATGGCCTACGCCCCCGATGGAACAGCCACGTTCGTCGGAATCGAGCGCGTGGACGGGCGCCTCGGTGGTCGGCGCGGAACGTTCGTCATGCGCGACGGCGGCGAGTTCCGTGACGGCGTCGCGGCATCCACGTTCGAGATCCTCGCCGGCTCCGGCACCGGCGAGCTCACCGGCGTTCGCGGGACGGCGACGGTCGATGCCGTCAAGGCCGACACACAGACGATGCGCCTGGCCTACGAGTTCGACGACTAGCTCGTCCGCTCCGGGTCGTCGTCCAGCCCGATCCCGCCCCACACGACGGACTCCCAGCCATCGGCCGGCAGCCCCATCGCCTCGCGCTCCGCGGGCGTCAACCCGGCGATGTACTCGCGGGAGACGCGAGCGTGCTCCTGCATGGCAGCCGCGGTCCGTTCTCGTTCGACGTCCGCCGGCGAGCGGCTCTCGACCCACGTCTCCAGCCAGACCGCCACCGATGGCGAGATTTCGCGAAACGTCCGCTTCCAGCCCGGTCCACCTGACCGCTCGGTGAGGGACTCGGGATCCCAGGCGATCACCCGTCCGTCCGTCGCGTCGACGGCGTCGCAGCCGAGGTCATAGCCGATGACCGGGACGAGTCGGTCCGGCCAGGTCTGCCCGGACGGGGCCATCGGCGGATCGAGTCGATGGTGGTGGTAGGTGCTCACGAGGTCGGCCAGCGGCAGGAGTCCGTGGGCCGGCCCGAAACCGCCATCGGCGACCTCGGCGTAGACCCGATGCAGCAGCGGTGGCAGGGCGAAGCCGAGGGCCGACTCGGCCGCGACGACGCGTTCCACTCCGGCCGGCGGCGGGAGGGGCGGCGGCTCCGCGGTCTCGAAGGCGCTGACCATCCGCTCGACACCGGCCATGACCTCAGGGTCGAGCGGTCGTCCGGACTGGTTCGACGC
Organism: uncultured Chloroflexia bacterium; assembly: GCA_963776925.1. GTDB lineage: Bacteria > Chloroflexota > Limnocylindria > Limnocylindrales > CSP1-4 > SPCO01. Next base: position 572,558 of record CAVZON010000006.1, on the reverse strand, counting down.
GACGACGCCGCGCATGTGCCGACCCCAGGCCCTCGATGCCGCCACCGAACAGCGTCCCGAGATCGAACGTCGCCATCGCCGACGTCGACCCGCTCACGGTCGATCGGGGCATGTCGGTACGCTGTTCCGGGTCGGCCGCCCTGGCACGCAACCGTTCGAGCAGATCATCCATCGGCGCCGGTCCTCCCTCGTCTCGCGAACGGCTGTCGCCGACGAGGTGACGACCGCGCCGGCCGCCCGGTTCCGGCCGGTCATCAGCGCGCCAGGTCGCCGGCGGGCATCGTGACCTCCGGGTCGCCCGTAGACTCGAGGGCGATGCCCGACACCGATCCCCCAGCACACCCGCACGTCCGACCCGCCACGGCTGCCGAGCGCGACGATGTCCGCGCCATGCACCGGGCCAATCGCGCCGCGTGGGACGAGGCCGCGGAGCGCTACGAGGGATGGTTCGCCGAGGCCGTGACGATGATCGCGGGCGGCGGCTCGAACCTGTTCCCGGTCGAACAGGCGCTCATCGGCGACCTGCACGGTCGATGCCGGCGGGCCATCCACCTCCAGTGTGCCGGCGGCCGGGACACGCTCTCGTTGTGGACCGCGGGTGCGGACACGGTCGTCGGCGTCGACTTCAGCCCGCGCATGCTCGAGCTGGCCGACCGGCTGTCCGAGGCGGTCGGCGCACCGGCCACCTGGATCGAGGCCGACGTCCTCGACACGCCGCACGAGCTCGACGGCACGGCTGACCTGCTGTACACGGGGCGGGGCTCGCTCATCTGGCTCCAGGACCTCGACGCGTGGGCCGCGGTCCTCTACCGCCTCCTGGCGCCGGACGGTCGTCTCGTCCTCTTCGAGGGCCATCCGGTCGAGTGGCTGTTCGATGTCGACGACACGGGCCACTGGTTCGCGACCGACTACGACTACTTCGCCGGCGTCGAAGCCTCGAAGGGCTGGGCTCCGGAGTACATCGACCATCTGTCGATCGCCGACGACGACCAGTCGTGGAAGTTCGCCCGAGCCTGGACCCTCGGCGAGGTCGTCACGGCCATCGCGCGCAGCGGGCTGCATCTCGAGTCTGTGGCTGAGCACCCGGTCGACTGGTGGGGTGGCCACGGGGATGTCGCTCCCGATGACCGCGACCGGATCCCGTTGTCGTTCTCGATCGTGGCGAGGCGCTGAACGCCGGACACACGGACGCGCCCGGAGCCGCGTGGCGTCCGGGCGCGTGGTGTCGGTTCGGAGCGTGGACTACAGCTTGCCGATGACGGCCTCGCCGAGTGCCTTGATCAGCGCGGCATCCGCCAGGTCCATCTGGACCGGATAGACGGAGAGCATGACCGTGACCTTGTCCTGCCACACGAAGCCGCGGTTCGTCTTGGGTGCCCAGAAGGCCCCGTCGCCCACACCCTCGATGACCTCGAGGCCGTCATAGGCGCCGTAGGCGGCGTCGTACAGGTTCGCGCCGTCCTCGGGCGTCAGGGCGACGATGACCCGGCCGTAGTCGCCCTCATAGCGGCACTCGCTGTGACCGGGCGACAGCGTGGTCGGATCGGCTTCGAACGCGCCCGCCCCGACGGCGACGTCGAGGCCGAAGGCGGCCTTGATGTCGTCGGCCGTGACGATCTCGCAGGCACCCAGGGTCGTCCCGGGGACCGGCTCGGCCTCTTCGTAGATGACGGCGCCGACGGCGGCCGGGTCGTTCGGGTCGACAGCCGCGTCGCTCGCGGCGCTGGCGGCCGGCGCCGGGTCGACGATCGTGTCGTCGTCGTCAGTGGCGGCGGTCCCGCCACCACAGGCCGCGATGCTCACGGCCAGGAAGCCGCCGGCGATGAGCCGGCGCAGGGTCTTCGGATCCATGGGTGGTCCCCTTTCGATCAGTCGTGTCGGATGTCGTGCGCTGATGGGGGAACCGTATGGATGACCGCTAAAGGGTCCTTAGTGCCCGGTTAGGGACGAACCGTCGGGTCAGGCGTCGACGACCTCGTCGACCGACACCCAGCGCTTGTCGAGCGCGAGCTGGATGACCGTCGGCCGCTCCTCGACCATCGCCTGGCGGATGGCACCCTCGACGTCCGCATCGCGGTCGATGCGCACGCCGCGAGCCCCGAGCCCACGGGCGACCGTGGCGAAGTCCACCGGGCCGAGCTCCGTCGCCACACCCTGGCCGGTGCCGCGCCGTTCCTGCCACATCCGGATCGTGCCGTACCGCTCGTTGTCGAAGCAGAGGACGATGACCCGCACCTTCTCCCGGACGGCGGTCTCGAGCTCGGCCATCGTCATGGCCAGGCCGCCGTCGCCGACGAGCGCGACGACCGGTCGGTCGCGATGGACCAGGGCCGCAGCGATGGCCGCGGGCAGGCCGTACCCCATCGCCCCGGAGGTCGGGCCGAGGAACGTGCCGGGCCGGCGGAACCGGAAGCCGCGTCCTGCCCAGCCGGCGAAGTTGCCCGCATCGGTCGTCAGGATCGCGTCGTCCGGCAGGACGCGGCGCAACGTGCTGATGACCCGGCCCGGATGGACGCCAGGGCCGGTCCACGCATCGGCATCGCCATCGACGACCGTGGCGGCTTCCCAGGCGGCGCGGTCGGCCGCGTTGTGCGCCTGGCGTTCCGCGACCCGCTCGGCATCGAGCACGGCCTTGCCGACCAGTCGATCGTTGGCCGCCCGCAGGAAGATCCGCGCATCGGCGGTCACGGTGCGCTCCGGGGCAGACGGACCGACATGCGCGCCCGGCTCGATGTCGACGTGGATCCAGCGTGTCGAGGTCGCTGGGATCGTGTCCTCGGCGCTCGTCGGCTCGTTCAGGCGGCAGCCGATCACGAGCATCGCGTCGGCGGCCGCCAGTCGCTCGCGGACCGTCGCCGGCGCGCCAAGGCCGGCCATCCCGAGGTAGAGCGGGTCGTCGTTCGACACGATGTCGCCCCGCCGCCAGCCGGCGATGATCGGGACCTGCAGGAGCGTCGCGAACCGCAGCAGGTCGGTCGACGTGCGGGCGCGGAGGACACCTGCACCGGCGAGGATCACCGGCCGGCGCGCGGACGCGAGGAGCTCGATGGCGGCACGGACATCGTCGTCGGTCGGGCGGGGCGGACCCGATCGGCCGCCGTCGATGCGAGCGTCGGCCGGGGCCGGCTCGTCGAGCAGATCCTCGGCCAGCGAGATGAGCACGGGGCCGGGCCGACCGGCGAGCGCATGGCGCATCGCCTCGGTCATCGCGGCGGGGACCTCGTCGGCCGTCGACGGCTCGACCGCCCAACGGGCCAGGCCACCGATGGTGGCGACCTGGTCGATCTCCTGGAACGCCTCGTGGCCACGGTGGGCGCGTGGGACCTGGCCGACGATCGCGAACATCGGACTCGAGTCCTGACGAGCCGTATGGATCCCGATCGCCAGATTCGAGGCGCCGACCGCGCGGGTCCCGATGCAGGCAGCCGGCCGGCCGGTCAGCTGGCCGTGGGCCTCGGCCATGAACGCTGCGCCGCCTTCGTGGCGTGTCGCGACGACACGGATGCCGGCGTCGCCGAGCGAATCGAGCAGCCCGAGGAATGACTCGCCGGGCACGGTGAAGGCATAGCGCACGCCTGCCGCGCGGAGCGCATCGGCCACGAGGCGCCCGACGGTCCGTGGCCCGGTCGGTGCCGTCGGCGTGGGATCGTCGGTGGCGGCCGAAGCGGCGGCGTCCGTGGGCTCGGCCGAGTCCGGCTCGGCTTCGGTGGGCTCAGCCGAGTCCGGCTCCGCTTCGGTGGGCTCGGCCGGCTCCGGCTCGGCCTCGGTGGAATTCGGCCGGCTCCGGCTCGGCCTCGGTGCGTTCCGCAGGCTCTGGCTCGGCCGCAGTCGGCTCGGACTCCGAGGAGATCGACTCGGTCGTCGTCGGCGCAGGCTCGGGCGTCTCCGAGACCGGTTCGGACGAACTCGGCTCCGGCTCTGTCGGGGGCGTCGCCCGCTCCGATCCGTCCTCCGGCTCGGCCGTGGCCTCAGGAGGCTCGCCGAGCGGGTCGTCGATCGTCTGGTCGGTCATGGTCGAGGCCCGGCTGTCGCCGAGCTCACACGCCGACAGGCGACGCGACCGCGGACAGGACGAGGCTGAGGACGATGGCCCCGATGACGAGGAAGACGAGCACCTGGGCCACCCGGGATCCTGGCTGCACGGGTCACCTCAGCGATAATTCTGGAACTGGAGCGGGACGGGCTCATCGAGCTCCCGCAACCGCACGATGACCTTTTGCAGCTCGTCCTTGCTCTTGCTGGTGACCCGGACGGCATCGCCCTGGATCTGCGACTTGACCTTGGGGAACTCCTCGCGGATGAGCTTGGTCAGGCGCTTCGCGATCTCCTCGGTCAGCCCGCGGCGCAGCTTGATGACCTGGCGGACCTTGTTGCCGCCGGCGGGCTCGACCGGCCCCCAGTCGAAGATCTTCAGCGACAGGTCGCGGCGGATGGCCTTCGACTCGATGAGATCCTTGATCGCCGCTGCCCGATGGTCGTCGTCCGTGACGAGCGTGATGTCGTCCTTGTTCTGGGTCAGCTCGACCGTCACGCCCTTGAAGTCGTAGCGCTGGCCGACCTCGCGGCGGACCTGGTCGAGCGCATTGCGCAGTTCCTGTTCGTCGAAGTCGCTCACGACGTCGAACGAGGCGTCTCCGGCCATCGGTGCTCCTTGGCTCGGGGCCGGCGGACCGACCAGGGCGAGCCGCTCTGTCATTCGGGGTGGACACGCCGATGGTAGGTCACGACGCGTCAGCCTGCGTCCCGTGACACCCAGGACGCCGGTCACGGCGCCGGATCCGACCGCGCCGCTAGACTTTCGACGTGCAGATCACCTTCCTTGGCCAGGCCGGCCTGTTCGTCGAGACCAAGGGCGTCAGCATCCTGTGCGACCCGTGGTTCAACCCCTCCTTCTTCGGTGCCTGGTACCCGTTCCCGGCCAACGACGGTATCGATCCCGAGCGCATCGGCCATCCGACGTACCTGTACGTCTCGCACCTCCACCACGACCACTTCGATCCCCGCTATCTGGCTGCCCATGTCGACAAGGACGCGACCGTCCTGCTGCCGGACTACCCGCTCGACGACCTGCGCAAGGAGCTGACCAAGCTCGGCTTCACGACGTTCATCGAGTCGAAGGATCTCGTCCCGTTCGATGCCGGACCGCTGCGACTCACCATCCACGCCCTGGTCGCCCCGACCGACGGCCCGATCGGCGACTCGGCCCTGCTCATCGACGACGGGGACGTGCGCGTCCTCAACATGAACGACTCGCGTCCGCCCGAGCCGGACAAGCTGATCGCCGACGGTCCGATCGACGTCGCCTTCCTGCAGTTCTCCGGCGCCATCTGGTATCCGATGGTCTACGACTACCCGGACAACGCGCAGCACGTCCTCGGCCACAAGAAGCGCGTCGCGCAATCCGCGCGAGCGTTCCGCTACATCGAGGTCCTCGACCCGGCGTTCGTCGTGCCGTCCGCCGGGCCGCCGTGCTTCCTCGACGACGACCTGTTCGAGCACAACGACGTGCACGGCAACGAATGGAACACCTTTCCCGACCAGCCCACGTTCCTGCGCTACATCGAGGAGCAGGGCCGGAGCGGTGGCCGGCTGATGCTGCCCGGGACCGTCGCCGACATCGCACCGGGCCGGATGGACCTGACCCATCCGGTCGACCCGGCCACGATCTTCGACGACAAGCGGGCCTATCTCGAGGCCTACCAGGCCCGCAAGCGCGACGTCATCGCCGACGAGCGTGCTCGCTGGGCGCGACCCCGCGGTCGACCTCCTGGCCGAGCTCCAGGAGTGGTGGCACCCGCTGCTCGAGCAGGCCGACATGATCTGCGCCGGGATCAACCAGCCGGTCCTCCTCGACTGCGAGGACGAGCAGCTGGTCATCGACTTCGAGCAGCGTGTCGTGCGCCGGCCGGAGGTGGACGAGAACCCCCGCTACCAGTTCGCGGTCCCACGCGAGCTCCTCGACCACCTGGTGCACGACAAGATCGATGACTGGGTCAACGAGCTGTTCCTCTCGATGCGCTTCACCGCCCATCGCCGCGGGCCGTACAACGACTACATCTACACCTGGTTCAAGTGCCTCAACCAGGAGCGGCTGCAGTACGCCGAGGGCTTCTACGCCGAACACGGACCGACGCAGGGCACGTTCGAGCTGGCCGGCTTCAACGTCCAGCGTCGATGTCCGCACATGAAGGCCGACCTGACCCGCTTCGCTTCGGTCGACGACGGGGTCATGACCTGCGCCCTGCACGCCTGGCAGTGGGATCTCAAGACCGGGGACTGCCTGACCTCGGAGGGCCACCAGCTGTACGCCCGCCCCGTCGGCGAGCCGACCGATGACGCGCCGGGCGGCACGACCGGCGGCCAGTCACCCGACCTTGCGGCACTCGCTGCAGCGACCTCGGACGTCGAGACCGCGGCCATGATCGCCGGGGTCGAACGGGACGACGACTAGCGGGACCCGGTCACCTCGGCGGAGCGGTCTCGCAGCTGCTCGACGAGCTGTTCGGCGGCGACATACGAGCGGCCGCCGCCCATGATCAGCACCACGTCGCCGGGTGCGACGTGGTCGGCAAGCCAGACCGCGGCGGCTTCCGGGTCGCCGATCGCATGCGCCGGCTCCGGCGTCCGGCGGCTGACCGCCTCGGCCAGGGCGGCGGCGGACGTGATCGTGGTGTCCGGATCGCGGACCGCCCAGATGTCGATGACCGCGGCCCGATCAGCCATCGCCAGGACCTCCGCGAACGCCTCGAGCATGGCCGCGGTCCGGTGGTACGTGAGCGGCTCGTAGACCGCCCAGAGCCGCCGACCCGGGTAGCGTCGCCGCGCCGCCGCGAAGGTCGCCCGCATCGCCGTCGGATGGTGGGCGTAGTCGTCGAGGACGGTCACCCCGTCGACCTCGCCCTTGAGCTCGAAGCGACGCTCGACGCCGTGGAACGACGCCAGCCCCTCGAGGACCGAAGCCGGCGCTGCACCCACGACAGGGCACCGGCCGCCGCGAGCAGCCCGTCGATGGCCATGTGCCGCCCGACAAGCGCCAGGTCGACGGCACCGGTGACCCCACCGACCGCGTCGCTGCCACGCACCTCGAGCGTCGAGCCGTCGCCATCCTCGGCGAGCACGCGGGCCGCGAGGTCCAGGTCCGTCGGCCACGGCTCCTCGTCGTCGAGCAGCCGGACGCGCACGACTCGGCCGGGCCAGCCGTCGAGCAGCGACAGCACACCCTGGACGCCCGCGTCGCCGATGTTGGCCACGAGGATCGGCCCGCCGTCCGGCAGATCGGGGTCCTCGGCGGAGCGGCGGATCCAGTCGGCGAAGGCCGCCTCCACGCCCTGGGCGTCCGAGAACACGTCCGGGTGGTCCCATTCGGCGGAGATGAGGATGGTCACGGCCGGCCGGTATGGGTCGAAGTTGCCGGCGTACTCGTCCGCCTCGACGACGAAGTCCTCCCCTGCCCCGAAGCGGGCGACGCCACGGACCGGGCCGGCGACGGAGCTCGGCAGGACCGCACCGACGAACCCGGACGGGTCGCGTCCGGCACCGACGAGGAGGTGGAGCAACCAGCCCGACGTCGTGGACTTGCCGTGGGTGCCGGTGACCGCGATGAGCCGTCGGCCCCCGGTCGCGGCCGCGTCGGCGATGACTTGCTGGACGCTCTCCGGCTCGATCCCCAGCGCCCGGGCGGCCAGAAGCTCCGGATGATCAGGCTGGACGGAGGTCACGGCCTTGGTCACGGCCAGCCGATCGACACGGGCGGTCCCGGCCGCGTCGACGATATGGGCCGCGTCGTGCCGCCAGTCGATCGGGATCCCGGCCGCGAGCACCGCGGCGGTCACCGGATCCGGACCGCCCAGGTCGCAGGCCGTGACGACCGCCCCCGCGGCGTGGGCGTGGAGTGCCGCACCGGCCGTGGCCGCCCCACCGACGCCGAGGACGTGGATGCGGGTCCCGGGTTCGATCGGTCGACCCGGGCGCGACGGTGCGAGGCCGGCGGCGATCTCCTGGGCCGACCTGGTCATGCCGGCATCCGCTCGAGCGCGAGCTCCAACGCCGCGACGACGCTCGAGGTCACGTTCTGGGCACGATCGCCCGACCACTGGTAGCGGCGGACGTCGGCCCCGTCATCGTCGGCGACCGCGACGTAGACGAGCCCGACCGGCTTGTCGGCCGTCCCACCGTCCGGCCCGGCGACCCCGGTCGTGGCCACGCCGATGTCCGCCCCGACGGCGTCTCGAGCCCCGGCGGCCATGGCCAGGGCGACCTGGGCGCTGACCGCCCCGTGGGCCGTGAGCAGCGTCATCGCTCACCCCGAGTCGGTCGCGCTTGACCTCGTTGGCGTAGCTGACGACGCCGCCACGGAAGTAGCCGGAGGAGCCGGGGTTCGCGGTGATGGCCGCTGCGAGGGCTCCACCCGTGCAGGACTCGGCGGTCCCGATCGTCCGGCCGGCGGCCAGACACGCGCGCTGCAGTCGTGCGGCCAGCGCGACCGCGTCGGGAGCGTCCTCGGCCACGCCCGCCTCAGCGACGGTCGGTGCGGACCGGTTCGTCCGGTGGCGCGATCAGCCAGGTGCCCGGGTTGCTCTCGTCCGACAGGCGTCCGATGTCGGTGCCGTTGACCGTGAAGTACGTGGACGCGGCATTGCCCGTGCGGACCTCGACCGACTCCTTGCCGCTGAACGTCAATGTCTTGCCGTTGCCGTAGACGCGGCCGGCGGCGCCCAGCCGGTCGTCGACCTTGCCGTCCACCCAGACCTTGAGCCAGGCGCGGCCGTCCTTGATCGAGACGACGACGTTGACGCCGTTGTAGGCGACCGCCACGTTCCGGGTCAGGGTCGTGACCTTGCCCTCGGGGCTGGTCGCGGTGACCACGAGCGCCCAGCGGCCGGATGTCAGGTCATAGGGCAGGCTGAACGTGCCGTCGGACTCGACCGGCACCGTGGCGGGCTCCGGGGCCGGCGGCGGCGCCGGACTGGCCTCACCCTCCGCGGGCGCCTCGATGGGACCGGTCCAGTTCGCGGTGACGACGACCGACTCGACATTGGAGGCGGTGCCCTGCACCGGGATCGCCCCGTTCTCGAACGTCGCGCCGTCCGCCGGCTGCTCGAGCCCGAGCTTGGGAGCTTCGATGGCCACGAACGGGACCGTGACGACCCGCTCGACCGGGACCTCCGCGACCTTGCCGGTGGACGGGTCCGTGGCGGTGATCTCGAAGGTGTTCTCGCCGCGCCGCAGGTCGACCGCGTAGCTCCACTCACCGGTGGAGTCGGCATTGGCCCGCAGGGTCTGGTCGGCGGTCTTGATGGTGATCGCGCCACCGGGGATGGTCGTCCCCTCGAAGACGTACGAGGTGGTGTCCTCGTCGACCTGGGTGACCGCCGCGGCCGGCGCCGTGACCGCGATCGTCGGCGGCTTGGCGAAGCGCAGCAGCTGGACGCCGAGGTACGCCCCGAAGGCGACGACCGCGACGAGCAGCAGGGCGAACACGACGAGCCCGGGCGAGAAGGTCAGCCCCTTGCGCGGCGTGGCGATCGGTCGCGGGGCCGCGGCGAGGGCAGCCTGCGGGTCGCGCACCTCGGTGCCGCGCTCTCGGCGCCACTGGAGCAGGACGTCGTCCGCGTCGAGACCGAGGTACAGCGCGTAGTTGCGCAGGAACCCCTTGGTGTAGACGTTGCCGGGGAGCTCGCGGTAGTCACCGCGCTCGAGGGCGGCGAGGTAGCGGGCCCGGATCTTGGTGTCGCGCTCGGCCCGGTACAGGTCCACGCCCTTGCGCTCGCGAGCGGCCAGCAGTCGCTCAGGCAGGCTCGCAGCCGGCCCGGCGGCCAGGCCTCGTGTGGCGTCGCTCCGATCGGTTCCCTCGGCGGCGACCGAGCGGCGGACCTCATCCCTCGTCGTCAATGCCCTTGTCCCATCGTCGTGCGCGCGCCCGCGTACGAGGCGCTGCCATGGCACCGCGCCGCCATGGCGTTCGGTCGGACAGAAAGGATACCCCAGTCGCGCGCCCTACCCCGACATGACCTTCGTCCCGGGTCAGTCCCCCACGTCGTCGACGTCGTCCTGGGTCCGGAACCAGTTCTCGGGGCCGTAGACCTGTCGCGGCGATGCCGGGTTGCGCGGGTCCTGCGGGCTGACGATGCCGTAGCGCTCGAGCTCGTCCATGACCCGGCTGGCCCGGGCGAAGCCGAGCTTGAGCTTGGTCTGCAGGAACGAGGTGCTGGCCTTGCCCGCGGTCGTGACGAGCTCCGCGGCTGGCACGGTCATGTCGTCGACGCCGAGCTTGCGCAGCCACGCGAACTGGCCGTCATTGCCCCCGGCCGTGCCGTCCTCGGGATCGGCGAAGGCCAGGATGTCCTCGTCGTAGAACGTCCGGCCACCGGACTGCTCGGTCCAGTGCTCGGTCACGGCCTTGACCTCGCTGTCGCTCACGAAGACGCCCTGCATCCGGACCGGGCGCGGCAGGTCGACCGGCTGGTAGAGCATGTCGCCACGGCCGATGAGGTCCTCGGCGCCGGGGGCGTCGAGGACGGTCCGCGAGTCGACCATGGACGCCATCGCGAACGCGATGCGGGACGGGACGTTGGCCTTGATCAGCCCGGTCACGACGTTGACCGACGGCCGCTGCGTGGCGAGCACGAGGTGGATGCCCACGGCCCGCGCCTTCTGGGCGATCTTGACGATGGGGTCCTCGACCTTGCGGCCCTCGCGCATGATCAGGTCGGCCAGCTCGTCGATGATGAGCACGAGGTAGGGCATCCGCTCGCCGGCGCCATCCTCGCCCTGCAGCTCGGGACGACCGTTGAACGCGGCGATGTTGCGCACGCCGTGCGCGGCCAGGAGCTTGTAGCGCTCCTCCATCTCGCGGACCGCCCAGTTGAGCACGGCCTTGGCCTCGTTGGCCTCGACGATGACGTGCTGGAGCAGGTGCGGCAGCCCGTTGTACGGCGCCAGCTCGACCCGCTTGAGGTCGACCAGGATCATCCGCACCTCGTCGGGCCGGGCGCGCATGAGCAGGCTGGTGATGAGGGCGTTGACGCACACGCTCTTGCCCGAGCCGGTCGCACCGGCCACGAGCAGGTGGGGCATCTTGGCCAGGTCGACGGCGATCGCCTCGCCGGACACGTCCCGCCCGAGCGCGAACAACAGCGGGCTGGGCGCATCCTGCATCCGCTTCTCCTCGAGGATCGGTCGGAAGCCGACGACCTCGCTGTCCTTGTTCGGGATCTCGATGCCGATGACGTCCTTGCCCGGGATCGGCGCCTCGATGCGGATGGAGCGCGCCGACAGGGCCATCGCCAGGTCGTCGGCCAGGGCCTCGATGCGCGAGACCTTGACGTGGTGCTCGGGCTTGACCTCGTACTGGGTCACGACCGGCCCGGAGTTGACCGCGACCACCCGCGCCGGGATGGAGAAGCTCAGCAGCTTCTCCTCGATCCGTCGCGTGTTCGCTGCGTGGTCGATGGAGCCGACCGGGCGACCCGGTGGACGGATCTCGAGCAGGTCGACCGTGGGCAGCGTCCAGTCGATGGCCTGGAGCGACTCGAACGCGGTCGGCTCGCTGTCGGCGAGGGCGGTCGCAGCAGCCCGACCGGCCATGACCGTGGCGCCGCTCGCCGTCACCAACCGAGCGGGTGCGCCGGACGTGCCGCCGTCGGCGGGACCGGTCCAGACCGTCTGGCTGACCGGTCCGGGCGCGCCACGCGGCGACGGCTCGTCGAGGATGCTGCGGGGCGGCACGGCGCAGCGGCGCGTCGTCGGACGCCCGGACCGGCACGGCGACCGGCGTCTTGGCGGGCCCTTGCCGTTGGCGGCGGCCTTGGCGGCCGCGGCGGTCCCCGCGGCATCCGTCGCCCCGTCGCGCCGCATCGACGACGCCGTCGTGGTGACGACCCAGCGCGCCGTGCCCGTCACCGGGTCGGTCAGCTGACGCAGCCGGAGGTTGAACGCGAGCATCACGCCCAGGCGGCGACGGCCAGGCACAGCACGAACGTGCCCGGGCCGGTGAGCAGCGGCTGCAGCGTTTCGGCGATGAACCGGCCGATCCGGCCGCCGCCGCGCTCGACGTTGAAGATGTCGAGGCCGAGCACCTCGAACGCACCGAGCACGCCGATGTAGGCGATGCCCAGGCCGAGCAGGGTCATCCCCCAGCCGGAGTTGGGCTCCTTGCCCGGGCCGGCGGCGATGTACCAGCCGCCACCCAGCAGCAGGAACGGGAAGAGCCAGCGACCGGTCTCGAACCACGGGGCGATCGAATCACGCCACCAGTCGGTCAGGGCACCCTCGCCGGGGAGCAGCAGGGCGATGAGCGTGATCGCACCGAGCGCCATGAGCAGCGTCCCGACGACGGAGCGGACGACCTCCGGGGTGATCCGGGACATGAACCCGGCCCCCCGCTTCGATCCGCCGCGGCGGGTGCCGCGCGACGTCGTGCGGGCACGCGACGGCCGGGGGGTCGTCGTGGTCGTCCGGGCGGGCTTGCGCGTGGCCACCGGCCTCAGACCTCGACCACGACCGGGAAGACCATCGGGCGACGCTTGGTCTGCTCGTACAGGTAGCGCGACACGGCGTCCTTGATCTGGGTCTTGAGCAGGGCGATCTCGCTGATGTGGTCGCCCGGCGTGTCGAGCGCCTGGACGACGCGCCGGATGGCCTCGTCCATGATCGGATCCTTCTCGTTGAGGTGGACGAAGCCGCGGGTCACGATCTCGGGCGCCCCGATGACGGAGCCGGTCTGCTTGTCGACCTGCACCACGATCATGAACATGCCGTCGTTGGCCAGCGAGCGTCGGTCACGCAGGACGATCTCGCCGACCTCGCCGATCGACAACCCGTCGACGAACACGTAGCCGGCCGTGACCGGGGCACCGCGGCGGGCCGTGCCGTCGGCGAACAGCTCGATCGGCGTGCCGTTCTCGATGATGAACACGTTGTCCGGCAGGACGCCGGTCTCGATGGCCAGCCGGCCGTGCTGGACCTGCATCCGGAACTCGCCGTGGATCGGGATGAAGTGGGTCGGCTTGGTCAGGCCGAGCATGAGCTTCAGCTCTTCCTGGCTGGCGTGGCCCGAGACGTGCGCCCGCTTGATCGTGTGGTAGTAGACGTTCGCGCCGGCCTTGAACAGGTTGTCGATCGTGCGCGAGACGTACTCCTCGTTGCCGGGGATCGGGCTCGCGCTGACGATGACGGTGTCGCCCGGCTGGATCTCGACGAACCGGTGGTCGCGGTTGGCCATCCGGGCCAGGCCGGCCATCGGCTCGCCCTGGGCGCCGGTCGTGGCGATGACGAGCTTGGCGTCCGGGTGGTCCTTGATGCGGTCCTTGGACACGATCCGCGACGGGTCGTAGGTCAGGTAGCCCAGGTCCGTGGCGATCCGGAAGTTCTGCTCCATCGAGCGGCCGATGACCGACACGCTGCGGTCCATGTCCTTGGCCGCATCGAGGACCTGCTGGACGCGGGCGATGTTGCTGGCGAAGGTGGCCACGATGACCCGGCCCTCGAGCGGCTCCATGATCTCGCGGAAGGCCTCGCCGACCGTCCGCTCGGAGGGCGTGTAGCCGGGGTTCTCGGCACGGGTCGAGTCGGACAGCAGGCAGATGACCCCTTCCGCGCCGAGCCGGGCCAGGATCGCGAAGTCGCTGAGCTTGCCGTCGACCGGCGTGTGGTCGAACTTGAAGTCGCCGGTGTGGACGATCGTCCCGACCGGCGTCCGCAGGGCGATGCCCATCGCGTCGGGGATCGAGTGGCCGACCCGGAACGGGATGACGGTGAACGGCCCGATCGGTGAGCTCGTCGCCCGGGTCCAGCGCCAGGACCGGGTTGTTGTGGAGCTTGTGCTCCTTGATCTTGTTGCCGAGCAGGCCGCGCGCCAGGGTGCTGGCGTAGACCGGCACGCCGGGGAACTCGGGCAGGACGTACGGCAGTGCGCCGACGTGGTCCTCGTGGGCATGGGTGATGAGGAACGCCTTGACGTTCGCCCGGCGCTCCTTGAGGTAGGTCACGTCGGGGATGACGAGGTCGATGCCGAACATCTCCTCGTCGGGGAACATCAACCCGCAGTCGATGACGACGATGTCGTCGCCGAACTCGAACACGTACATGTTCTTGCCGATCTCCCCCACCCCGCCGAGCGGGATGATGCGGAGCGGCTGGTCGGTTCGGTCGTTGGTCGCGGTGGGGTCGGTCACGTCAGAACAGGCTCAGCTGATCGGCATCGGCCGGAGCCGGATCGCCGACGGCGACGAGGTCGGCCGGCGGTGCCGGATGACGTGTGGCACGGCGACGCTCGCGGGCGTCGACGAGCACGGCGGGGATGTGTCCCATGTCGTCGAAGCTCTCCCGTTCGACCGCCGGATTGCGCAAGGCGTAGGCGGGGTGGTACATGGCGAAGACCGTGGCGTCGGCGGCGCCGGTCGCTGGATCGGCCTGGCGGGTCGTGCCGTGGGCCTGGCTGATCCTGACGCCGGGCATGAACGTCGCCATCGAGAAGCGGCCCAACGTGACCACGACCGACGGGTCGAGGGCCGCCGCCTGGCGCTGGAGGTACGACGCGCAGGCCGCGATCTCGTCCGGCTCCGGGTCGCGGTTGTCCGGCGGCCGGCACTTCACGACGTTGGTGATGAACACGTCCTCGCGCCTCCAGCCGATGTGGGCGAGCAGCCGCTCGAGCAGGCCTCCGGCGCGACCGACGAACGGCCGGCCCTCGCGGTCCTCGTTGAAACCCGGGCCCTCGCCGACGAACAGGACCTCGGTATCCGGGTCGCCCTCGCCGGGGACGGCCTGGGTCCGCGTCTCGTGGAGGCGGCAGCGGGTGCACACCCGGACCTCGGCCGCGATCGCCTCGAGCGCCGCCCGGCGCTCGGCGGACGTCACGCCGGGGTACCGGCCGCGGTGCGCGTCGCGGCGGCCCTGACCCACCCGCGGTCGACGAGGATCTCGGCAAGCTGCACGGCATTGGTCGCCGCGCCCTTGCGCAGGTTGTCGCTGACCACCCACAAGGCGAGCCCGCGGCCGCCATCGATGCTCTCGTCCTGGCGGACCCGACCGACGTAGATGTCGTCCGTGCCGGCGGCCTGGGTGGCGAGCGGATAGGTGCTGGTCGCCGGATCGTCCTGGACCACGACGCCGGGCACGGCCGCGAACAGCGTCCGGGCGCGATCCGGGCGTGATCGGCTCGCGGGTCTCGACGTGGACCGCCTCGCTGTGGGCGACGAACACGGGAACGCGCACGGCCGTGGAGGTGACGCGGAGGTCGGGCAGGTGGAGGATCTTGCGGCTCTCCGTGACGACCTTCCACTCCTCCTTGGTGTAGCCGTTGTCGAGGAAGACGTCGACCTGCGGGAGGGCGTTGAACGCGATCTGGTGCGGGTAGACCGTCGCTTCCGGCTGCTGGCCGGCGACATGCGCCTCGACCTGCGTCTGGAGCTCCTTGATCGCCTTGCCACCGGTCCCGCTGACGGCCTGGTAGGTGTCGACGACGACCCGCTCCAGGCCGACGGCGTCGCGCAGGGCCATGAGCACCGGCACGAGCTGCATCGTCGAGCAGTTCGGGTTGGCGATGATGCCTTCGTGCCAGGCGAGGTCGTCCGGGTTGACCTGGCTGACGACGAGTGGGACGGCCGGGTCCATGCGCCACGCGCTCGAGTTGTCGATGACGGTGGCGCCCCGGCTCGCCGCCTCGGGCGCCAGGGCCTTCGACGTGTCGCCGCCGGCGCTGAACAGGGCGATGTCCACGCCGTCGAACGCGGCGGGCGTGGCCTCGCGGATCTCGTGCTCGACGCCGTCGATGGTGACGTTCCGGCCCGCGCTTCGGGCACTCGCCAGCAGCCGCCACTCCCCGACCGGGAAGGCACGCTCCTGGAGCATCCGGATCATCGTCCCGCCGACGACGCCGGTGGCTCCGACGACGGCGACGGTGAGTGGTCGAGTGGTCACGCCGGGCATGGCTCCGCTGTGGATTCGAGGATCACGGGCACGCGGGCGAGTATAGCAGCGGGTCCCGTCGCTCCTGCCCGGGGCCTTCCCAGCGGAACGGTGCGCGGCGACACCACGACACGGCCTCGTCGCCGCCTAGACCGGGTTGCGCGCGGCGGGCACCCAGCGGCCGCCGGCACGACGGGCATGGATGTCGAACCGATCGGCCAGGATGGCGATCGTCTGGGCATCGTCGGGTCGGACGTCGACCCGCTCCGGCCCCGTGGAGTCGACGAACCGCCCGTCCATCAACGTCACGCCGGCGCCGCCGACGATGCGGGAGCAGATCCAGTCCTCGACGAACGGTGAGTCCGACGCGGTCTGGAGCTCCGCGCAGCGGTCCTCGAAGGCGTCCAGCGACTGCGCATCGAGTCCGACGCGGTAGTGCGGGACCCAGCGGCCATCACGATGACGCCACTCGAGATCCAGGCCATCGTCCATCTGGACCAGCCGGAACGCGCCCATCGGATCGGACTGCTCCGCGCCGATGGTGAACCGCAACGGCTCGGCGAACGAGTACCCGAACCCGACGTCCACGAGCCACGGCTCGTCGAGGGTGACGCGCAAGGCGAGGTGATCGAAGTGCGCCCCGACGGTGGTGTCGCCGTAGACGCGGGCGTCCAGGTGCTCGACGGCGAAGCCGATCTCCCGGAGGAGCAGCGAGAACGCCCCGTTGAGCTCGTAGCAGAAGCCGCCACGACCCTCCAGGCCGATCTTGCGCACCGCGGCGATGGGATCGACGCGGATCGGCTCGCCGAACAGGACGCTGCTGTTCTCGAACGGGATCGCCCGCATGTGGGCGGCGTGCAGGCGGCGCAGCGTGGCCAGATCGGGGGTCAGCGGGCCGTCCGCCCCGATCCGCCGTCGATACGCCGTCAGTGCGGCCGGTCCGTCCATGCCACGCATCCTGCCATGCGGCACGGCGCCGGCCGTCGCGGCCCGGCACCCGGAATCGGACGACCGGCCGTCCCGTGGGGGACGACCGGCCGTCGCGGCGCTTGGGGCTGTGTGGGAGAACCCTGGGTCAGACGGGTTCCTTGGCGAGATGGCGCTGCATGGCGGCCTTGCGCGAGAGGTTGACGCGGCCCTGCCGATCGACCTCCGTGACGACGACCATCACCTCGTCGCCGACGGACACGACGTCCTCGACGGTGGGCACGTGGTAGTCGGCCAGCTCGCCGATGCGGACGAGGCCTTCCTTGCCCGGCAGGATCTCGACGAAGGCGCCGAAGCCCATGATCCGGGTGACCTTGCCGAGGTACAGCGCACCGACCTCGACCTCGCGGGTCAGCGACTCGATCCACTGGATGGCCTTGCGCGAGTTCTCGCCGCTGACGGCTGCGATCTCGACGCTGCCATCGTCCTCGACGTTGATCTCGGTCTGGGTCTCTTCCTGGATCTTGCGGATCATCGAGCCACCCTTGCCGATGATGTCGCGGATCTTCTCGGGGTTGATCTTGATGGTGATGATGCGCGGCGCGAAGTCGCTCATCTCACCACGGGTCTCGGGCAGCACCTCGGTCATCTTGTCGAGGATCTCGAGGCGGGCCGCGAGGGCCTGCTTGAGACCGTCACGGATGATCGCCTCGTTGATGCCCTGGACCTTGATGTCCATCTGCAGGGCGGTGATGCCGTCCCGCGTGCCGGTCACCTTGAAGTCCATGTCGCCGACCGAGTCCTCCTTGCCGAGGATGTCGGTCAGGACGACGAACTTGCCGTCCGGCTCGCTGATGAGGCCCATGGCCGCACCGGCGACGGGCGCCGAGATCGGCACGCCGGCGTCCATCAGGGCGAGCGTCGAGCCGCACGTCGAGGCCATCGAGGTCGACCCATTGGACGACAGGCACTCCGACACGAGGCGGATGACGTAGGGGAACTCCTCCTGGGTCGGGAGGACCGGGATCAGCGCCCGCTCGGCCAGGTTGCCATGGCCGATGTCGCGGCGGCTGGGCCCACGCATCGGTCGGTTCTCACCGGTCGAATAGGGCGGGAAGTTGTAGTGGTGGATGTAGCGCTTCTCGGTCTTCGGGCTGATCGTGTCGATGCGCTGGACATCGGACGAGGCGCCGAGCGTGGCGATGGTCAGGACCTGGGTCTCGCCACGGGTGAACAGGCCGGAGCCGTGGGCGCGCGGCAGGATGCCGGCATCGACGGTGATCTGGCGCAGCTCGGTGGTGCCGCGGCCGTCCATGCGGATGCCCTCGTCGAGGGCGAGCTGGCGGGCGGTCTTCTTGAACAGCAGGCTGAACAGGTTCTTGCTGACGCGCGCCTCGCGGCGGGCGGCTTCCTGGATGGCCTTGCTGTCGCCACCGGTCCGGTTGGCCCGGATGGAGTCGGCGATCCCGGCCTTGAGGCCCTTGATGCGCCCCGGCAGGTCGTTGCCGAACCAGATCAGCAGGTTCGCGGTCGCCTCGGCGTCCGGCAGGGCGCGATGCGCCTGGGCCAGCTCGATGCCGAAGAAGTTCGAGAGCGTCCCGAGCTTGTGGTTCTCGATCTCGGGGTAGCCCTCGCGCGCGATGGTCAGCGTGTCGAGGTAGCGACCCTGCTCGATGTGGGTGCCGTCGGCGAGGGCGGCCTCGAGGAAGGCGAGGTCGAAGCCGACCGAGTGGCCGACGATGACCGCGTCACCGACGAAGTCGAGCGCCTTGCGCGCGGCTTCCGCCGGGCTCGGGGCACCCTTCACGTCCTTGTCGGTGATGCCGTGCATCTGGTTGCCGATGATCGGCCGGCCGGGGTTCACGAACGTCGACCAGCGATCGACGATCTTGCCGCCCTGGACCTTGACCGCGGCGACCTCGACGAGGTCGGCGATCTTCGGGTCGGTGCCGGTGGTCTCGACGTCGACGATGACGAACGGGTCGCCTGCGTCGACCTTGGCCGCGAAGTCGAGCACGGTGCCCGTGCCGGCCTCGATGAACGGCGTGGCCTTGGCCTTGCCGACGGCCTGCTGGAGCTCCAGCTGGAGGTCGATGAGCGGCTGCAGGGCGCGATGCCCGAACAGGATCGCCTCGGCCATGACGTCTTCGGGCAGGAGCTTGGCGCCGGCCTCGACCATCATGATCGCGTCACGGGTGCCGGACACGATGAGGTCGAGCTCCGAGTCGGCCAGCTCGCTGAACGTCGGGTTGACGACGAACTCGCCGCCGATGCGGCCGATGCGGACGGCACCGACCGGCCCGGCGAACGGGATCTCCGAGATGGTCAGCGCGGCGGACGCGGCGACCGTGCCGAGCACGTCGGGCTCGTTCTCCTGGTCCGTCGACAGGACGGTGATGACGAGCTGGATGTCGTCCTTGTAGCCCTCGGGGAAGAGGGGGCGGATCGGGCGGTCGGTCAGGCGCGCCGCGAGCGTCGCAGCCTCCGACGCGCGGGCCTCGCGCTTGATGAAGCCGCCGGGGATCTTGCCCGCGGCGTACATCCGCTCCTCGAACTCGACCGTGAGCGGGAAGAAGTCGAGGCCGGGGCGGGGATCGGATCGGTTGGCCGTGCCGAGCACGACGGTGTCGCCGTAGCGGACGGTGACGGCGCCGCCGGCGAGGCGGGCGAGCTTGCCAGTCTCGACGGTCAGGGTCTTGCCGCCGAACTGCGTCTCGAACGTATGAGACAAGGGAACAATTCCTCCTTGGTCGTGGAGGAAGGTGACGACCTTGGGCTGGTCAGCCTGCCGCGCTGGGCCAGGCGCCGGATGTGGCAAGACCCCGGGCTTCACCCGAGGTCCTGGGATGCGGCGCTAGCGGCGCAGTCCGAGCCGTCCGATGACGATCCGGTAGCGCGCGCTGTCCTTCTTCATGAGATACGCAAGAAGGCGGCGGCGCTGGCCGACGAGCTTGAGGAGGCCGCGGCGCGAATGGTTGTCCTTGGGAAAGCTACGGAGATGTCCCGTCAGCTCCTTGATCCGCTCGGTAAGGAGCGCGACCTGGACCTCTGGCGAACCGGTGTCCCCATCCTTCGTGGCGAACCCGGTGATGATCTCCTGCTTCTGTTCCCGCGCGAGCGGCACTCGTTCCTCCGAACACGACGTGATGCGATGTCTACCAATCTTTGACCGGCGGATGGTAGCAGTCACGCTCGGATGGGGCAAATGACGGCGACGACCCGTCCCCCGCTGGCAGGCGCCTCCGCGTTCGCGTACCGTGACCGCCATGCCCCGCCTCGACCGCATCTACACGAAGTCCGGCGACGAAGGGATGACCGGGCTGGGTGGCGGTCGGCGCGTCCCGAAGGACTCGCCTCGGGTCGTCGCCTACGGCACGGTCGACGAGCTCAACTCGGCCATCGGCGTGGCCCTGGCCGCTGGCCTGAGCGAACGGCTCGTCGGCGAGCTCGGGCGGGTCCAGAACGAGCTGTTCGACCTTGGCGCAGACCTGTGCTGGCCGCTCGATGACGAGCGACGAGCCCGCATCCCCACCGTCCAGCCACACCACATCGCCCGGCTCGAGGCCACCATCGACGAGCTCAACGACGCGGTCGGCCCGCTGACCAACTTCCTGTTGCCCGGTGGCAGCCCCGGCGCGGCGGCCCTCCACCTCGCCCGGACGATCTGTCGCCGCGCCGAGCGCGAGACGATCGGGCTGGCCCGCGACGAGCCGGTCGGCGAGCTCGTGCTGCCGTACCTCAATCGGTTGTCCGACGCGCTGTTCGTGATGGCCCGCTACGAGAACCACGCCCGCGGGGTCGCCGAGCCGCTGTGGGAGCCCGGGACCACCTGACTCAGACCGGCGGGATCGGCTGCGAGGACCACTTCCAGGGGCCCATCCGCCGGCACCGGATCCTCGACCCGCACGCGCGGGCCATCGATGGTCAGGCGCGTCGGACGATCGCGGACGAGGCAGGCATACGAGCCGTCGGGCGGGAGGGCGACCGGCCAGGCGAACGACAGCGACCCGCCGGTGGCCAGGGCACGCAACGACAGCGGGCGACCGAGCAGGGTCTGCGCCGCGGGCAGGTCGCCGGCCGCGATCGCGGCACGGACGTCGGAGCTGCGCACGGATCGGCCGTCGAGGTCGAAGGTCGGGATGATGACGACGTCGAACCCGTCGCGGGCCCCGAGCTCCTGGAGGGCCGCCGGCGTGCCCAGGCGTTCGAACCCGAACGCCGCATCCGGGGTCATGAGCAGACCCGCGAAGCCGGTCCGTGCCCGGATCCCGTCGATGAACGCGTCGTAGGTCGTTCGCCGGACGGCCTCGTCGAAGTGCTGGACGACGGTCACGGCCACGCCCTCCGCCGCGAGACGCTCGAGTCGCTCGTCCGGGTCGAGCAGGAGCGGCGGCGCGGTCCCGGTCAGGATCTCGTCGGGATGATGGTCGAAGGTGATGACCGTCGGCCGCGCATGACGGATGCCGGCCTCCACGCGCAGGTGCTCGAGCAGGTAGCGGTGGCCGCGGTGCAGCCCGTCGAACACGCCGATGACGGCGAAGATCGGGCCGTGCGCGGGCCGCAGGGCCTCGACCCCGGCGACCACGTCCATCAGGCGTCCACCTGGGCCGACACGAGGACCTTGTCCGGCGCCAGCCGCCCCATCCCCGCGTCCGTGGCGATGGCCACGAGCGCCCCGCTCGCCGCCCGCAGGCGATAGCGATCGGCGCCCACCGGCGCGCCCCCCTCCGGACGGATCGTCTGGCCCCGCGAGACCGCGGCGACCTCGGCATCGGTCAGCACGACGGCCGGGAAGCGGTCGAGGCCGTCGTCGACCGCCCGCAGCAACGGCACGAGGCCCGCCGGCCCCTCGGCGGCCGCCGCGCGCACCGCATCCAGGCTGACCGCGTCGGCGTCCACGAACGACCCGGCCGCCGGTCCGACGCAGCGCCCCGAGATAGGCGCCGCTGCCGACGGCCTCCCCGAGGTCGCGGGCCAGGGCCCGGATGTAGGTCCCGGCCGAGCAGCGCACGTCGACGACGGCGATCGGACGCTCGGGGTCGGATCCGTCCCACTCGACGAGGTCGATGGCCTCGATGGTCACGCTGCGCTCCGCCAGCTCGACGGTCTCACCTGCCCGCGCCATCGCGTACGCCCGACGCCCGCCGACCTTGATCGCCGAGTACGCCGGCGGGCGCTGGGAGATGGGCCCGAGGAACGCCGTCAGCGCCGCCTCGACGGCCGCACGATCCGGAGCCGGCCCGGGGCCGGGGGTCAGCTCGCCCTCGAGGTCGTCGGTCGTCGACGACGCACCGAAGCAGATCGTGGCGTGGTAGGCCTTCCGATCGGCCAGGTGGAACTCGACGACGCGGGTCGCCTTGCCGAGGAACAGCGGCAGCACACCGGAGGCGAAGGGGTCGAGCGTCCCGCCATGCCCGACCCGCTTGGTCGCCGCCAGCCGACGGACGAGGCCGACGACGTCGTGGGAGGTCGGACCGATCGGCTTGTCGACGACGAGGATGCCGTCGAGACCCGGCCCGAGCGAGGAGCGCGCCACCTCAGCGCTGGACGGCGGCGGCGAGCCGGCCGGCCTCGGCGAGCACGGCCGTCCGCGCACCGTCGACCGGCAACGGGATCGTGGCTCCGGCGGCCCGGGCATGGCCGCCGCCGCCGAACGCCCCGGTGAGCACCGTGGCATCCACGCCGCCCGGCTTGGTCCGGACGCTGATGCGGGTGGCCGGGCCGGCTTCCTTGAACAGGATGGAGACCTCGGCTTCCTCCGCCTGGGCGAGCAGATCGATGATCCCCTCCGACTGCGGCGGCTGGGTGCCGGTCGCGGCGAGGTCGGCGTCGAGCAGCGTCGACCACACGACGAGGCCGTCCTCGGAGGCGGCCAGGCGGTCCAGCACGCGTCCGAAGAGGCGCAACTGGCCCTCCGGCTTCGAGCGGTACAGCCGGCGCGAGATGTCGGACAGCGGCGCGCCCGCCTCGACCAGGGCGGCCGACACGGCCAGCGTCCGTGGCGTCGCGTTGGGATGGGCGAAGGTCGCGGTGTCCATGACGATGCCGGCCATGAGCGCCGGCGCGATCGCCCGACCGGTCGCGCTCTCGAAGTCGATGCCGAGGCGCACGGCGAGGAGGGCGACCATCTCGCACGTGGCGGCGGCATGGGGCTCGATCCAGTCCGCCTCGCCGGTCGAGTCGTTCGAGGCGTGATGATCGATGACGACGCGCGGCAGGCGTTCGAACAGCTCGCGGTGGCGGTCGCGGACCGCGCCGACGCGATCGAGCGTGCCGCAGTCGGAGACGACGAGCAGGTCGTACGGGGCGTCGGGATCCGGGTCGGTCCGGAACCGGTCGATCCCGGTCACGAAGTCGTACAGCGGCGGCGGCGGATCGGTGCACACGGGGTCCGCGGTCGCGCCGAGGGCCTCGACCAACGCGACGACGCCGAGCGTCGCCCCGAGCGTGTCCGCATCGGGGTTCTCGTGGCCGACGGCAAGGACCCGCCGGGCGCCACGGAGGCGCTCGATGACGATGTCCGGGACGCTCCCCGCGAACGGCTGCAGGTCGATGCGTCACCTGGCTCGCTTCGTCGGCGGCCGCTGCCCCGCGGACCGACGATCCTTCTTCGTCTTCTTCCTGGGCGGGATGACCGCCGACGGCGGCTCCTCGTCGATGTCGCCTTCGTGATGCACCCTGGCGACCGGGGTCGGCAGCGTCTCGCCCAGCGGCAGGTCGTCGTCGCGCACCGTGCCGGTGTCGAGCTCGTCGAGCAGCTGCAGGACGCGCGTGCCGCGTTCGGCCGTGTCGTCGAGCTCCACGTGGAGGTCGGGGACCCGCTTGATGCGCAGCGTCCGGCCGATCTCGCGGCGGACGAACGGCATCGCGCGGCTGAGCGCGATCACGGTCGCCTTGCGCTCGGCCGGCTGGCCGATGACGCTGACCCAGACCCGCGCATGACGCAGGTCCGGCGTCGTCTCGACCCGGGTGATCGTGGCGAACCCGATGCGCGGATCCGCCACCTCCTCCGTCACCAGCCGCCCGATCTCCTCACGCAACAGCTGATCGATCCGATTCGTTCGCTGGCTCAAGTTCGAACTGCCTTGCCGCCGCACCGGCGGTCGAGGCGAAGGCGCCAGCGAGGACGGGAGCGAACGCACTCAGACGCGCGTGAGCGACCGCCCGGAGCTGGCAACGCACGCATCGGCCGTCGGGGTGGTGGCCGCCGTCAGCCGGCCGCGACCCGGCTGACGGTCTGTGAGACGAAACATTCGATGATGTCGCCTTCTTCCAGGTCGGTGAACGACTGCAGGCCGATGCCGCACTCGTAGTTGGCCTGGACCTCGCGGACGTCGTCCCGGAAGCGTCGCAGGGACTCGATCCGGTCGGTCGCGATGACCTTGCCGCTGCGCCAGACGCGGGCGCCACCGCGGACGATCCGTCCATCGGTGACGTACGAGCCGGCGATGACCTGGCTCTTGCCGACGCGGATGACCTGGCGGACCTCCGCCCGGCCCTCGATCACCTCGATGATCTCCGGCTCGAGCAGACCCTTCAGGGCCGCATCGATGTCGTCGGTCAGCTTGTAGATGATGTCGTAGTCCCGGATGTCGACCCCGGCGTCCTCGGCGGCCCGTCGGGCCGTGTCGGTCACGCCGGTGTTGAAGGCCACGACGATCGCGTTCGACGCGGTCGCCAGCATGATGTCGTTGTCGGTCACGTCGCCCGCGGCCTCGAGCAGGACGTTGATGCGGACCTCGTCCTGATCCAGCTGCTCCAGCGCGTGGGTGATGGCACCCAGCGAGCCGGACACGTCGGCCTTGAGGACGATGCGCAGCTCCTTGGCCTGGCCGGCCTGGAACTGGCGGTACAGGTCCTCGAGCGTGGCTCGACCGCTGCCGTCGCCACCCTTGGCGGAGGCCTCGATCTTGCGCTGCTCGACCGCTGCCCGGGCGGCCTTGTCATCGGCCACGACGCGCAGGATGTCGCCGGCCTCGGGGACCTCGGACAGGCCGAGGACGACGACCGCGCTGGCCGGTCCGGCCTGCTTGACGCGCTTGCCCCGGTCGTTCTCCAGCGCGCGCACGCGCCCGAACGTCTCGCCGACGACGATGATGTCGCCGACGCGCAGCGTGCCGGTCTGGACGAGCGCCGTCGCGATCGCGCCGCGGCTCTTGTCCATCTGGGCCTCGACGATGGTGCCGATGGCGTCGCGATCCGGGTTGGCCGTGAGCTCCTGGAGGTCGGCCACGAGCAGGACCATCTCGATGAGCTCATCGAGGCCCTGGCGGCTCTTGGCCGAGACCGCCACGAGCGGCACGTCGCCGCCGTACTCCTCGATGACCACGCCCGCCTCGGTCAGCTCGGTCTTGACCCGGGTCGGGTCGGCGTCCGGCTTGTCGATCTTGTTGAGGGCGATGATGACCGGGACCTTGGCCGCCTTGGCGTGGCTGATGGCCTCGAGCGTCTGGGGCATGACCCCGTCGTCGGCGGCGACCACGATGATGGCGATGTCGGTCACCCGGGCGCCGCGGGCACGCATGGCGGTGAACGCCTCGTGACCCGGGGTGTCGAGGAAGACGACCTTCTTGCCGTCGTGCTCGATCTCGGACGCGCCGATGTGCTGGGTGATGCCGCCGCGTTCCCCGGCCGCGACCTCGGTCGAGCGCAGGGCGTCGAGCAGGCTGGTCTTGCCGTGGTCGACGTGACCCATGACGGTCACGATCGGCGGCCGCGGCACGAGCTTGTCCGGGTCGTCCTCGAACAGCACTTCCTTGGTCGCGGCGGCGACGGGCCCGTCGGCCTCGCTCTCCGGACCGGTGCCGTTGGTCGAGGCCGCGACGGTCTCGGCCACCTCGTAGCCGAGCTCGCTGGCGACGAGCGCCGCGGTGTCGCGGTCGATGAGCTGGTTGATCGTGGCGAAGATGCCGCTCTTGATCAGCTCGCGGATGATGTCGGCGACGTTGACCGTCAGGAGATCGGCGAGCTCCTTGACGGTGATGGTCGACGGCAGCTCGATCGCGCCACGCTCGCGCGGGTCGATCGTCTGCACCTGTGATTGGAAGCCGCCGTCTCGACGCGGCGGCTTGCGGGGCCCGCGTCGGCCGCGGGTGCCGCTCCTACTCCTGGCCACGGGCTCCTCCTTCGATGGTGTCGTGGTTCGTGTGGTCCCCGAGGTCGATGCTCGCGAGGAGCGCCGTGGGGACCTGGGTCTCGAGCGCCCGACTGAGGGCGCCCTTGGTGTTGGCGATGGTCAGGCACGCTGCCGTCCGGCAGACGTACGCGCCGCGGCCGGCCAGCCGGCCGGTCTCGTCAGCGACGACCGCACCATCCGGGGTCCGGACGATGCGGACGAGCTCGCGCTTGGGCCGGCTCGTCCGGCAGGCGACGCACGTGCGCGTCGGCGCCGGGCGGGTCGGTCGCGCCGGGGCGGCAGACGCGGCCGCTACGACGCCACCTCCTCGGTGGCAGGCTCGGTCGACGCCGCTTCTGCGGCGGCGGCCTTCTTGGTGGTGCGCTTCGGCTTGGCCGGCGCGGCCTCGACAGCGACGCCATCGCCCGTGCCGTTGGCGGCATCGGCGGTGGCGGCCTCCGCGGCGGCCTTCTTGGTGACGCGCTTGGCCTTGGGGGCCGCGGCGGTCGCCTCGTCGGTGGTGGCCGCATCGCCAGCGGTGTCAGCCGCAGCGGCCTCCGCGGCGGCGGCCTCGGCGGCGGCCTTCTTGGTGACCCGCTTCGGCTTGGCCGGTGCGGCCTCCGTCGCGTCGCCTGCCTGAGCGCATCGGTGGTGGCCGCGACCGCATCGCCGGCCGGGATCTCGTCGGCGGCCGCACCGGCGTCGGCCACGGTATCGGCCTCGCTCGCGGCGTCATCGGCGGCCCGCGCCTCGGCGACGGACACGTCGCTGCGGATGTCGATGCGCCAGCCGGTCAGCCGGGCGGCCAGCCGGGCGTTCTGCCCCTCCCGGCCGATGGCCAGGGACAGCATCCGCTCGGGCACGGTGACGCTGGCGATGCGGTGCTCCTCGTCGATGTCGACCGACAGGACCTGGGCCGGGCTCAGGGCATTGGCCACGAACACGCCGGCGTCGTCGCTCCACGGGATGACGTCGATCTTCTCGCCGGCGAGCTCGGCCACGACCGCCTGGACGCGTGCGCCGCGCTGGCCGACGGTCGCCCCGACCGGGTCGAGGCCGTCCTGGCGCGACGAGACCGCCACCTTCGAGCGGCTGCCGGCCTCGCGGGCGATGGCCTTGATCTCGACCGTCCCGTTGTGGATCTCGGGGACCTCGAGCTCGAACAGCCGGCGCAGGAAGCCCTTGTGGGTGCGGCTCACGAAGATCTGCGGCCCGCGAACGGAGCGCCGGACCTCGAGCACGAACGCCTTGACGTTCTGGCCGATCCGGTAGTGCTCGAGCGAGCTCTGCTCGGTCGTGGCCAGGATCGCCTCCACGTTCTTGCCGACGTCGAGGATGATCGCCCGCGGCTCGACCCGGTTGACGGTGCCGGTGATGAGCTCGCCCTCGCGGCTGGCGAACTGGTCGAAGACCTGGTCGCGCTCGACCTCGCGGATGCGCTGCAGGACGATCTGCTTGGCCGTCTGGGCGCCGATCCGCCCGAACACGTCGCCATCGAGCTGCTCGGTCTCGACCAGGTCGCCGGGCTTGGCGTTCGCGTCGAAGGGCTTGGCGTCCTCGATCGTGATCTGGGTCAGCTCGTCCTCGATCTGCTCGACCACGAGGCGCGCCCGATAGACCCGGATGCGACCGGTTTCGGCGTCGATGCGAACGTGGATGTCCTCGTCCCCGGCGACCCGGCGGTAGGCGGACTGGATGCCGTCCTCCACCGCGCTGATGAGCTGCTCGCGGGAGACCTGCTTCTCGGCATTCAGCTGGAGGAGGGCGCCCACGAAGTCTCGACTCATGATCGCCTCCTCCATCGCTGCAACGCCGGGAACGGCCGGTCCGAAAAAAAACGTGGGGGTCACCCACGTCACGGAGCGGCCGTTCAGTTGTGCGGAGTATACACCCGGACGGGTGGATGAGCCCTTGGGCGATGCCCGGCGGACCTGGTCGCGATGCTAGTCTACGGCCCCCCGAGCGATGAGGCCCGCAGGGAGCCGCGATGACCGACGAGCGCGCCCGGACCGCCGCCCCCGTCGATCGAGTCGGACCGAGATCGACGGTGTCCCGGTCTTCTGGACCCCCGTCGACGGGCCACGCGTCGCGTCGCTGATGTTCCGTGTCGGCCGGGCCGATGAGGCGGCGAACCAGGGCGGCATCTCGCACCTCGTCGAGCATCTCGCCCTCGCGCCCCTCACCCAGCAGGATCTACGAGCACAACGGGTTCGTGGCGCCGCTCCGGACCGTGTTCCATGCTTCGGGCACCGACGCGCAGCTCCTCGCCTTCATCGATTCCGTGACCGCGTCACTGCGGGCGTTGCCGGTCGACCGGATCCTCCTGGAGCGACGCATCCTCGCGCAGGAGGCTGCGGGCCGCAGCCACGGACCGCCCGGGTTGCTGCGATGGCTGCGCTACGGGTTCGCCGGCCATGGCCTGCTCGGCGCTGAGGAGATCGGCCTCGGCTGGCTGGGGCCTGCCCCGATCCAGGACTGGGCGCGAGCCTGGTTCACCCGACACAACGCCGCCGTGTGGTGGAGCGGCGAGCCACCGGCCGGCCTTCGCTTCGACCTGCCCGATGGCGAACGCAAGGCCGTGGTCGACGCCGAGCCGGTCCCCGATCTGCGGTTCCCGGCACGGACCGACATGGGCGGGGACGGCGTCTCGATCGGGTACATCGGCGCCCGCAGCGCAGCCAGCCGGGTCGTCCAGGACACCCTCGCCCGCCGCCTCCGCCAGGAGCTCCGATTCGAGCGCGGCCTGATCTACGACGTCGGCCTGGACTACGAGCCGATCGGCATCGAGGACGCGCATCTGTCCATCGGCATGGACTGTTCCCGCGACGTGGCGCCCGAGGTCGCGGCGACGATCCTGCGCGTGCTCGACGACCTGGGTGAGCACGGCGCGACCGTGGAGGAGATCGAGCGAGAGGCGAGCGCCTTCGCCGAGGGCAGCGCCCAGCCCGGCGGCGCGCTCGGGTTCCTTGACGGGATCACGTTCGATGCCCTGATCGGCAGGCGGCACGAGACGCCAGCATCGATCATCGCGGAGTACCAGGCGCTCACGCCCGACGACACCCGCGCCGCCGCCCGGCAGGCCCGGTCCAACGTGCTCGTCCTGGCCCCGCCGGGCGCCGCCGACGACGGACTGGCGGCCTATCCGTCCTGGTCGTCGGGGCGGGTCGACGGCCGGACCATCCGACCGAGCGGCTGGCCGATCGGGCCGAAGGCACGCAAGGACCGCCTCGTGGTCGGCGCCGAGGGCGTCTCGTGGGTGGCCCCGACCGGGCAGCAGAACACCGTCCGCTACGCCGATTGCGTCGCGTCGCGCCACTGGGATGGCCCCGTCCGCGAGCTGTGGGGCGCCGACGGGTTCCGGGTCGTCGTCGACGCGGCGGAGTGGCGCGATGGGACGAAGATCGTGGCGGAGGTCGATGCGGCGGTGCCGTCCTCGGTCATCGCCTGCGACGAGCATGGGATCGGCGCGCTCGAGACGCCGGAGCGAGGCGAGACCGACGCGGTCGGCAGCGTCGCTCAGACGGGGACGGCCGGCTCCGGGTAGCGCCGCGCGACGTAGTCCTCGAGGAGCTCGATGAACTCGGCCACGAGGCCGTCGCCACGCAGCGTGCGGTCCAGCTTGCCGTCGATGAACACCGGCGCGACCGGCTCCTCGAACGTGCCGGGCAGGCTGATCCCGATGTCGGCGTGCTTGCTCTCGCCCGGACCGTTGACGACGCAGCCCATCACCGCGACCCGCAGGTCCTCGGCACCCGGATGCGTCTCGCGCCACTCGGGCATGCGCTCCTTGAGGTAGCCCTGGATCTGCTGGGCCATCTCCTGGAAGAAGGTGCTCGTCGTGCGGCCACACCCGGGGCAGGCGGAGACCTGGGGCAGGAACGAACGCAGGCCCATCGACTGGAGGACCTGCTGCGCGACCTCGACCTCGCGCTCGCGGGGCGCGCCGGGCTCGGGCGTGAGCGAGACCCGGATGGTGTCGCCGATCCCCTCGTCGAGCAGGATGGCCAACCCGGCCGTGGAGGCGATGATGCCCTTGTCGCCCATGCCCGCCTCGGTCAGGCCGAGATGGAGCGGGTAGTCGCATCGCTTGGCGAGCAGTCGGTAGACGTCGACCAGGTCGCGCACGCCGCTGACCTTGGCGCTGATGATGATCCGGTCGTGACGGAGGCCGGTCTGCTCGGCGAGCTCCGCCGAGCGCAGGGCGCTCTGGAGCATGGCCTCGATCATCACGTCGCGCGCGTCACGAGGCTCGGCCAGCCGGGCGTTCTCGTCCATCAGCTCGGTCAGGACGGCCTGGTCGAGCGAGCCCCAGTTGACCCCGATGCGGACCGGCTTGTCGTTGTCGATGGCGACCTTGACGATGGTCGCGAAGTGCTCGTCGTGGCGCTTGGCGCCGACGTTGCCCGGGTTGATCCGGTACTTGGCCAGCAGGGCGGCCGTCTCGGGATGATCGACCAGCAGCTTGTGCCCGTTGTAGTGGAAGTCGCCGATGATCGGCACGTCGACCCCGAGGCCACGGACCTTGCGGACCATCTCGGGGACGGCCGCCGCGGCTTCGTCGGTGTTGACCGTGATCCGGACGAGCTGCGAGCCGGCATGCGCCAGGCGGGCGACCTGGATGGCCGTGCCATCCGCATCGGCCGTGTCCGTGTTGGTCATCGACTGGACGACGACCGGATGGGCGCTGCCCACGAGGACGCCACCGACGTCGACGGAGACGGTGCCCCGACGGACCGGTCGGAGCGCGTCGGGACTGCGGCATCGGGCGGCTTAGGTCCCGCCGGTCAGGCCGCGCAGGATGTCGAAGCCGGTGATCCAGATGAGGAGCCCGAACAGGAACACGAAGCCGACCATGTAGGTCAGCTGCTCGGCGCGCAGGCTGATCCGAGCGCCGAACAGGCGCTTGAGCGTGATCATCAGCATCCGGCCGCCGTCGAGCGGCGGGAACGGCAGGATGTTCACGACCGCCAGGTTGGCCGACAGGATCCCGGCCACGTAGAGCGTGACGATCGGGCCGAGCTGCCAGAAGACGTCGCCGATCTGCGTGGCGATGCCGACCGGGCCCATGACGGGCGGCGTCTGCGTCGGGTCGGTGGTGAGCGACGAGACGAGCTCACCGAGGCCGCGCCAGACGATCCCGAGGGCATCGACGGTGCGCTGCCAACCGACCTGGACCGCCTCGAGCGGCGTGTAGGTGATGGCCGTGTCGGTCGTCACCGCGGACAGGTTCGAGACGCCGAGCGCACCCTGGCCGGCGGCGACCGCCGCGGCGTCACGCAGCGTGACCGTGACGGTGGAGGTCGTCCCGTCGGGATGCTGGATGCCGAGGTCGACCGACTCGCCGGCGTGCGTCTGCAGCGCATCGCGGAGATTGGTGCCGCCGAGCGCATTGAAGTACTCGCCGTCGATGCTGACGATCTCGTCGCCGGCGACGAGGCCGGCCGTGGCCGCCGGAGAGTCCGGCTGGACCGCGCCGATCGCGACGCCGATGGTCGGGTCACCGCCGAGCGCGATCCCGGTGAAGATGGCGAACGCCAGGAGGATGTTCATGACCACCCCGGCGACGAGGATGACCATCTTCTTCCACCAGGGCTGGACGGAGAACGAGCGTGGGTCATCGGCGGAATCGCCGTCCTCGCCCTCGAGCTTGACGAAGCCGCCGATGGGCAGCCAGTTGAGCGAATAGAGGGTCTCGCCCTTGTTGCGCAGGACCCTGGCGCGTGGCGGGAATCCGACGCCGAACTCGAGCACCCGCACGTTCGACAGGCGGGCCGTCACGAAGTGGCCGATCTCGTGGATGACCACGAGGATGCCGAGGATCGCGATGAACAGGACGATCGTGATGATCGACTGGACGAGACCGGTCACGCACTGACTCCGATGGGGCCACGGGCGAAGGCCGAGCGGACCTCGGCGTCGAGCGTGACGAGTTCCTCGACGTCGGGCGAGGACGGACCGTTCCCGCCGAAGCGCTCGACGGCCGCCGCGAGCAGGCGCGGGATGGCCGGGAAGTCGATGGTGCCATCGAGGAAGCGGGCGACCGCGACGTCATCCGCGGCGATCAGGGCGGCCGAGGCGCGCGGGCCGGCCAGCCCGGCCTCTCGGGCGATGCGCAGCGCCGGGAACCGTGCCTCGTCGGGCGCGCGGAAGTCGAGGCGAGCGGTGGCGATGAGGTCGGGCGCCGCGGCCGGTGAGGGCAGCCGCTGGGGATAGGTCATGGCGTATTGGATCGGCAGACGCATGTCGGGGGTACCCAACTGGGCCTTGAGGGAACCGTCGACGAAGCGGACGGCGGAATGGACGACGCTCTGGGGATGGATGACCACCTCGATCGCGTCGTAGTCGACATCGTACAGCCAGTGCGCCTCGATGACCTCCAGGCCCTTGTTGACGAGGGTCGCCGAGTCGATGGTGATCTTGGCGCCCATCGTCCAGGTCGGGTGGCGCAGGGCGCGCTCCGGCGTCACGCTGTCCAGCTCGTCGGGACTCGCCGTCCAGGAACGGGCCGCCGCTGGCGGTCAGCACCAGGGCCGCGACCTCGGCCATCGACTCCCCCACCAGGCACTGCCAGATGGCCGAGTGCTCTGAGTCGATCGGGCGGAGCCAGGCGAGCGGGCTCGCGAACGGGTCGCGCGGGTCGGCGGCCGCGGCGCGCTCGGCCAGGGCCCGGGCCGCGGGCATCACGAGGTGCCCGCCGGCGACGAGCGTCTCCTTGTTGGCCGTGGCCACGACCTTGCCGGCCGCGAGGGCCGCGAGGACCGGCCGGAGGCTGACCACGCCGCCGGTCGCCACGACCACGAGGTCGACGTCGTCGCGCGTCGCCAGCTCGACGAGGTCGGCATCGCTCCCGCCGGCGACCGATGTGGTCGCCCCGAGCCTGGCGGTCTGCTCGGCGAGCAGCTGTCGGTTCGTCCCGGCGGCCAGGGCGACGACCCGGAACGCCTCCGGGTGCGCGGCGAGGACATCGATCGTCTGGGTCCCGATGGATCCCGTGGACCCGAGCAGGGCGACCCCGCGAGGGTTGGTGCCGGCAGCGCCCTCAGGCGAGGAGGGCGACGACATACAGGGTCAGGATCGGGGCGGCGAACAGGAACGAGTCGACGCGATCGAGCATCCCGCCGTGGCCCGGGATGAGGTTGCTCGAGTCCTTCTGGCCGGCCGCGCGCTTGAGCATCGACTCGGCGAGGTCGCCGGCCTGGGCGGTGAGGGCGATGAGCGGCCCCAGCAGCAGCGCGTGGAGCGGCGACTGGCCGAGCCCGAACAGGAGCAGGGCGACCACGATGGTCGTCGCCACCACACCACCGATCAGACCGGCATACGTCTTTGACGGCGAGATGTGGGTCAGGAACTTGGCGGTCCCGAACTGCTTGCCGACGAGATAGGCCCCGGTGTCATAGGACCAGACCGCGAGGACCAGCAGCAGGATCCATCCGGTCTCGGCACCGAGGAACTCGAGCGGGGCGTCGTTCGGGACGGCCGGAGCGACGTGTCCGAGCCGAAGGACGAAGGCCAGCATGCTGACGTAGAGGGCGCCGAACACCGTCGCGATCCAGCTCGTCAGGCCGTCCCGTGGATCGGGCTTGGAGAAGGCGGCCACCGCGACGAGGACGATCCCGACGGCCACGAGCAGCAGTCCGCTGCCCTCCAGCACTTCGGGGAATGCCGAGTCCAGGATGACCGTCAGGGCCAGCGCCATCCCGAGCCACGGGAAGGTCGCGTGCCCCGAGCCGGTGAGCAGGGCGAACACCTCGCGCGCCGCGATGACCGTGACGAGCGCGATCGCCGCAGCGAGGACCACGCCGCCCAGCCACAGGACGATGAGCAGCACCGGGACGAGGACCACCGCGGTGAGCGCGCGTTGTCGCATGTGGCTCCCTTCGGGTTAGCGTCCGAACCGGCGCTGCCGCCGGGCGAACTCGAGCAGGGCCTCGTCGAACGCATCCGGTCCGAAGTCGGGCCACAGCGTCTCGGTCACGTAGAACTCGGCGTAGGCAGACTGCCAGATGAGGAAGTTCGAGATGCGCTGCTCGCCGCCGGTCCGGATGAGCAGGTCCGGGTCGGGCAGGCTGGCGGTGTACAGGGCGCCGCTGACGGTGGCCTCGTCGATCGACTCCGGGGCGACCCCACTCGCGATGAGTCGACGGATGGCGTCGATGAGCTCGGTCCGGCCGGCGTAGTTGAAGGCGATGTTGAGGAGCAGCTTGGTGCCGCCTTCGGTCGCGGCCAGGGCGCCCTCGATCGAGGTTCGCGTCGCTTCGGGCAGCTCGTCGACCCGTCCGAGCAAGCCGGACCCGGACCCCTTCGCGCTGGAGCTCCTCGGTCTCGCTGCGGATCGCCGACTCGAGGAGGCCGAACAGCCCGACGACCTCGTCGTCCGAGCGCGCCCAGTTCTCGCGACTGAAGGCGTACAGCGTCAGGACCGGGACGCCGCGTCGGACCGCGTGCTTGAGGAGGCCGCGGATGGCCTCGACACCGGCCGCGTGGCCTTCCAGCTCGGCCTTGCCCTGGGCGCGGGCCCAGCGGCGGTTGCCATCCATGATGATCGCCACGTGCCGCGGCAGCTCATCGGGCGGCAGGAACTCCTCGTGGGCGGCCGGCGGCGCGTCGGTCGGTCGCTCGAGCTGGGCGCGGGCGAGCGGTGCGCGGGCCACTAGACCTCGAGGACCTCCTGTTCCTTGGCCGCTCCGCGGGCGTCGACCTCGCCGATGTGGCGGTCGGTCGTCTTCTGGAGCAGGTCGAGCTGGCGGTGGGACTCGTCCGACCCGACCGTGCCGTCGCGCTCTTCCTTCTTGAGCTGGTCGGCCGCATCCCGGCGGATGTTGCGGATCTCCACGCGCGCCTCTTCCATGCGCTTGTGGACGACCTTGACGAGGTCCTTGCGACGCTCTTCGGTCAGCGGCGGGATGTTCAGGCGGACCACCGCACCGTCGACGTTCGGCGTGAGCCCGATGTCGCTCTTGGTGATGGCCTTCTCGATGGCGCCGAGGACGCCGCGGTCCCACGGCTGGATGACGATCTGGTGCGGTTCGGGGACGCTGATCCCGGCCAGCTGGTTGAGCGGCGTCTGGGTGCCGTAGTAGTCGACGGTGATGCGCTCGACCAGGGCGGTCGACGCACGGCCGGTGCGGAAGCCCTGGAAGTCGCGCTCCATGGCCTCCGCCGCACGGCCCATCCGGGAATCGGCCTCGGCGATGATCTCGCTGCTCATGCGGGCACACCTCCGGTCGGTTCGGGCGTCGCCGGGCTTCCCGGGTCGCTCGAGATGCGCGTCCCGACCGGTGCCCCGGCCGCGACCCGCGTGATGTTGTCGGGCTGATCGAGCTTGAAGACGACGATGGGCAGGTCGTTCTCCATGCACAGGCTGACCGCTGCCGCGTCCATGACCTTGAGCTGGTCGCGGAGGAGGTCGGCGTAGGCCAGGCGAGCGTAGCGCCGCGCCGTCGGGTGCGCCATGGGATCGCGGTCGTAGACGCCATCGACCTTGGTCGCCTTGAGCAGGACCTCGGCGTTGATCTCGACGGCGCGCAGGGCGGCTGCCGTATCGGTCGTGAAGTACGGATTGCCGGTGCCGGCCACGAAGATGGTGACCCGGCCCTTCTCGAGGTGCCGGATCGCGCGACGCCGGATGTAGGGCTCGGCGACCTCGTTCATGGCGATGGCGGTCATGACCCGGGTCGGGATGTGCTCCTTCTCGAGCGCGTCCTGCAGGGCCAGGCCGTTCATGACCGTGGCGAGCATGCCGATGTAGTCGCCGGTCGCGCGGTCCATCCCGCGAGCGGCCGCAGCCATGCCCCGGAAGATGTTGCCGCCGCCGACGACGATGCCGACCTGCACACCGAGCCGATGGACCTCCGCCACCTGGCGGGCGATGAACACGCAGACCTCGGGGTCGACGCCGTACTGGCGCTCACCGAGGAGGGCCTCGCCGGACAGCTTGAGCAGGATCCGACGGTACGAGACCGACGGATCCCCGGCGACCTGGGCGGTCGCCGTGTCGCTCACAGCTCCTCCCCGAGCGCGTAGCGGGTGAAGCGGCGGACGCGGATGTTCTCGCCGATCGTCGCGATCTTCTCGTTGATCAGGTCGCCGACCGAGCGCTCCTCGTCGCGGAACGGCTGGTCGTACAGGCAGACCTGGCTGTACCACTTCTTGAGCTGACCCTGGACGATCTGGGGTCGGATGTTCTCGGGCTTCTTCTGGACGCTCTCGTCGGCGGCAAGCTCGGCCTGCTTGGCCTCGAGGTCGGCGGCCGGGATGCGCTCCTGGTCGACGTACAGCGGCGCGAGGCCGGCGACCTGGACGGCCAGGTCGCGGACGAGCTTCTGGAACTCATCGGTGCGGGCGACGAAGTCGGTCTCGCAATTGACCTCGATGAGCACGCCGACACGGCCACCCGTGTGGATGTAGCTGCTGACGAGGCCCTCGCGGGCGTCCCGGCCGGCCTTCTTCGCGGCGGCGGCCAGACCCTTCTCGCGCAGCAGCGTGACCGCCGCGTCCAGGTCGCCATCGGCCTCGGTCAGGGCCTTCTTGCAGTCCATGAAGCCGGCGCCCGTGCGCTCGCGCAGTTCCTTGACCAGCTCCGCGGTGATCTCCGCCATGGGGGTGGGTGCTCCTGTTCCGTGTTCGTGCGGCGGGTCCGGCTCTCGCGCGGACCCGCAGTGTGGTTCGGGGTGTCGCCGACGTCAGCCGGCGTTGTCCTCGGCCTTCTCGGCGGCCTCACGGGCCATCTCGGCGGCGATCTCCTCCGGGGTCGCCTCCGCGGCGGCCTCGGCACCGGCGGCGACGGCCGCCTCGGCCCGGGCGACGCGGTCGCCGGGCAGCAGGTCGTCATCGTCGGCATCCGGCTCGAAGGTCAGGGCAGCGCCACCGGCCAGGGCCGCGACGAGCTCCTCGGAGGCGCCGGGCACCTCTTCCTCTTCGCCGGTCTCCGGCGTCGGCATCTCGATGACCTCGGGCTCGACCGCGCGGGTCGAGCGCTCGCGGGCACCCTCGATGGCCGCCTCGGCGACGAGCGCGCACAGCAGCCGGATGCTGCGGATGGCGTCGTCGTTGGCCGGGATGATGTAGTCGAGCTCATCGGGGTCGACGTTGGTGTCGCCCGTGCCGACGACCGGGATCTCGAGCTTGTTCGCCTCGGTCACCGCGATCCGCTCGCGATGCGGGTCGACGATGAAGACGAGGCCGGGCAGGCGCTTCATCTTGCGCATGCCACCGACGGTGCCCTGCAGCTTGACCATCTCCTCGGTCAGCTTGGCGGCTTCCTTCTTGCTCATGCGCTCGAAGTCGCCGGCTTCCTGGCGTGCCTCGAGCTGCTCGAGCAGGCCGATGCGCTTCTTGATGGTCGTGAAGTTGGTCAGCATGCCGCCGAGCCAGCGCTTCTGGACGTAGGGCATGTTGGCGCGGGTGGCCTCGGAGACGATCGGCTCCTGGGCCTGCTTCTTGGTCCCGACGAACAGGACCTGCTCGCCGCGGGAGACGGTCTCGCGGACGGCCTCCAGGGCGACGTCCAGGCGCTGGACGGTCTGGGCCAGGTCGATGATGTGGATCCCATTGCGCTCGGCGAAGATGAACGGGCGCATCTTGGGATTCCAGCGGCGGGTCTGATGGCCGAAGTGGACCCCGGCCTCGAGCAGCTGCCGCATCGAAACGGACGGCACGGTGTGCGACCTCCTGTCGGTTCGTTCCTCCGCGAACCCCGGATCGATCGGGGACCGGGCCTGCATGGCCTCGGCACCACCCCGGTCGGGACGGTCCGCGTGTGGGCTCCGCACGGCCTCCGGCCGGCGGGCATTCGCTTGTCTGACGGCTCGGAACCTTCATCAAGTCCCGGACCGCGGCGGAGTCTAGCACAGGGTCGGCGGAATGCCGGGAGGCCGTCGCGGTGACGCGGCACCCGTACCGTGCGCTTCGGAGAGCCTACCGCCGCGCGTCCAGGCAGGGGTCGGCACGCTGGATCCGGGCGGGATTGAACTGTTTGGCTGCCGATATCGCTCTACTCACCAGATCGGTCCAAGGGGGCCGACCGACGCGGAACGGAGTGACGGGTGCAGGACGGACTGGTCGAGCAGGCGCAGCGGGGTGACGCGGAAGCGTTCGACTCCCTGGCGCGCCTGGTCGGCGACCGATGTCTGGCGATCGCCGTGCGGATCCTGCGCGACATCGACCTGGCCGAGGACGCCGTCCAGGCCGCCTTGCTGACGTCCTGGACCGACCTTCGAACCCTGCGTGACCCGTCGCGCTTCGAACCGTGGCTCCACCGCATCCTCACCAACGAGTGCTACGCCGAGGCCAGGCGTCGCAGGCGCTGGTCAGAGGGTCTGCGGATCCTCCCCGTCGCGGGCACATCCCCCGACGAGTACCTGACCGTGGACGACCGCGACCTGCTGGAGCGAGCCTTCCGGAGGCTCACCGTCCAACAGCGTGCCGTCCTGGTCTACCACCACTACCTCGGGCTCACGCTGCCCGAGGTGGCGGAACGGACCGGACTTCCTGTCGGGACGGCAAAGTCCCGACTGCACTACGCCACACAGGCGCTCCGGGCCAGCCTCGAGGCTGACGCCCGGGCCGCCAGGCCTTCCCAGGAGCGACTCGCATGACCGCGTCCCGCGACCCCGATCAGCTGATCCATCACTTCCTGCTCGAAGGCGAGGAGCGGCTGCACGACCAGGTCTACGACGCCGTGCGGGCCGACATCGAACAGCAACGACAGCGGGTCGTCATCGGCCCGTGGAGGATGCCCGACATGAACAAGCTCGTCCCTTTCGGCCTCGGCGCCGCCGCCGTGGTCGCGGTCCTCGCCATCGGTAGCCAGCTTCTCGGTCCTGTCGCAACTGGCGGGGTTGGCGCGGCTCCAACGGCTCAGCCCACAGCGACTCCGATCAGCGGCTCCGTGAGCTACCAGCTCGACGGAGGCACCGCCACCACAAAGTCGACGCCGTCGCCGATGGCGCGAGTGTGTCCGGCACGGCCGTCACGACGTTCGTCGGCGGCACCCACACCGTCCAGCTGGCGTGTGCCGACCGAAACGGCGACACATGGTCCCTCGCCGGCACGGTCGAGCAGACCACGGTCCCAGGCGAGAAGGCCGGCGACTGGTCGGTGGTCATCGTCAGGGACGGCTCGCCCCAGCACATCTCGATCTGGCTCTCCGCCGACCCAGAGGTCGTTAGTGACTGTGACGCTCTCGCATCGAGCGACTTCTCCACTATCGGCCTCGAGGACCTCCGCCCGTGGAGTCCGGGGCGCTGGTGCCCCCGCCTGATCTCGCGCCCTGAGCGGGAGCGAGGACTGATGCGCGCAGGCGGCCCCGATCGGGCCGCCTGCGACTCGCCAGATCGAACCGCCGGGCTGCCTCAGGCGCCCTACCGTTCGTTGGCGCGCCAAACCGGGTGCGACCCATCTCGGGCTGCTCGAGTCTCCCTCCGGAAGGACCAGTACGCATGATCGGCCTGCGCACACGCCTCATCGTCGGCCTGCTCGGCCTGTCCGTGGTCGGCGGGTGCGGCCCGAGTGCCCCCGCGTCCGCCTCCACCGCGTCGGACGGCGCGGGCGACGGAGTCCCCATGCTGATCGATACGGATGTCGCGCCCGATGACCTCGTGGCGATCGCCTTCCTCCTCGCGTCGCCCGGCGTCGAGATCAAGGCGATCACCGTGTCAGGCACGGGAGAAGCCCACTGTGACGGTGGCGTGGACGTCGTCCTGCGCCTCCTCGAGCGCCTGGACGCGCCGCCGATCGACGTCGCGTGCGGTCGCGAGACGCCGATCGCCGGCGATCATGCCTTCCCGGATGCCTGGCGAGCTGGTGCCGACGCCGGTTCCGGGCTCGCGCTGCCGTCAACGTCGCGGCAGGCGTTCGCCGGGGACGCCGTCCAGCTCATCACCGACACCGCCGATGGGGTGGATGGGCTGCGCGTCCTGACCCTTGGCCCGCTGACCAACCTGGCCGACGCGCTCGGCAGCGAACCGGACCTCGCCCAGCGGCTCGAGTCGGTCGATGTGATGGGCGGCGCACTGTTCGTCCCCGGCAACCTGCAGTTCGCCGGCCCGCCCGACAACGACGTGGCCGAGTGGAACATCTACGTGGATCCGACGGCCGCCCAGAAGGTCATCGACTCGGGACTCACGGTCCGCCTCATCAGCCTTGACGGCACCAACCAGGTGCCCGTCACCAAGGAGTTCGCGACGCGTGTCCGCGAGGAGGCGACCGGTCCGGGAGCGCTCATGCTCGCAGAGCTCTTCGCGGGTCATCCGTTCATGACCGATGGCTCCTATTTCCTGTGGGATCCGCTCGCCGCCGCCATGGCCGCCGGCTACCCGCTTGGCTCGTTCAGCGCCGCGACGGTGGACGTCGAGGAGGCTGAGGGCACCGAGGTCGGCTTCACGCGGCCGATCGAGGGGACACCGAACGTCGAGTACCTCAGCTCGGCCGATCGTGCCGCTACCGAGGACGCGCTGCTCGAGACGCTGAACCTGGTGAGCGGCGCGCCATGATCAGCGACCGCGGGAGGCTCCTCGTATCGACGCTCGGACTCCTGGTGGCGATCTCGTGCTCGTCGAGCGCCCCCGTGTCACCGTCGGCCCCGGCCAGTGGAACGGCTTCTGCACCGATCGCGGCCGCCACTGGCACCACACCCGTGGGCGGCAGCCTCGTCCTCGTCGGCCGGATCGTGACGCTCCACGAGCCGGCCATCGCAGACGCGCTCCTCATCGAGGACGGGATGGTCGCGGCGGTGGGCTCCGGGGACGAGGTCCTCGCCCTCGCCGGCGACGACGTCCCGGTCGTCGACCTCGGCCAGAACGTGGCCTACCCGGGGTTCATCGACGCCCACGCCCACTGGATCGGGGATCGCGGGTACTACGGGATCTCGACGGCGGCGGCGGCCATGGATGCCGCTCTGACCCGCGGTTGGACCTCGATCAGCGAGCAGTGGGTGAACCAGGAGCGCCTCGACGAGCTCGAGGGCCTGGCTGCCGACGATGCCCTGCCGCTCCGCGTCGACGGCTACCTCGCCCTGAACTTCGACAAGGAGTTCTTCGGGGACTGGTACACGTCGCGGGAGCCCGGCTCGGTCGACGACCGCCTCCGCGTCCAGGGGTTGAAGATCCATCTCGACGACGGCTACGGCAACACCGTGAACTGGGAGCCCGCGGTCCTCACCGAGACCGTCGCGCGCGCCGACGCAGCCGGCTGGCAGGTTTCGGTCCACGCCATGAGTTCCGCGGCCACGGAGTTGCTCCTGAACGCCTACGAGGCGGCGCTCGGCCCGACCGGGCCGAACCCCCTCCACCACCGGGTC
The DNA here is from genome assembly GCA_963776925.1 of uncultured Chloroflexia bacterium. Lineage (GTDB taxonomy): Bacteria > Chloroflexota > Limnocylindria > Limnocylindrales > CSP1-4 > SPCO01. The sequence goes on along the minus strand of CAVZON010000006.1, from coordinate 531,309 downwards.
GAACACGCCCTACGGGTGTCGGACGAGCAGCTGGCCCGCCTGGTCGCCCTGGACATCCCCACGGTGATCCACCTCGACGGCGCCGCCGACTGGGTGCTCGACGAGGACGTCCTGGCCGAGTTCGACCGCGAGAACCCCGGCGACGAGGCCGATTGGCTGACCCGATGGCGTGACTTCGTGGACGCCGGGCTGCACGTCGCCTCGGCCACCGACGCGCCGTGGACCTTCCCGGACTTCACGCTGACCGGATGACATGGGCCGGCCCGTCGATCAGATCGCCGCCGGGATGGATGGTCGCGTTCGCTCGCGCCCGGACACGCCGCCGTGGTTGCGTGATCAGCTGCTCACCGCCGAGCAGGGGCTGCGGGCCGTGACCGCGGATGCGGCCCATGCCCTGGGCGACGAGACCCGGCGCGGCCACCTGGTGCCGGGCGCGCTGGGCGACGTCACCATCCTCAGCGGCGACATCACGGACGCCACGCCCGACGAGATCCGGGCGATGACGGTCATCGCCACCGTCGTCGGCGGGGTCTCCGCCTTTTGCGATGGAACCGAGATCTGTTCCCAGCTCGATCTCGGAGCGCGCTAGGTCAGTCACGTCGCGCCAGGCGCGTTCGCGCCTGCGCCGGCTCAGAGCACCGCCCGGTGGTGGCGGACTCGCGCCTCCCCTCCCCGAAGGCCCGGCTCCACGACGACGAGGTCGAAGCGCAGCGGCAGGTGCGGCATCGTGTCCCGGCGCACGAGGTCATGGGCCGCCTGCCGGAGCCGACGGCGCTTGCGATGGTCGACGCTCTCTTCGGCAAGTCCGAAGTCGCGACGGGAGCGCCAGCGCACTTCCACGATCACGAGCTGCTGCGGGGGGCCCGGGTCGACCGCCACGAGGTCGAGCTCGCGCCGCCCGACATGAAGGTTCCGGGCCAGGATCGTCCACCCGGCATCCGCGAGCCGAGCGGCGACGAGGCTCTCGGCGGCATCGCCGATCTGCTGGGCGTGCGTGCGCGTCCCGCCGAGCTGGTCGGATGCCGGCCATGCGCCCGATGCTCGCAGCCGCCGCTCCACCGACGCTCGCGTCGGCCTTATCCGGCGCTCAACCCCGATCCGACGATGTCGGCGAGGTCGAGCTCCAGCAGGTCGGGGGCGTCGAGGGCGGCGTCATCGGCCATGACCGGCACCAGCTGCCGCTCGAGCAGCTCGACCGTCTCGAGCGAGGCCGACGGGTCGCCCATCAGGTCCATCGACAGCTGATCACCGGCGAGCGTCCGCTGGAGGGCAAGGAACGACCGTCGGTGGAACGGCGTCAGGCCGAGCCGCCGGATCGCCTCGCGGTGCTCGCGCGAGGCATAGCCCTGGTTGCGCTCCCAGCCATAGCCCGGGTAGCGCGCGGCAAGCTTGGTCATCATCCGGTCGCGCACGACCTTGGCCACGACCGAGGCGCACGCGATCGAGTAGACCTTGGCGTCGCCGTCGACGATGTTCGTGTACGGCCCGACCTTGTGCTCGAAGCCGGCGATGCGGTTGCCGTCGACGAGGACGTGCTCGTGGCCGCCGACGCGGGCGATCGCCCGGCGCATCGCCAGGTGCGTCGCGTGGTAGATGTTGAGCTGGTCGATCTCGCGGACCGACGCCGCACCGACGCCGATGGCCACGGCGCGTCGCCGGATGATCGGCGCGAGGCGCTCGCGCTGGGCCATCGACAGGGTCTTCGAGTCGCGCACGCCCGGGATGCGGTGACAACCCGGGGCCATGATCACGGCCGCGGCGACGACGGCCCCGCAGGTCGGTGCGACGCCGACCTCATCCACCCCGACGACGCGGGTCAGTCCCTCGTTCCACAGGCGGCGTTCGTGGCGCAGGGTCGGGACGATGACGGTCATCGACGGCAAGCCTACGAGGAATCGAACGACCCCGCCGGTCGGCGGGGTCGGAGGGTCGCGCTGGGGACGCCGGTCAGGCGTTCGTGCGGCGCTCGCGGAGGGTCGCCGCCTTGCCGACGCGCTTGCGCAGGAAGTACAGCTGCGCGCGGCGGACCTGGCCGTGGCGGATGACCTCGATCTTGTCGATCCGCGGGCTGTGGACCTTGAACGTGCGCTCGACACCGACGCCGGAGGCGATGCGCCGGACGGTGATGGTCCGGGTGATGCCGCCGCCACGCAGGCGCATGACGATGCCTTCGAACACCTGGATCCGCTCGCGGTTGCCCTCGACGACCTTGGCCGACACCTTCACGGTGTCACCCGAGGCGAGCTCCGGCAGGTCGGTGCGGAGTTGGTCCTGGACGATCTCGTCGAGCACGTTCACGCGGCGGTTCCTTGGTCAGGTGGGCAGCCGTGGCTGCAGGGAGGGCGTTCGGAAGCGGCCGCGGCGGGGCGACCGGCGCCGGAGTATAGCACGGGGTCCCGGCCGCGCCGACGGGCGGTCACGCCCCGTCCGGTGGCAGCAGATCGGGTCGTCGAGCGCGGGTCCGCTCCAGCGCCCGCTCGTGTCGCCAGCGGGCGCACCGCGCCGTGGTCGCCCGACACGAGGATCGACGGCACGTCCGCGCCACGGAACGAGGGTGGCCGGGTGTACTGCGGGTACTCCAGCAGTCCGGCGCTGAACGACTCCTCGGCGGTCGACAGGTCGTCGATGGCGCCCGGCAGCAGCCGGATGACCGCATCGATGACGACGAGCGCCGGGAGCTCGCCGCCGGTCAACACGTAGTCCCCGATCGACAGCTCGAGGTCGACGTGCTCGCGCACCCGCTCGTCGACGCCCTCGTAGCGCGGGCAGATGAAGACGAGGTGCCCGCGACCGGCCAGGTCGACCGCCCGGTCGTGGCGGAAGACCTCGCCGCCCGGGTCGAGCAGGATGACCGTCGAGTCGTCACGGCGGACGGACTCGATGGCCGCGACGATCGGCTCGACCCGCATGACCATCCCTGCGCCGCCGCCGTACGGCGTGTCGTCGACCGACTTGTGCCGACCGAGGCCGAACGCGCGCAGGTCGTGGACGCGGATGGTCGCCAGGCCCTGCTCCTGGATGCGGCCCGGGATGCTGAGGCCGAGCGGTCCCTCGATCATCGCCGGGAACAGGGTCAGGACGTCGATCTCGAGGGTCATGGCTCGGTCGTCGGCGGCATCCGTCGGGCTCGGTGGCTCCGGGCGCGGCGCTCGAGGCTCGTCGACTCTGCGTGGCGTCGGGCGCCGTGGCGTCGGCTCGCGCCCGGCCTCGCCCGCTTGCGCTTGGGCGACTTCCGACGCGGGGCGCGCGGGCGGTCGTCGCCGGTCGGATCGGACCTTGCGGCGGTTGCAGGTCCAGGGCCGCGGCGTCGACGACGATCTCGCCGCGCCTCGGGGCGAAGATCCGGATGAACGCGCGGACGGCGGGCAGGTCGAACGTGCCGTAGCGCTCGCCACGCACGATGTAGACCTCGGTCTCGGCGACGCGATAGATGTCCTGGACGGTGCCCAGGACCGTGCCGTCGATATCGGTCACGGTGACGCCGACGACCTCGTGCCAGTAGACCTCGCCACGCGCGAGATCGGCCTCGGGGTCGAACCTCCGTCTCGAGGTACGCCCCCCGCAGCGTGTCGGCGGCCTCGCGACTCGTGACCTCCTCGAAGCGCAGCCGCCAGCCCGGGCCATCCTGGACCGCCTCGGCCGAGGCGATGGTCAGGGGCGTCGCGTCGCCCTCGCGGTACAGCACGACGCCCGGCCGGAACCGCTGCTCGGGCCGGTCGGTCAGGACCTCGACGCGGACGGCGCCGCGCAACCCATGGACGCCCCGGACGAGGGCGACGACGAGTCGCTCGACGCCTGGGGCCGTCGCCGGGGCGTGGCCGGGCTCGTCGGCCACCGTATGGTCCTCGCTCAGACGATCTCGAGCTGGACCGGCTCGCCGTCGCGGGCGGCGGTCACCTTGAGCAGCGTGCGCAGGGCCTTGGCCACGCTGCCGTTGCGGCCGATGACCTTGCCCATGTCGTCTTCGGCGACGTGAAGCTCGATGACGGTCGCGCCGTCCTCCTCGATGACCTCGACCTTGACCGCGTCAGGGTCGTCGACCAGCGACTTGGCGACGTATTCGACCAGATCCTTGGCTGCCATCCTCGCGCTCCCTACTTGCCAGCGGGCAGGACGCCGGCCTGCTTGAGCAGGCGCGCGGCGGTGTCGGACGGCTGGGCACCCTTGGCCAGCCACGCCTTCGCCTTCTCGGCGTCGACGCTGAGCTCGATCGGCTCGGTGCGCGGGTTGTAGTGGCCGATCGTGTCGATCGCGCGGCTGTCTCGGGCGCTGCGGCCGTCGGCGACGACGAGTCGATAGGTCGGCTGCTTCTTCGCGCCGACGCGCGTCAGCCGGATGCGGACTGCCATGGTGCTTGGGCTCCTCCTGGTGGCTGGGCTACTTGACGGTGATGACGGCGTGGGACTCGTTCACGTCGCCACCGACGGTGTTGGCCGCGGCAAAGACGTCGAACGGGGTCAGGAACGGCTTGATGGACTCCTCGTACTCGGCCCGCTCCTCGGCGGTCGCCTCGTCGAGGTGGGATTCGATGAGCGTGCGCGCGCCGGCGATGTCGACGTAGGCGACGCCGGTGTGGTCCGCCCCGACGCGGCCGACGGCCGACTGGTAGCGGGCGTCGTCGGCGAGCGACGGGCCGGGCCCGGCGTCGATGACGGCCTTGACGAAGTCGGCGCTCGTCCCGACGACGACGACCTCGTCGGTCGCGGCGAAGGACAGGGTCACATGCTCGTCGGTCGGGATCGCGTCGGGCACGACCGGAAGGGCCTCACCGGCGAGACCGGCGAGCGCGGACAGGGATCCCGAGGTCGACCGTCGTGATGGTCGTCCCGCCGTGATCCTCGTCGGTCACGGTGATGCCCGCCTGGCCGCCGGCGAGGGCGGCGAAGCTGCGCAGCGAGGTGAACAGCTGCTGGGCCTGCGCCGGGTCGGTCGGGATCGACACGAGCCCGCCCGATGGCAGCTCGCCGCCGTGCGGTCACGACGACACCCGGTGTCGCCCATCCAGCCGACGAGACCATCGATGCCGCCGAGGATGCCGGCGGACTGCTCGAACATGTCGAAGGCTTCCTTGAGCGACGGATCCGCGCGATACAGGTCGAGCGTCTCGTCGATGGTCGCGCCGACGTCATTGCCGGCCGCGAGCAGCAGGGTGGATGGCGGGGCCCAGGCGGCGACGCCGTTGGCATGGCCACTGTCCGGACCCGGAGCGCCCTCCACGGCGGGCATGGCCCCGTCGATGACCAGGGCATCGCCCTCGACCCGCACCTGGAACGCGGTCCAGTCGGGGATCAGCGCGAGCATCGAGTCGCTGACGACGGTCTGGGCCATGCCCTCACCGAGCATCTCCTTGCTGGACTCGAGCAGCGCGGCCATGTCGACGAAGCCGAACCCGAGGTGGTCGCCCTCGAGCGCGGCGGTCGCGGCCTTGACGTCCGCCTGGTCGGCGAAGCCGCTGGATCCGTTCGTGTCGATCGCGGCCTTGACCGCGACATCGTCGCCGGCGATGGCGACCTTCCCGTCGACGATGGCGAAGGCCGACGTCGCGCCGGTCGTGGGCTCGGTCCAGGTGCGCAGCTGGGTGTCGCCGTAGGTCTCGGTCGCGGGGGTCGCGCCGACCTCGGCGAGCACGCCGTCGAGCCAGGCGTTGGCGAGTGCCTCGTCCTTGATCGAGATGAGGACCAGGCCCGGGCCGTCCTTCTTCGTCTCCGCTTGCGCGGGGTCGCCAAGGGCGACGGCGATCTCGCCGTCGAACCATGGCTTGATGTCGGTCGAGAAGGTCTGCTTGCCGTCGGTCGCCTGCTGGAGCAGCTCGTCGAGGACCTCGTCGAGCTTGGTCTCGAGGGCGGCCTGGTCGGCGAAGCCCGGGAACTTGCTCAGGAACTCGGCGAGCTCGGCGCGCTGGTCGCCGGGCAGGTCCAGGCGGACCTCGACGTAGGCGGTGCTGTCCGCCGGCACGTAGCCGACGACGGTCGACTGGCCGGACGAGGCGGTGAGGGCCAGCGCGATCGCGGCCGAGGCACCGATGACCAGCGCGACGACCGCGATGGCGGCGATCCATCGGCCGCGGTTGCGCGGCTTGACCGGCGCGACCGGCGGCGGGACGACCGCATCGGTCGCGACGGGCACGGTGGCCGGGGCGATCGTCGCATCGGTCGGAGCGGTCGGGGCCGGCTGGGCCGGCGGCACCGATCCGGCGACATGGGTCGTCGTCGGGATGGGGGTCACGGACGTGTCCGCGGCCGGATCGTGCTCCGGCGGACGTGGATCGGTCATCGGAAGGTCTCCTTCGGGCCCGCGGGTCGCGCTCATCGCCGACCCATCAGGCTGCCCACGGCGCCACGCTTGCCGCCACCGGCCAGCTGCTTCATGAGCTTCTGCATCTCGCTGAACTGCTTCACCAATCGATTGACGTCGGGCAGGCTGGTGCCACTCCCGGCGGCGATGCGCCGGCGGCGCGACGCGTTGAGGACGGTCGGATCGCGGCGCTCGACCGGGGTCATCGCGCGGATGATCGCTTCGGTCCGCTTGAGCTCACCGCGGTCGACCGCGGCCTGCGCTTCGTTGGCCATGTTCCCGAAGCCCGGGATCATGCCCATGATCTGGCCGATCGGGCCCATCTTCTGGACCTGCTGGAGCTGCTCGAGCATGTCCTCGAGGGTGAAGCTGTTCTTGCGCAGCTTCTCCTCCATCGAGGCAGCCTGCTTCGCGTCGAAGGTGTCCTGGGCGCGCTCGACGAGGGTCAGGATGTCGCCCATGCCCAGGATCCGGCCCGCCAGCCGGTCCGGATGGAAGACCTCCAGGGCATCGCTCTTCTCGCCGGTGCCGAGGAACTTGACCGGGACCCCGGTGACGGCGGTGATGCTGAGCGCGGCGCCGCCACGCGCGTCGCCGTCGATCTTGGTCAGGATGAGCCCCGTCACGGGGACCGCCGCGACGAACGCCTGGGCGACCCCGACGGCTTCCTGGCCGGTCATGGCATCGACGACGAGGATCGTCTCGACCGGCTTGACCGCGTCGTTCACCGCGGCGATCTCGGCCATCAGCGCCTCGTCGACGCTGAGCCGACCGGCGGTATCGAGGATGACCACGTCGCGCACCTGGCGGCGTGCCGCGTCGACGCCCTGGCGGGCGATGTCGGGCACCGATGTGCCCAGCGGGGCGCGGTAGACCGGCACGTCCAGCGCCTTGCCCAGCGTCTCGAGCTGATCGGCGGCGGCCGGACGATACGGGTCGGCGGCCACGAGGAGCGGGCGGCGGCCCTGCTTGATGACGTGCTTGGCGAGCTTGGCCGTGGTCGTCGTCTTGCCCGAGCCCTGCAGGCCGACCATGGCCACGACGGCGGGGTTGCCGCTCAGGTGGAAGACCCGGTCGCCCTGGCCAAGGAGCGCGACGAGCTCGTCGTGGACGATCTTGACGACCTGCTGCCCGGCGGTCAGCGACTGCAGGATGTCCTGGCCGATGGCCTGCTCGCGGACGCGCGCGACGAAGTCCTTGACGACCTTGAAGTTGACGTCGGCCTCGAGCAGGGCGAGGCGGATCTCGCGCATCGCGGCATCGACGTCGGCCTCGCTGATCCGGCCGCGGCCGGTCAGGCCGTCGAGGGTCGCTCGCAGACGCTCGCTGAGGGTGTCGAACACGGTCCGATCAGGACTCCTGTGTGGGTGGGCCGGGCGAACGCGGCGTTGACGGCGCGTGCGGTCGTCCGGTGGTGCGCGAGTTCTGACGCACCGAAGCAGGCGGAGTGTAGCGCAGGGTCGCCCCGACCGCCGCTGACGAGCAGGTCCCGGGCGCTCGACCGTGCGACGGTATCCTCCGCCGATGCCCACCGTCCCGTCCGTCTGGCGCGAGCGCGACTTCCGCCGCCTCTGGGCGGCCACGGGCGTGTCGATGCTCGGCTCGTTCGTGACCCGGACGGCGCTGCCGTTCGCCGCCATCCTCGTCCTCGGCGCAGGTGCGGCGGAGGTCGGGCTGCTCCGCAGCGCAGAGCTCGTGGCGGGGTTGGTCGTCGGCCTCATCGCCGGCGCCTGGGTCGACCGGCTGCGCCGGCGGCCCATCCTGATCTGGGCGGACCTCGGGCGAGCCGTGCTGCTCGCCACCGTGCCGGTGGCGTTCGTCCTCGACGGGCTGACGCTGATCCACCTCGTGGTCGTCGCCTTCGGTGCCGCCATCCTGACGACCTTCTTCGACACCGCCGATCGGGCGTACCTGCCGACGGTCATCGGCCGCGATCGTCTGGTCGAGGCCAACTCCACGCTGACCGGCACCAGCGCTGCTGCCGAGTTCGTTGGGTTCGGCGTCTCCGGCTGGCTCATCCAGTGGCTGACCGCGCCGATCGCCATCGCCCTGGACGCGCTGTCGTTCCTCGTCTCCGCCCTGTTCCTGCGCGACATCCGGCGAGACGAGCCGACGCCGCCGGGCGCCGGAGACCCGCACGTCGGTGCTGGCCGAGATCCGCGAAGGACTCGCCCTCACGCTGAACGACCCGATCCTGCGGCCGCTGGCCCTGGCGGATGCCGCGGTGGCCGGGTTCTGGGGCGTGTTCGGGAGCGTGTTCCTCGTCTTCGCGACCGACCTCGGGTTCAGCCCGGCCGCGATCGGGATGGTCGCGGCCGTCGGTGGGCTGGCGTCGCTGGCCGGTGCCGCCGTCGCCGGTCGAGCCGCGACCTGGATGGGCATCGGGACGTTCCTCATCGGGGCGCTCGTGCTCGTGGCCATCGGCAACACGGCGATCGCCCTCGCGCCGGATGCGTCGATCGTCGGATTCGTCTTCGTGCTGACCCAGCAGGTCCTGTCCGACAGCGCGATGACCGCGTACGACGTCATCGCGGTCTCGATCCGTCAGGCGACGGTCGACGACACGCGCCTCGGCCGGGTCGTGGCGAGCTTCCACGTGCTGGCCATGGCCGCGATGCTCATCGGCACGGTGGTCGGGGCGGCCGTCGCGGAGACCCTCGGCTTGCGAGCCGCGATGTGGCTCGGGGCCATCGGCGGTGTCGTCGCCGTGGTCATCCTCGCGACGTCGCGCGTGCGCACGCTGCGGGCGATGCCCGGCGGCCTTCCGGCGCCGGCGTCCGCGATCATCGCCGGCGAGGACGTCCCGCTCGGCGAGTGACCGGAACCTCAGGCGAACAGCGCCTCGACGAACGCGTCCGGATCGAAGTCGAGGAGGTCGTTGACCCCCTCCCCCACCCCGACGAAGCGGACCGGGACCTTGAGCGCGTCCTCGATGGCGAACACGATGCCGCCCTTGGCCGTCGAGTCGAGCTTGGTCAGGACGATCCCGGTCAGCCCGACGGCATCGTGGAAGGCCTTCGCCTGCGCCAGGCCGTTCTGCCCGGTCGTGGCGTCGAGCACGAACAGCGTCTCGGGTTCGGCGTCGGGCAGGCGCTTGTCGACGATGCGCCGGATCTTGGTCAGCTCGTCCATCAGGTTCGACTTGGTGTGCAGGCGGCCGGCGGTGTCGGCGATGACGAGGTCGGCGCCACGGGCGACGGCGGCATCCAGGGCGTCGTAGACGACCGCGCCGGGGTCCGCACCGGGCGCGTGGGCGACGACCGGGACGCCGGCCCGATCCGCCCAGATCCGGAGCTGGTCGATGGCTGCCGCGCGGAACGTGTCGGCCGCGGCGAGGATGACGGTGCGGCCTTCGACGACGTACCGGTTGGCGAGCTTGCCGATCGTCGTCGTCTTGCCGGTGCCGTTGACCCCGACGACGAGGATGACCGCCGGACCGCCACCGACGGCGGGGCGCGGCTCCCAACCGGGCTCGCGCTTGACGAGCAGCGCCGCCAGCTCGGCGCGGATGGCCGCCTCGGCACCGTTCGGATCGCGCCGTTTCCGGGCACGCTCGACGAGATCGATGGCCAGCGCCGCACCGACGTCACCGGCGATGAGGACCTCCTCGACGTCGTCCCACTGCGGGTCGTCGCTGCCGAGCAGGTCGCGCAGCTGGGTCATGAAGCCCGTGCGGGTGCGCTCGAGCCCCTGGTCGAGGGTGTGGGCGGGGGCGACCGCGAGGAAGGCGGTCGGGTCGAACGGGGCGTAGGCAGGGGCCTCGGCCGGGGGCGGCGGCTCGGGCTCGACCGGCGGCTCGGCGGCAGCCGTCGGCTCGGGCTCGGGCTCGGGCTCGGGCTCGGGCGGAGGCTCGGCCGCCGGAATGGGCTCGACGTCGGGTTCGAGCTGGGGCTCTGGCTGGACCGCCGGCACGACCGTCGGCTCCGGCACGACCGTCGGCTGCGCCGCGACCGGCGGCTCGCGCTCGACCGGCGCGGTCGGGCTCGGGCTGTGGGACGGCGACCGGCGCGTCGTCGACCGGCGGGGTCGGGGTCTCGGCCGGCGGTTCCTCCCGCCGGCGACGCCAGAACGGCATCAGCCGGCCGACGCCAGCTCGGGCGAGCGGTCCGCGGCGAGGGCCTGGGCTTCATCGAGCCGCAGGCTGATCACCCTGGACACGGAGTCGTCGCCGACGGTCACGCCGTACAGCGCGTCCGCGGCCTCGATCGTGCCCCGGTTGTGGGTGATGACGATGAACTGGGTCTGGTGGGCGAGGGAACGCAGGGCATCGGCGAACCGCCCGATGTTCGCCTCGTCGAGCGCGGCGTCGACCTCGTCGAGGACGCAGAACGGGACCGGGCGGACCTCGAGCATGGCGAACAGCAGCGCGACCGCGGTCAGCGCGCGCTCGCCACCGGAGAGCATCGCCAGCGCCTGTGGCTTCTTGCCCGGCGGCCGGGCGACGATCTCGATGCCGGTCGAGCCGAGATCGCTCGGGTCGGTCAGCGACAGACGGGCGTAGCCACCACCGAACAGCTGCTCGAACCGCCGCTCGAACGCCGTCTCGAGCTTGGCGAAGGTCGACCGGAACTGGTCGGCGATCATCGTGTCGAGCTCGACGATGAGCTCGCGCGTCGTCTGGATCGCGGTGCGCAGGTCGGACCCTTGCGTCTCGAGGCCCTCCAGCCGGACCTTCAGCTCGGCGTACTCCTCGACGGCATACGGGTTGGCCGCGCCGAGCTCGTGGTAGCGACGACGGAGCTGCGCCAGCCGGCTCGGCCCGGGCGGTGCGTCGCTCGGCGGCGTCGCGGCCCAGGCTTCGGCGGCTGCGGCGAGCGCGTCCTCCAGGATCGACGGATCGTCGAGCTCGGCACGCGCGGTGTCGTCGTCGCCCTCGGCTCCAGCGTCATCCGCCTCGGCGACGGCCTCGTCCACGATGTCCGCCGTGTCGGCTCCGATCTCGGGCTCGGTCACGCCGAGTGCCGTCAGCCCGAGCCCGCCGAGGCCCGCGAGCTCCACGAGCACGCCCTCGCGCAGGGATTCGAGCCCGAGCCGTGCCTCCAGGGCGGCATGGTCCGCGCCGCGCAGGCGGTCGTCGGCGGCGCGCAGGTGCTCGCGCGCGGTCGTCGCGGCTCGCTCGGCCGCCGCCAGCCGATCGCGATCCGCGGCGTCGGCCGCGTGGAGCTGCTCGAGGGCGGCCCGTGCATCGGCTTCGGCGGTGACGGCCCGGGCGACGTCGGCACGCAGGCCATCGCGCTCGGCCGCCAGGCGCAGCTCCCGATCCGCGAGTCGATCCATCTCGGCCTCGGCGCGGGCGATGCGCTCCTCGGCCATCGTCGCGGCGGCCTCGGCGCGGGCACGCCGATGCTCGGCATCGCGGCGGGCGGCATCGTGGGTCGCCAGCTGGGCCGCGATCCGGTCACGCCGGTCGCGGGCATCGTTCGCTCGCTGCTCCCAGGCCGCCATCGCGCGCTGGTCGTCAGCGCCGGCCGGTGCCCCGTCCGCCGACGGATCCGCCGTCATCGGCTCGACGGGGATCGCTGTCCGGAGCCGATCGACCTCGGCCGCCAGCCGTTCGGCCTGGGCCACGTGCCAGGCCGCCTCGCGCTCGATCGCCTCCGCCTCGCGCGCGAGCGCGCGCTCCGCCTCATCCGCGCGCCGCCGCTCCCCGGCGACCCGGGCCTCCTCGCCACGTGCCCCTTCCAGCGCCGACCGCGCCGCCACCGCGGCCGCCTCGGCCGTCGTCGTCGCCTGCTGGAGCGCGTCCAGCGTCGCGCTCGCGCGTTCGAGATCCGCCCCGAGTCGGGCGTGCTCGGCTCGCCGCTCGAGCAGGGACTCGGCCGCACCAAGGCTGACACCGAGCTCATCGACCACCGCCTGGCCATCACGTGGGACGGCGACCCAGCCCGACGGGAGGACCGGCTGCAGCGCCAGCGCCGCGGCCAGGTCCGGGACCCACACGGCGTGTCCCAGCGCGCGCCGGATGGCACCGGTCGTGTCGCGGCGGACCGCCTCCGCGAGGGGCCCACCGCCGGCCGCGCCGACGGCGTCGAGCAGCCGGCGCTCCGCCGCCGACGGCGAGCTCCCGCCCGGCTCGGCGGACAGCCGTTCCTCGACCACGAGCCGGCCGCGTTCTCCCGCCAGCTCGCCGACGGCACCGCCCGGCACGAGATAGGCGCGTGCCGCGTCCGCGAGCGCGGCCTCGACGGCGGCCCGGAGGCCCGGATCCACGACGAGATCGTCATCGATGCGTCGACCGCCGAGTCGCTTCGCGGCCCGGGCGATCGGTCGGCGTTCGTCGTCATCCAGGCGTGCGGCGAGGGCATCGACCCGGCCCCGCAACGCGGCGACGGCCGCCGCCGAGGCCGACCCTCGCTCCGTTGCCGCGGATCGCTCCGCCTCCGCCGTCTCCACATCGCCGCGCCGCGCATCCCGCTCGACCACGGCTGCGGCCTCCGCCCGGGCGGCCGACGTGGCGGCCGCCTGCGCCCCGGCCAGTCGCTCCTGGACCGCGGTGCGACGGACGGCGGCATCATCCGCGGCGACGGCTTCCTCCGCGGCCCGCCGCTCGGCCTCCGCCAGCCGCCGACGGGCCGTCTCGGCCTCGGCCTGGCGGGCGCTCTCGGCTCGGCGCAGCGCGGCCAGCGCCTCGCCACGTGCCTGGGATGCCGAGCGCAGGGTGGTCAGCTCGGTCTGCGCCTCGGCGAGGTCGCGATCGGCTTCGGTGACGGCTGCCTCCAGGTCGAGGTCGCGGGCGGGCACCGGGGCCGCGAGGCTGCGCCGGGCGCCGCCGGCCTCGGTCTCCGCCACCGAGCGCTCGTCGGCCAGGCGCTCGCGATCCCGGCCGATGGCCTCGAGATCCGCCACGAGACGCCCGTCGCGCAGCTGCAGCTCGGTGAGCGCCGTCCTGGCGGCATCGTGGGCCGCGCGTCGCTGGCGTTCGGCGGTGGCCCGGGCGGACAGCTCGCCGGCGAGGGCACCAGCGGCCGTCTCGGCGACCTCGAGCTCGTGCATCGCGGCATCGGCGGCGGCCTGGGTCTGGTCGCGCCGCTCGGTCGTGGCCGCGACGCGGGCCGCGGCCTCGTGCCAGCGGCCGTGGGTGACGGCCAGCAGTGCGTGCACCAGCTCGTCACCGACCGACGAGCGGGTCGCCTGCTGCTCGGCCTGGGCGGACAGCCGGCGCGCCTGCGGGCGCAGCTCGGCGAGGATGTCGTCGACCCGGGCGAGGTTCGCCTCCGATTCGGTGAGCTGCTCCTCCGCCTTGCGTCGGCGCCGCTCGTGCCGACGGACCCCCGCGACCTCCTCGAACAGCGGCCGACGCTCCTCGGGGCGCAGGGCGAGCGCCTGGTCGACCATGCCCTGGCCGATGAACAGGAAGGCGTTGTCGGCGAGATGCGCGGCATCGAGCAGGTCGACGAGGTCACGCAGCCGGATGCGCTGCTTGTTGAGGAGGTACTCGTTCTCGCCGCTGCGGAACAGCCGGCGGCCCAGCTCGAGGACCTGGAAGTCGACCGGCAGCAGCCCGTCGCCGTTGTCGAGGACGAGGGTCACGTCGGCCATGCCCTGCGCCGAGCGCTTCTCCGAGCCGGCCCAGATGACGTCCTCGGCCTTGCGCGAGCGGAGCGCCCGACCCTGCTCCCCGAGCGCCCAGCGCAGCGCGTCGGCGAGGTTGGACTTGCCCGATCCGTTGGGTCCGACGACCGCGGAGATGCCGGCGCCGAACTCGACGTTGGTGCGTTCCGCGAACGACTTGAAGCCCTGCAGCCGGAGCGCCAGGAGGCGCGGCGCGGCCAGCCAGGGCTCGGTCGGTTCGGTCATGCCAGCGTCCCGGTCATGGGTTCGGTCGTGCGCTCGCGACGCTCGGCCCGGAGGGTCTCCATGGCCTCCGCCGCTGCCGCCGTCTCCGCCTCACGGCGGGATGAGCCAGCGCCGCGACCGACGAGCCGGCCGTCGACCCAGGCCTCGATCTGGAAGGACTTCTCGTGGTCGGGACCGGTCGCCTCGAGCAGGCGGTACTCCGGGCGGGTACCCCATCGCCGCTGGGTGTACTCCTGGAGGCGACTCTTGGGGCTCTTCAGCGAGGTCAGCGGGGCCTCCAGGATGAGCTCCGGGCCGGCCAGCTCGACGAGCCAGTCGCGGACCCGTTCGAAGCCGAGGTCCAGGTACAGGGCGCCGGTCAGGGCCTCGAACGACGACGCCAGGAGCGATGGCCGGCGTCGGCCGCTGCGCCGGGACTCGCCCTCGCCGAGCATCAGCATCGCGCCGAGGTCGATGCGCCCGGCCAGCCGGGCGAGCCCGGTGGTCGAGACGATCGCCGCGCGTCGAGCGGACAGGGCGCCTTCATCGTCGTCGGGGTGCCGCGCGTACAGCGCGCCGGAGATGGCCAGGTTCACGACGGCGTCCCCGAGGTACTCGAGGCGTTCGTTGTGACCGACCGCCTCGTCGGGATGCTCGTGCAGCCAGCTCGAGTGGATGAGGGCCTGCTCGAGCAGGTCCAGGTCGCGGACAGGGAGTCCCAGGTGGTCGGCGACGGCCTGTCCAGGTCGCACGTGACCGCGCGACGACGCGGCTAGGAGGAGTGCTCGTCGATGTAGTCGACGGCGTCCTGGACGGTCCGGATCTTCTCCGCGTCCTCGTCCGAGATCTCCGTCCCGAACTCTTCCTCGAGGCTCATGATCAACTCGACGAGGTCGAGCGAATCCGCGTTCAGATCGTCGACGAACGACGCTTCCGGCTTGACTTCATCCTCGTCGGCGCCGAGCTGCTCGACGACGATCTTCTTGAGCCGGTCGTACGTTGTGGCCACGGACTCCCTCCTCGGAGTTGGGTGGGGCGATGCGCCCCAGGACGCCATTCATCAGGCGCCGCATGGGGTCTCCACTGTAGGTGCGTGCCAGCTCGACCCACTCGGCGATGGCCACCCGGGCCGGCGTCGGCGAGTGTAGCACCTCGGCTATGGCCGTTCGGAGCAATGCGCGGTCCATCCGGGCAAGCCCGGTGACCGGGTAGCGCGGTGCGGTCTCGGTCAGCAGGGCGTCGATCTCGACCCGGTGCGCGACGACCGCCGCGACGAGCTCCCGGGCCAGGGCGGCAGCGGTCTCGTCGCGCTCGGATTCGGCCAGGTGACGCTCCAGGATGGCCTCCGGCGTGCGCAGGCCGAAGTCGGCCTCGAAGACCGCCGCGAGCGCCAGCCGGCGCCCCGTCCGCCGTCCGCGCTGCTGGTCAGCCTCCGACGCCATCGACGATGACCGTGACGGCGCCGAGGTCGAGGCCCAGGAAGCGCTCGACGGTCGCGGCGACCGCGGTGCGGACCTGGGCGGTGAGTGGCCCGAGCGGCTGCCCCGGCCGGGCGACGATGCGCAGCCGGACGAGGACGCGCTCGTCCTCGATGCGGACCCTGACCGCCGGGCCGAGCAGCCAGGATCGCCACGGCGGACCGCCCCGGCCGACGCGGCTGACGCCGGGGACGCCCATCGCGGCCAGGTTGACGAGCTCGGAGATGACGCCGCGGCCGACGGTCAGCTCCGGTCCGCTCATCGGGCGACCTCCTGGGCCAGGTCGCGCGCGGTCTCGGTCGCCGTGGCGGCGGCATGCCGGGCGTCCGCCGCCAGCGCGTCGGCGATGAGGGCCGGGACGCGGGTCCGGGCCATCGTCGCGCCGACCTCGCAGGCGTAGCCGACCATCCGTCGCTTGGCTCGACCGTGGGTGATGATGACCGTGCCCTTGACCCCGAGGAGCGGCGACCCGCCGGCGCGCTCGTAGTCGAACACGCCACGGATCCGGTCGATGCTCGGCCGCATCAGCAGGTACGCCAGGCGGCCGCGGACGCCGCGCCGGAACTCGGTCCGCCACAGGTCGAAGATGAAGCCGGACAGCCCCTCGAAGAACTTGATGACGACATTGCCCGCGACGGCGTCGGTGACCACGACATCGGCCATGTGGCGGGTCAGGTCCTTGCCCTCGATGTTGCCGTCGAAGCGCAGGCCGGAGGCATCGAGCAGCTCCGTCGCGCGCTGGATCCGGGCATCGCCCTTGCCCTTCTCCTCGCCGATCGACAGGAGCGCCACGCGCGGGTTCGGGACGCCGAGGACGCGCTCGGCGAAGATCGCGCCCATCCGGGCGTACTGGACGAGGTTCTCGGCGGTCGAGTCGGGGTTCGCCCCGATGTCGAGGAGGACCATCGGCCCGGCGTCGGTGATCATCTGGACGGCGAGCGCCGGGCGGTCGACGCCGGGCAGCCGCCCCAGACGCAGGACGGCGGCAGCCATGCCCGCGCCGGTGTGGCCGGCCGTGACGACAGCGTCCGCCTCACCGCGACGGACGAGGTCGGTCGCGACGAGGATGGAGGCGTCCTTCTTCTCGCGCAGCGCCAGGGCCGGGTGCTCGTCCATGCCGATGACCTCGGCGGCGTGCACGATGCGGACGTTGGCGGGCAGGTCGCCCGCGATGGCGCGAACGGTCGCGTCGTCACCGACGAGGATGAGCTCGTCGGCGGGGTGGGACCGGGCGAAGTCGAGCGCGCCGGGGATGACCTCGGATGGGCCGTGATCGCCGCCCATCGCGTCGACCGCGACGCGGACGCCGTCGGTCGAGGTCACCGGGCTAGCGGTCGGTGTCGGCGCCGCCGCCGCTACCGGCCGGCTTCAGCTCGACGGCCTGGCGGCCCTGGTACCAGCCGCAGTTGGGGCAGACGTGGTGCGGAAGCTTCATCTCGTGGCAGTGCGGACATGCCTCGAGGGCCGGCAGGTCGATGGCGAGGTGGGAACGCCGCTCGCCCTGCCGGGCATGGCTGACGCGTCGCTTGGGTACACCCATGGGGTCGGGAGCTCCTGTCGTGTCGGTCGTGGCCGGGCGGCCGCAGGGCACCCGGAACGGCGGGCCGCAACCCGCATCGACGGCGGAGTCTACCCCGAAAGCGGTCCCGGCGTCGCCTCCGATCAGCCGGCGGCGGGGTCGTCCTCGTCGTCGGCGAGCGGGGTGAACCCGCGCAGCGCTTCCAGCCGCGGATCGATGTCGTCGACCGGGTGGTCGTGCTCCCCCTCGTCCAGCGGCAGGCCGCAGACCATGCACAGCCCGGGGCAATCCGGCCGATCGAGCGGGGCGATCGGCTCGGCCAGGGAGATGGCGTCGACGACCGACGGCCCGATGTCGAGCTCGTGGTGGTCGGTCAGGCGAAGCGCCTCGGGCTCGTCGTCCGCCGCCACCGGGCGTCCGGTCGAGAGGTCGACCGTCGGGAGGTACTCCTCCGCGAGGTGGATGTCGATCGGCGTGGTCACCGGCCGCAGGCAGCGCGCGCACTCCCCGGCGAGCGCGGTCGTGAGGTCGGCCACGGCGACGATGCCGCGGTTCTCATGGGTCAGCCGGATGCGTCCGCTGATGGGCGTGGCCAGGACGAGGTCATCGGGCAGGTCGACGCTGGCATCGGCGATGTCGAGCGTCCGGGTCGCCCCGACCCCGTCGCCGAGCAGTCCGGCGACGTTGATGAGGAACGGGTCGTCGGTCACGGCCGGGCAGGCGCCGCGGCGTCCTCCGGCTCGTCCTCCCAGTCGTCCCCGTCGACGAGCCCGTCGTCCGGACCGACGTCGTTGGCCCCCGCCGCGCTGGCGATGAGCGTCGCCCGGCGGCTGTCGAGCAGGGCGATGCCCTTCTGGATGCTCTGGAGGGTCTTGGTGACGTCACCCTCGAGACCCTCGAGGACGCTC
Source organism: uncultured Chloroflexia bacterium (assembly GCA_963776925.1). Classification (GTDB taxonomy): domain Bacteria; phylum Chloroflexota; class Limnocylindria; order Limnocylindrales; family CSP1-4; genus SPCO01. Next base: position 513,334 of record CAVZON010000006.1, on the reverse strand, counting down.
ACCGCGTACTCGTCGGCGCCGCCGCGGATCCGGTCGGCGTCGTCGTGCGCCTCGGCCATGACGCGCTGGCTCTCGAGGGCCGCGGCCTGGGTCAGCCCGCGCTCGTCGATGAGGAAGGCCGCCTGCTCCTGGGCGCGGGCGACGATCCGCTCCGCTTCCTCCTGGGCCTTCTCGATGATGCGCTCGCCCTCGGCGTTGATCCGTTTGGCGGCGCGAACCTCCTCGGGGACGGCGACGCGCAGCTCATCGATGAGGCCGAGAGCGGCGTTCTGGTCGACGACCACGTTCGTCGTGAGCGGCAGCTTCTTGCCGTTCGCGATGAGCGATTCAAGGCGCTCGACGAGGAAGATGATGTCGATGGCGGTGCCCTCCTGCAGGCTCGATTATGTCACGGCGTCGTTCGGCCCAACGCCGCAGTCGAGGGCCGCACTGGCGGCGGGTCGGGAGCATCGTCGAGACGTCCCCGCCGAAGCTCGCGATCTCCTTGACCAGGCTCGAGCTGACGTAGCCGTTGGCGACCGAGGTCATGAAGAAGACCGTGTCGACGCGCGGGCGCCAGGACCCGGTTGTTGTGGGCCAGCTGCATCTCCGACTCGAAGTCGCTGATGGCCCGCAGCCCGCGGACGATGGCGGATGCGCCCTGCGATCGGCAGAAGTCGACGGTCAGGCCGTCGAACGCGGTCACCTCCACGCGGTCCGCCAGCCCGGCGTCCGCGACCGCGGCCCGGATGACCTCGATGCGGGTGTCGACGTCGAGCAGCGGCTGCTTGCGCGGGTTGGCCAGGACGCCGATGACGAGCCGCTCGAAGACGGCCGCCGCGCGGCCGATGATGTCGAGGTGCCCGTTGGTGATCGGATCGAACGAGCCGGGATAGACCGCGACGCTCATGCGTCCTCCTCGCGCCGATAGAAGGTGAGGGCCGTCTCCCCGAAGCGGCGGTCTCGGTCCGATGCTAGCAGTCCCGCTCGGGCCGGCGGAGCGGTCTTCCAGAAGTGCTTGGCCACGACCCGTCCGCCCGGGGCGACCAGGTCGGCGACCGTGACCAGGCTGGCGGTCAGTGCGGCCGTGTCGTCGTACGGCGGGTCGAGCAGGACGATGTCCCAGCGTGGTTCCCCGGCGCGCTCCGGTTCGCGCAGCCAGCCGAGGACGTCCTCGCGCACGACCCGCACCCGGTCCGGCGCCCCGAGGTGGGTCCGCGCCAGGTTGGCCACGATGACCCGGACCGCCGAGGCGTCGCGCTCCACGAACGTGGCATGCGCGGCGCCCCGCGACAGGGCCTCGACCCCACCCGCCCCGCTGCCCGCGAACAGGTCGAGGAAGCGGGCTCCCGGCAGCTCCGGGTCGAGGATCGCGAACAGGGTCTGCTTGACCCGGTCGCCGAAGGGCCGCGTGCCCGGGCCGGGTGCGTCCAGCCGGATGCTCCGGGCCGTGCCCGCGATGACCCGGCCGCCGTCAGACATGCGCGGTGCGATCGATGCGGGTCATGAGCCGGTCGCCGGGTCCGCGGCCACGAGATGGCGGAGCCAGCCACTCGCCAGCTCCGCGGCGAGCGGGGCGAGGTCGGGACGGGCATCGGCGTCGAGCCGCCCGGCGGCATCCAGCAGCGTCTCCGCCTGGTCGCGCGCGACGACGGCCAGCTCCTGGTGGTCGCGCCGGGTCAGCGACGCGACGCGCAGCCCGGGCAGGCCGCTCTGGGCGAAGCCCAGGACGTCGCCCTCGCGACGGAGCTCGAAGTCCCGCTCGGCCAGCTCGAACCCGTCGCTCAGCTCGGCGACCGCCTTGAGTCGCGCGCGGGCGGTCTCGTCGGTCGCGTCCGACACGAGGACGCAGAACGACTCGTCCGTGCCGCGCCCGACCCGGCCACGGAGCTGGTGGAGCTGGGCCAGCCCGAATCGATCGGCGCCCTCGATGATCATCATCGTCGCCTCGGGCACGTCGACCCCGACCTCGACCACGGTCGTCCCGACGAGCACCTCGAGCTCGCCGTCGCGGAAGCGGCGCATCTCCGCGTCGCGATCGACCGGCTTCAGCCGACCGTGGACCAGCCCGACGCGGAGCGGGGCGAGGAGCTCGGTCAGCCGGATCGCCTCGGTCTCCGCGGCCACGGCCGACGAGCCCGAGCGCGTCGTCGACGCCGTCGGCACCCTCCTCGATGAGCGGCACGACGACGAACGTGCGATGACCGAGCGCCGCCTCCGAGCGGACCCGCGCCCAGGTGCCGTCGAGGTCGTCCGGTCGCCGGATGCCGGTCCGGATCGGGATGCGACCGGCCGGCGGCGTGCGCAGGTCGGACACGTCGAGGTCGGCGTAGAGGACCTGGCCGAGCGTGCGCGGGATCGGCGTCGCCGTCATCAGCAGGACGTGCGGGCGCGACGCCGCCGGCCTTGGCCTCGAGCTGGCCGCGCTGCTCGACGCCGAAGCGGTGCTGCTCGTCGATGATCGCCAGCCCGAGCCGGGCGAACGACGACGGCGTCCTGGAACAGGGCGTGCGTCCCGACGACGACCGATGCCTGGCCCGAGGCGATGAGCTCCAGCGCCCGCGTCCGTTCGGCGGCCTTGAGCGAGCCGGCGAGGAGGATGACGTCGACGCCGACGTCGGCCAGCAGCGCCCCGACCGTGTCGAGGTGCTGGCGGGCGAGCAGGTCGGTCGGGGCGAGGAGCGCGCCCTGGAAGCCGGCCTTCGCCGCCGCCGCCAGGGCGTAGGCCGCGACCGCGGTCTTGCCCGAGCCGACGTCGCCCTGCAGCAGGCGCAGCATCGGCGTCGGCCGCGCCAGGTCGTCGCGGACCTGGTCCATCGCCGCGACCTGGTCCGTCGTCAGCGTGACCTGGCGCCCGACCTTGCGGGTCAGGGCATCGATGAGCGCCGTCACGGATGGCGCGATCGCCGTCGCCGTCGGACGCGATCGACGGCGCCGTGTCGCGGCCGCGCGCCCGCCGCCGGCCGACCATGCCGAGCTGGAGCGCAAGCAGCTCGTCGAAGGCGAGACGTCGGAGGGCCGCATCCCGGGCGTCGAAGTCGGGCGGGTAGTGGGCGGCCTCCAGCGCGGTCGCGATCGTCGGCAGGTCCAGGTCACGGCGCATCGGCGACGGCAGGTACTCGGGGTAGGCGTGGCCGGCCCGGTCGAGCGCCTCGCGCTCCGCGACCCGCAGGCGGGCGGCCGTCAACCCGGCGGTCAGCCGGTAGACCGGCACGATGCGGCCCGCCATGAGCACGCCGGCCGCGGCGTCCACCGCCTGGAACTCCGGGTTGTCGATGGTCAGGGCGCCGCGGAAGCGCTTCAGCCGGCCGCTCACCACGACCTCCTGGCCGGGATGCAGCCGACGCTCGATGAAGCGCCGCCCGAACCACGTCGCGTTGACCTCGCCGGTGCCGTCCGCCAGGACCGCGACCGTCCGCTGGATGCGCCGCCGGAAGCTGGCCTCCACGCGCACGTCGCGGACCTCGGCCTGGACCGACACGACCTCGCCGTCGTCGCGATCGCGCAGCTGCCCGATCGTCGCGAGCTCGCGCAGGTCGTCGTAGCGCCGGGGCAGGTGGAACAGCAGGTCGCGGACGTCGTACCAGCCCGAGCTTGACGCCCGCCCGGCGCAGCAGGTTCGCGGCGGTCAACCCGGACTGGTGGAGCGGGGTCGACAGCAGCTCGACCGGGTCGGTCGGGACGGGCGGCGCGGGGGCCGGCGTCGAGCGCGCCTTGGTCGTCACTCGGCGGAGATCAGGTACCGATAGAACGGCTGCCCGCCGTGGCGGACCTCGATCTCCGTGCCCGGCAGGATCTGGCCGATGCGCCGGGACAGGGCCTCGGTCTCGGCGAGGTCCGCGCCGTCCCCGTAGAAGATCGTCACGAGCTCGAACCCCGGCGGCAGCGAGGTCATCGCCTCGATGACGCACTGCTCGCGGTCGTTGTTCGACCGCCACGAGCCCGTCATCCGGGTCGAGCGCGATCGTCTGGCCTCGGCGGACCTTGCGGCCACCGATCGTCGCGTCGCGCACCGCCTCGGTCACGACGACCGTCTGGATGCCGCGGCCGGCCTCGGTCATCTGGGTCACGTTGCCGGGCGCGTCGAGGCTCGGGTCCATGGCCAGCAACGCGGCGAAACCCTCCGCCGCGTTGCGCGTCGGGACGACCGAGACCGGGCGCTCGCTCATGTCGGCGACCTGGCGCGCCGCGAGCACGACGTTGGGGTTGTTGGGCAGGAGCAGGACCTGGCGGGCCGGCACCGACTGGACGGCCTCCAGCAGCTCGCCGGTGCTCGGGTTGGCCGACTGGCCGCCCTGCACGACCGCCGCCACGCCGAAGTCGCGGAAGATCGCCGCCAGGCCGTCACCGGCGGTGACGGCGATGACCGCCAGCTCCGGGATGTCCGCGGGCGGCCCGGTCCCGTTCGTGTCCGGCCGCGCGATGCTCGCCTCGGACAGCTCGGGCGCGGGACCGCCGGTGAACTCGGCGGCCTTCGTCTCGCGCACGTCCCGGGCCTGGTTGTCGAGGTTCTCGACCGTGATCCGGCTGAGCGCGCCGAGGGTCAGGCCGTAGCCGATGACGAGGTCCGGTCGCTCGTTGTGGACGTGGACCTTGAGCGCCCGCGCGTCGCCGGCCACGAGCACCGACTCGCCGATCGACTTCGAGGTGGTCGCGGATGGCGTCGACGTCGAGGCCCTCGTGCCCGGCCGCCCGCAGCAGGAACATCGTCTCGTAGCCGAATCCCTCGTCGGCATGGGCGACGAGCGTGCTCGGCCTTGGCTCCGGCGCCGGCGCCGGCGCGGGCACCGGCGACGCCGACCGGGGTCTTGCCGGTCAGGTGGAGCAGGGCGCCCTGGAACAGGCGATACAGCCCCTGGCCGCCGGAATCGACGACGCCGGCCTCGCGCAGGATGGCCAGCAGGCTCGGCGTGCGCGCGACCGACTTCTCGGCCGCCTCCAGCGTCGCGGTCAGGACGACCTCGATGTCGTTGTCGCGCTCGGCCGTCTCGACGGCCGCGGCGGCCGACTCCCGGATGACCGTGAGGATCGTCCCCTCGACCGGCTTGGCGACGGCGCCGTAGGCCGTCTTCGCCCCCTGGCTCAGGGCGTTGGCCAGGTCCAGGCCGTTGAACCGACGCTTGCCGGCCAGCCCCTCCGCCATGCCGCGGAAGATCTGGCTGGTGATGACCCCGGAGTTGCCGCGGGCGCCCATGAGCGCGCCGAAGCTGATCGCTGCGGCGACCCGGTCGGCCGGCTGCCCGGCGACCGCCTCGGCCTCCTCGAGGGCCGCCTGGACCGTGGCGAACATGTTCGAGCCGGTGTCGCCGTCGGGGACCGGGTAGACGTTGAGGCCGTTGATCTCGTCGACGTGCGCCTCGAGATTGGCGACGGCCGCCCGGAACGCGTCGAGGAGGCCGTCACCGTCGCACGCGACCCGGGCCATCTAGGCGACGTCCGTCCCGCTGTCGGCGAGGTCGCGCGAGCGGACCACGGTGGGGGCCACCGGCGGGGCGGCCGCAGGCAGGGTGCCCCCCGGCTGCACGCGCAGGCCGTCGATGTGGATGACCAGCCGGTCGACCTCCCGGTCGAGGGCGCGACGGACGGCGTAGCGCACGGCGGAGTCGACCTGGCGGGCGACCTCAGCGACGGGCACGCCGAGCGCGACGTCGAGGTCGAGCTCGATCTCGAGGCGGCCGTCACGACGGATGGTCAGACCGGGCTGCCACAGCCCGAGTGCCTCGACGATCCGGGCCAGCGGCCCGCCCGCGAACCCGCTCACGCCGTACGAGCCGAGTGTCGCGGCGCGGATGACGTCGACGAGCGCGCGGCCGGTCACGAGCGAACGACCGGGTGTCGGGCGGATGGCCACGCGGACGAGGTCCTCCTGGTGCGGACGGCCGGGCGATGTGGCCGGAAGGAAGGCGCCGGACCGTGTGCTATCATACCGCCCCGCTCGGGCCCAACGGCCTGGGTGCCCCTGAATTGACCGTTTCCTGAGGACCCCATGGCCCGCTCCTGCGCGATCTGCGGCAAGACCTCGATGGGCGGCTTCAACCCGCAGTCGTCGGGCATGAACCGCGTCCGAGCCCACCGCCGCATGCAGCCCAACTTGCAGCCGCTCGTCATCGAGCAGAAGGGTGCCCCGACCAAGGCGCTCGTCTGCACCCGCTGCCGGCGCACGCAGCTCAAGGCCTCCAAGTAGCCGTTCCGGTCGACGACACCGTCGATCGGACCCGCCGCGACTCCTGACCGGCCGTCGATCCGACGGCCGGTTCGTCATGTCTGGCGCTCGGCGGTATCGAGCCACAGCGTGAACGGGCCGTCGTTCACCAGCTCGACGGCCATCTCGGCACCGAACCGACCGGTCGCGACCGTGATCCCCAGCGCGCGGAGGGCCGCGGCGAACCGCTCGTAGAGCCGCTCGGCGAGCTCGGGCGGCGCGGCACCGGTGAACCCGGGCCGGCGGCCTCGACGCGTGTCCGCGAAGAGCGTGAACTGCGAGACCACGAGCGTCGCGCCGCCGACGTCCACGAGCGAGCGGTTGGTCCGGCCCTCCTCGTCGCGGAAGATGCGCAGCTCGACGATGCGCCGGGCCAGCGTCTCCCCGGTGGCCTCGTCATCGGTCGGTCCGACCCCGAGGAACACGACGAGCCCGGGACCGATCTCGCCGACGACCTCGCCATCGACCCGGACGCTCGCGCCGGTCGTGCGTTGCAGCAGCGCCCTCACGCGCTGAAGGACCGCCGCCAGTCGTCGGCCTCGCCGAGCAGGTCGTCCCGCCGTCGGGCGTGCGCCGCCTCCACCGATGCCTCGACCGTCGCCGGCACGAGCAGGTCGTAGTCGCGCACGCCATCCGGGTTGATCTGCCCGTCGCCACGGAGCATCACGACCGGGATCCCGGTCCGCTCGATGTCGACCGACAGGCGCTGGGCGAGGTGCTTGGGCAGGCTGGCGAAGCGGACCATGCGGTCACGCGGGATCGGCGGCACCCCGCCGTTGAGCCCGTACTGGAAGCCCTCGTCGGCGAGCGCCCGGATGAGCCGCACCTCGCGGCCCATGTCGCGGCCCTTCACGAACAGCGCCGACCCGACGACGAGGATGTCGACGCCGGTCGCGCCGGCGTCCTCGGCGGTCTCGCGGTTGATCCCGCCATCGACATGGACCTCGCCGCCGTACGCCTTGTGCGCCTCGAGCAGGGTGCGCGCGTCGCCGGCCTTCTGGCGCAGGACGTCGAGCATGAACGTCTGGCCGCCGAACCCCGGCTCGACGGTCATGATCATCACGATGTCGAGGAGGCCGGCATACGGCTCCAGGGCGCTGATCGGCGTCGCCGGCTTCGACGCACAGTCCGGCTGCCCGCCCGGCGGCGCGGATGGCCCGCAGCGTCGGCTCGATGGGCTCGTCGATCTCGACGTGGATGGTGATCGAGTCACACCCGGCGTCGAGGTACTCCTGGATGTAGCGACCCGGCTCGGCCACCATCAGATGGGCGTCGAGCGGCAGCTCGGTGCGACGCCGGATGGCCGCGATCGTCTTCGCGCCGAAGGTCAGGTTGGGCACGAAGTGCGCGTCCATCACATCGAGATGGACGCGATCCGCGCCGGCGGTCTGGACCCGGCGCACGGCGTGGGCAAGGTTCGACAGGTCCGCATCCAGGACGCTGGCGGCGATGCGCGCCCGACCGGTGCCCATCCCTACTCCCCCGCCGCGCCGAGCACGCCGGCCGGCACGGGCTCGTCGCTGCGATCGCCACGCAGGGCGGCCGCGCTGGCGACCTCCAGCCGCGCCCGGCGGCGCGCCACGGCCGGTGCCGGCGGCTCGCCGGCCCGCTCGGCGGCGAGCTGGCCACAGGCCGCACCGACCTCCTGGCCGCGGTTGCGCCGGATCGTCGTGCCGATCCCGGCCTCGCGCAGGGTCGCGGCGAAGGCCTCGATGACCGGCATCGGGCTGGCCTGCCACGGGGTGTGGGCGACGGGGTTCATCGGGATGAGGTTGACGTGGGCGTGGTCGCCGCGCAGCAGGTCGACGATGGCCTGGGCGTCCTCCGGCGTGTCGTTGACGCCGCCGATCATCGTCACCTCGTAGCTGATCCGGCGGCCCGTCGAGCGGCCGTGGTCGCGCGCCGCGGCGACGACCTCGGCGACCGGCCAGCGTCGATTGAGCGGCACGAGCACGTCGCGCAGCGCGTCGCGCCCGGCGTGGAGCGAGACGGCCAGGGTGAACTGCGGGCCGAGCGCGGTCAGCCGGCGGATGCCCGGGACGACGCCGCTGGTCGACACCGTGATGTGCCGCGCGCCAAGCCCGAACCGGCGCGGGTCGTTGAGCGCCTCGACCGCCTCCAGCACCCGGTCGAGGTTGAGCAGCGGCTCGCCCATGCCCATGAACACGATGTTCGTCAGCCGCTTGCCGTCGACGGCCAGGCGGCGCTGGGCGTGGCGAGCCTGGTCGACGATCTCGGCGACCTCCAGGTCCCGACCGAAGCCGAGCTCGCCGGTGGCACAGAACGGGCAGCCGACCGCGCAGCCCGCCTGGCTCGAGATGCACAGGGTGTGCCGCTCGCGTGACCCGGAACGCGCCGGGTAGTGCATCAGGACGCTCTCGATGAGCGCGCCGTCGTCGAGCCGATGGAGGGCCTTCTCGGTCTGACCGCCATCGCCCAGCCGAAGCTCGGTGTCGCCGACGGTGTCCAGCCGGAACGTCGTCGCCGAGCGCGCTCCGGAGCGCCGCCGGGAGCGTGCGCATCGACTCGCCGTCGATCACGCCGCCGTCCTTCCAGATGGCGTCGCCGATCTGGCGGGCGCGGTACGACGGCTCGCCCTGCTCGACCACCCAGGTCGCGAGGGCGTCCGGGGTCAGGCCGCTGATGCCGGGTCGCAGCTGCTCGGTCACCCGACGATGCTACTGCCGACGATGTCCGGCCGACCGCGCACGGAAGTCGGTCCAGGTCATCCGCCGCCCGCCGGCAGGCTGCACCTCGTCGAGTCGCAGGCGCTCCCCGTGCCCCGACCCGAGGCCGTGCTCGTCGAATGTGCCGACCGGCAGCGACGTCCCTGGGGCGGACTCCGGTCGAGCGGCCCACACCACCAGACGGCCGAACGGCGTCTCGACGAACGATGCCTGGCCAGGGCTGGTAGGCGCGGACCTGTCGCTCGAGGTCGACGGCATGCTGCGTCGGATCCAGGCGGCCGTCGCTCCGGCGCAGCGGTCGGGTCAGCGTCGCGCCCTCCTCGGGCTGCGGCGTCGCCGCGAGGTCGCCGGTCAGCCATGGTCCCAGCGAGCGCGTCGAGCAGGTCGGCGCCCTCGCGCGCGAGGTCGCCTTCGAGCTCCGGCGTGGTCTCGTCGCCATCGAGCGCCCAGCGACGCTGCGCGATGATCGGTCCGGTGTCCAGACCCGGCGTCCATCCGCATCAACGTCACCCCGGTCAGCGGCGTCGCCGGCCAGGATCGTCGCCGGGACCGGCGTCGCGCCGCGGTGTCTGGGCAGGAGCGACGGGTGGAGATTGAGGGCGCCGTGCCGGGACTCGAGCAGGGCGGGCGGCACGATCCGGCCGTAGTCGGCGAGGACGAGCAGGTCGGCCCCGAGCGCCGAGCACGTCCAGGACCGATGGCCTCTCTCGCGCAGGCGCTCCGGGGTGAGGATCGGCGTCGATCCCGAGGCCATCCGCGACGACGTGGATCGGCGTCGGCGTGATGGTCCCCGTCCGGCCCGCCGGTCGAGGCGGCGCGGTCACGACGCCGACGACGCGCACCGCGGGATGCTCGGCCAGTCGACGCAAGGTCGGCGCGGCGAACTCGCCGCTCCCCAGGAAGACGGTGCGGACCGGCTCGCCGGTCACGCCAGGGCGCTCGCCGCCTCGAGCACCTCGTCGTCCTCGCCCCCCTGGCCGACCGGCAGCAGCTCGTCCATCGACTCCAGGTAATCGATGTACAGGCTTGCCCGTCGAGGTGGTCGAGCTCGTGCTGGAGCGCGCGGCCGAGCAGGCCGGAGCCGGCGACCTTGATCTTCTGGCCATGGCGATCCTGGGCGACGACCCAGACCTTCTCGTGCCGCGTCACGTAGGCGACGTAGCCGGGGATCGACAGGCAGCCCTCGAGGTCACGGTCATCACCGGTCGCCCGGACGATCTTCGGGTTGATGAGCTCGTGCAGCTGGCTCTCGACCTCGATGACGCACGCCTGCAGGGCCTCACCGAGCTGTGGCGCGGCGAGCCCGACACCGGGCGCATCGCGCATCGTGTGGGCGAGGTCGTCGAGGAGCTCGTGGAGGTACTTGCCGAAGCTGTCGACCGGCTGGCCCTTGAGGCGCAGGCGGGGGTCGCCGAGCATGACGATGGGGCGGACGCTCATGGCGGCGAAGTATAGGGTCGAGCGCGGGGTCAGGGCGCCGGCGTCTCCGGCTCGGCCGGGCTCGCCGGCGCGTCGGGCGCATCGGGTGCGGACGCGTCCGGGGCAGCCGTCTCGTCGCCGCCGGCGGTGCTGCCACCGGCGGGCCGCTCACCGAGGCTCTCGCGCACGCTCGATGCCCAGGCCCGCGACTTCTCGGCGAGCTTGCTGCTCGCGTCTGCGGTCGCGTCGCCCGCCTTCCGCGCGAGCGGTGCCGCCTTGTCGGCAGCCACGGCGGCAGCCTCGGCCGCCTTGACCGACACATCCTTGACCGCCGGTGTGGCCCGCTCGAACAGGTCGTCGATGGCATCGCGCAGGCTCTCGAGGATCGACGTGGCGCTCGCGCTGGCGCCGGTCCCGGCACCGCCCGGCGAGCCCCAGCCGGTCGAGCCGGTCGAGCCGCCGGAGCCGGCGCCGGCATCGCTACCGGTCGAGGCGCCGCCGGCGGCGGAATAGGCGTCGTCGCGCGGGCCCTCGGCGGGCTCGTCGTGGTGGGGGGCGGTCGGGTCGGTCATCGGGGCGTCCTCCTCATGGGCCGCAATCCTCCCACGAACGCGCGCTTGGGGCTGTGCTGGATGCGGGCCGGGTCATATCATCGACGCGGAGGTTGCACATGGCCGATCAGCAGTGGACGCTCGCCGACCTCGAACCGGAACAGCTGACCCTGCTCGACGAGACCGAGCGGGCGCTGGAGCCGGCCGTCGTCCTCGTGTTCAAGCCGACGCGGTGGGGCACGGTCGACGACGGGATGCTCGCGGACGAGGGCCTGCACCCGGTCGAGCTCGATGCCGACCAGTTGGCGCGGATCCAGGACGTCGAGCGCGAGACCGGCGGCGTCGCCGTCGCCTATCGCCGGGACGCCGACGAGGTCGCACCCGGACGCTAGTCGCACCTCACAGGAGCGACTCGGGGTCGACGTCGATCGACCACGGTGGCCCCGGGTCCTCGCCGAGCACGGCCCGTGGGTCGTCGCCGCGCAGGACCAGATGGAACCGCCAGCGGTCGTTGCGCCGCGCGACGTAGGCCGGCGCCGGACCCGCGACGTCCACCCGCCGTCCGAGCTCCTCCGCCCGGACCCGCAGGCGGTCGGCCATCGCCGCCCCGTCGCGATCCGCCGCGTCGCGGTCGGCAAGGGCGATGGTCAGCTTGATGGTCGAGCCGAATGGCGGTGACCCGAACCGGCGCCGCAACTCGAGCTCGGCGTCGTAGAAGCTCGCGGCGTCGCCGCGCCGGACCGCCTCGATCGCTGCGTGCTCGGGCTGGTACGTCTGCAGGATCGCCCGCCCGGGTCGATCGCCCCGCCCGGCCCGGCCGACGGCCTGGCACAGCAGCTGGTAGGTGCGCTCGGCGGCCCGCTCGTCGGGCAGGTTGAGGGCGACATCGGACGAGACGACGCCGACGAGCGTGACCGACGGCACGTCGAGACCCTTCGCGACGAGGCTCGTCCCCACGAGCACGTCGGTCTCGCCGGCGCTGAAGGCATCGATGACCCGGGCGGCGGCGCCACGGCGATCGGCCACGTCCCGGTCGAGCCGGGCGACCCGGAGGGCCGGATGGGCGGCCCGGACCTCGCGTTCGACCCGCTCCGTCCCGCCGCCGAGGTAGCGGATGCGCGGCGACCCGCAGGACGGGCACCGGGTGGCCAGCGGCGTCGCCCGTCCACAGTGGTGGCAGCGCAGGGTCGTGCCGGCCTGGTGGTAGACGAGCGGCCGCTCGCAGTCGGGGCAGGCCTGGACGTGCCCGCAGTCACGACACAGCACGACCGACGCCGATCCACGCCGATTGAGGACGAGGATGGCCTGCTCGCCCCCGGCCGTGTCCAGGGCGTCGAGGGCCTCGTCGAGCCGCCGGGAGATCGTGCCGCGGTGGCCCTCGGCCAGCTCGGCGCGCAGGTCGACCACCTCGACGGTCGGGGCGGTCCCGGCCGGTCGGGACGGCAGGACGACCCGGGCGTAGGTCCCGTCCAGGACGCGACCGTACGACTCGACCGACGGGGTCGCGGAGCCGAGCACGAGCGCGGCGCCGGCCAGCGAGGCGAGCCGGATCGCGGCGTCGCGTGCCTGGAGCCGAGGCGTCCGGTCACTCTTGTAGGCCTGATCGTGCTCCTCGTCGACGATGACGATGCCGACGTCGGCGAGCGGCGCACCGATCGCCAGCCGCGTCCCGACCACGATGTCGACCTCGCCACGGCGGATGCGTCGCCACTCATCGGCCCGTTCCCCATCGCCGAGGCCCGAGTGGACCAGGGCGACGCGGGCGTCCAGGTCGGCCCGCAACCGATCGACGAGCGGCAGGGCGAGGGCGATCTCCGGCACGAGGACGAGTCCCGGGCGACCCGCGTCCAGCGAGGCGGCGATGGCCTCGACATAGATCGCCGTCTTGCCGCCGCCGGTCACCCCGTCGAGCAGGAGTGGTCGCGGGTCGCGGGTCGAGATCGCCGCGATGACGAGCTCGACGGCACGCGCCTGCGGCTCGGTCAGGGCGCTGGCCGCCGGGCGGCCGCCGCGACGGCCGGCGGGCCGGGCCGCCAACGGCGCACGCGGGCGCTCCCGCACGGACGTGGCGAGCAGTCCGCGCCGGACGAGCGTCGCGATCGTGGCGCTGCCGTGCCGCGTGCCGAGGTCGGCGGCCGGATGACCGTCGGCATCGGCTGGGCCGGTGGCAAGCTCGAGCAGGAGCGCGACCTGTCGAGGTCCCAACGGTCGGCCATCGGGTCGCCCGCCGGCCGCCAGGGTCGACGCGACCGCCCGCCCGTCGTCGGTCAGCTGCGCCCGGCGCTCATATCGCGGACCGGCGGCCGCACCGAGCAGCGTCCAATCCAGGGTGATCGCCCCGCTGGCCTCGAGGCCACGCAGGCGACGGAGCAGGCCCGCCCGGCCTTCGGGCGCTGCCAGGTCACGGACGGGCCGGGCACCACCGGCGAGCTGCTCCAGCAGGTCGCGGTCGACCGCGTCCGCAGCCGCGTCGGCAGCGGCAGTCGCGGCGGTCTGCGTGGCGCCGTCCGGCGTCGCTTCGGCGACCAACTCCAGCCGCTCGAGCAGCCCGGGCGGCAGGAACGACCGGACGACGAGGGCCGGTGGCGCCAGGTAGTGCTCGGCCACCCACCGCGCCAGCTCGAGCGTGAGCCGCGGCAGGAGCGGACCGTCGGCCCGGACCCGGTCGACGATCGGCTTGGGCTCGACCCCCGGCACGGCGTCGGCCGGGGCGAGGATCACTCCCAGCGCCTGCCGTCGACCGAACTCGACGAGCACGGCCTCCCCGACCTCCAGGTCCGCGAGCGCCGGCGGGACCGCGTACGTGTACGGCCGCGAGCCACCGGCGCCGGCCGCATCGACCGCCACCTCGACGAGGCGCCCCGGGGTCGTCATGGCCGCTCGCGGCTCGTCCTCGACCGGATCCAGCCCGAGGGTCACGACCCGTCCCTAGACCCGGACGCGTCGATCCGCGTGGCGCTGCCGTTCCTCGGCGATGATCTCGTCGATCCGCTCTGCCGTGCGGTCCACCTGGCCCGTCTCGTTGACGACGACATAGTCGTAGTCGTCCTGGCGGGCCAGCTCGATGGCCGCGTTGCGCTGGCGCAGCTCGAGCTCGTCGGCGGTCTCGGTGGCCCGCGTCCGGAGTCGCGCGAACAAGGTCTCGAGCGACGGTGGGACCACGAAGATGAGGACCGCCTCCGACACCTGGTCCTTGACCACCTGGGCGCCCTGCACGTCGATCTTCAGGATCGCGTCGCGACCGGTCGACACCGCGTCCCGGACCTGGTCGCGCGGCGATCCGTACCAGTTGCCGTGGACCTCGTTGGCCTCGAGCAGCTGCCGGTCGGCACGGAGGCGAAGGAACTCGTCGCGACTCAGGAAGTGGTAGTCGACGCCGTCGACCTCGCCGGGCCGCGGCACCCGGGTCGTGCACGTGATGACGTAGTGGTACTCCGGGTCGTGGGCACGCTCACGGAGCGCGTCGATGATCGTGTCCTTGCCGACCCCGGATGGCCCCGAGATGATGACCAGCATCGCCCCCGGTCGGCCGTCGATGACGCCGTCGGGACGCCCCGGGTCCTCGGCGACGTCGATGGGCTCGAGCTCCTTGCCCGGTGCCCGGTCGTAGCTCAACGGCCGGTCTCCGCCTGGCGCAGGCCGTCGAGCACGGCCTCCAGCTCGTCGGGCAGTGGGGCCGTGGCCCGGATGAGATGCCCGTCCGACGGTGCCGTCAGCTCCAGCCGCCAGGCGTGCAGGAACAGCCGGTCCAGCCCGTCCGGCCCGCGGCGCGACGTCCCCGTGCCATAGACCGGGTCGCCAGCGACCGGGTGCCCGATGGCATCGAGGTGGACGCGGATCTGGTGCGTCCGCCCGGTCACGAGGTCGAGCTCGAGAAGCGTCCAGCCGACGAACCGCTCACGGACGCGGTAGCCGGTCGTGGACGGGCGTCCGTCCGGGACCACGGCCATCCGCGTGCGGTGCTTCGGGTCTCGCCCGACCGGCGCCTCGATCCGGCCGACGGCGGCGGCCACGCTGCCGGCCACGAGCGCCTGGTACGTCTTGCGCACGCGTCGGGCCTTGAGCTGGGCCATCAGCGACTGCTGGGCGGCATCGTGCTTGGCGACCATCAGCAGCCCGCTCGTGTCGCGGTCCAGCCGGTGGACGATGCCCGGGCGGGCCACCCCGGCGATCCCGCCGTACTCGGCCCCGCCGGCCCGCGCGAGGAGGGCGTTGACCAGCGTGTCGCCGTCGTGATGCCCCGCCGACGGGTGGACGACGAGCCCGGATGGCTTGTCGACGATGAGCAGATCGTCATCCTCGTAGATGATCGTGAGCGGGATGTCCGGGGCCGGGGCGAGGTCGAGGGCGACCGGTTCCGGGACGTCGAGGCGGACTTCCATCCCCGGGGTGACGATCGTGTTGGCGCGAAGGGCCGTGCCATCCGCGGTCGAGGTCAGGCGTCCCTCGCTGATGAGCTTCTGGACGTGGCTGCGCGACAGCCCGGTGGCGTCGGTCACGACCCGATCGACCCGCACCGGCGGTCCGTCCGGCACGCGGACGGTCCGGATCCCGGCGACGACGGCCGACTCAGGCATCGACCGGACCGGTCTCGGCTGCCGGCGGCGCCGGCGCGCTGCGGGCGGGCCACAGGGCCAGGGCGATGAGGAGCAGGATGGCGAGCGAGATCGAGGCGTCGGCGACGTTGAACGTGTAGAAGCGCAGGTCGCCGATGCCGGCATCGACCCAGTCGGTCACGTAGCCAAGCCGGAGGCGGTCGATCATGTTGCCGAGCGCCCCGCCGAGCAGCAGCCCGAGTGCCACCGACAGCACGGTGTTCCGCCCGGAGCTGCCGTGGTACCAGATGATGAGCGCGACGACGCCGATCGACACGATGGCGAACAGGTAGGCCTGATCGCGGAACAGCCCGAACAGGGCGCCGCTGTTCTGCGCGTGGATGAAGCGGACCAGGTCGCCGATGACCGAGAGCCGCTCGCCCGGGTCGAGGATCGACCGGAGCCAGACCTTCGACAGCTGGTCGAGCACGACGACGACCGCGGCGACACCGAAGAAGATCGGCCAGCGCGGCCGACCGATCACGGCGGTCATGCGGCGACCCGCCGCAGGGCGAGCGCCACCTGCCCGGCGTCGAGCTGCACCTCGGCGCGGGACGCATCGGCCGGAACCTCGCCCGCGCCCTCCGCGGCCAGGGTATCGGCGAGGACCGAGGCCAGGTGCGCGCGCACGGCATCCGGCAGCCCGTCGACCCAGATCTCGATCCGATCGTCCAGCTCCAGCCCGGCATCGCGGCGCAGGTCCTGGACGGCCCGCGTCAGCTCGCGGGCGTCGCCCTCGGCCAGCAGCGCCGGGGTCATCGCGGTGTCGAGGACCACGACCAGGCCGTCGCGGTCGGCGACCGCGGTACCGGGTCGCGGGGTGGCCTGGATCTCGACCTCGTCCGCGGCCAATGTCGCCCCGCCGAGCGTGACCGAGCCGTCGTCGTGGAACGTGACCGCGCCCTCGCGCGCGGCAGCCATGACCGCCGGGATGGCCGACCCGAGGCGCTTGCCGATCTTCGGCAGCAGCGGCTTGACCCGCCGCTCGACGAGCTCCGAGCCGTCGGCGATGACGAGGACCTCCCCCACGTTGACCTCGTCAGCGAACAGTCGCAGCAGGCCGTCGTCGATCGCGATGCCGCGATCCGGGACCGCGATCCAGGCCCGGGCGAGCGGCTGGCGGACACGCAGGCCGGCCTGCGCCCGCAGGGTCCGCGCCAGGTCGACCGCATCGCGCAGGGTGGCCATCGAGGCCTCCAGCGCCGGGTCGCGGAACGCGGCCATCTCGTCCGCGGGCCAGCGCGTCAGGTGGACGCTGTCGGGCAGGCTGGGGACGACCGACACGATGAGGTTCTCGTAGAGCGTCTCGGACACGAACGGCAGGATCGGCGCGACCGTCCGGCTCAGGGTGACCAGCGCGGCATGGAGCGTGGCGAAGGCGGCCTCGCGGTCGGCGGGTGCCGCTCCCTGGCGCATCCGGTCGCGCGATCGGCGCAGGTACCAGGTCGACAGGTCGTCGATGTAGGCACTGACCGCGCGGGTCGCCCCGACCGCGTCGACGTCGGCCAGCCGCGCGCCCGTCTCGGCAGCCAGCCCGGCCGACCGCGACAGGATCCAGCGGTCGAGCGCCGGTGCGGCCCCCGCGGCGACGATCCCGTCGTCGATGCCACGGCTCGGCGTCCATCCGGCGAGGCGGGCGTAGGTCACGAAGAAGGCGTACACGTTCCACAGGACGAGGAGCTCACGGCGTGCCTCGTCGGCGGCGTGCCAGCCGAACAGGATGTTCTCCTCCGGGCGAGCCTTGGCGAACATCCAGCGCATGACGTCGACGCCCATGCGGTCGGCCGCCTCGTCGAACTCGATGGCATTGCCCCAGCTCTTGTGCATCGGGCGCCCGTCCTCGCCGAAGACGAGGGCGTAGCCGAAGATCGTCTTGAACGGCTCGGTCCGCTTGAGGACGGTCGACATCGCGAGCATCGAGTAGAACCAGTTGCGGAACTGGCCCGGGAAGCTCTCCGTGATGAAGTCGGCCGGGAACCACTGCGCCCAGTAGTCGGGATCCTCGCGGTAATGCAGGGTCGAGAACGGGACGATGCCGGCGTCGAGCCACGGGTTGCCGACGTCCTTGATGCGGGTGACCGGCTCGCCGCACGACGGGCAGGCGATGCGCACGTCGTCGATCCAGGGCCGGTGCGGCGTGTGGCCCTCGAAGGCGTCCCAGCCGCTGACCGCCCGGTCGTGGAGCTCGTCGCGGCCGCCGATGACCTCGACCGTGCCGCACTCGGCGCAGTCGTAGATCGGTAGCGCCAGCCCCCAGTAGCGCTTCTTGCTGATCATCCAGTCCTGCATGTTGCGCAGCCAGTCGAGCTCGCGGTCGTAGCCGAACTCCGGGATCCAACGGATGCCGTCGACGACATCCATGATCTGGTAGCGCAGGCTGGCGTCGACCTGCTCCCTGGTCAGCGTCTCGCGCGGCTGGTCGTAGACCTCGCCCATGCTGATGAACCACTCGTCGACGAGACGGAAGAGGAGCGGCGTCCCGCACCGCCAGCAGTGCGGATAGCGGTGGGCGTACGGCTCGAGGTGGTAGAAGAAGCCACGTCGCTCCAGGTCGTCGACGATCTGCTCGGCGACGTTCGGCGCATCGAGGCCGGAGAGCCAGCCGAACCCGGCGACGTAGTGCCCGTCCTCGTCGATCGGGTCCGATCTGCGGCAGCCCCAGCGCCTTGCCCAGCTGGTAGTCCTCGGCGCCGCAGCCCGGCGCGATGTGGACGATGCCGGTCCCCTCGTCCTCGCCGACCTCGGACCACGGCACGATCCGGTGCTCGTAGCCCGCATCGGCGAACGCGCCGGCGACCGCCGGCAGCTCGTCATACGGGTCCGCGGTAGCGCCAGCCGACGAGCTCGGCCCCGGCGACCTCGCCCTCGACCGTGAACGGACCCTGCAGCGCGGTCTTCAGTGTCCCCTTCCCGACCCACAGGACGTCGTCGCCCTGGCGAACGCGGACATAGCGCAGGTCCGGGCCGACGGCGGCCGCCACGTTGGAGGTCAGGGTCCACGGCGTCGTCGTCCAGACGAGGAGCGACTCGCCCTCGTGGCCGGGCTCGGTCAGCGGCAGGCGGATCGTCAGCCCCGGGTCCTCGCGGTCCTGGTAGCCCTCGTTCATCTCCATCTGCGACAGGCCGGTGCCGCAGCGCGGGCACCACGGCATGGAGTCGTTGCCCTTGTACAGCCAGCCGCGCCGATGGCATTCCGCGAGGAAGCCCCAGATGAGGTCGTTGTTCTCGTTGCTGAACGTGAAGTACGAGCCGCCGACATCGGGCATGCCCAGACGCCCGACGAGCATCTCGACGGTGTCGGTGACCGGGCCGTGCGGCCCCTCGATGGTGGTGACCGCGGTCGGATCGGAGCCGAGCAGGTCGTGGAGCCGGCGCAGCTCGGCCGGGTCGTTCCAGTCCATCCACATCCCGAGCCGGATCGACTGCTCGGTCTGGCGGGCCGCGTAGGTCAGGACCCGCTGCTTGCACAGGGTCACGAAGCGGTCGATGCCGTAGGCCTCGATGTCGCGCTTGCTCGTGAACCCCAGGTCGCGCTCGACGTTGACCTCGACCCACAGGCCCTGGCAGTCGAACCCGTTCTGGTAGCGCTGGTCCTCGCCGAGCATCGCGTGGTAGCGCTGGTACAGGTCCTTGTACGCGCGACCCCAGGCGTGATGGACGCCCATCGGGTTGTTGGCCGTGATCGGCCCGTCGAGGAAGCTCCAGTGCGGACCATCCGCGTTCTGGGCGCGCAGCCGGGCGAAGGTCCGTCGGTCCCGCCACGCCGCGAGCAACGCGTGCTCCTGGGCGACGAAGTCGGGCTTGCTGGTGACGGGTCGGAACATGCGTCCTCGGCTGGGGTCGACGGCATCGGGAGGGGGATCAGGTGGGCCTCGTCCGTCCGGAGGCCGGTCCGGCGAGTCCCGAGTATCCTACGCGCGATGTCATCCACGCCGCAGCCGCGGCCCAGGGCCAAGTCCCCGTTCGCAGCGGCCTTCCTGTCGCTGCTCTTCCCCGGACTCGGCCAGCTCTACGCCGGCGCACCGATGCGTGCCCTCGCCTTCGCCGCCGCGCCGATCCTGCTCATCGCCCTGTTCGCCGGGGTCTTCCTGCGGATGGACCGGCTGGAGCTCGTCGGGCTCGTGTTCAACCCGTTCCTGCTGAGCTCGGTGTTCGTCGTGAACATCATCGCGCTCGTCTACCGCGCCGTCGCGGTCATCGACGCCTACCGGGTCGCCGAGTGGATGAACACCGTCCAGGCGAGCGGCGACGGCCGGCTGGGCCGGGCGAACCTGCCGCGTCGACCCCTGTCGATCGCCGGTCTGGCGGCCGTGCTCCTGGTGATGGCCGGCGCGCACGTCGTCGTGGCCCGCTACGACATGCTCGCCCTCGACGCGCTCAACAGCGGCTGCATCTTCGTCGGCCAGGACGTGGCGACCGAGTGCGCAGCGGACGCCTCGGAGTCGCCCGATCCGTCAGCCAGCGACGAGCCGACCGACGCGCCGTCGGCCAGCGCCGCGGACAGCCCGGAGCCGAGCATCGGCTCGGCCGTGCCGGAAGTCTCGATCCCGCCGTGGGACGGTGAGGAGCGCCTGAACATCCTGCTCATCGGCGTCGACAAGCAGGGCGGCGGCCACCGGACCGACACCCTCATCACCGTGTCGATCGATCCCGTGACCAAGAAGGTCGCGATGTTCAGCCTGCCGCGCGACACGGTCGACGTCCCGGTCCCGGCCGGCCCGGCCCGGTCGCTGTGGGGCAGCACCTTCCGCCAGAAGATCAACGGCTTCTATGTCCAGAACTACCGGCGGGCCGACATCTGGCCCGGCAAGCAGAGCGTGCGCGGCTACAACGCCCTCAAGTCGATGATGGGCGAGCTCTACGAGATGGACATCAAGTACTTCGTCGAGGTCGACTTCGACGGCTTCAAGGACGTCGTCGACGCCGTCGGCGGGGTGACCGTCAACGTCCAGACCCCGGTCGTCGACAACACCTACCCGGTCGGCGCGGGCCGCAACATGCGCCTGTACATCCCGAGCGGGCTGCAGCACATGGACGGCACCCAGGCGCTCCGCTACGCGCGCTCGCGGCACACGTCGAGCGACTTCGACCGCGGGGCGCGCCAGCAGCGCATCCTGCTGTCGATGCGCGAGCAGGCCGACCCGGCGGTGCTCCTGCCGCGCATGCCGGACCTCGTCGAGGCGCTGAAGGGCTCGGTCAAGACCGACATCCCGCTCGACCAGCTGCCCAAGCTCCTCGGCCTGGCGACCGAGATCGACACGGCGAACATCCGCTCGTACGTGTTCGCGCCGCCGAGCTACTCGCGCGACACCTGCCAGGACTCGCGCGGCTGCGTCGTCATCCCCAAGATCTCGGCGATCCGCTCGTCGGTCGAGAACGCGTTCAAGGTCGACCCCGAGCTCGAGGAGCGCCGCGAGGCGCTGGCCGCGGAGGCCGCCCAGGTGTGGGTCGTCAGCGGGCTGAGCGATCGCGACTTCGGGACGCGGGTGGCCGGATACCTGGAGCACCAGGGCCTGGAGGCGTCCGCGCCGCGGGCCAAGCCGGAAGGCGCGATCCCGGCCGACACGAAGATCGTCGTGTACAACGGGGCCGAGGGTGACCTCGCCCAGACCATCGCCTATCTCGAGCAGCGCTTCAAGGTCGAGGTCGAGCTGGCGACCGACCCGGCCATGCGCGCCGATGTCGTCATCACCGTCGGGCGCGACACCCCCGACCTCCGACCGCCACCCTCGTCCTGAGGCCGGCTCCCGACGCCGTCAGGCGATCGGCGTGAGCCAGTGGCGGTACTCGGGCAGGTTGCCGCGGACCGCGTCGAAGTAGCGATCGCGCACGAGACGGGCGATCGGCCCGACCTCGCCCGAGCCGACCTTGCGGTGATCGACCTCGACGACCGGCGACACCTGGACGCCGGTGCCGCACACGAAGATCTCGTCGGCGACGTACAGCTCGGTCCGGTCGATCGAGCGCTCCAGGACCGGGATGCCCTCGTTGCCGAGCAGCTCCATCAACGCCTTGCGGGTCACGCCCTCGAGCAGGTCGTCGTTGACCGGTGGCGTCAGGGCGACCCCGTCGCGGACGACGAAGATGTTGGCGGCGCTCGACTCGTTGACGTGACCCCCGGCGGTCAGGACGACCGCCTCGTCGTAGCCGTTCAGCTCCGCCTCGGACTTCTGGAAGGCCATGTTCACGTAGCCACCGACGATCTTGCCGCGGGCCGGCAGGGCCTCGTCGGCGTTCCGCCGCCAGGTCGAGGTCATCACCCGCACGCCATTGAGCGTGTCGATGTAGTTCCCGAACGGCAGGGCGATGACGTACAGCTCGTGGTCGAGGTCGTGGAGGCGGACGCCGATGGCCCGCGTGCTCTTGTAGAACGACGGGCGGATGTAGGCAGTCCTGGCGGAAGCCGTTGCGGCGCACCGTCTCGACGATGAGGCCGGTCAGCTCGTCGACGCTCGGGACCGGCTCCATGAGCAGGATCCGGCACGACTGGCGGATGCGCTCGACGTGCTCGCGCAGCTTCAGGCCGTAGAGGACGCCCTGCTCCTCGTTCCAGTAGGCGCGGATGCCCTCGAAGGTCGCGGTGCCGTACATGAACGCGTGGGTCATGATGCTGACCTTCGCGTCGCGCATCGGGACGAAGTCGCCCTCGAAGTAGCAGATGAGGTCGTCCAGCTCGCCAGGCTTGGGCGCGTGGTGGGTCGTGGCCTCGCCCTGGGCGGTCGTCTCGGTGGTCATCGCGTCGCGGCTCCTCGACTGACGGCTGCCGGTCGATCCGACACGCCGGCAGGGGGTCGATGCGGTGCGCGGGAGTATAGCAGCGGGTCCCGCCAGTCCATCCAGAGCCACATCGCGGATCCGGGGCGATCAGCGGTGGGTCGGGGCCGGGTCAGCCGCCCGTCAGCGCTGGGTCAGTGAGGCCGAGATGACCCCGATGGCGATGACCGCGAGGATCGCGACCGACACGAGGAGCATCCGCACTTCCCCGCTCCGGGCGTAGGTCACGGCGGCCGCGATGACCCGGATGATCGGCGTCGCGACCACGACCACGATGCCGACGCCGAGGATCGCCTCAGGCTGGAGCGTGGCCACACCGGCCGCGATCGTCCCCAGGTCGATGAGCGGCGGCGGATCGAGCGGCGAGATGCCCGCGGCGAGCATCAGCACGACGCCCAGCGTGAGGATCGCCACGGCCACGTAGGTGACGGCGATGAGCAGCCGTCCGATGCGCCGCTCGTCGGCCGCCCGACGCGCACGCACCGACGGGGCGAGTCCACCCGGCGCGCTCACCCGAGCGCTCGCAGCAGCATCTGGATGGCCGTGTACACGAGGACCACGACGAAGAGGATCCGCAGGTAGCGCAGCGGGATGCGGTGGGCGACGCGGGACCCGGCGGTGGCACCGACGAACACGCCGATGGCCGTCGGGCCGGCGACATACGGGTCGATCTGGCCGTGCAGGGCGTAGATGACCGCGCTCGCCGCGGCCGTGATGCCGATCATGAGGTTGCTCGTGGCGGTCGCCACGCGGAGCGGGACACCCATCGCGAGGTTCATGAGCGGGACCTTGATGATGCCGCCGCCGACACCGAGCAGGGCCGACACGATGCCCGCCCCGAACGATCCGACCACGCCGATGGCCAGGCCGTGGCTGGGCAGGTCGTCGTCGGCCGCCGGGTCGGGGCTGGCCGTCGTGGAGCTCGCGGGAACGGCGGCCTCGTCCGCCCCGGCAACGGCAACGGCGCCATCCGCGGCGGCAGCCGGCGCGGCTGTCCGGCGCCCGGCGCGGATCATCGTGGCCGCGACGTACAGGAGGAGGCCGGCGAACAGGAGGGCCAGCAGGCGCTCGTCGAGCAGGAAGGCGATCGAGCCACCGAGCAGGGCGCCGATCGCCGTGAACAGCTCCAGGCTCATGCCCAGGCGCAGGTTCGCGACGTGGCGTTCGAGGTAGACCCCTGCCGCTGCGCTGCTGGTCATGATCACGCACACGAGCGAGACGCCGACCGCCTCGCGCAGGGGCAAGCCGAAGCCGAGCGTCAGCAACGGGACGATGAGTACCCCGCCGCCGAGGCCGAGCAGGGAGCCGAACACGCCGGCGACCGCGCCGCCGGCGAGCATCAGCAGACCGACGAGCATCAGTGCTGCGTCGGTCTGGAGGACGGCCGCGCGGACCGTCCGGTGGTCACGCGCCTAGGGTCGCAGGTGCTGCGGCGCGTACGGGAGCAGGGCCACGTGTCGCGCACGCTTGAGGGCCACGGCCAGCTCGCGCTGGTGGCCGGCGCACGTACCGGTCTTGCGACGCGGCTCGATCTTGGCGCGCTCCGACAGGTAGCGGCGGAGGCGGTTGACCTCCTTGTAGTCGATCTGGGCGGTCTTGTCGGCGCAGAACGCACAGACCTTCCGGCGACGGCGGTCGCGGTAGAAGTCGTCGCGCTTGCGAGAACGGGCGGGAGGCATGGGTCAGGGTCTCCTGGGACTCAGAAGGGAAGGTCGTCGAGGTCGGTGTCGTCGGCCGGGCCGCGGGTCGGGCGGACGGCGCCACCATCACCGGGCGGGCGGTCGGGACCACCGGGCGGGCGGTCATTGCTGCCGCCGGAGGACCCGAACGAGCCCTCCTCGTCGCGCGACTTCCGCTCGAGGGCGATGACGTTGTCGGCGGTGATCTCCAGTGAGGTCCGCTTGGTGCCGTCCTTGGCGTCGTACTCGCGGGTCCGGAATCGGCCCTCGACGAACACCCGGTTGCCCTTGCGGAACTCCTCGGCCGTGCGCTCGGCGCGATCGCCCCACACGGTCACCCGGAACCAGTCGGTCCCGAGGTCGGCCCATTCGCCGGACTGCTGGTCGCGCCCACGGTGGGTGACCGCGACGCTGAACTCGGTCACGGCACGCCCGTTCGGCGTGTAGCGCATCTCGGGATCACGGCCCAGGTTGCCGATGATCATGACCTTGCTGAAGGCCATCTCTACTCCTCAGTCGATCGCGGCCGGGGCCGCTTCGCTCTCGGATTCGTCGATCCGCTCGGTCCCGTCGTCCTCATCCTCTTCGTCGAGGCCGGACGGCAGGTCGCTGTCCTCGGCGGACTCGGCGTCCTCGACATCATCGTCCGGGCGAGCCGAGCGGGCGGGCCGCTCGTCACGCGTCAGCAGATGGCGCAGGACCTCCTCGGTGATCTGGAGGGCGTGCTCCAGCTCGACCAGGGCATCGCCCGGCGACTGGAACAGGATGATGTGGTACGACCCTTCGCGATAGCGGTCGATCGGGTACGCCAGCCGGCGGCGGCCCCACGGGGCGACCTTGAGGATCTGGCCACCACTCGCGGTGATCTGACGGGTCGTGCGGTCGATGACCGCCTGGCTCCGATCGTCCGGAACGTCCGGACGGAGCACGAGCATGAGTTCGTAGCGGCGCATGCGCGCATCAACTCCTTCCAATGGGAATGCCCCGTTGACGACGGTCTTGCCGTTCGGCACGGAGCGGAAAGGAAACGGGCGGTAGTCTAGCACGAGCCGGCCGGATCACCCCGCTTCCGATGTATCCTCTCGGCCATCCCCAGCCCAGCCCAATGCCACCCGCCCGGAGGCCCCGTGCCCGCCAGCACCATCCTCGTCCTGTCCACTGCCGCGATCACCGGCGAACCGATCGGCCCGATCCTGAGCGTCGCGGGCTACCAGGTCACCGAAGCCGGTGACAGCGAGGAAGCGTTCGCGCGCGTCGTCGAGCACCGGCTCGCGGTCCTGGACCTGGGGAGTGGCGAGATCGGCGGCAAGGATGCCGTCGCGCTGTGTCGCGAGATCCGCGAAACGCCGGCGCTGGTCTCGGTGCCGATCCTGTGCGTGGCCAACAGCGACGACGTCGAGGAGCGCATCGCCTTCCTCGAAGCCGGCGCCGACGACGTCATCGCCCGACCGTTCGACGCCCGCGAGCTCGAGGCTCGGATCGAAGCGCTCCTGCTCCGCTTCCAGCGCTCGAAGGACCTGTCACCGGTCGTATCGAGCGACGGGCTGACGATCTCGAAGCCGAAGCGAACCGTGGCCGTGTTCAGCCCGAAGGGCGGCGTCGGGACCACGACCGTGGCCGTCAACGTGGCCGTCGCCGCCGCCAGGACGCGACCCGATCGCGTCGTCCTGGTCGACCTCGACCTGCAGTTCGGGGCCGTCGCGACCCACCTCAACCTGGAGCCCAAGCAGACCATCATCGACGTCGTCCGCGACGAGGTCGCGATGCGCGAGCCGGAGCTGCTCCGGACATACGCGATGCGCCACGACAGCGGGCTGCACGTGCTGGCGGCGCCGATCACGCCGGAAGCGGCCGAGCTCGTCACGCCCGAACACGTCGTCCACATGCTGGGCACGCTCCTCGAGGGGTACGAGTCGGTCGTCGTCGACGCCGGGTCGACCCTCGACGAGCGGGTCCTGAACCTGTTCGAGGCGGCCGAGACGATCATCCTGCCGGTCTACCCGGACATGGCCGCGCTGAAGTCGGTCCACGCCCTGCTCGACTACCTCAACGAGGCCGGGACGATCGGGGCCAAGGCGACGTTCGTCCTGAACAACATGTTCGCCCGCGAGATCCTCAAGCCGCGCGACATCGAGGCCGCGCTCGGGACCCGGATCTCCACCGACCTCCCCTACGACGCGTTCCTCTATCTCAAGGCGGTCAACGAGGGCGTGCCGATCGTCATCGGCGCACCGCGCTCGACACCGGCCGACCGCCTGGCTCGGCTGAGCGCGGCGTCGTTCGGGCACGATGCGTCGGCGGTGCCGGCCCAGGCACAGGAGCGCAAGAGCGGACGGTTCAGCTTCGGGAAGCGCACCTGACCGACGCCACGTCGGCACCGACTGCGATGCCGGTGCAATCTCCCTGACCGTCTCCGGGATGGGCCGGGCGAGCTCCACCGCGTACGGTCGAAACCCCACTGGGGGTGCCGTGCGTCCGATCCTGATCCTCAATCCGCGGAGCGATGCCGCCTTCGTCGAGGCTGTGCGCGCCATCGAGACGGATCACCTGACCGGACCCGACGACCTCGCCCAGCGATTGCGGCCCACGTTTCCGGGGATCGTCGTCCGGCCACGCGAACTGAGCTCGGAGCGAGCGGTCGTGTGGTACGTGTACCGCGACGGCCATTGGACATCCGAGGGGAGCCGCCCAGGAGACTGAGATGAACGACCGAGACGAGGCGCTGCGCCAAGAGGCACTGCGCGCGACGACCGACGACCTCATCGCCGACGCTGAGCAGCTCAAGACCATCGAGGCGACGAAGGCCTCCATGGAACCCGATGACCCGCGCCAGGATGCCCTCGCTGAGCATGCGCAGTCGCTCGTGCGCGAGATGGTCCCCAAGGCCGCCGCCCAACGCGAGATCGTTCGCGACGGGTCCGACGCGGCCGAGGCGGCGTTGCCGACGACGCTCGTGCCAGAGCCGGGCCTCGAACCCTGACGCGGGGCTGTCAGTCGTCAGCCGCCGTCGTGACGGAGCGCTACCGGCCGAGGGTGAGCAGTCGCTCCAGGCCGTGGCCGCGCCGCTCGGCACGATAGGTCCTGATCAGGGCGAGTCGCTCGCGGTCGGCATCCGCGCCGAGGTGGGCATGGCAGGCGGCACAAGCCGGGTACCCAGCGAGCGTGTGGGCGACATCACCGGTGCGGCGGTCCCCGCAGTAGGCGCAGCGATCGTTCAGGAGACGGGCAAGCATCGGATCCCTCCGGGGTGGTGCGTTCGACCAGACGATCGTCGCTGACGCCGGGGCCGGTGCCATCGTCGAGACCATGCAGACCGGTCCCGGCCAGGCTGCGACATCGACGCAGTCGGGTGATCGCGGGAAATTCGAACGTTCTGCGGCCCGCGAGCGCCAAGGGTTATAGACGCGCGCGTGGGATCGCGGCGCAGCCGTGACGGGGCGCGCGCCTCCGCAGAGGGGAGGGGCTCATGACCCCCATGTCCCGTCGAGTCGCGCTCATGGCCAGCGCGTCGCTCTCTTCTGGTCTCGCTCGCCGTGGCTCCCGCGGCGGCGGCGCCGCTCGAGTCCGAGCACTACTCGGGGAGCGAGTCCGGCGAGTGGTCGGATTGTGGCCCGACGTACGAGTTCGAAGGCACGTTCCAGGGGCTGTTCACCTTGAAGGCCGGGCGTGCCGGCGACCCCACGCCGTACCTGACGGACAACTACAGCTGGTCCTGGATCAACCGCAATCCGGTGAACGGCAAGTGGTTCGCCGAGCATGGGAACGGACAGTACAAGGACGTCAAGATCACGAACCTGCACGACACGGTCTACCGGTTCGTGGCGCAGGAATCCGGCTCGCCATACACGATCGTGACGTCGGACGGGCGCAAGATCCTCATGGACCGCGGCCTGTTGCGGGTCGGCTTCGATGTCGACACCCAGGGCGATTCGGACCTCGAGAACGACGTGTTCATCGAGGGCAGCGACACGCTCCTCGGCGACCACGGCTCGCACCCCATGTGGCACATGACGGGCGACGAGTACTGCGCGATCGTCAACGACCTCCTGGGCTGAGGTCGACCATGCGGCGGGCGTCTCCCCAGAGCCGTCCGCCGCTCCAGGTCCGTTCCGCGACCTGACCGTGGGTAGACACGGGCATCCGTAACCTATGACCATGACCTGCCGGAGGCCGCCGCAGCCCGTGTACCGCCTGGCCGCCGTTCTCGCGGTCGTGGTCGTCCTGGCGGCCTGCAGCTACCTGGATCCGGTCCTGAAGCCCGGCTTCCGCCAGATCGTCATGACCGTCGAGAATCCCAGTCTGCGACCCGCGACCCTGTTCGTCGCCAAGGACGAGCAGCCGATGGGGGCGGTGGTCGGGACCGCGACGCCTGGCACGGTGCCTCCCGGTGCGACGATGGACGTCACCTTCGGTATCCCCCCGGAACCCGGTTGGGCGATCTTCGTGAACCCGGGACCCGAGCGCGGTCCGATGTTCACCGAGCACGATGTGCCGCCGGATGCCGCCGGTCGCGCGCCCTTCACGATCATGATCGGCGAGCAGGGCGACGTCAGCGCTCGCACAGATGGCGATGCCCCGGGTTGGATGGGTGAGCCGTGAGGCTACCTGCGGCGGCGACTAGGGAACGAATCGAGACGGCCTGACGGCAAGGACCTCGTCCTGATAGACGCTGCCTCCGAACGCGAACACCGACCCATCCGCGAGGCTGACGGCACGAGCACCGGACGCCGGTGCGGGCATCGCGGGCGCGTCGGGCCACGTGTTCGTCGATGGGTCGTAGTAGTGCGCGACGTCCGTCTCCTCGCTCCCGTAGGACTGTTCACCCTCGACGCGGTGGGTCGGCCCGGATCCGCCGGCCACCAGGACCCGGCCGTCCGGAAGCGGCGCCGCGACGGAACCGGCCAGGTTCGGGACACCTTCGAGAAACAGCACGACTGGGGTTGGCTCACCGACAACGGCCCAGGTCTCGCCGATCTCGGACCAGCTGTTGTCCGAGGCGTCGTAGCGGAACGACCGCGACAAGTCGCCCTGATGCTTCCAGTAGTAGCGGACGCCGATGAGGACCGCGCCGCCGTCCTGCAGCGCGACGAGGGTGCCTGGGCTGATCTCGGCGGGGTCTGTCGGGACCGGGTTTGCGTCTGGAGTCCCCCGCGCCTCGATGGCCGCCGCGTCGATCGGCGGAAGGGTCCCTGCCTGGCTGAAGCGCCCCGTCGCAGGGTCGTACATCTCGGCGCTGTCATGACTCCTGCCGTCGACGTCGATGCCGCTTCCCCCGTATCCCGCCGAACCGAAGACGAGGACACGGCCGTCGGCGAGCGTGACGGCGGGTGCGCCGAAGCGCGCGTACCGCATCGGTCCGGTCGATGACCAGGTGCCTGCCACTGGATCGAAGAGCTCGGCCGTCGCCATCGCAACGGCAAACGTCGGAATGTCGACATCGTGGATGCCCGAGCCGGCGTGGAATGCGGTCAGGACGGCGTCTGGACGGATCCCGCCCGTGGGGCCCCCGTTGTCGAAGTAGCCGCCCGCGACGAGGACCCGACCATCATGCAGCGCCGCCCCGCTCAGACTCGTTCGCGCCGTCCCGAGGAGGCCCGATCTCGACCACGTCTCGCCGGCTGGGTCGAAGACATAGGTGCTCGAGAACGACACCTGGTCCACGTTCTCGCCACCGGTGATGAGGGCGCGCCCGTCAGCCAGCGGAACCGTCACGTACTGAGTGCGGTACTTGTTCAGCCCCTCGATCGGCTGCCAGCCGTTCGTCCCAGGGTCCCAGAGCTGCGCCGTCGTCGCCGGCGTCTCCTCGGTGTCCGACAGGGTCAGCACGCGCCCGTCGCCGAGCAGGACGGCGTGATCAAGCCAGTCCGTCTCCGAGCCCTCGACTTCGACCCAACTCGCTGCGACACCATCGTCAGATGGCTCGGGGGTGGTCTGTCCACTCGGCGACGGGGGGATGCTTCTCGGTGCGGACGACGGTCCCGGTGTGGGGCTCGCGCTTGAGCTCGCGCTGGAGGCCCGCGCCGTGGGCGGGGCTGGAGACGCCGAACCCTGGCACGCTGCGATCAGGACGATGGCAGACGCGCCGACGACGATCGAACGCCTCATCAAAACACCTCCGGCCACAGCGGGATGACGACTCGCCCGACGGCGAACGAGGCGACGTTGGCCGTCGCCGCGACGACAAGCGCCCAGCCAGGCCGAATCCCTTGGACGACGACGGCGTAGAAGACGGTTTCGGCGAGGATGGCCCAGGCCTCTGCTGCGCCGACGTACTCGAGGGTCCCGATCAGGAATACCTGGGACCACACGTACCACACCAGCGGGTGCGTCACGAGGTTGGCGAACACGACCAGGGCGGCGGCCCGCAGGATGTTGGGCTCGACGCGGCGCAGCAGCAGGGTTGCGACGGGCACTTCGACCGCGAGGGTGAGAAGGAAGGCGGCGAACCAGTCACCGGCGGGGAAGAACAACGGCCGACTACGCCGGATCCCTCGATCACCAGCGCATCGGTGGCCAGCTTGCTGCCTGTGTCGAGAACGGGTTCGCGCCAGTAGCCGTCGGTCAGCGGCATCCATACCTCCTGGGGCTGGGTCGATGACTGTTGTACCGCGGCGCCATCACGCAGCTGTTTCGACGGGTCCCGTGTGGTAGTAGGCATCCCCGGCTCCACGCGCCGGCGGCGTCACCAATGCCAGCCGGGCGGCGACGGCGTCGCTAACCATCGCGTCGAGGAAGCCTGGGCGTTCGGCGGCGGCGTCGTGGGCAGCGTGACGCAAGGTGCTAACGGGCTGCCACGCATGGCCGGAGGTGAGAGTCGAACTCACACGCCCTTGCGGGCCGCGGTGTTTAAGTCTCGGCTGGGGCGTCTGTAGGCGTCGGTCCATGACCGATTTCGTGCACGAACTGACCACCCGCCGGCTGCCCCGGGACGGTCGGGTGCGCACGTGAAGATGCCACTTAGGATGCCACCCGCGTGTCGGCGGTAAGCCACAGCACCGGGGGTTTATCCCCGGGTGTCCCCTGTCTCCCCGCACGTGCCCCGGCATGTCACCACGAGCCGGGCGGTCCGAGGATTTCGCTGTTGCTGCCGGCGGAGGCGGCGATGAGGCGCTCGATGTCCGGCTCCTCCGAGGACGGCGGCGGCAGGGTACGCGACAGAGCCGGCTCGCCAATCTTCCTGACGAAGTCCTCGAAACCGGCCGGGAGGGTGATCGTCAGCGAGCGAGTTGGCCCGTCGGCCGTGTTCGCATACCCATGCGGCAGATCCTTGGGCAGCCACACGAACGATCCGGCGACCGCCTCCCATTTCGTCTCGCCGCAGATACCGGCCATCGATCCCTCCAGCACGTAGAACGCCTCGTCCTCCGCGTGGTGGACGTGGCGCGGCGTAGCAAAGCCGGGCGGAGCCAGGAACTCGACCAGGGAGAGCACACCGCCCGTCTGTTCCCCGCTCGCGACTACGGTCGCGAGGTTCCCCAGAAACCAGAACGCCTCCGCCTCGTCTTCGTCGATCGCGAAGTGGGACGAAGTGGATGACATGGCTATTCACCTCCAGCGGCGAAGGGCTGCGGAGCCCGGTGCTCCGAAGGCTACGCGCCGGCGGGCTCTCGCGCTGGGGTGCAACAGACCCTGGCCCTCGGACGTCTGCGGAGCATGAGCGACCGTGGGGGCGCGGGGGTGAGGCACCGGGCCGGAATCGCGGTCGGCGCCGTGATCGCGCTCATCGTTCCGGTAGCGGCACTCGTCCTGGCGCAGCTGGTCGATCTCCAGATCGCGCCATTTGGGCTCGTCTACGATTGGTTCCCGACGATGGGCGTGCTGCTGTGGGCGTCGCTCCTGATCCTCGGTCCGGTGGGGATCGTGGTCGCCGGCTGGTCGGCCGGCCTGCGCGACTGGTTTTACTGGCTGGGATTCCTCGTCGTGTCGCTGCCGCTCTACGCTTCCTTCTGGTTCCTGAGCGCCGTGCGCTTCAGCGGGACGATGGGCAATCCATTCTGACCAAGAGCAGCCCGTCCGCACCTGCCCCGGCCGCGCCTCCGGTCCTTCGCGATAGTGAGCGGGCGGCTTCCGGTACTACCCCGGTCGCCTGCGCTCAGGCTGTCACGACGCAGGCGACGAGCGGAGCCGGGGCGACGCCAGCCTAGCCGTCGACGATCACCCCGGACTTACCAGGCATGTCGCGATGTCTAGCGTCGGTGTCGTCTGACGGTGAGCATGGTGGCGACCCCGGTCGAAGCCAGGACGAACAAGGCCGGCTGACACTCGATGCTCATCGTCAGGCTAGGCATTGCTCATCGGCAGGATGATGGCCGCCCTCACTAGTCCCGCAGTGATCGCGCCGAGCATCGTCAGCCCGATGACCTTGCTGATCGGCCCGCCACGTCGGACGAGGCCGACCATGCCGACCGTCGCGATGACCAAGAGGCCGAAGAACACGACCGCGGTGATGAGCGCGGCAACGTCCGGGTTCATCGAGAACGGACCAGATTCCATTCGGGCAGCCTACCGCGGTCGCGTGGCCTACGGGAGCTGACCGTAGGGGTCCTGTAGGCGCTACCATCGGCCGACCCAGCGGAGTACCGGACCGCGCCCAAGTGAGCTGCGGAGGTACTCGGTCATGGCCCGACGAGCTCGATCCTGAGCGCATCCACCAGGCCAAGCGGGCCGGCACCCTGGCGAGCCTGGTCGACCAGCATCGGGTCCCCCGCGACACGGCCGAGGCCCTCATCGAGGCGTGGGAGGTCGAGGCCGAAGATCGAGGGCTGGCGCGGACGGACAACGACTACTGGTCTTTCGGCCAGCCGTGGATGCTCGAACAACGGTCGCAAGACCGGCGGCGGCCGGCGTCCATCGGCCGCGGTAGAGGTCAGGCCGCAGGCGACCCGTACAGGCGCTGACCAATGAAGGCCAGCGCGTCGCCGACCGCCTGATACGCATCCGGCGGAATGGCCAGAACCTGCGGCTCGTCGTCGACGTGTTCGGGGACGATCACTAGGGTGGCCGAGCGCTCGCGTTCGATATCGAACTGGATTCGGCGCACCTTGTCGAGTTCGACATCGAGCATTGTCCTGTCGGTCTGGGCCACGGCGATTCGCCGGTCGGTGACCAAGACGCGAGAGTCGCCTGCCCGAACAAGCGAATGGATCGACTCGCCTGGCTGGAGGTCGCGGATGATGGGGTGATCGTCAGGAGCGTACTGGTCGGTCATTTCCCTTCCCTTTGGTTGCTGCCGAGGGTCGTCCACATCGTACTGGCACACACAGAACGGCCCGGCCGGGAGGGAGTCCACGGCCCGGGTCTGGGCACCAGCTGCGCGGCGAGACCCCCAGATCCTGCACGCGCTGCCGGACGCGACGTTAGAAGGCCCTCGGTTGCACCGGCATCCGCCGCGAATGCCAGGGCATCGCAGCGCCATGTCGCAAGGCGACTTGCAAGGTCGTTGCCCGAAACTCGGACCTGTTGCAGGCCCTCGGACGAGGGGCCACCGGCGGGGAAACGGTGGATGTCCGAGGGTCTGTCGACGCCCGCAGATCGGGTGACTGGGTAACGCGGTGGGTCCGGCGCGAACTGAGCGCCGAGCGCGTCGCGGTATGGTACGTGAACCGAGACCGCCACCGGACCCCTGAGGGCGCTCGGTGAGGAGGGCGACGTGGGCGAGCACGAGCGCGAGGATGCCATCCAGGCGACAGCGGAGGATCTGATCGCCGACGCCGACCAGCTCAGGGCGATCGAGGCGGAGAAGGCGGCGTTGGACGCCGACGATCCGCGAGCCGACCAGCTGGCCGCCGACGCCGAACTCCTCATCAAGCAGATGGCGGCGAAGGCCACGGCCCAGCGCGAGATCGCCGCCGAGAAATAGAGCGGCCCCGGTCGCCAGGGAGGGCTACCGGGGCCATCGGTGCGGTAGAGGGAGTCTAGTCGGGGGCGGAGCCTCCCGATCCCGGGCATTGGTCGGCTACCCGACAGGCAGCCCGGCGCGGCGATGACACCAGCACTGGCCCGGCTGCAGGACACTGGACCCCGACGACCCGTCACTCCTCCCTCCAGGCCCGGTCACCAGCCACGCACCCACTTGCGTTGCATGGTCCCGTCTAGGCGCGGAAGCCAGATGGCGCCGCGAAAGCCCGTGACCTTGTCGGGGTTGGCCGCATCGGCACGCAGCTCGGTGATCGTGCCCTCGCCGGGGGATCTTCGGGCGGATCTCGGGCCGGTAGACTTCGGCATAGGAACGGTCCTCCTAACAGGACTGGTCCCACGGCGCCGACCCGTTCACGCGGGTGCGGCGCCACTTGATGTCCGTGAGTGTACGCCGGAGACCCGGTTTGCCAAGTTGCCAGTTAGTTGCCAATGGTGGTGCCGGAGCCGAGATTCGAACTCGGACGCCCTTGCGGGCCGCGGTGTTTAAGACCGCTGCGTCTGCCGTTCCGCCACTCCGGCCTGACCGGAGCGTAGCAGCGCACCGCGCGTCGCTGGCCGGCGGTCCGCGCGTCAGTCCGCTGGGATCGGGTCCAGGCGCACGCGCAGTCGGTGGCTCGGCCGCCAGTGGAACCGGCCGTGCTCGCGCGGGCCGTCCTCGGTGATCGTCAATCGGTAGTTCCGGGCCAGCTCCTCGACGAGGATCGCGCCGACCCGGTGGGTGAGCCGTGCGGCCAGGCAGTGATGCCGGTACAGGCCGAACGGGGCGTATTCGGTCGGTGGATGCGCGCGGTCCAGCCATCGATCAGGGTCGAACACGGTCGGCCGGTCGAATGTGTCCGGCGACCGATGGCCTTCGCGGATGCAGATCCGCACCCGCCAGCCCTTCGGGAACCGATACCCGTGGAACTCGATGTCCTCCGTCGTCCGGCGCGCCAGGTACTCGCTCTGTTCGAGTCGCAGCGACTCGCGGATGATCCGCTCGCCGAGCGAACGGCTCGTACCGACCGTCGTCGACGGCTCGAGGGCGGACGCGTCCGTCGACATGGGACGCACGCCGGATCGCACGTCGTCGAGCCAGACCGGATGGTCGCCGAGATGCTTGACCACCCAAACGAGCAGCGCCGTCAGGTCCTGCGTGCCCGACTCCTGCATCTGCAGGACGTTGCCGACGATGGTCGCACGCTCATCAGCAGACTCCCCTGCCCCATCCGCGGTGCCGGCAAGGTCAAGCGCCGCCGCAACCACGGACGCGTGCGTTCTGGCGGGACGGCCATCGAACCGCGTCGCCGACCTCGTCGACGAGTGCGTTCCACCGTCGTTCCCGTGTCCGCTGCGGCACGCGGCGCACGATGCCGACGACATCCAGCGACCGGTACTGGGCGGCGAATTGAGCGAGGTCAGGTGAGCCGGGCTCGAGCCCGAAATGCAAGCGCGCCAGGACTTCGAACACGAAGTCGTGCAGGTACGGCCTGGGATCGAGGCCGCCCTCCTGAGAACCGGCGCCGGCCGCGTGCATCCGCGCCAGGAGCTGCCGGGCCGACGTGGTCGCGGCCTGCTCGAACGCCTGGTCGGCACTCCTCGTGTAGGCGGTCCGGAAGAGCGGCGCGTATCGGTCGTGGTCCGCGTCAGTCATGTTCCGCAGGAAGCTCCGCGGGATGAACCGGCTCGCCGGGAAGGGCGGGTAGACCTCCAGGGCGTCCTCGTGGTCGCGCAGGAGCTCGAGGCCCAGGTCATGACCGACGACGCAGATGATCGGCGTCAGGGTCGGGACCGGGAAGGTCGCTCCGATCTTGAAGATCGGGCCGTGGAGCTTCGCCTGGTCGAGCAGGTAGTCGGGATCGTCGTACAGGTCGAGCGGATGCAAGCGGATGCGGCCGGGCGGGACCGCGCCGCCTCGACCACGGTCGGCGCGAGAGCGCCACCACAGCACCGCGGTGACGACGACGGCGATGGCCGCGATGACCGGCAACACGGCCGGCCAGGCGATCGCGAGGGCGATGATGACCAGGCCATAGGCACCCAGGGCCGCCAACAGGACGACCTGGTCACGAGGACGCGCCCGGACAGGGCTCGACGCCGCGAGCCGCCAGAACGGCCAGGGTGCGAGGAGCAGGAAGCCGGCGAGGGCGAGGTTAGCCATCGGAAGGCCAACCATGCCACGCCGGCCGTCGCCCGCTCAGTCCAGCGCGGCTGGTCCTGGTGCCACCTGGCACCGACGCGGATCGCTCCCCGATCGAACGAAGACCCGCTGGTCGCCCAGCGGGTCCGTTCGTGCTCAGGCGTTCAGTGCTCGACCACCTTGTCGAGGTTCCTGGCCGCGTCGACCCAGGCTGCGACCTCGGCATCGCTCGGGGTCCGATGGACGATGCCCGGGCGCGCCGCGATGACCTCCTGGACGGTGACCGCGAGGTTGGCCGGGTTGCGCTGGGCGAGCTCGGCCGGGGAGTCGACGCCGGCCGCCTCGAGCAGGTCGCTGTACTGCGGTCCGACGCCAGGCACCCGCATGAGGTCGACGATGTCGACCCACTCCATGACGAGCTTGTGGCTGATCCCGGTGGCCTGCGCGATCCGGTCGCGATCGGCCGGCTTGGCACCGGCCGCGAGCAACTGATCGGTGGTCGTGATGCCGATGGCCGCGAGCTTCTCGGCATCGGCGGGGCCGATCCCTTCGACCTCGTCGATCCGCCGGTGGTGCGCGGCGGTGGATGCCGCGGCCGTTGCGGCCGCTGCAGCTGCGACCGGTGCGGCTGCGACCGGCTCTGGTGCGGGGGCCGGCTCGGCGACCGCCGCTGCCGCAGCGACCGGCGCGGCGGCTGCGAGCGGAGCGGCCGCTGGCGTGGGCTCGGGAGCCGGGGCCGGTGCCGCTTCCGCGCCGACACCGAAGGCCTCCTTGACCTCACTCGTGCTCAAGTACCACAGGATGAACACGGGCATGAGCGCCATGCCGAAGGCGACGCCGGTGCCCGGGAACTGGAAGAACGCGATGACCGCCTGGAGCAGCGCGAACCCGGCCATGATCTGGGCGAAGAGACGAGCCCACGGCTGGAGTCCCCAGAATCCGATGGCCGCGATGAGCCAGACGATCCCGGTGATGACCGCGAGCCAACCCCACAGCCCGACGCTCTCGAAGACCGGCAGGTCGCCGAGCGCACCGAACCAGTCGAAGCCGAGGACCCGCAGGCCGAAGAACAGGAACCCG
Source organism: uncultured Chloroflexia bacterium (assembly GCA_963776925.1). Taxonomy (GTDB): domain Bacteria; phylum Chloroflexota; class Limnocylindria; order Limnocylindrales; family CSP1-4; genus SPCO01. The sequence goes on along the minus strand of CAVZON010000006.1, from coordinate 476,331 downwards.
AATCCCGCGAGCGCTGCGAAGAAGCCGATGACCGCGACGAGGATGGGTGGGTTTTTCACGGACGTCCCTCAACCAGGTCACGACGACGGTGACCCCGACCGGGACCGGCCCGCCGTGACGCGGCAACTCTAGCGAACCGTCAGCGCTCCCGATAGCCCATCCGGCAGCCGGACCACCGCGTCGTGGATCCGGCTGGCGTCTACGGCTCGGCCAGCCCCAGCGACGGGGTCGCCCCGAGCGCGTCCGCCTCGGGCTGTTGGGCATCGACGGCCGCGCGGTGCTCGTCGGCGAGCGCCGCGACCGCGCGTTCGAGATCGATGCGCTGCGCGGCATCCATCGACTCGTGCAGCAGGCGCTCCAACGAGCGCCACTCCTCAAGGATCGTCGAGACGGTTCGTGTCTCCATCTCGGGCCTCCTGTCCGTGCAAGAGGGTGTCGGCGTCCCGCCCGAACGACCACGGGCGGGGCGCCGCGGAGCGTCATCGGCATCGGTGACCGTGCGCGCCGAACGCATGATTCCGCGTCCCGCAGCTGCGAATCGATCCATCACGGGATCCGCGTCATATCAGCCGCATTGCTGGACGCGTCGATGAGGCGTCGGCGCAACACCGACGTCTCCGGCACCTCATACGCACAGGTGGCACACGACCACGGGCCCGCCGTATCGGCCGCAGCAGAAATGCGCTCCAGCACGACGGTGCCGTCATCGAGCTCGTACATCAACAGGCCGTCGCGATACCAGTCGATCGATCGACAGGTCGGACAGCGGATCTCGCGGTCGTCGTCCATGTCACCCCCGGTGGCGTCAGGATACGCCGGACATGAGCGGACCCCGGCGGGGAACCGCCGAGGTCCTCGATCGACTACGCCGCAGTCCCATCCCCCGAGGCGTTCCGCGCCGCTCGTCTTGGCTGCCATGGTGGCGAACCGAACCGTATCGGCCGACACCGCAGACCGAGCGCTCAGGTTGCACGGCCATGCCAGCAACAAGTGGGTCGCCGTGCAGGGTAGGTCGGGCAGATCCCGATTACGCTAGGCCGGATGAAGTCGCGATGGGTACGACCGGCGATCCCCGTGGACGACAGCGGCGTTCCGGTACGTGTCGCACGCCGATTCGAGGAGTGGATAGCCGAGGTGGAGTACCTCGCAGCGCATCCGGAGGCCGGTTACGCACACGACCATCCGGGCTGCGCCTGGCGGCCGTACGCCGAGTACTACGACGCGCACGGGATCGGTAACGGCTGCATGAGCCGAGCCGACATGTTCTGCGACTTGACCTACTCGCTTGCGTTCCGAGGCCCGTCAAGGCTCCTACCCGAGGGCATCGCCGAACAGGTCGTTGCAGCGTTCGTCGCTAACGACCGTCACGACGGGACCGACCCATTCGTGCCAGCGATGGTTCGAATGCGCACCATCCAGACCTTGCTGGCATCGGACTAGATCAGCCTGCGGGGTGTTTGCGCCCGATCCGAGGGACTCCGATACGACCGGTCGACAGGACATGCCCAGGACCAACTCCCGACAAGACGCCCGACCTAACGAAGACCCACCGGTCACCCGGTGGGTCGATCAAACCGAGGGTTGGAGGCGACGACCGGATTCGAACCGGTGAATAGAGGTTTTGCAGTCCCCGTCCTAGCGTCCGCGGACGTCCGCAGAGGAGCGATCGACGCACAAATCCCTTGCTGGGGCCGGCCTGAATACCGTCGGTATGCGCCCCTATTGCTACCGGCGTTGCTACCGGAAACGGCCCCCCGGTCGCAGCCGGTCTAGCCGAGACGACGTAGCCGACGGTGCCGCGAGCACGAGCGAGTAGTACGAGTAGTGCCGAATTTGGTCGTCGACCCGCTCGGTCGCCGCGCACAGCCTGGCATTCTCAGAGTCCGCCGAGTTCAACATCTGCCGCCACCCCTCGTTCGACAGGTGGAGTTGTCGGAGCGTAGTTGAGCCGGCTCAAAGAGCAAGGGCGACGATTCGCTCATGGTGTTTCGCCTCCACACGGCGCTGACGGCTTCGGGAGTGGGCTCCGTGCCCCGGGTTGGTAGTGTTGTGCGGCCGTGTTGCTGCCGATGCCATTGACCGCGATCGGAGGCCGCGCCAGATGAGTGCGACCACCCGCAGGCGGAGGAAGCTCCGCCGTGGAAGCGTGCGTCGGCTGCTGGCGTGGAACGTCGCCGCGTCGCTCGTCTTGACGGCTTGCGGTGCAACCATGCCGACGCCGCCAGTTGGGGCAACCCCGACCCTGTGTCCCGGCCTGCTTTTGTGCTCTGCTGGAACCCCGGGTCCCATCCGCACACTCCCACCGATCGCGACCGCGCCGCCCGGGCCTACCTCCGGTACCTCGAACCAGACGTTCCGTATCGCCATCGGCGCGTGCCTCCGCCTGGCCGCAGGCGGCCACGCTCTCGAGGAAATCGCGGCCCACGATCCCGACGTGATGCTCTGGCTGGGCGACAACATCTACGCGGACACGGAGGACATGTCGGAGATGCGGGCCCTCTACGAGAAGCTTGCAGATAACCCGCGCTTCGAGGCCCTGGCCGAGTCAACCGAGATGATGGCTGTGTGGGACGACCACGACATGGGCTGGAACAACGCCAACGCGACCTGGCCACACCGGGACGCCGCCAAGGCGGAGTTCCTTCGGTTCTGGGACGCCGCTTCCGAAGTCCCTCCGTCGGACCAGCCCGGCGTCTATTCGGCACGGACATTCGGGACAGGCGACAGAACGGTCCAGGTGATCCTGCTCGATACCCGCTACAACCTCGACCCGTGGGACTACGAGGGCAAGGACCCGAGCCGGCGGGTCCTTGGTGAGGAGCAGTGGGCGTGGCTGCGCGAGCGGCTGCTCGAGCCTGCCACCGTCCGAATCATCGGGAGCGGCGTCCAGGTCGTCCAGGACTACGACATCGATCGCGAGTGGGAGGGCTGGGGCGACTCGCCACACGAGCGGGAGCGGCTCTTCGACCTGGTCCGCGCGCTCCGCATCCCGGGCGTGGTCTTCGTGTCGGGAGATATGCACTTCGCCGAGCTCACGCGCCATCCGGACGATGCCGCCGCCCTTGGTTACCCCGACCTACGACCTGACTCCCTCGGGGCTCGACCAAGTCGAGACGGCGGGGATTGGTCAGTGGGACAACCCGAACCGCGTCGGCGAGCTCCTCAACAGCAACCGCAAGCACGGGCTCGTCGAGATCGACTGGGAGCCGGTCGACCCGGAGATTCACCCTCGAAATCTACGATCGCGCCCGGCTCCATCTGGACCACGTCGTCCGGCTGTCAGAGCTCCAGCCCGACACGATCAGCGCAAGCGACTGACTCGCGACTGCCCCGGGTCTCGTCGCCGGACTTGGGACGGTTCCGGACCAAACCGCGCGCGCGAGTTACCCCACGCATGACCTCCCAGGGCCAGCTGCCGTGCTCGGCTCGGAAGCGTGCGGCGTAGCGACGCCCAACGCAGCGATCGCTGTGAAGCGGGGCCCGCAGACGGAGGCCTACGCGGTCAAGGGCGGTCGCATCGCCCAATTCGAGGACCCGGACATGACCAGAGGCCCCGCGGCAGGGGAAAGTAGGTCAATCGTGCGTGGATTGTGGAGGCGACGACCGGATTCGAACCGGTGAATAGAGGTTTTGCAGACCTCCGTGTTGAACCACTTCACCACGTCGCCAAGTCCTGAGGGTACCCGAGCCGGTCGCGGGCTGTCCAAGCCGCCGGGAAGTGGCTGCCCCTCGAGGATTCGAACCTCGGTAAACGGATCCAAAGTCCGCTGTCCTACCACTAGACGAAGGGGCATCGCTCGCGGCACAGGATACGGCGGCGGACACGATGGGCAACGCGGGGCAGACGCGCGTACGGCGCGGTCAGGGATCGAGAGGGGAATGGAGCGGAAGACGGGACTCGAACCCGCGACCCTCACCTTGGCAAGGTGATGCTCTACCAACTGAGCCACTTCCGCTCGGAACACGACCACCGCGAACGATGGTGCCGAGAGCCAGATTCGAACTGGCGACACCGCGATTTTCAGTCGCGTGCTCTACCAACTGAGCTATCTCGGCCCGATGGCCAACCAGGCGTTGGCTGCCCGTCGGCGGTCCGCAGGATACCACGGGCCTTCTCGGGCGTGCCACAGCCGCCAGGGTCCCGGGGGACCCCGCGCGACCCCTCAGTCGAGGCCGGCCAGCGCCGCCGTCTCGGCCGATCCAAGCGGCGGATCGCCGGTCAATTCGCGCAGTCGATTGATCCGGTCGATGATCGCCGGATGGGTCGACATCAAGCTCGACGACCGCTCCTCGAACTTCTTGATGGGGTTCGTGAAGTACATGTGCTGCGTGCCCCGATTGGCCACCTCGAGCACCTCGGGGTCGCCGGAGATCTTGGCCAGCGCCCGCTCCAGGCCGTACGGATTGCGCGTCAGCTCGACGGCCGACGCGTCAGCCAGATACTCGCGCTGGCGATTCACCGCGAGCTGGATGAACCGACTGATGAGCGGGGCCAGCACCGCCAGCACGATGGCGATGATGAACACGACCATCTGGGCGCCGCCGCCACTCCCGCCCGAGTCCCGGCCGCGGCGGCCGCCGACACCGCTCCAGAACGTGAACCGCAGGAAGAAGTCGGCGAGCATGGCGATGGCGCCGACCATCACGCCGACGATGAGCGAGAACCGGATGTCGAGGTTGCGCACGTGCGATAGCTCGTGCCCGATGACGCCCTGCAGCTCCTCACGGTCGAGCTTCTGCAGGAGTCCGGTGGTGATGGCCACCGAGGCGTGCTGCGGATCGCGACCGGTGGCGAACGCGTTCGGTGCCGTGTCGTCGATGACGTAGACCTTGGGCATCGGCACGTTCGCCGCGATCGCCAGCTCCCGGACCACGTTCATCAGCTGTGGCGCGGAGGTCTCGTCGACCTGCTTGGCGCCACTGACCGTGAGCACGAACGAGTCGCCGCTGTAGTACGTGCCGACGGCGGTCAGGATGCCGAACGTCACCGCGAGGCCGAGGGCCAGCAGCCCGCCGCTCGGATCCCCGAACAGCGCCCACCCGGCGGCGAACCCGAGCGCCCCGAGGAGGACGACGACGACGGCCGCGAGGAAGAACGAGTTGCGCTTGTTCGCGGCGATCTGCTGATGGAAGCTTCTAGCGGCCACGGTGTGTCGCCCGGGCGAGTCCCCTAGCTCAGGGTGAGGTCGACGGCCGGCACGTTCGCGGCTTCGGGCTCGGCGTCGAAGAACTCACGCTTGGCGAAGCCCAGTGGCCCGGCGACCAACACGCTCGGGAACGTCGCGATGGTCGTGTTGAAGTCGAGGACCGTCGCGTTGTAGTGCTGGCGGCTGAACGAGATCTGGTTCTCGGTGGTCGTCAGCTGCTCCTGGAGCTCGAGCACGTTCACGTTGGACTTGAGATCGGGATAGTTCTCGACGACCGCGAACAGCGAGCGCAGCGTGCCGGTCAGGGCGTTCTCCGCGGCGGCCTGCTCGGCCGGCCCCTGTGCGCCGGCGGAGACCGCGGCGGCACGGGCGTTGGTGACGTCGGTCAGGACCTTCTGCTCGAAGCCCATGTAGCCCTTGACCGCGTTCACGAGGTTCGGGATGAGGTCGTGGCGGCGCTTGAGCTGGACCTCGATCTGCGCGAAGGCCTCGTCGATGCGAAGGCGCTTCTGGACCAGGCCGTTGTAGATCCCGATCGCGACCACGACGAGGATCACGACGATCGCGATGATGATGATCAGCGTGAGGTCCATGCCCCTCCTCCGGTCGGCAGCGGTGCACAGGCCCGCGCTCGCACCGTCAGTCTAGCAGCGCGCGCCGCGAAGCCATCGCCGGGCGTTGGTGCAGGCGCGCACCGGGGCCTCGAGGCGAAGGTACTGCGGGCCGTGGGCCATCGGGCCCATCGTTTCGTGGACCGGGCGCACCGCACGATGCTCGCCGACCCGCCACCCATCTTCTTCGTCATCCCGGGTGCGGTCACGCATGTGGAGGGCCTCGTGGTCCGAAATCCCATCCCGCGTCCAGCGAGGCGCTCCGTCGTGCTCGTCGCTGCCCTTGCCCTGACGCTCGGCGTCGCCGGATCCGCCGGCGCGGTGTCCCCGGACGCCCCGATCAAGGCCTGCGTCAACAAGGTCACCAAGATCGTCCGGATCAGCATCTACGCCAGCACCTCCTTCTGCGGGACCGGCTCGTCCTTCCGCCAGTGGAACACCAGGGGTCCCGTCGGCCCCGCCGGTCCTGCCGGCCCGGTCGGCGCGAAGGGCTCCACCGGACCTGCCGGACCCAAGGGTGCCGTCGGGCCTGCCGGGCCCAAGGGCAACACCGGCGCCACGGGCGCCACGGGCGCCACGGGTCCCCAGGGCCTGACCGGAGCCAGCGGCGCTGCGGGCGCGGCCGGGGCTGCGGGGAACGATGGCGCGCCGCCGGTGCGGCCATGGCGCTCCGGGTGCCGATGGCGCCCCGGGCGCGACCGGCGCTCCGGGCGCCGATGGCGCCCCGGGTCCGACCGGCGCCCCGGGTGCCGATGGCGCCCCCGGTGCGACCGGCGCTCCGGGTGCCGATGGCGCACCGGGCGCGACCGGCGCCCCCGGCGCCGATGGCCCAGGGCCTCCAGGGTGATCCGGGGCCGGAAGGCCCGCAGGGTGACGTGGGTCCGGAAGGCCCCGCTGGCCCGCAGGGTGATCCGGGGCCCGAAGGCCCGCAGGGTGACGTCGGTCCGGCCGGTGCCGATGGTGCCGGAGCTGCCGGCTACGACCAGAAGAGCAACGCCTCGGCCGATGACGAGGACGCCAAGTCGGTGACGGCGACGTGCACCGGTGGTCGCAAGGTCATCGGCGGTGGCTTCGCCATCTCCGATGTCAGCGGCGGCTTCTACCCGGTCGTCACGGCCAACGGGCCGAGCAGCGACACGGCGTGGACGGTCGAGTCGACCGCGACCACTGGTTCGCAGGACCGCGGCTACAAGCTCACGGCCTACGCGATCTGCGCGACGGTCGCCTCCTAGGCTCCCATCTCGCTCCGAACCTCGACCCCGGCAGGGCGACCTGCCGGGGTCGTTCGTTGTCCAGGACAGGGAAACGTGGGACGCCGCTCGCTCAGAGCTGGATGACACCGGCCGGCCCTGCGACCATGTCCCCACGATCTGGGAGGACCGCATGGACGCCAGGGTCATCGCGCCGGATGCGGCGCACACGCTTCGCCTCTATGACGTCGCGTTCCAGTGGGGCATCGGTGCCGACGAGACGGACGGCCGGATCTCGTTGCTCGAGGTCTCGATCCCGCCTCGCACCCTCGTCAAGCCGCACGCCCACACCCGCGAGGACGAGTTCTCGTACGTCCTCGCCGGCCCGATCGGCGTCCGTGTCGGCGACTCGACGACCGAGACGGTCCCGACCGGATCGTGGCTGATCAAGCCGCGCGGGGTGCCCCACGCGATCTGGAACATCGGCGAGGAGCCGGCCCGGATCCTCGAGGTCGTGACCCCGGGTGGCCTTGAGCGCTACTTCGAGACGATCGCGCCGATCCTCATGGAGCACGGCCCGGAGTGGACGAAGCGCTACGACGATGCCGCCGACGAGTACGGGCTCGAGATCCTCAACGACTGGTCCAACGAGCTCCAGGCCGCATACGGGATCACCCTCTGACCCGTCGCCGACTCGCCGTTCGGTGCCGCGTCGCACCACCGTCTTCCACTACGCTGCGCCGGACCCCCAGTCGCGCCGCGCGTCTTCCCCGAGCGTGTGTCGCTGCGCTGGGGGTCTGACGTTCCGCCGGACCCGTCCGACGATCCGCTAGCAATCGAAGGCGAACCAGCACAGCTCGTTGCGCAGCAGCTGGTCGTCGAGCACGAGGTCCCGGATCTCGTCGGGAAGCTGGGCGCGCTGCCATCGGCACTCGATGCGACCAGCATCGTCACCTTCGCCGTCGGGAGCTGCGGATCGGGCAGCCCTGACCGCGTAGGCCGCGGCACCCAGCTCGTGCGCCGCCACATGACCCACGGCCGCGGCCTGGCCGGCGGCGTATGCGGCATGGCGCGCTGCACCGCCGAGGTCCCTGGCCGCGGCGTTCGCATGGCCGGCCGCGGTGCGGGCCTCCGCCCATGGGATCTCACCGCGCGCCCATGCCCGCCCGAGGTCGATCGCACGTCGCGGACGATCGTCCCCTGGCCGCGCTTGCTCGAAGTGGTGCAGCACGTGCGCTGCGCAGTCGGCGGCCCACACCGCAAGCAGGCGGTGATCGTCGTCCTGGAGGCTGCCGCCGCGACGCACGGTGATGAACCTGGGATCCCGGACCTTGGGGAGGATCATCCGCGCTCCTCGTATCGGCGCGCAGTCTAGCCCGACGCGCGCATGGCCGACGGTGACATCGACCCTGTCGTCGGTTCGGACGCAAGACGCTTGTAGCGGGGGCGCGGCGCTCCACCGTCCTGCCCGACACGGTCGCGGGCTGAGGCTTGCGCCACTGCGGTCCGCCGGACCGCGCGAGTCCCCGGGGAGGATCGACACCATGGGCGAAGCCAAGGTCGGCGAAGCGTTCATCACCCACGAGTTCGACGAGGCCATCGCGATCCAGCAGGCGATCGTCGATGCCGAGACCAAGCTCTCGACGAAGCATCCTCAGGCCAGCGCCAAACGGGCGATCAAGTCGAGCCTCGACGACGACAAGACGTACCTCACCGAGCTCAAGGCCCTGGGCAAGCAGCACGACGCGACGGGCAAGGTCGAAGACGTGGCGGGTGGTCTCAAAGAGCTGATGGAGGAGACCCTGTCGACCGCCACCGAGGAGGGTGCCGACAGCGACTTCTACGAGGCCCACGCGGTCCTGCTCAACCTCAAGCGCAAGCAGATGGACTCGGCCGGCGGGATGCTGGCCATCGCGCGCGACCAGAAGGACACCAAGCTGCGCGACGCAGCGAGCGCCTTCCAGAAGGCCCAGAAGGCGAGTTGCGAGGCGCTCACGACCGAGCTCGCCGACTACGCCGTCAAGATCGCGAGCGCCGCGGCATGAGCGGCGAGCAGGATCCGGGCACTTACGTCGGCCAGCAGCCGGAGCGGGAAGCGGACTCCATGCCCGGTGGCGTCAAGTCCGGGGACGAGCGAGTGGCGGCGCATGATGCCGCCCCTGGTGTCCCTGGCGAGCTCGGCGCCGAGGAGGACAGGACCGAGTTCGATCGACATCGAGAGGCAGGGCAGGACCGATGACCGAGGAGCGCCAGGACTACGAGCGGCCGCAGGACGTCCGGGACCCCGACCGTGAGCGGGCTGACGGCCGGCCGACGGGTCGGCCGGAGGACGCACTACGCCCCGGGCAGGCACCGGAGAGCGCACCGACAGAGGCCGTCGAGGAGCAGGGCGGCGAGCCGTCCACCGAGCACGCGCCCGGCGGGGACCTCTGAGCTACCGACGCGATTCGCTCGCAGGACGCTCCCCGGTCGCCGCCGCGAGGAGCTGCTCGGGATGGAGGAGCGGCGAGATGTGGCCGCCGCCCGGATAGACCGTGACCGAGGCGTCGGGGATCTGTGCCAGGATCCGCTCGAGGTTGTCCAGCCGCTCGGACGAGTCGCGATCCCCGTGGAACGCCCGCACCGGGCAGCGGATGGTCGACGGATCGAATGACCATGGGAGCGCCCGCACCTCGCTCTCGCGGAGGATGCCAGACGCCCCTGGGCGAACGCGGCGGCTGCCTCGACGTGGAGGATGGTCTTGCCAGGCCCGTGGGTCGCCCACTCGCGCTCCGGTGCCGGGTAGTCGGCAAGCCATGTCGACAACTCCGCATCGATGTCCTTGAGCATCCGTGACCGAGTCGCTCTCGTAGCCCTGGAGGTTCACCTCGGCGCTGCGCGTCCGCATGTCGCGCATCTCCTCGATGTCGTCGTCGTGCATGTACGGCTCCGACCCTTCGTCGTACGGACCCGATGCGGCGATCGGCACCACGCGGACGACGCGATCCGGATATGTCGCGGCGAAGGCGAATGCCCAGGGTCCGCCGGCCGACCAGCCGCTGACCCCGACCTGCCCGATGCCGAGGTGGTCGAGGAGGGCGATCGCGTCGGGGAGGTCGTCCACCATGTCGCGGGCCTTGGTCAGGTCGCTGCGGCCCATGCCGGGTCGGTCGTAGCAGCCGACCTTGGCGTCGGCCGCGTCCAGGGCATCGTCCGGAAAGATGTCTGCCTCGAGTCGGCTGCCGGGCTGCCCGTGGAAGTGGAGGATCGGCACGGCCGTCCGATCGCCGCGCACCCGATAGCCGAGATGTCGGCCGTCGGAAAGGATCAGGACATCGTCGAGCACGGTGGACATCGGCGGCAGCTCCCGGGTGACGAGGCGCCCCCCGACGATCTGCAGCGTAACGAACGAGCGTCTTGACACATCGAGAACGGTGACCTCCGGTCGGGATGTCGAAACGCCGCGCGACCGAGGGGTGACTAGGCTGGGGTAGACCCCGGCACGCGGCGATCCCCCAGACGCCACTGCGCCGGGGTCATCGAGACGGAGTGACCATGTTCGTGCAGCTGTTCACCGGGTGGCGGTATCGCCCCGGCGTCCGAGCGTCGCTGGCGGCGCTCGGCATGGGTGATGCGGTCAGGTCGGCGCCGACCCCGGATGTCCCGGGCCTCGTCGCCCGGCTGTTGGCGACCGACACGACCGATCCAGACACGGGTATCGGCGTCTGGGTCTGGGAGGACGAGGCCGCGTGCCGCGCATACGAGGCCAGCCGTTCGCCCGAGGTGCGTGCACGGCTGGCGGTCGAACTCGACGAGTCTGCGCTGGTCGAACGCACCCTCGACGTCCTCGCGTTCGGCTGTCGACCCGGGTCGCCGTAGGCGTCAGCGCGTCAGGTGCCGGGTCGGGGCTTGGCGACCACGTCGAGCGACGCTGGTGTGATGTAGCCAGTGAAGAGGCCCGCCCCTTGCGGGACGGGCCTCCGTCTGTCGCGTCGAGCGATGCGTCACTAGGGCGTGATGTGGTAGAGACCTCCGTTCTCGGCGCCGTCGGCGCCCACCGCCCAGAAGGTCCCATCCGGTGCAGCCGCGACGGCGTTGATCTGGGTGCCTTCGAGGTACCTGGTCGGGGTGTCGGCCCCATCCTTGAAGCACGTGACGCCCGGGGCTTCTGGCTGTTCGACCTTGCCGGGGAAGCAGAAGCCCGAGGCGGGGTACTGGGGCGTATCGGACGTACCGAGCGCCCACACGAGCCCACCCGGAGGATTGGCGTCGTTATCGGTGTCCCTGTACGAGCTACTTACCCAGACCGTGCCGTCGGGCGAAACGAAGATATCGTCCATGTCGTAACGAAAATCCGGGTGTCGCTCTTCCAGGTCGTGACCCGCACCATCGCTTGTGATGCGCTCGACGCCCGGCTCCACCTCTTCAGTCACGAGATCGGGAGCCTGGGCGCCACATGCGGCCGCTCCCGCAACCAGAACGGCCATGAGGATCGGCATCGCCAGCAAGTGCTTCCGCATCACGCTCCCCTTCCCGGCTCTCAACAAGGTCCCCGGCTGTCGGCGGAGCATAGGAGGCGACCGTTGCGCTGCGTCGCAGCACGACCGGAGAAGCACCGGACCGACGCCCGTCCGGGGCCATGTTCGTGCACGAGATGTGGTGGGCGGTGAGGGACTCGAACCCCCGACATCCTCGGTGTAAGCGAGGCGCTCTGACCAGCTGAGCTAACCGCCCGGGCGCCCGCAGCCTACACCGCGGGAACGAGAACGACCGCCTCGTCGGCGGTCGTTGCAGTGCGTGGTTGGTGCCCAGGCCGGGACTTGAACCCGGATGAGTTGCCTCATACGCCCCTCAAACGTACGCGTATACCAATTCCGCCACCTGGGCAGGTGTCACCGGGGAGGAGATCCGAGGGAAATGGTACCGAGGGAGGGACTTGAACCCACACGACCTTGCGGCCACTGGTACCTGAAACCAGCGCGTCTGCCTATTCCGCCACCTCGGCACGGACCCCTCCGACCGTTACCGGTCGTCGGCGAGGCGCCATGTTAGCACATCCCAAAATCGGTCCGACCGGTCCGTGACCTGGCGGACGATGGGTCCCTCGAGCGTGTCGCGAGCCACCACGACCTCGTCGGCGAACGCCAGCGGCAGCAGGTAGCGAAGGCTCGCCAGCTGCTTCTGGAGCGCGCTGTAGGCGGCCTTCCGCTCGGCGTCCGTCCCGGGTGCACGGGCCTTGCGGAGCAGGTCGTCGAGGACCGGGCTCTGGATCCCGGCCACGTTGGAGCGGCCGCTCAGGGTCTGGCTCGAGGCGAGCAGCGGGTAGAGGTCCGGATCGAGCCCGATGAGGACGTCGACGACCGCGACCTGGAAGTCGCCGGTGGCGAGGTGATCGGTCACGAGCTCGCCCGGCGGCAGGGCGACGTGGTCGACGTCGAGCCCGAGGGCCGTCCAGTCGGCGGCGACGCCAGCGGCCGCCGCGTACAGCCCCGGATTGACGCCCATCGTCGGGCTGAGCAGCTCGATGCTGAGCGGCTTCTTGGCATCCTTGAGGTACCAGCCGTCGTCCTTCTTGGTCCATCCGGCGGCCTTGAGGGCCTTGGCGGCAGCGGGGCGGTCGAACGGCACCAGGGTATCGGCGGCCGGGTCGAACCATGGCGAGGCGGCCGGGATGAGGCCGGCAGCGGTCGCCGCGGAACTCGCGTACGCGCCCTCGATGATCGCGGGCCGGTCGATCGACTGGAGGAGGGCGGCGCGGACCTTGGGATCGGCGAACTCGGGGTGTCCTGCGCGCAGGTTGACGAGGACCGTGGTCAGGGTCGACCCGGGATACCGCAGCAGGCGGCTGTCGGGCAGTGAACCGAGCTCCGCGGCGAGCTGCGGCGAGATCCCGGACGCCGCGTCGAGGATGCCCGCGCGGTAGTCGGCCGCGAGCGCATCGGGGTCGGTGTAGAAGCGGAACGCCATCCCCGACAGGTACGGCAGCGGTCGCTGCGGCCGTGCGGTGGGCGGGGCCGTCGTCAGGGAGTCGGTCGCCGCGGCCGACGGATCGGGTAGCGCCTCCCCTTCCTCCGTATCGACGGGGGCCGGCACCGCCGGCGCCAGGATGGCGGAGGTCGACGTCAGCTCGGTCAGCGAGAACGGCCCGGAGCCGATCGGCTGCGTGCCGAACGGGTGATCGGGCAGCAGGTCGACCGGGACGTCGCCCAGCAGGTGGACCGGCGCGATCGGCTGGGTCAGGGCCTGCATGAAGCCGCCGAGCGGATTGGCCAGCGTGAAGACCACGACCCGTGGCGTGGGCGTCGATACGGTGACCTCGCTCCACGACGACGCGGATGGGCCGCTGTACGCCGGATCCTGGAGGGTCTTGATGGTGAACGCGACGTCGGCCGAGGTGACCGGCTCCCCGTCGTGCCAGCGGGCGTCGTCGCGCAGGGCGACGGTCCACGCCTTCCCCGTCGGATCGACCGACCAGCTCTCGGCAAGGTCCGGCACGATCGTGCCGCCCGGGCCGTTGCGCACAAGACCCGAGAAGACCAGCGCCACAAGGTCGCGATCGACCTGGGTGCGCGCGGTCAGCGGCGAGACCGACACCGGGGCGCCGATGATGCCTTCGACGTAGGCTCGCGAGCCCAGGGCGTCCATGTCGCCCGGTCGGGACGGCGCGGAGGCAGGCGCGAATGCGGCCTGGATGGCCGGGACACCGATGAGGCCCGCGACGATGGCGAGCAGCACGACCAGGGTCCCGACCACGAACGAATCAGTCCTGGTCATGGAACTCCGTGGACCGCGGTGGGCTGCCGCGGCGCGCCCGTCAGGTGGGCGTGAAGATGTAGCTGGCGAGCGAGAAGATGACGAACAGCACCAGCAGCACGATCGTGAACTGCCACAGGCGTCGCTCCACGCCACGGCGGCTGCGATAGACGGCCGAATCCCCGCCGAAGGTGCCCGACAGGCCCGTCCCCCGCGCCTGCAGCAGGATCGCCGCGATGAGCCCGATGCTTACGATGATCTGGCCGATCGCCAGGATGGGGTTCACGTGTGCGATGCCTCCGTTCGTCCGGCGACGGATGCTATCACAGGGTCGCCCGCTCGGCCGCGGGCACGAGGAGCGAGCGTCCGGTCATCCCCTCCCAGCGTGGCAGGCCGGCCAGCTCGAGCAGCGTCGGTGCCACATCGGCAAGGACGCCATCGTCGAGGCTGGTCCCGTCCACGCAGCGCCCGACGAGCAGGAACGGGACCGGGTTGAGCGAGTGCGCCGTGACCGGGTTCCCGGCTGGATCGAGCAGGTCGTCCGCGTTGCCGTGGTCGGCGGTGATGGCGAGCAGGCTGCCGGCTCCATCGGGATCCGCCGCGTCGACGGCGGCCAGCGCATCCACGATGCGCCCGAGACAGGCATCGATGGTCGTCAACGCGGTCACCGTGGCCTCCCACACGCCGGTGTGGCCGACCATGTCCGGATTGGCGAAGTTCGCGACGATGAGGTCGTAGGTCCCCCCGGCGATGGCCGCCTCGATCGCGTCGGTCACGCCCAGTGCCGACATGGCCGGGGCGAGGTCGTAGGTCGCGACCTTCGGGCTGGGCACGAGGACGCGATCCTCGCCCGGCCAGGGCGGCTCGATCCCGCCGTTGAAGAAGTAGGTCACGTGGGCGTACTTCTCGGTCTCGGCGATGTGCGACTGGCGCCACCCGGCCTCGCTCACGGCCTGGGCCAGCGAGCGCGCCGTCTCCGGCGGGAAGGCGACCTCCACCGGGAGGCCCTCCTCGTACTGGGTCATCGTCACGACGAGGAGACCCGTCGGCGACGGACGCCCGGTCGGCGACGATGCGGTCGAAGTCATCGAACGCCGGGCCATCGGCCAGTGCGTGGGTCAGCTGCCGGGCTCGGTCGGCCCGGAAGTTGGCGTGGATGATCGCGTCACCGGGCTCGAGGTGCGCGGCTGCTGCGTCGATCACGGTCGGTGCCACGAACTCGTCGGTCTCGCCGCGCGCGTACGCCGCCTCGATCGCGGCGGTCGCCGTCGGGGCGTGGTGGGCCGCCGCTCCGTGCACGATCGCGTCGTAGCCCCGTTCGATGCGGTCCCAGCGCCGGTCGCGGTCCATCGCGAAGTAGCGGCCGCCGACGCTGGCGATGGCCGCGTCCGGGTGCGCGGTCGCCAGGCGGGCCTCGAGATCGGTCACGAAGCCGAGCGCCGAGCTCGGCGGGGTGTCCCGGCCGTCGAGCAGGGCATGGACGCGAACGGCAGCCACCCCCTCGCGCGCGGCGAGCGTCACGAGGGCGATGAGGTGGCGATCGTTGGCGTGGACGCCGCCGGGCCCGATGAGGCTGACGATGTGGAGTGGGCGGCCCCGGTCCCGTGCCCGGCGGCAGGCCGCGAGGAGCGCCGGCCGCTCGAAGAACGAGCCATCCCCGATCGCCGCATCGATGCGAGGGAGGTCCTGGAGGACGGGGCGACCCGCGCCCAGGTTGAGATGACCCACCTCGGAGTTGCCCATCTGGCCGGCGGGCAGTCCGACCGCGCCCTCGGATGCCCCCAGCCGGCCGTGCGGCCAGCGCTCCAGCAATCCGCGCCAGACCGGCATCGGCGCCGCGGCGATCGCGTCACCGACCGGGTCGCGACCGATCCCGAAGCCGTCGAGCACGATCAGGACGATCGGTCGGGGGCGACGCTCCGTCACGCGGCCAGGCCGCGCGCCGCCGCGGTCATGCCCGCGCGGGCCACGATGCCGGCCATCTCGTCGGGCTTGAGCGACGCACCGCCGACGAGGGCACCGTCGATGGCGGGCTCCGCCAGGAACTCGCCGATGTTCACCGAGGTCACGCTCCCGCCGTACAGGACCGGCACGCCGGCGCCGGCGTCCGCCCAGCCGAGACCGGCCAGGGCGGCCCGGATGGCATCGGCCATCGCCGCGGCATCGGCGCCGGTGGCGTTGCGCCCGGTGCCGATGGCCCACACCGGCTCGTAGGCGATGACCAGCCCGGCCGTCGCCAGGCGCTCGGGATCGTGATCGGCGAGCGCCCCGCGCAGCTGCGCCTCGACGACCGCCACGGCCCGACCGTCCTCGCGCTCCGCCAGCTGCTCGCCGACGCACAGGATCGCTCGGAGACCGGCGTCGACCGCCCGGCCCAGCTTGCGGCCGATGACCGCGTCGGTCTCGCCGGCGTCGCGGCGCCGCTCCGAGTGCCCGACGATGACCCACGTCGCGAGCCCCGCCAGCATCGGCGCGGCGATCTCGCCGGTGTAGGCACCGGCCAGCTCGTGATGCACGTTCTGGGCGCCGACCGCCACATCGGGATCGGCCGTCGCCAGCGCGTCACGAACCGCGGCGAGGCAGACGAAGGGCGGACAGATGACCCGGGTCACGCCGGGCACGCGGGTCCGCGCGGCCAGGGTCACGGCCAGGTCACCCGCATCAGCAGGGGTGGTGTGCATCTTCCAGTTGGCGGCCACGATGACGTCACGCATGGGCGCGAATTCATGCCAGAGGTGCGGGCGCCGTCGGGGCCGCCCGGCGGCGCCGGCTCGAGCTCGGCCAGCCGCTCCAGGCGTTCGAGCGCGCGCTGGACCGCCGAGCGATGGAGCTCGAGGCGTTCGGCGAGGTCGCTGAGTGTGGCTTCGGGCGTCTCGCGCCGCGCATCGGCGACCGTGCGCACGACGAAGGGCTGCTCCTCCAGTCGACCGTCTGCCGCGAGCACCGCGATGGCGTCGAGCTGGCGGCCGGCCGCCGCCACCGCTCGCTGGAGGTTCGCCGACTCGGCGTTGAGCACCCGGTTCAGCTCGCCGCGCAGCGCCCGCGAGACCTGCCGCGCCTCCAGCTCGAGCAGGGCGCCGGCCGCGCCGATCCGGCGCAGGAACGTGCCGACCGCCTCGGCGCTCTTCCAGGTGACGACACCCTTGCCGCGCCGGATGCGCCATGCCGCCGGCAGGCCGATGTCGGCCAGTCGACCGGCGAGGACCGGCGCCTCGGGCAACGGGACGACGAACTCGAGGTGCGTCCGTCCCCCAGACAGGCTCAGCGACCCACGGGCCAGGAAGCGGCCGCGCAGCCAGGCCATCCGGCAATGCTCGGCGGCGACGTCCCAGTCGAACGGAGCGACGGCGGGGCGATCCCGCCCGAGGCGGACGACGAGGCGCGAGACCGCCGGCTCGCGTCCGGGGATCGCGCCCTCCAGGCCGGCCGCCTCGGACGCCCGGTCGCACGGCCGCGCCGGGTCGATCGCGGCCAGCTCGTTGCGCAGGGCCACGACGAGGTCGCGGTCGCTCGCCGTCATGCCGTGCGGACCGTGCTGCGGCGCTTCGACCCGACGGTCTCCTCGTAGGTCCGCAGGACCGCCGCGGCCAGCCGCTCAGGGTCGTGGTGGTGGGCATAGTCGGGGTCGACGACCTGGTCGAGGACGAGCCGTGGCGGAGGCGTCGCGCGGGGCGGCCAATCGAGCCGGACCACCTCGGCATTCCAGTCGTCCGGCACCCGGGCGTCGAACCGGTCGTTGGCCAGCACGATGTCGACCAGCTGCGGTGACGTGTGGCCGAGGAGCGCGTCGACGTGGCCGGCCAGGGTCATCCCGCTCGTCTCGCCCGCCTGGGTCGCGACGTTGCAGACGTAGACCCGCAGCGCCTCCGAGGCGAGCACGGCGTCGCGGACCCCGGGCACGAGCAGGCTGGGCAGGATGCTCGTGTACAGGCTGCCCGGTCCGATGACGATGAGGTCGGCCTCGGCGATGGCAGTCAGGGCGTCCTCCGAGGCCCGCACGTCGTCGGGCGTGATCCAGACTCGATCGATGCTGCTCGTGAGCATGATCCGGGACTGGCCATCGATGACCGTCCCGTCGGTGCAGCGGGCATGCAGGACGAGCGGGGTCGCCGTCACCGGGACGACCTGGCCGCGAACGGCCAGGATCCGGTTGAGCCGCCGCACGCCCTCCTCGAAGTCGCCGCCCTCGATGGCGGTCATGGCCGCCAGCAGCAGGTTGCCCAGGGCGTGCCCGCCGAGGCCGCTCGGGTCCCCTGCCCCGGCACCGTCCGTTCCCGCCTCGCTCGGCGCGTCCGGCACCGGAAAGCGGTACTGCAGCAGGTCGCCCATCAGCGGTTCGGCGTCGGCCAGGGCGACGATGCAGTTGCGGATGTCGCCGACCGGTGGGATGCCGAGCTCCTCGCGCAGGACGCCGGAGGAGCCGCCGTCGTCGGCCACGGTCACGACCGCGGTCAGGTTGCTCGTGTGCTCCTTGAGGCCCCGCAGCAGGGTCGACAGGCCGGTCCCGCCGCCGATGGCCACGATCCGTGGTCCGCGGGCGAGGAACCGCTTCTGGTAGATCACCTCGACGAGCGGCGTGTCGGCGTCCGCGGCCGTTCGGATCGGACGCGTCACGGCGCGGACCACGCCCATCCCGCCGGCGACGACGAGGGCGGCCCCGAGCGAGCCGACGATGAGGCCGCGCAGGGCGAACGGCAGGAACTGGAGCGTGGCCAGGTCGATGAGCCCGCCGAGTGGCCCGCCCGGCGCCAGCTCGCGGGTCAGCTGGCGCAGCGCGTGGGCGACCGCCAGGGCCAGCAGCAGCAGTCCGGCGAAGACGACGACGAGCCAGCGCTTGACGCCGATCCCAGGGGTCAGCCAGCGCCGCAGGTTCATTCGCGGTCGAGCTCGCGATGGAAGATCGAGACCGGGCCGAGGTCCTGCTCGCGCAGCCACTCGGCGAGGGCCTCGCCGATCGCGATCGAGCGATGGAACCCGCCGGTGCAGCCGATGGCGATGGTCAACCTGGTCTTGCCTTCGCCGACATAGGCCGGGATGGTGAAGCCGAGGAACTCACGGAGGAAGGCCAGGAAGCGCTGGGTGATGGGCTGGCCCAGGACGTACTCGCGCACCGGCTCGGTCAGCCCGGAGTGCGGCCGCAGGTCAGGCAGGTAGAACGGGTTCTGCATGAACCGCACGTCGAACACCAGATCGGCCTCGAGCGGCACGCCGTACTTGAACCCGAACGTGATGATCTGGATGGCCAGCTGATCGGGATGGGCGGTCGTGGCGACCTGGGCGAACAGCCGTTCGCGCAACTGGCGCAGCGACAGGTCGGAGGTGTCGATGACGACGTCCGCATCGGCGCGGACGGAGTCGAGCCGGCGACGCTCGTCGGCGATGTTGCGGGCGATGCCGCGCCCATCGGCCAGCGGGTGCTTGTGGCGGGTCTCGCTGAAGCGCCGGATGAGGACCTCGTCGCTCGCCTCGAGGAAGACGATGCGCGGCGAGATGCCCCGACCTTCCAGGGCGCCACGCATCTGGGCGAGCGACAGGGCCGGATCGCCGGACCGCACGTCGAGCACGATGGCGACCTGGGCGAAGCGATCAGGCTCGGACGCCACGACGTCGGCCAGCGACGAGAGCAGCTCCGCGGGCAGGTTGTCGACGACCGTGAAGCCGAGGTCCTCGAAGAGCTTGGCCGCGGCCGTCTTGCCGCCTCCCGACAGGCCGCTGAGGATGATGACCGCCGGGCCGGCGGTCTCCTCGACCGTGACCTCGGCGGCGTCGGTCACCGGCCGCTCCGCCGGATGACGAAGATCGTCGCCTCGTACAGCAGGTACATCGTGCCGCCCAGGACGAACGGGCTCACGAGGTCCCCGCCGGGCGTCGCGATGGCCGAGAAGACGGCGATCCCGAGGATCACGTAGCGCCGCAGCCCGCGCAGCTGCGTCGACGTCAGGATGCCCACGCGGGCCAGGCCGTACAGCAGGATCGGGAACTCCATCACGAGCCCGAATGCCAGGAACGTCGTCGTGACGAAGTCGAAGTACGGACCGGCCGCGACGTTCTCGACGAGGCGGTCGTCGTTGAAGGAGTACAGGAACGTGAGGGCGTACGGGAGGACCAGGTAGGCGATGCCGACGCCGAGCGCGAAGAACAGCAGGGCCAGCGGCACCCACGGCCGGATGGCCTTGCGCTCGACGGCGGTCAGGCCGGGGGCGATGAACGCCCAGAGCTGGTACAGGATCACCGGCATCGCCAGGATCACGCCGATGACGAGGGAGATCCGCAGGGTGATGCCGAAGGCGTCGCCGGGACTCAGGGTCTGGACGGTCGACTCCCGGCCTTCGGGCATCAGGTCCAGCAGGATGTCCCGCACCGGATCCGCCAGGAGGAACCCGAGGACGCCACACACGGCGACCGCGATGATGATCCGGAACAGGCGCTTGCGCAGCTCGTCGAGGTGGTCGACGAGCGACATGACCGACTCGTCGCCGGTCGCGGTGGGTGGTGCCGGTTCGGGCGCGGCGGGCACCGGGACGCCCGGATCGCGCAGGGCGTCAGCCTCGGCCATGTCGGGGTGCGGGAGACCCCGGGCCTAGTTGGAGCCGGCGGTCGGCTCGCTGGCCGGTGTCGAGGCGACGGACGCACTCGTGACCGGAGCGGCGTTCGGCGCGGCCTGGGCCGGAGCGGCGGCAGTCGCCTGCGCGTCCGCGGCCGCATCGACGGCGGCGGCGGGGACCGCGGCGGCGGCGGCGGGCGGCTGCTCAGCCGGCAACGGGGAGGTGTCGACCTTCACCGCATCCTGCACATCGGTCGAGGCCTTGCGGAACTCGCGGATGCTCTTGCCGAGGGCGGCACCAACGTCCGGAAGCTTGCCCGGGCCGAGGATCAGCAGGGCGATGACGAGGATGATGACGAGTTCGAGGGGTCCGGGTGTCGGCATGATCGGATGGCTCCTAGTCGGGGTGTTCCCGGTCGGCTAGCGTAGCACAGGAAGTCGTTGCGCCCAGTCGGCGGCAGCCGTCGCGAGCCGCTCCACGAGGTCTCCCGAGGCCCCGTCCGACGGGTCGGATCCCGCTCCCGAAGCCGCCCCGGCGATGCCTCGCGAAACGTTCACCAGCAGTCCGCCGCCGGGCCGACCGGTCGCCGGCTCGGCGGTCGCCGGCCCCTGCTCCAGGACGGCCGAGATGGCTCCACCCTGGGCGCCGACCCCCGGGACCAGGAATGGCAGCCCGGGCGCCACGCCGCGGATGGTCGCGAGCTCGGCCGGGGCCGTCGCCCCGACGACGAGGCCGACCGTCCCGCCCGGTCCCCAGCCGCCGACGATCCGGGCGACCCGCTCGTGCAGGCGCTCCTCCGGGGCGGACGACGCCGGGTCTGCCGCGACCCGCAGGTCCTGCAGCTCCCCGGCGCCCGGGTTCGATGTCCGGCACAGGACGTAGGCGAACCGATCGATGCGCTCGAGGAGCGGCGCGATGGCGGTCTCGCCGAGATAGGGATTGACCGTGACGGCGTCCACGCCGAGCGCGTCGTACAGGGCCACGGCCTGGCGGCCGGCGGTCGACTCGATGTCGCCGCGCTTGCCGTCGGCGATCACCGGGACATCGGCCGGGATGCGTGCGCGCAACCGCTCCAGCGCGGCGATGCCGGCGGACCCGAACGCTTCGTAGAACGCCAGATTCGGCTTGACCGCGGCAGCGACCGGCAGGGCCGCGTCGAGGATCAGGCCGGCGAAGCGCTCGACGCCGTCCAGGCCGCTGCCGACGCCCGGCGGCAGGGCTGGCCGGATCGGGATCGAGGCCGAGACACAGCACCGTGCCGGTCGCCGCGCTCCGGGCGGCCAGCCGCTCGAGGTAGCTCGTCACGGCGCCGCGCTGGGCGACGCGGCGCCCGACGGCGTCGGGCGTCGCCGGCGGCGGGGTCGCCGGCAGCTGGTCGGCCGGGATGAACCAGTCCGGCTTGGACGCCGGCTCCAGGTCCGAGACCTCGGTCAGGTCGATCGTCTCGCTGACCGTCCAGTTCGGGGCGCTGCCGTCCAGCTTGGCTTTCCGCAGGTCGACGGTCTGCCCGTCGACATGCAGGAAGGCGATGCCGTCCCCGGCCGGCGACCAGGTCGGGGCCCACGACGCGCCGTCATCGGTCACCCGCAGGAGCTCCTGGCCGGACGCGCCATCCAGGATCACGACATCGGTCCCGAACGCCGAGGTGCGCGTAGCGGCGACGTACTTCCCGTCGGGCGAGTAGGCCGGGTAGAGGTAGCCGAACCCGGTCAGGGCTCGTGCCTCGCCCGACTCGACGTTGTAGCGCATGATCACCGGCGCCCCGCGCGAGCCGTCGCGGCCGTTCATGACGTAGAGCAGGAACTTGCCGTCCGGTCGCCACTCGGGATCCTGGTGGCCGAGGACGCCGTTCGTGTCGAGCCCCGGGTCGGCGATCTTGTCGGTCTCGAAGCTGTAGAACTGGACGGTCGGGGCCTTGCTGTCGGGGTTCGGCGCGTCGGAGATCACCGCCACGGTCGCGCCGTCGGGCGACAGGACCGGCTGCCGGATCCAGAACGCGTAGGTGTCGTTGCCGCGCGTGATCTTGCCGCTCTTGAGCGCCTCGGGTTCGCCGCTGCCATCCGCCTTGACGCGCATCAGCCGCGGGATGTCGAGCGTGTAGTCCTCGGTCCCCTCGGTCGGGGTGTCCCAGCGGCCCTTCTCGCGGACCGTGTTGACGTAGTAGATCCACTCGCCGTCGCCCGACCAGGACGGCATCGAATCGGTGCCGCTGTCGGTCAGCTGGACCGCGTCGTCGTCGGTCTGGATCCAGATGTTGCCGCCCTTGGCGTAGACGATCGAGCCGTCGAAGGCCGCCTCGTCCGGCACGACGACGACGTTCGACGGCGCGGCGGTGCGCGCAGGATCGCCGTCGCCGTTGTCGCCACCGTTCCCGCCATTGCCGCCGCCGATGCCGAACGGCACCTGGCCCTGGAGCAGGTTGAGCGTGACGATCCCGATGAGCAGCAGGCCGACGACCGACAGCACCGGCGCGACCCACGATCCGAGCGGCCCGACGCCGTAGGGGTCGCGCGCACGCGGCGGGTCCGAACGGACCTGGCGGGTCATGCCGGCACCGCCACGCCGACGCCGGGCGCGGTCTCGGCGAGGATCGCGGCTGCCTCGGGATGCGAACCCGACGGGGCGGCATCCCGGATCTCCAGCTGGAGCGACTCGAATCCGCCGAACTTGCGGCTGGCGAGCCGCGCCACGACGTCGACCCGGTCGCCCTCATGGACGAGCTCGGCGATGTCCGCCCGCCCGAAGGCGATGCCATCGAGCACGTCACGGTCGCGTCGCAGGGTCAGCGAGGTGTGGCCGTCGCCGGCCGGACGGACGCGGGTCACGGTCAGCCCCAGGACGGCGACGAGCGGCTCCGGGTTGCCCGGGCCGTACGGCGCGAGGCCGGCCAGGTCCCGATGCAGGGCGTAGTCGATGGCCAGTGCCGGCAGGGCGAGGTCGATGGCCAGGACCGGGCGCGGATCGGGCGGGACGGCGCCCTCGGCGAGCGCCTCGAACCGCGCGACGAACTCGTCCCAGCGCTCCGTCGCGATCTCGAACCCGGCGGCGCCGGCGTGGCCGCCGTGGCGCAGGAACAGGTCGCCGCAGGTCTCCAGGGCCTCGCCCAGGTCGATGGTCCCGGCGCTCCGGCATGACGCGCGGATCGTGTCGCCGAGGTCCGCCCCGACGACGGCCGGACGGGCACGGTCGTCGGCCAGCCGCGAGGCGACGAGCCCGACGATGCCCACCGGCCATGGCCCGTGGACGATCGCGGCTGGCCGGTCCGGGTCGGTCGCGACGATGGCGCGAGCTTCGGCCACGGCGCGTGGTCATCAGGTCGCGCCGCGTCGCGTTGGCCGTCTCCAGCTCGGCGGCGAGGGCGGCGGCGGTCGCCGGATCCTCGGCCAGCAGGAGGTCGGCGGCCCGTCGGGCCTCCCCCACCCTGCCTGCCGCGTTGAGCCGCGGGGCGATGGCGAACGACACCCGATCGAGGTCGACGGCGCCGGGCGCCAGCTTGGCCGCATCGAGCAGCGCCGCGATGCCCGGGCGTGGCGCCTCGCGCAGGCGGGCCAACCCGAGTCGGGCGATGGCCCGGTTCTCGCCGACGATGGGAGCCACGTCGGCAACGGTCCCGATGGTCGCCAGGTCGGCCAGGTCGAGCGCGGCCGCGTGCTGGCCGATGGATCCGAGCAGGAGTTGCGCGACCTTGAACGCGACGCCGCTCCCGGCCAGACGACGGTCCGGGTAGTGGGCGTCGGGACGATGCGGGTTGACCACGGCGATGGCCGGGGGCAGGACGGCCGGGACGCGGTGATGGTCGGTCACGATGACGTCGACGCCACGCTCGACGGCGATCGCGATCTCGGCATGCGAGGTCGTCCCGCAGTCGACCGTCACGATGACCGTGGCGCCGGCCGCGACCGTGGCGTCGATCGCGGCGAGCGACAGGCCGTGGCCCTCGTCGAGCCGGCTCGGCACGTACGGGATGGCGTCGATCCCGAAGCGTCGCAGCGCGATGACGAGGATCGCCAGCCCGTCGATCCCGTCCGCGTCGAAGTCCCCGAACACGAGCACCCGCTCGCCGCCATCGCGGGCCCGCTGGAGTCGCGCCAGGAGCACGTCCGCGTCGGGCAGCAGCATGGGATCGTGGAGGCCGAGGATCGGCTCGGCGAACCACGCGTCGAGCTCGTCGCGGTCGCGGACCCCGCGGGCGACCATCAGCTCGGCCGAGCGGGCGCCAAGGCCACGCTCGAGGGCATGGGTCAGAAGGTCCGCTGGGACGGGGGTGACGGCCGGGAAGGCCCAGCGGAAGCGCGGCTCGAGCACGACGCTCAGGATGCCACGCGGCGCGTCGTCGGCGCCCAAACCGGTCATCGACCGGCGCTGCGGCGAGCCGGCATCAGGATGCGGCGCGTCGGGTCCGGGGCGCTCGCGTGGTCGCCACCCGACCGTGGCGACGATCCTCCCACTGCTGCCAGTCCACGAGCAGCGGGCTGGCGACGAAGATCGACGAGTACGTGCCGATGACGATGCCGATGAGCAGGACCAGCACGAAGTCGCTGATCGCGGCGCCGCCGAACAGGAACAGGCTGAGCAGCGTGATGAGCACGGTCAGGCTGGTCGTGATGGAGCGACCGAAGGTCTGCAGGATCGAGTGGTTGACGATCTCGTCGAACGGCTCGCCGAGGTGGCGGGCCTTGTTCTCGCGGATCCGGTCGAACACGACGATCGTGTCGTGGACGCTGAAGCCGATGACGGTCAGCATCGCGGTCACGAACAGCGCGTCGACCTCGACGTGGAAGAAGGTGCCGAGGATGGCGAACGCACCGACGACGACGATGACGTCGTGGAGCAGCGAGATGAGGGCGGTGACGCCGAACTTCCAGTCGCGGAAGCGGTAGGTGATCCAGCCCATGATCCCGAGCGAGCCGACGAGGATCAGGATGAGCGCCTGGTTGACGAGGTCGGAGCTGACGACCGGGCCGATCGTGGTGAGCGATGCCTGGGCCTCGATCGGACCGAGCTCGGCTTCGAGGGCGGTGACCATCTCGGCCAGGCGGCCCGCCGTCGGGAGCTCGGTGTTGCCGACCGGCGCGGCGGACGGGCTGGCGGACGGCGAGGCCGATGGGCTGGCCGACGGTGACGCGCTCGGCGCGGCGGAGGCCCCGGGCGAAGCCGGACGGCTCGGCCGAGGGCGACGGGGCCGGCCTGCAGGCCGATCGGCTCGGTCTTGATCTCGATGAAGCCGGTGCTCGTCGTGACCGCGCTGGCCTCGAGTCCGTTCTCCTCGAACACCGCCTCGACCTGCTCGGGCGTGACGTTCGGGTCCTCGAACTTGATCTCCCAGCGCGTGCCGCCGGTGTAGTCGATCGTGAACTGGAGGCCGGCGTCGGTGAACGGCGTGAGCAGGATGAAGACGAGTCCGGGGATCGTCAGGGCCAGGGAGATGATGTAGAAGATCCGGCGCTTGCCGATGACGTCAAACATCGGAACGCACCGGCCGGCGGGTCGACGGTCGCTGGGCGCCCATCGCCACGAACTCGTCGTCGCGCAGCCCGTACAGGCTGGCCTTGCGCGCCCAGTCCTGGCGGACGACGACGCGCATGATCGAGCGGGTGACGACGACGGCGCTGAACATCGAGACGAGGACGCCGATGATCAGGACGAGCGCGAAGCCGCGGATCACCGACGAGCCGAAGGCGTACAGGATCGTCGCCGTGATGAGGCTCGACACGTTCGAGTCGAGGATCGAGTTCCAGGCCCGGTTGAAGCCGGCCTCGACCGCGGCGGGCAGGGACTTGC
Source organism: uncultured Chloroflexia bacterium (assembly GCA_963776925.1). Classification (GTDB taxonomy): domain Bacteria; phylum Chloroflexota; class Limnocylindria; order Limnocylindrales; family CSP1-4; genus SPCO01. Next base: position 450,325 of record CAVZON010000006.1, on the reverse strand, counting down.
CGACGCGCAGCTCCTCCTTCATCCGCTCGAAGATCAGGATGTTGGCGTCGACGGCCATGCCCACCGAGAGCACGAAGCCCGCGATGCCGGCCAGCGTCAGGGTCACCGGGATGAGCCGGAAGATCGCGTAGACCACGATCGTGTAATAGACGAGGGCGAAGGCCGCGACGACGCCCGGCAGCCGGTAGAACAGGATCATGAAGGCCATGACCAGGGCGATGCCGATGAGGCCCGCCAGCACGGTCTGGGTCAGGAACTGGTCGCCGAGCGTGGCCGAGATCTGCTCGCTCGAGACCTCCGCGATCGGGAACGGCAGGGAGCCGAACTTGAGGACGGTGACCAGCTCGTTGGCCTCGTTGGAGGCGAACCCGCCCAGGCCGCCACCGGTGATCTGGCCCGTCCCGCCGACGATCGCCGAGTTGATCGACGGCGCGCTGATGACCCGCTCGTCGAGGGTGATGGCGAAGAGCTCGCCGATGTGGTTGGTCGTGTACTCGGCGAACAGCTCCGAACCCGAGGTCGGGCTGCCGCCCTTGAGCACGAAGTCGACCGCGAGCCGCTGGTTCTGGTCCTGACCGATGGACGCGGACTGGATCTGGTCGCCGGAGAACAGCGGCGGGTAGGTCTCGCGCGGCAGCTCGGTCCCGGCCGCCGGCGGGTTGTCCGGCGACACGTCGGGGAGCGGCACGAAGTCGAGCTGGCCCGTCTGGCCGACGAGCCGGCGGACGTTGTCGACGTCGGACACGCCCGGCAGCTCGATGACGACCCGGTCGCTGCCCTGCACGAGGACGACCGGCTCGGACACGCCGGTCGTGTTCACGCGGCGCTCGATGATGTCCTTGATGACGCCCATGCTCTCGGGTGTCGGCGATACGCCGTCCTTCGGGAGCGCCTGGTACTCGACCCGGAGGCCGCCCTCGAGGTCGAGGCCGAGCTTGGTCTCGAGCAGGCGCCACTGGCCATCGCTCGCCGTCGAGTCGGGCAGGCGGAGCCCGGGCATGAAGCAGATGATCAGGGCGAGCACGCCGATGACGACGATGAGGATGGGGCCGGCTCTACGCATACCGGCGGGATGCTACACGAAAGGCCCCCGGACTGCGGCGGCCGACCCGGCTCAGGCCTCCAATGTCGCCTTGATGCGCTCGGCCAGCGCCCGGCCGATCCCCGGCACCGCGGCGATCTGCTCGACGGGGGCCTCGCGCACCCGCTTGACCGAGCCGAACACCTTGAGCAGCTCGCGCCGTCGCTTCGGCCCGACGCCGGGCAGGTCGTCGAACGCCGAGCGGATCGAGCGCTTCGCGCGCAGCGAGCGGTGGTACGTGATCGCGAAGCGATGGGCCTCGTCGCGCAGGCGCTGGACGAGGTAGAGCGCCGCTGACGTCGGCGGCAGGACGATCGGATCCGACCGCCCGGGCAGGAACAGCTCCTCGCGCTCCTTGGCCAGGCCGGCCAGCGGCAGGTCGTGCAGGCCGAGCTCGTCGAGCACCGCCTTGGCCGCGCTGACCTGGCCCTTGCCGCCGTCGACGATGACGAGGTCGGGCATCGTCCAGCGCCGGGCCTCCTCGTTGCCCTCCTCCCCGGTCCGGGTGACCCGGAACCGCCGGCGCAGGACCTCCTGGTGGCTGGCGAAGTCGTTCGGCCCCTCGACCGTGCGGATGCGGAACCGGCGGTACTCGCCGCTGCGCGGCTTGCCCGTCCTCGAACACGACCATGCTGCCGACCGACTCGGCGCCCTGGAAGTTCGAGATGTCGTAGCACTCGATGCGCAACGGCGGGCCGGCCAGCCCGAGCGCATCGGCGAGCTGCTCGAGCGCGGCGAGGGTCTTGCCCTGATCGGCCAGCCAGCGCGCCTGCTCCCGGGCGAGATGCTCCTGGGCGTTGCGCGTGGCGAGGGCCATCAGCTCGCGCTTCTCGCCGCGCTGGGGCACGCGCAGGTGGACCGGGCCGCCACGACGCTCGGCGAGGAACGCCTGGATCGTCTCCGACTCCCCGACCGACGCCGGGACGTAGACCTCGCGCGGGATGGACGTCGCTCGGGCATAGAACTGCTCGAGGAAGCTGGCGAGGACCTCGTCGTCGGTGGCGTCCTTGGCAGCATCGAGCAGGTAGACGTCGCGACCGATCATCTTCCCGTCGCGCAGGACGAACAGCATGGCCGCCGCCTGGTTGTCCTGCCGCGCCAGACCGATCATGTCCAGGTCGACCTTGGCGAAGGCGGCCATCTTCTGGCTCTCCATCGTCCGCTCGATGGCGCGGACCTTGTCGCGCATCGAGGCCGCTCGCTCGTACTCCTGGCGCTCGCTGGCGGCCTGCATCTCGTGGCGCAGGGCCTTGACCAGCGTCTCCTGCCGCCCCTCGAGGAACAGCTCGACCTGCTCGATGTCGGCCCGGTAGTCCGCCTTCGAGATCGCCTCGATGCACGGGCCCTGACAGCGCTTGATGTGATACAGCAGGCACGGCCGCTGGAGCGCCCGCTCGCCCTCCTTGATGTCGATCGTGCAGGTCCGGAACGGGAACAGCCGCCGGACCAGGTTCATCGACTCGTCGACGCTCACCGCCGATGCGTACGGACCGAAGTAGCGACTGCCGTCGGCCGGCAGCTTGCGGGTCCGCTCGACGCGCGGGAAGTCGTCGCCCAGGGTGACCTTGATGTACGGGTAGCTCTTGTCGTCCTTGAGCCGGACGTTGAAGCGCGGCTTGTAGCGCTTGATGAGGTTCGATTCGAGGAGCAGCGCCTCGCTGACGCTGTCGACCTCGGTCACCTCCACGTCGGCGACCCGGTCGATGACCTGGCGGATCCGATGGATGTCGCCGGACCCGCGGATGACCTGCTTCTGCCAGTAGCTCCGGACCCGATTGCGCAGGCTCTGGGCCTTGCCGACGTACAGGACGTCGCCCCGGGCGTCCTTCATCAGGTACACGCCGGGGCGGTCCGGGAGTCGCTTGAGCGTCGCTTCGAGGGCGGGAGTCACCCGCCGATGGTATGCCGCAGGGACGGACCCTGCGGCCGCGCTACTTGCCCTTGGCCTTGGTCGCCTCGCCGCCGCGGAGGTCGAGCTGGAAGGTGCCCGCCGTCAGGCCATCGATCGTGGCGGTCACGGTGTGGCACCAGCCCGGCAGCGGGCCGGTGTCGATGGCCGCGTTCCAGCGGCCGCCGCCGTAGGTGAGTGGGACGGTCGTGCCGGCCCCACCGCCGCACGGGGCGACGGTCAGCGTGGCGTCGCCGGTGGTGCGATTCGCGCCGTCGACGGCGAGGGTCACCTTGACCGGCAGGTTCCGGCCACGGTTGGCCGCGAACGTGCCGCCGTCGCCCACGCCGACCGGCTCACCCCAGATGGCCGAGGCGGTATGGCTCGTGACCAGGTCCACCGTCACGGCGAAGGTGGTGGAAGCGCTGTTGCCGCTGTCATCGGTCGCCGTGCAGGTCACGGTCGTCGTGCCGATGCCGAACGTGCTGCCCGAAGCCGGGTCGCACGCGACCCCGACCGTGGCGTCGGCCACGTCGTCGCGGCCGGCTCGTCGAACGTCACGACGGCGCCGGCGGGATCATCGGTGGTGACCTGGACGCCATCGTGATCGGCGATGGTCGGGTCGCCGGTGTCCTCGACGTGCAGGACGAACTCGGCCTCGTCGGCGAGGCCGCCGCTGTCGGTCGTCTCGCAGGTGACGGTCGTGTCGCCGAGCGCCGCCGTCTCGCCCGGGTCGAGCGAGCAGTCGAAGGCGGGGTCCGGATCGTCCTCGGCGTCGGTGACGCTGACGACGCCGGCCCAGTCGACGGTCCAGCCGCCGGTCGTATCGGCCTCGACGGTCACGTCGGCGGCGACGGTCAGGACCGGCGGGCGTGTTGGCCACGACGTCGAGCGTGAACCGCACCGCCGGATCGCGGACGCCGAGCGCGCTGGCATCGTTGTTGCCGTCCGGCGAGACGCCGCGGCTGAACATGATGTCGTAGGCGTACCCGACACCCGCGGCCGACGGCGTGCGCAGCGTCACCTGCCCGGTGGTGCTGCGCAGCGGATGGGACCGGGTCGACGGGCAACCGGCCCCGTCGTCCGGCCAGTCCGCCGCGATGGGGCCGATGGTCGCCGGCACCATGCTCACCACCTCGCCCCCGGGGCCGGTGACCAAGGCACTGCCGAGCGACAGCGCGACGGTCTGCCCAAGGTCGGGATGGTTGCTGGTGGCGCAGTTCATGACGAACTCGACCGGGACGGTGATCTCGGTGGACGCCGGGAACTGGCCGAGATAGCGAGCGCCCTGGGCGCCATCGACCACGATGTTGGCGTCGCCAAGGACGGAATCAGCCGATGCGAGGCCCGCGGCGGCCAGCACGGCGACCGTCGCGAGAGCGCTGGCTCGGCCGAGGGAGCGGCGATGCATCGGATGGACTCCTGTTGCAAGTCGCCCGGCACGACGCGCCGGCCGGGTCGACTGCGCCGATGGTCCCGCCGACCGCGGCGCGTGCCCATGACCAATTCGGGGTCTTCGGTGCCTGCGCGGCGCCCCCCATCCGTACCGATTCGGTGCGTGGAATCACCGAACCCGGGCCGATGGCCCGGGTTCGGGTGGTTTCGCGAGGGTGGGCGACGCTACGGGACCGAGACGATCCGCGGGCCCACGGCGTTCGCCGCGTTGTACGGGTTGTTGGCTGCCAGGGCCAGGTAGGCCTCCAGCGCGACGAGGTCATCCTCGCCGAACTTCACGATGTCGCCGGCGAGCATCGTCGGGAACGAGTCGCCGCCGAAGCCGAGGAAGTTGTTCATCGCGACCTGGTAGGTCCCGGTCGGGTTCGAGGGTGACGCCGTTCAGCTTGATGCTGGTGGGGTCGATCTTGTTCCCGACCGCGGACCGGTCGTAGGTGTAGGTGAAGCCACCCGACACCTGCAGGATGACCCGGGCGGCACCCGTGGCGGTCACGAACTGCTGCTCGAGGATCGCCTCGATCTCCGCACCCGTGAAGCTGCGGACCATCAGGACGTTGCTGAAGGGCTGCACGCCGAACGCCTCGGCGTGGGTGATCGGCCCCGCATCCAGGTCGGCGCGGATGCCGCCCGGGTTCATGAGCGCGATCTGGGCGCCGGACACGGACGGGTTGGCCAGCTGGGCATCGGCGATGAGCCGGCCGAGCTGCGAGTCCGGCGTGTCGTTGTCGGTGTTGTTGCTGTCGATCGCCGTCCGCGTCAGCGGCGTGACCGTGTTGCCGACAAGGACCGCACCGACCGGTCCGGCGACCTGGTTGTACTCGGCGATGAGGGCCGTGATGGCCGGATCCTTGGCGACCGTGCGGTCGACGATGTGGTTGTCGACGGTGATCGACCCCGGGCACGAAGTCCTTCGTGTTGCGGTCGATCTGGGCGTCGATGTCGGTGACGAGCCGGCCCTGGGAGGCTGCGCCGGTGACGACCTTGCCGTCGAACACGCAGTTGACCGCCCAGTTGGTGTGGCCGGTGACGACGACGTCGATCTCGTTGTCCATCCGATCGACCACGTCGATGATCGGGCCGGACGGGTTGACGCAGCTGTTGATGAGCGACAGGTTGCCGCCGGTGCCGCCGGTGACCGAGCCGCCCTCATGGAGCAGGACGACGATGGCCTCGACGCCACGCTGCTTGAGGAACGGCACGAGCGCGTTGACCGAGTCGGCCTCGTCGTTGAAGTCGACGGTGGCGATGCCGGCCGGGGAGACGATCTCCGGCGTGCCCTGGAGGGTCATCCCGACGAAGGCGACCTTGACGCCGCCCGGGAAGTCGTGGACGGCGTAGGGCGGGAAGATGGTGTCGCCCGAGGTCTTGTAGGTCACGTTCGCGGCGAGGAACGGGAAGTCCGCGCCGTGGTACGGGTCGCCGTCGGCGCAGCCATCGACCGGGTGGCACCCGTCCGGCCGCGCCGGGACGTAGTCGTCGACGGTGCGGTCGCCGTAGGCGACGCGATGGAGCTCGTCGATCCCCTCGTCGAACTCGTGGTTCCCGACGCCGTTGTAGTCGAGACCCATGATGTTGAAGGCCTCGACGCTCGGCTCGTCGTGGAACAGGGCGGACAGCAGCGGGGTCGCGCCGATGAGGTCGCCGGCCGACACGAACACGGAGTTCGGGTTGGTCGCCTTGAGCGCCGCCACGTGGGTCGCCAGGTATTCGGTCCCGCCCGCCGGGACGCAGGTCGCGGGCAGGCACTCGAGCGTCGTGATGAGTCGGGTCCGGGTTGGTGTCGGTCAGCGAGCCGATCCGGCCACCGCCCGTGGCGGTCGCGACGAGTGGCTCGAGCTGGCCGTGGTAGTCGTTCAGGCCGAGGATCTGGACCGACACCGGGTCCTTCGGCTTCTTGTTCGGGTTCGGGTCCCTGGCGATCGCCGTCGGCACGATGGTCGACAGGGCGAGGGCGCCGACCACGAACGGGACGATGAGGCGCCGAAGGCTGGGGGTGCGGGTCATGGGCACGTCTCCTCAGGGGTGGCGACGGCGGTGGGCACCGGCCGGTGACAGGCGCGAATGCTACCGCCCCGGACCGAACCGGACCACCCGCAAGCATCATCATCCGGTGAACGTCCTGTGCGGGAGCCGCTGGTTCCGGTGCATCGGGGCAACGAATGGCCGCGTGACCGGCAGCGAAGGGTCGCCGGCGAGACTCTGGCGGTGCCCCACCCTGCGGTCGTCGCCCGGCTCGAGCGCCTGACCCCGGACCAGCGCGCGGCGGCGACCGCCCCGCCCGGACCGATCCTGTGTGTCGCGCCGGCCGGCTCGGGCAAGACCACGACCCTGGTCGCGAGGATCGCCTGGCTCGTCGACGAGGGTGCCGATCCCCGGACGGTCGCGGCCATCACCTTCAACAAGCGCGCGGCCGAGGAGCTCGGCGAGCGGCTGGACGTGGCCCTCGCGCCGCTCGATGTCGAGGCCGGCGTGGTCCGCGTGCGGACCTTCCACGCCCTTGGCCGCGAGATCCTGCGCGAGGCCGGCGTCGACGTCCGCGACCTCGTCGATCGGGCGACCGTCCTGGCCGAGGTCGTGCCCGGACTCCGGTCGGAGGAGGTCGGCCGCTACGACACGGCGTTCTCGCGGCTGAAGCTGGAGCTCCGCGTCGACCCGCGCGACATCGCCGCCGACGTGGCGGCTGGACCGGTGGCCCAGGCGTTCGTCCGGTACGAGGCCGTCCTCGCGGCGCGCGGTGCGCTCGACTTCGACGACCTGGTCCGGCGGGCGCTCGATCGGCTCGAGGCCGACGCGGCCCTGCTGGCCCGCTGGCGCGCAGCGCTGCGGCCATCTCCTCGTCGACGAGGTCCAGGACGTCGACCGGAGTCAGCTTGCGCTGGCCCTGCTGCTGGCCGCCCCGGCGAACCGGGTCTTCCTCGTCGGTGACGACGACCAGTCGATCTACGGTTGGCGCCTCGCGGATGTGCGGAGGGTCCTCGCCATCGACCAGGCGCTGCCCGGGCTCCGCCGGGTCGACCTCGAGGTCAACCATCGCTGTCCGGCGCCCGTCGTCGAGCGAGCCGTCCGGCTCATCGAGCACAACCAGGAGCGGTTCGCCAAGGTGATCCGCAGCCGCGACGGGACCCGCGGTCGGGTCGTCCTCGCCCCGGACGCGGCCGACGAACCAGAGCGGACGACCCGGCTCGTCCGGTCGTTCCCCGACGATGGCGGGACGCAGGCGATCCTGGCCCGGACCAACCGCGAGCTGCGCCCGGCGGTCGTCGCGGCACTGGACCTTGGGCTGCCGTTCCGTGCCGCCTCGGTCGAGCTGCTCGTCGACGATCCGCACCTGGATGACCTGCTGCGCGCCGTCGACGGCACGCCGGCAACGTGGCCGCTCCTCGTCCGCGTCGGGGTCGTCCGGCGCGCGGCGGATGCCGCCGCCCGCCCGCTCGCCACGGCACTCCTCGCCTGGGCGGCGGCGTACCCGGACCTGCCCGCGCTCGTCGGCGCCATCGACGGCGTCCGGGCGAAGCTGACAGCCCTCCGACGCGACGATGCCCGGCTGACGCTGGCGACCGCCCACTCGACCAAGGGCGCCGAGTTCGACCACGTCGCGGTCGTCGGCATGGACGAGGGTCGCTTCCCGAGCGGCCGAGCGGTGACGGATGCCGACGACCCGATCCGGGCGATGGAGGAGGAACGACGACTGGGCTATGTGGCCTGGACGCGTGCCCGTCGGACGTTGACGCTGAGCTACGACCCGGCGGCGCCGTCACCCTTCCTGCTCGAGGCGTTCAGCGCGGCAGAGCTCGGGATCACGCCCGGTGGCGATCCAGCGCCCGGATGAGCCGGTCGATGGCGTCGAGGAACGGTTCGGTGAGCTCCGGCGCGACGGCGTCGCGGATCGAGTCCTTCGGCCCATAGGCGGCCCGGGCGCGCACGGCGGTGGCGCGCAGCGCCGTCAGCTCGTCGTCGCGGAGGTGGTCGGGGATCGGCTCGAAGAACGCGACCCAGCGCGTGGCGCCCCGATCCCGGGCGCCGGCCAGCAGCCGGTCGGCCGCCCGCGCGGCCACCAGGGCCAGGTCGTCGATGGCGGGCGTCTCGTGTCGTGCCGGGCCGATCGGCCTGGCGCGGGTCGAGGCCCGTTCAGGCATCGGCGCCGATGCCGCCGTCGGCCCCACCGCCGTCATCCGGCGGCGCGAGCAGCAACAGCGGGAGTCGCTTGCGCTCGGAGCCGTTGACGAGGATCCGGAACGAGTAGTCGCCCGGGGCCGGGAAGGTCAGGTTCCACAGGTCGATGGAGAAGGTCAGGACGGCGTCGCGACCGTCCTTCTGGCTGCGTGCGACCAGGCTCCCGGTCGCCCCGGCGACCTCGCCACCATCGGGGTCGAGCAGGACGAAGCGGATGTCGTGCTCGCGCTCGGTCTCGGGTGCGGTGACCTGCAGGCCGATGACGAGGGCGAGATGCGGGTGTCGCAGTGGGAAGCGACGACCGCCGATCCGCGCCACGCCGCCGCCCAGCACGTGGAACTTCTGCCCCGGGACGGTCTCGGCAGCGTCGGCAAGGAAGGCGAAGTCGATGTCCGGCATGCGCGGGATACTACGCGGCTCAGCGGGCCTTGGACGCGGCGACCGCGCGCTTGCGCGATGGCGTCGCCGGGACCGGGACCTGGTCGGGGGCGTCGTGGCCGTTCCGGCCGTTGCGGCCGTTCTGCGGGGCGGCACGGCCGGCCTCCTCGGCGAACGACACGTCGGACAGTGGCACGAGCGGCTCGCCACGAAGGACCCGGGCGAGGTACTCGCCGGTCGCCGAGCCGGTGGTCTGGGCCACCTTCTCCGGCGTGCCCTCCGCGATGATCCGGCCGCCACGGTCGCCGCCGGCCGGCCCGAGGTCGACGACCCAGTCGGCCGTCTTGATGACGTCAAGGTTGTGCTCGATCACGAGCACCGTGTTGCCGCCGTCGACGAGCCGGTGCAGGACCTCGAGCAGCTTCTCGACGTCGGCGAAGTGCAGTCCGGTCGTCGGCTCGTCGAGGACGTACAGGGTCCGCCCGGTCGCCCGTCGCGACAGCTCCGTCGCCAGCTTGACCCGCTGCGCCTCCCCGCCCGACAGCGTCGTCGCCGGCTGTCCGAGATGGACATACCCGAGCCCGACGTCGTTGAGGGTCTGGAGCTTGGCCCGGACGTTGGGCACCGCGCTGAAGAAGTCGAGCGCCTCGGCGATGGTCATCTCCAGGACGTCGGAGATGGACATGCCCTTGTAGTGGATCTCCAGCGCCTCGCGGTTGTAGCGCTTGCCCTTGCACACCTCGCACGGGACGTAGACGTCCGGGAGGAACTGCATCTCGATCTTGAGGATGCCGTCGCCCTTGCAGTGCTCGCAGCGGCCGCCCTTCACGTTGAACGAGAAGCGCCCCGGCTGGTAGCCACGGACCCGCGACTCGGGCACGCCGGCGAACAGCTCGCGGATGGGTCCGAACAGCCCCGTGTACGTCGCCGGGTTCGAGCGCGGGGTCCGGCCGATCGGGCTCTGGTCGATCTCGATGATCTTGTCGATGTGCTCGGCGCCGACGAGCTTGTCGTGCGCCCCGACCGGCTCGCGCGAGCCATTGAGCTCGCGGGCAAGAGCGCGGTACAGCACCTCCGTGACGAGCGTGCTCTTGCCGCTGCCGCTGACGCCGGTCACCGAGGTGAAGGTCCCGAGCGGCACGTGGAGCGTCAGATCGCGCAGGTTGTGCTCGCGCGCGCCCTTGATCGTCAGCTTCTTGCCGTTGCCCTTGCGCCGGCGCTTCGGGATCGGGACCTGCCGCTCGCCGCGCAGGAACGCCCCGGTGATCGAGCGCGGCTCGGCGAGGACCGCCTCCAGCGAGCCGTTGGCGATGATCTCGCCGCCGTGCGCGCCGGCGCCTGGGCCGATGTCGACGACCCAGTCGGCCGTGCGGATGGTCTCCTCGTCGTGCTCGACGACGAGCACGGTGTTGCCCAGGTCGCGCAGCCGGGTGAGCGTCGCGATGAGCTTGGCGTTGTCGCGCTGGTGGAGCCCGATCGATGGCTCGTCGAGGATGTACAGGACGCCCATGAGGGTCGTGCCGATCTGCGTCGCCAGCCGGATCCGCTGCGCCTCCCCGCCGGACAGCGTCACGCTCGTCCGGTCGAGGGTCAGGTAGTCGAGGCCGACATCGACGAGGAAGCCGAGGCGGGCGACGATCTCCTTGAGCACCTGGACGGCGATCGTCCGCTCGCGCTCCGACAGCTCGCCACCGAGACCGCTGGCCCAGCGCAGGGCGTCCGTGATCGACATCGTCGACACGTCCCAGACGTTGCGCGAGCCGATGGTCACGGCCAGGATCTCCGGCCGCAGCCGCTTGCCGCCGCAGGTCGGACACGGCTTGGTGACCATGAACTTCTCGATCTCGGCCTTGATGTAGTCCGAGTCGGACTCGCGGTACCGCCGCTCGAGGTTGCTGACGATGCCCTCGAAGTTGGCCTTGTACGTGTTCTCGCCCCGCTCGTGGCGATAGCGGACGAGGACGCGCTCCTGGTCCTTCGCGGCGTACAGCAGGTGCTGGCGCGCCTCCTCCGGGAGCTTCTTCCAGGGCTGCGAGATGTCCCAGCCGTGGGCCTGGCAGACCGCCTCGATGATCTTCATCCGCCACGACTGGTCGGTCGACAGCAGGCCGCCGGTGCCCAGCGCCCCGCCGGTCAGGCTCTTGGACGGGTCGGGGATGAGCAGCGCCGGGTCGATCTCGAGCTTCGTGCCGAGCCCGGTACAGCCGGGGCAGGCGCCGTGCGGCGAGTTGAACGAGAAGGAGCGCGGCTCGAGCTCGTCGATGGTGAAGCCGTCGTACGGGCAGCTGTAGCGCTCGCTGTAGCGCTGCTCCACGAAATCGGGGGCCTCGCCATCGCGCGGGGCCGGGGCGATGAGCACCGCGCCGTCCCCCAGGCGCAGGGCGGTCTCGATGGAGTCGGCCAGACGCGACGAGTCCGGGTCCGGCATGACCGCGCCGGTCTCCGGGTCGATGGGCCGGCCGTCCGCGCCTCGCGTGGCGCCCTCCGGTGCGTCGGCATGCCGGACGACGTAGCGGTCGACGACGACCTCGATCGAGTGGCGCTTGTACTTGTCGAGCTTGGGCGGGCTCTCGGCGATGTCGTACTGCTCGCCGTCGACCCGGACGCGGACGAACCCCTGCCGGCGGGCGGCGTCGATGATCCCGACGCCCTCCGTCTTGCGGTCCTTGATGAGCGGGCCGAGGACGAGCAGACGGGTGCCTTCGGGCAGCGCCAGGACCTGGTCCACGATCTGCTGGACGCTCTGGCGCTCGATCGGATGCCCGTCCGGGCAATGCGGCTGCCCGATCCTGGCGAAGAGCAGCCGCAGGTGGTCGTAGATCTCGGTCACGGTCCCGACCGTCGAGCGCGGGTTGCGCGAGGCGCCCTTCTGGTCGATCGAGATGGCCGGCGACAGCCCGTCGATCTGGTCGACGTCCGGCTTCTCCATCTGCCCGAGGAACTGGCGCGCGTACGCGCTCAGGCTCTCGACGTAGCGCCGCTGGCCCTCGGCGTAGATGGTGTCGAAGGCCAGGCTGGACTTGCCCGAGCCGGACAGGCCGGTGATGACGACGAGCCGGTCGCGCGGGAACGCGACGGTCACGTCCTTGAGGTTGTGCTCGCGTGCGCCACGCACGACGAGCTGATCCTGGGGCACGTGAGAAGTGTACCGGACGACCGGCGATATTGGAACAGGTGTTCGCGCGGTTCAGGCGAGGATCACGGCCGCGTTCGTGATGCCGCCGATGAGCCCGAGAGCGATCGCGAGGGCGATGGGCAGCCCGCCGGCGACGCGCCACACGAGGCTCCCACCGGCCGCCGCGGCGGCGGCGATCCCCAGCGAACCGACCACGACGACGAGCAGGCCCTTGGCGATGAGCACCGCCGGGATGCCGAGGGTCACGAACAGGTCGGCGACGAGGGGGTTCGCCTCGGCCGCGACGCCATGGGTCCGGACCATGAACACGAAGGTCGTCAGGTCCAGGGCCTGTGCCAGCATCAGCGTCGCCAGCCGGTAGAACACCCCTGCAATGTAGACCGATGGCACCCGGACCGCAGCAGACCGCACCGGATCGCGGCGCGTCCAGGCACCACCATCTCCGACGCGGTGCTGCCGAGTCCCTCGATTAGCGGCGACGCGCCGGTCGCTGCCCCGTGCGCTTTCGGATGTTCGGGGTCACGGTGCGGTCCCAGGTCGGGCGGTCGAGCCAGCCTGCCTGCCAGCCGTTGCCGTCATCGTGTTCGTCGCCGGATCCCGGGCAGCCAATCGGATGCGGTCCCCTCCTCGTCGCCAGCTTCGTCGTGGCCGTGCGGATCGCCGTCCAGGCTCGCCGCCGGTTCCTCCTCCGCGGGCAGGACCGTCACGTTGGTCACCTCCATGACCGGACCGGCAGCGATGGCGGCCTCGTCCGCCCGACGGCCACGGGCCCGGTCGGCGGCCCCGGTCAGCCCGCCGCGGCCCGCGGCTGCGCCCGCTGCGGCTCGCTCTGCGGCCCGGCCCACGGTGACCGAGGCGTCCTGCTCCAGGACGCGCAGCCGGACCTGCTGGATCTCGTCGCGCAACGCGGCGGCTCGCTCGAATTCGAGCTCCTTGGCCGCCGAGCGCATCTCGGCCTCCATCCTGGCGACCAACGCCTCGACCTTCTTGCGGTCGGCCTCCTCCCAGGAGCGGGTCCCGGCCATCACGGCGTCGCGTTCGGAGCTGTAGACGATGGTCGACTCGGCCACGGCCCGCAGCCGCTGGTTGAGGTCGTGGATGCCCTTGACGATCGTCGTCGGCTCGATGCCCTTGTCGCGGTTGTAGGTCTCCTGGATCACGCGGCGGCGGTCCGTCTCGTCGATCGCGACCTGCATCGACTCGGTCACCCGGTCGGCGTACATGATCACCTCGCCGCCGACGTTGCGGGCCGCCCGGCCGATCATCTGGATGAGCGACCAGGCCGAGCGCAGGAAGCCCTCCTTGTCGGCGTCGAGGATCGCCACGAGGGTGACCTCCGGCAGGTCGATGCCCTCGCGCAGGAGGTTGATGCCGACGAGGACGTCGAACACGCCGAGACGCAGGTCGCGCAGGATCGCCACCCGCTCGAGCGTGTCGACCTCGCTGTGCAGGTACTGGACCTTGACCCCGAGCTCCTTGAGGTAGTCGGTCAGGTCCTCGGCCATCTTCTTGGTCAGCGTCGTGACCAAGGCCCGCTCGCCGCGCTCCACGCGTCGCGCGGACCTCCTCGAGCAGGTCGTCGATCTGGCTCTCGGTCGGCTTGACGGTGATGTGCGGGTCGACGATGCCGGTCGGCCGGATGAGCTGCTGGGCGATCTCGCCCCCGCTGCGCTCGAGCTCGTAGGGACCCGGCGTCGCGCTCATGTACACGGCCTGGTGGACGGTCGCCTCGAACTCCTCGAACGTCAGCGGTCGGTTGTCGAGCGCCGATGGCAGGCGGAACCCGAAGTCGACGAGGATCTCCTTGCGGGTTCGGTCGTTCTTGTACATGCCGACGACCTGCGGGATCGTCATGTGCGACTCGTCGACGACGAGCAGCCAGTCCGGCGGGAAGTAGTCGAGCAGGGTCCACGGCCGCGAGCCGGCCTCGCGCCGGGCCAGGTGCCGCGAGTAGTTCTCGACGCCGGAGCAGTAGCCGAGCTCGCGCAGCATCTCCAGGTCGAACGTCGTGCGCTGGCGCAGCCGTGCCCCCTCGAGCGCCCGGCCCTCCGCCTCGAGCTCGCCGACCCGGACCTCCATCTCGGCCTCGATGTCGACGATCGCTTCCTTGAGCTTGTCGGCCGGCGTGACGAAGTGGGTCGCCGGGTAGACGTTGGTCTCCTTGCGCTCGGCCAGCAGCTCGCCGGTCAGCGGATCGAGCTCGGTGATGCGCTCGACCTCGTCGCCGAAGAACTCGACCCGGACGACGAACTCCTCGCTCGCCGGCTGGAGCTCCAGGGTGTCGCCGCGGACCCGGAACCGGGCGCGGCCGAGGGCCTGGTCGTTGCGCTGGTACTGGAGGTCGACGAGGTGGCGCAGCACGGCGTCCCGTCGGTACTTGCCGCCGGTCCGCAGCTTGAGCACGGTCGCCCCGTAGTCGACCGGGGCGCCCAGGCCGTAGATGCACGAGACGCTGGCCACGATGATCACGTCCCGTCGCTCGAACAGGGCGTGCGTCGCGGCATGGCGCAGCCGGTCGATCTCGTCGTTGCGCGAGGAGTCCTTCTCGATGTAGGTGTCGCTGCGGGGCAGGTAGGCCTCGGGCTGGTAGTAGTCGAAGTAGCTGACGAAGTACTCGACCGCGTTGTTCGGGAAGAACTCGCGGAACTCGGCGTAGAGCTGGGCGGCCAGGGTCTTGTTGTGGGCCAGCACCAGCGTCGGCTTGTTGTGCTGGGCGATGGTCCACGCCAGCGTCGCGGTCTTGCCGGTGCCGGTCGCGCCGAGCAGGGTCTGATGCCGTAGGCCGCGGGAGAGGCCGTCGGTCAGGCGCGCGATCGCCGTGGGCTGGTCCCCGGTCGGTTCGAACGGGGCGACGAATTCGAAGTCGGGCACCTCGCCAGTCTACCATCGCCGGCCGGCTGTTTCGCACGGGCGTTCGGTTTGGGACGGCGCGGGGCGTACTCCCATCGGCTGCCCCGGTGGGACGAACGAGTCATACCGACAGGCCCTCACCGACCCGGACACTCCGCGAGTCACCACCCAGGAGGTCGACCGACCACCCATGCGACTCGTTCGGACCCGTCAGCGCACCGCCGCCCCCGAGACCGAGGCCGGTCAGAGCCTGGTCGAGTTCGCCATGGTCCTGATGCCGTTGCTGGTCATCCTGCTCGGGATCATCCAGTTCGGCTTCGTGTTCAACGCCTACGTGACGATCACGAACGCCGCCCGCGAGGGCGCCCGGACCGGGACGATCTACATCTACGACGCCGGGTACTCGAAGTCCCAGAACGACCTGGCCCGCAACAACGCGATCAAGACATCGCTGCTGTCGTCGATGAACCTGCTGGGCAAGACCGCGCCGAACTTCGCGACCGGCACGACCTGGACGCAGAGCGGCCTGACCTACACCAACGGCGACCTCGTCATCACGTACGTCGTCCCGACCGGCATCACCGACACCGACAGCCGTGTCGGCCAGCAGATCACCGTTCGCTCGACCTACCACCAGGACCTCATCGTCCCGCTCGTGTCGCAGCTCCTGCCGCATGACGCCGGAGGACGGCTGGGGCTGACCGGCGAAGTCACGATGGTCGTCAACTGATGTCCTTGGCCGAGCGCCGGACCGCCCGCGGCCAGGTCCTCGTCCTCGTCGTCTTCGCCATGGTGGCGTTGATGGCCGGGGCCGGGCTGGCCTTCGATGTCGGACGCTTCTACAGCGAGCGCCGCTTCCTCCAGAACGCGGCCGATGCCGGTGCCCTGGCCGTGGCCAATGCCCTCATCCGCGGCGAGACCGCCGCCGACGCCGAGGCCGAGGGCCGCGACGTCCTCGCCCGCAACCTCCTGTCGAGCCCGACCGGCACGACCGCCCTGGTCGCCGTCGTGCCCGAGTACGACGCCGGCTTCCCCGGCGACCCGAGCCACCTCGAGAGCGGGATCCTCATCTCCGGCGCCGATGTCCGTGTCGCCGTGCGCAGCGACGTGAACTACACGTTCGGCCGGGCGGTGGGCCTGGGCGACGCCCGGATCAGCGCCAAGGCCATGGTCCGGACCGCCGGCGACCTGCTGCCGGTCGCCGTCCGCCACTACATCAACGCCCCGGGCCCGACGACCGGCGCGACCTCGCCGTGCGACGGCGACGAGAACGACTTCCAGGACCTCCTCGCGACCGCCAACACCTCGTGCCTGGGCACGGCCAGCGACGCATCGCTGCGCGGCACGCCCAACCCCGGCTCGGCATTCAACTCGGGCAACCCCGGCAACGACCCCGTCAACCACGGCCCGATCATCGCGCTCGTCGGCCAGGGTGCCACGCCGCGAACAACGCCAGCTTCCGCGGCTTCGTGGCGCTCGACATCCGGAACTTCGCGTCGTCGACCTCCAACCTGTTCTACAACGGCGTGACGACCGGCACGAACGCCAACACCCTCAAGGACATCGAGGCCGGCTGGGTCGCGACCGGGTATCCCGGCCCGGCGTTCCCGCCGGTGACCGTGCCGCCCGACCCCAATGACCAGGTCGGGATCCTCGACGGCAACACGTCAGGGATCATCGTCGACGCCATCAACGACCGCTATGACCCGGGGTCGGAGATCCTGGCGGCCGTCTACTCCGGGACCGTCATGAACATCCCGGACTTCGCGATGACGGTGCCGTCCACCGTCACCATCGACCAGACCCAGAACCGCGGCGGTGCGGTCACGATGTCGGTGACGAAGAACGCGGCCTTCGCCGGCGTGGTCCAGACGAGCGCGTTCACGGATTGGGGCGACCCGACCAACCCGTACGGCACCACGCTCCTGCCGCTCACCTTCAGCCCGACCCCGATCAGCCCGCCCGGCACCGTGACCTGGACGACGTTCGAGACGATCGCCGCCCCGAGCGGTGTGTACACCATCTGGGTCCAGGGCCACTCGTCGAGCCCGTACCTGACCGACCACTACTACCCGGTCGCCGTCAGGATCGGCTCCGTCACCCGCGACTTCTCGAGCAGCGGCGCAGGGACGGTCATCTCGGTCGGCTCGACCGGCCTGACGGGCACCGGCTCGATGACGTTCTCGACGACCAACAGCGGCTCGACCGCCTTCGGCGGGGACGTCACGCTGTCGGTCGAGGGCGGTCCCCAGGCCAACGGCGTGCTACCGACCGGCATCGGTGCGGTCAGCGTGTCGCCCAGCACCATCACCCTCAACCGCGGTGACAGCCAGACCGTCGCGGTCTCCGTCAACGGCGGCGCCCTCGGCCCGGGCGAGTACCCCCTGACCATCCGGGCGACCGGCACCAACTCGAACGGCGACGTCGTGACCCGGCTGGTCCCGTTCACCTTCGACGTCGCGACCGCGGGCACGACCGACGAGTACGTCGACATCCTCGGCTTCGCGGTGTTCCGCATCACCTCCGTCGATTCGAACGCCGTGTATGGCTATGCCATCAGCGGCGTGTACCTGGACATGAACGATCCCGAGTTGCGCCGCGGTCAGGTGGCGCGACTCGTGCCCTGGACTTAGCCGGGCGGGCACGGCACCTCTGATCCCGGGCGGCGGCACGACCGTCGACCCCGTCACCCCGTGGGAGGCACACCGATCGTGGAGATGGAATACAAGGACCCGAGTCGTCGTGGTCGCTACATCGTCATCGTGGGCGTCATCCTGGCCGTCGTGGCCGGCGGCGCCGCGTTCTACCTGATCAGCCAGGCGCAGTCGCAGGCCGGCCAGGCCGGTCTCCAGAAGGTCGCGGTCGTCGTGGCGGCCCAGACCATCCCGGCCCGGAAGCTCATCGAGGCGGCCGATGTGGTCGTGCGCGAGATCCCGGTCGACGACACCAACGCCCAGGGCATCGTGTCCACGCCGGACCTTGTCATCGGGCGGGTCCCGGCGGTCACCGTCCTCGCCGGGCAGATGGTCACGACCAACCTGCTCGCGTCGAGCACCGAGGGCGGTCAGTTCACGATCCTCGGCCCCGACGAGTCGGTCGGTCCGGACAGCCCCGAGTGGCGTGCCATCTCGATGACCGTGCCGGACGACCGGGCGGTCGGTGGCCTGCTCCAGCCCAACCAGACGGTCGACGTCTTCGCGACCGCCAGCATCAACGTCCTGACCGGGACGGACGGGCTGCTGAACGAGGACGGCTACTACTCGGACAAGTCGACGAAGATCACCTACCAGAACATGGTCATCCTGGCCAAGTCCGGCTCGTTCTACGTCCTCCGGGCCCCGGTCGACGTGGCCGAGGAGATCAGCCACATGCAGGCGAGCGGCACGGGCACGTTCAGCCTGGCGCTGCGACCGGACGTGGACACCCGCCAGGTCGACGCCGCCGAGCTCGGTACGACGACCAACGAGGTCATCGTCAAGTACGGCCTGCCGATCCCGGTGGTCTTCCCGCCGGTCGAGGGTCCCGTCCCGACACCGATCGCCACGCCGCTCGCCACCCCGGCGCCGAGTGCGTCGGCCGGCGCGAGCGAGAGCCCGGCGGCCTCGGCCGTCGCCTCACCGGCACCCTGACCGACATGGCCCGTCGGGGCCTGCGCGCGCATCCATCTCCGCGCCGCTGACCCGGCGCGCCTCCCGGTCGCCCGTCGCCGCCGCAAGGTGGGGACGGGCGACCACCTGGTCTCAGCCCGATCCGACGCCGGACGCCCGGAGCGCGGCCATCGCCGCCTCGCGGGCCCGCTCCTCGTCCCCGCTCGTATCGAGCACCCGGGTCGCCGCCGGGGTGAGGCGGTCGGCGAGGTTCCCTTGGGCCGCGATCCGCTGGCGGGCATCGACCACGGCGTCGCCCCGTCCCTCGACCCGCGCTCGCTGATCGTCCGGGTCGCAGGTCACCAGCCAGACCTCGTCGCACAACGCCGCCAGGCCACCCTCGACGAGCTTGATCGCCTCGATGACGACGGCCGGCGCCGCGGTGGCCTGCGCAGCCTCGATCGCGGCAACGATGCGCGGACGGACCTCCGGGTGGACGATCGCCTCGAGATCGCGCAGCGCGTCGGGGTCGCCGAACACGATCCGCCCGAGGGCGGCCCGGTCCAGCACGCCCGCCGGATCGACGAGCTCCGGACCGAAGCGCGCGGCGACCGCGGCCACGGCCGGGCTGCCGGGGGCGAGCACGTCGCGGGCAACGGCATCGGCATCGATGACCACGACGCCCGGGACCGCCGCCAGCCAGCCCGCGACCGTCGACTTGCCGCAGCCGATCGGCCCGGTCAGGCCGATGCGCACCGTCCGCGCCGGAGCGGTCACGGGGCGCGTTCCTCGAGCTCGAGCCAGGCGTCCTCGGCCACGAGGAGGGCGGCATCGACATCGGCCAGCTCGCTCGTGACCCGACGCAGCTCCACGAAGTTCGCGGCCACCGCCGGGTCGCCGAGGGCCAGCTCGAGGTGGTTCTTGCGCAGCCCGAGGCGGGTCAGCTCCGCATCGAGGGTCGCCCGCTGGCGCTTGTAGGCATCCTTCGACAGCTTCGCCGGCCGCGCCTTGGACCGCGTCGCGGACCGGGCGGGGGCGATCGGCGCCGCCGGGATCGCCGCGGGCACCACACCAGCGGAGGCACCGGTCCGCCCGCTGCTGCCGGCGGCGGGCGGCCGACCGCGGCTGGCCTGGTCGGCGATGGCGCGCGCGACCGTCCAGCCGTCGGCCACGGCCGAACGCCAGGCGCGATAGCCGCCGTCGAAGCCGACGGCACCGCCATCGTCGACGACCCACAGCCGGTCGCACACGGTCTCGAGCAGTCGCCGGTCGTGGGACACGACGAGGAGGGTCGCGGACGACTCGGTCATGAACCGCTCGATCGCCTCGCGGGCGGGGATGTCGAGGTGGTTGGTCGGCTCGTCGAGCAGGAGGAGGTTCGATGGCTGGATGCCGAGGATGGCCAGCTCCAGCCGCGAGCGCTCGCCGCCGGACAGCGCCCGGACCTCCTTGAGCACGTCATCGCCGCGGAACAGGAAGCGGGCCAGGTACGAACGCGCCTCCCCGTCGGTCACCGGGATGGCCGCGGTCAGCGCCTCGAGCACGGTCGTCCCCGGCAGTGCCGCGCCGCGGAGCTGGGCGAGGTAGCCGAGCGCGATGTTGTGGCCGAACGTCAGCGTCCCGTCGAGTGGCGGCAGCTCGCCGGCGATCGTCCGCAGCAGGGTCGTCTTGCCGGCACCGTTCGGGCCGACGATGCCGATGCGATCGCCACGCTGGGCGACGAGGGTCGGGACGGTGGCCACGGGCCGGGCGCTCGTCGCCGCCGAGCCGTCGGCCAGGAGCGCCCCACGGCCGGGCAGGTAGCCGACGACGAGGTCCTCGACGCGGACGACGATCTCGCCCGAGCGGGACGGCCCGCCCCCGGCGAGCGAGCCCTGCGGGAGGGTCAGCTTGCGGACCTTCTTCGGCGCGTCGCGTCGCTCCGCGAGCAGCTTCTCGAGTCGCGCCTCGTGCTCGTGCATCTTGGAGAACTTGCGCTGGCTCCGGTAGCGCTGGACCAGCTCGCGCTCGCGAACGACCTGCTCCTCCCAGGTGTCCGCCTCCTTCTCCGCGCGGACGTCACGCTCCTCGCGTTGGCGGTGGTACGCGGCGTAGTCGCCGCGGAACGCGGTCAGGCGGCGGTCACGCAGCTCCCACACCCGGGTGACCGTGGCATCGAGGAAGGCCCGGTCGTGCGAGGCCGCCAGCAGCGCGCCGGCGCGACGGCGCAGGTGATCCTCGAGCCACTCGAGGGCGTCCAGGTCGAGGTGGTTGGTCGGTTCGTCGAGCAGGAGCAGGTCCGGATCGCTGATGACCAGCCGGGCGAGCGCGGCCCGGGTCTGCTCGCCACCGGAGAGCGCCGTCGGTGGCTTCGTCCACTCGTTCGTCGGGAAGCCGAGGCCGGACAGGGCCGCCTCGACGCGCTGGTCGAGGGTGTAGCCGCCGAGGATCTCGTACCGGTGCTGGAGCTCGGCGTACTCGGCGCCGGCTGCCTGCCCGTCGTGCTCGAGGTGCGCCAGACGGTCCGCCATCTGCCCGAGGTGGGCCGCGCCGGTGCGCACGGCCGTCCGCAGGTCCGGTGCCGCCATGAACGCCGCGTCGAAGTGGGACTCCTGGGCGAGCAGCCCGACGGACAGGTTGCGCTTGCGCTGGACCGTGCCGCGATCCGGCTCGTCCCGCCCGGCCGCGAGTCGAAGCAGGGTCGTCTTGCCGGCCCCGTTCGGACCCACCAGGCCGATCCGGTCACCCGCGGCGATGGCCGCATCGATGGCGTCGAGGATGACGAACGTGCCGATCTCGCGGGTCACCGCCGCCATCCGAAGGATCGACATCAGGCACCGTCCCCCGCGACGGGCGAACCCGACGCGCCGGCCGAGGCGCGGGCCGCCGCCCGGCGCGTGGCGGCCGCCCGCTTCGTCCGCTCGGTCCGGGCGCGTGCGGTGGCACGCTCGGCTTCGGCCGGCGTCAACCCGACGCTCCCCTCCCCGGCCGCCAGCTCGGTCCAGCGCCGGCCGTGCCGGACCTCGCCGCCGCGCATGCCGCGCAGGATCGTCCTGGCGGCCTTGCGATCGGTCGCCGGCAGCCGCTGGCACCACGAGCAGAAGTGGGTCGAGCGCGCACCGATGACGATGCGCCGGATCGGGCGTCCGCAGCGATGACAGGGCTCGCCGGTGCGCTGGTAGACGTCCAGCACGTCCTGCATCGAGCCGTCGCCGTCGGGTGCCGTGTAGTCGTCGATGGATGAGCCCCGCCGCTCGACGGCCTCGCCGAGGACGCCCCGGATGGCGTCGTACACGTGCCGCTCGTCGGGCACGCGCAGGGTGCCGACCGTGCGCAGCGGGTGCAGCCGTGACCGCCACAGGGCTTCGTCCGCGTAGATGTTGCCGATGCCCGCCACGAACGACTGGTCGAGCAGGAGCGGCTTGAGGCGGCCCTTGCGGCGGCGCAGCAGCCGGCGGAAGTCGCGCAGGGTGAACGCCGTCGTCGAGTGGTTCCGGGCCGATCGCCGCGAACACGGCCGCCCCGCCGACCTCGGCGACGAGCTCGCCGGTCACCGGGTCGCGCCCGTACAGGCCGACCTTGCCGAACTTGCGGATGTCCCGGAACCGCAGCTCGCGGCCATCGGCCAGCTCCAGCACCAGGCGGATGTACGGATCCTCGGGCGCATCGGCCGGGACGACGAACAGCTGGCCGGTCATCTTGAGGTGGACGGTCAGGGCGGCGTCGCCGCTGAGCTCGATGACGAGCTGCTTCGCGCGGCGACCGACCGCGAGGACCTCGCGTCCGGCGACCGCGTCGGCGAACGCCAGGGGGTCGTGCGTGCGCAGCGTGCGTGCCCAGGAGCAGCGAGCACCGACGATCGTCGCGCCGACCAGCCGCGGACGCAGGTCGCGCGCGACCGTCTCGACCTCAGGGAGCTCCGGCATCGACCCGGCCTACGAAGCGATCGGCGCGATCGGCGCCTCGAGCGGCAGCTCGTCGGCTTCGGCGGCGATCTCGTCGGCCCGGGTCAGCGGCGTCATCGACTCCCAGTCGTCGCCGACCTTGACGTCGACGATGAGCGGCACCGACAGGGGCAGCGCGCCCTCCATCGTCTCGCGCACGAGCGCGGCCAACGGCTCGACCTGGTCGCGCGGCACCTCGAACAGCAGCTCGTCATGGACCGTCAGGAGCAGGACGGCCCGCGAGCCCGTCGCCGCCAGCCGCTCCGCCACGCGGATCATCGCGATCTTCTGGATGTCGGCCGCCGTGCCCTGGATCGGCATGTTGATGGCCATCCGCTCGCCCGCGCCCCGCAGGGCCGGATTGGATGCACGCAGCTCCGGGATCTGTCGCTTCCGCCCGAGCAGCGTCTCGACCCAGCCCTGGGCCTTGGCCTGCTCCTTGATCGCCATCATGTAGTAGCTGATGCCCGAGTAGGCCGCGAAGTAGCTGTTGATGAACTCCTGGGCGTCCTTGCGCGGGATGTTGGCGCGCGACGCGAGCCCGAAGTCGCTCATCCCGTAGGCCAGCCCGAAGTTGACCATCTTGGCCATCGACCGCTCGGCGTGGGTGATGTCCTCCGGCGGCTTGTGGAGCACGCGAGCCGCCGTCTCGCGGTGGATGTCGGCGCCGCGGGCGAAGGCGTCCTTGAGGTGCTCGTCGCCGGAGACGTGGGCGAGGATGCGCAGCTCGATCTGGGAGTAGTCGGCCGCGAGCAGGACGAGGTCCGGGTCGCCGGCCACGAAGGCCCGTCGGATGCGCCGGCCGAGCGCCGTCCGGATCGGGATGTTCTGGAGGTTCGGGTCCGACGACGACAGGCGACCGGTCGCCGCCACGGCCTGGTGGAAGGTCGTGTGCAACCGGCCGTCGGGCGCGATCAGCGACGGCAGGGCCTCGACGTAGGTCGAGCGCAGCTTCGTGTAGACCCGCCATTCGAGCAGCTTGTCGATCATCGGATGCGCCGGACGGAGGTCCTCGAGCACCGACGCGTCCGTCGAGTAGCCGGTCTTCGTGCGCTTCCCCTTGGGCAGGTCGAGCTCGTAGAAGAGGACCTGCTCGAGCTGCTTGGGACTGCCCAGGTTGAACTCGTGGCCCACGTCGACGTAGATCTCGCGCTCGAGCCGGTCGATCTCCGCGGCGAACTCGCGGTCGAGGATCCCGAGCGCCTCGAGATCGAGGGCGACGCCGTCCGCCTCCATCCGGGCGAGGACCGGGATGAGCGGCAGCTCGACCTCCCGGAAGAGCCGCTCCAGGTCGACGTCGACGAGCCGGCGCTGCAGCGGCTCGTGGACGGCCAGGGCGGCGAGCGCCTCCAGCCCGGCCCGCGCCGTCGCCGGCAGCTCGTTGGCCGGTGGCAGGATCTGGTCGAGGTTCTCGGCCACGACGTCGGCGATGGTCTGGCTGCGCAGGGCGGCATTGAGGATGTAGGCCGCGACCTGGGTGTCGTCGGCGACCGGCATCGGGATCGCTTCGCGGTCGTCCGCGTAGGCCGCGACGAGGAGGGCCTTGACCTCGTGGCCCACGAGCGGGATGCGCAGCCGCTCGAGCAGGCGGCGGAGCGCCGTCGCCGCCTCCGGCCCGTCCGCCGCGACCGTCCGACCGTCCGTCCCGGTCACGGCCAGGGCCAGGGGCGTGCCGCGCCGCGGGCGTGGATCGTCCTGGACGAGCGCGACCCCGACCTGCGGCTGGTCGCGGAGCCAGGCCTCGAGGTCCTCGATGCGGTCGACGCCGCGGACCTCGATCCGCCCGGGGTCCTGGATCGCCTGGGCGAGCGCCGTCGGCAGGTCGTCGGCCGGCTCGAAGGTCCGCTCTGGTGCGTCGCCGGCTGCGCCGTCCGACGCCGGAGCACTCGAGCCCGAGACCGCGTCGAAGTCGAGCCGCAACTGGAGCTCGCCGCTGGCCGACGGCGCCCGACTCACGGGCCGGCTCGCGCTCCAGCCATCGGGCCGACCACCGGCGACGCGGGCCGCGGGCACGTACCCGCTGTCGACGACCGACCGAAGCTGCGTCGGACCGCTCCTCGGCGCTCTCGCCGGCCATCGGCGGGAGCCGCTCGATGAGCGTCCGGAACTCGTACTCGCGGAAGAGCCGGACGACCGTGTCCCGGTCGTAGTCGCCCAGCCGTGCGGACTCGAGATCGAAGTCGACGGGCAGGTCGCGCACGATGGTCGACAGGTCGCGGCCCATCCGGATCTGGTCGACGTGCTCGCGCAGCTTGTCGCCGAGCTTGGGCGGGGTCACCTCGTCGAGCCGGGCGAGCAGCGCATCGAGGTCGCCGAACTCGCGGATCAGCTTGGCGGCCGTCTTCTCGCCGACACCGGGCACGCCCGGGATGTTGTCGCTCGGATCACCCTTGAGCGCCTTGTAGTCGATCATCTGGTCGGGCCGCAGCCCGAAGCGCTCGTCGATGCGATCGACGTCGTACATGATCGTGTTCTCGACGCCCGAGCGGGTGGTCATCAGGCGGACCCGCGGCGTGACCAGCTGGAGCATGTCCAGGTCGACCGTGACGATCGTCGTCTCGAGGTCCTCGCGCGGATCGAGCTGGCGGGTGATCGTGCCGATGACGTCGTCGGCCTCGTAGCCGGCCATCTCGTAGACCGGGATGCGCAGCGCCTTGACGACCTCACGGACCTTCGGGAACTGGTCCCGCAGGTCGTCGGGCATCTTCACCCGGGTCGCCTTGTAGTCGGCGTACTGCTCGTGCCGGAACGTCTTGCCCGGCAGGTCGAACGACACGGCCAGATAGTCGGGCTGGAGATCCTGGATGCCACGCAGCACGATGCTGGCGAACCCGAAGACGCCGTTGACCAGCTCGCCCTTCGAGGTGGTGAGGGGCGGCAGGGCGAAGTATCCGCGGTAGACGAGCCCGTAGCCGTCGAGCAGCATCAGGCGTTCCATCGGCAGGCCTCAGGACGTGGCGGTCGGGTGGCCCAAGTGTACCCGCGGGGCCCGCTCGGCCCGCACCCCGGCGCGCGTCGCGACCCGCATCCGCGCGGGCCTCCGGTCAGCCGTCGCCGAGGCGGCGGGCACTCCAGCGCAGGGCGAACAGGCTCAGGCCGATGATGACCAGCGAGCCGGCGATGACCGCCAGCGCCGACACGCCGGACGGGTCCTCGCGGACCGCGATCTCCTCGGCCGGCAGGGCTGCGGTGTCGCCGACGTTCGGCGTGGCCGCCGGGGCAGGATCGCTCGAGTCCGTGCCGTTGAAGACCTCGCCGTCGTCGGCCGGCGACGGAGCCGCGCTCATCGCCAGGCTCTCCGCGGATGCCGCCGCCGAGGCGGCCGCAGGCGCCTCCCGCGAGGCGTCCGCCGGCGCCAGCGACGCCCCGGACCCGAGCGGCAGGACGGTCGGGACGGTGGCGACGAGGAGCCCGGCCAGACCGAGCGTGGTGAAGCCGATGGCGAGCGGGCGAGTCAGCCCGTCACGCGGCGAGCCGATGCGGGCCAGCCAGCCACGGAGGCCACGCTGGCGCAGACGCTGGGCGTCGGCCGCGGTCAGGGTGTAGTCGCGGGTCCGGCGGGGCGTGGCCGCGCCGGGCAGGGCGGTCGCCAGGGCGATGAGGTCGGCGTGCAGCCGGGCGCACTCGGTGCAGGCGGCGAGCAGGGACTCGGCGGAGGCTCGATCCTCGGCGGTCAGGTCCGGGTCGCGCGTCGACATCGCCGCGATCAACCCGGGATCGTGCGTCGCGTGGTCAGCGGCAGGCGTGGACGGCCGGTTCGCGCTCATGTCGCTCGTGTGACGACGCCGGCGGGCCGGTGGTTCCCGGGCGCGCGTGGCTCGCGGCGCATCATCGCATCGCCCGGGCGTTGCGGCGTCGAACGGCCAGGAGTCCGCCGCCGACGATGAGGAAGCCGCTCGACAGCGCGATGACCGCGATCGGCGACCCGGACGGATGCCGGCGTCGGGGCCGGTCGTCGGGTCGACCGGCGATGCCGGCTCGCCCGCTGGACGGATCATCTGGTGGAACCCGGCGCCGCCCTCCGGCACGGTCTCCGTGGCGTCGGCCGACCCCGCCGCGGTCACCCCGGCCGCCGGCGCCAGCGACGCCCCGGACCCGAGCGGCAGGACGGTCGGGACGGTGGCGACGAGGAGCCCGGCCAGACCGAGCGTGGTGAAGCCGATGGCGAGCGGGCGAGTCAGCCCGTCACGCGGCGAGCCGATGCGGGCCAGCCAGCCACGGAGGCCACGCTGGCGCAGACGCTGGGCGTCGGCCGCGGTCAGGGTGTAGTCGCGGGTCCGGCGGGGCGTGGCCGCGCCGGGCAGGGCGGTCGCGAGGGCGATGAGGTCGGCGTGCAGCCGGGCGCACTCGGTGCAGGCGGCGAGCAGGGCGCTCGTCAGTGCCGGCAACGGGCCGCTCCGGCGGTCGGCCGCGGCGGCGATGCGCAGGCGATCGTGGCCAGGGTGGGCGAAGGTCGCACCGTCAGCCACGGAAGACCTCCATCCGGTCCTCCAGCAGGCCGCGCAAGGCCAGGCGGCCGCGATGGATGCGCGACTTGACCGTGCCCAGCGAGACGCCGGTCATCGCCGCGATCTCCCCGTAGTCGTAGCCCTCGATGTCGTAGAGGACGATGGCCGTGCGCTGGTCATCGGTGATGTGGGTCATCGCCTCACCCAGCAGCCGGCTCCGCTCGGCCGCGACCGCGGTCCGTTCGGGATCGGCGTCTTCGCCGGCTGGCGGCTGCCAGCTCTCGTCCTCGAGCTCGGGATAGGGCTGCGCCGGACGCCGCTTGCGCAGGCGCTGGGTGTCCATGGCCGCGTTCACGCAGATCCGGTTCAGCCACGACTTGACGCTGCCGCCGCGGAACGACGCCAGGTTCCGGAAGGCCGAGAAGAACGCCTCCTGGACCGCGTCGGACGCCTGGTCGCGATCGGGCACCATGCGCACGACCAGCGAGAACAACTGAGTCCTGGTACAGGCGGACGAGGTCGTTGAAGGCGTCGAGGTCGCCGTCTCGGGCGCGCTCGATGAGGAGAAGGTCGCGGCGCTGGACGGGGTCGTCGGAGACCGTCGTCGAGCGAAGGTCCTCCACGGTCGGGGGGTCCCTCCGGACGGCGATACTGGCGGGTCGAAGGCGCGGCGAGTCTAGCATCGTCGCCCCGGCAGACGCCCCGCCGGGGTCGGCGGTTCCGGCGGCGACGCGCCGGTCTCGCGGTACGATAGTGGCGCACCTCGAGCCGAAGTGGCGGAATGGCAGACGCTGCGGTCTCAAACACCGCTGAGGGCAACCTCGTGTGGGTTCGAATCCCCACCTTCGGTACCACGCCTCCCCTACGTGCGATCGTGCCCCCGACGACCTCGCCGTTCATCGGCTACCCGACGGATCGACTCCTCGCCGCGTTCCGCGACCCGACCGCGGCGGCGGGCGCTGCTGCTGCCCTGGTCGCGGACGGCATCGCGTCGAAGGACGTGTCCATCCTCCGTGGCGAGGAGGGCGCCGCGCGACTGGACGGCACCGGGGCGACGCATGGAGCGGTCGGCCGCACGCGACGGCTCGTGTCGTTCACGTTGATGGACCAGCTCCCCGACCTCGCCTGGTACGAGGCGGCCGTCCGTGACGGCGGGGCGGTCGTGATGGTCCGTGTCCGCGGCGACGAGCGGAAGCGGGCCGCGATCGCGACGGTGCGCGAGCACGGCGGCCACTTCCTCAACTACTACGGCCGGTTCGCGACCGAGGAGGTCAGCCGCTGGACCGGCCCGGAACCGGAGGTCTCGGACCTGCTCAAGCGCTGAGTCGGTCGCTCCGCGATCCGGGGGACAGGTCCGCTACCACCCGCCGCGGAGGGTCGTCGCGGCGGCCACGCGCTCGACCGCGATGACGTGCGCAGCGAGCCGGAGCCCGATGCCATCGTCGGTCGCGCGGTCCCACACGGCCTCGGCAGCGACGGTCATCGTCCGCTCCAGGCGGTCGGCGACCTCGGCCGCCGTCCAGGCCATGCCCTCGCGGTTCTGGACCCACTCGTAGTAGCTGACGACGACGCCGCCCGCATTGCACAGGATGTCCGGGATGACGACCACGCCGTTGGCGGCCAGGATCGGATCGGCCTCCGGCGTCGTCGGGCCGTTGGCCGCCTCGGCCACGATGCGTGCCCGGACGAGATGCGCGTTGGCATCGGTGAGCTGCCCTTCGAGGGCGGCGAGGACGAGGATGTCGACCTCGAGCGCGAGCAGCTCGGCGTTGTCGATGGGGTGGGTGCCGGGGGCACCGGCGATCGAGCCGGTCTCCTCGGCGAAGCGGCGCAGGCGACGAAGGTCCAGGCCCGCGTCGTCACGGACGCCGCCACCGATGTCGGTGATGGCCACGATCCGCGCGCCGCGCTCGGCGAGCAGCCTGGCGGTCGCTTCGCCCACGTTGCCGAACCCCTGGATGGCGACGCGTGCCCCGTCGAGCGGCAGCCCGATCCGGGCGGCCGCGTCGGCCACGGTGTGGACGACGCCCTGTCCGGTCGCGTCGGACCGGCCGACCGACCCGCCGAGAGCCAGTGGCTTGCCGGTCACGACGGCGGGGGTGGCGACACCGCGCGGGGTCGCCAGCGCGTCCATGATCCAGGCCATCGTCTGGGCGTTGGTCCCGACGTCCGGCGCGGGGATATCGACGTCGGCGCCGATGATCGGCTCGAGCTCGCTGGCGAATCGGCGCGTGATGGCCTCGAGCTCCTTCGGGCTGAGGGCCCGCGGGTCGCAGGTGACGCCGCCCTTGGCCCCGCCGAACGGGACGTCGACGAGCGCGCACTTCCAGGTCATCCACATGGCCAGGGCGCGGACGTCGTCGAGGTCGGTCGCGGGGTGATAGCGCAGGCCGCCCTTGGCCGGACCGCGCGCGACGCTGTGCTGGACCCGATAGCCGGTGAAGACGCCGACCGTCCCGTCGTCGAGGCGGACCGGGAAGTGCGTGGTCATCTCGCGCCACGGCGTCCCGAGGATGGCCCGGATCGACCGATCGAGCGCGAGGTGGTCGGCGGCGGCCCCGAACTGGTGGATGGCAGCCGCCAGCGCGGCCGCGCCATGGCTGGGCGGCGCAGACGGGAGGGTGACGGCGTCGGTCATCGAGATCGGTTCTCCGGGTGGTGCGGCGAGGACGCGCAACGTCGGCGCGCTGGGACCACCATCGCCGCCGACCGCGAACAAGCCGCTCGACGCACATGAACAGCGCATGAATACGGCTGTCCGCGATGCCGCCGCGGCCCGGATGTTCATGTCCTGTTCATGCCCTGTTCCCCGGTCATGCCCCGGGCGCGCCATACGGTGTCGGCATGTCCACCGAGTCCGATCCCATGTTCCATTGCGTCACCTGCGAAGCCCCGATCGTCGCCCGGCCGACGTTCCATGTCGGGCTGGCGTTCTGCTGCGCCGGCTGCGTCGCCGACGGTCCGTGCATCTGCTCCTACGACGACGAACCGGCCGCCGCGTCCGACCTCGAGCCGGTCGTCGCCATCGACGAGCGGCGACCGGTGACCGCCGCCGCCTGAGGCGACGCGGCCGCGCGGCTGCGGCCGCGCGCTGCGGCAGGACGCCTGCGGGCGTCGCCTATGCTGCGGCGATGACGGCCGACGCCCCGGCATCGCCACTCCTGCCGACGATCCTCGCGGTGCTCGCCGACGGCGGGACGGCCGACGACCTCGACCGCCGGCTGGCGGACCTCGGACTCGACCCACAGCCCGGGATCGTCGCGTCGGCGCTCGACGAGGCCGCCACGCTCGGCCTCATCCGCGTCGCCGCGTCCGGGTCGCGCGGATCCCGGTTCGTGCCCACGAGCCTCGCGCCGGCGGGTCGCGACCAGCGGCTCGATCGGACCCGATGACGCGGCCCGGCTGCGCGAGCTGGAGACGCTGCGAACGGACCTGTCGGCGACGATCGCCCACGAGCTGCGCACGCCACTCACCGCCATCCGCACGTGCGCCGGCCTCCTCCTGGCCGAGGACAGCGACCCGACGCCCGAGCAGCGGCGAACCCTGGTCGAGACCATCGAGCGGAACGCGGAACGCATGCAGCGCGTCGTCGGCGACATCCTCGACCTGGCGCGCTTCCGGACCGGCCACATCGCCCTGCAGCTCCGTCGGTTCGACACGGTCGCGATGGCGACGGCGGCCATCGCCTCGCTGCGGCCGGTGGCGACGAGTCGCGGGATCGTCCTGGACCTGGCGACCGCCGAGACGCACGCTGGCGGTGTACGGCGACCATCGCCGCCTCGAGCAGGCGCTCGTCAACCTCCTGTCCAACGCAGTCCGCTTCTCGCCCGACGACGGCCGGGTCGCGGTCACGATCGACCGCGACGGCGCCTGGGCCCGATTGGCCGTACGCGATGACGGGCCGGGCATCCCCGAGGCCGACCAGGCTCGACTCTTCGAGCGCTTCTTCGTCGGCCGGACCGACCGCGGGCCGGCGCGCGACGGGGTCGGGCTGGGCCTGCCGACCGCGCTGGCGATCGCCCAGGCCCACGGCGGCCGGATCGAGGTCGACAGCGCGCCCGGTCGCGGGCAGCACGTTCCGGCTCGTCGTCCCGGTCGATGGCCCCGACGACGCGGGCGGGTCGGACTGACATGCGGGTCCTGGTCGTCGACGACGAGCCCGACGTGGTCGAGTCGATCCGCCTCGGGTTCACGCTGCAGTGGCGCGAGGTCGACGTGCTCGGCGCGGGCGATGGCGAGACCGCGCTCGACCTCGTCGAGCGGGAGCATCCCGACGTGGTCCTGCTCGACGTCGGCCTGCCCGATCTCGATGGGTTCGAGGTGCTCCGCCGGATCCGGGCGTTCTCCGACGTGCCGGTCCTCATGCTGACGGCGCGCGACGACGCGATGGACAAGGTCAAGGGGCTGGAGCTCGGCGCCGACGACTACGTGACCAAGCCGTTCAACCACCTCGAGCTGATGGCTCGCCTCCGCGCGGTGCTCCGGCGCATGGCGATGCCGGCCCCGGTCAGCCGGGCGCCGTCGTTCCGCGCGCTCGACCTCGAAGTCGACTTCGCGGCCCAGGAGGCACGGCTCGCCGGGCAGCGCCTGGAGCTGACCCCGACCGAGTACAAGCTGCTCTACCACCTGGTCCGGAACGTCGGGCACGTGATGACCCACGCGACCCTGCTGGCCAAGGTCTGGGGGCGCGAGTACGTCGACGAGGTCGACTACCTGCGCGTCTACGTGCGTCGCCTGCGGGACAAGCTCGGCGACGACCCGGAGCGCCCCCGCTACATCCGGACCGAACGAGGCCTGGGCTACCGGTTCATCGCGGCCTGACCGGGCCGGGAGGGCGGCGGCGCGACGCGATCAGACGCGGACCGGTCCTGGTCGCCCGAGCGGGCGGATCCCGCGGATGGATGCCGCGGCCAGGTGCAGGGCCTCGAGCGTCGCCACCGTGGCCCGGCTGTCGGCGATCGACCAGGAGACCGAGCGACCGTCCTCGATGGCCCCGGCCAGGCTCTTGTCCATCTCTGCCCGATAGGCATCCGCGGCGGCGATGGCGACACCGACGATCGCTGGCCGTCGCGCCCGACCATGGTGTAGCTGGTCGGGCGGTCGGCCGGTGCCAGGAAGGCCGGGTCGACCGTCAGCACCCCCTCGTCCTGCCGACCACTTCCAGGAGTTCCCGATCCGGTGCACGGAAGCTCGTATCGATCAGCAGGAGCCGATCACCCGGGAAACGAAGCTGACCCACGAAGGCCATGTCGACGCCGTCGCCAGCGACCTGCATGGCGAGCACCTCGTCCGGGTCGAGGCCGAGCGCCCGCCGGGCGAAGCTCACCGGGTAGCCGCCGAGGTCCCACAGCGAGCCGCCGCCCATCGCCGGCATCGAGCCGCGGATCGTTCGGCATAGGTCAGCGTGAACGAGAACGAGCCACGGATGAGCCGGATCGACCCGAGTCGCCCGGACGCGATCGCCTCGAGCACCGAGCGGGTCTGCGGATGGTGGAGGTACATGAACCCCTCGGCCACGACGCGCCCGGCGCCGTGTTGCGGCCGTCGCGATGGCGTCGACCTCGGTGACCGTCAGCGCGATCGGCTTCTCCACCGAGGACATGCTTCCCGCCCCTCGAGCGCCCGGATGGCCCACAGGGCATGGAGGTGGTTGGGCAAGCGCCACGTACACGACATCGACCGCCGAGTCCGCCAGCAGGTCGTCATACGAGCCGTGCCAGCGCTCGATCCCGTGGCGCTGGGCGTGGTCACGCGGCACGTTCGGCGATCGCGGCTGGCGACCGCGGCGATGACGTGTCAGCGCGGATCGACCGGCGCTCGCGCGATCCGACCGGTGATCCTGCCCGTGCCGAGGATCCCCAGCGCAGGGCCTCGGTCGCGCTCACCGCTGGCCGCCAGTTCCGGGCGATGTCGAACGCGACGGCGCCGATGATGATCACGCCCTTGATGATCTGCTGGGTGAACGGATTGATGCCGATGAACGTCAGGCCGTAGGCGATCACCCCGAACACCAGCACGCCCGCGACGATCCCCCCGACACGCCCGACACCGCCCGCGGTCGAGACGCCGCCGACCACGCACGCAGCGATCGCGTCGAGCTCGTAGAGCGTTCCCGTAGAGCTGTTGACGCGCCGCCCGTCCGGGCGGCTTCGAGCACACCCGCCATGCCGTACATGCGCGCCCGCCAGGGCATATACGATCATCAGCGTTCCGGCCGATGTTGATGCCTGCCACCTGGGCCGCCTGGGGATTGCCGCCGATCGCGTAGATGTTCTTGCCAAGGACGGTCTTGTTGAGCATCGACCCAGAACAGGAACGCGGTCACCGCGGCGACCAGCACCGCGTAGGGGATCGACCACGGGCCCCGTGCCGAAGGCACCCGTCCCGAGGCCCGTGAAGTCCGGCCGCAGGCCACCGATCGGCTGCGAGTTGTTGGGCGGCAGATCGAAGTAGATGCGAGTTTGAGGCCATAGGTGATGACCATCATGCCGAGCGTCGCGATGAACGGCGGCACCCGCAGCCGCGAGATGACCATCCCGTTGATGGCCCCCAGGAACGTGGTGCACGCCGATCGCGACGATCGACCGGCAGCGATGTAGGGCAGCGGCGCGAGATCGGGGTAGAACCGGCGCGCATATGTCCTCGGTCTGGAGCATCGAGGCGGTGATGATCGCGGCCAGCCCGAACATGCGGCCCGCGGACAGGTCGACCCCGCGCGAGATGAGGACGATCCCCGCGCCGAGGGCGATGATCAGCCGCGGCGCCGAGTTGATCAGGATGTTGCGCCCGTTGTTGATCGAGATGAAGTCGGGGCTGATCGACCGCGATCACCGACGATCAGGAACAGCAGCACGACCAGGATCAGCGTTGCCGCTCACCCACTCGCGCAGGTTGGCGGCCATTCGTCGGGCCGCCTCGGCGCTGTCCCCGCGGACGGCGCCGTCGGGCTGCGCCGGACCCGGTGCGGACGACCGACTCAGACATCGACGGCCTCCCGGGCCGCGATGTTGGTCGCCAGACGCATGATCAGGCCCTCGTCCGCGTCCTTGCGCTCCACGATGCCGGTCACGCGCCCCCGCCACATGACCATGATCCGATCGCTCTCTCCCAGCAGCTCGGGCATCTCCGACGAGATCATGATGATCGCCTTGCCGCGCGCGGCGAGCTCATTGATGATCGTGTAGATCTCGAACTTGGCGCCCACGTCGATGCCCCTGGTCGGCTCGTCGAGGATCAGGATGTCCGGGCTCGGCGAGCAGCCAGCGGGCCAGCAGCACCTTCTGCTGGTTGCCCCCGGACAGGCTGGTGATCGGGGTCGCGTCAGCGATCGGCATCCGGACCTGGAGTCGCGTCGACCCCGTCCGCTGGCCGCGCCGGGTCGCGCCGGCGTGGACGATCAGCCCAGCCGGTTCGCGTAAGCGCGCCAGGCTGGCGCAGGATCGTGTTCTCGAACGACCGAGCGGGTCGGGATGATGCCGCTCAGCCGGCGGTCCTCGGTCACCAGCGCCATGCCCGGCGCCTTGGCGTCGAGCGGCGATCCGGATGACGGACCTCCCGACCCCGCGATGCGCGACCTCGCCGGAGGCCATCGGGCGGAGCCCGAAGATCGACTCGACGAGCTCGGTTCGCTGGGCCCCGACGAGCCCACCGATCCCGAGGACCTCGCCGGCGCGAAGCGTCGAACGAGACGTCGCTGAACGAGCCGCGGATCGGCCGCGGTCAGGTTGCGGACCTCGAGCAGCGGTCGCCGAGCGCATGGCGTCCTGCTCCGGGAACCGGTCCGTCCAGCTTCCGGCCCGACCATGCGGGTGATGATCTGGTCGATGGACAGCTCGCTGGTCGGCCAGGTCCCGATCATGTGCCCGTCGCGCATGATCGAGATCTCGTCCGCTGATCTCCAGGATCTCTTCCATCTTGTGCGAGATGTAGACGATCGGCCGCACCCTCGTCGCGCAGCCGCCGGATGATCGCGAACAGCGTCGCGACCTCGTGCTCGCTGAGCGACGACGTGGGCTCGTCGAGGATGATCACCTTGCGCCTGGAACGACAGTGCCCGGGCCAGCTCCATGAGCTGGACCTGCGACACCGACAGGTCCTCGGCCAGGGTCGTCGGGTCGGGATGTCGATGCCGACGCCGGCCAGCAGCGCGACGCGGTGTCGGTGGCCATCCGGCGGTGATCGACGAAGGACAGCCCGGCGATCCGCCGGGTCGGGAACCGGCCCAGCCAGATGTTCTCCATCACGCTGCGAGCCGGGATCGGGTGGAGCTCCTGCTGGATCATCGAGATGCCGGCGTCGAGGGCCGCCCGGGGAGACGGGACGACGATGTCCTGCCCGTCGAGCACGATGCGACCCGCGTCGGGGGCGACCAGCCCGAACACGCAGTTCATGAGCGTGGACTTGCCCGCGCCGTTCTCGCCGACGAGGGCATGGATGGTGCCGGGCCGGAGACGCAGGTCGACGTCGGCGAGCGCGACGACCCCCGGGAATTCCTTGCGGATCCCGAGCATCTCGAGCACGACTCGGACGACGCTGGAGCGGTCACGACCTGCCCTCCGCTGGATGGGACGTGGTGGAAGGCTCCGGGGCGCCCTGGGGGACGGCCCCGGAGCCACGTGACGGGCTACTGCGCGTCGCTGATGTTCTCCTTGAGGATCTTCTTGTAGGGGATCCAGAC
Organism: uncultured Chloroflexia bacterium; assembly: GCA_963776925.1. Lineage (GTDB taxonomy): Bacteria > Chloroflexota > Limnocylindria > Limnocylindrales > CSP1-4 > SPCO01. The sequence goes on along the minus strand of CAVZON010000006.1, from coordinate 414,729 downwards.
GTACTTGCCGTCGGTCACCGGATAGCCGGCGTTCTCGTCGGTGACGGTCTCGCCCGTTGGCAGGGCGTAGGCGAGGTTGAGCGTCGCCTTGCCCTGGTTGTCGGCGTCGTTGAGGACCGTGCCGAGCAGCGTCCCGTCCTCGAGCGCCTCGAGCGCCGGGGCCGTCGCGTCCACGCCCACGACGGGCATGTACTTGTCCCCGGTGAAGTAGCCGTTCGCCTCGAGCGCCTCGATGGCGCCGAGCGCCATGTCGTCGTTGTTGGCGATGACGAACTCGATGGCGTCGCCATGGGCGGCGAGGATCGCGCCCATGTCCTCCTGGGCCACGGGGCGGCTCCAGTCACCGATCTCGAGGGCGAGCTCCTCGATCTCGAGGCCGGCGTCCTGGATGGCCTTGACCGAGTACTCGGTGCGGAGCTGGGCGTCCTGGTGGTCCGCCGGGCCCTGGAGCATCACGTACTGGATCTTGCCGTCGCCGTTGCGGTCGGCGGTCGGGTTGGCCTTCCAGTAGTCGACGACGATCTCGCCCTGGATGCGTCCCGGACTCCTCGGCCTTGGCGCCGACGTAGAAGGCCTTGCCGGGCCACGCGTCGAGGACCTCGAGCATGGGCTCCTTGTTGAAGAACACGACCGGGATGTCCGCGGCCTTGGCCTTGTCGAGGGTGATGTCGGCCAGCTCCCGGTCGACCTGGTTGATGGCCATCGCCGGGTAGGCCTTGGAGATGAACAGGTCGATCTGCTCGTTCTGGGTCGGCTGCGAGTTCTGGCCGTCGGTGACGTCGACCTCGATGCCCTTCTCTGCGGCCTGGGCCTCGATGGCGTTGCGGACGAGCGTCAGGTACGTGTTGGAGAACTGGAACACGGCCACGCCGACCGTCTCATCGCTGGAACCGCCGGCGGCCGACGGCTGGGCATCGCCACTGGCTGGGGCGGCGCCGCCACCCCCGGTGCTGCAGGCCGACACGATGATCGCGCTGGCGATCAGTGCGGGCCCGAGAACACGTCGAAACACGGTGCTCCTCCTTCGAGGGAAGGATTCGTCGGGTCCTGGCCACCGGACATGAGGGTCGGCGGCGTGGGGTCGTGCTAGCGTGTCGTCGTCCTGGTCGATCCCTCCTTAGCTGGTCGGGTCCGCACAGACCCATCGGCCAAGCCCTGTGAAGCGGGCGGAGTGGGAAGGCATGGATCGGGACGTGGCCCGTCCCGCTCGGTGGAGGAGTCCCCGAGCGGGACGGGTCCGTCGTCCCCGACGATCGGGTCGCGTGACGGTCGCTCCGGTGACCGGCACGGCACGGATCGTCGTCGTCATCGGACCGGCCACTCAGGCGGTCCGTGCCTGGCCAGCCAAGCGGTCATGCCGCTCGGCCCAGCCGATGGGATCGCGCAACAGCGGCGCGAACGCCGTCTCGGCGGCCCCGAGCAGTGGGGCGTCGACCCCGAGTTGTGACGGGCACCACCGTCACGAGGTCGCGGGCCATGCGCAAGGCGCGCGCGTCCAGCTCTCGCTGCATCGCGTCCTGCGTGAACGGGTGCATCCGGGCGAACCGCGTCCCAAGCACCACCAGACCCGGGTTGAAGATGTTGACCAGGCTCGCCAGCCCGAGACCGAGCCAGCGGCCGACCTCGGCGAACGCCCGGAGGGCCGTTGGCGACCCGCGCTTCGGCCGCGGCGAAGACCGCATCGACCGCCTCGCGACCACCGTCGCCGCCGTGACCCGCGTAGCGGAGCAGGGCAAGCTCGCCGATCTCGGTCTCCCAGCAGCCACGCGAGCCGCAGCTGCACATCCGGCCCTCGGGGTTGACCGCGATGTGCCCGACCTCTCCGCCGAAGCCGGCCAGCCCGGCCAGGGGCTGCCCACCGATGATGACGCCGCCACCGACGCCCACCTCGGTCGAGAGGTAGATGAGGTCGTCGCTTCCCTGCCCTGCCCCGCGCAGGTGCTCGGCCACGGCACCCAGGTCCGCCTCATTGCCGATCGTCACCGGCAGGTCCATGCCAAGCGCCTCGACGAGCATCCGGTCGAGCGCGAGGTCGGTCCAGCCGAGGTTCGGCGCCAGCAGGATGAACCCGTCGGAGCGCCGGACGATGGCCATCGCCGATACCCCGATCCCGACCATGCGGTCGGCGTAGCGGGCGACCGCCCCGACACGATGGACCAGATCGACGAGGTCTTGGACGGTCGACTCGGGCGACGTGTGGCCACGCGGCCGGTCCACGCGAACGAGCTCGTGGATCGTGCCGCCCAACCCGACGACCGCGACCGCCAGGGAGTCGACCGCCGGCTCGACCGCGAGGACGACCGCGCGATCGGCGACGGCGTGGACCGTCGGGAGACGGGCGGCCCGGATGCCCCAGCCGCTCCCCCGGGGACTCGCGCACGAGTCCGCGCTCGGCCAGCTCCCCGACGAGGTCGCCGACCGTGCTGCGGTTCAAACCCGTCAGGGCGACGAACGCCGACCGCGACATCGCCGGGTGCAGGTGGACATGCCGGAGGATCGCCGACAGGTTGTCACGCCGGACCGTCTCGAGGTTCGCACCAGTGAGGGCGGAGGAACTGGCCTGGACGATTGTCGTGTCTCCCCACAAATGGGTTTGTGGCAAGATGCAACAAACGTCCCGCCGATGTCAACCCCGGATCGACACCCGCCCGATCCCAGGCGGCAACGCCGCGGTCAGTCGACGACGACGCCGCCCTGGATGACCACCGCCGGGGCCGCGAGGCGCCCGATGTCGAGCAGCGGATCCCCGTCCACGAGCACGAGGTCGGCGGTCATGCCCGGCCGCGACGGCGCCGACCGACGCATCGACGCCGAGCAGCCGCGCGCGCCGACGAGGTGGCGGCCTGGATCGCGGCCATCGGCGAGGCGCCGTGGTCGACGAGCAGGGCGATCTCGCGCCAGACCATGTCGGCTGTCACCCCGACCTCGCCGGTGTCGGTGCCGGTCGCCAGCGGGACGCCGAGCCGGATGGCGGCCTCGGTCGAGGCGCGATGGGTCCGCTCGATCAGGTCCTGGCGTTCGCGCTGGACCGGCGTCAGGCCGGGCAGCGTCCGGTTGACGTCGGTCACGACGAGGGTCGGGACGAGCCAGCGCGCCCGACGCCGGATGCGCCTCGATGGCCGCCTCGTCGGCGAGCCAGGCATGCTCGACGCTGGCGACGCCGGCCGCCGCCGAGCGGCGGACCGACTCGCTGTCCTGGGCGTGGCTCATGACCCGGCGCCCGAGCGCCGGCGGCGGTCTCGACGATGGCACGCAGCTCCTCCTCGTCGAGCTCCGGCCGGCCGTGGACGATGCGTCCGGGCTCGTGGCCGGTCGTCGTCAGCATCGCCGCCTCGGAGGCGACGACCTTGACGACGTCCGCCCCGTCCGCGATGACCTGCCGGGTCGCGTCGGCCAGCCCGTCGGGCCCGCCGCCTCCAGCCCGAACGCCGCGCCGTGCCCGTCGACGGCCCCGACCGCCGTGCCGGCCGCGACGATCCGGGGACCCGGCACCAGGCCGGCGGCGATCCGGTCGCGCAGCACGACCTCGAGGTTCCGGATCGAGCCCGGCGCCACGGGCGGTCGTGATGCCGGCACGCAGCGCGACGAGGGCGTGGCGCTCGGCCGTCGGCCAGGATCTCCGCGTCGGTCCGCCGGGCGATCGACTGGAGCGAGCCATCGGTCGGGTCGAACGTGTAGTGGGCATGCGCGTCGATGAGCCCGGGCAGCAGCGTCCGGCCCGTGCCGTCGATGACGACGTCGCCGGGCGCCGGCTGCCGGGCCGGATCGTGCGGCTCGACGGCGGCGATGCGGTCGCCCTCGAGCCGGACATCGACGTGCGGGCGGGCGGCGTCGGACAGGCCGTCGATGCAGCGGACGTCGCGGATCAGCACGTGCGCGATGCTACCCGGAGCGATGGCCGCTAGACTCGGGCCCCGTCCCACCGTCGAGGAGTCGCATGTTCCGTCGCATCTTCGGGCCCGGCCCGGACGCACGAGCAGGCCGCCGACACCACCGAGGCCGCCCTGACCAACGCCGCCACCACGCCCGGCGAGACCGCCACCGTCCAGGCCGATCGTCGCCCAGCTGGAGGCCCTGCCGCCGGAGCGCGCACGACTCGTCGCCTCGGCCGCGTACACGCTGGCCCGCGCCGCCCACGCCGACCTCGAGATCAGCGACGAGGAGACGGCCGTCATCCAGGACGCCCTCCAGACGCGCGGCGCGCTCGACGAGTCGACCGCCCACCTCGTCGCCGAGATGGCCAAGCTGCAGGCCAAGACCGTCGGCGGGACCGAGGACTACGTCGTCGTCCGCGAGTTCGCCGGGATCGCCACCGACCAGCAGAAGCAGGACATCCTGCGCGCCTGCTTCCTCGTCGCGGCCGCCAGCGGCTCGATCTCGGCCGAGGAGTCGGCCGAGGTCAACCAGATCGCCAACGAGCTCGCCCTCGAGCCCGCCGTCCTCAACGGCATCCGGACCGAGTTCCACGAGCTGCTGTCGTCCGTCCAGGCCGTCCGCAAGGCGGCCGGCCAGGCATGACCGGGCGCGGCGGACGTCGCGCTGTCGCTCGTCGCCCTGCTGATCGGGGTCGCTCGCGTCGGTGGCCGGCTGTGCCGACCCGGCCGCCGATGACGTCGTCGTCGAGTTCAGGTCGCCGGCGGCGAGACGTTCAAGGTCCTGCTGACCGACCCGGCGGACATCGAGATCGCGAACGAGCTCGTCGCCGGCGAGGACGTGCCGAGCATCCCGAACGGGCGGGTCGTCGCGCGAGACCGGCGTCAACGAGGGCTACACGTGGTCGATCGACCCGGCCGACTTCGAGTTCGCCGAGGTGACCATCGAGGTCTGCGACGGCACGCCCGTCCGACGTCGAGCAGGGCCTCGTGACGAGCGATCGCTACTGCCCGTGGTCGGCGCTCATCGCCGACATCGGCCCGGCGCCGAGCCCGACTCCCGCGTCCTGACCGAGTCCTGACCGGGTCCTGCCGGTGGCTCAGCGCCGGGCGAGGAACCAGCCGCGGTCGGGGTCCAGCCAGCGCTCGAACCGGAGGCCGGCTCGCGTCGAGCCGTGCCTCGAGGGCGGGCTGATCCAGCAGCCGCGCGACGAACGGCTGGTCCCACGTCCGGCCGTCGAGGTCGTAGCGCACCGCCGCATCGAGCCGGTCGCCGGTCACCTCGGCGCGGGTGACGGTGATGCCCGACCGGCCCGACCACCGACCGGCGCCCGACCGCCGCCGGCCAGTCGAGGCCGGGCGGGTACGACCTCGGCGACGACGACCCCATCCGGACGCAGGTGCTGCCGGGCGACCTCGAGGGCGGCCGGCCCGAGGTCGTCGTCATCGATGAGGTGGCTGGCGAGGAGCGCGACATCGAACGGCGGCGGGTCCGAGGCGCAGGCCGGCGATCTCGCCGACGACCGGCTCGATGCCCGGGACGGCCTCCAGCCCGGCCAGCATCGCCGGCTCGTGGTCGACCGCGACGACCGTGTGGCCGAGCTCGGCAAGCGCCCGGGCGAACCGGCCCGTCCCGGCGCCGAGGTCGAGGATGCGCGAGCCCGCCGGGATCGCCGCGTGGATCAGGTCCGCCTCGGCCGGTCGGGCAGGGCCCGGTAGATCGCGACCGGGCTGCCGTCGGGCGCGACGACGTCGTCCGGCCGGCTGGTCGGTCACGCGTCCGTCACGCGCTGGCGAGGCGCAGCTCGACGAGCCCGTCCCCCAGCCGCCGCCGGACCTCGGCCACGAGCTCCGTGTCGTAGGCGACGCCGCGGCGCAGCTCCATCGGCAGCGCCGCGCCACCGCCCGGGGCCGGGACGTGGAGACGACCCGGGTCGCGCCCGGACGATCGCGCAGCAGCGACCTTGAACTGCTCCATCGCGCTGACCAGCCGGTCCGGGTGCCGCGCCGACGCTCGAACCGGACGTGGAGGACGGCCTCCGGTCCGGCCTCGACCGGGGCGTCGGCCGTCGCGTCGGCGACGATCCGGGCCCGGGCCTCGTCGGGCACGGCCGGCTCGTCGCGGCTCGTCGTCGCCGCCGGCCGCGGCCGCCGGGCCGTCGAGATAGGTCGGGACCGGCTCGGCCGGGGTGATCCGCGGCAGCTCGGCGGCCGGTGGCCCGTCGCCGTCCTCGCGCCGCGCGGAGACGCCGACCAGCGGCGGGCGCGGGCATCGCGCCGGCACGGCGACCGCGGCGACCGCCCGGACCGGGCCCGACCGCGACCGGCTGGCGGCGGCCGCGCCGCCACGACCGCGATCCCCGGCGGCGACCTCGCGGGCGAACGCCTCCGGGCCGCGCGGCCACGGCGTCGTCCCAGTCGGCCACGAGGTCGGCGAGCAGCGAGACCTCCTCGCCCTTGTGGTCGACCCGCCCGGCGACGAGCAGGATCGCGCCGTCGCGCCAGATCGGGCCGGTCGTCTCGTACAGGCGCGGGAAGACGACGACCTCGATCGAGCCCTGGAGGTCCTCGAGGGTCACGATGGCCATCGTCTCCTGGCGCTTGGTGATGACCGTCCGCATGCCCGGTCGACGATGCCGCCGACGACGACCCGCTGGCCGTCGAGCGACTCGTCGCTGAGGTCGCCCGAGTAGGCGTTCACGAACTCGCCCGACCTGCTCGGCGACCTCGCCCATCGGGTGCTCCGAGAGGTACAGCCCGAGCAGCTCCTTCTCCCAGCGCAGCCGCTCGCGGACGGGCGCCTCGGTCGCGCTCGGCAGCGGCCGCTCGAAGGCCGAGGCGTCCGCCGCGCCGAGGTCGAACAGCGAGGTCTGGCCGCGTGATCCGGTCGCGCTGGGTCGCCTGGCGCCGGCGCGCGATCGGCGTCGTCGAGCCCGTGCGAGGAGCTGCGCCGGGTGGCCGAACGCGTCGAGCGCGCCGACCTTGACGAGCGACTCGAGGACCTTCCGGTTGGCCAGCCGCAGGTCGATCCGGCGCGCAGAAGTCGCCGAGCGACCGGAACGGCGCCGCCCGCCGTCGCGCGCCGCGATGATCGACTCGATCGCGCCCTGCCCGACGTTCTTGACCGCCAGCAGCCCGAAGCGGATGGCCTCGCCCTCGACGGTGAACTCGAGCTGGCTGCGCGTGGACGTCCGGCGGCAGGACCTCGATGCCCATGCGCCGGCACTCGGCGACCGCCGCCGCGACCTTCTCCTCGTTCGTCCCGGAAGGCGGTCAGGACCGCGGTCATGTAGTCGACCGTGTAGTTCGCCTTGAGGTACGCGGTCTGGTAGGCGATCAGCCCGTAGCAGGTGGCGTGGGCCTTGTTGAAGCCGTACCGCTCGAACGGCTCGAACGCCTTGAACACCGCGTCGATGACCTTGGGCGTCGACGCCCCGCTCGGCGGCCTGGGTGACGAACTTCTCCTTCTGGGCGCGGAGCACGCGTCGACTTCTTCTTGCGGATGGCGTAGCCGAGCGTGTCCGCCTCGGGCCCGGTGAACCCGCCGAGGGCGATGGCCGCGGCCATGATGTCCTCCTGGTAGACGAAGATCCCGTAGGTCTTCTCCAGGTACGGCTCGAGCAGCGGGTGGAGGTACGTCACCGGCTCCTGGCCGTGCTTGCGGCGGATGTAGGCCGGGATGTTGTCCATCGGGCCCGGGCCGGTAGAGGGCGACCATGGCGGCGAGGTCGTAGACCGACGTCGGGCGCAGCTCGCGGATGTAGCGGCGCATGCCCGCCGACTCGAGCTGGAAGATGCCGGTCGTCTCGCCCGTGGCCAGCAGCTCGAACGTCGTGGCGTCGTCGAGCGGGATCGTTGTCGAGGTCGATCGTCGATGCCGCGGTTCTGCGCGGACGAGGTCGACCGCCTGGCGCAGGATCGTCAGGTTCGACAGGCCGAGGAAGTCGAACTTGAGCAGGCCCGAGCGCCTCGATGGCGTGCATCTCGTACTGGGTCATGAGCGAGTCGCGAGTTCGTCGCCTTCTGGAGCGGCATGAGCTCGGTCAGCGGCTCGCGGCTGATGACGACGCCGGCGGCGTGGGTCGATGCGTTCCGGGCGACGCCCTCGAGCTGGCGGGCGAAGTCGATGATCCGCTTGACGGCCGGGTCGGCGTCGACCTGCTCGCGCAGCGCCGGCGCGATCTCGAGCGCCTCGTCGAGCTTGATGCCGAGCTGGTTCGGGATGGCCTTGGCGATGCGGTCCACCTCGCCGTAGCGAGTGGCCGAGCACGCGCCCGACGTCGCGGATCGGCCGCCCGGGCGAGCATCGTGCCGAACGTGATGATCTGGGCGACGTGGTCCTGGCCGTACTTGCGCCCGACGTAGGCGATGACCTCGTCGCGCCGGCCGTCCTCGAAGTCGACGTCGATGTCCGGCATCGTCACCCGGTCCGGGTTGAGGAACCGCTCGAACGGGCAGCTGGTAGAGGATCGGGTCGACCGGGCGTGATGCCGAGCGTGTAGGTCACGATCGAGCCCGGCGCGCTGCCGCGGCACGTCGTCTGGATGCCCTGCTCCCGGGCGAACCGGATGAAGTCCGCGACGATGAGGAAGTAGCCGGCGTAGCCCATCGAGGTGATGACGCCGAGCTCGTAGTCGAGGCGCTGCTGGAGCTCCGGCGTGACCGTCCCGTAGCGCCGCTCGAGGCCGCGCTGGCACTCCTTGCGCGAGCCACGACTCGACGGTCTCGCCGTCGGGCACCGGGAAGTGCGGGATCCGCAGCTGGCCGAGCGGCAGCGCGAGGTCGGTCATCTCCGCGATGCGCCGGCGTGTTCGTGATCGGCGTCGGGCTGGTCCGGGAACAGCGCGCGCCATCTGCGGCGGCGGACTTGACGTAGAACTCGTGCGTCTCGAACTTCAGCCGCCCGGGCGTGTCGAGGTTGTTGCCGGTGCCCGACGCACAGCAGCACGTCGTGCGCCTCGGACTGGTCCTCGCGGACGTAGTGCAGGTCGTTCGTGACGACGAGCGGCAGGCCGACCTCGGGCGCGAGGCGCAGGAGCTGCTCGTTGAGCCGGCGCTGCTCGGGCAGGCCGTGGTCCTGGAGCTCGAGGAAGAAGCGGTCCTTGCCCGAAGATGTCGCCGTACTCGCCCGGCGACCGTGCGGGCGAGGTCCCAGTCGTCGACCTCGAGGGCCCTGGCGACCTCGCCGCCGAGGCAGGCCGACAGGCCGATGAGGCCCTCGCTGTACTTCGCCAGGTGCTCGCGGTCGATCCGCGGCTTGTAGTAGTAGCCGTCGATGTGCGCGTCGGTGACGAGGCGGCACAGGTTCTGGTAGCCGGTGTAGTCCTTCGCCAGGAGGATGAGGTGGAAGGGCTGGGCTGTCGGCCTTGCCCTCCTTGGACGGTCATCGAGCGGCGGCGCGACGTAGGTCTCGACGCCGATGATCGGCTTGATGCCCTTGGTCCTCGCCGCCTGGTAGAACGCGACCGCGCCGTACAGGGCGCCGTGGTCGGTGATGGCCATCGACGTCCATGCCCTGCGCGGCCGCCGCATCGACGAGCTCGGTGATCCGGCCGAGGCCGTCGAGGAGGCTGAACTCGGAGTGGACGTGGAGGTGGGTGAAGTCGTTCGGGGCGAGGGTCACGGGGGGCAATGGTAGCCGGACCGGGCCCCCTTAGTTCCCCGGTCGGGTCCAGCGCATGGCCCCGTACAGCGGCGGGTTCGTGACCTCGCAGCGCTGGACGAAGCGGACCTCGAACGACGCCAGGCCCCCGGCGTCGTACGCGATCGCGTCGACGGCGAACGCGCCGTCGAGCCGGTTGCAGCCGCGGCCCTCACCGGACATCGACAGCCCGCCCTCGACCGGGTTGTGGAACGGATAGCGGCCGAGGTCCTCGTACAGGCCGGGCTGGAGCTGGACCTGCGCGTCGGGCCCGGACACGCGGACGTCCCAGTCGCTCGTGCCGCGGGTGACGCGCAGGCGAACCACGCCACTCGTGTCGGATCCGGTCAGGGTCGCGTCCGGCGCCGTGTACAGGTCGGTCCTGCCCTGGCCGATGTAGTCGCCGGGCGTCGACTCGAAGTACAGGTAGTCGCCCGTGGCCGGCACCGCGCCCGCCGGCGGCGACCATGGGAAGTCCGCGGCGTCACCGGGCGGCGGCGGCTGGGTCGGGTCGCCGCGCTCGTAGCGGATGAAGCCACGCAGCACGCCGGTGCTGGCGTCGCAGCGCTGCTCGAACCGGGCGACGATGCGATCGGGGTCGGTCGGTCGAGCCGGTCCACTCGTCGATGACGAGGTGGCCCATCGACTCGTTGCAGCCGCGGCCCTCCCCGGTCCAGCTCAGGCCGGGCACGAAGACGCCGTAGCGCTGGAGGTTCGGATACGTGCCCGGCGGCGATCGGCGTCCCGGCGGCCTGTGGCGCGAACCAGCCATCCCAGCGGCGATCGCCACGGACGTGGACGGAGAACCGATCCCCGGCCGGATCGAACGCGAGGATCGCGGTGGCCAGCGTGTCGAGATGGGTCTCGCCCTGGCCGATGTAGTCGCCCGGCTCGCTCTGCAGGTAGACGACGGTCCCGGTCGCGGGCACGGCGCCGGCCGGTGGCTGCCAGCCGCTGATCGGCGGCGGCGTGCCGGTCGGGAGCGGCGTTGGCGTTGCCGTCGGCGGCGGGGTCGGCGTGGCCGTCGGCGTGGGGGACGGGGTCGGGCGTCGGCGTGGGGGACGGGGCTCGGCGTCGGGGTCGGAGGCGGCACGTCATCGTCCAGGAGCGTGACCCGGCCCACGCCGTCGCTGAGTGCCACGTTCTTGACCGAGGTCACGACGATCTCGAACCACTCGGCCGCCTCGACGACCGACGTCGCCGGTGACGCGGACGAAGATGATCGCGGACAGCGAGCCCTTGTCGATGACGCCGGACCCGGTCGCGGCGACGACATCGCTGCCGATCGACGCCGTGCCCGCCCGCAGCTCCCACGTGAAGGTCACCGGCTTGTTCGGCGCGCTCGGGACGGTCACCGGGATGGTCAGGTCGACGCCGCCCGCATCGGGCTCCAGGACGGTCGCATCGGCGACCGCCAGGCCGGTCGAGGCATCGCGGATGTCGACGCGGCCGACCCCGTCGCCGATGGCGGCACCCGTCACCGCAGTGAGCTCCACGGTGAATGACTCGGTCGACTCGGCAGCGCGGTCGGCGCGGATGTCGAGGGGCAGTCCCCCGCCCTGCGAGCCGGCGTTGATGGTGAACGAGCCGCTGGCCATGACGAAGTCGCTCGTGCCGGCGCTGCCGGCCACGGTCCGCCAGCTCACGACGACCGGGCCGGCGGGGGCGACGTCGAGGACGACGGGCAGGGCGATGGGCGCGACGCCGGAGCGGCCGGATGGCTCGGTGACGACGAGGTCGGCCAGGCTGATGGTCGGGGACGGGGCGCCGGCGACCGTCGTCGGGAGCATCGACAGGAGGAGCGCCACCAGCGCGATGACGGCTGCGGATCGAGCGCGCACGGCCATTCCCCTCCGGTCGGAGCGACGCTCCCTGGACGTCGTCGCGGGCAGTGTAGGGATGCCGGCGGGCGATTGGAACCCCATCGAGGGCATCGCACGCACCGCCCTTCTGGCGATGACCGCGTAGGCTCTGCGCAGACGGTCGACCCGCACGACGCCGGCCGGCCTCGGGGAAGCGAGAGGGAGACCCGTGTCCGTGGACCTGCTGAGCGCGCGCACCGAACCGTGACGGACGGGCCTCGCTCCATCGGCCAGCTCGATCCGGCGTGGGCCGAGCCGGACGACGACGCCCTCGAGGCCATCGTCATCGATGCCCTGGAGCGGCTCCCGGCGCCGTTCCGCGACCGCCTCGGCTCGGTCGCGATCGTCATCGAGGACGAGCCGACGCCCGCCCAGCTGGCGTCGGTCGGGGCGCGCGGCCTGTTCGGCCTGTACCAGGGCGTGCCGCGCACGACCTACGGCGCCGATCAGGCGGCCGTGCCGAGCAAGATCACGCTGTTCCGCGGGCCGCTCACCCGCGCGTACCGGTCACCGAACGCGTTGGTGGCCGGCGTGACCGAGACCGTCTACCACGAGATCGCCCACCACTTCGGGATCAGCGACGCCCGGCTCCACGAGCTGCAGGGTGGTCGCTAGGCTGTGGCCATGACCGACCGACCCGTCCGCGGCCTGCGTGGCGAGCTGACCTACCTGCGGCCGCTCGAGCCCGACGACGCCGAGCTCGTCTCGGCCTGGTACGACGACGACCGCGTGCGCAAGCTCATGGGCGACCCGCCGACCAGCCGCGCCCGGCGTCGACAGCGCTACGAGGATGCGGTCCGCGAGGACGGCGACAGCGTCTACCGCTTCGTCATCTGCCGCCTCGACGACGACGAGCCGGTCGGCCGGACCGACATCTTCTTCGTCGACCGGGCCAACGGCTCATGCGCCTTCGGCATCACCATCGGCGATCCGGCGCTGTGGGGCCAGGGCCTGGGCTCCGACGCCGTCGACCGCCGTGATGGACTTCGCCTTCGGCGAGCTTCGCATGGAGCGCCTGTGGCTGGACACCGACGCCCACAACGAGCGAGCGCAGGCCGTCTACCGCAAGGCCGGCTTCAGCGTCGAAGGCCGGCTCCGCCACGTGTGGTTCCAGGACGGCGTCTACAGCGACGACATCCGGATGGCCATCCTGCGCGACGAGTGGCTGGCGCTCCCCCGCCCCAAGTCGTGGGAGCGGCTGCCGCCGGTCTGACGCCCCCAACGGGTTCGCCCCATGGCACGCCGTGGTTCATCGGGCCGGCGGCTCAGCCCTCGTCGTCCTCGAAGTCCTCGAAGTCGGGCCACGCGGCGATGTCGACACCGTGGTTGTCGGGCGAAGCGAGCGTCCACCAGTTGGGCACGTGCGTATCGTCGGCCAGCCGTCCGCCCGCTGCGAGTGCCGCCGCGACACGAGCTTCGGCTTGATCTGCAGGCACGCTGACGTCGATGTGGGTACGGCCCCGGCCCGGCTTGGGTGGATGGAGCGGTTGGAACGAAACGTGCGGGTTGCGTCGGTGCCGGTCGACCACGTCCCCACCTGCCCCGAGGCTCCGGTACCCGAGGGCGGCGGCCCAGAACGGACCGACGTCGCTGCCGGCATCCTGTGCAACGGCGATCGCGACGACCTGGACCTGGGAGGGGTCCGATTCGACCCCCAGTCTCCGGGCCTCGGCGGAGATCCGGCGCGCCAACTCGACATCACGGTCGCTCAACGCTCCGTACTCGCCGGACGCGGTCCGGACGGTGACGCCATCGGGCCGCAGGTCGACATCCGGATCGTGGCCCACTGCCTGGGCGATGTCGGCGATCACGGTGACGAACCTGGCGCCCTCTGCGAACGATGCGACGCGGTAGTAGGCATGCGCGCCCGAGAACAGGACCCGCCAGTCTTCGACGCCGTCGGCATCGTGGAAGGCTCGAGCCGTCGTTCTCTTCTCGTCCATCGGTGCACCTCTCGCTTGACACCCGCGAGGCGGAGGTCTGCCGTCAGCCCTGATCGAGCAGGTCGCGCACGACCGGGGCGATGCGCTCCACCCAGCGTCGATACTGCGCCCCGCTCGGATGCAGGCCGTCGGCCGCCACCAGGGTCGGATCGGTCGCCGCCTCGAGCGAGATGTCGTGGATGTCCACGAGGCGATCCCCCGCTCCGCGGCGACCCGCGCCATCGTGGCGTTGTTGGCCCGGATCGCTGCGCTGCGCTCCACCGGATCGCCGTAGTCGGCACCTGCCGGCGTGACCGTGTAGTCGGGCACGGTCACGACGACGATCCGATCGACCGGGAGCCGCGCCCCCAGGGCGTCGAAGATCGTCGTCAGGTTGGTGCTGTAGGTCGCGCAGCGGGATCCCCTGGACGGCGTCGTTCACCCCGACGAGCACGGTCGCGAAGCCTGGGTCCGATCCAGCGAATACCGGGAGCTCGTCCCGGATGAGGTCGACGGTCGAGTAGCCGTTGACGCCGAGATTGGCGACGAGCTCCAGGGCCGGCACCGCGTCGGCCAGGAGGGTCGGGAAGGCGTCCTCCGCGCGCGACCGCCGTCCCGATCGTGTAGGAGTCGCCGAGCGCGACATACCGGATCACGCCCGGTCCCCACCGGCCGCTCGGGCCGAGGCGAACACCACGTCGCCGACGCGCTCGCGATCGATGGATCGACGGCCGCATGGGAACCGATCCGACATGGTCGGAGTATGCCCAAGAGGCGGGGCATGCGGTACGATGCGCCATCGGTGCCGACCGGGGAGATTGCGGTCGGTTCGGATCCGAGTCGCCCGAGCGAGTCCAGAGGGACCCGGGGCGACGTTTGGAGGAGGACACATGCAGAAGCGCCTCGGCCTGACCCTGTTCGCGGGTCTGGCCATCATCGTTGCCGCCTGTGGTAGCAACGGAGCCAGCACCGCCCCGTCGGCGGGTGACCTTCGGCCGCTGAAGGTCGGTGTCGTCACCGACGTCGGTCAGCTCGAGGACAAGTCGTTCAACCAGTCGTCCAACGAAGGTGCCATGGCCGCTGCCGAAGCGACCGGTGGTGAGCACGACGTCATCGTCACCCAGAGCATCGCGGACTACGGGGCCAACATCCAGACGTTCGTCGACCAGGGCTTCGACGTCATCGTGACCGTCGGCTTCCTGATCGGGACCGACACCGCGGCGGCCGCCAAGGCCAATCCGGACATCAAGTTCGTCGGTGTCGACCAGGGCATCTGCGTCGATGCCGATGGCGTCTCGGACCCGACGTTCGCGTGCGCCGGGGATGCGGCCACGCTCCTGCCGAACTACCAGGGCATCGTCTTCGCCGAGGCCCAGCCCGGCTACCTCGCCGGCATCGTCGCCGCGAGCCTGAGCGAGAGCGACACCATCGGCGCCGTCGGTGGCACCAACGTCCCGGCCGTCGTCAACTACTGGCGCGGCTACGAGAACGGCGCCAAGTCGGTCAAGCCGGACATCGAGGTCCTCTACCAGGAGACCGATCCGGATCCGTCCAAGGGCTTCAATGACCCGGCCAAGGGTCGCGCCATCGCCGAGCAGTTCATCGGCCAGGGCGCCGACGTCCTGTTCCAGATCGCCGGTCTGACCGGCCAGGGCGCGCTCGAGGCCGTGTGCGATGCCGGCCTGAACGGCATCGGCGTCGACGTCGACCAGGCGGTGAGCCTGCCGAACCTCGCGCCGTGCATCGTCACGAGCGCCGAGAAGAAGCTCGTCGACACGGTCACCTCCGTGGTCACGAGCGTCGCGTCGGACACCTTCGTCCCCGGGACGGTGGCCTACAACGCCGCGTCCACGCCGGCGGCCATCGGGCTGGCGCCGTATCACGACAACGCGGACAAGATCACGCCTGAGATCCAGACGCTGATCGACACGGCGACCGCCGGTTTCGTCGACGGATCGCTGGATCCGTGCGCACCGGTCGCGTGCACCGTGAGCGGCACGCCGGCGCCGTAGCCTCCGCTCGATCCCGAACCAGTAGCCAGAGAGGCGGTCGCAAGACCGCCTCTCTTGCGTTTCGGCGGGCACTATGATGCTCGCCATCCGGATCCGCACGATCGACCCCGCGACCGCCGTCTGAAGCTCGAGGCAGCCGTGACCGAGACCGTGACCGCACCCGCCCTCCAGATGAGCGGGATCACCAAGCGCTACCCGGGCGTCGTGGCCAACGACGGGATCGACCTGGACATCCGCCCCGGCGAGATCCATGCGCTGCTCGGTGAGAACGGCGCGGGCAAGTCCACGCTGATGAACATCCTGTACGGCCTGGCCACCCCGGACGAGGGCGAGATCCGCCTCGACGGCCAGCCCGTCCAGATCACCGGGCCGGCAGACGCGATCGCCCGCGGGATCAGCATGGTCCACCAGCACTTCATGCTCGTCCCGGTCCTGTCGGTCGCCGACAACATCCTCCTCGGCGAGGAGACGATGGCCAATCCGATCTTCCTCGACCGGAAGGAGGCCCACCGGCGCATCGTCGAGCTGTGCGACCGCTTCGGCTTCCAGATCGACCCGGAGACGCGGGTCGACGCCCTCTCGATCGGCTGGCAGCAACGCGTCGAGATCCTCAAGGCGCTCTACCGCCAGGCCCGGATCCTCGTGCTCGACGAGCCGACCGCGGTCCTGACGCCCCAGGAGACGAAGGAGATCTTCGTCGTCCTCCGACGGCTGGCCACCGAGGGTCACTCGATCATCTTCATCAGCCACAAGCTGTATGAGGTCCTCGAGATCGCCGACCGCATCACCGTCATCCGCCGCGGGCGGGTGGTCGGCACGCGGCTGCCCGCCGAGACCAACGAGGAGGATCTGGCCGAGCTGATGGTCGGCCGGAACGTCCTGCTGTCGGTCGACCGCGGCGAGTCGAACCCGGCCGGCACGACGCTCGCCGTCGAGGATCTGCACGTGGCCGACGATCGCGGCCACGAGGCGGTCAAGGGCGTGACCTTCGAGGTCCGGGCCGGCGAGGTCCTGGGTGTCGCCGGGGTCGCCGGCAACGGTCAGGAAGAGCTGGTCGAGGCGCTGACCGGTCTGCGGCGGCCGACCAGCGGGCGGGTCGTGCTGCAGGGCGTCGATGTCACCGGCCGCGGGCCGCGGGCCATGCAACGGGCCGGCATGTCGTTCGTCCCAGGGGATCGCCATCGCTTCGGCCTGGTGCTCAGCTTCCCCCTCGAGGACAACCTCGTCCTGACCCAGTACGACGAGGCGCCGTATGCCCGCGGCATCTTCCGCAACGACAGCGCCATCGAAGCGTGGGCCAAGCGCGCCATCGAGGAGTACGACATCCGGACGCCGTCGCCGTCGGTCAACGCTGGGACGCTGTCGGGTGGCAACCAGCAGAAGGCGGTCGTGGCGCGCGAGTTCAGTCGCGACCTCAACACCCTCATCCTCGACCAGCCGACGCGCGGCCTGGACGTCGGCAGCATCGAGTTCATCCACCGCCAGATCGTGGCCAAGCGCGACGAGGGTGCAGCCATCCTCCTCGTCTCGGCCGAGCTCGATGAGGTCATGGAGCTCTCGGATCGCGTCGCCGTGATGTATCGCGGCGAGATCGTGGCCCTCGTCGACGGTCCCTCCGCGGAGCGCGAGGAGATCGGGCTTGCTGATGGCCGCCGGACGCCGGAACGACCGAGCCGCTGGCCGCGACCGAGACCCCGGCATGAACGCCCTCCGGCACTTCTGGTCCCTCGCGGCCATCCCGCTCCTGTGCATCGTCCTGGCCCTGCTCGCCGGCTCGGTCCTGATCATCCTGTCGAGCCTGGCCACATCCGATCAGATCGACTTCCTGCTGCCCATCGTGGCCTACGAGAGCCTGCTCCAGGGCGCGACCGGCCTGTCGTTCCTCGACGTCACCGACGCCGGGACCTCGTTGGCGCTCTCGATCGACCCGGAGCTGGCGGCTCGCGCGTTGACCAGCACGATCGCCGCCGCCACGCCGCTGGTCATGACCGGGCTGGCCGTCGGCGTCGGCCTCAAGGCCGGCCTGTTCAACATCGGCGGCACCGGCCAGGTCCTCGTCGGGGGCTTCATCGCGGCCCTCGTCGGTTCCGCCGTGGCCGAGCAGCCGGCGATCATCGCCTTCCCGATCGCCATCGTGGCCGGCTGTCTCGGCGGCGCGGTCTATGGCTTCATCCCCGGTGCCATGAAGGCGTTCACCGGCGCGCACGAGGTGGTCTCCACGATCATGCTCAACTCGCTGGCCGCCTTCGCGATCGTCGGCCTGGTCAACGACATCGTCAAGATCCAGGGCCCGACCTTCGCGCGTACGGCCGATGTGGGCAACGCCGCCATGCCGATCCTGTGGGGACGCAATGGCAGCCTGGCCCCGATCATCGCGCTGGCCGTCGTGGCGCTCGCGTTCGTCCTGATCTACCGCACCACGCTCGGCTTCGAGATCCGGACCGTGGGCGCCAACCCCACCGCGGCCAAGTACGCCGGCATGAGCCCGCGACGCCTGATCATCCTGACCATGAGCCTGTGCGGCCTGTTCGCCGGGCTGGCCGGGGCCATGGAGATCCTGACCCTGGGCTACTACCCGGCCACGTTCGGGACCGCCATCGGCTTCGCCGGCATCACGGTGGCACTCCTCGGTCGGACGCATCCCGTGGGCATCCTTCTGGCCGCCCTGCTGCTCGGCGGCATGCGAGCCGGCGCGCCGGCGATGCAGATCACGGCCGAGATCCCGATCGAGATCATCGACGTCATCCAGGGGCTGATCCTGCTCTTCCTCGCCGCCGAGGGCGTGGTCCGGCGGGTCTTCCGGATCCGGGCCGAGCGGGTCACGCCGAGTGAGCTCGGCACGGTGTCCCGCAGCTACGGGGAGGGCGCCGTCTGATGGAAGGCCTGTTCGGGATCCCGGTCATCGGCTTCGTGTTCGCGTTCGCCGCCTACCTGATCGACGCCATCGTCACCACCAACCTCGCCCCGCAGACCCTGAACCTGGCGACCCCGATCGCCCTCGGGGCCCTGTGTGGGGTGATGTGCGAGCGCAGCGGCATCGTCAACATCGGCATCGAAGGGATGATGCTCACCGCGGCGTTCGTCGGCTTCATGGCCGCCGTGGTCGTCGACGAGGCGATGCCGGACGCCGTGCCCGGTGCGTTCTTCGGCGCCACGCCTGCCCTGCTCGTCGGCGTGCTGGCCGCGATGCTGGCCGGCATGGCGGTCGCGGCGCTCCATGCCTGGCTGTGCGTCACGGTGCGGGCCGACCAGATCATCAGCGGCACGGTCATCAACATCATCGCCCTGGGCCTGACGGGCTACCTGAATCGGCTCATCAAGCCCAGCGGCAGCGCCGGGACGTTCGACCCGTTCGATCCGCCGGCTGCGCTCGTCGACCTGCCCGTCGTCGGCTGGCTGCTCAACATGTTCCTGTCCGTCGGCCCGATCACGATGTCGGTCATCGTGTTCGTCATCGGTCTGCAGATCTGGCTCTTCCGGTCGCGCTGGGGTCTGCGCACCCGCGCCGTCGGCGAGCATCCACGTGCCGCCGACACGGTCGGGATCGACGTCATCCGGCTGCGCCGTCGCAACGTCATCCTCGCTGGCATCTTCGCCGGGCTGGCCGGCGCCTGGCTGACCCTGGAGTTCAACGCGTCGTTCCAGAACGGCATGACCGCCAACCGCGGGTTCATCGCGCTGGCCGCCGTGATCTTCGGGCGCTGGACGCCGATCGGCGCGTTCGGCGGGGCCCTGCTGTTCATGTTCTCCGAGGCCCTCGGCATCGCCATCCGCTCCAACCCGCCGCCCGGCGAGCTGGGGGTGTTCCTGTCAGGGATCCAGAGCCAGTTCCCGAGCCTCTACAACAACGCCTTCGGGGCCCTGCCCTATCTGCTGACCCTGGTCGTGCTTGCCGGCGTCGTCGGCCGGAGCATCGCGCCGGCGGCCGTCGGCAAGCCCTACGTGAAGGAAGGCGCGACCTGATCGACGACCACGACGCGGTCGGCAGCGATCCGGCCCCCGATGCCGCCGATGCCGCCGAACGGCGGCGCGAGCGACGACGGATCGGGGCGATCCTGGACTTGCACGAGGGTCGTGGGCCGGTCGCGGTGCTCGACGACGACGGCATCGAACGCGTCCTGCGGTCGACCAGCCGGATCGCCGTCATCGGCGCCTCGGCCGACCCGCATCGACCCTCGAACGGCGTCCTCCGCTATCTGCTCGAGCAGGGCTTCGACTGCGTCCCGGTGAACCCCAACGAGCGCGAGATCCTGGGCCGGGTCGCGTTCGCCTCGCTCCGGGAGGCCGTCGACGCCGGCGGCCCCGTCGACCTCGTCGACGTCTTCCGTCGACCGGAGGCGTGCGCCGAACACGCCCGCGAAGCGGTCGACGTCGGCGCCCGCTGCCTGTGGCTGCAACTGGGTGTCGTCGACTGGACGGCGGCGTCCATCGCCGCGGATGCCGGGCTGGACCTGGTCATGGATCGGTGTACGGCGATCGAGTGGCGGCGCATCGGCGGGCGTCGCTGACCGACGACCGGCAGGTCAGGCGAAGCGTCCCCTGAGCTCGGCGCGAACACCGTCATCCATGAACCCGACCTCGCAGGCCGTGCGCTGGATGGCCCGGAGCCGATCGCCGTCGAGACCGCCGACGTCGACCATCCAGCGCTCCTCGGCCGAGAGCGGGCTGCCGGTCGTGACCGGGTCGTCGTCACCCAGGACGATGGAGCAGCCGGCGGCCAGGAACGCGTGGAACGGGTGGTCGCCGGTCGCCGGTGCCGCCCCGGTCAGGATGTTCGAGGTCGGGCAGACCTCGAACGTCACGCCGCGCTCGGCCGCCCAGGCAAGCACCGCCGGGTCCGTCGCGGCCACGGCGCCATGGCCGATCCGCCGGACACCGAACTGCTCGACGGCCTCGATCACGGCACTCGCCGGCCCCGCCTCCGCCGCGTGGGCGGTGAGGCCCAGACCGGCCGCGGCAGCGATCGAGAACGGCGCCTCGTACGGGGCGTTGGACGGGAAGCGCAGCTCATCGCCGGCGACGTCCAGGCCGACCACGCCCTGACCCGCCGCGGCCGCCGCAGCCCGAGCCACGGCAACGTTCGTCTCGTCCGTGTCGTGGCGCAACAGGCACACCACGAGGCCGCAGGCCAGGCCCGTCGCCTGGCGGCCGTCGTCCAGGCCGGCACAGGTCGCGGCGATGACCGCGGCCAGGTCGAACCCCGGCCGTCGATGGGTCGATGGCCCGAAGCGGATCTCGAGGTAATCGCACCCGTCAGCCGCTGCATCCTCGACCGCCTCGCGGGCGACGCGACGGAGCGCCGCGTCCGACCCCAGGACCGGATAGGCCGCCGCCACGTGGGCGAGGTACACGGTCAGGTCGCCCGGTCCGTCCATGCGCAGCGCCCGATCCCAGCCGCCCGGCGGGTCCGGCACCCCGCCGGCCCTGGCCAGCTCGGCCGCCGTCTCCGGCCGCACCCACCCCTCGAGGTGGGTATGGAGGTTCAGGCCCATCGAGCCCGCACGCTAGAGCGCCAGCCGAGCGGCCGTCTCGAGCGCCGTCTCGATGCTCGCCCGCCAACCGACCGCGAGGCGCTCATGGGCGTTCTCGGCATACACGCTGGTGCCCGACACGAGGTTGCTCGAGACGGCACAGATCATCGCCGCCCGCAGGCCGCGCTGGCGGGCGACCACGAACATGGCCGAGGACTCCATCTCGACGTTGAGCATCCCCATCCGCGACATCTGCATCGTCCACTCCGGAGACTCGGCGTAGAACGCATCGTCGGTCACGTTCAATCCGGCATGGACGCCGAGCGAGAACGCCGGCGCCCGTTCGCGGGCGACGCGCTCCAGCTCGAGCGTGATCTCGAGGTCGGGCACGGCCGGGTACCCCTTCGGGACGTACATGTCGGTCGTGCCGTCGTTGCGGAAGGACCCCTGGCTGATGACCAGGTCGCCGGGTTCCATGCCCTCCTGCAGGGCTCCGGTGCTGCCCACCCGGATGAACGTCGTGACCCCGACCCGAGCGAGCTCCTCGACCGCGATGGCCGTCGACGGACAGCCCATGCCGGTCGAGGTCACCGTGATCGTCCGCCCCTTGTACGTGCCGACCATCGTCCGGTGCTCGCGCTTGTGGGCGACCTCGACCGGATCCTCGAGGTACTCGGCCACGAGCGGGACGCGGAACGGGTCGCCCGGCATCAGCGCGATGGTGCTGACCTCGCCGGGGGCGATGCCCACGTGGAACTGACGACCACCGATGCCGATGCTGCTCTTGTCGACGATGGATCCCAACGCGGCTGCTCCCTCCCGTTGCGGTGACGGCCATTCTAGGCGAGCCGCTCGGCCGCCGAAGGGCTCGGGCTGGTGACTTGCGCTACGATGCGCCGCGATGCGCGACCGACTCGGCGTCCTGCTCATCGCCTGTCTGGTGAGCGCGACCACTGCCTGTGCCGGCCCCCCGCCGATCGCGTCGCCATCCCCGTCGCCGTCAGCGACGAGCAGCGCGACGGCGGTGCCGTCCTCGACCGTCGAACCGAGTGCGTCCGCGTCGCCGCTGGCCTGCACCGAGCCCCTCCAGGTCGGCCTCGTGACCGACGTCGGTCCGGTCGAGGATGGCGCCAAGAACCAGGCCACCCATGCGGGCCTGCAGGCCGCCCTGGAGGCCGCTCCGGGATGCTTCGCCGTCGAGGTCGTCGAGACGGCCAGCGCCGCCGATTTCGCGGCCAACATCGCCAAGGTCAGCGGCGAGGGCCGGGATGTCGTGGTCGGTGTCGGCCTCACGGTCGGTGACGCGCTCGGCGATGCGGCGAAGACGCATCCGGCCATGACGTTCATCGCGGTCGACGGCATCCCGTCCACGGGTCATGACGACACGTGGCAGGCCAACGGCGTGTCGCTGCTGTTCGCCGAGGACCAGGCCGGCTACCTCGCCGGCGTCCTCGCCGCGTCCGTGTCGGAGGCGGACCACATCGGGGTGGTGGCCGGGCCGGTCGTCATCCCGCCGATGGAGCGCTACGTCGAAGGCTTCCTCGACGGCGCCCGCTCGGTCCAGCCGGCCATCGTCGTGGATGTCGCCTACGCCGAGTCCTTCGACGATCCAGCCGAGGGCAAGGCCAGGGCGCAGGCGATGACCGAGGCCGGGGCCGACGTCATCTTCGCGGTCGGTGGGTCCACCAGCCAGGGTGCCATCGAAGCGGCCTGCGCCGGCAAGGTCATGGCCATCGGCGCAGAGACCGACCAGTACGAGCGCCTGCCCGATGCACGGCCGTGCCTCCTGTCGTCGGCCATGAAGGACATCCGACGCTCGGTCGAGGATGCCCTGCTGCGGGTGGCCCGCGATGAGACGGTGCCGGGCGTGGAGATCCAGGACGCATCCACGGGTGGCATCCGCCTGGCCCCGTTCCACGACCGGGCCGACGACGTGTCGGCGGCGGTCCGGGCGCGACTGGCGGCCGCTCTGGCGGGCCTCGCCGACGGCAGCGTCGTCCCTGACGTGACGATCGACGGGCAGTAGCGCCGCCGGGCGCTCCCCGATCAGCGGATCAGGAACCCGAGGAAGATGAGGACGACGCCGGCGATGGCGATGAGCCCCGCCCGCTGCGCCTGACGACGCAGGACCTGCATCGCGATCGAGGCCCCGGTCTCGCCGTCGTCGCGAAGCCCGCCGCGCCACGCCTCGTAGCGGGCGACGTTGGCGTCCTGCTCCTTGAGGGCCTGGTAGCGGCTCCACGGCCCGCGGGCGCGGGTGGTGCCGACGACGACGAGCACGATGCCCGCCGCCCACAGCAGCAGGTTGAGTGGTCCCACGGTCCTCGGTCCCTCCCTAGCCGTCGCCACCGTCGAGGCGGTCCCGGACGGTCTGCATCGCCACCGCCGCGTTGGCCTGGCCCCGTGTCGCCTTCATGACCTGGCCGACGAGGAAGCCGACGGCCTGCTGCTTGCCGGCCCGATAGTCGGCCACCGCATCCGGGTTGGCGGCGATGACCTCGTCGACCGTCGCCGCGAGGGCCCCGGCGTCGCTGATCTGGACGAAGCCGCGCTCCGCGATGATCCCGGCCACGGCCCGCTCCGGTGGCGACGTGCGCCTCGAGCACCTCGCGGGCCTGTGCCCGGGAGATCGCCCCGTCCTCGACCGCGCGAACGAGCGCAGCGAGCTCCGCCGGGTCGACGACCACGGGCGTGTCGTCCGAGGCCGACTTGCGCAGGCGCAGGTACTCGCCGCTGACCCAGTTGGCGACGGCCTTCGGGCTGAGGCCCGGATCGGCCGCGCGGGTCGACTCGAACAGCGCCGTGGCCTCGGGTGCGGCCACGAGGACCGCGGCGTCGTAGGCGGACAGCCCGGCTTCGGACTGGTAGCGCGCCCGACGCGCCGCCGGCAGCTCCGGCAGGCCGGCGCGCAGGTCATCGAGCCAGGCGCGTTCGACGTGGAGCGGCGGCAGGTCCGGCTCCGGGAAGTAGCGATAGTCGTCGGAGGTCTCCTTCGACCGCATGTGGTACGTCTCACCGCGGTCGTCGGCCCAGCCCCGCGTCTCCTGGTGGAGCGCCTGCCGCCGCGTCGAGGACGGCGGCCTGGCGGGCGATCTCGTAGTCGATGGCCCGCTCGACCGACCGGAACGAGTTCATGTTCTTGACCTCGACCCGCGTCCCGAACGGCTCCGTGCCGCGCGGCCGGAGCGACACGTTCGCCTCGACCCGCATCTGGCCGCGCTCCATGTCGGCATCGGACGCGCCGATCGCGCGCAGCAGGGCCTGCAGCTCCTCGGCGTAGCGCCGGCCCTGCTCGGCGGTCCGGATGTCGGGATCGGTGACGATCTCCATGAGCGGCGCGCCGGACCGGTTGAAGTCGACCAGGCTGACCTTGCGCCCGGCGCGCATCGGTGGCATGGACGAGCTTGGCGGTGTCCTCCTCGAGGTGCGCCCGGGTGATGCCGATCGTCACCGGCCCGTCCGAGGTCTCGACCGCCAGCCGTCCGGCCGACGCGAGCGGCAGGTCGTACTGGCTGATCTGATAGCCCTTGGGCAGGTCGGGATAGAAGTAGTTCTTGCGATCCCAGCGCGTGGCCTCCGGCGTCGTCGCCTCGATGGCCAGGCCGGTCAGCAGGACGAGCTCGACGGCTCGGCGGTTGATGACCGGCAGCGCGCCCGGCAGCCCGAGGCAGACCGGGCAGACGTGGCGTGTTGGGTGCGGCGCCGTCGTAGGCCGTCGAGCAGGCGCAGAACATCTTCGAGACCGTGCGCAGCTGGCAGTGGACCTCGATGCCGATGACGGCCTCGTAGCGGGTCAGCGGGTCGGCGGCGGATGCGGTGGCGGTCGGGCTCACGGCGCGAGTCTCGCATATCCGCCGGAGCGCCCGCCGTGCCGGGCCCGGGGGTGGCCGCGCCAGGGTGGCGGAGGACGGTCGGCCGGGGCTCGAGGAGGGTATGTCCGACTCCAGAACGAAACCTGCGAGTTCGTGAGAGCGCTCTCTTGACAACGGGTGCTAGAGTCACCAACGAAGCGTGAGAGCGCTCTCACACACCCGTCACGAAGGGTACGATGTCGCAACACGAGACCCCCGTCACGCGACCACCTGCGACCCTCGACGAGGTCGCGCGCGTGGCCGGCGTCTCGCGAGCGACGGTCTCCCGCGTCGTGAACGGTTCGCCCAAGGTCAGCCCCGACGTGCGACGCACCGTCGAGCGCGCGATCGACCGTCTGGGCTACGTCCCGAACCGCGCGGCGCGCAGCCTCGTGACCCGTCGCAGCGAGTCGATCGCCGTGGTCATCACCGAGCCGGCGACCCGCCTGTTCAGCGATCCGTTCTTCCCGCGCATCATCCGCGGCATCAGCACCGCCCTGGCCGCCCGCGACCTGCAGCTCGTCCTGCTCATGCCGGACGACCCGCAGGAAGAGGCGCGCACCGTGCGCTATCTGACCGGTGGGCACGTCGACGGCGTCATCCTCGTCAGCCTCCACGGCGACGACCCGCTCCCCCAGGAGCTGGCCGCCCGCCGCGTGCCGTATCGTCGTCGTCGGCCGGCCGCCGCGCGGCAGCGAGGTCGACCACGTCGACGCCGACAACCGAGGCGGCGCCAAGCTCGCCACTCGCCACCTCGTCGACGGCGGCCGCCGGCGCATCGCCACGATCGCCGGCCCCGCCGACATGGTCGCCGGCCAGGACCGGTTGGCCGGCTATCGCGACGCCCTGACCGACGCGTCCCTCGCCCAGGACCCGACCCTCGTCGCCGTCGGCGACTTCACCCACGACAGCGGCGCCGGCGCGATGGAGCAGCTCCTCGCCCGCCGCCCCGACCTCGACGCCGTGTTCTGCGCCTCCGACCTCATGGCCGCGGGCGCCCTCGGCGTGCTCCAGGCGTCCGGCCGTCACGTCCCCGACGACGTCGCCATCGTCGGCTACGACGATTCACCGGTCGCCACCACCACCCGTCCCCCGCTGACCAGCATCCGGCAGCCGGTCGAGGAGATGGGTCGAGAGATGGTCCATCTGCTCGGCGAGAGCATGGACCGTGGCGACCGGATCGCCCGCCGGGTGATCCTTGCCACGGAGCTCATCCAACGCGCCTCGAGCGCCGGGAGGCGCATGCCCTGAGCCGGCCGGCGACCGGCGGGCACCGATCCGAGGGTGATCGGGCCCCACCCACTTCGGCCTCATCAACGAGAGGTAGGAGATCGCAGAAGATCTCGCACAGGAGGAGTCGATCGCGATGAACCAGTCTCGATCCGGACCGCGAGCCTTGATCGCCCTAGTGGGCGTCATCGCCATCATCGCGGCAGCCTGTGGCGGCACTGCCGCCTCGACCGCGCCAAGTGCCGCCCCGTCAGAGGCGGTCGCCAGCGTCAGCGCCGTCGCCCGAACCGACCCCGCTGCTCACCCCGGAACCCATCGACGCCAGCGTGCCCGGCCCCAACGGCGGCCAGATCATCCGCTGGTTCGTCGGCCTGGGCGCGGGCGGTCAGCCGCAGCAGATCCAGGTCCAGAAGGACTTCGTCACCGCGTTCAACAACGATCCCGCGAACAAGGACAAGGCCTACATCTCGCTCGAGATCCTCGACAACAACGTCGCGGCCAACATCCTCAAGACGCAGATCGCGGCCGGCAACGCGCCGGACATCATCGGTCCGGTCGGCGTCGAGGGGCTGAACCTGTTCATCGACCAGGTCGCCGACCTGCAGCCGCTGATCGAGTCGACCGGCGTACGACATGAGCAAGTACCCCGAGGCCCTGGCCAACTTCTTCAAGATCGGCAAGGGCGGCGCCACGATCGGCGTGCCGTTCGGGACCTACCCGTCCTTCCTCTGGTACAACAAGAAGCTGTTCGACGAGGCCGACCTGCCGTACCCGCCGACCAAGGTCGGTGACCTGTACGAAGGCAAGCCGTGGGACATGGCCGCCGTTCGCGAGCTGGGCATGAAGCTCACCGTCGATGCCAACGGCAACGACGCCACCAGCCCGGACTTCGATCCCGCCAACATCGTCCAGTGGGGCTTCGACTCCCAGTGGGCCGACAACGCCCCGACGGCCGAGACCGCGCTGTTCGGCGCGGGCTCGTTCCTCGCCGACGACGGCAAGACCGCCCAGATCCCCGACGCGATGCGAACCGGTATCCACTGGTTCAACGACGGCGTCTGGAAGGACCACTTCATCCCCAACCAGAACCAGGTCAACGGCGACCTGCTGGCCAAGGGCAACCCGTTCCAGTCGGGCAACCTCGCCATGACCGAGATCCACACGTGGTACTCGTGCTGCGTGA
Organism: uncultured Chloroflexia bacterium; assembly: GCA_963776925.1. GTDB lineage: Bacteria > Chloroflexota > Limnocylindria > Limnocylindrales > CSP1-4 > SPCO01. The sequence continues at coordinate 387,685 of CAVZON010000006.1, read as the reverse complement.
ACCCGGCCGCACCGGCCGAGCCCATCGTCGGTGACGACTTCGGCTGGGCCGTCGCCCCGTCGTTCGACGGCAAGCCACCACGGCCAAGCTGCACGCTGACACGTTCAGCATGCTCAAGACCACCAAGCACCCCGACGAGGCGTTCGGCGTCCTGTCCGCGCTCGCGGCCTCCGGCGAACTGCGCGACCATCTACGGCGCCATGCCGGCCGACCCGGCCCAGACGCAGCCGTTCAAGGACGCCATCGAAACGGCCTACCCGAACGCCGACCTCGATTGGGCCGTCCCGGAGGCCATGCTCGGCTACCCGGACATCCCCAACCACCAGGCCTGGGTCCCGGACTATGCCAAGAGCAAGGCCGCCTGGCAGGCCTTCGGTATCGGCTATCGAACCGCCGAAAGCGCGGACATCGACGCCGACCTCGATAAGCTCCAGACCACGCTCCAGGGCATCTTCGACGCTGCCCCGGACAAGAACCCCTAGCAACCTCCTCCTCCAGGGCCTCCCGGGCCGGTCATCCGACCACCCGGGAGGCCGATCCACTCCCGACATCCCAGCCCTACCGGGCCCACCGAATCCCACGGAGCCGACCAGGACCCATGAGTTCGACGATCGAGGAACTGCCGACCACGCAGCTGCCCGCCGGTCGTCCCTGGCGACTCCGGCCGTCCGTTCGCGAGGCCATGTGGGGCTTCGTGTTCATCAGCCCCTGGCTGGTCGGCCTGGTGCTGTTCACCGCCGGCCCGATGGTCGCCTCCCTGGTGATGTCCTTCACGGACTTCAACCTGGTCCGTCCGGATGCGACGACGTTCGTCGGCCTCGACAACTACATCCGGATGGCCAACGACCCGACGATCGCGCAGTCGCTGATCGCGACGTTCAAGTTCGCGCTGATCGCGATCCCGGTGACGATGCTCGCCAGCCTCGGGTTCGCCCTGCTCCTGAACCACCCCAAGCTGCCCGATGAAGGGCCCGCTGCGGGCGCTGGTGTACCTGCCGGTCATGATCCCGCTCGTCGCCTCGACGCTCGTCTGGACGGGCTTCATGAACACCGAGACGGGCTGGCTCAACCAGATCCTGGGCTCGCTGGGCCTTCCCCAGCCCGACTGGATCAACAGCGAGACGTGGATCTACCCGACGCTGTCGATCATCGGCCTGTGGGCGATCGGCAACTTCATGATCATCAACATCGCGGGCCTCCAGTCGGTGCCCACCGAGCTGTACGAGGCCGCGCGGATCGACGGGGCGGGGGCCTGGAAGTCGTTCCGCAACATCACGATCCCGCTGATGTCGCCGGTGCTGCTCTACAACCTGGTCATCGTCCTGATCGGCACGTTCCAGTACTTCACCCAGGCGTACGTCATGACCAACGGGCGCGGTGACCCGAACAACGCGACCCTGTTCATCAACCTCGTGCTGTTCCGCGAAGGCTTCGTGTTCAACAACATGGGCTACGCGGCCGCGATCGCCTGGTTGCTGTTCGCGATCGTCCTGGGCCTCGCGCTCCTGCTGTTCGGGTTCGCGCGGCGTCGCGTCTATTACGCCGGCGACGACCGATGACAACGACCGCGCGGGTGCAGGAGAAGGGCGAGGCACGCAACCGCGCCTTCAGCGACCGGGGCCCGGTGGCGAAGTCCTACCGGCGCTTCCTGGGCAAGTCGATGCTGCTGATGATCACCCTGGTGATCGTCGGCGCCTATCTGCTCCCGCTGCTGTACATGGTCACCACGGCGTTCCAGCAGCCCGGCCAGTCCACCACACCCGGCGCGCCCGTGTGGCCGGCGGCGCCGCAGACGGCCGAGTACCAGGGCGAGCCCTACCCCGTGTACACGGTCCCCTTCCCGGACGGGACCACGCGACAGCTGATCCTCATCGACGCCGGGCGCGAGTCCAGCGTGTTCGTGGACCCGGCGGCCGCCGACCCGACGCCGATCGAGTGGCAGGGCCGATGGCGGACGCTCGAGCAGGCGTGGACGTTCGCGCCGCTGGTCGAGAACTTCACCACCGCCTGGAACCAGCTCGACTTCCCGAGGCTGCTGCAGAACACGTTCGGGATCGCGATCCTGAGCACGATCGGCGCGGTGCTGTCGTCGATCCTCGTGGCCTACGGGTTCGCGCGCTTCCGGTTCCCCGGCAAGAACGCGATGTTCGTCGTGCTGATCGCCACGATCATCCTGCCGTTCCAGGTCACGCTCTGCCGCAGTACGTGCTGTTCACCTGGCTCGGCTGGAACGGGACCTGGCTGCCGCTGATCGTCCCGCACTTCTTCGCGAACGCGTACAACGTGTTCCTGCTGCGCCAGTACTTCCTGACGATCCCGCGCGACCTCGACGAGGCCGCGATGATCGACGGCGCCGGGCCGTTCCGCATCCTGCGCTCGATCATCGTCCCGCAGTCGGTCGCGGCCATCGTCGCCGTCAGCCTGTTCCACTTCTTCTTCGCCTGGAACGACTTCTTCGTCCCGCTCCTCTACCTCGCGAGCAAGCCCGAGCTGCAGCCGCTCTCGATCGCGATCCAGCAGTACAACGCCCTATACGCGGAGCAGCCGACGCTCATCCAGGCGGCGTCGCTCATGACGATGGCCGTGCCGATCGTCGTGTTCCTGCTTGCCCAGCGCGCGTTCATGCGCGGCGTCGTGGTGACCGGGGTCGAGAAGTGAGCGGGGTGTCGGCGTGACCGGCACGCTCGATCCAGGAGGCGGCATCGGACGACTCGGCGTCCAGCCGGCCGCGCGACACCGCGGCCGATCGTGGCCGGCCATCCCCGACGTCGCCTGGCGGCGCGCGATCGGGCTCCCCTGCCCCGACGTCGGGCGTCCGCGGGTCCACACGCCGATGATCGACGATGGCGAGTGGGCCGGCATCCCGATGGGCGGCCTGGGCACGGGCAGCATCGGGCGCACGTTCCGCGGTGACACCGCGCGCTGGCACCTCGACATCGGCCGGCATCGATTCGAGCCGGTCGCGGCGGATGGCTTCGCCCTGTTCGTGGGCGGCCCGACGGCTCGTCCCGAGCCACGGTCCTGTCCGCCCACCGTCCGCCGGCCGACGTCCTGCCCGAGTGGGGCTGGGACCTGCCCGATCGGCGCCGGCACCTACCACGCGCTGTTCCCGCGGGCCTGGCAGACCTTCGAGCCCGAGGACGGGCATCTGGGCATCCGCCTCGTGTCGGAGCAGCTGTCGCCGGTCATCGCCGGCGACCTCGAGCGCAGCGCGCTGCCGGTCGGCGTCATCGAGTGGTGGGTCGAGAACCCGACCGACGAGCCCCTGACCGTGGGCATCCTGGGCACCTGGGCCGACCCGCCCGGTGGGCCGGACCACGGCGCCGCGCCGGGCCGAGCCCACGATGTCGTCGGCGACGGCTCGAGGGCACCATCGCGATCCGCCTCGGCGACACCGCACCGGACGGCCCGACCGCGTCTGCGCGGCACGCTCGCCCTCGCCGCGATCGCCGATGACGGCTGGACGCTCACCGCCCGCGCCGACTTCGACCCGCTCGCCGACTGCGAGCTCTGGAACGACTTCTCGCCGGGACGGCCGCCTCGAACCGCCGTCCGCGGCCCCGCCGGTCCGTGCTGCCGCCCCCACGGCCGGACCGGCGGGCGCCGCCATCTCCGCGACGACGACGCTCGCAGCCCGGCGAGCGGCGATCGGTCCGGTTCGCGCTGGCCTGGGACCTGCCGATGGTCGAGTTCGGGGCCGGGCGACGCTGGTGGAAGCGCTACACCCGGGACTGGGGCCGGTCCGGGCTCCGGGCGCTGGACCTGGCCCGCCACGCCCTCGCCGAGACCCCGGCCTGGCGCGCCGCGATCGAGGCCTGGCAGCGGCCGATCCTCGACGACCCGGAGCGGCCCGACTGGTATCGCGCGGCGCTGTTCAACGAGCTGTACTTCCTCGTCGACGGCGGCACGTTCTGGGAGGCCGGGCGAGGTCGGCGAGCCGGAGCCGCCGCGCGACGATCCGGGCCACTTCGCCCTGCTCGAGTGCATCGACTACCCGTTCTACGACACGGTCGACGTCGACTTCTACGCCTCGTTCGCGCTGCTCGCCCTGTATCCCGAGCTGGAGCTGCGCGGCATCCGCGACCTGCTCGCGGCGATCCCCCACGACGACCCGCGAGATCGTGACGATCGAGGCGTCCGGGCTGACCGCACCGCGCAAGGTCGGCGGGACCGTGCCCGCACGATGTCGGCGGCCCGCGACGACGACCCGTTCTACCGGCCCGAACTGGTACCGCTTCCAGGACGTCAACGACTGGAAGGACCTCGGGCCCGAAGTTCGTGCTGCAGGTCTGGCGCGACGCGCGTCGCCGCCGGCGGCCGGCGCCGGCGACGCGCTCATCCGCGACGCCTTTCCGACGGTCGAGCGCGGTGCTGCGGCCGACTGGCCGCGCGCGACCGCGACGGCGACGGCCTGCCCGAGCACGACGGCGTGCCCGACCAGACGTACGACACCTGGCCGATGCACGGGCCGTCGGCCTACGGCGGCTCGCTGTGGCTGGCGGCCGCCGCTCGCGGCCGAGGCGATGGCGCGACGGCTCGGCGACACGGAGGCGGAGCGTCGCGTGGGCCGGCTGGTTCGAGCGCGGCCAGGTCGCCTTCGACCGGCGCCTGTGGCGCGGCGACCACTACGCCTACGACGACGGCGGCGGCCCGAGCTCCGACAGCGTCATGGCCGACCAGCTGGCCGGCCAGTGGTACGCCGACGCGACCGGTCTCGGCGCGATCTGCTGCCGCCCGACCGGGTCGAGGCCGCGCTGCGCACGGTCCACGCGCGCAACGTCCGCGGCTTCGGCGGGGGCCGGATGGGCGCGGTGAACGGCACGCGGCCGGACGGGTCCGTGGACGGATCGCAGCGAGCAGTCGGCCGAGGTCTGGGTCGGCACGACCTACGCGCTGGCGGCGTTCATGATCGGACGCGGGCTGGTCGAGGAGGGCTGGGAGACCGCCGAGGGCGCGGCGGCCGTGACCTACGAGCGCGGGCTGTGGTTCCGGACGCCGGAGGCGTACGACGCGCGACGCGCGACTTCCGGGCCTCGATCTACCTCCGGCCGCTGGCCATCTGGGCGATCGAGGAGGCGCTGCGCGGCGACGGGCGACCGTCGCGGGCGGCAGCTCAGCGGCTGAGGAGCATCCCGGCCGAGGCCAGCACGAGGCCGTAGACCGAGATCATCAGCCAACCCGCCGGCGGGAGCGCCTGGCGCAGCGACGGCAGGCCCCCGTGGGCCCGCACGATGTCGCGCAGGGCGAAGGCAGCGCGGCTCGCGCCGACGAGCAGGGCGACCATGCCGGACAGGAACAGGACGACGGCGAGCAGGGACATCGGGCTCTCCTGGCGATCTCGAGGCCCCGACCGCGTGACGGCGATCGACACCGTGACGGATGTGTACCCGAGGATCCTAGACCGATCCGCGGATCGCGGTCATCAGCCGTTCGGGGGGTCCGCCGCCCGGACCCTCGCCACGAACCGGCCGATGCGCTCCAGCGCCATCTCCAGGTCCTCGTAGGCCGTCGCGTAGCACATCCGGACGTGCCCGCCGCCCGACGGCCCGAAGGCGCTGCCGGGCACGACCGCGACGTGCTCCTCGGTCAGCAGGCGTTCGGCGAAGGTCTCGTCGTCGAGCCCGGTCGAGCTGATGCGCGGGAACGCGTAGAACGCGCCGAGCGGTTCGAACGTGGCCAGGCCCAGCGCATTGAGACCGTCGACCAGCAGGCGCCGGCGCCGGTCGTACTCGAGCGCGCATCCGCTCGACGTCGGCCTCGCCCTCGAGGATCGCCGCGAGGGCCGCGTCCTGGGCCGTCGTCGGCGCCGACATGATCCCGTACTGGTGGACCTTGACCAGGCCCTCGAGGATGGCGGCCGGCGCGGCCACGTAGCCGACGCGCCAGCCGGTCATCGCGTACGCCTTGATGAAGCCGCCGAGCAGGATCGTCCGCTCGCGCATCCCGGGCAGGGCGCTGAACGCGCGATGGCGGTAGTCGCCGTAGGCGAGCCGGTCGTAGATCTCGTCGCTGTACACGAGCAGGTCGTGGCGCTCGGCGATGTCGGCCAGGGCGTCCTGGACCTCGTCGGTCAGGACCGCGCCCGGTCGGGTTGGACGGATAGCCGAGGAAGAGCGCCTTGGTCCGCGGCGTGATCGCCGCCTCCACGGCGGCCGGGTCGAGCGCGAAGTCGTCCTCGTACCGCGTCGCCACCTGGCGCGACGACGCCGCCCGCGAACACGATCGCCGGGGTGTAGGCCACGTACGACGGCTCGTGGAGGATGACCTCGTCACCCGGGTCGCAGGTCGCGCGGAGGGCCAGGTCCAGCGCCTCGGACGCCCCGACCGTGATGAGGATCTCGGTCGCCGGGTCGTAGCGGACGCCGTAGCGGCGCTCCAGGTGGTCGCTCAGGCGCCGGCGCAGCTCGAGCGTCCCGTGGTTGCTCGTGTAGTGGGTCCGGCCCTCGCGCAGGCTCTCGACGCCCGCCTCGACGATGACCCGCGGCGTGTCGAAATCGGGCTCCCCCACCCCGAGGCTGATGACGTCGTCCATCGTCGCCGCGATGTCGAAGAAGCGACGGATCCCCGACGGCGGCACCGCCAGGACGCGCGCGGCGAGGACACGCTCGGCGAGCGGCGGGCGGGCGGTCGTCTCGGTCATCGCACAAGCGTAGCGCGGCACAGGACGCCGACCCCGCCCTCGAAGCTCGTGCCGGGGATGGTGAACGTGCGGGTGACCTCCTCGAAGCCGAGCGCCGCATGCAGGTCGAGCGAGGCCAGGTTCTGCGCGTTCGTGAAGTACCACGCCTCGGTCGCCCGCTCGCCGATCCACGCCAGACGCGCCTCGGTCAGCACGCGACCGATCCCGTGACGGCGCCACCGGTCCTCGACGACGACGCCGAACAGGTACCAGCCGGCCGGCGCGATGTCCGGTGGCGGATCCTCCGGCGGGACGAAGCGCGCCGCCCGTGCGAACCCCACCACCGTCCCGCCGACCTCGGCGATGAGCAGGAGGACGGCCGGGTCGTCCACCTGGCGGCGGCAGCGCCGCTCGCCCTCGTCGAGGCGTCACGTCGCCCCGGATGTGCTCCAGGGCGGCGACGACCGGGCAGTCGTCCGGGCTGGCCGTCCGGATCGCGAGGTCGGCTGGCGGTCTGCCGCCGTGGTCGTCCGGTCGGTGCTCGGCCCAGCGGGTGACGATCATCGCGCCGTCGCCCGGGTCACGGCTCCCAGATCTCCTCGGCGTGGTCGGCCACGAAGCGGTCGAGCGCATCGTCGATGTCGGGCAGGGCGTACCACTGATCGTCGAAGCCATCGAGCCCGGAGCCATCTGCCCACACGGCATACGCCTCGAGCGTGCCCGTCTCGGAGCGCCGTGCGCAGGTCATCGATGCGCACGGCGCCGGCCGCGGCCGCCGCGTCGGCCACGGCGCTGTGCTCGGGAAGGCCGGCCGCCGCGAAGCCCGCGATCGCGTCATCGACGCACACGCCGCCGCCGTTGAAGAAGAACTGGCTGAAGCCGCCGTTGGCGACCTCGTTGCCGAGACGGACCATGCCGTGGAGTTGCCGGATCGCCGCCGTGTGGTCGTCGAGCGCCTCGGGCTGGCGCATCGTGTCGGGGACCGCCGTGAGGATCGCGACGTAGACCTCGAGCGCGTCGGTCGGCACGGTCGCCGGCCGCGGCAACCGCTGACCACGGCTCCGTCATCTTGCCTCGCGGGCCACCGCTGCCAGGCCGGTCGGCTCCAGCGAACGCCACTCGGCGTCGGCCGTGATCGCCTCGTAGCCGCGGGCCAGCGCGAGCAGCTCCGCCTCGGACCACGGCGCGCCGATGAACTGCAGCCCGACCGGCAGCCCCTCGGACAGGCCGGCCGGGATCGAGATGCCGGGCAGCCCGGCCATGTTGACCGGCAGCGTGCAGGCGTCCGACAGGTACATCGCGACCGGGTCGGCCATGCGCGCGCCGAACCGGAAGGCGACGGTCGGCGAGGTCGGCGCGACGAGGGCATCGAAGCCCTGCGCCCAGAGCGCGTCGAAGTCGCCCTTGATGAGCGTCCGGACCTTCTGGGCCTTGAGGTAGTAGGCGTCGTAGTAGCCGGCCGACAGGGCGTAGGTGCCGAGCATGATCCGGCGCTTGACCTCCGCCCCGAAGCCCTCGCCGCGGGTCGCGAGGTAGTCGGCCAGCACGTCGCTGCCCTCGCCCAGCCGCGGCCCGTAGCGGATGCCGTCGTAGCGGGCGAGGTTGGCCGACGCCTCGGCCGGGCGCGACGATGTAGTACGTCGCGAGGCCGTACTCGGTGTGCGGCAGGCTGACCTCCTCGACGATGGCGCCGGCCGCCTCGAGCGCCGCGACGGCCTCGCGGATCCGTGCCTCGACGCCCGGCTCCATGCCGGCCACGAAGTACTCGCGCGGGAGGCCGAGCCGCTTGCCGCGCAGGCCGGCGGCCGCCTCGTCGTCGGACGACGGCAGGGCCAGCAGGGCGTCCGGGACGGGCTCGGGCGCCGAGGTCGAGTCGCGCTCGTCGCGACCGGCGACCGCGTGCAGCAGCGCCGCCGCGTCACGCGCGTCCCGGGCGAACGGCCCGATCTGGTCGAGCGACGAGGCGAACGCGACGATCCCGTAGCGGCTCACCCGGCCGTAGGTCGGCTTCATCCCGACGATCCCGGTCAGCGCGGCCGGCTGGCGGATCGAGCCGCCGGTGTCGGTGCCGATCCCCAGCGGCGCGTGGTAGGCCGCGACCGCGGCCGCCGAGCCGCCGCTGCTGCCGCCCGGGACCCGGTCGAGGTCCCACGGGTTGGCGGTCGGCCCGAACGCGCAGTGCTCGGTCGACGAGCCCATCGCGAACTCGTCCATGTTCGTCTTGCCGAGGATCACCGCGCCGACGTCGCGCAGGCGCTCGGTGATGTGGGCGTCGTACGGGCGCGCGATAGCCCTCGAGGATCCGCGAGCCGGCGGTGCACTGGCCGCCCTTGACCGACACGAGGTCCTTGAGCGCGACCGGCATGCCCAGGAGCGGGTGGAGGCGGTCGAGCGCGTCGCTCCCCTCGGCCCGCGCGGCGTCCAGCCGGGCGTCGGCGGCGTCGGCCTCGCCGAGCGCGCGCTCGCGGTCGATCGACAGCCAGGCATGGAGCGCGCGGTCCTGGCGCTCGGCCAGGTCGAGATGGGCGCTCGTCAGCTCGCGGGCGCGCAGCGTCCCCGGACCGCAGGCGGGCGGCCATCTCGTGGGCGTGGAGCCGCGTGAGGTCGGTCATCGGGTCAGGCCGCGCTCAGTCGCGCTCGGCGAGGATCGCCGGGACGACGACGAAGTCGCCCTCGCGCTGCGGGCGCGTTGGCCAGCACGGCCTCGACGTCGAGCGACGGCCGCGCGACGTCGTCGCGCAGGATGTTCTCGAGCTCGATCGTCTGGGCCGTCGGGGCGATGTGGTCGGTCGGGACCGTGGCCAGGATCGCGTACTGGTCGAGGATGTGGTTGAGCTGGCCCTCGAGCCGCGCCAGCTCCTCGTCGGTCAGGCCGAGCCGGGCGAGGTGGGCGACGTGCTCGACATCGGCGCGCGAGAGGGTGGCCATGCGCCCGATGATAGCCGGGCCATGCCCACCCCGCGCCTGCGCCCCATGACCGCCGCCGACATCGATCCGACCGTCGCCGCGATCCTCGCCGACGACTGGGGCGACCGCCGCGGCTGGTTCGAGTTCGCCGTCGCGCATCCGGCGCTGCGAGACGCTCGTCGCCGAGGTCGACGGCGAGGTCGTCGGGACCGGGCGTGGCGACGATCAACGGCCCGGTCGCCTGGATCGGCACGATCTGGGTCGCGCCCCCGTGGCGCGGCCAGGGCCTGGGTCGACGCCTGACCGAGGCGACGATCGACCTGGCCGAGGCGGCCGGCTGCCTCGACGCTCGTCCTCGTGGCGACCCACGAGGGTCGGCCGCTGTACGAGCGCCTCGGCTTCGCGGTCCAGACGCGGTACCACACGCTCGAGGCCCCGGGTCGCGGCGCCGTCGACCGGCGCGCGACGCGGTCCGGGCCTTCCGCCCGGACGACCTCGAGGCGATGATCGCGCTCGATCGCGCGGCGACCGGCGAGGACCGCGCGCACCTGCTGACGGCATTCGCTGCGCCGACGACGACCCGCGTCGTCACCGGGCCGGACGACGACGCGCGTGCGGGGCTTCCTCATCCGGCCGCCGTGGGGCGGCGGCGCGACGATCGCCGCCGGACGCCGAGGCGGCGATCGAGCTCCTCGAGGACCGCCGCGACGGCTATCCGGCCGACCGATCGGTCCGCTGCGGCATCCTCGCGAAGAACCGGGCGGGACGCTGCCCGCCTGGCCGAGCTCGGCTGGACGACGGCGTGGACCGCGCCCCGGCTCGAGCGCGGGCCGGCGCTCGAGTGGGACCCGACCGCGATCTGGGGCCAGTTCAACCACGCCATGGGCTGATCCGGCCGGGACGCGTGACCATCCGGCCACCGACCGACCGCCGAAGGTGGGATGGCCCGGTGCCGAGCGGTCTGGCATGGTCAGGGGCATGTGGCCCACCCTGGCGCGCGCGCGCCGTCTCGTCCGTCGCGCCGACGACCGACCTGCCGCCCATGACCGCCGCCAGGCGGCCGAGGCGCGAGGCCAAGGCCGAAGCGCGATGCCGCCCTGCTCCTGCCGCGATCGATCGCGGACGTGCGTCGTCTCGCTCGGTCGCCCCGACGTCGATCGCCTGGCCGGCGCCCTGCAGGCCCTGCTCGGCCCCGGACTCACCCGCCCCGACACCCCGGCCCGGCTGGAAGCCGCCCTCGCCAGCGGCGGTCGAACAGCTCGGTGGGGACGGTCGCCCGCGCGTCGTGCGCCGACCCGGCCGGCGTGACCACGCCCGAGGCCTGGCAGATCCGCCTGACCGGCGTCGACCCGGCCATCGCCGACGCGATCCGCGGCGCCACCCGTGGCCGACCACTGGCGGTGGCGTCGTGATCGCCGTCAGCTGCCTCCAGTGCGGCACGCCCGCCGCCCGGATCGATGCGACGTTCTGCCGGCGCTGCGGCCTGCCCTACGGCGACGCCCCGCGCTCCGACGCCGAGCTGCCGCAGTGCCCGATCTGCTACCTGACCGTCGAGGACGACGGCCGACTCGGCAGCCTGGACGCTGCCCGGGCTGCGGGTCGACCTCCGCCGCCACATGGTCGAGCACGATCGCCACCCGGTCGGCGACGACGAGTGGCTCGAGACCCTGCGCGAGGGCGACAAGCTGCGCTTCGGCCGCTGGAGCGCGCCGTTCGAGACCGTCCGCCGCTACCTGGTCACCGGGCAGCTCGACGCCGGGCCGCAACCGGCAGCTGGCCCACGACCTGATCGTCACCGCGATGACCCAGCTCCGCCGCTGGGGGCCGGAGCCGGACATCCTCGGCGACCAGCCGGAGTGGCAGGCCGCTCGCGGCGCCGTGACCGAGCTGATGGAGCGCTACGCCGCCGGTCGTCGCTAGGCGCGTCGCGCCGGACCGCCGTCGCCGCAGTCGGCCTGCGTCGGCGAACACCTCGTCGTAGGCGTACTGGTCCCAGTCGCGGACCCAGATCTCGGCGATCCTGCTCGTCCTCGATGCGATAGACGACGACTCGGTCGATCTCGAGGGTCCTGTCGCCGCGCGTGGACGCGCCAGCGGACGAGGCTGGCCGCGTGGGTGTCGCTGGCCAGGATGTCGTCGACGCCGAGGTTCTCGAACCGGCCCTCGGTGTCCTGGAAGATCCGCGTGTAGTAGGCGAGGACGGCGTCCTTGCCCGTGGAACGTGCCGGCGTGCGGGCTGCGGCCCGGGATGTGGAGGATGCAGTCCTCGGTGTAGAACGGCAGGACCTCGGCCGCCTGCCCGGCGGTCAGCGTCGTCCGAGTAGCGCCGCATGAGCTCGATGTTCGGATGCGTCACGGTGCCCCTCTCACGGTGACTCGCCGGCCAGCAGCCGTCGGAACCCGTCCTCGTCGAGGACCGGCACGCCGAGCTCCTGGGCCTTGGCGAGCTTGGAGCCGGCGGACTCGCCGGCGACGAGATAGTCGGTCTTCTTCGAGACGGAGCCGGCCGGCTTGCCGCCGGCGGCACGGATCGCCTCCTCGGCCTCCTGCCGGCTGAACCCCGGCAGGGTGCCGGTCACGACGACCGCCTTGCCCTCGAGCGGGCCCCCGCGGCCGCCGGCGTGACGTCCGGCAGCTCGGCCTCCACCCCGGCGTCGGCGAGATCCTCGAGGACGCCCGTCGCCGGCCGGCCCGCCGAACCACGCCGCGATGCTGGCGGCGACGGTCGGGCCGATGCCCGGGACCTCGGCGAACCGCTCCGGCGTCTCGGTGGCGATCGGCGGAGCAGCGTGGCCACGGCCGCGCAGCCCGTCCGGCGTCGCCGGGCCCTCGGGCAGCTGCGCGGTCGCCCAGCGAGCCAGGTCGATGGCGGTCGATTCGCCGACCTGCGGGATGCCCAGGCCGTTGAGGATCCGCGCCAGCGGCCGGCGGCGGGCACGCTGGATGGCCGCGTACAGGTTCTCCGCGCTCTTCTGGCCGAACCGGTCGAGCCCGGCCAGGTCCTCGACGGACAGCCGGAAGAAGTCGCCCCGGCGCTGGATCATGCCGCGTCCGACGAGCTGCTCGAGGACCTTCCAGCCGGCACCCTCGATGTCCATCCCGCCGCGACCGACGAAGTGGCCGAACTCCTGCGACACCCGCGCCGGGCAGGCGGCGTTCGGGCAGTAGATCCGGACGGCGCCCTCGTCCCGCACGACGGGCGTCGCGCAGACCGGGCAGGTCGCCGGCATCGTCGAACTCGCGCTCGGCGCCGGTCCGTCGCGTCGACGATCGGCCGGACCACCTCGGGGATCACGTCGCCGGCCTTCTGGAGCACGACCCGGTCACCGATGCGGATGTCCTTGCGCCGGACCTCGTCGAGGTTGTGGAGGGTCGCCCGGGCGACCGTCGAGCCGGCCACCTTGACCGGGACGAGGTGGGCGACCGGCGTCAGCGTCCCGGTCCGCCCGACGTACGGGACGATGTCCTCGACGACGGTCTCGACCTGTTCCGGCGGGAACTTGTAGGCGATCGCCCAGCGCGGCGCCCGGCTGACCATGCCCAGGCGCTCCTGCTGGTCGACCCGGTCGACCTTGACGACCACGCCGTCGGTCTCGTACGGCAGGTCGTGGCGCGCCTCGCGCCAGCTCTCGGTGAAGGCGATGACGCCCTCGATGTCGAGATCCGGCGGTCGCGGTCGGGGTTCACCGGGAGCCCAAGCGCCGCCAGCCGGTCCAGCGCGCCCGACTGGGTGTCGGCGGCCCCGCTCGTCCTCGAGCAGCTGGTACGTCCAGGCGGACAGCAGCCGCGCCGCGGTCACCTGCGGGATCCTTCTGGCGGAGCGAGCCGGCGCCGGAGTTGCGCGGGTTGGCGTAGAGCGGCAGGCCGGCCTCCTCGCGCTCGGCGTTGATCCGGGCGAACTCGGCCTTGGGCATGAACACCTCGCCGCGGACGTCGCCGCTGGCGGGCTCGGCCAGTCGGTCCGGGATCGCGGCGATGGTCCTCAGGTTCGGCGTCACGTCCTCGCCGGTCGTGCCGTCACCGCGTGTGGCGCCCTGCACGAACCGGCCGCGCTCGTAGCGCAGGGTGATGGCCAGGCCGTCGATCTTGAGCTCGGCCACGTAGCGCAGGTCCGGCGCCGGCTCCGGGCGCGGCCGGGCAGGCCCAGGCCACGCCGGACCCGGGCGTCGAACGCCCGCAGCTCGTCGTGGCTGAAGGCGTTGGACAGGCTGAGCATCGGCCGGCGGTGGCGAACCTCGCTGAAGACGTCGCCGGTCGGCGTGCCCCCGACCCGCTGCGTCGGCGACGCCTCGGTCGTCAGCTCGGGATGGGCGGTCTCGAGCGCGACGAGCTCGTGGAACAGCCGGTCGTACTCGGCGTCGCTGAGCTCGGGTGCGTCCTCGACGTGGTACAGCCGGTTGGCCCGGTCGATCTCCTCGACGAGCTCGGCATGGCGGGCCGTGGCGGCCGCGATGTCGAGGGCGGACGCCTCCTCGACGAGGGTGGGGTCGACGGGCGGCAGGGCGACGGTCATCGCCCTGAGCGTAGCGCTCCCGGACGACGGGCGCAGCCCGCCGACCGAGCGGTTGCAGCCGCGCGGCTGCGGCCGGGTTGATCAGGCGGCGATGCCCTCGTACAGGTCGACGATCCGGCTGTGCAGCGTGGGGCAGCAGCGCCGCCCCGATGCGGGCCAGGACGCCGTCGGCCTCGGCGGCCGCGCGGCAGCGCAGGACGAGCCGGCCACCGCCTTCGTCGACGACCTCGGTCGGCGAGCCGCAGATGGGGCAATACGGTTGGTCATCGATGGCGCGCTCGATGAGCTCCAGCGCGCGGGCGCGATCGAACATGGGGAACCTCGGGTGGGGTCGGGTGGGAAGGATCGACGCAAGGAACAGGGACCCGTGGGGTCGGCGCCGATCAGGCTGCATCGTGCCATGGCGGTCGCTGCGCGTCGGCGACGCGGGGGTGTCGGTCAGGTCGCGCTTGGGCCGCCCACGCTCGGGCCAACCACGTGGCTTCGCGTCAGCTCGTCGACGGCCGCCGCGCCGAGCAGCGCCAGGGCGATCTCGAACTCCTCGCGCAGGATGGCCAGGGCATTCGCCACGCCGGCGGCCCCGTCCGCGGCCAGGGCCCACAGCAGCGGCCGGCCGACGAGCACGCCCGACGCCCCGAGGGCGAGCGCGACGGCGATGTCGAGGCCGCGGCGGATCCCGCCGTCGACGAGCACCTCGCATCGGCCGTCCACGGCCGCGACGACCTCGGCCAGCACGTCGGCCGTGGCGGCGACCCGGTCGAGCTGGCGCGCCCCGTGGTTGCTGACGATGACGGCGTCGACCCCGTGCTCGACGGCGAGACGCGCGTCCTCCGCGGTCAGGATGCCCTTGAGGACGAACGGCATCGACGACCAGCCACGGATGGCCTCGAGGTCGGACCACTGGAGCGAGGCATGGGCCGGCGGCTCGAGCCGCTCGTAGCCCTCGACCGCGACATCCCGATGGGTCGGCAGGCCCGTGGTCGCGAAGTTGCCCAGCGGTCGGGAGCTCGAAGCCGTTCCGGCGGTCGCGCTCGCGATAGCCGA
Organism: uncultured Chloroflexia bacterium; assembly: GCA_963776925.1. Taxonomy (GTDB): domain Bacteria; phylum Chloroflexota; class Limnocylindria; order Limnocylindrales; family CSP1-4; genus SPCO01. The sequence continues at coordinate 372,602 of CAVZON010000006.1, read as the reverse complement.
GGATCGGCAGGTCGACCGTCACGAGGAGCGCGCCGTAGCCCGCCGCGGCGGCCCGCTGCACGAGCTCGCGGCTCTGGCCCGGGTCGGCCTGGGTGTACAGCTGGAACCAGCGCGCCGCGTCAGGGACGGCGGCTGCGACCTCCTCGATCGAGCACGACGACATCGTCGACATCGTGAACGGGACGCCGGCGGCCGCTGCCCCATGCGCGGTCCCGACCTCGGCGTCCGGATGCGCCAGGCCATGGACCGCCATCGGCGCCGTCGCGACCGGGAAGGCGGCCGGGTGGCCGAGCAGGCGCGTGGACGGGTCGACCGTGCTCACGTCGACGAGGACCCGCGGCCGGAGCCGATGTCGCGTCCACGCGGCGACGTTGTCGGCGAGGGTCAGCTCGTCCCACGACCCGCCGGCGATGTAGTCGTAGGCGGCCGGCCTCCATCGCCTGCCTGGCCAACGGCTCGTAGTCGGCGAGCGTCACGATGCGATCCGATTCCACGACCGGAATGCTAGCGGCGTCCCTATCCTCTGATGATGCGATCCGCGGAGAGCCGCTGGAGACGCGTCGACGGCGCCGTCGGCCTCGTCCTGGCCGCCGCCCTCCTCGCCACCGGCTGTCTCGATCGAGCCGGCCGACGGATCGCCGACGGGAGGCTCGGCCATGGATGAGCGACTCATCGCGGCAGCGGCAGCGGGCGACGTGGCGGAGATCCGTGCCGCGCTCGCTGACGGCGCCGATGTCGATGCCCGCGATGCCAACGGGCGCACGGCCGTGCTGACGGCGACCGTCGCCGGCCAGACGGCCGCGGTCGAGGCGCTGATCGACGCGGAGGCGAATGTCGACCTCCAGGACGACCGCCTCGACAACCCGTTCCTGTATGCCGGTGCCGAGGGGCTGCTCGACATCCTGCGCCTGGTCAACGAGGCCGGCGCCGATCCGGCGCTCACGAACCGGTTCGGTGGCACCGCGTTGATCCCGGCCAGCGAGCGCGGCCACGTCGAGGTGGTGCGCTACCTGCTGACGCAGTCCGACGTCGACATCGACCATGTGAACCGGCTCGGGCTGGACGGCCCTGCTCGAGGCCATCGTCCTGTCCGACGGCGGACCGCCCCACCAGGCGATCGTGGACCTGCTCATCGAGCACGGTGCCGACCTCGACATCGCCGACAAGGACGGGGTCAGGCCGCTGGCCCACGCCCGCGCCCGCGGCCAGACGGCGATCGCCGCCGCGCTGGAGGCAGCCGGCGCCACGCCCTGATCGACCGCCCGTCAGCCGATGATCTCGAGGTTGGCCAGGCTCGCCAGCATCGTCTTGCGGCCGATGGCGGCGTCCTTGAACGCGACCGTGATCTCCTCGTCGCTGCGCGTCAGCTTCGAGGTCACGACGATGCCGTCGCCCCAGCGCCCGTGCCGGACCCGGTCGCCGTCGCGGAACTGGCGCTCGCCGGGGATCACCGGTCGGGCGGGCCGGGCCGGGGCTGCCGTCGCGTCGCCCGGGCGCGAGTCGGCACCGGACAACGACCCCGACGGAGCGCCGCGATGCGAAGGCCTCGCGTCGGGCGGCGAGGTCACGACTCGGCTGGAATGTCTCGCCGGGGCCGGGTGCGCCCGGTCGCCCACTCCCCTGCCGGTAGGCCGCCCCGCCGCCGCCACGCACCGGGGTCCCGAAGCGGGTCGTCCGCCGCGAGCCGAACACGAGGTCGAGGTCCAGGTCGCGGTCCGGCTCGTCGAGCCCGCCCAGGCGTGGGCCGACCATCAGCTCGGCCGGGATCTCGAGCAGGAACCGGGATGGGACGGCCGCCTGGCCCATCCCCCAGGTCGCCCGCCGCCACGCATGCGACAGGAACAGGCGGCGCTTGGCGCGGGTGATCCCGACATAGGCGAGTCGACGCTCCTCCTCCAGCTGCCGCTCGTCATCGAGCGCGCGGCTGTGCGGGAAGAGGCCCTCCTCCAGCCCGGCGATGAACACGACCGGGAACTCGAGGCCCTTCGCCGCGTGGAGGGTGATGAGCGTCACGGCGTCGCTGTCGCCCTCGTACGAGTCCTGGTCGGCGACGAGCGCGGTCTCCTCGAGCAACCGGTCGAGCGCGTCCTCCGGGGTCAGGTCCTCGTAGCGGGTCGTGACCGAGCGCAGCTCCAGCAGGTTCGCCCAGCGCTCCTCGCCGTCTTCCGAGCCGTCCGCCAGCATCGCCCGATAGCCGGAGGCCTCCAGGACCTCGTCGAGGAGCTCGGGCAGCGGCAGCACGCCGACGCGGGCGCGCAGTGCGACGGACGAGCGCCGCGAACTCCGCCAGCGCGTTGCGGGTCCGCGGTGCCAGCCCCTCCACCTCGCCACGCGCCGCGCGCTCGATGGCGCCCCACGTGGTCGATGGCTCGCCGGTCGTCGGGTCGGTGGCCGCGGCGGCGGCACGCAGGACCTCGACGGTCTTGTCGCCGATCGACGCGTGCCGGGACGTTGATGATCCGCTCGAAGCTGACGCTGTCGGTGTCGCTGCGCAGGATGCGCAGGTAGGCGAGCGCGTCCTTGACCTCGCGCCGGGCATAGAACCGGGTCCCGCCGATGAGCTGGTAGCGGATGCCGTAGCGCAGGAACGATTCCTCGATCGCCCTCGACTGGGCGTTCATCCGGTACATGACCGCGATGTCCTGCGCGCGGAACCGCTGGTCCCGCTCGTCGTCGTCGGCGCGCCGCGTGAGGGCCGTGCCACGACCACCGACCAGGCCCTCGACCTGGCGGGCGATCCACTCGGCCTCCTCCTCCTCGTTGTAGGCCTCGAAGCGCTGGATCTTCGCGCCACCCGCGATGTCGGTCCAGAGCTTCTTGTCCTTGCGCGCGGTGTTGCGCGAGACGACGGCGTGGGCCGCGTCGAGGATGAGCTGGGTCGAGCGGTAGTTCCGTTCGAGCTTGACGACCGTGGCCGTCGGCCAGTCGCGCTCGAAGTCGAGGATGTTGCGCAGGTCCGCTCCCCGCCACGAATAGATCGACTGGTCGTCGTCGCCGACGACCGCGAGGTTGCCGTACTTCGCGGCGAGCGCCTTGACCCACAGGTATTGCGCCCGGTTCGTGTCCTGGTACTCGTCGACGTGCAGGTAGCGCCAGCGCTCCTGGTACTTGGCGAGGACCTGCGGCGCCTCGTCGAACAGGCGGACGGCTTCCAGCAGCAGGTCGTCGAAGTCGAGCGCGGCGGCACGCTTGAGCCGCTCCTGGTAGCGGGTCGCCAGCCGCGCGATGAGCCGTTCACGATGGTTGGCCGCGTTGTCGGCGAGGAACGTCGGGTCGAGCATCTCGTTCTTGGCTCGGCTGATCGCCCCGAGCACGACGCTCGGCCGGAACTCGCCGGTCAACGGCAGGTCCTCGTCGCGCAGGATCTGCTTCATCAGCGCCTGCTGGTCGTCGGTGTCGTAGATGACGAAGCGTCGGCTGATGCCGATGGCCTCGCCCTCCTGGCGCAGGACCCGCGCACACAGCGCGTGGAACGTGCCGGCCTGGACGTCGCGACCGCCCTCGCCGACGAGGCTGATGATCCGCTCGCGGAGCTCGGCAGCGGCCTTGTTGGTGAAGGTGACCGCGAGGATCCGCCACGGGGCGACGTCCTTGACGCCGACCAGGTAGGCGATGCGATGGGCGAGGACGCGGGTCTTGCCGCTGCCGGCGCCGGCCAGGATGAGCAGCGGCCCGTCGGTCGTGGTGACGGCGCGTGCCTGCTCCGGGTTCAGGGCCCGGACGATCTCCTCCGCTCGGGCGGCTCGGCGGGCGGCGAGGGCCTTGGGATCGGGCGCGGGGGTGGCCGGCGCCTCCGGATCGCGGCCCGGGCCGTCCGTCGCCGACTCGCGCAGCCACTCGGGCTCGTCGAGGGCGCTGTCGTGGACCTCGGAGACGGACGTCCCGACGGTCGCGGCGCCGTCCTCCAGGGCGGGATCGGCGCGGCGGCGTCGGGAGGTCGGACTCACCCGGTCATTCTAGGTCGGCGACCCCGCCCGGGACGCCCGGGGCCTGCCGGCGAGGCCCGGTGGCGCCGTCAGCTGCCCTGGACCTGGTCGGCGGGTGGCGCGGTGATGGTCAGGTCGGCGTTCCAGTCGCTGAACGTGATGTCGGCCGTGATCGTCCCGGTCTCGCCGCCGGCGAGGCCCACGGTCAAGCCGGCCAGCTGGTTCGTATCGGTCGTGACGCGCGCCGTCAGGTCGACGGTCATCTCGCCGATGTCGGGGAGGCCGGGGACCGGGATCGGCAGGTCGGTCGGCAGGGTGATGTCGCCGGCATCGGCACCGAGCGCGGCGAGCTCCTCCGGGGTCAGCTGGATCGTGACCGTGTAGCAGGTGCTGCTGCCACAGGCGACGTCCTCGCCCTTGACCGGGTCGACCCCGGGCTGGGCGAGGGTCTCGCGCAGGCCCGCGACCATCTCGGCGACGGCGCTCGGGTCCGGCGAGCCGCCGGTGCCGGTCTCGCCGCCCGGCGTGTCACCGGCCATCGGCGTCTGCTGGTAGAGCGGGCCGGTCAGGCTCGTCTTGAGGTAGGCCACGTCGTCGACGACGATGACCTCGCCGCGCAGGCCGAGGACGCCGGGGAGGGCGAACGTGCCCTGGACCGCGCCGTCGGCGATGTCGACCTGGAGCGAGGCGGTCGTGTCCTCGAGCGTGATCGGGGCTCCCGCGCCGGTCCCGGTCAGGTCGAGGGAGAGCTCGCCATCGGCCGCGACGTCGATCTTCACCGACGTGGCGCTCGAGGCGTTCGTCGCGGCGGCCTCGATGATGGCCACGGGATCGGTCAGCGGTGACGCGGCGGGCGTGCCACCACAGGCGGCGATGAGGAGGGCCAGGGGCAGGACGGCGGCCGGAGCCGCGGATCGGAGGCGATGCATGTCGTGAGCGTCGATGGGCGGGCCGATCCTGTCAAACGACCGGTCGCCCCAGCCGCTGCCGCGAGTCGTTGATGCGGAACGGCCGGTCTCGACTCACTCGTCGAAGCCGGCCGTCCGGGTGTCGTGCTCGTCAGGATGCGGCCGCCCCAGCGTGCGGCCCACGCTGGGGCGGCCCGGTCCTATTCCTTGTCGACGGTGATGTCTGCCCTCCGGTATCGACGGGGCGTCAGGGCGAGCACCGCGAGTGCGAACGCGGCCAGGAGCATCCCTGGCGACCACCCGCATGCGTCCGTGAGGTCTCGTGCCTGCGAGGTCACGCGCCTTGGCTCCGGCCCTGCTGTCCGTCGGCGGCGCGCGCTTTCTGGTGTCACGGCCGCGCGTCCCGGCGCTGGCCCGTAGCGGGCGCTACGCTCGCGGTCGGAGCCTGGCGACCCGGTAACCGGGCCGGCCGCAGTCGGCGCGGCGGAGGTCGCTCGGCGCGGGTCCGACTGGTTCGGGGCCTCGACGTCGGCTGTTCGAGCGCGGCGACGTGCTCCGGCGGAGGACTTCGATCCGCGCGACCGCGCAACTCGCATCTCCTCATCGTCGGCAGAGCCCAATGCGCGAGACTGGCGGAGCTCGACATTGCCGAACGTCGTCGAACCGCAACGATCTGGGCCGGTGCCGTCCCCGGCGGACCTACTCAGAGTCATACGCTCGAGACGGCCTCCTCCGGGGCATCCCCATGGCGATCCTGATCGTGAACCCGCTCGACGTCGACGAGTCCCGCGACTCACCGGGTCGTCGCAGGGCAGCCGGCCATCCCGAGCCCTCCAAATCCGCCTGCGGCAGACTATCCAGAGCTGTCGTCCCGACCCCGCGATCTTGGAGAGCGGGACGTGGACGTCTACCGGGATAGCATGGGTCTTGACGACTCGCATGAGGCGCTGCATGTCCGAAGCACACGTCGACCTCCTGCACGTCTCGACAGAGCGGATGCCGGTCAAGGTGATCGTCACGCTCCACGCTGCCGGAGCCCGTCGATCCGAAGTTGCTGACGCTATCCGAAGAGGTCGAGTCCCTAGCGGCAAACCTAGCCGTCAAACACGATCGGACCGATCTCGCAGACGAGGCATCCTAGGCTGAACCTCTGATCCCACGGGATCGGCTCGTCGCCGCATGTTGCCGACACCTACCTCGTCCCGTCGGGCTGACGCCGACGCAATTCGACCGACCGCAACGAGGGGACCTCACGGCGATACCAGATGACGTCCATCCCGACGCGTTCGCGGCTCCGTCTTAAATGATCGAACTCCGTGCCGATGGTGAACTTTGGAACCGCATGGCTTACGATCGCGCTGGAGAACGCGTCTTCTGACACCGTCGCGGTCAAGTGCCGACGAACATCTCGCCCTGGCCACCCTCGCATGTCAAGGGTACCCCGAATCTGGTGTACTGCAGGCGGACGACTGAACCGCCGCTGACCGCCAGGGTCGGTCGCTGCCATCGAGATCGACGGACGTCCACGGCCGGTGAAGGACTCGATCGGTCTGCGGCCACCGATAGCACCAGGACGACGCCCACGGCATCCGTCATCGGTCGTGGCGGCGCTGCATCGGTTCGCCTTCCAGCGCGCACGATCGATGCTATCGCTTGACCGCCGTTCGCCGCGCTGCGTGTAGACGCCGACAAGCCCCGCGTGACTGAAGCCACTGCCGGCGTATCCGGCAACTTACAACGTGAGCGTCGCCGTTCCGTTGGAGGACGACGCCACCGGGGAATCGCGAGACAACGTCTAAACTGTCCCCCGACGCCTACCATGGCCCCGTCGAGACTCCCCCCAGTCGACCATTGCCTCTCTATGCCCTCATAGCGCTGCTGTCGCGCACAGAGCACCGCGAGCCAGCCGTTGCGAAGCCCCTGGCCGAGACGATTCAGCGACGGGAATAGGCGGCGACCCGGCCCTATCAGATTTGAGCATCTCTGTGGCCTCCCTACTCATACCTTTAGGGACGGTGCACCAGCACCAAGGGCGAGAAGGAGGCCTTGATGGGCCCCGACCTCACCGGTCGCGCGAAGCGAGGAGACAAGGAGGCCTTCACCGGTCTCGTCCTCCAGCATGGCGATCGACTCTACTCAGTCGCGTATCGGATCCTGCGCGACGCGGTCAGGGCTGAGGACGCGGTCCAGCAGACCTTCCTCATCGCCTGGCGGGAGCTGCCCAGCTTGCGCGACGACCGTCGCCTCGAGGCGTGGCTCTATCGGCTCCTGGTCAATGCCTGCTATGCCGAGATCCGGCACACGCGGCGCTGGCAACCGGGCCTCCGACTGGTGTCGGTCGAGGATCGCGCGGAGGACGACGCGCAGATGGGCGTCGCCCAGCGGGACGAACTGGAGCGCGCATTCCGGCGACTGTCCACGGAACACCGTGCCGTCCTCGTGTTGCACCACTACCTCGGTCTCTCAGGAGCCGAAGTCGGCGAAGTCCTTGGTCTGTCGGCCGGGACCGTCCGATCGCGTCTCCACTACGCACGACAAGCAGTCCGCGCGGCCATCGAAGCCGACGCGCGGGTGATCGCCAACGGAGGCACCGCATGACCGGGCAGCTCGACGTCGACCAGGTCCTCGAGGACTGGCTCGCCGAAGGCCCGGACCGGCTTCCCGACCGCGTGGTCAATGCGACCGTTGCCCAACTCGATGACATCAAGCAGCGGAGGCCCTCGTGGCTTCCAGGGAGAATCCGCATGAATCGCCTCATCCTCCCGGCGGCCGGCGTCGCGGCCGCCCTCTTGATCGGGGCGGTGGCCCTGACGTCGTTCTTTCGCGGGCCGAGCGTCGGCGCGCCACCAGGTACACCGTTCACATCCGAGCGCCACGGCTACACGGTCATCCTGCCCGAGGGCTGGAGCGCCGAGGAGCGTCCCGGCACTTGGCTGCCCGGCGACTTCTTCGACGCCGGCACGAATTCAGGGGTGGACTACTTCGAGCGGAACGACCCCGACCAAGGACCTCGGCTCAACGGCTATCTCGCCAGTCAGCCCATCCCTTCCGGCTTGAGCTTCGATGAATGGGCTGCCACACACGACGACGCGAATGAGGAAAAGCATCCCTGTTTCGAAATGGTTGCGACGTACCCTGACGTCACCATCGATGGGGAACCGGCGCGCCAGCAGGCCCACCACTGCGAGACCTTCTTCGGGGAAGGCGACGACGGGGCCCTGACGGGCATCCAGACGCTTCTCGCCCACAACGGGCGCGGCTATGCCATCTATCTCTGGCCGACCGACACCGGACTGGCGATGCCGCCGCTCCCAGACCTCCAGGCGGAGGCCCAGGCGTGGCTGGCCGGCTTCACCTTCACCGACTGACCCCTCGTTCTGGACGTCCTGGCCCCGGCTCCCAGTGGCCGGGGCCTCGTCATGCTTGGACGGGCCCGGCGGCCTCCGATCCTTCTTCCCGCTGACAGTTAGACCGCCGCCGACCGGGGCGGAAAGGCCTGTTCGTCGAGCCATGCCTCGTACCGCTCCTGACTCAGCAGGGGCGCTGTGAGCTCCTGCCACCGAACGAGCCTGTCCAGCGCCATATGCAGCGACGAGATCGTCGAGTTCATGCTCCATCGCCCTGATGATGGAGGTGCTCCGGTAGCAACCGTGGTAGCAACAGAGGCGGGCATCCCCGGATGGGACACCCGCCTCTGTAGGCGTTTCGTGCGTGAGTCCGTCAGCGACGGACGTCAGCGGACACTATCGACGGACTAGAAGTCCATCCCCCCGCCGTGGTCGTGACCGCCACCGGCACCGGCTGCCGCGGCCTTCTCGGGAAGGTCCGTGATCAGCGTCTCCGTGGTCAGGACCATCGCCGCGATCGACGCAGCGTTCTGGAGGGCCGAGCGCGTCACCTTGGCGGCGTCGACGATGCCCTTCTTGAACAGGTCACCGTACTCGCCGGTGAGGGCGTCGTAGCCGTGGCCGGGCTTGAGGCCCTTGACGTGCTGGATGACGACCTCGCCGGGGGCACCGGCGTTGTCGGCGATCTGGCGGGCCGGCGCCTCCAGCGCCTTGCGCACGATGTCGACGCCGACCTGGGCGTCGCCCTCGAGCTTGATCTTCTCGAGCACCGGGACGGCCTGCAGGAGGGTGGTCCCACCGCCGGCGACGAGGCCCTCTTCGACGGCCGCGCGGGTCGTCGAGAGCGCATCCTCGATGCGGTGCTTCTTCTCCTTGAGCTCGACCTCGGTCGCAGCGCCGACCTTGATGACGGCGACGCCACCGGACAGCTTGGCGAGGCGCTCCTGGAGCTTCTCGCGGTCGTAGTCCGAGGTGGTCTCCTCGATCTGGGCCTTGATCTGGGTCATGCGGGCCTTGATCAGGTCGGCCGAGCCATCGCCATCGACGACGGTCGTGTCGTCCTTGGTCGCGACGACGCGGCGAGCCGAACCGAAGTCCTCAGCGGTGACGGAGTCGAGCTTGCGGCCGACCTCCTCGCTGATGACGGTCCCGCCGGTCAGCGTGGCGATGTCGCGCAGCATCTCCTTGCGCCGATCGCCGAAGCCCGGGGCCTTGACGGCCAGGACCGAGATGGTCCCCTTGAGCTTGTTGACGACGAGCGTCGCGAGGGCCTCACCGTCGATGTCCTCGGCGATGATCAGGATGGGCTTGCCCTGCTGGAGACCCTTCTCCAGGGCCGGGAGCATGTCCTGGACGCTGGAGATCTTCTTGTCGGTGATCAGGATGAGCGGAGTTCTCGAGGACCGCCTCCATCCGATCGGGGTTGGTCACGAAGTACGCCGAGAGGTAGCCCCGGTCGAACTGCATGCCCTCGGTGTATTCCTTCTCGAGGCCGAGGCTCTGCCCTTCCTCGACGGTGATGACGCCGTCCTTGCCGACCTTGTCCATCACCTCGGCGATGATCTCGCCGACCTCCGGATCGGCGGCCGAGATCGCGGCCACGGCCGAGATCTGCTCGCGGCTGTCGACCGGGCGGGACTGCTTCTTGATCTCGGCGACGACGGCCTCGACGGCCGCCTCGATGCCGTGCTTCACGACCATCGGGTTCGCCCCGGCGGTCACGACGCGAAGGCCCTCGCTGACGAGCGCCTGGCCGAGCACGACGGCGGTCGTGGTGCCGTCACCGGCGACGTCGTCGGTCTTGGTGGCGACTTCCTTGAGGAGCTGCGCGCCCATGTTCTCGAACGGATCTTCGAGCTCGATGTCGCGAGCGATGGTGACGCCGTCGTTGGTGATCGTCGGCGAACCGAACTTCTTGTCGAGGACGACGTTGCGGCCCTTGGGGCCGATCGTCACCTTGACCGCGTCGGCGAGGCGATCGATGCCCCGCTTGAGGGAACGACGAGCGGTCTCGTCGAAGATGAGCTGCTTAGCCAAATCGGTGATCCTCCAGGGATTGGTGGCGGGGATGCCAGCGCCGAGGGACTTAGCCCTCGACGATGGCCAGGATGTCCTTCTGGGAGACGATGAGGAGCTCATCGCCATCGACCTTGAACTCGGTCCCCGCGTACTTGGCGTAGAGGACCTTGTCACCGACCTTGACGTCGATGGGGACGCGCTTGCCGTCGTTGTCGAAGGCGCCGGGGCCCACGGCGAGGACCGAGCCCTCCTGGGGCTTCTCCTTGGCGGTGTCCGGCAGGACGATGCCGCTCTTGGTCATCTCCTCACGGGCGGTGGGCTCGATGACCACGCGGTCACCCAGCGGGCGGAGCTTCTTGGACACGGCTGCAGTGGCTTTGGCCAACGTGCGGTTCCTCCTGTGACGGCCAGGGCCGGCCGTCAGGCATGCGGTCGAGTCGGTGGCGACGTGCCGATGTGGGCGCGGCGCCGCGGACCCCTCTCCAACGTGGTGCGCCCTGCCGGTGAGCTACCCAGCGGTCCCGCCGGTCGTCCCGGCCCTCGCTCGCAGCAGCTCTGGCGGCGCATTAGCACTCTCTATGTGCGAGTGCTAAGTGCAGCCTATCGAACCAGCCTCGCGCCTGTCAACCCGGCCCGTGGGCGATGACCACGCTCACGCTGCGTGCGTCCGACGCCAGGGACACGCAGCCCGGGCCGTCATACCCGATGTACCAGCCGCTGACACCCTCGAACGCCTCCGAGTTGACGACCGTTCGCAGGGCCTCGCCACCGGCCGGAACGCGCAACGGGCCCTCGTAGGTCCCGGTGCCGGCGTCGTCGTAGAGGGTCATGCCGCGGAACCGGATGAATGCCACGTGCTCGCCGTCGACGTCCAGCGGGAGTCCGCTCGCTCCCTCGACGAAGGGCGGTGCGGCAGCTTCGAGCAGGCCATCGGATGCCCCCTGCGGCGGGCTCGGGGAGGAGGCCTCGCCGAACACGAAGGTCACGATGTCCGCGCTGCCCGTGCTGGAGACCTCGACGTCGACGAGGCGATCCGAAGGAAGACGCCCGTCCTGGGTCTCGATCGCGCACGCCTCGCCGGTCACCGCGCTTGCGGACGCGGACGGATCGGGGCTTGCGGACGGGTCGACGGACGGGGATGTCGTGGCGGTGGGGACCGACGATGGGCTGGCGGCGACCGACGCGGTCGGGGCCGGACTCGTGCTCCCAGACGGGATGGGCGCCGTTGACGGCGCCGGCTCCGCGCTGCAGCCGGCGATGACGATCGCGGCCGACACGAGGGCGACCACGAGGACGACCGGGGCGCCGTGGACGCGTCGTGGTCGTGGTCGGGGTGCTCACGCCCCCTGTGACGCGCACGCCACCACGTTCGTGGCGGTCGGTCTGGTCAGCGGATCACGTCGTGCCGAGCAATCGGTCGTACGTCGCCACGAGCGCCTCGCCGAGAGCGTCGGGCGCGACGCCCTGGCGCTCGGCGAGCCAGCCCGCGGTGATCCGCACCCACTCGGGCTCGTTCCGCCCCCGGGGCGCGCCAGGTGGCGACAGGAAGGGTGCGTCGGTCTCGACGAGGACGCGGTCGAGCGGGCGCGGCGGCGGCGGCTTCGGCGGATGCCTCCTCACCGCGCCGGAAGACGAGCCCGGAGAAGCTCAGCACGGCACCAAGGTCGAGCATCGCCGCGGCGTAGTCGGGCGGACCGGAGAACGAGTGGACGATCGGCGTCGGCAGATCCGCCCCGAGGTCCCGCAGCTCGGCCAGCAGGGCGTCCTGGGCGTCGCGGCGTCCGGCCGCCGAGCGGCAGTGGAGGATGACCGGCTTGCCCGTCTCCGCCGCCAGGGCGAGGTTCCGACGGAGGTTCACCAGCTGGTCCGGGATGGGGCTGAACACGCGGTCGTAGTCGAGCCCGGTCTCGCCGATGGCCCGGACCTCCGCCCGGCCGGACCACGCGACGATCCGCTGCCAGCCCACGTCATCGACCTTGGCGGCGTCGTGCGGATGGACCCCGACCCCGGCATGCAGCCACGGATGCCGCTCGACGAGGGCCAGGGCCCGGTCGCTCGAGGCGACGTTCCAGCCCGGGACGAGGATCCGCTCCACGCCGGCCGCCTGCGCGGCCGCCAGGACGGCGTCGACATCGTCGGCGAAGCGGTCCGCGTTGAGGTGGCAGTGGGGATCGACGAGGCGCACGTCGCCAGCCTACGGGAGGCGCTCAGGCCGGTGCCGGCTCCTCGGTCTCGACCTCGAGTCGCGGGAACAGGGGTTCGGCGGCGGTCACCCGACCGATCTCCCCCGCCTTGGCGCCCCAGGCCAGCTCGTCGATGATCGGCGGTCCGTCGTTGCCGTCCGGCGCGTACCCGTAGGCGTGACCCAGCTGCGCCAGCACGCGCGGCGCGATGCCGGGCATGAACGGCGCGACGGCCAGGCCGATCAGCCGGCACGTCTCCAGGAGATCGCCGAGCACGTCGCGCAGGTGCGCCGCGGCCGCCTCGTCGCCGGCCTTGGCCGCCTTGGCCAGGACCCATGGCTGCTCCGCGTCGACGACCTTGTTCGCCCCGCCGACGAGCTCCCAGAGCTCCGCCAGGGCCTCGTGCAGGCGACAGCCCTCGAGCGCCGCCTGGTAGCGCTGGAGCGTGTCCGCCCAGCCCTCGGCCAGGGGCGCATCGGCGGCGCGGCGCGGCGCAGGCCGCTCGCCGTCGAGGTAGCGGTTGGTCATCGACACGGTGCGATTGAGCAGGTTGCCGAAGTCGTTGGCCAGGTCGGCGTTGTAGCGCCGCACGAAGGAGTCCCACGAGACGTCGGCGTCACGGTCGAACGGGATCTCGCGCAGGGTGACGAAGCGGGTCCCGTCGGCGCCGAACGTGGCCAGCAGGTCGGGGATCTCGAAGAAGTTGCCGCGGCTCTTGCTCATCTTCTCGCCCTGCACGGTCATGAAGCCGTGGACCCACACGTGGCGCGGCGCCTCGAGCCCGGCACTCCACAGCATCGCGGGCCAGAAGATGGTGTGGAACCGCGAGATGTCCTTGCCGATGACGTGCAGGTCGGCCGGCCACCAATGGGCGAACGCGTCGGGATCGTCCGGGAAGCCGGCGCCGGTGATGTAGTTGATGAGCGCGTCGTACCAGACGTAGATCACGCCCGGCCTCGGGATCCCACGAGCCATCCTCGCGCTGCGCGCTCTGGCCGTCCTCGGCGATCGGGAACGGGATGCCCCAGCCGCCCGGCGTCCGCTCGCGCGAGATCGAGAAGTCCTCCAGCCCACCGCGGATGAACCCGAGCATCTCGTTGCGGCGGTAGTCCGGCTGGACGAAGTCCGGGTGGTCGGCGAAGTGGCGCTCGAGCCGCTCCTGGTAGGCCGACAGCCGGAAGAACCAGTTCTTCTCGGTCAGCCATTGGAGCGGCACGTCGGGGTGGTTCGGGGCAGATCGTGCCGCGGGCGGTCTCCTGGACGTCGGTCGCGTTGCGGAAGCCCTCGTTGGGGCAATACCAGCCCTCGTACGTGCCCAGATAGATGTCGCCGTTGGCGTGGGCTCGCCGGACCATCTCCTGCGCAGCCCGGAAGTGGTCGGGGTCCGTGGTCCGGATGAATCGGTCCGGGGCGATGAGCAGGTCGTCCTCGGCGGTCCGGAAGAAGCCGACCTTCTCGTCGACGAACTCGCGGGCCGGGCGGCCCTCGTCGACGGCCGCCTGGGCGATGTTGATCGAGTGCTCGTCGGTGCCGGTCAGGAAGCGCGTCTCGGTGCCGACCATGCGATACCACCGCGCGATCACGTCCGAGCCGATCACCTCGTACAGGGTGTGCAGGCCGGGACGGTTGTTGGCGTAGGCGATGGCGGTGGTCAGGTAGAACCGGGGGCGGTCGCTCATGGGAGCCCGATCGTACCAGCGGCGATCCGATCGGCGTCGCCCGACGGCCGGCCGCGGCCCGCCTCTACCATCAGCGCGTGGCCGACCCGACCCCGCCCCCCGCTCGCGCGCGCCGGATCGCATACCTGTCGTTCTCGATCGCCGAGTTCGATGCACGCACGCTGCGCATGGCCCGCAGCGCACGCGCCGCCGGCTGACGAGGTCGTGGTCTATGCGCGCTGGAAGCCGGGGCTGCCGGTCACCGAGGACCGTGACGGCATCCGCATCGTCCGTGCCTCCTCCGACTGGCGACTGATCGGTGCCCGGGCTGCGGGCCGGCGCTCGGCGGCGGGTCGCGGCGGCGATGGCCGCGGCCCCGACGAGTCCCGGATCCGGAGCGACCGCGACGACCGCGCGACGGCCGGCACGGTCGCCAAACCACGACCGCCACGCCCGGCGACGGACGGCGCGGTCGCTCCCGGTCCGGGTGATCCGCGCGGTCCTGCGGCCGCTCGCCGCGCTCGGGCGCGAGCCGCGCCGATCTGATCCGCCTCTTCCCGGCGCAGCCGCTCGCCTGGGCGTCGAGCCTCGAGGCGGTGGCCGAGCCCGCCGACGTGTGGCACGGGATGTGGGCGGGCTCGCTGCCGGCGCTCGGGCGGCTGCGGCGTCGCCACGGCGGGCGGACGATCTACGACAGCCGCGACGTCTTCCTCCAGTCGCGAGGCTTCGCCACCGCCCCGCGGCCGCTGCGGGCGGTCCTCGCCGGCCTGGAGCGCCGCTGGGCACGCGCGGCGGACCGGGTCATCACCGTGAACGACGACTACGCCCGCCTCCTCGGCGAGCAGCTCGGCATCGCCCCGCCGCCGGTCGTGCGCAACCTGCCGGGGCGCTGGACCCCACCGTCGCCACCACCCGACCGGCTGCGTGCGGCGATCGGCGCCGACCCGTCGACGCGCATCGTGTTGTACCAGGGCGGGTTCCTCACCGGCCGCGGCATCGAGCCGTCGATGGACGCGATCCTCGAGGTGCCCGACGCGATCCTCGTGCTCCTCGGGTTCGGTGCGCTGCGCGAGCCGCTCATCGCCGCGGCGTCAGCGCCCCCGTATCAGGGCAAGGTGGTCGTGCTCGACCCGGTGCCACCGGATGACCTGCTGGCGTGGACCGCGTCGGCGGACGTGTCGGTCATGGCCATCCAGCCGAGCTCCCCCAATCACGCCTTCACGACCCCGCAGAAGCTGTTCGAGAGCCTCGCGGCCGGCGTCCCGGTCGTGGCGGCCG
Organism: uncultured Chloroflexia bacterium; assembly: GCA_963776925.1. Lineage (GTDB taxonomy): Bacteria > Chloroflexota > Limnocylindria > Limnocylindrales > CSP1-4 > SPCO01. The sequence goes on along the minus strand of CAVZON010000006.1, from coordinate 357,283 downwards.
ACCTGCCCGGGATGGCCCGGATCGTGGCGACCGAGGACGTCGGCGTGCTCGTCGATCCGACCTCGCCGTCGGCGATCGCCGCCGGGATCCGCACCGTGCTCGACGCGCCGGCCGAGGAACGCGCCCGGCTCCGCGCCCACGTGCTTGCGGTGGCCCACGAGCGCTACGCCTGGGAGACCGATGCCCCGCGGCTGCTCGCCATCTACGACGCGCTGATCGCCGCCTCCCGCTCGTAGCGCTCGACGACCGCCGCGTAGAGGTCGCGGTAGCGCGGCCCGTTGGCGGCCCACGTGCGCTCGGCGAGGACCCACGACCGTCCGGCCGAGGCGAGGCGCGCGCCGAGCTCCGGCCGGTCCATCAGGGTGCCCAGCGCGGCCGCGATGGCCGCCGGGTCGCCGACCGGGACGACGAGACCGCGCTCGTCCCGCGCGGCGATCTCGGTCAAGGCGGGCAGGTCGCTGACGACCAGGGGCAGGCCCATGGCCATCGCCTCGTACGGCTTGAGCGGGGTCGTGAACCGCGCCGCGCGGTCCTCGGCCCGGGCGATGACGAACGCATCGAACAGCGCGTAGTGCGCGCGGACCTGGTCGTGCGGCACCTGGCCCGTGAACACCACCGAGTCGGCCACGCCGCTGGCACGGGCCTGCGCCTCGAGCTGCGGACGGAGCGTGCCGTCGCCGACGAGCAGGCAGACGACCTGGCGTCCCTGCTCGACGAGCCGGGCGGTGGCCGCGATGAGCAGGTCGTGGCCCTCGCGGAAGTGGTCCATGTTGGACACGTAGCCGAAGACCCACCGATCGCCCAAGCCGTAGCGAGCGACGAGGGCGGGATCCTTCGGCGTCGGGGCGAACGCCTCCGGGTCGATGCCATTGGGCACGACGCTGATCCGGTCGGCCGGCACGCCGCGCTCGATCAGCTCGTCGCGCATCGCCAGGCCGAGCGTCGTCACGCCGTCGACCGCGCGCAGGATGCGATCCTCCTGGGCTCGACGACGGACGGTCAGCTCGGCCGTCGCCGCGGTGGCGGCGATGTCGGCCTGGCCGGTCCAGCTGGCCTCGAGGAAGCCGCGCACCTCGTACACGAGCGGCCGCCGCAGGTGGTCACGCAGGGCGAGACCGGCGAGCGCCAGCTCGTAGCCGTGGTGCCCCGACGCTGCATGCAGCACGGCGGGCCGCTCGGCGACGGCGACGTCGGCAGCTCCGGCCGCAGTCCGCTCCAGCGCGACCGTGTCGAGCATCCCGCGAAGGGACGCCCCGGGCGACAGCCGGTGATGCCGCACCCCGTCGACGACCTCGACGCGCGGCGCCGGCCCGTCCGGACGATCCGGCGGATAGCCGTATGAGGTGACGACCTGCGGCGCGAGCCCGGCGGCACGCTGGGCCCGCAGGACCTCGCGGCTGCGGATCGTGTAGCCACTCTGGCGATCGGGCAGCGAGATCTTGAGCAGGTGCAGGACCGACGTCGGGTCCGCGGGCACGATCGGGCGCGCCGGACCGGGGATCGACGGCAGCCACGTCGGATCGGTCTCGCGCCGCCAGTCCTCGAGCTCCGCGGCCCGGACGCGCACGGCCCGCGGGGCCGCGAGCGGCCGAAGCCGGGCGATCGTCGCGGCGGCTGCGCCGATCTCGCCATGACGCCGCTCGTCGGCCGCCACCGACCACAACGGCAGGCGCAGGTCCGGATACGGGACGAGCAGGTCGCGCGCGAGGCTCGCGGCACGCGCACGACGCCCGGACCGCTCGGCCATGCCCAGCGCCGCGTAGCGCCGGAGGATCGCCGGGAGGCCGGGCAGCCGCGGACGGCCGTCCGCGCGTGGGCCGGTCAGCAAGCGCCACGCATCGCGCGTCGCGAAGGTCAGATAGGCCCGATAGCGGACGGACGGCTCGAGGACGCGCGTCGGCCGACCGTCGTCCGCCATGGGCTGCCGGTCGCGGGTCGCTACTTGAGCGACTGGCGGAGCGCTTCTTCCTCTTCCTCGTCGAGCGAGGTCTGCACGAGCGTGCCCTGGTACTGGCGCATCGCCGCGATGAGCAGCCCCGGGTCACCGCTCTTGATGAGCAGGAACAGGGCCGATCCGCCGGGGGCCAGTCCGTCCTCGACCTCCTTGACGAACGATCCGTCCACGCCCGGCGCGGCCGCTCGACCGATGAGCCCGCCGACGATCGCGCCGCCGATGATGCCGATCGGGAAGACGACGAACAGGAGGCTGCCGAGCACGGCGCCGACCACCGCCCCGGTCTCCGTGCCGCTCGACGCCTCGTTCTTGACGTGGAGCTTGCCGTCCGGGTCCTTGTTGACGACGGCCGTGTCCTCGATCCCGATGCCGCCCTCGTGCTCGAGGGCACGGACCGACCCGAGGGCCGCCTTGGCGTCCCCTTCGCCAGGGAAGGTGATGGCGACGAGCGTGGACATGGCTGACCTCCTAGTGGCGGAAATGGCGCGTTCCGGTCAGGAGCATCGTGCCACCGACGGCGTCGACCGTCGCGACGGTCTCGGCATCGCGCTGTGAACCGCCGGGCTGGGCGAAGGCCCGGACACCGGCGGCCAGGCACGCCTCGACCGCATCCGGGAACGGGAAGAAGGCGTCGCTGCCGCAGGCGGCACCGACCGTCGCATCCTGGCCGAGCATCGCGTGGGCCTTGGCCACGGCCTGGCGGGCGGCGTCGACCCGCGACGTCTGGCCGCTGCCGATGCCGATCAGCCGGCGGTCCCGGACCAGGGTGATGGCGTTCGAGGTGACGCCACGGACGAGGCGCCAGGCGAGATCGAGGTCGATCAGCTCCTCGTCGGTCGGAGCGCGGCGGGTCGCGCAGGTCCACGTGGCCGGCGCATCGGCCAGCACGTCGGGCGACGGTCACGAGGACGGCCCCGCCGGCCGTCCGCATCGACCCGAGCGGATCGGCCGCGGCGGCGACCGGCGCGTCGTCGCGGCCAGGTGCTCGTCGAGCAGCACCCGCAGGTTCGGCTTGGTCGCGAGGACGGCGAGTGCCGCGTCGTCGTAGGCCGGTGCCAGCACGACCTCGAGGAAGAGCGAGGTCAGGGCGGTCGCGACAGCCTCGTCCACCGGCCGGGTCAGGGCGACGACCCCACCGAACGCGCTGACCGGGTCGGCCTCGAGCGCGGCGCTCCAGGCGTCGAGCAGGGTGGCCCGTTCCGCGGCGCCGCACGGGTTGGTGTGCTTGACGATGACCACGCCGGGGCCACGCAATGCCCGGCCGAGCGCGGCCGCCGCCGACGCGTCGAGCAGGTTGTTGTACGACAGGGTCTTGCCCTGGAGCGGCGGCCGGCCCTCGGCGAACGGCCCATCGGCAGGCGTCGCCCCGGGACGGCGGTACCAGGCGGCCGGCTGATGCGGGTTCTCGCCATAGCGCAGCGTGGCGACCTTCTCGAGCCCGATGGTCAACGTCGGCGGGTACGGGTCGTCCGGCGGGTCGAGCAGGCCGGCCGCCGCGAATCGCTCCGGTAGCGCCTCGGCGATGCGCGCGTCGTAGGCGGCGCGTGTGGGCGAAGGCCTCGAGCGCCAGCTCCCGGCGCAGCCCATCGTCGAGACCGGCGGGGTCGTCGAGCGCGGCGAGGATGGCCGGGTAGCGCGCGGGATCCGTGACGATGGCGACGTTGGCGTGGTTCTTGGCCGCCGCCCGGACCATCGACGGCCCCCCGATGTCGATCTCCTCGATGAGCTCGTCCACCGTGATGCCCGGTCGCTCGAGCGCGGCCGCGAACGGGTAGAGGTTGACGACGACCAGCGCGAACGGGGCGATGCCGGCCGCGATGAGCTGCTCGCGATGGTCGGCCAGGCGGCGATCGGCGAGGAGCCCGCCATGGACCCGCGGGTGGAGGGTCTTGACCCGGCCGTCGAGCATCTCCGGCGACCCGGTCACGGCGGCCACGTCGGTCACCGGCAGGCCGGCCTCGCGCAGCGTCCGGGCGGTCCCGCCGGTCGACACGAGCTCGAACCCGCGGGCGACGAGGCCGCGGCCGAGATCCGCCAGCCCGGTCTTGTCCGACACCGACAGGAGGGCGCGGCGCGGGACGGGCACGCGCCGTATCGGCGATGGCCGTGTCGATGATCGTGTGCCGGCCGTCGTCGGCGACCCGAACGGCGCCCGCCACGAGCAGGCCGACGATGCGCGGAAGCAGGCGATGCTCGACGGCCTGGATGCGCGCCCGCAGGCTCGCTTCGTCGTCGCCGGGCAGGACCGGCACCGCCTCCTGGGCGAGGATCGGGCCACCGTCGAGCGTGGCGTCGACGAGGTGGACCGTGACGCCGGTCACGACCACGCCATGCTCGAGGGCGTCGCGGATGCCGTGCGCGCCCGGGAACGTCGGCAGCAGCGAGGGATGGGTGTTGACGATCCTGCCCGCGTAGGCAGCCAGCACGAGCGGGCCGATCAGCCGCAGGTACCCGGCCAGCACCACGACATCGGGGCGGGCGCCGGCGAGCGCCTCGGCCAGCGCGGCGTCGTCGCCACCCGGGACGAGGGCCGTGTCGATCCCCTGCTCGGCAGCCCAGTCGAGAGCTGGGCAGGCCCGATCGGCGACGACGAGGACGATGTCGCCGCCCAGCTCGCCGCGGGCCGCGGCCGCATGGAGGGCCCGGAGGTTGGAGCCGGCTCCGGAGACGGCGACCGCGATCCGCGCCGGTTCGCTCACTCGACCGACCCGAGCGGACCCTCGGTGTAGCGCCCGTCGGCGGGGTGGGCAGGATCGGCCGGCTCGCCGCGCGCGACGACCTCGCCGACCAGGGTCGCCGCCACGCCCCCGTCCGAGGCGATGCGGATGACGGTCGGCACATCCGCTGCCGGGACGACGACGATCATCCCCAGCCCGCCGTTGAACGTCGCCCGCAGCTCGGTCTCGTCGAGGCCGCCGAGGGCCCCGAACAGGTGCATCACCGACGGCATCCGCCAGCGCGTCGGGTCCAGCCGGGCCGCCAGCGTCGGCGGCAGCGCGCGGGGCACGTTGCCGGGCAGGCCGCCACCGGTGATGTGGGCGAGCCCGTGGACGTCGGCCGCCTCGCGGATGGCCAGGACGGTCCGGGCGTAGATCGTCGTGGGCGTCAGCAGCACCTCGCCGAGCGTGCTCAGCGTCTCGTGCGGGGCGGCCGCCAGCAGCTCGTCCGTGCGCGCGTCACCGAGCGTGCGACGCAGGCGCTCCTGGTATGGCTCGGCCAGGTCCAGCTCCCACTGGGCGACGAGTGCCCGGACCAGCGAGTAGCCGTTGGCGTGGAGCCCGGACGCGGCCAGGCCGACGATGGCGTCCCCGGCCTCGACCCGCGAGCCGTCGACGACCCGGTCCTTCTCGACGACCCCGATGCAGCAGCCGGCCAGGTCGAAGGCATCGGCGTCCATCAGGCCCGGGTGCTCGGCCGTCTCCCCGCCGACGAGTGCCGCACCCGCGGCGCGGCAGCCGGCCGCGACGCCGCCGACGAGCTCGGCCACGCCGACCGGATCGAGCCGCCCGACGGCGACGTAGTCGAGGAACGCGAGTGGCTCCGCCCCCGCGCAGACCACGTCGTCGGCGCACATCGCCACGAGGTCGATGCCGATCGTGTCGAACCGGCCGACGGCGGCGGCGATGGCCGTCTTCGTGCCGACCCCGTCGGTCGAGGCGATGAGCAGCGGCTCGCGATAGCCGGGCGGGATGGCGAAGCCGCCGCCGAACCCGCCGAGGCCGCCGACGACCTCCGGACGGCGGGTCGACTCGACGTGGGCTCGCAGCAGGTCGACCGCCCGCTCCCCGGCCTCGACATCCACCCCGGCGGCGCGATAGGCCGCCCGCGTGTCGGTCATCGCGACCGGGTCGTCATCGAGGGCCACCGGCGGGCACCGGCTCCTCGAGCATGAACTTGCGCGACGACGCGTCGTACGGCACGGGCTCCGGGTAGTTGCCGTCGAAGCAGGCGAAGCAGAACTGGTCGTACGGCAGCTCGAGCGCGGCGAGGACGCCACGGATCGACAGGTAGCCGAGCGAATCCGCGCCGATGAACTCGCGGATCTCCGGCTCCGTGTGGGTCGAGGCGATGAGCTCGGTCTCGATCGAGGTGTCGATGCCGTAGAAGCACGGGTGGAAGATCGGCGGCGCGCTGATCCGGACGTGGACCTCGCGTGCGCCGGCCTTGCGCAGCAGCTCGACGATCTTCTTGGTCGTGGTGCCGCGCACGATCGAGTCGTCGACGACGATGAGCCGCTTCCCGGCGACCACCTCGCGCAGCGGGTTGAGCTTGATCGTGACGCCGCGGTGGCGCATGCCCTGCGACGGCTGGATGAACGTCCGACCGGCGTACCGGTTGCGGTACATGCCCTCGCGGTACGGCAGCCCGCTGGCCTCGGCATAGCCGGCTGCCGCGGGGGCGCCGGTGTCCGGCACGGGCATGACCAGGTCGGCGTCGACCGGGTGCTCGACGGCCAGCTGCTCGCCCATCCGGCGGCGGACCTCGTACAGGTTGCGGCCCTCCATGTACGAGTCGGGCCGGGCGAAGTAGATGAGCTCGAACACGCACAGCGCCGGGTTCGCCTCGGCGTAGCGCACGGAGCGCGGCGGCCGACCGGGCTCCAGGACGACGATCTCGCCGGGCTCCACGTCGCGCACGACCTCCGCACCCACGATGTCGAGGCTGGCCGTCTCCGACGACAGGCACCAGCCCGGCTCGCCGTCCGGCGCGAACAGCCCGTCGTTCGGCCCGCCGACCGATGCACCGGCCGGGGGCAGCTTGCCGAGCACGAGCGGTCGGAACCCGTGCGGGTCGCGAACGCCGATGACCCGCTGCCGGTCGAGGATGACCAGGCTGAACGCGCCGCGCACGCGGGGCAGGACCTGGCGAAGGGCCTCGACGGTGTCCTCCGCCGGCTCATCCGCGAGCAGGGCGGTGAGCAGCTCCGTATCGGTCGAGGCGGGCAGCCGGGATCGGCCGCCCTGGAGCTGTCCCAGCAGCTCGCGCGTGTTGACGAGGTTGCCGTTGTGCCCGATGGCGATGGCGCGTCGCGGTCCCTGCCGGTAGGTCGGCTGGGCGTTCTCCCAGATCGTGCTGCCGGTGGTCGAGTAGCGGCAGTGGGCGATGGCCAGGTTGCCGCGCAGGCTGGGCAGGCGTCGCTCGTCGAGGACCGACGAGATCATCCCGAGGTCCTTGTAGAGCATCAGCTGGTCACCGTCGCTGACGGCGACCCCGGCCGACTCCTGGCCGCGATGCTGCAACGCGAACAGGCCCAGCGTGGCGATCGATGCGGCCTCGGTCGGCTCTGCGCCCGGGACCACGGCTCCGAATACGCCGCACATCAGACGCCTCCCTCCCAGCCGAGCGCGCGGGCCAAGCCGTGTTCCCAGGTATGCCGGAGGTCCGACACGGGGACCTCCAGGGCGTCGGCGACGCGACTGCCGCGTTCCTCGGCCGCACCGGTGGCGCCGGCCCCGGCCAGCTCGATGACGAGACGATCCCCGCCGACGATGCCGATCTCCTCGACCGGCAGGCCGTGTTGGCGGGCGAGCAGGATGAGCGCCGGCGCGAAGCGCGGCCGGGTCGTCACGATGAGCCGGGACGGGCTCTCCCCGAACAGCTCGACCGCCGGCGAGTTGGCGACCGGCAGGCGGATGACCGCGCCAAGGTCGCTCCACATCGCCCCTTCGGCCAGGGCGACCGCCAGCCCACCGCCGGACACGTCCTGGGCGGAGGCGACGAGCTCGCGCTCGATGGCCTCGCGGATGAACCGTTGCAGGGCAGCCTCGCGAGCGAGATCGAGCGAGGGCGGGTCGTCCTCGACGGCGACACCGGCCAGGCCGGCATAGGCGGATCCGGCCAGCCCCGGGTCGTCTCCCCGACGAGCAGGATCGTGTCGAGCGGCTCGGCGAATGCCGGTCCGACAAGCCGCGCCACGTCGTCGAGCAGGCCCACGACCCCGATCTCCGCGGTCGGGGCGATGGCGCCGCCGGGTGCCTCGTTGTAGAGCGACACGTTCCCCCCGGTCACCGGCAGGCCGAGCGCGCGACAGGCGTCGCCAAGACCACGCACACCCTCCTGGAGCTGCCAGAACGCCTCGGGCCGGGTCGGATCGCCGTAGTTGAGGCAGTTCGTGATGCCCAGCGGCCGCGCCCCGGTGATGGCCACGTTGCGGGTCGCCTCGGCGACGGACAGGGCGGCGCCGAGGTACGGGTCGACCGCGCCGACCGACTGGTTGCCGTCGGTCGAGGCGACGAGGGCCTTGGTCGTGCCCTTGACCCGCAGGACGGCAGCGCCGTGCCCTGGTCCGACGACCGTGTCGGCGCCGACCGTCGAGTCGTACTGCTCGAACACTGCGTGCCGCGAGGCGAGGTTCGCGGAGCCGAGCAGCGCCAGCAGCACCGCGCCGGGGTCCATCCCCCGCTCCGGCAGCCGATCGCTGGGATCGAGCGGGGCGCCGGGGGCCGGCGCGGCACGGCGGTGGGTCGGCGGTGTCGCCAGCCGGTCGTGGACGATGGCGTCGCTGGTCAGGGCCGCGGCCGGGATGCGGGCCAGCTCGCGGTCGCCGCTGACGACCGTGATGTCGCCGTCGTCGGTGACCGTGCCGATGATGGCGACGGGCAGCCCCCAGCGCTCGCACACCTCACGGACGGCGTCCCAGCGATCCGGACGGATCGCGGCGCACATCCGCTCCTGGCTCTCGGAGATCATCACCTCGAACGGGGCCATGTCGGGCTCGCGCCGCGGGATGGCGTCGAGGTCGACCCGGATGCCGGTGCCCGCCCGGTCGGCGGTCTCCGAGGTGGCGCAGGTGATGCCGCCGGCCCCGAGGTCCTGGAGGCCCTCGACGAGCCCTCGCTCGATGAGCTCGAGCGATGCCTCGATGAGCAGCTTCTCGGCGAACGGATCACCGACCTGGACGCTCGGCCGCTTCGACGGGTCGTCGTGGGTGAAGGTCGCGCTGGCGAGGACCGACGCGCCGCCGATCCCGTCGCGACCCGTGGTCGAGCCGAACAGGACGACGAGGTTGCCCGGCCCGGGAGCCGCGGCGAGGGTGAGGAGCCGCTCCTCCAACAGCCCGATGGCCATGACGTTGACCAGCGGGTTGCCCTGGTACGACGGGTCGAACACGAGCTCGCCGCCGACGGTCGGGACACCGACGCAGTTGCCGTAGCCGCCGACGCCGCGCACGACGCCATCGACGAGGTGGCGCGTGCGCGCGTCGGCCGGGTCACCGAACCGGAGCGGGTCGAGGATCGCGATCGGTCGGGCGCCCATCGTGAAGATGTCGCGGAGGATGCCGCCGACGCCGGTCGCCGCACCCTGGTACGGCTCGACCGCGCTGGGGTGGTTGTGGCTCTCGATCTTGAACGCGACCGCCAGGCCATCGCCGATCGAGATGACGCCGGCGTTCTCGCCCGGTCCGGCCACGACGCCGTCCTCGACCGAGCCGGTGGGAAGCGTCCGCAGGAGTGGCTTCGAGCTCTTGTACGAGCAGTGCTCGCTCCACATCACGCTGAACATCGCGAGCTCGAGGTCGTTCGGGTCGCGGCCGCCGAGGCGATCGCGGATGGCCACGAGCTCCTCGTCGGTCACGCCGAGGCGGCGATGGAGCGGCTCCTCCGGCAGCACGGTGCGCGGCTCCGCGACGCTCATCGGGCGCCGACCGTGACCGGCGCGGCATCCCCGCCGCTGGCCGCACGGGCGGCACTGTCGACGAGCGAGCGGATGATGCCGGCACCGTCGTCCGACCCGAGGATCGACTCGGCGGCGCGCTCCGGGTGGGGCATCAGCCCGGCCACGTTGCCGTTCGGGGCGATGACCCCGGCGATGGCTCGCAGCGAGCCGTTCGGGTTGGCCGCGCGATCGTCGTCCGCCGCCCGGTCGCCGCGCTGGTCGACGTAGCGGAACAGGACCCCGCGATCGGCCTCCAGGGCGTCGAGCGCGGGGTCGTCGCCGAAGTAGCAGCCCTCGCCGTGGGCGATCGGCATCCGCAGCGGCCGACCGGCCGCCGCCAGGGCATGGGTGAACGGCGTGTCCAGCCGCTCCGCGGCGATGTGGACGTCACGACCGAGGAACCGCAGCTCCCGGTTGCGCAGCAGCGCGCCGGGTACGAGTCCGGCCTCGGCCAGGACCTGGAACCCGTTGCAGATCCCGAGGACGAGGCCGCCATCGGCGGCGAACGCCTCGACCGCGCGCATCACCGGCGAGAACCGGGCGATCACGCCGGCGCGAAGGTAGTCGCCGTAGGCGAAGCCGCCGGGCAGGACGACCGCCGCGACCCCGTCGAGCGATGCCTGCTCATGCCACAGCACGACCGGCTCGGCGCCAGCCCGATCGAGGGCGTGGACGGTGTCCCGATCGCAGTTCGAGCCCGGGAAGACGACGACGCCGACGCGGACGGGCATCAGGCCGACTCACTGCCGCTGGTCGCCCCGACGAGCGACGACGCGCCGGCCAGCGTCTCGATGGCGTAGGCCTCGATGAGCGGATTGGCCAGCAGCTCCCCCGCCAGCCGTTCGACGACGGCCCGGGCGGCGGGCTCGTCGGCCGCCTCGACGGTCAGCTCGACTCGGCGCCCGACGCGCACGGCGCTCACGCCGCTGATGCCGAGATGGTCGAGGCTGCCCTCCACGGCTCGGCCCTGTGGATCGAGGATGCCCGGCTTGGGCGTGACATTGACGGCGAACCGGTGGGTGCTCATCGGGCGATGACGTCCTCCGCGAGATAGCGATCGAAGCTGGCCCCGGTGATCCGCTCGAACGCCGCGACATAGCGTTCACGGGTGCCGCGCACCACATCGTCGGGCAAGACCGGCCCGGGTGCCGTCTTGTCCCACGGCTGGCGCACCAGCCAGTCGCGCACGAACTGCTTGTCGAAGCTGCCCTGGGGCCGGCCGGGCTGGTAGGTCTCGACATCCCAGAACCGCGACGAGTCCGGGGTCAGCACCTCGTCGATGAGCATCAACCGCTCGATCGACGCCCGATCGGCGCTCGCCGACTCGGGTACGCCATGGGCATCCGGAAGGGCGATCCCGAACTCGAACTTGGTGTCGGCGATGAGGATCCCGGTGCGCGCGGCGATCGCGGAGGCGAACCGGTACAGGGCGAGCGAGCGCTCGCGGACGGCCTCGGCCAGTTCCCCGGCCGCATCCGGTGGCAGCTTCCACTGCTCGCCGATGTGCCGGACCATCCCGTCGAAGTCGATGTTCTGGTCGTGCTCGCCCTCCGGCGCCTTCGTCGCGGGCGTGAAGATCGGCTCGGCCAATCGATCGCTCTCCTGCAGGCCCTGCGGCAGCCGGATGCCGCCGACGTGGCCGGTCGCCTGGTACTCCCCCCAGCCGGAGCCGGCCAGGAAGCCACGGACGACGGCCTCGATCGGGATGACCTCCGCCGGTCGGCAGACCATCACCCGCCCACGCCACGACGCGAAGTCCTCGACATCGAGCGGCCGGGTCGGCTGGACGTCGGCCTCGCCGATCGCCGCCTCCCAGGCGTCCTTGATGATCGCGACGTCGACCTCGAGGAGGTGGTTGGGGACCGTCGACTCCGTCTCGAAGAACCAGAAGCGCGACAGGCCCGTCAGGACCCGGCCCTTGTCCGGGATCTCCGTCGGCAGCACGACGTCGAACGCGCTGATCCGGTCCGTGGCGATGAGCAGGAGCCGGCCATCCGGCAGCTCGAACAGGTCGCGGACCTTGCCCGAGCGCACGAACGCCTCAGCCGTCAGCACGAGCCACCTCCGTGGCCGGGCGGGTCGCGGTCGGCGGCTCGAGGCGGTCGAGCCGGGCGATGACCTGGTGGACGTGGCGCAGGAACGCGGTCTCGTCGAAGCACGCGTCGAGGTCCTCGAGCGACAGCTTCTGGGCGACCGCCGGGTCGAGCGCCAGGACGTCGCGCAGCGGGACGCGTTCGTCGGCCGCGCGCAGGGCGCCGCGCTGGACGATGGCGTAGGCCTCCTCGCGGCTGATCCGGGCCTTCTCGACGAGGGCCACGAGGACCCGCGACGACGCGTGCAGGCCGAGCCCACGGGTGATGTTCTCGCGCATCCGTTCGGAGCGGACGACGAGACCCTCCATCAGGCCGGTCATCTTCACGAGCATGTAGTCGAGGAGGATGGTCGCGTCGGGCAGGATGACCCGCTCGGCCGACGAGTGGCTGATGTCGCGCTCGTGCCACAGCGGCTGGTCCTCGAACGCGGTCTGGGCATAGCCGCGGAGCAGGCGGGCCAGCCCCGAGATCCGCTCGGACAGGATCGGATTGCGCTTGTGGGGCATCGCGCTGGAGCCCTTCTGGCCGGTCTTGAACGGCTCCTGGAGCTCACCGATCTCGGAGTGCTGGAGGTTGCGCACCTCGGTCGCGATGCGCTCCAGCGACCCGCCCAGGATGGCGATCGCCGCCAGGAGGGCCGCGTGGCGGTCGCGCTGGACGATCTGCGTGCTGACCGGATCGGCGTGCAGCCCGAGGTCGGCCAGGACCTCCGCCTCGATGTCCGGCCCGAGATGGCTGTAGGTCCCGACCGGCCCCGAGATCTTGCCCGTCCCGATCTCGTCGACGGCGGTCGCCAGGCGGGTTCGCCCGCGGTCGATCTCGAACGCCCAGCCGGCGAACTTGAGGCCCATCGTCGTCGGCTCGGCGTGGACCGAGTGCGTGCGGCCCATCATCGTCGTGTCCGCCTCGGCGCGGGCACGGGCGACGAGCACCGCGATGAGCCGGGTGGCGTCGGCCAGCAGGATCGCCCCGGCGGCCCGGAGCTGGATGGCCAGCCCGGTGTCGACGACATCGCTGCTGGTCAGCCCGAGGTGCAGGTAGCGGCCCTCCGGGCCGACCGACTCGGCGACCTGCGACACGAACGCGATCACGTCATGGTCGGTCGTGCGCTCGATCTCGATGATCCGCTCGACGTCGACCGTGCTCCTCGTCTCGAGCGCCTCGAGGGCCTCGGGCGGGACCTGGCCGCGCCGGGCCTGGGCCCGGGAGACCGCGAGCTCCACCTGGAGCATCGCCTCGAAGCGGGCGCGTTCGGTCCACAGCGCGCCCATCTCGGCCAGCGTGTAGCGCCGGATCACGCGCGCACCCCGGCGACGGCGGCGGGCTCGACGGCGATGTCGCGGCGTCGCTGGCGACCGGGGAACGTGACGAGGTCGGCCGCTCGATCGGCAGCCGCGGCGGCCGCCGGCAGGTCGGCGCCCGACGCGACGATGGTCAGGACCCGGCCGCCGGCCGTGCGGAAGCCGCCGGTCCGCCGCGTCCTGCTCGGTGCCCGCGTGGAACGCGAGGGCCCCGGCCGCACGGGCGGCATCGAGGCCGTCGATCGGCCGCGCCGCGCTCGGGCGTCCCCGGATAGCCGCCGGCAGCCAGCACGACCCCGGCAGTGGCGCCGGGCAGCGTCGGCACGACCGTGGCACCGGCCGGGAGCCGCCCGCGCGCGGCGGCGAGCAGCCACGGGCCGAGGGATCCGGCGATGCGCGGCAGGATGACCTGGGTCTCCGGGTCGCCGAAGCGCGCGTTGCACTCGAGCAGGACCGGGCCGTCGGCGGTGAGGATGAGACCGGCGTACAGGGCGCCGCGGAACGGTTCGCCGCGACGTGCCAGCTCGCGCAGGATCGGGACGTGGAAGCGGGCCGTGAGCTCGGCGGCCTGGTCGTCGGGCAGGTCAGGCAGCGGCGAGTACGCACCCATCCCGCCGGTGTTCGGGCCACGGTCGCCGTCGAGCAGGCGCTTGTGGTCCCGCGCCAGGGGCAGGGCGACGGCACGCTCGCCGTCGCACAGGGCGATGGCGCTGGCCTCGCGCCCCTCGAGCCGCTCCTCGACGACGATCGGTCCGTCCGTCGACCGCGGCCCGGATGGCGTCGATCGCCTCGTCGGCCGTGTCGCACACGACGACGCCCTTGCCGGCCGCCAACCCGTCGGCCTTGACCACGGCGCGCCGGCCGGTTCGTTCCAGGTCCTCGACGAACGCGATGGCCGGGCCGGCCTCGGTGAAGGTCCCCGCACGGGCCATCGGGACGCCGGCCGCGGCCGCGACCTCGTGGCAGAACGCCTTGCTCGATTCGATCCGCGCGGCCGCCTGCGACGGCCCGAAGACGGCGAACCCGGCGTCGCGCAGCGCGTCGGCGACGCCCGCCGCGAGCGGGGCTTCCGGCCCGACGACGACGAGCTCCGCCGCCACCGAACGGGCCGCCGCCACGACCGAGGCGCCGTCGAGTGCGTCGACGCCCGGGCAGGCAGCGGACCCGTGGCACGGTCGCGATGCCGGCGCTGCCGGGGGCGACGATGACCTCGTTGACGCCGGGCTCACCGGCGAGCTTCCAGGCGAGGGCGTGCTCTCGGCCGCCACCGCCCACGATGAGGATGCGGGTGGGCATGACCAACGGCGCGCCCGCGCTCATGCCGGGATCCCCGCCCGGTGGCGCATCGGGCGCCACGCCCGCTCGATCGTCTGGGTCCGCTCCGGCCCGACCGACACGAGCACGATGGGCACGCCGGCGTGCTCCTCGATCGCGGTCAGGTAGCGCCGGGCGTTCTCCGGCAGGTCGGCCAGCGAGCGCACGTCGTTGATGGGCTCCGCCCAGCCCGGGAAGTCCTCGAAGATCGGCGTCGCGCGGGCGAGTGCCGCGCCGCTCGACGGCCACGTCTCGACGCGTCGCCCGTCGATGTCGTACGCCACGCAGATCCGCAGCGGGTCGACCCCGGACAGGATGTCGAGCTTGTTGAGCATGATCGAGCTCACGCTGTTGACCGCCACGGCATAGCGCAGCGGCACCGCATCGAACCAGCCCACGCGCCGCGGGCGCCCGGTGACGGTCCCGTACTCGTGACCTCGCTCGGCGATGCCGGCACCGATGTCGTCGCTGAGCTCGGTCGGGTACGGGCCGGCACCGACCCGGGTCGAGTACGCCTTCATGACGCCGATGACCTCGTCGACCTGGAGGGGGCCGATGCCGCCACCGGTGCACGCGCCGCCGGCCACCGGATTGGAGCTCGTGACGTACGGGTACGAACCATGGTCCAGGTCGAGCAGGGTGCCCTGGGCGCCTTCGAGCAGGACGTGCTCGCCGCGGGCGAGCGCCGACTGGACCAGCCACGTCGTGTCGTCGAGGTGGTCGCCCAGCCGCTCACCCCAGCCGAGCGCCAGGTCCACGAGGGCGTCGACCGTGAAGGACTCCGCGCCCATCGACCCGAGCAGCACGTTCTTGTCCGGAAGCAGGCGCTCCAGGCGCTCGCGCAGGACCACGCGGTCGAGCAGGTCTTCCATGCGCAGGCCGAGCCGCCAGGCACGGTCGCCATAGGTCGGTCCGATGCCCCGACCGGTCGTGCCGACCGCGGCCCCGCCGAGCCGGGCCTCGTTCGCCCGGTCGAGCGCGACGTGGTACGGCATGATCACGTGCGCGCTGCGGCTGACCCGCACCCGGCCGACGTCGATGCCGCGCGACGTGAGCGTGTCGAGCTCGTCGATGAGCGTCAGCGGATTGACGACGACGCCGTTGCCGATGACCGACGTGATGTGTGGGTACAGCACGCCCGACGGCGTCAGGCGGAGCTTGAAGACCTCGTCGCCGCGGACGACCGTGTGGCCCGCGTTGTCGCCGCCCTGGTAGCGCACGACCATCGCCGTCTGCTCGGCCAGGAAGTCGGTCGTCTTGCCCTTGCCCTCGTCGCCCCACTGGAGCCCGACGATCACGGTGGCCGGCATCAGCGGCTCCACGTCGCGAACGGCCTTGGCGCCCAGCAGACCGTCGAGCGCAAGGCGCCGACCGAGCACCGGAGCGAGCGCGCCCGACGGCGCGTGAGCGAGGAGCGCAGGCGGCAACGCCGCGATCGGCGGAGCTGCTGCGCGCCCGGAGACCGCAGTCCGAGGAAACAAAAAGGCCCGGGGCCGAAGGCCTCGGGTCCCGGGTAGTAATCTCCCGCTTCGCGGCTCCGCTGCTTCGAAGAGCCGCCACCTGCTGGTCGCTCGGTCGCCTCACGGGACGGCCGATGCGCCCTTCACGCGCGATCGCTGACCTCCTGGTTCGCGGGCGATCCCCGCTGGACGGGAAGGACGCGCGGAGTATACCAAGCGGCCGACCCGGCGGTGCCTCGACGCCGCCGGTACCACCAGCCCTGGATGGCGGTACCACCGGCGGGTCCGTCAGCCGGGTGACGGCCCGTACGGTTCGATGGTGATGCGCCTCCTCGGGGTCCTGGCGCTGGCGGCTCCGGTCGCCCTCGGGATCCTCCTCCTGGTCGAGCCGACGGCCCTCGAGTCGTGGGTCGACGAGGGGTATCGGTCCATCGTGGCCACGATCGTGGCTGCGATCAGCGGGGTATCCCTGACCGTGCTCGTCGTGGCGGGGTACCTGCGCTTCCGCATGTCCGACCTGGTCAAGGGCGCGGAGCGCCTGGCGTCGGGCGACTACACGACCACGGTGTCGACCGCCGGCGGCGGCCTCGAGGGCCGGCTCGCCACGGCGCTCAACACGATCGCCGGGTCGATGGCGGAGACCTACGACCGGGCCACGGTCGACCGGCTGACCGGCGTGGCCAATCGCCAGTCGCTGCTCGCGGACCTCTTCTCCGAAGTCGAGCGTGCCGCCCGCTACGAGCGGGCGCTGTCGGTCGCCTTCGTCGACATCGACCACTTCAAGGCGGTCAACGACACCTACGGGCACGGCTTCGGCGACGTCGTCCTGCGTGGGGTCGCCCAGACGATCGCCACCAACCTGCGCGCCTCGGACATGATCGGCCGCTACGGCGGCGAGGAATTCATGCTCATCCTGACCGAGACGAACGTCGAGGAAGGCGCGGTCCTCGCCGAGAAGCTGCGGACGCTCGTCCAGCGCCAGCGCTACGTCCAGGACGGCGCGGACATCGCCGTGACGATCTCCATCGGGATCGTCGGCGGGGTCGGGACGAACCTCCGCATGGAGTCGCTCGTTCGCGATGCCGACGCCGCGATGTATTCGGCCAAGTCGCTCGGCCGCAACCAGACGTACATCTTCGCCGAGCCCGATGACGACGCCCGTGTGCCGCGTGCACCGATCTCGGCCGCCGGGCGGGCTCGAGCCATCGAGATCGGCCAGCAGGCCCGCGACGCGGCCACCGTCGCGCTGACCTCCGTCCTCGCTCCCCTGCCCCACTACCGGGGCCAGCCGTCGGCGCTCATCGCCTCGATCGTCACGACGATCGCCCGCCAGCTCCAGCTGCCGGATGGCGAGATCGATCGACTGCGGGTCGCGGCGCTGCTCCACGACGTGGGCAAGGTGGCCGTCCCCGAGGAGATCCTCGAGAAGCCGTCGGCCCTCACCTCGGCAGAGTGGCGAACCGTCGTCCAGCACCCCCGGATCGGGCAGGTCATCCTCGAGCAGGCCGCCGCGCTCAAGGAGGCCGTGCCGATCATCCTGCACCACCACGAGCGCTACGCCGGCCACGGCTATCCGTTCGGGCTGCGTGGCAACGAGATCCCGCTCGGCGCGCGCATCGTCGCCATCGCCGATGCCTACGACGCGATGGTCCACGACCGACCGTACAAGCGCGCGATCAGCCACGACCAGGCGATCGCCGAGCTGCGCCGTCATGCCGGGACGCAGTTCGATCCGGAGCTCGTCGAGCTGTTCTGCGACCTGTACGCGAACCACGCGCCGGAACCGGATGCGACGGTGGTGGCCCTGACGGCGGCGTCGTCCGTCCACGCCCATCCCCATGGGGCGAGTCCGATCATCATCCCGGAGCCGGGCGCCAGCCGGCTCAACCGTCGGCGACGCCGGACCGATCCCCGGGCGGTGCCGGTCGAGGCGGCCGGCCCGGTCGAGCCCGTCGCGGAGGAACCGGACGTGTCGGCCGCGTCGATGACCATGGGGCCGGACGGCGAGTTCGGGATGGCCGAGCGCCGGCCCACGCCGCAGCCGTCGCCGCCGCCGTCCTCGCCCCCGACGCCCGGCGCCGCCGGCGAACCGGCCGACCTGTCGTCCACCAGCCGACGCCGGGGTTCCGCCGCGAGCTGACCCTGACCGCCCGGATAACTGCCGGGTGAGCGTCCCTTGGTACGGTCCAGATCACCCGCCGAGCCTCCCGCCGCGCTTGACCCGCCGCGTCACGCAGGTCGGGACCGGAGCATCCGGCCGACCGGGAAGGAGATCGGACCGTGAACAAGGTCATGCTCACGGGGCGCCTGACGCGCGACCCGGAGATGCGCAGCCTCGCCAGCGGCAAGACCGTCACGTCGTTCACCGTGGCCAGCAACGAGTTCATCGGCGGCGGTCGCGAGAAGGCCGAGTACTCGGCCGTGGTCACCTGGGACCGCCTGGCGGAGATCGCCGGCACCTATCTCGGCAAGGGCCAGCAGGTCGCCATCGAAGGGCGGCTGCAGACGCGATCGTGGGACGACGACCGCGGCCAACGACATTGGAAGACGGAGGTCGTGGCCTCACACGTCGAGATGCTGTCGGGGCGGCGCAAGAAGGACTACGAGGCGCAGCAGGCGGCCGATTCGCTGGTCGCCCAGGCCGAGGCCTACGGCGAGGCACCGCCGAGCGAGCCGATCCCGGCCGACACCGAGATCGAGGAGGAACCCGAGGCGGACGAGGACGCCGCCGCCTGACCCGTTCGCATCCGATCCATCGAGGCGGCGGCGCGCTCCCCCTCCGCGCCGCCGCCCTCGCTCGCCCGGATCGGACCGTGCCGATCGATCAGCCGGCGGCCTTCTTCACGAGGTCGGCCAGCCACGCCTCGTCGTCGGCGGTGAACTTCGTCACGCGCGAAGGCGGTCGGCCAGATGGCGCCATCGTCGAGATTGGCCTTGTCCTCGAACCCGATCGTCGCGTAGCGGGCCTTGAACTTCTCCTTTGGCTGGAAGAAGCAGAAGACCTTGCCGTCCCTGCCCCAGGCCGGCATCCCGTAGTACGTCCGTGGCAAGAAGTCGGGCGCATTGGCGGAGACGACCTTGTGGATCCGCTCGGCGATGACCCGATCGGCCTCTGGCATCTCGGCGATCTTTGCGAGGAGGTCCTTCTCGCCGTCCGCAGCCTTTGCGCCCTTCTTCGCCGCGGCCTTGAGCTCGCGGGCGTGCTCCTGCATCGCGGCCTTCTCTTCGGCCGTCCATCCCACGGCCTCCGTGTCGCGCCCATCGGCGGGTTTGGTGGTCGTCGCCGTCTTGGCGGGCTTCTTCGTGTCGGTCATGGCTGGGGTCCTCCCATGTCGGTCGTTGCTTGCTTGACCCTCATCCTAGGGAGCCCGGGAAGACGTGGCTTCTCCGAACCTGCTCAGATCGGCGTGTGGCCGGCGCTGCGGATCAGACGAACTCGAAGAACGACACCGCAAGGATCAGGTACACGATGACGAGCAGGGCGCCCTCGAGCCAGGTCGACTCGCCGTCGAAGGCGATGAGCGCACTGATGCCGACCGCGGCCGCCACGGCGGCCACCTCGAGCGGGGTGAACACGAGATCCATCGGCTGGCCCATGAACGCGCCGATGAGGACCAGCACCGGTCCGACGAACAGCGCGACCTGCAGGCTGGAGCCGTAGGCCACGGCCATCGCGAACTCCATCTTGTCCTTGTAGGCGAGCTGGACCGCGACGAGATGCTCGGCCAGGTTGCCGATCGTCGGGATCAGCACGACACCGACGAAGAACGGCGTCAGCCCGAACGCCTCGATGAACCCCTCGATCGAGCCCACGAGGATCTCGGACAGGAACGCGAGCAGCAGTGCCGTGGCGACGAGGACGACGATCGCGACCCGCGGGCTCCACGCCGGCCCCGCGTGACCCGCCGGCTCGCCGTGCCCGCCGAGCGTCTGCTGGGGGTTGGTGAACTGGTAGATGAGCGACAGCACGTAGCCGGCGATGAGCGCCACGGCGACGAGGACCGACTCCTCGGTCAGGGTCCCCTGCCCCGGCTGCGCCGTGGTGAACGCGAACACCGCCGGCACGAACAGGCCGATGACCGCGACCACGAGCAGTGCCGCATTCGCACCGGCGATCCGCTGGCTGAACGTCTGCGTGCCGTGGCGCAGCCCGCCGACCAGCACGCTCGCGCCGAGGACGAGCAGCAGGTTGCCGATGATCGAGCCGGTGATCGAGGCCTTGACCACGTCGATGAGGCCGGCCTGCAGCGCGAAGAACGCGATGATGAGCTCGGCGATGTTGCCGAACGTCGCGTTGAGGATGCCCCCGACCTGCGGACCGGTCAGCGACCCGAGGCGCTCCGTCGACAACCCGACGACCCAGGCGAGGCCGAGGATGGCCACCCCGGACACGATGAACAGCACGGTGTCGTCGGCACCGACGACGAAGTCCAGGACGATCGCCAGGACGCTGACCGCCAGCGTCGCGAGGAGGAAGATCCGCGCGATCGGACCGAGCTGCCCGAGCACCGGCAGACCGCCGGCGGGAGGCGGGTGCCCTGGTGGGTCGTCACCGGCCCATCCTAGCGAGCCTCACGCACCTCGCGGAGGACCGCACCGGCCCGGTCCCGGTCGGCGTACGACCGCTGCGTGCCCGTCCGGGTCACGCTGTCGGCGGCCATCGCGCAGCCCAGGCGCGCGGCGTCGATCGCGGACCAGCCAAGGGCGAGTCCCACTGCGAACGCGCCGACGAAGGCGTCCCCGGCCCCGGTCGTATCGACCGCGTCGACCGCCGGCGCCGGGACATCCACGGGTTCGCCGCCGAGTGGCACGATCCGGACGCCCCGGTCGCCGAGCGTCACGACGAGTGAGACGCCCACCGTCGCCGCGTAGCGCGCCATCACCAGACGATCCGACGCGTCGTCGCCGCGCAGGGGCGAGCCGGACAGGAGCGCGAACTCGGTCTCGTTGGGCACCAGCCAGTCCGTCGCGGCCAGCAGGTCCGGCTCGATCGGCGCCGCCGGCGCCGGGTTGAGGACGGTCGCGATGCCCGCCGCACGGGCCGCGCGGAAGGCCGCCGCCGTGACCGCCTGCGGGATCTCGTGCTGGCCGACGACGACCGTCGGTCGGACCGCCGCGACGGCCGCCGCCCCATCCGCCGCAGACACATGGTCGTTCGCGCCGGACACGACGATGATCCGGTTGTGACCCGCTGCGTCGACCCAGATCGGGGCGACGCCGGACGGCCCGTCGACCCGCGCCACGCGATCCGTGGCGATGCCTTCCCGCTCGAGGTTCGCGCGGTACGCCCTCCCGAGGTCGTCGTCGCCGACCGCCCCGACCATGGTCACGGCCGCCCCCAGCCGCGCGGCCATGACCGCCTGATTACCACCCTTCCCGCCGAACCCGGTCACGTAGGTCCGACCGATGACCGTCTCGCCGTCGTCGGGCAGCCGATCGGCGGTCGCCACGAGGTCGGTGTTGAGGCTGCCGACGACGAGCACGACCGGCCGCGGATCGGTCACGAGCCCTCTCCCGTGTCGTACAGCTGGCGACGCGGGATGCCGCTCGACGCGGCGACCCGCCGCGCCGCATCGCCCCGGGCGACCCCGTCGGCCACCAGCTCGGCGACCTGGGCGCGCGCCGCGGCCACGGCGTCGACGGTCGGTCCGCGATCGACCGCGGCCGACGCCACCATCCCGACCACGATCACGATCTCGCCACGGGCCGGCAGCTCGTCGGTCCCCGCGAGCGCTGCCAGGCTCGCGAGCGTGCCGCGGCGGACCTGCTCGTGGATCTTCGTCAGCTCCCGGGCGACCGCCGCGACCCGATCGGCGCCACAGGCCGCGGCAAGGTCACGGAGCGTGGCCGCCAGCCGCCCCGGCGCCTCGTAGATGACCGTCCCGCGCGGGTCCGCGGCGATCGCCGCCAGGCGCTCGCGGCGATCGCGCCCGGACCGCGGCAGGAACCCCTCGAATGCCCAGCGCGGCCCGGCCACGCCGCTGGCCACGATCGCCGCGAGCGTGGCCGAGGCCCCCGGGATCGGCACGACCGTCCCGTCCTCGTCGAGCCAGGCGGTGACCAGGTCGGCTCCCGGATCGCTCACCAGCGGCGTGCCCGCGTCGGACACGAGGGCGAGGTCATCGCCGCCGCGCAGGTGGGCCAGGAGGGCCGCCAGCCCGGCTCGGTCCGCTCCGGGCGTGGTAGCTGGTCAGGCGCGTCGCGATCCCGTGGCGGTCGAGCAGCCGGCGCGTGAGGCGCGTGTCCTCGGCGGCGATGAGCGGCACCTCGCGGAGGACGTCGATCGCGCGCAGGGTCACGTCGCCGAGGTTGCCGATCGGCGTGGCGACGACGTAGAGCGTCCCGCCGGCCGGCTCCGGGGCGGTCGGCGTCACCCGCGCGCCGACCCCGGCCGCCGACGCGGGTACAGGTAATCCACGCCGGCCGTCCGTGGGCCGAGCTTGGCGATGGGCGGCACCTGGCGCTTGAACTCGGCGCCGGCCACCATCCGGTCCACGCGCTCGACCATCTCGCGCGGGAACCCGATCTCGACGACCTCGTCGATCGACCGTCGCTGGTCGATGTGCCAGTACAGCAGCCGGTCGAGCTCGGGGTAGCTGAAGCCGGCCTCGGTCTCGTCGGTCTGCCCTGGCCACAGGTCGGCCGATGGCGCCTTGCGGATGATCCGCTCGGGCACGCCGATCGCGGCCGCCACCTGGCGGACCTGGCTCTTGTACAGGTCGCCGATCGGATTGAACGCGCAGGCGTTGTCGCCGAAGATCGTCGTGTAGCCGATGAGCGACTCGGTCTTGTTGCCGGTCCCGACGACCAGGCCGCCCCAGGTCACCGACCGGTCGTACAGGACGATCATCCGCTGGCGGGCCATCGCGTTGCCGCGTCGCAGCGGGGCGGCATCCGGCTCATCGGCGAACAGCGGGTCGACCATCGGGCTGATGTCGACGAGCTCGGATGCGGCGCCGAGGTCGGTCACGACGAGCTCGGCGTCCTCCCGGGAGGCCGGCGACGACGTGCGATACGGCATGAGCACGCACAGCAGCCGCTCCGCCCCGATGGCCTCGGCCACGAGGTAGGCGACCACCGCCGAGTCGATCCCGCCCGACAGGCCCAGGACGAGGCGGTCGAAGCCGGCCTGCTTGAGCTGGCCCCGGATGAACTCCGCGATGACCCGCCGCGCGACGTCCGTATCGATGGCGAGCTCGGTCGGCAGCTCGAACGCCGGTGGCGCGGCGCTCACGAGGCGGCCTCGTCGCGCCGGAAGCCGATCGGGTGCGGGGTCGGGTCACCGGGCGCGACGTCGTACCCCGGCTCGGCAGCCGGGTCGCTGGTCGAGTCCGGCGCCATGCCCGCGCGCTCGGCGATGATCCGGGCCAGCTCGCGCACCTGCAGCTCCGGGCGCTCGTCGCGCAGCAGGGGCAGGGCGATGCGCTCGCGACGGATGTCGGCGGGCCGGATGTCGACGGCGAACAGGCCCTCGTCGTAGAGCGGGGCCGACAGGATGGCCGCGCCGGTCGGCCCGATGACCTCGGAGCCGCCCCAGAACGAGATCGACTCGTCCACCCCGACGCGGTTGCAGAACACCACGAAGGACGTCGTCAGCTGGGCGTACGTCCGCATCAGCGTCCGCCACGAGGTCGCCGTGCCCAGGCCGACCTCGTTCGTCGCGGCCAGGTCGCGCCCCGGCGACGACGACACGTTGATGAGGAGCTGCGCCCCGTCGAGCGCGAGGAGCTGGGGCACGGTCAGGTGCCAGAAGTCCTCGCACACGCCGATCCCGATGCCGACGCCCAGCCGCGACGGCACGGCGCGCAGCAGGTCGCCGGCCGCGAAGAAGCGCCGCTCGTCGAACAGGCCGTAGGTCGGCAGGAACAGCTTGCGATGGACGTGGCGGATCTGCCCGTCCTCGAGCAGGACGGCGGCGATGAACAACCGATGGTCGGCCGACTCCTCGACCAGCGAGACCACGGCGGACATGCCCTCGGTCGCGGCCGCGAGATCGGCCAGGCGCGGGTCGTCGAGGCGGATCGCGACCTCGGCCGCGAGATCCTGCAGCTGGTATCCGGTCAGCCCGAGCTCCGGGAACACGACCAGATCGGCGCCGTCGGCGCGGGCCGCGTCGAGCAATTCGTGGTGCCGAGCGAGGTTCGCGTCGAACTGTCCGAGCGCCGGAGCGATCTGGGCCAGCGCGACACGGATCCGGTCCATGGGCGGAGCATACGCGACCCACCTTCGGGCAGGCCGCGACGCGACCGGCCGGAACCGTCGCCGGGTCCACCGGAGCGGTACCGCAGCGCAAGGTGACGGCGCCCCGCGCCGGTGCTAGGCTTCCCGGCACCCGCGCGCACCGGGGTTATGGTCGCGCGGCCAGCGCCCCGCTCCGCAGCCCGGACAGGGAGGCAGAACGGTCCGGGCACGGGGCTCAGAGGAGGAGTTGGTGAGCATGTCCCGATCACGCACGTGGTCGCCCCGCCTTGCAGCAGTGCTTGCAAGCGTGGCGATCGTCGTCGCGGCCTGTGGAGGCGCCGCCCCGTCGGCTGCGCCCTCGTCATCCACGGGTCAAGCCAGCGCGGCACCGTCCGCTGCTGAGAGCAGTGCGCCGTTCACGGCGATGGCCTATCCGGAGACCGGCGAGGCGCCCTGCGCCGAGGCCGAGGCGCCGGACGCGGACCATTCCGCCTACACGGGCAACTTCAAGAAGATCAGCGCGACCGACGACAAGACCGTCGTCTTCGAGCTGTGCAGCCCGGATGTCGCCTTCCTGTCGAAGATCGCGTTCACCTCGTTCGCGATCAACGACACCGCGTGGCTCGAGTCGAAGATCGACCCGGCCAAGGCGGACAACCAGGCGATCGTGTCCGAGGTCAATGGCACGGGGCCGTACAGCCTCGAGGCCTGGAACCGCGGCTCCGATATCACCCTGGCCCGCAACGACGCCTACTGGGGCGACAAGGCCAAGACCGAGAAGCTCATCGTCCGCTGGGGCGCCGAGGCCGCCCAGCGGCTCGTCGAGCTCCAGGCCGGGACGGCCGACGGCATCGACAACATCGGGCCGACGGACTTCGCCACGGTCGAGGGCAACGCCGACCTGCAGCTGAAGCCCCGCGAGGGCCTCAACACGATGTACGTCGGCATGAACAACACGTACGCCCCGTTCACCGACGAGAAGGTTCGCCAGGCGATCGCCATGGGCATCGACCGGAACCGCATCGTCGACAACTTCTATCCGCCCGGCTCCGAAGTGGCCAGCCACTTCACGCCGTGCGCCATCGCCAACGGCTGCGCCGGCGATGCGTGGTACGAGTTCGACCCGGCGGCGGCCAAGGCGCTGCTCGCCGAGGCGGGCTTCCCCGATGGCTTCGCCACCGTCCTGAACTACCGCAACGTCGTGCGCGGCTACCTGCCGGATCCGCTCGTCGTGGCGCAGGACATCCAGGCACAGCTCAAGGCCAACCTGGGCATCGACGTGACCATCGAGGAGCAGGAGTCCGGGACCTTCCTGGACAACGCCGATGGCGGCCTGCTCCAGGGCCTCCACCTCCTCGGGTGGGGCGCTGACTATCCGGATGCCACGAACTTCCTCGACTTCCACTTCGGGACCGGGTCCTCGAAGCAGTTCGGTGACAAGTTCGATGACATCACCACGCCGCTGACCGCCGGTGGCGCCGGCCTCACCGACGAGGCGCGAGCCCCGTCGTACGTCGAGGCCAACAACGCCATCAAGACCCACGTCCCGATGGTGCCGGTCGCGCACGGCGGTTCCGCCGTCGCGTATCGCGCCGACGTCGCCGACGCCCACTCGTCGCCGCTCGGCAACGAGCACTTCGCGTCGATGACGCCCGGTGACCGCACCCAGATGGTCTGGATGCAGAACGGCGAGCCGCCCGGCCTCTACTGCGCGGACGAGTCCGACGGTGAGGCCCTGCGCGTGTGCGAGCAGATGACCGAGGCGCTCTACGCCTACGAGATCGCTGGCACCGCGGCGATCCCGGCACTCGCCGAGGTCTGCGAGCCGAACACCGAGCTGACCACCTGGACGTGCACGCTCCGCTCGGGCGTCACGTACCACGATGGTGCGACGCTCGATGCGAACGACGTCGTCCTGAGCTACGCGTCGCAGTGGGATGCCGAGCATGCCCTGCACAAGGGCCGGGACAACTCGTTCACCTACTTCCCAGGCCTGTTCGGTGGGTTCCTGAACCCGCCGCCGCCGGCCCCCGAGGGGTAGGCTCCCACCCGTCACGACCCACGAAGGGCGCCGCCACCGGCGGCGCCCTTCGTGAACATCCGCCGCGGACCACCGGTCCACGGCCTGGCCTTCGTTCGAGGGGCGACCCACCCGGATGACGCGCTTCATCATCCGCCGCCTGCTCTACAGCATCCCGGTCCTGCTCGGGATCGTGTTCCTCGTGTTCGTGCTCGCGCGGGTCATCCCCGGCGACCCGTGTACGGCGACGTACGGCGAGAAGGCGACCCCCGAGGTCTGCGCCGCGTTCGAGGTCCGCTACGGCCTCGACAAGCCGATCTGGGAGCAGTTCCTCATCTACCTCGGCGCGCTGCTCCAGGGCGACCTGGGCAGCTCGATCCGCTACGGCCGACCGGTCACCGACATCCTGCTCGAGCGCCTGCCGGTCACGGTCGAGCTGACCGTCGTCGCGCTCGCGTTCGCCACCGTCTTCGGGGTGACGCTCGGGCCTCCTGTCCGCGACCCGGCGCAACTCGTCGGTCGACGTGGGCACGATGGTCGTGGCCAACCTCGGCGTGTCGACCCCGGTCTTCGTGCTCGGCCTGTTCCTGGCCTTCGTGTTCGCCGTCCTGCTCAAGGACACCCCGTTCGCGCTCCCTCCATCAGGCCGCATCTCGCCCGGCGTGACCATCGAGTCGCTGGCCGTGGTCTGGGGCCTCGAGTGGCTGACTGGGCCACCGAGGGCGATGCTCGACTTCGTGTCGAACCTGTACATCTTCAACACGCTCGTGACCATGCAGTGGTCCGACTTCATCGACGTGTCCAAGCACCTCATCCTGCCGGCCATCGCCGTCGGCACGATCCCGCTCGCGATCATCGCCCGGATGACCCGCTCGAGCCTGCTCGAGGTGCTCGGCCTGGACTACGTGCGGACGGCCCGGGCCAAGGGCCTCAAGGAGCAGTCGGTCGTCGTGCGGCACGGCATGCGCAACGCCCTGCTCCCGGTCGTCACCGTCATCGGCCTGAGCCTGGGGGCGTTCCTGTCCGGCGCGATCCTGACCGAGACGATCTTCAACCTGACCGGGATGGGCAAGACCCTGTTCGACGCCATCAGCGGCCGCGACTACATCGTCATCCAGGGCGTGACCCTCATCGTCGCCATCACCTACCTCATGGTGAACCTCATCGTCGACGTGTCGTACGCGTTCATGGATCCACGGATCCGACTGGGATGACGGGCACCCGATGAGCCTCGCCCAACCGTCCGCTCGACGCGACCGTCGACGCCCTCGCCGCGGCGCCGGCCACGTCGCTGCGCAAGGACACGCTGCGCAACGTCCTGCGCCAGCGCTCAGCGGTCATCGGCCTGGTCATCCTTGGCGTCCTCGTCTTCGTCGCCGTCTTCGCCCCGCTCATCGCCCCGTTCGACCCGAACACGTCGATGCTCGAGTACGGCCTGCCGGGCGAGCGTGGCGCCCCGCCGTGCATCCACCTGCTGGGCTGCCCGGCCGACCAGCCGCAGCACCTCATGGGCCTCGACTCGAACATCCGCGACGAGTTCAGCCGGGTCGTCCACGGCTCGCGCGTCTCGCTGCTCGATCGGGTTCGTCACGGTCGGCATCGCCATCCTCATCGGGACGTTCATCGGGGCGATCGCCGGGTTCTTCGGGCGAACGGACAACGTGCTCATGCGGATCATGGACGTCGTCCTGTCGTTCCCGAGCCTGATCCTGGCCATCGCCATCGTCACCGTGCTGGGGTCCGGCCTGATCAACGGCATGATCGCCATCGCCATCGTGTCGATCCCGATCTATGCCCGGGTCACGCGTGCCTCGGTCCTGTCCGTCCGGGAGACCGACTTCGTCGTCGCGTCGCAAGCGCTCGGTGAGTCGCGGACGGGCGTGCTGACCCGGCGCATCATGCCCAACGCCCTGACCCCGCTCATCGTGCAGGGCACGCTCGGCATCGGCGGGGCGATCCTCGAGGTCGCCGCCCTGTCGTTCGTCGGACTGGGCGCCTCACCGCCGACGGCCGAATGGGGCGCGATGATCGCCAACGATCGCAACCTGTTCTTCTCGGCGCCGCACCTGATCTTCTTCCCGGGCGTGGCCATCACCCTCGCCGTCCTGTCGTTCAACCTCATCGGCGACGGGCTGCGCGATGCGCTCGACCCGAGGCTCAATCGATGACCGATACGCCGACCGTCCACGACGACCTGACCGAGGTGCCGATCCTCGACAAGTCGCTCGAGGGCAACGTCATCGAGGAGCTCATCCCGGCCTCCCAGCGCCGACCGCGCCACGAGCGTGGCGCGACGCCGCTGCTCGAGGTCAAGGGCCTCAAGACCTCGTTCACGACGCGCGACGGCCTGGTCCGGGCGGTCGACGGCATCGACTTCACGTGGACCGCGGCGAGATCATGGGTCTCGTCGGGGAGTCCGGCTGCGGCAAGAGCGTGACCAGCCTGTCGATCATGCGGCTCGTCGCCAAGCCGGGCAGAGTCGACGCCGGCGAGGTCCTGTTCGACGGGCGCGACCTGCTCAAGCTGTCGGGCGACGAGATGCGCAAGATCCGGGGCGACCGGATCAGCATGATCTTCCAGCAGCCGACCTCGTCGCTCAACCCGGTCTGGGACGTCGGGCGCCAGATCGAGGAGGTCCTGCGCATCCACCGCGGGATGAAGGACAAGGCCGCGCATGCCCGGGCCGCCGAGCTGCTCAGGATGGTCGGCATCCCCGACCCGGAGCGACGGCTCAAGGCCTTCCCGCACGAGATGTCGGGCGGCATGGCCCAGCGCGTGATGATCGCCATGGCCCTCGCCTGCGAGCCGGAGCTGCTCATCGCCGACGAGCCGACGACGGCCCTCGACGTGACGATCCAGGCCCAGATCCTCGACCTCATGCGCAACCTGCGCGACGAGACCGGCACGGCCATCGTCCTCATCACCCACGACCTCGGCGTGGTCGCCGAGATGTGTGACCGGGTCGCGGTCATGTATGCCGGCGAGATCGTCGAGCAGAGCGACGTGGTGTCGCTGTTCCGTCGGCCGCTCCACCCGTACACCAAGGGCCTCATCGGGTCGATCCCGGTCGTCGGTGCGGTGAAGGACGAGCTGGCGGTGATCCCCGGCAACGTGCCCAACCTCATCGACCTGCCGAAGGGCTGCCGCTTCGCGCCACGCTGCACGGCCCGCATCGAGGAGGACGTGGCCATCGCCACGGAGGTCCATCCGTCGCTGCTCCCCGTCGGCACCGACCATGCGGTGCGCTGCTGGCTGTACCACGATGCTGCCGGTGGGCTCATGCCACGACCGGGCACCCCGGTGCCGGTCCCGGCCTCGACGTCGACCGCGGAGGCAGGCTCGTGACCGCCGTCGCGGTGCAGCCGGCCGCTGACGCGTCCACGGCCGCCGGTGTGGGCGAACGGCCGCTGGTGGAGGTCAAGGACCTGGTCAAGCACTTCCCGGTCCACGGCGGCATCCTGCAGCGCACCGTCGGCTACGTGCAGGCCGTCGACGGGGTGAGCTTCGATATCCGCCGCGGCGAGACGCTCGGGCTCGTCGGCGAGTCGGGCTGTGGCAAGACGACGGTCGGACGGCTGCTCCTGCGGCTCATCGAACCGACCTCGGGCACGATCACCTTCGATGGCACGGACCTGACGGCGATCAATGGGGCGGCGCTCAAGCCCTACCGCCGCCGGATCCAGATCATCTTCCAGGACCCCTACTCCAGCCTGGACCCGCGCACGCCGATCGGCGACAGCATCGGGGAGGGCCTGCGCATCCACGGCCTGGGGACCCCCGCCGAGCAACGAGCCAAGGTCCAGCGGATGATGGACATGGTCGGCCTCCAGCCGTACCACATGCGCCGCTACCCGCACGAGTTCAGCGGCGGCCAGCGCCAGCGCATCGGCATCGCCCGGGCGCTCGTCCTCGAGCCGGATCTCGTGGTCTGCGACGAGCCCGTGTCCGCGCTCGACGTCTCGATCCAGGCGCAGGTGCTCAACCTGCTCAAGAACCTCCAGCGCGAGCTCGGGCTGACCTACGTGTTCGTCGCCCACAACATGGGCGTCGTCGAGCACATCAGCGACCGGGTCGCGGTGATGTACCTCGGTCGGATCGCCGAGCTGGCGAGCCGGGACGACCTGTTCCGCCGCCAGGATCACCCGTACACGTCGGCCCTCATGTCGGCCATCCCGGTGCCCGACCCGGAGCAGCGCCGGAAGCGGGTCATCCTGACCGGCGACGTGCCGAGCCCGATGAACCCGCCGACCGGCTGCCGTTTCCATCCCCGCTGCCCGCTGCGGGCGTCGCTCGGTGACCCCGCCATCTGCGCGGCGGAGACACCGGCCCTGCTCGACCTCGGCGGCGGACACCTGTGTGCCTGCCACTTCCGGACGCCGGCGGACCATGATGGTCCGTCCGTCCCCATCCCTGGCCTGGACCCTGCGCCCCAGGCCGCCCCTGCCGCCCCCGCCACTCCGGCCGACACCGCGACCCCCGCGTCCCCAGCGACCCCGGTGCCACCCGCGAGCCCACCTCCCGCCTGACGCCACCGAAAGGGACACCCCATGCGTCTACCGCTCCGCCAGGCCGCTGCGACCGGCCTGACTGCCTCCTTCCTGCTGCTGGCAGCCTGCGGGGGTGGCGACCCCGCCGCACCGGACGGCGGCGCCGCGGTGAGTGCCCGCCCCGCCCAGGAGCAGATCACCATCGCCTCGACGGAAGCGGCCGTCCCGTTCCAGCTCCAGCCCGGGCGCTACAAGTTCGGCTGGGATGCGTCGGAGTGCCCGAGCGTCAACTTCACGATGACCGGTGCGACGCAGGGCTTCCTGTACGACAAGAAGACGCTGCAGAAGAAGTTCAGCGCCATCATCTCCGACGTCCCGGAGGACACCTACACGGTCGCCCAGCTCGACCCGGCGTGCACGACCTGGACGGTCCAGATCGATCGCATCGGGTCCTGACGCGCTGACAGCGGACTGAGCGGGTCGCGTCGATCGGCGCGACCCGGTCCCGATCAGGCGGGCGCGATCTCCGACGGGTCGGTCGAGATCGGGTCATGGGCCGCCGGGATGGCTTCCGCGCCGGCCTCGCTGATGTCCAGGCCGATGGCCGCCTTGACCTCGCCGCCGACGGTGTTCATCTCCTCGGCGTAGTGGCAGGCGACCTGGTGGCGCGGCTTGAAGTCGCGGAACACCGGCTCCTCGGTCTCGCAGCGCTCCGGGTTGCCCAGCCGCTCGCGCAGCCAGCAGCGCGTGTGGAAGCGGCAGCCCGACGGTGGCGCGGCCGGCGACGGGATGTCGCCCTTGAGCACGAGGCGCTTCTTCTTGATGCGCGGGCTCGGGTTCGGGATCGCCGACAGGAGCGCCACGGTGTACGGGTGGCGCGGATCGCGGTACAGCGTGTCGACGTCGGCCATCTCGACCATCTTGCCGAGGTACATCACGCCGACGCGGTCGCTGATGTGCTCGACGACGGCCAGGTTGTGGGCGATGAACAGGTACGTCAGCCCGAATTCCTTCTGGAGGTCGTCGAGCAGGTTGAGCACCTGACTCTGGATCGACACGTCCAGGGCGGACACGGGCTCATCGCAGACGATGAAGTCGGGGTTGAGCGCGAGCGCCCGGGCGATGCCGATGCGCTGGCGCTGGCCGCCGCTGAACTCGTGCGGGTAGCGGTGGATGTGGCTCTGGTTCAGGCCGACCTTGCCGAGCAGCTCGCGCACGAGCGCCTCGCGCTTGGCCTTGTCCTTCATGCCATGGACGAGCGGCCCCTCGCCGATGATCTCGCCGACCGACATGCGCGGGTTGAGGCTGGCATACGGGTCCTGGAACACGACCTGCATGTCGCGCCGCATCGTCTTCATCCGCTTGTTCGACGCGCGCTGGCCCTTGCCCTTGCCCTTGGACCCCTGCGGCGGGATGTCGAAGATCGTCTCGCCCTTGAACCGGACCGATCCGGACGTCGGCTCGAGGAGGCGGAGCAGGACCTTGCCGAGCGTCGTCTTGCCGCAGCCCGACTCGCCGACGAGGCCGAGTGTCTCGCCCTGGCGCACGTCGAAGCTCACGCCGTCGACCGCGCGCACGGCGCCGATCTTCGAGACGCCGAGCATGCCGCCGCGGATCTCGAAGTGCTTCACGAGGTCGCTGACGCTGATGAGCACGTCCGAGGCTGGGGCGGTCGCGGCGACGGGCGCCGACGCGGGCTCCGGTGCCGGTGCGGCGGGCGGCGGGGCGGCGACCGGGGTCGGCGACGGGGCGTCGGGGGGCACGGGCATCGATCCCTCGCTCATTCGACGGTCAACTTCGCCGCGGCCTCGACGGCCGCCTCGACCGGCGGATCCTCGCCGAGCTCCGGCGCGCCACCACCCGGCGTCAGCCAGCAGCGTGACACGTGCCGCACCGGTGCCTCGGACGGCTCGGGCGCGCCATCCAGGCCGACGTCGGCGGACGACACGTCGCGCAACGGCGGCGGTGTATCGCAGATGGGCATCGCATACGGGCAGCGGCGCTTGAACAGGCAGCCCTGCGGCAGGTTCAACGGGTTGGGGACCATCCCGCGGATGACCTCGAGCCGCTCGCGCTTCTCGCCGAGCCGCGGGATGGAGGCCAGCAGACCCTGCGTGTACGGGTGATGCGGGTTGGCGAAGATGGTGTCGACGTCGGCTCGCTCGACGACCTTGCCCGCGTACATCACGACGACCTCGTCGGCCATCTCCGCGACGACCCCGAGGTCGTGGGTGATGAGCATGATGGCCATCTTGTTCTTCTCGCGGAGCGCCTTCATGAGCTCCAGGATCTGGGCCTGGATGGTCACGTCGAGCGCGGTCGTCGGCTCGTCGGCGATGAGCAGCTCCGGGTTCGTCGACAGGGCCATGGCGATCATGATCCGCTGGCGCATGCCACCCGACAGCTGGTGCGGGTAGGACTTCGCCCGGCGCTTGGCGTCGGCGATGCCGACCTGCTCGAGCATCGACACGGCACGGTCCCAGGCCTGGTTCTTGGTGACCTTGTCGTGCAGCGCGATGGCCTCGGCGATCTGGTCGCCACAGGTGAAGACCGGGTTGAGCGAGGTCATCGGCTCCTGGAAGATCATCGAGATGGCGTTGCCGCGGATGTCGCTCATCTGCTCGGGCGACTTCGTGAGCAGGTCCTCCCCGCTCAAGCGGATCTCGCCGGCGATGGTCCTGCCCGGCCGCTCGATGAGCCGCATCGTGGACAGCGCGGTGATGCTCTTGCCGCAGCCGGACTCCCCGACCACGCCGAGCGTCTGCCCGTACTTGATCTCGAACGACACCCCGTCGACGGCCTTGATCGTGCCGTCCTGGGTGAAGAAGTGCGTCCGCAGCCCGGCGATCTCCAGGAGATTGCCGGGCTGGCTGTCGGACGGCTCGGTGGCCGCCGGGGTGGTCGCGGCGCCGGTCAACTCTCGACTCGCTGGCGCGGGTCGAGGGCGTCACGAAGGCCGTCACCGAGGAAGCTCGCCGACATCACGATGGCGATGAGGACCAGGGCCGGATACAGGATCCGCTCCGAGTTGCTGTAGAAGTACTCGCGGAAGTTCTGGAGCATCTGGCCCAGGCTGATCTCCGGCGGGGCGATGCCGAAGCCGAGGAACGACAGGGCCGACTCGCCGATGATCGCGTCGGCCACGCCGAGCGACAGCGCGACGACGAGCGGGGCCATGGCGCCGGGCAGCATGTGCCGCATGATCGTCCGGCGCGGGCTCGCGCCGAGGGCCTTGGCGGCCGCCACGAAGTCCGTCTCCCGCAGCTGCAGGAACTCCGCCCGGACGAGTCTGGCCGCGGTCGTCCAGCCGGCGAAGGCGAGGCGAGGACGATCACCCGGATGTCGCGGATGCCCGAGAACGACACGATGAGCAGGACCAGGACCAGGTACGGCAACGACAGGACGACGTCGACGATGCGCATCAGCAGGTTGTCCACCCAGCCACCGAAGTAGCCGGCGAGCGACCCGACCGTGGCGCCGATGAGGCCGATCAGGATGACCGCCAGGAAGCCGACGATGAGCGATGTCTGGGTCGCCTTGGCCAGGCGCAGGAAGATGTTCTGGCCGATCTCGTTGTAGCCGAGCGGCGCCTGCAGGCTGGGCCCCTCGTCGATGAGGGTCAGCGACGAAGTGCGGTAGGCATCGCCGGTCGCCATCGGGACGACGATCGCGACGGCCACGAGGATCGTCAGCGTGACGGTCGCGATGACCGCGAG
The DNA here is from genome assembly GCA_963776925.1 of uncultured Chloroflexia bacterium. Taxonomy (GTDB): domain Bacteria; phylum Chloroflexota; class Limnocylindria; order Limnocylindrales; family CSP1-4; genus SPCO01. The sequence continues at coordinate 323,101 of CAVZON010000006.1, read as the reverse complement.
CCTGTGCCGCAGGAACCGCTGGCGAACGAGCTGCCAATAGGTTCGGACCGGGACGAGATCGACCTCGTCGATCTCGCTCGGGAGCGGCAGCGTGCCGGGACCGGCACGGACGTCGACGCTCATCGCTCGCCTCTCAGTACTTGATGCGTGGGTCGACCACGCCGTAGAGGATGTCGGCAATCAGGTTGCCGAGGATGACGAAGACACCGACCAGCATGCTCGTGGCGTAGATCGTCGGGTAGTCGTTCTGTCCGATGGCCGTGATCGTCAGCTGGCCGATGCCCGGGTAGCTGAAGATGAACTCGGTGATGACCGCTCCCGCGATCAGGCCCGGGATCGACAGGCCGATCAGCGTGATGAGCGGGATGAGCGCGTTGCGCAGGGCGTGGCGTGCCGATGACCCGCGAGCTGGACGCGCCCTTCGCCTTGGCCGTCCGCACGTAGTCCTGCGCGCATCACGTCGAGCATCGACGCGCGCAGGTAGCGCGAGAAGGCGGCGATCGACTGGATGGCCAGCGCCGTCACCGGCAGGACGAGGTGGAAGGCGAGATCGATCGGGTCGCCATCGGAACCGAGGCTCTGCCGGCCGAAGAGCGGGAAGCCGAAGCCCTCGCCGCCGAAGGCGGTGCCGGTCAGGTCGCGCAGGATGATCCCGCCCAGGTACCAGACGTAGATGCCGAGCAGGAACGACGGGATGGCGTAGCCGATGGTGGCGAACGTCGTGATGATCTTGTCCGTCCAGCTGTACTGCTTGACGGCGGCGATGATGCCGATCGGGACGCTGAAGATGATCGTGACGACCAGGGCGGTGCCCATCAGCAGGAGTGTCGCCGGCAGCCGCTCCATGACGTTGCCGAGGACCGGGCGACCGTCGATGAACGAGAAGCCCCAGGCGTCGGGCCGCCAGATCTGGACGAAGGCGGTGATCCAGCTCGACGTACTGCTCGACGACCGGCTTGTCCAGGCCGTACAGGCGGATGAGCGCCTCGATCTGCTCGGGCGGGACCCGCGGCACGCGGAAGCGATCGACGGGACTGCCCGGGGCGAGCTGGACGATGCCGAAGATCAGGATGGAGATCCCGAACAGGATCGGGATGGCCTGGATGATCCGCCGGATCACATAACTCGCCATGGCACTCGCTCTCGGTGGGGGTCGAGATTAGCCGGATGATAGACCGATGGCGCCCCGGAGGGCGCCATCGGATCGGTCGCGTCGGTTCGACCTGGGTTCGGACGGATCGAGATGACCATCCGGACCCTGACGTCCCGCGCATGACGAACGGTTCCCGTCGCCGGGTTACTTGACGTTCGTCAGCTTCTGGCCTGGCGGAACCAGGTCGGCGTATCGAGCTGGAGGCCACCATCGGCCGTCGTGTCGACGGTCGCGCGGAGGCCCTCGCGCGCGATGTCAGCCCAGGCGTAGATGACCGGAAGGTCATTCGCCTGGATGACGGCGTATTCCTGGTAGATCGCGGCTCGACTCGGCCTGATCGAAGGTCACGAGACCCTCCTCGATCAGCTTGTCCGCCTCAGGGTTCTGGTAGCAATCGTAGTTGTAGGCGTCGCGGCTGCTCGGCCGGTGGTGCACTGGCTCGAGTGGTACAGCGCGAAGGGATCCGGGTCGAACGTCGGTGCTGAACCCACCGAAGTAGGCATCGAACGGCTTGCCGGTCTCGGGCGCGGCCGCGTTGATGTGCGGGTAGACGTCCAGCATGTTCAGGATCGCCGCGAAGTCGATCTCCTTGAACTGGAGGTCGATGCCGCACTGGCGGACCTGGTCACCGACCAGCTGCATCCACTTGCTGCGGTCCGGGCGCTCCGCGCGCACGGCCACGACCGTGGACAGCTTCTGGCCGTCCTTCTCGTAGATCCCGTCGGAGCCCAGCGTCCAGCCGGACGACTCGATGAGCTCCTTGGACTTGGCCTGGTCCATCGCATAGGTGTTCAGGCCCGAGGTCGGATACGCCCACGAGGCCGGCGGGATCTCGCTGTAGATCGCGACACCCTGGCCGTTCGTGGCGGCCGTCGCGGTCGCCTCCTTGTCGAAGCAGTACGAGACCGCCTGGCGGAGGTTCTTGTCCGCGAAGAGCGAGCCCTCGCGGTTGTTGAAGTACAGGGAGAAGAAGCCGAAGTCCGGGTACTCCACGAACTTCAGGTTCGGGTCGTCCTTGATCTCTTCATAGGTCGGGCCGGTCAGCGAGTACTTCCAGTCGACCTGGCCGGCGGCCAGTGCCTGGCCGCACCAGCGATGTCATCCTTGATGATCGGGATGAACAGCTGCTTGATCGCCGGAGCGCCGCGGAAGTACTCCTCGTTGGCGGCGTACTCGAGGCTCTCACCCGGCTTGAACTCCACGAACTTGAACGGCGCCGGTCCCGACCGGGTTGCGCTGGAAGTCGAGGTACGGATAGGCGGCGGCCAGCGCGTCGATGGCCGGCGCGGTGAAGGTCGCGTCGATGGCCTTGACCGGGTGACGAGCTCCTGGCCGTAGACGGCCCTCGTCGAGCACGCCTTCGGTGGTGTAGATGGCCTTGTCCGGGAGGCTCGCCGCCGGCCTTGGTGATGAGGGCCTCGGCTTCGGCCAGGAACTGGCGTAGTTGACGGTCGCGGCGCCATCCTCACCGGCCGGGCCGGTCGGGGCGGCCTCTTCGGCGGCGACCTTGTCCAGGAACGCCTTGGTCTCCGTCGGCGGTGACGGCGCTGGTGCCCTCGACGTACTTCGCGTACGACTTGTCGATCGCGTCCTTGCTCTCGATGTCGATGCCGCGGCAGATAGATCGTCGCGAACGTCGACAGCTTCTGCTTGAGCGTGAACGCCACGGTCAGGTCGTCGACCGCCTCGACCTTTTCGAGGAAGGCGCTGAGGCAGAGCGACGGGTTGTACCGGCAGTTCGTGCTCTGGGCGATCTCGTAGGTCTGGACGACGTCCTCGGCCGTGAGGTCCGTGCCGTCGTGGAACTTGACGCCCGCGCGGAGCTTGACGGTCCAGGTGAGGCCGTCCTCGGAGATCGTGGCGAGATCCTCGGCGAGATTCGGCGACCGGGGTCAGGCCCTCGTCGAACTGTATAGATGCCGTCGTACAGGAACTGCGGCGGCCTCGGCCGGTCGGGACGTTGTCCGACGGCGTTCGACATGCCGCCCGAGACGTCGCCGTCCATGGCCATGGTCAGGGTCTGGTCGCCTGCGGCCGACGGCTCGACGGACGCTTCGGCCGACGGGGCCGTCGACGACCCTGCCGAGGGCGCCGTGCTTGTAGTGGCACCGCCACACGCAGCCACGATGATGGCTGCGGTGGTCAGGATGCCGAAGAGACGTTTCTGCATCAACTGTCCTCCGAACGGGTGGATACCCGGATGTCTCCCGCTGCTCCGCCCTCGGGGCCGCGCTCTCGAACGCCGATGACGGTTCTCGTCCGTTCTCCGGTCAGAGCCTCCCAACTCGACAGGATCCCGGGGGCGAGCGTCAGCGGCAGCACGGTTCGGGTCGGTGCGCTGCGCGTACTATCCACAGCCCCCTGTGGGCTGTCAACCGTGAACCTAACGATCGTTCGGTTGGCTGGCGCCCACGCACGGATCCGGCACCGATCAGTCGGGACAGGGGGTCTCCGCACCGGCCATCGGCCGCCAGCGCAGGTTCGGCTGCCGGGCGGCGGTGGCCTCGTCCAGCCGCCGGACCGGGGCCGTGTGGGGCGCGGAACGGACGGTGTCCGGATCGCGCTCGGCCTCGGCTGCGATCTCGCGCAGGGCGTCGGCGAACGCGTCCAGGGTGGCCACCGACTCGGTCTCGGTCGGCTCGATGAGCATCCCCTCGTCGACGATGAGCGGGAAGTAGATGGTCGGCGGGTGGAAGCCGTGGTCGATGAGGCGCTTCGCGATGTCGAGGGTGCGCACGCCGGTGCGCGCCTTGATCGAGCTGGCGGACGCCACGAACTCGTGCTTGCACGGCCGGTCGTACGGGCAGGTCGAACGTGTCGGCCAGGAGCGCCTTCAGGTAATTGGCTGCCAGCACCGCGTCGTCGCTGACCTCGGCCAGGCCGGTCCCGCCGTGGGCGCGGATGTAGGCATAGGCACGGACCAGCACGCCGGTGTTGCCGATGAAGCTGCGCAGCCGGCCGATCGAGGTCGGGCGCTCCTCCGGCCGCTCGAGCCGGAAGGTCCCGTCGTCGGTGCGGAGCACCCGCGGTGTCGGCAGGAACGGGAGCAGGCGCTCCCCCACCCCGACCGGGCCGGCTCCCGGGCCGCCGCCGCCGTGTGGCGTGCTGAACGTCTTGTGGACGTTGAAGTGCATCACGTCGAAGCCGGCCTCGCCGGGCTTGAACCGACCGAGGATGGCGTTGAGGTTGGCCCCGTCCATATAGGCCAGGGCGCCGGCCTCGTGGACGTGCTCCAGGAGATGGCCGATGCGACGCTCGAACAGGCCGAGGGTCGACGGGTTGGTGATCATGACCGCGGCCGTGCGCGGCCCGAGCGCCGCCTCGAACGCCTCGACGTCCACGCCGCCGTCCGCGGCGGACGGGATGGTCACCGTCTTGAAGCCGGCCATCGATGCCGTGGCCGGATTGGTCCCGTGGCTGGAGTCGGGGACGAGGACCTCGTCGCGCTGGTCGTCGCCGCGGGAGCGGTGGTAGGCCCGGATCATGAGGATGCCGGTGAGCTCGCCCTGGGCGCCGGCCGCCGGCTGCAGCGTCACCGCGCGCATGCCGCTGATCTCGGCCAGGGCGACCTCGAGCTCCCACAGCAGCCGGAGCGTGCCCTGGGCGACCTCGTCGGGCGCCATCGGGTGCAGGTCGGCGAAGCCCGGCAGGCGGGCGGCCCATTCGTTGAGCTTGGGATTGAACTTCATCGTGCACGAGCCCAGCGGGTAGAAGCCGGTGTCCACCGCGAAGTTCAGCTGCGACAGGTTGACGTAGTGGCGGACGACCTCGGGCTCGTTGAGCTCGGGCAGGGCCGGCGGGGTCGCGCGCCGGGCGCTCGCCGGCAGGCGGTCCAGGGCGTCCTTGGGCGGATGCGGGATCTTGCCGCCGCCGCGCCCGGGCTGGCTGCGCTCGAACAGCGTGGGCTGGAGGCGCGGACCGGTGACGCTCATCGGGCCGCTCCGGCAGGGGTCGCCTCGGTCGCTGGGGCGGCGGAACCGTCCGCTGCCAGCGCCTCGGCGAGGGCGGCCGACGAAGCCGGCGATGTCGTCGCTCGTGGTCAGCTCGGTCGTGCACAGGAGCAGGGCGTCGCGCAGGGTCGGGTCGTCGGGCTCGGCGTCGGCCAGGGCGAGACCGGCCAGGTAGCCGGCGTCGAGCAGGCGGCGATGGACCGCCCGGGCGTCGGGCAGCGCGATCGCGAACTCGTTGAGGTAGGGGCCGGGATGCAACCGCTCGATGCCGTGCGCGGCGAGGGCCGCTTCGAGCTCGGCGGCCCGGACGGCCCCGGTCGCGGCGACGTCGCGCAACCCATGCGGGCCGAGCGTGGCGAGGTAGATCGAGGCGGCCAATGCGAGCAGGGCCTGGTTCGTGCAGATGTTGCTGGCCGCCTTGTCGCGCCGGATGTCCTGCTCCCGCGCCCGCAGGGTCATCACGAACGCCCGCTGCCCGTCCAGGTCCGTGGTCATGCCGACGAGTCGGCCGGGGATCTGGCGGACGAGCGCATCGGTCGACGCGAGGATGCCGAGATACGGCCCGCCGTACTGCGGGGCGATGCCGAGCGGCTGCCCCTCCCCCGCCGCGATGTCCGCCCCGTACGCGCCGGGTGGGGCCAGGACGGCGAGCGAGACCGGCTCGATGACCGCCACGAAGAGCGCGCCGGCGGCATGGGCCAGCTCGCCGATCCGCGGCATCGGCTCGAGCAGGCCGAGGAAGTCGGGGTTCGCGGCGATGACCCCGGCGACCGGGCGGTCGGGGTCGGCCAGCATCCGCTCGAGGGCCGCGAGGTCGGTCGTGCCGGCGGCGTCGCCCTCGGTCAGCAACGGGACCTCGTCGAGCTCCAGGCCGCCGCCGAAGTACGTCGCCAGGGTCTGTCGATAGTGCGGATGGACGCCACGCGACACGAGCACCCGCTCGCGCCGGGTCGCCCGGCAGGTCATCAGGGCGGCCTCGGCCGTGGCCGCCGCGCCGTCGTAGTGGGAGGCCGACACGACATCGAGGTCGACGAGCTCCGCGAGCAGCGACTCGTACTCGTAGATCGATTGGAGCGTGCCCTGGCTGACCTCGGGCTGGTAGGGCGTGTAGGCCGTGTACCACTCGCCGCGAAGCAGGAGCTGGTCGACGGCCGGCGGGCTCCAGTGGCGATAGACGCCCGCACCCAGGAACGACACCAGCTCGGTGCGGTTCTCGCCGGCCAGCCGGCGCAGGCGGGCGCTCAGCTCGAGCTCTGGCTCCGGCGGCGGCAGGTCGAGCGGCGAGGCGCGCAGGTCCTCGGGGATGTCCTCGAACAGGGCGTCGACGCTGTCGATGCCGATCGTCGCCAGCATCCGGGCGCGGTCATCGGGGGTGTGCGGTCCGTAGGGCATGGCCGTCGTCCGTCGTCAGCCAGCGGCGACGAGGTCGTCGTAGGCGTTCGCGTCGAGCAGGTCGCCGAGGTCCGCGTCAGCGGTCGAGACGCACCTGGATCATCCAGCCCTCGCCGTAGGGATCGGTGTTGACCAGCTCGGGCGATCCGGCGAGCGCATCGTTGACGGCCTCGACCTCGCCGCTGACCGGCGCGTACAGGTCGCTGACGGCCTTGACCGACTCGACCACGCCGAACGCCTTCGACGCCTCCAGCGTCCGACCCGTGTCGGGCAGCTCGACGAACACGATGTCGCCGAGCTGGTCCGCCGCGTATTGGGTGATGCCGACGCTGGCGAGATCGCCGTCGAGGCGGACCCACTCGTGATCTCGGGTGTAGCGCAGATCGGTCGGGACGCTCACGTCAGCTGCTCCTCCGGTAGAACGGCAGGGGGACGACCCGCGCCGGAACGCGCGCGTCGCGGATCTCCACGTCAAGGATCGTGCCGGGTTCGCCGTCGGCCGGGCTGACCGATGCCATCGCGATCGGCTGACCGAGGCTGGGCGACTGCGTCCCGCTGGTCACGATACCGGCCCGCCGGTCACCGGCGTGGACCGGGTACCCGTGGCGGGCGATCCCGCGACCCTCGACGACCAGGCCCACGAGGCGTCGGCGCGGCCCGTCCGCGGCCACCTTCTCGAGGGCGGCACGCCCGACGAAGTCACCCGGCTTGTCGAGCTTGACCACGCGGCCAAGCCCGGCGTCGAACGGCGTCGTCTCCCGGTCGAGCTCGTTGCCGTACAACGGCATGCCCGCCTCCAGCCGGAGGGTGTCGCGCGCACCGAGTCCCACCGGCCGGCCGTCGGCCGCCTGGACGGCGGGCAGGCAGCGCATCCCACAGGTCGCCGGTCCTTGCCGTGTCGACGAAGACCTCGAAGCCGTCCTCGCCGGTGTAGCCGGTCCGGGCGACCTGGGCCGGGATCCCGGCGACCTGCCCGTCGGCGATGGCGTAGTAGCGCAGGCCGTCGAGGTCGACGTCGGTCAGCGGCCGCAGGACGTCCACGCTGCGCGGACCCTGGACCGCGACGAGGCCGGTCGCCAGCGAATGGTCGTCGAGGACGGCGCGGGTGCCGGCCAGTCGCTCGGCCAGGGCATCGGACACGACCGCGGCGTTGCTCGCGTTGGCCACGACCATGAACCGGTCGTCGGCGAGGCGATAGACGATGAGGTCGTCGAGGATGCCGCCGTCGGGGGCCACGATCATCGAGTACTGCGCGCGGCCGACGGCCAGTCGCGACGGGGCGCTGACCAGCGCGGCATCGAGCGGCGCTCGCGGCCTCCTGGCCGTCCACCCAGAGCTCGCCCATGTGCGACAGGTCGAACAGGCCGACCCGTTCCCGGACCGCGCGGTGCTCCTCGAGGATGGACGAGTACTGCACCGGCATCCGCCAGCCGGCGAAGTCGATCATCCGGGCGCCGAGTGCCTCGTGGCGGGCGGCGAGCGGCGTCTCGTGGGGCAGACCCGACGCGTCCTCGCTCACGAGGCGGCCTCGGCCCGGTCCAGCGGCGATCCGCCGGTGACCGCACCGGCCACGATGTCGGCGGCGTGGGCGACGAGCGCCCGTTCGGTCTCGAACGACAGGACCCGCGGCGCCTCGTCGAAGTCGATCCAGCGGACCTCGTCGAATTCGCGGTCGTGGCGGTCGAGGCTGCCACCGACCGGCTCCATCAGGAAGTAGTGCACGGTCTTGTGGATGCGCGTCCCGGACTGGACGAAGACGTACTGGATCGAAATCGAGGACCCCGGTGATGCGGACCTCGAGGCCGGTCTCCTCGCCGACCTCGCGAAGGGCCGTCTCCTCGGTCGACTCGCCACGCTTCGGGCGTGCCCTTGGGGAGCGTCCAGGCGCGTCCATCCCGCTCTCGACGGCGACTGCCGACGACGAGTTGGGGTCGGCCGTCCTCATGTCGGACGACGATGCCGCCTGCGGACGTGGCGGTCGCGTTCCTCAGCCGGGCCACGGCGCCGTATCGGCGCGCGCGGTGCGCTCCGGTCCGCGTCCATCCGACCGCGTCCAGCGCATCTGCACCGCCGGGCGCGGACGACCACTCGTGGCCGACGGGCGGACGGGCCGTGGGTTGCGCCAGCCGCCGTGCAGCCGGGACACCGCGAGGGCGCCCGAGCGCTGCAGCTCCGTCATGCGGCCGGTCGCCGGGGAGAAGGTCACGAGTGACCCGAGTCCCAACCGGCGCTCCCGGGCACGGCTGGACGGGCGAACGAATCGCGCCGTCGGCCGGGCCGCGTACTTGGCGGCGATGGAGTGTCCCATGGGCCGCAATGGTAGCGCGTCAGAGAGGCCGCGCAAGCGCTTCCGCAAGGGCGTCGCGCATCGCGGCCGCGGACTCCGGTGCAAGGGCGCCCCGGGCGCTCGCCAGGTCGATCTCCCGGTGGGCCGCGGCCACGTACAGCGGCAGCACGCCGGGGGCGTGGCGGGCCAGGGCGTCGAGGTGCGCCCGCAGGGTGCCGACATCGCCGCGCGTCATCGGCCCGGTCAGCGCAGCCCGGATGCCCAGGCTCCGGGCGTTGCCCAACGTCCCCTCGATGAGTGGGCCGTAGATGGCCAGCGATCCGGCCTCGTCGAGCCCGGCCACCCGCCCGAGCTCGGCGATCGCATCGAGCAGCGCGACGAACCCGCCCGCGGCCAGGACGGCGGCGGCGTGGTAGGCGGCCTTGGATCCGGGGGCCAGCCGGACGGCACGCGCGCCGATCGCCTCGGCCAGCTCGGCCAGGAGCTCGACCAGCTGGTCGTCGCCCTCGACCGCGACCGTCGCGCCGTGGAGCGCTGCGACCGCTCGTTCCGTGTCGGCGAAGGCGACCAGCGGGTGGAACCCGCCGACCTGCGTGCCGGCGGCCATCGCCGGCTCGAGGACATCCGCACCCAGCGCGCCGCTCGTGTGGATCATCGCCTGACCGCTGTACAGCCGGGTCTGTGCCGCGAACGGGGCGAGCTCGTCGTCGGGGATGGCGACGATGACCAGCTCCACCTCCTCGACGAGCGCCTGCGGCTCCGCGAAGGCGCGGGCGCCACCGGCCAGTCCGGCCATCCGCTCACGCCGGGTCGCATCGCGGCTGGCGACTGCCTGGATCGGCCAGCCGGCCCGGGTCAGGGCGAGCGTGAGCGCGCTGCCGACCGCTCCGCCACCGACGATCCCGGTGGTCGGCCGCTCGCCCGGTCCGGCGTGCTGGTGCGGATGCTGATGGCCGTCGGCGTGGACGTCCTCGCCGTGGCGGTGGTGGCCCGGCGGGGCCGGATCGAGGTCGATGCCGGCGGCCTCGATGGCCGCCTCGGTCTCGGCGCGGTCGCGCTCGGGGTCGTCACCCGGGAGCGTGCCCCACGCCTTCACCGGCGGCCCGCCGCGGCGGTCGGTCGGTCGCGGTACGCTTCCACGCAGCGAGTGTAGCGAGCCTGCGAGGTCGGAACCGCGTGACAACCCCTGATCCCTTCGGCGCCCGTTCGTCCCTCGGCGCCGGGTTGCCGGACCTCTACCGGCTCGATGCGCTGGGGGGTCGGACCGGCGACGCTCGACTGCCCGTGACGGTCCGGATCCTGCTCGAGAACGTCCTGCGGCACGCCGGCGGCCCGATGGTCAGCGCAGGGGACGTCGAGACCCTCCTCGCCTGGCGTCCGGGCGAGGCGGCCGAGGCCGAGATCCCGTTCATGCCCTCGCGGGTCGTGCTCCAGGACTTCACCGGGGTCCCGGCCATCGTCGACCTCGCGGTCATGCGCGACGCGATGGCCCAGCTCGGCGGCGACCCGGCCAAGGTCAATCCGCTCGTCCCGGCCGATCTCGTCATCGACCACAGCGTCCAGGTCGACCGGTTCGGCACGCCGGCGGCATTCGCCTTCAACGTCGAGCGCGAATACGAGCGCAACGGCGAGCGCTACCAGCTCCTGCGCTGGGCGCAGACCGCGTTCCGGGACCTGCGCGTCGTCCCGCCCGGGACCGGCATCGTCCACCAGGTCAACCTGGAGTACCTGGCCACGGTCGTCGAGACCCGCGACGGCGTCGCGTTCCCCGACACGCTCGTCGGGACGGACTCGCACACCACGATGATCAACGCCCTCGGGGTGCTGGGCTACGGCGTCGGCGGCATCGAGGCCGAGGCGGTCCTCCTCGGGCAACCGCTGTACCAGCCGATGCCCCACGTCGTCGGTGTCCGCCTGACCGGCGAGCTGCCGCGGGGGCACGACCGCGACCGATCTCGTGCTCGTCGTGACCGAGCTCCTGCGGGGGCACGGCGTGGTCGGCGCATTCGTGGAGTTCGCCGGGGATGGGCTGGCCTCGCTGGCCCTCGCCGACCGCGCGACGATCAGCAACATGAGCCCCGAGTTCGGGGCGACCGCGACGCTCTTCCCGATCGACGACGAGACCCTCGCCTATCTGCGCCTGACCGGACGCGCTGAGGAGCGGGTGGACCTCGTGGAGCGCTATGCCAAGGAGCAGGGCCTGTGGCGCGAGCCGGGTGCCGGGCCGGACTTCGACGAGCTGCTGACCCTCGACCTGACGACCATCGAGCCATCGGTCGCCGGTCCGCGGCGGCCCCAGGACCGGGTGCCGCTCACTGGCCTGCGCGAGAACTTCCGCACCAACTTCCCGGACGGCCTGGAGCCGGCCGCCCCCTCGGCGTCCGTCGTGGAGGAAGCCTCGGACGAGTCCTTCCCGGCCTCCGACCCGCCGGCATTCGTGGCGGACGATCCCGCCGCGGCGCCGTCGGTGGCCGCACCGGCCTCGACCGCCGCCTCGAGTGGACCCAGCGACTACCGCGCCGTCACGATCGAGGTCGGCGGACAGGCGGCGACCGTGCGGACCGGATCGGTCGCCATCGCGGCGATCACCTCGTGCACCAACACGTCGAACCCCACGGTCATGGTCGGCGCCGGCCTCCTGGCCCGGAATGCGGTGGCTCGCGGACTCAGCGTGGCACCGACGGTGAAGACCTCACTCGCCCCAGGGTCGAAGGCCGTGACCGGCTATCTCGAGGCGGCCGGGCTCATGGCGCCGCTCGAGGCGCTCGGGTTCGCCCTGGCGGGCTACGGCTGCACGACCTGCATCGGCAACTCCGGGCCGCTCGATGCCCCCGTGGCCGAAGCGGTCGAGGCCAACGACCTCGTCGTCGCGGCCGTGCTGTCCGGCAATCGCAACTTCGAGGGACGGATCCATCCTCTCGCGCGCGCGTCGTACCTTGCGTCGCCGCCGCTGGTCGTGGCGTTCGCCCTCGCCGGACGGGTCGACATCGACCTGACGCGCGAACCCCTCGGCACCGGCAGCGATGGCGCGCCGGTCTTCCTCGCCGACATCTGGCCGTCGTCGGACGAGATCCGGTCGGTCATCGCCACGTCGATCGACCCGGACCTGTTCCGCCGGACGTACGCCGTCGTGTTCGAGGGCGATGAGCGCTGGCGCGCGCTGCCGATCCCGGCGGGCGACCGCTACGACTGGGATCCGCGCTCGACGTACATCGCGATGCCGCCGTACTTCGATGGCCTCGGCTTCGCGTCGGCCCCGGTCGAGGACATCCTCGGCGCCCGGGTGCTGGCGGTCCTCGGCGACTCGGTCACGACCGATCACATCAGCCCCGCCGGGTCGATCGCCAGCTGGTCCCCCGCCGGCGAGTGGCTCCAGGAGCGCAACGTCGAGCCGCTCGAATTCAACTCGTACGGCGCCCGCCGCGGCCATCACGAGGTGATGATGCGCGGCACGTTCGCCAACATCCGGCTGCGCAACGGCCTCGTGCCGGGCAAGGAAGGGCCGTACACCATCCACCTGCCCGACGGCGAGCAGCAGTTCATCTACGACGCGGCGATGCGCTACAAGCGGGCGAAGACCCCGCTGCTCATCCTGGCCGGCAAGGAGTACGGCTCCGGGTCATCGCGTGACTGGGCGGCCAAGGGCACCGCGCTCCTCGGGGTGCGTGCCGTCCTCGCCGAGTCGTTCGAGCGGATCCACCGATCGAACCTCGTGGGGATGGGCGTCCTCCCGCTCCAGTACAAGCCCGGCGACTCGGCCGGCGCCCTCGGCCTGACCGGCCGCGAGACCTACACCGTCGAAGGCCTGGTCGACGGACCGACCCCCCGCCAGTCGGTGACCGTCGTCGCCGAGCGCGACACCGCTGCCGGCGGCGACGGCTCGACCGTCCGCTTCGAGGCCATCGCCCGCCTCGACGGCCCCATCGAGGTCGACTACTACCGCCAGGGCGGCATCCTCCCCGCCGTCCTCCGCCGCCTCGCCCGCGAGTCCTAGCCCAGCGCCTCGGTTAGCGCGGTCAACGGAGCCGTGGCGTTTGGCCGCCAACGCCGCCTGACGTGAGAACTGCCGACACCTTGCGCCCGGCGCATGGGCGGTGAGGCGAAGGCGGCGTGCCGAGCACCGAGCGAGCGCACCCGAAGGTGCGTGAGCGAGGCGCGCAGGTCGCCAACGCACGCATCGCCGTCCAGGCGCCGGGCGCACACGATGAAGCCCTCGGGGGAGGACCGAGGGCTTCGATCGCGGAGGAGAGAACAGCGCGTTCCGTTGTTCGATGGTAGTGACGCCTCGTCACCCCGTCGCGTGACGCGCGGGTCAGGCGCTGGCCACGGGGACCGTCAGATCGACCGTCAGGCCGTCGGCGACCGAGCCGCTGACCGTGCCCAGCTGGCGCGCCCCGCCGTCCTCGGCGAAGACCATGTCCGACTCGAGGCTGACCTGCGCGAAGGTCTGGACGCTCGACTCGTAACCGGCCGTCGCGTAGACCTCGGCACTGGTGTCGGCCGGCAGGGCGACCTGCGACGTGGCGATCTTGTTGCCCGCGTCGACCGCCAGGTCGAGGCTCGGATACACCTCGAAGTGGATGTGCGGCCAGCGGCCCTGGTAGCACGCCGGGAAGACGCTCTGGAACGTCACCACGCCGTCGGCATCGGCCTCCTGGACGCCCCGCAGGTAGTTCTCGTTCTCGACGCCCTGCGAGTACATCGAGTAGCGACCCTCGGCGTCGCAATGCCACACGTAGACGGCGGCGCCGGCATACGGGACGCAGCCGTCGGACAGGTCCTGGATGGCGAGCCGGATCGTCATCGGGACGCCGTCGGCCGTCGTGGTCGAGCTGCCGAAGCTCGATCGGATGTCCGAGCGCACGACCCCGCTCTGCTCGAGGATGTCGGGTCCGTTCGAGCCGTCACCGGGATACGGACCGGCCGTCTCCTCGGGGATCGCCACGCAATCCGCGGCATCGACCGAGGCGGCCGCCGCTGCGCTGGCCGACGGGCTGCCGGTGGCCGCACCGGGTGCACACGCCGCGATGCCGACGGCCACGCCACTGAGGCCCAGCAGCTTGAGCACCTGCCGACGATCGACGAGCGTGACGACGTCGAACTGGAGGCCCTGGTCGACGACCGGCTCGGTCGGGTCGGCCAGGGGTCGGCCCTCGAAGGTCGGCCAGGACTCGGGTCGGGTGGGGGTCGGCGTGGGCTGGGTCATCGGGCTCCATCCTTCGCGTGGGTTCGAGCAAGGTTCGTCCGTACGGTAGGCCCGGATGGCTGAGAACGGCATGAGAGTCGGCTGACGCCCGGATGACGAAGCTCCGATGGCGGGGCGCTAGGCTTCGCGGGTGGTCGATCCCGAAAGCCGACTCGACGGCCAGGTGCCCGCGAGCGTCTGGCGCGCGATGCTCACCGATCGCAATCCGATCCAGCAGCGCCGCCGGCTGTTCGGCCCGTTGCTGTACAGCCACCTCCCGAGCGCCCCGCGCTGCAAGGGCTGCACGCGTCCGTTCGGTGGTCCGGGCGGCGCGCTCATGCGGGCGATGGGCCACGGGCCGTGGACCAAGAACGCCAAGTACTGCGATGGCTGCTTCCGGTTCCTGCGCCAGAACCACGGTGGCGCCGAGGTCGAGTGCTCCCTGCTGTTCGCCGACGTGCGCGGCTCCACGCCACTCGCCGAGACGATGCGGCCGCTCGAGTTCAGCCAGCTGATGGGTCGGTTCTACGACACGGCCATGGCCGTGATGGTCAAGCACGACGCCATCGTCGACAAGTTCGCCGGCGACGAGATCGTGGCGATCTTCGTGCCGTCGATGGCCGGGCCCGACCACGCGCGGGTCGCGCTGACGGCGGCGATCGAGCTGCTGCGCCGGACCGGCCATGGCGGCACCGACGATCCGTGGGTGCCGATCGGCGTCGGGGTCAACACCGGCGAGGCCTACGTGGGCACGATCGGCGACGGCCTCGATACCGAGCTCACGGCGATGGGCGACGAGGTCAACGTGGCGGCGCGTCTCGCGTCGACCGCGGGACCCGGCGAGATCCTCGTGACCGACGCGGTGATCGCCGGCGCGGGTCTGACCGGCTCCGCCTTCGAGCGTCGTTCGCTGACCCTGAAGGGCAAGAGCCATCCCGTCGGCGTGGCCGTCGTCGGCGCGACGACGAAGCTCACCTGAGCGGTGACGGCCAGTGCGCCGGTGACGCGATCCGGCTCCCACCCCGAAGTCCGTGCGCCAGCCGGGACGCTGCGCGGCCGGTGGGAGGACGGGGTGGCTGTCTTCCGCGGCATCCCGTTCGCGGAGCCGCCGGTCGGCGCGCTGCGCTTCGCCGGCACCCCGGCCGGTATCGGGCATGGAGCGGGGTACGGGAGGCCGTGTCGTTCGGACCGCCACCGCCGCAGGCCGCGGCGTTTGGCATGGACAACGTGGCGCAGGAGGCGGCGGGCGACGACTGGCTGACGATCAACGTCTGGTCGCCGGAGCCGAGCCCGGGCGCGGGGCTGCCGACGATGGTGTGGATCCATGGCGGCGCATACACCATCGGCATGTCCAGCCTCCCCGAGTACGACGGCGGCCGCCTCGCGCAGGACGGCGGCGTCGTCGTCGTGACGTTCAACTACCGCGTGGGCGTCGAGGGCTTCGCAGCAGATCGAGGGGGCGCCGCCCAACAGAGGTCTGCTCGACCAGGTCGCCGCGTTGGGGTGGGTGCACGCCAACATCCGGGCATTCGGCGGCGACCCCGACCGCGTCACCGTCTTCGGCGAGTCTGCGGGCGGCGGATCGGTCGCCGCGCTGCTGGCGATGCCGCGTGCGGCCGGGCTCTTCCGTCGGGCCGTCGCGCAGAGCGCGCAGGGCACGTTCTTCTCGCCCGAGCTCGCCGCCGACATCGCCTCGGCCTGCGCCACCGAACTGGGGCTGCGGCCGACGGCGGCCGACCTGTCCACGGTCGCCCCGGCTCGGCTGTCCGCCGCCGGTGATGCGATCGGCGCCAGGATGGGCGAGTGGGCGCATCGCTGGGGTCAGGTCGCCTACCGGTCGATCCCGTTCTCACCGGTCGTCGATGGTGACGCCCTGCCGGTCACGCCATGGCAGGCACTGGCCGACGGCGCCGGCCGGGACATCGACCTCCTCGTCGGCCACACGCGCGACGAGCAGCGGTTGTTCAGCGCGCTCGACGGGCAGCTCGGCCAGGTGACATCGGAGCAGGCGGAGGCCGCCCTGGACACTCTCGCCCCCGGCCCCGACGGCGCACGCCGCTACCGGGAGGGCTTCCCGGCCGCAGGACCGGACGAGCTGTTCGAGGCCATCAACTCCGACTGGCTGTTCCGCATGCCGACCCTCCACCTCGCCGAGGCCCAGGCCGCAGCCGGTGGCCGTGTCCATGTCTACGAGCTGACCTGGCCCGCGCCGGGCATGGGCGGGATCCTGGGGGCCTGCCACGGCCTCGACGTGCCGCTGGTCTTCGGCAACCTGGACCGCGGCCTGCCCGCCATGCTGATCGGCGACAGCCCGAACCCTGAGGCGGAGGCGCTGTCCGCGCAGATGCGTGCCGCGTGGACCGCGTTCGCCGCGGTCGGCGACCCTGGCTGGATCGCGTTCGACACCGAGCAACGCCTCACGCAGCTCTTCGACACCCACCCGACGGTCGTCGCCTACCCGGAGGAGACGTCACGTTTGATCTGGCGCGACCACCGCTTCCCGGTCCTGACGCTTGTCGGTCGGTAGCCGCGACTGACCCCCTCGCGGGCCGGTGTCGGTGATGGTCGTTACTGGGCTACCGCCCACGGGAGTGACATCGACGGCCGACGACCGTATCGACGGACCAGCCGGTCGGGCGACAGATGGGACGGTCTGCGGTCCCACCGGGAGGACACAGGGCCGCGCATCAGGCTGCCGCGCCAGCGGGTCATCGAGTGCCATCTTGACTCGGCTGGTACCGTGATGTAACCGGTCTCATGTAACCGGTTACATCGGAGGGCGACGTGCCGCGAAAGTCCGTGACGATCCGCGATGTGGCGCGCCAAGCCGGGGTGAGCGTCGCCACGGCATCCCGGGTCCTGAACGGCAAGGACGTCGTCACACCACAGACGCGCGACCGGATCCTGTCGGTCATGGCGGAACTCGGATTCAGTCCGAGCCCGGCGGCGCGACGCCTGAGCCTTGGTCGCACGCTCACGATCGGCGTCGTCGTCTCGTTCCTGACCAGGCCCCAGGCCGCAGAGCGGCTCAGAGGCGTCGATGCTGTCCTCGCCGACAGCGAGTTCGACCTCGTCATCTACAACGTCGAGTCCGTCCAGAAGCGCGACCACTATCTGGGTACGCTCGCGACCTCACAGCGTGCGGACGGCCTGATCGTGATGTCGCTGCCACCCACGCCCGAGGCCGGAGCCCTCCTTGCCGGGTCACCGGTGCCGATGGTCTTCATCGACGTCCACACGCCCTCGGTCTCCAACCTTCCGCGGGTCATCGGCGATGACGCGGCCGGAGGCGCGATGGCGGCGCGTCACCTGATCGAGCTCGGCCATCGATCCATCGGCTTCATCGGGGATGCCGTCGAGGGACCCTTCGGCTTCACGTCGAGCCACGATCGCGAGCGCGGATTCCGCGATGAGCTCGCGACAGCCGGCATCGAGGTGCCCACGGAGTGGATCGGTCATGGCGCCCACGGTCGCTATGAGGCCCGCGACCTGGCCCATCGGATCCTGACGGGCGACCGCCGTCCGACAGCCATGTTCACGGCCAGTGACACCCAGGCCTTCGGTGTCATCGCAGCGGCGCGTGAGATCGGACTCCATGTCCCCGACGACCTGTCTGTCGTGGGCTACGACGACATCGAGGCGGCGGACTACGTCGGACTGACGACCATCCGCCAGCAACTCTTCGAGTCGGGCCGCCGCGGGGCCGAGATCCTGCTTGCCGAGGTCGACACGCGGTCGGACGACCCCCCGGTCGCCCGACTCGAACCCGAGCTCGTGGTCCGAGCGACCACGACGCGTCCGAAGGAGGGCCGTGCGTGAGGACGACGGACTAGCTCGCGGCTCCCTTGTCGAACAGTCATAGGAGGAGGAGGTCCATGGTCAGCACCGACATCGATCGGGATCGGTTCACTTCGCTGAGGGTGCGCCTAGGTGCCTTGGCGCTCGCAGGCGGCCTCGTCGCCGCGTGCGCCGCGCCGGGCGCCGAACCGTCGCCATCGGCCAGCGCTGCAGCGCCGTCGACCAGCGCCGCCGCCCCATCGGCCAGCGCCGCGGAGCCGTCGGCCAGCGCCGCGACCACACCCGATTGCGGGACGGATCCCGTCGTGCTCAATGCGTACTTCGAGACCGGCTTCGACCTGCCGTTCAAGTTGTCCGAAGAGTTCACCAAGCAATTCCCGAATGTGACCTGGGACATCAAGCAGGACCAGTTCTCGAACCTGATGACGGCCACGCCGCGACTTCTCTCGGGTGACAATCCGCCGGACCTGATCCGATTGCCATCGATGGTCTCGTTGGTCAAGGACGGGCTGCTGAAGAACCTCGACGAGTACGCGACGGCCTTCGGGTGGGACCAGTGGCCGCCCGCGCAGCTCGCCCAGAACCGCGTCGCCGAGGATGGCACGCGTGGCTCGGGTGCCCTCTATGCGATGGGACTCAACTACAGCTTGACGGGCGTCTTCTACAACAAGGAGAAGGCCGCCGCGCTGGGGATGACCGCCCCACCCGCCACGGTGGCTGACTTCGACGCGCTGCTGGCCAAGGCGAAGGATGCTGGCGAGCTGCCGATCATGCAGTGGAATGCGACCGCGAGTGGCGGCGGGCTGGCATTCCCGCTCCAGAACCTGATGGCCGCCTACGGCCCGACGACGCCGATCAACGACTGGATCTTCCAGAAGCCAAACGCGACGATCGACACGCCGACCAACCTGACCGCTGCACAGCACCTCCAGGGCTGGGTCGAGTCGGAGTATTTTCCTGAGGACGTGAACGCCATCGAGTACACCGACGCGAATGCACGCTTCGGTCAGGGCGAGGGAGTGTTCATGTTCAATGGTGACTGGCAGAACGCGACCTACGACACCGATCTGCCGGGCAACGTCGGGTTCTTCGTCTTCCCGTCGGCCGAGGCCGGTGGGACCGTCGCTGCGATGTCGGCCCCGCTCACCTACGGGATCGCGACGAATGCGGCAAACGCCGATTGCGCGGCGTTCTTCTTCGACTGGGTCGCCACGAACGAAACGGCCCGCCAGATCGATGTGACTGTCGGCGGGTCCAACCCCGGCGGTCCGACGGATCTGCCGATCCCGCCCGCCGCGGACGGCTCGGTCACCAACGAGACCCTGAACGCCGGCGGCGCCGTCGCCCAGGACAATGGGGCGATGGACTTCATCGCCAACGCCACTGGCTCCATCTTCGCGCAGGGCTGGACACCCGAACTGCAGAAGCTGGTCGGCGGCCGCCAGGACGCCGCCGGCCTCCTGAAGGCGGTGCAGGCGCAGTACGAGAAGGAGCTCAACCGTTGAGCCAAGCCGTCGACGAGGCCGGCTCGAGTCCGGCGATCGCGAGATCGCCGCTCTCGACCACTCGTCGGCGGGGGCAGCGGATCCCCTGGCGACAGGGGATCCGCCGCCAAACCCTGATCGGGTGGCTGTTCGTGACGCCGGCCCTGGTCATGTACGGCCTGTTCGTGCTGCAGCCGCTGGCCCTGACCGTGCAGTACTCGCTGTACCGATGGGATGGGGTCGGCCCGGCGACATGGGTCGGGCTGTCCAACTATGCGACCGTCCTCACCGAGCCCCGGCTCCTGGAGACGCTGTTCAACGCGTTCCGCCTCGTGCTCTTCTTCAGCATCATCCCGGTCGCGCTCGGCCTCGTGACCGCGAGCATCATCCAGCGAGTCGCGTCGGGCCGACTCGGAACCGTCTCGCGAACGGTGCTGTTCCTCCCCCAGGTCATCCCGCTCGTCGCGGCTGGCATCATCTGGGGCCGCCTGCTGTCCTTGCCGGGCCTCGTGAACCAGATCCTCACGGCTGTTGGCCTCGAGGATGTGACTCGGGCATGGCTGGGGGACTTCGACACGGCCCTACCGGCGGTGGGGATCATCGGGATCTGGGTCCTGCTCGGCTTCTGCACGGTCCTGCTCCTGACCGGTATGACCAAGGTCGACGGGGCGCTGTATGAGTCAGCCAGGCTCGATGGCGCAGGTTGGTTTGCCGAGTTCAAGGCGATCACGGTGCCCAGCCTGCGACACGAGATCGGGGTGTGCCTCACGGTCACCGTGATCGCCGCGCTCGCCGCCTTTGACATCGTGTACGTGTCGACCGGGGGTGGTCCGGGCGGCGCAACCGCGGTGCCAGGGATCCAGATCTACATCCTCGCCTTCCTCGAGCGCCAGGTCGGCCTGGCATCCGCCCTCGCCGTCGTCCTGATCATCCTGGTCCTGCTCGTCATCCTGCCCATCCAGCGGGTGACACGAGGGGCTGATCGGTGAGGATCGCGAAGTCGGAGCTCTACGCCGGTCGCGCACTCCTGATCGGCTTGGCCGCGATCACGGTCCTGCCATTCCTGAGCATCTTCCTGACCGCGCTCCACCCGTCCGGATCCGTCCCGGTCGGTCTCGCCTGGCCCGATGAGCCCGCATGGGGCAACTTCATCGAAGCGTTCCAGGTCGCGAACATGCGCACCCTGCTGTTCTCGAGCGTGTTCATCCTCGTCGCCGTCGTTCCTGTCTCACTCGTGATCTCGACGATGGCCGGTTTCGGCATCGGGCTCCTGCGCATCCCCGGCGCCCGCTGGCTTCTCCTGCTGTTCATCTTCGGCTTGACCCTACCGTTCGAAGGCATCATCACGCCGCTGTACTTCCTTTCGCGAGAGCTCGGCATCCTCAACACCAGGTTGGCGATCGTGCTTCCCCTCATCGGGCTGTTCATGCCGTTCGCTGTGTTCTGGATGCGCGCGCACTTCGTGAACATGCCAGCCGAAGTCTCCGAAGCCGCGAGAGTCGACGGTGCCAGCACATGGGACCTGTTCTGGCGGATCCACGTCCCCTTGGCTCGGGCGCCGATCGCGTCCCTCGGCATCCTCATGTCCGTTTGGGCCTGGAACCAGTTCCTCCTGGCTCTGGTCCTCGTCGAAGACCCGACCCAGCGCACGATGGCGGGCGCCTTGGGCGCCTTTCAGGGCCACTACGCCACCGACATCCCCCTCCTCAGCGCCGGGACGATCCTGATCCTCCTGCCGACCCTGATCGTGTTCATCATCTTCCAGCGCCAGATCATCTCGGCCCTGCTGCAGGGGTCCGTGAAGGGATGAAGACAGGGGCTCGACCGACGGATGACACGCTCGCGACGATGTCCGCGCCCACCGTCGATCCGCGCCCGCAACTCTTGACCTACCCCGACTCGTTGGGTGGCACGCTCAGTGACATCGGCGCCCTTCTCGCGGGCCCCTTCGATGGCCTCTTTCGGGGGGTGCACATCCTGCCGCCCTTCCCGTCGTCCGGTGATCGTGGATTCGCGCCGATCACCTACGACGAGATCGAGGCGCGCTTCGGCAGCTGGGAAGACATCCGGGCCATCAGTGAGCGGCACGACGTCCTGTTGGACCTGATGATCAATCACATCTCCCGCCGGAGCCCAGAGTTCCAGGACTTCCTCGACCGCGGCCGGCGCTCGCCGTCCAGTGACTTGTTCATCACCCTCGACAAGGTCTGGCCGAGCGGCGAGCCGGACGCAGGCGATGTCTCGCGGATCTTCCTGCGCAAACCCGAGGATCCGTTTTCCGTCGTGACCATCGGATCGACCGGCGACGAGGAGCGCGTTTGGACATCGTTCGGCACCAAGGAGTGGTCCGAGCAGATCGATCTCGATGTGCACTCGCAGGCAACGCGGGCGCTGATCAGCGGATGGCTCCGATCACTTGCCGAACGCCGCGTGCGGATCGTTCGCCTGGATGCGATCGGGTACGTGATCAAGAAGGCTGGGACGACGTGCTTCATGGTCGAACCAGACATCTATGAGTTCCTCGAGTGGGTCACGGACACCGCGGCTGGCCTCGGCCTGATCGTGCTACCCGAGGTCCATGACGTACAGGCAACGCACCAGCGCATCTCGAGGCACGGTTTCTGGACCTACGACTTCGTCCTCCCCGGCCTCCTTCTCCACACGTTCCTGACCGGCCGACCCGAGCGACTCGCGGAGCACCTGACCTCGTCGCCGGAACGTCAGTTCACCAACCTGGACTGTCATGACGGGATCCCGATCCGGCCAGACCTCGACGGGGTCCTGTCTGCCGACGAGATGCGTGGGCTAGCGGGCCACGTGCGACAGCTTGGCGGCAATGTGAACCGCATCCTCTCCGATGCTCATGCAGATGAGGTTGACATCCATCAGCTCAACTGCACGTACTACTCCGCACTGGACTGCGACGACGACCGATACGTCGCCGCGCGGGCGATCCAGCTCTTTGCCAAAGGAGTCCCGCAGATCTACTACGTCGGACTCCTCGCCGGCGAGAACGACCACGAGGCCGTCGAGGCAACGGGCGAAGGGCGGGCCATCAACCGGCACGACTACGAACTGGGCGAGATCGATGCTGCCCTACGTCGACCCGTTGTCCAACGTGTGATCGAGCTCGTCCGGCTGCGGAATACGCACCCCGCGTTCGATGGCGAGCTCAGCGTCGAACCATCGGGCAACCAGGTCCTCGACATGGCCTGGCATCGGGACGACAGCAAGGTGGGCCTGGTCGTGGACTTCGGGGCCGGTCAGGCGATCGTCGTCGACGCTGATCGGCGAACGGTCATCGCGGACTGGAAGACGGACGTGCTGGGCGCTCCGGCCGCGGAACCGAGCGCGCACGGCCGCTGCTAGGGACCCTGCACCCTCCAGGGCGACCCGGTCACGAGTCGCCCTGGTCGTGTCGCCTAGAAGCGGCGCCGCCGGCCGGGCGTGACGGCGGCGGTGACGACGGCGGCCTTGGCGACCGGCGACGGGCCGGGCCCGGACACGGCCGCTCCGACGACGGCGGCCTTGGCGACCGGCGACGGACCGGGCGTGACGGCGGCGGTGACGACGGCGGCTCGAGCGACGCGTGAAGGTCGTAGCGGCATGTCAGGCTCCCTGCTCGGCGAGCGCGGCCTCGTCGGCCTCGATCGCGGCGATGATGGCTTGCACCGGGATGCGTCCGTTGGCGATCAGCTGTCCCCCGGCACGACGAAGGGCCGACCCGAACGTCGCGGCCCACAGGTTCTCGTAGACGAGCACGGCGCCGAGGCTGCCGGGCTGCATGACCTCGCCGAGCCTGAGGACGTCCTCCTCGGCGAGCGTCTCGGCGAGCTCTGTCTCGAGCCGGGCGAACTCGCCCATGTTCTCGAGATCCCCGAGCTCCTGGGCCATGACCGTCCCGTCATCGCCCTTGGCGATCAAAACGAGGTCCATGACCCGGATGAGCCCGGCGTCATGGAGACGGAGGAGCTCCTCGGCCGCCTCGCCGGTGAAGTTCTGCTGGTCGGCCGGGAACTCGACGACCAGGTAGTCGACAGGTCCCAGCTCGTCGATGGATCTCTCGGTCATGACGTCTCCTTCGAGCCGGCCGATCGCGAGCCGGTGCAGATGCGTTCGCGGGATCCCGCGAGCCGGTCGTGGGTCGGCCCACGGGCGTGCCGGCGTGATGGGGATCGCGTCCACCCGATGGACCAGGGGATCTGCCTGGCCAGCCAGCGGGGGTGGATATCCGCATCTGACTATCCCACGTATCCGAGCCGCCGATGAGGCCGCAACGCTGCGCGGGCGCAGTTCTCGGGCTCACGAACTTGTTACGGGCATGCGGGTCGAGGCAGGAGTCAGTCGGGCACGGCGCCAGTCGCCGCATCGGGTGAGGTGCTGTTGGTGGGCGATACTGGGTTCGAACCAGTGACCTCACGGATGTGAACCGTGCGCTCTGACCAGCTGAGCTAATCGCCCTCAGGGGTCCCGCTGGACCCGGGCTGCCCTCGCGGCAGCCGGCCGATGATACCCGATGTCGCCTCAGACCTTGAGGCCCGGCCAGGTCGCTTCGATGACCTCCGCGTCGACCCCGTCCACCACGATCAGCTTCTGTCGACTGGTCGCGCCGGCCACGATCCGGACGTCCCGGCGAGCGACGTGGAGCGCGTCCGCGACGAGCCGGAGGAGGGCCGTGTTGGCCGCGCCGTCGACGGCTGGGGCGGTGACCCGGGCGCGCAGGACGCCGTCCACGACGCCATCGACGCGGTCAGCCGAAGCCCGCGGCGCGAGACGGACGGCGAAGCGGACGTCGGAGGGACTCAAGACCTCAGAAGGCGCGCCACAGCAGGCCAAGGGCGATGAGGACGACGAAGGCCGACCAGTCGACGGCCCCGGATTGCGGCAGCACACGCCGGACCGGCGCGAGGATCGGCTCCGTGGCCTGCACCAGCAACGCGGAGATCCGGTTGCGTCCCTGGGGATCCACCCACGACATGATCATCCGTCCGAAGACGAGCGCCCACAGCGCCATGAACAGGAACTGCAGGAAGTTGGAGAAGAACGCACCCACGGCCCGAGTCTACCAGCGGTGACCGCGAGCCAATCCCGGCGCCTCAGTGAGCGTGATCGTCGACGCCGTCCCCGTGGTGGTGTGGCCGCTCACCGAACAGCGCCCGACCGACCCGGACGGTCGTGGCGCCCTCCTCGATGGCCAGCTCGAAGTCATCGGTCATGCCCATCGACAGCTCGGGACCCAGTGCCGGAGCGCCGGAAGGCGGACGCTCGGCCCGCAGCCGCTCCCCGAGCGAGCGAAGGCTACGGAACGTCGCCCGCGATCCGTCCTCGTCCAGGCCGAACCGTCCGACGGTCATCAGTCCATCGATGCTGAGGTTCGGCAGCGCCAGCAGCGTCGGCAGCGCCGCGGCCACGGCATCGGCGGCGAAGCCGGCCTTGTTCGGGTCGTCATCGACGTTGACCTGGAGCAGCACCGGGTAGCGCTCGCCGGGCCGGTCCTCGCCGGCCAGTCGGTCGAGCCGCTCGGCGAGCGCCACGGAGTCGACGGTCTGGATGCGCTCGAACGTCGCCAGCGCCCGGCGAGCCTTGTTCGACTGGAGCGGCCCGACCAGCTCCCAGGCCGCGCCGGGCACGGCCGGTCGCTTCTCCTCCGCCTCCTGGACGCGGTTCTCGCCGAGGGTCGTCAGCCCGGCGGCGACGGCCGCGCGAAGGCGGGCGGCGTCGACGGTCTTGGACACGGCCACGAGGCGGACGCTGGACGGGTCGCGGCTCGCGCGCGCGCACGCACGCGCGATGCGTGTCTCGACATCGGCACGGGCCGACTCGAGGGCCCGGATCTCGCCCGGATCCGGTGGGTCGCCCACCGGCACGGTGTCCCCTACTTGCGTCGCAGGAAGGAGGGGATCTCGAGGTCGTCCGCGTCGTAGCTGACGGGCTTCGGCGCCGGGGCCGTGGTCCCGACGCTGCGCGGCGCCGACACCAGCGCGGCGATGTCGTCGTCACGCCCGACCGACGTGTCGGCGACCTGCTCGCGCTGTCGCTGGAGCTCCTCGAGGAAGTCCCGCTCGTGCGACTGGCGGGTCGACGCGCCGCTGTCCATGACCCCGGTCGCTTCGCGCTGGGCGCCCTGGCGGCGCTTGCCGCCGTCGAAGCCCGTGGCGATGACGGTGATCATGACCTCGTCGCCGAGGCGCTCGTTGAACGACGTCCCGAAGATGATGTTGGCCTCCGGGTCGGCCGCGGCGCGGATCTCCTCGGCCGCTTCCGTCACCTCGTACAGCGACAGGCTGGCGGAGCCGGTGATGTTGAACAGGATGCCCTGGGCGCCGGCGATGTCGACCTCGAGGAGCGGGCTCGCGATGGCCTCACGGGCGGCCTCGACGGCGCGGTTCTCGCCGCTCGCCCGGCCGATGCCCATGAGCGCCGAGCCGGCGTCCTTCATGATCGCGCGCACGTCGGCGAAGTCGAGGTTGATGAGCCCCGGCATCGTGATGATGTCGCTGATGCCCTGCACGCCCTGGCGAAGCACGTCGTCGACGACCCGGAAGGCGTCGAGGATGCTCGTGTTCTTCTGGACGACGTCCTTGAGGCGGTCGTTCGGGATCGTGATGAGGGTGTCGACCTGGGCCTTCAGCTCCTCGGCCGCCTTCTCCGCGACGAGCTTGCGCTTGTTGCCCTCGAAGGTGAACGGCTTGGTCACGACGCCGATGGTCAGGGCGCCCGACTCCTTGGCGATCTGGGCCACGATCGGCGCGCCGCCGCTGCCGGTGCCGCCACCGAGGCCCGCGGTGATGAAGACCATGTCGGAGTCGGCCAGCGCGGCGGCGATCTTCTCCGAGTCTTCCTCCGCCGACCGCTGCCCCATCTGCGCGTCGCCGCCGGCGCCGAGGCCGCGGGTGACCTTGTCGCCGATCCGGATCTTGTGCGGTGCGTCCGACTGCAGGAGCGCCTGCGCGTCCGTGTTGCAGGCGATGAACTCGACGCCCATCATCTCGGCCCGGATCATCCGGTTGACGGCATTGCTGCCACCGCCCCCGACACCGATGACTCGGATCAGCGCGAAGTTCTCGGAATCGGAACGCAAGGCCATCGGTACTCCTCCGTCGACCCCTCGGCGGGTCGTGGCGTGGGTTCGCAGTCGGGCGGGATCGGGGCGAAACCAGTGCCCGGCGGGCGACGGGGCCGACCGGGTCGCGTGGGTAGGGCGGGAGTATAACGCCGACCCGCTGGCGTGGACACCCGGTCCCCTTGGTGGACGCACCGGGTCGTACGCCAGGGGGTGCACCGGCGCACCGGTCGCCTCCCGGGACTCGAGCCTCAGCCGGCGAGGAAGCTCAGGCGGACGGTTCGGGAGGCGTTGTCGGCGTTCGGGTCGAGCAGGCAGACCGACTGCCAGGTGCCCAGGGCCAGCTCGCCGGACACGACCGGGATCGTCATCGAGGGTGGCGCCAGGAGCGGGAGGACGTGGTCGGCGCCATGCCCCGGCGACCCGTGGCGGTGGCGGTACCAGCGGTCCTCGCGCGGCAGCAGTCGGTCGAGTGCGTCGAGCACGTCATCGTCCGAGCCGGCCCCGACCTCGAGGACGACGACACCGGCCGTGGCGTGCGGGACGAACACCGAGAGCAGCCCGTCCTCGGCTTCGACGTCGGCCAGGAACGCGACGCAGGCCGCGGTCAGGTCGGCGATGCCGCGCGCGGCTCCGGTGCGGACCGTCAGCAGACGCGTGCTCTACGGGAAGATGCTCCGGAGGGCGTCGCGCAGGCGTCCGATGCCGCCCATGGCCGGCGCCGACTCGTAGCGCAGCGGCTCGCCGCCGGACAGCGACGTGGCGCCCCACTGGAGCAGGCCGACGGCCGTGCTGTAGCCGGGGTTGAGCAGCGTGTCGACGAGGCCGCCGATGCCGGTCGGGGCCGCGACCCGGACGGGCATCTCGAGGACCTCGCGGCCGAGCTCGGCGATGCCCGACAGCTGCGACGCCCCGCCGGTCAGGATGACCCCGGCCGGGAGCTGCTTGACGCCGCCCGCCCGGATCTCGTTGCGCAGCAGCTCGAAGGTCTCGCGCATGCGGGCTTCGATGACCTGGCAGACCTCGAGCCGGCTGACCGTCCGCCCGGCGTCCTCACCGAGGACGCTGACGCTGATCTCCTCGTCGTCGGGGACGGTCCGCAGGTCGGCCGAGCCGTGCCGCGACTTCAGCTCCTCGGCGACCTGGAGCGAGGTCTTGAGGACGGCGGCGATGTCGTTGGTCACGTTGTTGCCACCGACCGGCAGGACCCGGGTGTGGAACGGCGAGCCCTCCTGGAACAGGGCCAGGTCGATGGTCCCCGCGCCGAAGTCGGCGACCGCGACCCCGAGCTCCTTCTCGGTCTCGTTGAGCACCGCCTCGGCGGACGCCAGCGAGTTGACGACGAGCTCGTCGATCTTGACGCCGGCCGCGGCCACGCACTTCGACAGGTTCTGGACGGCCGTCGCCGACGCCGTGACGATGTGGGTCTCGACCTCGAGCCGCAGGGCGCTCATGCCGAGCGGGTCCTTGACCCCCTCCTGGCCGTCGACGCTGAAGCCGCGCCGCTCGACGTGCAGGACCTCGCGGTTCGACGGGATGGGGACCGCCCGGGCGACCTCGACGGCGCGGTTGATGTCCTCGCGGCTGACCTCGCGGTGGTGCCCCGTGACCGCCACCTGGCCCGGCGAGTTGAGGCTCTCGACGTGCTGGCCGCCGACGCCGACGAAGGCGCGGTCGATCTTCCAGCCGGACAGCCGCTCGGCCTTCTCGACCGCGTCGGCGATCGAGCGGACCGTCTGGTCGATGTTGATGACGACGCCCTTCTTCAACCCGGAGGCGGGCACCGTGCCGTGGCCCATGATCGTCAGGCGTCCGTCCCGGCTCACTTCGCCGATGAGGGCGCAGACCTTGCTGGTGCCGACGTCGATGCCGACGAGGACCGCTTCTCGTTCCACCGTGTCGTCCGTCTCCGTTCCGTGTCGGGTTACAGGAAGTGGCGTCGGATGAGCGCCACGTTATCGAAGATGCGCAGGCCGAACGTGATGAGCGCGACCAGGTACAGGTCGAGGCCCAGCCGATCGCCGATGAATGTCAACAGGACCGCGACGATCGCGTTGACCAGGAAACCACTGACGAAGATGCGATTGTCGTAGACCCCATCGAGCTCTGCGCGGATCGCTCCGAGGACCGAATCGAGCGCGGCGAGGATCGCCACGGCCGAATAGCGGCTGAATTCGAACCCGACATCGACGTTGAGGAGCAGACCTGCCACGACGCCCACGAGGAGCCCGAGCAGGGGGAGCAGCACGTCGTCGTCGTCCTCGGCAGCGGGGTTTCGGCAAGGCTACCCGACGGCCGACCGGAGCGGCAAGGCGACGCGACCGGCAGCGGCGAGGGCTGACCTGCGCTCACGGGGCCGGGGTGCTCGTCGGCTTGGGCGCCGGCTTTGGCACGTAGGTCCCATCCGTCTCCGAGGCGAGGACGATGCGCTCGATGAGGCCCTCGCGGCCGAGCAGCAGGCTGCGCAGCAGGCGGACCTGGCCCGGGATGATCTCGGTCGTGCGCAGGCTCGGCGTGTAGTAGCCGAAGACCGCCGTCCAGTCGCCTGGCCGCGAACGCACCGTGAAGCCGTTGGCGTCATTGACCACGACCGTCAGGGCCTCGGCGGCGCTGCCGACGTCCCCCGGGACGAGCGACGCGAGCCGGGTCGCCGCGTCGAGGTCGATCGGCGGGATCGTGCTCCCGGTCGACAGGCCGGCGGACGCCGCCCGGCGATCGTCGATGGTCGGCAGCTCCGCCACGCCGGGCGGCGGCTCCTTCCCGAGCCTCGCGAACAGCTGGCCCTCCGCATCGACGAGGAACGAGCGGTTGCCGATGGTCCAGACGAGGATCGGCTCGCGCTCATCGACGTCGACGACGAGGGTGTCCGGGAGCTGGATCCGGACCTCGGCCGCGCGGACCGTCCCGAGCTCGGCGACGGCGGCCGCGAGCGGGGCGGTCCGGAGCTGGAAGAGGTTGGCGCCACGGACCTCGTCGAGGATCGCCTCGACCTCCGCCGCCGGGGTGTAGGTCGCGCCGTCGAGCTGCATCCGGCCGTACTGGAAGGCCGTCGAGTTGGCCATGCCGTAGATCGCCGCGCCGGACACCAGGAGGGCGAGCATCGCCCCGGCGCGGACCGGGGTCAGCCCGGCCGATGCCCGGCGGACGGTCGGGGTCCGCCTGGGCCCGGCCGAGGCGGTCGGGCGCCGGCCGGCCGGACGGGCCGCTGGCGTGCGCCGGACCCCGGGCCGCTGGGTCATCGCGGCAGGTCGGTCGTGGTCAGGTGCCGCCCGGGCCGGGCGGCATGGCGGGCGACCGCCAGCTCGACGATCCGCCGGCAGATCGACCCGAAGGTGTAGCCGCCCTCGGCGGTCAGCGTCGGGAACAGGCTGATCGGGGTGAAGCCCGGGATGGTGTTGATCTCGGACACGACGACGCGGTCGCCGGCGACCAGGAAGTCGATGCGGGCGAAGCCCTCCGCCCCGATCGCGCGGTACACGTCGCGCGACAGCTTGTGCAGCAGTGCCCGCTGGCGGTCGTCCACCTCGGCACGGGTCGAGGTCTCGGACAGGCCGGGCGTGTACTTGGCGGCGTAGTCGTAGAACTCGTGCCCGCTGATGATCTCGCCGGGGCCGTACGTCTCGATCGACGCGGGGTCGTTGCCGACCACGGACACCTCGAGGTCGCGCGCGCCCGCGAGATACGTCTCGACGATCGCCACCGCGTCGAAGCGGAATGCCTCGTCGAGGGCTGCCGGCCGTTCCGCCGCCGTGTGGGCCAGGGTCATCCCGACGCTGCTGCCGAGGCCGGCCGGCTTGACCATCAGCCGCGGGTCGCCGGCGCCGGCGGCGAAGGCCTCCAGCTCGGCCAGGACGCCGTCGCGGTCCCGTGCCCAGCGGTCCGCCCGGATCTCGCGCCAGTCGACGACGGGCAGGCCGAGCCCGCGGCACAGCCGCTTGAACAGGGCCTTGTCCATGCCCACCGCCGAGGCGCCGACACCGGCCCCGGTGTAGGCCAGCCCGACCGCCTCGAGCATGCCCTGGATGGTGCCGTCCTCACCGAACGGCCCGTGCAGGGCGATGAACACGACCGGCGGCCGGTCGCGCGCGGCGAGCCCGCCGAGGGCCGGGCCGAGGTCCTCGGGGCCGCGGGCACCGAGGCCGGCCGGATCGTCGTAGTCGGATGCCGGGCGACCCTCGCGGCGATGGCCGTCGGGCAGCCACCAGACCCGGGCGTCGAGGTCGATGACGACGGTCTCGACGGCCACGCCCTCGGCGGCCAGCGCCTCGGCGATGGCCGTGCCCGACACGATCGACACGTCGTGCTCGGCCGATGGACCGCCGATCAGGACGACGACCGGCGGCAGCTCCGCCCGCTCCGCCTACCACGGCCAGCCGTCCCAGTCGCCGAGGAACTCGATCTCGTACTCGAGCGTGATCCCGTGGCGGCTGGCGATCTCGTCACGCACGTGGTCGCCGAGCCGGCGCACGTCGGCGGCCTGGCCCTTCTGGTCGTTGACGATGAAGTTGGCGTGCTTCTCGGAGACCACGGCGCCGCCCATCCGGGTGCCCTTCAGCCCTGCCTCGTCGATGAGTCGGCCGGCGGAGTCGTCCGGCGGGTTGCGGAAGACGCTGCCGGCCGAGGGCAGGCCGAGCGGCTGGTGCGCCTGGCGCCAGCGGCGGATGTCGTCGAGCCGGCCCTTGATCGTGTCGGGGTCGGCCGGCTGGAGCCGGAACGTGGCATCGACGACGAGCTCCGCCGGACCGTCCTCGGGCGGGTGCTTGAGCCGGGTGTCGCGGTAGGCCAGGCCAAGCTCGGCCGCCGGCACGACGGACTCGGTCCCGTCGCTGGCCAGGATGCGCGCGGATTCGAGGATGGTCGCGACGTCCGACTCGTGGGCACCGGCATTGGCCCACACGGCGCCGCCGACCGTGCCCGGGATGGCCAGGCCGAACTCGAGGCCGCTCAGCCCGGCCCGCTGGGTCTCGGTCGCCGCTCGCGCCATGGGGACGCCGGCCTCGGCCGTGTAGCGGTCACCGTCCACGTGGGATCCCTCGGCCCGATCCTGGATGACCAGCCCGCGGATGCCACGGTCGCTGATGACGACGTCGCTCCCCCGCCCCAGCACCAGGTGCGGCAGCGAGCGGGACCGGGCGTAGCGCACGAGCGCGCGCAGCTCGAACGCGTTGTGGACGGTGGCGAACAGGTCGGCCGGGCCACCCACGCGCATCGTGGTGAACCGTGCGAGCGGCTCGTCGCGGGAGGTCTTGACCCCGATCCGGCGCTGGATGTCGGTGCCGACGGCGATCGCGTCGAACGGTGTGGAGCCCGACGACACGGTCATGCCGCCGCGCCGCGCGAGCGCCGCTCGATCGCTGCGGGATCGGGCAGCGGAGCGCGGTTCGCCGCCGCGACGACGAGGTCGGCCACGGCCTCGGCAGCCGCGGGGCGACCGAGCGACCGGGCGGCGGCTGACATCGCGACGTGGACCGTCGGGTCGTCGAGGATGGCGGCCGCGTCCAGCAGTGCCCGGGCATCGAATGCCTCGTCGTCGACGAGTCGAGCGGCCCCGGCGTCGACCAGCTCGCGGGCGTTCGCCCGCTGGTGCCCGGACGCGTGCGGGTAGGGCACGACGACGAGCGGCAGGCCCAGGGCGGTCGCCTCGGCCAGGGTCGATGACCCGGCCCGACCGACGACGAGGTCCGCGGCCGCCAGCGCGGTCAGCATGTCGTCGCGCAGGAACGGATGCGGCTGGTAGCGCCCGCGACGCTCCGCCGGCAGCGCCTCGCGGGCCGCCAGGGCGGCGGCATAGCCGTCGTCGCCGGTGACGTGGATGACGGCGACCCGCTCGACGAGCTGCGGCAGCGCCTCGGCCACGGCGGCGTTGAACCGTCGGACCGCCTGCGAGCCGCCGAAGATGAGCAGGACGCGCAGGCCGTCGGGGATGGCCAGGCGTTCGCGTGCCGCCTCGCGATCCACCTCGCGGGTATCGCGGATGGGGGTGCCGGTGACGTAGCAGGGACGCCCCGGCGCGGCCGCGGCCAATGCCGCGCAGGTCGCCTCGAACGAGACCGCCAGCACGTCCGCCAGCCGGGCGGTCGCGCGCACCGAGCGACCCGGGATCACGTTGCCGTCCCAGAGCACGACCGGGATGCCCAGCGGCGCCGCGGCGAGGAGGACCGGGATGGCGACGTAGCCGCCGGTCGTGAACACCGCCGCCGGGCGCCAGGCGGCGAGGATGGCGCCGGCCTGCGGGACCGACGCGCCGAGCCGGATCGGGTCGAGGATGAGGTGGCCGTCACGCCGGACGGTGCGCAGCGAGCGGGCGGCCAGTCGGCGCAGGGGGATGCCGGCGGCCGGCACGATCGACGCCTCCAGTCCGCGGTGCCCCCCGACCCAGCGGAGCTCAGCGCCGTCCGGACGCGCGCGCAGCGACCGGGCGACGGCCAGCGCCGGGTAGATGTGCCCGCCCGTCCCGCCGCCCGCGATCAGCACTCGCATCGTCGTTCCACGTCCCCTTTTCGATCGTCTCGCGCGAGATGGACAGGAGGATGCCGACCGCGGCGAAGCTGACGATCAGCGACGACCCGCCGGCGCTCAGGAAGGGCAGCGTGATGCCGGTGATCGGCACGAGCGTCACGACGACCGCGATGTTGATGAACGCCTGGATGCACAGCCAGCCGGTGATCCCGGCCGCGAGGAGGGCGCCGAAGGTGTCGGGGGCAGCCAGCGCGACGCGCGCCCCAGAGTACGCGAGGAGGGCGAACAGCGCGATGACGACGACCGCCCCGATCAGCCCGAACTCCTGGCCGATCTCGGCGAAGATGAAGTCGTTGAAGGCGTTCGGGCACCGACACCAGGCTCTGCCCGAGGCCCCGCCCGGCGAGCCCGCCGGCGCCCAGGGCGAGCAGCCCCTGGACCGTGTGGAAGCCCGTGCCCAGCTGCATCCGACCACGGATCGAGCCAGGTCCGGATGCGCTCCATCTGGTAGCCGCTTGAGGCCGACGGTGACGGCCGCGAGGGCGGCCCCGCCGAGGAGCGCCCCGAAGTGGAACAGGTTGGCCCCGGCCAGGAACCACATCGTGAACGCGGTCAGGGTGATGACCGTGGTCGTGCCCAGGTCCGGCTCCTTGAACACGAGGGCGGCGATCGGGGCGAGGATGATGAGGAACGGGAGGGTCCCGCCCCAGAAGCCGCGCACCTTGAGGCCGCGCCCGGCGAACCAGTGGGCGAGGTAGATGACGAGGGCGAGCTTGGCGATCTCGGCCGGGTGGATGGCCGGCAGCGGCCCGAGCTTGCAGCCAGCGCGCCGAGCCGCCGACGACGATGTTGAACTCGGGCACGAAGACGAGCACGAGGAGCAGGACCGAGACGATCAGGAACGGCACCGACACGAGGCGCAGGTAGCGGTAGTCGACCCGCATCATCGCCAGCAGCGCGACGATGCCGAGGACGCGCCCACTGGATCTGCGGGCCGACGATGGCGAACGGATCCTCCTCGGACGATGTAGCCACGCATCGCCGACGACGAGAAGACCATCAGGATGCCGATGGCGGCGAGGGCCACGACCACCACGACGATGAGGTAGTCGGGCTGGTGGCGCTCGCGCTGGAGGACCTGGGTCGGCGACTTGGCCGGCGTCCGGTTGGCGCTGCGCCGGGTCGATCGGCCTGCTCGCGCGCGATCTCCTCCGGATCGCCCGGTGCCGGGCCGACCGAAACGCGGGATCGGCGGCGCGAGGTTCATCGGGCCCTCCCCTGGGTCGAGCGCTCGGCCGTCGCTCGGCGGCGAGTGCCGCCACGGCGGCCTTGAACGCCCGTCCGCGGGCGGCGTAGTCCACGAACATGTCGAAGCTGGCGGCCGCCGGGCTGAGCAGCACGGTCGCCGGCCCGGCGCCTGGACCGGCATGCGGCCAGCGCGGCGCGGGCCAGCTCGTCGGCGACGGCGGACCGCGGCATCCAGGTCGCCGGCCTCCTCGACGATCGGCAGGCCCGCCGCGCGCGAAGCGGCGGCCGAGGTCCGGGCCGCTCTCGCCGATGACGACCGCGGCGACGGCCCGTTCGGCGACGACCGGCGGCAGGGCCGACAGGTCGACGTCCTTGTCGCGGCCGCCGGCGATGAGGACGATCGGGCGCGTCGAACGCGCGGAGCGCGGCGATGACCGCGTCGGGCTGCGTCCCCTGCGAGTCGTTGACGAAGCGCACGCCGTCGATGAGCGCGACGGTCTCGAGGCGGTGCTCGACCCCGGTGAACGCCGCGGCCGCGGCCCGGATCGCGTCCGGGGCGATGCCGAACAGGAGGGCCGCCACGGCGACCGCGGCCAGCGCGTTGCCGACGTTGTGGGCACCGGGGATGGCCAGCTCGCCGGTCGGCATGATCCGGCCACCCGGTCCCGTGGCCGCGGTGCCCCCGCCGGCCAGCGGCAGTCGCTCCACGCCGGCCGCGACGATCCAGCCGTCGACGACGCCGAGCCCGCCCGGCATCGGTCGGTCGCGGCGGACGAGCACGGACGGGGCGCTGCCCAGGCCGGCGTAGGCGGCGACGACCGGGTCCTCGGCGTTGAGCACGAGCGCGCCATCGGGGTCGACCAGCTCGGCTCAGGCGCCGCTTGACCCGGCGGTACGCCTCGATCGAGCCGTGCCGATCGAGGTGGTCCGACGTCACGTTCGTGTAGACCGCCACGGTCGTCCCACGCGACAGCGTCGGCAGTTGGAGCTCCGACAGCTCGTAGACGACCCGGTGGTCCGGCGTCAGCTCGGCAAGCCGCTCGACGATCGGGATCCCGATGTTGCCGCCGAGCACGACCGGGTGGCCGGGATCGGCGGCGAGGATGGCCGCGGTCAGCGAGGCCGTCGTCGTCTTGCCCTTGGTCCCGGTCACCCCGATCGTCGGGGCGACGCACAGGCGCAGGAACAGGTCGGGCTCGGACTGACGAGGGCCGGGGCGGTCGGATCGCCGGCGGCTCGCGCGGCGACGAGCGCCTCGAGGGCCGCGCGCAGCCGCGGCTCGGTCGTCGGGTAGTCCGGGTTGATGGCCGGCGACGTCGTCACCAGGGCGGCGTCGGCCCAGGCCGTGGCCGGGTCCACGTCCGGGCCCAGGACGAGCCGTCACGGAGCGACCCTCGAGGGCGTCGATGGCGTCGCCGAGCGCGCTCCGCCGGTCGGCCGTCGTAGATCGTCACCCGCGCGCCGGCATCGACCAGGAAGCGGGCCAGGGCGATCCCGCTCCGGGCGAACCCGAGGACCGCCACCTCGCGGTCGCGCAGCAGCCCGTCGCGCACGGCCGCTCATCGTCAGGGCGTCCGGGTCGATCGGCGTCGTGGCCGGCTCGATCGCCATCGTCACTGCAGCCGATCCAGCGAGGCCAGGAACAGGGTCACGCCGAGCAGCGCGGCGAGGATGCCGACGATCCAGAAGCGGACCGTGATCTTCTCCTCGTCCCAGCCGCCCAGCTCGAAGTGGTGGTGGAGCGGGGTGAACCGGAACAGGCGCTTGCCGCCGGTGAGCTTGAAGTAGACGACCTGGATGATCACCGACATCGTCTCGACGACGAAGATGATGCCGATGAGGGGCAGGACGAGGATCTGGCCGGTGATGAGGGCCGTGACCGCCAGCGTCGCCCCCAGCGACAGCGCCCCCGAGTCGCCGATGAAGATCTGCGCTGGATGGACGTTGAACCACAGGAAGCCGAGCAGGGCGCCGATGATCAGCGCGCAGAGCAGGCGCCAGGTTGGCCTGGTTCGGGCACGTTGAGCAGGGCGATGAGCATGTACGCCACGAACGCGATGGCGACGGTCCCGCCGGACAACCCGTCGAGCCCGTCGGTCAGGTTCACGCCGTTCGACGCGGCGACGATCGCGAACGCCCCGAACAGCACGTACAGCCACGGATCGATGGCGACCGCGCCGACGAACGGGACGGCGATGGCCGTGATGTCGTAGGTCTGCTGGATCTGCCAGGCCGCGACGAACGCGACGACGGTCAGCCAGATGAGCTTCTGGCGGGCGCGGATCCCCTCCCCCGTCCGGGCGTTGAGGTAGTCGTCGAAGGCGCCCAGCAAGCCGACCCCGGCCAGCGCCGCCAGCGGCGCGAACGTGGCGGCGTCGGGCGCGCGCAGGAAGAAGTACACGCCGATGACGACGAGGACGATGAGCAGCCCGCCCATCGTCGGCGTGCCTTCCTTGACGTAGTGGGACTCGGGTCCTTCCTCGCGGATCCGCTTGCCGAAGCCGATGGCTTGCAGCAGCCGGATGTACGAGCGGCATGAGGATGACGACGAGCGCGAAGGTCAGGAGCAGGCCCTGGATGAGCTCGACCGTCGGATCATCGGGCGGCCTCGCCGAGCTCGAGCGCGGAGCGCGTCCACGACCGTGGTCGAGGCTCGATGCCGCGCGACGCCTTGACCAGGACGGTGTCGCCGTCGCGGAGTCGGGGGCGGAGCGCATCGAGGGCCGCCTCGGCGTCGGCGACGTGCATGGATGCGGGCCTCGGATCCAGGCCGGCGGCCACGGCGCCCTCGGCGATGCCGCCGCGCGTCGGCGCCGACGACGATGAGCAGGTCGACCACGGCTCGCGGCCGCCTCCCCGACGGCCCGGTGGCCCGCCTCGTGGCCCTCGCCCGAGCTCGAGCATCTCGCCGAGCACCGCGACCCGCCGACCGGGCAGCCCGGCCAGCAGGTCCAGGGCGGCGACGACCGACCCCGGCGAGGCGTTGTAGCTAGTCGTCGATGACCGTCGCGCCACGCAGCCGCACGACCTCGGTCCGGTGGGGCGCGCGCCCAGCCGCCGGCCAGGCCCATCGGCGATGGCATCGAGTCCAGCGGGCCGTCGCCGGCGATGCCGACCGCCGCGGCAGCCAGCGCGTTGTGGACGGACAGCCGGCCGAGGGATCGGGATGCTGACGTCGCGGATCGCCGGCCGGCGTGATCGAGGCGGAAGCGCATCCCGTCGCAGCCCAGCGAGTCTCGACCGCCGCGGCGCGGACGTCGGCCGTCTCGTCGAACCCGTAGCGCATCGTCCGCGCCGACCGTCCGCTGGTCCATCCGGGTGACGATCGGATCGTCGGCGTTGAGGATCGGCCGTCCCTCCGGCCGGCAGGGCCTCGACGAGCTCGCCCTTGGCCCGCTCCACCGCCGCGAGCGACTGCCGATGCGCGACAGGTGGACGGGCTGGACGGCGGTGACGACCCCGATCGGCGGGCCGGCCGATGGCCGCCAGGTCGGCGATCTCGCCGCCGACGTACATGCCCATCTCGAGGACCGCCGCGTCGTGCTCCGGACGCGAGCCGCAGGACGGTCAGCGGGAGGCCGATCTCGTTGTTCTGGTTGCCCTCGCTCTTGAGCGTCCGGCCGCTCGTCGCCAGGACCGCCGCGACGGCCTCCTTGGTGGAGGTCTTGGCGATGCTCCCGGTCATCGCCGACGACGAGCGGGTCGAACCGGCACGCCAGCCGGCGGCGACCGCCGCCGAGGGCCGCGATGCCGTCGGCGACACGGATGACCGTCACGTCGCCGAGCGCCTCCGGCTCGGCCGGCGGGCGGGTCACGAGCACGGCCGATGCGCCCCGCGGACGGCGTCGTCGAGGTGGGCGTGGCCGTCGGTCCGCGCGCCGGGCAGGGCGACGAACAGCGAGCCCGGGCGTGACCAGCCGCGAGTCGACCGCCGCCCCGCGGATCGGTCGCTCCGAGCGGGCGAGGAGCCGGCCACCGGTCAGCGGACGAGGTCGTCGGCACGCAGGACGGGGCCGCCTCCTCGCTCGATCCGTCGTCCGGTCCCGCGGTCGGCATCCCGGCGTCGGTCACGCCGGCCAGTGTGGCACGGCCACCGCGTCACCGGTCGCTCTCGGCGGTCGAGCGCCGGGATGCGGCGGTCCTTGAGCAGGTCGGGCGTGGTGATCGCGTTGGTGGCGATCCGGCGGAACAGCTCGAACGACATGACCGGCATCTCCAGCTGGCCGACACGGGCGATCGGTCGGCGTGCCCTCCTCGATGCGGACCGCGACGACGAGGTCGGGCATGTCCGCTTCCCTGGCCGATGTATCCGACGAACGAGTAGTTGAAGAGGTTGTGCTTCCAGCGGCCCTTCTCGGCATCCCAGATCTGGGCGGTCCCGGTCTTGCCGCCGACGTGATAGCCGGGGACGCAGGGTCCGATCGCGGTAGAACGGGACCTCGTCGATGACGTGGTCGGCCAGTGCGCGCAGCTGGTCGCTGACCGCCGGCTCGACGACGCGAGCGCCCGGGTCGATCAGCCGCTCGATGTCGCCGACCGACTGGACGACGTGGGGCTGGACCAGCCGCCCGCCGTTGAGCAGGGCGGCGTACGCGGTCGCGAGCTGGATCGGCGTGACCGCGACGCCCTGGCCGAACGCGCCGTTGGCCAGGTCGATCTGGCTCCACGGCTGGAGGCCCGGATCGCGGACGAGGCCGCTGACCTCGCCCGCCAGGTCCATGCCCGTCGGCTCGCCGAAGCCCAGCCGGCGCCACTCGTCGTAGAGCGCCGCCGAGGCATCGCGGGTCGTGTCGCCGAGCCGCAGCGCGACCTTGGCCGCGACGACGTTGCGGGAGTAGGCGATGCCGTCCTCGAACGTGATCCAGCCCATGCCCTTGCGGTCGGCGTTGTCGATCTTGGCTCTTGCCCTTGTCGAGCTTGAGCGTGCCGACGTCCTTGATCTTCGTCTTCGGCGTCACCGTCCCGCTCTCGAGCGCGACGGCCGCGGTCATCATCTTGAACACCGACCCCGGCTCGTAGACGTGGGACACGATCGGGTCGATGAACCGCGACGGATCGGCGGCGGCCACGGCGCGGTAGTCGTTCGCGTCGTACGAGGGGTACGTCGCCTGGGCGTAGATCTCGCCGGTGTACGGGTCCATCACGACGGCGGAGACGCTCTTCGCCTTGTCGGCGATCCAGGCCGCCAGCAGCTCCTGCTCGACGGCGAGCTGGAGGCTCGCGTCGATGGTCAGGCGCAGGTCCTCGCCGGCCACGCCCGGCTGGGTCGTGACGGTGGTCTCCGGCCGGATCGCGACCGTCGACATCGCGCTGGGAGACGGTCACCCGGGGCTGGCCGGCGAGCTCGTCCTGGTAGAACTGCTCGACGCCGTACTGCCCGCTGCTCTCGCGATTGACGAAGCCGAGGAGGTGGGCGGCCAGGCTCGATTCCGGACCCCCGCCGACCTGCGGGTACACCCGCTCCGGCTCCGACTCGAGGCTGATGCCGGTGATCCGGCCGTCGCGTGCCGCCTGGCGGATCCGGTCGGCCAGCTTGGGCTCGATGCCGCGGGCGAGGATGACGTACTGCTTCCCGCTCGCGAGGCGCTCGCGGAGGGTCGCCTCGGCTGCCGCGTCGAGGTCCAGCAGGCGCACGAGCGTCCGGGCCGTCGGGTCGAGCTCCTCGGGCGGGATGAGGTTGGCTGACGCGACGAGCCGCTCGCGGTCGACGGTCGTGGCCAGGAGGACGACGCCCGTCCGGTCGTAGATCTCGCCGCGCCGACCGGGTGTCTCGGTCGTGACGGTCGTCTGGGCGACCGCGCGGACCATCAGCCAGTCGGCACGCACGACCTGCCAGTACGCCGTGCGCGCGACGAGCGCGACGACCCCGATGAGGAACAGCCCCAACAGGAACAGGAGGCGGCGACGGGAATCGGTCCGACCGAGCATGGGACGTCCCTCCGTCGATCAGCGTGCCGGGGAGGATCAGCGGCTCGCCGAGCTGCGTCAGCCCGCCATCGAGCGCCAGCTTCCGGACGGCTGGCTCGCGACCGAGCCGGCTGAGGTCGGAAGCGATCTCCTGGAGCCGTCCGTCGAGCCGGTCACGCTCCTGCTGGAGCCGGCCGATGTCATAGCTCGTGGCCGCCACGCGAACCTCCTGGGCGAGCGAGAAGAAGCCCAGGCTGAAGGCCACGACGATCGCGCCGAGGACGATGCCCAGGCGGTTCGGCCGGCGACGAGCACGGACGGCAGTGCGCGTCCGACGACGCGGCAGGACCGGGGCGTCCAGCGTCCGCTGCCCGAGGGGGCTGCGCGGCAGCGCGACGGTGCGTGGTCGGGCGCCCTGGTAGACCGCCATCGATCAGTCGCCCGTCACGAAGCGGAAGCGCGGCGCGCGCGGGTCGAGGAAGGCGAACGGATCCGCCGACGTGGCCGAGCCCCAGTCGTCGAGCTCGAACTCGCCGCCCTCGTGATGGACGCCGCGCTCGTTCCGCTCGCGCACCTCGTGCTGGCGGCGTCCGTACGACTTGCGACGGCTCGTCTGGTGACGCTTGCTCATCGGGGGCTCCTCCTTGCCGGATCCGGTGGTGGTCGTCATGGACAGGGCTACGCGGCGAGCCGCTCGGCGGCACGCAATCGGGCGCTGCGCGCCCGGGGATTGGCCTCGACCTCGGCCGCTGACGGGGTCAGCGAGCGACGGGTGACGAGGCGAAGACGGGGATCCCGGCCGCAGACGCAGACGGGCAGCTCGGGTGGACAGACGCAGCCCCG
This sequence comes from uncultured Chloroflexia bacterium, assembly GCA_963776925.1. GTDB lineage: Bacteria > Chloroflexota > Limnocylindria > Limnocylindrales > CSP1-4 > SPCO01. The sequence goes on along the minus strand of CAVZON010000006.1, from coordinate 282,332 downwards.
CCGCTCGGCGGCGAAGAAGCGCTTGACGATGCGGTCCTCCAGGGAGTGGTAGCTGAGGACGACGAGACGACCGCCGGGGCGGAGCAGGTCGAGGGCCGCGGTCAGGCCTTCCTGCAGGGCATCGAGCTCCTCGTTGACCGCGATGCGGAGGGCCTGGAACACGCGCGTGGCCGGATGGGTGCGACGTGGCTGGCGCGGGTTCGGCGGGGCGACCCGCTCCACGAGCGCGGCCAGGCCTTCGGCCGTGGTGACCGGGGTGGTCGCCCGTTCGGCGACGATGGCCCGGGCGATCCGACCGGCTCGGGGCTCCTCGCCGTAGCGCCCGAACAGGGCGGCCAGCTCCTTCGCGTCGAGCGTCGCGAGCAGCTGGGAAGCGGGGACGCCACGGCTCGTGTCGAAGCGCATGTCGAGGGGTCCGCCGGTCCGGAAGCCGAAGCCACGCTCGGCGTCGGCCAGCTGATAGCTCGACAGGCCGAGGTCGAACAGCGCGCCGTCGACCTGGCCGAAGCCGGCCGCCGGGGCGACCGACGCGAGTTCGCGGAAGTTGGCCTGGCGAGTCACCAGGCGGTCCCCGAAGCGGGGGCGGAGGCGATCGACCACTCTGGCGATGGCCGCCCCATCGGCATCAAGACCGAGGAGGCGGCCATCAGGGTCGGTCGCCTCCAGGATCCGCTCGGTGTGCCCACCGCCGCCGAGGGTGGCGTCGATGTGGAGGCTTCCCGGGGCAGGCGCGAGCATCGACATGACCTCGTCAGCGAGCACCGGGATGTGCCCAACCTCCATCTCTCCTCCACCCTCGTCGATCGGATCCCGAGCGGACCCTGGAAGCGCATGTGGTGCGAGCTAGATCCCGAGCCCTTCGAAGGCCTGGGCCAGCTCCTGTGGGTCGTCGAGTGCCTGGCCATACGTCGCCCAGGTCGCCGGCGCCCAGATCTCGGCGTGATCGCGCGAGCCGACGACGACGGCATCCGTGCCGAGGCCGATCTCAGCCCGCAGGAAGGCCGGGACGAGGATCCGTCCCTGCCGGTCGAGCTCGACCTCGGCGGCTCCGGCGAACACGAATCGCTGGAACCGGCGCGAGGCCTCGTTGGTGACCGGGAGCGCCGCGACCTTCGCCGCGAGCTCGTCCCAGCCCTGTTGCGTGTGGATCGCCAGGCAGGCATCCAGCCAGCGCGAGACGACAGCCCCGGCGCCCAGCTGGACGCGGAACTTCGCAGGGACGGCGATGCGTCCCTTGTCGTCCACCGTGTGCCGGTACTCGCCGGTGAACACCCGTCGGTTTCCCCTGGTCGTTCTGGCTCCCTCGTCGTGGCGGGGCGTCAACTTCCCCACTTTCCACCACTTTGGGCCACTTCGATGCATTCTGCCCTGCGATCCGGGGCGCGTCAATGCCGAAACGCGCATCGGTGCAGGGAGGTCGGGGCGTGGACTCGCGCGGTCGTCGCGGGTCGGCGGGCGTGAGGCGGTCCGGGGTCAGCCGTCCAGGGCGACCGTCAGCCGGTCAGGACCTCAGCGCGTCGGTGGCGGGAGTCGCAGCTCCAGGCCGGCCCGAAGGCTCGAGGTGCGGGTCCACGGGTTCCGGGCGTAGACCGCCTCCATCGACACGCCGAAGTAGTTGGCGATGCTGAACAGGTTGTCACCCCGGCGGACGACGTAGATCCAGCACTTCGGTTCGTCGTCGCACGGGGTCAGCAGCGCGTAGCGATCGGACGTCGGCTCTGCCGTGGCGGTCGGCTCGGGCGTCGGCTCGGGGGTGGGCTCCGGCGTCGGTGTGGGCGCCGGCGTGGGACTCGGCGTCGGCGCAGGCGTCGCGGTCGGGGCTGGACTCGGGGTCGGTGTCGCGGCGGGTGTCGCCGCCGGCTCGACCGTCGCACTCGCGGGGGCGGCGCTCGGTGCCTCGGTCGCGGCCGGCGATGGACTGGCGATCCCCGCGACCACCGACGCAGAAGGACCCTCGCCGACCGTCGGTGTCAGCTCGAGGCCGCCACGGGCGACCACGAACGAGACCGATGCCGCGAAGGCGACGACGACCATCACGAGCGACGCGAGGATCGCCGGGCTGACCGACGGACGGCCGACCGGCAGGCTGGGGGGCCGGAACGACCGGCCGGCGACGACCGCCGCCTCCGCCGCGTCGGTCACGCTCACCGCACCGCGGAGGTAGCGCGGGCAGTTGACGTGCCCGCTGGTCAGGCAGACCAGCTCCTGCTGGCGGAGGGATTGGGGCACCGGTTCGCGCAGCGCGGCGCAGCGATTGGCGACATCGGGTGCCTCGACCGGCGCACCGACCCGCTCATCGGCATCGACGGCGCGCAGGAACGGGCAGATCCAGGCGTTCGGGGAGCTGTCCTCGATGACCGGCAGCCAGGGCTCGGATCGGGGTGCGACGACGTCGGCCGCAGCGGCCGTGGCAGCCTCCGTCGCTGCGGCGGCGGCCTCCTCGGGGGAGATCGCGGACGGGTCGTCCGTCGCGGCGGATCCGGAGGCGACGGGAGTGGCGGGATCGGCCCCAGGGGCCGGCGGGGTCGCGGCGCTCGAGCGACGTCGTCGACGTCGGCCGGGGGCGGCTGATCCTTCGTCGGTCACGCGCGCTCCATGGATCGGGGTGGAACGGCGCGGAGTCTAGTACCTTTCGCACCTTGCCGTCCGCCGATCGGCGGTGCTAGTCTCCGGCGCCAGAACGGAACGTACTCCGCACCGTTCGAACAGCGAGGCCCCAGACTCCGCGCCATGGCACTGCCGCTCCCGGTCATCCCGCCCCAGGCCGACGCCTTCCACCTGGCGCCGCATCGCATCAAGCGCTGCACGTTCCGCCGCCTGATCGATGTCGAAGCCGGGAGTGACCGCGTGTACGACGTCGAGTGCCTCTTCCCGGACCGCAAGCTGCCGATCCCGCTGGGCGACCTCGAGTCGGCCACGCCGATCTGCAACGCCTGCACGGCACCGCACATCTTCCGCCCCGACGAGGACTGACCGCCGCCCGGACATGGAGCGGCCCGGTCGACCGGCGAACCGCGGAGCCGTTCGCGTCGACCGTCTATCCGCGAGGTCTGCGCGGCCAGGGGATGAGCTGGCGGTCCGTGCCCGGTACGCCATGTAGGCCGGGAAGCGCTGCTCGAGCCAGGCTTCCTCTCGCGCAGCCTTCAGACGCAGGAAGGCCGCGAGCACCGCGGCGAGAGCGGCAGCGACGATGGACGCCTGACCGATCGCCCACCGATCGCGACGAGGATGAGTCCGCCGTAGATGGGTGACGGACGACCGAGAACACCCCGTTTCGACCAACGCACCGCCGTCGCGAGGTCTGGAAGCGGTGTCATGGCACCCCCGAGGTCGACGGCTCCACGGACGGCGAGGACGATGCCGCCAGCGACCAGCGCGATCCCAGCGACGATGCCGGCGAGCCGCAGCGGCCCCGACCAGTCCGGCCCGAGCGACCAGCCCGCGGCGGCGACCATGACCAGCAGCACGCCCTGGATGAGGACCCACCCCTCCCCGCGTGGGCCCAGGACGGCAGACGCGTCATGACGGCCATGCTAGGTCCCCACCTGGACTCGAGTGCGAGGCCGTCCCGGTCTTCGAGCTCAGGCCGGCAGACGCAGGCGGCGACCGGAGCCGGGCATGGAACGACCCCCTCGCAGGAACAATTCAGCGAAGGGGTCGAGATGGGAGTCTTCGGGCAGGGCCATCGAGTACAACGAGCGGGCGTGCCCCGCGTTAGGTGGTCGAATGGTCCTACCTCCCGGTCGCCGTCGGTCAGGTCACCAGCTGACGCAGCCGCCGAGCGGCGGCGCGGCGGACATGGTGACGCCCGGGCCCCTCGGCCCGGGCGTCACGCTGCCCCTCGGAGGAATTGGGGTTAGCGGTGGGACGTGCCCACCCGGTCCGTGTTGCCTTCGTCGGCCGGATCCTGCGGGACGGTCGGGTACGGGTGCCGTTCCACCATCGCGCGGATCTGGTCGTTCGAGAGGACGACCGACGGGATCGCCACGATCGGGAGGTCCCAGCCATTCGCCTCGCGGAACGCGTCGTACGCGGACGTCGTCGTGACGGTCGGGTACGGGTGCCGTTCCACCATCGCGCGGATCTGGTCGTTCGAGAGGACGACCGACGGGAGGGCGTTCTTGGCGGCGACGCCGCTCTCGATGCCGTTGACCGAGCTGGGGAGCGAGACGAAGGCACCCTCGGCCGCATTCTTGGCGGCGAGCGCTTCCTCGATGCTGGTCTGCGATCCCGCGGTCGGCGCGGTGACGGTACGCCCGTTGAGGGCGACGATGGCGCCGACGCCGATGGCGGCGGCGAGGATGGCGGCCAGTCCGAGGGCCAGGTAGGCACCGGGCTTGGGCTGGGCCAGGGTCGGGGTGGACGTCGCATGCATGCCGGATCTCCTTCGAAACCTTGCGGCGGTGGACTCCGCCGATCTGGTCTGGATGGTCGATCTCGGGCAGGGTCGGCGACATCGGGACGCGCCTTATCGTTCGCGCCCGGTCGCCTCAAAGGTGGCGCTCCCCGTGCGGGCACCGCCTTGCTCGTGCGTGGGCGGGGCGTCGCGCCTGGACGTCCAGGTCGAGCCGGCCGGCGCCGAGCAGGCAGGACTGTGGGCAGGCTCAGAACGGGGGAAGTGTCAGCGAGGCGGCCTGTAAGCCGAGTTCTGTCCCGTCGATCGGCGTCCGAGGACGTGACCGATGGGGATGGCCATCCATCTCCGGCCGGCGGTCACCCGCCGGCTCTTGCGGCCGACCCGAGGGCTGGGCAGCGCACCTCTCCCCCGCGACGCTTGCGCGTCATCGGGTTGCGCCCTCCTATTTGGCCTTGCTCCGGGTGGAGTTTGCCGCGTTTCACTCCGTCATCGGCCGAAGCCGGCGACGGCATCGTCACTGTGGCACTGGTCCTCGTCTCGCGACGGACGGGCGTTACCCGCCACCCTGCGCTGAGGAGCTCGGACTTTCCTCACGTCGACGACGAGTCACCCCGCCGTCGAAGCGCGACCATCCGACCGCCTCGCTGACGCCCGATTCTACCGCGGCGCTTCCGGGGTGCGGTCAGCGCCCGGGCGGGCGCCGCACGACCGAGGTCGGGCCACCGGCGTTGACCCGGTCGATGGCCTCGTTGGCGAGCGCGTCGGCGACGGAGTTCTGGGCGCGCGGGACGTGCGCCGCCGTCCATCGCCGGAAGCCGCCAAGCGTCCCGCGCGCGGCCGCCCACAACGGGATGAGCTTGGCGTCCTTGACCCGCCAGCGACCGGACACCTGCTCGACGATGAGCTTCGAATCGAGCAGCAGGTGGACCTCATCCGCGCCGAGCTCGCCGCCAGCTCGAGCGCCCGGACGACGCCGGTGTACTCGGCCACGTTGTTGGTCTGGACCCCCAGGTAGTCGGAGATCGAGGCGTCCGGGACGGCCCGATGGTCACGCGCATCGGGCCGGGCCAGGTCGTACAGCGCCGCCCCCAGCGATGCCGGTCCGGGATTGCCGCGGGCCGCGCCGTCGGTGCGGATGACGAACCCGGTCGAGGCTCGTGGTGCCGCGGCGTCCGGGGCGGGCTCGTCTGCGGTCGCCGGATCGGCGAGGTCGCCGAACAGCGTGCCGTCGCCGCTCAGGCTCGTCGCCCCGCGATGGCGCCACTCACCTCGAGGATCGCCTGGGTGATCTTGATCCCGCGGGGACAGGCGTCGGTGCAGTTGAAGATCGTGCGGCAGCGCCACACGCCGTCCTCGTCGGCGAGGATCTCGAGTCGCTCGTCGCCACCGTCGTCGCGCGAGTCGAAGATGAAGCGGTGGGCATTGACGATGGCCGCCGGCCCGACGTACTCGGGTTGCGCCCAGAACGACGGGCACGAGGTCGTGCACGCGGCGCACAGGATGCACTTCGTCGTGTCGTCGTAGCGCTCGCGGTCCGCCGCCGACTGGAGCCGCTCGCGCTCCGGCGGCGGCGTGTCGTTGATGAGGTACGGCTGGACGCTCTTGAACTTGTCGAAGAACCCGTCCATGTCGACGACGAGGTCCTTGATCACGGGCAGCCCGGGCAGCGGCGCGACGGTGATCCGCCGCCGGCCGAGCTGCTCGACGCGCTGCTTGCAGGCGAGGCGGTTGCGGCCGTTGATGAGCACGGCGTCCGAGCCGCACACGCCGTGGGCGCACGACCGGCGGAAGGTCAGCGACCCGTCCTGCTCGTACTTGACCCGGTGGAGCAGGTCCAGGACGCGGTCCATCTTCGGGTCGCACTCGACCTGGTAGGCCTCCCAGTGCGGCTGTTGGTCGCGCTCCGGGTCGAACCGGAGGATGCGCAGATCGACCTGCATCAGTACGTCCTGGGCTTGGGTTCGAAGATGGTGATGGTCACGGGCTTGTAGCTCAGCGTCGGCGCGCCGGCCCCCTGCGTAGCCAGCGTGTGCTGGAGGAACGTGGCGTCGTCACGCTCCGGGTAGTCCTCCCGAGCATGGGCGCCGCGGCTCTCCTTGCGCGCCAGGGCAGACGCCACGGTCGTCTCGGCGCAGTCGAGCAGGTAGCCGAGCTCCCGTGCCTCGAGCAGGTCGGTATTGAACACGGTGCCCTTGTCGTCGATCCTGGCCCGGGTGTAGCGCGCCCGGAGCTCCTCGACCCGCGTCCGTGCGGCCATCAGCAGCGACTCGTCGCGGTAGACGCCCACGTTGTCCATCATGACGTCGGCCAGCTGCTCGCGGATGCGCGGGACCGACTCGCGACCGGTCGAGCCGCGCAGCCCCTCGATCTCGGCCCGGACCGGCTCGGCGGCATCCGCGGCGATCTCGGGCATCGTCGTCCCGGCGAGGTCCGCGACCATCTGGCGACCGGCCCGCCGGCCGAAGACGAGCAGGTCGACGAGCGAGTTGGTGCCCAGCCGGTTCGCGCCATGGACCGAGACGCAGGCCGTCTCCCCCGCCGCGTACAGCCCCGGGACCACGGTGTTCGCCGCGTCGCGGGTCACCCGGGTCAGGACGTCGGTCGGGATGCCGCCCATCGCGTAGTGCGCGGTCGGCTGGATGGGCACGGGCTCGGTGATCGGCTCGACGCCCTGGTAGACCCGGGCGAAGTCGGTGATGTCGGGCAGCTTCTCCTCGATGACCTTGCGGCCGAGGTGGCGGACGTCGAGGTAGACGTAGTCCTTGCCGTCGATGCCGCGCCCGGCCCGGATCTCCTGGTAGATGGCGCGACTGACCATGTCGCGCGGGGCGAGCTCCATGAGCTTGGGCGCGTAGCGCTCCATGAACCGGAAGCCGTCCTTGTCGAGCAGGTAGCCGCCCTCGCCGCGGGCCGCCTCCGACAGCAGGATGCCGATGCCGACGATGCCCGTCGGGTGGAACTGGTAGAACTCCATGTCCTGCATCGGGACGCCGTGGCGGTAGGTCAGGGCGACGCCGTCGCCGGTCAGCGACCAGGCGTTGGACGTGATCCGGAACATCCGCCCGAAGCCGCCGGTCGCGAGCATCGTCGCCTTCGACCGGATGGTGTGCAGCGACCCGTCGGCGATGCGATAGGCGACGACCCCGGCCGCGCGACCGCCGTCACCGAGGTCCCCGCCCTCGGTCAGCAGGTCGACGACGTGGTACTCGTCGTAGAACCGGACGCCGTGCTTGATCGCCTGCTGGTAGAGCGTCTGCAGGATCATGTGCCCGGTCCGGTCGGCGGCGAAGCACGACCGGCGGACCGGGCCCTCGCCGTAGTTCCGGGTGTGCCCGCCGAAGCGGCGCTGGTCGATCTTGCCGTCAGCGGTCCGGTTGAACGGCAGGCCCATGTGCTCGAGCTCGATCACCGTCTCGACCGCCTCGCGGGCGAGGATCTCGGCGGCATCCTGGTCGACCAGGTAGTCGCCGCCCTTGATCGTGTCGAACATGTGCCACTCCCAGTGGTCCTCCTCCTGGTTGCCCAGGGCGGCACACACGCCGCCCTGCGCGGCGCCGGTATGGGAGCGGGTCGGATAGAGCTTGGTCAGGACCGCCGCGTCGACCCCGGCCTTGGCCAGCTCGACGGCGGCCCACAGGCCGGCCCCGCCGGCCCCGACGATCAGTGCGTCGTGCTCGATCATCAGGACGGGACGACGTTGGGCAGGGTCACCACGACGTACGTGCCCATGATCAGCAGCGCGATCGCGATGGCGTAGAGCACCCACATCACGACCGTCCGCGCCGCGCCGCCGAGGGTGTCGCCGACGACGATGCGCATGCCCATGAACGCGTGGAAGAGGACGAGCATCAGCATCGTCCAGTCGAACACCCGCCAGAACGTGCTGTTCCAGCGGAACTGGCCGATCCACTGGGCGGTCTGGTCGGCCGGGTCGTGGAAGACGTGCAGGATGAGGTAGTGGGTCAGGACGAGCACGAACAGGCCGAGCCCGGTCAGCCGCATGAGGAACCAGATCGCCAGCTCGCGCCGGCTGTTGCGCGGCTGGACCCGGCCGCTGCGCCCGACCTCGACGGTCATGCCGACCACCCCATCGAGCGTGCGAACTGGCCGAAGATGACGACCGTCACGGGCACGCCGATGAGCACGAAGATGCCCCAGTTGACGTACCACAGCTGGCGGTGGAACTGGGCCGTGCCGCGGCCAGAAGTCCATGATCACGATGCGCAGGCCGTTGAGGGCGTGGTACAGGACGGCGGCGCCGAGCAGCCACTCCATGAGGATGCCGACGGGCGTGGCATAGAAGCCGAGCAGGGTGTCATAGACGTCGGGCGCGACGCCGACCAGGAAGATGTCGACGACGTGGAGGACGAGGAAGGCGAAGATCGCGACACCGGAGATGCGATGGAACGCCCACGCGAGCATCCCTTCCCCACCCCGATAGCGGACCAGCATGGGACCTCCGAGATCGTCGCCGGGTCAGCCGCCGCGGACCGTCAGACGGTCGCGGAGGGCACGGGAGCGCTCGCGCTCGCGGAACCCAGGCGTTCGATGATGGCGTCGGCGAACTGGCTCGTGCCGGCCGGGCCGCCCAGGTCGTAGGTCGTCGCGCTGCCCGCGGCGATGACCTCGCGCAGGGCCGTCTCGACACGTTCGGCCACGTCCGGGTAGCCGAGGTGGCGGAGCATCAGGGCGCCGCTCAGGATGAGGGCGGTCGGGTTGGCCTTGTTCTGGCCGGCGTACTTGGGCGCCGAGCCGTGGACCGGCTCGAAGACCGCCGCGTCCGGTGCCGATGTTGGCCCCGGGCGCGACCCCGAGCCCGCCGACCAGGCCCGCGGCGAGGTCACTGACGATGTCGCCGTACAGGTTCGGCAGGACGAGCACGTCGTACAGCTCCGGCTTCTGCACGAGCTGCATGCACATGTTGTCGACGATGCGGTCCTCGAACTCGATCTGCCCGTACTCCGCGGCGACGGTCCGGCAGCTGTCGAGGAACAGGCCGTCGGTCAGCTTCATGATGTTGGCCTTGTGCACGGCCGTGACCTTGCGCCGGCCGTTGGCGACCGCGTAGTCGAAGGCGAACCGGGCGATCCGCTCCGACGCGCCACGGGTGATGATCTTGATGCTCTCCGCGGCATCCGGGCCGACCCGGTGCTCGATCCCGGCGTACAGGTCCTCGGTGTTCTCGCGGACGATGACCAGGTCCACGTTCTCGTAGCGGGACTCGAGACCCTGGATGGAGCGCGCCGGGCGGAGGTTCGCGTACAGGCCGAGGACCTGGCGGAGGGTCACGTTGACGCTCCGGAAGCCCTCGCCCACCGGCGTCGTGATGGGGCCCTTGAGGGCGACCTTGTTGCGGGTGATCGACTCGAGGACGTGCTCCGGGAGCGGCGTCCCGTACTCGGCCATCACGCCCTCACCGGCGTCGACGACCTCCCAGTCGAAGGCGACGCCCGATACATCGAGGACGCGACGGGTCGCCTCCGCCAGCTCCGGACCGATGCCGTCGCCAGGGATCAGGGTCACACGGTGGGCCATGCATCGATTGTAGCCGGGCGCCGCGGTCCGAGGGCCGCAGCGCCCGACGACGAGGTCAGGGGCGGATCGGCTGCCACGCGGCCACGGTCCCCGTGCTCGGCGAGGACCGATCGAGCGGGATGACCACGGGCTGTCCGCTCCCGTCGGCCATGACCGACAGCGTGGATCTCCCGGTGATGTCGAGGGCCAGCAGGCGTTGGCCATCCGGCGACCACGCGACCGGTCCGCAGAAGGCCTGTCCGGCCAGCTCGAGGTGTTGCTGGCAGTTGCCGACGAAGGCCGGGTGGGCATGGACGGCCTGCGGCGCGCCGGCCAGGACGGCCGACGTCTCGACGACGACCGTGCCGTCATGCCAGTAGGCGATCCGTGATCCGTCCGGCGACCACGTGGGCCAGAAGCCGGGGCCGACGTCGGCGAGCTCCCCGGTGGCCGGCGTCAGGACCCGCACGAAGCCTTGCCCACCGACCGTCGTCGTCAGGGCCAGTCGATCCAGGTTCGGATCGGGCGACCAGGAGAAGTTTCCGCTCCAGATCCCGGACGGGCCGACCGCCACCAGGTCGCCGCCATCCGGTCGAGCGACGTAGGCCGTCCCGCCGTCAGCTCCGGGTTCGACAGCGACGAACGCGATGCGGTCACCGCTCGGCGACCACCCGGCGGGCCAGAGCTCGAGATGGTCGTCGCCAGCCGCGCTCGCCGCGGGTCCCTGGATGGACCGGACGTCCACGGTGCGCACATCCGTGGCGCCCCGGTCGACGATGACGAGGTGCTCCTGGGTCCCGTCCCAGGTGTTGAGCAGCAGCCGGGCACTGTCCGGCGACCAGCTCAGTGGCCCGCCGATGCCGACGATGTCGCCCAGCGGGGCCGTCACGATGGACCCGCCCTCGATGTCCAGGATGTCAAGGCGCGCGGGCGACTCGAAGAAGTAGGCGATGGACCGACCATCGGGCGAGATCGATGGCGCCGTGGCGCTGCCCGGGAGGTCAGCGACGACCAGCGGGTCAGCGCCGGCCGCGTCGTAGCTCTTGAGGGTCGTGCCGTCGATCACGTAGATCCGGCCGTTCTCGGCGAGCCCGAGCGGCAACGTCGTCGTGAGTCGACCACTGCCGATGAGCGCGACACCGATGAGCGCCACCACGAGGGCACCGAGGAGCGCGAAGACGAGTGCGGGTCGCAGGTTCGCGGCCCGACCGGGAGCGACCGTATCCATGAGTGGGAGCCACCTTTCGAGGCTCGACCAGCCAGGCCGCTGGCGCGTCGCGACCGTCCGCAGCAGCACCTGGTCGAGGTGATCCGGCACACGCCGTGCCGAGTCGTCCTCCAGCCAGGCGTTGAGCCGGCGTTCGAAGGTGTCGTTCGTCGTCATGCCGGACGGCCCTCCGAGATCGTGGGGTTCACGCGGGTGTCGGCGTCGAGCGCCGCCCGCATGAGCCCCAGGGCGCGATGCAGCCGCGACTTCGCCGTCCCCACCGGGATCCCCAGGGTGGCGGCGACATCGGGCATGGACAGGTCGAGGTAGTGATGGAGGACGATCACGGCCCGCATCTCCGGCTCGAGCCGGAGGAAGCCGCGTTCCAGCTGGTCCCGATCGGCGATCGCCGACTCGAGGCCGGCGATCTCCGGCATGACCAGCGGGGAGAGCTCGACATCGACGCGGTGGCGCTTCAGGCGCCGCGCCTCGTCGATGCAGGAACGGACGAGCAGTCGATGCAGCCAGGCATCGAAACGGTCCACGTCCCGGAGGGTGGGCAGATCACGCCAGGCCCGCACGAGCGCGTTCTGGACGGCATCGGCGGCCCGGTCCGGGTCACGGAGGATGAGCCAGGCAGCGGCATCCAGTCGGGAGATCGCGGCGCCTGCCAGCTCGGAGAAGGCGTCATGATCGCCCCGCCGCGCTCGCTCCACGAGTTCTCGCTGCATGTCGCCCCTCGGCATGCGGCGCGATCGTCCGATCGCGCTCACCGAGTATGGCGAGGCGACCGTGCCGGACCGTTCCGATAACGCCTCGCCCCGTTCGTGGCGCGGATGGCGATGCGGGCGGGTACCATCGACCTCCCCGACCGCGACCCGGTCCCACCGAGCCCGTCCAGCCGGAGCCTGCCCCGCGTGAAACTCCAGGAAGCCGACGCGAAGTCGCTGCTCGTCGCCCAGGGCCTGCCGGTCCCCGCCTGGGCCGTCGCCCACACCGTCGCCGAGGCCCGAGCGGCCGCGGAACGGTTCCTGGCCGAGGGTCCGCCCGGAGGCAAGGTCGTCATCAAGGCCCAGGTCCTGATCGGTGGCCGTGGCAAGGCCGGCGGCGTGAAGCTGGCCGGCACCCCGGACGAGGCGGAGGCCGTGGCCGGGCAGATCCTGGGCATGGACATCAAGGGCTTCCCGGTGCGCAAGGTGCTCATCGGCCCGGCCGCCGAGATCGTCAAGGAGTTCTACCTGGCCGCGGTCCTCGATCGGGCGGAGCGGGGCATCCTGCTCATGGGCTCGGCCGAGGGTGGGGTGGAGATCGAGACCGTCGCCGAGACGAACCCCGAGGCGATCATCCGCCGCCACGCGGATCCCAACCTCGGTCTGCTCGACTACCAGGCGCGCGACCTGGCCTTCGCCATGGGACTGCGCGGCCACCTCAAGGCGGCGGTCGCCATCGCCAAGGGGCTGGTGACCACGATGAAGGCCTACGACGCCGACCTCGTCGAGATCAACCCGCTGGCGATCGTCCTGCGAGAGCGGGCCCGGACGGGACCCCCGTCGAGCGCCTCGTCTGCCTCGACGCGAAGATCACCCTCGACGACTCCGCCCTCCCCCGCCATCCCGGCCTGGAGGACCTGCGTGACCCCGACGAGGAGGCACCGGAGGACAAGGAGGCCCGCGAGGCCGGCCTGACCTTCATCAAGCTCGACGGCACGATCGGCTGCATGGTCAACGGCGCGGGCCTGGCGATGACCACGATGGACCTCGTCAAGCGCGCCGGCGGCGAGCCGGCCAACTTCCTCGACATCGGTGGCGGCGCCCGCTCGGACAAGGTCACCGAGGCGATGCGCCTGATCCTGTCCGACCCCAAGGTCGATGCCATCCTCGTCAACATCTTCGGTGGCATCACCCGTGGCGACGAGGTCGCCCGTGGCCTCATCGAGGCGCGCAGCCAGCAGGCCCGGGACGTGCCGATGGTCGTGCGCATCGTCGGCACGAACGCCGAGGAGGCCGGCGTCCTGCTCGCCGAGGCGAACTTCGAGACCGCCGCCTCGCTCGACGAGGCCGCCGCCAAGGCCGTGGCCGCCTCGAAGGGCGCCGCCGCATGAGCATCCTCGTGGGGCGCGAGACGCGCCTCGTCGTCCAGGGCATCACCGGACGCGAGGGCGAGTTCCATGCCCGGGCCTCGCAGGCCTACGGGACGAACATCGTCGCCGGCGTGACCCCGGGCAAGGGTGGCCAGACGGCCCTCGACGGCTCGGTCCCGGTCTTCGACACCGTGACCGAGGCGGTCCGCGAGCACGGCGCGAACACGTCGCTCATCTTCGTCCCGGCCGCCGGAGCGCCGGACGCCGTGATGGAGGCGGCGGCCGCCGGCATCGGCACGATCTTCTGCATCACCGAGGGCATCCCCGCCCTCGACATGATCCCGGCCGTCGAGATGGTCAAGGCGCACGGGGCGCGGCTGATCGGCCCGAACTGCCCAGGTGCCACCTCGCCGGGGCGAGCCAAGGTCGGGATCATCCCCGGACCGATCCATCGCGAGGGGCGTGTCGGTGTCGTCAGCCGCTCCGGGACCCTGACCTACGAGGCGGTCCAGGCGATGACCGACGCCGGCCTCGGTCAGTCGACCTGCGTCGGCATCGGCGGCGACCCGATCATCGGCACGACCTTCCTCGACGTCCTCCAGCTGTTCGCGGCGGACGACGAGACCGACGCGATCGTGCTCATCGGCGAGATCGGTGGCGCGGCCGAGGAGACCGCGGCGGCCTGGGCGGCGGATCACCTGCGCGACGTCCCGAAGGTCGCCTTCATCGCCGGGCGGACCGCGCCGGAAGGCAAGCGCATGGGCCACGCCGGGGCGATCATCTCCGGCGGCGCCGGGACGGCGGCCTCCAAGGTCGACGCGCTCGAAGCTGCCGGGTTCCGCGTCGCCGGCTCCCCGACCGAGCTGCCCGGCCTCCTGCGCGACGCCGGCTACCGCGGCTGAACCGGCGACCCGACGAGGAACCTGACCCGATGCGCGCCGACGATGTCCGCTTCCTGTTCGCCTTCGATCGATGGGCGACCGCGCGCATCCTGGCGGCCCTCGAGGGCATCGACGACGCGACCTGGTCGGCGGCCGAGGTCGTCGACGAGCGAGGGCTCGGCGGGATCCTCGTGCACCACCTCGGCGCCTCGCAGCGCTGGCGCCACGGACTGCTGCGCGACGACGTCACCTCGCGACCCGAGCTCGAGCCGCTGCCGTCGATCGACGAACTGCGGGCGCGCTGGGTGGCCGAGTGGGTCGCCGTCGACGCCTGGCTGCCGACGCTCGACGACGCCGCGGTCAACGAGGAGCTGGAGGGTGTCGAGGTCTGGAAGATGCTCGTCCACGTGGTGAACCACGGCACCCAGCACCGCACCGAGGCCGCCGCCATCCTCACCGAGGCCGGTCACTCCCCGGGTGACCTCGACCTCATCGACTTCGCCGAGGCACAGGCCGCCGGCGACGCCGCGGCAGGCTGATCGATGCCGCGGATGGAGCTCATCGCCGGCGAGGTGCAGGACATCCTCGTCGTGCTCGGCACCGAAGGTGACCGGCCGAACGTGGACCGGGAGCGGTTCGCCGCCTATCTGCCGCTCGGTGGTGCGATCGACCCGACCTGGCTCGACCTGTTCTCGGAGTCGGCCCGCATCACGACCGACTCCTCGACACCGACGGACTTCATCGACGCCCGCATCGAGCTCGGCGCCGAGGGGGACGCGCTGACCATCGAGCGGGTCGACCCGGCCTGGATCAGCGCCATCGCCCGGCTGTCGGACACGGTCATCGATGCGGTCACCGGACGCTGGATCGACCGCATCGAGGAGGAGATCGGCGAGCTGCCACGCGAGGAGAAGCCGTGGATCCGCGAGCTGGCCGGCGAGATCGTCGGCTTCTGTCGGGTCGCTGATCGGGCGCCGGACGTCGTGTTCGTCTGGGCGCTGGGATGACCGAGCCCGCCGCCCCGGACCACGGCGCCTCGTACGCCGCGAACCAGCAGCTGTGGGAGGCCTGGACCGCTGTCCACGCCGCCGGCGAGTTCTACGACCTCGACGGCTTCCGAGCGGGCGGCATCCGGCTGCGCGACGACGAGGTCGAGGCGGTCGGCGACGTCCGCGGGCAGTCGCTCCTGCACCTCCAGTGCCACTTCGGCATCGACACCCTGTCCTGGGCACGCCTCGGCGCGACCGTCACCGGCGCCGACTTCTCGCCGGCGGCCATCCGCCTGGCCCGCGAGATCGCGGCGGACCTCGGCATCGCCGACGCCCGGTTCGTCGAGTCGAACCTGTACGACCTGCCGGCCAACCTCGATGGCGTCTTCGACGTCGTGTACACGTCGCGTGGCGTGCTCGGCTGGCTGCCCGACATCAGGGGATGGGCGCGAGGTCGTGGCCCACTTCGTCGCGCCCGGCGGACGCTTCTACATCAGCGAGGTCCATCCGGTCGCCCAGGTCTTCGAGAACGAGGACGTCGGACCCGGCGAGCTGCGCCTCACCTACCCGTACTGGGAGCACCGGGATCCGCTCGTGTTCGACGTGCAGGGCTCGTACGCCGACCCGACCGCCGACGTGGGCGAGCAGCGCGAGCACGGCTGGGACCACGGCCTGGGCGAGATCGTCACGGCCCTCATCGACGCCGGGCTGCGGCTCGAGTGGCTGCGCGAGTCGCCCGAGCTCGACTGGGGCGCGGACTTCCTCGTCGAGACCGAGCCGGGCAGCGGCCGCTACCGGCTCCCGCCGGGGACCCCCGGCGAGCTGCCGATGATGTTCTCGCTGCTCGCGACGAAGCCGGCCTGAGCCAGTCCTCAGACGATCCCGAGCGAGCGCCAGGACGGTCCACCCGGCGCCTCGATGAGCTCGACGAGGACCCCGTGGCACGAGCGCGGGTGGATGAACGCGACCGGCCCCTCCGCACCGCGGCGCGGCGCCGAGTCGATGAGCTCCAGGCCATCGAGCTCGAGCCGGACGAGGGTCTCCGACAGGTTCCCGACCTCGAAGCAGACGTGGTGGAAGCCCTCGCCCTTGTTCGCCAGGAAGCGGGCGACGCCGGTCGTGTCGTCGGTCGGCTGGACGAGCTCGACCTTCGACTCGCCGACCGTCAGGAAGGCGATGCGGACCCGGTCGTGCTCGATGTCCATGATCGTCTCGAGCGGGCGCCCCCAGCATGTCGCGCCAGAAGCCGAGGGCGGTCTCGATCGAGGCGACGATGAGGGCGACGTGGTGGACCTTGCCCAGCGAGCGGATGGCTTCAGGGACCGGTGGCATGACAGCCTCCTCCACGCCGGACACCGGTCCGGCCACGACGACCAGGGCGCCGTCCCCGGCGGCGGCGCGCTCCTCGGCCACGGACGCGATGATCGAGCGGAAGGCCGTGCCGTCGTCGATCGGCAGGCGGCCCGGCTCGCTCCAGGCCACGATGATCGGCCCGGCGCCGACGGCATCGGGGTCGCGCAGGACCTCCTCGAGGGCGTCCCAGTTGCCGCCCGTGTAGGCCGGCAGTGCCAGGCCGGCGTGGAGCCGATCCAGCAGCTCGGCCTTCGACGCCGGCCCCGGCAGCTCGGCGAAGCGCCCGCCGTACTCGTTGGCGGTCGCGGCCAGGGCGCCGGCGTCCGGGTCGACCGGCAGCTCGACGAGGCCGCCGGCACCCTCCGGCGAGAGCATCGCGTGCAGATCGGCGTTCATGGAGCGATCCATCGGAACGAATCGTAGTGGTCGTCGGTGTAGTAGCGCTCGCCGTCGGCGCCGGCGACGATCCGGCGCGCCCCGCGATCGTCCGAGCCGGGCGTCTCGACGGTGTACTCGCGATAGTGGCCGGCGGGCCGCTGCGGCAGGAGTCCCTCGCGGTTCTGGAACACCGCACCGTCCTGGCGGTACGGGAACGGGCCGTCGGTCTCGATCAGCGCCAGGGTCTCCGCTGCCTCCGGCGGCAGCGCGTCGACCCCGATGGCGGGGAGCCCGCTGACCGGGTCGATGGCGACTCGTCGTCGACGGCTGCGGTCCCGGCACACGCCGGCGACCAGCCACAGGAGCAGGACGATGCCGACGGCGGGCAGGCGGTGCATCACGGCCAGCGTACCCTGTGGCGGTGACCGAACCGGACCGACCGAGCGGGCTGGCCGTGCCGATCCGGCTGCCGCCGGCGATCGCCCGGATCCGTCGCCGCTGGGACCGTGGCAGCCCGAGCGGGTGCCGGGTCCCACGTGACCGTCCTCTACCCGTTCCTCCCGACCGAACGGCTTGATCGCCGACGTCCGGTCAGCGCCTGGCGGCCATCGCCCGAACGGTCGAGCCGTTCGACGTGACGTTCCGACCGGGTCCGGCGCTTCGATGACGGGGTGGTCTGGATCGAGCCACAGCCGGCGACGCCCTTCCGAGCGCTGACCTCGAGCGTGGCGGCGGCATGGCCGGACCACCCGCCCGTACGGCGGCCTGTTCGACGAGGTCATCCCGCACTTGACCGTGGTCGAAGGCGAGGACGACGCGCCACCACTGGCGGCGATCGAGGACGCCACCGCGAGCCACCTGCCGTTCACGGCACGCGCCGGCCGTCTCGAGCTCTGGCGGCAGGACCCAGGCGGTCGGTGGCGACCGCACTGGCGACTGCGCCTCGGGTCGCGCTCCTAGCCGAACCGCCAGCGGATGCGGGCGGCCAGCCCACGCCCGACCTGGCGCAGGATCGCCCCGAGCGGGCGCCCGACCCACAGGATGGCGTCGTCGGTGACGACCGTCTGGGGTCGATCGGCCAGCTGGTGGGCGGCGGCACGGATGGCCCGGAGCTGGTCCACGGTCATCGCCAGCGGCGGCTCGTCGGGGTGCCACGGGACGCCGAGCGGATGGTCGACACCGGGTCGCGCGGTCAGCTCGATGTGGCAGCCGAGCACGTTCGTGACCGCGTGGGACTCGGCCAGGGCGACGAGCCGGTCCAGGCTGTCGACGAACGCCGGCAGGTCCTCGATGTAGAGGCGGCCCGGGTAGACCGTGTCGCCGGTCAGGAGCCAGCCCGTCCACGGGTCGACGATGGCGATCGACGCGACGTGGTGGCCGGGGATCCCGGTCACGGTCAGCGGCCGGTCCCCGAGGTCGAGGGTCGCGGTCCCTGACGGCCAGTCGGCGAGCCCGAAGGCCGCCCGGACCGCGTCGACGTCGTGGCCGACGACCCTCGTCGAGGGGCGATCGGCGAACTGGGGATCGGCGGCCACGTGGTCGCCGTGGGCGTGGCTGTGCGCGACGAGGAGCTCGTAGCCGTCCCGCGGATGCGCCGCGAGCCATGCCGCGACGAGCCCGTCGACCGTGGCCCGCAAGCGGGAACCGGTCCGCCTCGGCGCGTCGCCCCGGTGTCGAGCAGCAGCGCCCGCTCCGTCCCGAACAGGAGGTACAGGAACGGTGCCTCGAAGTGGACGGCCATGCTCTGTCGGAGGACGACGGTCCGCTCGTCCCAGTGGTGGACCTGGATCGGCGGGTCCGGGTCCGGCCGTCCCGGCCGATGGCCGCGGATCCAGGCCGCCGGCCAGCGTGCCGGTCCCCCGCTCCGGCATCAGACCGTGATGAGCTCGCGGTGCTCGCCCCAGGCGACCCGCAGGCGGTCGGAGATCTCGCCGACCGTGGCGTGGGCCCGCACGGCAGCGAGGATGGCCGGCATCAGGTTGCCGTCCGACGCGGCGATCCGCTCGAGCTCGTCCATCGCGGCCGTCCAGCCGGCCTCCGAGCGCTCGGCGCGGACCCGTCGCACCCGCTCGACCTGCCGACGCTCCCCGTCCGGGTCGATGCGGTGGGTCGGCGGCATGTGCACGGTGTCGTCGCGGAACCGGTTGACCCCGACGACGACCTGGTCGCCCTCGTCGACGGCCCGCTGGACCCGGTAGGCCGCCTCCTGGATCTCGCGCTGCTGGAAGCCCGCGCTCGATGGCCGCGAGCGTGCCGCCCAGCGACTCGATCTCGTCGAGGTAGGCCCAGGCGGCCGCCTCGAGCTCGTTCGACAGGCTCTCGACGAAGTACGAGCCGGCCAGCGGGTCCGGGGTCTCGGTGACCCCCGACTCGTAGGCCAGGATCTGCTGGGTCCGCAGGGCGAGGCGGGCCGCCTCCTCGGTCGGCAGGGCGAGCGCCTCGTCCCGGGAGTTCGTGTGCAGGCTCTGGGCCCCGCCGAGGACCGCGGCGAGGGCCTGGATCGTGGTCCGGACGACGTTGTTGTCGATCGACTGGGCGGTCAGCGACGAGCCGGCGGTCTGGACGTGGAAGCGGCACAGCAGCGAGCGCGGATCGGTCGCGCCGAACCGCTCGCGCATGATCGTCGCCCACATCCGGCGGGCCACCCGGAACTTGGCGACCTCCTCGAACAGCTCGCTCCAGGCCGCGAAGAAGAACGACAGCCGGCCCGCGAAGGCGTCGACATCCAGGCCCCGCTCGACCGCCGCCTCGACGTAGGCGATGGCGTCGGCCAGGGTGAAGGCGAGCTCCTGGGCGGCCGTGGCCCCCGCCTCGCGCATGTGGTAGCCGCTGATCGAGATCGTGTTCCACTTCGGCAGCTCGGCGGCACAGAACTCGAAGACGTCGGTCACCAGCCGCATCGACGGCCGCGGCGGGAAGATGTAGGTCCCGCGGGCGATGTACTCCTTGAGGATGTCGTTCTGGGTCGTCCCGCTGATGCGCGCCCGCTCGACGCCCTGCTCCTCGGCCGCGGCCACGTACAGGGCGAGGAGGATCGGGGCGGTGGCGTTGATCGTCATCGAGGTCGAGACGTCCCCGAGCGGCAGGCCGTCGAGCAGGACGTGCATGTCGGCGAGCGACGAGATCGGGACCCCGACCCGGCCGACCTCCCCTTCCGCGGCCGGGGCGTCGGAGTCGTAGCCCATCTGGGTCGGCAGGTCGAAGGCGACCGACAGGCCGGTCTGGCCCTGGTCGAGGAGGTAGCGGAAGCGCTGGTTGGTCTCCTCGGCCGTGGCGAAGCCGGCGTACTGGCGCATCGTCCAGAGGCGACTGCGGTACATCGTGGGCTGGACGCCCCGGGTGTACGGGTACTCCCCGGGTCGCCCGAGGTCGCGGTCCTCGTCGAGGCCGGCGATGTCGGCCGACGTGTAGAGGTCGCGGATCTCGATGCCGGACGAGGTCATGAACCGCTCGCGGCGTTCCGGGGCCGCCTGGCGGGCCTTGGCCCGGAGGGTCTCGCGCCAGCGGTCGCGGCCCGGGTCGGTCCCCTCCCCGACCGGGCGCTCAGGTCGTGGCGTGGTCATCGGCTCATCCGAGCACGACCAGCAGCTCGCCGATCTCGACGGTCGCTCCGGCCGAGGTGGCGACGCGCTGGACGGTCCCGGCCCGCGGGGCCCGCAGCTCGTTCTGCATCTTCATCGCCTCCACCACGAGCAGCGCCTGGCCGGCCGCCACCGAGTCGCCCGCGGTCACGGCGACGCTGGCGATCCGCCCCGGGATGATGGCACGGATCTCGACCGGGGCACCACTCCCGGCGCCGCTTCCCGCGTCGCGTCGGGCTCGCTCGCGGAGGTCGGCCCTGCGCCGCGTCCTCCACCTCGAGGACGAACCGCCAGCCGTCGACGACGACCTCGACCCGCTGCCGGCCGTCGCGGTCCGGCGGGCCGAGCGGGGTGGCGATCGGCGGTCGCGCCCCTGGTCGTTCCGCCGGGGACCCGCCGTCCGGGTCGGCACCCGGGTCGACGATCACCGGCCGATCGCCGGGCAGGGCGGTCTCGGGCGCGGGGGTGACGCGACGCGGGCGATCCGTCATCGCGGCCACCGGTCGATCGCCGCCGCGCGGCCGTCGCGTCGCCACGGACTCCCAGGGTCGTCTTTGCGCACAGACACCCCGTCGGCGGAGGACGCCGACGCAGCCGCGGCATGGACGGCGACCTCGAGCGCGGCGGCCCGGGCCGCCGTCGGATCCCAGCGCTCCTCGACCCAGTCGATCGACAACCGGTCGCCGGCAAGGAACGCCGGATCGCGGACGAGCGCGCGGTCGAATGGCAGGGTCGTCTGGATGCCGCTGATGTCGACCTCGTCGAGTGCACGTCGCAATCGATCGATCGCGGTCGCGCGGTCGGGCCCGACGGCCAACAGCTTGGCGATCATCGGGTCGTAGTCCGGCGGGATGCGCATGCCCGGCTCGACCGCGGTGTCGACGCGGATGCCCGGCCCCGCCGGCATCGACCAGCGACCGACGCGGCCCGGCGCCGGTGCGAACGACCGCGCCGGGTCCTCCGCCGCGATGCGTGCCTCGATCGCGTGTCGTGTCGGCGTCGTCGCCGCGGCCGCAGCGGCGAGCACCGCGGGCGACAGCGGACGACCGGCCGCGATCCACAGTTGCTCGGCGACGATGTCGAGGTCGGTGACCAGCTCGGTCACGCCATGCTCGACCTGGAGTCGGGCGTTCACTTCGAGGAACCACGGTCGCCGATCCGGGTCGAACAGGAACTCGGCCGTCGCCGCGTTGTGCAACCCGGCCGCCGTCGCCGCGCGGATCGCCAGCTCGTGGAGCATGCCGCGTTCGTCCGCGGTCAGACCCGGTGCCGGCGATTCCTCGATGAGCTTCTGGTGGCGGCGCTGGATGGAGCAGTCGCGTTCGCCGAGCGCGACGATCGTGCCGTCCGCGTCGCCGAGCAGCTGCACCTCGATGTGGCGCGCCGGGCGCACCTCGCGTTCCAGGTACACCGACCCGTCGCCGAACGCCGCGAGCGCTTCCGCAGAACCTGCGGCGAGTGCGGCGGGCAACGCCTCGACGGTCTCGACGCGACGCATCCCACGTCCGCCACCGCCGGCGGCTGCCTTGACCAGCAACGGGAACCCGACGTCGTTCGCGGCGTCGATGATCGACTCGAGCGCGTCGGCGCGATCGACCGGACTCGGCTCGAACGTCCCGGGCACGACGGGGACGCCGACCGCATGCGCCGCGCGCCGCGCAGCAAGCTTGTCGCCCAGGCCATCGATCGCGTCCGGCCGCGGACCGATGAAGACGAGCCCCGCATCGATGACGGCGCGTGCGAATGCCGCGCGCTCCGACAGGAACCCGTAGCCCGGGTGGATCGCCTCCGCGCCGGTCGCGAGCGCCGCGTCGATGATGCGGTCGGCGCGCAGGTAGCTCTCCCCGCCGGCGCCGGCCCGAGCCGGACCGCGTCGTCGGCCTGGCGCACATGCGGCGCGTCGGCATCGGCGTCGGAGTAGACGGCGACGACCTCGACGCCGAGATCGCGACACGTCCGCAGGATGCGCACGGCGATCTCGCCGCGGTTGGCGATGAGGATCCGGCGGAACGGTCGGTCGCCGATGTCTTTGCGCACGGACACCGGCGCGGCCGCCTGGGTCGCGTCGGTCACAGCGGGATGTTGCCGTGCTTCTTCGGCGGGTTGGTGTCGCGCTTGTCGGCCAGCATCGTCAGGCCGGCGATGAGCCGGCTCCGCGTCTCGGACGGTTCGATGACCGCGTCGACGTAGCCGCGCGACGCGGCGGCGTACGGGTTCGCGAACCGCACCTCGTAGTCGGTCGCGAAGTCCGCGCGCACCGCGGCCGGATCGTCGGCGTTGGCGATCTCGTCGCGATGGAGGATGTTGACCGCGCCCTCGGCGCCCATCACCGCGATCTCGGCCGTCGGCCAGGCGAGGTTGAGATCGCCGCGGATGTGCTTGCTCGACATGACGTCGTACGCGCCGCCGTAGGCCTTGCGCGTGATGACCGTCAGCTTCGGGACCGTGGCCTCGCAGTACGCATACAGCAGCTTCGCGCCGTGGCGGATGATCCCGCCGTGCTCCTGGCCGACACCGGGCATGAACCCGGGGACGTCGACGAGGGTCACCAGCGGGACGTTGAAGCAGTCGCAGGTCCGGACGAAGCGCGCCGCCTTCGTCGACGCATCGATGTCGAGCGCACCGGCGAGGACGAGCGGCTGCTGCGCGACGATGCCGACGCTCCGGCCACCGATCCGCGCGAAGCCCGTGAGGATGTTCTGCGCCCAGCCCGGCTGCAGCTCGAGGAACTCCCCGTCGTCGACGATGGCGTCGATGACGTCGTGCATGTCGTAGGCGCGCGACGGGTCGTCGGGGACGATCGCATCGAGCGGCGCGCAGTCGCGCGACGCGACGGCATCGAGCGGGATGACCGGTGGATCGCCCAGGTTGTTCTGCGGCAGGTGGCCGAGCAGGCGGCGCACCGCCGAGAGCGCCTCGGCCTCGTCGGTCGCGGCGAGATGCGCGACGCCGCTGCGCGTCGTGTGCGTCGTCGCCCCGCCGAGGGTCTCGGCATCGACGTCCTCGTGGGTCACGGCCTTCACGACCTGGGGACCGGTCACGAACATGTAGCTCGTCCCCTCGACCATGATCGTGAAGTCGGTGATGGCCGGCGAGTACACCGCGCCGCCGGCGCACGGCCCGAGGATCACCGAGATCTGGGGGACCACGCCGGACGCGAGGGTGTTGCGCAGGAAGATGTCGGCGTAGCCACCGAGCGAGACGACGCCCTCCTGGATCCGCGCACCGCCGGAGTCGTTCAACCCGATGATCGGCGCACCGATCTTCATCGCCAGGTCCATGACCTTGCAGATCTTCGCGGCGTACGCCTCCGACAGCGATCCGCCGAAGACGGTGAAGTCCTGGCTGAAGACGACGACGATGCGGCCGTCGATCGTCCCGTGGCCGGTGACGACGCCATCACCGAGGTGGCTCTCCTCCGCGTCCGGGTTCCGATTCGTGACGAACGCGTCGGTCTCGACGAACGACCCTGCGTCGAGCAGGAGGTCGATCCGCTCTCGCGCCGTCAGCTTTCCGCGGGCATGCTGCTGCTCGATGCGGGCCACGCCACCGCCGAGCAACGAGGCCGCGCGCATCTCGGCCAGGCGCGCGGATCGCTCCGCATTCGTCGCCACGTGGTCCCTCCGACGTGTTGATGGGCCGTCTTTGTGCACGGACAGTCATCCATCATAGGGGCAGGTTATCCACCGAAATGGTGAACAACTCGCGCCTGCTGTGGATAACCCGGGTGTCCGGGAGCAACGCGCCTGGAGTAGCATGGCCCGGACTCCCCTGCTTTGTGGCGCACGACCACCGACCGCGCCGGACACGATTCGAGGTGATGCCCCGGTGACCTACGTGATCGCGATCGCCAACCAGAAGGGCGGCGTCGGCAAGACGACGACGGCGATCAACCTTGCCGGCGCGCTTGCCGAGGACGGCTACCGCGTCCTGTGCATCGACATGGATCCCCAGGCAAATCTGACTGCCGGCCTCGGGATCAACCTCAACACCGTCGAGCGCTCGATGGCCGATGTCCTCACCGACGGCCACTCCACGCTGGCGGAAGTCGTCCTCAAGTCGTCGAGCGAAGGCATCGATGTCGCCCCGGCCAACATCGACCTGGCCTCGACCGAGGGCGAACTGTTCACGGCGCTCGGCCGCGAGCAGATCCTGCGCGAGGCGCTCGATGGCCAGGTCAGCGCCTACGACTACATCCTCATCGATTGCCCGCCGAACCTCGGCCTGCTGACCGTCAACGGGCTGGTCGCGTCGGATGGCGTGATCATCCCGGTCCAGACGCAGTACTACGCGATGAAGGGCCTGACCAATCTGGTCAAGGTCATCAACGCGATCCGGCTCAAGCTGAACCGCGACCTGCGCATCCTCGGCCTCCTGCCGACGTTCTACGACGGCCGGACCAACCTGGCGCGCGACATGCTCGACGAGCTGCGCGTGGTGGGCGATCACCACGTGTTCAACAGCATCGTCCGCAATACCGTCAAGCTCGGCGAGGCGCCGCTGGTCGGGCGACCGATCACGTCGTACGCGAGCAGCACCGACGCCGCACGCACGTATCGCGAGCTGGCGCGAGAGGTGGTGGATCTTGGCACGGCCTGACTTCCGAGCGGCGGCCGCGCGTCGCCTGTCCGAGGAGCGCGAGCTCTCCCCCGCTCATCGTCAGTCTTCTGTCGCCCGACTCGCCGACCCGCAGCGTCGGCGTTCGCATCGTGCCGATCGATCACATCGAGCCCAACCCCGAGCAGCCGCGGCTGGCCTTCAACCAGGTGACGCTCGACGAGCTGGCCGCCTCGATCCGCGAGCACGGCGTCCTCCAGCCGATCCTCGTCCGCCCGATCGGACCGAACCGCTACCAGCTCATCGCCGGCGAGCGCCGCTGGCGGTCCTCGCGGCTGGCTGGGCTCGACTCCATCCCGGCACTCATCGAGGAGATCGACGACGACACGGCGCTCGAGATCTCGATCATCGAGAACCTCCAGCGCGAGGACATCTCGCCCCTCGATGAGGCGGCGATGTACGACCGCATGGTCACCGAGCATGGGTACAGCATCCGCAAGCTGGCCGACAAGCTCGGCAAGGACAAGGGCTACGTCGAGAACCGGCTCCGCCTCGCGGATGCGCCGGACGAGGTCCGGCAGCTCGTGTCCTTGCGCAAAGACACGCTGTCCCATGCCTACGAGCTGATGAAGGTCGAGGACCCGAAGAAGCGCCGCCGCCTGGCCGAGCAGGTCGCCCGTGGCGAGCTGACGCTCATCAAGCTGCGCGACAAGATCGAGGGCCGGAGGAGCCGACCGCGACCCGAGGTCGTGGTCGATGCCGACGTCCTCGAGATCGACATCGTCGAGGATGCCGAGCCGGCCGATGACGAGCCGGCGTGGGCGACCCCGGCCGGGGTGGCCACCAGTGACCTGCGGGAGGACTCGCTGGTCAACGCCAAGGCGTCGCTGGCCGACGCCCTCGACGAGCTCGTCGGGGTCCTGCGCTCACCGGAGGCGGTCCGCTCGATCGCCGACGTCGACCGCGACAACCTCGCCAAGTACCTGACCATCGCCAAGCTGCGCCTGGAGAACGCGATCGCCATCGTGCGCACCGGCGACATCGACTAGGAGACTCCACGCCGGCCCCGACGGGCCGAGCCTTCGACGCGGCGACGCCACCGGCGATCGCCGCGTCGCGTCTGTTCAGGCGGTGGTGCCGGACGCGGCGGCGACCCATGCCAGGGCGACGACCGCGACGCCCACGGCCTGCAGCTGCCAGCCGCGCTCCCGACGGTCGGCCCGTGGCGAACGTCCGAGCGCCAGGCCGACGGCGAGCCCGGCGGCACCGGCGGCGATCGCCACGAGGACCACGGGACTCCCCTGCCCCGTCGCCGCGAGCCAGGCCACCGCAAGACCGAGCGCCGCCACGAGCAGGCCGACATTCACCCACCAGCTCCGACCGTCCCCGAGCGCCAGGGCGACCGAGTCCGTGCCGGCCGCGGCGTCCCGCTCCATGTCGGCCCGGGCATTCGCCACGGCCAGCCCGGCGCCGACGAGCATCCCCAGGGGCACCAGCACGGCCAGCCAGGCCGGGATCGCGCCGGTCGCCCCGAGCCAGCCGTACACGGGCAGGATCGGGATCCCCACGGCGAACGGCAGCCACGACCAGGCCGTGCCCTTGGCCCACAGGTCGTACGACCAGCCGATCCCGAGCACCACGATCGCGAGCGCGACCAGCGCCGTGCCGGACGGGACGGCGAGGGCGATGCCGGTCGCGGCACCCAGCGCCACGACGAGTCGGGCCGCCAAGGGACTGACGAGGCCGGCCGGGATCGGCTTGCCCGGCTTGCGCCCGGCGTCGGCCGGGGCGTCGACGAGGTCGTTGAGCGCCCCGATGGCGACCTGCAGCGCGGTCATCGAGACGCCGAGACGGAGCAAGGTCCCCGGGTCCGCACCGGCCAGGGCCGCCACGCCCGCCACGACGACGCCGTCGAGGAGCGAGGGGAACGGATGGGTCAGCCGGACGAGCGCCCGCAAGCCGCGCCGGCCAGCTCGCCGGCGGTCGGGGGTCAGACGTAGACGAGCTCGTCGAAGTTCTCGACGAGGTAGTCGATGAGGCGGTCGCGGCCCTTCGGGTCGACCGCCCGGATGCCCGGAACGAGGTGGAACAGGGCGATGGCCGGGATCATCAGTCGCCCCTCGGCGTCACGGCCGGCGATGGCCGGGGCGCCGCCGCCAGAAGCGAACACCCGTTCGATTCCACGATCGTCCAGGCCGGTCGCGGTCCGGAAATCGGCGAGGACCCGGAGCACGCCGCGGCGCTTGGCGACGTCGCGCATCAGCTCGGCCGCCCAGATGTCGACCTGGGGGTCCTCCTGCTCGGTGAGCCGGGTGCGGTACTCCTTGGGATCGGCCGACAGACCGGTCGCTGCCACGGTGCCTCCTGGGTGTGGGACGTCCGGCCGAGTATGCCAGAGCGACTCGCTCAGCCGCCCGATGCTCCCTCTGCGGCGGGCTCGGGTGCCTCGGCCGACGGACCACCCGGCGCGGTGGCGCCCGCGTCGGGGTCGGCCTCGGCTGCGGCCAGCGCCGCGGCCCGGGACCCCTCCGGCCAGTCGTTGAACCGCTCGCTCAGCCAGTGACCCAGCGCGACCGGGCTCCGGCACCTCGGGGGCATCGGCGATGAGCGCGGCCAGGCGTGTCCGGGTCTCCTCGGTCGTGGCCGCGATGGCGGCGCGGTCCGGGCGGCCCGTCGACGAGGATCGGCTCCCCCACCCGGACCCGGACGCGGCCACCGAAGTGCAGCCAGCTCGTCCCGTTGATGGCGATCGGCACGAGCGGGATCCGCGAGCGCAGGGCGAAGTACGCCGCCCCCTCGTTGAGGGGCAGCAGCTCGGATTCGATCGCCCCGATCCGGCCCTCGCCGGCGATGGCCACGATCCCGCCCTCGCCGATGACGGCGGAGACCCGGCGGGTCGCATCGAGCAGGTCGTTCTTGCCCGGCTTGTACGGGATGGTCGTCCCGGTCCAGTGCATCACCCGGTTCCGGCCGCCGACGCCCATGTCCTCCTCCTTCGGGCCGAAGAACGAGAGGCGCGGTCGGAACGGCAGGACGGCCATGAGGATGAACGGGTCCGCCCACGACAGGTGGTTGAAGCAGTAGATCGCCGGCCCGTCGGGGAGGCGCTCGCGACCCTCGATGTGGACCCGCAGGTAGGCCCGGGTGATGGCGGCCACGGCGATGCGCGACAGCCAGTAGCGGATCGTCCGCCGGACGGGATGGATGGACCCCGCCTTGGCCGCGCTCATCGCGTCGCCACGGGGACGTGGTCCGGGTCCAGGTCGGCCAGCCGCTCCAGGACGACGTCGGCGAGCTCCTCCGTCCCCGGCGCGGGCGGGACGCTCGCGTTCGGGACGAGCACGACGGTCATGCCGGCACCCCGCGCGGCCCGGACGCCGTTGTAGGAGTCCTCGACGACGAGGCACGACCCGGGGTCGGCGCCGAGCCGCCGCGCGGCCTCGAGATAGACGTCAGGGGCGGGCTTGCCGTGCTCGACCTCGTCGGACGAGACGACGACCGCGAACGTCTCGACGAGCCCGGTCGCCTCGAGCGACGCGTCGATGACGGCGCGGTGGGCCGACGAGGCGATGGCGACCGGGCGTGTCGGCGGCGATGCGCCGGACCGCCTCGACCGCGCCCGGGATGGTCGGCGCGCCCTCCGCGTGGTAACGCTCGACGACGCCGTCGACGATCGCCCGCTCGATCTCCTCGGGGGGCATCGCGAGGTCCAGCCGGTCGCGCATCGTGCGCGACCAGGCCGCCGAGTTGGCGCCCATCACCGCGGCCTGGTCGGCCTCGGTCCAGGTCCGGTCGTGCGCCGCCGCGAACGCGTGCCGGACCTCGTCCCACCAGATCTCGGAGTCGACCAGGACGCCATCGAGATCGAAGATGACCGGCCCGTCCAGCTCAGCGACCCTTCGCCGGGCGGGCGGTCGATGCGGCTGCCGGGCTTGCTTTCCGGCGGGTCGTGGGCGCGGGCCGCGGGCCGCGCGGCCGCGGCCGCCGGCGCTGGCAGCGGTCGTCCGTCGACCGCGGCGAAGAGCACCAGCGCGAAGGCGGCGACCGCGTCGGCGTCCTCGTCCGAGCCGCGCAGCACCTGGCCCTCGACCTGGAACGTCACGAGGCGGTGGCCGCCGACGATCTCGACCGCCAGCTCGCCCAGCTGGACCCGACTCCAGCGGACGACCTTGCCGCCGGCGCGCGGGCCTTCCCCCGGGACGTTGACCCGGACGTGGACCTCGAGGATCCCGGCAGCCGTCGGCACGAGCACGAGATAGCGGGCCGCGGGGTCGTCGCCCCACACGATCCAGCAATCCGGGTCGGGATCGCTGCCGAGCGTCGTCAGCACGGGCGCGATGACGGCGAGGACCTTGGGGCCGAGGCTGTCCTTGTGAGGAGCACGGCCGCGCCAGTCGCTCAGGTGCACGCGCCACCTCCTGCCCCAGGCGGGGTCCGCCCCCGGTCGCCCGAGGCTAGCACAGCACCGTCGGCGGACGGTGCCGTATGGTGACGCCGTGCGGATCGATCAGGGCTACCTCGGTTGGGGCGTCTTCTTCGTGGCGACCGGTGTCATCGCGCTGGCCATCGGCGCCGGCGTCATCGTCGACCAGCGCTGGTGGTCGTTCTGGCCGCTCCTCCTCGTCGGTGCCGGCGTCGGCCTCGTCCTGCGCAAGACGCCGTTCGAGATCATCGGCGGCCTGATCGTGGCGGCGACGTTCGGCGTGATGGTCGGTGGGTCGCTGGCCGGCGGGTTCGGCGGCTTCAGCGGGATCGGTGATGTCGGCGGGGTCGCCTGCGGTGGCGGCGACGACGGCACGCCCTTCGCCGACCAGACCGGGACGTTGGGCCCGTCGGCCAGCGTCGACATCCAGGTCGACTGCGGGACCCTGTCCCTGGCGACGGTCCCGGGTGCGGCGTGGACCGTGCGCGGCGCCGATGGCGATGGCCGTGGCCCGCGGATCTCCGCATCGCAGGACGAGCTCGATGTCCATGCCGCCGACGGCCTCTCGTCCCAGTCGTCGTGGCTCGTGGATCTGCCGGCTGACTCCTCGCTCGACGTCAGCCTGCAGCTCGACGCCGGCTCGCTGCAGGCGGCCTTCGTCGGCGCGCACCTGCGCGAGGTCGACGTGGAGGTCAACGCCGGCCAGGCGCGGCTCGACCTGACCGGCGTCGGCGACATCACCAGCATCGACGCCGGGGTCAACGCCGGCGAGGTGGCGGTCACCCTCCCCTCGTGGCCGATGACCGGCCGGCTCGAGGTCAATGCCGGCGCGGTCCGGCTGTGTGCCCCACCCGATGTCGCGCTGCGCATCGAGACCGAGGGCAGCGTCCTGTCCGGGACCGACCTGTCGGGGGCCGGCCTCGTCGAGGAGGATGGCGTGTGGGTCACGCCGGGCTATGACACCGCCCCGGTGCGGATCGACCTGGAGGTCCAGGCCAACCTCGGCAGCGTCCGGCTGAACCCGGCGGAGGGCTGCACGTGAGCGGCCGGACGGCGCTCGTGGTCGGGATCGCCTTCGTGGCCATCGGCGCCCTGCTGCTCATCCGCGAGTTCGTGCCCGAGGTGACCTGGTCGCTCATCTGGCCATGGGCATCGATCGCCCTGGGCGTCGTGCTCATCGTGCTGTCCGTCCGACCGGCACGACGCGACTGACCCGCACGGGGGCGCCACGCGGCGGGGACCGCGGCCCGTACGATGCGCGGGTCATGGACGAGTCGATCACGCCGTACGTGCTGGGCCTCGCCCTTGCCGGGATGCTGGCGGGCTTGTGGCTGCTCGGCCGCGGGCTGGGTGGCTACCGCACGGCGACCCGACTCGGTGACACCTCGACGTCGACCGTCGCGAGCATGGCCGCCGGCGAGGTGCGCATCGCGGGCGTGGTCGAGCCTGCCGAGGTGACGCTCGTCTCCGCCCTCCAGAGCGAACCGTGCGTGTACTACCGCGCGGCCGTCCGGACGCCGGATGCGATGTCGATCCCGGGCATGGCCACCGACGACGCGCAGGTCGACGAGCGGGCCGTCGGGTTCCGGGTCCGCGACGCTTCCGGCAGCGTCCGGGTGTTCCCGCGCGGGGCGCGATGGGATGCCCCTCGCCGACTCGACACGAAGGACGACGACGGACTCGGCGGGTCCGCGATCGGGCTGCGGCCGCGGCAGGGCCCGGCGTTCTCGGCCATCAGCGGCGACGACGCCAGCGCGATCGCGGCCCTCCTGGAGGTCCGGCCGGCTGGCTTCGAGATGCATCCGCTCCTGCGCTCGGGGAACGGCAAGGCCGATCGGCACTACACCGAGGACCGCATCGCGCCGGGCGACGCGGTCACGATCGTCGGGCGGGCGCTCCCGTTCGGCGACCTGACCGACCCGGCCGAGGCGGACGTCGCGATCGGTGGCGGGCTGGAGCCCGACGATCCCGAGGTCGTCGGTGACCTGGC
Source organism: uncultured Chloroflexia bacterium (assembly GCA_963776925.1). GTDB lineage: Bacteria > Chloroflexota > Limnocylindria > Limnocylindrales > CSP1-4 > SPCO01. The sequence goes on along the minus strand of CAVZON010000006.1, from coordinate 251,022 downwards.
CGAGGCCCGCGCGGCCGGGCTGCTCGCCGACGACCCCGCGGAGGCGTGGGGCAACGCGGCCATCCCCGGCTTCGGCATCGGCAAGCCGGTCCGCGCGCCCGAGCTCGACCCGGAGGCGGACGCTCCCGGGCTCGCACCGGCGGTCGACGCGGCCCGCTACGAACGGACCTTCCACATCGCGCCGACCGAGCTCGTCCTGGCGGCCGGGCCCGGCATGCCGCTGCTCATCGCCCATGGGCTGCCAGGCGACGCCACCGACCGCCATCAGGACCGCTTCATGGTCGGCCTGGTCGGGGCGATCGTCGCCATCGGCTCGGCGATGGTCCTCGCCCTCGTGCTCGCCGCCGGGGTCGGGTCGTGAGCCCGATCTGGGTCGCCGCCGTGTTCGCGGTCGTGCTGCTGGCCGTGGTCGTCGGCTTCCTCCTCGTCGAGACCTACAACGCGGTCGTCTCGCTGCGCCAGCGCATCGACAAGGCGTGGGCGAACATCGATGTCGTCCTCAAGCAGCGCCATGACCAGCTGCCGGCACTCGTCGCGGCGGTCCGCGGCGCGCTCCAGTTCGAGCAGGACGTGCTGACCGAGGTCACCCGTGCTCGTGCCGCCTACTCCTCGACCGAGCCGATCCCGGACCAGGCCGCCCACGCGGCGGAGACCAGCGCCGCGGTGCGCTCGCTGTTCGCCGTCGTCGAGCAGTACCCGGTGCTCAAGTCGCAGGCCAACGTGCTCGACCTGCAGGACGAGATCGAGCGGCTCGAGGGGATGATCGCGGACCGCCGCGAGCTCTACAACGACCAGGTCTATCGCTACAACACGCGGATCGCGACGTTCCCGACGATGCTCCTCGCCCCGCTCTTCGGCTGGCAGGCACGACCCCTGTTCGTGGCCACGCCCGACGAGGCGGCCACGCCGCAGATCGCCATATGAGCGAGACCGCCGGGGCAGAGCCGCCCGTCGAACGGCAGGTCTGGCTCGTGCGGCACGGGGAGACCGAGTGGGCCCGACTCGGGCGGCATACCGGGCGGACCGACATCCCGCTGACCGACGTGGGGCGCTCCCAGGCCGGCTTGCTCGGCCGTCGGATCGGCGACCACCCGTTCGCGCTCGTCCTGACCAGCCCGCTGTCCCGCGCGGCCGAGACCGCGGCGATCGCCGGCTTCCCGGACGCCGAGCGCGACCCGGACCTGCAGGAGTGGGACTACGGCGCGCTCGAGGGTCGGACCACGCCGGACATCCGGTCGGAGCTGGCCGACTGGACGATCTGGACCGGACCGTGGCCCGCGGGCGAGACGCCCGACGAGGTCGGCGCCCGGGCCGACCGGGTCATCGCCCGCTGCCTCGACCCGGGCGTCGACGGCGACGTCGCTGCTGTTCGCCCACGGCCATCTGCTGCGGATCCTGGCCGCTCGCTGGCTGCGTCAGCCGCCCACGTCCGGCTCGATGTTCGCGCTCGGGACGGCGACGATCGGGATCCTGGGCTGGGACCGGGACAACCCGGTCATCGAGTCGTGGAACGAGGGCTGCCACCTCATCGGCGACTGACCGGGATCAGGCCTCCGGCCGGGCCAGCTGCACGCGCGCCTCGCCGTCATCGTCGAGCAGGACCAACCCGTCGTCGTCGACGCGGAACGAGGCGACCGACTCGAGCGCGTCGATGAGGGCGGTCTCGTCGTCCATCGCGTCGGCCGGACCGGCCATGCGGGTCGTCGCGAGCGGACCCAGGTGGACGCGGTCGCCGTCGGCGCGGACCGGACCACTGATCTGGTTGACGCCGCCCGAGCCGCTGACGCGACCCTCGGCATCGAACTCGAGGTAGGGGGTGGTGCCCGCGGTCGGCGAGACCATCGCCTCGCCGCGACGGACGAAGCGGACGTCCCAGCGACCCGACAGCGCGTCGCCGACCGTCGGGCCGGCCTCGAACCACAGGATCGGCTGGTGGCCGCGGTCCATGAGCACGAGGGTGTCGCCATCGACCTTCTGGTCGTCGACGCTGCCGAGGAGCTGCAGGAAGTCGTGCTCCGCGCGCATCGCCGCAGGATCGCCGGCCATCAGCGTCGTCGCGGCCGGACCGAGCTCCAGGACCTCGCCGTGCAGTCGATAGTCGGCGCGGTAGCGGTTGACGCCCGCACGGCCGCTGACCGTGCCGCCCGCGAAGCGGGCCGTGATCTCGACGCCGTCAGGGATGGCGACGCCGCGGACGAGCCGCCAGGCGGTGCCTTCGATGGGATGCATGGCGGCCATCGTACCGGGCCGACGGTCGAGGACCTTGTCAGCTGCGATGGGTTGGGCCGCGGCGTGTGGAACTGCACGGTCGGCGCGAACCGTCCGAAGGTGCCGTCCGCGCGCTGATGGATGTCCGAGTGGAACGAGCCCTGGTCCGTCGTGGTGAGGTCGACCATCCAGCAGACCTTGCTGCTGGTCTCGAAGAAGATCGCGCACTCCAGCTGCGACACCTTCACCCTGGTCACCGCTTGCTGGACCTCAGCGGGAAGGTCGCTCATCGCGAAGTCCACGACCGCGGCGCAGGGGTCTTCCTCGGTCATGTGCTCGCAGATGAGGCGGCGGGTCGGCTGCGGGGGTGGTCGCGCTGACCGGCGTCGGAGCCTCGCTCGGCACGGGACTCGCGCAGGCGGCGACAGGGGTCAGCAGGAGGAGCGCCACAGCGGCGATGCGCCGTCCCATGCGTCGAGCGCCACCCAGGGTCGACGAGGGACCGGAGGGGGTCGGTCCGCCCCTCGTTCTGGCGGTCATCGTACCGGGTCGTGGCGGACGTGGAACGGCCCCCGCCTGTTGTGACAGGTCGAGGGCCGTGGTGGTGAGCTCCTGCTGTGGCCGCAGAGCTGCGGCTTGGTTTGGCTGCGAGACCTATCTCGCCCTTCGCGTAGAAGCTGACGCAGGCACCCTGGTTCTTGAACGTGGCGCCGTCGCTGTTGATCATGGTCTTCCAGCCGTCGTCCTTGCAGTCGGCGCCGGTCGTGGCGTGCGACCGTTCGGTCACGACGACGCTGTCGAGCGCGGGGCCGTAGGGGCCGGGCGCGTCGTGCTGGTGAAGGTGATGGTCGTGCTGGCGCCCGTCGCCATGAACGAGTAGCCCTCGGCCGCCCAGCCCATGTTGTCTGAGCCACTTGCCGGTCATGTCGAACGTAGTAGCCGGTCGCCGTGGTTCCCGGTGGCCTCGACGGTGAGAGTCTTGGTGGTCGGGGTCCCGTACCGGGATTGCCCGCGAGCTGGAACGCGACGACGTAGGTGTTGCCGGCCGTCGTGGGGATGGTCTGGCTGATCGCGCCGGGCTCGAAGCCGTTCAGATCGATGCTGTTGGCGCCCTCGGCGGCCGTCCAGTAGTGGCTGATCCAGTCGACCTCGCCGCCGGTGATCGTCCAGGGGGCAAGTTCATTTGAACCCGCCGGCAGGGTCTGGTACCCGGCGCCGCCATCGTTGAGCGCGCCCTCGAACCCGCCGTTGCGTGACGTCGGCCGCGAACACGGAGCCCGTGAGAGCCACCATGGCCACCAGAGCCCCGGTGATGCCGAGATTGATCGTCGCTTCAAAGCGAACCTCCAATTGATCAGTCCTTGCGCAGGAGTGCGATCGAGACGCGACATGCGCCGGTCCCGGATGACTCCCAGCGTGGGCTTCCGGGGAGCCAGTTCCTACGCATCGACCGTGCAGAAGGAAGCGACTGTCGGCTGCCGCTTCTGGGCAATCGCGTTCGCTGCCGCCGCGCCGTCGTCCGAACCCAGGACAACGATACAGGGGTCAGGACCGCCCTTCCCGCTTGTCGGTCGTGAGTTGAACGTTCTGACCGGGCCAGACATCAGACCGAGTACTCACGCCTCGCTGCCGTCGGCAGCGGGAGACCGTCGCTTCGGGAGGTCGCCATGAGGCGCACGGTCGTAGTCGCGCTGCTCCTGCTCACCAGCGCCTGCGGCACCGCGCCGCCGAGCGAACCCTCTGCCGCGTCCTCGCCAGCCGACCCGCGCCATGGCCACGGCCCCAGCGCAGAACGTGCCGACGGGTGCATGCGCGGTGGTCGTGAAGCAGGTGCACCGCTTCGAGGACATGCAGCCGGAGCTGGCGACGATCCTCGATGAGCCGCTCTTCGGTGCCCCGTATCGAGTCCGGATGGAGCCACTGCCGCAGGGCTTCATCGGAGTGGGCGTCAGCGTCTTCGGGGCGAACTGGGGTCAGTCGGTCGACGTCCACCGCATCGGACCTGATGGGACAACGGAGACGTACTCGCAGGTGAACCGCCCGCGACCGACCGAGTCGATGACGGCGATGTTCAAGCAGGTCGGTACCCACGTCATCGAGGTGTCGTCGGCGGCCAACGACTGCGCGGCAACGCTGGTGTTCGAGGTGGTCGGCCCCGGCTTTTGAGCCGCTAGGCCATACCCGCGCTGCGGGCGCGGCCGACCAAGCGACCCGCTTCGAGCGCCTGCCCGTCGACTGACGGCGGCCTTGGACCGACCGCCGTGGTGGCGCAGACCTCCGCATCGGACGAGCGCGGGCAGCCGCGGGGCTGCCCGCGAATCGATCAGGATCGTGGCCCGAAGCAGGCGATCGGGCCTTCGCGATACTGGACGGACGACCAGCTACGGCGCCGCGGACGGCGCCACGTCGACGGCATCCTCGGGCTGGAGCTGGACGGTCGCGAGGACCTCCTCGAACCACGCCCGATCGTAGGCCGCGACGGCGGAGGGGACGTCGTCAGACGTACGGAGGATGATCCAGTAGCCGCGGCCCGCGGCCGTGACGGCGACCATGTCTAGTCGTCGGCCGCCGATCAGTCCGGTGGCGCCGTCCACGGCGATCGGCTCGGTAGCCGAGCAATCGTTGCCCGCCATCTGCTCGGCGACCCACTCGTCGGGCGTGGAATCGCCGAGCGGCTGCGACGCGAATGCCAGGTCCAGGTGATCGGTCAGGACCGGGTCGTACAGATCGTCGGCAAACGTATCAGTGAAGTCGGGGTGGTGGGTGCCGTCCGTCCAGGGCTCGGTCGCCGCTTCAGCGATCCATCCCTCGGGGTAGGACACGGAGAACCCGTGCAGCGGCGAGGTGAAGCTCTCGGTCAGCGGCGGGGTGGACGGGGGCGACGACGTGGATGGTTCCGGGCTGGCGGTCGGCTCGGGCGTCGGCGTGGCCTGGGAGCCCACGCCGCCGCTCGGCGGACCGATCAGCTGAGCGCCGACAAAGAGTACGGCGACCACGGCGGCGGTCGCGACGAGGAATTTGGCGAAGCCGTTCATGTCAGAGGACCTCCGCGCCGGCCACCAGGAACGGCGCTGTCGGGTCGTGTCCACCTGATCCAGCACCGCTCCCGCGATGCGGGAAGCGTCCTCGTGCCGGTCCTCGTGGAGCCACGACCGGATGGCGCGGGTGACGTCCCGGTCGGAGGTGTCGAAGTCGGTCATCGCGCCACCTCCCGGGCCGTCGGCTGCGCATCGGCGATGAGCGCCGCGCGCAACTTCCCCGTCGCGTAATGCAGTCTCGAGCCCACCGTCCCGATGGGCACGCCGACGATGTCGGCCACCCGGTCGAGCGGCAGGTCCAGGTAGTGGCGCAGGACCACGACCGTTCGATGGTTCAGGGAAAGACTCCGGAAGGCGCGTTCGAGCTGGTCGCGATCGACGACCGTGCTCATGCCGTCGACCACCATCGGTTCGTCAACCGACAGCAGCCTCAGGTTCGGCGCCCACCGGCGGGACTTCCGGCCCTCGGTGTAACAGGCACGCACGAGGATCCGGTACGACCAGGCCTCGAAGCGGGCCAGGTCGCGGAGTTGGGGAAGGTCCTGCCAGACACTGAGCAGCGCCTGCTGCGTGGCGTCCTCGGCAAGGTCGATGTCGCTCAGGATCCGGTGCGACACGGCGAGGAACCGATTCGAGATGGCATCGACCAGGTCAGCAAACGCTTCCTGGTCGCCGCCTTGTGCACGTCTCACGAGATCGGTGTCCATGCCCCTCCCCGGGGTCTCGACGTCGGATTGGTTCCGACGCTACAACCCGTATGGGGAGGGCACCAGCCGGTTTCTTCAACGGGCCGGAGGTTCGAGAGGCGGGCGCTGGACCGGAGACCGCGACCGCTTGACCCTCGACCTAGGATTGGCGACAGGCGCATCGTGTCGCCCGTCGAGTACCCGCCACCGCTGGTCGGCGGCCGGCACGACGAGCACGGCCCCCAGGACCAGACGTGCGCGCTGGAGGGAGCCATGCGCCACATCCGAGTCCTGGCCGTCGTGGCTGTCGTCTTGACCATCGCTGGCCTGGCTGCCGCGCCGATGGCATTCGCGCTGGACGCGGGGACCAGCATGATCACGGTCTGGCTCTTCGACGACCGCGGGACACCGACGGACACGTCCGATGACGTCCCGACCAGTTCGCCGGTGAGCGTCTATGGGGACGACGGCGACGAACAGTTTCCCGCCTATGACAGTGAGGCCCTCATCGCCGAGGGTGTCGCGACCGCTGAGGACCCGCTCGTCGCACCGGGCCTCGCTGCCGGTTGGTACTGGATCGTGTTCGACCTGCTTGCCGGTCACGCGGATGAGGAATCGCTCCGCGTCGAACTGAACACCGACCCGACCCTGGACTGCCACGTGGGTGACGCCTCGACCCCCGGCTGTGTCGCCGGGACCGGCAACACCGTCGTGTCGATCGGACTCGGCCCGCCCGAGGGCGTTCGTCGGATCAACGCTCGCCGTGATCGACGACTCCGGCGATCCGTTATGGGGCGGGACGTTCGAGGTTCAGCCGGGACGACGGCGACCGTCGATTGGACCCTGGGACGGACTCGTCCGTATACGGACCCCTGGAAGAGACCGAGGAAGACGGTTTCGTCACGGACCAGCTGGAGCCCGGGTCGTACTGGGTGGTCGAGGTCGAGACCGCCCGATGACTTCGCCAGCCACGATCCGCTCCTCGTCCCGTTGAACGTGGACCCGACGAAGTCCTGTGTCGCGGGCGATCTCGAGCTGTGGGGCGACGGGCCGCTCTGCGATGACGGGCAGGGCTACGCCCAAGTCTTCGTCTTGTATCGCTACCCGCCGAGTCCGGGCGATCCGGCGGTCACCGCGCCGCCGACGGACGCACTCGACGGGTCGGCTGCGGAGCCCAGGGGGGCGGTGGTGCCGTGGCTAGCCCTCACCGGACTCGCGCTCACTTCGCTCGGTGTGCTGCTGCTCACCCGACCCCGTCGGAACAGGCATGCGTGAGAGATCGAGGGTATCGGCTCGGAGGTCGAGGCTGAGCACCGAAAGCTGGCCCGGACCGACGACCACTCCTGGCCGGTCGGCCACAGGACCGGAAGCTGCCGGCACAGAGGCCCCGGTCGCCAGGGAGGACGACCTGGGCCATCCGTGGTGAGCTCTCCGCGCGGCGACGTTCCCGATCCTGGCTGTGTCGCGTACCCGACAGGCGGTGCGGCGCTGCGACGACACCAGCTTCGGCCCGCCGGTGGAACACTGGACCTCGACGACCCGTCACTCCCCCGCGCGCGGTCCGGTCACCAAACCTCCCACCAGTGGTGACCGGGCCGCCCCGACTCCGACCGTCATGTGGCTGCAAGGCATTCGCCGGAACGGAGGGCAGCGCCGCCGACGCAGGAGGTTAGCGTGCTGCACGACGGGGGTGAGCCGTGCAACCGATCCTGGTCATCAATCCACGCACCGACGCGGCCTTCCGGAACCACGTGCACGAGATGCTCGACGGCCTCGAGCGACCAGAGGACCTGGCGCAGCGCCTTCGCGCCCGGTATCCGGAGGTGGTCGTTCGGCCTCGCCAGTTGAGTGGCGAACGGAGCGCGGTATGGTACGTGTACCGAGACGGACGCTGGACGTCCGGCGGAGTCCCCACGGGAGGGTGATATGGACGAACGCGAGGACGCTCTCCGCGCCACCGCAGATGACTTGATCGCGGACGCCGACACGCTGCAGACCATCGAGGCCGAGAAGGCGTCCATGCACCCCGACGACCCGCTGATCGAGGGCCTGGCAGACGATGCCGTGGCGCTCGTCAAGCAGATGGCCGCCAAGGCAACCGCCCAGCGCGAGATCGTCGCCGAGACCTGATCCACGTCGTGTCCATCGGCGGCGCAGGAAGGCGGGGCCGCCCAACGGAGAACCGAGCCCTCCGTTAGAACCAGCGAAGCGTCCGAACATCCGTTCGCGGGTGTGGTGCGTATCGGGGCCTCGTAGGTCCTGACGCCCTCCACATGGGAAGGTTGACATGACCACCGAGGACGAATTTGCGGAACAGACCACGGCGGAAGCCCTCCAAGAGTGGCGTGAGGCAGAGCGCACCGTCGCCGTCGCACGACGCGGTGGCCTGGCAGCGGAGGCCGCGTTGGTCGCGGCACAAGGGGCGTCAGAGGCCTCTGCAACGACCGCCGCCGCCGCCAAGGCGACCGCCGAGGCTGCGCGGGTCGCGTTCGAGTCGGCGACCTTGGCCGAGCGTTCGTCAGAGAGAGTCGCTGCCGCCGCTCGGTCCGCCCTCGCGCATGCCCGAGGTGACGTCACCGACGCCGAGTCCGACGTCGCCTCAGCCGAGGTCGCCGAGGTGGAGGCGCAGGCTCGGTACACCGACGCGGCCAAGCGTGCGGCGCACCGCGACGAAATGGGACGACCAGACAGATAGAGAACGGCCCCGGCCAGGTGGCCGGGACCGTTTGCATGATTGGGGGGGCGCTGGCTGCCTAGTCGCGCTGGCCCAGCAGGCGCTGCGCCGCCATCGCCGCGATGCCCGCGACGACGATCTTCACGATCGGGTTGTCGAGGGGACCGCCGGTCCCACCCTTGCCGAGCACCTGCTCGAAGATGTTCGGGTCGCGCTCCCGCACGCGGGTCGTGACTTCGGCCAACTCGCCGGGCGCACCCTGGAGGCGATCGTCGAGGCCGTCGTCGTCGAGGTCGTAGTCGGGGATGGTGACGCTATCGGCCTTGGCCTGCGTGCGCAGCCAACGCGAGAACTCCGTGCGCTCCTGGGGCGTCAATCGCTCGAACGCGGCTGCAGCCGCGTCGCGGTACTCGCCGTCGGCCAGCTCCGGGGTCACGCGGTCGTATCGGTCGATGGCCTCGTGGTTCGAGATCGAGTCATACGGTGCGCCCTTGGTGAAGCGGTCGATGAAGTCTTCGTATTCGGCCCGCTTCTCCTGGCCACCGATCGCGCGTTCGAGCAAGTCCATGGTGATCTCCTTGTTCGGGTGCGGACGACCGTCGCAGGCGTGCGCACGCGAAGTGAGCCCCACTGGGAAGCGGCCACTCCGACGTGCCCCACCCCGGCACGGCCCATGCGGGTCGTGCTATGGCCGCCGATTTCTGTCGTCACCGTATCCGGCTCGAACGTCGGCTGGCAGGACGGGACGTGGCTGCGGACTTACAACGACGTGTCGCCCCTGCCGCCATGGCGAGGCCCGCCGGACCACACCGCCGGGGGACGATGCCTGAACCAGCGGGCCTCATCGACCGCAACGATGCACCTCGCGCTCCGTTAGGGTCCGCCCGCTCCAGTCGCCGAGGATCGGCTGCCGGCGATCTGCGCTGTCCAGTTCGCAATGGCCTACGCCCATGCCGTTATCCGCGCGTTAGGTCGTTGTCGCATCGACGGCATGGCGATCGAGGACTCCGGGAGGGCGAACGTGTTCGCTGACCCACCACGATGGGCTGCATCAACCAAGCGCCGCGTCCCAGTTCCGGCGGCGGATAGCTTCCGGGGGCATGGGAGGGCGCATCATGCGTCGACTACTACCGGCGGCTGCCGGTCTATGGCTTGCGCTCGCGTTGCCGATACTTGCCTCGGCCCACGAGATCACCAACGTGGACGTGGACTGCGACTCGCAGGCCATCCACGTGTCCGGCAAGCTCTTCGGCCAGGACGGTGGGGCTACGGTCACGGTGACCGGTCCCGACGGCTACAGCGAGTCGTTCTTCGCCGATCAGGATGCGGAGTGGACGGTCGACCTGCCCCTCGGCCACGACGGTTCGTACGTGATCGACTGGCCGGACTCGGGCGACTTCGGTCCGGTCGACTTCGCGGTCGATTGCGTCGATGAGGATGCCCAGCCCACCCCTGCGCCGGCCCAGTACGCGTTCCCCACGATCGGGTACACCGATTGCGAGGAGTCAGGCGGCAAGGGCGCGATCGTCGTTAGCGGCTTCGCGGCCACCAACGGCGGCGAGCTGGTGATCAACCCGGGTGCTGGCGAGCTCGTCATCACCGACAACGGCACCTACCCGCTCGACGCTGGTACCTACAGCGCCATCGTCCGCTTCGAGGGCGAGATCGTGGCTGGTCCCACCGGGTTCACTATCGGGGACTGCCCTGTCGCGCCGACCGAGGCCCCGGTGACGGTGGTCCTTCCGGACGAGGGCGAGGCCCCGACGCCGACCGGCGCGGCGCTCCCTGCCGTCGGCACCACGACCACCCCCATCCCGACCCTGCCGCCTACGGACATGGCGAGCACCGAGGACGGCACCTCGCCGGCAGCCATGGCCAGCCTCGCCCTGTTCGGTCTGGCAGCGTCGGTCGCCTGGGTCAGCCTAGCCGCGATCGAGCGCCGGATGGATCGGCGAGAGCGCAGCAGCGTTCGCGCCAAGGCCCATCGTTAGTCAGGCAACGCGGAGCGCCCCCGACGGATGCTCGTCGGGGGCGCCGCTTCTTGTCTGATCAGGAAGCTGGCATGACCGTGCAAGCCGGGGGCGTCGAAGCGAAAGCCTGGCCGATACGACTCGTCAGGCAACCTGTTGGGCAAGACGACCGGCGCGGAACGCCCGCGGGGAACGGGACTGCGGCGCAGTTGATCTCCAGGACCTCGGTGAAGATTCAGGCGACACCGAGGTCCTTCCATGTCCGGCGTATGCTGCTGCTCCGGGGGTGACATGGACGACGACCGCGAGCTCCGCGGCCCCACTCAGACCCGGTCATCACCCGACCCCCTGGTGACCGGGTCGCTTTGCATGTTGAACGCTCGCGCGCTTGGCGTACCATCACCGTCCGGGGCTGGGGTGGCACAGGGGAACGGCCATGCGGGATGTGCCTGCGATCCTTGCCGAGTGGCGCGCACTGGAACGGGAGCTGCACGCGGCGTCCGACGACGAGACGCGGGTGGTGCTTGGTGCACGGATCGAGGTCGTCCGGAGCGAGTACGCGGCGGCGTTCGAGGAACTCGACGTCGAGGCGCACCAGCTCGGCAGGCCTCCCACGCCCGAGCTGCGTAAGCCCGACTAGCTCCGACGACGGTCCTCCATGTCCGCGGACGAGAGAGGCCCCGGTCGACTGGGGGGCTTCCGACCGGGGCCATGGTGCGATGGGATGCCAGTCTACGCGGCTGGCGCCGCGGCTGCGGGCCGAGACGCCGCCCTGAACGACGCGGGAGTACCCGTCGTCGGGCCCGATCGATCGTCCGAGAGCAGATCCAGATCCCGAGGACGATCAGTGCACCGGTCTAGACGTCCCGTGGCGTGGCCCCGCGGTTGAGCAGGAAGTCCAACACCTTCGTCGCCTGTGTCTGGGCAACTGCTTCCTCGACGGCAAGGACCGCGATCAACGCCGCCGCCATGTCGTCATCGTTGACGACGACGGCGCGTTCGACCCGCAGGTGCATGGCAACCGACTCGGGCGACGGGCGCGCAGCGCCCTCGTCGTCACTCTCCACCGCATCGGCTTCCCATGCCGCTGCCAGCGTGTCCCAACCCGTCATCGTTCCCTGCCTCCGGTTCGTACGTCGATCGGCAAGGACAGGGTGGCGGGCGACTGTGAACGGACGATGAACGACCCTTGGGGGGAGATGGGGGTCCGGACCGTGCAACCCCCGGCACGGCGCATCGGTGCGGTGCGCCCCCTCGGATGTTGCGGTGACGGCCCGCAGCGTCCCATCCGGCTGGGCGGCACGTCCTCGTATCGTCGTTTCAGCGCGGACGTGTGCGACGATGCGGGCGTGAACGCCCGGCCGAGGTTGCTCGACCGCCGTCGCCGTGCTGACCCTGTGGTCGCCGCCTGCGCCGGGGCCTCGCCGGGTCCGTCTGGACATCGCCACGGCCGTCAGCGATGGACAGCGTGTCGCGCGACGACGCCATCACCACGGCGATGACCGCGGCCGGGGTCACCGACCTCGCGATGGTGCAGGCGGGCGGAGGCCTGGTGCCCTGGAGCGAGGCGGTCGGTGTTGGACCTCGTGGTGGACGGTGCGGAGCCTGCCGACGACTATCCAGTGTGGTTGGTCAGCATGGCCACCATCGACGAACCGAGCCCGAGCGGGAGCCGAGGCTGGATGGTCGCGGTCAATTCCATCGACGGACACGTCATCGGGACCCTGACGCTGTACTCGTGAGAAGTCTGCCGAAGGCTACCGCGGGCCGGATGGAAGGGCGCCAGTCGCCAGGAGGTCGACCTTGGCCATGGACGACAAACCGCCAGAGGCCCTGGAAGGGCGTGACCCGATCTATTCGGTCTCCATGTCGGTCGGGGGAGTAGTCGGCACCGGATACCGGCCCCGCGTGCACTCACCATCAACACGTCCGTGACGGCAAACGGCTCGATCCCCATCGACCTCATCACACGAGGGTTCGGCGGCACCGGTCCATCGGCACTGCAGGCCTGGTTCCGTGTTGAGCTCGACGAGCATCGGCGGCGCTGGGCGGTATCCCGGCGGAGCCCGGTCTCGACGATCCAATACTCCCCAGCGGTGAGGGTATCGATGACGAAACGCGCCTCTCGTCGCCCTCAGCCCGTCGACGAGGTGGTCGTCGGACCCGTCGAGCCTTCGATCGCCGTCGTCTTGTCGGACCGCGAACGCGGCTCCCTCTAGGGGTTCATCGTCGAATGGTTCTGCCGGCGTACCCATGTCATCACGACTCGTGATCACGAAAATTCCATCCCCTGCGATGACAGGCTCATTGTCGATGAAGACGAAGGTGAGCGGGGGGTCGTCCTCTGACGCCTCGCAATCCGTGGGCTCCTCTCCTCCCCAGAAGCAGCGCGTCAGTGGCGTGACGTTCAATCTCGACCAGCAGCGGCTCGATGCCGTCGACCCCATCCGGGACTTCCAGCTCGACGATCCAGAGGTTCCAGAGGTCAGGCCATCGATTTCGACCGCGGCCTCTACCGGGTGGGTCGGATCGGCGACCAGGCTATCGACCGCTGGATCGAACTGTCCGTCGCCGTCGTCCCTTTGCACTTCGATGATCGGCTCGTCGAACGGCTCCCCGCGCAGCGACACGAAGATCCGCAGGTCGCCGGTGTCCGCTGCCTCCGCGGCGACCGCGGGTCGACCTGCACCGGATACGAGGGCGACGACCACCATGGCGGTTGCCAGAGTCACCACGGGTCGCCAGCCACCGATACCCGATGAACCGCGAGCGGCATGTCGGCGCATCAGCCCCAGCCTCGCGCTTGTCGACCGATCAACGGAGTCGAGTCTACGCTCGCCCAGCAACAACCTGCCCGCATCGACGGGCACCCGGGCGACCGGCGCTGGCGGTAGACGTTTGGGTCAAGCGGGCCAAGCTCGTTCTAACCAACTGGTCCAGCCGGGATTGGCTCATCAATTCCGCGCGCCTGAGGTGTTCCTGCTCGCCCTCCGTCAGGTCGGCCAGCACCGATGGGGTCATGCCCGGTTTCGCCAGCGAGCCGGTCGTCAACCGCGAGCTAGGACGACAACACATCCGGGACCTCGCCCGCCAGGCGCGCGGGCGCAGCCCCAAGCCGTCAGGCAAGCCGACCGCTGACGGGCTAGCTGGACGTGGCGGGTGTCGCCGATTGACCTTCCTCATCGCGCTTCTTGGCTTCTGTCTCGCGCTCACGGCTCCGTTGCCCGCGCTGCTTTTCGCGCGTCTCGCGGTCCTCTTCCGCCTGCGCCTTCTTGGCCTCCGCCTGTTCCTCGCGATGGCGCTCGGTCTCGTCGACCTTGGTTCGGAGCTCCTCGACGACCGGCGCGCTGATGCCCGGCGTCGATGCCTCCTCGATGGTTGCCTCGCCGGGCTTCTCGGCTCGCATCTCGTCCCGATCGAAGGCGACTTCGCCCTTGTACACCGACGCCAAGAGGCTGTCGAGCGAGCCGGCGTCGTGGGCGCGCTGCACCGCGGCATGGGTGATCAGGTCGCCGAGGTCGAGGATCACCGGTCCTCGAGGTCCAGGAACACCTTGGTGACCGGGCGGCCGACGGCATCCTCGATCTCGCTCAGCCGACGCTTGGTCTGCTCGTGGTCGACGCGCTTGCCGGCTGCATCGGTCATCTCGCCGACCTTGCGCGTGAACTTGTCCCAGAGGCTGGCTGCGTTGTCGCCGACCTCTCCAAGGGCGTCCTGCGCGCCGGCCGCGGCCAGGCCCGCTTCGCCCAGACCGACCGAAGCGGTCAGGTCGCCGAGCTTATCGGCAGCGCGAGCGGCTTCGATGTCGGCATTGCTGACGCGGCGGCCAGCCGGGACCACGACCGACCCGTTGTCGTCTTCGACATCCTTGCCGGTCCGCTTCCCCAGCAGGGCATCTTCGGGCCGGGCCTCCTTGGTCCCGGCCTTGGCACGATCGCTGGCGTCGCCAACGGCGCCCTTGGCCCTATCGCCGGCGTCGGCCAGCGCGCCGCTGATCCCGCCCCGCTGCTGCTCGAGAAGGTCTGCGGTCTCGGGATGGACGTAGGCAACGTCGGGACCGACCCGCACAAGCTCCTCGACCGGCACGTAGCGCGTGCCCTTGGCGGCGTCGGCGAACATGCCGCCGGACAGCTCGAAGCCGAGGATCCGACCCGTCGGCTCATCGAAGTACACGTCGTTGAGCTTGCCCTGGTCGTCGCCGGTCTCGGTGAACACGCGGGTGCCGAGCAGCGACTGGTGACGCGCCACGATCGACCCGATCTCGGGCACCTGGTTCGCTGCGATCACGCTCTCGCGCCGGGCGACGACCACCGCGTCACGTCCGAACGCGCTGACCTCCTCGATGGGCACGACGAGTGAGCTCGCGAGGAACCCGCCTTCGTCGGCGAGCAGCCCAACGACCGTGTCGTTGTTGGCGCCGAGGATGACGTCCTTGACCTCTTGCAGACGCGAGCCGTCCGCGAGACTGAGGATCGGCTTGCCGATCACGCTCTTGCCCTTGCGCATGACGATCCCCCTACAGGATGGTGGTGAAGAAGACGAGGTAGGCGAGGACGACCACGATCAGCACCACGATCGCGATCACCAGCCAGCCTCTACGGTCGGAACTGCCCTGGAGCCTCATGTCATCCTCCCGACGTCGAGGCAGGCCGGCGGGACGACCAGCGACGTCATATGGCCTCGGGGAGAGGCCAGGCTGAACGCGTGCTTCCCGACAAGCGAGTCTGGGCAACGGAGTCGACTGCAGCGTCCGCGATGCCTCGCACTGTGCGGCCGGCGTGCCTGCACGGACACGCTCGCTCGGGGCATATGTCTCGCATGTGGCTTGCACCGCTCAGGGATCGACCCCGCGACAAGGCCGAGACGCTCATCGAGGCATGGGAGACCGAGGCTAAGGTCGGGAGCTTGCGCGGACCGACAACGACTACTGGTCGATCGGCCAAGCGTGGATGCTCGAGCGGCGGGCGCGACACCGGAGAAACCCAACGCCGGGGACGATGTCCCTCGCCGGGGGCCTCCCGCAATGCAAGAAAACGGGCGAGCGGCCCGGGCGTAAGGGCCGCCGCCGCGGACGGTTGACGTCTCCCGCGCGCCGCCGTAAGGTTCACCAAGTGGTGAACTATTCGCGGAGACATCATGGCGGGTGACCTCGACCGACTGTTTGGTGCATTGGCGAACGAGCATCGGCGCGAGATGGTCTACCTGCTCGGCCTGCAGCCAAACTCGATCAGCCGCCTCGCTGCGGCCAGAGGGCTCTCGCTCGCCGGCGATGAACAAGCACGTCCGCGTGCTCGAGGACGCCGGACTCGTCACCCGACGAAAGCTCGGGCGGACGACGTTCCTGGCGCTCGACCGTGCGGCCATGCGCGGGCTCCAAGCCTGGCTCGCCCGCTATCACGCCTACTGGGGGAACGAGAACGAGACGCTCGAGAACTACGAGCGCTTACCTCGCCAGCGACCCGCCCAAAAAGGAGGACGAGTGATGACGAAGTTCCTGGTGCTGTTCCACGACAAGTGGGAGATGAGGCCCGAGGTCATGGACGCCTGGCAGGCGTGGTTCGCCAAGGTCGGCGATCGGCTCGTCGACAGCGGCAACCCCTTCGCCGCCGGTGTAGAGGTGACACATACCGGCTCGCGGGAGCTGTCCAACGGCGACGGTGGCGCGACCGGGTACTCGATCATCTCGGCCGCGAGCCGAGAGGAAGCCGAGCAGCTCCTGGCTGACTGCCCGTTCTCGTCGAGCGTGCGGTTGTACGAAGCGAGCGCCATGTGACGCCCGGCCGCGCGCGACGCGGGTAGGCCCCAACTACCATGCCGGCATGCGACTCGCGACCGGCCTGGTGCGGGCATCGGCCGTCATCTTTGCCGTGGTCGGCCTCGGATATCTGCTGGTGCCGACAGCGATGCTGTCGATCGTCGGGATCGGGTCGCGCCGACCACCGACTTCCTGATGCGCACCGAGGGCGTCGCGCTCCTCAGTGCGGCCGGCTTCCTGTGGGCGGTTCGCGACGGTCGTCCTGACCAGCTCAGGCTAGTGCTGGCGGCCCTCGCGGGGTACTTCGTCGTCGGCTCTCTTGTCGACCTGGCGGCGTTCACCGAGGGCATCGTCGGCGCGGCCTCCGTTCCGAGCGCAGTTCTTCGCATCGCCATAGGCGCCGTCTGCGTGCTGGCCGCCGTACGCGTCACCGAGGAGCGAATGTCGGCGCGGTGACGATGCCTCAGCGATCACCCGGGTCGGCGCGAGCCAGCGCTAGGGACGGCGATTTCGTTGGACCAACCGGCGGATGGCCTCGACCAGCAGCACGACGAGGCCGACCCCGATCAGCGTCCGGGCGAGTACTGCCAGACCCTCCGATCCGTCGGCCGATCCGCCGGACAGTGACAGCATCCCGACGATGAGCACAACGAGAACGGCCAGGACCGCGGCAAACAGAAGTCGATTGGCTGTCACAGGCGACCCTTCCGGCTCAGGAGTGACCAAGCAGGCGTCGCACCCGGCGTATCAGCCGGCGGACGACGGTGACCGCAAGAGCGATGAGCCCGACGGCCATGAGCCCCAGCACGATGAGCCCGAACGCGATGTCGATCGCCTGCGTGGTCGTCTCGTCGAGGTCGAGGTTGAACTCGAAGTCCGCCGCGAGGAGGGCCATGGCGATGGCCGCGGCGAAAGAGGCCGCGACCACTGACGCGAGGAACACGTTGGCGACCCGCTCGCCGACGTTCCCGGAGAGGGAGTGGCCGACGGTGAAGAGCAGCACGAGAGCCGTGATGTAGCCGCCGATGGTGCCACCGATGAACGCCTGCACGAAGACCAGGACGTCGCCTGTCGCCAAGGCGCCGATCACTCCGCCGACCGCGGCCGCCACGGCGGGCGGAACCCAGCCGAGCAGGATGAAGGCGTACCCGGTACCCGTGTCATCGAGTGCCGTGGGTGGCCGGCCCGTGTTCGCCATCGGTAACCCTCGCCGACTGGTTGTCGGTCACTGTGGCGATCGACCGTTGTTTCGGCGTCGCGTTCAGGGCCAGGCCCGGTTGCCGAACATCTCTCCCTCGACGACGACCCCGACCGGTCTCGGAGGCTGACCCGGCCCGACGCGGAAGGTCGCATCTCCAGGGCTACGGCGTATCTCCGCTGGCCAGGGGCTCCTCCAGCTCGCCGATGCCGGGCTCGTACGGGGCCAATTCCTGGTGGACCAGGGCGGTATATCGGCTGGATTCTCCCAGGTCCAGCGACTCGATCCCGACGACGTCAGCCAGCGCCGGCACGGACGACCCGGGCGGCTGGCCTCTACGGCTTGCGACCGCCTGATCCGAGCCGGTCCTTGAGCGTTGCCCAGAAGGCCGCCGCCTTCCGACGACGCTGCGCGTCTTCCTCGAGCCCGATCTCCTCGCCGTGGAACCACCATACGAGCCCGAGAAGTCCCAGAAACAGGGCCAAAGCGACTCCCAAGAGAGCCCTAGGGACGTCGAGGACGAGGAGATAGCGCACGACCCAGTAAGCCGACAGTACAGCGCCTACGAGCAAGCCCAACCCATAGACCCTGCCGAGGTTCCGGTGCCTGCGCCGCTTCGCCGTTCTAGGTGGCTCCGTGGCGTAGCCAGAAAGAACGGCTAAGTCAGCTACGCCAGGATCGTCCACCTTGAGGTACGCGCCGGCTGGCAGATCTTCCTGAGCCTGGATGACGCCATCGACGATCATTGCCAGTCCACCGTCGCTCGACTCGTCGAGGGTGAGCAGAACCTGCTGCTCCCCCCGGCTCGTCACGAGGAGTGCATTGACCGTCTTCACCGTGCTGCCAACATCCTAGTCCCGCCCGATGTACCCGGACGCCGACGCTCAGGCTGTCACGACGCAGGCGACGAGCGGAGCCGGAGCGATGACAGAGGGTGAGCCGCGAGGGAAAAGTGGCTCCGGCGGTAAGATTTCGAACTTACGACCAAGCGGTTAACAGCCGCCCGCTCTACCACTGAGCTACGCCGGAACGAGGTCGGGCATCGCGCCCGACGAGCCGCGCGCCGCGCGACCGGTCGGTAGGATACCCCAGCCTCCCCGAGTCGGGAAAGGCGCCTGCCGGGTCGATGCGCGGGCGCGCCACCATCGGCGCTACCCTCCCCTCGTGACCCAGGTCTGGCGCACGCTCGTCCTCGTCTACCCCGTCCTCGACGCCCGCTATGGCTCCGGCCTGACGCGGAAGCGAGCACGTGCGGTCATGGCCCGCGACGAGCGAGCGGCGGTCAGCGCCATCGTGGAGACGCTGCCCGAGACCGTCGAGGCGTGGAGCGAGGGCTTCGCCCGGCTCGATCCCCTCGACGTCATCGAGGTCCGGCGCCCGATCACTGCGCTGTCGTCGAGCGGCGGCGGACGCTGGTGGGTCGGACCGCGCGAGGTCCGGCCGGAGCTCAGCGACGTGGCGGCGACCGGGGCGCGCTACGACGCCGTCTACGCGCTCTGGCCCACGCCCGATGACGTGCCGCGCTGCGGCTGGGGCTGCACGCTCGGGCCGGCCGAGGCGACGTTCGGCGCCGGCTTCTCGTCGATCTCGACCGACCACTGGCGCAGCCTGGCGACCGACCCCGATCCGGCCCAGGGCTACGTCCACGAGTGGCTCCACCAGGTCGAGTCGGTCTATCGCGGCCTCGGGCTCGACGAGACGGAGCTCCCGCCGCTCCATGACGCCGGCGACTACACCTCGTCGCGCTCGGCTGACGAACCCCCGTTCGGCCGGTCGTACGCCGAGTACCACGACGGCGGGGCGCGGACCTGGCGGCCCTGGTATCGCGATTGGATGACCGGCCAGCTTCGACCGACGGACCCGGCGCGGCGATCCCTCGTCGACGTGCCGATCGGGCTGACCCCCGAACGCTGGGCGCGTCGTGGCTGAGCGCTGGCCGTCCGGGCCCGCTCGTCTCGGTCGCCGACGTGGCGGCACGACTGTCCGACCCGACCCTCCGGCTGGTCGACTGCCGCTGGTACCTCGGCCGACCCGGCGACGGGCGCCAGGCCTACGACGCGGGGCACCTGCCGGGGGCGATCCACCTCGACGTCGACACCGAGCTGGCCGCGCACGAGGGCCCGGGCCGCCATCCCCTGCCCGACCCGGCCCGGTTCGCCGAGCAGCTCGCGGCCGCCGGCATCGGCGACGAGCACACGGTCGTCGCCTACGACGACGTCGGCGGCTGGGTGGCGGCGCGACTGTGGTGGATGCTCGACGACCTCGGCCACGACGCGGTCGCGGTCCTCGACGGCGGCTACGGTGCCTGGGTCGAGGCCGGCCTCCCGATCACCACCGCGGTGCCCGACCTCCCCCCGGCCACGCTCCGACTGCGCGACCGCTGGACGGGCGTCATCGAGCGCGACGCGCTGCGGGCGTCGCTCGGATCGGTCCGGCTCCTCGACGCCCGGGCCGGCGCGCGCTATCGCGGCGAGGTCGAGCCGGTCGATGCCTATCCGGGGCACATCCCGACGGCATGGAGCGCCCCGACCGACGGCAATCTCGGCCCCGATGGTCGGTTCCTCGCGCCACCCGAGCTTGCCATTCGCTACCGCGAGCTCGGCGCCGACGGCTCGGCCGGCCCGGTCGTGGTCTCGTGCGGGAGCGGCGTGTCGGCCGCCCACGACGCCCTCGCCATGCGGGTCGCCGGCCTGCCTGACGCGATCCTCTATCCCGGCTCGTACAGTGACTGGACGCAGCAGGGCTGGCCGGTCGCCACCGGCGATGCCCCCGGGGAGCCGCCGGACTAGCCCGCGGCCGCGGTCGGCCGCACCACCAGGAGGTTTGGAATGGTTCGCGTCCTCACGTCCGTCGCGGCCAGCATCGCGCTGGTCCTCGCGCTCGCCGGTCCCGCCCTCGCCATCGAGACCGTGTTCGAGAACGTCCAGGTCGGCCCCGTGACGCAGGACGCCAAGGGCGCCTCGCCGCACGTCACCGTGTCGCTCCATTGCCTGCAGGACTATCCGAACATCCGGATCCGCCTGACGCTCGTCCAGAGGAGCTCGGCATCGCTGCAGACCCACGAGATCGCCTGCGTCGCCAACACCGACGTCGAGACGACCATCGTGTTCGGACCGCAGGATGGGACGTTCCGTTCGGGCCGCGCCACCTACTCCGGCTTCGTTGCGACGCTCGCCGCCAGCGGTGGCGACCAGGTCATCTCGATCCCGGTCACCTCGACCGTCATCAGACCAGACCGTTAACGGCCATCGCTCTCGCCAA
This sequence comes from uncultured Chloroflexia bacterium, assembly GCA_963776925.1. Classification (GTDB taxonomy): domain Bacteria; phylum Chloroflexota; class Limnocylindria; order Limnocylindrales; family CSP1-4; genus SPCO01. The sequence goes on along the minus strand of CAVZON010000006.1, from coordinate 230,232 downwards.
GGACTGCCGCGCGACATACACCGACGAACAGCCACAAGGCAGACTTACGGCATGGCCCGCCGCTCGACACCTGATGCTCTCTATGCCGGAAGCGGGCGGGCCCGGATCGGAGTCGCAGTCGGGGCCGTGATGGCGGTCATCGTTCCGCTGTCGGCACTCGTCCTGGCGCAGCTGGTCGACCTCCAGATCGCTCCATATGGGCTGGTCTACGATTGGTTCCCGACGATGGGCGTGCTGATGTGGGCGTCGCTCCTGATCTTCGGTCCGGTGGGGATCGTGGTCGCCGGCTGGTCGGCCGGCCTGCGCGACTGGTTTTACTGGCTGGGATTCCTCGTCGTGTCCCTGCCGCTCTACGCCTCCTTCTGGTTCATGAGCGCCGTGCGCTTCAGCGGGACGATGGGCAATCCATTCTGACAAGGCAGCCCGTCGCGGTGGCCTGTCAGTGCGCACCGCCGCCTGGGCCGATGCCGGCGCCGCTACTGCCAAGGCGAATAGGAAGTCACTGGCGCCGCTGCGCCGGGGTCGAGGACTAGTTCGGCCAGGCGGGCCGAAACACCATCAAGGCCACCTGGACGAAGCCGAGGGCAACCTCGAGCCGACCGACGGCGACGGCCCGCGGGTCCCGCATCAGCGTGGCTGCGGCCGCATCGTCGCCCCGGCCGAGTGCGTCCGCGACGCGCGGCCCGACCTTGTTCCAGAACAGGATCTGGAACGCCACGAGGACGACCAGCACAGCGCCGGTCGCGACGATCCACAGCTCGGTGATCGAATACCCGAAGAGCGCGAGCGTCACCAGCCCGGTAATGACCGTGAGCGGCACGCCGGCCGTCGTCATCTTCTCGAACGGCGCACTCAGAGCGACGGCTAGCCGGCGCTGCTCGATGTCGTCGGCGCGCCGCGCCATCGCCGCGATGATGTTCCCCCCAAGGACGCCGCCGAGTAGCAGGATCGCTGATGCGATGTGCAGGAAGAGGGCTGCACTCATCAGGAGCATCAACGGAGTCTACAAGTCCGTCGTCGAGTGGACGTTCAGTCCGATGCCCGCGTCTTGCGCTTTCAACTTGGAGCGCTACGGGTCGCCGTCGCGCTGGTGTAGCGCTGACCGCAGGCGCCGCAACGCGAGCGAATCATGGCGCCAGGTCTATTCGAGGTAGTCCTTGAGCTTGCGCGACCGCGACGGATGGCGGAGCTTGCGCAGCGCCTTGGCCTCGATCTGACGGATCCGCTCGCGGGTGACGTTGAACTCCTTGCCGACCTCCTCGAGGGTCCGGGCTCGGCCGTCCTCCAGGCCGAAGCGGAGCTGGAGCACGCGTCGCTCGCGCCCGGTCAGTGAGTCAAGCACCGCCTCGACCTGCTCCTTGAGCAGCTGGTGCGATGCCGCCTCCGCCGGGGCGAGCGCGCCCCGGTCCTCGATGAAGTCGCCGAGGTGGGAGTCCTCCTCCTCGCCGATCGGCGTCTCGAGCGAGACCGGCTCCTGCGAGACCTTGATGATCTCGCGCACCTTCTCCGGGGTGACCTGGACCTCCTGGCCCTTGGACATCGCCTCGGCGATCTCCTCGACCGTCGGTTCGCGGCCCAGCTCCTGGAGCAGCCCGCGCGAGACGCGGATGAGCCGGTTGATGGTCTCGACCATGTGGACCGGGATGCGGATCGTCCGCGCCTGGTCCGCGATGGCCCGGGTGATCGCCTGGCGGATCCACCACGTCGCGTAGGTCGAGAACTTGAAGCCCTTCTCGTAGTCGAACTTCTCGACCGCCCGGATCAGGCCGATGTTGCCCTCCTGGATGAGGTCCAGGAACGACATCCCGCGGCCGATGTACTTCTTGGCGATCGACACGACGAGGCGCAGGTTGGCCGAGGTCAGCTGCTCGCGGGCGTCGCGGCCGATGCCGACGATGACGCCCTTGCGGTCGCGCAGCTTGGTGTTGGTCGGCACCTCCGGGTCGTAGCCCATCGCCTTGAGCAGGTCGGCCTCGTTGCCGGCCATGACGAAGCGCTCCAGGCCCGGGAAGGCGACGTCATCGCGGGTCCAGTCCAGGATCGCGCGCAGCCCGACGTTGTCGCGCGAGTCGAGATCGCCGTTGTGGGTCGCGAGGAAGGCCCAGTCGAGGATCGGGATGAACGTGTCCGCCTTGGGGGCGTCGGCGTACGTCGCGAGCAGCTTCTTGGCTTCCTTGAGCAGCTCCTTGGTGCCCTCCGACTGGGCGTCGCGGGCCGCCTTGACGAGATGGAAGTCCGGGTGCGGCTGGTACAGGTCCTTGGCCGCCTTGGCCGACAGCCCGACCCTGACCAGCTCGTGGGCCTCCTCGCCGTAGGGCAGGCGGTGCTGCTGCTTGGCCGTGCGCGTCTTGCGCTCGGTGTCGTGGAGCGTCCACTCGTGGAGGGACACGATCGCCTTCCACGGCTCATCGACCATCTGCTCCCCGAGCTCGATGGCCTTGGCCAGGACGACCTCCTCCTCGGCGGTCAGCAGGGCGACCTTGCCGATCTCCTTGAGGTACATCCGGACCGGGTCGTCGATGCCGATCATGTCGGCACTGATCGCCTCGAGGTCCTCCTGGGTCGGCTCCTCGACCGTGGCCGGAGTGAGCTTGGCCGGCGCGTCGGCAGGAAGCCGGGCGGCCGAGTCCGTGCTGTCGTCCGCGACGACCTCCAGGCCGACATCCGCGCCATCGGCGCCGTTGGCACCATCCTTGGCGGCGGCCGCGGCCTCCGGGCTCAGCGCGAGGTCCTCGTCGTCGTCGTCCTCGTCGTCGTCATCGGCCTCGGCCACGGCGGTGCGGCCACGAGCCGGACGGAGTCCGGCCAGCTTGGCTTCCTCCAGGTCGGCCTTGGCCCGACGCGGTCGGGACAGGACGGCTTCGACGAGCTGCTTGTCGAGCGGATCTGCGGGCATCGGTACCTCCAGGGCGCAGGTCAGGCGCGCGCGGCCGCGGTCGGCCGGGCGAGCATTCGGGTTTCGTCTCGGCGACGGTCGATCGACCGGCGCGTGTCGTTGATCTGGCGGCGCTCGGCCAGGAGCCGGGTGATGGCGTCGGCATCGCCGGCGCGCTCAGCCTCGGCCAGGGCCGATTTGTTGTAGTCGCTTCGTTCGCGGATGCGATCGTCCTCCAGGTCCAGGAGCAGGCGGTCGATCTCGCGCGCCTCGGGCAGTGGCCGGTCCTGGGCCAGCACCGCGTGGGCGAGCGAGCGGGTCTCGTCATCGAGGGACAGGAGCAGCGCCGCCCGGTCGAACGGCGGATGGACGCCGTGATCGTCGGGGGCGCGCTGGAGCACGATCGTGCGGTACAGCTCCCGCGCCAGGGTCGAGGGCAGCTGGTCCGGACCGAGCTCGTCGGCGACGCGGAGCTGCTGCTCGGGCAGCACGAGCAGGAGGCGCAGGAGCTCCGCCTCGACCGGCGTCACGGCGCGCAGGATGTCGCCGACCGGCAGCGCCTCGGGCGAGGCCACGAGGTCCTCCGCCCGGTAGCGGTCCTGGCGTGGACGCCCGTCGCCGGCGGCGATGCGCCGGTCGAGGACCTGGCGCAGCACGCGCTCCTCGACGCCGGACACCTGGCGGACCCGCTGGAGGGCCTCGTCGCGACGGAGCGGATCGCCGATCTCCTGGATGGCCGGCATCACGGCATCCACGAAGCCGATGCGACCGGTCGGCGTCTTGACGTCGTAGGCGGCGGCGGTCTGGTCGATGACGTGGTCGACGAGCGGCTTGGCGCCGGTCACGGCGAGCCGCCACGTCTCCGGCGCCTCGCGGACGACCTCGTCGGGGTCCTGGCCGGCCGGCAGCCGCGCGACCCGCACGTCCTCCAGCTTCACGCCGGAGTCGTCGCCCTGGAGCTGGGCGATGAGGCTGGTCAGGTTGGCCACCCCGACGGAACCGGCCCGCTCCCCCGCCGGGTCGACGTCGTAGGCCAGGACGATGCGGTCCGTGTAGCGGGTGATGAGCGCGATCTGGTGCAGGGTCAGGGCCGTGCCGAGCGAGGCGACGACGTTGTCGAACCCGGCCTGGTGGGCCATCAGGGCGTCGGTGTAGCCCTCGACGATCACGGCGTGGCCGGCCTTGCGCATCGGTCCCTTGGCCTTGTCGATGAGGTACAGCGACCGGCTCTTGTCGAACAGCGGCGTGGCCGGGGAGTTGAGGTACTTGGGGCCCTCGCCTTCCAGGAGGCGGCCGCCGAGGCCGGTCGGGTGGCCGTTCTGGTCGCGGATCGGGAAGATCACGCGTGCCCGGAACTTGTCGATGACGCCGCGACCCCGTTGGCTGGGGCTGGCCAGGCCGACCTCGACCAGCTCCTCACCGCGGATGTCGCGCTTGGCCGCGAGCTGGCGGGCCATGACGTCCCAGCCGGCCGGCGCCCAGCCGAGCTGGTGGGCGGTGATCGTCTCGTCGGTGAAGCCGCGGTCGTGGAGGTAGGTCAGCGCCGTCTCGCCCGCCTTCGAGGCGGTCAGGACCGCGTGGTAGAAGGCGATCGTCGTGTCGAGGACCTGGCGGAGCCGCGCGCGACGGGCGTCCTCGCGCTTGGTCCGCTCGTCGATCTCGACCCCGGCGCGGGAGGCCAGCTGGCGCAGCGCCTCGGGGAAGGTCAGGCTGTCGCGCTGCATCACGAAGCTGAAGATGTCGCCGCCGAGCCCGCAGCCGAAGCAGTGCCAGCTCTCGCGGGTCGGCGTCACGACGAACGAGGGCGTCTTCTCACCGTGGAACGGGCACAGCCCCTTGTAGGTGGTGCCCGCCTTCTTGAGGCTGACCGACTCGCCGACCACGTCGACGACCGACAGCTTGCTCTTGACCTCGGCGGTCACGCCGACCGACAACCCGTGCCTCGTCGCTGCGATCCGGCCCCGCGCCGCCAGGGGCCGGACATGGCTGTGGGCCTGTCAAGTCTTGACAAGCCCGTTGGCTAGGAATGGTGCTCCCGTGCCCCGCTCCTGTCAAGGCCTTGTCAATACCCTCCGGGGGTATCTGAGCGAGCATCGAACGCGTCGGATCTCACGAGCAGGCCGAGCGGGCTTCGTCGATGTGCGTGCGTTCACGGCTCGGTCCACCCGGTAGGATGGCGGGCGTAGGGGATGCACCGGCAACGAGGATGGCGCTTGGACACCACTCCGCAGACCCAGCCGCCGTCTCGGCCGACCGCGACGGTCCCGAGCTGGCTGAGTCGCCTGGCCGCGATCGGCTGGCGCGTCCTGGTCACGGTCGCGTTCGGCGCCATCGTCGTCGCGCTGGCCCTCTACCTCTCGATGGTCACCTTCTCCATCCTGTTCGCGGTCATCGCCGTCGCGACCCTCGGGCCGTTCAACGAGCGCATGCGAGCGCGCGGATGGGGTGGGGCCAAGGCTGCCGGTGCGTCGATCGCGGCCGCGGTCCTGATCGTCGGCGGCGCGCTGCTGCTGATCGCCCTCGCACTGATCCCGTTCCTCATCGAGGTGACCCAGTTCCTGCACGCCGGGATCGAGCGATTGAACGCGGAGCTCGCATCGGCGAGCGTGCCCGCCAACGTCGCGGAGAGCGCCACGCAGGGGATCCAGCAGATCGAGACGTGGATGTCCCAGCAGGCCTCGTCGATCGTCGGTTCGCTCGCCGAGGCCGGGGCGATCGTGATGCTCGGGCTCTTCCTGACCTTCTATCTGCTGCTCGACGGCGACAAGGCGTGGGGTCTCGGCCTCTCCGAGCTCGGTGGCTGGCAGCGCGACCGGATCCGCGGCGCCGGCGAAGAGGCCATGCGCCGAGCGGGCGGCTACGTTCGCGGGACCGCGGCGATCGCGGCGATCGACGCGACGCTGAGCTTCGTCGTCCTGACCCTGCTTGGCGTGCCAGTCGCCGGGCCACTCGCGGTCCTCGTGCTCGCGGCCGGGTTCATCCCCTACGTCGGATTCATCGTCGTGGCCGCCATCCTGATGCTCGCCGGCGTGGCGGTCGGTGGCATCCCGACCGCGCTCCTGCTGCTGCTCGTCGTGGTCGTCCTCAAGATCGTCGAGCATCGGCGGCTGCCGTCATTCCTGGCTGACCGCACCCTCGAGCTACACCCGGCGGTGATCCTCCTGGCCCTCCTCGTCGGCTTCACGATCGGTGGTCTGGCGGGCATGTTCGCGGCCGTGCCGACCGTCGCCGTGGTGACGGCGGTCGCGGGGGCCGTCGTCGCTGCCCTCGGGACATCCGGCAACGAGCGGATGTCGGTCCAAGGCGACATCCCGATGTGGCTCGACCGCCTTGCCCAATGGAGCTGGCGCCTGCTCGTCGCCGTCGGCCTGCTCGGGTTCGTGGTCGCCGTCCTGGCGCAGTTCCCGGTCGTGGTCGGGCCGATCGTGGTCGCGGTGACCCTGGCCGCGACGTTCCTGCCGGCGGTCGCGACGCTCGAACGACGGGGTTGGACCCGAGGCCGGGCGTCCCTCGTGGTCAGCGTCCTGGTGTGGGTCGTCGTGTCGGTCGTGACCTTCCTGTCCATCACGCGCCCTGGGTTCGTACGTCCAGCAGGCCGTGGCCGGTGCGATCAACGGCGCGGGTGTCGCGGACGCGGCCCTGCCGGCAGGGGTTTCGGGGGCCACCAGTGAGGTGTCCGCGGCCCTGGGCTCGGGGATCCTCGAGTCCGTCGCGTCGATCGCCAGCAGCGTCGCGTTGGCCCTTGGGTTCTTCGTGGTCACCGCGCTGCTCGCCTACTTCATGCTGCGCGACGGCGACCGGGGATGGACGTGGGTCATCTCGCATCTCGATGGATGGCGCCGGAAGGAGATCGCGCTGGCCGGGGAACGGTCGGTGACGATGCTGGGCGGCTACATGATCGCGACCGGGGTCCTGGCCCTGTTCAATGCCGTGACCGGCTTCGTCATCATGACCCTGCTCGGCCTACCCCTGGCCCTGCCGGTCGCCATCCTCTCGTTCTTCGGTGGGTTCATCCCGTACATCGGCCAGTTCGTCACGAGCCTGATCGGGTTCCTGGTCGCCATCGCGTTCGGCTCGACGCAGGACGTCGTGATCATGGGGATCTATACCGCGGTCTTCAATGTCGTCCAGGGCAGCGTCATCGCGCCGCTGGTCTACGGCCGGGCGGTCAGCCTCCACCCCGCCATCGTGCTCATCGTGATCCCGGCTGGTGGCGAGCTCGCCGGCATCCTCGGGCATGTTCCTGGCCGTGCCGCTGGTCGGCATCATCGGGGCCGTCTGGCGCCACATCCTGGCCGCCATCGGCGAGATCCCGCCCGCCGGGGTCGGATGCCATCGAGCAGCCGACCGCGCCGCCGATCGCGATCGGAACACCAGAGACACCGCACCTCCCGGCCTGAGCCGTGGCTCCGCCGTCGGCGATCGAAGTGGTCGAGATGGTGGCAGAGATGCCAGCCGGGGGTCCTTGGACCCGATCCGGTGACCCTTGACGTCCGGTGCTTCGTCGTCGCCGGCCCGAGCGGCATCGTGCTCGTCGATACCGGGCTGCCAGGCTCGTCGCGCCGCGATCGAGGCGACGCTCGAGCGGATCGGCGCCGGCGTGGCCCGACATCACTGACATCGTGCTCACCCACGCCCATCGTCGACCATGTCGGCGGCTTGGCCGACGTCGCCGCTCGCGCCCCGCGGGCGACGGTTTGGGCCGGGGCGCGTGACGTCGCGGCCATCCCCGTCGGAGGGGACGTCGTGGTCGATCGCCTCGGCGAGGGCGACCGGATCGGTGGCCTGCTCGTGCTCGATACACCCGGGCACACGCCCGGGCACATCAGCCTGGTCGATGCGGCGCGGGTCCCTGCGTCATCGTCGGCGACCTCGTCGGCAGCGTCGAGGGCGCGTTGTCGTTCGGTCCACCGCGCGTTCACGGCCGATGCGGCGCGATCCCGGGCTTCCCTTGCGCGCGTCGCCGGGATGGGGGTCGACCGCCTCTGTTCTCCCACGGACCCGAAGTGCCGGACGCAAGCGCCGTATCGAGCTGCGCGCGCGAAGTCGGCGAGCGGTGTGTCACCGACGGGGTGGCGTCGCTGACCTATGGCGGCCCGATGTCGTCGACGACGTCGAGGATCGGCTGCTGGCTGACCTGCAGGAAGCCGTTCCGCGGGCGGTCGAGGTCGAGCACGAGGGCGAGCACCGCGGACAGGGCGATGATGAGGACGATCGCGGTCAACGGGCTGCGTCGGCCGGTCAAGCCCCGCCGAGTAGCCGACCATCGCGAGAGTCAAGGCCGATCCGCCGATGAGCAGCAGGATGAGTGTCTCCGGCACGCGGCCGTAGATGAGCGCGGTCACCCGCGTCGCGTGCAGATTGATCATGCTCGTTCAGCGATTCGATGTAGGTCGCCAGGACGTCCGACGACTGGTCCGGCCGAGCGGCTCGACGATCGCCCACAGCTCGTCGTGGATCGCCTCGGACCGGACGAAGTTCGCCTCGAGCCGGGCGGCAGGTCGTCGACGTTGACCCGCAGCGGAGCGTACTCGCGCAGCAGCGCGCGGCTCGCCTCGGCGTCGGCTTCGGGCAGGAATCCGGCACGCAGATACGCCGTGCTCGATGGCGTTCGCCTCTTCGATCACGAGGGCCCGCCGCGCGTCGAACCGATCGGCGGCCATGCCCATCGTGACGGCCAGCATGAACGCGAGCAGGGCGAGCAGCGAGCCCGACGAGCATGTCGGTCGGGCCTTCCTGCTCCCCTGGCGTCCGTCGCTGATACCAGTCACCGAGGCGGAAGCCGACCTCGAACGTCACCGACGAGGATGACCACGATGAGGAGGAAGGCGCCGACGATCGACATGGAGTCGAGCAGCTGCCGAGGGACGAGGTTCACCGCGGCAGCATAGTGGCGGCCCCAGGGCCCGTGGTCGCCGCCGCGGCGGTCGGGACATGGTCGGCGTACGCTGCGGCGATGGACGCGGAAGACATCGTCCCGGCGTCATGAGCGGGACGCGGCTCGCCTGGCTTCGGCCGTTCACCTCGGCGGTCGTCAACCCCGTCACCCGCCGCTTCGCCGGGCGGCTCCCAGGCTTCGCCATCGTCCATACCGTGGGTCGCACGTCGGGTCGGCCCTACGCCATCCCGATGAACGTGTTCCGGCAGGGCGAGGCCTGGATCATGGCGCTGACGTACGGCGCGGACGTGCACTGGGTCAGGAACGTCCTCGCCGCCGGTGGCTGCGAGCTCGAGCATCGGGGACGACGCATCCAGCTGGTCGAGCCGGAGGTCATCCACGACCCCGGCCGGCGAACCATCCCGATCCCGGTCCGCTGGTTCCTCGGCCTCATCGGCGTGACCGACATCCTCCGCCTCGTGCCGGCCTCCGCCAGGCGGCCCACGGAGGCGACCTAGGCTACAGTTGCGACCCCTGACGACACGCGCCGAACGGTGCGGCCCGAGACGACACGAGGGATGGATGGCCGCCCTGGCGGGACACGGATGGATGGGCGTCGGTCGGCCCCGACCGCGCCGAGGACGGAGCGCATGAACCGCGGCCGACTGGCCGTCTACGCCGCCGTCCTGCTCGCCTTCCTCGACAACTTCGCGCTGCTCCCGCTCATCGGTCCGCGGGCCCAGGAGCTGGGGGCTGACGCGTTCGGCGTGGGCGTCGCGGTCGCTGCCTACTCGCTGACCAACCTCGTCCTGAACCTTGCCGGTGGCTCGCTCACCGACCGGTTCGGCCGCCGCACGGTGATCCTCATCTCGCTCGCCGGCTCGCCACTGTGTCTCGCGTTGTATGGCCTCGCCAGCACCCTGCCGATGTTCCTCGCCGTGCGCGTCCTGCACGGGGCGCTCGGCGGCGCGCTGATGGCCGGCCTGTTCGCGCTCCTGGCCGACCTCGCACCCGAGGGCCGGCGGGGTACGGCGGTCGGGCGGGCGGGGGCGCTCATCGGGCTGGCCGCCGTGATCGGACCGGGCGGGGCGGGGTTCGCGGCGCGCGAGTTCGGCACGGCGCCCGTGCTGTTCGTCCTTGCCGGCATCCTCGCCGCCGGGCTCGTGCTCGTCTGGCACTTCCTCCCGGAGACGCTGCCCGAGACGGAGCGGACGACGGCCAGCCCCGGCACGTGGCGGCGGCTCCTGGCCGATCCCCGGGTCCGCGTCGCCTGCCTCGCGATCTTCGGCCTCGAGGCCGCCGTGGGCATCGTCACCGGCTTCCTCAAGGACGGGATCATCGCCCGCCAGATCGTCCTCGGCATGGAGCCGGAGCGGGCGCTCCGCTACGCGACCGGAGCCCAGGGCGGGCTGTTCAGCATCTTCGCGGTCGTCGCCATCGTGCTCATGCTCAGCCCGCTCGCACGGACCGTCGACAAGCGCGGCATCGTCGGCGTGGCCGTGCTCGGATTGCTGATCACGGCCGTCTCGACCACGGTGCTGGCGGTGAGCGGCGACCTGACCGCCGACATCGTCGGCATCGCCCTGTACGGCGTCGGGTTCGGGCTGATCTTCCCGGCGTCCGCGGCGATGGTCGGCATCGCCGTGCTGCTCAGCGAACGCGGCCGGGCGTACGGCCTGTGGAACGCGGCGTTCGACATGGGCCTCGTCGTCGGGCCGCTCGCGGCCGGGATCGCGGCGACCGCTGCCGGACTCGCCCCGTTCTGGGTCGCGGGCCTGCTGCTGCTCGGCGTGGTCGCGGTCATCCCGCTGGCGAACCGACCGTCGTACGCCGGCTCGCCACCATCGCCCGTCCTTCCCGGCACCGAGCAGGCGCACTGACCGACCCGCGGTACGATCCCGCGATGCGATCGCCCGGTCGCCTCGGCTGGCCCACGGCCGTCGTCGTGACCTTCCTCGCCGCTGGCTGCGTGCTCGTCCTGGAGATCGCCGCAGGGCGGATGCTCGCTCCCTATGTCGGCGTGTCGCTGACGACGTACACCGGGATCATCGGGGCGATCCTGGCCGGCATCGCCCTCGGCGCGTGGCTCGGCGGGCGCGCGGCCGACGCGGTCGGCCCGGAGCGGCTCCTGGGGCCGTGCCTCATCCTCGGCGGCTGGGCGGCGATCGCCTCGGTCCCGATCGTGGCGTTCGTCGGCGGGCTGGGACTCGGCGACGGACCGCTGGCCATCGTGACCCTGGCGGCGGTCGCCTTCGTGCTGCCGGCCGTCCTGCTCTCGGCCGTGGCGCCGATGATCGTGCGCGCGAGCCTCGTCGACGTCGCCACCAGCGGGTCGGTGGTCGGCCGGCTGTCGGCGGTCGGGACGCTCGGGGCGATCACCGGCACGTTCCTGACCGGGTTCGTGCTGCTCGGCCTCGTGCCGACGCGGCCACTGGTCGTCGCGGTCGGGGCGGTCCTCGTCGTCGTGGGGCTGTGGCTGGCCTGGCGGCTGGGTCGGGACCGGACGCAGCTCGCCGCCTTCGCCGCCGGATCCGTGGCGCTGGCCGTGCTGGCGCGTCGTGGTCCCCTCCCCGTGCGATGCCGAGAGCGCCTACTACTGCATCGCCGTGGTCGAGGACGACGGTGATCCGGATGGCCGCACGCTCGTGCTCGATGGGCTGACCCACGCCTTCGTCGACGTCGCCGATCCCACGGTCCTGCGCTACGGCTACGTCCGTCGCTTCGCCGATGCGACCGCCCCGACGCTCGCGGCGATCGACGAGCCGGCCGTCCTCCACGTCGGTGGCGGCGGCTTCACCTTCCCGCGCTACCTGGCGGCAGCCGACCCGAGCCTCAGTCAGACCGTCCTCGAGCTCGATCCGGTCGTCCTCGACGTCGCTCGCACGCGACTCGGGTTCATGCCGACCCCGCAGACGGACGTCGTCCTCGGCGACGCGCGGCGGTCGATCGAGCGCCTGCCCGACGCGGCCTACGACGTCATCGCGGCCGACGCCTTCGGCGGGCTCGCCGTCCCGTGGCATCTCACGACCCGGGAGTTCGTGGCCGAGCTCGGCCGCGTCCTGCGGCCGGACGGCATCGTCGTGGCCAACCTCATCGACTACCCGCCGCTCGGCTTCGTGCGCGCCGAGGCGGCGACCCTGGCCGAGCGCTTCGACCACGTGGCGGTCATCGCCGGCACGCCGACCATCGAGGGCCGCGGCGGCGGGCAACGTCGTGCTCGTCGCGTCCGATGCGCCGCTCGACATCGCGGCCATCGAGGCGCGCATCGAGACGTGGGGCGAGACCGAGACGACGTCGATCGTCCACGAGCCAGACGGCGGTCGCGGCGTTCATCGGCCAGGCGTCCGTCCTGCGCGACGACTTCGCGCCGGTCGACCAGCTCCTGGGGCGCTAGCCGCCGTCCGAGCCCGCGCGGGCGGCCCGGACCGCGTCGAGGACCGCCGTCAGGGCGTCGTAGCGGTCCTGTGCCCGGCGCCCCTCGTCGTCCATCACGTCACGGGCCGTCGCGTCCCCGTAGCCGGCGGTCAGGCGGACGTTGCGCCGCCGGACCTCGGACAGCTCGGCGGCACGCGCGCGCAGGAGCGCCGACTCGAGGGCATCGAGGGCCTCGGGATCGAGGCTGAGATGGACATCACGGGCGGACGCGGTCACGCGCCCGATGGTAGCGGCGCGATCCTCAGAGGGGGCCCGAGATCCCGCCGTCCTTGCGGATGCGCCAGAAGTGGACGGCCAGGAACGCCGCGGCGAGGAGCGGCAGCACCATGATGTGGAGCACGTAGAAGCGGAGCAGGGTGTTCTGGCCGACCTCCACGCCGCCGAGCAGGATGCGGTTGACCGGCGTGTTCACGATCGGGAAGTACGAGCCGAAGTTCGTGCCGATGGTGATGGCCCAGTAGGCGATCTGGTCCCACGGCAGGAGGTAGCCGGTGAAGCTCAACATGATGGTCAGGAACAGGAGCACCACGCCGACCACCCAGTTGAACTCGCGCGGTGGCTTGTAGGCGCCGTGGTAGAAGATCCGCATCATGTGCAGGAACACGAAGAACACCATCAGGTGCGCGGCCCAGCGGTGGACGTTCCTCGTGAGCAGCCCGAAGGTCACGCTCGACTGGATCTCGAGGATGTTGGTGTAGGCCAGGGTCGCCGACGGCACGTAGAAGACCATCAGGTACACGCCGGTCACGGTCAGCACCAGGAACAGGAAGAAGCTCAGGCCGCCCAGGCAGAAGGTGTAGGCGAACTTGACCGCGTGCGGCGGACGCGCACCGGGTGGATGTGCAGGAAGACGTTGTTCATGACCGCGTACGCGCGCGACCGCTCGTCGCGCGGGTAGGGCTGCCGGAACAACGAGCGCCAGACGGGGCTCCGGCGGATCGCGAGGTCGACGCGTTCCAGGAAGCTCATGGACGGACGGTGGTCGAACCCGTCTGGATCCAGCGCGCGGTCACGGCGAATGCCGACAGCGCCCAGCAGCCCCACAGCCAGGGCGCCGCGACCATGCCCAGCACGACGCTCGGGACGACGATCATCATCGCCCGGTTCGGCCACGGCACGGCCAGTCCGACCGCGAGCATGATGCCCAGGCAGGAGATGATGAAGCCGAGTGGGCCCCATCCCGGCCAGTGCGCCGGGTCCGCGGTCCCCCACAGGAGATCACTGGCGACGATCGCGAACGCGCCGGTGGCCACGACCGCGACGATCGCGAGCAGCAGGCTCGTCCACAGGTTCAGCGGGACCCATGGCGCGGGCAGACGCAGGTCCGCCGCCATCGCCGGGGCATCGACCAGACGCCACGCCAGGTCGTCCGGGATGCCGAACAGCCAGCGGCCCAGGCGGCGCCGCCGGAGCTTGCGCCCTTCGCCGTGGCGCACCGCATCGAGCGCCTCGTCGACGAGGAATGCGGCGATGTCCTCGCGCCGCCGCGCCCGCATCGCGGTCGGCAGCCCCAGCGTGTAGACCGCGACCCAGCCAAGTACGACGGCCGAGCCGTCTCCCCGTCGCCCGTGGAGGCGCGACGTGGCCATCTCGATCAGCGCGCCTCGGACCGGGCGGGACGCGGCGCCGGTGCGCCGCTGGCCGCTTGTTCCGCCGCCGCGGCGTCGGCACGCCGGGCGTCGGCGAGTGCCATCTCACCGGCCGTCGTGACCCGGTACAGCCGGCGACGCGGCCGCGCTTCGATCGCGGCGAAGTTCGGGTCTTCCCAGTGACTCTCGAGGAGGCCTGCTCGCTCGAGTCGATCGAGCGCCTTGTACAGGGTCCCGTACGCGGTCAGCTGCCGCTGCCCCGTGACGTCCCCGATCGTCCGTGCCAGCAGGAACCCGTGCGGCTCCGCGACGCCCATCGACCGTAGCGACATCGCCGCCTCCAGGATCGAGCGCTCCAACGGGACCAGCGTACCGGGTCTGCGTCGCATCGTCGATCATTATGGGAAGATATCTGCGCGTTCGTCAAGACGGACAAACCTGACACCCGATGTCCGGTATCGGTCGTACCCTTCTCGACATGGCGACTTCGACCGCGACCAACGTCCACGACCCCGGGCCGGACCTGGCCGCCGCGACCTTCGACGGTCCGGCCGACATCGCCGCCGAGCCGATCGCGGCGCCCGGTGGCGGTCAGATCCGGATCGGCACGGCATCGTGGACCGACCCGACCATGACCGCGACCGGCGTGTTCTACCCGACCGGCGCCGACAGCGCCGAGGAGCGGCTCCAGTTCTACGCCTCGCGCTTCCCCATCGTCGAGGTCGACGCGACGTACTACGCGCTGCCCGCCCGGCGGACGTCCGAGCTGTGGGTGGAGCGGACGCCGCCGGACTTCACCTTCGACATCAAGGCGCATGCCCTGATGACCGGCCAGCCGACCGAGACGAAGCGGCTGCCCAAGGACCTGCGCGCGGCCTTGCCCGGCGAGGTCGCCGAGAAGGCCCGGATCTACGCCAAGGACCTGCCCGAGGCGGTCAAGGACGACGTCTGGGCGTGGTTCGCCGACGGGCTGGAGCCGCTGGCCGAGGCCGGCCAGCTCGGGTCGATCCTGCTCCAGTACCCGCGCTGGTTCTTCACCTCGTCGGAGAACCGGGCGACGATCGAGGAGTCGGTCGAGCGCCTGCGCGGCGTCGGGATGACGCCGGCGGTCGAGTTCCGCAGTGCCAGCTGGTTCAACGAGAAGAACCTCGATCGGACCCTCGGCTTCCTGGCCGAACGGGCCATCCCGCTCGTCCTCGTCGACGGGCCGCAGGGCCTCAAGTCGAGCGTCCCCGCGCTCAGCACGGCGACCTCACCGGACCTGGCGATCGTCCGCTTCCATGGCCGGCGCGTCGAGACCTGGGAGGCCAAGGTCGAGAAGACCGTCGAGCGCTTCCGCTACCTGTACGACGAGGGCGAGCTCGGCGACTGGGTGCCGCGGGTCAACGAGGCGGCGGCCCAGGCGCGTGAGACGCACGTGCTGTTCAACAACTGCTACGCCAACTACGGGGCGACGAACGCGCTCCAGTTCGCGGAGCTGCTGCGCGACCTCGAGTAGGCGTCAGGCGGGCGCCGGCGCGGTGTCCGAGCGACGTGCGCCGAGGGCGTTGCCGACCGCGCCGATGACGGCGCACAGCACGACGCCGAACACGAGGATCCCGGCGACGTAGACGGCGACCGTGCCGTAGCCCCCGTTCGCCGGGTCCAGGAACGGGTAGGGATACCACCCGTCGATCGCGCCGCGGACGATGGTCAATCCGGTCCACACGAGCGGATAGACGAGCCAGACGAGCGTGTCCCGAAACGCCAGCCGCATGGCCGGCGGGTCGATCAGCCAGTCGGCGATGAGCACGATCGGGAACAGCTTGTGGACGACGTCGTTGACCCACGACACGGCGGTGTCGACGTCCGTGCCGGCCAGCAGGGTGTTGTAGACGACCAGCGTCACGGTCATGTACAGCAGGGCGGCCCCGCGAACCAGCTCCCAGCTCCGGCTGCGCTCGCCGCGGACCCGGGTCGCGCCGACCAGGAACACGACGATGGCGATGAGATTGCTCTGGATCGTGAAGTAGGCGAAGAACCGGGTCGGGAAGAAGGATGCGTCCTGGGCCAGGGCGATGGCCTGGTAGACGACGGCGGCGAGCGCCAGGAGGGCGAACGCGATCCGGTACGCCGCGATGATCCGTGCCCGATCCATCCAGTCCTCCCCTGCCGAATGCCGTCGGACGATACCCTACGGCAGATGGACTACGGCCTGTGCCTCCCGAACTTCCCGGCGGGCGCCTCGCGGGAGGGACTGGAGGCCGCGGCCGCCCTCGCAGCGCGCCATGGCTTCTCGACCGTGTGGACCACCGATCACGTCCTCGTCGACCACGAGGGCGCCGAGGACTACGGCCGCATCTACGAGGCGATCCTGTCGCTGGCCTGGATCGGCGCCCTGCAGCCGGGCCTCCGCCTGGCGACGAGCGTCATCGTCGTCCCGCAGCGCAACGCGGTCGTGCTGGCCAAGGAGCTGGCGACGCTCGACGACCTGACCGGCGGCCGGGTGACTGCCGGCGTCGGTGTCGGGTGGAGCCGCGGCGAGTTCGCGAACCTCGGGATGATCGATCGGTTCGGCGTCCGCGGTGCTTACCTCGACGAGACCATCGACCTGTGGCGCCACCTCTGGTCCGGTTCGACCGAGCCGTTCAACGGTCGCTTCCACCCGCTCGAGGACTTCGCATTCGAGCCCCTGCCGGCCCAGGGCGCGGCGCTGCCGATCGTCGTCGGCGGGCGTGCCACGGCGGCCCTGGAGCGAGCCGGCCGACGCGGTGACGGCTATCACTCGAGCGCGACCGGTCCCGAGCGCTACGCCGAGCGCATCCCGGTGATCCGCGCCGCGGCCGAGGCGGCCGGACGGCCGATGCCCTGGCTGTCGGCTCGCGTGCGCACCCGGTTCGGCCCGCCGACCGACCAGTGGTACGCGATGCAGGGCGATCCGGCCGACATCGCGGCCGAGGTCCGGGCCTTCGCGGCCCTCGGCGTGACCCACCTCGCGATCTGGTTCGAGGCCACGGACCCGGCGGCCCTCGAGCGGGACGTCGATCGCTTCGTCGCCGAGGTCATCCCGCTCGCCTGACCCCGGTGCACTCGCGCACCGGGAAACCCGTCGGATGCCGCGGAGCGATGACGGCGCGCAACAGTGCGGTCCTATGATGCCGCTCCATCATCGACGTTCACCTGTGGAGGGGGTTTGTCCGTGAAGCGTCCCGTGCTGACGGCGTGGTCCGTCGTCGTCGTCCTACTCGCGCTCCTGCTGCCGGCCACGGTCGCCGCGGCCAAACCGTTCCGCGACGAAGGATCGTTCACCTACGTCAGCTGCGACGCGGCAACGGACGATGGCTTCGTGTCGGTGTTCGTGGAGGTCAACGACAGCGGCGACGGCTTCGGCGACCTCGCGTTCTGGGAAAGCCCGGCAGAGCCGTTCGAGGACGAGCCGACGCTGGTCCCCGTGGCCGTCGACTTCTCCGGTGGTGCGACCGGTATCGATGCCACGTTCGAGTTGGTCGAATTCGACCCGTCGTCTGATCCGCCGTTCGGCGACCCGGCAGGGACCGCGGTGCTCGACGCGACGTTCACACCCGACGGCGACCCGATCCCATTCGAGGACGACTTCCGCGACGGCAACGTCCATGGCCGCGTCGAGGGCGTGACCCAGCCGTTGACGGTCGCCGGCACCCTGACCCTGCCCGGCGCGGACCTGACGGATCTCAGTGGCTGCTTCGCGATCCACGAGCAGTCCACCTCGTTCGCCACCGAATCCGGCCGCCTACAACGCCAAGTTCAGCGAAGGGAACCTGTACTGCGCCTGGGAAGACGAGGAGCTCCATCGTCGAGCTCAACGGCTACCAGGATCGCTTCAACTCGTTCCTCGACGTGTGGGTCTCCGACGAGACCGAGGACCGTCAGCGGCGGGACCGATGTCGAGTTGGTCGACGGAACCTTCGACTTCGAGACGCCGCTGTTCGATTAAGAGGACGGGAGCGAAGTCGGCTCGGCGTCTGGCGGAGCGACGCTGACGCGGACGGCGACGAGATCCGGAGCATCGAGGTCAACGGCCGGTCGCGGCTCAAGCTCATCGTCCAGGAGTTCTCGGTCGCTGGCGAGCTCGAGGTCGAGCTCGGTGGCGTGACGACGGCGTACCCCATGGACGACGAGCACTGCGACGCCCAGGTGGTCGACGGTCACAGCATCGACGTGCGGCCGGCCGGGCCCAAGCCGCGTCCGTACCCGAACGAGGGTCCGGCTCAGGCGATCCCGCTCGCGCTCGATACGCCGGTCACCCTGAAGACCGGCGCCGGAGCCGAGGCGCCCGAGGCGACTTGCCTGTCGGAGGGCGTCGATGAGGTGCCGATCGGGCACACCGCCTGGTGGTCCATCGTCGGGACCGGTGGCGACCTCACGGTCGACACGGCCGGCAGCGACTTCGACACGGTCGTCGGCGTCTATGTCCAGGACGGCACCGAGCTCGTCCAGGTCGGCTGCGTCGACGACGTGTTCGACCCCGAGACCGAGGAGGGCTCGTTGCAGTCGTCGGTGACCTGGGCGTCCGAGGCCGGGGTGACCTACCTCATCCAGGCCGGCGGCTTCGCGGGCAGCACGGGCACGCTGCAGCTCGTCGTCCGCTAGCGCGCACCGCGCGGTGAAGACGGGGCGACCGGTGACGGTCGCCCCGTTCTGATTCAGGCGGCGCCCGACCCCGGCTTGAAGACCATCAGCGCGATGATGACGGCGAAGCTGACGAGCTCCAGCCGCGAGACCAGGAAGACCTTGTCCAGGAGCGCCCGGGCGCTGGTCGAGGTCGGACCTTCTGTCTCGAACAGCTGGGCGATCTTCTTGGTCCGCGGACCGATGTAGAGCGAGCCGAGGAGCGCCGACAGCAGCCACAGCCCCATCGCGACGGCGATCCAGAGCTGCCCGAAGCTCCACGCCTGGGCGACCATCGCCGCGCCGGCGATGAACAGCAGGATCGACGCGGGCAGGAAGACGCGAGTCCCGAGGAACTCGACATTCCGAGCGTAGGCTCGGCAGCTCCGCCGGGTCACTGGTGCGCTGCATGCGCATCGACAGGAGCTGGGCGAAGAACGCGCCGCCGACCCAGATGATGGCGCACACGACGTGGACGAACACGAGCAGCTGGTACATCGAACCTCCGAACCTTGCCCCCCACTCCCCGATCCCCCGGCGGGAGGATACGGCACAGCCGTCCGTCGGCGCGGAGGTACCGGGCGCGGTCAGTCGGGCAGCAGCTCGACGAGCGAGACGGCGGGCATCGGCAGGTCGAAGGTCGTGCCCGCGGTGCCGTCGGCGCCGACCGTGATCCGGCGCTCGGGTTCGAGCGAGTTCGAGCTCGTCGAGCCCGCGGAGCTCGGCCCACGCGTCCTCGTCCGGCCAGTCGCCGCCGCCACGTGCCGCCCAGTGCCGGGCGATGTTCGAGTGCTCGTGGTCGACGCGACGGTGGCGCAGCCGATACGTGCCCGGTGACAGACCCGTCAGCTGGAGCCGGACCTCCCGGTCGAGCGGTCGGTGGCCCTCGGTCTTCGTCTGGTCCAGCGTGCCGTTCCACAGGGCGATCGCCACGCGGCCGTCGCCGGGATCGCGGCTCGCCCAGGTCTCCACGAGGCTGCCCGCGCCGTCGCCCCGCGCTTCGACCGCGAGCGCATCCGCCGCCAGCTGCTCGAGGATCGCCAGGGCCCAGAAGCGCGGCTTGCGCAGGCCGCCGATGGTCAGCAGGCCGAACCCGCCGTGGAACAGCCGCTCGGGGATGCCCAGCTCGACGAACTGGTCGGAGGCGACCCAGTAGGCCAGGGCATCCAGCCGGCCGGCGGCCGAGCGCATCCCGCGCGCCACGAGCGGCGCGCCCCACACGCTGTCGTTGACCGGGGAGCCGTGGGTCGGGCTGACGCCCCACTCCGTCCACCACAGGGGCAGGTCGGCGCGGCCGGCACGGGCGAGGATCGGCCGCAGGTCGAGCGGCGGCGCGCCGTACGTGTGGGTCGTGATGAAGTCGACCGGGACCCCGGTCGTGGCCGCGTGGTGGAGCAGGTCGTCGACCCAGCCGACCGCCGCCGTCGACGGCCCGCCGACGAGCAGCGCCGGGTCGACCGCCTTGATCGCCGCGGCCGAGGCGTCGTACAGGTCGAAGTACTCGGACTGGCGCCCGGCCCAGAACACCCGGAGGTTGGGCTCGTTCCAGACCTCGAACGGCCACTCGCGCACCTCGTCGCGCCCGAACCGCTCGAGGAGGTGCCGGACGAGCGCGGTCACGAGGTCGTGCCAGGCACCGAGGTCGCGCGGCGGCGAGATGATGCCGACGTAGTCGAACACCGAGACGTCGGGGTCGGCGGCGAGGACCGCGGGCATGAACGACAGCTCGACGATCGGCCGCAGGCCGGTGGCCAGCAGCCGGTCCAGCGCAGCGTCCATCCGCTCGAAGTCGTAGCGCACGCCGCCGCGTCCGTCGTCCGTGACGACCCCGAGCGAATCGTGGAGGAGGCCGTGGGCGCGGACCCGCTCCACGCCGAGCTCGTCGCGCACGATCTCGAACGCGCGGGCCAGGTCGTCGCCGACCGGGATGCCGCCAGGGCCGTCGCCGCGCAGGAGGAGCTGGAGGTGCTCGGAGCCGATGATCGGCCGCCACGGCCGCTCGACCGGGCCGACGACGTGACCGACATCCACGGTGACCTCGACGACCCCGGCGGACGCTCCCCGAGGCACGGGTGCCGGTCGGACCGGTGCCGACACCGGCCCGACCGGTCCATCGATCGAGGCCAGGCTGGCCACCGCGTAGACGTGGTCGTCGTCGATGTCGCCGACCGTGTCCACGTAGGGGCCGTGGGGCACCGCCAGCACGTCGCCGCCGCGGTGGTCGAGCGGCTCGAGTGACTCGGCCGACGATCCGCGATGCACGAGGTACCCGGCCGCGCCGTCGACCGGGGTCCAGGACACGGTCACCTGGCCGCGACCACGCTCGGCGCGGACGTCGCCGGGTGGTGGCAGGACGACGTCCGGCGCCGGTCGGTCGCGCTCGACCAGGGCGCCGAGCGTCTCGAACCAGGCGATCCGTGCCGACCGCGTCGGCGGGTCGACCCCGGGCGCCGCCTCGGGCGGCGACGCCTCCCGTGCCTTGGTCACGAGGCCGACCGCCGGGTCGACACGATCACGGTTCCGGCGCGAAGTCGATCGCGCTCCGTGGGCCGGCGTTGAACCGCTCCATCCCGATGATCGGCTGGAGGACCTTGCGCACGTCCTTGGTCGCGAACGACTCGCGCAGGATGTCGCCGGAGAGGGCGTTGCCGATGGCGGCCATGACGATCCCCTGGTCGAGCGACAGGTACGCGTTGGACACGACGCCGGTGTCGACGTTGACCGAGTCGCGGAAGCCCCACCGGTCGTAGATGTCGAAGTCGGCCTCGAGGTTCGCGAGGTTCTCCATCACCGCGTCGGGCGCCCAGCGCAGGGCGAGGAACGCCGCGTGCGGCGTCACGACCCCATCGGTGTAGGCGGACGGCGGCGGGTCGGGCTTGGGAGCGCGGTTCGGGCAGCCGGCGAACCCGCGGTCGACGTACGTCGCGGCCTTGTTCGACTTGTACCCATCGGGGTTCATCCCGATGGCATCGACGCCGTACTCGGTGTAGCCGCCCTCGGGCACGTTCGCCGGGGAGAAGCCCCAGTAGCCGTACTCGGCCTCGACGAGCCCGTGGTGGATCTGGGCGGTGATCGTCAGCGGATGGTTGATCGCCCAGCTGTGCGGCGCCCACTGCTCCTCGGGAACGAACAGCGCCGGCATCAGCGCCTCGAACATGCTGCCGCCCCAGCCCGGGACGACGAGGAAGTCCTCGTACGGGTAAGCGCCCTCGAAGACGCTGACGCCGAGATACGTCTCGGTGAACCCAAGCGGCTTCGTCTCGGGCCAGCTCCAGTCACAGGTGTCGGGGAACGTCCGCCAGGCGCCGAAGTACTCCTTGGCCGGCAGCTCGCCCTTGGCGATGCCGATGTAGCTGGCGATCCGGCTCTCGCTCACGATCGTGTCGTAGCAGCAGGGGGACTCGCCGGTGCTCGGCGCGACATGGAAGGCGATGCGGTTGACCGCGGGCCGGTAGTAGAAGCCGAAGTCCATGCTGTCGTACAGGGCGGCGGCGTCGTCGGCGACCTCGGGGACGGCACCAGCCACGACCTTGAGGCCCGTCGCCAGCCAGCCGTTGTCGACGGACGACAGGATCGGGACCATCGGCGCGCCGGTCGGCGGCCAGGCGGTGAGCTTCGCTCCGGACGTGTGGTCGTACCAGTTGTAGAACTGCCCGCTCGGCGCGTGGCGCTCCATCGTCTCGAGCGTGCCGAGCGTGGTCGTCAGGCGGGTGACCGCCTCCTCGTGATCGATCAGGCCCGAGCGACTCGGCGACGACGGTCGACCACATGTAGGCGCCGATGTTCGTCGTCGAGGTCTGCACGCTCGCCGTGCCGTTCGCCCCCAGGCTGTCTGCGGGCAGCCCGGTCTCTGGCGTCGGTCATCGCCTCGAAGCCCGGCCCACGTGTCGCCGGCGTAGCGCAGGAGCGTGTCGCGCTGCGCGCGCGACAGCCCGTCGGCGGCGGTGACGGCGAAGGGCATGGTCAGGGCGAGGGTGGCGGCGGCCACGATGGCCAGGAGCGTGGCGGCGGGTCGGCGGGGCATACGGCCGTCCTCCATGTGGTTCGTGCTGGTTCGTGCCTGGGACGTCGGGGGTGGATCAGCCCTTGAGGCCGGTCGTGGCGATGCCTTCGGTGATCCAGCGCTGGAGCAGCAGGAAGATCACGAGGACCGGTGCGATGAGGAGCACCGAGCCCGGCCATGAGCATCCCGTGGTCGGCCTGGAACTGGCCGGTGGCGAACGTCGCGAGCGCGACCGGGAGCGTGTACATCTCGGGCTCCTGGGCCATCACCAGCGGGTAGATGAAGGCGTTCCACGTGCCCAGGAAGACGAGGATGGCCAGCGTCGCCAGCACCGGGCCGGCCAGCGGCATCGCGATCTGGGCGAAGATCCGGAACTCGGACGCGCCGTCCATCCGGGCGGCCTCCAGCAACTCGTCGGGCAGGCCGATGAAGAACTGGCGGGTCAGGAACACGCTGAACGGCCCGGCCAGGAACGGCAGGATGAGCGCCGGGTAGCTGTTGACCAGCCCGAGCGCGCTCATCAGCACGAACAGCGGGATGAGCGTCGCCGCCCCGGGCAGCATCAACGTGGCCAGGACGAGGCCCATGAGCACGCCCTTGCCGGCGAAGCGCAGCTTGGCCAGGGCGTAGCCGAGCATCGGCGCGAAGACGAGGTTGCCGAGCGTCACGGCGACGGCCACGACGAGCGAGTTGAAGAAGAAGCGCGGCATGTCGAGCCGTTCGACGAGGCGCTCGTAGTTGCCGAGCGTCGGCTGCTTCGGGGAGCCAGGTCGGCGGCAGGCGCAGGAACTCGCCCTGCGCCTTGAACGAGCCGAGCACCATCCAGATGAACGGCGCGATCATCAGCAGCAGGCCGATGGTCAGGATCGTGTACAGCAGGATCCGGGCGCCGCGGCCCTGGTCGCGTCGCTCGGCGTCGCGGCGAGCGTCGCTGCCGGCAGTGTCGACCAAGCCGGTCGGTGGTCGCGGGATGGCGGTCATCGTCGTCCTCCGTTCACGTCTGGGACCGCAGGACGCGGAACTGGATGACGGCCACCGCCGCCACGATCAGGAACAGGATCCAGGCGATCGCGGCCGCATAGCCCTGGTGGAAGAACTCGAAGCCCTGCTGGTACATGTACATCGAGACGGTCAGGGTCTTGTCGAGCGGCCCGCCGTCGGTCATGACGAACGGCTCCTCGAAGACCTGCAGGTAGCCGATCGTCGTGATGACGGTGGCGAACAGGAGGGTCGGCCGGAGGAGCGGGAAGGTGATGTTGCGGAATGCCGCCCAGCGACCGGCGCCGTCGATGGACGCGGCCTCGTAGAGCGTGACCGGGATCGTCTGGAGCCCGGCCAGGAACAGGACCATGGCGAACCCGAGGTTGCGCCATGACGCCATCGCGATGAGCGAGGGCATGGCCAGGACCGGGTCGGCCAGCCAGTCGGGGCCATCGATGCCGAGCTGGGCGAGGCCCATGTTCAGCAGGCCGAAGTCGGGGTTGAGGACGAAGCGCCAGACCACCGCGATGGCCACGATGCTGGTGACCACCGGCAGGTAGAAGCCGACGCGGTAGAGGGACCGGAACCGCCGGATCCCGCGGTCGAGCGCGATGGCCACGGCCATGCCCACGGCGAGGGTCAGCGGAACGCCGATGACGACGAAGTAGGCCGTGTTGAAGAGCGAGGCCTGGAACTTGGCATCGCCCAGGAGGTCGAGGTAGTTCTGGAGACCGACGACGTTCGCGCCCAGCGGGTTGCGCAGGTCACGCAGGCCGAAGTCGGTCAGGCTCAGCAGGGCCGATGCGACGATCGGCCCGGCCATGAAGATGAGGAAGATGAGGAAGAACGGGAGGGCGAAGGCCCAACCGGTCAGGTTCTGGCGGAGGGCTCTGCCTCGGGCGGTGGTCGTGCCCGGGGCGCGACCAGCCGCCAGTGGAGCGAGTGACCCGGCCGGGCTGGTAGGCCCGGCCGAGCCGACGCGCTGCGCCATCGTCAGTCACCCGTGCCGATGGCGGTGGCTGCCTCCTGCATGGCCCGGGCGCCGTCCTCGGGGGACATGTCGCCCGTCGTGACCTGCTCGAGGTTCTCGTTGATCGCGTTGGCGACCTCGTTCCAGGTCGGGATGGCCGGCGGGGCCTTCGTGTCCTGGAGCTGCTCGCCGAAGACGGCCACGTTCGGGTCATCGGCCAGGGCCGGGTCGTCCCAGGCGCTCGTCACGGCCGGGAGGACCGTCGCTTCCTGGTACCACGCGACCTGGTTCTCGGGTCGGCTCATGAAGTCGATGAACGCCCACGCGGCGTCCTTGTTCTCGCTGTCCTTGAAGACGACGAGGTTGCTGCCACCGACGAACGAGGTGCCGCTGGCCTTCGTGGGCACCGTGGACAGCTGCCACTTGCCCTCGATGTCGGCGCCGCCGGCGTCGGTGATCAGGCCGACGTGCCACGGGCCGGAGAAGAACATCGGGTGGGTACCGGCGACGAAGGCCGGCGTGACGTCGAAGCCCTCAGGCACGGCGTCGGGCTGAGGCCCTCCTCGAAGAACGAGTCGTAGAAGGTCAGGGCTTCGACCGCCTCGGGCGAGTCGAGCGTGAACGTCGGATCCGTCTTCGGACATGACGTCGCCACCGTTCTGCCACACGAAGGGCAGGTACTCCTGCGAGTTCTTGGTGCCGAGCGAGATGCCGTACTCAGCGCCGGCATCCTTGATCGCCTGCGCTTCGGTCTTGAGCTCGTCCCAGGTCGTCGGGGCGGTCGTGTCGCCGGCGAGGTCGGTCCGCTCGTAGAGGACGCGGGTCTCGACGTACCACGGCACGCCATGGGCGGCGCCGTCGACGACGTTGGTGTTCCAGGCGCTCTCGAAGAACTGCGCCGGATCGACGCTGGCCGGGACCGGCTCGAGGGCGCCCGTCTCCACGAACTGGCCCATCATGTCGGTGCCCATCTGGCTGATGTCCGGGGTCTCGCCACCGCCGATGGCGGTCTGCAGCTTGGCGACGGCCTGGCCCCAGTCGACCGGCGTGATGTTGACCGTCACGTTCGGGTTCTCTGCCATGAACTTGTCGGCCATGGTCCCGAGGAGCGCGCCCTCGTTGCCCATCGCCCAGACCGTCAGCTCACCGCTGAGGTCGCCGGCCGGAGCCGGTTCGCCGGACGCGGCCGGCGGCCGGGCTGCTGCCCGCGTCGGTGGATGCATCCGGGGCGCCGCTGGCGCCGCCGTTCGGATCGTCGTTGGTCCCGCACGCCGCCGCGGCGAGCAGCACGGCCATCGCGAGGGCGATGACGCGCCAGAGGGGTCGGTCTTGCATGGTTCGGTGCCTCCATCAGTCCCACAAGCGGACGCGGCTGGGGTGCGCCCGGGGGTCTCGTGTCGGCATGCTGCGCTGCGCCGCGCAGCGGTCGGTCGGTCGCCGACCGGACGTTCGTTGCAGTCCGGTTGCAACTCGGCTGTCGCCTTCAGGCGACCGGACGCCACCGTCGATAGCGGGCATAGACGAGCGGCTCGTGCGGCTCCACGAACGCCGCCAGGGCGTCCGCCTCGTCGCGCAGCGCGGTCATCGCCGACGCGGGGATCGGCCGGAAGGGCTCGATGGCGATGTGCGTCCGCCCGCCCGGACCGGCCTCCGCCCACCACAGGCCGGCGACCCGGCCGTCGACGAGGAACGCCGCCAGCGTGTCGCCGTTGCGGGCGATGACGACGGCACGATCGGCGTCGTCGATGACCCGGGTCCGATCGGCGTGGGCGAGCAGCAGGCTGTCCCACATCGGCAGCAGCCGTGGCGGCGCCGGCTGGTCCGCATCCGGGCCGCGGCGCGTCGGGCAGATCGAGCAGCGCGCGACCGCGCTCGTCCCGGCCGTGCCACAGGGCGTCGCGCGCCTCGAGTGCGGCGATGGCCGGGCGGAGCGTCGTGACCGCGACGCCGGACCACGCGGCCAGGTCGGCGGCCGTGGCCGGTCCGAACGCGCCGAGGTAGCGCCGCACGAGGTGCTCCAGCGAGTCGGCCACGGCGACCGGCGGGGCCGCGCCGAGCCACGCCGTCGCGTCGATCAGCCGGGGCCGTCGCCCAAAGGACCACGGGACGGTCGGGTCCGGCGCGTGGACGAGCGGTGCGGACCGACGAGCCCACCACAGGACCTCGTCGGGGTCGCGCTCCGGCCACAGCGGCGCGAGGTGGTCGCGCAGCTCGGCCAGCGAGCGCGGCACGGCCGTGCAGGCGGCGGTCGCGGCGAGGAGCCGGCCGAGGGTCGCGTCGTCGGGCGGGTCGCGCCGGTCCTGGCGCCGGATGCCGCTGGACGAAGGCGCGACGCCCGGCCGCAGCCGGCGGTGGTCGGCGCTGCTCACCGCATGGAGGGTCGTGCGCATGAGCGTGCCCTTGACGACCTCCCGGGCCGCGAACGCCGTCGCCAGCTCGTCGGCCTCGAAGGCGCGCCGGCGCGTCCACAGGGCGATCGACGGCGAGGCCGGCTCCTGGGCCTGCAGCCCGCCGACGCGCT
Source organism: uncultured Chloroflexia bacterium (assembly GCA_963776925.1). Lineage (GTDB taxonomy): Bacteria > Chloroflexota > Limnocylindria > Limnocylindrales > CSP1-4 > SPCO01. The sequence continues at coordinate 203,354 of CAVZON010000006.1, read as the reverse complement.
CGACGAGGTCGACCACGCCGACCGTCGCCGGCGCCCGCTCGAGCAGGTGCTGGCGCGCGAGCGTGGCCCGCCCCAGCGCCCGGGCGTCGAGGGTCACGGCGCCGGGGTGGCCGCCGGGACCGTCGGCGATGTCGCCAGCGCGGAACGTGTCGATGAGCTCGGTGTAGCCGGGCAGACCGCGTTCGTAGCCGATGGCCCAGAACCCCACACCGGCCAGCCCGTGCTCGTCGGCCAGGCTGAGCTTCGGCGTGAGCGAGCGCGGCGAGTCGTAGTAGACGGCGTTCCAGCCGCCGTCCTCGCCCTGGACCGCGTAGAACTCGACGCTCTCGAAGGCGTCGTACACCGGGCTGAACCCGGGGCGCTCGAAGACACCGAGGTTCAGCCGGGGGATCCACTCGTTGCCACGATCCGTGGCCGGGGCGAACAGCTCCCCGCCATCGACCGGCCAGGTCATGCCGTACAGCGGCAGCCCCAGCAGCGTGCGCTCGACCGGCACGCCGAGGGCGCTGTACAGCGCGAGCGACTCACGCAGTCCCCCACCCTCCCCGTCGCCGGGTTCGAGCGGCGAGGTCGCACCCGCGTTCGAGCCCTCCCAGCGATAGTCGTAGCCCATCAGGAAGATGCGATCCGCACCGGCCGTCGCGGCGGCTGCGGCCATCGCCGCCCCGCGCGCGCCGCCCGGCGTGGCGACCGACACCTGGGCGTCCGGCATGCGCTCGCGCAGGGCCGTGCGCAGCGTACCGACGAACGTGCCGTAGTCGGCGACGTGCTCGAGCGGCAGCCCCTCGACGTCGACGTTGACCCCGTCGACCCCGATGGCCTCGACGAGGTCGACGAGCTCCGTGATCCACCGCTCCTGGGCGGCCGGCTCCGTGTAGAACCGGCGGTTCTTGTCGGCCCCGAAGCTCGTGTACACGAGCTCCACGCGCTGGTCGCGCTCGTGCGCCTCGGCGATGAGTCGGTCGCCGGTCGGCCCGGTGATCGCGCGATAGCCGTTCTGGTTCGTGGCCAGCTCACCGCTTCGGCGATGCGTGACCGAGAACAGGCCCAGCGTCGTCAGCTTGGTCGCGGCCAGGTGGTCGGCGATGCCGTCGTCCATCTCCCAGTACGGCACGAAGCCGTAGACCTCGTGCTTGGGGTCCGGGACGGGCGTCGATGGGACCGTCACGGCGCTCGCGCTCGGTGCCACGGCCTGGCTCCCGACGGGCGATCCGGACGGGATGGTCCCCTGGCACGCCCCGACGACGAGCGCCACGACCAGGCCGAGCGCGGCCCGACCGCGTCGAGCCGCCGGGACCCTCACGACCAGCGCGGCAGCGGCGCCAGGAATCCGATGATGAGCGCGGCCAGCCGCTCCGGCGCTTCGAGTCCGATCATGTGCGCGACGTCGGGCCAGATCGCGGCGGTCGCGGCAGGAGCGGTCGCCCCCAGGTGCTTCGCGGTGGCGACGACCTCGCTCGCATCCAGGGCTCCGGCGACGGCGAGCACCGGCTGGCGCAGGTCCGCGAGCCGCTCGGCGGCGGGCGGTCGGAGCGGGACCGCCTGGCCGTGGACCCGACCCGGCGCGTAGTGCACGGTGTCCATGACCCGGACCAGGTCGCGGACCGCGGTCGGGACGCGGTCCGCCGGCTGTCCCGGCCCGTCGACCCAGAACGCGATGTCGAGGTCGACGATCTCCTGCCGCGTCGCGGGGTCGCCGGCGGCACCGGCCGCATCCAGCCGCTCGTCGAGCGCGTCCATCCGCTCGAACAGCTCGACCTCCGCGTCGGTCGCGCCGCCATCGAAGCCGCCCAGGCCCGCGGCGACCCCGACGACCGCGGCGATCCGGTCGGGGTACTCGATGGCCGTGTCGAACGCGATCTGACCACCCTGCGAGTTGCCCACGAGGACGGCCTGCCCGATGCCCAGCGCGTCGAGGACCGCGACCAGGTCGGCCCGGTTCGAGAACTCGACGTCCTCGGTCACCGTCCTGCCGAACCCGCGGCGGTCGTAGCGGATGACGCGATAGCCGGCCTCGACCAGGTGCGGCGTCATGGCTGCCCACGCCCGGCTATCGGCGATGCCGGCATGGAGCAGGACGACGGCCGGCGCGTCCGCCGCCCCGTCGACGATGACGTGGATCGAGGCGCCCGGTGCGGGAACGGTCTGGGTCGTCATCGCCGTACGGTACCCGGGTCAGGCCGCATCCGCGACCGGCAGGACGAGGAGGTACCCGGGCGGTACGCCGAGGTTCACCCGCGTGCTGTCGCGCAGCACGAACTGCTTGGCCAGCGTCGCGGGGCTGACGAGCGTGTTCGGCTTCGGGCTCTTGCCCCACACGCTGCTGCCGTGCGGGTAGAGCGGGTCGTGCACGCGGATGCCGGTGACCTCGAAGTCGTCCGACCCGGCCGGATCGGCGCTGGCCTCGAAGCCGGACATGACCCACGCGTGGCGGCCACGCCACATGACCAGGCCGACCGGTCGATCGGTCTCGCGGATGGCCGTCGCGGCGGTGGCCACGGCCTCCTCGAAGCTCGGCAGCGACACGAGCACGTACGGCCCGATGCCGAGGTCGTTGAGAGCTGGCGGTCCAGCCGCGCGGGTTCGCTCCGCCGAACGGGCTGGACGAGCGGTCGCGCGCCATCGCCCACAGCTCGCCCTGGTCGGCACGCGACGTGCGCTCCTGGTCGGTCGCCATGTTGAGCGCCATCTGGAGGCTCGCGCCGACGCACCACTCGAAGGTGTACTGGGCGACGAAGTCGGACCGCGTGGCGAGGTTCATCGCGAACGGCTCCGGGTCCGGGGCGGGCGTCGGCTCCGGGGTCGGCGTCGGCTCGGGCGTCGCGGTCGGTGTCGGGGCGGCGGTCGGTGTCGACGTCGGGGTCGCGCTCGGCGTCGCGCTCGGGCGGATCGTCGGGGCGAGGGAGGCGACGGCGGCCTCGCCGCCCGGCGAGCCGGGAACGACCGCCGAGGTCTCGGACGGCACGGCGGAGGCTCCGCCCGGGCCGCAGGCGGCGACGAGCAGGACGACGGACAGGATCGAGAGGGGTGCGCGGATCGACATGGTCGTCGGCGCAGTATGCCGCGAAGCCGCGAAACCGGCCCTCGGGAGGCCGGTTCGCGGCCCTCAGGCTGGGCCGGTCACGGGCTCGATCAGGCGGCGTCGGTGGCGGCGCGGGCCTCGGCCATGATCGCGGCAGCCGCGTCGATCGGGACGGCGAAGCCGATGCCCTGGGCGCTGGCGGCGACGGCGACGTTGACCCCGATGACCCGTCCGCTCGCGTCGAGCAGCGGCCCGCCCGAGTTGCCCTCGTTGATGGCCGCGTCCGTCTGGAGGAGGTTCGTCATCGTCGAGGTCTGGCGGCTCATCGGCGACCCGACCTCGATCGTGCGACCGGTCGCCGACAGGATGCCGCTCGTGACCGACTCGGTGAACGTGCCGAGCGGGCTGCCGATGGCGACCACGAGCTGACCGACCTTGAGCGCCGACGAGTCGCCGATCTCGATGGTCGGCAGGGCCGTCGTCGACTCGACCCGGATGACCGCGAGATCGCGCTCCGGATCGGTCGACACGATCGTCGCCGGGCAGCTCCGTCCCGTCCTGGAAGGTGACGGTGATCGCGTCGGCGCCGGTCGCGTCCTCGATGACGTGGTTGTTGGTGAGGATGAGGCCGCTGGCATCGAACACGAACCCGGAGCCCACGCCGGTCGACGGCATCGAGAACGGTCCGAAGCCCTGCTGGCCGGCGGCCTCGGTGGTGATGGTCACGACGGCCGGGCTGGCGGATTCGGCCACGGCGATGACCGCGTCGTTGGCGGTGATGGCGAGCGGCGCGCTCGACGCGGCGGCCGCCGGCGTCGTTGCCGCTGGCGGTCGGCGTCAGGGTCGTCCCGCCACCGGCGAGGACGCCCGACGGTGATGACCGAGGCGAGCGTGGCGCTGATGAGGGAGGCGGCGAGGACACCGACCGACCCGCGCCCGATGGGAGACGCCGGGCGGGAGGAGGTCGCCGGTGGCGCGGTCGGGGCGGGTGGGTCGGTCCGGATGACGCCGGGCGGGGCGACCCGCGGGGTCAGGGGCTCGAAGGTCGGCAGGCGATCGGTGTCATCCATGCGTGCATTCCAGCCGACCTGCCTGAGACGGTCATGAGAACCGGTCGTCGGGACCGTCGCGATCGTCGAAGTCGTCGCCGCCCCACACGCCACCGCCAAGCAACTTGATGCGGTACGAGCGCTTGTCGGCCTGGTCGTGCAGCCATGGGATGGTCGGCATCCGCTCCATCTGCGGGATGAACACGACGCCGATCGACGCACCGACCTGGACCGTCCGGTCGGCGAGGATGATCGGCTCGACGATCGCATCGTGGATGCGTCGACTCAGCACGAGCGCCGTCTCCCGGTCCGCGACCTCCACGAGCAGGACGCCGAACTCGTCGCCGCCGCGACGGACGGCTGCGTCGGTCAGGCGGATGGCGCCCCGCAGTCGGGCGCCGATCTCGCGCAGCACCTCGTCGCCGGTGGCATGGCCGTGGCTGTCGTTGATCGCCTTGAACCGGTCGAGATCGATGGCGAGCAGGGCGGCCGACTGACCGCGACGCTGGACGGCCTCGATGGCGTCGGTCAGTCGCGCATCGAAGCTGGCGCGTCCGAGGAGACCGGTCATCGCGTCGAACCGGGCGCGCTCCTGGGCGTCGAAGCCGTTCCACACGACGAGGACCACGAGCGCGGTGATCCCGGACGCCCACCAGCCGACCTCGGTGTAGGTCAGCCACAGGATCCAGCCGAGCAGCACCTCCGCGACCGCGGTCGTCCGGTACGCGTCGTTGAACAGCCGGATCGCCTCCGGCATCGACAGCCGGTCACGCAGGACGACCGTGCCAGCCGCGAAGCCGGCGGCCGTCACCGCCAGCACGAGGCTGCCGCCGACGATGGCGACGAACTGGAGGGGCTGGCCCGCCGCATTCGCCGACGTGCCGATCGACTGCACGAGGTCCATCGTGACGCCGCCGGCGATGGCCGCAAGGGCGATCGCGGTGTGGTTGGCCAGCGCGCCATACCACGGGACCTCACGCAGCTCGCGTCGCTCGATCGTGGAGATGAGGGCCACGATCGCGCCCGCCGTCGGGCCGCCGAGGGCGGTCGCGGCGGCGATGAACGGCAGGTGGAACGTGAGCACGGCATGGCCGTGCAGCCGCTCCGTGCGCAGGCTGCCGAGCAGGCCGAGGGCCGTCCAGAAGACGAGGCCCAGGAGGATGCCCTCACGGTCGCCCGCGGCGGTCAGCGAGATCGCCGGATCGAGCGGGTAGTTGGCCGCCGACCAGATGAAGGCGAACAGCCCGGCCACGATCGTCGCAGCCGTGTAGACGAGCAGGATGGGACGTCGGTCGGCGCGACGGCCGTTCACGCGACGGTCTCCCATGGTTCGGTCAAGGCCGTGCGGGCCTTGACGCCGAGCCGCTCATGCAGGGCGACGGCAAGGACGGCATCGAGGATCGCCCGCTCCGCCGTGTCCAGGATGCCGAGCCGGTGCAGCGACCGCCGTTCCGGGCCGGTCGTGGCGTGTTCGAGCGCAGCCTGCACGGCGCGTTCGAGCGCAAGGACGTCGTCCGGACGCTCTGCGCGGCGCTTGGCGATGTCGACGAGACGTTGACGGTCGAGTTCCTCGCCGTCGGCCAGTCGAGCGGCCTCGTAGGACCGCGCCAGGGCGACGAGATCGTTGCCGCGAAGCTCGGTCGTTCGCCGCAGGATCGCGTGGATCGCAGGGTCGCCGGACGCGCTGGGACGCGCTCGCTGATCCATCGGGGGCACTCCTAGGACCTCATCCAACCGTGCCGATCCAGCTCGGCCACGGACGTCTGGCCGCATCTCCGGTGCGACCTGGTCCGACCATGCATGACGTGACGGGAATGCGCGGACCACACATCTCGTTGTACGACGAATGTGCTGGGGTGCAACCATCCGAAAGTCCTATCGACAGGCTTCGGGCGCCGGTTCGTGGTGCTGCAACGCCCTCGTCAGGCATGCGCGTGCGCGTGCTGAGGCCGGTGTGTCGCTCGGGCGGCGACACTCTCGTGACCCCCGCTGGAAGGAGGCCGACTCGCATGGGAACGCACGAGACCAAGCCGCGTCAGACCAAGGATCAGCAGGACCAGCACGGGACCAGCCAGGTCGGGACGCACGGCAACGCCGCCGCGGACCACGGCCAGGGCTGGAGCGATCCGGAGACCCGGGCCAGGAGCCAGGGTGACCGGACCGACCCGGCGATGCCGTCCGGCACGACCCCGCTCGAGCGCGAGCGGACGCCGAGCAACCAGCAGCGCTGATCAGACCCAGCGTCCAGACGCCCCTTCGAGCCACTCCGAAGCTCCCGGCCGTGCCCGTCCGGGGGCTTCGGTCTGTCTGGGACCGGGCCGCGGTCCGAGGTCGATCAAGCTTGCCCGCCGTAGACTCGACCGGGACGAATTCATCGGAGGGTGCCATGGCGCCGATGTCGGAGCCCGATTGGCGCCGGAGGCTCGACGGGTCCGACCAGGGACTCCGGCCCAAGCGGCGCTTCTGGCGGAGCCTCCCGCGGGCGCCGCGCTGCAAGATGTGCCTTCGCCCCTTCGCCGGGCCGGGCGGCGCGGTGATGCGGATGATCAGGCTCGGGCCGTGGAGAAGAACCCCCGCTACTGCCGCGGTTGCTACCAGGACATCGACGCGAACCACGGCGGCGCGGAAGTCGAGCTGTCGATGCTGTTCGCTGACGTGCGCGGCTCGACGGGCATGGCCGAGGGGATGCCGCCGCGCGACTTCTCGAACTTGCTCAACCGCTTCTACGAGGTCGCCGCTCGCATCCTCGTCGACCGCGAGGCGGTCATCGACAAGTTCGTCGGGGACGAGGTCGTGGGCCTGTTCATCCCCGGGATGAGCGGCCTCGACCACGCCGCGAAGGCGGTCGATGCCGCCCGCCAGCTCCTCCGCGAGACCGGCCATGGGTCGACGACCGGGCCATGGCTCCCGCTCGGGGCTGCCGTCCACACCGGCATCGCCTTCGTCGGCTCCGTGGGCGACCGCGGTGTGACCGATTTCACGGCGCTCGGCGACGCGGTCAACACGACCGCGCGGCTCGCGTCGGCGGCCGAGGCAGGCGTGATCCTCGTCTCCAGCAGCGCGGCCGACGCCGCCGGGCTGGCCGGCGCCTTGGAGTGGCGCCACCTGGAGCTGCGTGGGCGGACCGACCCAGTCGACGTGGTCGTGCTGCACGTGGGCGACGAAGAGACTGCCGTCCCGGCGTAGTCCGTCGCTAGATCAGCCCGCCGCGTCTCGCCCCGGGAACGCCTCCGCGAGCGCCCGGTCGAGGTCCTCGACGGTCGGAGCCGGGTCGTGCCAGCGAGCGACGACGACGGCGTGGCGACCGGCGATCGGGACATCGCGACGTGCGGTGTAGCGGATGAGCACCTCGCCCACATCCGGCACCTGCCATGCCGCGGTCCCACTGGCCACGCCGTCGCCGAGCAGGGTCGTCGCCCAGTCCGCGCCGGCCACATGGCCGTCATCGACGAGTGCCGCCGCACGCTGACCGACGAGGTCCGCCGCCGGCAGCCCGAGCAACGCGGCCGCCGTCGGCGTGACGTCGACGATGCGCCAGTCCCCGTCCAGCACGAACATCGGCGGGCCGCTCGCGACCGGCAGCTTCGGGACGATCTCGACCCCGTCGAACAGCTCGAGCGACAGGGTGTCCTGCCACTCGGCGAGTTCCTCGGCGAACAGCGGTGTCTCCGGGCGTCCGCCGGTCGCGGCCCGGATCGAGTCCCGGTCGGGCCACACCCGGACCCCGACGGCCTCGACCTGCCCCTCCGGCGTGATCCGTCGACCGAGATGCGAGGCGATCAGCCCCAGGTCGACGAACCGCTGCCTGCTGGTCGACGCAACGTCGCGATCAGCCGGCTCTCATCCGACGAGTGGGCACGGACGCGCAGGATGCGCAGCAGCGACAGGGTCTCCGGCGGCAGGGCGGCGAAGGTCCGATCGACGATCTCGAAGTGTTCCGTCGCGTCCACCACGAACGGGAGTCGAAGCCGGCCGGCCAGGAAGCGCTCCTGTTCGTCGCTCGGACGTCGCCCGCAACATCCGCTCGACATCGACCCAGATCGTCACGATCGCCGCTTCGATGACGGGGGCGTCAGCGGTCGAGGCGGACGTCTGTCGCGCACCGACGATGAGGCTCTCGAGTCCGGCGATCGGTCGCGCGGCCTCGGCCAGCCGTTCGCGCAGCTCCACCAGCGCATCGGCGCCCCGATCCGGCGGGAACCGACCCAGGACGATGCGCAGGATCATGTCGAGCGAGTCTACGCCCCGGGTCGTGCGGTCCCGTCGGCCAGGCCGGGACGCGCCGCGCCGAAGCGCGCGGCGTCGAGGCGCGCGAGGCAGGTCTCCAGGTAGGCCTGGTCGTGCTCGTCGTCGTCGAAGGCGTGCTCCCGCGACAGGTGCCAGCGATAGGCGCCGAAGCACAGGCCGATGCCTGCCGTCGTCGCGGCCAGGCCCGGATCCTCGCCGATCAACGCATCCGCGACCGACCAGTCGATGAAGAAGGCGACTGCGGCAAGGTCCCAGGCGAGCGGGCCCGACCAGGGCCTCGCCGAAGTCGATGAACGTCAGTCGTCCGGCGTCGTCGAGGATGTTCCCGTCGTGGAGGTCGCTGTGCAGCACGACCATCGGTCCCGTGTGGAGCGCGGTCATCACGGCATCGCGGTGGGCGTCCATCCGCTGGGCCAGCCCGGGGACGGCGCCGATGGCCGGGTGATCGGCGAGGCTCGAGGCATCGAGCGGCCACAGCGGTCGCTCCGCCCAGGTGACGAGGCCGTCGACGAGGTCGGGTCGCGATCCGCGCAGCGCCGCCGTCGGGTGCGACCTCCAGGGGTCCGAACCCATCGGCCACGGCCACGGAACGGAGCGCTGCGAGGAACGCCGCGATCGCCGGGGCCGCGGTGGCCACCGAGGTGGGTCGCAACGGACCGCCCGGGGCGAAGCTCGTGAGCGAGAACGCCGGTCCCGTCCAGCCCGCGACCTCCCACGATCCGACGAGCGGGTGCGGGACCGCGGCCCCGGCAGCGGCGAGCCGTCCCATCAACGCGTGCTCCATCGGGTAGGTGACCGTCACGAGCCCGCGGTCGTTGGCCACGCGCAGGACGGTCCGCTCGCCGGTCGCCCCCGTGACCAGCCACGCGTCACTGGCGAAGCCGTCCCCGACCGCGGTCAGCGTCGCGCGGGGGCCCGGCCGGAACGCGGCCATCCACGGCGGCCAGGATCTCGCGGGCAACGGTCTCGTCGTGCACGTGGTTACGGTACGCACATGGGCACCGCCGTCGCGACACGACTCGACGAGGACACGCTGCGCGCCGGCGTCGACCGCCTCGCCGCGACCGACCCCGACCTCGCGGGGATCGTCGCGAGGCACGGGCCGCCACCGCTGTGGGCCCGCCAGCCCGGCTTCGCGACGCTCGTCCACATCATCCTCGAGCAGCAGGTCTCGCTGCGGTCGGCCGAGGCGGCCCTGGCGCGACTGGTGGCTGCGGCCGGCGACGTCACACCGGACGCGATCCTGGCGGCCGGTCGGAGCGCCTGCTCGATGCCGGACTGACCCGGCAGAAGACGCGCTATCTCGTCGGCCTGGCGGAGGACGTATCGACCGGCCGACTGGACCTCGACGCGCTCGAACGCGGCCGATGACGAGGACGCCAGGCGGTCGCTCGTCGCCGATCGTCGGGATCGGGCCGTGGACCGCGGACATCTACCTGCTCATGGCGCTCGGCCGACCCGATATCTGGCCGACGGGTGACCTCGCCCTGGCGACCGCGATGCGACGCGCCAAGGGCCTGGCGGCCATCCCGCGCGCCGACGAGCAGACCGCGATCGCCGTCGCGTGGCGCCCGCTGCGGGCCGTGGCGGCGCGGATCCTGTGGCACGCCTACCTGCAGGGCGAGCGCTAGGGCTTCGTCCTCGGTACCGACGCCTTCGGCACCGACCGGCGCGCGTCGAGCGTCCGTGCGGCAGGTCCGGCGTACCATGCCGGCGCACGGAGGCCCGCATGACCCTGTCCGGTCGATCCACCGGCTCGCCCGCCGCCTCGCCCGTCCGGCTGCTGCTCGCGCTGGCCCTCGGCCTGGTCGTCGTGGCCTGCGGGTCGACGCCGGCGGCGCCATCGGCCGGATCGGGCGCACCGATCGCGGCGGCGACCGCGTCGCCCGCGGCCGCATCAGCCGGCAGTGCCGCGTCGACCGCGCCAGCGACACCCGCCGCGAGCCCGGACGCCTCCCCGACCGCGGCCGCGGTCGATCGACGAACCGCTGGCCGGTCCATGGCGGGTCCGCCGCGTCCTGAGCGACGCCGACCGCGAGCTGTTCCTGCCGGGCGCGGCGTTCAGCGACGACCAGTACCGGATCACCCCGGACTGCGCCGCCGAGCCGTGCCCATCGATCGAGGTGTCGGCGACCCCGGCCGGTCGAGCGCGGACCGGTGACCACGACCGTGCTCCAGCGCGACGGCGACCGCTACGCCTCGGCGGCGGTCGCCCTCGCCGACGTGCCCTGCCGGAACGCGGCGGGCGACCAGATCCCGGGCGGTGCGACCTCCACGTCCACGCTCCGGCTGTGGCTGGAGACCGTCCAGCCAGCCGGGACCGCCGTCAAGACCACGGCGCTCCAGGGCGTCGTGGAGCTCGGGCTCGAGCCGACGGCCATCGGGCGTCGCTGCCGGCTGCGAGGGGCGAGTCGCGACCTACAGCCTGAGCGGCGTCCGCGGCGCGGTCGCCGTCGTCGGGACCCTCCGCTCCTCGACCGACATCCCGGCCGGGGTGGCCACGGCGCCACTGCCCGAGATCGACGCCTCGATCCCCGGCGCCGAGATGGACTACTTCGACGTCGAGGGCACGACCGTCGACGAGCTCATCGAGGCCGTCGGGCGGGGCGCGCTGCGGGCCTGCGGCGGGATCGACTACGAGTGGCTCGACGGCGACACGACGCCGTCCGCCTGCACGATCACCCGCTTCCCGCAGTTCGGGTCCGAGATCGAGGAGACCGTCGGCGCCGACGGCGCCTGTCGCATCGAGGCGGATCCGCACGTGTCGTTCGTCATCCACATCCCGCGCTGGAGCGGCCCCGAGCGCGTGCCCGCCGTCCTCATCGACTGGTGGCGCGCGACGGTCCTGTTCATCCGCGATCACGAGGCCGGGCACGTGCGGATCAGCCAGGACCACGCCGTCGGCCTCGAGGAGCGGCTCGATGGCGCACCGTGCGACGCCGCCGACCGCATCGTCCAGAACTGGGCGGCCGCCCTCGGCGATGCCCAGGAGTTCTACGACCGGCGCGAGTACGTCAAGCCGTGGCCGGAGGTGCCCGCGGGCTGGTGACCCTCGGCTACGGGCCGTGGCTCTCGACGATGGCGAGGATGTCGTCGCCGTAGGCATCGACCTTGGCCGGCCCGATGCCCTTGACCCGGCGCAGGGCGGCCGAGCTGCGCGGACGCGCCTCGGCGATCGCGGCGAGCGTCGTGTCGTGGGCGACGACATAGGGCGGCACGGCGTCGTCGCGGGCGCGACCCGTCCGCCATGCGCGGAGCGCGGCCATGAGCGGATCCTCGTCGGCGCCCGCACGGACCGGGATGGCGCGGGGCGGCGGGCCGGGCAGCTCGCGGACGCGGCGCTCGCCGGCCCCGCTCGTCGAGCGCGGTCGCAGGTCGGCCAGGAACCGGCTCGGCTGGCGGCGGGTCGTGCGCCCGCGGGTCTCGCGCTCGGCGGCCCAGGACAACGCGAGGTAGCGACGCGCCCGGGTGATCCCGACGTAGAGCAGGCGCCGCTCCTCGTCGAGCGCGGCATCGTCGTCGAACGCCTGGCGGAGCGGCAGCAGCCCGTCCTCCAGGGCGGGGAGCACGACGGCGTCCCACTCGAGGCCCTTCGCCCGGTGATAGGTCAGCAGGTCGACGCCGTCGGCCGAGCCGGCACGCTCGGCCGCGCGGCGACGCTCGAGCTCGTCGAGGTAGGCCGGGGCGTCGGTGGCGTCGTCCGCCTGGATCAGCCGCTCCAGGATGTCGAGCAGCGTGTCCAGCGCGGCGATCCGCTCGCGGGCCTCCTCGCCGGCGCGCCCGTCGCCGGGCTCCTCGTCGTAGCCGAGCCGCTCGACCCACAGGCCGCGGACGGCCTCCCGGAGGCGCGGTCGCCGTGCGCCTCCAGCCCGGCGCGACGGACCAGGTCGATCGCGCCCGCGCACGTCGGGCCGGTCGAAGAAGCGCTGCCCGCGGACCTGGTAGGCGACCCCGGCCCGGGTCAGCTCCGCCTCGATCGGGGCGAGCTGGGCGTTGGTCCGGACGAGCACGGCGATGTCCGCGGCGGCGACGCCGTCGCGCGAGCGGTCGCCCGATCCAGGCCGCCAGGGCCGTGCGCTCCTCCTCCTCGCCGGGGTAGCGGGTGATCGTCGGCTCCGGGCCGTCCGGGCGGGTCGCCACGAGCCGCTTGTCCCGCCCGGTCGAGGCGAGCAGCCGGTTGGCCAGCGCGATGACCTGCGGGCTGGAGCGGTAGTTCGCCGCGAGGGTCACGACCCGGGCATCCGGGATAGCGCCCGACGAAGCCGGTGAGGTACCGGCTCGTCGCCCCGGTGAAGGTGTAGATCGTCTGGTCCTCGTCGCCGACCACGGCCAGATCGCGGCTGTCGCCGAGCCACAGGTCGAGCAGCCGCTGCTGGAGCGGGTTGGTGTCCTGGTACTCGTCGACGCTGAACCAGCGCTTGCGCGCGCGCACGAGGCCGGCGGCGTCCGCGTCGGTCTCGAGCAGGTCGATCGTGGCGCCCATCAGGTCGTCGAAGTCGATCCGGCCGGCACGGCACCCGGGCACGCTCGTAGCCGCGCGAAGATCCGCAGGAACAGGTCGACCGGGATCGGCGGCTCGCGGCCCTCGGCGACCGCCTGCTCGTAGTCGGTCGGGGTCAGGCGGCGGCTCTTGGCCCATTCGATCTCGTCCGCCAGGTCCTTGGCGGCCGTGAACCGGTAGTGGCCGGGCAGCCCGCGGACGAGCGGGATGAGCAGCGGCAGCTTGGAGTCGAGCAGCGGGGGCAGCGGTGCGCCGTCGTGGTGGAGCGGCCAGAAGTGGCGCAGCTGGCTGAGGGCGTGGGCATGGAACGTCCGGGCGGTGACGCCCGGCAGCCCGAGTCCCCGCAGCCGCCCGACCATCTCGCCCGCGGCCTTCTCGGTGAACGTGACGACGAGCACCTGGTCCGCGGGGATGACGTCGGTCGCGATCGCGTACGCCGTCCGGTGGCTGATGACCCGCGTCTTGCCGCTGCCCGCGCCGGCCTGGATGGCGACCGGGCCGCTCGTCGCCAGGACGGCCTCGCGCTGGGCGTCGTCAAGGTCGTCGAGCAGGCGTTCCGGGTCACGGATGGGCACGGACCGAGTCTAGGGCTCGGCGCTCATCGGGGACTCCATCGAGCGTGGCTTCGCAAGGCTCCCGTACGCCGGACGCCCATGCCCGGGTCGCGCCATCGCAACGGCCGCTCGGGCACGCTCGGTCGATGGCCAGATATGAGCTCGATACGGCGGCCGTGGAGCACGCGCGCGCCCTCATCGCCAAGCGCCAGTACGTCCTCGACAGCGACTGGGGCGAGGCGCAGCCGAGCGCCGAGGACGAGAACCGCTATCTCGAGCGACACGACTGGGACGAGTACGCGACGTGGCACCTGGGTCTGACCGTCGGCGCGAACGACGAGACGAAGGCCCGCTACGCGTTCGTCTTCGGCGACTTCCGGCGGATCCACCGATCCGGGCTCATCGCCTGCGTGTTCCGCGCGTCCGAGTGGCGCCACAAGGCCATCGAGCTGGCCGCGCACGACCTCCTGCAGGAGCTGGACGACCGCGCCGGCGTGCGATGATGCCGGCATGCGTCGCGTCTCGTACTACATCATCCTGACCGCCGACGGCATGTACGCCGACCCCGACGGGGGCCTCGGCCATTACGACCCGGCGGAGGACGAGCACCGCTACGCCAACGACCTCATCCGGGAGCCCACGGACGAGTTCGTGGGCCGACGCATGTACGAGGTCATGGACTACTGGGACGAGCTCGACGTGGACGCGCCGGGGACGCCGGACGTCGAGCGCGAGTACGCCGAGCGGTATCGCGCGACGCGCAAGCACGTCATCAGCCGCGGCGACCCGCCCCTCCGCCCGAACACCGACCTCGTCCAGGGCGATCCGGTCGAGGCGGTCCGTGCGCTGCAGGTCGGGGACGGCCCGGACATCCACATCGGCTGCGGCGCGGAGCTCTTCGCGACGTTCGCCGAGGCGGACCTCATCGACACCTATCGGTGGCTGGTCATCCCGATGGCCATCGGATCCGGCAAGCACCTGTTCGGGTCGCTCCGCCGACCGCTCGACCTGCGGTTGATCGGCACGCGGACGTTCTCGTCGGGTGCCGTCCTCATGGAGTACGAGCCTGCCGGCCGCTGAGACGGGCCGCGGCAGCAGCGAAGGAGGGGGAACGATGACCGACCAGACGGGTCGCACCGAGCGGATGATCGACAGCGTCGACCACGTCTTCTCGTGGTTCAACGCCGGCTCGTGGGAGCGCCACCACCTCGACGACGGCGTCGCCGACTTCACCTTCGGCAATCCCCAGGAGCTGCCGCTCCCCGGGCTGGTCAGCGCGCTCCAGCGACACGCCGAGCCGAAGGACAAGGACTGGTTCGCCTACAAGTTCAGCGAGGCCGATTCACGGGCGGTCATCGTCGAGTCCCTGCGGGCGCGGACGGGCATCGCCTACGAGCCGGCCGACGTCGCCATGACGGCCGGCGCGTTCGGTGGCCTGGCCGTCACGCTGCGCGCGCTGTGCGACGTCGGCGACGAGGTCATCTTCCTGTCGCCGCCGTGGTTCTTCTATGAGCTGCTCATCGCGTCGTCCGGGGCGACACCCGTCCGCGTGCGCCTCCAGGCGCCGACCTTCGACCTCGATCCGGACGCCGTTGCCGCGGCGATCACGCCCCGCACCCGCGCCGTCATCGTCAACAGCCCGAACAACCCGTCCGGTCGGATCTATCGGGAGCCGGAGCTGCGCGCGCTCGCCGACGTGCTGCGCGCCGCGTCCGCCGAGCACGGCCGGCCGATCGTGCTCATCAGCGACGAGGCCTACAACCGGATCGTGTTCGATGGCGCCACGTTCCGCTCGCCGGCGCTCGACTACGACGCGACGGCGACGATCTACACCTACGGCAAGACCCTGCTCGCGCCGGGTCAGCGCATCGGGTACGTCGCCCTGACCCCGACCTTCCCGGATCGCGAGGCGGTCGACTACCGGATCTTCGTCCACCAGCTGGCCGCCGGCTGGGGCTTCCCGAACGCGCTGCTGCAGCACGCCATCGAGGACCTGGAAGGCCTGTCGGTCGACATCGGGGCGCTGCAACGACGGCGCGACCGGATGGTGCCGGTCCTGCGGGAGCTCGGCTACGAGCCGACCGAGCCCGAGGGCACGTTCTACCTGCTCGGCCGCTCGCCCGACCCGGACGACATCGCCTTCGTCGACCGGCTGGCCGAGCTCGGGGCCCTCGTCCTGCCGGGCTCCATCGTCGAGTGCCCGGGCTGGTTCCGCATCTCGCTCACGGCCAGTGATGCGATGGTCGAGCGCGGGCTGGAGGTCTTCCGGGCGGCGGCCGCCGTCCCCGCCAGGTGAGGCGTCGCGGCATCGACTGACGATCAGGCGGGATCAGGCGGATCGCAGTACGCGTCGTATTCGATGACCGTGCGGAAGCCCATCCGCTCGTAGATCGGCTTCCCGGCCTCGCTCGCCTGGAGCACCGCGACATCGCAGCCGTCCGACGCCCCGTCGTCGACGATGCGCTGGGTCATCGCCGCGCCGAAGCCGCGTCGTCGGGCATCCGGCGCGGTGGCGATGGAGTAGATGCCGATGGTCGGTCCGCTGCGGATCCCCAGCCCCGCCACGACCGGCTCGCCGTCGAGGTAGCCGGCATACATCCGGACATCGGGGTGGCGGGCCATCTCTTCGGTGATGAGGGCCCGGAGCCAGTCCGCCGGCATGTCGAAGCCGGTCGCCGCGGCCTGGATGTGGTCCGCCACGCCCTCGGCGTCGGTCGCCTGGCGGATCTCCAGCTCGGGCGGTGTCGGCGGTCCGTCCCCCGCCGCGATCGGATGGAGGGCCATACCGGGCATCCAGACACGATCCGTGACCCGGACCAGCCCGAGCGCGGTCGCGAGCGGGATCCAGGCGTCGTCGATGCCCCGACGGAGCGTCACCGAGAAGCGTCCTGCGGCCCGCTCGCGCATGACCGTCACGACCTCGCCGATCGCCGCTTCCGTAGCGCCATCGCCGTCGATGAGGACCTGGTTGAACAGCCGCAGTGAGAGGCCGGTCACGAAGAAGGCCAGCCCGCCCGACCGCTCGACGAGGGCATCCGGCATCTGTCCCGCCGCGAGCATGTCGGCAACGATCATGTTGTCGTGTTCGCGCCGGGCCAGCTCCGCCTCGTCCATCGGCGGAGCCTAGCAGCCCGGCGCTCGATCACATCTGGGTGATGCCCAGGACGTGTCCCTCCGGGTCGGCGACGAGTGCGAGCTGCGCGTTGCCGTCCGGGCTGAACTTGGGCATGACGACCGACCCGCCAAGGCTTGCGGCCTTCGCCAACGTCTGGTCGATGTCGGCGACCGTCACGTAGCCCGTGACGTGCCCGCTGGAGCCATCCGGCGTGGAGCCGATGCCGACGACCGGGCCGGTCGCGGCCGGATCGGTCATCCCATAGCCGCCGGGGTGGTTGTCGTCGAGCGCCCAGCCGAACAGGTCGGCGTAGTAGCGCTGCAGTGCCGCTCCGTCCTTGCCCACGATCTCGAAGTGGATGACGCGTGCGTCGGCCATCGGTCGACCCTCCTGTGCTGACGTCCGGGTCGATGATCGCCCGGCTTCGTCCGTCATCCCATCGACGAACGACACACCAGGGAATCGACAGCGGGATCGACTGCCCGGCCAAGCCGCTACCCTTGGCGCCATGCCCGCTGAATTCATCTACACGTCCTACAAGCTCGCGCGCCACTACCCGCCGGACCGGACGGTGCTCGAGGACATCTCGATCTCGTTCTACCCGGGCGCCAAGATCGGCGTCATCGGGCCCAACGGCGCGGGCAAGTCGAGCCTGCTGAAGATCATGGCCGGGCTCGATGACGGGTTCACCGGCGAGGCGCGCCTGACCCCGGGCTTCACGGTCGGCTACCTCAGCCAGGAACCCCAGCTCGACCCGTCCAAGGACGTCAAGGGCAACGTCCTGGACGGCGTCCGCCCGGTCCAGGACCTCATCGACCAGTACAACGCCGTCATGGCCAAGTGGTCCGACCCGGACGCCGACTACGAGGCGATCGGCGCCGAGCAGTCCGCGCTCGAGGACAAGATCAACGCGGCCGACGCGTGGAACCTCGAGCGCAACGTCGACATCGCGATGGACGCCCTGCGCTGCCCGCCCGACGACCAGGACGTCACGGTCCTGTCCGGCGGCGAGAAGCGTCGCGTCGCGCTCGCCCGGCTGCTGCTCCAGCACCCCGACCTGCTCCTCCTCGACGAGCCGACCAACCACCTCGACGCCGAGTCGGTCGACTGGCTGGAGCGCTTCCTGTCCGAGTACGAGGGCACGGTCGTCGCCATCACCCACGACCGCTACTTCCTCGACAACGTGGCCAAGTGGATCCTGGAGCTCGATCGCGGGCGCGGCATCCCGTTCAGCGGCAACTACTCGAGCTGGCTCGAACAGAAGCTCGAGCGGATGTCGCGCGAGCAGAAGACGGCCGATGCCAAGCAGCGCACGCTCGCCCGCGAGCTCGAGTGGGTGCGCATGGGCGCCAAGGCGCGCCAGGCCAAGGGCAAGGCCCGCCTCTCCGCCTACGAGCAGCTGCTCGCCGAGGCGAACGACGAGAAGGTCGTGACCCGCGAGCTCGAGATCGCCATCCCGCCCGGTCCCCGCCTCGGCGACCAGGTCATCGAGGTCGCCGGGCTGCGCAAGGGGTACGGCGACCGCCTGCTCATCGAGGACCTGACGTTCAGCCTGCCGCGCTCCGGGATCGTCGGGATCATCGGCCCCAACGGCGCCGGCAAGACGACGCTGTTCCGGATGCTCGTCGGGCAGGAGGCACCGGACGCCGGCTCGATCACCATCGGGGAGACCGCCGAGCTGAGCTACGTCGACCAGAGCCGCGACGACCTCGACGGCGACAAGACCGTGTTCCAGGAGATCACCCAGGGCGCCGAGTTCGTGAAGACCGGGGTCCGCGAGGTCCCCGCCCGCGCCTACGTCTCGTCGTTCAACTTCCGCGGCACCGACCAGCAGAAGCTCGTCGGCCAGCTGTCCGGCGGCGAGCGCAACCGCGTCCACCTGGCCAAGCTGATCCAGTCCGGCGGCAACGTCCTGCTCCTCGACGAGCCCACCAACGACCTCGACGTCGACACGCTCCGGGCGCTGGAGGCCGGGCTCGAGTCGTTCCCGGGCTGCGCCGTGATCATCAGCCACGATCGGTGGTTCCTGGACCGGATCGCGACGCACATCCTCGCCTTCGAGGGCGACTCGCAGGTCCGCTTCTTCACCGGCAACCTGTCCGACTACGAGGCGTTCCGCCACCAGGAGCTGGGCACGGCCGCCGACCAGCCGCACCGCATCAAGTACAAGCGCCGCTCGATCGACCACGACCAGCGGCTCGTCGCCGAGTCTCGCGCCGCTCCGGCGGGCCGCCGGGGCGGCGATGACGATCGACGAGGCCGTCGCCTACGCGCTCGATGACGAGGCGGCCGCATGACGACGCAGCCGCGGCGTTCGACCTGTCGATCAAGCCCACGATCGTCGGTGAGCGGGTGATCCTGCGGCCGGTCTCCGTGGACGACGTGCCCGGGCTCATGGACCTGCTGGCCGACGCCGACGGCAACCGCCTGACCGGGACGCACGCCGAGTTCACCGAGGAGCAGGCACGCCGCTGGTACGGCTCGCGGGGCGAGCAGGACGACCGGCTGGACCTGGCCATCGTCGAGCGGGCGAGCGGCGCGTACGCCGGTGAGGTCGTGCTCAACGACCTCGACCGCGACAACCGGTCGATCGGGTTCCGGATCGGGCTGCGGCCCGGCTTCCAGGACCGCGGCCTGGGATCCGAGGCGACGCGGCTCATCGTCGCGCACGCGTTCGACGTGCTCGGCCTCCATCGGATCGCGCTCGAGGTCTACACGTTCAACCCGCGCGCCCAGCACGTCTACGAGCGTGCCGGCTTCCGGGTCGAGGGCACGAAGCGCGACGCCCTGCTGTGGGACGGCGCGTGGGTCGATGCCATCGAGATGGCGATGCTGTCGACCGACCCGAGGCCGGGCCGGGGCTAGTCCGGCGGCGCGTCCCGCGGCGTATCGCCCGATGGCGGCGTGAGGATCCACACGGGTGCGCCAGGCATGCCACCCGGCTTCCCTGGATAGTCGGGTACCCCGACGCAGGTGAACAGCAGGCCGGCATAGGGCGCACCAAGGAGCGGCTCGATCTCGTCATCGAGGAAGCTCATCCCCGATGCGCCGATGCCGAGCGCATAGGCAGCGAGGTGCAGTCGACCCTCGACGATCCCGGCGTCGAGCTGGGCCTCGCGATAGCCCCGGTCATCGATCGTGGCGAGGTCGACGACGCTCACCACCACGAACGCGGCGTCCCGACCGAGGTCCGCGTCCCAGCACGCGCGGAGCAGCTCCTTGCGCAGGTTGCCCGCGCGCACCGGCGTGTCCATCTCCGGCCAGCGGTAGAGCCCCGGTGCGACCCCGTCCACGGCATGGACGGCGACGAACTGGGGCGTGGCGGTCCCGCGAAGGCCGCTGGCCAAGGTGAACTCGAAGACCTCGCGGGAGATGGTCGCCGTCCCGTCCATCCGGCGCGCCGACCCGCGTCGAAGGATCACGGTGTCCAGGTCATCGGCGTCCGGGACGTCGCCGGCCAGCGGCGGCGGCGCCGGCCACGGGTCACCGAGCTCCGTCTGGTCGCCGGCATGCTGGGCGTGGGTGACGAGCGGAAACTCGGTCGGCGACTCGCCGATCGAGCCCTGCATGGCCGCACCGGATGGCCGGATCGCGGGCGCACCGGACCGAGCCCGACGAGCGCGACCGGGAACTCGTCGACGTCGTCCGCCCCGACGAGCGCGGCGACCTCGGCATCCGGGAAGCGGGTCCACAGCCGCGGCGCGAAGCCGGCGGACTCGGCCAGTGCCAACGTCTGCGCGAGCACCGAACCCGCGTCCCAGTACACGTGGCGGAACCCGCGCTCCGTGTACCTCCACGCCGTTCGCCAGGGCACACCCGTGACGATCGACCGTCGTCGCGTCGCCGCCCGCCGCGGGCCCCACGGCGAGCAGTGCGTGCTCGATCGGGTCGTACCAGTACACCCCGTCGTCGAGACCGACCACGTCGCGCGCCGAGACGTACAGCTCGAACGGCGAGCGCCCGCCGGCGGACCCGGCCGCCCGGAAGAGCCATGGCTCGGTGAACGGCGGGTTGGACGCACGGATCCGCGTGACGCCGCCGGACAGATGGAGCAACCTCGCGAGCGCGGCCAGGTCGACCCGAGCAGGCGGTGCGTCGAAGAGGCCGGCGAGGACGGCCGTCGCAGGGGCAGTCACGGTCGGCCACGTCGCGCGGCAGCGCGATCGCGGCGGTGCCATCGGGATAGACCTTGCACGTCGGCGGCCGGCGATCGGCGGCGTACGGGACGAACCCTTGCACCACCCACGGATCGTCGATCGGCGGCGTGTCGTACGGATGGGCGGGGTCGTACGCGTACGAGCTCAGTCGGTGATACAGGCGGGCGACATCACCGGCGGCCATGCGCCCGAGTCTAGCCGCGGGCCGTCGCCGTCCGAGGCCGCGTCGGGGCCTAGCCGGTGGACGGCTGCGTCAGGTACTCGGGTCGCGTCCGCTTGGTGGCCTCGCCGTAGGCCCACACGTCGATCGGTGGTGGCTCGACACCCAGGCTCGTCAGACCCGTGCAGATCTGGCTGCGATGGTCGGTGCCGTGCTGGACCGCCTGGGCGAGGCGGAACCCGAGCGGCGAGTGGAACCGCCAGCCGTCCCCGTCCTCGACGATGTCGCGTTCGCCGTCGAGCTCCGTCTCGAGCAACGCCATCCACGCCGCCCCGTTCGTCGCGTTGATCGCCCGCAGCTCGTCGAGCGACAGGCGGCTCTCCTCGGTGATGGTGTTGGGGTGGTCGCCGAAGAACGTGAGGTACCAGGCGTCGGTGCCGATGAGGTGATGGAGCGTGGCGATGATCGGCCCGTACGTCCCCGACACCGGCGTCCGCAGCTGCTCGGGGCTGAGCTCGGCGCACGCGTCGAGGATCCGCTCGTTGGCCCAGATGTGGTGCGCGAACCCGTCGTGGTACAGCGACAGCGCGGTCACGCTCGAGCGCTCGCCACGCGGCCACCGACCTTCGTCGCGACGTCCCCGATGATCCGCGCGAGCTGCTCTGGCTCCGACCACATCGGCCAGTGACTCGTCGGCAGGTCGACGAAGCTGAGGTCGCGCAGCTCCGGG
Organism: uncultured Chloroflexia bacterium; assembly: GCA_963776925.1. Classification (GTDB taxonomy): domain Bacteria; phylum Chloroflexota; class Limnocylindria; order Limnocylindrales; family CSP1-4; genus SPCO01. The sequence continues at coordinate 181,818 of CAVZON010000006.1, read as the reverse complement.
ATGCCGGCGAGGAAGGTGTACTCGGGATGCTCTTCGCTGTACTTCCGATAGTCCGCCGCCGAGAACCCGGTCGCGATGATCGTCGACGGGATCTCGCGCCGCGCGTCGTTGGTGAACGTGTAGCCCTCGCGGAGCATCGCCCCGGGGACCGGCAGGGCACGCTCGCGGAACGTCGCGAGCTGCTCCTCGCTCAGGCCGGTGAGGTTCTCCTCGTCGGCCACGGACGCCCAGTCGAGTGGCTTCTCCGCGTCGGTGAAGTCCGCGTCGAGCGGCGGCTTGCCCGGTGCCGTGTCGACGTAGACCATCGCCGCGATCAGCTCCGGGTCCTGGTCGCTCGCGACGTAGCCGGTGAAGCCGGCGGCGCTGTGGACGGCCAGGACGGCCGGTCGATCCGCCGCCTCCAGGGCGCTGATGATCGCGTCGACGTGGTCCTGCAGCGTGATCGAGGATCGATCGACGTCCGGCGCCTCGTAGCCGGGCAGCGTCAGCGCGGTGACGTCGTGGCCGTCGGCGCGGAGGAGGTCGACGACCTCGTCCCACGCCCAGGCGCCGAGCCAGAAGCCGGGAACGAGGATGATCGGTGCGCTCGCCATGGTGATCCCTCCTGTCGGTGCACGGTACCCGACCGCGTGGGCCGGGAATCGGGTGGATGGTCAGCGACCGCCGGCCGCCGCCGAAACGGGACTCGATGCCGCCAGCTCTGCCGCGTCGAGCCGGCCGGCCCAGCGCAGCACGCGCAGCGCCCGCAGGGTGTTCCAGCGGCTCGGCTTGCCGACGCCCTCGTCGACGTCGAAGTAGGTCTCGCCGGGGTACTCGAAGGCCATCAGCCAACGACCGTCGGGCTCGCGGCGCTCCTCCACCAGGTCGAGCGCCTCGGTCATCCGGTCGTCCGGGGTGACACCGGCGTCGCGCAGGTAGTCGAGCGCGCGGAGCACGTCGTAGTGCCAGCGCGGCGGGAAGAAGAACTGCCGGTACGCCGGCTCGATGACCTCGCCGGTCGACAGCCGGCGGAACAGGCGCCGATCGAGCAGGTACGCCTCGCCACGCCGGCGCGCAGCGGTCATCGCGTCGGTCGCGCCGGTCGTCCGCTCGTGCTGGAGCAGGCCGTCGAGCACGTTGATCGTCGTGTCGAACGAGCCGCGGACCGAGCCGTTCTCCTGCTCGCAGTTCCAGCCGCCGTCCTCCATCTGCTCGGTCAGGAGGCGGTCGACGATGCCCTGCACGTCCTGCCCGAAGTAGTCGCCGATGGCGACCGTGGCGCCGTTGATGCACGGCTCGACCTCGCCGTCGAAGAACGGCAGGTCGTCGTATTCCCAGCGCACGTTCCGGCGGACCTGGTCGACGGCCTCCCGGACGCGCGGATCGGCCGGGTCGACGCCCAGGAGCCGCAGCACGACAAGGGTCGGCTTCGTGCCGGTCCACTCCGGGAAGTTCGCGCCGCCGGCCCACGAGCCGTCGTCGCGCTGCTGGTCGAGGAGCCGGGCGCCCCAGCCCTCCTTCGCCACGCGCGCCCGTTCGGCCCCGACCTCGTCGGCGGGGGCGTCGGTCAGGTCGCGCAGCACCTGCCAGCGGATGGCCGGGTCGCCTTCGAGCAGCCAGTCGATCACGGTCATGTCGTCTCGCCTCCCACGTCGCACCATGGTCCGGCACAGCGCGTGCGCGCGGCGTCGCAGGCGCCCGCCGTCCTGACCCACCATGCCAGTGGATACATGACAGCGGGGTGGCAAGAACTTCGGTCGTCTGCGGGAGATGTGTCATTTCGTCGATATCGAGCGACGTCGTTCGTCGCCCCAGCGAAACCATCCACCCACACATGGAGGAACGACGATGCAGTACCTGTTGCTGGTGATCTGGGATCGAGACCAGATGGACGCCTCGCCCGAGCCCGCGCCCGGCACCAAGGAAGAGCCGGAGGGCTTTCCCTGGCTTGACGACCTCCAGGCCCGCGGGCATCTGGAAGATCGGCGACCAGCTCGCCCCGCCTCGTCGCGCCCGCTCGGTCCGCGTCCGCGACGGCAAGCGCCTGGTGACCGACGGCCCGTTCGCCGAGACCAAGGAGGCCATCGGCGGGTTCGACCTCATCGAGGCGGGCTCGTTCGAGGAGGCGGTCGACATCGCCGCCGGCCATCCGATCGCCGAGTTCGGGACCATCGAGGTCCGTCCGCTGTGGGGACAGTGAGCGCGCGCCGCGTTCGCTATGCTCCGGCCACCGTCGGGCTGACGGAGGGAGCGAACGAGGGAGGGTCGAGGATGACGTCGGTGACGACGCCGAGTGCCGGCGTGCCCGTGTGGATGCGGAGTGCGCGGGACCTCTACGTGGTGGGCATCGCGGTGTTCTTCGTGAACATCGTGATCGGCATCCTCAACGGGGCGGACGCGGTCGAGTTCGACCGCAACCAGATCCTGACCCACGTGCACGCGGGCACGGTCGGCTGGCTGACGCTGGCCATCATCGCGGCGGCGACCCTCCTGTTCCGGGCGACCGACCGGCGGCTCGTCATCGCCCTGGCCATCACGGTGCCGGTCTACGTCCTCGCCTTCTATACGGGGAACTTCACGTTCCGGGCGATCGGCGGCACGGTCCTGCTGCTCGTCATCGCCTGGCTGCTGGTCTGGCTGTGGGGCGAGTTCCTCCGCGGCGAGCGGTCGCTGCCCCGGCTGGCCGTGACCCTCGGCCTGACCTCGTTCGGCTACGGCGCGGTCCTCGGCGTGCTGCTCCAGATCGCGTTCGCGGCCGGCGTGACGATCGTGCCCGGCGATGCCATCGGCGCCCACGCCTCGGCGATGACGTTCGGCTACCTCGTGCTCGTCGCGTTCGGGGTGCTGGAGTGGCGCTTCCTCGGGACGCGTGACCTGCCGAAGGCCGGGCTCGTCCAGATCGTGGCGCTGTTCACCGGTGGGCTCGTCATCTCGATCTCGCTGCTCGCGAACGCCGCCCAGGCCGGTGGCGGGATCTACCTGCTGACCCAGCTCATCGCCGTCGCCCTGTTCGTCATCCGGATCTGGCCGACGTCGCTGCGGACCGCCTGGCTCAGCGCGACGCCGATGCGGCACCTCGCCGCGGCGTCGGTGTGGGTGGTCGTGGCGATCGTGCTGTTCATGTACATCGTGTTCACGGTCATCACGGCCGCCGATCCATCCGATCCGAACACGCTGCCGCTCAACGTGCTCGTCGCCAGCGACCACGCGGTGTACCTCGGCGTCATCACGAACGGCGCGATCGGCATGCTCAGCATCCTCGCCCTGTCCCGAGCCGAGCGCGGGTCGTGGATCGGCCACCTGATGTTCTGGGGCTTCAATCTCGCGCTCATCGTGTTCGTCGTCGGGCTCGTGCTCGACTCGCCCGAGCTCAAGCGCATCGGCGCGCCGGTGATGGGCGTCGTCCTGCTGTTCTCGCTGGGGCTGCTCGCCTATCGCGCGATCCGGGCCAGCGACGAGCAACTCACCGACGCGGTCGCCGCCGTCACGCCGGCCGCGACCTAGGGCAACGGCCGCCAGGCCTGGCCGAGCAGGATGGCCAGGGCGATCACGGCGACCGCGAGGGCGACGAAGACGACGCTGATCTCGACCACCTCGTGGCTCGTGATGCGCTCGGTCGGCAGCTGGGCGAAGACCTCGTGGAGCTGCTGGGCGCTCTGGGCCGGGTAGTACTCGCCGCCGGTCGCCTCGGCCACGGCGATGAGCGTCTCCTCGTCGATCGCCCGCCGGAAGCCGCCGCCGCCGCCGAACCCGCCGCCGAAGAAGCCGGGATCGAACACCGGGTTGCCGCTGTCGCCCGGCTCGTTGCCGACGAACTGGGCGCCACAGGTCGGCGGCCGCTCGCCCGGATCCTCCGTGCCGAAGCCGATCGTGTAGACGCGGATCCCCCGGTCGACCGCCTGCTGGGCGGCCTCGAGCGGCTCCGGTCCGGCGTTGCTCGCCCCGTCGGTCAGCAGCACGATGATGGCCGGGGCGTAGTCGCCGGGCGTGACCGCCGGCGGGGCGCTGGCCGTCGGGTCGCGGTTCTGGAGGCTGCGCCCGATCGAGGGGTCGATCTCGGCGATGGCGTCGATCGACTCGAGGATCGCGCTGCCGATCGCGGTCCGGCGACCGGTCGCCAGCGATTCGATGACGTCGAGCAGGACCTCCTCGTCGTCGGTCGGTGGCTGGACGATCTCGGCGAAGCCGGCGAACGCGACGATGCCGATGGCCGTGTCGTCGCCCTGGCTCTCGACGAACGAGGCGGCGGCCTCCTCCGCGGCGATGAGCCGGTTGGGCGGGATGTCGGTGGCGCACATGCTGCGCGACACGTCCATCGCCAGGACGACCGTCGACTGCCCCGTCGGGACCGCGATGATCGCCGCCGGCCGGGCCATCGCGAACACGAGGCTGCCGAGCCCGACGAGGAACAGCGCGAACGGCACGTGGCGGCGCCAGCGCGACGACCGCGGGACGGCCGCGCGCACGAGCGACAGCGACGAGAAGCGCACCCCGGTCCGGCGGCGACGGAGCGCCCAGATGCGGGCGACCACGAGCAGCGGGATGACCGCGAGCAGGACGAGGACGGTCGGCCAGATGAGCGTCATGGCGCCGCTCACGGCATCCGCCCGAACCAGCGCAGCGACAGCGCCCCGCCGACGACGAGCAGCACGAAGCCGAGCCCGGCGAACATCGCGGTCAGCTCGAACGGCTCGGTGCGCACGGTCAGCCGCGCCCCGATGTCGTCGTAGATGGCGCCCAGGTCGGCCTGGTCGTCGGCCGGGTAGAACGTGCCGCCGGTCGTGTCGCTGATGCCCTGGAGCATCGCCGTGTCGAGGCTGGTGTGGACCTGGAAGCCCTCGACCTCGAGGGTCACGCCCTCCGCCGTGCCGAAGCCGACCGTGTCGACCCGGACGCCACGGTCGCGCGCGGCGATGGCCGCCTCGAGTGGGTCGGGCTCGACGGTGTTCTCGCCGTCGGTCATCAGCACGATCCGGGCCGGCTCGACGTAGCCCTCGGGGACCGGGGTCGGCGCGGGTGACGGCGGCGCGTTCGGGTCGGGCGAGCTGTTCGTGTAGAAGTCGGTCGGCTCGCCCTGGTCCGCTTCCTGGATGACGGTGAGCGCGGCGAGGATGCCGCGGCCCAGCGAGGTGCCGCGCTCCGGACCCAGGCGCTGGATCGCGGCGATGATCGCGGCGCGGTCGTAGGTCGGGACCTGGGTCGAGAAGCCGCTGTCGCTGAACACGACGATGCCGATGCGGACGGAGCCGGGCTGGCGCTCGACGAGGTCGAGGGCGGCCGTCTTGGCGGCCTCCATCCGGGACGGCGCGACGTCCGTCGCGGCCATGCTCCCGCTGACGTCGAAGGCCAGCAGGAGCGTGCCCTCCAGCCGCGGCACGCCGAACACGCTCTGCGGCCGGGCCAGCGACAGGACGAGGATCGTGACGCCGAGCAGCGTCAGCGCCGCCGGGATGCGCCGGAGCCACAGACGGCGCGGCGCCAGGCTCGTGGCGCTGCCACTCCCCGGCGAGCCGGCACTCGCCGACGGCGTCAACCCGAACGTCGCCGCCCGCGCCGCCCGGTCCCGCTCGCGCCGCCGGTACAGCCACACCCCGGCCGGGATGGCCAGGAGCAGCAGCAGGAGCGGCGGCCAGATGAACGACATCGTCAGTGCGTCGCTCGCACGCGTCGCCGCCGGTTCGCCATCCGCACGATCGCCTCGAGCAGGTCGTCGTCGGTGGCCATCGCGACCGCGTCGACCCCGGCCCGTCGGAACGACGCCCGCAGGGCCGCTTCCCGCGCGGCCGCCGCCTCCTCGAACCGCCGCCGGAAGCCCGCATCCTGCGTGTCGACGATGCAGCTGCTCCCCGGTCTCGGCATCGTCGAGCAGCAGCGGGCCGACGTCGGGCAGCTCCGTCTCGCGTCGATCGAACAGGCGGACCGCGATGACCTCGTGCTTGCGGGTCAGCCCTTCCAGCGCCCGCTCCCAGCCCGGCTCGCTGATGAAGTCGCTGATCACGAACACGAGCGACCGACCGCGGATCCAGCGCAGTCCCGCCTCGAGCAGCGGGGTGAGGTCGGTGAACGGCGCCCGGTCGTGGCGCGGGTGCGTCTGCAGGTCGTGGATGAGCCGCAGGACCTGGACCCGGCCACCGCGCGCCGGGATCGTCCGCTCCACGCCCGCGCCGTAGAACACCGCGCCGACCCGGTTGCCGTGCCGCGTCAGCACGCGCGCCAACGTCGTCACGGTGTCGACCAGCACGCTCCGCTTCAGCCGCTCGGCATCCACGGTCCCGAAGTCGACCGATGGCGACAGGTCGAGCAGGAACCAGGCCGTGATCTCGCGGTCCTCGAGGAACTCGCGGACGTACGGCGTGTCCATCCGGGCCGTGACGTTCCAGTCGATGTGCCGGATGTCGTCGCCGTACTGGTATTCGCGCAGGTCGGCGAAGTCGACCCCGGTGCCACGGAACAGGCTCCGGTAGTCGCCCTGGAGCAGCCCGTCGAGGCGGCGGACGACCGTCCAGTCGAGCCGCTGCAGGACGCGCTCCGGCGCCGACGTGGTCACGCGCTCAGCCGCCGGCGTCACCGCGCGACCCGCACCCGCTCGTCGGGCGTGCGCAGCGGGACGACCGGGACCGGCACCTGGCCGATGATCGTGCGCAGGATGCCGTCGCTCGTGACGTCGTCGGACAGCGCCTCGAACGACAGCACGAGCCGGTGGCGCAGCACGTCGAGGGCCATGTCCAGGACGTCCTCCGGCAGGGCGTAGTCGCGGCCGCGGACGAAGGCCAGGGCACGGGCGGTGAGGATGAGGTTGATCGAGGCCCGCGGGCTTGCGCCGTACGTGATGTAGCGCTGGAGGTCGCCCAGGCCGTGCTTCGCGGGATCGCGCGTCGCGGCCACGAGCTTCACCGCGTACGCCTTCAGCGCCGGGTCGACGAAGACCCCGTCGGCCGCGCGCTGCATCGCGATCAGGCCATCCGTGGTCAGGACCGGGTGGGCCATCGGCACCTCGCCGGTCATCCGGTCGACGATGACGAACTCCTCGGTCTCGGACGGGTAGTCGACGAGGACCTTCATCATGAATTGGTCGACCTGCGCCTCCGGGAGCGCGTACGTCCCTTCCGTCTCGATCGGGTTCTGCGTCGCCAGGACGAGGAACGGGTTCGGCACGAGGTGGGTCTCGCGGCCGATCGTGACCTGGCGCTCCTGCATCACCTCGAGCAGCGCGCTCTGGACCTTGGCCGGCGCGCGGTTGATCTCGTCGGCGAGGAGCAGGTTGGTGAAGACCGGCCCCAGGCTCGTCCCGAACTCGCCGGTCTTCTGGTTGTAGATGCGCGTGCCGACGAGGTCGGCCGGGACGAGGTCCGGCGTGAACTGGATGCGCTTGAACTCGCCACCGATCGTGTCGGCGACGGTCTTGATGGCCATCGTCTTGGCCAGGCCCGGCACGCCCTCGACGAGAAGGTGGCCGCGGCAGAGCAGGGCGATGACCAGCCGCTCCAGGAGGTGGTCCTGGCCGACGATGACCTTCTTGACCTCGTAGAGCAGCCGCTCCATCGGGGCGGGGTCGCGCGCCGCTGCGGCGTCGTGCGTCGCTGACTGGTCCACTGGGTCCTCCTGGCGCTTGGCGGGATGGCGGTCGATCAATACGGCGGGAGGCCGGCGGCGCCGCCGGCGACATCGATGGGGACGGCGAGGCCGATGCCGATGAACGTCTCGCTCTCGGTCGGGTTGATGAGCGCGGTGACGATGCCGATGAGCCGGCCGGAGCGATCGACCAGGGCGCCGCCGCTGTTGCCCGGATTGACCGCGGCGTCGATCTGGAAGAGGCCGGTCAACGTCCGACCGGAGCCCGGCATCGTGAACGAGCGGTCGAGGCCGGAGATGACGCCCGCGCTGACCGAGCCGTACAGCCCGAACGGCGAGCCCAGGGCGAACGCCTCGCTCCCCTGCTGGACCGCGGCCGGGTTGCCGAGCGTGGCCGGGACGAGGACCGGCGGCGCCTGGAGCGGGCGGAGGACCGCGATGTCGTCCTCGGGCTGCGTGGCGACGATCTCGGCCGGCGTCGAGAAGCCGTCGACGAAGGTGAGCTGGATGGATGTCGTCTCGGCCACGACGTGGAGGCTGGTCAGGATGTCGCCCTGGTCGGTCACGACCACGCCGCTGCCGAGGCCGCCCTCGTCCGTCGCGTCGCCGCGCTCCGTCTCGATGAGCACGAGCGACGGCTGGACGGCCTGGTAGACGAGCTGGGCGTAGGCCGGCGGCGGGGTGACCGAGGCGAGGGCGCTGGCGATGGCCGCGTCGACCTGCTGCTGGGTGAGCGGCGGTCGACCCGGGTTGAGGATCGTGACGATGGCCACGGCGGCGAGGGCGACGACCGCGCCGATGCCGTACGGGGCCAGCCGACGGGCGCGCGCTCCTGGCGTGTCGGCGGCGGGGACGTGCGGTGTCCCGGCGGGTGGCGGTGTCGGTCCCTCGGCCATGACGGCAAGGCCCCTCGCTGTCTCGCGCGGTCGTTCAGCGGACAACCAGTCTAACCGGGGCGTGCCAGAGGGCTGGACGGAGGCGCTGCGTTCGCGGTCCTGCGATGATGCGGTCACGGCGCAGATCGGTTCGAGCGGATCATCGGGCGTCGACTAGCAGTCATGCGTCATCGCACGCGAGGATCGCTGCTCTCGGCGCTCCCTCTCGTCCTCGTCTGTCCGTCCTGCTGGCGGCCTGCTCGATGGTGCCGAACATGGACGAGACGGGCTCCGGCTGTGCGAACCGGGTCGGTGCGGGACCCCAAGGTGCGGACGACCCGGCGGGCATCCCCCTCGACGGGATCGCCGGGCTGTCACCCTCGCAGGCGGCGGCTGCCGCTGCGGCGCTGGGCCATGTCGTCGTCTTCCGGCTCAACCATCTCGCCTGCGTGTGCGTCCCGCCGACCGGGTATGGCCCGATCTCCGAGGGGTGGTGGGGTTCACGCGGTCAGCTCTACCTGGACCTCGGGGACGTCACGCCGCAGGGAGAAGTCCTGCCCGACGGCACCGGCTGCTAACCGACGGGTAGCCGCTCCCCTGCCTCGATGCGGACCGGCAGGCGGTTCTCGGCCGGCGTGAGCGGGCACGAGAAGCGCGGGTCGTAGACGCAGGTCGGGTGGTAGGCGAGGTTGAAGTCGAGGATGTACGTGCCGTCCTCCTCGGGCTCCAGGTCGAGGTAGCGGCCGGCGCCGTAGCTCTCGGTGCCGCTCGTCGCGTCGAGGAACGGCACGAACAGCGAGCCGTCGCTCGGTGCGTTGTCGAACGTGTAGGCCGTCAGCTGCCGCGGCTCGCCATCGAGCTCGAAGCGCAGGACGCCCGCCCGCTTGGCCGGCCGGAGCTGGTTGTCGCTCGTCGGGATCTGGAATGACGTCGGCTCGTCGCCCTCGTACGGCAGGAGCCGGAGGTCGTCGAAGTACAGCCGCTCGTCGACCGCGAAGTACGGCAGGCCGGTGAAGGCCTCGCGCTCGTCGACCGGGATCGGGCTGTGCGGGCTGCCCTTGAAGTAGGCGTCCTTGTCGGCCCGGAACTGCGCGACCGCGTCGGGGTACGCGAGCGTGTGCTCGTGGTGGTGGTCGTGCTCGTGGTCGTGATGCTCGTGGTCGTGTGCGTCGGTCATGCCGTCATCGTGCGCGGTCGGTCAAGCGAGAACGGCCGGCCTCGACTGTCGCCACGCCCGAATACGGACTGTTTCGCCGCCAGCCGGCGTCATCACTTGCGAACGCGTCCGAACGGATGCGTCACGAGGGATGGCCGTGGACCAGCGGGAACTCGTCGAGCGAGCACGTGGGGGCGATCATGACGCCTTCGCCGAACTCGTCGGCGCGTCCATCGCGCGGTTGGGCGCGGCCGCCCGCCTGATCCTCCGCGACCCGGACCTTGCGCGCGACGCGGTCCAGGACGCGTACCTCCGAGCCTGGCGCGACCTCCCGGGCCTGCGCGACCCGGACCGGCTCGATGCCTGGCTCCACCGACTGACCGTCAACGCCTGCCTCGACACCATGCGCCGCCACAAGCGACGCGTGATCGAGGTCCAGCTCTCCCCGACGCTCCCGACGAGCGTCGCCGACCATGCCGCACTCGTCGCCGATCGTGACCAGCTGGAGCGAGGGTTCGCTCGGATCTCGATCGAGCAGCGGGCCGTCCTGGTGCTCCACTTCTATGCGGGCATGCCCGCGACGGACGTCGCCGAGACGCTCGGCATCCCGGTCGGGACCGCCCAGTCGCGGCTCCATCGGGCCATCCAGGCGCTGCGCGCCGCCATCGCGGCGGACGAACGCGCCGGCACCGCCATCGGACACGAGGGGATCGCATGAAGGCGACCGACCGCTTCGAGTCCGAGCTGGCGGCGTGGCTCATCGACACGGCTGTGCCGATGACCCTCGATGACATCGATCCCATCGTCGAACGGACCGTCGGCGTGCGTCAGCGGCCTCGTTGGACGTTCCCCGGAAGGTGGCTTCCCATGCGTGCTACGACGCTCGGCCGCCAGCTGCAGACGCCCCCGTGGCGGGTCATCGCAGTGCTGGCCGCCTCCTCATCCTGCTGGCGACCATGGTGCTCATCCAGGCCGGCAGCCAGCCGACCGTGCCCGACGCCCTGGGGGTGGCGCGGAACGGCCTTGTCGCCTACGGCGCTGGGGGCGACATCGTGACCGTCGATCCAGAGACCGGTGCCACCGCGACGCTCGTCGGCGGGACCGACGACGACGCGGTCCCGGTCTTCTCGCATGACGGCACCAGGCTCGCCTTCGTTCGAACCGCGGCGGGCGAGCAACATCTGTTCACCATCAACCCCGACGGCAGCGATCTCCGCCAGCTGACGACGGAACCGATGGACATCATCAGTCACTCGTGGGCCCCGAATGATTCCGAGTTGGTCTTCACCAACGGCGACCTCTTCGTCGTCGCGGCCGATGGGAGCGGCCTGCGCCAGCTCGACCTCGGGACGACCGGGGCGCAGCTCGCCCGGTGGCGGCCGCCGGATGGCCAGCAGATCATGTTCACCGACAGCGGCGACAACGTCAGCCTCTTCCTGGTCGGCCGCGACGGGACGGGGCTCGCACCCATCCGGCTCCCTGACGGGAGCAAGGTCAAGGACGGCACGATCGGCTGGACGCCCGACGGCGAGCGGCTGGTCACGTTGCGTGAGCCGCCGGGCGCGGGCGAGCCGGGACGGAGGTCCACGTGCTGACGGTCGCCACCGACGGCACCGTCACCGACGACTCGGTGGTCGGACCACCCGTCGTGTTCGGACCGTGGGCGGTCGGCGTCTCGCCCGACGGGACGCGGGTCGCCGTCCCGGCCGCCGGACCCGCCGCCGGTGACGACTGGCAGGTCGCGGTCGTCCCGCTCGATGGGTCCGCGCCCGTCGTGACGACCGGACCGACCTTCGCCGGCGAGGACTTTCAGATCGGATGGTCGCCGGACGGTTCGACCATCTACCTCAAGGACGAGGTCGCAGCGCATGACCTGGTTCCTCGATCCAGACGGCGGCGAGGCACAGCAGGCGGCCTGGTTCGACCCGAGCCACGAGCCGGTCGTCTGGCAGCGCCTGGCACCCTGAGCCACGCTCGGCCGGCGCGGCCTCCAGGGGCCGCGCCGGCCCGCGATTTCGACGCGAATCCTGTGACAGACAACCTGTCACACGCGCGCGCGAAGATGGCTCCAGAACGGTCCCGCTGAGCACGGAATCGGTCGATCTCGAGTAGAATGAGGGGCATCACCGCGATGGTGAATGCCTATCCAGAGCGCCTGAGAGCCCCGGCTCGTTGACGGCGCGGCAACCGACCGGCCACCTCGGCCGAAACGGTGCCAATGCCGGGTCCGATAGGAGACGAGGCTTGACCTCCACCGACCCCCGCCCGGGCATCCCTATGCCCGATCCGTCCCCCCGCGACTCCCGCTGTACCGCCAGGGCGACGTCCTGCTCGTCGCCGTCGAGGCCATCCCCGACGACGCCAAGCCGCAGGCCCGGCACGGCCGGCTGGTCATCGCCGAGGGCGAGGCCACCGGCCATTTCCACGCCATCGCCGACCACGACGCTCGCGAGTTCCGCGTCGGCGACGAGCGGTTCGTGCTCGTCCGCTCCGCGGCCCAGCTCATCCACGAGGAGCACGCGACGATCGACCTGCCGCCCGGTGCCTACCGGGTCGTCATCCAGCGCGAGTACGAGCCGGCGCAGATCGCCGCGAACGCCTGGCGTCGGGTGGTCGACTGATGTCGAAGAAGCTCGTGCTGCCGGCGAAGCCGGCGAATGACGAGGAGGCCACCGCACGCCTCGACGCGTACCTCGCGTCGTGGCGCGCGAGCCTCAGCTCGACCGAGCCGGCGGATCGACCGGCGGCAGAGGCGGCGATCAACGGGCTGTACCGGAACATCGGCCGGTCGAAGCCGCGCATCGTGTGGGTCGCCTCGCCGTTGGCTGGGGCGCTGGCCTATCAATCCATCGGATCGAACCACGCGGCGCTGCACAGCCCGTACGCCAAGGGCGAGATCGGGACCGGGGCGGGTCGGGAGTTCAACGCGCTCCGCGATCCGTTCGGGTTCCCGACCTATGTCGAACAGCGGGTGGCCGATCGGGTGCAGCAGCGGCTCTCCGAGCGTCGGCCGGGACGCGCGTCCGTGATGCCTTCGACTCGGCCGGGCGCATGCCCGAGGCGCTGCGAGCCGAGCTGCGGCGACGCATCCCCGTGGCCATCGGCGCACAGGGACGTGACGCCACGCCGGTCGACATCGACGATCGGCTCGGCGCCCTCCTCGTCGGATCCAGCGCGGAGCCCTTCTCGCGGCTGGTGGGGCCCGAGGTCTTCGCGATGGTCGCCGGGATGGCGGTCCGAACGGCGTTCGTCAAGCACCTGGTGGGTGACCAGCGGTCGACCGCCCAGGCGATGCAACCCGGCCAGTTCGACGGCGACACCGTGCGCTGGGCCCTGATCGAAGCCGTCCTTGGGGTGCCGTTCTACTCGCCGCGTGATGGCTCGATCGCCCACCGGCAGCGACTCGCCCACCGGCTGCAGCTCGCTCGCTCCGCAGGTCCGTGGTGGGCGCTCGACGGCCTGGCGATCGTCAGTGAGCGGCCGCTCCGGAATGCCCGCGATGACCGGGGCCGGCTGCACTCGGCGGACGGGCCGGCTCTCGCGTACGGCGACGGATTCACGATCCATGCCTGGCACGGCGTGTCCGTCGACGCGGCCGTGATCGAGGATCCGGGGAGCATCTCGCTGAAGGCCATCGACAACGAACGCAACGCCGAGCGACGTCGCGTCCTCGTCGAGCGATACGGGCTGGATCGGCTGGTCCGCGAGGGCCAGTGCAAGCTGCGCCACGAAGACGAGACCGGTCGGCTCTGGCAGCGGTCGATGGGCATGATCGACTCGTGGCGACATGACGAGCAGGTGGTCATGGTCGAGGTCCTGAACTCCACGCCCGAGCCGGATGGCACGCGGAAGACGTACTTCCTGCGGGTCCCGCCGCGGACGCAGACCGCTCGCGAAGGCGTCGCCTGGACGTTCGGCCTGACCGCCGACGAGTACGTGCCGGCCGTCGAGACCTAGACGTAGAATGCGGGCGGGACCGGTTGCGCAACGACGGTTCGCAGCACGGTGCGCCAGGCGTTCGGCTTCATCGAACACGGGCTATCGAACCGTCCTGCCGAGGTGACACCATGCCCTGCATGATGGGTGAGGCCGGCGGGCGCATCATCCGGGGGGTCGCGCTCGCGATCGCGCGCGATGTTGGCGTGGCTCGAGTGGCAGGCCAGCCCGAACGCGGACCGGACCGTTCTTGCGTTCGATGTGGCGGTCGGCCTGACCTTCTTCGCGGCGGCCGTCATCACCCTCGGCGTCCCGACGGCCCGGCGCATCGCCTACCTCGAGCTCGCAGCCGGTACCACGTGGTTCGCCGGCGCCTTGACGCCCGCTCGCGAGCGGCGTCTATCTCGGCTTCCTCGTGCATCTCCTCGTGACGTATCCGACCGGCCGACTCGAGCGGCCGGCCCAGCGTGTCGTCGTCGCGGCCGGCTACGCGCTCGCCGTTGGTCGCGCCCCCGCTCGGTCTCGTCGGCTTCGAGGCCGCCCTCCTCGCCGTCGCTGCGCTGACCGCTGCTGGTCCGCGCGTCCGCGACCGATGGACCGCTGCGGCGCGGTCGGATGGGGGCCGCCGCTGGTGGCGGGCACGATGGCCGTGGCGTTCGCCCTGGTCGCGGTCGGCGTGGCCGCCGGCACGCTCGACTTCGCCGGCGCGGATCCTCTCGGCGATCGTGCTCATCCTGAGCACGGCCGCGCTCGCCATCGATCTGCGCTGGGGTGGATGGTCGCGCGATGCGCTCACCCGCCTCGTGATCGACCTCGGGGATCGCGCCGAGGGGACCACGTTGCGGGACCGTCTCGCGGCAGCTCTTGACGACCCGACCCTGGTCATCGGGTATGCGCTCGACGAGGGTGGCACGTACGTCGATGATGACGGCCGACCGGTGGAGCTTCCGGCTCCTGGGCTCGGGGCGCATCGCCGTCCCCCTACGCCTGGCCGGCGCTCGAGGTCGGCGTGCTCGTCCGGGACGAGCGATGGCCGATCGATCCGGTCCTGGCCGATGGCGTTGCCGCCGCCGCCGAGCTTGCGCTGGGCAATGCCCGGCTCCATGCGGCGACCCGCGTCAGGTGGCGGACCTTGAAGCGTCTCGAGAGCGCCTCATCGCGGCCGCCGAATCGGAGCGCCAGCGGATCCGCCGTGAGCTCGACGATGGAGCCATGCGGCGGCTCGCCAGCGTGCGTGACGGCGCTGCACGGCGTCGGTTGCGCTGGGACCCGAGCGCGAGCCGCTCCTCGAACACGCGCGGTCCGTGATGCGACAGCTCGCGGAGCTCTCGGATGGGCTCGGCCCGGCCAGCGCCCTGGCGGACGGTCTCGGGCCGGCGCTCGACCGGCTTGCGGCGCAGTCGTCGGTCCCGGCCGTTGCCGATGGCCCGGTCGGGCGCCTCCCGCCGCTCGTCGAGGCCACCGCCTTCTTCGTTTGCTCGGAGGGGCTCGCGAACGTCGCCAAACATGCGCATGCCTCCCGGGTGTCCATTCGCGCCCGCGAGGTGGACGGGAGGCTGTTCGTCGAGGTCGTCGACGATGGGGTCGGCGGCGCGACCCCATCGCCTGGCTCGGGTCTGGACGGGCTCCGTCAACGGGTCGAGACGACCGGAGGCCGGCTGACGATCGAGGATCGGCGCGAAGGCGGCACACGCCTCCTCGCCGAGCTGCCTATCGACCGCCGAGCCGGCCTCGGCTCGCTATGGATCCTGCCGGTCGAACGGCTTGACGGTGAAGAAGTTCGTCAAATCCGTCTCCTCGTCGCCGTCACCGGCTTCGACGTCCAGGAAGGTGACTTCCTCCAGCCTGACGGGTCGAACTTCCAGCGAAGCGGTGAACGAGCCGATCGCGATCGGTGAGGGTCAGCTTGTCACCGAAGAAGCTCGGCTCCCAGAGGCTCCCGTCATCGCCTGTCCAGACGCCGTCGCGGAGCGTGAACTCCGCTCGCATGGGCAGGGCTCGCGGAGGTCGATGGGCACGTCGTGGTCCTCCCAGTACGCCTTCATCTCCTCTGCGGAGATCTGCGCCCGTAGGTCCCGTCCGGGAAACCGACGTCGGGTGTCGTGGGATCCGTCGAGCTTGACGAACGGCTTGGTCGTCCACGCCTGCTCGTCACCCTCTTCGCCGCCCTGGATCTCACTGAAGGTCAGCTGCTTGCCATCCCACGACCAGCGCAGCGTGAAGTTTCCGAGCTGGATATGGTCGCCGAAGAAGCTGAACTTCCAGCGCTCGCCGTAGTTCTCGACGAATGCGTTGTCCTTCAGGGTGAAGCCCATCACCACCGGACAGGGGAAGCGGTCCTCGACCGCCAGTTCCGGGTGGTCCGCCCAATAGGCCTCGAGCTCGTCGCACGAGAGTCGCGCTTCGTAGGTGCCTTCCGGGAAGCCTCCGGCGGTCTGCGGGGCCGGTGAGGCCGATGGGCCTGGGCACGTGGTGATCGATGCCGCGGCCGTGATCCCGGCCTTCATCTCCGCGATCCGCTTCGATCATCGACGCCGTTTGGCGTCCTTCTTCAGCTCGTCGTAGACGGGCCTGACGGCGGTCAGCATCGCGGCTGATGGCGTCCTCTCCGGCCACGACGATGTCTGCGCCGTCGGCGCACAGGATGGCCACTGCCGACGCGTCCTCGGACTTCCACCGCTTCGGTGGTCGAGGCGACGAGTTGCTTTGTCACTCCCCGCAGCGCGGTCTGTTGCTCGCTGGACAGGCTGTCGAACCGTGCCTTGTTCGCGAACAGGATGACCGGCCGCGGCCACAGGGCAAGGTCCACCGTCACATGCGGAAGGTCCTTGTGGTAGCGATTGCCCACCACCGAGCCCAGCTGCTGCTCGACGGCATCCTCGCCACCGAGGACGGCTCCGCCGATGGCATGGCTCTTCGTCGTCGCACCGAGCGCCTCGAACGTCATCGTGGCGATCTCCGACTCCTGGATCCCGACCAGCTTGCCGCGAAGGTCGCCCGGGGCCCGAAAGCCGCCCTCGGCCATCGCGACTCGGCGGAGTGGCCCGGGCAGGATCCCGAGACCGACGAGGCCGGTGCCCTCGAGTCCGGCCAGCATCGTCTCGTTCGAGGTCACTCTCGAGCACGGCTCGCTGGAGCGCGTAGCTGTCCACGAGGAACGGTGCCATCAGGGCATCGAAGCTCGTCACGCCCTTGGCGTGCCACGGGCGAGGCGCGACCCAGGCGAGGTCGATACGTCCCGGCCGCGACGTCGTCGATGATGGCGCTCTCGTATGCCGGCTCGCCCGCGATGGACCTCGTCCTCGAATTCGATCGTGACCGTCCCCCCCGTCGCCGCCGCGACGCCTTCCGCGAACGGCTGCAGCATTTCATGGCCGTCGTTGCCGTTGGCGAGCGACAGCACGATCGATGCCGGCTGGCTTCCGACCCCCCGGCCGGGCGGCGCGGCGCACGCCGTGACCACGAGCCCGACTGCCAGCATCGAAGCGACGACGGTGATCAACCGTCCGGATCGCGTGTCCATCTCGTCCACCTCTTGTGCGTCTGAACCGACGCCAAGAGCCTCGATGATGCGTTCGACGACGACATCGGGCCACGCCCGACAACGACGCGCCAGATCTTTGGTGCAGACCCTAGTCGCATGGCGTTTCCGGGGTGCGACGATGGTCGGCATGGTACGCGGCCCTCGCAGCCTTCAGGTCGTCATCATCTGCGTCCTGGCCGTCGGCGTGCTCGTCGGGCTGGGAACGGTCGTGGCTCGGCTGGCTTGCGCCCTCCTTCTCGCGCGCGGCGTCCTCCCCGGTCACGTTGGTGTTGATGTGTGCGGCCGGGTGGTCCCTGATGCTGGCGGGCGCCGTCACCTTGTGGCGCGCGGGGTGGCCTACCCGGGGAGTCGCCTTCATCGCGGCCGGGTTCGCCTGGTTCATGAGCGAGTGGGCGAACCCGGCTTCGGCGCCGGCGATCGTCTTCACCGCGCGGCCTGGTTGCGGCGAATGCGTGGCCCGCCCTCCTGGCGCACGCCGTGCTCGATCCGGGGCCTTCGATCGGGTCTCGCCGAGCCCGTCGACTGGTCCTGGCCGTCGCCTACATCACGAACCTCGGGATGCTCGGGATCGTGCCGACCCTGGCCTTCGATCCCGTCACGTCTCGCTGCTCACTGTGCCCGGATAACCTGCTCGCCGTCGGAAGCGACCCGGGGCTCGTCGCCGGTGCGACACGGCTTGGGTCTCGGGCTCCAGGCGATCTGGGTCGTCGGTGCCGTCGCGCTCATCGTCCGGGGGCTCGCCCGCGCGTCTGCCGAGCGAGCGTCGCCGCACGGCGGCGGTGCAGGTGCCAGCGGCCATCGCCCTGGCCGCGGCCGGTCTCGATCGGCCTGTACTCGATCCCGCGCGGCCTGCTGTCGAACGACCCGGTCGATCTCGCTCTTTGGTCGGTGGCGGCGCTCGCGCTTGTGGCGGTCGGCGGCGGCGAAGCCGCCGGTTGGTTGCGACGGCGCCAGACCCGACAGCGAGTGGCGCGTCTCGCCCTCGAGCTGGCGGCCGCCCCAGCGGCCGGCGAGCTGGCGTCGGCGCTCGGCCGAGAGCTCGGTGACCCGACGCTCGAGGTCCTGTACCCGCTCGATGACGGGCGGCTCGTCGATGCAGCCGGCGTCGCCGAGCGTGGCACCAGTCCGATCCGTCGCGCGGCACGACCCACGTTCGCCGCGGTGGCGCCCCGGTCGCGGTGCTGGTCCACCGGGCCGATCTGGCCCACGATGGCGGACCGCATCACCGACGCCGTGGACGCGGCGCGGCTGGCCCTCGAGAACGAGCGCTTGCACGCCCAGAGCCAGGCCCGCCTGGTCGAGCTGCGGAACTCGCGCGCCCAGATCGTCGCGGCTGCGGAGGCCGAGCGTCGGCGGCTCGAACGTGATCTCCACGACGGGTCGCAGCAGCGTCTGTTGGCCTTCGCGATCGACCTCGCGATCGCGCGCCAGCGCGCGTCGGGCGCGCCACTGGCGACTGACGACGGCGAGGTGGCCGCGCTCGAATACGAGGTCCGGGCCGCGCTGGGCGACCTTCGTGAGCTCGCGCACGGGATCATCCCGCGAGCCCTCGCGGACGATGGCCTCGGCGCGGCGCTGGAGGAGCTCGCTGAGCGCTCGGCGATCCCGATCGAGCTCGTCGCCGTTCCGGATGGACGGCTCGACCGCGCGGTCGAGGCGGCCGCGTACATCGTGGTCGCCCGCGCGACCGGGGATCCGGCGGTCCGCCGGGCATCGATCGATGCCAGCCTGGCGCGACGGGCGGCTCATCGTGGACATGGGGTTGGACATCACGGGTGAGATCGCCGGATCGACGCTCGTCGATCTCGAGGACCGATGCGGTGCCGTCGATGGCACCATGGCGGTCGGCGTCCTGCCCGACGGCCGAACGCGCATCCGAGCGGAGATCCCATGCGTGTCGTGATCGCGGACGACGAGCTGCTCCTCCGGGAGGGCCTGGCGCGACTGCTGAGCGAGGTCGGCTTCGACGTCGTCGGGACGGCCGGTGAGCCCACGAGCCTCCACCGCATCGTGGACGAGGTCCTGCCCGACATCGCGGTCGTCGATATCCGGATGCCGCCGACCCACACCGACGAGGGCATCGTCGCCGCCCAGGAGATCCGCCAGCGGCACCCGGACATCGGCGTGCTCGTCCTGTCGCACTACGTCGATCCCCGATTCGCGATGCGGCTCCTGGAGGATCATCCGTCGCGGATCGGCTACCTCCTCAAGGAGCGTGTGTCGGATATCGCCGTCCTGCGTGACGCGCTCCACCGGATCGGCGAGGGCGAGTGCGTGGTCGATCCGACGATCGTCGCCCGGCTGCTCCAGCGACCCCGCGAACCCGATCCGTTGGCTGCCTTGAGCGAACGCGAGCGCGAAGTGCTGGGGCTCATCGCCGAGGGTCGTTCGAACGCAGCCATCGCGGCACGACTCGTCGTGACGGACAAGACCGTCGAGGCGCACATCCGCAGCATCTTCGGAAAGCTCGGTCTCGACGAGGTGGAGGACAGCCACCGCCGTGTCCTGGCGGTCCTGGCATACCTGCGCGCCGCACCGAATCACTAGACCCGCGTACGCCAGCGCCGCTGCCGCACCGAACTGCCGACTCGGGGCTAGCCCTGACCGGCCCGGTGCAGGTTTGGTGCGCGCACTGATGCCCTCGATGGTCGGTCGCCGTAGCGTCCTTGGCGACGCACCGGTGCAACGCAAGCGCTGAGCTCGCTTCGCGAGTCATCGCTCCACCGCTACGAGGAGTACGCCGATGAACCGAAATAGCCGGCGAGGCTCGATCCTGGCGATCGCGATCCTCACGACCCTGGCGACCCTCGCCCTGGCGCCCGGTGTGGGCGCCACCTCCCCGGCTCGCAATGGCCGGATCGCCTTCCAGGCCGAGACCGACAACGGCCTGCAGATCTTCACCGTTCGAGCCAACGGCCAGGATCTCCGGCAGATCACCCACGTCGACGGCGATGCCGCGGGGCCGGACTGGTCGCCCGATGGGCGCCGGATCGCCTTCTCCCTCAACGAGTGTTCGGTCGCCGTCATGGACGCCGATGGGGACAACCTCGACGTCATCGCCTCGGACCCCGATCTCTGCCAGGGTGACCCGTCCTACACGCCGGATGGATCGCGGCTCGTCTACGTCCGCTTCGACCCGGCGCTCGACGTCGAGCAGATCTGGAGCATGAAGACCGATGGCTCCGACCAGCGCTTCGTCACGGGCCTCGGCGGACCGGATCCGAACGTCTCTCCGGATGGGCGGAAGATCAGCTTCAAGGGCAATCCGGACGGCGCCCTGTTCGTCGCCAACATCGACGGCAGCGGGGCCATCCAGATCTCACCGTCGATCTCGGTCACCTACAAGCACGACTGGGCGCCGGACGGCCAGCACCTCGTCGTCAGCGACAACTCGGACCCCGCGCCGGATGAGCCGTCAACGTCGTGACGGTCCGGCCCGACGGCAGCGACTGGACGTACCTCACGCACTACCCGGCTGGGTACCGCGCCAATGTCGGCGGCTACTCGCCCGATGGGCAGTGGATCGTCTTCCGGCTCGGGAAGGCCCGGGCCTGGTGCCGACGATGTTCCGGATCCGGCCCGACGGGTCAGACCTGCATGCGCTCTTCGCGTCGTCGACGATCGTCCCGCGGTTCATCGACTGGGGGCCGGCAGTGACGCCCTGAGGGGACGGGTTCCTGCCGGCATCGGGAAGAGGGAGCGGAGCCGCGAAGGCCGCTCCCTCTTTCTTCGACTGATGAGACGTGAAAGCGCGGGCGGAACCGGTTGCCCTCCGGTTCCGCCCGCTGGGATCTGCATCCGCGTGCCTGGGGGATCACTCGGTACAGCTGATGTGGTCCACCCTCGGGCTTTCCCCGAGATCCGCCCGAGAGTGGGTGTCGCGCGCTTCGACTTCACCATGGTCGCCTGCCGAGAGCCCGCAATCGATGGTTCGTGGCGGCAGACTCGACGGGCCATCGATTGCCGAGGTGTTGCAATCGCCGGGCAGAAGCGACCAAACTGTCGGCCTGATGGCCACACCGACCCGCAACGTCATCACGCAGGTCCTCCCGGACATCGATGCCGTCGTCGAGGCGATGCCGACGGCCCTGGTCGAGGACGCTGGCGAGCTGCTCGCCCGCGTCCGGCTCGCCTACCTGAGCACCCACGTCACCGCCGATGCCGGCGACCTGCAGGCGGCGATCGACGTGCTCCGCGCCCGCGCCGGCGGGCAGCCGGCGGCCGACCCGTTCGGGCCCCATGTCGACGCCGAGACCTACGACGACCTCGTCGCGGCCGCCGATCGCGCGCTGGCCGACGGCCGGCTCGACCTGGCGACGGTCCTCGCCCTCCAGCACGAGTCGGGGGCGATCGCCGCGCGGCACGGTCGGCGGCTGATCCTGTTCCTCGGCGTCAATGCCGAGGCGCGGCGGCTGATGTGGGACCTCGGCACGGCCGAACTCGAGCGACGCGGCGAGACGCCGGAACGGTTCGCGGAGCTCGGTCGGTGGCTGCTGCTGTGGAGCGAGATGTCGTCGCTCGCCATCGGCGACGGCTATCGCGCCACCGAGCGCGAGCTGCTCGCCCGGGACGTCGCCGCGCGCCGCGCGGCGCTCGACGAGCTGCTCGGGGCGGTCGCGGCGGATGCGCGCTCCGGGGCCCGGGTCCGACGGCTGGCGATGCGCTACGGGCTGGATCCGGATGCGGCGTTCCGGGTGGCAGCGATCCGGCCCGGTCTCGAAGCCGACCCGACGCCGGATCACCCCGGCATCGACGACGACGACCTCGATGCGCTCGCGCGCCGGGTCGACCACCTCATCCGCCGGCAGGGGTCACGCGACGGACCCGGCAGCGGCATCACCGCGCCGCTCGCCATCAGCTGGCGCGGCTCGGTCGTCGCCATCCTCGGGCCGGATCCCGCAGGAGTGGTCGCGGCTGCAGGAGGCGGCCAGGACGGTCCTCGGTCCGGAGGCGAGCTGGACCGCCATCGCGATGCGCGCGGACGGCGTCGGCGCCTGGTCGCGGGCGATGGTCGAGCTGCAGGAGGGCCTGCGCGTCGCCGCGGCCGTCGGTCGCCGCGGCGTCATCGAGGATGTCGCCGAGCTCGGCGTCGAGCGCCTGCTGCTGAGCGACCCGGACCTCGCCACGACGATCATCGACCGCGAGCTCGGCGTCCTGCTCGCCGACCCGCGCATGGGCGAGGAGCTGGTCGAGACCCTGCAGGTCTACTTCGATGCCGGCGGCAACCGCCGCGAGACCGCGCGTCGGCTCCACCTCGCCGACCGGACGGTGGCCTATCGCCTCGAGCGCGCCGAGGACCTGCTCGGCCACGGCTTCGACGGCGAGGCCGGGCGGCGACTCAACGTCGCGCTGACCCTGCGCCGGCTGGCCCGGATCGAAGACGCCGCTCGCTGAATCGAAACGAGCGCCGGCGGGGCCGACGCTCGTTCGATCAACCGATGGCGGTGGCCGTCGATCAGATCCCGGTCAGCCGAAGTAGTCGCAGGAGTCGAATTCGAACCCCGGGTGCGGGCCGTTCGCCCGGAACGAGACCTCGGAGATGAACTCGCCGCCGGGCGTGTCGTCGCCGAGGGTGTCGAACAGGATGGTCTGGCGGATCGAGCCACGGTCGCGAACGAGCACGTTCCCGTCCGCATCGCGAACCACGAATGGCTGGCCGGCCTCGACCGCGGTGAACTCGAACACCGACCCGCTCACGCGGGTCGCCTTCGTTTCGTTGAACTGCGCGTTCCCGCTGAAGTGGAGCGTCAGCCCGTCGGACCGACGGACGTCGGTCGAGTGCCACGAATACTTGTCATGGGCGAAGAAGGCGTTCTCGTCCTTGCCCGTGCCGGTGCGGATGGAAATGACGCCACTGCCCGCCGCTGACCAGTCGACCCAGTTTCCGGCGCCGCACTCGTAGCTGCCGCCATCACTCCATTCGTAGGTCTCGCGGCTGTACTGCTGGGCCGAGACGGGCATCGCCGCCACCAGGACGAGCAGGATGCCGAGGATCAGCGCCGCCGGAGCGCGGCGCGCCGTCGCAGAGTCATGCATCGCGAGTTGCCCTCCATGACCCCCGGGATGCGGTTGCGCGGCCCGCGACGACGAGCCGCAGGGTCGGGATGGTGGCACGCGAGCGTTATGGATCC
Organism: uncultured Chloroflexia bacterium; assembly: GCA_963776925.1. Taxonomy (GTDB): domain Bacteria; phylum Chloroflexota; class Limnocylindria; order Limnocylindrales; family CSP1-4; genus SPCO01. The sequence goes on along the minus strand of CAVZON010000006.1, from coordinate 158,625 downwards.
GTTTGCGCGGCCGACGCGGGCGTGCGGCGGCAGCCCGACGAACACGTCGGCTCTATCGCTCGGCGGCCATCTCGTCGGCGGCCTGGATGAAGATCCGCCGCATGCCCGACGCAGTCGTGGTCGTTGTGGGCGATGAGCGTCGTCCCATCGAGCACGCTGGTTGTCGGTCAGCTGCTCGACACGCTTGCCCCTGGCGAAGGCGTCCTGCAGGACCTTGATCGTCTGCGCCCGCCCGGCCGGAGCCAGCGGCGTCCGGCACCGGATACCCAGGTACGTGAAGTACGCCGCGAGCGTGTTGCTCTGCGGCTTTGCCCCGCCGTGACGAGCGTTCCGCCAGTTGACGATGAGCGTCCTGGCGTTCACGTAGCGCGCCTTGAACCGTTCGAGATGCTCCGGGCAGTCGCGCTCGACGACGTTCAGCTCGTGATTGCTCCACGCGACGATCAGGCGATCCCGCTTCTCGGCTCTGCATGCAGGATCCGACTCGACCGCGTCCGACAACGACAGCACCTCGAGCCCCTCCGCTTCCCCGAGTGGGCGGAGGGACTCGTCGGTGATGACCTGCCATGACGGAGTCGAGCGTGCTTGACCTTCGACTTGCGGGTGCGCCCGAGGAGGACCGGTGGCTCGCCCTTGCGGCCCTCGAAGTCGATGTAGAGCGCGCTCCTGGCCTGCGCGGGCGTCGGCCAGGAGCGCTTCTGCTCCCTCGGCCACTAGGTGCGCCGCATCGCGCGGCCGGTGTTCGTGCGCGAGCGGGCCATCGTGCTGGCGTTGAAGTGGACTTCCTTGAGGGCGTAGGCGGCCATCGGGGCGTTGAAGTGCTGCGCCTCCGCCTCGAGCTGGGCGACGAGCTCGCGCAGCTCCTGGTCGCTTGCCGGCGTACTCGCGGATGCGCTTGGCGGTCGAGGTCAGCCACCACTGCGGCCTCGCCGAAGTCGCGCTGGCGGTTGCCCTTGACCGCCTGCTGGCGAGCGCGGGCCGCGAACTGGCGGGCGACCGCCCGGTCGACCTCGACGTCGCGCGGCTGCGCGTCGTTGGCGGCGTGGTCGGCGTAGGTCCAGGTCAGGCGGGCATCGCCGACACCGGCCGCGGCGAACACGCCGTCGCGATCGGTGAGGTTGACGATGAGCCCGGTCTCGCGGCCGAGGTCGCCGACCGGGAAGGTCAGCCGCAGGACGACGTCGACGCCCTGGTCGGACACGAGGTCGCCGAGCGTGACGACCGATGCGCGTGCCGCGAGCCTCGAGTCGATGCGGGCTGATCGTCTCGATGCGCACGCCCTCGCCGGCGAGCAGCTCCAGCGCGACGTCCTGGGCGACGACCTCCAGGGTCTCCCCCACCTCGCTCGCGATGTGGTCGCGGATCTGGACCGCGTTGGCGATGTAGTAGAAGTGGCCGCCGCCGGCGTCCGCCATCGACTGGAGGAGCGCCTCGTCGAAGTCGTCACCGACGCCGAACGTGGTCGTCGACACGCCACGGGCGCGCAGCTCGCCGGCGTGACGGGCGAGCTCGTCGTGGTCGGTGATGCCCTTGTTGGCGAGGCCGTCGGTCAGCAGCAGGACGCGGTCGACCGCCTCCGCCGTCAGGTGCTGGGCGACCTGCTCGCAGCCCCGCAGCCAGCCGCCCGACAGGTTCGTGCTGCCGCGGGCGTCGATCGTCGACAGGCTGGGCGATCGGCGTTGCGGCGGGCCTCGTCGGACGCGTTCGTGCTCTCGACGACGACCTCGATGCGGTCGTCGTAGGCGACGACGCTGAAGCGGTCGCGCTCGGTCAGGGTCGCGATCGCCTCGCGGACGGCGGCCTTCGCCAGCTCGATCTTCTCGCCGCCCATCGAGCCGGAGCGGTCGATGACGAAGGCGAGGTTGACCGGCGCGCGCTCGGTCGTGCGCGGGGCGGACGGCGCGGTCACCTCGACGAGGACGTGGCGGCGGCTGCGGCTGGTGGGACGGATGAGGCGCCGATCGGCGCGGGCGGTGAGTCGGGTCATGGCTGGTTCTCCTTGGCGAACAGGTCGCGGGCGATGGTGATGAGTCGGTCGAGTTGCTTGGCCGTGGCCCGCGAGAGCGGTCGACGGACGTGGAGTTCGATGTCGGGGGCGAGGTCGATGCGTTCCCACTGGGAGCGCTCCAGCCGCGGAGGCGGCTCGGGAGGGGCGGCGCCGGGGCCGCCGGCATCGATGGAGGCATCGGCGTAGGGCTCGGAGCAAGCAGCGGCCGGCGCCTCGCTCGCGCGCGTGGGCCGGGCTGGTCAGGTTGCGGATGTAGTCGAGGGCGGAGTCCGCCGGTGCCGGCGTGGGCTCCTCGGCGAAGGCGAGGACGTCGTCGTCGGCCAGGCCTTCGAGTCGATGGCGGATCTCGGCGAGCGGCAGGTGCTCGGCCTGCAGCCGCCTGATCAGGCGGAGCCGGGCGAGGTGCGTGTCGTCGTACTTGGGACCCGGTCCCGGGGACACGTCCACCGCGAGCAGGCCCTGGCTGATGTAGTACCGAACCGTGCGCGGCGTGACGCCGGCCAGGTCGGCCAGCTCGGTCAGCGTGTAGCGGGGATCGGTCTCGGTTGGCATGGGTGCATTATTACAGTACGACGTTGTACTGTCAAGACTGTCGGTTCGATGCGGCTGCCGGCATCAAATGATCGCGCGGAGCGACGGCTTCGCGCTGATGGACACTCCGCCGCATCAACCGGTGCGCGAGCGACGGTGACCGAGATGCCAAGACGCGCACTGGCCGCAGCGGTACGGCCGGAGCGTTCCGTCCGTGTGCCGCCCGTGGCGAGCGATGCCGATGGCCTCGCGCCGACTGGCGTACGCCGACTTCGAGGTGCAGCCGCGCTCGACGAGCGGCAACCGGCGGTCGATGAGTTCCCGATACGCGACCTGCATCAGGGTCCCTCCCCTGCCCGGTCGATCGCGCCCCGGTCGGAGCGATCGTCCCGTCACGTCCGGTATGCCGCTGGCTGTGACAGCTCGTCTGTCACGCCCGGTGATGCCGCGGAGTGTCATCGCCGAGGACCTACAGGCGAGCGCGCGATCGATGCCGCCAGCCGCATCACGGTCGGTCCGTTCCGAGCGGCGGGCGACCTTGAGGACGACGACCAAGCGGGCGGCGTCATCGATCAGATAGACGATCCGGAGGTCACCGACCCGCAGGCGCCAGAACTCCGAATCGACGAGCTTGGCGGCACCGATGGGACGGGGCTCGATGGCCAGCGCCAGGATCGGGCCGCGCAGACGGGCCGCATCACCGGGCGGCAGGCGACGGAGCTCGCGTTGGGCCGCCGGCGCCAGGTCGACGCGGTAGCGATCCTCGGTCACCCCTCGTCCGAGCCGTAGGTCGCCTTCGTTTCGGCGGCCAGGGTGCCAAGGAATGCGTCCGCGGCAGCGCCGCCGTCGCGCTCGTACTCCTGCAGCGCTGCCTCGGCCGAGTCCCGGTCCTCGCGGGTCTCTGCCGCGTCGAGCCACGCCTCCAGCGCCTCATCGACGATCTCGCGCACGCTGCGGTCCGTGCGAGCGGCCTCCACCTTGATCGCCCGATACAGGTCGTCGCCGACGTCGATGGTCACCTTCATGCCACCCAGTTTCCCAGCATGCTGGTTTGCTTGTCAACCGATGCGCGGCGCGCGATGCGCGATGATGGACTGGCCGATGGCACCGCCCGAGCTCCTGATCGAGGACGCCCCGGAACGCGACCGCTACGAGGCGCACCTCGACGGCGAGCTGGCGGGCATCCTCGAGTACGTCCGCAAGCGCGGACGGATCGCGCTCATCCACACGGAGGTCCTGCCGGCGTTCGAGGGCCAGGGCGTCGGATCGGCCATCGTCCGGTTCGCGCTGGACGACGCTCGCCGCGGCGAGCTGCTGGTCATCGCGACCTGCCAGTACGTCCAGTCCTACCTTGACCGACACCCCGAGGATGACGACATCGTGGTCGGGCGCCGCCGCGCCGGCATCCGCCTGACGCGCGGTCAGCCGTCTCGCGCGCAGGCGACCGCCAGCACGAACGGATGGACGGCGCCGCTGCCGTGGGTCCGGAGCAGCGGGCCGGCCACCGTCAGCGTCCAGCCGCGAGTCGACGATGTCGTCGACGAGCAGGACCGGGCCGTCGAGCACGGCCGACCGAGTCGACCCCGAGCTTGTCGTTCGCGTTGCCGCAGCTGCTGGGCACTGTTCTCCATCGCCTTCTGGGGAGCGCCGCCGGCCAGCGACCGTGAAGCGCGTCCACATACGGCAGCCCGAGGCGTCGGCGCATCGAGCGCGCGAACCCGTCGACGAGTCCCGGCCGAGGTCGATGGGAGGGCGGTGACCCAGGTCGGTGCCGGGTCCGGGCGCCAGCGCTCGCGGATCGCCCGCACCGACGGCGTCGACGAGGTCCGGGCTGAACGCCCCGTCGACGTACTTCCCGCGCTGGACCTCCCGCCCCAGCCAGCATCGCCGTACACGCACAGCGCCATGCCGGCCTCGTTCGGCGGCGCGATCTTGCCGCTCAGACCCGGCCACGGCATCCGCCGGCCACTGGCGTCGTGGCTGGATCGACCGCAGGTCCCGGCGCAGGAACGAGACGGCCGCCCGGACCAGCTCGTCGTCCACGTTCCGTGGCAGCCCCTCCCCGTGCAATTCGCGCATCGACCGCACGGCCTCGGGTCCGGGTCGTCGAGCAGTCGGGTCAGGAACTCCATCAGGCAACCGGTCGTCACCATGTACGCCTGCATCTGGGCGAGCTCCGTCCGGCGGGCGGCGATGACCCGCTCGATCCGCTCCTCGTCCGGCTGCCACGGGTTCGGCGTGCGGAAGTAGCGGCCGCGCTCGTGCGCCACCGCGCCGTCGATCTCCAGGATCTTGAACGCCTGGGCGATCCGCCCGCGACGCAGGTTCACGGACTTCTCGAGGGCGGCGACGGACATCGAGTCGACGCCCTCCAGCGCGTCGAGGATCCGCTGCATGTTGGCCGTCGGCGGGAACGCCGTGTCCGATGAAGTACTCGGCGATGTCGTCGTCCTCGCGACCGGACAGGACGACCCCGTAGGCATGCTCGACCGCGCGCCCCGCACGCCCGACCTGCTGGTAGTAGGCGATGGCCGAGCCGGGCCGCTGGTAGTGGACGACGAACCCGAGGTCGGGCTTGTCGAAGCCCATCCCGAGCGCGACCGTGGCCACGAGCGCCTTCAGCTCGTTGGCGACGAGGGCGTCCTCGAGCGCCTCGCGCTCCTCGGTCGAGAGGTCGGCGTTGTACGGGCGGGCATCGATGCCGGTCGAGCGCAGGAACGTGGCGACGCGCTGCGTGTCGGCGACCGTCAGGCAGTAGACGATGCCGCTGCCCGGCCATCGACGGGATCTGCTCGGCGAGCCAGGCCAGCCGTTCCGCCTGGTTCCGCGAGCGGGATGGCATCGAGCACGAGCGAGCGTGCGGGCCAGCGGCCCGCGCAGGACCGTCGCGCCGTGGCCGAGCTGCTCGGCGATGTCGGCGACGACCCGGTCGTTGGCGGTGGCCGTGGTCGCCAGCACCGGGACGCGCGGGTCGAGCACCCGCAGGATCCGGCCGATGCGCCGGTAGTCCGGCCGGAAGTCGTGGCCCCAGTCGGAGATGCAGTGCGCCTCGTCGACGACGAACAGGCCGATCGAGCCCTGGATGCTCGGCAGGATGTCGCGCAGAAGCGCTCGTTGGCGAGGCGCTCCGGCGAGATGAGCAGGACATCGATGGCGTCCGCCGCGAGCCCGTCGTGCGACGGCCTCCCACTCGTCGACGTTGCCCGAGTTGATCGTCGCCGCCCGGAGGCCCAGGCGGCCGGCCATCGCGATCTGGTTGCGCATCAGGGCGAGCAGCGGGCTGACGATGAGCGTCGGGCCGTGGCCGCGGTCGCGCCGGACGCGGGTCGCGATCCAGTACACGAGGCTCTTGCCCCAGCCCGTGCGCTGGACGACGAGCGCGCGGCCGCCGTCGTCGATGACGGCCTCGATCGCCTCGCGCTGGCCCTCGCGGAAGGTCGCCTCGGGGCCGAGCATGCGCTCGAGGTGTCGGGTCAGGTCATCCATCGGTGCCCGAGTGTGGCAGCACGGCGCCCTGGTTTCTTGAGCCGCTCCCCATCCGCAACGCCGGACGGCCGGCTCGGCCATCGCGTTCATGCGAAGGGACGAGAACGACTGTTATCCGATGACTGCCGCCTTGGCGGCTCGGTACTCGTTGTCGGTCACGCGACCGTCGGCATGCAGTTCGGCCAGCCGTTCGAGCTGGCCCGCGATGTCGGTCGTCGCCGTCGTCGGTTATCAGGAAGGTGGTCACGGTCGCGGTGATGAGCGAGTACGGCCGATGCCGAGGATCATCAGGACGGCCGCCGCGAAGCGGCCCTCAGCCGTGACTGGGAAGACGTCGCCGTAGCCGACCGTGGTCATTGTCGTCAGGCCCCACCACAAGGCATCCAGCGGGCTACTGATTGCGTCGTTGACCTCGTTCTCCGAGATGTATAGGCCGACGGCGCACAGAAGCATGACGCACGATCCAGGCGACGAACAGCCAGACGAGGCCCTTGTGGCGACGCATCCGGTCGAGGCTCGTGATGCCCGGCCGACCCCGGCGAACGCCCGGACCAGGCGGAGGAGGCGCAGCAGCCGGAAGGGCCGGAGCCACCGGACCGGCGGGATGAGGCTGATGATGTCGATCCAGTGGCCGCGGACGTACGCCTGGCGCGACTCCGCTGCCCAAGTCGCGAGATGAACTCCACCGCGAAGATTCCGGTGATGACCCACTCGACCACGAGATCGTCGTCTCGAGCTGCGACCCTGGCTCGAGCGGGACGAACGCCAGGGCGACGAAGAACACGGCCAATGCGGCGAAGGCGAGTTCCCACGCGACCTCGTGGCGGGCAACGAACTCGCGATACCGAACGCGGGTCGTCGTTGAGGTGGCCCCACCCATATACAGTCCTCCAGATCTGTTGGCAGGCGAGTCGACAAAGGGCTGCGAATGGGCTTTGCCCCGTCAGCGCGGCTCCAGGTATCGCGATCAGATGAGTCGTTGGACCGCAGTGTTCACGGCTGCCGCGATCATCGATCCGCTCGCCACGGCAATGGTGGCCGGTGTCTGCCGGCCGCTGACATGGAACTGGATGGCGTCCTCGTACACGTCCATGTCGAGCAACTTGGCGTAGGGCACCTCGACCGTCTTGCGTGGCCCGCGTACACCGCACGCCGGGACGTGATCGTCAGCTCGCCCACGTCGAAAACCTGGAGGGATCGGCCGACCTCGACCATCTTGCCTCGTGAGTTCCCGGTCCCGATAGGACACGCCCTTCATCGATCCGGAAGGAGACGCCACGAGAACCACCCTGGAACTCGCGGTGGATCACTTCCTTCATCAACTTGGCCGGTTCGACTAGGTGCGCGGTCTCGCCCTTCTTGAGGAGGATGCTTGGTTGGTCGGTCACTGGCAGGCGATTGTCGTTGACCATCGCGACGAAGATCGCGGTCCGGTAGTCGCGGAGGATGTCCACCTGCCCCTGGTCATCGTCGGGATAGAAGGCCTGTCCGACGGCATCCAGCTTGGCTTCCTCCTCCTCCGTCAGACGTTCATCGACCAGGGCGTGGTCGAGGAACGTTCGGTAGTACTGCCCCTTCCGCGGAACTGAGTCGCCCCCGTTTGCAAGGATGATTGCCTCGACTTCCCGAAGTCGGGCCGACGCCGACTCGTCGCCGCCAGTATCAACGACCGCCGTCAGCGCTGGTTCCAAGGCGGCGGTGGCGCGAGCCAGATAGCTCCTGCCGACGATCGGTACACGAGTCGCAGATGTCGCGTCCGCGTGCCCGCTGCGTCAGGCTCAGGCCCTCGCCACAGGACGCGCACTTGCTAGCCATCGACTACTCCGTGGCCGCCTTCGAGGACCGAGGCGCGACGGGGTCTACTCGCATGCGATGCCGTCGCCATCGCGATTGAGAATCCGTCGAGTACCCGGGATCGCCTTCTCTAATCGGGTCGGCGCCGGCGGCCCGCACCTCGGCACAGCTGCCGTAGAACACCTCGGAGGGATCGACAACTGGTAGCACGGTGGCCTCGGACGTGGCCTCAACAGGAGATGCGTCCGGGCTTCCGTCCCGGCCAACGTGGAGACAGCAGTCGCCGGGTCGCTCAACTCCTCGCCACCGCATCCGACGAGCAGCGCAACCAGACCTATGGCGACGATGAAGGCACGCATGGGGAAACCCCCCGTTCCGTTGACGTCCGGCTCACCCTACCCCGTATCTCGGCGCTGCGACTGCAGGCCCGGACCGCTGTAAAGCCCGACGCGGGTTCATCAGTCGAGCCTCAGCATCTATGTCCGCCACCGGCTCGACGCGGTCAGCACGGCCGTCATCGCGCCCAGCCTCGACGAACGCCGCCTGCTCGTCGCGCCTCGATCGTGCCGGGGCGCGTGGCGCGGACCATGGCGACCGCCTCGTCCGGCCCCAGGCCGGCGGTCCGAAGCATCGAGCCGACGACCGTGCCGGTCCGCCCGTACCCACCGCGACAGGCGACCACGACCCGCTGCCCGCCTCGGACACGGTCGAGGATGTCGTCGGCGACGACCCGGTACGCGTCGACGTCGCCGGGCACACCGAAGTCCGGGATCGGGTAGCGGATGAGCTCGACCTCGGCATCGGCCAGCGCGCTCGGAAGGTCGGTGACCCGCAGGTCGTCGAGCTCGTGATCCTCGATGAGCAGGAGCAGCGTCGTGACGCGATGGACGTCACGCAGCGCGGCGACATCGGCATCGACATCCCGATCGTGCATCCAGTAGGCGTCGTGCTTGCCCGGCGTGAACCCCATCCCGAGGGCGCCACCGGCACCGACGGCCGAGGCAAGGCCAGGCACCGCCGCGAGATCGATCCAGTCGATCTCGTACGGGTCGGTCACGGATGTCCGCCACTCGGCCGGCGGCTGCCAGGCTCGGTCAGGCACGTGCTCGAGGTTGCCCCGTAGTCCTCGGGCCGCCGTGTCTGGGAGCGGCCGCTGGGTGCATGGTACTGACCGCGCGGTGCATGTGGTCAACCCTCGGCGTCGATCCGTCCGTCGAGCTCGCCGTCCGCGAGGTCGAGCACGAAGAAGTCGCGCTCGCGCGCGCACTCGCCGCAGATCGGTCGACCGGCGTCACCCGTCGGGTCCTCGTCGCCGTCGCCATCGAGCACGCGACCGCACGTCGCGCACACGAGGTCATCAACCTCGGTCATGGGCCTCCCCGACCCTGGCGTGGTCGTCGATCCCGGTCGATCGCCGATCCCGCGCCGCCAACCGTGGCAGCCCGCCGTGACAGCTTCGTTGTCACGATCGTTGATGCGCGCGCACCGCATCATTCGCGACCTCGTGGCCCGCACCCCGTCCCGCGATGCCACTCCGCCGCATCGACCGGTGCCGCGTGCCCGGCTGTAGCATCCGTGATGCCACGTCTGCCGCATCGGCAACCGGCGATGATCGCGGTCAAGCCGCTAGGCAGCGTTCTGGGTGAGCGTCACCACGTCACGATCGATCGATGCCATGGGATGCCGTCAAGCGAGCGCCGGAGCCGCAGGTCCAGCGCGGCATGGAGCTCATCGGTGCGGCTGCCCGACGCGCACGCCGGCGCCATCGCTGGTCGCAGCGGCGACCTCGAGGCACGCACGGGTATCGATCAGACGACGATCTCCCGATTCGAGAACGGGCTCCGCTGCGGGATGCGTGTGGTCCCGGTTCGCGACCCTGGTCGCCGTGCTCGACGGCCTCGACTTCGGCACGCCCGGCCAGCACGCCGCGGAGCCGGTCCGCTTGACGCGCACGGCTCCTGGATCGAGGCGGCCGAGGCCGACTTGGAGGCCAGCGTTCGTCGCGCCGCGGAGGACGACCTCGAGACCGACGAGGAACGTAGTCGACCTCCGCACCAAGGTGGAATAGGTCGTGCAGGGCCGTCGTGATGCGGCGCGAGTGGCATCGGCGGAAGCGGGCTGGCCCGGGCCGCCGGGATGATGCGGCGGAGTGGCATCGGCGCCGGGACTGAGGGTCGGCCGGGTCGCATCGATGCGGCCAGGCCGCATCGCTGCAGGCGTGCTCGCGGGCAAAGAAAGAGCCGACCGATCCCCCCAGAGACCGGTCGGCTCGCGTTGGCAAGCGGCTACTCGGATGAGAGGGTGACCGACCGGCGCCTCGGGGAAAGAGCGTCGGCCGGCCACCGCACCGATGAATGAAGACCGGGAATGACGCCCCGGCAGACGGGGTCTCCCCCGTCCGGCTAATCATTACCCAATCAACCACTCATAGACATTTCAGGCGTATTGCAATTGACCCGACAACGGTCCTATGGCCATGCCGGCAATCGGGTGATCCAGTAGTCGGTCTCGGTCGTGCCGAACCGGGCGTTGACGACGTACAGCCCACCGAGGGCCTTGGTCGCCGTGGTCGGCACGTCGGTCGCGTCGGGCTCGCTGATCTCGCCGACGAAGTCCGCCGACAGCCGGTCGCGCGACAGCGTGAACACGGCCACGATCTCGACCTGGTTGCGCACGACGTACAGGGTCCGCCCGACGATCTCCAGGCCGTCGCCCTGGGTCACGAGCACGCCATCGGTGTCGATCTGCGTCGAGCTCGCCGGTGTCCGGGTCGACCTTGAACAGGAACCCGGTATTCGACTGGACGACGATGAGCGCCCCACGCGAGGCGGCGATGCCGTTGGCGTTGAACCCGGCCACGTAGACGAGGTCACCGGTGATCGGCATGGTCGTCGCCGCGTCCGGATCCGGCAGCCGACCAGCGCGCTCCAGCGGGATGACGAGGAGCTGCTGGTTCAGGGAGTCGGTCGCGTAGACGGTGTTGCCGACGATGTCGAGGTCGTTGATGAACCCCGCGGTCGGGAAGGCGTAGGTCTCGAGCAGCTCGGCCGCTGGACGCCGAGTACACGCGCACCGAGCCGCTGCCGGCACCGGCGACCCACAGCCGACCACGACGGTCGAGGTGCAGACCGGCGGCCGCCAGGCCGTCGACGCCATCGATGAAGACGGCGCCTTTGCCGCTGACCGCGCTGCCGCGCCAGATCGCGCCATCGACCAGGGAGCCGGCGAACAGCCACTTGCCGAACGACTCGATGCCCTCGGGCCGGAAGCCGTCGGGCAGCTCGATGCGGGTCGGCAGCGCCGGAGCGCGAGTCGCTGGGCGGCCGCCGGCGCGACGGCCGACCACGGTGAGCATGGCCATCGCCAGCAGCCCGGCGAGGACGCGGCGCGGCAGGGACGAGGACGGCATGGGGCACCTCCGGCTCGTGGGAACGCCGGCCACGCGGGATCGAGCGTGGTGCGGCGGGGTGTCACCAGACCCTACGAGCGTTTTGGGGTCAGCGGTTCCGGGTCCCCTGCACGGCCGACCTTGCAAGGCCGTTACAGCCCGACGACCGCCCTACTCGACCCAGTCGAGGCTGCGCGCCACGCCCTTCTGCCAGCGCGCGATGCCGGCCCGCCGCGCGTCCTCGTCCATCGCCGGCTCCCAGCGCCGCTCGACGCGGTCCATCGCCCGGAGCTCGTCGAGCGAGCCCCAGAACCCGACGGCGAGGCCCGCCGCATACGCCGCCCCGAGGGCCGAGGTCTCGGCGATGGGCGGGACCGCGACCGGTCGACCGAGCAGGTCCGCCTGGATCTGCATCAGCAGCCCGTTCCGGGTCATCCCGCCATCGACCCGAAGCTCGGTGGCGGCCTCCGCGCCCGGGGCGCCGAGGTCCGCCTGCATCGCCGCGTCGAGCTCCCAGACCTGGTAGGCCGTGGCCTCCAGCGCCGCCCGGGCGATGTGGGCCTTGGTCGCGAACCGGGTCAGCCCGGCGATGACGCCCCGCGCGTCGGGCCGCCAGTGCGGCGCGAACAGGCCGCTGAACGCGGGCACGATGACGACGTCCCCGCTGTCCGGCACGGAACGGGCGAGCGCCTCGATCTCCGCGGCGTCGGCGATGAGCCCCAGGTCGTCGCGCAGCCACTGGATGAGCGAGCCGGCGACCGCCACGCTCCCCTCCAGCGCGTAGGTCGTCCGCTCCCCCACCCTGGCCGCGACCGTCGTGATCAGCCCGTGCGTCGACGCGACCGGCGTCTCGCCGGTGTTGGTGAGCATGAACGCGCCCGTGCCGTACGTGCACTTGGCCTGCCCGACGTCGAAGCAGGTCTGCCCGAACAGCGCCGCGTGCTGGTCGCCGAGGACGCCGGCGATGGGCACGCCGGCCAGGTCGTCGACGCCCTCGCCGTAGACCTCGGACGAGCCGCGGATCTCGGGGAGCACGCTCGCCGGGATGCCCAGCTCGTCGAGGATCCCCGGATCCCACTGGCACGTGGCGAGGTCCATGAGCATCGTCCGGGAGGCGTTCGTGACGTCGGTCGCGTGGACCCCGCCGTCGATGCCGCCGGTCAGGTTCCAGATGAGCCACGCGTCGATCGTCCCGAACGCGAGGTGCTCCGGCGCGGGGCCGTCGGCCGCGGCGAGCGCGTCGAGGATCCAGCGCAGCTTGAGCGCCGAGGAGTAGGTCGAGATCGGCAGCCCGGTCCGTGCCCGGAACCGGTCCTGCCCGCCGTCGCCGAGGCCGACAGCCGCGCGACCGCCTCGGCGGTCCGGGTGTCCTGCCAGACGATGGCTTGATGCACCGGTCGACCCGTGCGTCGATCCCACACGACGGTGGTCTCGCGCTGGTCGCTGATGCCGACCGCCGCGAGCGCCCGCGCATCCGTGCCTGCGTCGCGTAGGGCGACGCGAACGCAGGTCCGGACACGTTCGACGATCTCGTCGGGGTCGTGCTCGACCCAGCCGGGTCGAGGCGTGATCTGGCGGTGCTCCAGCTGGTGGCTGGCGACGATCCGCCCGCCGCGATCGAACAGGATGGCTCGACTGCTGGTCGTGCCCTGGTCGATCGCGGCGATGAGGCTCCGCGGGCCGTGATCGCTCACGTCACGCGGTGGTTGGGTCCGACTAGTACTGGTACGACGCCTTGTCGATGGGCGCGGGCGCCGTCAGGTCGGCCATGTTCCGACCGATGTCCCGGAGCTGGTAGAAGACGCCCGCCGCCGCCAGCACGAGCCAGGCGATGATCGACACGGCGCCATAGCGGCATCAGCCCTTCCATCAACCCGTTGTCGATGGAGTCGAGCTGGATCTGTCCCGAGCAAGATCAACGCGCCGTTGACCACCGCGGCCGCGCCGCTGAAGGCCGTCAGCACGATGACCAGCAGGATCGGCGCCGCGGTGATGATCACCGCGACGGCGAACAGGACGCCGACGATGAGGCCGAGCACGACCGACAGGAAGCCGTCGAGCCCGATGGCCGCCAGGAGGCCGGCCGTCAGGGTGTACCCGACGGTGCCGCCCAGGAGCGCGATCGCTGCGTAGTAGAAGAAGTAGCTGAGGGCCGCCAGCACGACGCCCAGCACCAGGCCGATGATCCACGACGTCACGGTGCCGAGGAAGCCCTCACCGAGGAACTCGAAGCCCCAGTTGGCACCCGCCAGCAGCCCGATGAAGAACGCCCAGATGGGCAGCAGGATCGTGAACGCCTTGAGCCCGTACGTGGCCCAGGCCGCTCCGATCAGGATGGCCAACAGGCCGACGATGATCCCTTCGATCGACATCCGTAGAGAACCTCCCTCAAGGTCCAGGGCGCCCGATGGGGCCGGGCGCCCGTTCCAGTGAGGGAGTGTAGACCCCTTGCGGCGTCCGACAACCCCCATGGGGTTATCGCGGTACGACTTGTAGTTCGAGGTCGGGTGGCTGCCGGCCCCGGACAGGACGGCCGCGGTGTCGCTGTTGAACTTCGGGCCGTACATGTTCGCGAGCCCCTGGTAGCCGTACGAGTTCAGCGACGTGACGCTGCCGCTCGACCCGTTGCCCGCGAAGTCCTTGAACCATGGGCCGCCGGACGAGCCGCCGGTCATGTTGCAGGCGATGCCCCAGGTGGCGTTGGCGTTGTTGCCGTCCTGGAACGTCGGGCCGGCGCAGTAGGTCAGGTCCTTGCCCTTGTACTTGCCCGCGGCCGGATAGCCGAACGCGTGGACCTGGGTGCTGCTGCTGATCGCGCCGGTGTTGACCGCATACCCGCCACCGACCGCGGTGTCGAGCTGGGTGCTCGGTGCCGGTCTTGCCGCCACCGGCCGACGATGGCCACGCCGAAGTCGTGCTTGGTCGCCTCGGTCGTGAGGGCCTCCTCGTTCGCCCAGCCGCTGTGCACGGTCAGGCTCGTGGCGGTCCAGCAGCCGATCGTCGTCTGGGCGCAGGTGAACGTCGCCGACGTGTCGAACGACGGGATGAACAGCCAGTTGGTGGCGAACACGTCGGCCGCCTCGTCGTAGAGGCAATGCGCCGCCGAGAGCACGGCCGAGTAGCCGGCTGGGCAGGCCCTGCGGATCGTTGATGACGGTCGCGCTGCAGACCCACTGGCCGCCGCCCATCGAGAACAGGACCTTGCCGGTCTTCTTCACGACGTCGCCGCCACCGGACCACGAGGCGCCGGTCACGGTGCCGCCGCCACCCGGGGGCTGGGGCCTGGCCTTGATCTGGATCTGGCCGTTGGCCTGGCGCTCGAGATCGCGCGGCTTGGCGCTGGCGATCCGCTCGGCGGTCCAGTACTTGACGATCCGCTCGTGCTCCGCCTTGGCCTTCGCCTCCGCGGTGGGGCTGGCGGCGGCGGTCGGGGCGACCGCGACCGCGACGAGCGCGAGCGAGGCCAACCCGAGGGTGATCGAGGCGAGCGGCCCCGCGAGCCGTGGTTCTACGCATTGGACGTGGTTCCTCCCGATGGACCGTGGCATGGCGGTCGCAGCCGCCGTGGTCGTGGCGCGGAGCCTACTTGGTCGCGGCCGGCATGCGGTGTCGGCAGATGGACCGGTGGTGCGTCGGGTCACCTGACTTCCGTCCCCGTCCTCCGTCGCCGCTCCGTGGCGCCTCCACATCCGCTCCATGGTCCGACTCGAGCATGGGGACCACGCGAACGGGTCGAGTGACCCGTCCACATCGAAACGGAGGTCTACTCGCCATGCGAGGCCTACTCATCGGCATCCTGGTCCTTGCCCTCGTCGTCATCGGCGGCGGGCTCGTGGCCGCCACCGCCTACCAGGCCGGGGTCACCGCCGCCGCGGTCGCCACGACCACCGAGGGCGCGGCCGTCGTCGCACCCGTCGTCGTCCACGGCTACGGCTGGGGCGGCTGGGGTTGGGGCCCCGGCTTCGGCTTCTTCGGGTTCTTCGGCTTCCTGCTCGTCCTGTTCCTCGTGTTCGGGCTGATCCGGGCCATCGCCGGGCCGCGCCGCGGCTGGGGCGGACCGGGTCGCTGGGACGGCCCCAACGGCGGGCGGCTCCGGCAACCCGTGGGAGTCGCGGGCGAAGCAGCACTTCGACGACTGGCACCGCGAGTCGCATCAGGGCGGGACGACCCCGCCCGCGCCGCCGGCGCCACCGACGGCCTGACGGAGTGGCGCACTACGATGCGCCACGGATGCCCACGATCCTGATCGTCGAGGACGAACCCCGCATCGCGGAGCTGGCGCGCGACTACCTCGCGCATGCCGGCTTCGCGGTGCGTCTGGCCGCCGATGGCCAGGCCGGCCTCGACGCCGCGCTGCACGAGCGGCCCGACCTCGTCGTCCTGGACCTGGGGCTGCCCGGGCTCGACGGCCTCGACGTGACCCGTCGGCTGCGCGCCGATCCGGCGACCGCGGCCGTGCCGATCGTCATGCTCACGGCCCGCGACGACGAGCTGGACAAGCTCCTCGGCCTCGAGCTGGGGGCGGACGACTACCTGACCAAGCCGTTCTCGCCGCGCGAGCTCGTGGCCCGGGTCCGGGCGGTGCTCCGGCGGGTCGATCGCTCGGCGCGGCTGGCGCGGCCGGTGGCGGGGCGCCCGGCGCCGACGAGGTCGTGCGGGCCGCGGACCTCGTGCTGGACGTGCCGCGGATGCGGGTCAGCCGGGCGGGCACGACCGTGGAGCTGACACCGAGCGAGTTCGAGCTGCTCCTGGTCCTCGCCCGGCAGCCGGGCCGGATCTTCACCCGCAGCCAGCTGCTCGACGCGCTGCGCGGGGTCGCCTTCGAGTCGTACGAGCGGGCGATCGACTCGCACGTCAAGAACCTGCGCCGCAAGCTCGAGCCGGATCCGCGTCGACCGCGCTACGTGCTGACGGTCTACGGCGTCGGCTACCGCTTCGCCGACGACCGCGAGGACGCCGCGTGACGGCCGCCGACGGCGGGGATCCGGATCGCTGGGACCGCGGCCCGGATGACAGGGCGCGCCGAGCACGGGACGGGGAGCTGGCACGGACCGCCGTGGGCCGCCGCGGCTACGGCCCGAGCGGTGCCTGGTCCGGCCCCGGCGGCGGTGGTGGCTGGGGCGGCCGTGGTGGCTGGCAGGGCCCGCGCCGCGGCTTCGGCTGCCTCTTCGCGCTGCTGTTCCTGCTCGTCGCCGGCACGCTCGTCACGGTCGCCGCGACCGTGGTCTCGGCCGTCGGCCCGATCGCCGGGGTCGTCACGGTCATCGTCGTCATCGCCCTGCTCCTCGGCATCGGCCGGGCGCTGCGCCGGAACGCCCGCAGCCTGGACCGGCTGGTCGAGGCGACGACCCGGGTCGAGGCCGGCGACTACACGGTCCGCGTCGGCATCCCCGAGCGGACGATGCGCCCGGTGCGCGACCTGTCGCGCGGCTTCGACACGATGGTCGAGCGGCTGGCCGTCGACGAGCGCCAGCGACGCCTGCTGCTGGCCGACGTCAGCCACGAGCTGCGGACGCCGCTGACGGTCATCGCCGGCGACGTCGAGGCGATGATCGACGGCGTCCACCCGGCCGACCCGGCGCATCTCGAGGCCGTGCTCGAGGAGACCCGGGTCATGGCCCGGCTCATCGAGGACCTGCGGACGATGGCCCTGAGCGAGGCCGGGCACGCTCGCCCTCCACCGCGAGCCGACCGACCCGGACGTGCTCATCGACGAGGTCGTGCGCTCGTTCGAGGGCAGTGCCGCCACGGCCGGGCTGACCGTCACGGCCGACGTCCCGGCCGACCTGCCCATCCTCGACGTCGACCCGGTGCGCATCAAGGAAGTGCTCGGCAACCTCCTCGCCAACGCGCTGCGCCACACGCCGGCCGGCGGCACGGTCACGATCCGTGGCGTCGTCGCCGGTCCGTGGCTCGAGATCCGGGTGGTCGACACCGGCCCCGGCATCGACCCGGAGGTCCTGCCCCACGTCTTCGAGCGCTTCGTCTCGACCGCCGGCAGCCGCGGGTCCGGGCTCGGGCTGCCGATCGCCCGCTCGCTCGTCGAGGCCCACGGCGGCACCCTGGAGATCGAGGCCACGGGGAGTGCCGGCACGACGTTCCGGGTGCGTCTGCCGCTCCCCTGACCCATCCGACGTCCTCCGGCGGGCGAAGGGAAGGCGACCAACGCCACACCCCACACACCCGGAGGACGCACATGCGCCGACTCGTTTTCGCACTCCTCGCCGGCAGCCTGCTCATCGGACTGGTAGCCGCCCCGGTGGCCGCCCGCCGAGCCGGTCCCTCGATCGTCGAGACCGCCATCGCCGTCAACGCCGAGAGCGGTGAGTTCAGCACGCTGATCGCCGCGGTCCAGGCCGCCGGCCTCGTCGACGTGCTCAACGGCAACCGCCAGTTCACGGTCTTCGCCCCGACCGATGCGGCGTTCGCGGCCCTCGGCCTGAACGCCGGCAACGTCGGCACGGCCCTCGACGCGGCCACCCTGACCGACATCCTGCTGTACCACGTCACGACCGGCCGCAAGGACGCGGCAGAGGTCGTGGCCAGCGACACGATCCGGATGCTCAACGGCGACCGGGTCGACGTGACGGTCGGCGGCGGCGTCTTCGTCGACAACGCCCAGGTGATCGCCACGGACATCAAGGCGAGCAACGGGATCATCCACGTCATCGACGCGGTGCTCCTGCCCTAGGCACGCCCCGGCGGCGCTCCCGCCGCGGCCCCGCACCTCCCGCGCAACTCCCGTCGACCCCGGTCGGGCCCCTCTCGCCGACCGGGGTCGAACCATGCCCGGTCCGCGATATCGTTATGGGGCTTGCAATAGTGTGTGACACACACTAATATGCAGCGCATGGACTTCACCGACATCCTGACCGGCGGTCAGCAGGAGCTCCGGCGCGGCACCGTGGTGCTGGCCTGCCTCCTGCTGCTCCGACGGCCGGGCTACGGCTACGCGCTGCTGGATCAGCTGCGCGACCTCGGGTTCAGCGTCGACGCCAACACGCTGTATCCCCTCCTCCGCCGACTCGAGACGCAGGGCGTCCTGACGAGCGAGTGGAACACCGAGGAGTCGCGGCCCCGCAAGTTCTATCGGACCAGCATGAGCGGCGATCGCCTCGCCGCCGAGCTGCTCATCGACTGGAGGCGGCTCGACGAATCGATCCGCGGACTGGACCAGGGAGACCCGTCATGACCGCATCCGCCCAGAAGCCCACCCTCACCGAGCGCTACGTGCGGGCCGTCCTGCGCAGCGTGCCGTCGAGCCAGCGCGACGACCTGGAGCCCGAGATCCGCGCCCTCGTCGCGGACGCCATCGAGGCCCGCACCGCGGACGGTCAGCTCGACCCGGACGACGCCGAGCGGGCCGCGCTGACCGAGCTCGGCGATCCCGCCGCCCTCGCCGCCCGCTACACGGGGGCGACGCTGCACCTCATCGGTCCGCAGGTCTATCCCATCTGGCTGCGCACCGTGACGATGCTCCTCGTCATCGTCGTGCCCATCGCCGGCATCGGCGTGCTCGTGGCGAAGTTCATCGAGGGCGCGACCGTCGGCCAGGCGATCTTCGGGAGCATCTCGACGGCGTTCCAGGTGGTCGTCCACATGACGTTCTGGTTCACCCTGGTGTTCGCCATCATCGAGCGCGTCGCCGGGTCACAGGCCATCACCGAGGCTGCCGCCGAGGTGTCCGCGGAAGCCAACGGCAAGAAGCGCCGCAGCTCCGGCGTGGTCGAGAGCATGACCCCGCACGTCTGGACGGTCGACGACCTGCCGGAACTGCCGGACGACGGCCGGATCGGGATGGCCGAGTTCGTGGCCACGCTCGTCTTCAACGTCTTCGTCATCGGTGCCCTGCTGTGGGTGCAGCTCGTCCAGCCCATCACCATCGATGGCACGTCCTACCCGCTGTTCGACCCCGCCCTGTGGTCGTTCTGGCTCCCCTGGTTCCTCATCGTCCTCGGGCTCGAGATCGTGTTCACGCTCGTGTTGTGGGCGCGCGGCCACTACACGTGGGTCTACGCGATCGTGAACGCGGTGCTGGGTGCAGCGTTCATCATCCCGGCCGTCTATCTGCTGCTCAACGGGCTGTTGTTCGATCCCGCGCTCGTCGCGGCGGTCACCGCCGAGACCGGCACCGAGTGGATCGACGTCACGGGCAAGGTGGTGGCCGCGAGCCTGATCCTGATCGTCGTCTATGACGCCGTCGACGGGTTCATGAAGGCCCGCCGGGGGAGCCGCGCCTTCGGCTGCTAGGTCGCACGGTGGCGCCCGCGCTGGTGCCCCGACGCGACGCGACGGCGGAACATCGAGGGCACTTCGCGAGTCTCTACCCCCGAACGGACCGGCCCCATCCAGGGGTCGGCCAGGACAGGAGGGATCGAGATGCCATCGATCATCCGTGTCCGACGACGGGTCCTCGCCCTCCTCGCCGGCACACTCCTGGTCGCGTTCAGCGCGGCCCCCGCTCTAGCCTGCGGCGGGCTCATCGGTCCCAATGGGGCCGTCAATCTCCTGCGGACGACGACGTTCGCCGGGTATCACGATGGCGAGGAGCACTACGTCACCGCGTTCGAGTTCGCGGGCGGTGGCGGTTCGTTCGGGAGCCTGACGCCGCTCCCGGGCGTCCCGACCAGCGTCGAGAAGGGCGGCGACTGGACGCTCCAGCGGCTGCGCCAGGAGACCGAGCCACAGGAGGACGTCCTCCGCCTCAGCGCCGTCGCCGAAGCGGCGGGCGACGCCGAGGTCCTCATGGAGGTGACCATCGACGCGCTCGACCTGACGGTCCTGCGTGGTGGCGCCGACGAGGTCGGCCGATGGGCGACCGAGCACGGCTTCCGCCTGCCGCCCGACGCCCCCGAGGTGCTCGAGTTCTATGCGGCCCGCTCGCAGATCTTCATGGCCGCGGCGTTCGACGGCGAAGCCGCCGCCGAGCGTGGCCAGCAGGTCGGGGACGGGACCGCCGTGCACATCACCATCCCGACCGACAACCCGTGGGTCCCGCTGCGCATCCTCGGCCTGGGCAAGACCGGCCAGGAGATCGTCGAGGCCGACGTGTACCTGCTGACCGACCGTGCCCCGACGCTGCTGCCGGTGCCGGACGGGTTCAACGGGATGGCCCTGGATCACTCGAGCCGTGCGTCGAAGGAGCTCCTCGCCGACCTGCGGTCCGACCGTGGGATGGAGTGGGTGCCATCGAGCGCCTGGCTGACGAAGGTCGCGATCGACGCGAAGGCCCCGGTGCTCAAGTACGACCTGGCCATCGATGCCTCCGGTGGCGGCGTGCCGTCCCGGATCGATGCCGGGCTGGACCTGCCCGGTGCCGTCGATCCGGCGATCGACGCGGCGATCCGGACCG
This sequence comes from uncultured Chloroflexia bacterium, assembly GCA_963776925.1. Lineage (GTDB taxonomy): Bacteria > Chloroflexota > Limnocylindria > Limnocylindrales > CSP1-4 > SPCO01. Next base: position 138,066 of record CAVZON010000006.1, on the reverse strand, counting down.
CGCTGGCGACGATGTTCATCGTCGGCGGCGTGGGCGGCATCCTGCTGCTCGTCCGCTATCGACCGACGGGCGCGGGCATCCCGGCCTGATGCTCCGCGTCATCGGCGGCGTCCTGCTCGCGCTGGGCGCCGCCGGCATCGCGCTCGCATGGGTCGGTGGCCCGTCGGCCATCGCCGGCGACGGGGTCGAGATCCGGATGCGCTACTCGGCGTTCAGCCGGACCGAGGTGGTCGTGCACACCGGCGAGTCGCTCACGGTCGTGCTCGTCAACGACGATCCCATCGATCACGAATGGATGGTCGGCGACGACGCCTTCCACGACCGCCACCGGACCGGCACCGAGCCGGTCCACGGCACCCGACCCGAGGAGGTGACGGTCCCCGCCGGGGAGACCCGGACCACGACCGTCACGTTCCAGCAGCCCGGGGAGTACCGGTTCGTCTGCCACCTGCCCGGGCACGAGGCCTACGGCATGGTCGGCGTCGTGCGCGTCCTCGGGGAGTAACGCCCGTCCGACGGAGGCACGTCGACATGACCGAGCCGGCGGGCCCGAAGGCGCCGCCGGCTCGATTCCGTTCGGGTCGAATGGAGGTTCGACCCCTACTTCTTGCCACCTCTGATCTGGACGATGCTCTCGTTGAAGCCCTCGCCGCAGAGGAATGTGCCGCAGGCGACCGCGAACGTCACGGACACGGCCTTGCCGCCCTTGAAGATGCCGTTCTGGCCGAAGACCTCGGCGCTCCAGGGTTGCGTGGTGCCGTCACACAGGAACCCATCGATGAAGCCATAGCCGTCGATGAACATGCGGCCGACGGCCTGCCGCACGAAGACGTCGATGAAGGTGAATTCGGTCGGGCTCTCGCTGCAGGTGACCGTCCCGCTGATCGTGGCGGTCCCCGTCTGCGAATTGAACCGCCCGGTCTTGTCGACCGTCACGGTGACGTCCGGCGGCGGCGGGATCTCCGCCACCTGGATCTCGAGCGTGCCCCCGTTACCGCCGCCATCGGACTGGTCGTCGATCGCGAGGATCGCGTAGGTCTCGCCCGCGATGGCCTCGAAGGCGATCGCCCCGAACCCGCAAGCCAGGACCTCGAAGCTGCCTGGGCCTCCGGTCGCGGCGAACACGCCGGCGGAGTAGTTCGAGAGGGAGACGTCGACGCCGACCCAGCCATCCTCGGTCGCGGTCAGCTCGTACCACACGCTGGCGTCCATGGCCGGCGCACCGCATGGGATGTTCAGTTCGTCGTCGTCCGCATCCGTCGTCGCCTCGCTGGTGTCGACGGTCAGGGCGTCGCCGATGGCGATCGGCTCCCGTCCGGCATACGTGTCATTCGTGGGCGCGGCGGCCAGCACCGGGCCTGCCAGCGCGAGGCTGGCGATCAGCAGCATGCTGATGAAGATCGTGAAGCGCTTCATGTGGAGACACCCTCCTGGTGGTGTGATCCGTGTCGGACTTGGTGCCGCCTGGTCTCGAGGGGCATCAGTCCGCCGTGAAGAGGAGCAGGTTGGCCGTCCCCGGGTTGATCCGCCGGTCGAGGCCGGTGAGCCGCTTCGACGTGCCCGCCGATCGCCAACGCCTTGTGGACGGCCGAAGGCGTCGCTGCCGGGTTGTCCTCGAGGTAGAGCGCAGCCACACCCGCGGTGTGCGGCGAGGCCATGCTCGTCCCCATTCAGGGTGTTGGTCGCGCTATCCGACGTCCGCCAGGCGGACGTGATCGTCTTGCCCTGGGGCGAACCAATCGAGGCAGCAGCCCCAGTTGGAGAACGACGCCTTGCGCATCGCTGATCGTGCTCGCCCCGCTCGTCATGGCCTCCGGCACACGCGCCGGACTGAAGATGCAGGCCGATGCGTTGGCGTTGCCGGCCGCGACGGCATACGCGACGCCGTCGGCGATCGAGTTCTTGACGGCCAGGTCAACGGCGAGGTTCGCTCCGCCGCCGAGGCTCATGTTGGCGACGGCCGGCTCGCCGGCCTGGTGGTCGCCGGTGACGAAGTCGATGCCGGCGATGATCACGGACCAGGGGGCAGAGCCGCCGCAGTCAAGGACGCGCACGGCCACGAGCTCGACACCCTTGGCGACGCCGTAGGTCGCGCCGCCGATGGTCCCGGCGACGTGCGTCCCATGCCCGTTGCAGTCGCTGGCGTCCGCATCGCCGTCGACGAGGTCCCATCCCGGATCGGGCGCGACCGCCGAACTCCGCGTGTGCGTCGTCCGGATCCCCGGTATCGATGACGTAGGCCGTCACGCCGGCACCGGTGTTCGAGTACGAGAAGGAACCGCTCAGCGGGAGCCGCCGCTGATCGATCCGGTCCAGTCCCCAGGTCGCCCCCGCTTGGGTCTCGTCGATCGAGGCGATCCCGTCGGGAACGACCATGTCGACGCCTGGGTCGGTGCGGAGCGACCGCACCTGCGACGCGTCGAGCTGCGCGGCGTACCCACGCAGCGCGTGGGCATAGACCTGGTCCGCCGACACGCCATATCGCTTGCCGTGCTCCTTGGCGCGAGCTGCCGATCCGGTCGCCTCGCCCTTGAGGACGACGATGTAGGCACCGCTCTCCGCCGCCCCGACCGATGGCGCGGCCACGGCGAGCAAGGCGACGACGACGCTGCCGACGACGAGTGATCTGGCGAGGCCCCGCGGCGGCCTCCGTCGTGCGCGGATGGGGATCGCGACAATTCGCGATGCACCAAGATCTGCCATCTCGTGCCCTCCTGCCGCCGGCTGCGGGCCGGCGGTCCCCTTCTGGGTCACGGCCATCGCGCCTGGTCGTGATCCGCTCGTCTGGGCCACCCCTCGTCGACGCGCATGTCCCTCGCACGCGGCAGGCGTGCGCACCCTACTCCCTAGGCGTCGCGGCACCGTCGTTCGTTCGACGTTCGGTCGACGGCGAGGGGCGGGCGGCGTCGGCGCCCAGTGCGGTTGCGTGGTTCCCTCCCGGCGGGAACCGCGTTCGTGGCGACGGTCGGATCGGCTCCTGGATCGCTGTCACCCGTTCGACGATTCCCGCCACGAGGGAGTCGTGCGACCGGGTCGGGCAAGGAGTGGCCGAGCCGGCAAGCGCCCCCGGGCTCCGACGCGGTCGGTCAAGCGGGGCACGTCGGCCCCCGGGCGGGCGACCTCGCGCGGGCGGACCCTCAGAAGCGCGGCGGCTCGTGCGGGGTGACCGGCGGCAGGTCCAGGCCGGCGACCCAGGCGGCGATCTCGTCGCCGGCGGCGACCCACACGCCGTCCATCGCCTGGGCGCGGCGGATCAGCGTCTCGAGCGCCGCGGCGCGGGCGGGCCGGCCGCTGATGAACGGATGCATCGTCAGGTCGAACAGCCCGCCGATCTCGACGATCGCCTCGAGCTCCTCGCCCCACGCGTCGACGACCTCGGACGGGCGGAGGATCGGTGACGAGGCGTAGCCCGGGACGTAGTTGTAGCGGTTCCAGTCGTCGAGCGACCAGGACATCGGCAGCTCGATGAGCCCGCTGGCGTGTCGGTACGGATGGTCCGAGTCCATGAGGCCCGGACTCGTACACGAACCCGTGCTTCGCGACGAGGGCCGGCGTCCGGTAGTTCATGTCGCACGACGGCGGTCGATAGCCGACCGGGCGGATGCCGAGCACGCTGTCGAGCGCCTCGAGCCCGCGCAGGAGGTAGCCCTCCTCGGTCGCCTCGTCCTTGCCGCGGACGCTCTCGTGGAGATAGCCGTGGTGGCCGATCTCGTGGCCGGCATCGCGGATCGAGCGGGCGACGTCCGGCCACGTCTCGGCGACCCAGCCCGGGACGAAGAACGTGGTGCGGTACTGGAGTCGGTCGAGCATCCGCAGCAGCCGGGGCACGGCGACCATCGGCCCGTAGCGCTGGTGGGCCATGACGTCGAGGTAGTCGGCCGTCTCGGGATGGTCGGTCAGCATGACCGCCTCGGCATCGACGTCGAACGTGAACATCGCGGCGGCACGGATGCCGTCGGGCCAGCGGAAGCCGGCGGGCAGGGGGTCCATGCCAGCAACGATACTGACGCGGTGCGTCCCCTGCCCGCCCCGTTCGACGACATCGCGGCCGGTCGACCGGCGCGGATCGGCCTCGCCGGGCCGGCGCTGCTCGGGACGCGGCTGCTGACCAAGGAGCTCGCCTTCCCGCTCGAGGAGCGCGAGACGTTCCGGCTCCGCGGCCTCCTCCCCGACCGCGTCCTGACCATCGACGAGCAGGTCGAGCTCGAGCTCGAGCACCTGCGGGTCAAGACCGAGCCGCTCGAGCAGTACATCGGCCTGGCCGCGCTCCAGGACCGCAACGCGACCCTGTTCTACCGGCTGCTCAGCGAGCACCTCGAGGAGTTCCTGCCGATCGTCTACACGCCGACGGTCGGGCAGGCCTGCCAGGAGTTCAGCCACATCATCCGGCGCACCCGCGGGACGTGGATCACGCCGGCCGACGTCGACCGGATCCCGGAGATCCTGCGCCAGGGACCGTTCGAGGACGTGCGGCTCATCGTCGTGACCGACAACGAGCGCATCCTCGGCCTCGGCGACCAGGGCGCGGGCGGGATGGCCATCCCGATCGGCAAGCTCGCGCTGTACACGGCCGCCTGCGGCATCCACCCGTCGCTGACCCTGCCGGTCTCGCTCGACGTGGGCACCGACAACCCGGCGCTCCTCGCCGATCCGCTGTACCTCGGCTATCGCGCGCCGCGGCTGCGCGGTGCGGCCTACGACGCGCTGGTCGAGGCGTTCGTGACCGGGGTCGAGGAGGTCTGGCCGGGCTGCCTCATCCAGTTCGAGGACTTCAAGCAGCACAACGCGCTGCACATCCTCGACCGCTACCAGTCGCGCGTCCCGTCGTTCAACGACGACATCCAGGGCACGGCCGCGGTCGTCGTGGCCGGGGTCATGCACCGCGATGCGGGCCACCGGCCGGTCGATCGCCGCGGCGCGGGTCGTGCTCGTCGGCGCGGGCGCGGCCGGCATCGGGATCGCCCGGCTGCTGCGCGCGGCCGGGCGTCGGCGAGATCGCGATGGTCGACTCGAAGGGCCTCGTCCATGCCGGACGACTGGCCCTCGAGCCGTCGAAGGCGGCGCTCGCCGTCGCGGCCGTGGACGGATCGACGCCCGACCTGCTCGGGACGATCGGCCGGGTGCGGCCCAACGTCCTCGTGGGCACGACCGGGGTCGCCGGCACGTTCGATGCGGCCGTCGTCGGGGCGATGGACGAGCGGCTCGGGCCGGCGGAGCGGCCGGTCGTCCTGCCGCTGTCCAACCCGACGGCCGTGTGCGAGGCGACGCCGGCCGACGTCCTGCGCTGGACCGGCGGTCGAGCGCTCGTGGCGACCGGGTCGCCGTTCGCCCCGGTCGAGCTGACGGGCGGACCCATGTCATCGGCCAGGCCAACAACGCGTTCATCTTCCCGGGCGTCGGCCTTGGCGCGATCGTCGCCGAGGCGCCGATCGTGACCGACGAGATGTTCCTCACCGCGGCCCGGGTCCTCGCCGACGCCGTCACCGACGAGCGGCTGGCCAGCGGCGCCCTGTACCCGCCCGTGGCAGCACTCCGTTCCGTGTCGCGCTCGATCGCCGTCGCGGTCGCCGGGGACGACGCACGCCGCCGACGTCGATGCCGCGATGTGGTGGCCCGACTACGTCCCGTACCTGCCGGTCCACACCGACGAGCGCCGCCGGGTGAGCGAGACGTGACCAGTCGTGCCGGCTCCCCGGTCCGTGCCGCCGTCCTCGAGGAGGTCGGGGCAGCCGATCGTCGTCCGCGAGCTCGAGCTGCGCGAGCCGCGGGCGGGCGAGGTCCGCGTGCGGATGCTCGCCTCGGGCGTGTGCCACTCCGACCTCCATGTCCGCGACGGCGAGTGGGATCGCCCGACGCCGATCGTCATGGGCCACGAGGGGGCGGGCATCGTCGAGGCCGTCGGGGAGGGCGTGACGACGCCCCGCGTCGGCCAGCTCGTCGCGTTGTCGTGGCTCATCCCGTGCGGCGTGTGTCGCTCGTGCCGGCGCGGGCACGTGTGGGCCTGCCCCGACTCCCCGTCGTACCGGCACACCCTGCTCGACGGCGAGACCGCGTTCCGCGACGGCACCCGGCTCGTACTGCGCGATCGCCACGATGGCCGAGGCGAGCGTCGTCCCGGCCGCGGCCGCGATCCCCGTCCCGGACGGCACCGACCCGGCCGTCGCCGCGCTCATCGGCTGCTGCGTCACGACCGGTGTCGGCGCCGTGCTCAAGACCGCGGCCGTGCCCGCCGGCGCGACCGTGGCGGTCATCGGGCTCGGCGGCGTCGGGCTGTCGTGCGTGATGGGCGCCGCGGTCGCCGGGGCGTCGCGGATCGTGGCCATCGATCGCATGCCCGACAAGCTGGACGTCGCTCGAGCGGTCGGGGCCACGGACACGCTCCTCGCCGACGACGATGCCGCCGCCACGCTCGGTGCCCTGCGCGACCTGACCGACGGCGGCCCGGACTTCGTGTTCGAGGCGATCGGGCGACCGTCGACGGCCGAGCTGGCCATCGCCGCGCTGCCGGTCGGGGGCACGGCCGTGCTCGTCGGCATGACCCCGCTCGGCGACCGCGCCGTCGTTCGAGGTCTACCCGTTCGTCGACGGCTCGCGCCGGATCCTCGGCTCGAACTACGGCTTCGCCGAGCCGGCGACCGACTTCGCGCGCTACGCCGCCTGGAGCGTCGAGGGCCGCCTGCCCGTCGAGCGGCTCATCGACCGACGGATCGACCTCGACGATCTCGAGGATGCCTTCGAGTCGATGCGCCAGGGTCGCTACGCCCGCCAGATCATCGACTTCGACTGAACCGACGACCCTCGGCACGCGCCTTGCCTGGTATGGACGATCGGAGCACGCGCACGACGGCCAGGCCCTAGCATCCCGATGGAACGCATCGAGGGGCCTGTGGTCACTGCCGACGCCAGCCGGGGGCAGCCGCTCGACGTCGCGCTGATCGTGCGCGCGCAGGCTGGCGAGGTCGAGGCCTTCGATCAGCTCATCGCCGGCCGGATCGATCGGTGCTATCGGCTGGCCTGGTCGATCCTCAAGAACGAGGCCGACGCCGCCGATGCGACCCAGGACGCCTGTGTCAGCCTCTGGCGGGATCTGCCGCGGCTGCGCGAACCGGCGCTGTTCGACCCCTGGCTGAACCGCATCGTCGTCAACCGCGCCCGGACGATCCTGCGTCGTCGCGGCCGGCGCGTGCGCGAGGTCGAGCTCCCGGATGAGTTCGAAACGCCGCTCGCCGCCCACCGGGGGCCGACCGACGAGCCGTTGGAGATCCGTGGCGTCGCCGACGCCGACGCGATGGCGCAAGCGTTCGGGCGGCTGACCGAGGACCAGCGAGCACTGCTGGTCGCCCACCACGTCGACGGCGTACCCCTGGCCGCGATCGCCAAGGCGCTCGGGATCCCGCTCGGCACCGCGAAGTCCCGACTGCACACCGCGCGTCGCGCGCTCGAAGTGGCGCTGGAGGCGGGATCATGACGGAGCGACGCATGACCGACCAGCGTCTTGAGGCCGCGCTCCGCGCCCTCGCCCCGGTCGCCGCGCCGAACGGCCTCCGCGACCGCCTGCTCGATGAAGCAGCGGCCACCCCACAGGCCGGTCGACTGCCGGGACCGCTGGGCATCCTGGCCGACCCGGGTCGACCGACCCTCGAACGACGGCTCCTGCTCGTGGCGACGATCGGGCTGGTCCTGGCCGCGGTGGTCTCGGCCGCGATCCTCGCGCAACAGCTCCGTGCCGACCCGACGGACCAGCTCCTGCAGCGTGCCTGGACGGCGATGGCCGATCCGCCGGCCTTCGTGATGAACCTCGAGACGACGGAGGGGCGGCTGCACGTGCTGCGCTCCGACGGCGGCGGCCGGGTTCGCCTGGAGACGATCGCGACGGATGATCCGAACTCGACGGACAGCTACTACATCGCGGAACCCGGGCGGATCGGCCACGGCGACCGAACGCTGCAGCTGTGGGATGAGGATCCCCGCGCGGACAGCCCGGGGCTGGCCGAGGTGTGGCTGCCGGCCCGGATCGACCTGTGGCAGGACAGCGCGGGCGAGGCCGCGTGGCCCCCGGACCCAGATTGTCCAGTGGGTCGGACCCGAGGCCGTGACCATCGTCGGGCGCGACGCGCGTCGCCTGACCTGTGGCGACGTCGAGATCGTGCTCGATGTCGAGACCGGATTGCCGCTGTCGGCCAGCTGGGTCGACGACGAGGGCGTGGCCACGATCCTGACGGCCACCCTGGTCCGCCTCATCGCCCAACCCGACGACGCCTTCGCGTTCGGACCATCGAGCGTCGGCGTCATGGACCTGTCGGATCCGGCGCCGGCCGTGTCGCCGGATGCGACCCCGATCGATCCGTACGAGCTGACGCGGGCGGCGGTCGCGGCGCTCGCGGATCTCCCCCCGTTCATGGCGCTGATCCGCGACTCGCAGGGTGCCCAGGAACGCTACTACCACGATGGTCAACGGCACGGTCCGGTTGGACTCCTTCGGCAATCGGTCTGCCTCGACCGGGACGGCGCAATGGATCGGGCGACGTGGCTCGATGGTGATGGCGTCGCCGGACCAGGACGCCGGGAGCTTGATGTTCGTCGAGCTGACGGACCAGGGTGACCCACTGGCGACCTATCTCGCCAAGGGCCTCGGACAGACCTGCATCGGGCCGTGGGAGCATCACGGGTTCGACACCGTCGCCGGGCGTCCGGCGCATCACATCACGGCCTGCGTCGTCGACCTTTGGATCGACGTCGAAACGCTCTTGGTGCTGCGCTCCGAGGCAGCTGGGGGACTGACACCGAACCCGGATGCCGATCGTCCGCCACGGTTGGGCGAACGCGTCGTGAGAGAGGCGGTCGAGTTCGTCGTGGGACCGCAGGACGCGGCGCTGTTCGATATCGCGCGCATGACCGGCGGCGCTGAGGTCATGACGGTCGCGGAGCACCAATGCCGGACGGACCCCGCGAGCTGCGGGGCAGCGGTGGTCCCACCGGTCGAGATCGAGCCACTGCCTGAGCCCGCGGGCTCGATCGCCCCCGTCGGCGCCACGACCGACGCCGACGCCGTCGTGGCTGCCGCCCTGGCGACCCATGCCGCGCTGCCACCGCTGCGCATGGTCGTCCGCACCCAGACGCTCGAGGAGAGCGGCGACACGCGAGAACGAGGCCGAGGTCTTCCTCGATGGGGCCGACATCGAGCGCCAGCTGCACGACTGGGACCTGACGACCGACGAGAACGTGCCGGTGATCGCCTGTCGACCGCGGATGCCTTCTACGAGTCCGACGTCGATGGCGAGGGCGGGACCATCTGGCGCAAGTTCGAACGGCGGGAGCCCCAGCCACAGTACCGTCGGACGATGGGGATCGATCGCGCGTGCCTGGGCTGGGAGCATCTCGGGTTCGCCACGGTGCTCGATCGCCCGGTGCACCACCTTCGCTGTGAGGACGTCGAGTTCTGGGTCGATGCCGAGTCGGCGATGGTGCTCCGTGCCGAACGCTCCCCCACCCTGTTCGATCCGTCGACGTCCATCGAGCAGGTGATGGCGCTCGAGATCGGGCCGCAGTCGCCGGAGCTGTTCGAGCTGCCGACCGTCGCGGATCCCGAGAGCCCGTAGGCGGTCACGGCTCTCGTGGGCGGCTCCTCGATGACGGGCGGCTCGCGGCTCCTCGATGTCGGGCAGGAGCGGCTGGCCGGTGATGAGCCGCGTCCCGCGGCCGTGGGTCAGGAAGCGAGAACGCCCAGCGGGTCACGACGACGATGCGGTTGGCGAAGCCGATGAGATAGGCGATGTGGATGCCCAGCCACAGCAGCCAGGCGGTCAGGCCGCCCTGCTGGCCGAGCGGGCCCGAGCCACGGGATGTCCGTGACGCCGGCGAGCCGGCCGATGACCGCGACGTCGCCGTGGTTGGAGTAGCGGAACGGCTCGGTCGGGCGGCCGAGGAGCCGGCGGCGGATCGTCCGGGCCGCGTGGATGCCGCCCTGCATCGCGCCCTGGGCCACGCCCGGGCGTCGGCCCGCTCCGGCTTCCACGGCTGGACCGCCGCGTCGCCGACGACGAAGACCTCCGGATGCCCGGGCACGGTCAGGTCGGGCTCCGACGAGGACGCGGCCGTTGCGGTCGGTCTCGGCGCCGAGCGCGGCCGCCGCCCGTCGGACGAACGATGAGGCGATGACCCCGGCGCCCCACAGCACGGTCCGCGTCGGGATGACCTCGGTCGTGGCCGCGTCGCCCTCCCCCATCTGCGACCGTGACCTGCCGTCGGTGATGTCGATGACCCGCGTGCCGAGGCGGACCGTCGACGCCGAGCTTCTCGAGCTGTCGCTTGGCCGACGCCGATCGGTCGGGTGGGTAGACCGGCAGCACCCGGTCCATCGCCTCGACGAGGATGATCCGGGCGTCCGCCGGGTCGATGGCGCGGAAGTCGCGCTTGAGCGTGTCCCTGGCGATCTCCCCGAGCGATCCGGCCAGCTCGACCCCGGTCGGGCCGCCGCCGACGAGCACGAAGGTCATCCACGCACGGCGCAGTTCGGGGTCGGCCTCGCGCTCCGCCGCCTCGAAGGCGATGAGGATGCGCCGCCGGATCTCGGTCGCGTCCTCGAGCGTCTTGAGCCCCGGCGCGACCTTCGCCCAGTCGTCGCGCCCGAAGTACGTGTGGTGCGCGCCGGTGGCGACGATGAGCGTGTCGTAGGCGATCGGCCCGCCGTCCGACAGGAGCACCTCGCGTCGCTCGGGGTCGAGCCCGACGGCCTCGCCGAGGATCACCGTCGTGTTGCGCTGCTTGCGCAGGACGTTGCGCAGCGGCTGGGCGATCTCGCCCGGCGACAGCGCCCCGGTCGCGACCTGGTAGAGCATCGGCTGGAACAGGTGGAAGTTGCGCCGGTCGACGACGGTCAGCGCGACCTCGGGGTCGATGCCCAGCTGCTTCGCCGCGTACAGCCCGGCGAACCCGCCGCCGACGATGACGACGCGGTGTCGCGGTCGATCCTTGGTGGTGGCCATCGGTCCGAGTCTAGCGAGCGGCGCCCACGATGGAGGACAGCGGGCGATCGAGCGTCAGTGCGACCCGGACGACCCGTTCGACCCGTTCGAGCCGCGTCCCGATCCCGTTCCGGACCGACTGACCGACGAGCGCTTGCGGGTCGGCGTCGGTTCGACGGCCGCGCCGAGCACGACCGTGCGACGCTGCCGTCGCTTGACGGGCGCCGGCTCCGCCGGTCCGTCGGCGGGCGCCGCTGGTCGATCGGGCGCCGCTGGGTCGGTCTGCGGCGGTCCGGCCGCCGACCACGGACCGCACACCGGGGTCCGCGTGGATCGGCTCGTGACCCGGCCCGACGGCGACGAGCGGGCGATCGAGCGGCGCAGGCTGCCGGACCACCTGGGCGCCATCCACGACGATGAGCTCGTCGCCGGCCACGACCTGCAGCGCCCCGGTCGTCGCGCCCTGCTCCATGCCGCATTGGTAGCAGCGTGTGCCGGGGATCTCGTTGGCGGACCGGCATCGCTGGCAGATCCAGTACATCGGACCGCCATCGACGGCCCGCGCCGCGTCGGCCCGCGCCTGGACGACGAAGTACCGGAAGCCGAGCCACATCAGGGTGGGCGCTCCGAGGATGATCGCGGCGAGGATGGGCACCGGGATCTCGCCGAGGCCGGCCTGGACAGCGTTGAGGGCGTCGATGACTTCAGTGGGGAGCATGGGTCTGGCGCCTGGATCTCCTCCGAACCGCGCGTCGGAGCCACAGCCTACACGGCGCTCGCGCGCCCTTCATGTCGCGTCGGAGCGTTCGGCTCGCAACGACGTGACGACCGTGATCACGACATGCCGACCGCCGCCGACGAGGATGGTCGGGGCGGCTCCGGCGATCCCCCGGCGCTGGCTACTTGTCGCGCTCCGCCGCGTTGACGAGGACGGCCTGCGCGGCGGCGAGTCGGGCGACCGGGACGCGGAACGGCGAGCACGACACGTAGTCGAGCCCGAGCGCCTCGCACTTGTGGATCGACGCGGGGTCGCCACCGTGCTCACCGCAGATGCCGAGCTCGAGGTCCGGCCGCGTCGCGCGGCCCTTGTCGACCGCGACCTGCATCAGGCCGGCGACCGCGTCGTCGAGCGTCTGGAACGGGTTGACCGGCAGGATGCCGTCCTCGACGTACTTCAGCAGGAACCCGCCCTCGGCGTCGTCGCGGCTGTAGCCGAACGTCATCTGGGTCAGGTCGTTGGTGCCGAAGCTGAAGAACGCGGCGTCCTTGGCGATCTCGTCGGCGGTCAGGGCCCCGCGCGGGACCTCGATCATCGTGCCGAACTTGTAGTCGACCTCGACGCCGCCCGCGGCGGCCGCCACGGCCTGCGCCTCCGCCTCGAGGATCCGCTTCGTCTCCTTGAGCTCGTTGGCGTGTCCGACGAGCGGGATCATGATCTTGGCGATCGGGTTGCCGCCCCGGCCCTTGACCGCGATCTGGGCGTTGAGGATGGCCCGGGTCTGGATCTTCACGAAGTCCGGGATCATCAGCCCCAGCCGGCAGCCGCGCAGCCCGAGCATCGGGTTCTGCTCGTGCATCGACTTGATCGTCGCGAGCAGCTGCTTGTCCTCCTCGGACGCGCCACCGGTGGACTCGGCCCGGGTGACCTTGACCAGCTGCTCCTCGAGGTTCGGCAGGAACTCGTGCAGCGGCGGGTCGATGAGGCGGACGACGACCGGCAGCCCGTCCATCGCCTCGAAGATGCCCTCGAAGTCGCCCTGCTGGAGGACCTCCAGCTTGCCCATCGCCGTATCGAACGTGGCGACGGCGTCCTGCTCCTCGGCGTTCAGCGTCTCGCCCGCGGCGACCTTGGCCTTGGCCCGGGTCGCCTGGTTGGCGACGAGGATCGCGCCACGCACGATCTCCAGCCGCTCGCCCTCGCGGAACATGTGCTCGGTCCGGCACAGGCCGATGCCCTCGGCACCGTACGAGCGGGCCTGGGCGGCCTCCTCGGGCTTGTCGGCGTTGGTCCACACGCCCATGCGCCGGATCTCGTCGGCCCAGCCGAGGACCTTCTGCAGGTCGGGCTGGTCCTCGAACCGGGCGCTGACCGTGGGCAGCTTGCCCTGGTAGACCTCGCCGGTGGAACCCTCGAGGCTGATCCAGTCGCCCTCGACGAAGCTGGCCCCGCTGTCGGTCGACTTCGCGGACTTCGTGCTGTAGTCGACGACGAGCTCGGCGCACCCGGCGACGCACGGCTTGCCGATCTGGCGGGCGACGACCGCGGCATGCGACGTGGCGCCGCCACGGGCGGTCAGGATGCCCTGGGCCACGGCCATGCCGTGGAAGTCGTCGGGCGAGGTCTCGACCCGGACGAGGACGACCTGCTCGCCGCGCTCGACCCACTCGACCGCGGTGTCGGCGTTGAACACGGCCCGTCCGACGGCCGCGCCGGGGCTCGCGTTGAGGCCCTTGGCGACGCGCGTCGCGGCCTTGATCCCGGCCGGATCGAACTGGTCGCGCAGGAGCTGGTCGACGTGGGCCGGCTCGATGCGGGCGATCGCCTCTTCCTTGCTGATCGTGCCCTCGGCGACCATGTCGGCGGCGATCTTCACGGCGGCGGCGGCGGTGCGCTTGGCACTCCGCGTCTGGAGCATGTACAGCCGGCCGCGCTCGATGGTGAACTCGAGGTCCTGGACGTCGCGGTAGTGCTTCTCGAGCTGCTGCCCGATGCGCTGGAACTCCTCGTAGACCGCGGGCATCTCGGTCTGCATCTCGGCGATCTTCGGCGCGGTCCGGATGCCGGCCACGACGTCCTCGCCCTGGGCGTTGGTGAGGTACTCGCCGAAGAGGACCTTCTCGCCGGTGTTCGGGTCGCGCGTGAACGCGACGCCGGTGCCCGAGTCGTCGCCCATGTTGCCGAAGACCATGGTCACGACGTTGACCGCCGTGCCCGAGGTCGTCGGCGATGCCCTGGTTCTTGCGGTAGTCGTAGGCGCGCTTGCCGAACCAGCTCGCGAAGACCGCCTTGATGGCCAGGTCGAGCTGCTCGTTCGGGTCGTCCGGGAAGTCGCGGCCGGTGTCGGCCTTGACGATCGACTTGAACTCGGTGACGAGATCGCGCAGGGCGGCCGCGTCGAGGTCGGTGTCCTGCTTGGCCCCGTGGCGCTCCTTGGCCGCGTCCAGGGCGTGGTCGAAGCGCTCGCCCGAGACCTCCATGACGATCCGGCCGAACATCTGGATGAAGCGCCGGTAGGCGTCCCAGCCGAAGCGCTCGTTGCCGGTCAGGGCGACGAGGCCCTGCAGCGTGGCCTCGTTGAGGCCGAGGTTGAGGACCGTGTCCATCATCCCGGGCATCGAGAACTTGGCGCCGGAGCGGACGCTGACGAGGAGCGGGTTGGCCGGATCGCCGAAGCCCTTGCCGGTGCGCTGCTCGACCTCCTGGACGGCGGCCAGGACGTCGTCCCACAGGCCGTCGGGGAGGCGCTCGCCCGCGGCGAAGTAGTCGTTGCAGGCCTCGGTCGTGATCGTGAACCCGGGCGGGGTCGGCAGGCCGGCCTTGGTCATCTCGGCCAGGCCCGCGCCCTTGCCACCGAGGAGGTCGCGCATCGTGGCGTCGCCCTCGGCGTCGCCGGCCCCCCACGCGTAGATGTAGCGCTTGGCAGCCTTGTGCGGACGCTCGGCGGCGGGGGCGGTCGTGGCCATCGGTGGGTCCTCCGGGGAACGGCGGCCGGCGGCCGGCCGGTGATGTCGGTCGAAGCCCATGGATTGTACCGTCGCGGTCCGACACCCCAAGGTTGCGAGCCGGTGCCGTCGCGACCTTCGTGTCGCCGAGCCGCGACGACCGTCGTCAGTCGCAGATCGGCGACGTCACGGGACCGTCCCAGAACAAGGGACCCTCGACGGCCGTCGCGTCCGGGTCCGACGGGTCGGTGCCCATGCCCTGCTCGCACAGGAGCACGGTGTCCTGCCCCGGACCCCCGCCATCGACGACCTCGACCACGGCGTAGCCGACGTTGTTCGTCTCGTCGGTCTCGGCGATGTGCTGCGCCGGGTCGACCGTCAGGCGGACGAGGTAGCGACCGGCCGTCATCGAGCCGTCGGGGTCGGTCACCGCGTCGTAGGCCAGGTACTGCCCGGGCCGCTGCCAGCGATAGACGTCGCCCCAGCCCCGCTCCAGGGTCATCGCCACGTCGCAGAACGGTCCCTCGGGGAACGACGCGTATTGCGGATCCTGCGCCGTCGAGGACCAGTCGAAGACCTGCTGCGAGAACGTGCAGTAGCCGTGCTTGCCGCCGGTGTCGAGCGGCTCCAGCGTCCCGTCCGCGTCGGTGACCGCGAACAGCTCGTACAGCACGAAGTCGGACAGGTGGCGATGCTCGTGGAACGGGTGCCACTCGCCGCGACCGGCCAGCTCCTCCTCGAAGTCGCCGCGACCCTCGTTGTCCGTGTGGTCGAGCGGCGTGTCGTCGCGCCGGTAGACGTGCTGGATCGCGACGTCATCGCGGAAGGCGACGTGCATCGGGCCGTCGCCGACGTTGTAGACCCCGGCCGAGAAGCGCAGGCAGCGGGTGTCGTCGGGCTCCTCCTCCGGGTGGCACGACACGGTCGGGTCGCCAGGACCGTTGTCCCGGTCGCGTGCCGTCCCCGGGTCGGCGCTGCCGGGCGCGGCGAACCCGAACTCCGCGGGCAGCCACGGCACCAGGTCCGGGTACAGGAGGTCCGCGGTCGGGCTCGTGCCGTCCTCCAGCGTCGCGCGCAGCCGGAGCGACAGGTCGAGCGCGTCCTCCACGAGGACCCGGGCGGTCCAGCGACCGGGCGTCGCGTCCGCGACGGACAGCTCGATGCCGAACGACTGGCCGCTGCGATCCTGGTGCGGGCAGACGACCGGGTAGTCGCCCGCCGGCGCGGCCCGGGGCACGCCGCCGGGATCGACCAACTCCAGGGTCAGGCAGTCGTCGCGGTTCGACAGGTCGAGCGTGGCGCGCAGCCGGCCTCCGGCGTCAGCGACGTCGAAGGCGTACCCGAGCGCGACGGGACCCGACCCGGCGATCGCCTCCACCGGGCCATCCACGCGGCCACCCAACGGGAGCGAGCCGAGCTCCTCGGCGGGCTCCGCCGACGCGGCCATGGACCCGGCAGGGGTCCCGGAAGGCCGCGCGGCAGTGGGCGACGGCGAGGCGACGGCGGTGGTCGCAGCATCCGATCCCGGTCGCGTCACCGCCCAGGCGACACCCACGACGACGAGCAGGCCAGCCCCGAGGAGCGCGAGCAAGCGGCGGCCATGGGACCCGACCGACGGCTCGGTCATCTCGCGATGCCGGGCAGGCTCCGATCCACCGTGCTGACCCAGACCGCGATCTCGGCCCGTCGCGAGGCACCGAGCTTGGCCAGGATGTGTTCGACGTGGCTGCTCGCCGTCTTCGGCGCGATGCCCAGCTCGTCGGCGATCTCGACGTTCGTGCGGCCTTCGGCGATGAGCCGGGCGACGGCGAACTCGCGGGCGGTGAGCGGACGCCACGGGTCGTCCTCGACGATCCGGCCGCGGCCGTGGCGGATGAGCTCGTCCGCACGGGCCAGCAGGAACGGGCTGGGCAGCCGCTCGGCCGCCTCCCTCGCCTGGACGGCGACCGCGGTCGCGGCCGCGAACCGGTTCGAGCGGGAGAGACAGCTGGCCAGGTCGAGCCGAGCCAGGGTCGCTTCCCAGATCCGGCCGATGCCGTCCCAGCCGGCGACCGCGGCCTCCAGGGACAGGCGCGCACCGCTCGTCGAGCCGGCGTGGAGCGCGACCAGCCCGCGACCGTGGTGCAGCGCGACCTGGCCGAACGCCGGTGTCGCGGCGAGGTGCGCCTCACAGGCGGCCAGCCAGCGCTGCGCCGCGTCCGGGCGGCCGTTCGCCTGGTAGGCCCGGACGCCGGTCACGACGAACGGCACGAGGTCGATGCGATCCCCGTGCTCGGTGGCGAGGGCCAGCGCCTCCTCGCACCAGCGGACCGCCGCCGCCGGATCGCCGGCCACGAGCGCGAGCTCGGCCAGCCCCCAGCGTGGCGGCAGCCGCCACTCGAGCTGCTCGCTGCGGTCGCCGAATGCCAGGGACGCGGTGAGGACCTCGAGGGCGCGTTCGACCTCGCCCCGTCCCAGCAGGACGACGCCGAGCCACCAGCCGGCCATCGCCGGGGCTCGAGCGCAGCCATGATCCACGATGGTCTGCTCGGCGACGGGGATGGCAGGTCCCAGCGACCCGCAGCCCAGTCGACCTCCGCCTGCAGGCGCCCATGACGTGGGCGCAGTGCGATTGCTGGATCGAGTCGGCGTACTCCCGGCCGATGCCGAGGCAGCGCTCGGCCTCCGCGTAGTCGAGGGCGCGACCGGCGTGGAGGGCGGTGTCGCGATAGGCGGTGACCCCCGTCTCCTCATAGCGGGCGTCGCGCGCCTCGTCGGCGATCGCGCGCATCGACGCCAGACCGCCGTCCGGGTCGCCACCGAGCACCATCGCCATGGCCACCCGGAGCCCCACGGCCAGCTCCATGCCGTGGTCGTCCGCGGCACGCGCGGCCGCCCCGACGTCCGCCGCGCTCGTCAACGCGGCATCGAGCTCCATCGCATCGACCTGGATGATGAGCAGGTCCTGCCGTGTCCATCGAAGCCCTTCGTCGCGCATCTCGCCCGACGGCAGCGCCTCGAAGTCGGCCAGGATCCCCTCGGCGAGCGCCCGCCGCTCGCGGAGCGGGGCACCCATGCGCCGCCAGATGGTCAGGATGGCGCCGAAGACGAACAGCGCGCGGTCCGGTCGTCCGGCCGCGCGGTAGGCCTCGGCGGCGCGGCGCGCAGCGTCCTCCGCGACATCGTTGCGTTCGATCGCACCGGCCTCATCGGACAGGTGCTCGAGCAGCTCGCCGCGTTCCAGGTCGGGGAGGTCGGCCGGCATGTTCGCGACGGCGCGCTGGTAGAGCCCGAACGCCTCGCGATGGGCGGACAGCCGCACTGCCTCCGCCGCTCCGGCCAACGCTGCCCGGTACGCCGCCTCGCGACGACCCGCACGTTCGTAGTGGAACGAGGCGTGGACCTGGGTCGCACCGATGAGCGCGCCCCCGAACTCCCCGGCGCGGGCGTGATAGCGGCGCAGGTCCGCGTCGGGCGTGCTCCGATAGAGCGCATCCCGAAGGAGCTGGTGCCGGAAGTCGTAGTAGCCGTCGTCGACGGTCCCGAAGCTGTGCAGGAACGCGTGGTCGACGAGCTCCTGGAGGGGGCCTGCAAGTTCGGTGACCGGTCGATCCATGACCCCGGCCAGGACCTCGGGGACGAAGCACCGCCCGATGACCGCGCCCGCCCGGGCGACCGCCTGGGCATCCGGCGACCGCCGCGCGAGCCTGGCCAGCACCGCGTCCTCGATGCTGTCCGGGACGGGCACATCGCGGATCGCCGACGCATCGATCGCGCCGGCAAGGCGCACGGCTGCGAACAGCTCCTCGATGTGGAGCGGCACACCGTCCGAGCGCTGGTGGACCTCCTTGACGACCTCGGCGGGGGCCGGCAGGCCGGTCGCGAGGAGGAGCGTCGTGACCGTCGCCGTCTGCGCAAGGTCGAGCCGTTCGAGGCGGACCTCCTCGGCCAGCCGCTGGGTCAACAGCCGCGAACGCCAGTCGCGCAGCGGTGTGCCCGGCAGGGTCTCGTCGCGGCGGTACGCCGCGAGGACGAAGAGCGGCATCGAGCCGGCGCGTCGGGCCAGCTCGCCGATCGCCTCGAGGCTGAGGTCGTCCGCCCACTGCAGGTCCTCGAACACGAGGACGGTGGGGGCGTCGATGGCGGACCGGATGCGATCGACCACATCGAGCACGAACGCGCGGCTGTACGTCGCTCCGCCCTCGGAGATCGCCGCCGACCAGCGATCGAGGATCGCCTCGCCGACGTCGGCGAGTGCCGGGGTGTCGCGCATCGTCCGGGCGAGGTCGAGCAGCAGGGCCGCAGGGACGTCGTGATCCTGGGGCGCGATCTCGGCCAGGATCTCCCGGAAGCCGGTCGCCCGCGCCTGGCGCCGGATCGCCCCCATGACGCGGCTCTTGCCGATGCCGGCCTCGCCGGCGAGGAGGAGCGTGCGCCCGTTGCCATGCGCGGTCTCGGTCAGCCGCCGCTCGGCCAGGGCGAGGATCTCGTCACGGCCGACGAGGACGGGGCACTGCACGGTCTCGAGCGCGCTCATGTCTCGCAGTGTAGGCAGTGTCTGTCGCCGGTCATCCGTCATTCGACCGATGACCGCCCCCCATCGCGGGCCGAAGGTGACGTCCTCGTCCGACTCGACAAGGAGGTACACCCACATGCGACGACGACTCTCGCTCCTGGCGGTCTCGGTGGCCGCGCTGACCGTCCTGGGGCTCGGTCTGGCCATCGGTGCCAGCGCCAGACAGGACACGCTCGAGACCGTGAAGGCCGTGACCGCCCGGTTCGCCTCGCTCACGCAGGCCGAGCAGGCCGGCTATGGCGTGTTCTACGAGTGCACCGAGCAGCCCGGTGTCGGCACGATGGGTCAGCACTACGCCAACGGCGATCTCGTGGGCGACCCGGCGGTCGACCCCCGTCGACCGGAGGTGCTCGTCTATGAGCCGCTCCCCAACGGCTCGTCCAAGCTCGTCGCGCTCGAGTACGTCGTGCTCGCTCCGGGCTCACTGCGGACCGACCCCGCACCGACCGTGTTCGGGATCAGCATGAAGTGGACGCCCGGCCCCGAGAACGTCGAGGGACTGCCGGCCAACCGCTACGGGCTGCCGAACTTCTACCAGCTCCACTACTGGCTCTACCAGCCGAACCCGCTCGGCACGTTCGCCGACTGGAACCCGACCGTGTCCTGCCACGGCACGGGCGACGGCGGCGGCTGACCCGCAGCACCCGCGAGCCATCGACCCCGGGACCGCCTCCCGCTCGTCCCGGGGTCACGGCCGCCCGCTGAAGGGGCGGCTGACGCACCGATGCTAGGCTGGGCCGGATGCCCGTCACCATCGTGCTGGCGTTGGCCGCCTCCGTCGTCATCGCCCTCGGGACCGGCATGCCGACCGCGGCGTCATCGCCCGGATCCTCCCCGCCACGGATCGGTCCGTCCATCGTGGCCGCGACGACCGCTCCAGCGCGGGCCGCGTGCGCCCCGGTCGGTGACGACGCGGCGGCGATCATGACCGATCGCTACACCCTCCACCCGCACCCCACGGTCAAGCTCCCGCACGACCCGACCTGGGCGGAGAACCCGCTCAAGGACGGCAACTGGCAGTACCAGCTCCACAGCCTGCGGTTCCTGCGCACGCTCCTGGGCGCGTGGCGCAGCACCGACGACGCGGCGTACAGGGACCGGGCGATCGAGCTGCTGCGCGACTGGCTGGCCGACAACCCTCGCAGCGACCCGCCGTCGCCGTACTCGTGGGACGACCACTCGACCGCGTGGCGGGCCATGACGATGGCCTGCGTCGCCGATGCCATCGGCCTGCCGGACTGGCTGGCCAGCGGCCTGCGGCGGCACGGCGCCACGCTGGCCGATCCGGACTTCTACGTCCGCGTCGGCAATCACGCGCTCAACCAGGCCGTCGGGCTGCTGGACGTGGGCTGCGTCCTCGGCCGGGAGGACTGGATGACGTTGGCCCGATCCCGGATCGCCAAGCTCGTGACCGCGAGCGTCGACACCGAGGGCGTCAGCAACGAGCAGGCGGTCGAGTACCAGGCCTACAACCAGCGGCACTACAGCGCGGCCGGGCGTCGACTCCAGGAGTGCGGTCTGACCCGACCCAGCGGCTTCGATCGCGTCTCGAGGATGGCGACGTTCCTGGTCCACGCCACGCTGCCGAACGGGCAGTACGAGACGATCGGCGACACGGGTCCGATCGTCAGCCGGTTCCCCGGACGCTCGACCGGGACCCGGCCGAGCACGAACCGGGTCATCTACCGCACCGCCGGTTGGGCCTTCGCCCGGACCGGCTGGGGCACGGCGCGCCCGTTCACGGACGAGGTCCACACCTCGCTGCGGTTCGGGCCGGCCCGGCAGTACCACGGCCACTACGACGGCGGCAGCGTCACCCTCTACGGCTACGGCCAGCGCCTCCTGATCGATCCCGGCAAGTACAACTACGATGCCAGTGCCTGGCGGACCTGGTTCCAGGGCCGGACCGCGCACAACGTGGTCACGGTCGACGGGCTCGCGTTCCGGAAGGCCGCGGCGACGGGCCTCGTCGCCCATCGCAGCTCGAGCCGCCACACCGACACGACCGTCACCCACAGGGGGTACGCCGGGGTCACGAGCCAGCGTCGGGTCGTCTTCTCCACGCGGCTCGGCTACCTGCTCGTCGAGGACCGTCTGACCTCGACCTCGCCGCAGACCTTCCGGCAGACCTGGCACCTGGACGCCGGGTCGGATCCGGTCGTCGGGACCAGCGGCATCCTCACCCGCCGCGAGCGTGGGAACGTCGTCATCCGCCAGCTCGTCGGGGCGCCGGTCAGCCGCATCGTCACGGGCACCACCGACCCGATCCAGGGCTGGACGTCATCCGAGTACGGCAAGCTCGTCAAGGCGCCCGTCGTCGAGGCGACGCTCCGCGGCACCCAGGTGCGGTATCTGACCCTCGTCGCACCGGGCGCGGCAGCGCCGCGGATCCGGGTCTCGTCGCTGCGGGTCACCGCCGACCGGCTACAGCATGGTGTTGACGGTGGACGGACGGTCCGAGCGAGTGACCGTCACGAGCACCTCGAGCACGATCACCGACTAGGCGTTCGCGGCGCGGCCTCGAGGCAGCGCTCGCCGAGCGGCGCTCGACGCCGCCGTCTGCGACCATTCGCGGCATGTCCGATCCGACCCCGGCCTCCGCGGCCGACGAGGTCCCACCGTTCGACCTCGACCACTTCCTCGACCTCCCCCGACTGAGCGGCCTGCGCCTCTCGCCCGATGGCCGTCGTCTCGTCGTCAGCAGCTCCACGCTGGCGCCGGACGGCAAGGGCCGGCGGAGCGCGGTCTGGCAGCTCGACCCGGCCGGCGAGACCGCACCACGACGGCTGACCCGCTCCGCCGCCGGGGAGAGCAGCGCCGACTTCCTGCCCGACGGCTCGCTCCTGTTCACGTCCGCCCGCCCCGATCCCGACGCCAAGGACTCGACGGACAAGCCGCCCGCCGCCCTGTGGCAGCTCCCGGTCGATGGCGGCGAGGCGCGGCTCCTCCTCGCTCCACCGTCCGGCATCAAGGGGTTCGTCGTCGCGCGCGCGTCGGGCACGATCGGGCTGCTGGCCGATCTCCATCCCCGCGTCGGTGACTTCCGGGCCGACGGTGAACGCGACAAGGCGCGCACGGACGCCGGCGTGCAGGCCCGCCTGTACGAGGCCTACCCGCTCCGCTACTGGGACCACTACCTCGGCCCGCGCGAGCCGCGGCTGTTCGTGGCCGACCCGCCCGAGGATGGGGATGCGCCGCTCGGCGACGCGAAGGACCTGACCGGCCCGACCGGCGCGGCCCTGCCCGAGCCCGAGGTCGCCATCCGCCCCGATGGCGGGGCGATCGCCACGACCTGGCGGCGCTACGACGTCGGCACGGCCGGGGACGACATCGTCGTCATCGATCGCGAGACCGGCGAACGGCGCTCGCTCGCGCGCGACCACGGGTTCTGCGGCAGTCCGACGTTCTCGCCCGACGGCCGTCGGCTCGCCTACCTCCGCGGCACGCCGGCGCGTCCGGATGCCCCGGTCCACATCGACCTCGCCGTCGTCGACCTCGAGACCGGCGACGACCATCTCCACGCCACGGGCATCGACCGCTGGCCGATCGAACCGCGGTTCACGCCGGATGGCGCGGCGATCGTGTTCACCGCCGACGACCTGGGACACGCCTCGATCTACCGGGTCGAGCTCGGCGACGACCGCGTCACCCGGCTGGCGACCGGTTCGGCGTTCAGCGACGTGTGCATCAGCCCGGACGGCACGACCGTGTACGCGCTGGCCTCGCACCCGGATCGCCCGCCGTACGTCGTGCGGCTCGACGCCCGGGCGGCCGACCAGACCCCGGTCGAGCTGCGCTCCCCGATCCCGCCCGCTGCCGAGCTGCCGCGCCGCGGTGTCGTCGAGCGGCTCAGCGCGACCGCCGATGACGGGGTCGAGATCGGGTCGTGGCTGATCCGGCCGGCGTCCGCGTCGGCCGATGCGCCGGCGCCGCTCGTCGTGTTCGTCCACGGCGGCCCGCTCGGGACCTGGGCGGGCTGGTCGTGGCGCTGGAACGCCAACCTGCTGGTCGAGCGTGGCTACGCCGTGCTCATGCCGGACCCGGCCATCTCGATGGGCTACGGCCAGGCGTTCATCGACCGCGGCTGGGGCACGTGGGGCCATCGCCCGTACACCGACGTCATCACGGCCGTCGATGGTGCCGTCGCGCGGCCGGACATCGACGACGCGCGCACCGCCCTGATGGGCGGCTCGTTCGGCGGCTACATGGCCAACTGGGTCGCCGGCCACACCGACCGATTCGGGGCCATCGTCACCCATGCCTCGCTGTGGGAGCTGCGTGGCTTCCACGGCACGACCGACGACGGGATCGAGTGGGAGCAGGAGATGGGCGACCCGTACGTCGACCCGTCGCGCTACGTCGACCACTCCCCGAACGCCGCGGTCGGGTCGATCCGCACGCCGATGCTCGTCATCCACGGCGAGCTCGACGCGCGCGTGCCGATCAGCGAGGCGCTGCGGCTGTGGACGGACCTGGCGCGCCACGACGTGCCGGCCAAGTTCCTGTACTTCCCCGACGAGAACCACTGGGTGCTCAAGCCCCAGAACCAGCGCATCTGGTACGAGACCGTGCTCGCCTTCCTCGACCATCACGTGATGGGCCGCGAGTGGGTCCGGCCGGACCTGCTGTAGCTCGCCTGGGCGGACCGTCACCGTCGCGCGACCGACGGCTCGCCACTCCGCCGCGGTACCATCCGCCCGCATGACCGAGCCCATCGCCCCACCGGCACCCGGCGTCATCGAGCCTGAGGACGAGCGCTACAACGCGTCGCTCATCAAGCGGATCGACCAGCACGAGAGCCTCGCCTACTTCTGGGTGAAGTTCGACGGCGAGCCGACCCCGTTCGAGCCCGGCCAGTACATGACGATCGGCGTCTTCGTCGACGGCAAGATCGTGCAGCGACCCTATTCCGTGGCGTCGCCGCCGAGCGTCGCCAGCGATACCGGCTACGAGTTCTACCTGCGCCTCGTCCAGGGCGGCACGTTCACGCCGATCCTGTGGGACCTGCCGGTCGGGCATCGGATGCGGATGATCGGACCGAAGGGCAAGTTCATGCTCCAGCCCGACGACGACCGCACGCACGTGTTCATCAGCTCGGGCACCGGCAACGCCCCGTTCATCTCGATGATGCGCCAGGCCATCGCCGATGGCAGCCCGCGCCGGGCCATCTTCCTCAACGGCGTCTCGCACGAGCGGGACCTCGGCTATCGCGACATCCTCGAGGACTGGCAGACGAGTGGCGGCTACCCGGTCACGTTCATCCCGACCATCTCGCGCCCGAACGACCCCGGCAACGCCGGCTGGATGGGCCGGACCGGCCGGGTCGAGACGATCGTCGGGCCGATCGTCGACGAGCTGCGGCTGGACCCGCACGACACGGTCGCCTACCTGTGCGGCAACCCGGACATGATCCTGTCCGCGGAGGAGACGCTGCTCGGGCTCGGCTTCCCCGAGGAGGCCGTCCACAAGGAGCTGTACTGGCCCAAGGGCAAGGAGCCGCGCGGTCTCGCCGCCGCCGACCTGGCCGCGGCCATCGATGCCGCCGAGGCGAACGCCGACCAGTAGGGATCCTGAACACGAACCACGCTCCTCTGCTCCGTCGGAGATGCGGGCGTCAGCGTTGCACCCGCGCTCCGGCTCCGCTGACGAGGGCCAGGACCTCCGCCAACGTGGCCGAGGAAGTGTCTCCTGGCGTCGTCATCGCGAGGGCGCCATGAGCGGCCCCGATCTCGACAGCGCCGGCGAGGTCGTCGTCCGTCATCAGCCCGTAGATCAAGCCTGAGGCAAAGCTGTCCCCACCCCCGACCCGGTCGAGGATCTCCATCCCGGGCCGTTCCACCGATTGCACCAGGCCGGTCTCACGCGACCACGCGAGGGCGGTCCAGTCGTTCACTGTGGCCGTGCGCACTGTGCGCACCGTGGTGGCCACGGCCTTGAGGTTCGGGAAGGCCGCCGTGACTGACTCGATCATGCGGAGGTAGCCGTCGCTCTCGAGCTCCAGCAAACCGGCTTCGGACTGTCCGGCATCGATGCCGAGGCAGGCGCCGAAGTCCTCCTCGTTGCCGATCATCACGTCGACGAGCGGCGCGATGCCCCGATTGACCTGCTGCGCCCGTGCTTTCCCGCCGATGGCCTTCCACAGGCTCGGTCGGTAGTTGAGGTCGTAAGAGACGACGGTGCCGTGGCGTCGAGCGGCCTTCAGTGCCTCGATGACGACGTCGGGCGTCGTGTCCGACAGCCCGGCGAAGATCCCGCCTGTGTGCAGCCAGCGCACGCCCGGGCCACCGAAGAGGGCGTCCCAGTCGACGTCGCCCGCGCGCAGCTGGCTGGCTGCTGTGTGACCCCGGTCGGAGACGCCGACGGCCCCGCGGACACCGAACCCCCGTTCGGTGAAGTTCAGGCCGTTCCTGACGTCCCGACCGATTCCGTCGTACGGCGCCCAGCGCACGAGCGAGGTGTCGACTCCGCCCTGGAGCATGAGGTCCTCGACGAGGCGCCCGATGTCGTTGTCCGCCAGGGCGGTGACGACCGCGGTGCGCAGCCCGAAGCAGCGTCGCAGTCCGCGGGCCACGTTGTACTCGCCCCCGCCTTCCCAGACCTGGAACTGGCGGGCGGTGCGGATCCGACCCTCGCCAGGATCGAGGCGCAGCATCACTTCGCCGAGCGCCACGGCGTCATAGCGACAGTCGCCGGCGGGACGCAGCTGCAGGCTCACGCGCCCACCCCTGTGCGTGCGCCCCGCACGACCCGGACGGCTGCGGCCGCTAGGTCGGTGATCTGCGCGAAGTCCTGGGCAGCGAGCAGGTCCGCCGACACCAGCCAGGACCCGCCGACGGCGAGGACCGACGGCTCTGCGAGGTAGGTGGCCAGACCGTCGGCCGTGATGCCTCCGGTGGGCACGAACCGGAGTCCTCTGAACGGGGCCGCCAACGCCTTGAGCGCCGCTAGCCCGCCGGAGGCCTCGGCGGGGAAGAACTTCACGGCCTCGAGGCCAGCTTCGAGTGCTACCTGGATCTCGGTGGCGGTCGCGACACCGGGAAGCACGGGGACTCCGGAGCGCTGGCACTCACTGACCACCGACGCGGAGAAGCCGGGCGACACGATGTAGCGGGCGCCCGCCTGCAGGGCAGCCTCGACCTGCGCTGGACGGAGCACGGTCCCGGCGCCGACGAGCAGGTCGGGGTTCTCGGCCAAGGCGCGTAGCGACTCCAGCGCCGTGTCGGTGCGTAGCGTGACCTCGGCGCACGGCAGCCCACCGAGGAGGAGGGCTGAGCCGAGCGCCGCGGCTCGCGACGGATCGTCGATGACGACCACGGGGATCACGCCCAGGTCGCCCAGACGGTCGAGGACGGGTGAGCCGCTCATCGACCGAGCCATCCCCCGTCGACCGGCAGGACGATGCCGTTGACGTAGTCGGAGGCGGCGGACGCCAGGAACACCGTCGCCCCCGCGAGATCGGATGGCTGACCCCAGCGACCGGCCGGGATGCGTTCCAGGATCGAGCGGTGCCGGTCGGGGTCGTCGTACAACGCCTGGGTGTTGTCGGTGGCGATATAGCCGGGCGCGATCGCGTTGACGTTCACGCCCTTCGACGCCCACTCGTTGGACAGCGCCTTGGTGAGCCCGACGAGGCCGCTCTTGGCGGCGGTGTAGCCGGGCACGTTGATCCCGCCCTGGAAGCTCAGCATCGAGGCCGTGAAGATGACCTTGCCGCTTCCCCGGGCGATCATCGAGCGGCCGATCTCACGGGTGAGGACGAACTGGCTCGTCAGGTCGACCTGCAGGACGCGGTCCCAGTCCTCGTCGGTGTGCTCGGCCGCGGGTGCGCGCGCGATGGTGCCTGCGTTGTTGACCAGGACGTCCACCGGCCGTGCGAGGTCATTCAGCAGCTGGGCCAGCCTGCGTACGTCCTCCGGGTTCGCGAAGTCGGCCGCGAGCCCGGTGAACTCGCGCCCGCACGCTCGTACCCGCCGCTCGAGGACACTGCCCTCGGCCTCCATGGAGGCGCTGACACCGATGATGTCGGCGCCGGCTTCGGCGAGCGCCTCCGCCATGGCCAGGCCGATGCCGCGGCGTGCGCCCGTAACGACGGCGAGCCGGCCGCTCAGGTCGAAGAGCCTGGTCACGCGTCGGCGCTCGCTCGGCAGTCGATGAGGACCTTCATGACTCCGCCGCCACGTTCGAGCTGCACGAACGCGTCGGCGGCCTCCGACAACGGCACCACGGCGGAGATCAGGGCGTCGGCGGGGACGACCCCCGCGGCGACGAGGTCGACCGCGCGCTCGTAGTCGGCGCGTTCGTAGACGCGCGCGCCGATGACGGTGAGCTCACGCCAGAAGAGCCGGAACAGGCTGACTGGTCGCGGCTGTGGATGGATGGCGACGACCACGAGCCGCCCGCGGACGCCGAGGGCGTCGACGGCGGTGTCGAGACCGGGTTGCGATCCGGACACCTCGAAGGCCAGCGGGACTCCGGCGCCGCGGGTCCATGCCTTCAAGGTAGGCCGGAACGTCGTCGCTGGTCGGGTCGAGCACGTCGAAGCCGAGACCGGTGATGACCGAACGTCGGTGGGCGTCGACCTCGAGGACCAGCACCTCGCCACCGGCCTCGCGGGCGACCACCGCGACGAGCAACCCGACGGGACCGCCGCCGACCACGAGGACCCGTTCGCCCTTGGCGAGCTGACCGCGCCGGACGTCGTGGACGGCCACGGCTGTGGGCTCCACCAGCGCTGCGTCCCGCAGCGAGATCTCGTCCGGCAGCCGGACGAGGATGCGTGATGGGACCGTCCACGAGGACTGCATGGCGCCGGGGGAGTCGATGCCGACGAAGATGAGTCGCTGGCAGATGTGTTGGTGGCCGGCCAGGCAGGCGGGGCAGGTGCCGCACCACTCGAGGGGCATCACCGTGACGGGGTCGCCCACCGACCACGTGTTGACTCCCGGTCCGATCTCGGCGATCCGTCCGGACATCTCGTGACCAAGAACAGCCGGCACGGTGACGCGCTGATCCATGTCCCCGTGCACGATGTGCAGGTCGGTCCCGCAGATGCCGGTAAAGGCCACGTCGATCCGGACCTCTCCCGGTCCTGGGGCCTGTTGAGCCACGGGGGCGACGTCGATGGCGCGACCGCCGACGTAGCGGGCGGCCCTGGTCTCGGTCGTCACGACTTCCCCTGAGTCGTCCATACGCGCCCGTCAGGGAACTGGTAGTCCTCGAGGGTGGCGGGTGCATCTGGCTGCTGAACCCCGGCATGGTCGGCGCGAGGTAGTGCCCGTCCAGGATGCAGCGCGGGGTCGAGGAAGTGCTCGTGGAGGTGGTCGACGTATTCGATGACACGCCCTTCGGTGCTTCCACTGACGGCGACGAGGTCGAACATCGACAGGTGCCGCACGAGCTCGCACAGCCCGACGCCACCCGCATGCGGGCAGACCCGAACCCCGAACTTCGCCGCGAGCAGGAGGATCGCGATGTTCTCGTTCACCCCGCCGACCCTGGTGGCGTCGATCTGCAGGATGTCGAGGGAGCCAGCGGCGAGCATCTGCTTGAAGACGACGCGATTGGCGACGTGCTCACCGGTCGCAACGAGCACCGGGGCGACCCCAGCGCGGATCGCGGCGTGGCCCAGGATGTCATCGGGGCTGGTCGGCTCCTCGATCCAGTAGGGGTCGAACTGGGAGAGCTTGTTGATCCAGTCGATGGCCTCGGCGACCTCCCATCGCTGGTTGGCGTCAACGGCGATCGCGATGTCCGGGCCGACGGCAGCGCGCGCGATCGCCATCCGTCGGACGTCCTCTTCGAGGTCGCGGCCGACCTTGAGCTTGATGAACCGAAAGCCGTCCTCGACAGCCTCGACGGAGAGCCGGGCCAACTTCTCGTCGTCGTAGCCGAGCCAACCCGGGGTGGTGGTGTAGGCGGGGTATCCCGTGCTCAGGAGCTGTGCGGTGCGGGCCGCGCGGCCCGGCTCTGCCCCTCGGAGGATGCCCAGGGCCTCATCGCGGGTGAGCGCATCGCTGAGGTAGCGGAAGTCGACCAGATCGACGATCTCCTCGGGGGACAGGCCCGAGAGCAGCTCCCACAGCGGTTGGCCAGCACGTTTGGCGCGCAGGTCCCACAAGGCGTTGAGCACCGCACCCGCCGCCATGTGCACGACGCCCTTCTCGGGGCCGAGCCACCTCAGCTGGGCGTCGCCGGTCAGCTCACGACCGAGATCTCCCAGTCCGTCCAGCGTCTCCTCGACGTCGCGTCCGACGACCCAGCTGCTGAGGGCCCGGATGGCGACGGTCTGGATGTCGTTGCCACGACCGGTCGTGAAGACGAAGCCGTGGCCCTCATGCCCGTCTCCGGCATCCGTCGTGATGACCACGTAGGCCGCGGAGTAGTCCGGCGCCGGGTTCATGGCATCTGACCCGTGCAGGCCAACGGAGGTGGGAAACCGGATGTCCCGGGTCTCCATGCTGACGAATCGCGTCATCGATGCGGACCCCTCGTGAGTGCGGCTGCGGGGCCGCTGCTGATCGCGCACCCAAGGGCATCGCCTGATGCCCTACGCATGAGCGGCCGGCGGCTGCCGGTCGGGTTGATCTTCATCTGGACTCCCAGGCCCGTGCGTAGACCTCCAGCGCTGTGCCCCGCATGACTCGATCCCTTTCACGGGCGGCGAGGTCCGACACTGAGTCGAGGACGAGGGAGACCCACCCCGCGTAGGAGATCTGGAGGCTGGCATTGGGCCAGTCGCTGCCGAACATGCAGCGCTCCGGCCGAAAGGCGTCGACAGCTGCCCGAAGGTACCGACGGATGTTGTTCATGCCGCGAGTGCCTTCGTCCGCCTCTGTGGTCAGGCCGGACAGCTTGCAGCGGACGTTGTCCAGGCGTGCCATGGCCTTGATGTCGTGGAGCCAACCGGTCCATTGGCCAGCTGCGACGTCCGGCTTGCCTAGGTGGTCGAGCACGAATGTGACCTCCGGGCAGAGTTCGGCGAGCTTCGTTACCTCGGTGATCTGGTGGTTCCGGACGCAGAGGTCGACCGTCAGCCCGAACTGGCCGGCCAGTCGGACGGCCTCCACGAACGGGGCTTGCACGGAGAACCCTTCGGGTTCGTCCTGAATGAGCTGGCGTACCCCCGCCACCCCCGACTCGTGACTGAGTCGTTCAAGCGAGGCGTTGACCGCGGCCGCGCCGCGGTCGAGGGGCAAACCGGCCACCAATGCCTGGATCCGTCGATCGCCCTCGCGAAGGTGCTGGACCCACGCGGTCTCCTGGTCCACCACGTCCCAGACGGGGTTGGCCTGGACGAAGATCAGGGCTTCGATCTGGACCTCGCCCACGTCCAGGTCTGCGGGGACGAATGGGCGGTTCAGTTCGCTGAAGCCTTGGAGCCAGGGGTAGTCGAATCGGTCGGTGTCCCAGAAGTGGATGTGGCTGTCCACCACGGCCTGTGCCGTTGTCACGAGTCGCACTCCGAAGCTGGGACGATGAGGTCGTCGACTGGATGTGTGCGGATGTGGGTTTCACGGGAGCACGTGGCCCGGCACTCACCGGTAGTGCCGGGCCCTTCGGATGCCCGTTGAGCCGGCGTCCGAAGCGTGCTCCCATGCGGAAGGAGTTACTGCCAGGCTGACGTGAAGTCGGCCGCGTTTTCCTTCGTCACGAGCGTGGTGCCTGTGTCGATGGCCTTCACGTAGTTCTCGCCCTTGAGCGACTTGACTGCCGCCTCGACGCCGAGGTTCGTCATCTTGAACGGCGACTGCGCCATCGTGGCTGTGGTCTTGCCTGCCTCGATGAGCTTGGCCATTTCCGGGTCACCGTCGTAGCCGAAGATCAGCAGCGGGTGCTGCTTGGACTCCGCGACCGCCACGGCACCCATCGCCGGGGAGTCGCACGCCGAGTAGATCGCTGTGAGGTTCGGGTACTTGGTGAGCAGGTCCTGCGTCACCGTGGCGCCGGTCTTGGTGTCACACAGGGTCTGCTGAGCCCCGATCACGACCTCGACGCCAGTACCTTCGAGCGCTGCCTTGACACCGTCGATGCGCTGGTCGAGGTTCGGCACGCCACGCACGGCTTCGAGCAGACCGATGGTGTCGCCCGACTTCAGCTGGGTCTTGATGTACGCGCCGGCAGCCTCGCCGCCCTTGACGTTGTTCGTAGCCGCAACCGCATCCGGCACGACACCGGGGATCGTGTTGTCGACGAAGACGATCCGGACGCCTGCCTGCTGAGCCTCATTGAGGGCATCGGTGACGCCAACGCCCATCGGGGAGATCACGATCGCCTGGGCGCCCTTGGTGACAGCGTCCTGGATCTGCGCGATCTGGCAGGGCGTGTCGTCGTTGGTCTTGCACGCGTTGGTCGTGAGCTCGATGTCGTTCGGGTGATCGGTCTCATACTGCTTGGCGCCCGCGATCATGGCATCCCAGAAACCGCCCGTGGCCTTGGTGAGAAGCGTGACCTTGATCTTCTCGTTCGCGGCTTCGCTCGCACTCTCGGACGGCGCCGCGGTCGGCGGCGCCGCTCGCACTCCCGGACGGCGCCGCGGTCCCCCCGCCGCTGCTGCTGCACGCGGCGATGAGCATCGCCCCCGCTGCGAGCACGACCAACGCCTTCAGTCGAGTCGACATGTGTGTTGCTCCTTCTTGTCGGATCTTCTTGTCGGGTCTGCCGCACGTGCCGTGCGTCCAGGTGGTGAAGCTTCAAACGGTGGTGCTCCCTCGGGCCCCGACGATCCAGGACACGAGTTGCTCTTGGTTGTCCGCGGTCGCCGGCGCCTCGCCGATCTTGCGGCCGCGGCGCATGACCATCGCCCGGTCCGCGACCGCCATCACGTGATCCATGCTGTGAGAGATCAAGATGACCGCGACGCCGGAGGTTCGGAGCCGATCGACCAGCTCCAGGACCCGCGCCGACTCCCGAAGCCCGAGGGCGGCAGTCGGCTCGTCGAGGATGACGAGCTTCGAGGAGAACGCCACGGCTCGCGCGACCGCCACCGCCTGGCGTTGGCCTCCCGACATCAGCGCCACGTCAGCATCGAAGTCAGGGAGCCGGATCTGCAAACGGTCGAGAAGGTCCTTGGTACGGGTGGACATCTCCTTCTGCTTCATCCACTGGAGACCGCGTGGCAACCAGGACGGCCCCGCCACTTCGCGGCCGGCGAAGAAGTTCGCCGTCGGGTTGAGGTTGTCGAACAGGGCCAGGTCTTGGTAGACGGTCTCGATCCCATGTGATCGGGCATCGGCCGCCGAGGTGATCTGCACGGGGGCCCCGTCGATCTGGATCTCGCCTCGGTCGAGTTTGTGGACGCCGCTGATGCACTTGATGAGGGTCGACTTGCCGGCGCCGTTGTCGCCGAGCAGGGCGAGAACCTCACCGGCGCGGACCTCGAGGTCGACGCCCTCGAGTGCAACCACGGCCCCGAAGGTCTTGGTGGCACCACGAACGCTCAGGACGGGTTCCACGTCGGAGGGCACCACGACGTGAACGGCGTCAGTCATGCGAGCCTCGCCTGCATGCTTCGGAACCGGTTCTCGACGAGGGCCCGCAAGACGTCGAGCTCGACCGCGACGATGACGACCACTCCCACCGCGATGTACTGGAAGTTCGGGTCGAGACCGAGCAGGTTGAGGCCGTTGCGCATGACCCCGAGGATCAACGCACCTGTCAGGGCGTTCAAGACACCGCCACGGCCGCCCAGGAAGCTGCCGCCGCCGATGATCACCGCGGCGATGGCGCTGAGCTCCATGCCCTGCCCGGTGAACGGCGAGCCGGCGTTAGCGGCTCCGACGAAGAGCATGCCGCCGATGGCCCCCGACAGCCCGCTCATGACGTAGACCGAGATCAACGTCCCGTTCATCGGCACGCCCGTGCGGACCGCGGCTTCGGGGCTGCCACCGACGGCGTAGATCCATCGTCCCCAGACCAGCTTGTGCAAGATGACGGCACAGACGACCGCGAAGACGATCACCACGAGCGTGGCGTAGGGGAACCATCCGATGTCGCCCGCGCCCGGGATCCCAGGGATACGTCCGCCGCCGAGCAGGTGCACGATCTCCGGGGAGCCCAGGACGGTGGAGCCACCGGCGATGTAGAGGGCGAGGCCGGCGCAGATGCTCAAGGTGGCGAGGGTGGCGATGAAGGGATGCGGCAGACGCCCCCACACCAGCAGCAGCCCGTTGACCAGACCGACGGACAACCCCGTCAGCAAGGTGACCCCGATGGCCAGCCACGCCGAGTTGGTGTCGCGGTAGACGACAGTCACCATGACGCAGCACAACGAGACGTTCGAGCCGATCGACAGGTCGATGCCCCGGGTCAGGATCACGAGGAGCTGGCCCAAGGCGATGATGCAGACACCGCCGGACTGCTCGAGGACGTTGCCGATGTTCCCGAACGTCATGAAGACGTGGCCCTCGGTGGCCGCCCAGAGGAACAGCATCATCAGCGCCAGGACGAATAGCGGCCCCGCCTTCAGCGCCAGCAGGACTCCCTTGATCGCGCGCGACGATCGGTCGTTGGCCGTATCCGGACCCCTCCCGATCTCAGGCTTTGGTGCGACGTCGGCGACGTCGGCAGCAAAGCGAGTCACCGACTCGTCGTCGAGCACGTCGCGCCTTCCCTTTCCTTCATCGTCGGGGACTATGCCAGCACGCTATCCTATTGTCTATAGGATAGAGACGATTGGGATGCTGTAACGTAGCCGTCCAGTACTCGACACGCGAAGGCCGAGATGGACCGTTATCAGATCGAAGCAATCCATGAGTCCGCCGCAGGACAGCGCCTGGCCCAACGGCAACCGCTGCCCGGCTCGGTCTACGAGATCGTCACCGACATGCTCATGACCCACGCGTTCGAACCCGGCGCCAGGCTCAACATCGAAGAGCTCGCCCGCACCCTCGGCGTGTCGCCGACACCGGTGCGCGAGGCCTTGGCACGCGTCGAGGCCGACGGTTTGATCGTGAAGCAGCCAGGGCGCAGCTACACGGTGGCGCCCCTCATGGGGATCGAGCAGGTGCGCGAGCTCATCGAGCTGCGGCTGCTCGTGGAACCCGCATTGGCCGCCAAGGCCGCTGCCCAGGCGGAGCCGAACGAGATCAAGGAGCTGCGCCGCGCTGCCCGGGCCGGTGGAGCCGGCGCCGAGATCACGGCTGCGGCGAACCGGTTGGACATGGTCTATGACGCGACCTTCCACGCGATGGTCGCCGACCTCGCGGGCAACCAGATGATCAGCGACATGCTGACCCGACTGCGCAGCCACCTGCACACCTTCCGGCTCTACTACCACGCGGGCCTTCATTCGGTGACGAAGAACGAGCACCTGGCGGTGGTCGATGCGGTCGCCAAGCACGACCCGGATGGCGCCGAGGAAGCGATGCGCGCCCACCTGGTGTCAGCGCTGGAGCGGCTCGAGACCTTTGTCGACGGTGGGAGCGCGAACGCAGAAGCCAGGCAGATCCCGAAGTTCACCGCTGGGAGCGTCAAGGAGTGACCCGGGCAGTGAACGACGACAGGAGTGGGGCGATGTTGGCCGGTTCCGACCGCGTGTTGTTCGGTGCGGCTTACTACCACGAGTACCAACCGTATGACCGGCTGGATGTCGATCTCGATCTCATGCAGGAGGCGCACTTCTCGGTCATCCGAGTCGGTGAGTCGGTCTGGTCGACCTGGGAACCGGAGAACGGCCAGTTCGATCTGGACTGGCTCGAGCCGGTTCTCAACGGTGCCGCGCGGCGGGGCATCTCCGTCATCCTTGGCACGCCCACGTATGCCGTGCCGCCGTGGTTGGCCCGGCTGTATCCGGAAATCGCCGGCGAACGATCCACGGGCGAACGGATCCCTTGGGGGGCTCGGCAGGAAGTCGATTTCACGCACCCAGCCTTCCTCTTCCATGCCGACCGGGTGATCCGCAAGATCCTTCGTCGCTATGCGGGGCATCCCGCCGTCGTCGGCTTCCAAGTCGACAACGAACCCGGCCTTCATCTCCTTCACAACCGCGGCGTCTTCCAACGCTTCGTGGACGACCTGCGTCATCGTTACGGCGACGTAGACAGCCTCAACCGTGAGTGGGGCCTCGTCTACTGGTCGCACCGACTCTCGACCTGGGACGATCTTTGGGCACCCGATGGCAACACGCAGCCCCAGTACGACGTCGCATGGCGTCGCTTCCAGGCCGAGCAGACCACCCGGTTCATCAACTGGCAGGCCGACATCGTCCGGGAGTACTCCTCCCCCGGACAGTTCGTCACGACCTGCATCGCCTACGACCGGCCCGCCGTCGACGACGATCTGGTCACTGATGCCCTCGACACCACTGGGGGGAACCTCTACTACGCCATGCAGGACGGGCTACAGCTCCCGGACGACGGCTCCGGACCGCACGATCAGAGCTGGACCACCACCGGAACTTGGGCGCTGTACTTCTCCGCGGACCGGATGTACTCCTCACGCCAAGAGGGCTTCCTCGTCACCGAAACCAATGCCATGCACATCGGTCCTCCCTGGGACAACCGCCCTGCCTTTGACGGCCAGTGGCGTCAGGTCGCGTGGGCGCTGGTCGCCCGTGGAGCGCGGATGGTCGAGTACTGGCACTGGCACACGCTGCACTTCGGTACCGAAACCTCCTGGGGTGGGGTCCTTCCCCACGCGGGTCACCCGGGCCGAACCTACGACGAGCTCCGCCAGGTCGGTGACGAGTTCCGGCGCGCAGGGCGGCTGGTGGCGGGATGTCGACCCGACGCAGAAGTCGCCTTCCTGTATTCGCTCCCGAACCGCTGGCTCATGCAGAAGTACCCGCCGTTGGCGGCAGCGGGAGGCGGACCCGATGCCCGGGCGTACGACGGGATCTTCGCCCCCTTCTACCGCGGCGCTTTCGACGCCGGACTCTCGGCCCGGATCCTGCATTCCCGGAAGGCGACCACCACCCATCCGGCCGAGTTCGCCGCCAGTCATCCGCTCCTCGTCGTGCCCGGCCACTACATGAGCCCGGACCACCTACTCGACTGGCTGGCGGACTACGCGGCCGCGGGAGGGCATCTCGTCATCGGCCCACGGACCGGATACGCGGATCACGAGGCGCGCGCTCGGACCGAGACGGTTCCCGGCCGCCTGGCACAGGCTTCAGGCGTCCACTATGACGAGTTCAGCAACCTGAAGAGCATGATCCCTGTTCTTCCTGCCGACGGGGCCACGATCAAGCTCGACGCGGCTACGGCCACGCGATGGTGTGACGGACTGCTCGTAGACGACGCGCAGGTCGTCGCGACATACGAACACCCGCACTTCAGTCGATGGCCGGCGATGACCACGCGTGACCACGAGAGGGGTCGCATCACATGCGTCGGCACCATCCCCGGCTCGAGCTTTGCCAAGTCGCTCTTCCAGTGGCTAGCCACCGACGTCGTTGAACCCTGGTGCGAGCTGCCGGCCACGATGACCTCGACCGGCGCAACGGCCGTCGACGGAACCAGGCTCCGATTCCTGCACAACTGGTCCTGGGATCCCGCCTCGGTATCCGTGCCCACCGAGGTGCACGACATCCTGACTGGGGAAACGTTCCACACCCAAGATCACGTCCAACTCGGGCCCTGGGATGTTCGGGTGCTTGCCGCGAGACAACCGTGACCGCCGACGGTCGGGCCGCCGCGGTCGGCGTCGGCACCGTGCGCGAACGGGACTGGCTGTTCGACGGCCATGCGCGGATCGGGGAGGCTCTCGATGACTGACCCGTTGCCCACGAATTGGATCCGCCGACTGGGCAACACTTCAGTTTCGACCTCGGCGATCATCGCGGGTGCTTCCCCCCTTGGGACCATGCTGTCGATGTACGGCTATGCGGTCGCGGAGGCCGATGCCATCGATCTCGTCCAACAGGTACTGAAGAGTCCGATTCGGGCCTTCGATACCTCCAACGCTTATAGCGAAGGCGAGAGCGAGCGCCGGATCGGCCTCGGCATCGCGGCCGCGGGGGGAGTGCCAGAGGACTTCACGGTGATCACCAAAGTGGACGCACGACACGGTGACTACTCCGGTGATCGGGTGCGACGCTCGCTCGATGAGAGTCAGGAGCGGCTCGGGCTTGGTGTCCTTCCATTGCTCTTCTTGCACGATCCGGAAGACCACGACTTCGCCATGATCACGCAGCCAGGAGGAGCAGTCGACACGCTGGTTGCTCTAAAGGACGAAGGCCGGGTGCAACACATCGGCATCGCCGCAGGCAACGTTCACGTTGTTTCACGCTACCTTGACCTGGGCGTCTTCGAGGTTCTACTCACACACAATCGTTGGACCCTGGTCGATCGAAGCGCGAACGAGCTGATCGACCAGGCAACCGCGGCCGGCATGGGGGTGCTGAACGCCGCGATCTACGGCGGAGGTGTCCTCGCCAACCCAACTGGGTCGTCTAGGTACGGCTATACCGAGGCACCCAAGCTCGTCCTCGATGCCGTCGCTGCCATGAACGACGCCTGCTTGAGAAACGGCACTGATCTAGCCACGGCAGCCCTGCAATTCTCGATGCGTGATCCCCGCGTGCACGCAACCGTTGTCGGTTTCACGAAACCTAGCCGGATCTCGACGCTCATGGCATCAGCCGCCGTCGAGCCGCCGCCTGACCTGTGGATCGAACTTGAGACCTTGGTACCACCCAAGTCATGCTGGCTCGACTTCCAAGCGAAAGGCTAAGCCAGTTCCCTGGTCAACAACGCCGGGATCGCTCTACGGAAGGATGCGCTCGACGTCTCCATCGAGGAGTGGGCTGTCGACCGGCCCGAGCGTCTCCTCGATCAGCTCAAAGGCCGCGCTCGAGCAGGCGCCGGTCCAACGACGCCTGCTCGCGGTCGTCATCGGTCGCCAGAAACGGACCCCGTCGGAAGCCCTGACCGGCACGGTCGTGATCAAGCCGATCAAGGGCACCCCGGCCTGGCCGCCAGCCCAGCCGTCCGCCTGATCGACGCGGCCGCGAGCGCCGAAGCTAGAACGGAGACCGCGTCCCGCATGCCGACTGCCCCATCGAAGCTCGCCATCGTCGTCCGCGGGGGCTGGGACGGCCACGCGCCCATCGAGGCGACGGACCTGTTCATCCCGCACCTCGAGGCGAACGGCTACGAGGTCCGGATCTTCGACTCGCCGGCGCCGTACGCCGATCCGGATCTGATGGCGCGGACCGACCTGATCATGCAGTGCAACACCATGGCGACGATCGCCCGCGACGAGCTTGCGGGCCTGCGAGCGGCGATCGCCAACGGGACCGGCATGGCGGGCTGGCATGGCGGGATCGCCAATTCGTATCGCAACTCGTCCGACTACTTCCAGCTCATCGGCGCCCAGTTCGCGTGCCATCCGGGCAAGGACCCGGCGACGATCACCGGCGACGGACCCGAGAACAACTACGTGCCGTACACGGTCAACCTGCTGCCGGCCGCGGCCGACCACCCCATCACCCGGGGCCTCGCGGACTTCGACCTGGTCACCGAGCAGTACTGGGTGCTCTGGGACCGCTATCTCGACGTCCTCGCGACGACGACCCAGAAGGTCCGGCCGTGGGATGAGTGGCACCGCGAGATCACCTCGCCCGCCATCTGGACGCGGCGCTGGGGCAAGGGCCGGATCTTCGTCTGCACCCCCGGCCATAGCCTCGACGTCCTCGCCCATCCGACCGTCCACACCGTCATCGAGCGGGGGCTGCTGTGGGCCGGCCGGTGAGGATCGGGATGATCGGTTGCGGCGCGATCGCCCGGCATGCGCATGCTGAACGGATGGAAGAACGCCGGTCTGCCTTGGACGTACGACGTCGTCCCGGCGCAGATGCTTCTGCCGGCGCGCCAGAGTCGTGCCTTCGTGGCGGGAAACGAGCACGACTGATCGTTCGACGTCTCGTATCGCGGCGAACGCCGACCAGGAGCGGTCTGGTCTACGCGTCCACCGGCGCCGGGTCGGGCTCGCGCTTCTCGGCTCCGGCCTTCGGGCGGTAGATCGCCCCGACGTAGACGCCCAGCAGGACGACGGCGCCGCCCAGCAGGAACGACGGCTGGACCGGCTCTTCGAACAGCACCGCCCCGAGCACGATCGCCACGAGCGGGAACAGCAGGAACGCGTACGACGTAGCCGAGGCGGTCCAGCGCGCCAGCACGTACAGCGCGAGCAGGAACACGCCGATCGAGCCCGGCCCGATCAGGTACGCCATCCCGAGCAAGGTGTCGGACTGGGTCGGCAGCACGAGGGGTTCCCCGGTGCCGAGGCTGACCGCGAGGAGCAGTGCCCCGCCGATGAGCATGCCGATCGCGTTCGCGGCGACCGGGTCACCGGGCGGCAGGCGTTTGACGATCACGACGCTCTCGGACTGACAGGCCGCCCCGGCCAGCAGGAGCGCGATCGCCACGAGCGGGACACTCAGGCTCAGCTGGTCGGCGGCCACGATGACGATCCCGGCCGCCGAGATCAGGGCACCGACGACGCCGAGCGCCCGTGGACGCTCGATCCCGTGGACGACCGAGAGCAGGACCGTGAGCAGCGGCACGATCGCGAGCACGGTCATCGTCGTGCCCGAGCCGGCGTCAGGGATCGCCTGGTACAGGAAGAAGTACGCGAGGGCGAACCCGAACACCGCGAAGAGCACGGTGCCGAGCAGCCGATCGCCGCGTGGCACGGGTCGCCGTTGGATGACCATCATGCCAGCAGCAGGCCACCCGCGATGACGAAGCGCAGCCCCGCGGACCAGAACGGCGGCATCTCGCCAAGGACGGCCTTCACCGCGGCAGCGTTCGAGCCACCAAGGACGACGAACACGGCGAACGCGAGCAGGACCGGACGGGACGTCAGGAGGCACCTCCCCCGCGGTCACAGTACATCGCTGCGGCCGCGCTCCTGGGTCGGCCTTCGCCTCGGCGGCGTTCGTCGGTGGGGCGACCAGCGGCTAGTCGTGCGCGTCGCGCGCGTCACCACCCAGGTCGGTCGCCTGACCGGGCGACCGCAGGAATGCCAGCACCGCCAGGACGCGACGATTGGAGTCGGGGTCGGTCTCGAGGCCGAGCTTGCCGAAGATCTGCTTCGTGTGCGCTTCGACCGTCCGTTCGGTGACGAACAGGCGCGCCGCGATGGCGGCGTTGGACAGGCCCTCGGCCACGAGCTCGAGGACCTCACGCTCCCGGTCGGTCAGCTCGTGCAGCGGATCGTCGCGTCGTCGACGGCCGACGAGCCGGGACACGATCGTCGGGTCGATGACGCACTCCCCGTCGGCGACCCGGCGCAGGGCGTCGACGAGCACCGCGACATCGAGGATGCGGTCCTTCAGGAGGTAGCCGACACCCTCGGGATGATCCTGGAGCAGACGCATCGCGTAGGACGCCTCGATGTACTGCGACAGGACGAGCACGCCGACATCCGGATGTGCCGAGCGGATCCGGTGCGCCGCCTGCAGGCCTTCATCGGTGTGCGTCGGCGGCATCCGGATGTCGACCACGGCCACGTCCGGATGCGCTCGTCTCGACGAGCCGGATCAGCCCGTCGGCATCGCTGGCCTGGCCGATGACGTCCATGCCCGCATCGCGCAACAGGCGAACGATGCCCTCGCGGGTCAGCAGCACGTCCTCCGCTACGACGACGCGCATGGGATCTCCACCCGGACGTGCGAACGATCGGTCGTGATCCGTCCGCCGAGCGCGCCGACGCGGTCCGCGACGCGAACGACCGGACCGTTGGTCGCGCCATCGATCTCGATCACGAGGTCGTCCTCGGCGCGGAGGACCCGAACGTCCAGGCGGTCGGACGCCTCGCTCGTCGCTGCGTCGATCGCCTCGACGACGACCTCATAGGCGGTCCGCTCGACCGCGTCCGCGTAGCGTTCGTCCGTGGCGATCGTCACGTCGACCGGGACCTGGCTCGTCTCGGCGAGGCTCGAGAGCGCCGGCCCGATCCCGGCATCGGTCAGGATCGCCGGGTAGATCCCGTGGGCGAGGTCACGCAGCGCAGCGATGGCACGGCCGGTCTCGTCCTGGGCGGCCACGAGCAGCTGCACCACGCGCGGAGCACCGTCCGATCGTGCGGCGCCGACCGCCAGCCGGAGGTCGTACCCGAGCGCCAGCAGGCGCTGTTGCGCCCCGTCGTGCAGGTCACGCTCCAGCCGCTGCCGTTCCGCATCACCGGCCTGGACCAGGCGCACGCGGGACGCCCGGAGGTCGGCGAGCTGGGCGAGCATCTCGGCCTGGAGCCGCTCGTTCTCGATCGCCATCCGAGCGGC
The DNA here is from genome assembly GCA_963776925.1 of uncultured Chloroflexia bacterium. GTDB lineage: Bacteria > Chloroflexota > Limnocylindria > Limnocylindrales > CSP1-4 > SPCO01. The sequence goes on along the minus strand of CAVZON010000006.1, from coordinate 96,662 downwards.
GGCGCCGACCGCGCGCCGGAGTTGCTCGGCGTCCAGCGACCCGGGGTCGTGGACGATGTACGCGACCGGCTGACCGCCTCGCACGACGGGCGTCACCGCCCGTCCGGGTCGCGCTGTCGGTGGTCCGACGTTCCGTCCGCCGGCGTCGACGTGCCGCTCGCCACCCGGCATCGGGTAGACGACCTCCAGGGTGGGGTCACCCGTCGCCCGTTGCAGGACGGTGGCGAGGGACCCCGGTGCCGGGGCCGCCCCGAGGTCCGTCGCGAGCTGCGACACCGCGAACCGGACGGACCGGGCGCGCAGCAGCGAGAACGCCAACCCAACGGCCAATGCCGCGACAGCGGCCGATCGGACCAGGACGAGGACCGAGCGCGGCGGCTCCGAAGGAAGTCCCAGGGGATCCACCAGCTCGACAAGCGCTCGCGCGACGACCTCTGCGCCGAGGACCAGGCCGGGCAGCAGGATCGGCCACCGAGCCGCGATCGCGCCCCTGGTCACGGGCGCCAACGCGGTCGCGGCCGCTGCGACAAGGCCGATCCCGAACACCAGGGAGGTGACCGTCAACACCGCGATCAGGCTGCGCACGACGTCCAGGTCGGATGCGACGAGGAAGACGCCGTAGTCGCAGGCGACCCAGCACGCCGGATCGAGGATCGGGTCGCGAAGCAGCGCCGTCGCGAGGACCCCGACCGTGGCGGCCAGGTACCCGACGGCGATGCCGGCGCGGACGGGCGGTCGATCGACGCGACCGGTCGGGCCGGACAGGACCAGGTGGGCAACGACCGGCAGGAAGAACAGCTGCACGGCCGCTGCCACGCTCCGCACGAGCGGCGGGCCCGCCGCCCACGATTCCCATGCCGGCGCGACGAAGGCCAGTCCCGCGAGGATGGCCAACCCGGCGCGCGCCGTCGCCGATCCATCGACCCAGATCGCCGCGCCGATGGTCAGCATCCCCGCCCCGGCCGCGAGCCCGAGCAGCAAGGCAAGCCGGTCCGCACCCGGCGCGCCCCAGGTCGTGGACAGCACGAGCAGCGTCGTCGCGGCCGCGACGACGAGCGCCGCGAGCGGGACGAGCGCGGTCATCACGCGTCCGGCCGCGGGGAGGACGCCAGGTCTGGCCACCTCCGCATCCTGCCAGCCGAGCGTCGCGCACGGTCCTGTGGGTAGCCACAGGACGGATGTCGCGAGCGCTGCGGGTGCCCCGGATGTCACGCGCGTCGTCGGCTTCGTACGGTCGGAACCACCGATCGGTACTCGACTGGAACCCGCCCAGGGTGCCGGACACGACCGATCCAAGGAGGAACGACATGCTGTCGCGCATCTTCGCCTCGGTCACGGCCGGCATCCTGCTCGTCGTCATGGCCAGTGGCCTCGCCGTCGCCAAGTCGCCACACGAGGTCGACCAGTTCTCGGTGACGCCGCCACTCAACCCGGCGTTCACCTGGGATTGCTTCGAGGCCGGCGTCGGCATCACCTGCCAGGGCACGCTGGTCGACGGACCGTACCGCGACCAGATCGGCACCTGTGCCGGTCAGCCCGTCTACATCAACGGGATCCTGTACGCGCGGATGACCCGCTGGCACGACGCCGAAGGGCGGGCGACCAAGACGATCATCAGCAACGCCGCCCCCGAAGACCGGTTCACGCTGGCGCCGGATGGGAGCGGACCCGCAGTGACCGTCACGGGCCATTGGAACAAGCACTACACCTACGTCATCCCGGGTGATCTGTCCGCGCGCGTCCTCACCGAGCGTGGGGCCGTCTATGTGGTCAAGGGCACCGATGGCGGGGTCATCCTCCGCGATGTCGGCCAGGTCGAGTTCGCACCTGGTGCCGACTACGAGGTGATCACGCAGAGCCCTGGGCAGCACGACCTGTATGGCGACGGCTTCGTCGCCTTCGAGCAGGCGCTCTGCGACGAGCTCACCTGACGGATCGTCGTCGGCCGCTGCGACGAGGGGCCTCGCGCCCCTCGTCGCTCGCCTGCCAGGGCGGACCGCGACGTCCCACGACACCTCCCCGCTACGCTCCCCATGGAGGACCGGTGATGAACGGATCGACTCGCGTGTCGCGACTCCTCATCAGCCTCGTCGTGACGCTCGCCGTCGTCGGCTGCGGCGGGAACATGCCCTCGGCGCCGGTGGCGAATCCGGTGGTCGACAAGGCCGGCGCCGACCTTGCGCCGGTCATCCTCAGGCTCGGCACCGGAGGACGACACCGGGCGCCCAGGTGCCGAGCAGATCCAACGCTTCGCCGATGAGGTGCTGGAGCGCTCGAGCGGTGGCATCGTGATCGAGCCGGTCTGGGATGCGAATGGAACGATCGCCGGCGATTGGGACCAGGTCGTCGCCCGCATGGTGGTCGCCGGCGATGAGCTCGACATGGGGATGATCCCGACACGGGCATGGGACACCGAGGGCGTCCAGTCCATGCGCGCGCTCCAGACGCCGTTCCTGGTGACCTCGAACGCCCTGGCTGCGGCGGTCGCGACGAGCGACCTCGCTCCGGAGATGCTCGCGGGCCTCAGCGCTGCCGGGGTCACTGGCCTGGCGCTGGTCCCCGAAGCGATCCGGTACCTGTTCGCGTTCGGCGAGCCACCGATGACGATCGACGACTACCAGGGGATGTACGTGCGCGCCCCGACGTCGAACGCGACGTCGGCGATGCTGACCGCACTCGGGATGATCCCGGATGACTTCACGGATCCGGGCAGACCGATCGAGGCTGCGATCGACGACGGCTTGGCCGTCGCTGCGGAGACCCAGTTCGGCCTTGGCAACACCCTTGATCGACCGAGCACGGCGATCGGCAATCTGCCGCTGTTCCCGAAGGTCAACTCCCTCGTCATGAATTCGGCGGCGTACACCTCCCTGACCGACGACCAACGGGCCGTCCTTCGCGATGCGGCCGCTGCGATGGTGACGTCGTCGATCGCGACGTTGTCCTCGACCGCCGTCGACGCCGAGACGTACTGTCGCAATGGCGGCGCGATCGTCCACATGGCCGAGCGCGACAAGCTGGAGCTGCTCCGAGCCGCCCAGCCGGTGATCGCAGACCTCCGGCAGGACCCCTCGACCAGCTCGCTGATCGACCGGATCGAGGCGCTGGCGCGAGGGATCGGCGCCGAGGGGACATGCGGTCGCCCCGTGCGAGCGGCCGACGTCGGACCCGCTCGACCCGGGTTCGTCGGCATCGACCGCCGAGTTCCCCGAGGGGGTCTACCGAAAGACGGTCACGGCCGACTTCCTTGTCGCACAAGGGATCGACCGACCAACGGCGAACAACCACGCCGGGACCTGGACGTTCACGTTCCGCGATGGTCAGTTCCTGGACCCGGGCTGCCCGGACAGCACCTACGAGGTGGTTGACGGCCGGATCATCGTCACGCTTGGCCCGGTCGGACGCGACTGTGGCTCGGCCGCCGGTGGTGTGCTGTTCACTGCCGGATGGACGCTCGAGGGCGACCAGCTCCTGTTCACCGACGTCCGGTCCGGCGATGGCGGACCCAATCCGCTCGGAGCAGCGTTGTTCGGCAGCGAGCCGTTGACCAAGCTCCGCTGACGCAACGCGACATCACGCTTCATCGTCGAGCGACAGCTCGGCGGTGAGGCGTGTGCCGGCGCCCGGGCGAGACTCGATGGCCAGCCGTCCGCCGAGGGCCTCGAGCCGGTCCGCAAGACCGCGCAGACCGGAGCCATCCGGGTCGGCACCACCGGCACCGTCATCCACGACCTCGACGACGAGCCATCTGCCGGTCACTGCGACCCGGATGTCGACCCTGGTCGCTCGCGCGTGCTTGATGACGTTGGCGATCCCTTCCGCACAGACGTAGTACGCCGCGCCGGCGAGGCGCGGCGGCACGTCGACGGCCGTGACGTCCAGCGTGACCGGGATCGGCGCCGCGTCGGCGAGCTCGAGGAGTGCTGCGTTCAGGCCGGATGTCTCGAGGATCGACGGGTGCAGGCCTCGGGACAGGTCGTGGAGGTCGTCGAGCGCTCGATCGACCTGCCGTGCGGCTCGGCTCGTCGGTTCGATCGTGCTGGCGGACCCTCCGTCCCTGGCAAGGGCCTCGGCCGCAGCCAGGCCCGCCGCCACCGCCCGGAGACCCGCCTCCGTCCCCTCGGCCAACCGCGCCTGGATGCGTTGCCGGGCATCGTCTTCGGCCCTGACCAGGCGTCGACGCGACGCCTCGACATCGGCGATCTGGGATCGCAGTCGCGCCTCGAGCTGGGCATTGGCCGCGGCAAGCCGGGTGGCGTCGCCGATCGATGGCAACAGGCCGGGGTCGTCGAGGATCGCTGGGTCGTGGACGATCACGCCGACCGGTCGCGTGTCGAACGCGACCGGTGTGACGGCGCGACCATCGCCCGGCCCCGGGAGGTCGATCGGTCGGCCATCCGCGTCCACGTACCCCGCCGCGCCCTCGAGCGCGTACCCGACGACGAGCGTCGGGTCGCTCAGGGCCTGCGCGAGAGCGTCGCGCAGGGACGCACTTGGGGTGTCTCCGAGCTCGACGACGAGATCGGTCACGCTCGAGCGTCGCCACGGTTCACGAAGCAGTCCGACGAGGAGCCAGACCGCCACGCCGCACAGGGCGACCTGGTACACCGCCAGGGAGGCATCGACGAGCTCCCGATCAGGCAGGACGAGGCGCGTGACGGCGACCCCGATCAACCCCAGGCCGAGTGCCGTCGCGGCCGGGACGGCCCATGCCCGCGCCCGACGGGTCGGCCCGATGGCGGCGACGGTGCGCATCACCGCGACGACGATGACGGCCACCCCCAGGACCGACTGGGCCACGAGATCGACGACAGGATCGCCGACGAACGTCGACCCGACCGCCAACGCGTACCCGGCGACGACCACGACGCGCTCGACGTTCGACGCGGTACGACCGGTCGGGAAGGTCAGCACGGCCTGGATCAGCAGGGCCCAGTGCAGGGACACGCTGTGCGCCGCGAGCCAGGCGATCGGCTCCACGTCGACCTTCGCCAGGTTGAACGCGAACCAGGCGATCCCCGACGCCGTCAGCAGGCTGCCGGTCCGGCTGGACGGTCGCCGGATCCAGGCGATCGTGCCGGTCGCCAGCAGCGTCCAGCCAACGACGAGGTCCGGCACCCAGCCTTCCGGATCGCGCCAGCCGTAGGCGACGTCCTCCGAGGCAAGCCCCAGGACAGCCGCGACGATCCCGGTCAGGAGCGCCAGGTCGCGCGCCCGAAGCCGCATCAGCGCACGATGGACGTCAACTGTGCACCGGACAGGTCCTGTTTGGCGATGAAGGCTCGGGCGGGCGACGCCGCGATGCGGGTCCGGTAGGCGCTCGCATCGCGACTGGAGATGAGGACGACGATCGGCGGATCGACCAGGTTCGCCAGCCGTTCGGCGACCTCGAAGCCGTCGATGTCGGGGAGCTGGATGTCGAGGAGGACGATCCCGGGACGCAGCGCACGGGTCAGGTCGACGACCTCTGCGCCGAGCGATGCCTCCCCGACGACGACGAACCCGTCGACCTCGAGCAGCCGCCGCGCCGAGCGGCGGAAGTCGTCGTGGTCGTCCACGATGAGCACGGAGGGGGCCACGGGCGCATCATCGCCGGCAGGTCCGATCGGGCGCATCCGTGCTGGCACGGGGCCGATGCTCGCACACGCCTGTTCGGTGATTGACGGATCTTCGGCTCGCCGGGGCGCCGGGACGGGCATTGCATGGTTGCGGCAACCGTTCCGATGCCGGTGTGCCGAACCCGGCCATCGTTCTGATCAGCGTGGACCTCGATGCTTGGAGGGCAGACGAAGCACGAGGAGCCCACCGATGACCGACATCCGCACCGCCGCCCTGACCATCCCCACCGCGACCGTCCCGCCCACGACCACGATCCGCCGGGGCGATGATGCCCGCCTCCTGAAGAAGATCCACGCGATCCGGCCCGTCCTCGTGGAGCGCGCACGCATCGCAGCCGCCGCCGTCGCCACGCCGGCGCTCACCAGCTAGTCAAGCGCGACCTCGGCGAGCGGCGGAGCTCGCCAGGGCGCTCACCCAGGACCGAACGCCGGCCAGATGGCCGGCGTTCGCTCGCGTTGCCTTGGTCAGGAGCCGTCCGGCGCCAGGCGCTGGAAGATCGGGGCGTATGTCGTCGGCGCCGTGAGCTGCCGGCCCTCGCTCCACGAGCGCTCGCTGGTCCATCGCCCACCGACCTGGGTTTCGGCGCGGCGATCGTCGCCGTGCTCAGATAGTAGTCGTCGTGGGGACGAGAACCGTTCCATCCGGGTCGATCTCGTGCTGGCGCCCGTCGTCGTGCCGTGGCAAGGTCCCGCCATGGGCACCTCCCCCGAGACGGCCCCGCGGCGGCGGCCATCCGACGGTCCTCCGCCATCCGGCCCGACCGGTGCCGACGTCGATCCGATCCGACCGGCGCGCTCGATCGCGCACGGCGGTTACACCGTGCTCGTGTGTGGCGCGGATGGGGCCATCGACGGTGCTGGCGACGGCCTGTGGGACCTCGACACGAGGATCCTGTCGCGGCACCGGCTCCGGCTCGACGGGGTCACGCCGCGTCCGGTCGGATCGTGCACGGCCGAGGCCGATCGTTGGCTCGCCACGCTCGTCGTCCCACGACCCGGCGGTGAGGCGACCGGCCCGCTGCTGCCGCAGGACACGTGGGCGGCCCACATCCGGAGGGTCGTCGGCTCCGGGATGACCGAGACGATCACGATCCGCAACGAGTCGATGGTCGCGGCCGCCGGGCGCTGGTCGCTCGAGCTGGCGGCGGACTTCGTCGACCGCATCCGAGCTGATGACGCGCCGGCTGTCGACCTCGCCCGTCGTTGGGATGCCGGCTCGAGCCGGCTCGAGCTCACCGGCACCCGACGCACGACCGATCGAGAGGACCGTCGCGGCCTGGCCGTCACGATGGACCGGGCCCCGAGCGCGGTAAAGGGTGCCGACGACGACCCGACGGCGGTCGTGCTCGTGTTCGACCTCCGCCTGGAGCCGCATGAACAAGCATCGATCGAGCTGACCTATGCCTCGGGCGTCGATGGCACCTGGCGCCGGCCGCCCGACGCGGACCGGTGGCGGCGCCTGGCGACATCCTGGGCGTCGAACCGGACGCGGGTCGCGACGACGGACAGCCTGGCCGGGCCGGCGGTGGAGCGAGCGGCAGGCGACCTCGGAGCGCTCCGAAACTGGGATCTCGAGCCGACGACGGACGGATCGGCCTGGGTGCTGAACGCCGGTGTCCCCGCGTTCACCGGGTTCTTCGGACGCGACGCGATCACCGCGGGCTGGCAGGCCGCGATGCTGGGACCGGAGATGCTTCGTGGCGCCCTCGACGTGGCCGCGCACAGCCAGGGTCGTCGGAGCGTGCCCCGGACGGAGGAGGAGCCGGGCCGGATGGTCCACGAGATGCGCCGCGGCCCGGTCGCGATGCTCGGGGTCAAGCCGCATCGCGCCTACTACGGGTCGCAGACCACCGGCTCACTGTTCGTGATCGGCCTGACCGAGCTGTGGCACTGGACCGGCGACGATGCGGTCCTCCTCCGACATCGCGACGCCGCGCTCCGGGCGATCGACTGGGCCGAGACCCGGGGCGACCGCGATCGCGACGGCTTCCTCGAGTACGGCATCCACAGCCCGGGCGGCCTGAAGAACCAGGGCTGGAAGGACTCGAACGAGGCGATCCGCTGGCCGGATGGGTCGATCGTCGAGAATCCGATCGCGACCGTCGAGGAGCAGGCGTTCCACTTCCTGGCGCTGCTGCGGATGGCCGAGGTGCTCGTCGCCCTTGACGATCCGTCGGATCGCGCTGCCGAGCTGCTGGCGCGGGCCGGTCGCCTCCGAGCGGCCTGGCACGACGCGTATTGGATGCCCGACGACGGGTTCTACGCGATGGCCCTCGATGGATCGCACCGGCAGATCCGCACCATCGGGTCGAACGCCGGGCACGCGCTCGGCGTCGGGATCGTGCCCCGGGACGTCGCCAGCGCGGTGGCCGACCGTCTGTTCGCCGCCGACCTCTTCTCCGGCTGGGGCATCCGCACCCTGTCGACCGATCATCCGGCGTACAACCCATTCGCCTACCACCTCGGGGCCGTGTGGCCGGTGGAGAACGCGACGATCGCGCTGGGGCTGAAGCGGTACGGCCTCGACGACCATCTCGACCAGCTGCTCGAGGGGCTGTTCGGTGCGATCGCGCACTGCCGAGACCTGCGGCTGCCGGAGGCCCTGACCGGCCACGACCGCCTCGACCTCCCGACACCGCTCCCCTACCCGACCTCCCAGAGCCCGCAGGCCTGGTCGGCGAGCGCCGTGGTGCTGGCGCTGCAGGTGATGCTCGGGCTCTATCCGTTCGCACCGGCCCAGGCGCTCGCCCTCGCCCGGCCGCGACTCCCGGTATGGCTCCCGACGGTGACGCTCCACGGCCTGCGCGTTGGCCAGGCGACGGTCACGCTGCGCTTCGAGCGGGGAGCGGATGGCTCGGCCGGTCACTCGGTGCTCGAGCAGGATGGAGCGCTGCGGATCGTCGAGGTCCCGCCCCCGGATGCGGTCGCCGGCAGCGACGGGTTGCTGCCACGCCTGACCGGGTGGGCCCTCGCGCATGTGCCCGGCCGGACGGCGACGGCCCTGCGGATCGCCCTCGGCGACGACAGCGCGCTCGGCGGCTAGACGCCCGACGACCCGCGGTCGGCGTGGTGGGCGCGGTAGTGCGCGCCGAGGAGGTCCTCGCCCCAGTCGTCGGCCAGGTCGCGCCAGACCGCGTGGATGTGGTTCGCCGCGTCCTGGGTGTCGTCGTACTCGATGAGCAGGTCGCGACCGCGGATGGCGTAGTAGTGGCCCGCACCGGGCTGGTCCGATCCTGCCCAGGCGAACGTGGAATCATCCAGGCCGCCGTCCACGACCCGCTGCCACGCCCGCGCGGCGACATCGTCGCGAGCACGCGCCACAGGTAGTGCCGCACCAACTCGTCGAACGCCGCCTGCTGCGTCGGGTCCAGGTCGCCCCGCCGGATCCCGCCGCCGATCCCGTCGAGGATGGCCCGGCGACCGCTCCCGCTCAGGATGTCCGGCGGTGCGACCGGGTCGATCACCGCGACCGACCGCTGCCCCGCGTCGAGGCCCATGAGCAGCGCGCGCCCGAGGGACTCCTCACCTGGGAGCGTCCGCAGCCCGGCGTGTGGCCCGCTCGGCACGACCGCCGGATTGGCCCCGAGGAACGACGGCGTGCCGGCGACGACCCCGTCGACCACGGTCTGGTGGACGGTCACGTGATGCCCACCGACCCGCCACGACCACGGTGCGCCGCCATCGCCCGCCGGGCCCGGCGGCTCGCCGAACACCGCGAACCAGTACCGCTCGGGGTCCCGGCGACGCCAATTCGACCGCCCGGCGTCGCGCTCCAGGGCGCCGAGGACGGTCTCGAGGGCGATGACGGCCCGCGTCTCGGCGGTCCCTCGCTCGCTCAGGCCGGCAGCCACGATCGCGAACGCCGCCTCGCGCTGGGCAGCCGTCATGTCGGCGATGACGAGGCCCTGCCAGTCGACCGGCGTGTAGTCCCAGGAGAAGCGCTCGTCGGTGGCGAACGGGAACACGGCCCGGGCACGCTGCTGGTCGTCCAGCGCGTCGAGCCAGGCGGTGACGGCCGCCGCGAGGCGAGCGGCGGTGTCAGCCGGCGCGGGCGGCATCCAGGCGATCCAGGATGAGCCGGGTGACGCCCTCGACCGGCACCCGCTCCTGCGTCATCGAGTCGCGGTCACGGACCGTGACCGCCCCGTCCTCGAGCGAGTCGACGTCGACCGTGACGCACCACGGCGTACCGATCTCGTCCTGGCGTCGATACAGCTTGCCGATCGCGGCCGTGTCGTCGTAGACCGCCATCGTGTGCCGCTTCAGGTCGTCCTTGATGCGATGGCACAGCTCGACGATCTCGGGCCGCTTCTTGAGCAGCGGCAGGACCGCGACCTTGTAGGGCGCGAGGTCCGGGTGGAGGGCCAACGAGACGCGCGTCTCGCCGCGGACCTCCTCCTCGCGGTAGGCGTCGATGAGGAACGTGAACGCGGCCCGGTCGGCGCCGGCCGCGGTCTCGACGATCCACGGGATGACGTGCTCGTTCGTCGCCTGGTCGAAGTACTCGAGCGTCTCGCCGGAGGCCTCGCTGTGGCGCGACAGGTCGAAGTCGCCGCGGTTGTGGACGCCCTCCAGCTCCTTCCAGCCGAACGGGAAGCGGTACTCGACGTCGATCGCCTTCTTCGCGTAATGGGCCAGCTCGTCCGGGGCGTGCTCGCGCAGCCGCAGCCGCTCCGGGGTCACGCCGTAGCGCTCGTACCACGCCCGGCGCTTGGGCAGCCACTCCTCGAACGCGGCGGCGGCCTCCGCCTCCGGCCGGACGAAGTACTGCATCTCCATCTGCTCGAACTCGCGCATGCGGAAGACGAAGTTGCCCGGCGAGATCTCGTTGCGGAACGACTTGCCGATCTGGGCGATGCCGAACGGCAGCTTCTTGCGGCTCGACTGCAGGACGTTCTTGAAGTTGACGTACGAGCCCTGCGCGGTCTCCGGCCGGAGGTAGATGACCGAGGCGTCCTCCTCGACCGGGCCCATGAACGTCTTGAACATCAGGTTGAACCGGCGGGGCGGCGAGAGCGGGCCGCCGTCGACCGGGCAGCGCAGGCCGAGCCGTTCGACGATGGTCGGATCCTGCAGCTCGGTCGCCGTGAGGTGCTCGGCGCCGGGCAACTCATCGAGCCGGAACCGACGATGGTCGGTCTGGCACTCGACGAGCGGATCGCTGAACGACCCGACGTGTCCCGACGTGATCCAGACCTGCGGGTGCATGAGGATGCCGGCGTCCAGCCCGACGATGTCGTCGCGCTCCTGGACCATCGCCCGCCACCAGGCGCGCTTGACGTTGTTCTTGAGCTCGACCCCGAGCGGCCCGTAGTCCCAGACGGCATTGATGCCGCCGTAGATCTCGCTCGACGGATAGATGAAGCCGCGCCGCTTGCTGAGCGAGACGATCGTGTCGAGGTCGCGCACGGCGGGCGCGACGTCGTTCGGGTCCGGGGTCGGGGTGGTCACGGGTGGGTCTCCGCTGATACGCGACCGTGGAAGGGCCGCGCGGGATGTCTGCCACCCGTCGCGGGCGACCTCCGGATGCTACCAGTAGCGGGCGGTGGCCATCGCCACGACGGCCAGCAGCACCAGCGTGATGTCGATCTTGCCGTGCTTCGCGATCTCCTGGCTGAGGTGCTGCATCCTCGACGCCTGCTCCGCGCTCGGCGGCTCGCCGGAGGCCCGGACCTCGTCGGCGATGTGGACCAGCTTCTCGACGTTGTTGCCCACGCCGGTGATCCCGAAATAGGCGGCGATCGTCGCCAGGACCCCACCGATCGTCAGTGCGAACCCGAAGGGCGAGGTGACCCACGGCTCGAGGCCGCCGTAGCGCCCCATGTCGACGAACCACATCAGCCAGCCGGCGATCACGGTGATGAGCGCGACCGAGGTGACGAAGCGGGCTGCCCGGCGCGCCTTGAACATCTCGATCATGAACGGGGCCGGCGATCGGACCGATCGTGTTCGCCGTCGGCCCGACGTAGCGCACCAGCAGGAAGGCCGAACCGACCCACAGCGTCCCTCCGACGATGTGGAAGATGCGCAGCACGAGCATGACCGGATCCATCGACCCCTCGCCTCCTGTCGCTACCGTGGACGACCCTTCGCCACGGTAGCGCACGACTCGGTGCGCGCTGTCGCGAACGGTCGTGGCTAGGCGGGCAGCACCTCGTCGAGGACGCGCAGCGCATTGGCGCCCATGACCTTCGCGACCGAGATCTCGTCCCAGCCGAGCTCGAGCAGGGCATCCGTGATCTGGACCAGGCCGGTCGCATCGATGGGCACGGTCACCCCCCCGTCGAAGTCCGAGCCGAGTGCCACGTGATCCACGCCGGCCACGTCCGCCGTGTAGGCGATCGCCCGGGCGATCGAGGTGACGTCGGTCCCGCCCGTCGCGGTGTCCCAGAATCCGATGCCGATGACCCCGCCGGTCCCGGCGATGCCGCGGACGTGGTCGTCGGACAGGTTCCGCGCGTTGTCGGCCGTGCCGCGGACGCCGGTGTGGGACACCAGGAGTGGACGGGTCGCCACCGCCAGGACGTCGTCGATGGTGGCCGTCGAGGCGTGCGAGACGTCGACGACCATCCCCAGCCGTTCCATCCGGGCGATCACCTGGCGGCCGGCATCGGTCAGACCACCCTTGTCGACGCCATGCGCCGAGCCGCCGAACGCGTTGTCGAAGAAGTGCGACGGCGACATCATCCGGTAGCCGGCCTCGAACAGGACGTCGACGTTGGCCGGATCGTCATCGAGCGCGTGGGCACCCTCGATCGCCAGCAGCCCGGCGGTCATCCCCCGGTCCGCCGCGCGGTCGGCCCGATAGGCGGCGAGATCGGCGCGACTCCGGATGAGCCGGAAGCGACCCTCCCCGTGCTCCTCGAGGTAGACCGCCCGGTCGGCGATGTGGACGGCGCGCGCGAGCAGGCTGCGGTAGGTGGCCGGCGGCCAGCCGCCGCCGATGGCGACGAACAGGATGTCGTCCGTGCGGTCGTCGTTGCGCTCGATGTTGAGGTGGCGCGGCGACTTCGTGGTCGCGGCCAGCACCTGGAGGGCGACGTTGCCCTCCAACAGCCGCGGGATGTCGACCTGGCCCTGCGTGCCGCGATCGAGCAGGTCCCGGCCCCACAGCAGGGAATTGGCATGGAGGTCCACGACCTCCAGGGTCAGATGCAGCTCGCGGGCACGGGCGCTGGCCTCGTACGGGGGCGGGACGCTGGTCACGCAATGCCGCCGCTCGCTGCGGGCGACGAGGTGGCGACCGGTCGCGCGGGCGCCGACGACCGCGCCGACGCTGATCGCGGTGGCTGCGGCGGCCACGCCGATCTTGCGGATGGATGGCATGAGACCTCCTGTTCGACCGATGCTACCAACCCTCGGCGTCCGCGACCTCGTCGTCAGGTTTCGGGTCTTGACAGTCGGCGGCCGCGGTGTAGATTCGGTCGACCGACCGATATCGGTCGAACGACCGACACGGGATCCACGACGGGGAGGCCGACGCCATGGGCTACGACATCGAAGGACGGCTGCTCGAGGTCTGCACCTGCAACGTGCTGTGCCCGTGCTGGGTCGGCGAGGACCCCGACTACACGACCTGCGACACGACGATCGCATGGGGCATCGAGAAGGGCGCGATCGACGGGGTCGGCGTGGACGGCCTCACCCTGGCCGTATCGGCCCACATCCCCAAGAACATCCTGATCCCGAAGTCGTGGAAGGCGGTCGTGTTCGTGGACGAGCGTGCCACGCCTGAACAGGAGGGCGCCCTCCTGCGCCTGTTCACTGGGCAGCTTGGCGGTCCGGTCGCCGACCTGGCGGGCCTCATCGGCGAGGTCGTCGCGGTCGAGCGGACGCCGATCAGCTTCACGGTGGACGGTGGCAAGGGCAACCTGCGGATCGGCGCGCTCGTCGAGGCCGAGATGGCGCCGTTCGTCGGCGCCACCGGCAATCCGACCACCCTGGCCGAGACGGTCTTCAGCACCATCCCCGGATCGCCGGTCTATGCCGCCAAGGCGAGCAAGTACACGCGTGACGGGAGCGGCCACGGCATCCCGAGCGTCGACCTCGAGGGCCACAACGCCCTGCAGGGCCACTTCCGCTTCGCCGCCTGACCGGCGGGCCGGTCGCGGGGCACGTCGATGTTCACCGCCGCCCACCTCCGCCAGCCGCGGCGCGATCGGGCGATCCTGGCCGGGTCGCTCGTCGCCCTCGTGGCCCTGGCGTGGGCCACGCTCTGGCTGTGGGAGGGGTCGTCCTACCGGGCGTACCTCGGCCATGCCGGTGGCGCCGGGCCGCTGCCGCTGGAGGCGGCGCTGTTCAGCCTGGGCTGGGTCCTGATGATCGTGGCGATGATGCTGCCCTCCAGCATCCCGCTGGTCATGACCTTCCGCGCGCTCGTCGCTCGCCGACGACAGCCGACGACGCTCGTCGGGCTGCTGCTGCTCGGGCTACCTCGTCGTGTGGAGCGCGTTCGGCCTCGGCGCCTGGCTGCTGGATCGGGGCATCCACGCCGGCGTCGAGGCGGTCCCGGTCCTGGCCGAGCACCCCCAGGTGATCCTCGCCTCGACCCTGGCGATCGCCGGCCTGTGGCAGTTCAGCCCGATCCGCGACCGCTGCCTCGACGAGTGCCGCAGCCCGCTGGGGTTCGTGATGAACCGCTGGCGCGGTGTCGCCGAGCGGCGAGAGTCGCTCGCGATGGGCATCGCGCATGGCGCGTTCTGCGTCGGCTGCTGCTGGTCGCTGATGCTCGTGATGTTCGGCGTCGGGCTCGGCAGCGCGACGCTCATGCTCGCCCTCGGCGCGCTGACCGCGATCGAGAAGAACCTGCCGTGGGGCCGACGGCTGACCCGCCCGCTCGGCGTCCTCCTGATCGTCGCCGCCGTGGCAGTCGTCAGTGGCTGAACGTCGCCCCTATGCTTCGACCATGGCCGCCGGACCACGATCGGGCACTCGCGCGGAACGCCGCGGGCGCGCCAGCGCCGAGACCCGCGCGCGCATCCTCGACTCGGCGCGAGCGTGCCTCCTGGCGGACGGGTATGGCGCCCTGTCCACGCGCCGCGTCGCCGAGGCGGCCGACGTGCCGCTCAGCCAGATCCACTACTACTTCGGCTCGCGCCAGGAGCTCATCCTGGCGGTCCTCGCGGCCGAGAACGAGCGCCTGCTCACCCGACAGGCCGCCATGTACGGCGGCACCGAGCCGTTGTGGCGCCAGTGGGAGCAGGCCTGCGACTACCTCGAGGCCGACCTCGAGTCGGGCTATGTCCGGGTCCTCCAGGAGATGATCGCCGCGGGCTGGTCGGATCCGGCCCTCGCCGCGTCCGTGCGCGAGCAGCTGGGCGGCTGGTTCCGACTGTTGACCGACGTCGCCCGGCGTGAGGAACAGCGGGTCGGCGATCTCGGGCCGTTCTCGCCGGAGGAGGTCGGGGCGCTGATGGCCCTGCCGTTCCTCGGTGCCGAGGCGGCCATCCTGCTCGGGTTCTCCGAGTCGGAGGTGCCGACGCGTGGCGCCCTGCGCAAGATCGGCGTGCTGCTGCGAAGCCTCGACGTGCCCCCGAGCGACGGATCGTCGTGACCGGGACGATGACGCGGCCGACCGGCGTCAGACCCGGGCGATGCTCCGCCCGAGCGTCGCGAGCAGACGCGAGCCCGCTACCCGGACGAGACGGGGTTCGTCGAGCGCGACGGTGTGCGCGTCTTCTGGGAACGCTACGGCGACGGCGCCCCGACCATCCTGCTGATGCCCACGTGGTCGATCCTCCACGCCCGGCACTGGAAGGCCCAGATCGCCTACCTGGCCCGGCACTTCCGCGTCGTGACCTTCGACGGCCGGGGCAACGGGCGCTCGGACCGTCCGACCGACCAGAGCGCGTATGCAGACACCGAGTTCGCGGCCGACGCCATGGCGGTGCTCGACGCGACCGGGACGGACACGGCGTTCGTCGCCGGGTTTTCGATGGGCGCGGCCTACGCGCTGCGGCTGGCGATCGCGCGACCGGAGCGCGTGCTCGGCCTGATCCTGTTCGGCCCGTCGATCCCCATGCGCGTGCTCCCGCCGGCTGACGGCGCGGACGGCACCGACTCGTTCGAGGACCCGCAGCCGACCGACGAGGGCTGGGCCAAGTACAACGTCCACTACTGGCGGCGCGACTGGCCGGGGTTCGCCGAGTGGTTCGCGTCCGAGTGCATCTTCACCGAGCCGCATTCGACCAAGCAGATCGAGGACGCGGTCGGCTGGACCCTCGAGACCGACGCGGAGACGGTGATCGCGCACGAGCGCGGCCCATACCTCGTGCCGCCGATGGACTGGACGCCGGACGACCCCAGCCACGACCGTGGCTGGGCATTCATGTCGGCCGTCCGTTGTCCGGCGCTCGTCGTGAACGGCACCGATGACCATCTCACCTCGATCGCCACGGCCCGCGTCCTGGCGACGGCGCTCGGGGCGCCGATCGTCGAGGTCGAGGGCGGCGGCCACGCCACGATCGGTCGCGACCCGGTCCTCGCGAACCTGCTCATCCGGGCGTTCGTCGAAGGCCGTGCCGGAGGGGTATGAGCGTGGCCGTCGACGCCCTGCGCACCCTCGCCGACGACGGCGGACGGGCGCGCCTGCCCGACCGGACCGGCGTGGCGATCGCCGACGACGGTGTCCGACTCGCCTACGACGTGTACGGCAGCGGCGACCCGACGATCGTGCTGCTGCCGTCGGCACCGATCGTCCACGCGCGCCAGTGGAAGGCCCAGATCCCGTACCTCAGCCGGCACTACCGGGTCATCGCCTTCGACGGCCGCGGCAACGGCCGATCCGACCGGCCGACCGAGCCGGCCGCCTACCACGACGACCGGATGACCCGTGACATCGCGGCCGTCATGGACGCGACGGACACGGCCCGGGCGATGCTCGTCGGACTGTGCTTCGACGGGGTCTGGCGGGCCGTCCGTCTCGCGGCCGAGGCACCGGAGCGCGTGGCGGGCATCGTGGCATTCGCCATCGGCGTGCCACGCCTCACGCCGCCGCATCCGTGGTGGGAGGGCGACCGCTGGGAGGCCGAGCTGCCGAGCTACGAGGGCTGGTACAAGGTCAATCGGCACGCCTGGCGGCTCGACTACGCCGACTCCTCGCGCTTCTTCTTCGAGACCATCAACTCGGAACCACACTCGACCAAGCTGATCGAGGATGCCGTCGCCTGGGCGCTCGACGGCGACGTCGAGGCGATGATCGCGGAGGCGGACGCCGGCTTCCCGTTCGACCGCGACGAGGTCATCGCGATCTGTCGTGCGGTGCGCTGCCCGATGCGGCTCGTGCACGGCACCGAGGATCACTGCCAACCGCTCGACCGGGCCCAGGCCCTGGCGGAGCTCATCGGCGCCCCGCTGACGGTGGTCGAGGGCGCCGACCACATGATCCCGGGCCGGCACCCGGTCCTCGCCAACCTCATCATCCGCGACCTCGCCGAGGCCATCCGGAGGGACGGACCATGACGACGACCACCTGGACCCGTGCGCTGTCGCGCCGTCGCCGGGCGCTGTACATCTCGTCGCCGATCGGCCTGGGCCACGCCCAACGGGACGTGGCCATCGCCGACGAGCTGCGCCGCCTCCATCCGGACCTCGAGATCGACTGGCTCGCCCAGCACCCGGTCACGTCCGTCCTGGAGACCCACGGCGAGCGGATCCATCCGGCCAGTGCCTGGCTGGCCAGCGAATCGGCCCACATCGCCGCCGAGTCGACCGGCCACGAGCTCAACGCGTTCCAGGCGATCCGGCGCATGGACGAGATCCTCGTCGCCAACTTCATGGTCTTCCACGACGTCGTCGAGGCCGGCGAGTACGACCTGGTCATCGGCGACGAGGCGTGGGACGTCGACTACTACCTGCACGAGAACCCGGAGCTCAAGAAGACCGCCTTCGCCTGGCTGACCGACTTCGTCGGCTGGCTGCCGATGCCGGCCGGCGGCGACCGCGAGGCGTTCCTGACCGCCGACTACAACGCCGAGATGATCGAACAGGTCGAGCGCTTCCCGCGCATCCGCGACCGGGCCATCTTCGTCGGCGATCCGGACGACATCGTGCCGGATGCCTTCGGACCGGACCTGCCGGGGATCCGCGACTGGACCGAGCGGCACTACGCGTTCAGCGGCTATGTGACCGGGTTCGACCCGACGCCGCTCATCGAGGGCCGCGAGGCGCTCCGACGCGAGCTCGGCTACCACGACGACGAGCAGGTGGTGATCGTCACGGTCGGTGGATCCGGGGTCGGCGAGGCCCTGCTGCGCCGGGTCGTGGACGCCTACCCGGCCGCCCGGCGGGCCGTGCCCGGGCTGCGCATGATCGCCGTCGCCGGACCGCGCATCGACCCGGCCGCGCTGGGCGCTCCGGAGGGTGTCGAGGTGCGGGCGTTCGTGCCCGACCTGTACCGGCACCTCGCCGCGAGTGACCTGGCGGTCGTCCAGGGTGGCCTGACCACGACCATGGAGCTGGCCGCCGCGCGGCGACCGTTCCTCTACTTCCCGCTCGCCGACCACTTCGAGCAGAACCGGCACGTGGCGCATCGCCTGGACCGCTACGGAGCCGGCCGCCGGATGGACTACGCCACGTCCGATCCGGACGCCATCGCTGCGGCCATCGCTGCCGAGATCGGCCGGCCGGTCGACTACCGGCCCGTGGAGACCGACGGCGCGGCCCGGGCGGCGGCACTCATCGCGCCGCTGGTCTGAGCCTCAGTCGGCGACCCGCCAGCGCGTCGGGGTGACGCGGATCGCGAACGGGTAGTGCTCGTCGAACCATTCGGTCGTCCAGCCGTACTCGGCGATCCACTCGCCGTACTTGGCCTGGTAGGCGGCGTTGCCCGAGGACGGCGGCTCGTTCGGGACGAAGCGGGCCACGCCCTCCATCGTCACGACATCCCCGCCGCCGGCGGTGGTCGGGAGGTTGAACGCGACGCGCGGGTGGTCGGCCAGGTTGCCGTTGCGCCGCGCGCGGCGATCGCTGAACAGGAGGACCTCGCCCTCGTCCCACAGGAACCAGATCGGCGACGCCTGGGGCTGACCGGCTGGGTCGACCGTGGTCAGCCAGGCGATCTTCTCGGTCGCGAGGCGCTCCAGGGCGCGAGCGCCCCCCGTGCTCGATGGATCCAGCGTCGCGGTCACGATCCCTCCTCGGTGGGTCGATGGGTCAGGTCGAGGCTCAGGAGGTCCTCTTCGTCCTCCCACATGACGATGCCCGTCTTCTCGAACCCGTAGTGCAGGTAGAACGGCTGCGGCGAGCCCTCGCCGGCGCGACAGCTCGTCAGCAGGACCTGCCCGTTGGGCTTCGAACGGACGTAGTCGGCGACCGCGTCGAGGGTCGCCCGGCCGTAGCCCTTGCCCTGCTGCCGGGCGTCGATGAGCAGGCGCCACAGGTAGTACGGACCGACGGTGTCGTCGCGGGCGGCCAGCGTCTCGGCCGGGATGTCGTCGCTGATCATCACGAAGCCGACGAGCGTGCCGTCGGCGGCGTCATGGACGGACCAGTAGCGGGGGCAGGCGTGGGCGTCGGCGATGGCGTCCTCGAAGTGCCCGATCATCATCCCGAGGTAGCGATCCTGCCCCGGTCCCCGGCGGAGGCCCATCACGGCCTCGTAGTCGTCCTCGCTGACGATGTCGCGCAGCTCGACGGTGGCCATCAGCCGTTGGCTCCGGCCGGCGCCGTGGCCGGACTGCGCACCTCGTCGAGGAAGGCCAGCGAGCGAGCATCGCGCTCCAGGACGATGCCCACGAACTCGCGCAGGTCGGCCTCCACCTCGCGCTCCGTGGCCGGTGCCAGCCGCAGCTCGGCGATGGCCTCGATGTCGAGGCGCTGGTAGGCCTTCAGCAGCTTCAGCCCTTCCAGGCTCAGGGCGGTCCGGTCATGGGCGGGCCCCGGGCAGCGCTCGCACACGACGCCGCCCAGCGGCGGGACCCAGCGGAACCGCTCGTTCGACTCGAGCACGCGGTCGCACTCGACGCAGCGGTCGACCTCCGGTCGGGAGCCGAGCTCGTCGAGCAGATGCACCTCGTACCAGCGCGCCACGCGACCCGGCGCCATCCCGGCATCGAGCAGCTCGTAGGCCCGCCGCAGCAGGGCGTACAGCGGCTCCGCCGCGTGGCGTTCCTCGAGGCTGCGATCGGCCAGCTCGGCGAGGTACCACGCCGTCGCCGCACTCTCCAGGTCGTCGCGCAGGGCCAGCCAGGCATGTCCCACGCGGACCTCGGTGACGACGTCGAACGTGCGACCACGGGCGAGCGCCACGCTCAGCTCCGCGAACGGTTCCAGGCTGCCGCCCAGGCGCGACGTCGGCCGGCGGACGCCCTTGGCGATGGCCTTGAGCTTGCCGATCTGGGGCGTGATCAGGGTCAGCACGCGATCCGCCTCGCCAAGGTCGAAGCGCGACAGCACGATGGCTTCGGTGGTGTACCGACGAGGGGCGGGCATGACCAGCCGACGGTAGCACGGTCATCCGAGCGGCGACCGCCAGCGTATCCGGGGTGGGCGCCGGTACGGATGCGTCCCCCGTGCCGGCGCCGACCCATGCCCGGAAACCGCGGGTCGAGCCCTCGTTCAACAGGCTACCTGCAGCGAACATGTTTCGTGTACACTCGGGCCGACATGACCGCTGCCCTGCCCGATCTCGAGCTCTCGCAGCTCATCGCCGATACGGAAGGCGAGATCGTCCGCCTGGTCCAGGACCGCGACCCGTCGACGCACGGGCTGTACGAGATGGTCCGCTACCACCTCGCCCTCGACGGGTCGGGCGCGAGTGGCGGCAAGCGGATGCGGCCGCTGCTGGGCCTGCTGGCCTACGCGTCCATCGCGGGGGACCACGCGCGGGCGCTGCCCGGAGCCGCGGCCGTCGAGCTTGGGCACAACTTCAGCCTCGTCCACGACGACATCGAGGACGGCGACCGCGAGCGGCGCCATCGACCGACGCTGTGGTCCGTCCACGGCGTCCCGCAGGCCATCAACGCCGGCGACACGCTGTTCAGCCTGTCGCGGATCGCCCTCCATCGGCTGACCGACCTGGGCTTCTCCGACGCCAAGGTCCTGCGGCTGATGCGGCTGTACGACGAGACATGCCTGGCCCTGTGCGAGGGCCAGTACCTCGACATCGCGACGAGCGAGTCCGACGAGATCATGACGGTCGATGCGTACTTCGACATGATCGGGCGCAAGACCGCGGCGCTCATCGCCGCCTCGATCGAGGCGGGTGCGCTGCTCGCCACCGACGACGACGAGGTCATCGCGCGGTACCGCGGGTTCGGCTGGTCGCTGGGCCTCGCCTTCCAGCTCAACGACGACCTGCTGGGGATCTGGGGCGCCGAGCAGTCGACCGGCAAGGAGCCGTCCGACCTGGCCCATCGCAAGAAGACGCTGCCGGTCATCTACGCCGCGGCCGAGGCCGGGCCGGACGACCGAGCGCGACTCCAGGAGCTGTACCGGCGGCCGGAGCCGACGAGCGACGAGGTCGCCGAGCTCATCGCCATCCTCGAGCGGAGCGGGGCCCACGACTACACGCGCGACCAGGCGCGGTCCTATCGCGACCAGGCCCTCCATGAGCTCGATGCCGCCGGGGTCGTCCGCCCCGACGTGCGCGCCCGGCTCGAGGACATCATCGTCTCGGTCATCGCCGCCTGACGCGGCGCCGGCCGGATCGCGGCCGGACCGGATCGAGACCGCCGCCGTGGGGCTGGGCTCAGGCCCCGAGGGGCACCCGGAAGCGACCGATGGCGAACCCGAACGCGTCGCGCCGCCAGTCGCGATAGGACTCGGCCATCATCGCGCTGCGGGCCACGAACTCGTCGTGCTCCGGGTCGTCGGGATGCGCGGCCGCCCAGACCGCGATGGTGTCGGCGTACGCGGCCTCGTAGGCATCCCACTCGGCCTCGTCGACGACCTCCACGCCCACGACCTCCAGGCCCGCCTCGAGCCCCAGCGCGGCGAACCCATCGGGGCCGTCGACCATCTCGTCGCGGGCCATCCCGAACGCGCGCAACCCCGCGGCCGACGGCTCGCGGATCCACAGTCCGTCGCCGAACACGACGAGCCCACCCGGTCGCGTGGCGCCGGCCAGCCCGGCCAGGGTGGCGGTCTGGCTGCCGTCGTACACGCCGGTCGCGCCGAGCGCGATGGTCATGGCCACGCTCCGATCGGCCAGGAACATCGCCGGCGCATCGGTCTCGATGAGGGACAGCCGCGTGCCGACGTCGCCGCCAGCGGCGTCCGCCGCCGCGTGGCCGTCGGCCAGGAACCACGGGTTCCGATCGAAGCCCTCGGCGGTCGCGTCCGGCCAGCGGGCCAGCAGCCGGACGAGCAGCTCGGCCTTGCCGCAGCCGATCTCCAGGACGTGGTCGCCGCGCTCGAGCGGACAGGCGTCGACGAGCGCATCGAGGCGGGCATCGTCGATCGGCCCGAGGATGCGCCGCGTCCCGTGGGCGATGGTCGAGAAGCGGCGCGGGTCGCCGACCGCCGGTGGCGCGAGCGTCATGCGTCGCTCGGTGGGCGTGGCTGCCTCGGGCGGGCCGCGCGACGACCGGTCACGACGACGATGACGCCGGCCAGGATGCCGATGAGGATGCCGGCGACGATCCCGATGCTGGCGATCGGGTTGCCGTCGGGCGCCGGCGCGACGGCCGGGACGCGGGTCGGGGCCGGGGTCGCGAAGGTCTGCCCGGCGAGCGCGGACCGGAACGCATCGAGATCAGCCCAGCGCTCCGGGCCGTCGTCGTGGCCACCCTGCAGGGTGCCGTCGGGCATCAGCCGCCAGGGCACGGCGATGGGCGTCCGCGCCGTCGAAGGCGGGCACGTCCAGGGCGAGGACGAGGTGCGTCGTGATGCCGTAGTCGAGCACGTCGCCGCAGGCGTTGATGACCGGCGCCGCGATCGACACCACCGTCGGCAGGTCGACATCGTCGGGCAACTCGCCGCGGAGCGCCTCACGCACGACGAGGCTGTACCGCTCCGGGACGCTGCCGCCGAGCTGACGCTGGGCGACCGTCACCAGGAAGATCCGCTCGGCACCGTCCACGACGCGCTGGAACGGGGCCGGTGCCGCGTCACAGGCGGCCGCCGTGGGCGGGGCGGCAGCCGATCCCAGGGCGAGGGCGAGCAGGAGCAGGGCCGGAGCGGCTCGGAGGCGCGTCCCGCGCCCGACCATCAGCGATCCGCCTCGTCGTCCCCGGGGCTGCCGTCCTCCGACCGGTTGCGAACGACGAGCACCTTGCCGACCCGCCGTCCGTCGGTGGTCTCGACGGTCAGCGTCAGGCCATCGACGGAGACCTGGTCGCCGGGCTTGGGCACGCCGCCGATGCGGTGGTAGATGAGGCCGCCGACGGTGTCGTACTCGTCCTCGTCCTCGAGCGCGAGCTCCGTGTCGAACAGGCTGCTGAGGTCGTCGACCGCGGCCCGCCCGTCGACCCGCACCTCGTCGTCGGACAGGGCGACGATGAGCGGCTCCTCCTCGTCGTACTCGTCCTGGATCTCGCCGACGATCTCCTCGATGAGGTCCTCGATCGTCACCAGGCCGGCCGTGCCGCCGTACTCGTCGAGGACGATGGCGAGGTGGACCTTGCGCCGCTGGAGCTCGTGGAGCAGGTCGTCGACGCTCATCGACTCGGGCACGAAGACCGGCGTGCGCAGCAACGTGCGCAGCGCCGGATGGTCGGGTGCATCGGTCTTGAGGAACGGCAGGAGGTCCTTGGCGTAGAGGATCCCCACGATCTCGTCGACGGTCGTCTCGTAGACCGGGATCCGCGAGTGCCCCTCCTCGACCACCAGCTCGATCGCGTCGTCGAACGTCGCGGTCGCCGGGAGCGTGACCATCGCGATGCGCGGGACCATGACCTCGTGGACGCGCTGGTCGCCGAGCTCGATGACCGCATGGATCATCTGCTCCTCCTCGGCCTCGAGGATGCCCTGCTCGCCGCCCTGCTCGATGATCAGCCGCAGCTCCTCGGAGCTGATCCGCTCCTCGGCCGCGACGTCCGCCCCGAACAGCCGGCTGACGTGCCGGGTCACCCAGGTCAGGAACGCGACGAGCGGGCTGAACAGCGTGCCGAGGACCTCGAGCAGCCGGCTCGTCGACATCGCCACGCGCTCGGCATGGGCCAGGCCGATCTGCTTGGGCACGAGCTCGCCGAAGATGATCGTGAAGATCGTCAGCAGCCCGGTGACGACGATGAGCGGCGATGCGCGCCGGCGGCGTCCTGCAGCGCGCCCGAACTGGGCCAGCCAGTGCTCCATGCCATCGACGAGGCTGACGGCCGCGAAGGCCGAGGCCAGGAAGCCGAGGAAGTTGATGCCGATCTGGATGACGGCGAGGAACCGGCCCGGGTTCGCCTTCAGGCGCTGGACCCGGACGGCACCGCGGTGGCCCTCGTCGATGAGCTGCTGGATGCGGCTGCGCCGGATGGTGACGAGGGCGATCTCGGTGGCCGAGAAGACCCCGTTGAGCAGGATGAGGACGACGATCAGGCCGAGCTCGAAGACCGCGCCACTCACGAGGGAGCGTCTCCCCCGGCGGGTTCCGACGGCGGCGCGAGCGGCTCGTCGGCCTCGGCCTCGGTCTCGGCTGCCGGCCGCCGCGGCTCCCGGATGCGCGCCGGGATGCCGACCGCGAGCTTGCCCGCCGGCACGTCCCTGGTGACGACCGAGCCGGCGCCGGTCCTGGCGCCCGCGCCGATGTCACGCGGCGCGACGATCATCGTGTCGACGCCGATGAACGCGCCGTCGCCGATCGTCGTGCGGTGCTTCTTCGACCCGTCGTAGTTGGCCGTGATCGTGCCGGCGCCGATGTTCGCCCGCTCGCCGACCTCGGCGTCGCCGAGGTAGCTCATGTGGTGCTGCTTGCTGCCCGGCCCGAGCCGCGTGTTCTTCAGCTCGGCGAAGTTGCCGACCTCGGCCCCGCGCCCGACGACGCTGCCCGGCCGAAGGTGGCTGAACGGCCCGACGACGGCCTCGTCCTCGATCGTCGACGACTCGATGACGCTCGCCCAGACCCGGGCGTTGGCCCCGACCGTGCTGTCGATGAGCTGGCTGCCCGGGCCGATGACGCTGCCCTCCCCGATCGACGTCGCGCCTCGGAGGATGACGTTCGGCTCGAGGGTGACGTCCTGGGCGATGCGCACGTCCCAGTCGAGGTAGACCGTGGACGGGTCGCGCATCGTCACGCCGTCGCGCATGTGCTGCTCGTTGCGCCGGACGCGCAGGTTCCACTCGGCGGCGGCCAGCTGCGAGCGGTCGTTGATGCCGTCGAACCGGCCGTCGTCGTCGAAGGCGACCGCGCTCACGAGGCGACCGTCCTCGCGCGCGAGCCGGATGAGCTCGGTCAGGTACAGCTCGCCGGTCGTGGCGGACGGTGCCAGCGTGTCGATGCGCCGTCGCAGCCACTCGGCGTCGAAGGCGTACAGCCCGGCGTTGATCTCGTTGCCGTCGAGCTCGTCCTCGGTGGCGTCCTTGGCCTCGACGATGCGCTCGACCGTGCCGAACTCGCTGCGCACGACCCGCCCGAGCTGGGCCGGATCGGCGGCGAAGACCGTGGCCAGGGCGATCGCCGCGTCGTCGTCGCGACGGGCGGCCAGGATGGCCACGAGGTCGCCGGTCGTGATGAGCGGGACGTCGCCCGACAGGACGAGCAGCTCGCGGGTGGTCTCGGGGACCGCGGCCAGGGCGGCCCGGACCGCGTCGCCGGTGCCCCGCGGCGCATCCTGGAGCGCGAACTCGGCACGATCGGCGACGACCGGTCGGATGGCCTCCACGGCGGGCGAGGTGACGACGACGGGACGCGCACCGGGTTCGCCGAGCTCCTCGGCCGCCCCGTCCCAGGCGTCCAGGACGAACGCGAGCATCGGTCGACCGCACAGCGGATGGAGGACCTTGGGCAGGCTCGAGCGCATGCGCGTGCCGAGGCCGGCCGCGAGGACCACGGCCGTGGTCGTACCGGGATGCCCTGCCACGGGCTCGGGACTTGGAGGGTTCATGCGCGTCGTCGGGCGGGCGCGGAGCGCGGGGCTCGCGCGCGGCGATCGGTGCCCGACGGGCGGAGGATGCGTGTCATCAGATGGTCGCCGGATGGTATGGGCGGGCCGCACGGAGCGTCAAGCGCGTGGGCATGGTCGCTACCCGCGCCGGGCGATGGCCTCGATCTCGACGAGGCCGCCCTTGGGCAGGGCGCCGACGGCGAACGTCGAGCGTGCCGGCGGCGGATCCGCCACGTACTGGGCGTAGACCGCGTTGACCGCGGCGAAGTCGTCGATGTTCGCCAGGAAGATGGTGGTCTTGACCACGTCATCCCAGGTCGCACCGGCGGCATCGAGCACGGCGGTCAGGTTGCGCAGCACCCGCTCGGCCTGCGCCTCGACGCCACCCTCGACGAAGTCGCCGGTCGCCGGGTCGAGTCCCGAGCTGGCCGGCGCAGAACACGAACTCCCCGCTGACGATGGCCTGGCTGTAGGCACCGGCCGCTGCCGGTGCATTCGATGTCGTGACGGCCTGTCGGGTCATGCGGCTGGCTCCTCGGTCCGGGTTCGCGTCAGGATCGTGGTGGCGATGATCGATGGCGGGGCGTCGCCGAGCGTCGGCAGCGTGCCATCGGCGACGGCCGTCTCGACCGAGGCGGACGCCTGGACCGCCTCCGTCGTGCGAAGGATAGAGGGTCCACATCGTCGGACCGGAGCCGGACAGGCCGATCGGCCGTCCGAGCAGGCGGGTCAGCGCCCGACGGAGCGGCACGAGGCCGGGCTCGACGACCATCGCCGCGGCCAGGAGGTCGTTGGCCGAGGCGAGCACGCCGGCCCGGGCGACCAGGTCGGTGGCCGACAGCCCGTTCCCGAGCTCCTGGGCGAGATGCTCCGAGGTCATCCGGACCGCCCCGTCGCCCGGGCCGCCGCGACGGATCCCGTCGTGGATGGCGAACACGTCGGGTGTGCGCAGCGCGATGGCCGGCGTCACCAGCAGCACGCCCGGGTGGCCGTGGATGCCGGTCAGCCGCGTGACCCGCTCGCCGCGGCCCTCGATGAGCGCCGGCGCGCCGGTCAGGAAGAACGGCACGTCGGAGCCGAGCCGGGCCGCCGCCGCCCGCCAGCGGTCCGCGTCGACCTCGTCGGAGGCACCCCAGGCTTCGAGCGCGCCGTCGAACGCGGCCGCACCATCCGACGAGCCGCCACCGAGCCCGGCCGCGACCGGGATGTGCTTCTCCAGTCGCGCGGCGAGGGACGGCGTCGCCGGTCGACCGGGTCCCTCGCCGACGGCCGCCCGGGCCGCCGCGATGCCGCGCAGGACCAGGTTGTCGGGCGATGGTCCCGTGTCCGGGCCGGTCACGTGGAGCGTGTCGGTGCGGGCTCCCGGCGCGAGGCTGAGCCGGTCGTGCAAGTCGAGCGGCACGAACACCGAGTGCAGGTCGTGGTATCCGTCGTCGCGCCGACCGACGACGGCCAGGGTCAGGTTGAGCTTGGCCGGGGCGAGGCGCACGACGGGGGCGAGACGCTCGCTCATCTGGCGCTCATCGGGCCGTCATCGGTCGCCGGACGGCGTCCGCGCGGACCGGCGACCGCGCTGGTCGGAGCCGATCGGGCCCATCGCCTCGAGCAGTGCCAGCCACTCCCCGACGGCGAGGGTCTGCGGCCGGCGGTCCGACGCGATCCCCGCCGTGGCGAGCGCGGCGTCGACCCGGCCGGCGTCGACCGGCAGCTGGCGTGCCAGCACGTTGTGGAGCATCTTGCGGCGCTCCCGGAACCCGGCCTGGACGAGGCGCCACAACGCGTCCTCGTCGTCCACGGCCAGCCGGTCGTCGGCGTCGTAGGGCTCGACCACGATGACCGCCGACTCCACCGCGGGCTCCGGCTCGAACGCCACGGGCGGCACGACGAACGCGATGCGGACCCGGGCGTGGTACTGCACGAACACGGACAGGTAGCTCATCTTCCCGGGCGGGGCGGCGATCCGCTCGGCGACCTCCCGCTGGACCATGAGCACGAGCTGGTCGCGGCCGTGGCGGCTCGCCGAGGAGCCGATGCAGGATCGGCGAGGTGATGTGGTACGGCAGGTTGGCCACGACGTCGTAGGGCTCGGGCAGCAGCCGGACCAGCTCCTGGTCGAGGGCGTCGCCTTCGATCAACGTCAGCGCGCCCGCCTCGATGGGATCGGCGAACCGCTCGCGCAGGAACCCGACGAGGCCACGGTCGAGCTCGACGGCGGTCACCGTCGCTCCCGCGTCGAGGAGCCCGGCGGTCAGCAGCCCCAGGCCCGGTCCGATCTCGAGGACCGGGCGATCCGGCCCGGGATCCGCCTCGGCGAGGATGGCGTCGAGGACGTCGACATCGGCCAGGAAGTTCTGCGACAGGGCGTGCCGGGCCCGCAGACCGGCAGCCCTGAGCGTGGCGCGGACATCGGCCGGGTCGATGGGCATGGCCGGCCTAGCGCCGGGCCAGCGGCAGCGACGGTCGGGCGTCGAGATCGAGCGCGGCCCGCTCCCCGGCGGCGAACCGGCGCGCGCCGGCGGCCCCGATCATCGCCCCGTTGTCCGTGCACAGCCCGGGTCGGGGCACGATGAGCGGCAGCGACCGGGCCTCGGCCTCGCCCCGCAGTCGATCGCGCAGGACGCTGTTGGCGGCGACCCCGCCGCCGAGGACGATCGACCGGGCACCGACCGCCTCGGCGGCCCGGATCGTCTTGGTCACGAGCACGTCGACGACCGCATCCTGGAAGCCCCAGGCCAGCTCGGCGACGGCTCCCTCGGACAGGCGCGCCTCGGGGTCCTCTCGGGGATCGGCCAGGCCCTCGGCGGCGCGGGCGTCCGTGACGATGCGTCGCGCCGCGGTCTTCAGCCCGGAGAAGCTCCAGTCGTAGGTATCGCCCATCCACGCCCGCGGGAACCGGACGTCGCAGCTGGCTCGCGCCCTCGGCCGCCCGCTGGATCGCCGGCCCGCCCGGATAGCCGAGCCCCAGCAGCCGTCCGACCTTGTCGAACGCCTCACCGGCCGCGTCGTCGACCGTCGTCCCGAGCAGCCGATAGGTCAGGTGGTCGGTCATCTCGGCCAGGAAGGTGTGCCCCCCGCTGACCACGAGCGCGACGAGCGGGAAGACCGGCTCGGGCCGGCTCGCCTCGTCCTCGCCCGGGTCGAGGAGCCAGGCGGCGTAGACGTGGCCCTCGAGGTGGTTCACCGCGATGAGTGGCTTGTCGTGCACCCAGGCCAGGGCCTTGGCGAAGTTGATCCCGACGAGGAGCGAGCCCGCCAGCCCGGGGCCGTACGTCACCGCGATGCCGTCCACATCCGACCAGGTGACCCCGGCATCGGACCAGACCTCGTCGAGGACCGGCACGATCCAGCGCAGGTGTGCCCGGGCGGCGACCTCGGGCACGATCCCGCCGGATGGCGCGTGCAGGGCGACCTGCGAGGCGACGACGTTGCTGATGATGCGCCGGCCGTCCTCGATGAGGGCGATGCCGGTCTCGTCGCACGACGACTCGATCGACAGGAGGAGCGGACCGCTCATGCGTCGTCCTCGCCCGGCCGGGTCGGCGCCGGCTGCGTGTCGAGCGCGGTCCGCAGCCGTTCGATGCGCGCCCGCATGCCCGCGTCGGCGAGCGGCTCGGTGGTCATGATCAGCGCGTCCTCGCGGTCATCGCTGTAGTAGTTCGGCCGCAGGCCGACGGGCCGGAACCCGTACTTCTCGTACAGCCGGCGGGCCGCGCAGGTTGCTCAGCCGGACCTCGAGCGTCGCCTCGTGGGCCGACCGCTCGATCGCGATGTCGAGGAAGGCGAGCAGCAGCCGCTCGCCGATGCCCTGGCGACGCCACGCCGGATCGACCGCGAAGGTCGTGATGTGGGCCTCGTCGACCATCAGCCACATCCCGCCGTAGCCGACGATCGTGTCATCGACCCGGGCCACGAGGTAGTGGGCCATGCGGTTCGTCCGCAGCTCGCTGCGGTAGGCGTCCGGCGGCCAGGGCGTCGTGAAGCTGGCCTCTTCGATGGCCTGGATGGCCGGCACGTCGTCGAGGCGCATCGGCTCGACGACGAGCCTCACCGGGGGTCGCGCGACCATGCCACGGTGCCGTCGGTCGGCTGGGCGCCACGGGGAAGGGTCACGTACTCCGGGACGAGCGTGGCGAGCTCGCCGGCCGGATCGTCCCGGAGCGCCGCCGCCCCGAGCCGCAGGAGCGCCGCGCCCAGCCCGTCGCGGGCGGCCTCGCCCCGGACGAGCGCATCCGACGGCGCCCGATCCTCGAGATCGACCGCGACGAGGACCTCGCCCGGCGCCAGGTCCGGGTCCGTCCCGCCCGGCAGCAGGCGCGGCGCAGCACCCGCCCGCACGAGCACCCGATCCGATGGCCCGGCCGGCAGCAGCAGGACGTCGCCACCGGCAGCGTCCGCCGCCGCCGCGAGCAGGGCCGTGCCGGTCGACACGCCGACGAGCGGGATGCCGAGGCCGTGCGCCAGCCCCTTGGCCGTGGCCATCCCGACACGCAGCCCGGTGAAGGCCCCGGGCCCGGTCCCGACGACGATGCCGCGCAGCCGCGACCGCCGAAGGTTCTGCTCGCCGAGGAACCGTCCGATCGACGGCAGGAGGGTCTCGCCATGACGGTAGCCGGCGACCCACGTCGAGACCCCATCGGCGGTCCCGTCCGGGGCCCCGGTCGCGATGACGACGCGTGTCGTCGCGGTGTCGATCGCGAGGATCGCCGGACGGCGGCCGTCGTGGCCCCGGTCGGTCATGCCGCCGCCGCCAGGTAGCGCTCGTAGTCCGAGGTGCCGGCGACGAGGGTGATCGTGCGCGGATCGTCGCCGCTGCCGTCGATGCGCACGTCGAGCCGCGCCTGCGGCAGCGCGTCGCCGAGCCGCTCCGGCCACTCGACCAGGGTCACGCCCTCGGCCTGGCGCTCGTCGATGAGGCCACCGGCCAGGGCGTCGGCCGCGTCGGCCAGCCGGTACGGGTCGATGTGGAACAGCGGCAGCCGGCCGGCGTACTCGGCCATCAGCACGAAGCTCGGCGAGACGATCGTGTCGGTGACCCCGAGGCCGGCGCCGAACGCCTTGGCCAGGTGGGTCTTGCCCGCGCCGAGGTCGCCCCACAGGCAGATGAGGTCGCCGGGCCGGGCCACGCCGGACAGCGCGCCGCCGAGGCGGGTCGTCGCAGCAGGATCCGGGGCGGTCAAACGGCGGGTGGCGGGAACGGCGGTCATCGCCTCCGGAGGGTACCGGAAGGCCCGCCGGCGCGGCCTAGCTGAACCGCTCGAGATCGCCGATCGGGATGGCCTGGGTGCGGCCGTCGCTGAAGCGGACCTCGCCCGCCTCCAGGTGCACGCCGCCACCGAAGCGCCGTGGGCCGAGGGGCCCCAGCCACGTCCCCTCCTGGCCGACCAGGTCCCCGGAGCGCACCCGGACGCGATCCGTCGGTGGTCGCGGCACGTCCACGCCGGGCGTGTCGAAGACGAGCGCCGGCGGGTCCTGGACGATGGCGACCTCCTGCCCGATGAGCGCGCCGACGACGTCCATCATCGGCCCGGCCAGCGGCCGCCGGAGCGCCCCCTCCAGGACGAGGACCGCGAACGGCGGGAGGCGATGCAACGCCGCTCGCTGCCGTCGCTCCGAGCCCGCGAAGTCGCGCCGCTCCTTGCTGGCGAGCCCGGCCACGATGATGCCGCGCACGCCCATGGCCCGGGCACGGGTGAGCGTCTCCGCGTCGAGCCGCGAGCCCACGACGAGGATGGCGCCGGCCATCGACACGTCGAGGCTGCTGGCCCGCACGTCGGTGTCGCCGCCACCGAGCAGCCGCAGCCGGCCATGGGTCGGGCCGCCGAGGGCGACGATCCCGCGCATCGACCGCCCGGACGCGCTGATGACGATGGCCGAGCCCGGCCGGACGTCACGGACGATGCCCGCCACGGGCGTCTCGATCGGTTCGGTCATGTCGCCGGTCGCGACGCGCCAGCGGCCGCGCCACTCGAACAGCAGCTCGCCCTCGGCCACGCGGCGACCGACCATCGGCAGGCTGCCGGCCGGGATGGCCAGCTCGGTCAGGCGCGGATCGCGCAGCCGCTCGGCGATCGGGGTCCCGGCCACGACCGACTCCCCGGCGGCCACGAGCGGACGGTCACCGGGCAGGAGACGGAACGTGACGTCGAGCGAGCCGTCGAGGAGCGGGCGGGCCGCGACCAGGCCGAGGCCGTCGGTCGTCATGCGTCCGCACCGGCCCACAGGCCGGCCTGCCAGGCCGCCAGGAGGTCGCGCCGCCGATCTGCCCGGTCGGGCAGGCGGAGCGGCACGTCGCGCAGGTCCACGAGCAGGCCGGCCAGGCCGCCGCCGACATCGACCGCGAAGTGGCGGCCACGGGTCGCCAACCGCACCGTGTCCCGGAAGCGGAACTCGGCCACGGCGGTCTCGCCCGGCGCCAGGTCGACGAGCTCCAGACCACCCGGCACGAGGTCGAGCTCGGTCGTCTCGCCGCCGGCGTGGACCATGAGGCTGCCGGCAGACCGCCCGGCCCGCAGCCCGGCCGGGGTCACGACGCTCCCCAGCGGCGCGAGAAGGTCGTCGGCCAGGTCGCCGAGGAGCAGGCGCCGCTCGGTCGGGTCGGGGATCGCGCCGAGCACCCCCAGCAACCGGCCGTGGTCGAGGGCGTACTGGCTGGCCCCGGTCCGGCGGATGACGTCGATGATGGCCAGGGTGACGGTCGGCGCCGGGATCGGCGACCACACCCCGCTGCTCGTCACGACGAGGTCGGGGGCGCTCGACCACGCGGCACCGGGCGTGTGCGCCACGAGCCGCCCGAGCGCGGCCCGGGCCGCCGGCCATGCGCAGGGCGGTCCCCTCCCCGGCGACGTCGGCCCACGGTGCGATGCGCAGCTCGCGCAGCCGATCGCGCAGGCGATGCCGATCCGAGGGCACGGTCGACCACACGAGCACGCCATCGACGATCGCATCGTCCGGGTCGTCCGGGGCGACCGCCGCCGTCGGCACCACGGCCAGCCGCGCCGTGGCCGTCACGCCGCCGGCCGTCGGGGCGGCACTCGCCCGGACCGAGGCGTCGTGGCCGAGGACGATCGTCTCGACCCGGCGGTCGAGGACGTCCGCGAGGGCCTGGGTCGCGGCGCCGATCGCGCGGCGGGGGTCGTCGACCGGCAGGGCGACCTCCAGCAGGAAGGCGGCCAGGGGATCCGGCCACGTGTCGGCCTCCCGTTCCGCCGCCGGCGCGAGCAGCAGGCCGCCGGGGCGCGAGGCGACGTCGCCGAACGCGGCCTGGCCCTCGGACATGCCGCCGGCGAGGATGATCGGCAGCTCCGGGCGTCGTTCGGCGACGGCGGCGACCAACGACGACAGCTCGGCGATGGTCGACCGCTCGTCGGGTCGCGGCGGGTCGCCGGCACCGGCGAGCACGGCATCGACCGACGGATCGAGGAGCAGGCTGGTCATCGCGAGCGGATCGACGCTCTCGACGCTGGCCGCCACCGTCCGCCAGCCACTGCGGTCGGCGGTGGCACGGAGCGCGGCGAGCGCTCGCTCCGACCCGGCCACGACCGCCAGGCGCGGGGGTCGGCGGCTCGTGACCGTCAGCCTCGGGAGGTCGAGGGCATCGGTGCCGCTGGTCGCCCCGACGATGTCGCGCAGCGCCGGGTCGGCGGCGACGACGCGCTCGGCGAGCATGCGCACCGCGACGTCGGCGTCAGCCTCGGCCGGGATGGCCAGGCTGCCCAGCCAGCGCCAGGTCGCACCGACCCGGCCGATGAGGGCGACGGACGTGGTGGCGGAGCCCTGGTCGATGGCCAGGAAGGCGCGCGGCTCGGCGGTCACCGCCAGATGCTACCCGGATGGTGGCGCCGCGCGGCGCCGTCGGCTCGACGCGTCAAGCGTCCCAGGCAGCTTCCTCGTCGAGCTCCTCGAGCCGGGCGATGAGCAGCTCGATGCCGGTCTCGTCGGCAAGGATCTCGCTGGCCGGCGCGTGCTCGCCGCCGAACAGGCCGCGCAGGGTCGGATCGAAGAACAGCATCGCGTTGGCGCCCAGGGCGCGATACGGGCGCGATGCCTCGAGGAACAGCACGGCCGACGAGGTCAGGCCACGCAGCTGGATCTCGCGGGCGACCTCTTCCACGAGCTCATCGCGCTGCTCGTCGGTCGGCTCGACCGGGAAGCTCACCGGGTGCCACCGGCGGAGCCACTCGTCGACGGCGCGTTGATCGCGGTGCCGAAGGCTTCGTAGGCCGACGCTCCCCGGAGGGCGAAGATGACGTGATCGATGGTCGGCGAGCGCCCGAGCTCGTCGCGCACGGCCTGCACGGTGATCCGTGCGGCTTCCTCGAGCGGGAACCCGCCGACGCCCGTGCCGAGCGCCGGGAAGGCGATGCTCGTCGCCCCGATCTCCCGGGCGCGGGCCATGGCGCTGCGCACGGCAGCCTCGATGGTCGGACCACTCGTGCGCCGATCGCGGTCGAGCGAGACGGCATGGATGACCGCGCGGGCAGCCAGCGAGCCGGCGGTCGTGACGATGGATTCGCCGAGCGGCACCGGTGCCTGGCGGACGGCCGCGAACTCGATGGCGTCACCGCCGGCACGCTTGATCGCGCCACCCACGCCGGTGGCCATCCACAACGACAGGTTCGCCGGGTTCACGATGGCATCGACCTCGAGGTCGCAGATATCGCCGTTCCAGAGTTCGATGCGTGCCACTCGTCGCTCCGTGCGGGATGGGCCCGCAACCCCGTCCGCTGCGGACGCCGCATGGTACACCCGGGGTCGACCGGGAAGCATCATCGCGGTCCCGACCACCCGCTTCGTGGTGCATCGCAGCGCCGGGGCCTTGCGGGCCGGTCAGGGAGCCGATCCACCGTCCTCGGCGATGGGCGCACCGTCCGTGGTCGCGGCAGCTGCTCGCGGTCTCGCGCACCCCGAACCCGAGCCGTGACCCGGTCCGGCGCCGATCGGCCAGCGCGGCCAGTCGCTTGCGGGCGACGGCCAGCCCGTCGGGCAGATCGGAGGCGAGGACCCCGGCATCGCCGAACCGCTCGCGGATGGACTCGCCCGCCGCGCCGTGGAGGGCCACGCCCAGCCGTGCCGCATCGAACGGCGCGAGGCCCTGTGCCAGCAGCGCGCCGATCGCCCCGGCCAGCACGTCCCCGGTGCCACCGCTGGCCAGGGCCGGGTTCTCGAACGGTGCGACCGCCAGCTGGCCGTCCGGGGCGGCGACGACCGTCCGCGCGCCCTTGAGCACGACGACCTGGTGCCACGCGGCGGCCGCCGCCACGGTCGCCCGCACGCGCGCGTCGTCGTCCTCGCCCAGGTCGCCGTCGGCATCCGGGTCGGCATCGCTGCCCGCTCGCAGCCGTCGGAACTCGCCGACGTGCGGGGTCAGGACGGCCGGGCGGCGATCGCCATCCCACCAGCCCTCGAACGAGGCCAGCGAGCGCAGCGCCTCGGCATCGAGCACGAGCGGGGCCGGATCGTCGCCCGGTGGCGCCAGGAGGAGGCGCACGAGCTCGGCGGTGGCCAACCCTGGGCGCAGACCGGGCCCGATCACCATGGCGTCGTGCTCGTGATCGAGGATCCGGGCGAGGGACGGCTCCGGGTCGACCTCCTCGACGTCGTCCTCGGGCAGCGCCATCGTCGTCGCCTCGACGACCTTGGCCGCGAACAGGGGCTGGAGCGACTCCGGCACGGCGAGCGTGACCAGGCCGACCCCGGTACGCCCGGCGGCACGGCACACGAGCAGGGCGGCCCCGGCGTAGTCGAGCGAGCCGGCGACGACGAGCAGCTTGCCGAACGAGCCCTTGTGCCCGCGGCTGTCCCGCGACGGCAGGAGGCCGGCCGCCAGGTCGTCGTCGAGGCGTGGGGCACCCTCGGGCCAGGGCCGCTCCGGGGTGCCGGATCCGGGCCCACCGGAGCGACGCACCGGCACTCGCCGCCTCGCGTCGGCCGAACCCGAGCCCGCCGCGCTCAGGCATCGTCGTCGGCCTCGTCGTCATCGCCTCCACGCGGCGCATCCGAGGCGAGATCGCCGGCGCCACCGGATTCGGCAGCCAGCCGCAGGCGTTCGATGCGGGCGAGGATGCGTCGCTCACGGTCGTCGAGCCGGTCCTCGATGTCGGGCGGGAACAGGAACCGGCCGCCGGCCGTGCGGATCCCGAAGGCGATGGCCACCGCGTAGTCGGACTCGTGGCTGATCGACACGGCGATCCGGCCCATCCCGAGCTGCTCGGCGCGGACCGCCGCTCGCCCGTGGAGGCGCACCGCGGGCTGACCGGTCGGCAGCCGCTCGATCTCGATGTCGCGCCAGCCGATGCCGCGCACGCCGAGGCCGAGGACCTTGCTGACGGCCTCCTTGGCCGCCCAGCGGCCGGCCATCGTCTCGGGTCGGCCACGCACGTAGCGCTGCTCGGCCGGGGTCAGCACGCGGTTCGAGAAGCGCGGCCCGAACTTCTCCAGGGTCGCCTGGATGCGATCGACCTTGATGATGTCGATGCCGAGCTCGGTCGTGCCCGGCCGGCACGAGCTCCTCGGGCCGATGGCTCGCAGGAGCGTCGCCTCGGCCCTCGGAGGGTCGCGTGGCCGAACCCCGGGAGGGTGCCCGCTCACCGTCGCCCTACTCGACCGTCACCGACTTGGCCAGGTTGCGTGGCTGGTCGACGTCGGTGCCACGGGCCATGGCGACGTGGTAGGCGAACAGCTGCAGCGGGATGATGGCCAGCACCGGGCTGAGCGCCTCGTGCGTGTCCGGGACCCAGCACACGTCGTCGGCGAGGTCGGTGATGCCGGTGTCGCCCTCGGTCGCCACGGCGATGACGCGGGCGTCGCGGGCACGCCCCTCCATGACGTTGCTGACCAGCTTGTCGTAGACCGCCGAACGGGTCGCGATGGCGACGAGCGGGCACTCCGCGTCGAGCAGCGAGATCGGGCCGTGCTTCATCTCGCCGGCGGCATAGCCCTCGGCGTGGACGTAGCTGACCTCCTTGAGCTTGAGCGCGCCCTCGAGCGCGGTCGGGTAGGTGTACCCACGGCCGACGAACATGAACCCGCGCGAGTTGACGTAGCGCCGGGCCAGGTCGGGCACACCCGTGGCGTTCTCGAGCGCCTTGGCCGCCGCCGCGGGCAGGGCATGGAGGGCCGCGCCCAGTTCCTGTTCCTGCTCCGCGCCGAGCGTCCCGCGGACCTTGGCGATGGCCGCCGCGAGGATGACCAGCGTCGTCACCTGGGCGACGAACGTCTTCGACGCGGCCACGGCGATCTCGGGCCCGGCCTGCAGGAACAGGATGCGGTCGGCCTCACGGGTGATCGCGCTGCCGACGGTGTTCGTGACGGCGATGACCGGGGCACCGCGCTCGCGGGCGAGCCGGGTCGGGGCGATCGTGTCGGCCGTCTCGCCGGACTGGGTGACCGCGATGACGAGGGTCCGTCCGTCGATCGGCGGCGGGCTGTAGCGGAACTCCGACCCGACCGTGACCCGGGCCGGGATGCCGACCCAGTCCTGGATCGCCGCCGCGCCGACGAGCGACGCGTACGAGGCGGTCCCACAGGCGATGAGCTCGACCCGGTCGATCTGGCGGAGCGTCTCGTCGAAGCCCTCCAGCTCCTCGAGCCAGATGTGGTCCGTGCGGGTCACCCGGCCGGCGATGGCCTGGCGCAGCGACTCGGGCTGCTCGTGGATCTCCTTGAGCATGAACGTGTCGTAGCCGCCCTTCTCGGCGGCCTCCGGCGACCAGTCGATGACGGTCACGCTGCGTTCGCGGACCACGCCGTCGATGCCGGTGATGGTGGCGCCCCACGGGTGGATGTCGGCGACATCTCCCTCCTCGAGGAAGATGACCCGGTCGGTGTGGGCGAGGATGGCGGCCACGTCGCTGGCCAGGAAGGCCTCGTCGTCCCCGAGCCCGACCACGAGCGGCACGTCCTGGCGGGCGCCGACGAGCCGGTCGCCCTCGCCGCGGTGCATGACCGCGATGGCGTAGGCACCCTCGGCCTTGGCCAGGGCCGAGCGCACGGCATCGGCGAGGTCACCCGTGTACGCCTCCTCGATGAGGTGGGCGAGCGCCTCGGTGTCGGTCTCCGAGGTCAGCTTGTGGCCGCGCGCCGCCAGCCCTTCGCGCAGCTCGCGGAAGTTCTCGATGATCCCGTTGTGGATGACCGTGATCTCGCCCGTGCAGTCCTGGTGCGGATGCGCATTGAGGTCGTTCGGGCGGCCGTGGGTGGCCCAGCGGGTGTGGGCGAGGCCGATCGCGGCGTGTGGCGTCCGGTCGGCGATGGCCGTGCGCAGGTTGGCCAGCTTGCCGGCCTTCTTCTCGACGAACAGGTCGCCGGCGTCATCGACCAGGGCGATCCCGGCGGAGTCGTAGCCACGGTATTCCAGCCGCTGCAGGCCCTCGATGAGGATCGGGCCTGCCTCGCGGGGTCCCGTGTAGCCGACGATGCCGCACATCCGGTCAGGTCCCTCCGTACGCCCATGGTCTTGCCGGATGGACAGCGTGCCGGCACCCGCCCCCCCGAGGGCGGAGGCGACGCTCCTGCGAGCCATCTGCCCGAGGATCACCGAGGGCTAGTGTAAGCGTTCCCCCGCCAGCGTCGCGAGCGCGTCGGCCAGCTCGCTGACCAGCTCCGCGTCCTCGCCCTCGACCATGACCCGCAGCGCAGGCTCCGTCCCGGACGGCCGGACGAGGACCCGACCGCGGCCGCCGAGCCGGCTCGTGGCGTCGGCGATGGCCCGGGTCAGCACCGGATCGCCCTCCCACTGGTCCTTGTGGCGCGCTCGGACCGCCCGCTGCTGCTGGGGCAGGAGCGGGATCTCGGCGGCCAGCTCCGCCAGTGAGCGATCGCGCCGGGCCATCACCCGGAGGACCTCGAGGGCGGTGACCAGGCCGTCGCCCGAGGTCGTGTGCTCGAGGACGATGACGTGGCCGGACTTCTCCCCGCCGAGCGTCGCCCCGGACACCTGCATCCCATCGAGGATGTACTTGTCGCCGACCGGCGTGCGGATGACCTCCCCGCCCGCGGCCTCGACCGCGGCCTGCAGCCCGCCGTTCGACAGGATCGACACGACGAGCCCGCCGGGCAGCACGTCGCGGGCGAGCCGGTCGAGGGCGAGGATGCCGAGGACCTGGTCGCCGTCGACGACGCGACCCGTCGCATCG
The DNA here is from genome assembly GCA_963776925.1 of uncultured Chloroflexia bacterium. GTDB lineage: Bacteria > Chloroflexota > Limnocylindria > Limnocylindrales > CSP1-4 > SPCO01. The sequence goes on along the minus strand of CAVZON010000006.1, from coordinate 57,941 downwards.
ACCGCGATCAGCCGATCGGCGTCACCGTCGAGGGCGAACCCGACATCCGCACCGCGGGCGACGACGGCCTCGGCCAGCGAGGCCGGGTCGGTGGCGCCGCTGTGCACGTTGATGTTGATCCCGTCCGGCTCGACGTGGATGGCCTCGACCTGCGCTCCGGTGGCGGCCAGGATGTCCGCCCCGACCAGGCTGCCCGACCCGTTCGCCCCATCGAGCACGATCCGCCGCCCGGCCGCGTCGATGTCCGCCGCCAGGCCGAGCCGATGCGCGACGTAGGCCTCGACGAGCTCGCTCGCGTCGACCCGCCGACCGAGCTGCGCGTTGCCGACGCCGCCGAGCTCCGCCTCGCGCCAGATGAGCTGCTCGAGCTCGTCCTCGACCCCGTCGTCGAGCTTGAGGCCGTCGCCGTCGAGGACCTTGAGCCCGTTGTCGTCGGCGGGGTTGTGGGAGGCCGAGACCATGATCCCGGCGGCGAACGGTCCGGACCGGGTGAGAAAGGCCAGGGCCGGGGTCGGCACGACGCCGACGACGTGGACGTCGACACCGAGGCTCGTGGCCCCGGCCGTGATCGCGGCCACGAACATGTCGCCGGATCGGCGGGTGTCCTGGCCGACGACGAGGGCGCCGCCGGCCCCCACGAGATGCTGCGCGGTCGCCCGGCCGAGGGCCACGGCCAGGGACGGCTTGAGGTCGACGTTGGCGATCCCACGGATGCCATCCGTGCCGAACAGGCGGGCCATCGTCAGCCTGCCGGGCTCGGGATCGCACCGCCCGAGGCGGCCGGCGACGGCGACGCCCGGGCCGTGACGGTCACGGTGACCGACGGCGGGCTGGCCGTGACGAGCGTGACGCCCGGGTGGCAGGTCGACGGTGACCGGCACGTCCGTCGCGCCGGCCGGGAGGCCGGTGACGTCGAGCTGCCCGACGATCGTCGCTCCGGACAGCCGGTCCAGGTCGGCGGTCGAGCCGCCGAGGGTCAGCAGCACCCGGTCGACCGACAGGCCGTAGTCGGTGCCCGGCGCCTCGCCGATGAGGTCCAGACCGGCGTCGAACGAGCGGGTCGCGGTGACCGGGCGCAGCGTGACCGTCACCTGCGACGGTCGACGCCTCGACCGGGACGACCCCATCAGGCATGACCAGGGCTGGGTCGTCCTCGACCGTCTCGGAGGCGCCGTTGACCGACACCGGCTGCGTCTCGATGCTCGTCAGGCTGCCCAGCTCCTCGGCGTCGCCGGCGACGGTCACGACGTTCGGCTCGACGGTCACCGACGGCGATCTCGAAACCCGGCGCCGGCGTGCCGGTCACGACCGGCGTCACCGGCAGGCTCCGGTTGCGCACGTCCTGGAAGACCGGGATCGTCACGTGGACCACGTCGGGGTCGAGCTCGATCGGTGAGACCTGCTGGCCGTTGGCGTCGATGGGCACGACCGGCACGTCCTGGTCGATGCTGATGCCGGAGGGCTGGATGATCACGTCGGCCCGGACGGCGACGACCGTGTCGACCTTGGACGTCGGACCGGACACGGTCACCGTGCTCGGCTCGACGACCGTGTCGCCGGTGGTCAGGCCGGCCGGCGGCGGCGGCTGCTCGATGCGGACCGGGACCTGCTTCTCGGCGACCGTGTCGAGGTCGATGGTCACCCGGTCCGGCGTGTAGCCGATGACCTGGATCTCGGTCGGGTCGAGCGAGATGACCTGGACCGGGACGAGGACGGGCCCGGTCCCCGCCGGGACGTTGGCGAGGTCGACGGTCGCCTTGAACGTCGACGCCACCGGGCGACGACCGGACGGCGAGAAGTAGCGGACCTCGGTCACCGGCTCGATGGTGTTGAGCAGGTATGTCGCGTTCCGGCTGGTTCTCCGGCGTCACCGGGATCGCCGCGCCCTCGAACGTGGTCGTGCTCTGCGACACGACGAGCCCGCCGTACAGCAGGGTCGCCAGTCCGACCGCTGCGAGCTTGAGGGGCCAGTTGTGGACGATGATCCGGAAGAGTCGGGTCACCGCGGGGCCCGTGCGGCCGACGTGGATGTCGTGCTCTCCGAGCGGCGCCCGAAGCCGAACGCGCCACGCCGACGACCGCGGTTCGGGTCGAGCAGGCTGCGCAGCGACCGGGCGAGCTGGCCCTCGTTGAGGTTGCGCACGATGCGGGAGCGCTCGACCAGGCTGATCTGGCCGTTCTCCTCGGACACGACGACGACGACGGCGTCGGTGTCCTCGGTCACGCCGAGGGCCGCCCGATGGCGGGTGCCGAACCGCTCCGACTGGACGGTCGTCTCGGCCAGCGGCAGGAGCGCTCCCGCCGCAAGGATCATCTCGCCGCGGATGATGACGGCGCCGTCGTGGAGCGGCGTGCGCGGCGAGAAGATCGTGTGGATCAGGTCGGACGACACGTCGCCGTGGATCATCACGCCGCTCTCGGCGACCTCCTCGAGACCGGTCTCGCGCTCGAGCACGATGAGCGCCCCATGGCCGTCGGCGGACAGGTCGGCCGCGGCCTTGGCGACCTCATCCGCGACGTGCCCGACGGCCCGCGAATCAGCGGGCGACAGCAGCCAGGCGAGCGAACCGACCCGGCCGATGCGATCAAGACCGCGGCGGATCTCCGGCTGGAAGATGACGACGAGGGCGAACAGGCCGACGACCGCCGCGCCCTGCAGGATCGCGGTCAGCAGCTGCAGTCGGAAGGCGACCGCCAGGACGTAGACGACGATGAGGACGCTGACCCCGATGACGAGCCGAACGGCCCGCGTCCCTCGGATGAGGCTGAACAGCCCGTAGATGAGGAGCGAGACGATCGCGATGTCGACCAGCGTCGTCAGTCGGACCTGGCCAATGATCGACCCGATGAACTCCGACATCCTCGACCGAGTGTAGCAGGGCGTCCGCGTCGGGCCGACGAGGTCAGGCGCAGCGCGCGAGCAGCGCCGTCTCGTCGGGCAGGCGTCGCTCGACGAGCGCCCCGATCCGGGTCCGCGTCGCCCCGTCCTCGGTCAGCGTGGCCAGGTGGACCAGGCGGTCCAGCTTCTCGACGGCGAGCGGTCGCCAGCCACGGTCGAGGTAGAGCTCGGCGAGCGCCAGGTGCAGCCCCGGATCCGCCGGCGCGACGGCCAGCGCGAGGTAGCAGGCGTCGAGGGCGGCGGCCGGGTGGTCGGCATCGCGTTGTGCCGCGGCGATGGCGAGGGCAAGCTCCGTCGCGGTCCCGGCGTCGCCGGCGTCGACCGCGCCGGTCAGGCCCTCCAGCGCGGCGATCGGGTCGATGGGCGGGGGCGGTGGTGGCTCGGCGGTCTCGGACACGCGGGCGTCGAGCACGATCGCGGCGCGGGCAAGGGCCTCGACCACCTCGGGTGCGTCGCCGGCCGCGGCCAGCCGGTCCGCGTACTCGCGCAGGGTGTCGCGTCGTGGCCGCGACTCGGCCGCCTCGAGGGCCTCTCGTGCCGCGTCCGCCGCCGCCGGCAGCTGGCCGCTGCCATCGAGCACGAGCGCGAGGCGGTCCATACGCCTCGGCGGCGCCGAGCCGGTCGCCCACGGCCGCCGCGACCTCGGCCGTGCCCCGCAGTGCCGCTTCATCGGTCGGTGCCCGTTCCAGCGCCGCGCGATAGGTGCTCAGCGCCTCGGTCGTCTTGCCCAGCCGACGCAGCACGCCGGCGATCGCCACGAGGGGCAGGGCGCGGTCCGGCGCGAGGTTGGCCGCCTCGCTGTACGCGTCGAGCGCGTCCGCCTCGCGACCCTTCTGCGCGGCGACGTGGCCGCGGCGCAGGGCTTCCTTGTAGCGCTCGTAGAGCGCGTCGCTCATGTCGTGCCTCGTCGGTCGGGCTGGGTGTCCGATGGTGCCACGGGCGACGCGGGCGCGTCAGCCGGCGGACCGTCCCATCGCGTCGCGGCGATGGTCGGGGCGCCCGCGTGGCGCGTTCCGGGCGTCAGGCGTCGCCGAGGACCCGGACCAGCAGCGCCTTCTGGACGTGGAGGCGGTTCTCGGACTGCTCGAAGATGAGGCTGCGCGGACCGTCCATCACCGCCGAGGTGATCTCCTCGCCGCGGTGGGCCGGCAGGCAGTGCATCGCCCGGGCATCCGGGCCGGCCAGGTCGAGCAGGGCATCGTCGACCGTGTAGCCGGCGAATGCATCGCGACGCGCCTCGGCCTCGACCTCCTGGCCCATCGAGGTCCAGGCGTCGGTGTACACGATGGCGGAGCCGGGGACGACCTCGCGTGGGTCCCGCCCGAACACGAGGCGGCCGCCGCTCGCGGCGGCGAGGCCTGTCGCGCGCTCGACGATCCGCTCGTCCGGCCCATAGCGGTCGGGGTGGGCCAGCCGCACCTCCATGCCCAGCGCCGCACCGACGAGGGCGAGCGAGTGATAGACGTTGTTGCCGTCACCGACGAAGGTCACCACGGCACCGCGGACCGACCCGCCGAGATGCTCGCGGATCGTGAACACGTCGGCGAGGGCCTGGCACGGGTGCTCGCGCAGGGTCAGGCCGTTGATGACCGGGATGGCGGCCTGCGCCGCGAGCTCGGTGACGACCTCGTGCGGTCCCGTCCGGGCGACGATGGCATCGACGAAGCGCTCGAGGTTGCGGGCCACGTCGCGGACCGCCTCGCGCGCGCCCATGACCGTGTCCTCGGGCAGGTAGATGGCCGTCCCGCCGAGCTGGGCCATGCCCGCCTCGAACGTGACCCGCGTGCGCAGGCTGGGCTTCTGGAAGAGCATCGCCAGGGTCCGGCCGGGCAGTGGCGGGTCGGCGTGCCGACGGGTCTCGCGGAACTCCGCCTTGAGCGTCGTCGCCGTGTCGAACACGGCCTCGATCTCCTCGGCGGTCAGGTCCGCGGCCGAGAGCAGGTCACGTCCTCGCAGGTCCGGCATCGGCGGATGATACGCGAGCACCCGGACATGACGATGCCCCGGTCGAAGACCGGGGCATCAGGTCGGAACGCAAGCGGTGCAGATGGCGAGTCGAGCGCAAGGCGCCCGCGAGGACGCGAGCGAGCGGACCTTGACGGTCCGGAGCGCTTCGCAGCGCCCGCAGCGGGCAACGCCGAGCGCATCGGCTGGCGCGCCGGGCGCCGGCGCGCTAGCGCTTGGTGTACTGGGGGGCCTTGCGGGCGCGCTTGAGGCCGTACTTCTTGCGCTCCTTCATCCGCGGGTCGCGGGTCAGGAGGCCGGCCTGGCGCAGCGGCAGGCGGTTGGCGTCGGCGTCGATCTCGAGCAGGGCGCGGGCGATGCCGTGGCGGATCGCGCCGGCCTGGCCGGTCACCCCGCCACCCTCGACCTTGATCATCGCGTTGAAGCGACCCTCGGTGTTGGTGACGCGGAACGGCATCCGGACGTCGGCCTCGTTGACCGCGTTGCCGAAGTGCTCGTCGAGGGATCGACCGTTGACGACGATCTCCCCTTCGCCCGGCAGCAGCCGGACGCGGGCGATGGCCGTCTTGCGGCGGCCGGTGCCGGAGTAGAAGGCGGGGGTGGTCATGATCTCCAGGCTCCTCGTCAGGCGAGCGGCTCAGGCTGCTGCGCCTGATGGGGGTGGTCCGAGCCCGCGTACACCTTCAGCTTGCGCAGCTGCTGGGTGCCGAGCCGGTTGTGCGGCAGCATGCCCTTGACCGCGCGACGGATGACCTCTTCCGGGCGACGCTGGAGGAGATGCCCGAGGGTCTCCTCCTTGAAGCCCTGGGGGAAGCCGCTGTGGCGGGCGTACACCTTGGTCTCGAGCTTGTCGCGGGTGACCGCGATGCGCGAGGCGTTGAGGACGATCACGTGATCGCCCGTGTCGAGATTGGGCGAGTAGGTCGGCTTGTGCTTGCCCTCGAGGACGCGCGCGATGCGCGAGGCGAGGCGGCCGAGCGTCTCGTCCGTCGCATCCACGACGTACCAGCGCCGTTCGATCTCGCTCTCTCGGACCGTGTAGGTCTTCGCGTTCATCGTTCCTCGTGTGCTCCGTTGTCGTCGTTGGCGTCGCCGCTGCCCTGTCGCCCGAGGGCGACGTGGCGGAGGCACAGTCCCTTGGCCGGAGCGGCTGCTCCGCCGAAGGCCGGTCCACGGCCGGCGAGTGCCGACCGGACCGCGTCCGTCATCCATCTTGCCGAGGCCGACCTCCAGGAGGCTGGCCACCATCCGTCGGACCATCCCGCGGAGGAAGGCATCGGCCCGGACGTCGATCGTCACGGTCCGGCCCTCCCGGCGGACCCGGACCGCCATGACGGTCCGGACCGGCGAGCGGTCCGTCGCCCCGAAAGCGCTGAAGTCGTGTCGGCCGATGAAGACCGACCCGGCCCGCTCCATCGCGGCGGTATCGAGCGGGATCCGGACCCCGAGCGCGAAGCGCTCGCGAAGCGGACTGCGCGGCCCGTTCCAGACGGTGTAGCGGTATTCCCGGTACCGCGCCGCATAGCGGGGGTTGAACCCTGCCGGTGCCCGGCGCACGTCCCGGATGACGACATCCGGCGGGAGGAGCGCATCGAGCGCCGTTCCCAGCTCGGTCATCGCCAGGCGTCCGTCGTAGGAGAAGGCGATCACCTGCCCCGACGCGTGCACCCCGGCGTCCGTGCGTCCGGCCCCATCGACCCGCTCCCCTGCCCCGTTGCCGAGACGGCGGAGCGCGTCCTCCAGGACCCCCTGGACGGTCCGTCGGCCCGGGTTCACCTGGAACCCGGCGAAGTCCGTCCCGTCGTATTCGACTCGAGCGCGGTAGCGCATCGAGGACGTCCTCTCGGAACGTCTAGGCGCCCGTCGTCAGACGAGCTCGATCTGGACGATCTCGGCCGCGTCGCCACGACGCTGGCCGATCTTGACGATCCTGGTGAAGCCCGACGTGCGGTCGGCGTACTTCGGCGCGATCTCGTCGAACAGCTTGTTGACGACGAGCGGCTCGTTCGGGAACTGGGCGACGACGGCGCGGCGCGCGGTCAGGTCACCACGCTTGGCCAGCGTGATCATCTTCTCGACGCGGCTGGAGATCTCCTTGGCCTTGGCCTCGGTCGTCTTGACCTTCTCGTAGCGGATCACCGACACGGTCAGGTTCTTGTACAGCGCGATCCGCGGGCCCTGCTTGCGCGAGAGCTTGCGGCCGCCGATGCGATGGGCCATCGGTCAGTCCTCGGCCTCGTCCTCGAACGGCTCGTCGCCCTCGAGGTCGTCCAGGCCGTCCGACTCGGTCTCCGGGACGATGAAGCCGCGCATGCGCAGGCGTTCCTTCATCTCGTCCAGGGACTTCTTGCCGAAGTTGCGCATGCGCAGCAGGTCGTCGTCCTTCAGCTGGAGCAGCTGGCCGACCTTGACGATGTTGTTGCGCTTGAGCGAGTTGTAGGCCCGCATCGGGAGGTCGAGCTCCTCGATCGGCATGTCGAGCATGTTCGGGGGCAGGGCCGCGACGCCGGTGGCCGGCGCCTGGGCGCGCGACCGCCATGCCGACCGTGACGAACGGGCGGAACTGGTTGACCAGGATCTCCGCGGAGCGGCTGAGGGCCTCCTCCGGGCGTGATCGTCCCGTCGGTCTCGATCTCGATGGTCAGCTTGTCGAAGTTCGTGTTCTGGCCGACCCGCATGTTCTCGACCCAGTAGTTGACCTTGCGCACCGGGGTGAAGATCGCGTCGACGGCGATGACCCCGATGGGCAGGGCCTCGGCGCGCTCGGCGCCCAGGTAGCCCACGCCGCGCTCGACGGTCAGGTCCATCTCGATCGTCACGTCATCGGTGTCGAGGGTCATCAGGACGAGGTCCGGGTTGATGATCTCGACGTCGGCCGACTCGGCCACGTCCGCCGCGGTCACCGCACCGGCGCCGCTCTTGATGAGGCGGAGCTGGACCGGGTGGGCGGCGAAGCTCTTGAGCCGGAGCTTCTTGACGTTGAGGACGATCTGGGTGACGTCTTCCTTGACGCCCGGGATGGTCGAGAACTCCTGGTAGATGTCACGGATCTGGATGCTCGTGACGGCCGCCCCTTCGAGGGACGACAGGAGGACGCGTCGCAGGGCGTTGCCGAGGGTGACGCCGTAGCCAGCCTGGAGGGGGCCTGCCTCGTACTTGGCGTACGTGCCGGCTTCCTCGACAGACTCGATCTGCGGGTTCTCGAGTTCGATCATGTGGGGTCAGTTACCTCGAGTAGTACTCGACCACGAGCTGCTCGTTGAGATCGAGCGGCATCTGGTCGCGGCTGGGCGCCGATGCGACGCTGGCCGACAGCTTGTCGATGTCCAGGGCCAGCCAGATCGGGGCCTGGTGGTTGCGGAGGGTCTCCTTCGCGACCTTGAACGGCTCCCGGTCGCGGCGGTTCTCACGGACCGCGACGACGTCACCGGGCTCGCATCCGATAGGACGCGATGTCCGTCGGGGTGCCGTTGACGGCGAAGTGACGGTGGGCCACGAGCTGCCGGGCGGCGGCACGCGACGGCGCGAAGCCGGCGCGGTAGACGACGTTGTCGAGACGGGTCTCGAGCGAGCGCAGGAGGTTCTCGCCGGTCACGCCGGGCTGGTTCTCCGCGGCGATGAAGTAGTTGCGGAACTGCCGCTCGAGGACGCCGTAGGTCTTGCGGACCTTCTGCTTCTCGCGCAGCTGCATGCCGTACTCACCGACCTTGCGACGGCGGACGCCGTGCTGGCCGGGCGGCGTCGGACGACGCTCGAAGGCGCACTTCTTGGAGTAGCAGCGCGAGCCCTTCAGGTAGAGCTTCGCGCCTTCCCGCCGACAGATGCGGCAGACGGATTTGGTGTAGCGGGCCATGGTCCTCGGGCTCTCAGACGCGGCGTCGCTTGGGCGGGCGACAACCGTTGTGCGGGATGGGCGTGACGTCGGTGATGGCGCTGACCTCGAGGCCGGCGGCCTGCAGGGATCGGATGGCCTGCTCACGGCCGGCACCCGGACCCTTCACGTAGACCTCGACCTGGCGCATGCCGTGCTCCATGGCGCGCTTCGCCGCGCCGTCGGCCGAGAGGGCCGCGGCGTACGGGGTGCTCTTGCGAGAACCCTTGAAGCCGGCCGTGCCGGCGGAGCCCCAGCTGATGACCGCGCCGTTGAGGTCGGTGATCGTGATGATCGTGTTATTGAACGTGGCCTGGATGTGGACGTGCCCCTGGGGGACGTTCTTCTTCTCCCGACGACGTGTCTTGACCGCTTTCTTGCGTTCCGCCATGCCTGGTCAGCCCCTCGTCACTTCTTGCGCCGCATGCCGACGGCCTTCTTCGGGCCGCGGCGCTGGCGAGCGTTGGTCTTGGTCCGCTGACCACGCACCGGCAGGTTGCGGCGGTGGCGAAGGCCGCGATACGAGCCGATCTCGATGAGGCGCTTGATGTTGAGCGCCACCTCGCGGCGCAGGTCACCCTCGACCTTGTAGCGCCGATCGATCAGTTCGCGCAGGCGGTTGACCTGCTCCTCGGTGAGGTCGCGGACACGCGTGTCCGGATTGATGTTGGTCTGGGCGAGGATCTTCGTGCTGGTGGGCAGACCGATCCCGAAGACATACGTGAGGGCGACCTCGACGCGCTTCTCACGCGGGATGTCGACACCGGCGATTCGTGCCATCGGTTACCCCTGCCGCTGCTTGTGCTTGGGATTGCTGCAGATGACCATCACCGTGCCGTGGCGACGGATGACCTTGCAGTTGTCGCAGCGCACCTTGACGGAAGCTCTGACCTTCAACGGATCCTCGATCGTGTTCGTGTGGCGGTGTGGCTTACTTCAATCGGTAGGTGATGCGGCCGCGGGTCAGGTCGTAGGGCGACAACTCCACGCGGACACGGTCACCGGGCAGGATGCGGATGAAGTTCATGCGCAGCTTGCCGCTGATGTGGGCGAGCACTCGGTGGCCATTCTCCAGCTCGACAGCGAACATGGTGTTCGGGAGGGGTTCGATGACCGTTCCCTCGACTTCGATCGCGTCTCGCTTGGCCACAGGCGGTGTGCTTCCCTTTCTCATGCGCAGTGCCGGCCCGGGCGGGGCCGACACACGAACGCGTAGCGTATCAAACAACGCCGGTCCGGGCAAACCCGGGCGCCGGCCGGCTCAGAGTGCTGTGAGCACCTCGGGGCCGTTCTCCGTGATGGCGATGGTGTTCTCGAAATGGGCGGCCAGCGATCCGTCGACCGTGGCGACCGTCCAGTCGTCGTCGAGGACGTGGGCGCGGTAGTCGCCGAGCGTCAGCATCGGCTCGATGGCCAGGCACAGGCCCGGCTCCAGCTTGCGACCCTTGCGGCCGGTGCGGTAGTTGGGGACCTGCGGCTCCTCGTGCATGTCGGTGCCGATGCCGTGCCCCACGAACTGGCGGATGATGCCGTAGCCACCGGGACGGGCGACGTCCTCGACCGCCGCCGAGATGTCCTCGATGTGGCGGCCCGGGATGGCGGCGGCGATGCCGGCCTCCATCGCCTGGCGGGTGGTATCGATGAGCCTGGCCACCGGTGCCGGGGCCTCGCCGACGTAGAAGGTCCGGGCCGCGTCGCCGTGCCAGCCGTCGACGATGGCGCCGGCGTCGATCGACACGATCTGCCCGTCGCGGATGGTCCGCTCGCCGGGGATGCCGTGGACGATCTCGTCGTCGATGGAGATGCACAGGCTGCCCGGGAAGGGCCGGCGTGGGTTGATCCCGGGGTAGCCCTTGAACGATGGGGTCGCGCCCGCCTTGCGGATGTGCTCCTCGGCGAGTCGGTCCAGGTGGCCGGTCGTGACGCCGGGCTTGAGCTCGTCCTCGACCAGGGCGAGCACCTCGGCCACGATCCGGCCGGCCTGGCGCATGCGGGCGATCTCGGCGCGGGACTTGCGGGTGACCACGGCTAGACCCGGGCGTCCGATGCGGACGACGCCCCCGGGTCCGCGGATCGCGGTCCCGTCGTCCGGGAAGTTCGCCAGCAGCTCGGCGGTGACGCGGTCGATCGGCTGGAGCCCGTTGACCGATCGCAGGACGCCCGTCGCCTTGTAGTGGGCGGCCACGTCGCGCAGGCTGGTCAGGGTCACGGCCATCCGATTGCGGATGGTCTCGGCCTTGTCGTCCTCGCGCTGGATGAGCGGCGAGCCGTCGAGGTCGCACTTGCCCGGGCTGCGCGGCGGGTTGCTGGCCTCGTTGTAGACGTGGCCGTTGTCGCGGCACACCCAGCGCCCGGACAGGCGATGGACGAGCTCATCGGCCGGGACGTCGATCTCGACCGCGAGGTCGACCTTGCCGCCCTGCTCGCGCAGGACCTCGTCGAGGGTCTCGGCCTGGGCGCGGTTGCGCGGGAAGCCGTCGAGGACGACCCCCTTCGCGGCATCGCGCTGGGCGAGTCGGTCCAGGAGCATCCGGATGGTGATGTCGTCGGGGACCAGCTGACCCCGATCCATGTAGCGCCGCGCTTCCAGCCCGACCGGGGAGCCGTCGCGGACGGCGGCGCGGAACAGGTCGCCGGTCGCCACGTGCGGCAACCCGAGGTGCCGCGCCAGGGCCGGCGCCTGCGTCCCCTTGCCGGAGCCGGGTGCCCCGAGCAGCACGATGACCCTCACGCGTGGCCCCCGTCGAACCGCCGTGCGGCGACTACGGCGAGTCGAGCCGAAGGCGCGAGCGAGCACGTGAGCGAGCGCAGGAACCCTCGGGCCGATGGCTCGCGGAGCGTCGCCTCGGACCTCCGGGGGTGTGCGTGAGCGAACGCGCACAGCGAGCAACGCCCGGATCGGCCGCCGTCGGCGCCGCCGAAGTGACCGCCAAGCTCATCTGATGAAGCCTTCGTAGTTGCGCATCATCAGCTGGGCTTCGATCTGCTTCATCGTCTCGACGACGACCGACACGACGATGAGCAGGCTCGTGCCGCCGAGGCCGATGGCGCCGAGGTCCGGGAAGGCGATCCCGACCAGGCTCGGCGAGACCGCGACGATGCCCAGGAACAGGGCGCCGGCGAAGGTGATCCGGCTGACGACGCGGGCAAGGTAATCCTGCGTCGGACGGCCGGGCCGGATGCCGGGGATGTAGCCACCGTTCTTGCGGAGCTGCTCGGCCGTCTCGTCCGGCTTGAACGTGAATGCCGTGTAGAAGTACGTGAACCCGATGGTCAGCAGGAAGTACAGGGCGACGTACAGGATGCTGTTCGGGTTGAGGAGCGTGACGACCGCGTTGGCGACGTCGGCCACGACCTGGATGTCCGACGCCGTGAAGTACGACGCCAGCTGGACCGGGAACAGCAGGATGCTCACCGCGAAGATGATCGGGATGACGCCGGCCTGGTTGACGCGCAGCGGCAGGAACGTCTGCCCGCCCGAGTACATGCGCCGGCCGCGGACGCGGCTGGCGTACTGGACCGGGATGCGGCGCTGGCCTTCCTGGATGTAGATGATCGTCGCGACCGCCGCGATGGCGACGATGCCGAAGGCGATGAACGCGGCCACGTTGGGGGCGGCGATGAACGCCTGGATCGCCCCCGGGGCCTGGCTCACGATGCCGGCGAAGATGATGAAGCTGATGCCGTTGCCGATGCCGCGCTCGGTGATCAGCTCGCCGATCCACATCAGCGCGACCGAGCCCGCGGTCAGCGTGACGATCTGGGTGATCGTGGTGAAGCTGGCGAGGTCGAACGTCCCGGCCAGGACCCCCTGCGAGTTGAGCAGGGCCAGGAAGCCGTAGGCCTGCAGCAGGGCCAGCGGCACCGACAGGTACCGCGTGTACTGGGTGATCTTGTTGCGGCCGTATTCCCCCTCACGGCTCAGCGCCTGGAGCGAGGGCACGACGCCCTGCATCAACTGCATGATGATCGATGCGTTGATGTAGGGGTTCATGCCCAGGGCCACGACCGACAGGTTCGACAGGCCACCGCCCGAGAAGATGTTCAGCAGGCCGAACAGCGGGTTGCTGGCCAGGAACGCATCGAGCTGTGCCTGGTCGATGCCCGGGATCGGCACGGCCGCCAGCATCCGGAAGACGATGAGCAGCCCCAGGACATAGAGGATCCGCCGCCGGAGATCGGGCGCGCGGAATGCGTTGAGGAGGGATTCGAACACGGGGTCAGGCGTCGTCGCCGGACGTGGTGGCGGCCTCGTCGGACTCCGTGCTGTCGACCGGCTCCGCCTCGGCGGCGGGCTCGTCGGCGGTCTCGCTGGTGCTCTCGGCGGGCTCGTCGGCCGCGGCCGCGGTGGCCTCGGTCGCGTCAGCCGGGGCGGCAGCCTCGGCCTCGCCGGCCTCGCTGGCCTCGGTCGCCGGCTCCAGGCCGATGGCCTTGAGCGGCGCGGTCGGGACCTCGAGGACGCTGACGGTCCCGCCGGCGGCCTCGATCTTGGAGCGAGCCGACGCGGTGAACGCATCGGCGACCACGAACAGCGGCGACGTGAGCTCCCCGTTGCCGAGGATCTTCATCGGCTTGTCCAGGCTCTTGACGAGCCCGGCCGCGCGCAGCAGGTCCTGGTTGATGGTGATCTGGGCCGCAGCCTTGGCCGCCTTGCTCTTGCCCTTCGGGGCGCCGTCCGGGGCCTCGAACGCGCCGCGCTCGATCGCCGCCTCGATGGCGCCGACGTTCACGACCTCGTACTGGACCTTGAACCGGTTCTTGAAGCCGCGCAGCTTGGGGATGCGCATGTGGAGCGGCGTCTGGCCGCCCTCGAACCACGGCGGGATGGACCCGCCGGCGCGGGCCTTCTGGCCCTTGGTGCCGCGGCCCGCGGTCTTGCCCTTGCCGGCGGCGATGCCGCGACCGACACGGGTGCGCTCCTTGCGCGACCCGTCGGCGGGGCGCAGGTCGTGCAGTTTCACTTCGTCTCCTTGGCCGCCGAATCCTCGGACCGATGGCTCGCGGGGGCGTCGCCTCGGTCCTCGGAGCGGCGATCGCCGACCTTCGTTGTGCCTGCACCGGCGCCCTCGGCCAGCTCCTCGACCGTCACGAGGAAGCGGACCTGGCGGACCATGCCGCGGGTCGCATCGTTGTCGGCGATGATGCTGGTGCTGCCGATGCCGTGCAGGCCCAGGGCCTTGATGGTGGCCCGGTTCCGCGCGATGTGGCTGATCGTGCTCTTGGTCTGGGTGACCTTCAGCTTACCGGCCATCGCTGCTCTCCGCGGACGGCTGGCCGGAGATGTGGCTGGTCAGCTTGACCCCACGGCGAGCGCTCAGCTCCTCCGCGGAGTGCAGGCCACGCAGCGCCTCGATGGTCGCGCGGGTCACGTTGACCGGGTTGGTCGAGCCGTAGATCTTCGACAGGATGTCGCGCACGCCGGCCGCCTCGAGGACCGCCCGGACGGAGCCGCCGGCGATGACGCCGGTGCCCTGGCTGGCGGGCTTGAGCATGACCCTGCTGGCGCCGTACTCGACGTTCACCTCGTGGGGGATCGTCGTGCCGACCATCGGGATCTTGATGAGGTTCTTCTTCGCGTCCTCGACACCCTTGCGGATGGACTCGGGGACCTCGCCGGCCTTGCCCAGGCCCGCGCCGACGTGACCGGCGCCGTCACCGACGACGACGACCGCGCTGAAGCTGAATCGCCGGCCGCCCTTGACGACCTTGGCGACACGGTTGATCTGGACGACGCGCTCCTCGAGCGCGAGCTTGTTCGGGTCGATGCGTGCCACGGTGCTCCTTCCGATCAGAACTCGAGGCCGGCTTCACGGGCGGCATCGGCGAGCGACTTGATCCGCCCGTGGTACCGGAACCCGGCTCGATCGAAGACCACGCGCTCGACCCCGGCCGCCTTGGCTCGCTCGGCGACGAGCTTGCCGACGGTGGCGGCCTCCTCCGACTTGGTCGAGCTCGAGCCCTTCGAGCTCCTTCTCGACGGTCGAGGCAGCGGCGAGCGTCCGGCCGGACGCGTCGTCGATGACCTGCGCGTAGATGTGGTTGAGGCTGCGGAAGACCGCGAGACGCGGCCGCACGTCCGTCCCCGCCATGCGGAGGCGGATGCGTTCGTGGCGCTTGCGTCGTGCGGCGCCGCGGCTGGCGACCTGCGTCATCGTGTCAGTCCTTCGTCAGTGCTGCTTGGTTACTTCTTGCCGCCGACCTTGCCGGCCTTGCCCGCCTTGCGACGGATGACCTCGCCGGCGTAGCGCACGCCCTTGCCCTTGTAGGGCTCCGGCTTGCGTGTCGAGCGGACCTTGGCGGCGATCTGGCCGACCAGCTCCTTGTCGATGCCGACGACCGCCAGGCGGGTCGGGTTCTCGACCTCGAAGCTGATGCCCTCCGGCGGGTCGATCTCGACCGGGTGGCTGTAGCCCAGGTTGAGCGTCAGCTTCTTGCCGTTGAGCGTGGCGCGATAGCCGACGCCGGTGATCTCCAGCCCCTTGCGGTAGCCGTCGGTCACGCCCACGACCATGTTGTTGACCAGGGTCCTGGTCAGGCCGTGGAGCTGCTTGTGGGTCTTCTGTTCGGTCGGCCGGGTGACGACGAGGGTGCCGTCCTCCTTGCTGACCGTCATGTCCGGGTGCAGTTCACGGCTGAGGGTGCCCTTGGGCCCCTTCACCGTGACCTGGCGCCCGTCGATCGTCACGTCGACGGTCGACGGGACGGCGATGGGCAGGCGTCCGATTCGCGACATCGTGTTCGGCCTACCAGACGTACGCGAGGACTTCGCCGCCCAGCTGCGCCTGACGCGCCTGCTGGCCGGTCATGATCCCCTGGCTGGTGCTGACGATGACGATGCCGAGGCCGCCGAGCACGCGCGGGATGTCCGTCTTGCGCGCGTAGACGCGCAGGCCGGGCTTGCTGATCCGCTTCAGGCCGGAGACGACCGGGACCTTCCCGTCGACGTACTTGAGGGTGATGCGCAGGTTGGCCGTCGGGCCGTCCTGCTCCTCGCTGACGTCGGCGATGAAGCCCTCGTCCTTGAGGATGCGGGCGATCTCGCGCTTGGTCCGGGACGCCGGCACGACCACTTCCGTGTGTCGGGCGCGCGACGCATTCCGGACTCGCGTGAGCATGTCCGCGATCGGGTCGGAGATGTTCATCGCTGTCCTACCAACTCGACTTCGTGACGCCCGGCAGCTCGCCCAGGAGCGCACGCTCCCGGAAGCAGATGCGACAGAGCGAGAACCGGCGCATGAAGGCGCGCGGACGCCCGCACACGAAGCAGCGGTGATACGCCTGCACGGGGTGCTTGGGGGTTCGCTTCGCCTTCGCGACCATCGACTTCTTGGCCATCGGTACTCCTCCCCGCGCCTACGAGGCGAAGGGCATGCCGAGGAGTTCGAGCAACTTCTTGCTCTCCTCGTCGGACTTCGCCGTCGTCACGATGCTGATCTCCAGCCCGCGGAGACGGTCCACCTTGTCGTATTCGATCTCGGGGAACGCGAGCTGTTCGCGCAACCCGAGGGTGTAGTTGCCCCGACCATCGAACGACTTGTCGGGGATCCCCCGGAAGTCGCGGATGCGCGGCAGGGCCAGGGTCGTCAGCCGATCGAGGAAGTCCCACATCCGCTCACCGCGGAGGGTCACCTTGGCGCCGATCGAGTTGCCCGTCCGCAGGCGGAACTGGGCGATCGATCGCTTGGCCTTGGTCACGATCGGCTTCTGGCCGGTGATGGCGGTCAGGTCGCCGAGCGCCGCATCGAGCGCCTTGGCGTTGCTGAGCGCCTCGCCGAGACCGATGTTGACGACGATCTTGCTGACCTTCGGCACCTGGTTGGGGTTGCCGTACTCGAACTGCTTCTGGAGCGCCGGCACGACCTCGGCCGCGTAGCGCTCATGCAGGCGGCTGGTCATGACTTCACCTCCACCTGCTCACCGCAGTGCCGGCACACGCGCACGCGTCGGCCGGTCTCGAGGGTCGCGTGGGCGACTCGGGTCGGCTTGCCGCAGCTCGTGCACACGAGCATGACCTTGCTGATCGGCACCGGCTGGGCGAGATCGAGGATGCCGCCCTGCTGGATCTTGGGCATGCGGTCGGTCGTCGAGCTCGACTGGCGCGGCTTGGTGTGCCGCTTGGCGATGTTGACGCCTTCGATGACGACCTTCACGCCGCCGGCCGAGGAGCCGCGCCGGAAGATGCTCCGGCCGCCGCGAGGCGCAGGCGCCTGGCGGATGACGCGATCGACCGTCCCGCGCTTGCCGGCATCCTTGCCGGACAGCACGACGACGGTGTCGCCCTTGCGGATCTCGGGCACCTTGGGCGCCTTGGGGGTCACGGTCCGGACGCCCATCACAGCACCTCCGGGGCGAGCGACACGATCTTCATGTAGTTCCGGTCCCGCAGCTCGCGCGCGACCGGGCCGAAGATGCGCGTGCCGCGCGGGTTGCCCTGGTTGTTGATGAGCACGGCCGCGTTCTCGTCGAACCGGATGTAGCTCCCGTCCGGGCGCCCGTACTCCTTGTTCGTGCGGACGATGACCGCGCGGACGACGTCGCCCTTCTTGACGGCGGCGTTCGGGATCGCCTGCTTGACGCTGGCGATGATCACGTCACCGACGCCGGCGGTCGTCTTGAGCGAACGGCCCATCACCCGGATGCACTGGATGCTCCGGGCACCGGTGTTGTCCGCGACCTTGAGGCGGGTCTGGGGCTGGATCACGACCCGGCCACCGTCGACTCGCTCTGCTCGTCGCCGGACGCGTCTCCGGTCGTCGCCGACTCGGAAGCCGCGTTCTGCGTCAGCCTCGGCCTCGGCCTTGGCGACGCGGCCCGGATGGGCGGCGGCGTGGATCGCCTCGCTCGTCTCGGCCTCCTCGGCCACGACGCTCTCGCCCGGCAGGCCGTGCTCGCCTGCCCGCGCGATGACGCGGACCAGCCGCCAGCGCTTCGTCGCCGACAGCGGGCGTGCCTCCTCGATCTGGACCGTGTCGCCGATGCGGGCGTCGTTGTCCTCGTCGTGGGCCTTGAACTTGGTCGTCAAGCGGATGACCCGCTTGTACAGCCGGTGGCGCGCCAGTCGCTCGACGGACACGACGATCGTCTTGTCCATCTTGTCGCTGACGACGCGGCCGACCTTGGTCTTCCGCTTGCCCTGCACCTTGGTGTCTGCTCCTGTCATCGCGTGATCTCCCTCACGCCGTCCGGCCGAGCTTTCGCTCACGCTGGACGGTCAGGATCCGCGCGATCGTTCGCCGCGTCTGCGGGATCGTGCTGTAGTCCTTCAATTGACGGGTCGAGAGCGCGAAGCGCGCTCCCCACAGGTCCTGCTTGGCGTCGCGCAGGGCCTGGTCGAGCTCGGCGTCGGACAACGAACGAGCCTTGTCGATATCCATCGTCAAGCCTCCTTCGCGCCTTCACGGACGACCACGCGGGTCGCCACCGGCAGCTTGTGGCTGGCGAGGCGCATGGCCTCGACCGCGGCGTCGTGGTCGACGCCGGCCATCTCGAACAGGATCCGGCCCGGCTTGACGACCGCGACCCAATGGTCGGGCGCGCCCTTGCCGGAGCCCATCCGGGTCTCGGCCGGCTTCTTGGTCGCCGGCTTGTCCGGGAAGATCCGGATCCAGATCTTGCCGCCGCGCTTGACCGAGCGGGTCATCGCGCGTCGGGCCGCCTCGATCTGGCGGCTGGTGATCCAGGCCGGTTCCTGGGTGGCCAGGCCGTACTCGCCGAAGGCGACCGTGTGGCCGCCCTTGGCCAGGCCGGACATCCGACCACGCATGACCTTGCGATGCTTGACGCGTCGCGGCATCAACATCGTCAGACCCCCTGCCCGGCCTGGGCCGGGAGCGTGGCCTCACGCGGAGCGCGTCCGCTCCGGCGTGATGTCGCCGCGATAGATCCAGACCTTGACGCCGATGCGGCCGTACGTCGTGTGGGCGTGGACCTGGCCGTAGCTGATGTCCGCGCGGAGCGTCCCCAGCGGGATGCGCCCTTCCTTGTCCCACTCGCGGCGGCCCATCTCCGAGCCACCGAGCCGACCGGCGACGGCGATCTTGACGCCCTTCGCGCCGGCCTTCATCGAGCGCTGGATGGCCTGCTTCATCGCCTTCTTGAAGGCGATGCGGCGGGTCAGCTGCCCGGCGATGTTCATGGCCACGAGGTGGGCGTCGAGCTCCGGCTGGCGGATCTCCTTGATCTCCAGCTTGACCTTGCGGTCGGACAGGACGCCGATCTGCTGGCGCAGGACCTCGACGTTGGCACCGCCCTTGCCGATGACGATCCCCGGCTTGGCCGTGTGGATGGTCACCGTCACGTGGTTGATGCCGCGCTCGATCTCGACCCCGCTGACGCTGGCGTTCGACAGCCGCTTCTCGATCAGCTTGCGGATCGTGATGTCCTCCTTGAGGGAGGTCGTGTATTCCTTGTCCGCATACCACTTCGCGGTCCAGGTGCGCGAGACACCCAGGCGGAAGCCGTACGGATGGACCTTGTGTCCCATGTCAGGCCTCCTGGTCCGCGACGACGACGGTGATGTGGGTCATGGGCTTGTGGATGGGGAACGCCCGACCCTGGGCCCGCGGCTGGAAGCGCTTGATCGTCGGGCCTTCGTTGGCGATGGCATCGATGACGATCAGGTCCTGCGCGGACAGGTTGTGATTGTTCTCGGCATTGGCGGTCGCGCTCTTGAGGACGCGCGCGACATCGGCCGCGGCCTTCTGCGGCATGAACCGCAGCAGGGCGGCCGCCTCCTCCACCGGCTTGCCCTTGATGGCCTGGGTCACCAGGCGGGTCTTGCGGGTGGAGGCACGGAGGTACTTGGCAGTTGCGGACACACGCACGGTCGGGTCGCTCCTACTTCAGCGCCGTCGACCGCTCGGTGTGCTTCCCGTGCCCGCGATAGTTGCGGGTCGGGCTGAACTCACCGAGGCGATGACCGACCATGTTCTCGGTCACGTAGACCGGGACATGCTTCTTGCCGTTGTACACGGCGATGGTGTGGCCGATGAAGGTCGGGAAGATGACGGACGCGCGGGACCAGGTCTTGACGACCTTCTTCTCGCTGCGCTTGTTCATCTCCTCGATGCGGCCGAGGAGGCGGGCCTCGACGAACGGGCCCTTCTTGACGGAACGGGACATCTGCTCCTACCTCCCCGCTACTTGCGGTGCCGCGATCGGACGATGAGACGTCCGGTCGTCTTGGACCGCCGGGTGCGATAGCCCATGGCGGGCTTGCCCCACGGGGTCTTGGGCGGCATCCCCGTCGGGGACTTGCCCTCACCACCGCCGTGCGGATGGTCACGCGGGTTCATCACGACGCCCCGGACTTCGGGCCGCTGGCCCATGTGCCGGGCGCGGCCGGCCTTGCCGAGGTTCTGGTTCTCGTGGTCGAGGTTGCTGACCTGGCCGACGGTGGCCATGCAGCGGAGCGGGATGCGACGCATCTCGCCCGACGGCATGCGGACCGTGGCGTAGTCACCCTCCTTGGCCAGGAGCTGGGCGGACGTGCCGGCGGACCGGACGATCTGCCCGCCCTTGCCGGGGGTCAGCTCGATGTTGTGGATGGTCGTGCCCAACGGGATGTTGGCCAGCGGGATGGCGTTGCCGACGCGCGGCTCGGCCTCCGGCCCGGAGACGACGATGTCGCCGACCTTGAGCCCGTGCGGGACGAGGATGTAGCGCTTCTCGCCGTCGCGATAGTGGAGCAGGCCGATCCGCGCGGAGCGGTTCGGGTCGTACTCGATCGTCGCGAGACGGGCGGGCACGCCGGTCTTGTCGCGCTTGAAGTCGATGCGGCGGTAGTGCTGCTTCTCCCCGCCGCCGCGATGGCGGACGGTGAGGCGGCCCTGGTTGTTCCGGCCCGAGCCCCGGATCTGCTTCTCGAGCAGGGGCTTGTGCGGCTCCTTGGTGGTGATCTCCTCGAAGGTCGAGCGAGTCATCTGGCGGAGCCCGGGCGAGGTCGGCTTGTAGCTACGGAGCGGCATCGTCAGACCCCCTCGAAGAACTCGATCTTCTGGCCGGGAGCCAGGGTCACGATGGCCTTCCGCCACGGGGTGGTGTGGCCGACGATGCGACCACGCCGCGTTCCGCGACGCTTCTCCTTGGCCTTGGTGGTCAGGACGTTGACCGCGACGACGGTCACCTTCTCCTGCTTGTAGAGCTGCTCGACGGCCGCCTTGATCTGGATCTTGTTGGCCTCCGGGTGGACGGCGAAGGTGTACTTGCCGCGGCCGGACTCGTCGATCGACTTCTCGCTGATGACGGGTCGCAGGATGATCTCGGGAGCGGTCAGGCTGGTCACGAGGCCACCTCCGCGCGGTCGCCGCTGCCGTAGACCGACTCGATCCGGGCGACGGCCGGCTGCTCGATGAGGACGAGGTCGGCATCGATGAGGTCGACCACGTTGAGCGAGTCGGCGAGGATCACGTTGACCTTCGGCAGGTTGCGCGCCGACAGCTCCAGGGTCTGGTCGCGGTCGGGGGCGACGACGAGGACACGGCCGGTCGCGTCGAGCGCGCGCAGGACGGACGCCAGGTCCTTGGTCTTGATCGCGTCGAGGCCGAACGTGTCGATGACCTTGAGCTGCTCGTCGCCGAACTTCGCGGTCAGCGCGCCACGCAGCGCGAGGCGCTTCATCTTGCGCGGCAGCCGCTGCTCGTACGAGCGCGGGTGCGGCCCGAACACGGCCCCGCCGCCGCGATAGTGCGGTGCGGTGCGCGAGCCCTGGCGGGCGCGGCCGGTGCCCTTCTGGCGGTACGGCTTGGCGCCACCGCCACGGACCTCGCCGCGGGTCTTGGTGTCGTGCGTGCCCGTCCGGCGCGCGGCCAGCTGGGCGGTCACGACCTGGTGGAGCACGGCGGTGTTGACCGGGGCGGCGAACAGCTCATCGCTGAGCTCGACGCTGCCGACGGCCTTGCCGGTCTTGTCGTAGACGGGGGTCGACGGCATCGTCAGGCCTTCTTCACGAGGATCAGCGACCCGCGCGCGCCGGGGAGGCTCCCCTTGACGAGCAGCAGGTTGCGGTCGGTGTCGGCGCGCACGACGCGCACCTTCTTGATGGTCACCCGCTCGTCGCCCATGTGGCCGGACATCTTCAGGCCGCGATAGACGCGACCGGGGGTCGTGCCCGGGCCGATGGAGCCCGGGGCGCGGTGATGGTCCGAGCCGTGGGTCTGCGGGCCGCGGTGGAAGTTGTGGCGCTTGATGACGCCGGCGAAGCCCTTGCCCTTCGAGACGCCGGTCACGTCGACCTCGTCGCCGGCGGTGAACAGGTCACCGAGCGACACGGTCTGGCCGACCTCGAAGTCGTCGACGCTGTCGACGCGGAACTCGCGGACGGTCGCGACCTGGGGCAGGTCCTTGAGCTGGCCGGCCTCGGGCTTGGTCAGCTTCTTCCTGACCTCGGCGCCGAGCTGGACGGCGGTGTAGCCGTCCCGATCGGTCGTCCGCAGGCGGGTCACGGTATTCGGTTCGATGGCCAGGACCGAGACGGCCACCATCGTGCCGTCGTCCTGGAACACCTGGGTCATGCCGACCTTGCGGCCGATGAGTCCGATCGACATCACATCTTGATCTCGATGTCGACGCCAGCGGCGAGGCTGAGTCGCATCAGGGCGTCCACGGTCTTCGAGCTCGGATCCAGGATGTCGACGAGCCGCTTGTGGGTGCGGATCTCGAACTGCTCGCGGGAGTCCTTGTCGATGAACGGGGAGCGCAGGACGGTGAACTTCTCGATGCGCGTGGGCAGCGGGACCGGCCCGACCACATCAGCGCCGGTGCGCTGCGCGGTCTCGACGATCTGCGCCGCCGACTGATCAAGCAGTCGGTGGTCGTAGGCCTTGAGGCGGATCCGGATCCGCTGCTTCGCCATCTCTCGCCTACTCGACGATGGTGACGATGGCGCCGGCACCGACGGTCCGGCCACCCTCGCGGATGGCGAAGCGCTGGCCGACCTCGAGGGCGATGGGGGTGATCAGCTCGACCGACATCTCGACGTTGTCGCCGGGCATGATCATCTCGGCCCCGTCGGGCAGGCCGATGGCCCCGGTCACGTCGGTCGTGCGCAGGTAGAACTGCGGACGATAGCCGTTGTAGAAGGGGGTATGGCGGCCGCCCTCCTCCTTGGTCAGGACGTAGACCTGGGCGGTGAACTTGGTGTGCGGCTTGACCGAGCCGGTCTTGGCCAGGACCTGGCCACGCTCGATCTCCTCGCGCTCGATGCCGCGGATGAGGCAGCCGACGTTGTCGCCGGCCTCGCCCTGGTCGAGCAGCTTCTTGAACATCTCGACGCCGGTGACCACGATCTTGCGGGTGGGCTTGACCCCGACCAGCTCGACCTCGTCGCCGACGTGGACCACGCCGCGCTCGATGCGCCCGGTGGCGACCGTGCCCCGGCCCTTGATGCCGAAGACGTCCTCGACCGGCATGAGGAACGGCTTGTCGATGGCCCGCTCGGGGGTCGGGATGTACGAGTCGACCGCGTCCATCAGCTCCTGGATCGGGGCGTAGGCCGGATCGGTCTTGTCGTCGGGGGCCTCGAGCGCCTTGAGCGCCGAGCCGCGGATGACCGGGATGTCGTCACCCGGGAAGTTGTACTTGCTCAGCAGCTCGCGGACCTCGAGCTCGACGAGGTCGAGCAGCTCGGGGTCGTCGACCATGTCGACCTTGTTGAGGAACACGACGATGTACGGCACCTCGACCTGGCGGGCCAGCAGGATGTGCTCGCGGGTCTGGGGCATCGGGCCGTCGGTCGCGGCGACGACGAGGATGGCCCCGTCCATCTGGGCGGCGCCGGTGATCATGTTCTTGATGTAGTCGGCGTGCCCCGGGCAGTCGACGTGGGCGTAGTGGCGGGCGTCGGTCTCGTACTCGACGTGGGCGATGGCGATGGTGATCCCGCGCTCGCGCTCTTCGGGCGCGTTGTCGATCGTGTCGAAGGCGCGGTACTCGGCCTCACCCTTGAGCGCGAGGTACTTGGTGATCGCCGCGGTCAGGCTCGTCTTGCCGTGGTCGATGTGGCCGATCGTCCCGATGTTGACGTGCGGCTTGGTGCGCTCGAACTTCTTCTTGGCCATGGTGCCGTGACTCCCTAGACCTTGGACTTCTGGACGAGTTCCGAGGCCAGGCTGGCTGGCACCTCGGCGTAATGACTGAACTCCATCGAGGACGTCGCCCGGCCCTGGGTCATCGACCGCAGGTCCGTGACGTACCCGAACATCTGGGCGAGCGGGACGAATGCCCGCACGACCTGGGTGTTGCCGCGCGACTCCATGCCCTCGATCTGGCCGCGTCGGCTGTTGAGATCGCCGATGACGTCGCCCATGAAGTCCTCGGGCATGAGGACCTCGACCTTCATGATCGGCTCGAGGATGGCCGGGTCGGCCTTGGCGAAGGCATCCTGCACCGCCATGGAGCCGGCGATCTTGAACGCCATCTCCGACGAGTCGACCTCGTGGTACGAGCCGTCGAACAGGGTCGCCTTGACGTCGACCACCGGGAAGCCGGCGTAGATGCCCGTCTCGAGCTTCTCGCGGATGCCGGCGTCGACGGACTTGATGTACTCGCGCGGGATGGTCCCGCCGACGATCTTGTCGACGAACTCGTAGCCCGCGCCCTTCTCGGCCGGCTCGAGCTTGATGACCGCGTGGCCGTACTGGCCCTTGCCGCCGGTCTGGCGGACGAAGCGGCCGTTGCCCTCCGCCGCGCGCCGGATGGTCTCGCGGTAGGAGACCTGCGGCTTGCCGATGTTGGCGGCGACCTTGAACTCGCGGATCATCCGATCGACGAGGACGTCGAGGTGCAGCTCGCCCATGCCGGCGATGAGGGTCTCCGAGGACTCCGGGTCGGTGTGGACGCGGAAGGTCGGATCCTCCTCGGACAGGCGCTGCAGGGCGAGCGCGAGCTTGTCCTGGTCGGCCTTCGTCTTGGGCTCGATCTTGACCTCGATGACCGGCTCCGGGAAGGTCATCGACTCGAGGATCACGGGATGGTCGACGTCGGTCAGGGTGTCACCGGTGAAGGTGTCCTTGAGCCCGACGGCCGCGGCGATGTCGCCGGCGTAGACCTCCTCGATCTCCTCGCGGTGGTTGGCGTGCATCTGGAGGATGCGCCCGATGCGCTCCTTCCTGCCCTTGGTCGGGTTGAGGACGTACGAGCCGGCCTTGAGCGTGCCCGAGTAGACCCGGAAGAAGGCGAGCTTCCCGACGAACGGGTCGGCCGCGATCTTGAAGGCCAGGGCGCTGAACGGCTCGGCGTCGTCCGGGGTCCGGATGATCTCGCCGCCGGACTTGGCGTCGAGGCCGATCATCGGCGGGACGTCGAGCGGCGAGGGCAGGAAGTCGATGACCGCGTCGAGCATCTTCTGGACGCCCTTGTTCTTGAGCGCCGAGCCGGTCAGGACCGGGATGATGCGGGTGGTCAGCGTGCCGAGGCGCAGGCCGCGCTTGATCTCGGCGACGGTCAGCTCCTCGCCCTCGAGGTACTTGTGGGTCAGCTCGTCGTCCATCTCGGCGACGGCCTCGATCATCGTGTGGCGATGCTGCTCGGCCTCGGCCTGGAGCTCCGCCGGGATGTCGACGACGTCGATCTGGTTGCCCAGGTCGTCGCGGTAGTAGATGGCCTTCATCTCGACCAGGTCGATGACGCCCTGGAACTGGTCCTCGCGGCCGATCGGGATCTGGATCGGCACGGCGTTCGCGCCGAGGCGGTCCTTGATCGACTCGACCCCGCGCCAGAAGTCGGCGCCGGTGCGGTCCAGCTTGTTGATGAAGCAGAAGCGGGGCACGCCGTAGCGGTCGGCCTGGCGCCAGACCGTCTCGGACTGGGGCTCGACACCGGCCACGCCGTCGAACACGACGACCGCGCCGTCGAGCACGCGCAGGCTGCGCTCCACCTCGACGGTGAAGTCCACGTGCCCGGGCGTATCGATGATGTTGATGCGATGATCGCCCCAGAACGCCGTCGTTGCAGCAGCGGTGATGGTGATCCCCCGCTCCTGCTCCTGCGGCATCCAGTCCATCGTCGCGGCGCCTTCATGGACCTCGCCGATCTTGTAGATCTTCTTCGTGTAGAAGAGGATCCGCTCGGTCACGGTCGTCTTGCCCGCGTCGATATGCGCGATGATCCCGATGTTCCGCGTCTTGGATAGCGGAACCTGTCGTGCCACGGTTTCCCTACGCTCCCGGATCTACCACTTGAAATGGCTGAAGGCGCGGTTCGCCTCGGCCATCTTGTGCGTGTCTTCGCGTCGCTTGACGGCGGCGCCGAGGCCATTCATGGCATCGACGAACTCCGCAGCGAGCTTCTCACTCATGCTCTTGCCGTTGCGCTTGCGTGCCGACTGGACGAGCCAGCGGACGCCGAGCGACAGACGGCGCTCGCCCCGGATCTCGACCGGGACCTGATAGGTCGCGCCACCGACGCGGCGCGGCTTGACTTCGATGATGGGGGTGGCGTTGCGCATCGCCGCCTCGAGGATCTCGAGGCCCGGCCGACCGGCCTGGGCCTCGGCCCGGGCGAGGGCCTGGCGGAGGATGCGCTCGGCCAGGTTCTGCTTGCCGCCCTTCATCAGCTTGGCGCTGAAGCGGGCGGTGATGCGGTTGGCCGGCACGACCTCGTACTTGGTCTTGCGCGGGATGCTCGTTCGACGCGGCATTACTTGGCCGCCTTCTTGGCGCCGTACTTCGAGCGGCCCTGCTTGCGGTCACGCACGCCGGCGGCATCGAGGGTGCCTCGGATGATGTGGTACTTGACGGAGTTGAGGTCCTTCACGCGGCCGCCGCGGACCAGGACCACCGAGTGCTCCTGGAGGTTGTGGCCGATGCCCGGGATGTAGGCCGTGACCTCCATCTGGTTGGACAGCCGCACGCGGGCGATCTTGCGCAGCGCGGAGTTCGGCTTCTTCGGCGTCATCGTCTTCACCTGGAGGCACACGCCGCGCTTCTGCGGGGCGCCCGGGATCGACACCTGACGGCGTCGCAGGCTGTTCCAGTTCTTGCGCATCGCCGGCGCCTTGACCTTCTTGATCTTGCGCTGGCGGCCGTGGCGCACGAGCTGGTTGATCGTCGGCACGAAGTCCCTACTCCTTGGTGTCTCTGGTCGCGTCCGTCGCCGGTCGCGGGCCGGTCCGCTGTCGCCGGCGACGCCCCCCTGGACGTCCGGCCGGGACCGGTTCAAGTGATGGTCGAGATGGTCGTCGGCGCGCACGCCGAGGGCGGACCCCTCCCGAGGCCACGAAGGCGGAGGATAGCCGAGGCCGCGTTCGGGTGTCAAACGTGCGCGGGGCCTCGGAGCGATGCCCGCCGCGGGCATGCGAAACGCCCCGGCGGGGTCCGCCGGGGCGTCGGGCTGGACGGGTGGTGGGCGACCCTAGGGGGTCTCTTCGACGGCCTCCTTGGCCGCCTCCTCCAGGAACGGATTGGCGTCGTCGTCCGGCGCGGTCTCGCCATCGGCGGCGAGGAACGGGTTGGCCCCGTCCGCATCGTCGTCGCTGTCGCCACCGGCGATCGTGGCAGCCAGGGCCAGGCCCGCTGCCTCGTCGCCACCGCGACCCTCCCCGTCCTCGAGGAACGGGTTGTACTCGGAGTCGCCGAGACCCTCCAGGGCCTCGCCGGCAAGCGCCTCGAGGGCGGCCTGCCGCTCGCGCGCCTTGCGCGCCGCGACGTTGGCCGGCGCCCCGGACCCGGCCGGGATGAGCTTGCCGATGATGACGTTCTCCTTGAGCCCGATCAGGTGGTCCTTGGCGCCATTGATGGCCGCCTCGGTCAGCACCCGGGTCGTCTCCTGGAAGGACGCCGCGGCAAGGAACGATGACGTGTTGAGCGATGCCTTGGTCACGCCGAGCAGCACGGTCTGGGCCGTGGCGGGCTCGCCGCCCTCGGCCAGGACGCGGTTGTTGTGCTCCTCGAACTCGAGGCGATCGACGAGCTCCGTCGGGAGCAGGTCGACGTCACCCGGCTGGTCGATGCGGACCTTGCGGAGCATCTGCCGGACGATGATCTCGATGTGCTTGTCGCTGATCGTGACGCCCTGGCTCTTGTAGACCTTCTGGACCTCCTTCACCAGGTAGCGCTGGACGGCGTCCTTGCCCCGGGTGTCGAGGTACTCCTGCGGGTTGATCGGTCCATCGGTGATGGCGTCGCCCGCGCGGATCTCCTGGCCGTTCTCGACCAGGACCTTGGCGTTGTGCGGGATGAGGTACTCGCGCTCGACGACGTCCTCGGCCCGGACGACGAGGCCGTCCTTGGCCTTGACCAGGAAGCCGGCCACGGGTGACGTGATGTCGACCTGGGCGCCGTCGACCTCGCCACGGGCGATGACCTGTCCGAGGGTGACGGTGTCGCCCGCGGCGGCCAGCTGCTCCGCGCCCTTGGGCACGCCCAGCGACGAGTCGTAGACCTCGGTCGAGACGACCTTGACCCGGGTCATGCCGTCGCCCCGGATGATCTCGACGATGCCGTCGATGTGGCTGATCTCGGCCTTGCCCTTGGGGATGCGGGCCTCGAACAGCTCCTCGACGCGCGGCAGGCCGGCGGTGATGTCCATGCCGCCGGCGACGCCGCCGGTGTGGAACGTCCGCATGGTCAGCTGCGTACCGGGCTCGCCGATCGACTGGGCCGCGATGATCCCGACGGCCTCGCCGCTCCCGACCATCTCGCCGGTGGCGAGATTGCGGCCGTAGCACGCTCGGCACACGCCGTTGCGGGCCTCGCACGTCAGCGGTGAGCGGACGAGGACCTCGTCGAGGCCGGCGTCGTCGATGCGGGCGGCGGTCTCCTCGGTGATCAGCTCGTTGCGGTCGACGAGGAGCGGGGCCTCCTCGCCCTTCTTGAGCTTGACGCGCGGGTCGGGCAGCGGGGCCGCGGCCAGCCGGCCGACGAGGCGACGCTGGAAGGCGCCCTTCTCGTCGCTCGACTCGGCCCGGATGATCCAGCTGCCTTCCTCGGTGCCGCAGTCGTCCTCGCGGGTGATGACGTCCTGGGCGACGTCCACCAGGCGCCGGGTGAGGTACCCGGAGTCGGCGGTGCGCAGGGCGGTATCGGCGAGGCCCTTGCGGGCGCCGTGGGTCGAGATGAAGTACTCGAGGACGGTCATGCCCTCGCGGAAGTTGCTCCGCACGGGCACGTCGATGATGCGGCCGGACGGGTCGGCCATCAGGCCACGCATGGCGCCCAGCTGACCGATGTTGCCCTTGTTCCCTCGGGCGCCGGAGGCGGTCATCATCGTGACCGGCCCGGTCGGGTCGAGGGTCTTCATCATCTCGTCGGACATCTTGGCCGTGGTCTTCTGCCAGACGTCGACGACCTGCTCGTAGCGCTCGTCCTCGGTGATGAGGCCGCGCTGGAACTGCTTGTCGATGTCGGCGACCGAGGCGTCGGCGGCGTCCAGACGGGCGGCCTTGTCCTTCGGGATCTCGATGTCGAACAGACCGATGGTCATGCCGCCACGGGTGGCGAACTCGAACCCGACGCTCTTGATGCCGTCCACCAGGTGGGCGGTCTCATCGGCGCCGAGGTCGCGATAGCAGCGGTCGACCAGCTCCTTGAGGTCGACGCGGCGCATGACCGAGTCATGGAAGCGCAGTCGATCCGGCAGGATCTGGTTGAAGATGATGCGGCCGATGGTCGTGCGGCGGCGCTCGGCGACGAGCGACTCCGATGCCTCGTCCCAGGTGCGGACCTCGACGTCGATCAGCTCATGGAGCGTCGCGCCCGTCTTCTCGCGCAGCTGGTAGCCGAGGATGGCCTCGTCCTCGGTGGCGAACGTTCGATAGACCGGAGCCTTCTTCGACTTCGTCTCGGGCGCGTCCATCGTCAGGTAGTAGCAGCCGAGGACCATGTCCTGGGTCGGCGCCACGACCGGCGAGCCGTCAGCCGGCGACAGCAGGTTGGCCGTCGACAGCATCATCGTCCGCGCCTCTTCCTGGGCGGCCGTCGAGAGCGGCACGTGGACCGCCATCTGGTCGCCGTCGAAGTCCGCGTTGAACGCGGTGCAGACGAGCGGGTGGATCTGGATGGCCGAGCCCTCGACGAGGACCGGCATGAACGCCTGGATGCCCAGGCGGTGCAGGGTCGGGGCGCGGTTGAGCAGGACCGGGTGGTCCTTGATGACTTCCTCGAGGACGTCCCAGACCTCGGGGCGGACACGCTCGACGATGCGCTTGGCGCTCTTGATGTTGTGGGCGAAGCCCTTCTCGACGAGCTGGCGCATGACGAACGGCTTGAACAGCTCGAGCGCCATCTTCTTGGGCAGCCCGCACTGGTGCAGCTTCAGCTCCGGGCCGACGACGATGACCGATCGGCCGGAGTAGTCGACGCGCTTGCCGAGCAGGTTCTGGCGGAACCGGCCCTGCTTGCCCTTGAGCATGTCGGACAGGCTCTTGAGCCGATGGTTGCCGGTGCCGGCGATGGCTCGCCCGCGGCGACCGTTGTCGATGAGCGCGTCGCACGCCTCCTGCAGCATCCGCTTCTCGTTGCGGATGATGATCTCGGGGGCGCCGAGCTCGAGGAGCCGCTTGAGGCGGTTGTTGCGGTTGATGACGCGGCGGTACAGGTCGTTGAGGTCGGACGTCGCGAAGCGGCCGCCGTCGAGCTGGACCATCGGCCGCAGGTCGGGCGGGATGACCGGCAGGACCGACAGGATCATCCAGTCGGGTCGCGTGCCGGAGCGACGGAACGCCTCGATGAGGCGCAGCCGCTTGATGGCCTTCTTGCGGCGCTGGCCGGAGCTGGTGCGGACCTCGACGTGGAGCGAGCGAGCCAGCTCCTCGAGGTCCATCCGGCTGATGATCTCGCGCACGGCCTCGGCACCCATGCCGGCACCGAACACCCGACCGCCCTTGGCGCCGGCGCCGTAGCGCTCGTCCAGGTTGCGGTACTCGAGCTCGCCGATGGTCTGCATCGGCTTGAGCGAGGTCAGCTCGTCGCGCAGCTTGCGCAGCTCATCCTTGAGGTCGGTCGCCTGGCCGGCCAGGCCGTCGCGCTCGTGCTGCAGCGTCTCCTGGACGCCCGTCTCGAGGTCGGCGACCTTCTGCTCCACCGCGCGCGCCTCGTCGGCCTCGCGCTGCTGGAGGTCGGCATTGACCTGCTCGGTGTACTCGGCCACGACCTTGCGCAGCTTGGCCGTCGCGTCCTTGCCGCCGGTCTCCCCGGCAGCCACGATGACCTCACCGGTCGGGGCGAAGACGACGCTGTCGCCGGCCGGCTCCTTGCCCAGCTCGGCCAGGGCGGCCGAGGTGACCTGGGCCGCCTCGGCGATCTCCTCGGTCCGGGAAGCGCGCTGCGACTCGAGGTCGGCCTTGGTCGCGGCCAGCTCGGAGCGATACTCGTCGGTCTGGCGGTTGACCTCGGCGCGCAGCTCGTCCTCGAGCTCGGTCAGGCGCTCGCCGGCCTTGCCACCGCGGCCCTCGGCCTCTTCCTCGATCGCGGCCAGGGCGCGCTTGCGCGCGTCCTCATCGACATGGGTGACGATGTACAGCGCGAAGTAGAGGATGCGCTCCAGGTTGCGCGGGCTGATGTCGAGCAGGATGCCGAGACGGCTCGGCGTGCCCTTGAAGTACCAGATGTGGCTGACCGGGCTGGCCAGCTGGATGTGGCCCATCCGCTCGCGACGGACCTTCGAGCGCGTGACCTCGACGCCGCACTTGTCGCAGATGATGCCCTTGTAGCGGATCCGCTTGTACTTGCCGCAGTAGCACTCCCAGTCCTTGGTCGGACCGAAGATGCGCTCGTCGAACAGGCCATCCTTCTCCGGCTTGAGCGTCCGGTAGTTGATGGTCTCCGGCTTCGTGACCTCGCCCTTGCTCCACTCACGGATCTGGTCCGGGCTGGCGAGCGAGATGCGGATCGCGCTGAAGTTATTGACTTCGAGCATGGTTCTCCTCCACGCCGTCGCCTGGCTCGACGACGTGATCTCCGGGCGATGTGCGAGGCCTCAGGCCGAGCGATGACCCGATTCGCTGCGGCGAGGCGGTGTGGTTCGTGGTGATCAGTCCTCGAACCCGGCGAGGTTGATCCCGCCGAGATCGGGGAGCAGGTAGCCGGACGCGTCGTCCTCCGCGAGCGGGATCTCCTCTTCGTTCTGGTCCAGGATCTCCGCGTTCAGCCCGAGGCTGCGCAGCTCCTTGATGAGGACCTTGAACGACTCCGGGACCCGCGGCGGCTGGATCTCTTCGCCCTTGACGATGGCTTCGTACGTCTGGACACGCCCGAGGACGTCGTCCGACTTCACGGTCAGCAGTTCCTGGAGGATGTTGGCCGCGCCATAGGCCTCCAGCGCCCAGACCTCCATCTCGCCGAAGCGCTGGCCACCGAACTGTGCCTTGCCACCGAGCGGCTGCTGGGTGATGAGGCTGTACGGGCCGGTGCTCCGCGCGTGGATCTTGTCCTCGACGAGGTGGTGGAGCTTGAGCATGTAGATGTAGCCGACGGTGATCGGCCGGTCGAACAGCGCGCCGGTCCGGCCGTCGCGAAGGTCGATCTTGCCTTCCTCCGGCAGCGGCTTCTCGACGCCGTAGACCATGTGCCGCGCCTCGCGCAGCTCGGTCTGGATCTGCTGCTCGGTCGCGCCGTCGAAGACCGCGGTCGCGGCCTTGAGGCCCTTGGCGTGGAGCGCCCAGCCGAGGTGCGTCTCGAGGATCTGGCCGATGTTCATCCGGCTCGGCACGCCGAGCGGGTTGAGGATGATGTCGACCGGGGTCCCGTCCGGCAGGAACGGCATGTCCTCCGCCGGGAGGATCTTGGCGATGACGCCCTTGTTGCCGTGGCGGCCGGCCATCTTGTCGCCGACCGAGATCTTGCGCTTCTGGGCGACGGACACGCGGACCAGCCGGTTGACGCCGGGCTGGAGGTCGTCGTTGAGCTCGCGACGGAACTCGCGGACCTCGACGACCTTGCCGCGCTCGCCGTGGGGCAGGCGCAGCGAGCTGTCCTTCACCTCGCGGGCCTTCTCACCGAAGATCGCCCGGAGCAGACGCTCCTCCGCGGTCAGCTCGGTCTCGCCCTTGGGCGTGATCTTGCCGACGAGGATGTCGCCGGGGCGGACCTCGGCGCCGATGTAGACGATGCCCTCCTCGTCGAGGTCCTTGAGGGACTCCTCGCCGACGTTCGGGATGTCGCGGGTGATCTCTTCGGGCCCGAGCTTGGTGTCGCGCGACTCGATCTCGTGCTTCTCGATGTGGATGCTCGTGAACAGGTCGTCGCGGACGAGGCGATCGCTGATGACGATGGCGTCCTCGTAGTTGCCGCCCTCCCAGCTCATGAACGCGACGAGCACGTTCCGGCCGAGGGCCAGCTCACCGTTCTCGGTCGAGCTCGAGTCGGCGATGGGGGCACCATCGGCGACCCGCGCCCCGACATCGACGATCGGGCGCTGGTTGATGCACGTCCCCTGGTTGGAGCGGACGAACTTCTGGAGCTTGTACTCGTCGAGCTCACCGGCATCGGTCTCGATGGCGATGCGCTCGGCGGTGACGCTGGTCACGACGCCGCCACGGCGGGCGACGAGGACCTGGCCCGAGTCGCGCGCGGCGCGCTC
Organism: uncultured Chloroflexia bacterium; assembly: GCA_963776925.1. Taxonomy (GTDB): domain Bacteria; phylum Chloroflexota; class Limnocylindria; order Limnocylindrales; family CSP1-4; genus SPCO01. Next base: position 24,693 of record CAVZON010000006.1, on the reverse strand, counting down.
TTCCATGCCGGTGCCGACGATCGGCGACTCCGGCTCGAGGAGCGGCACGGCCTGGCGCTGCATGTTCGAGCCCATCAGCGCGCGGTTGGCGTCGTCGTGCTCGAGGAACGGGATGAGCGCGGTGGCCACGGACACGACCTGCTTGGGCGACACGTCCATGTACTCGATCTGGCCGGCGCGCGCCTCCGGGAAGGTGTCGCGGTAGCGCGACGGGATGCGCTCGGCGGTGAAGTGGCCCTCGTCGTCGAGCGGCGCGTTGGCCTGGGCGACGACGTGCTCCTCCTCCTCGTCCGCCGGGAGGTATTCGATGTCGTCCGTGACGACCGGGCGGATCGGGAAGGCGTGGGCCTTCTGCTTCTTCAGCTCCGCGATGGCCGCGGCATCGAAGGGCTGACCGGCCTTGAGGACGACCTCGCCGCTCTTGGTCGTCAGGTCCGTGTAGGCCTCGAACCGGGTGAGGTCCGCCTCGTCGTAGCCGACGGTCCGCTTGACCTTGCGGTAGGGGGTCTCGATGAAGCCGTAGCTGTTGATGCGGCCATACGTCGCGAGCGAGCCGATGAGGCCGATGTTCGGCCCTTCCGGCGTCTCGATCGGGCAGATCCGGCCGTAGTGGCTGTGGTGCACGTCGCGGACGTCGAACCCGGCGCGCTCGCGCGACAGGCCACCCGGGCCGAGCGCCGACAGGCGGCGCTTGGAGGTGAGCTCGGCCAGCGGGTTGGTCTGGTCCATGAACTGGCTGAGCTGGCTGCCGCCGAAGAACTCCTTCATCGCCGCCACGACCGGGCGGATGTTGATGAGGGCGTTCGGGGTCGCCTTGTCGATCTCCTGGATCGTCATGCGCTCGCGGACGACGCGCTCCATGCGCAGCAGGCCGATGCGGAAGGCGTTCTGGATGAGCTCGCCGTTGGCCCGGATGCGGCGGTTGCCGAGATGGTCGATGTCGTCCTTGGGATGGAGCCCGCGGTTGCCCTCGATGAGGTGACCGACGATCGACGCGATGTCTTCCTTGGTGATCGTCCGCTGCTCGCGCTCGAGCTCGAGGCCCATGCGCGAGGCGACGCCGTCGAGCTTCTTGTCGAACTTGTAGCGGCCGACCCGACCGAGGTCGTAGCGGCGGAAGTTGAAGAACAGGCTCTCGACCAGCTGGCGAGCGTTCTCACCCGTGGGCGGATCGCCCGGGCGCAGCTTCTTGTAGACCTCGATGAGGGCCTCCGGCTGGGTGTGCGTGAGGTCCTTGTCGAGCGTGCTCGCGATGAACTGGTGGTCCGGGTCGATGTCGATCGGCGCGAACAGCGCGGCGATCTCCTCGTTCTGCTCGTAGCCGACCGCGCGGAGCAGGGTGGTCGCGGCGATCTTGCGCTTGCGGTCGACCTTGACCCAGAGCTGGTCCTTGTTGTTCGTCTCGAACTCGAGCCAGGCGCCGCGGTTCGGGATGACCTTGGCGCTGAACAGCTGGCGGCCGGACGCGGGGTCCTCCGTCTCGCTGTAGTAGACGCCCGGCGAGCGGACGAGCTGGCTGACGACGACGCGCTCCGCGCCGTTGATGACGAACGTGCCCTGGTCGGTCATCCACGGGTAGTCGCCCATGTAGACGCGCTGGCGCTGGATCTCGCCCGTCTCCTTGATCGTCAGCTCGACGTTGACGTAGAGCGGCTTGGAGTAGGTGAGGTCCTTGGTCCGGCACTCCTCCTCGGAGTACTTGGGCTCCCCGAACTCGTAGTCGAGGAACTGGAGCTCCATGACCTTGCCGGTGAAGTCCTTGATCGGGCTGATCTCGTCGAACAGCTCCCGCAGGCCCTTGCCGATGAACCACTCGAACGAGTCGAGTTGGAGCTCGATGAGGTTGGGGATCTCGAACTTCTCGTAGGACACCCCGTCGACCTTCTTGTCGATGCGGGCGTACGAGATGCGACCCGACGGGGTCACGGCGCGAGTCGACGACTCAGCAGACAGCATGAAGCACCACTCCTTGACGGAGGTAAGAGGAGAAAGGGGAGGCCGCGCTCACAGAAGGGGTATGGTACCTCGCTTTGCAGGCTTGTCAAACGCCACTGAGATGTGGTAATGGCGGTCCGGCCACCTTCGCGCCCGTTCCGCCAGCCCTCCAGGGGGCCAAGATCTGCGTCCGTCCCATCGTCTGGACCTGCCGTGCCGGCGCTGGGACGGTGCAGCCGAAGGCGCCCGACGAGTACGGACGCGAGCGCACGTCGACCGTGCGTGAGCGGCCGGCGCAGTCGGGCAACGCACGGATGCGCCGCCCCCAGCGCCGGCCGGGAGGCAGATCGAGCTACTTGATCTCGACCTTTGCGCCTTGCTCCTCCAGCGCAGCCTTGATCTTCTCGGCCTCGTCCTTGGCAACGCCTTCCTTGATCGGCTTGGGCGCCGCGTCGACGAGGTCCTTGGCCTCCTTGAGGCCGAGGTTGGTCAGCTCGCGCACGACCTTGATGACCGGGATCTTGTTCGGCCCGACCTCGGTGAGGACGGCGCTGAACTCGCTCTGCTCCTCGGGAGCAGCAGGCGCAGCACCGTCACCACCACCGGCGGCCGGCGCAGCAGCAGCGGCGGCGGGGGCGGCGGCGGTCACGCCGTAGCGCTCCTCGAAGCGCTTGATGAACTCGGACAGCTCGAGGACGGTCATCTTGTCGATCGCTTCGAGCAGATCGTCCTGGGTCACGACAGCCATGGGTATCTCCTTGTCAGTTGGTGTTCGGGTATCGGATGACGGTCAAGGTCACGCGTCGGGGGACTGGGCCCGCTTCTGCTCGGCGACCTGCGACAGGGCGTAGCCCAGGTTGCGCAGGGGCGCAGCGAACAGACCGGCCAGGGTCCCGACCGGCGCCTGCATCCCACCGGCCAGCTTGGCCAGCAGGACCTCGCGCGAGGGCAGGGTCGCGAGCCGGGCCACGCCGTCGGCGTCGATGGCGCGATCGCCCAGGACGCCGCCCGTGATCCGGACGATCTTGTATGGCTTCGTGGCGTCGATCACGGCCTTGGCGGTCGCCGCTTCGTCGGTGCCGAACGCGATCGCGGTCGGGCCGATGAGCAGCGGGCCGAGCGCCTCGCCGACCGAATCCTCGGCCGCGATGCGCATCAGGCGGTTCTTGACGACACGGAAGCGGACGTCCTGCTTGCGCAGGGCGCGCCGGATCTCGGCGATCTCCTTGACGCTGAGGCCGCGGTACTCGGACACGATCATCGTCTTGGCGTTGGCGAGTTCCTCGCGCAACTCGACGACGGTCGCTTCCTTGGCGGCAGTGGTCATGGTGCCTCCATCGCTCCAGCACGCGGACCGGCGTGCGGCGGTGGGCGTCGACCGGTCTCCCGGCTTGGCCCCTGCGACGGATCCCATGGCTGCCGCCCGAAGGCGGCTGACCCCGGCTCGCAGGGGCGCGCCCACCGATGTGGTGGAGGCACCGACTGCCTCGGCGTGCTCGTCGTCGTCCCCGACACTCCCCTGCCCTCGCGGGCGGCGGCTGGTCGGTCCGGTCCGGCGGATCAAGTCCCGTCCGTCAGCGGCGCTTGGCCGTCGGCGGCGGAGGGACGCAGGCTGTCTGCGGCGGTCCGTCGATATCGATCAGATGACGCGCCTCTCGGCCGTCATCGCGTGTGGTGGCCGGCGAACCCCGCCGGCTTGGGTCAGGCCGCGGCGGCGGCGAGGACGGCCGGCACGTCGACCCGGATGCCCGGGCCCATGGTGCTGGCGATCGTCAGCGAGCGAAGGTACTGGCCCTTCGCGCCGCTCGGCTTGGCGCGGTTGATCGCGTCGACGAGGGCCGCGAGGTTGTCGACGAGGGCCGACGCCTCGAAGCTGCTCTTGCCGACCGGCACGTGGACGATGGCGGCCTTGTCGACCTTGAACTCGACCCGGCCACCCTTGACCTCGCGGATGGCGCGATCGAGGTCGAAGGTGATGGTCCCGGCCTTGGGGTTCGGCATCAGGCCGCGACGGCCCAGGATCTTGCCGAGCCGACCGACGAGGCCCATCGAGTCGGGCGTGGCGAGGGCGACATCGAACTCCAGCCAGCCGGCCTCGATCTTCTTGACCAGGTCCTCGCCACCGACCTCGTCCGCCCCGGCGCGCAGCGCCTCCTGGGCCTTCTCGCCCTGGGCGAAGACGGCGACGCGCACGACCTTGCCGGTGCCGTGGGGCAGGACGACCGTGCCGCGGACCATCTGGTCGGCGTGTCGGGGGTCGACCCCGAGCCGGAGGTGCGCCTCGACCGAGGCGTCGAAGTTGACGGTCGTCGTCTGCTTGATGAGCTCGGCCGCCTCCTCCGGGCTGTAGACCATCTCGCGGTCCACCAGCTTGGCGGCTTCCAGGTACTTCTTGCCGTGCTTGCCCATGTGGTCCTCCTGCGGCCGGCGATCCCGGCCTCCCCCAAGCGGGTCCGTGCTCCGCGGCCGGGGTATCGCCGCGGCGGACTCGGGATGATAGCGTGCCGGCCCCCGTCGCGCACCTCGGCCGTCGGTGCGACGGCTCAGACGGTCGCGACCATCTGGTCGTAGACCGCCTCGATCCGGGTCGCGACGGCGTCGATGTCGAGATCGGCCACGGCCGCCGGGCCGGCCGCGGCGAGCCGCCCGCGCAAGTCCCCATCGGTCAGCATGGCGTCCAGGGCGGTCACGAGTGCCGGGACGTCCCCGACCGGCACGACCAGCCCGGCCCCGGTCGAGGTGACGAGGGCCGGTCCGGCCCCGACCGGGGTGACGATCGCCGGAAGCCCGCTGGCGAGCGCCTCGAGCAGGGCGTTCGACATCCCCTCGCCGTGGCTGGGCAGCACGAAGACGTCGGCGGCACGCAGATACGGCGCGGGATCCGTCGTCCACGGCCGGACGACGATGCCGTCCGACGGGACGGGGTGGACGCCATGACGGTCGGCGGGCTGCCCGACGAGGAGCAAGGTCGCCTCGGGTCCCGGCGTCAGTCGGTCCCATGCCGCGAGCAGGTCTGCGGTCCCCTTCTCGACCGCGAAGCGCCCGGTCGACAGGACGATCGTGCCGGCCACCGGAAGCCCCAACGCGACACGGGCGGCCACGCGCTCCGCTGCCGTCGGTGGTCGGAAGGCGGCCGGATCCAGGCCGTTCGGGATGGTCACGATGCGATCGGACCGGACGCCGAGCTGGCCCAGCCGGGCCACGGCATCCGCGCTCTGGGCCTGGACCGCTGCCGCTCCCCGGAACGCGCGGGCGGCCGTCCAGCGGCGGATCCCGTGCTGGCGCGCCAGCTCGCTCGATGGACCACCGCCGGCCACCTTCAGGTAGACGGGGCGACCGGCGGCTGCGGCGATCGGCACGACGATGTCGGCCTGCACGTTGGCGTGGTGGACATGGACCAGGTCGAACCGGCGGACGGTCGTCGCGAGGTGCGCCGCCAGGCGGGCGTAGTAGGCCTGGCGAGCCGGCGCCCGACGCCCCGCGGCCAGTCGATGGACGGTCACGCCCCCGACACGCTCCGTCCGGCTCCCGGCCATGGACCGGCTCACGACGGTCACGCGATGCCCATGCCGGACGAGCGCCTCGGCCAGCAGCCGCGCCTGGTGCTCCGCGCCACCGGCGGGTTCCGGCGGGTAGCCGAGCGTGCAGAAGAGGATGTCAAGCATCGCCGGCGGCGTCACGGTACGCGTCGATCGTCCGCCGGATGCCATCCTCGAAGCGCACGCTGGGCCGGTACCCCAGGACGGCACGAGCGAGCGTCACGTCGGCCCGGGAGTGCCGGACGTCGCCAGGCCGCGGATCGCACGGGATCGTGGCGATACGCCCGCCGAGCGCGTCCTCGACCGCCGCGATGAGCTCCAGGACGGTATGGCTCTCGCCGCACCCGACGTTGCAGGTGACGCCGGATTGCACGCCGGGCTCGGCAGCGGCGAGGGTCGCACCGACGATGTCATCGACGAATGTGAAGTCCCGCGACTGCCGGCCATCGCCGTGGAGCTCGACGCTCCCGCCGTGCAGGGCCGCATCGATGAGCCGCGGGACGATCGCCGAGTATCGCGAGCGGGGGTCCTGCCCCGGTCCGTAGACGTTGAAGTAGCGCAGGACGACCGTGGTCACGCCAGTCACCGATCCGATCCCATGGACGATGTGTTCGGCGGCGAGCTTCGCGGCGGCGTATGGCGACCGCGGCTCGGGCGTCTGGGTCTCGACCCTCGGGAGCTGCGGGCTGCTGCCGTAGACCGAGGACGACCCGGCGAAGACGACGCGGGCGATGCCCTGACGGCCGGCCGCCTCCATGACCCGGGTCGTGCCGTCGACGTTCACCGAGACCGACGTGACGGGGTCGTCCAGCGACCGGGCGATCGAGGGCAGCGCCGCGAGATGGAAGACCACATCGCGATCGGCCATGGCGGGCGCGACGTCGCCCGGCTCTCGGATGTCCCCTTCCAGGAAGACGATCCGGTCACGGATCGGGGCGAGCCGCTCGACGTGACCGGTCCGCAGGTCGTCGAGGACGACGACGTCGTCACCGCGCGCGACGAGCGCTCGGACCAGGTGGTGGCCGATGAATCCCGCGCCGCCGGTGACCAGCGCGCGCATCGTTCTGGGACTCGTGCCGGCGGGGGGCGGCGACGCGAGGACTAGTTGACGACCTCGATGCCCATGCTGCGGGCGGTGCCCTCGATCTGCGCGACCGCCGCGTCGACGTCATTGGCGTTGAGATCGGCCATCTTGATGGCGGCGATCTCCTTGAGCTGGTCGCGGGTCACACGACCGACGCGCTCGCGCCCGGCGGTCCCGCCGCCCTTCTCGACGCCGGCTGCCTTGCGCAGCAGGTCGGCGGCGGGCGGCGTCTTGAGGATGAACGTGAACGAGCGATCCTCGAAGATCGTGATCTGCGCCGGGATGATCTGGCCGCGCTTGTCCTGGGTCTTCTCGTTATAGGACTTGGTGAACTCGACGATGTTGATGCCGTGCGGGCCGAGCGCGGTGCCGACGGGCGGGGCGGGGGTCGCCGCGCCAGCGGGCAGCTGCAGGGTCAGGACGGTGCGGATCTTCTTGGCCACGGTGGTGGTTCGACTTCCTTTCTAGAGCTTCTCGACCTGGAGGAAGTCGAGCTCGACCGGTGTCTCACGGCCGAAGATGCTCACCAGGACCTTGACCTTGTTGCGCTCGGGGTTGACCTCTTCGACCGTGCCGATGAACTCGGCGAACGGCCCGTCGGTGACCCGGACGCTCTGGCCCTTGGTGAACGCGACGCGGAACTTGGGCGTCTCGACGCCCATGTGCCGCAGGATCTGCTTGACCTCGGTCTCGTCGAGCGGGATGGGCTCGCTGCGAACACCGGGGATGTTGGCGCCGCCGACGAAGCTCGTGACGCCAGGCGTGTTGCGGACGACGAACCAGCTGTCGGGGTCCAGGATCATCTCCACCAGGACGTAGCCCGGATAGACCTTCTTCTGGACGGTGTGGCGCTGGCCCTGGCGGATCTCGATCTCGTCCTCCATCGGGACGAGGACCTGGAAGATCTTGTCTTCCATGCCCATCGACTCGATGCGGTGCTCGAGGTTGGCCTTGACCTTGTTCTCGTAGCCGGAGTACGTGTGGATCACGTACCAGCGCTTATCCGGCGCCTTGGTCTCGGTCCCTGTCAGGTCGGTCATCATCGTCCTTCTGGCTCGGCTACGCGATCAGGCCGAGCAGACCCTGGAAGATCGAGTCGAGCACGGTGATGTACAGGCCGACGACGAAGCTGATCGCGAAGACGAGCACGGTCAGGTTCCGGACCTGGTCGCGCGTCGGCCAGCTGACTTTCTTCAGCTCGGACCAGACCTCTTCGAAATAGCGTCGGAGTCGCTTCACGTCGTGGTTCTTCTCCCAGGGCTACGTGGTGGTGGCAGGGGCGATAGGACTCGAACCTACAACCGCTGGTTTTGGAGACCAGTGCTCTGCCAATTGAGCTACACCCCTGCGGCGAGGCCGGTCCTGACTACTTCGCCTCGCGGTGAAGTGTATGTCGCCGGCAGCGTGGGCAGTATTTCTGGAGCTCGATCCGGTTGGGATCGTTCTTCTTGTTCTTGCGCGTGGTGTACGTCCGCTCCTTGCACTCGGTGCAGGCGAGCTGGATCGTGGGACGCGCTTCGACCTTGGCCATGGACCTACTTCTTCGTTATTCGACGATGGTGACGATGGCGCCGGCACCGACGGTCCGGCCACCCTCGCGGATGGCGAAGCGCTGGCCGACCTCGAGGGCGATGGGGGTGATCAGCTCGACCGACATCTCGACGTTGTCGCCGGGCATGATCATCTCGGCCCCGTCGGGCAGGCCGATGGCCCCGGTCACGTCGGTCGTGCGCAGGTAGAACTGCGGACGATAGCCGTTGTAGAAGGGGGTGTGGCGGCCGCCCTCCTCCTTGGTCAGGACGTAGACCTGGGCGGTGAACTTGGTGTGCGGCTTGACCGACCCGGTCTTGGCCAGGACCTGGCCACGCTCGATCTCCTCGCGCTCGATGCCGCGGATGAGGCAGCCGACGTTGTCGCCGGCCTCGCCCTGGTCGAGCAGCTTCTTGAACATCTCGACGCCGGTGACCACGATCTTGCGGGTGGGCTTGACCCCGACCAGCTCGACCTCGTCGCCGACGTGGACCACGCCGCGCTCGATGCGCCCGGTGGCGACCGTGCCCCGGCCCTTGATGCCGAACACGTCCTCGACCGGCATGAGGAACGGCTTGTCGATGGCCCGCTCGGGGGTCGGGATGTACGAGTCGACCGCGTCCATCAGCTCCTGGATCGGGGCGTAGGCCGGATCGGTCTTGTCGTCGGGGGCCTCGAGCGCCTTGAGCGCCGAGCCGCGGATGACCGGGATGTCGTCACCCGGGAAGTTGTACTTGCTCAGCAGCTCGCGGACCTCGAGCTCGACGAGGTCGAGCAGCTCGGGGTCGTCGACCATGTCGACCTTGTTGAGGAACACGACGATGTACGGCACCTCGACCTGGCGGGCCAGCAGGATGTGCTCGCGGGTCTGGGGCATCGGGCCGTCGGTCGCGGCGACGACGAGGATGGCCCCGTCCATCTGGGCGGCGCCGGTGATCATGTTCTTGATGTAGTCGGCGTGCCCCGGACAGTCGACGTGGGCGTAGTGGCGGGCGTCGGTCTCGTACTCGACGTGGGCGATGGCGATGGTGATCCCGCGCTCGCGCTCTTCGGGCGCGTTGTCGATCGTGTCGAAGGCGCGGTACTCGGCCTCACCCTTGAGCGCGAGGTACTTGGTGATCGCCGCGGTCAGGCTCGTCTTGCCGTGGTCGATGTGGCCGATCGTCCCGATGTTGACGTGCGGCTTGGTGCGCTCGAACTTCTTCTTGGCCACGAGTCGAGTCCACTCCTTGAGGTACTAGTGGCGGCGGTCGCCGCGGGGTTCGGGATCGGGCGGTGGAGCCCACAATCGGACTTGAACCGATGACCTCTTCCTTACCAAGGAAGTGCTCTGCCAGCTGAGCTATGTGGGCCCGGAGCCGATCGCGGGATGTAGTGTCGAAGTGGTGGGCCGGGAGGGATTCGAACCCCCATGCCTTTCGGACCTGGTCTACAGCCAGGCGAGCCGCCGTTGCTCAACCGACCCACTGTGGCGGTTCGCCGGATCGAGACTGCGGGCTCGTGGTGGATCCGGCCACCGGATGGTTACGTGCTGGAGCCGACGGCGGGACTCGAACCCGAAACCGGCGGTTTACAAAACCGCTGCTCTACCAATTGAGCTACGTCGGCGCGACGGGCAGGGCCATACCGCAGAAGACCCCATTCGGCGCCGGCAGATGATAGGGCGGACGCGCCGGATGGGTCAAGCGAGGTCGGCGTCCGTCGGGGCATCCGCGCGGTCGTCACCACCGCGCACGCCCGGGGGTCGCGGCTAGGGCTTCGACGGGTCCGACTTGCTCGGCTTGGTCGTCTTGGTGGCCTTGGCTGTCTTCGCGGGCTTGGGCGCCTTCGCGGGCTTGGCCGACGTCGTGATCGGGGTCGTCGCCTCGGTCGCCGCTGTCGCCTTGGGGGCCGACGCCGTCTTCGCTGGCCGCGGGGCCGACGCCGTCTTCGCTGGCTTGGCGGCCTTGGCCGGCTTGGCGGCCTTTGAGGTCGCAGCTGGCTTGGCGACCTTGGTGGCCTTGCCTGCCTTGGCGGCCTTGGTAGCGGTGTCGCTCTCCGCCGGCTTGGCGACCGTGACGAACTTCGGTGCCGAGTCCTTGGTCGTGCCCTTGGTCGTCGTCGCGGCCTTCGACGCCTTCGCGGGCTTGGGCGTCCTGCCCGTGGCGGCGGATGTCCGCTTGCGCGTCGACGTGGTCGTCTCGACGACCGGCGCCGTGCCGTCCGCGGGAAGGAGCTCGTCGGCGTCGTCCCCGACCGGTCCGACGGCGGCGGGTGGCGAGGTCGGTGACGCCTTCTTCGATCGTCCGGTCCGCGTCGACGCGACCACGGGCTCGACGGTCGCGAGGTCGACGGTGTCGTCCGGCGTGGCGTTCGTCTCGGGCGCGACGTCGGCCTCGGGCGCCGTTGCCCTCTCGAACGATGGCGGCGCCGGTCGGTCGACCTCCGGCAGATCCCGTTGGGCGACGGCCTCGAACAGGAGGATGGAACCGGCCACCGCCGCATTGAGCGACCCGACCGCCCCGCGCATCGGGATGCGCACGAACAGGTCGCTCCGTCGCCGGACGGCGGATCCCAGGCCCTGGCCCTCGCTGCCGACCACGATCGCCAGCGGTCCGCGGAGATCCGACTGCCGGGCCGTCAGCGGCGCATCGCCATCGGCGCCGGCGATGCGGAGGCCCTGGGCGCGAAGGTCGCTGAGCGCCTCCGGCAGGTCGTCGACCGGGGCGAGCAGCAGGTGCTCGACCGCCCCGGCAGAGGCCTTCACCGCTGACGGGCTGAGCGGCGCCTGGCGCTGCCGCGGGAACACCACGCCATGGACGCCGGCCGCCTCCGCGCTGCGCAACAGCGAGCCGACGTTGTGGGGATCCTGGAGCGAGTCGAGCACGAGCACGAACGGCGGCTCGCCGCGCTCGGCGGCTCGGGCCAGGATGTCGGCAAGGCCGGCGAATCGCCGCGGCTCCACCACGAGGGCGATGCCCTGGTGGCCGTCGAACCCGGCGAGTGAGGTCAGGGATCCGCCTTCGACCTCGACGATCGGGATGCGCAGGTTCGTCGCGTGCAGGACCAGCTTCTCGAGCGCTCCACGTCGTTGCGGCACGACGAGCAGCCGATGCGCCGGGCGGCGGGCGACGAAGGCCTCCTCGACCGGCCGGCGACCGGCCACGAGCTCTTCGTCCTCGGCCAGCGCCTCGGGTGGCGGGAGCGCCGGGCGGACGGGCGGCGGGGCGTCCCATCGGTCTCGGGGCGGGTACGGGCGATCTCGATAGCCGGACCCGGGTCCGGGACCACCGGATCGATACGTCGGCGGGCCGGGCTGTCGACCGTAGGGACGGTCACCACGGTCACCACCGGGCGGGCGTCGGCCGGGCGGACCCGACCCACGGTCATACGGGCGCGGCTCGCGGTCATATCGGCGCGGACCGCGATCATCAGGTCGCGGACCCCGGTCGTACGGCCGCTGACCCCGATCATCCGGGCTTCCCTGGTCGTACGGTCGCGGACCGCGGTCATCGGGTCGCGGACCACGGTCGTCAGGTCGCGGACCACGGTCATACGGGCGCGGCTCGCGGTCATATCGGCGCGGACCCCGGTCATCGGGTCGCGGGCCGCGGTCGTACGGGCGCTGACCCCGGTCATCGGGTCGCCCGGCTCCGTATGGACGCGGCGCACCGTGCGGTCGAGGGCCGGACGGTGGCCTGCCGCCGGACGGGGCGTCCCACGACGGCCGCGGACCATCGGGACCACCTGGCGGCCGGGGCGGCCCGTCGCGTCGCGGTCCACCCGGTCCCCCGGGTCCACCGGGCCGCGATCGGGGGCCCTGGGAACCGTGGCGCCCGCCGCCATGCGACCCCTGGCCCTGGTGCGGACCCGAGCGGGGGCCCGGCTTCGGCCGTTGCGGCTTCTTTCGGTCGCGGGGCGGCGGCGGGCCGCCTTGCTCGTCAGCCACGGCTCACCTCTGCCAGACGACGCCAGCGTTGGCCGTCGCGCGTGTCCTCGACGAGGACCCCGCGCTCGGCCAGGGTGTCGCGCAGTCGATCCGATGCCGCCCAATCCCGGGCGTCGCGGGCCGCGGCCCGTTCGGCGAGCAGGGCCGCCAGGTCGTCGGGCAGCGCCTCCTCGGCCGGGGGCAGGATCCCGAGCACCTGGTCGATGTCGCGCAGGGTCGCGATGACCCGCGTGGCATCGGCGGTCGACAGGCTCCTGGCCTCGATCCGCCGGTTCGCCTCGCGGACCAGGTCGAACACGACCGCGAGCCCGGCCGACACGTTGAGGTCATCGTCGAGGGCCGCCCCGAACGCCTCCCGGCAGGAGGCCAGCCACGGCCCGACCGCCTCGTCGTCCGGGCGATCCTCGCGATACGTCCCGAGGGCGGCGAGCGCGGCGTCGAGCCGGTCGAGGGCTGCCGTGGCCGCCGCCAGCGACTCGTCCGAGTGGTTGAGGCTCGCGCGGTAGTGGACGGCGATGAGCGCGTAGCGCAGGGCGCGCTCGGACACGCCGGCATCCAGCAGCTCGCGCACCCGCGCGATGTTGCCGGTCGACTTGGCCATCTTCTCGCCGCCCATCCGCAGGTGGGCGCAGTGGAGCCAGCTCCGGACGAACGGCTGGCCGGTCGCGGCCTCGCTCTGGGCGATCTCGTCCTCGTGGTGCGGGAAGATCAGGTCGACGCCACCGGTGTGCACGTCGAAGGACGGACCGAGATGGGCCATGCTCATCGCCGAGCACTCGATGTGCCATCCCGGACGACCGTCGCCGATCGCGGTGGACCACGATGGCTCACCCGGCTTCGGGCCCTTCCACAGGGCGAAGTCCCGGACGTCGTCCTTGCCGTACTCGTCGGCCTCCACGCGCTCGCCGACCCGCAGCGCTTCGGGGTCGAGCCGGGCGAGCTGGCCATACGCCGGCCATGACGAGATGCGGAAGAAGATCGAGCCGTCGTCGGTGCGGTAGGCGTGCCCGCGCTCGAGCAGGACGGCGATGAGCGCGACGATCTCGTCGATGTGGGCGGTCGCCCGAGGCAGGACGTCCGGGCGGGTCATCGCCAGGGCATCGGCGTCGGCCAGGAATGCCGCCAGGTAGCGATCGGCCAGGTCGCCGATCTCGACGCCCTCCGCAGCGGCGCCGCGGATGATCTTGTCGTCGATGTCGGTGATGTTCATCACCCAGCGGACGGGGTAACCCCGCCAGCGCAGGTGGCGAACGAGGAGGTCCGCGAACAGGAACGACCGGAAGTTGCCGATGTGCGCGGGTCCGTAGACCGTCGGTCCGCACGAGTACACGCCGACCACGTCGGCGCGCATGGGCACGAACGGGCGCGTCTCACCGGTCAGCGTGTCGTGCAGGCGGACGTCCATCAGCGAGCCTCGATCGATGCGAGGGCCAGCGCACTCACCGTCCGCCCGGCACCGTCCGAACCCTCCAGGTTGCCGCTGGACGCCTTGACGTTGACGGTGTCGGCGGCGAGTCCGAGCCGGTCGGCGATGCCATCGCGCATCGCGTCCAGTCGATCGCCCAGGCGCGGTCGCGCGGCGACGATCGTCAGGTCGATCCCGCTCGGTCGCCAACCGGCGGCGGCCAGCCGGTCGACGATCGCATCGAGCATCGTCCCGCTGTCGATGCCGGCGGGCGTGGCCGGGCCGGCAGGGAACTGTCGCCCCAGGTCCCCGAGTCCGGCCGCACCGAGCAGCGCATCCGCGACCGCGTGCAGCGCGACGTCGCCGTCGCTGTGACCGACCAGCCGCGGCACACCCTCGAACGTGAGGCCACCGAGGCGAAGCGGTGCACCCGGCCCGAACGGGATGGCTGTCGTGACCGATGCCATGACGCCCGGTCGCGGTCGGGCCGATGAGCGAGGCGGCGCGAGCAAGATCGGCGGGCACGGTCACCTTGAGGTTGGTCGGATCACCGGGGACGACATGGACCGGGATTCTACAGGCCTCCAGGAGCGCGGCCTCATCCGTCCACCGGCCGTCGGCGGCGCGTGGGTCGGCGAGCGCCGCACGGAGGAGCGCCCGGCGGACGCCCTGGGGCGTCTGGGCGAGGGCCAACCTCGAGCGGTCCTCGGTCGCGACGACCTGGTCGCCGTCGATCCGCTTGACGGTCTCGCTGACGGGAAGGACGGGGATGGCCGCACCGTGTTCGGCGGCCGCGACGGCGACCCGCGCGGCCAGTCCATCGGCAAGGATCGGCCGGGCACCGTCATGGACCAGCACCACGCGGTCGCCGGCGGCGTCGGGGACGAGGGCCTCCAGGGCGTGGAACCCGGCCGCGACCGAGTCGTGCCGCATCGCGCCACCGGCCACGACGGCATCGACCTGTGGGGGCAGCCAGGGGGCGGCGGCGAGGTCGTCGCGTCGTTCCGGCGCGGTCACGACGACGACGTGCTCCAGGCCCGGCGTCGCCGCGATCGCCGCCAGCGTGTGCGCGAGCAGCGGGCGGCCGGCGAGTGGCCAGGCGAGCTTGTCGACGCCGGCCATCCGGCTCGAGGAGCCCGCGGCGACGACGATGGCGTCGCTCGGCGGCGGGACGTCCGGGGCGGTCAATCCAGCCGCGGTTGGGCGAAGATCATCCGGCCGGCGACCGTCTGGAGGACGCGCGTGACGGCGACATCGAGGTCCTTGTCGATGTGCCGGGCGCCGCCCTCGACCACGATCATCGTGCCGTCGTCGAGGAAGCCGACCCCCTGCCCGGCCTCCTTGCCCTCCTGGATGACGCGGACCCGCAGCTCCTCGCCGGGCAGCACGGCCGGCTTGACGGCATTCGCGAGCGAGTTGATGTTCATGACCCGGACACCCTGCAGCTCGGCGACGCGGTTGAGGTTGAAGTCGTTGGTCAGGATGACCCGGCTGCGCACCCGCGCCAGGGCCACCAGCTTGGCGTCGACCTCCGGCTCGTTGGGCACGTCCTCGTCGACGATCTCGACCGGCGTGCTCGGGTCCTTCTGCATCCGGGCAAGGATCTCCAGCCCGCGGCGGCCGCGATTGCGGCGGAGGGTGTCCGAGCTGTCCGCGATGTGCTGCAGCTCGTCGAGGACGAAGCGCGGGACGACGAGCGTGCCGTAGATGAACCCGGACTCGACGATCTCCGCGATGCGGCCGTCGATGATCGCGCTCGTGTCGACCACGATGTGTGGGTCGCCGACGTGGCTCGACGCCGGATCGTCCGGCCGTGGTGGCCGGACCAGGCCCACCGCCTCCGCGGCGACGAGCAGGTCACGACGCTTGGCCACGGTGAGTCCCAGCATCCCCAGGCCCAGGAACAGCGAGACCGCCGAGCGGGAGCCAGGTGCCCCACGGCTGCGGGAAGCGGGCGAGCGGGAAGCCGAGGAGCAGCCCCATCAGCAGGCCGAGCAGCAGGCCGACGATCGCCGTCACGAACTCGGCCGTCGACATCGCCTCGACCTGGCGGATGAGCCACGCCGCGGGCACGACCGTGAGGTACGGGAGGAGCGAGAAGCCGAGGACGACCCAGGCCACGACCCAGGCCGTGAGCAGGGCCCCGGCGTAGACCGTGTCGCCGAACAGGCCGCCATCCGCCCCGGCGAGCGCGAGCCCGACGAGGCCGCCGAGCGCGGCCCCCAGGAGACGGATGTTGCGGATCAACGGCGTCCTCAGGTCTGCAGCGGCCAGACCCGTCCGGCGGGGGCCGGCGGTCAGCCTAGCATCGCCGGGAGGGCCTCGCCATGACCCGACTGGCGGTCGCTGAGCGCCGTCGCGACCGCGTCGCGGAGTGTGGCGACCTCGGTCAGACGCAGGCCCGGGACGTCTGGGCTCGCCGCACCGCGTCCGGCTCGCGGCACGATCGCCCGGCTGAAGCCGAGTCGAGCGGCCTCGCGCAGGCGACGCTCCAGGCCGTTCACTGCGCGCAGCTCCCCGAGCAGCCCGACCTCGCCGATGACCACGGTGTCCACGGGGATCGGTCGGTCGCGCAGTGACGACGCGAGTGCGAGCGCGATGGGGAGATCCAGACCCGGCTCGGCGACGGTCAGCCCGCCGGCGAGGTTGGCGTAGACGTCGTGGCTGCCCAGGGCGATCCCGGCCCGTCGCCCGAGCACGGCCACGAGCAGCCCGAGGCGGTTCGGATCCAGCCCGCTCGCCTTGCGTGCCGGCGTCCCGTAGCCGGCCGGTGCGACGAGCGCCTGGACCTCGACGAGGAGCGGCCGCGTGCCCTCGAGGGTCGGCGCCACGACGCTGCCCGGCGCGGGCTCGGGATGCTCCGCCAGGAACGCGCGCGCGGGATCGGTCACCTCGAGCATCCCGGCACCGGCCATCTCGAAGACGCCGACCTCCTCGGTCGAGCCGAAACGATTCTTGGCCGCGCGGACGAGCCGGAGCGCCGCGTAGCGCTCGCCCTCCACGGCGATGACCGCGTCGACCAGGTGCTCCAGGGTCTTGGGCCCGGCGATCGCGCCGTCCTTGGTCACGTGCCCGACGAGGACGACCGCGATGCCCTCGCCCTTGGCGAGGTCCATCAGGCGGACGGTCGACTCCCGGACCTGGCCGACGCTCCCGGCCGCGCCATCGAGCTCGTCGACCGTCGCGGTCTGGATCGAGTCGACGATGACGAGCGCCGGTCGACGCTGTCGGGCAGCTTCGACGATCGACCCGATGTCGTGCTCGGCCAGGACCTCGACCCGTCGTCCGGGATCGCCCTCGAGCAGACCGAGGCGACCCGCGCGCAGGCGGACCTGGGCGGCCGACTCCTCGCCGGTCGCATAGAGCACCGGCTGCCCCACCCCGGCGGCGACCTGGAGGAGCAGCGTGGACTTGCCGATGCCCGGGTTCGCCGCCGACGAGCACGAGGGAGCCGGGCACGATGCCGCCGCCGAGCACGCGGTCGAGCTCGCCGATGTTGGTCGCCAGGCGCGGGACGTCGGCCTCACCGATGTCGGCCAGGGCGACCGGCGAGCCGCGCCCGGGGCCCACAGCGACGCTGCCGCTCGTGGTCTTCCCGCGCGCGGGCGTGCGCACCACGGTCTCGACGAGGCTGTTCCAGGTCCCGCACGACCGGCATTGGCCTTCCCAGCGCAGGAAGTCGTCACCGCACGATTGGCAGACGTATCGACTCGTGGACTTGGTTGCCACGCTCACTCCCGGACGGGGGCGGGGATCAGACGACTTCGGCGGTCTCGCGCGTCTCGGCGGCGTGGATGTCCAGGCCGGCCTCCGGGTCCTTGTCGACGACGATCGTCGTGCCCGGTTCGTAGCGGCCCAGCAGGAGGTGCTCGGCCAGCACGTCCTCGATCATGTTCTGGATGACCCGGCGCAGCGGGCGGGCACCGTAGGCCACGTCGTAGCCGAGCTTGATGATGTGCTCCTTGGCCGCCTGCGTGACCTCGAGCGACATCTGCTGCGCCCGCAGCTGGTCGCGCACCCGGCCGAGCATGAGGTCGACGATCTGGGCGATCTCGTCGACGGTCAGCGAGCGGAAGACGACGGTCGCGTCGATGCGGTTGAGGAACTCCGGCCGGAAGTTGTTCTTCAGCTCGGCCGCGACCTTCTCCTTCATCAGGTCGTAGGAGCTCTCGGCCCGCGCCTCGTCGGTCGTGCCCTGCACCCGGAAGCCCAGCGAGGAGTTCGTCTGGAGCTGCTTCGCACCGAGGTTGCTGGTCATGATGATGATGACGTTGCGGAAGTCGACTCGACGGCCCTTGGCGTCCGACAGGTGCCCGTCCTCGAGGATCTGGAGGAGGATGTTGAACACCTCCGGGATGCGCCTTCTCGACCTCGTCGAGCAGCACGACGCAGTAGTTCTTGCGGCGGACCGCCTCGGTCAGCTGGCCACCCTCGTCGAAGCCGACGTAGCCGGGAGGTGCACCGACCAGGCGCGACACGTTGTGGCGCTCCATGAACTCGCTCATGTCGATCTTGATGAGCGCGTCCTCGCTGCCGAACATGAACTCGGCCAGGGCCTTGGCCAGCTCCGTCTTCCCGACACCGGTCGGGCCGAGGAAGATGAACGAGCCGATGGGGCGCTTCGGGTCCTTCAGGCCGGCGCGGGCGCGGCGGACGGCCTTGGCGATGATCTCGATCGCCTCCTGCTGACCGATGACCCGGTCGTGCAGGGCGTCCTCCATGTGCAGCAGCCGCTCGGACTCCTGCTCGGAGATGCGCGTGACGGGGATCCCGGTCCACATCGCGACGACCTGGGCGATCTCTTCCTCGCCGACGGTCGGCTGGTCGCCGGAGATCGTGGCCTGCCACTCCGCGCGGAGGGTGTCGACCTTCTCCTTGACCGTGGCCTCCGCCTCGCGCAGCGTCGCGGCTTCCTCGTACTCCTGGTTGTTGATCGCCGCGTCCTTCTCCTTGGTGACGCGCTCCAGCTCCTTCTGCGCCTCGCGCAGGGACGGCGGGGCGGAGGCGTGGCGGAGGCGGACGCGCGAGGCGGCCTCGTCGATGAGGTCGATGGCCTTGTCCGGCAGGTGGCGATCGGTGATGTAGCGGATCGACAGGTCCGCGGCGGCCTTCACGGCCTCGTCGGTGATGGTCACCTTGTGGTGCTGCTCGTAGCGCTCGCGGATGCCGAGCAGGATGTCGACCGTCTGCTCCATGGTCGGCTCTTCGACCATGACCGGCTGGAAGCGGCGCTCGAGGGCGGCGTCACGCTCGATGTACTTGCGGTACTCGTCGAGGGTCGTGGCGCCGATGCACTGGAGCTCGCCGCGCGACAGCGGCGGCTTGAGGATGTTGGCCGCGTCGATGGCGCCCTCGGCTGCCCCGGCTCCGACCAGCGTGTGCAGCTCGTCGATGAACAGGACCGCGTCGTTGGTGTTGCGCAGCTCCTCGATGATCTTCTTGAGCCGCTCCTCGAACTCGCCGCGGTACTTCGTGCCGGCCACGAGCGACCCGATGTCCAGGGTCAGCACCCGCTTGTTGAGCAGGATGTCCGGGACGTCGCCGGCGACGATGCGGTGGGCCAGGCCCTCGGCGATGGCGGTCTTGCCGACGCCGGGCTCGCCGATGAGCGCCGGGTTGTTCTTCGTCTTGCGACCGAGGATCTGGATGACCCGCTCGATCTCCTTCTCGCGCCCGATGACCGGGTCGAGCTTGCCGGCCTTGGCCGCGTCGGTCAGGTTGATGCCGAGCTGGTCGACCGTCGGGGTCTTGCTGGCGCGCTTGGTCTCCGGCGTCGGCCCGGCGGACGAGCTCTGGGACAGGACGCGGATGACCTCGTGGCGGACCTTGTCGAGGTTGACCCCGAGCGACTCCAGGACACCGGCGGCGATCCCCTCGCCCTCGCGGACGAGGCCGAGGAGCAGGTGCTCCGTGCCGATGTAGTTGTGCCCGAGTCGACGTGCCTCGTCGATCGCCAGCTCGATGACCCGCTTGGCTCGCGGCGTCAGGCCGACCTCACCGACGACCGGGCGATCGCCCCTGCCGATGATGAACTCGACGGCGGTGCGGACCTTGGCCAGCTCGACGTTCATGTTCTCGAGGACGCGCGCCGCCACACCCTCGCCCTCGCGGACGAGGCCAAGGAGCAGATGCTCCGTGCCGATGTAGTTGTGGTTGAACCGCTGCGCTTCATCCTGAGCGAGTGTCAGGACCTTGCGCGCGCGGTCCGTGAACTTGTCGAAGCGGTCCATCGAGTCGAACGCCTGTTCCCTGCTGCCTGCGTCACTGGGGTGGCGCCTCGGGCCATGCTAGCACGACGCCTGTGCCCCAGCGGTGGTTGCCACCTGCCGTCACCCTACCCAGGGAATCGCCGCCGTCCACCATCCGGATGTCCTGTTTCCGGTGAAGGAATCACAACGACCCGCCGGTCACCCGGCGGGTCGTCGATGTGTGGCTGGCGCGTCGCCGCGCCGGCGCTCAGCGCTTGTCGGTCTTGCCCTTGTCGGCGGCGGCCGTCTCGACGATCTCCTCGATCGCCTCGGCAGCGGCAGCCTCCTCGAGCTCCTCGACAGCCTCGACGGTCTCGATCGTCTCCGCGATGGCGACCTCAGCAGCCTCGACGTTGTCGTCGTTGGCAGCAGCGGCATCCAGGTCGGCGGCGATCTCCTCGGCGGCGGCGGCCTCCAGGATGGCCTCGTCCTCGGCGACGGTCTCGACGATGTCGGCGATCGCCGCATCGGCAGCGACGGTCTCCTCGATGTCGTCGATCGCCGCGGCGGCGACCGTCTCTTCGGCGAACTCCTCGGCAGCGACGGCCTCGATCGTGTCGGCGATGGCCTCCTCCGCAGCCGCGACGTTGTCGTCGTTGGCAGCAGCGGCGTCCAGGTCGGCGGCGATCTCCTCGGCGGCAGCAGCCTCGAGGACGGCCTCGTCCTTGCCGACGGCATCGACGATGCCGGCGATCTCCTCGGCGGCAGCAGCCTCCTCGGTCGGCGTCTCGATCGCCGCGGCAGCGGCGGCCTCGATGGCCGTCTCGTCGTCGGCGACGGTCTCGACGATGCCCTCGATCGCGTCCGCGGCAGCCGACTCCTCGGCGTACTCGGCAGCAGCGACGGCTTCGATCGTGTCGGCGATGGCCTCTTCAGCCGCAGCGACGTTGTCGTCGCTGGCGGCCGCAGCGTCCAGGTCGGCGGCGATCTCCTCGGCGGCGGCAGCCTCGAGCAGGGCCTCGTCCTGGGCGACGGTCTCGACGATCTCGGCGATGGCCTCGGAGGCAACGGCCTCTTCGGCGGCTTCGGCCTCGACCGCGATCTCGACGACATCGGCGTCCGCGGCGTCGGAACCTTCGGCCTCAGCCAGCTGCTGGCGGACCTGGGCGAAGGCGGACGCGAGCGTGTTGTCGATGCCGCCCTCCGGCTCCTGCACCGCATCGCTCATCGAGTAGCCACGCTCCGGGCGCGGTCGGCGCTCGCCACGCGGGGCGGACGACGACGGCTGACCGGGCTCCTGGGCGGGGCGAGCCGGCGGCTCCTCGGCCTGCTTGAGGCTGAGCCCCAGGCGATGGCGCTCGGAGTCGAGCGAGATGATCTTGAGCTTGAGCGTCTGGCCCTCATGGACGACGTCACCCGGATGGGCGACGCGCTGGTGGGACAGCTCGCTGATGTGGATGAGGCCCTCCAGGCCGTCGCGGACGCGCACGAAGGCGCCGAAGTTGACGAGCTTGGTGACCGTGCCGTCGATGACGTCGCCGACATTGAAGTCAGCCACCGTCGAATGCCACGGGTCGGGCTGGAGGCGACGGATCGACAGGCTGATCCGGCCGCGCTCGTGGTTGATGTCGATGACCTCGGCCTCGACCTCGTCACCGACCTTGTAGCCGGACTCGGGATTGTTGACCTTGTTCCACGAGAGCTCGCTCTTGTGGACGAGGCCGTCGATCCCACCGAGATCGATGAACACGCCGAACGGCGCGATCGAGCGGACGGTGCCGGTGACCTTCTGGCCGACCTGCAGGCTGCTGAACAGCTCGTCTCGCTTCTCGCGGCGCTCCTCGTACAGCGCGACCTTCTCCGACAGGATGAGTCGGTTGGCCTTGCGGTTGACCTCGAGGATCTTCAGCCGCAGCTTCCGGCCGACGAACGGCTGGAGCTTCTCGGCGATCTCCTGCGCGGCGTCGCGCGGCTGGTCGTTCTGCGGTCGGCGCGGGAAGTCGACGATCTGGCTGATCGGCACGAAGCCGCGGATGCCGCAGTCGACGATGAGGCCGCCCTTGTTGTGGTCGATGACCGGCGCCTCGATGATGACGCCCGCCTCGAACTGCTCCTGCATCGCGCGCCACTTGCGCTCGAGACCGGCACGGCGCAACGACAGGACCGCGTGGCCCTCCGGCGACTCCGGCTGCAGGACGTAGACGAGGACCGTGTCACCGATGGCCAGCGGGGCCTGGCCCTCGCCGTGGCGACCGAACAGCTCGCGATTGCTGACGACGCCCTCGGACTTCGCACCGATGTCGACGAGGATCTCGTCCTTGTCGATGCGCACGACGTTGCCTTCGACGACGTCACCGTGCTTGAACGACTTGATGTCGGAGTCCTGCTCGGCGAGCAGCTCCTCCATCGTCGTCGGCTCGGGGCCGAGCTCGCGCGGGGGCGCGGGGGCCTCCGGCTCATCGTCGGCCGCGGGGGCGTCGGCGGTATCGGCGTCGTCGAGCGACGCGCTCGCGGCGTCGTCGGTCGCGCCGTCGGCGCGGCGTCGGCAGACGCGGCGTCGGCAGATGCTGCCTCGGCTGGGGCGGCGTCGGCCGGCGCAGCCGCAGTCGCGGCCGCCTCCTCGGCGACTGGCTCCTCGGCCGGGGTCTCCTCGGTGGCCGGCGCCGCCTCCTGGGCGACTGGCTCCTCGGATGCGGAGGCCTCGGCGGCGGCCGTGGTCTCGGTGGCGCCGGGCTCCGGGTCGGACGGCGTCTCGGTCTCGGCGGTGGTCGCCTCGGCCGTGGGCTCGTCCACGCTGGGCGCGGGCTCGTCCGCGACGGCGACGGCCGTCGTGGTCTCGGGGGCCTGGTCGGTCACCGACGGGGTCTCGGTGTCAGGCACGGTCCCGCCCTGCTGCTCTTCGGTCAATTGTCTGGTCACTCCTTGGTGGATTCGCCCCTGACGAATCACGAACGGCCCGAGCGATGCTCAGACCGTGCAAGAGGACGGGTCGGGGGTGGGTCCGTGGTGATCGAACTCCGCGGTCCGCTCCTTCGCGCTTGCTATAGCCTGCCATCGATCTTCAGCTGTCCATGCCCTCGCGGGGCCGGGAGAGTCTAGCACAGGGTTTCCGAGCGCCACAATCGACTACGATCGGTCCGCCGTGCCGGAATGCCCTGATCTCACCGTGGTCGCCGAGGCCTTCGACGCGGCCCTTCGCGGACGTCCGATCGCATCGGCTGCCGCCCCCGGCCCGCTCGCCGTGCGGGGCACGCCGGACGAGCTGTCGGCCCTGGTCGGCCAGCGGGTCGAGGGCATCCGGCGACGAGGCAAGTTCCTGCTCATCGACCTCGATCGCGACCGCGTCGTCGTCAATCCGATGCTGACCGGCCGGTTCCAGCTGGCCGCCGATCCGAAGGTCAAGCACCCGTCGAAGACCGCCGTCGTGCTGGGATTCGGCGCACGTCCGGGCGGCGGTCGGGCCAGGCCGCCGTTCGCCGGGTGGACCCGCGGCGCGGACTGGATGCCCGCCGACGACGCCGCGCCCGAGGTCCGCTACCGGGACCCGACGCAGATGGGCAAGGTCTATCTCGTGCCGGCTGGCTCGGATCGTCCGGTCCCGGGGCTCGGCGCCGACGAGATCGGCCCGGACGTGGACGACCCGGCGCTCACCCTGGACGCCTGGCGCGAGCGGATCCGCCGCCATCCGGGCGAGCTCAAGAACCTGCTCCGCAACCAGTCGTTCGTCGCCGGGCTCGGCAACGCCTACAGCGACGAGGTCCTCCACGCGGCCGCGTTGCTGCCCTTCCGCAAGCGATCGACCCTCGCCGCGGAGGAGATCGATGGCCTGTATGACGCCGCGCGGCGCACGGTCGACGACGCCATCGCCGTCCTGCGCCGGCGGGTCCCGCCGACGTTCGAGACCCAGGTGCGCGACTTCCTCGCGGTCCATCTCAAGGGCGGACAGCCGTGTCCGCGCTGCGGGACGCGCATCTCCGAGGTGAAGGCCGGGGGGTTCGTGACCTCGTTCTGTCGAGGCTGTCAGCACTGACCGAGGGTCAGGGCAGGTCCAGGACCTGGCCGACCCGGAGCGCGGACGGATCGTCGATGTCATTGATGTCCACGAGGACCGCGACCGTCGTGCCGAATTCGGCGGCGATCCCGCTGAGGGTGTCGCCGCGCTTGACCTTGTACGTGGTCGGCGGTGCGTCGGTCGCCTCGGCGGATGGTTCGTCCGTGGCGGCCGGCTCACTGCTGGCCGCTGGGTCGACGCTGGGCTGGACCTCGGTCGGGACCAGGGTGCGCACCGGGGCCTCGCCGGATGCCGCCGGGCGCGGCGATGCCTGGCTGGTGGATCGTGGCGTGGCCGTGGCGACGGCACCACCGGCGAGTCCCAGGCCGCCGTCGCCAGCCCCGCCGCCCGACAGGCGCGCGAGGATGATCGCGACGAAGGCGATCGCCATGAGACCGAGCAGCGCGGCCTGCCCGAGCCGGCGATCCGCGGTGATCGTCGGGGACACCATGGGCAGGCGCCCGTGGTCGAGGACGAGGGGCGCGGTCCTGACGATGGAACGGCCGCCCGAACCGCCGCTCCGGTCCGGCCGGCGATCAGGGCTGGTGCCGATGAGGTCGCCGACGCCGGTCGCCACCTGGTAGGTCGCGCACTCGACGTGGTCGGCCACGAGGCACAGGCGACGCTGCTTGTCGGCAGCCAGGGCAGCGGCCGGCGTCACCGCCGTGCAGCGGTGCTCGCGCGCGGGCGTCGACGATCGCCAGCGGCCGTCCTCTGCGAGGAGATACGGACAGACCGCCGTGATCTGGGGCGACGTCGGCGTTGGGCTTACGACCCGGGGCGCGCTCGTCTGGACCATGGCCTTCGAGGATAGCGGTAACTGGTCGGGATGGGACCTGGAGTGGTTCCTCCCGGAAACGCAAAAATCCCGGCGACGACCTATTTTCCCGAAAGGCTGCCCTCTCAGTATCTTCGGCGCTGGAGAGCTTGACTTCCGTGTTCGGGATGGGAACGGGTATGGCCTCTCCGCTAGAGTCACCGGGATTCCATGCGACTGGATCATTGTTCGGCAGCGGCACAGCGCGAGTCCCGA
>CAVZON010000005.1:0-9671 GCA_963776925.1 uncultured Chloroflexia bacterium | reverse complement strand
ATATGCGCAAGACTTGCAGCATGCGCTGGGAACTTCTCGCCACGACGTCGAAGCGGAAGCTCGAGCGGCCCTGCCAGGAGGCACGGGTCCTGGGGCTCTGACGGCGCGCGCATACCAAGCGAGCACGGGGCCTCCGGACCGGAGGCACCGAGGGGCCGCGGACACCATGACGGTGCCGCGGCTCTTGTGATTCTGGACCTCCATCCCGGCGGCCATGACGACTGGAGGTCACGAGACATGGAACTGGTCATCTGCGGTGACGGTCGCCTCGGCAGGGCGATCGCCGACGCCGCCCATGCCCGGGGCGAGCGCGCCGCGTCCTCGGCCGACCAGGGACGCGCCGGCACGATCCGGCGAGCTTTGCCGGCGCGGACGTGGTGGTCGAGGCTTCCAGCGCGGCGGCGGTCGCCGACAACCTGGCCGCGGCGGCCGACGGCGGCGTGCGCCGGGCGGTCATCGCCACGACCGGCTGGGCACGCCGACCAGGACGCGTCGAGCGGTCCTTCACGCAGGAGGCATCGCGGCGGTGCGAGCGCCCAACCTGTCGCTCGGGGCGGCCATCTTCGGGCGCATCGTCGAACGGGCGGCCACCGACCTTGCGACGTTGCCGGACTTCGAGCCGTACCTCCGGGAGTGGCATCGACGCGGCAAGGCCGACCGACCATCCGGGACGGCCACGGACCTCGCCCGTCGCCTGATCGCGGCGGATCCACGACAGGTCGACCTGGACATCGCGTCGCATCCGCGCCGGGGCATCGCCGGGTGTCCATGTCGTCGGCTTCGATGCGCCGGGGGAGACCATCGAATTGCGACTCACCGCTCGGGACCGGTCGGCCTACGCGGCCGGCGCGCTGGCCGCCATCGATTGGCTCATGGCCGCGCCACGCCGCCCCGGCATGCACCCCTTCGAGCACGTCGTCGACGTCCTGCTGCGGCCCGGCGCCCGTGCCGCGGTCGCCTGACACCCCTGACAACCCTGATCACCGAAGGAGGAACCGATCGATGACCCCCACGGATGCCACCCGCCCGCACCGACCATGGCTGCGCGGCGCCCTGACCGCCCTCGTCACGCCGTTCACGGCGGACGGCCGTCTCGACGAGGCGGGCTTCCGCCGACTCGTCCGCTGGCAGATCCTCGCCGGCATCGATGGACTCGTGCCATGCGGCACGACCGGCGAATCACCGACGCTGACGAGCGCCGAACGCGAGTGGCTCATCGGCACGACGGTCGAGATCGCCGCGGAGCGCCCATCGCGCGGTCGCATCCGCGTCGTCGCGGGGACCGGCACGAACGACACGGCTGCGACCATCCAGGCGACCAGGCGAGCGGCCGTCCTCGGGGCCGATGCCGCCCTCGTCGTCGCCCCGTACTACAACCGCCCGGACGCCCGGATGCTGCTCGAGCACTTCCGTGCGGTGGCCGATGACGGCGACCTGCCGATCGTCGTCTACAACGTCCCGTCCAGGACCGGCAGCAACGTCGACGCCGACACGTTCCTGCGGTTGGCCGAGCACCCGCGGATCGTCGCGGTGAAGGAGGCGAGCGGCAGCCTCGAGCAGATCGCCCGGATCTGTCGCGACCGTCCGGCAGGGGTCGCCGTCCTCGCCGGCGACGATGCCTGGGCGTTGCCGGTCCTGGCGCTCGGCGGCGACGGCGTCGTCTCCGTGGCGAGCAACGAGATCCCGGCGGACATGGCCGCGCTGTGTGCCGCGGCTCGATCCGGCGACGTCGACGAAGCCCGGCGCATCCATTCGCGGTGGTTGCCGCTGTTCCTCGCCAACTTCCGGGGCGGACCGAACCCGGTCCCGGTCAAGGCGGCTCTGCCGGCGATGGGACTCCTCGAGTCCGACGCGGTCCGACGGCCGCTCCTGGCACTCGACGAGCCCGCTCGCAACGAGCTCCTTCGGGCGCTGCGCCAGCTCGGCCTGATCGACGCGGAGGGCGGCCGCATCGTCGACGTCCGCCCGACGGAGTCGGTCGCATGACCGTTCCAACCAGCCCGACCGTCGACACGCACACCGTCCTGGACGACCTGGAGGCAGGGCGGGCGAGGGCCGCCTGGCCGGATCCCGGTGCGCCCGATGGCTGGCGGGTCGACCCGTCCGTGAAGGCGGCCATCCTCGCGGCCTTCGGCGACCGCACGACGGTCGATTGGAGCGTCGGTCCGCTCGAGTTCCGCGACCGTGCGGCCCTCCCGCCGCGACGGCTGGCAGGCGGCCCTTGGCGGATCGTGCCGGGCGGGACCGCGGTCCGCTCGGGCGTCCACCTGGAGCCCGGGGTCGTCGTGATGCCGCCCTCGTACATCAACGTCGGTGCGTGGGTCGGCGCCGACACGATGGTCGATTCGCACGTCCTCGTCGGGTCGTGTGCCCAGGTCGGCGAGCGGGTCCATCTCGCCGCAGGCGTGCTTCTGGGCGGCGTGCTGGAACCGCCCGGCGCCCGTCCGGTGATCGTCGAGGACGACGCCTTCATCGCTGCCGGCAGCGCGCTGCTCGAGGGCGTCCTCGTCCGCCGTCGAGCGGTCATCGCTGCCGGCGTCACGCTCACGGTAACGTCCCGCCTGTACGACCTCGTCGAGGGGCGGGTCATCGAGGGATCGGCCGATTCGCCGCTCGTCGTGCCCGAAGGCGCCGTCGTCGTGCCGGGGACACGCCCGGCCAGCGGCGCTGGGCGCTCGCGGGGGCTGTCGATGTCGACGGCGCTCCTCGTCAAGCACCGCGACCACGGGACCGACGCCCGGGTCGCCCTCGAAGGCGTCCTCCGATGAGCCTTGCCCGCCGGGTCGCCGACCTGCCGACCGACGAGCCGACGACCGGCCAGACGCGGGCGACCCCTGCAACGCAACGAGATCCTGCGACGCGGCAGGCTTGGCGGGCGTCGCACCGGCCGACCTCGCCGAGCGCTACGGCACGCCGTTCTTCGTGTACGACCTCGAGGTCATCGGTCGCCAGGTGGCGACCCTGCGCGCCGCGCTTCCCGACGGGGTCGAGATCGCCTATGCGGTCAAGGCCAACCCCTCGCTCGGTGTCGTCGCGCACCTGGCCTCGCTCGGGCTGGGCGCCGACGTCGCATCGGCGGGCGAGCTCGCGACGGCGCTCCGTGCCGGCGTCCCGGCCGCCTCCATCGTCGTCACCGGCCCTGGCAAGCGCGATGACGAGCTGCGTGCCGCGTTGGCGGCCGGGGTCCGTGCCGTGACGGTCGAGTCTCCCCGCGAGCTCGTCCGACTCGAGGCCATCGCGGCGGAGCTCGGTGTCGTCGCCCCGGTCCTGCTCCGGGCCGCGGTGCCCGCGGATCGATTGCTCGAGCGGGTCCGGCTCGTTGGCGATGACGGCGCCGGCAAGTTCGGGATGGACGTCGACGACCTGGTGGCGGCGGCTCGTCGCGCCGTTCGCTCGCCCCAGCTGTCACTGATGGGCCTGCACGCGTTCGGCGCGTCGAATGTGCTCGACGCGGGCGCACTCCCCGACCACGTCGCCGCGACCGTGACCCTGGCCCGCGAGGTCGCCACCGTCACCGGCTTCCGGCTCGAGCTGATCGACGTCGGCGGCGGCCTCGGCATCCCGTACGAGCCGCACGAGGAGTCGCTCGACGTCGTCGGGCTGGGCCGCGGCCTGGCGTCGATGCGAGCAGCCTGGGCCGCCGACCCGGTCCTCCGGGATGCGCGGATCCTGCTCGAGCCGGGGCGCTTCCTGGTCGGTGCGGCGGGCGCATACGTCGCCCGTGTCGTCGACACCAAGACCGTCGCCGGCCGCGACGTGGCGATCCTCGACGGCGGCATCCACCACGTCCTGCGACCGGCGCTCGTCGGGCAGGAGCATCGGTCCGCCACGTCTCGGCGGGCCACCGGGCGCAGCCGACGGCCCCGCCCGATTCGTCCCGGTGACGGTCGCCGGACCGCTGTGCTCGGGCCTGGATGTCCTCGCGACGGAGGCGATGCTCGGCGTCCCGGAGCCCGGCGACCTCGTCGCGGTCCTCGATGTCGGCGCCTACGGCTTCACCGAATTCGATGCCCCTCTTCCTGTCGCACCCGGTCCCGGCCGAGGTCGCCGTCATGGGTGGTCGAGACGCGCTCCTCCGGCCCCGCGTCGAACCACGCACCTGGCTCGACACACAATGCGTGCCGGACTGGTCGGACTGACGCGGTACCGTCGCCGCCGGATGGCCGCAGCGCTCAAGGATTGGTTCCGCATCGACGTTCCACGCGCCGATCGACCGCTTCTACGCGGCCAACACCGCCAGTCTCGACGCTGCCCTCGAACGTCGAGCTCGATCGCGCAAGGGCAAAGCGTCGCCGACCGAGGTCGTTGCCTCTATGTCAGGCCGACGGACGACTCAGGCCGAGTCCGGAGGCACCTCGACCGCCCCTGCGAACGTTGCACATCGGTGCCATCTTCGATATCTCCTACTGGACTACTAGACATTTGACGATGGGATCGGCATCCTGCTGCCGATGTCGACCGCGAACCGCACCGCGATGTGTATGCCCTGGCGGCCCCAGACGGGGTTCCGGGCGAGTTCGGTCGCGCACGAATGAACTGCTGACGACGAACTGACCCACCGGGATCCACGGGCCGCAGTCCACGAGACGGACTGCGGCTTCTTCGTGTCCGCCCCGGCGGACCCACCCAACCGACCGAGCCAGGAGCCTGATGACCGCAGCAACCACGCCCACCCGAGACAGCGACCCTCCGCCGGAGACTCCGATCGCCGGTCCGGCGGTCGCGGCCGCCCAGCGCGTGTCGTTCGAGCGGCTCGGCAAGACGTTTCCGCGGCCGGACGGATCGGGCGAGACGGTCGTCCTCCGCGACCTGGACCTCGAGATCGCGGCCGGCGAGGTCGTCGCCATCCTCGGGGCGAGCGGGTGCGGGAAGTCGACGTTGCTGCGGATCGCCGCAGGGCTGGACCACGCGACGTCGGGCCGGGTGACGATCGATGACGCCCCCGTTCGCGGCATCGACCCGCGTTGCGCCGTGGCGTTCCAGGAGCCGCGCCTGCTGCCGTGGCGGACGCTCGCCGGCAACGTCGCCCTCGGCCTGCCGCGTGCGACGGCCCCGGAGATCGCCCGGGCGAGGGTCGACGAGCTGCTCGAGCTGGTCGGCCTCAGCGACCACGCCGGCCATCGACCGCGCGAGGTCTCGGGCGGCATGGCCCAGCGGGCGGCCCTCGCCCGGGCGCTCGCACGGTGTCCCTCGGTCCTGCTGCTCGACGAGCCGTTCGGTGCGCTCGATGCGCTGACCCGGCTGCGCATGCAGGACCTGCTCATCGACGTCCACCGGGCCGCGCCGACCTCGGTCGTGCTCGTGACCCACGACGTCGACGAAGCCCTCCAGCTCGCCGATCGAGTGGTCGTCCTCGGTCGACCCGACGGCCAGCCGGGCGCGACGGTCTGTCAGGTCGTCGCCGTCCCGGGCGTGAGGCCCCGGGACCGGGCCGCGCCGGCCCTCGCAGGCCTGCGCGCGGAGCTCCTGGCGAGTTTCGGCATCACGCGACATCCCACCCCGCATTGACCCAGCGAAAGGAACCACCACCCATGCGACCCATCCGACTCCACCCTCGCGCCGTGCTCACCGTCGCCGTGGCGACCGTCCTGGTCGCTTGCTCCGGCGCGACCACCGGAGGCTCCGGGGCGCCGGCAGCCTCGGTCGCCCCGGCTGCGAGCGGCGGATCGACCCAGGGCGGGACGCTCGATCTCGACTTCGCGACCTACAACCCGCTCAGCCTCGTCATCAAGGAGCACGGCTGGCTCGAGGACGAGCTCGCCGATCAGGGCGTGACCGTCAACTGGGTCCAGTCGGCCGGTTCGAACAAGGCCAACGAGGCCCTCCGTGCCGGTGCCATCGACGTCGGGTCGACCGCCGGCTCGGCGGCGCTCCTGGCCCGCTCGAACGGCTCGCCGATCCAGGTCATCGACATCTATTCGCAGCCCGAATGGGCGGCGATCGTCGTGCCGGCCGGTTCGCCGATCACGTCCGTCGCGGACCTCAAGGGCAAGAAGATCGCCGCGACGAAGGGCACGGATCCGTACTTCTTCCTGCTCCAGGCCCTCGAGGAGGCCGGCCTCGCGCCGACCGACGTGACCGTCGAGGTCCTCCAGCATGCCGACGGATGGGCCGCGCTCCAGCAGGGCTCGGTCGACGCCTGGGCCGGCCTGGACCCGATCATGGCCGGCGCCGAGGAGGCCGGTGCGTCACTCCTGTACCGGAACGTCGGGTTCAACAGCTACGGGTTCCTCAACGCCAACGAGGCGTTCCTGACCGAGTCGCCGGACGTCGCCCAGGCCGTGGTCGACGCGTACGAGCACGCCCGGGCCTGGGCCCAGGCGAACCCGGACGAGACGGCCGAGATCCTGGCCACGGTCGCCGGACTCGACGCAGCCGTCGCTCGCAAGGTCATCGACGAGCGCAGCAATCTCGATGTCGACCCGGTCCCGGGCGCGGCCCAGATCGCGGTGCTCGAGAAGATCGGGCCGATCTTCGTCGCGTCGGGCGACGTCAAGGCGCAGGCCGATGTCGATGCGGCCCTCGACGCGCTCATCAACGACGCGTTCATCCAGGCCGCCGATCCCACGCGGTTCGAGTGAGCGAGTCGACCGCACCCCGTCCCGTGGCCCCGGCCTCCGGCCGGGGCCTCCCCCGGCCGTGGCATCGCCCATCGGCCGGGGATCGGGCGGCGACCGCGGCGACCGGGCCGGCGACGTCGCGTCGTCGCTGGCAGTGGTGGGTGGTCGGCGCCATCCTGCCGCTCGCCGTGCTCGCCTGGTGGCAGGCCGTCACGAGCCTCGGGATCGTGTCGACGGCCCAGCTGCCCATGCCGCTGGCCATCGTCGAGGCGGCGGTCGAGCTCGCCCAGCGGGGTCTGCTCGTGACGTACGTGGCGGTCTCCGCCCAGCGGGTGCTCATCGGCTTCGCCATCGGCGCGAGCCTCGGGCTCATGCTCGGCGCCCTGACCGGGCTCGCCCGGCCGTACGACGCGCTGTTCGGCCCGATCCTCGGCGCGCTGCGGGCCGTGCCGTCGCTGGCCTGGGTGCCGCTGCTCATCCTGTGGCTGCGCATCGGCGAGGAGTCGAAGATCACGCTCATCGCCATCGGCGCGTTCTTCCCGGTCTACACGACCGTGGCCGGATCGATCCGGCACGTCGATCGCCAGCTCGTCGAGGCCGGCCAGGCGTTCGGGCTGTCCGGCAGCCGGTTGTTCACGACCATCCAGCTTCCGGCCGTCGTGCCCTCGGTCGTCTCGGGCCTGCGGCTCGCCCTCGCCCAGGCATGGCTGTTCCTCGTCGCGGCGGAGCTCATCGCGTCGTCGGCCGGCCTCGGCTTCCTCCTCGTCGACTCCCAGAACAACGGGCGCATCGACCGGATCCTGCTCGCGATCATCCTGCTCGCCATCCTCGGCAAGACGACCGATGCGATCCTCGGCGTGTTCGAGCGCTGGGCCGTCCGGCGGTGGACGTGACATGACGGTCTCGAGCCAGCCGACCACGGCGCCGGCCTGCTTCCTGCCGGCGTCGACGACGTCCTACCCGGACGCAGCTCCTGCGCGGCATCTATCGGTCCGCGTCGACCATCGCGATGGTCGGTGCCTCGCCGACCTGGAACCGACCGAGCTCCTTCGTCATGCGCTACCTGCAGCGGCAGGGGTACCGCGTCATCCCGGTCAATCCGCGGGCGCTCGGGGAGCCGATCCTCGGCGAGACCGTCTACCCGGACCTCGAGTCGATCCCGCTCCCGGTCGACGTCGTCGACGTCTTCCGCCGCCCCGAGGACGTGCCCGCCATCGCCGAGTCCGCCGTCGGCGTCGGGGCGCGCGTGCTCTGGCTGCAGCTCGGCATCCGAAGTCCGGAGGCCACGACGATCGCCGGCCTGGCGGGCCTGACCGTCATCGAGGACCGCTGCATGAAGATCGAGTTCGGTCGGCTCTCCGGCGAGCTCGCCTGGAGCGGCATCAACACGCGGGTGCTCAGCGCTCGTCGCCAGCGGCCGGTCCGATGACGACGCTCCGCGACGGGCCGCCGGCGGCACGGTCGGACGCCGATGCGCCGCCGTTCGGCATCGATGAGCCCTACGGATTCGCGACCCGCGCCGTCCATGCCGGTGCCCGGCCGGACCCGGTGACGGGCTCGCGCAACGTGCCGATCCACCAGACGACGTCATACGTCTTCGAGGACGCCGACCAGGCGGCCGCGCTGTTCAACCTGCAGACATTCGGGTACATCTACTCGCGGCTGACCAACCCGACCGTCGCCGCGCTCGAGGAGCGGGTCGCGGCCCTGGAGGGTGGACGCGCAGCCGTCGCGGCCGCGTCCGGCCATGCCGCCCAGCTCCTCGCCTTCTACACGCTGCTCGAGCCCGGCGATCACGTCGTCGCCGCTCGCCAGCTGTACGGCGGGTCGCTCACCCAGCTGCGCCACACCTTCGCCCGACTCGGGTGGCGGTCGACCTTCGTCGATGCGACCGACCCCGACGCGGTCGCCGCCGCCATCGAGGAGCGGACCAAGGCGGTCTTCGTCGAGTCGCTGGCCAATCCGGGTGGGGTCGTCGTCGACCTCGAGGCGGTCGCGGGCGTCGCGCATGCCGCGTCGATCCCGCTCATCGTCGACAACACGCTGGCGACGCCCTACCTGTGCCGCCCGTTCGAGTGGGGTGCGGACCTGGTCGTCCATTCGCTGACCAAGTTCCTGTCCGGCCACGGCACGTCGATGGGTGGCGTCGTCGTCGAATCCGGACGATTCGACTGGCGGGGGAGCGGCAAGTTCCCGTTCCTCGCCGGACCGGACGAGGCGTATCACGGGCTCGACTTCATCGAGACGTTCGGCGATTTCGGGTTCTCGATGAAGGCCCGGGCGGTGGCCCTGCGCGACCTCGGGCCGTCGCTCTCGCCGACGAACGCGTTCCACATCCTGACCGGCATCGAGACGCTGCCGCTCCGGATGCAGCGACACGTCGCCAACGCGGCGACCGTCGCCCGGTTCCTGGACGACCATCCGGCCGTCGCCTGGGTGTCGTACGCCGGGCTGCCCGCGTCACCGTCGTTCGAGCGCGCGCAGCGCTACCTGCCGCGTGGCGCCGGGAGCGTCTTCACCTTCGGCGTCCGTGGCGGCTTCGAGGCGGGGATCCGGGTCGTCGAGTCGGTCGAGCTGTGGTCGCACCTGGCCAACGTCGGCGACACGCGAAGCCTGATCCTGCACCCGGCGTCCACGACGCATCGGCAGCTCACCGACGAGGAACGGCTGGCTGCCGGCGCCGGGCCGGACGTCATCCGGCTGTCCGTCGGCATCGAGGACGTGGACGACCTGATCGTCGATCTCGACCGCGCGCTCACCGCCGAGGTGTCTGTCGATGGCTGAGTCGGATCGGGCGCTTCGTCACTTCTGGCTCGAGTTCGACTTGCCGCTCGACGCCGACTGTCCACGTGGCACGCGGGAGGGGATCGGCGTGACGGCCGTCGACCTCCACGACGCGATCGACCTGGTGACGAGAGTGGTCTTCCCGGAGCGGTCCGTGCCGGCCATCCGTCGGGTGGACGAGGACGTCGACTTCCACCGCCTGTGCCCCTGGCTGGTGTTGCCGGCGATGTCCGACCCCCGGCGACGAGGCATCTGGTTTCCTGCGTCGTGACCCGGGAACCGGACCCTGCCGCCGGTCGGTCACGAAAATGGTTGCATCGTCCGATG
>CAVZON010000004.1:0-15984 GCA_963776925.1 uncultured Chloroflexia bacterium | reverse complement strand
GCCGACTCGCCCGCTCGTGGTCGCGGCATCTCCACCGCGCCCGGCTGCTGACCGATGCCGCCCCGCCGCCGGCGACCACGGACGACGACCTCGGGCTCGTCTGGCTGCGCTCGATGCTGGCCATCCGCGCCGGCCTGAGCCGCGCCGACGTCCCCGGCGCCGACCAGCTCATCGTGACCGCCGGGATCCAGGCAGCCATCGCCGCCGTCGCGCGGACCTGGCTCGAGCCGGGCCGGACCGGCGCGGTGGCCGGGGTCTATCCAGCCGGTCCTCGCGCCGCCCTCGCCGCCACCGGGGCACGGATCGTCGATCTCGACATCGGCGACGAGGGCCGGCAGCTCGGTCCGCCGCGCGAGCGGGTCGACCTCATCGTCGTCGCCCCGGCGATCGCCGATGGCGGGGCCACGCCGCTCGGGATGCCGGCACGTCGTCGCCTGCTGGAGTGGGCCGGCTCGGGTGGGCGCGGTGGTCCTCGAAGACGACCGCGAGCGCGAGGTCCTCGCCCATCGACTGCCGACGCTCGCCTCGCTCGACACCGACGCACGGGTCATCGGGGTCGGGGGCATCCCGACGGAGATCGCCCCGGGCGCGGCGCTCGGCTACCTGGTCGTGCCGCCCGCGCTGCACGGACCGGTCGCGGCGATGGTCCTTGCCGGAGGTCAGGCGCCCGGACGCGTCGAGCAGGAGGCCCTCGCGCTCATGCTCGAGTCGGGTGACTTCGACCGCGATGTCCGACGCCTGCGCGACGCCCGCTCCGGGACGACGCCCCGCCCGACGTCGATGGCGGGCTGGGGGACCTCCGCCCGGCTGCGCAACCGCCCGTAAGCCGGGGGCGACCCGCAGGCACACGCGGCCCAGGGCAGGCCGGGCGAGGGTTCGGGCGGTGGACACGACCAGCTGCGACTGGGACCCCTGAACGGAGCGGGAGACGCCCGTTCGAACGAGCTCCGGTGGTCATGCGCGATTGTGGGAGGGCGCACGTCCGATCCGGGAGGACATGACGATGCAGGACCGTCACGCTCGAGGACGCGGATCGTGTGCCCACCGCCTGGCGCCGAGCGTGCGGGCGCGGTCATCCGGGGACAATGCACACGTCGAGGGTCAGGGACCTGCACACCCGCCGCGCGGTCGAGCGGTCGGACGGGTCAGTCGCCGCCGAGGAGCTTGCCGGCGATGCCCTTGAGCTTGAACGAGCGAGCCTGCAGGCCGGTGTCGGTCGCGCTGTGGCCCTCGCTCGAGGCGGTGCTGCTGGCGGAGGTCGTGCCGTTGCCCGTCGTCATGGCCGGGCCACCACCCGGTGCCCAGGCTCGTGCCGGGAGGGACGCGGCGAGCTCGCGCTCTTCGTCGGTCTGGACGGCCTCGATCGGCAGGTCGTCCGGATCGAACGGACGCGGGGTCGATGCCACCGCTCCCGTGGGACGCGCATATGCGGGTGCCCCGTAGAGCTTCGGCAGCGCGATGTGCTGCTCGTCGATGGACACGCGGAGACTCCGAGGGATAAGGCCGATGCGGGTCGGATACCCGGCCTGCTTCGCGATGATAGCCACGGGAGCGTAGCGCGGAATGGTACGGAAGGCCTAGGAGGACGCTGCGACCGCATTGCAGAAGTGGTGCGCCGCGTCCACGCCCCTCAGCCCAGCAGCGGCCGCACGATCTGGGTCGCCGCGACCATCACCAGCCAGGCGATCGGCACCGCCGCGAAGAAGCCGAGCGCCGCACTCCAGCCACTGCGCCGGCGGACCGTGCCGGAGCCGGTCGGCTGCGGGACGACGAGCCAGGTGATGACGCTCCCGATGACGAGCACGGCCAGGGCATAGACGACGACGGCCAGCACCCGCAGGTCGCCGCCGGGCAGGACCGCACCTCGGGAGAGGGCGACATCGTAGGCGACGAACAGGACGGCCAGCACGACCGCGATGACCAGGCTGGCAAGGACCGCCCGGACGACCGGCCGCGGCGCGTTGCGGAACTGCCGCCAGCGGACCTCCGCCCATCCACGTTGGCGGATCGGCGTGTCGCGCGCCGGGCGGCGCTCCCCGGTCATCCGTCCTCGAGCAGGGTCAGCGTCCGGCGTGCGGGGACCGTCTCCGGCGTGTGGGCGGCCAGCAGCGCGACCATGTCGACCACCCGGTCGATCTCCTCCTCGGACGTGAACCAGCCGACGCTGAGCCGCACGGCATCGACCTGTGGGACGACGCGCACGATGGCGAAGATCCGGGCACCGAGCTCGTCCATCACCGCCTGGGCGGCCCAACCCCGAACGCGGAACGACACGAGCGTGGCCAGGTGGAGCTCGGGGGTGAGCAGGTCGACGCCGTCGATCGCGGCCAGGCGATCCCATGCTCGTCGCGTCAGGCGCGCCGCGCGCTCGTGCATCCAGGGCAGCCCGACGTACATCGACAGCCAGCCGATGGAGCGCGCGAAGCCGGTGATCGAGGCGCGGTTGTAGCTGGTGCCCTCGATAGCGTCGCGCGCTCGACCAGAAGGCCGCGTCGCCGGCCGAGTCGATCCGCTCGAACGCGAACCAGCCGGCCTGGCTCGGGCCGATGCGCTCGCGGCCGGCGGCCGTCACCGCGAGCGCCCCCGTCCCTTCCGGGCCGAGCAGCCACTTCTGGCCGGGGATGGCGTACGCGTCCGCACCCAGGCCGTGCACGTCGACCGCGATCGCGCCCGCCGACTGGGCGCCATCGACGATGACGAGCGCGCCGTGGGCGTGGGCCAGGTCGGCGATCGCGCGCACCGGCATGACCGCGCCGGTCGACCACAGGACGTGGCTGATGACCACGGCCCTGGTCCGGTCGTCGATGGCGGCCTCGAAGGCCTCCAGGACGCGGGCGTGGTCTCCGCCGTCACCGATGTCGAGGAAGTCGACGTCGATGCCCCGCCGCTGGCGCTGGACGTACAGGGGTCCGACCCCGCCGGGATGCTCATGACGCGTGGTCAGCGCCCGGTCGCCGGCCTGCCAGTCGATGCCGTTGACGGCGAGATTCATGCCGTCGGTCGTGGCGTGCGTCAGGGCGATGTCGTCGACATCGACGGTCAGGACCGCGGCGGCGGCCGCGCGTGCCTCGTCGAGACGCTGCTGGAACTCGGCGAACCCGTCGACGTTGCCGCGGCCGACGGTCAGGAGGTAGTCGTCGATCTGGTGCATCGCCGCAGCGGTCTCGGCCGGCAGCGGGCCGCTCGTCCCGGTGTTGAGGTAGATCCCCGCGCCGAGGGCCGGCAGGGCCGCGCGCAGCTCGGCGAGGCGGGTCGCGTCCTCGGCCGAGGGCGGTTCCGGGGGGATCACCGCCGTATGATAGCCACGATGTCCGGCCTCGCCCGACCCGAGTTCCTGGCCACCACTGACTGGCTGGCCGAACAGCTCGGTCGGGACAACGTCCGGATCCTCGACGCGCGATGGCGACCGGACGGCAGCGCCGAGGCCGTCCACCTGGCGGGCCACATCCCCGGCTCGGTCCATGTCGACTGGCTGACCGAGCTCGTCGATACGGAGGCCGACGGCGAGGCGATCCGCATCGCCAGCCCGGATCGGGTCGCGGCCGTCGCCGAGCGGGCGCACATCGGCGACGGGTCCACGGTCGTGATCTACGACGACACGCAGGGCCTGTTCGCCTCCCGGGTCTGGTGGACCCTTCGCGCCCATGGTCTCGAGAACGTGCGCGTCCTCGACGGCGGCTACCCGGCCTGGCAGGAGGAGGGTCGGCCCATCAGCAGCGCCGCCGTCGACATGGGCCTGGGACAGCTGCCCGTCTCGTTCACACCGCGCGGGCCGAACCGGCTGCACCTGACCACGTCCGACATCCGGGGCCTGCTCGGGGCGCCGGACGTCACCCTGCTCGATGCCCGCGCGCCGGCCGAATACCGAGGGCTTCGAGGGCAACACCCGCCGGCTCGGGCACATCCCGGGCGCCATCAACATCCCGGTCGGCTCGATGCACGCCGCGGGATCGCAACGGCTGCGCGACAGCGACGAGCTCCGCGCCCGGCTCCACGCCGCCAACATCAGCCGCGGCCGACGGATGGTCGCCTACGACGGGTCAGGGGTGGCGGCCAGCAAGCTCGCCTTCGTGCTGACGCTGCTCGGCCACGAGGACGTCGCGGTCTACGACGGCGGCTGGGCCGAGTGGGGCAACCGCCTGGACCTGCCGGTCGACCGCTAGCCCGCGGTCGGGATCACCAGCCGGTCGGTTCGCCGACGGTCGGTGGCGCGGGGGTCGCGGGCTCCGTCCCGCCGCTGCCCAGGCCGGCCCACGGGTCGACCTCGTGATGCGGCGCGAGGATCTGACAGCGCGCGTGGTTCACCGCGACGAGGGCTGCGGTCACCCGTCCCTCGCCGAGGGAATCGGACCAGTAGGTCGCCTGGGTGACCGGGATGAACTGCCCGCGGAGCTCGCCCAGCGCGTCGCGCAGGGATCGCTCCGGAACGACGTGGATGCGGCCGGTGACCCGGAACGGCGGCACCGAGATGAGCGCCTCCTCGGCCTGCCGCGGGCTGACCAGCGTCGGGTCCGCGCCGATCTCCTCGTCCGAGACGACGAACAGGACCGAGGCGAGGTTGATCTGGGCGAACTCGGCCGACAAGATGCTCGTCGCGGAGCGGTGTTCATCGAACGTCGCGTCGGCCAGCACGATGTACCCCTCGGTCGCGGTGTTGAGGGCATCGGTCACCCGCCGATGTGGTGTCTCCAGCCGACCCTTGATCGTGAACTCGTCCGTGTACATCGTGATCGACAGGGTGCGCAGGGCACCACCGAAGCCAGCAGTCATGGCGGCAGCATAGGCGGGCGGCGCGGACTCGGGAAGGTCACGCACCGTCCCGGAGGGCACTCCTGGCGCTCGCGGTCACCAGCAGCTCAGCGCCATGCTGGAGGCCCTCGTACAGCGCCGTGACGGTGGCGACCGTGTCGATCTCGTCGATCGTCTTGTCCGGGCGGAGGGCGTGGATGCGCGGGAAGCGCAGGCTGAAGCCGGACGCGTGGCGTCGGCTGCGGACGATGACGTCGAAGGCGATCTCGACGACGACGGTCGGCTCGACCTGCCGATAGCGGCCGTAGCGGGCGATCGTGTGGGCCTCGAACCAGGCGGTCATCTCGGCGATCTCGGCGTCGGTCAGGCCGCTGTAGGCCTTGCCGATGTTGGCCAGCACGCCGGTCGCCTCGTCGCGGACCGCGAACGTGTAGTCGCTCAGGACGCCGTGGCGCTTGCCGTGCCCGACCTCGACACCGACCACGACGCAATCGATGGTGGCCAGGGCCTTCTTCATCTTCAGCCAGCCGAGCCCGCGGCGCCCGGGCGAATAGCCGCTGTCGGGATCCTTGACCATCAAGCCCTCGTTGCGCCGGGCTCGGGCATCGGCGAAGGCCGCCTCCAGCTCGTCCTCGTCGTGGGCGACCGCCAGGAACGAGCGCACGAACCGTTCCTGCGGGAGGTCGATGGCATCGAGTCGTGCCCGACGCTCGCGGAGCGGCGTGCGCAGCAGCGGCTCCACCGTGCGCGGCCCGAGCTCGTCGTCGCCGTCGCCGAGCGCCAGTGCGTCGAAGGCGACGTAGATGACCGGGATGTCGGCCTGCACCTGCGCCGACGGGCGCTTGCGGCCGAGCCGCGTCTGGAGGTTGATGAACGGCAGGACGAGATCGTCCTTGAAGCCGAGGATCTCGCCGTCGAGGACGCCGTCCCAGGGCAGGTCGCGGGCGGCCTCGACGACCTCCGGGAACTGGCCGCTGACGTCATGCAGGTCGCGGCTGTAGAGCCGGACGTCGCGGCCGCCCTTGTGCAGCTGCGCCCGGATGCCGTCGTACTTGTCCTCGACCCAGACCTCCGCGCCGAGCCGACGGACGATCTCGGCGGCGTCCTCGGCCGGCGAGGCGAGCATGAACTTGAGTGGGTGGAACAGCGCCAGCTCGGCATCGTCGAGGCGGTCGTCGCGCGCGAGCGTCGCGAGACGGCCCATGTCCCCGGTCAGCATGCCGGCCCACTTGACCGCGTCGAGCGGTCGATCGAAGGCCCGGGCGATGGCGGCGTCGACGAGACCTTCGCGCAGACCGATGCGGAGCTCCCCGCCGGCGACCTTGACGATGGCCTTGGCCGTCGGCGGGTCCGCGCGCTCGAGCAGCCCCTGGAGCAGCAGGGTCTTGGCGGCGGCGCCGCTCGCCGCCTCGATCGCCTCGAACGTGGCAGCGACCTCGGGCAGTGTCGGACTGACCGCCGGATCGGGCGCGTGGCCATGTGCCGTCAGGACGTCCTCGACGGCGAGGCTCAGGTCGGAGTGGCGGTCGTAGGCGGCCCCAAGGTCGGCGCGACTGCCACCGATGACGCCCGCGACGGCGTCGATGATCGCCGCCCAGCCCAGCCCGGTCGACCGCTGGTCTGCCTCCGGAAACGGGCGACCGGTCAGGAAGACCGCCGCGATCGGGAGCTCGTCGGCCGTCAGGCTGCGCAGGTACTCGGCGAGGAGGGCGGTCTTCTCGGAGGTCCGGGTGGTCGCCGCCACGCGCTCGGCCAGCTCGTTCCAGCGGCGCATGCCGGCGATGGTATACGGTTCCCAAGATGGCGCCGCGCGCGTGGTTCCCGGAGGTCTTGGCGGGGTCCCGGGTCGTCCTGCGCCGCCATCTCCCGGAGAACCTGGCGTTCTTCCGGCAGTGGTACGCCGACCCCGAGATCGCCCGGCTGGCGCGCTACCAGGAAGCCCCGATGCGGCCGGAGGAGATCGAGCGGTTCTTCGCCGCTCGGGTCGTCGGACCGGATGCCATGGCCATGGCCATCCACGAGAAGGACGGCGATCGACTGGTGGGCACGTGCGCGTTCAGCCAGCTCGACGGCGACAACGGCTCGGCGCTGTACCACATCACGATCGGCGAGAAGGACGTCTGGGGCCAGGGCTACGGGACGGAGGCGACGCAGCTGATGCTCGACCACGCGTTCGGGACGCTCGGGCTCCATCGCGTCGCGCTGTTCGTGTTCGAGTTCAACGAGCGGGCGATCCGGGCCTACCGACGCTGCGGGTTCGTGCTCGAGGGACGGTCGCGCGAGTCGATCTACCGCGACGGGCGCTGGTGGGATGAGCTGGCGATGAGCGTCCTCGAATCGGACTGGCGGCGGCTCAAGGCGGAACAGGCGGCGACCGAGGATGAGCGTGCCGCGCTCCTCGCCGAGGCCGAGGCGGCCGACCGGACGGAGGTCGGCCTTCGGCGGCGCTCCGCACGGCCACGACCGAACGTGCTGCAACGGACGATCCGGAGGTTCACATGAGCTCGACGGGGCCCGGCGGCCGACGCCGCGCGCGAGGATGTCCGCGCCCTGATCGCGGCCAAGGGCCACACGGTCGACAACGCCCGCGCCGCGGTCGCCCGGCTCGAGGCCGCCTTCGCCGACGGCTCGCTGGTCAGGACGCCGGCGATGACCCAGTACCTCGGCGACCTGATGCAGGCGCTCGAGCAGGACGAGGGCGAGAAGCTCGGGGGCAAGAGCGCCGAGGCGGCCCGGTTCATCCTGCGCGCCATCGACCGCGAGCTCGACGTCGCCTAGGGGCCCGACCGCGGCCGCCTGACGGCCGCGACCTCGCCATGGACTCGCCACCGGGGTCCTGGGCGGCGTCCATGCGCCGGTCTGGGTCGGATCGAGTCGATCGGCCTGTCCCTCGCCCCACGCTCGAGCGCCGGGGCGATGCGGCCGCTTCCCGTCGCGACGGACGGATCGGGCGCCGTGGACTCCCCGGGTGGGTGGATGACGAGATCCGGGCGACCCTCGGGATCCGGTGCCCGAAGCAGGGGCTTGACTCTTCGGTAGGTCGAGGGTCCACGATGCGGTCATGGACCACCCCGCCAGCGCGGCCCAAGCCCAGGATCGGCTCGTCATCGGTCGCTTCGCCCGGCTCACCGGGCTGAGCGTCGGCGCCCTGCGCCACTACGACGAGCTGGACCTGCTCCGACCGCGCTGGGTCGATCCCGAGACGGGCTATCGCTCGTACGGGCGCGACCAGCTCGAGACCGCGCGGACCATCGTCCGGCTGCGCGACCTCGAGCTGCCACTGGAGGAGATCCGCGCCTACCTCGGGACGGACGATCCCGCGGAACGGCGTCGGATCCTGCTCGAGCATCGACGACGGATCGAGGCTCGGACGTTCCGCCTCCAGGGGGTGCTCCATGTCGTCGGTCAGCTGGCCGGCGCCACCGCCTCGACCACCACCGCCAAGGAGACCCTGCCGATGACCGCTCCGACCCTCGAATCGGTCGGCGACGTCGACGCCGCGACCCATCGCCGCCTCGCCGTCGCCCTGTTCAACCACGTCTGGACCCTGCTCGAGCGACCCGACCGCAGCCCGGCCGAGGTCGACGAGATGATCCACGCCGCCCACGCCTCGCGCTACCACTGGAGCCTGGCCGAGGGCGCGCTGCCCATCAACCTGGGACGTGGCGAGTGGCAATGCTCGCGCGTCTACGCCGTCCTGGGCCGCGGCGAGCCGGCGCTGTGGCACGCGAAGCGTTGTCTCGCCCATGCCCAGGGCGAGGGCGCCGAGGACTGGGACCTGGCCGCGGCCTACGAGTCGATGGCGCGCGCCTCCGCCGTGGCCGGGGACCCGGGCGCGGCGGCCGACTGGAAGGCCAAGGCGGTCGCCGCACTCGCCACGATCGCCGACCCGGCCGAGCGCGAGGTCATCGAGCAGGACGTGGCCACGCTGCCCATCTGAGGTATCCTCCGCCGACCTCGGGCGACGTGGCTTCTACGCGGCGCTCGGGGAGGGCCCGGATCGTCGTCCCGCGATGGTTCGGGCCCGTTCGCGTCCTCGGACTACTCGCGGCGCGACGCGAACTGGGCCAGGTCGTCGTCCGGCGGCTCGAGGGTCATCCCGACACCGGCCGCGAGATCACCCGCGCTGACCTCGACGGTCGGCATCCCGGCCAACGCATACGGACCCAGGACCACGACCGCTCGGTCCGGCCACGCCTCCTGGATCACGACGACCTCCCAGTCGTCGCCCGGGCTCGGACGATAGAACCAGCGTCGCGCGAGGGACGCCAGCCCGTCCGACTCCACGAGCGCCTGCGCCTGGGCGGCCGTGTCACGAACGCCGAGGACGCCGCCGAACACGGCCTGTGCCGACGAAGCGCCCGTCGCCCAGGGCTGCGACGGATCCGAGCAGCTCGCCGTCGTCGGCGCGCCGGACCGGCGTGCTCCGACGGTCGGCGGTGGTGGACTCGTCGGGCTCGGTCATCAGCGGCAGGATACGGCGCCGTAGAATCGCCGCTCACCCCTGCCCTGCCGGAGGCCTCGCCCCACCATGACCGACCTCAAGACCGGGATCCTGCTCTGGAGCCAGGCATCGTCCTGGTCCGAGTTCACCGACGCCGCGATCCGCGTCGATCGACTCGGCTACGACCACCTCTGGACGTGGGATCACCTGTACGCCATCTTCGGCGACCCGTACCAGGATTTCTGGGAGGGCTACGCCACCCTCGCCGCATGGGCGCCCCAGACCGAGCGGACCAGACTGGGTCTGCTGGTCGGCGCCAACACGTTCCGCAACCCGGGCATCGTGGCCAAGGCCATCACGACCATCGACCACGCCAGCGGCGGCCGGGCGATGCTCGGCATCGGCGGGGCGTGGATGGGGCTGGAGCACCAGGCGCACGGCATCGACTTCGGATCGGGCTTCGGCCAGCGGCTCGACTGGCTCGACGAGTCCACGGCGGCGCTCCGGGCCCTCCTCGACGGGGAGACCGTCACCTCCGAGCCGGGCGGCCACTACGCCTTTGACGGACTGGTCCATCACCCGACGCCGGTCCAGGCGCGGCTGCCGATCATGATCGGCGGCAGCGGCGAGAAGAAGACCCT
The DNA here is from genome assembly GCA_963776925.1 of uncultured Chloroflexia bacterium. Classification (GTDB taxonomy): domain Bacteria; phylum Chloroflexota; class Limnocylindria; order Limnocylindrales; family CSP1-4; genus SPCO01. Next base: position 6,150 of record CAVZON010000004.1, on the reverse strand, counting down.
GCGGACCGTCGCGAAGTACGCCGACATGTGGAACGCGATGGGCCCGCTCGAGGTCATGGCCCACAAGGTCGAGGTGCTCAAGGGCCACTGCGATGCGGTCGGGCGCGACATCGCCGACATCGAGTTCACGCTCGGCGTCAAGTTCACGATCCGCGACTCGAAGGCCGAGGCCGACCGCGTCTGGCACGAGGCGATGGCCCACAACCGGACGCCGATGTCCGACGTCGAGGACGACGACACGTTCTGGAACGGCACGCCGGAGGAGCTCGCCGACAAGCTCGCGGCCCTATGTCGAGCTCGGCTTCCGCACGGTCATCTCGGAGCAGCCGGCGCCCTACGACGTCGAGACGTTCGAGCGCTTCATCGGCGAGGTGAAGCCGCTCATCGACCAATGGTGACCCCGGCACCGAGGTCGCGCAGGATTCTTCGGCCCAGTGCGTCACCGGCGCCAGATGCCCCGCGCCGGAGTAGACGACCAGCCGTGCCCCCGGGATCGCGCTGGCCAGATACTCGGTGTGCTCCCGACTCGTGAGGACGTCGCCGTCGCCCCAGTAGACCGTGGTCGGGGCCGAAACTTCCGAGATCGAACCCCCACGGGCCTGCATAGCTGGCGATCCAGTCGTCGACGAAGCCGTCGGCGCCCTGGCGGGCGCCGTGGCGGAACATCTCACGCATCGCCGCGGCCACGTCGGGTCGAGCGAGCAGCTCGTTGTCCGGATTGCCGGGGATCGGGCCATCATCGAGGGGCGATCCGGGCTTTCGGCGTACCAGGCGCAGCGGGCGCGGACCGCGGCCTCGTGCCCGGCGCGATCCCGACGGACGGCCACCAGCAAGTCACTGTACCTCCGCTCCTAGGGTGCTCGAGCACGCCCGGGACATCCTCCAGGGGTCCCCAGCTGGCGATGACCGCGATCGATCGGACGAGCCTCGGATGGCGGGCGGCGAGGGCAAGGGCGTACGGTCCGCCACCGGACCACCCGACCACGGCGACGGGACGCGACGTCGTCCCCCGGATGCAGGTCGCGAGGTCGTCGGCGGCCGACAGGACCGTCAGGCCGCGGTGGCGATCCGGAATCCCCGTATCCCGGCCGATCCGGCCGATCAAGCGGACGCCAGCGGCCAGCGTCGACTCGACGTCCGGGCACAGGCGGCTGGAGCCAGGCGTGCCGCTCAGGAGGACGACTGGGGTGCCGCGCGCGTCTCCCCACTCGGCATAGTGGAGCCGGCGAGCATCGGGCAGCACCACAGATCCGGAGCGGGCCGGCTCGGCGGTGATCCCGGTCATCCGACGCTCGCCAGGATCGCGCGTGCCTCCTCGAAGGTCGGCATCCGCGGGGAGTTCCTGATCGCCGCGTCGTCGATGGCGTCCTGGGCGACGACGTCCAGTCCCGCGTCATCGAACCCGAGCGATGACAGCGACGGCCGCAGCCCGAGCTCGGCGAGGAAGCCACGGAGCGCGCCGATCGCGGCGACGGCTCCGGTCTCCGGGGTCTCGGTCGGGGACGCCGCGCCGAGCGCGACGCCGACGAGGTGCAGCTCGCGGTCCCGCAGCCCGGACTCCGCCGCGTAGAAGGCCAGCACCTCCGGCTCGACCACGGCGAGCGCCAGCCCGTGCGGCAGCCGACCCCTCGTCCCGATGGCATGCCCGAGCGCGTGGACGAGACCGACGCCGGTCCCGCTCTGCTGCCCGATGCCGGCCAGATGCGACGCCATGAGCAGCTGCGAGCGTGCCTCGATGTCCGAGCCGTCGGCGAACGCCCGCGGCAGCCACGTTCGGACGGTCCGGATGACCTGCAGCGCGATCGCCTCGGCGAACGGGTTGGGGTTCCGCGACAGGAGGCTCTCGAGCGAATGGGTCAGGGCGTCGACCCCGGTCGCGGCGGTGGCGGCGGGTGGCACCCCGACGGTCAGCGCCGGGTCGAGCAGCGACCAGCGCGGCAGCACCGATGGATGCCCGACGTACTCCTTGCGCCCGGCCGCCTCGTCGGTGATCACGCCGTAGGTGTTGGTCTCGGCACCGGTGCCCGCGGTCGTCGGGATGGCGATGACCGGGACGCCGGGGGCGATGTCGTCGCGGTGGTACCCGAGGGCCAGCACGTCCCCACCGTTCGGCGCGTGGAGGGCCATGACCTTGGCGCTGTCCATCGACGAGCCACCACCGACCGGGATGACGACCGTGCCATCGAGCCCGAAGGCAGCCAGCGCGGCCGAGCCGCGCCCGACCGTCGTCGTGCCCGGGTTCGCCTCGACCTCGTCGAACAGCGCCGTCCCGATCCCGACGTCCTCCAGGACACCGACGACCCTGGCGACGACGCCGGAGCCCATCACCCCCGGATCGGTCACGACGAAGGCACGCTCGGCGCCGACGTCGCGGACGAGGTCCGGCAGCGACGCGACGGCGTCGACCCCGAAGCGGACGCGGCCGTGCAGGTCGAGCTCGAGCGATCGATCGGCAAGGGTGGTCACCGGCTCACCGTACCTCCAGCACCACGTCGCGGCTCGTGTCGCGGCGGACGGTCAGCCAGCGCCGGCAGCCGAACGCGTGGAACCAGCGCTCGGTGGTGTCGCCATCGGGGTTGTCGAAGATCCAGACCTCGTCGAAGTCGCGCGCGTCCGGGTCGTCGATGGCCGGTTGTGCCGTCCGCCGCTCCCCGCCGAAGACGTACTCGTCGAGCGGGCGGCGGCCGCAGCGCGGACAGTCGAGCGTCGGCATCAGCGGGTCCCCGCAGAGCCGGCATCGGCCAGCACGTGGTCGCGCGCGAACCGGTCCAGGGTGAACGGCGCGATCAGCGCCGGCGGGCGCCCGGTCGCGATCAGCTCGGCCATGCCCTCGCCGCCGGCCGGGATCGCCTTGAAGCCCCACGTCCCCCAGCCGGTCGTGACGTAGAAGCCATCGACCCCGGTCGCGCTCATGATCGGGCTGAAGTCGACCGAGATGTCGCAGATCCCGGCCCACTGCCGGAGGATCCGCATCGAGCCGAGGAACGGCAGCAGGCGGGTGATCTTGTAGGCGTACGAGCGGAGCGCCGCGTACGACGCCTGGCGCGAGTACGACGGCTGCGAGTCGAATTCGGCGCCGATGAGCATCTGGCCGCGCTCCGTCTGCGACACGTAGCAGGCCAGCTCGGTCGAGGCGAGGATGATCGGGAAGCCCGGGGCGTAGTCGTTGGTCACGAACGCGTGGAGCGGGTGCGTCCGGACCGGCAGGCGGACGCCGGCCATCGCCGCGACCTGGGTGACCCGGCCGCCGGCGGCGCTCAGGACGGCGCCGGCGGCGATCGGTCCACGGGTCGTCTCGACGCCGACGACGCGCTCGCCATCGAGTCGAAGGCCGGTGACCGCGGTGTGCTGGAACAGGTCGACGCCGCGCTGCGATGCGCCGCTGGCGAACGCCCAGGCGACCCGGTCGTGGCGGGCCGTCGCGCCCTCGACGTGGTGCGACCCGCCGAGCACCGGATAGCGACCGCCGCCGGTCAGGTCGAGCTCGGGGACGAGTTCCTTGAGCTCCTCGGGCGTGCGCATGAACGTCTGGGCGCCACAGGCCTGGTTCATCGCCGCGCGGGCGCGCTCGGTCCGCATCGCCATCTCGGTGTGGGCCAGCCAGACGATGCCCTTCGTCCGGTGATGGAGATCGACGCCGGTCTCGTCCTCGAGCCCCTGGTACAGCTCCAGCGAGTGCTGGTAGAAGCGGATCGCCTCGGGGATGCCGTAGTTGGCCCGGATGATCGTCGTGTTGCGGCCGGTGTTGCCGCTCGCGATGTAGTCGGCCTCCAGGACGGCGACGTTGGTGATCCCGTGCCGGGCCGCGAGGTGGTAGGCGGTCGACAGGCCGTGTCCGCCGCCGCCGATGATGACGACGTCGTAGGCCGGCTTCGGCTCGTCGGCCCAGCGGATCGGCGGCGGCGTCCGGGCGTGATCGCTCACGTCAGCCGGTCCAGCAGCTCGGCGGCGTAGGCCGCGTGCGTGACGATCCATGCCCGTCCGTCCGGCAGCCAGGCCAGCTTCGCGGGCACGCCGGCGATCGACCCCTGGGCGAACGCCCCGACGTCGGTCGGCAGCGGCCACTCCGTGTGCCGCGCGACGACGTCCCGCTCGACGGTCAGCGCCACGAACCCGACCTCGTCCTCGATGATCGCGTCCGACGTCGTGGAGATCGCAGGCCGCCACCGACGACGAAGGCCTCGTCGGGAGCGAACCGCAGGATGCACCGTCCCGGCGGGGAGCGCCGCGGCGATCGCGTCGATGACCGGCGGATCGGCGACGATCCGCTGTCCGCGCAGCGCCTCAAGCGCGGGCACGACGACCCTCCGGGTCGTAGAACGGCGTCGCCGTGACGACGGCCTCGCGACCGTCGATGACGACGCGGTCCGGATGCGGCGGCCGGCGTTGCCAGCCGAGCATGAGCGCCTTGCCGAGGACCGGCGAGTGCCAGCTCCCCGTCACGTTGCCGATGACCTCGCGACCCTCGGCGTCGAAGATCGGGGTGCCTTCGACCGGTGCGGGCCCATCCATCGAGAACCCGACCCAGCGCCGCTCGTCGGGGATCCCTGCCGTGCGAGCCAGGGCGCCACGCCCGATGAACCACGGCTTGTCCATCCGGGCCGCCCAGTCCATGCCGATCCGGCGCGGGGTGGTGTCGAGCTCGGTGTCCATGCCGACGATGACGTGGCCCTTCTCGAGTCGAAGGCCGAACAGCGCCTCGAGGCCGTGCGGCTTGATCCCGAGGTCGGCGCCCGCCTCCAGGAGCGCGCGCCAGAGGTAGACGGACTCGGTCACCGGATGGTGGAGCTCCCACGCCGCTTCGCCCGTGAACGACAGGCGCATGACGTGGCACGGGACCTCGGCCACGCGGGCGTGGGCGTGGCGCAGCCAGCGCGGCGGTTCGGCGAGTCCGAGTCGCTGCAGGAGTTCCCCGGCGAGCGGCCCCGTGACGTTGATCGCGGCGAGCGACATCGTGCGATCCATGACGTGGACGCGGAGCCCCCACGTGTCGATCCAGTCGCGCAGCCACATCTCGGCGTTGGACGCGCCGCCGCTCGTGAAGCTCAGCACGAACCGGGTCTCGGACTCGCGCAGGATCATCCCGTCGTCCATGACGTGGCCGCGCTCGTTGAGCAGCAGCGCGTAGCGCGACCGGCCGGGCTGGATGTCCGCGACGTGGCACGGGTAGATGCGCTCCAGCGCCTCGACCACGTCCGGTCCGCTGACGATGAGCTTGCCCAGCGTCGACACATCGCCGATCGAGACCCGTTCGCGGACGGCGGTGTATTCCTCGACAACATCGCCGTAGTTCCATGGCCGCCACCAGCCGCCGAACCGGTCCATCCGCGCCCCGAGCGCGAGATGCTCGTCGTGGAGCGGCGTCCGCCGGAAGACGTCGACCGTGACGTCCGCGGCGGCCTCGGCGAGCGTGATCTGGCGCGCGCCGGGACGGGCGGTGAACGGATCCGGCACCGCGCCGCTGCGCTCGGCGATCCAGGCCCGGACGTGCGGCAGGCAGGCGCCACCCTGGCACGTCCCGATGCCGGCGAGCGTCGCGCGCTTCAGCAGCTCGAGCTCGGTGTAGCCATCGACCCAGGCCGCGTCGAGGTCGCCGACCGTGACGCCCATGCAGCGGCAGACCGTCGCGGCAGGGTCGGTCGGGGCCGGCGGCAGCGGCCACTCGTCGGCGGCGCCACCGACGACGGTCAGAGCCTCCTGATCCGTGGCCATCCGGGCGAGCAGGTCGCGTGGCGTCCGCCCGAGATCGGCGATCACGGTCCGTGCGGGGATCACACCGTCCCGGGTCACGACCGTCTCGACGCGACCGGTGGCGTCGCCATCGAACCGGATCACCTCCCGTCCGACCGTGACGACGGGCTCGGGCAGCTCGACGCCGGCATCGCGCAGGCGCGCGGCGGCCCGGGGGTGAGGATGCCGTGCAGGTCGTTGCCCGGCACCACCGGCTGGAGCTCCGCGGTCCCGGTCGCGACCACGACCTCCTCGGCTTCGACGTGGAGCATCCCGCCAGGCGTCGCCGTCCGGGCGATGACCGTCGGGCCGGCGTAGATCCCCACGACCTCGATCCCATCCGCCGCATCCATCACGAGCGCCCCAGGTGCCGGGGGCTCGCCGGCGCGACCGATGACGACCCGCTCGACCGACCGCCGC
>CAVZON010000003.1:0-609404 GCA_963776925.1 uncultured Chloroflexia bacterium | reverse complement strand
GTCTTGACGAGCGGCTGGCCGAGATCATGTCCGCGACCGCGCGAGGCGACGATGCGGCCGCGGAGGCGGCCCTTGCCGAACCAATCCATCCTCGAATTGGGCGGCGGCCTCGGCGCTGCTATCCGACGATGCCATCGCGATGCTGACCATCGAGGAAGGCGCGAGGCACAACATCACCGTCCTGAACGGACTTGTCGCGATCCTCCCCGACCGGGCGAGCGACGCCGTCGAGCACGCGCTGCAGCGAGCGATCCACCGCAGCACCGAGACGGTCGATGGCATCGGCAACGACACCGCGCCGAACGGTGGCGGCAACGGGAACGGCCCGGGCGAGAACGATGCCGGCGGCAACGGCGGCGGTCCAGCCGCGACCCCCGTCCCGGCCGCCACGCCCAAGCCGACCAAGGAACCCAAGCCGACCGCGACGCCCAAGCCGACCGCCACGCCCAAGCCGACCGCCACGGCCAAGCCGACCCAGGCCACGGCTCCCGAGCCGACGGCCACGTCCCGCCGGCCCGCCGACACCGCGGCCTACCCCGGAACCAGCGGATCCGCCCGGCGGCGGTGGTGGCGGTGGCGGCGGTGGCGAGGGTGGGGGCAACCCCGGGACCCGCGGCGACGCCGACGAGCAGAGCCAACCGACGCCGCGCGGACAGGGACTGACCCCCGACCCGTCGGCTACGCTGCCGACGACATGGAAGACGTGACGGGCCTCCGGGTCGATGTCCTCGGCGCGGGTCCCGCCTACACCGATCGAGCTGGCGCGACCGGTGCCGCGTATCTCGTGCGCGGCGGCCGCAGCTCCATCCTGCTGGACCTTGGCCAGGGCTCGTTCCCGCGCCTGTTCCCGCACGTCGACCCGGCGGAGCTCGGGGCCGTGGCCATCAGCCACCTCCACCCCGACCACTTCATCGACCTCGTGCCGCTGCGCCACTACCTGCGCTGGGAGCACGACCCGGTCCGTCGCATCCGGGTCATCGGCCCGGCACGGCTGCGCGACCGGCTGGATGCGCTCCACGGCGAACGGGACTGGACGATCGCGGCACTCGATGTGGAGCCGGTGTCGGTCGCCTCGCCGACGATCGTCGGCGACCTGCGCCTCGACGCACGACGCGTCGCCCACACGCCCAGCAGCGTCGGCTATCGCGTCTCGCTCGCCGCGGACCACCTGGCGGCCGGGCTCGTGTACTCCGGCGACTGCGGCCGTGCAGAGGACCTCGACGGCCTGATCCGGCCTGGGGACACGCTCCTCGTCGAGGTCTCGTTCGGGCCCGGGCCGGTCACGCCAGGTGCGATGCATCTCGACGGTCCGGCGGTCGGGGCGCTGGCGGCCCGGACTTCGCCCGGGGCCGTGCTGCTGACCCACCTGCAGATGGGCTACGACGCCGACGCGACGATCGCATCCGTGCGGGCGCTGTATGACGGTCCGGTCTCGCTGGTCGAGCCGGGCACGACCGTCGAGGTCGTTGGCCGGCGCTGACTCTGGACGAACGAAGACCGGAGCGCACCCACGATGGGCACGCTCCGGTCAGGTGTCGCTCTCGAAGACAGCGACGGGAAGAGACCGGGTGGACGGAACGCATCACGGACAGCGATGCGTTCCGTCCGGGTCTCGGGGACCCCGATGGGACGGCGCCCTGCGGCGCCGAGATGGCCCGGTCGATCGCCCCGATGGACGACCGACCGGACGGCATGCGCTAGCGGCGGTTCCGCTCCCGGACCGAGGCCGGCACCGGAGTGACGAACCCGACCACGAGGACGATGGCCGCCAGGGTCAGGAGCACGAGCATCATCGTGAAGCCCGGGTTGGCCTGGCCCTGCGGGTGGCGATAGTATCCGTCGGCGGGAGCGTCGGCGGATTGGTGATCGCCAGGGGAACGGTCGGGACGAAGATCGGGAGTCGGCCTCGTCGGGCTCCGTCTGGTCCGAGTCGATGCTGGCGATGTTGATGAGCGGCTGGATCAGCTCGGCCGCACCCTCGTCGACCGTCGCCTGGTACGAGACCGTACCGTCCTCGGACACGTCGTCGGCCGTCCACGTGAGCGTGCGCGTCGCGGCGTCGTAGCCCTGGAAGGTGAACTCGGCGTTGCCGGTCGCCCGACCCCACCCCGACGTACGTGACGCCGGCAGGCAGGACATCCGTGATCACGCCATCGGTCACCGGATCGCCGGCCAGGTCGTAGTCGAGCGTGTACGTGACTGTCTCACCCTCGTCCGCCGTCGGGAGTTCCGCGGTGCTGCCATCGGGCAGCTCGAGGGTCTCGAGCGGGGCATCGTTGGACTTCTCGATGACCAGGCCGAACTCGAGGACCACCACCTCCGCGTCGTCGCCGTCCTCGACGGGGTTGCCCCCGGCCGTGACGCCGCGAACGACCGCGACGTTGACCGTGTCGGCGAGGACGTCGATCGTAAAGGTGCAGGTCATCGTCTCTGCGACTGCCAGCGTGGTCTGCGGGCAGTCCGCGCCGAAGTCGTCGCTGGTGTCGCCCGGCGTCCCGGCGTCATCGGTGACGGTGACGTCGACCAGCGGGAGCGACCGTTGTTGGTGACCTCGTAGGTGTACTCGACCGGTCCGGGCACCGTCGCGAAGACGTCGCCGTCGGCCGCGTCACCCGCGGTCTTGATGAGCTCGATGTCGGGCAGCTGTGGCGTGACATCCTCATCGTCCGAGTCGCACAGCGCGTTCTCGGAGATGCAGATCTCGGCCACATTCAGCTGCGTGGCGGTCGTCGCGTCGGCGTCGATCGTCACGTCGTACATGATCGTCACGGACGGGTCGCCTGACGCCAGGCTGGCGAACTCCCACGTGAGGGTCCGACCATCGGGCGACACGGTGGGCTCGTCCAGGCTGAACGTCGCGGCGGGGCTGACCTTCGACTCGGCACTGCCGGCGACGTAGGTCTGACCGACCGGGAGCGTGTCGGTGACGACTGCGTCGGTCACCGGCCCATCCACGACTTCCACGTCAAGCAGGAAGCTGACGGTCTGGTTCGGTTCGACGAGATCGTCGTCCGCGCCCTTGATGATCTCGACATCCGGGCAGCGGACCGTCTCGCTGGCTTCCGCCGTGGTCGGCGGGATGCTCGGGTGATCGAGGACGGCGGCATTCGGGACGAGCCCGCACTGGTCGCCATCACCGACGGTCGTCGGGGCCGTGACGTGGACCGAGGAGTCCGCGCCGGCAGCGAGGTTGCCCTGGAAGCTCAGCACGTTGCCGACGAGGGTCCAACCGGGGTCGGACGACTCGATCGACCAGGTGAAGTCACTGTCGAGCGTGTCGGAGACGCTGAGGAGGAAGGCGGTGCCGTCGCCGTTGTTCTGGATCGTGACCGTGAAGCCGATCGGGTTGCCGATCAGCACCGGATCGACGTGGTCCGCGTCCTTGTCGATGGCCAGTTCCGGGCAATCGACGGCGACGAGCGCGACGTCGGAGTTGTTCTCGGTGAACGCCGGATCATCCGACTCGTTCGACGCGTCGATCGTCACGTTGTTGACGAGCACACCGCAGTCGTCGAGGTCGGTGTCGGCGGAGATGGTGATGGAGATCGCCGTCGGGGGCGAGGTTACCCAGGTCCGGGCAGGTCAGAGAGGTGTCGCTGATCGTGCACAGCGCATCGGGATCTGCGACGGGCAAGCCGTCGTAGGCGATCTCGTCGAGGTGCCAGTCGATGCCGCTCGGCAGGGTGTCAGTGAGGCTGACGTCGTTCGCGGTCCCCAGGCCGATATTGGTGATGACGATGGTGAACTCGGCGACCTCGCCGGCGCTGATGGCATTGTCCGTCGCGGTCTTGACCACCTGGACGTCCGGGCAGAGGACCGTGGCGATGTCCGTGGCGGTGTTGTCATCGGTGGCCGACGCGTCGTTCGACTCGTTGGTCGCATCGACCGTGACCGTGTTCGGGACGAATTCCGCAGTCGGCGGCATCGGTCGTGCCCACGATGTGGACGCTGGCCGAGGCGCCGGCGACGAGTTCGGCCGGGCCGAAGCTCAGCACGCCTGCGGTGATCGACCAACCGTTGGCCGCACCGTCGATGGTCCAGTCGATGCCGGCCGGCAAGGTGTCGGAGCCGGTGGCGCCATAGGCCGTGCCGGTCCCGTTGTTGACGATGGTGATCGTGAAGCCGATCTCGTCACCGGCATTGACCGGCGAGGCGTCGACGAGCTTGAGGGCCTGCACGTCCGGGCAGCGAATCTCGACGGACGCACCGTCGGAGTCGCCACCGTCGTTGCTGGTCGACACCGCGGCGGTGTTGTTGACCGTTCCGCAGTCAGCGGGGTCACTGACGCCCTCGATGTGGACCGTGAAGCTGGCACCACCTTCGAGGGTGTCCCTCGTGCAGGTCAGGACCTCGGCACCGACGGCACCGCTGATCGAGCAGCCGTCGACAGCCGGGTCGATCGTCCAGTCGATGCCTGCGGGGAGGTTGTCCGTGACGGAGACGTCGTTGGCCGTGCCATCGCCATCATTGCTGACAACGATGTCGAAGCCGATCGTGTCGCCCGCGTTGACCGGTCCGACCGGGTTGGCGGTCTTCTCGATGTCGATAGCGGCACATAGGACGTCGATGTCACCCGGATCCGTGTTCGGGGCGGGTGCACCGGCGGGCTCGTTGGTGGCAGCCACGCTCGCGAGGTTCGGGATGACGTCGCAGTTCCCGCCCGTCGTCGGCGCGCTGAGTGTGATCGTCCGGGTCTCGTCGTCCGCAAGCGAGCCGAAGTTGCACGACAGGACGTCGGGGTTCGGGGCCGGGTTGATCGAGCAGGAGGCGGCGTTCGGGCCACCAAGCGTCCACGTGTAGCCCGCCGGCAGATCGTCGGTGAGGGTCACACTGGTCGCGGTTCCCGGGCCGACATTGGTGACGACGATCGTGAAGGTTGCAGTCTCGCCCGCGTTGACCGTGCCGCCATCTGGCGTCTTTGCGACGGTCACGTCGGGGCAGAGGACGGTCACCTGGCCGGGATCGGTGTCAGTGCCGTCGTTGGTCGACGTGATCTGGCCCGTGTTGTTGATCTCGGCGCAGCTGGCGCTCGTCGTCGCGCTGGTGAGCGTGACGGTGCCGTTCACCGGTGCCGGGTCCGGGAAGTTCGGATTGCCCGTGATCGTGCCGATGTTGCAGGTCAGGACTTCGGCTGCGCTGAGGGTACAGACCGAGCCGGTGCCCGTGGACCCGCTGATGGACCAGTTCAGGCCACCGCCGGTCGGCAGCGTGTCGCTGACGACGACGCCCGTAGCGCTGCCTTCACCCTCGTTCGTCCAGCTCATTGTGAAGCTGATGTCGGTGCCGGCGGACGCGGACCCACTGTTCGGCGACTTGAGGATATGGACGTCGGCGGGGATGACCCGGAAGCACTCGGTCGTCAGGTTCGTGTGCTCGCCAGCGAGGTACTCGGAGCCTTCGGCAGGCGAGTATTCGACGCGGAAGCAGTAGCGCCCCATCGCTGTCGGGGTGAACGGGTCAGAAGTTGCGGACTCGTTGCTGATGGTCTTGGTGGCACCGACCTTGGTCCCACCATTCGAGCAGTCCGGATTCGACTGGGCTGGACCGCAGACGAAGAACTCGGCGGTCCCCTCAACGTCACCGTTCGTTCCGCCGAAGGTGGCGATGTCGACGACAGACTCACCAACGTTGATGCTCGAGACATCCTGGCCGTTCTGCCGGACCTGGGTGTCGATGTCCGGCGGGACGCAGGTGTCGAGGGAGCCTGCCGCGAAGTCCTTGAGCTGGGCGTCAGTCTCGGCCGACGTCCGCGTCTCGGCTAGGAAGGCGCCGAAGCACGGCGGCTCGCCGCCGAACATGTCGCTGAGATTGATCCCGCCCTCGAAGAACTGGCCGGGACCAAAGTCGGTCTCGGCATCCTTGTTCAGGAAGGGCCACGGCGCATTCTCGATGTCGTCGTTCGTCTTGGCGCAGATCTGGAACGAGCCGTCGGCGGCGTCGCAGCCGACTCCCGCGGCAACCAGGTTCAGGTTGCTGCCATTGGTCGCAGGATCGCAGTTGAGGTCGGGGCTGATGTTGTCGCCGCCCCCGGACCCGTCCCATTCGTATGCACAGATGAGGCTGACGACCCCACCGTTCGTGTACTCGCTGAGGATGAGGACGTCGCCATCAACGTGGCTGCCAACGAAGTCACCGTTGGCGATCCCCACGTTGCCCTGGAAGAACCAGAAGCCGATCTGGGCGGTGCCGTCGTTATCAAACCGGTCGGCCCCGAAGTACACCCAGGTGTCGCCGTCCTGTTCGTAGACCGCCGCATAGGCGTCGAGGAGCTCGTCCTTGTCGGGGACCGAGTTGTTCGTGATGGCCCAGGAAGGGATGTCGTTCTCATCCTTCGATCCGCCACCGGTGAAGTAGGTGTTGTCGTTGATGGGTGCTTCGGAGTCCCGTCCGACGAAGAACGAATCGAGCGCACCCTCGGGCCCGTTCTCCCAGTCCGCGCCCGCCGCGCCGGAGTCGTCGGCATTGCCGTCGAGTTCGAAGATCCCCTCGTCGTGCGCGGCAAGGGCCGGTGCCGGTGCCGCCAGCTGCACAGACTGCAATGCCAGCGAACACAAGAAGAGCGCGGTCCACAGCAGGACGAGCGTCCTGCGTGTCCGCGCACCCATCGCGAACCAGAGTCCCCGAGTCATTCGATATGCCTCCCGGTCCCTCGACCGTTGGATCCCGGGATCCGCCTGGATCCCGATTACCGTGCGGCGTCCCCGAGACGCCTTGGCGGTGCCCCCCGGTCGCCGCGATCGGCGACCGTCAAGTCTTGTGTCCGTTCGCGCGCTGCTGGTGTGTGACAGGACTCCCGGTAGTACCAGCTGGGCGACAGGACCTGAGCCGCGACTCTAGGCGGCAAGGGCCGCGGATGGTACTCCTCAGGTCCCCCCTTGCATAGACCCAAGCCGTGCAGACCCCAGCGCACCCCACCAGCGATCGCGGTGCGGCTCCGCAACAAGGGTCCTGCCCCGGATGGGACCGCCCGCCGCAGACATGGACGGACCGCCGGGCCGTACTGGCCGGGCGGTCCGTCCGCGCGCTCGGGGAAGGATCTGGTCGATCAGCCCTGGCGGTCGTCCTTGCGGCGGACGACGGCCGAGGCCGGCGTCAGGAGCAGCCCGGCGGCCAGCACGCCGGCCATCGCCAGCAGGATGACGCGCCAGCCGTCAAGGCTGGAGGCGCCGCCCTCGGCGAGGGCGACATCGGTCGGCGGCAGGGTGACGTTCGGCGTCCCAGTCGCGCCACCGACGCCACCAGCGGGCGTGGCGGTCGGGGCGGGGTCCGTGGCCGCAGGATCGGTCGGCTCCGGCGTGGCCGTGGCCGTGGCCGTCGGGGTCGCCGTCGGCGTGGGCTCCGGTGTCGGCGGCGTCGGCGTCGGCCGCTCCGGGCCCCGTCGGCGTCGGTCGGTGTCGGGGTCGGCGTGGGCTCCACGTCACCGACCTTGAAGTTGTCGTTCTTCGACTCGGCGCAGTCGAGGAAGTTGAACGACTCCGAGTTGGCACTGAAGCCCTCGCATGCCTCGACGGCGGCGGCGGGCGCCAGGTCGACGCTGTACTCGTTGCCGTTGTTCGGCGTGTCGTCGTACGGCATCAGCTGGACGGGCAGGCCGCCGTTGCAGCCGCTCGAGCCTTCGTCGTGGTTGCCGGTCCCACCGACACCGGCGATGACGCCGTTCACGACCTCGACCATGCGGAACTTGATCGCGTCGCTCGACAGCAGCGTCGAGCCGCTCGGATCGGTGACCTGGAAGTAGTACAGGCCATCCGGCAGGCCGTTGCCGTTCCCACAGTTCTGCGGGCCGCCGTTCAGGTAGACGTCGCTCTTGGCGTCGTAGATGTTGGCGTTCACGGTCTCGCCGTTGGCCAGCGATGTCCAGATCGCGCCGTTGAACGAGGCGGCCTGGGCGGTGCCCGCCGGGAGGAAGAGTGCGGAGGCGGCCATGGCTGCGACGACGAGCCAGGAGAGCCTCCGGCCGAGGCGCGCGCGCGCCTGCCGGGACTGAGACATGCAGGTATCCCTCGTATCGTTCGATCTGCCCACGCGACGGCGGCGACCTTGGTCCCCGAGATGCGCCCGCGCATCGGTGGCTGGTTCCAGACGGTTTCCCCGCCCGTCCGGAGGCCGGATGGTACCGGGCCGCAGCGCGCCTGACTAGTACCTTCGGCGGCATTCGTGCAGTCGTCTATGCGACACCAGTGCGCTCGCGCACCAGTCGGCGTCCGAGACCGTGACCCGGACGTGGACGGACCGCCCGGCCAGTCGGCCGGGCGGTCCGTCGTGCACGCTCGGGAAGGGGTGGGCGATCAGCCCTGGCGGTCGTCCTTGCGGCTGACGACGGCCGAGGCCGGGGTCAGGAGCAGGGCCGCGGCCAGGAGGCCGGCCATCGCCAGGAGGATGAGGCGCCAGCCGTCACCGGCCTGGGTCGCACCACCCTGGGTCAGGGCCGTGTCCGTGGGGGGCAGGGTCACTCCGGGGGTCCCGGTGGCTCCACCGACCTCGCCTTCCGGCGGGTTGGCGTCGCACAGCGGCGCGGACGGCGGGTAGTCGACGGTCACGGTGGTCTCGGCGCTGACCTCGAAGCGGACCTGGACCGACGGGCGGACCCAGTCGAACTCGTCACCCTCGACCCAGACACCGTCGACGAAGCTCCAGCCCGGCCACTCGACGGGGGTGCCCTCGTCATCGACCTCGGCGCCGGGCCACAGGACGCGGCCGCTGAGCGGGAGGTCGCTGTACACGACGTTCTGGGTCGGGTCGGTCGGATGGAGGAACGTGATGGTGACGACGTCCGGATCGGCGCCGGTGCCGTCGACCTCGTAGTCGAGGTACGGCACGTCGCCGTCGCAGGCGGGCGCGGCGAGGAGGACCGAGAGCGTCGGGGCCGGCGTCGGCGTCGGCGTCGGCTCGGTCGGGCAGGCCTCGATGGTGAACGCGACCTCGTCGGTCACGACCTCTCCGCCGACGCGGCCGACGGCCGTGTACTCGCCGGGCTCGAGCGGGAAGGTGCCGTCCCCGTCGATGACCGTGTCGGACGGCGTGATGAGCACGTCGTCGACGTTGGCCGCGGCGAAGTTGGTCACGGTGATCGAACCGCCGCACTCGATGGAGAAGGCCGGCACGCTGAACAGCGCGCCCTGCGGCGTGGCGGTCGGGGTGGCGGTCGGGGTCGGCTCCGGGGTCGCCGTCGGGGTCGGGGTCGGCTCAGGGTTCGTCGTGTCGTAGCAGAACGAGATGTGGCTGATGCCCTGCTGGTTCGGGCCGTTGGCCAGATCCGTGTCTCCGAAGGACTCGTCCGAATCGGAGGTCGGCGCGTAGACATACACCGCGTGGTTGTCGCTACCGGCCTTCACGAGGACGGCGTCGATACCGATCGTCGAGCTCCAGCTGAAGGCATCGCCGGTGGCGTCGAAGATGGTGACGCCGTCCTGCGAGCCGTTGGTGGCCTGGCCCTCGAACTTCGTCAGCTCGAGCCATGTCTGGCCGTTCCCGTATGCCGCGGCGAGATCGGCACACGTCGGGTTCTGGCCCAGGCTACCGCCCGGGAACTGTGGAGCGACCGACGCGGCTCGAACCGCGGTCGTTGGCGCGACGAGCGCCACGATGGCGAGGGAGGCGACGACAAGCCATGAAAGCCTGCGCGCCAGGCGGGAGCGTGTGTTCATGCCGTATGGGTCCCCGACGCGGAGGCCGCAGCCTCGATGGATGGGATGTGACGGGCGCTCGGTCGTTCCCCGGTCGTGCGTGTCCCCGCCGTTTCCCTGCGAGCCTGACATGCCGACTGGTACTCGTCTAGTACGACAGTCGCCCTATCACCCCACGCAACCCCACGCGAACGATCACGAGGCCCGGGGATCGGTGTCCGCCGGCACCGCCAGGTCATCCAGGGCCCCGGACCGATGACCCAGGACCCTCGCGACAGGATCCACCTTTCCGTTCGAACGAGGGCGAAGCCGGGAAGCGACAGGACCGCCCGGCCAGTCGGCCGGGCGGTCCGTCGTGCGCGCTCGGGAAGTGGCGGGCGATCAGCCCTGCTGGTCGTCCTTGCGGCTGACCACGGCCGAGGCCGGCGTCAGGAGCAGGGCGCTGGCCAGGAGACCGGCCATCGCCAGGAGGATGAGGCGCCAGCCGTCGCCGGCCTGGCTCGCACCACCCGGGGTCAGGGCCGTATCCGTGGGCGGGAGCGTCACGCCAGGGGTGCCGGTGGCTCCACCGACGCCACCCGCGGGCGTCGGGGTCGGAGCGGTGGTCGGGGTGGGGGCCGGATCCTCGGTCGGGGCCGGCGTCGGCGTCGGCGTCGGCTCGGTCGGGCAGGCCTCGATGGTGAACGCGACCTCGTCGGTCACGACCTCTCCGCCGACGCGGCCGACGGCCGTGTACTCGCCGGGCTCGAGCGGGAAGGTGCCGTCCGCGCTGATGACCGTGTCGGACGGCGTGATGAGCACGTCGTCGACGTTGGCCGCGGCGAAGTTGGTCACGGTGATCGAACCGCCGCACTCGATGGAGAAGGCCGGCACGCTGAACAGCTCGCCTTGCGGCGTGGCGGTCGGGGTGGCGGTCGGGGTCGGCTCCGGGGTCGCCGTCGCGGTCGGGGTCGGCTCCGGGGTCGCCGTCGGCGTGGGCTCAGGCGTCGGGGTCGGGGTCGGGGTCGGCTCAGGACCGAGCTTCCGGTCGAAGCAGAACTCGACGTGGCTGATCTGCGCCTGCTGGTCGCCACCATTGGACGGCGGACACGAGGTTGGTGTCGCTGTCGTCACCCGGGTCGGTGTAGTAGTAGACGATCGCGTTGTTGCCGGCCTTCACGATGACCGCGGCCATGTCGTAGTCATGGAGGGCCTGCTCGGTCAGCGCCCAGTCGAACGAGAAGTTCGTGGCGTTGCTGATGATGATCGGGCCGTGCGTGCCGTTCGTCGGCGTGGCATCGATCTTGTACGAGAAGTACTGGTCATCCAGCACACGTGGGATTGCCAGTGACCAGCTCGTGGCTGTTGGCGTTCGGCGCGCTGTCCGGATCGTGGGACGCCATCGCAGGCGTCGGCGCCAGCGCTGCGACGAGCATCGCGCCCACCGCAAGCCAGGAGAGACGACGCGCAAATCCCGCGCGTCGACGACGTGGAGTCGACATGGTTCAGGTTCCCCGAGCGTGAGGCCGCAGCCTCGGTTGGTTGGTGGCTGCCGCCTTTGGCTCCCCGGGCCTTGTCCGTGCACCAGCGACAACGTTGGCCGATGTTCGCAGGTGGGACCGGTACTCGTCTAGTACCGATGGTGTCCGTTCAACGTCACTTGACCACACAGGAGCATATCAGCGGCGCGGATTCGGTGCCGTCGAGCACCGCGAAGGTCCTGTCTCGACCCTGACCGCGGGGCCATGCCGGCGACCGGTACCATGGTCCGCCCGCAGGAGGTCGACGACGCCCGTGCTCCCGGAACCGATCAGGACCCAGGCTCGCCAGGCCATCGAACGCGCGTGGGACGAGGCCGTCCGCAGCGGCGCGCTGCCCGAGCTCGACGCGGACGCCCGCCCGCCGATCGAGGTCGAGCGGCCGGCCGACCCGGGGCATGGCGACCTCGCCACCAACCTGGCGATGAAGCTCGCCCGACCGTACCGCCGGGCCCCGCTCGAGATCGCCACGCTCCTCGCGGCGAAGCTGGTCCGCGATCCCGGTGTCGACGGCCACCCGTCGATCGTCGAGGCCGCCGAGGTCGCACCGCCTGGGTTCCTGAACATCCGCCTGCGCCCATCCGCGCTGGAGGGACTGGTCGACGGCATCCTCGGCGATCCCGCGGCCTGGGGCCGGGTCGAGCCCATCCGGCCGCGCGCGGTGAACGTCGAGTTCGTCTCGGCCAACCCGACCGGCCCGCTGACCATCGGCAACGCCCGCGGCGCCTTCATCGGCGACCTGCTCAGCCGGGTCCTCGAGGCCGGCGGACAGCGGGTCACGCGCGAGTACTACTTCAACGACTCGGGCGGCCAGATCGACAACCTCGGTGCGTCGGTGGTCGCCATCCGGCGAGGCGAGGCGGTGCCCGAGGACGGCTACCAGGGGGCCTACGTCAACGACCTCGCCGCGGCCGTCCCCGACGACGTCTGGGCGGCGGCGACCGCGGATGGTGTCGACCCGGCGGCGACGCTCGGGCATTGGGCGGCCGGCCAGGTCCGGGCGATGATCGAGGCCAGCCTCGACCACCTCGGCGTCCGCTTCGACGTCTGGACGAGCGAGGCCAGCCTGCACGAGGCGGGCTGGGTGGAGCGGGCGGTCGACCGGCTCCGCGCGAACGACCAGGTGTACGAGCAGGACGGCGCCCTGTGGTTCCGCTCGACCGCGTTCGGCGACGACAAGGACCGGGTCATCTATCGAGGCGACGGCCGGCCGACCTACTTCGCGGCCGACATCGGCTACGTGACCGAGAAGTTCTCCCGCGGCTTCGACCACCTCATCTACATCTGGGGCGCCGACCATCACGGGACGGTCGCGCGCGTCCGCAACGCGGCAGAGGCCATGGGCTACGACCGCGAGGCCGTCCAGATGCTCCTGTACTCGTGGGTCCGCTTCGTGCGCGACGGGGTCGAGGTCTCGATGTCGAAGCGTGCCGGGGAGTTCATCACCCTCGACGAGCTGCTGGCCGAGGTCGGCGTCGATGCCGCGCGCTGGTTCTTCGCGTCACGCGCCCACACCAGCGCCATCGACTTCGACATCGAGCTGGCCAAGAAGCAGTCGAACGAGAACCCGGTCTACTACGTCCAGTACGCGCACGCCCGCATCGCGTCGATCCTGCGCAAGGCCGCCGACGCGGGCCTGTCCGTCGCGCCGTCCGTCGCCGGCACGCTCGACGGCGGCCCGGAGGGAGCCCTCGCGCGCGCCGTCGTCCGGCTGCCCGAGGTGGTGGAGGATGCGGTCCTCGCGGAGGAGACGCAGGGCGTCACCGCCTACGCGACCGAGGTCGCGACCGCGTTCCACGCGTTCTACCGGGATGCGCGGGTCGTCGATCCGGACGAGCCGGAGCGGTCGGCGGCGCGGCTGGCGCTGGCCCAGGCGACCCAGGTCACGCTGGCCAACACGCTCGGCCTGCTCGGGATCTCCGCGCCCGACGCGATGTGACCGCGCGGACCCGGTCCAGCCGGACCAGGTCGGCGAGTCGGGGCTAGCCGGCCAACCCGAGCGAACCGGCCAGCGACGACAGCACGTCGTCATCACTGCCGACGACGACCCAGCGGGTCGTGTCGCCCGCACCGGGCAGGACCTGCGCCGGGCCACCGGCATCCTTGACCGCGGTGCCCGCGGCCGATTCGAAGGCGGCGGCCTCTTCGGGCGAGTCCCACTCGGTCTGGAGCGCGACGGCCCACGCGCCGTCCGGCCCCTCGAGCACGGCCAGGCGGTCGCCGCCCCAGCCTGCCGCGGCGCCCATCGCCGTCGCCGGCTCGACGCCGGAGTCGCGCAGCCACAGGCCGGTCTGGAACTCGCCGAAGGTGTCCTCCAGCGCGACCGACCAGCCGTCGCCCATGCCCGCGGCGAGATCGTCCGGCAGGTCGACCTCGATCGGGCGCTCGTCGGCCTGGTACTTCTCGGGGTGGATGACCTGCTCGGTCGAGGCCGGCAGGCGGTCGTAGATCGCATCGACGGCGGGCCAGCCGCCCTCGAGCTGGATCCCCTGCAACCAGGCGACGCCGGCGTTGTACGGGAACAGCAGGCTCTCGCTGAGGACCATCGGCGTGCGCTCGAGGACCGCGGTCGACTCGGGGTCGGTGCCGGCCGCCAGCACTTCCTGGATCTCCGCCGGGGTCAGGTTCGGGACGAGCCACTGCGACATGAGCAGCGTGGCGTCGCCCTCGTACAGGGCCGCGCGGGCGAGGGCCTCGTCGGACTGGTCGCGCAGCGCCTCGGGGTCGGTGAAGACGTCGAAGTTCGCGTCCTGCAGGGCGTGGTCGTACTCGTGGGCGAAGGTCACCTTGTCGGCGCCGTTGACCTCGCCGCTGCGAGAGACGACGTACAGCGTCTTGGCGTCCGGTCGATAGAAGCCGGCGACCTGGCTGGCGATGAGGTCGAGGTACAGGTCGCGCAGGGACTGGTCCCCGTCGAGGAGGCCGAGCGCCTTGTACAGCTGCTCGTTGGCCGCGACGTAGTCCGCCGGATTGTCCTTGTCGAAGTCGGTCTTCGACATCTCGGCGAGGGTCGCCTCGTCGATCGTCTCGCGCGCGACCTCCGCCGGCTCGAGACCGCGAAGCTCGAGGACCTCCGCCACGATCTCGTCGTAGATGACGTCGATCGATCCCGCGGACGAGGCGCTCGGAGCGGCACTCTCGCTCGGCGCGGCGGTGGCGCTCGGGGCGGCGGAGGGGGCCGAGCTCGGGGCGGCGCTGCCCGTGCTGGAACCACAGGCTGCAGCCACGAGCAGGGCGGACAGGGACAGCGCGCCGAGGCGCGCGGAGGTGGGTCGGATCATGGCCGGGATTGTGCCATGGGTCTGGTGGCGGTCCGACCGGGCGGTCGATGTCGCTTTCTTAATCGGTTGGTGACTCGACCGTGAATTACGAATCTCTACGGTACGTACTGGACGAACCCACAAGGTTCCATCCTCCCTCCCTCCGAGCGGGGTGCCGATTGGGCAGGCACCCCGCTCTTTCTTTGTGTCGGCGGACACATCGGCGTGCCGCGGGACGCCCAGGGCGGGCGTTGGGCGCTGCGCGCGTCGCTCACGCACATTCGAGTGCGCTCGCTGCCGTGCTCGCACCCGCCTTCGCGCTGGAACGTCCGGCCGCACGCACGCAGTCGGGGATGCATCCGGTGGGCGGCGGGCGCGCGGAGTGAGGGCAGCCGGATAGAATTGTGGGGATGGAAGTCACCTGGTACGGCCGGACCTGCATCCGGCTCCGCGGCAAGGACGCGGTCGTCGTGGCGGATCCCTATCAGTCGGTCGTCGGACCGACCGGACGCGGGATCACCGGCGACATCGTCACCTACAGCCACCCCGACGACCGGCCGCTGCCCAAGCCCAAGGGCACGCGCAGCCGTGACGGCTCGACGTTCCTCCCGTCGAGCCTCGACGACGCGTTCGTCCTCGATGGGCCGGGCGAGTACGAGGTCAAGGAGGTGCTCGTCACCGGCGTGCGGACCTACCGCGACGACGCCCGCGGCGCGGAGAACGGCAAGGGCGTCTCGTTCGTCGTCGAGGTCGACGGCGTCCACACCATCCATCTCGGCGAGATCGGCCACCTGCTGACCGAGGAGAAGCTCGGGGACATCGGGGCGGTCGACATCGCCTGTGTGCCGCTCGGTGGCACGCCTCAGCCCGACCCGCGCCGCCGAGCTCGTCGCCCAGCTCGACCCGCGCATCGTCGTGCCGATGCCGCTGTGCGACGACGAGGCCGACTGCGCCGAGGTCCTCAGCAAGTTCTTCCACGAGATGGGCGCGGAGCCGGTCACCCAGCCCAAGCTGTCGGTCACGATGTCGAGCCTGCCGGCCGAGACCACGACCGTGCTGCTGGAGTCGCGCGGCAAGCAGGTCTGACCGCCGCGTCGTCTCGATCCGCTGGACGGGTCAGTGCCCCGGGCGGTCCGCCACCACGCGACCGCGTTTGATCACGGTCCGCACCAGGTCCGCGCCCGGCCAGGTCACGATCTGGGTCGACGTCGGGACGCGCCAGATGACCAGGTCGGCGACCTTGCCCGCCTCGATCGAGCCGATCTCGTCCTCGAGTCGCAGCGCCCTCGCGGCGTTGATCGTGACGGCCGCCAGGACCTCGTCGGGATGCAGGCCAAGGTTGATGCAGGCGAACGACATCGCCAGCGGCAGGTTGGCCGTCGGTGAGGTGCCCGGATTGAAGTCGGTCCCGATGGCGACCGGGATGCCGGCCTCGACGAACCGCCGCGCCGGGGCGTGGTGGTCCTTGCGCAGGTACCAGGTCGTGACCGGCAGCAGCGTGGCCACGACCGGCTCGTCCGTCTCCGCCGCGGCGGCCAGCGCGGCGATGCCCGCATCGGATGGCGTGGCCAGGTGATCCGCCGAGGCTGCGCCGAGCTCGGCCGCCAGCTCCGCGCCACCGGACGGCGCGAGCTCGTCGGCATGCAGCCGCGGGAGCAGCCCGAAGCCGGCCGCGGCCTCCAGGATGCGCCGTGACTGGTCGGCGCTGAACACGCCGGTCTCGCAGAAGACGTCGGCGAACCGTGCCCGGCCGTGGGCGGCGATGCCCGGCAGCTGTTCGTCGATGACCGACTTCACGTAGCCGTCGGCGGCACCCGGACGGGAGCGCCACTCGGGCGGGACCGCGTGCGCCCCGAGCCAGGTCGGGACGACATCGATCGGACCCTCCTGTCCGAGCCGGAACGCGACCTCGACGAGGCGCAGCTCGGTCTCCAGGTCGAGGCCGTAGCCGGACTTCGCCTCGACCGTCGTCACGCCGTGGGCGAGCATCTCCTCGAGCCAGCGCCGGCCGTGGGCCAGCAGGTCCTCGTGGCTCGCGGCGCGGGTCGCGGCGACGGTCGACAGGATGCCGCCGCCGGCCGCCAGGATGTCGAGATAGCCGGCGCCGCGCAGCCGCTGCTCGAGCTCGCCCTCGCGCGAGCCGGCGAAGAGCAGGTGGGTGTGGGGGTCGACGAGGCCCGGGGTGACGGTCCCGCCATCGGCGTCGAGCCGGGCGAAGCGCGCCAGGGGATAGCCGCCGCCCTCCAAGGCGGGCTCGACGGCGTCGCGCGGCCCGACCGCCAGGATCCGTCCCTCCCAGCAGGCGACGACCGGGGCCTCGGGGTCGTCGGGGTCGTCGACGCGCAGCCGCCCGATCTCGCCCTGCTCCTCGCCTCGACGCACGCCGCCGGCCACCGTGACGACCTCGCGCGCCCCGACGATGAGCAGGCCGGGACTCGGCTCGGCGGTGCGCCCGCCCTCGATGACCCGGAACGGTCCGGGCGCGGTCACGACGCCGGCCGGGCGCCGCTCGCCGCCTCGAGCCGGAGCTCGAGGGCCTGCTCCGGTCGGAAGTCCCGCAGCTGGAGATAGCGGGCGGCGGCGGCGAGGCGCGTCTCGATGGGATCCTCGCCGGGCGATCCGGCATGGTCGGCGACGGCCAGGAAGGCGGCCAGCGGCGCCAGCCCGATGAGCTCCGACTCGGCCAGCGTGACGCCGTCGTCGGCAGCGAGCGCGCGGACGCTGTCCCAGACCAGCCACAGCGGCGTGACGCCGAAGTCGAGCAGGTTCATCGAGACCTGCGCCCGGACCGGGTGGCCCCGCTCCGGCTCGTGGACCTCGAAGCCGTTGGCCTGGACGCGCGGCAGGCCACCGCCCGACTCGCGGACGCGTCGGGCGATGCGGCGGGCGAGATCGACGTCGTCGCTGGCGAGGTTGATGTTGTAGGCGATGAGGAACGGGCGGGCGCCGACCGCGACCGCGCCGGCCGACGGATGGAGCCGCGATGGCCCGGCGTCGGGCTCCCGGCCGCGCTGGTCGATCTCGGCCTTGAGGCCCTCGTACTGGCCGCGCCGGACGTCGGCCAGCTTCTCCCGATCGGCCCGGCGCGCCGCCCGGGCGTAGAAGTAGACCGGCAGGTCGAAGCGGGTCGCGATGCGCTCGCCGAACGCCTGGGCCAGGGCGATGCAGTCGTCCATCGACGTCGCGCCGAGCGGGATGAACGGGACGACGTCGACGGCGCCGATGCGCGGGTGCTCGCCCTCGTGGACGTCCATGTCGATGTCGTGGACGGCGGCCGCGACGAGCCGCTCGAGGGCCTCGGCCACGGGTCCGTGCTCGCCGGCGATGGTGAACACCGAGCGGTTGTGGCTGGCATCGCTCGTCCGGTCGAGCAGCCACGCGCCGTCGACCGCGGTGATGGCGTCGGCCATCCGGTCGACCACGTCGAGTCGCCGCCCCTCGGAGACGTTCGGGACCGACTCGATCAGCACGTGACTGAATTCTAGCGGTCCGCGCTGGGTGCGACGTGGCGAGATGCGATTGACGAACGCGTGTAAGACGGTAATCTAACGCGGTGACCGAGACCGCCACGCGAGCCGCGCCGCCCCGCCGGTGTCCGTCCTGCGCAACCCCGACTTCATCCGGCTGTGGACCGCCGAGACGATCAGCCTGTTCGGGACGCAGATCAGCCTGCTCGCGCTGCCGCTCGTCGCCGTCACGCTGCTCGGCGCGTCGCCGTTCGAGGTCGCGCTGCTGGGCACGATCGAGTTCCTCCCGTTCATCCTGTTCAGCCTGCCGGCTGGCGCCTGGGTCGATCGCCTGCGGCGCCGCCCGATCCTCATCGCGGGGGACCTCGGACGAGCGGCGGTCCTGCTGTCGATCCCGATCGCCTACCTCCTCGACGTCCTGACCATCGGGCAGCTGTACGTCGTCGGGTTCGTCGCCGGGACGCTGACCGTGCTGTTCGATGTGGCCTACCAGTCGTACCTGCCGGCGCTCGTCGAGCGCGACCAGCTCATCGACGGCAACGGCAAGCTGGAGATCTCGCGCACGATCGCCCAGACGGCCGGTCCGGCCATCGGCGGCGGGCTCATCGGCGTCCTCACCGCGCCGTTGGCGATCGTCGTCGACGCCATCAGCTATGGCCTGAGCGCGCTGTTCGTGCTCCTCATCCGGCGCCGTGAGCCGGCCCCGGACCCCCACGTCGACGAGCACGGCCGACGGCGCGGGAACCTCCTGTCCGAGGTCCGCGACGGGCTGCGCTACGTGCTCGGCAGCCCCTACCTGCGCGCCATCGCGGCGTGCACCGGCACGGGCAACTTCTTCTCGAACCTCGCCTTCGCGACGCTCATCGTGTACGCCGTCCGCGACCTGGGGCTGTCGGCGGTCGAGATCGGCATCGTCTTCGGGCTCGGCAACATCGGGGCGATCATCGGGGCCTTCACGGCGGATCGCTTCCGGCGAGCCCTCGGCCTCGGCCACGCGATCGTCGTCTCGGCGGCGCTCGGCGGCCCGGGCGTCCTCCTCGTCGCCGCTGGCCCCGACTGCCGCGCCCGATCCCGTTCCTCGTCGCGTCGGGCTTCCTCATCGGGTTCTCGAACGTCGTCTACAACATCAACCAGGTGAGCTTCCGGCAGGCCATCACGCCGCTGCCGATGCAGGGCCGGATGAACGCGACGATGCGGTTCATCGTGTGGGGCACGATCCCGCTCGGCCAGATCCTCGGTGGCGCCATCGCCACGGCGTTCACCATCCCGGTCGCCCTGTGGATCGGCGGGATCGGCGCGTTCCTGGCCGTCCTGCCGGTGCTGTTCTCGCCGGTCCGCAGCCTCGTGGACATGCCGACGCCGGCGGACGAGGCGTCCACCGGCGTCGAGGCGGCGGCCTGAGGGCTCGACCTCAGGCGTTGCTCACGGTTGACGGCGTCACGCCGCCGCCCCCACGTCCGAAGTTGCACACGTCCCGCTCGTTCCCGAAGAACGTGTTGGCCTGCTGTTTCACGCCATCGGCTTCGATGAGCAGCAGCCCGCAGGCGAGGTCGGACCCGGTGTAGACGTTGCCAGAGATCACGTTGCCGCGGACCAGGCCCGTCGCGCCGAAGCCGATCTGGATCCCGTTCTGGGCGATGACGTCGGTCGGGCCGATGCCCGTCACGACGTTGTCGCGGACCGTCACGTTGACCGACCCGTTGGCCAGGATCCCGGTCTTCTGGTAGCCGGTCACCTCGTTGCCGGTGATGGTCGCCGCGACATCCACGCCGCCCGTGCTGAACGGAGCGTTGCGGACTTCGATGCCGTTGCCCTCCTGGCAGCCGCTGGATCCCTGGTCGATGTCGACCACCCGACTGTCGGTCACGGACCCGGCTGCACCGTCGAGCAGGATGCCGCGAAGGCGATCGTCGCCAGCGTCGCACTGATCGACGAGCTGGTACGCGGTCACCGTGAGGTCGGTCACGTGCGCCACCGCGCCGCCATTCGCGACGACCGCGCCGACGAAGTGGTCGCCGGCCACGTCGAAGGCCGAGATCGCGTGCCCGGCGCCGTCGAGCGTCCAGCCACCGGGTACCTCGACGGTCGTATCGGTGCTGCAGTCACCGAGCAGGGTTCGGGTGGTCCCGCTGTCCGAGAACGCGCAGCGGCCCAGGTCGACCCCGATCAGGACGGGGTCATGATCGGACGCCCGGTAGGCATCGGGCTGGTACAGGTCCTGGGGCTTGAACTCGGTGTTGTAGTCGATGACCGATGGCTCATCGGCGTTGATGTGCCAGACGTCCGCTTCGGTCACCTGGTGGACGAGCGATGGAGTGGCCAGCCCGTGGTCCAGGTACGCCGGACTGCCCGTCGAACACGTAGGAGTACGCGTTCTCCTCGAAGAGCTCCAGCAGGTTGACCAGACCACCCTGCCTCGAGGGCGAGGATCGGGTCCTCCTTCGAGTAGGCATTCAGGTCGCCGATGACGAGGACGTCGTCATCACCCGTGTCGGTCTGGAGCTCGGCGATGAAACCGAGCAGTGCGGCGGCTTCGAGCACGCGCGTCGCGTTGAAGCAGCTCTGGCCGTCGCCCTGGTCCAGGTCGAGCCCGGTCGCGCCGTCGCACCCCTTCGACTTGAAGTGATTGACGAGCACCGTCACGAGCTCGCCGTTGTCGACCAGGCGGAACGTCTGCGCGACGGGGTAGCGCTCGAACTGACGGGTCGGTGTCGCTGCGTGACGTCTCCGACCGGCTCGACCCTGGCCGGTCGGTAGATGAGCGCGGTCTTGATCGGCTCATCCGGCTTGGCGACGCCGGTCCCGGGTCGTCGATCCAGTCGTAGGTGCCCGGCGCCGTGGCGTCGTTCAGCCCATCGACCAGGTCGGCGATGGCGCTCGTCGGGCCGGAGCCGTCGTTCTCGATCTCCATCAGTCCGACGACGTCGGCGTCGAGCGCGACGATGGCTTCGATGATCTTCGTGCGCTGCCGCTCGAACTCGAGCCGGGGTGTTGGCGCCGCGCGCTCGGTCGGGAAGCCGACCACCAAGCCCGTCGACCGTTGAAGTAGTTGAGGACGTTGAAGCTGGCCACTTGCAGCCACCCGCCGACATCCTCAGGCTCCGCCGGGTCGGTCGTTGCGCTCGGGTGAAGGTCACCGGGGCCGTCGGCTGGATCCGGTAGTCGCGGATGGCGGTGTTCGAGTTGATGGCACCCTCGTCGAGGAGGCCGGTGATGCCCTGCCGTCGTGTCGCCGGCGCGAAGCGGTGTCGTCCTCGCCGATGTACGGGATCGGGTTCGGATTCTGGTTGCTGTTGGCGTCGTCGAGGACGATCAGCCGACGCTGGTTCTCGTCGTGTCAGGGCGATGCGCTCAGGGGAGGCGGCCGGGAACTCGTCGGTCGGCGTGTCGAGACGACCACCGGAGGCGAGCGTCACCTGGCCGAACCGGCCCTGGAAGAAGTTCTGCTGCGCGGTCAGCTGCTGGGGGATCGTGACGAGCATGCCCTCGTAGCGCTCGAGCTCGCCGTTCACGGTCTCGGGCAGCGTGACCTCGGTCGGCGACGGGATGTCCGCCGTGCCGCACTCGATGATGCTGGTCAGGTTGTCGATCTCGGTCTGATTCTGGAACTCGACGACGCGGCCGGTCATCCGAAGGGCGTCACCGACGGCTGGCGTGTCGGTCGCGTAGGCCGGTGCCGTCGGAAGACGAAGATCCCGTCGGAGGTCGAGGCGTCGTCGTCGCCGTCGACGTCGAGGAGCGCGAATCCCGCAGGTCCGGCGAACACGCGGTGACGACGCCCTCGGTCGTCCGGCCGCCCCCGGTGTTCGGCGAGGTGGTGCCGGCTGCCCTGGATCGTGGGATCGGCGGAACGGGTCGTCGCATGGGTCACCGGCACCGACCGTGGTGAACTCGATGGTCGACGTCCGTCGCCATGGTGTCGGTCGGGTCGTCGGCGTCGAGGTCGTGGACGCTGTCGCCATCGATGGTGATCGTGCAGGTCGTCGCCACTCGGGCAGCGGCGGGAGGTACGCTGAACTCCCAGATCGGCGGGTTGCCGGTCGCGCCCGAACGAGGCGTCGATGCAGTCGATCGATGTCGCCGCCGGCGTCGACGCGTCACGGCCTCGCTGAATGTCACCGTGATCGGCGCGTTGGTGCGTCGATGGCGTCGCCATGCCCTGGATTGCTGCCGAGGACCGATGGGGCCGGGCTCCACGCTGGAGGCCTGGGTGGACGCCGAGGCCCTGGACGTAGTCCTCGGCCTGACCAGTCCCACTCCAGCGAGGGAACGAACGGTATCGCCGCCGTTCGTGATCGCCCGGCGCTCGACGCTGGCCTTGCGCAGCATCGTGTTGTCTGGGTCGCTGGTCAGGCCGACGCCCCACTCGGTCAGCGGATCGAATCCGATCTGGCCGATGACGTCGACGATGGCCGTCCGGCCTTCCGGAGCGACCACGGCGTCGTTGCCGTTGTACCAGCTCCCGCGTTGGTCTGGTCGGCCTGGGCGAGGATCGCGGCGTTCGGCGCTGCCATGGTGCGACCACGTGGACGCCGCCGTCAGCGATCGGTGCCTGTCAGGTTGATCGCCAGGCTCGTCGTCGTGGTGCCGTTGAATAGAATCGCGATGCTGTACGCACCGGCAGCCAGGTCCACCGCCGCGTCCGGTGCCGTTGTAGATCTCGAGCGCCTTGTTGTTGCTCGAGCCTTCGATGTATTCGGAGAAGAACAAGTCGGTGGACACCGCGGCCACGGGTCTCGCCGCTGCCGCCGGGGAGGATCAGGACCGCCAGGGCGGCGATCAGGGCGAGGGTCGAAGGGGCGGGCGAGAGCGCGGGGACGCGTGGACACGAGGACGGACCTCCCTCTCGAGGCAGTGCCACCTCGGGTCCGGTCATCCTAGCCGGGCGGACCCGACCAGACCCATCCCAAGGTCACCGGAGTGCACCGTGACCGGTGCCTGTTGGCACCGGATGAACGGCCGGTCAACCGACCGGTCGATCCACCCGCGGACCGTCGAGCATCGGGACGTGGACGCCGCGCTCGCGGGCGACATCGATCGCCCGCTCATAGCCGGCGTCGACGTGGCGGAGCACGCCCATCGCCGGATCGGTCGTGAGCACGCGCTCGAGCTTCTGCGCGGCCAGCGGCGTCCCGTCGGCGACGACGACCATGCCCGCGTGCTGCGAGTAGCCGATGCCGACGCCACCGCCGTGGTGGAGCGACACCCACGAGGCTCCCGCGGCGGTGTTGACCATGGCGTTGAGCAGCGGCCAGTCGGCGACCGCGTCCGAGCCGTCGCGCATCGCCTCGGTCTCGCGGTTGGGCGAGGCCACCGAGCCGCTGTCGAGGTGGTCGCGCCCGATGACGATCGGGGCGCTGACCTGGCCGGTCCGGACGAGCTCGTTGAACGCCAGCCCGGCCCGAGCCCGCTCCCCGTAGCCGAGCCAGCAGATCCGGGCCGGCAGCCCCTGGAACGGCACGCGTTCCTGGGCCATGGCCAGCCAGCGTCGGAGGCCCTCGTCGTCCGGGAAGAGCTCGAGGATCGCCTCGTCGGTCCGGCGGATGTCGGCCGGATCCCCGCTCAGGGCGACCCAGCGGAACGGCCCGCGTCCCTCGCAGAACTGCGGCCGGATGAATGCCGGGACGAAGCCCGGATAGTCGAACGCGTCCTCGACCCCGGCCTCCTGTGGCCTGGGCCCGCAGGTTGTTGCCGTAGTCGAACACGATGGCCCCGGCGCGCTGGAAGGCGAGCATCGCGCGCACGTGGTCGGCCATCGAGGCACGGGCGCGGTCCTCGTACAACGCGGGCTGGCTCGTGCGCAGCGCGGCCGCGTCGGCGAGGGAGATCTCGGCGGGGACGTACCCGCCGAGCGCATCGTGGGCAGAGGTCTGGTCGGTCACGAGGTCGAACCGCTCGCCGGCGGCCGCCCATGCCGGCTCGATCTCGGCCGCGTTGCCGACGAGCGCGATCGACACGGCCTCGCCGTTCGCGGCGGCCTCCCGTGCCCAGGCCAGCGCCTCCACCGGGTCGTGGGTGAGCCGGTCCACGTAGCGGATCTCGAGCCGTCGACGCGCCCGGGCCTCGTCGACCTCGATGGCCAGGCAGACGCCCTCGTTCATGGTCACGGCCAGGGGCTGGGCTCCGCCCATCCCGCCCAGGCCGGCGGTCAGCGTGATCGTCCCGCGCAGCGTCCCGCCGAAGTGCTGGCGGGCCGCCTCGGCGAACGTCTCGTAGGTCCCCTGCAGGATGCCCTGGGTCCCGATGTAGATCCACGACCCCGCGGTCATCTGGCCGTACATCATCAGCCCGGCCCGCTCGAGCTCACGGAAGTGCTCCCAGGTCGCCCACCGCCCGACGAGGTTCGAGTTGGCGATGAGCACCCGTGGCGCCCACTCGTGGGTGCGCAGGACCCCGACCGGCTTGCCCGACTGGACGAGCAGCGTCTCGTCGTCGGCCAGCGTCCGCAGCTCGCCGACGATGGCATCGAACGACGCCCAGTCGCGGGCCGCACGCCCCGTGCCGCCATAGACCACCAGCTGGTCCGGATCCTCGGCGACCTCCGGGTCGAGGTTGTTCATGAGCATGCGCAGGGCCGCCTCCTGCGCCCAGCCGCGGCAGGTCAGCTCGGCGCCACGCGGGGCGCGCACGGGGCGAGGGCCGGCGGTCGTCATGGGCGGCAGGCTACTCCGTCAGGTCGTCGAGGATGGCGCGACCGACGTCGGCCGGGCCGGCGCCCTGGATCGAGATGAGACGCCCGTCCTCGGGCAGGTAGACGTGGTGGATGACGACGCCGCCGACGCACGTCGAGCGATGGACCGTCCGCTCGTCGATCGGGATCTCCGATCGGCCGGTCGCGACACCGCCGGCCTGCTCGCAGACGCCGGCGTCGAACGTGTCCCGCCAGTCGCGGAACCAGGCGTCATCGACCACGCCCTCGTGTGGGCGGACCACGGTCGCGACCGCGTAGTCGTCATCGGCGATGTACAGCGCGACGGCCACCGCGTCGATGTCGGCGGCCAGCCCGGTCGAGGCCGCGATGTCGGCGGCGGTCTCGGGGTCGTCGCGTCGCTCGACCCCGGCCGCGGTCGTCGGCAGGACGTCGAGCAGCGACGCGTCGACGGCGACGGAGTCGTCGACCGGGACCGGCGTGCCGAGCATGGACGGCGGCTCGCTCGGTGCGGCACTCGCGGCGAGGCCCGACGCCGGTGGGGGGCTCGGGGACGTCGTCCCGCACCCTGCCGCGAGCAGCCCGAGGATGAGGATGGCGGCGACCCGACGGCGACTCACGCGAGCTCGAGCCGCAGGACCGGGAACCGCTCGTCGGGCGCGGCGACGGCGAACCCGAGCGACATCCAGAACTCGGGCGTCGCGGCACTCGTGGCGTCCGGCCTGGCGCCGACCTCGGGGTACGTCTCGACGGCCGCGAAGCCGCGCGCCTCCAGGTCGGCGCAGACGTCCTCGATGAGTCGACGGGCGAGGCCCTGGTCCCGCGCGGCGGCGGTGGTGGCGATGCACGTGATCACGGCCGGCAGCGGTGACTCGGGCAGCGCCGGGTAGAGGTCGCGCGTGCGCTGTGCCCGTGGGTACGCGGTCAGCGGCCCGAACTGGCAGTACGCGGCCGGGGTGTCGTCGACGAGCAGGGCCTTGGCGTAGCTGCCGACCACGCCGAGGCCGCGGGTCAGGAGACGCAGCTTGCGTGGCGCGTCGTCGCCGGCCTCGGGACGGCGCGCCGGGGCCGGCGCGAACGGGTTGGCGCCGCGCAGGGTCGTCGTCGTCATCGATGAGGAACGGATTGGCCGTGCCGCCACCGGCGCCCGGCGGCGCGAACGGGTTGGCGGACCGCTCCTCGAGATCGGCCAGGAACGGATTGTCGGGAGCGGGCCGCGAGGCCGGCGCCGGCCGGGGCGCGGGCGCCTCGAGCCAGTCCAGGCGGGCCGCCTTCGACCCGCGGTCCGCATCCTCCCAGTAGTCGCAGGACCGGTGGTCGAAGCCCGGATCGGCGCACGGCGGGATCCGCCCGAACCCGTCCAGGTCGGTCACGTCGACGATGGTGATGCGCGGCGCGGCCATGTCCCGAGTCTAGCCCGGCAGGCCCCTACGCCTCCGGCCCGGCGAGGTCGGCGAGGGCCCCGCCGTGGACGAGCGCGGTCGCGGCGGCCAGGTCCGGACCCGGCTCGCGATCGCGATCCAGGTGGGCGATCCGCGCACGGATCCGGCGATGCGCCTCCGCCACCCCGGCGCCCGGTGCCGGCGCCGCGTCCGACGACGACTCCCCGGCCATCAGCGGCGAGCCGCAGGTCGAGCGCCTGGGCGGCGACGACCAGCTCGATGGCGACGATCCGCTCCACGCCCTCGAGGATGGCCCGGGCATGGCGGGCGGCGATCGAGCCCATCGAGACGTGGTCCTCCTGGTTGGCGGACGTGGGGATCGAATCGGCGGTCGCCGGATGGGCCAGCACCTTGTGCTCGGAGACGAGGGCGGCCGCGGTGTACTGGTAGATCATCATCCCCGACTCGACCCCGGACGACGCCGCGAGGAACGGCGGCAGCCCGCCGTTGAGCCGGGCGTCGACGAGCAGCGCGGTCCGCCGCTCGCTGATCGAGCCGAGCTCCGCGACCGCCAGCTTCGCGAAGTCGAGCGCGAGCGCGATCGGCTCGCCGTGGAAGTTGCCGCCGCTGATGACCCGGCCGCCACCGGTGGCGATGGTGTCGACGTCGGCCACGCCGCCGCCCGGGAAGACGAGCGGGTTGTCGGTCGCCGAGTTGAGCTCGATGTCGAGGACCCGCCGGAGATGGTCGAGGGCATCGCGGACCGCGCCGTGGACCTGCGGCACGCAGCGCAGCGAGTACGGGTCCTGGACCTTGTGGGCGTGGCCGTGATGTGCGGCCTGCAGGCCGCTGTCGCGCAGCAGGTGCCGCAGCTCGGCGGCCACCGCGACCTGGCCCGGATGCGGCCGGGCCAGCTGGTACTGGGCGGCGAAGGCGACGTCGGTGCCCAACAGGGCCTCGACCGACAGCGCCGCGGCGACGCTCGCGGTGCGGGTCAGGCGATCGGCGTCGGCCAGGAGGAGGGCCGCGAGCGCGCCCATCATCTGGGTCCCGTTGAGCAGCGCGAGGCCTTCCTTGGCCTCGAGCGTCAGCGGCTCCAGCCCGACCTCGCGCAGGGCGATCAGCCCCGGCACGACCTGGCCGTGGACCTCGGCGTGGCCGCGCCCGATGAGCGGCAGGGCGAGGTGGGCCAGCGGCGCCAGGTCGCCCGACGCGCCGAGCGCTGCCCTGCTCCGGGACGACCGGGTGGACCCCGAGCCGCAGGAAGTCGAGCAGGCGATCGACGACGAGCGGGCGGCATCCGCTGTGGCCGAGCGCGAGCGTGTTGGCACGCAGCAGGAGCATCGCCCGGACGACCTCGCGCGGGAACGGGCGCCCGACGCCGGCCGCGTGGCTGACCAGCAGGTTCTCCTGGAGCTGCCCCGCCTGGGCCGGCTCGATGAAGGTCGTGGCGAGGTCGCCGAACCCGGTCGTCACGCCGTAGACGACGGCGCCCTCGGCGACGAGCGACTCGATGACGTCGCGCGCCTCCTGGATCCGCGCCCGGGCGTGGGTGTCGAGCTCGACGGCCGCCCCGTGCCGGGCGACCGCCTCGACATCGGGCACCGTCAGGTCGGCCCCGGTGAGGATCGACCGGGGCGTCGTCGTCGGGGCGACGCGGCAGCGGGTCAGGGTCGCGGTGCGGGACCTTCGGCTCGGTCACGGGTTCGAGGATAGTGGGCTATCCTGCCGCCCGTGTTCGACTTCCTGAACGGCCCCGTGCGGGAGCTGGTGACCCAGCTGTACGAAGCGGTGGGCTACCTCGGCGTCGCCCTGTGGGTGGCCATCGAGAGCGTCATCGTCCCGATCCCCTCGGAGCTGGTCCTGCCGTTCGCCGGGCTTCCTCGTCGGCGAGGGCACGGCCATCGAGCCGCTGACCGGCTCGCCCTGGTCGCTGTGGCTGACCGTGCTGGCCGGGACCCTGGGCGCCACCGTCGGTGCGCTCGTCGCCTACGCCATCGGGGCGTGGGGCGGCCGCCCGGTCCTCGAGCGCTGGGGCAAGTGGATCGGCATCACGGCCGATGACCTCGACAAGGCCGACTCGTTCTTCGCCAAGCACGGCGAGGCCGCCAGCTTCTTCGGCCGGATGATCCCGGTCATCCGCTCGCTCGTGTCGTTCGCGGCGGGCGTCGCCCACATGCCGCTGCTCAAGTTCACCGTGTTCACGTTCCTCGGCTCGCTGCCGTGGACCGCGCTGCTCGTCTTCGCCGGTGTCCAGCTCGGCGCGAACTGGGAGACCGTCGGCGGCTTCCTCAAGAGCATCGAGTACCTGGTCCTGGCCGGGCTCGTGGCGATCGCCGTGGCCTGGGCCTGGTTCCGGCATCCTCAAGCCGCGGCTGGCGGCCCGGGCGGAGGCCTGACCGCCGACGAGGCCCCGGCCGGCGCGCCGTCCTGCTCCTCCGGCGGTCGGCGGCCGCGGAAGTCGCGATACAGCAGCAGGTCGTAGACGATCTTCAGGCCGCCCGCGAGATAGAACGGCACGGCGGCCAGCCCGGCTGAGGCGAGGAGCAGGGTCGCGATCGACGGCGAGATGGCGGCGCCGACCGTCCGGGCGATGCCCGTCACCCCGGCCGCGGCCGAGCGCTCGTCCGGGTCGACCACCGCGAGGACGTACGACTGGCGCGTCGGCACGTCCATCTGGCTGAGCGCGAAGCGGGCGAACAGGACGAGGACCGCCAGCTCCAGCGTCGGCATCAACGGCACGAGGAGCAGGAGGACGTTCGAGGGCAGGTGGGTGAACACCATCGTGTTGATGAGGCCGAACCGCGCGGCGATGCGGGCCGCCGACAGCGACGAGACCGCCGCGAGCAGGTTGGCCACGAAGAAGATCGCCCCGAGCGTCGCCGGACCGACCCCGAAGGTGATCGCGAACCAGAAGGCCATGAGCGACTGCGGGATGAAACCGCCGGCGAACGCGTCGAGCGCGAACAGGACCGACAGCCGGGCGATGACCCCGCGTGAGCGCCCGAGGCCGAGCCGCCGACGCACGCCGTCCTCGGCCGGCACGACCGTCGCCTCGATGGCGGGGCGCAGCGTCCAGGCGACGGCGGCCATGAGCAGGCCGATGGCGGCGTACCCGACGACGACCGCGCGATAGGCGTCGACGTCCGGCCAGCCGGACGGCGATGAGGGCGCCGCTGGCCGCCCCGGCGGTGAGCGCGCCGGTCGCGGTGGCGAGATACCCGGCCAGGCCGTACCAGGCGAACGTCGCGGTGCGCCGCCGATCCGGCACGACCTGCGAGAGTGCCGCCTGCTCGATGGCCAGGAACGGCCCGACCTCGTTGCCCGTCGGCGAGATGACCCCGATGATCCCGGCCACGATGAGCAGCGCCACCACGTCGGTGCCGGCGAACGCGAGCCCGGCGATGACGACGAGCAGGCTCCCGGCGATGAGCACGCGCCGTCGCCCGAGGCGGTCGGCACGGGTCGTCAGCCACAACGACACGAGCGTGTCGCCGAGCAGGGTCAGGGTCAGGATCGCGCCGATCGCCAGCGGTTCCAGCCCGACCGCGGCCAGGTACAGGACGAGGACGACGGCGAGGAAGCCATAGCCGAACATGCGCAGGATGCGCAGGGCGAACAGGCGCTGTCCGTCCGGTCCCAGGCCCCGCAGGCTCGCGAGCAGGCCGCGGTCATCGAGGGGCTGGGCAGCGGTCACGTCGCGAGTCTAGGGCTGTCGCGACGCGGGCCGTGTCTGCCACAATCCGGGCATGAGCGACGTCCACGCCAGCGACCAGCCAGGCCATGCCGACGCGGTCGCCCACCACGCGACCGACGACCACGGCGATGACCACGGGCACGACGATCACGCCCATGGCGACGGCGACGCGCTCGGGCCGATCGACAGCTTCGCCTGGGGTGCCGGGTTGCTCGGGGTCGTCCTCGGTCTCGCCGTCGTCGCCGCCTTCGTCCTCGCGACGCTGTAGCCCCACCCGGACACGACGAAGCCCCGGCAGCTGACGCTGCACGGGGCTCCGATCGATCGTGGCTCGACGGATCGCCGTCCCCCAGGATCGGCGATCCGTCGAGCCTCAGCTCGCCGGCGGGAGGAGGACGCCGTCGATGATGTAGACCGTCGCGTTGGCGGTCTGGACGTTGCCGCAGATCACGACCGCGGTGCCGTTCACGGTGAAGTCCTCACCGCTGCCGGCCACCTCGAGGTCCGCGCCCTGGAGCGTGGTGTGCGTGCCGGCCAGATCCTCCGGGGCCAGGCGGCCCGGGACGACGTGGTAGGTCAGGACGGTGGTCAACAGGCCCGTCGGATCGGCCATCGCCGCGTCCATCGTCTCGGCCGGGACCGCGGCGAACGCGTCGTCGGTCGGGGCGAAGACGGTGATGTCCTCGGCGCTGTTGAGGGTGTCACCGAGCCCGGCCGCGGTGACCGCGGTCACGAGCGTGGACAGGACCGGGTTGTTCGAGGCCGCCGTGGCGACCGGGTCGGTGGCCATGCCGTCGAAGCTGCCGGCGCCACTGGCCGGGACCGCGGCGCAGCCGGCGCCGAAGGGACCGTCCATCGCGGCGGCGGATG
Source organism: uncultured Chloroflexia bacterium (assembly GCA_963776925.1). Taxonomy (GTDB): domain Bacteria; phylum Chloroflexota; class Limnocylindria; order Limnocylindrales; family CSP1-4; genus SPCO01. The sequence continues at coordinate 578,936 of CAVZON010000003.1, read as the reverse complement.
GCGCCATCGACTCGGGGGCCATCGACTCGGGGGCCATGGACTCGGGGGCCATGGACTCCACGGCCATCGACTCGGGGGCGGTCGTCGGCGCGGTGCTGGCGCCACCGGCGCTGCAGGCGCCGACGATGACGGCGGCGAGCGCGAGGCCCGACATCGTGCGAACAAGGGTGCGGTGGTGCATCGGTTCGTTGCTCCTGTGATCGTGGTCGGGGTCGTCCCCGGTAGCTGACGACCCGGCGTCTCGGTTCACGGATCGCGTGTGTCGATGGATCAGGCGACCGTCATGACGATGGAGTGCCAGCCGGTCGCGCCGTCCGGAAAGGGTTCGCGCCGGACCTCGGTTTGGATGGTTCCCTGGCCGTCGGTCGCCCGGACCTCGAGCCGATGACGGCCCGGCGCGGCCTCCCAGTCGAAGGTCCACTGGCGCCACGTATCGACCGTGTCGACCGCGGCGAGGCGGGCGGGCCGCCACGGGCCGTCGTCGATGCGGACCTCGACCGCGTCGATGCCGCGGTGCTGCGCCCAGGCCACGCCACCGATGACCGTCCTGCCGCTCGGGATCGTCGCCAGCGGCCGTGGCGTGTCGATGCGCGACATCGTCTTGATCGGCGCTTCCGGCGCCCAGCCACGCTGGACCCAGTACGGGTCGTAGGCGTCGAACGTGGTCAGCTCCAGGTCGACCAGCCACTTCGTCGCCGACACGTAGCCGTACAGGCCGGGCACGACCATGCGGACCGGGAACCCGTTCGCGGCCGGCAGGGGCTCGCCGTTCATCCCGACCGCCAGCATCGCGTCGCGTCCGTCGAGGGCGACGGCCGTCGGGGTCCCGATCGTCATCCCGTCGATGGAGCGCGACACCAGCTGGTCCGCTCCGGGCAGCGGGCCAGCCAGTTCCAGGATCGTCGCCAGCGGTACGCCGAGCCAGCGGGCGTTGCCGACGTACGGCCCGCCGACCTGGTTCGAGACACAGGCCAGGGTGATGTCGCGCTCGATCGTCGGCAGCTCGAGGAGCTCGGGGAGCGACAGCGTGACCTCGCGCTCGACGAGACCGTGGATCCGCAGCGACCAGGTGGCAGGGTCGACGACCGGCACCTCGAGCGCGGTGTCGACCCGGTAGAAGTCGGCGTTCGGCGTGAAGAACGGCGAGATGCCATCGACGGCGAGGTCGGCGCCGGGCGCCAGGGGCGGGGCCGGGTCCATCGGCGTCGGCAGGACCAGCGAGCCGGTCGCCGCGGTCCGCGCTCGCGCGACCAGGACCGCCAGGCCGCCACCGGCCAGGACGAGCCCGCCGACGAGCGCGGCCCCGGTCAGGAAGCGGCGACGAGACGCCAGGTCGCGGGGGCCCTCGCTCGAGATCCGGCTGCCGAGCCAGCGCAGCACGAGCACGCCGACGACGGCCCCGGCGAGCGCCGGGATCGCCGACGACGGCGCGGCGGTCGGGCGAGCCAGGGCCGCGATGGCGCCGACGAGCCCGAAACCGCCGAGCAGGACCGTCGCGGCTCATCATGTGCCGCCGGGCGAGCAGGCCGATGCCAGCGGCGAGGACGAGGACCGCGCCGCCGATCCCGGCCAGGAGCGCGTCCTTGTCGCGCTCGCCGAACGTCTCGATGGCGAACGCCTTGAGCGGCTGCGGGGCGAGATCGACCATGGCGCTGCCGACCGCGATGATCGGCGATGCCGCGGGCGCGAGGAGGGTCGCGAGCAGATGCCCGACCGCGACGGCCGCGAGCGCGGCGAGGACGCCGGTCAGCGCCCACGCTGCGAGCGCGGTCCACCGGGGCGATGGCGATGCGGGGATGGTCAGGGGCGCGTCGGAGGGTGGCATGTCGGGACGGGTACGTGGCCCGGCCCGCCATGGATGGTCCGCAACACCGCAGGTCCGTCGACCGTCAACCGGCCATGCGACGCACGACCCTCGGTACGCTCGTGGCGATCCTCGCGCTGGCGCTCGTCTCGCTCGCGACGCCACGGCCAGCCGACGCGTGCAGTCGCGCGATGGAGGAGGATCCGATGCTCGCCGTCGCCGGCGCCCCCGGGATCGCCGTCTTCACCGGCATCATCCAGCCGCCGGAGCCCCTCGCCCTCCCCGTCCTGCTGACGCGTTGGTTCCAGGGCGGACCGATGCTGGGCCTCGTCGGCCTCGATCGGCAGGGCTTCGAGGATCCCGGTGGCGGGATGTGCGGGACGCGACAGCCCCCGGTCGGGTCCGAGTGGATCTTCGTCACCGAGACGAATGAGCGTGGCCTGTTCTCGGTCATCGCGTGCACGACGCACGCGGACCTGGCGACGCCGGAGGGCCAGGCGCTGCTGGCCAGGGCCGCCGAGGTCTACGGCCGCGCACCGGATCCACCACCCGAGCAACCGGTCGAGACAGCTCCGTCGATCCCTGATCCATCGCCGGCTTCACCGGTCGAGACGGCCGCAACGATCCCGGATCCATCGCCGGCCGAACCGGTCGAGGCCGCCGCATCGACGGTCGGGACCGTCCTGCCGATCGTCCTCGGCGTCGTCTTCGCGGTCGGCGTGGCCGCCGGCCTGGCCCTGATCCTCGGTCGCCGCCGCGACGACGCGACCTAGGCGCGAGCCAGACGCCGTCGCGGACCGACGGCGCCGCCTAGAAGAGCCCGACGACGTTCCCGTCCGCATCGATGTCGATGTTCTCGCCGCCCGGCTTGGACGGCAGGCCCGGCATCGTGCGCATCTCCCCGAGGATCGGGGTGATGAACCCGGCCCCGGCCGACAGCCGGATCTCGCGGACCGGGACCGTGAACCCCGACGGTCGACCCTTGAGGTTGGCGTCGTGGCTGAGCGAGTACTGGGTCTTGGCCATGCACACCGGCAGGTGCCCGTAGCCGAGGTCCTCGTACTGCTTGAGCTGGCGCTTGGCGGCCGGCAGCAGCTCGATCCCGTCGGCGCCGTAGATGTCCCTGGCGATGGTCAGGATCTTCTCGCCGAGCGGCGCCTCATCCGGGTAGAGCAACCGGAAGTCGCGATCGGGCGACTCCGTCGCGTCCCACACGGCCTGGGCCAGATCCGTCGCGCCGTCCCCGCCATCGACGAAGTGGGTGGCCAGGACGGCGTCGCTCGCGCCGGCGGCGAGGGCGACCTCGCGGATCGCCTCGATCTCGGCCGGGGTATCGGTCGGGAACGAGTTGATGGCGACGACCGCCGGGATGCCGTAGCGGCGGATGATCTCGATGTGCGCGGCCATGTTCGCCGCGCCGGTCCGGACCGCCTCGACGTTCTCCTCGAGGAGGGCCGGGTCGAGCGGCTTGCCGGCGACGATCTTGCCCACGCCGCCGTGCATCTTGAGCGCGCGGACCGTGGCCACGACGACGGCCGCGTCCGGCGTCAGCCCCGACGCCCGGCACTTGATGTCGAAGAACTTCTCGGCGCCCATGTCGGCCCCGAAGCCCGCCTCGGTGCACACGATGTCGTTGGTCACGAGCGCGAGCCGGTCGGCGATGATCGAGTTGTTGCCGTGCGCGATGTTGGCGAACGGCCCGCAGTGGACGAAGGCCGGACCGCCCTCGAGCGTCTGCAGCAGGTTCGGCTTGATGGCGTCGCGCAGCAGGACGGTCATCGCGCCGGCAACGCCGAGGTCGTCGGCGGTCACGGCCGTGCCGTCCGGACGGGTGGCCAGCACGATCCGCCCGAGCCGGGCCCGCAGGTCCTGCAGGTCGGATGCCAGGGCGAGGACCGCCATGACCTCCGAGCCGACGGTGATGACGAACTGGGTCTGGCGCGGGACGCCGTCCTCCCGGCCACCCAGGCCGATGACGACGTTGCGCAGCGCGCGGTCGCTGATGTCGACGACCCGCGGCCAGAGGATCCCGTGCGGGTCGATGCCCAGCGGGTTCTTGTGGTGCAGGCTGTTGTCGATGAACGCGCCGGCCAGGTTGTGGGCGGCCCCGATGGCGTGGACGTCGCCGGTCAGGTGGAGGTTGAAGTCCTCCATCGGGATGACCTGGCTGTAGCCGCCGCCGGCGGCACCGCCCTTGATCCCGAAGACCGGCCCGAGCGAGGGCTGGCGGATGTTGACCGAGGCGCGCTTGCCGATCTTGTTCAGGCCCTGGGCCAGCCCGACGGTCGTCGTCGACTTGCCCTCGCCGAGCGGCGTCGGGGTGATGGCCGAGACGACGACGTACTTGCCGCGTGGCCGCTCGGCCTCGAGGCGGGTGATGGCGTCGAGGGTCACCTTGGCCTTGGTCGGGCCGTAGAGCTCCAGCTCGCTGTCGGCGATGCCGAGCTCGGCGGCGATGTCGACGATGGGGCGGGGCGTGACGGATCGGGCGATGTCGAGGTCGGACGGGAAGCTCATCGGACTCCTGCACTGGTGGCGGTGGCGGCCTGGCGCTCGGCGGCGCGGATCAGGTGGGTCAGCAACAGGGCGTTGGTCAGCGGACCGACGCCACCGGGAACGGGCGTGATCGCAGCGGCGACCTGGCTGGCCGACTCGTAGTCGACGTCGCCGACGAGCTTGCCGTCGACGAGGTTGATGCCGACATCGACGACGACGGCACCGGGCTTGAGCATGTCGCCGGTGATGAGGCCGGGCTTGCCGGCGGCGACCACCACGATGTCGGCGCGGCGGACCTTGTCGGCGAGGTCGGTCGTGCGCGAGTGGCAGACCGTGACCGTCGCGTCCTCCTTGACCAGCAGGAACGCGGCGGGCATGCCGACGACGGCGGAACGACCGATGACGACCGCGTCGCGACCCTCGATCTCGATGCCGGAGCGGCGCAGGATCTCGACCGCGGCGTGCGCGGTCGCCGGCAGGAAGCCGTCGTAGCCGAGGCGGAGCAGCCCGGCGTTGAGCGGATGGATGCCGTCGATGTCCTTGGCCGGGTCGATGGCGTCGATGACGGCGCGAAGGCGGATCGTGCGGGGTAGCGGCATCTGGACGATGACCCCGTCGACCGTCGCGTCGTCGTTCAGCTCGCGGATGCGGGCGGTGACGCTGGCCTCCGTCGCCTCGCCGTCGATCTCGGCGAAGCGGGCTTCGATGCCGACCTTGGCGCACCCGCGCAGGATCTGCTCGAGGTAGACCGTGGACGGGGCGTCCCGACCGATGATGACGACCGCCAGGCCCGGGGCCCGGCCGTGGGTCGTGGTGAACGTCGCGACGTCCTCGGCGACGGCGGACCGGATCTCGGCCGCGATCGGCCCCCCTTCGATGCGACGGGCCTGGCCCGGTGCCCCCACCGTCACGCCAGGTCGGCGTCGTCGGAGCTGGCGGGCTCGGGCGGCGGGAGCGCTTCGCGCGGCGAGCCGTCGCCGACGGCCTGGCGTGTGTCGCTGGCGATCCGCTCGATGTCGTGGAGGAGCGCGTCGACCCGCGAGGTCAGCACGCCGCGGTACTCGCCGTCGTCGATCGAGGGCAGGTTGACGAGCACGTTCGCCGCGGCGCCGTTGGCGGCGGCCTCGCCGAGGAGCGCCGCCACGTTGAGGTCGCGACGAGGCGTTGGCGTTGCTGCGGCCGGCGAGCGCCTCCGCGGTGCCGACGAGGGTGAGGCACAGCTCGACGCAGGCGAGCGGGATCTCGGCGGCGAGCCGGGCGGCATCGCTCATGGCCTGGCGACGAGCGGCGATCTGCTCCTCCGTGTCGCGCGGGAGCTTCATGGCCGCTCCGAACGCGGCGTACGACGCGGCATCCTCGTCGGCGAGCTCCAGGAAGCGGGTCCGCAGCCGGTCGCCGGTCGCGATCGCCCAGGTCAGCAGACCTTCGTGGGCGGCGTACTTCGGGCGGCCGTCGACAGGCGGGCGACCATCGCGACGAGGCTCGCGCCGAGGGCCGCGGCCACGGCGGAGGCGCTGCCACCGCCCGGGACGGGCTCCGCCGACGCGAGGACCTGGGTGAAGTCATCGAGGCGCAGGTCGCCGAACGGCGATGCCTCGGCCTGGCTGTCGTGCATCCCCGGGATTGTAGGACCGCGCGTCTCGCCGGACGGCCCGGCGCGGCACCACGCGGTACGTGGGGGCGCCGGGTCCATGGACGAGCCGGGGGCCGAAGTGGAGGGGCAGGAGCGGTACCGGCGCTCCCGCCCCTCCCGTCCGGCGGTCGGCGAATGAGGGAGGGCACGTTCGCCGACGAGGCACGTGGTGCTGTTCGCTGGTCGGCGGCGTTGCCGGCGACCGCCAGCCCACGTGGTCGGTGTGGTCGGCGCCGCGGGGGTGAGCCCGGCCGGCGCCGAGGGGTGATCCGGGACCTAGGCCGCGCGCAGCTGCTCTTCGTCGAGGGCGGTCACGGTCCAGCGTCGGGAGCGATGCTGGAAGGTGAGGGCCAGGCGAGCTCGAGGTGTCTCCACCTCGAACAGCGTGCGTGGACCGGTGATGACCGGATAGGCCGCCGCCTCCTCGCGGATGGCGGAGAGGTGGGTGATCGGAAGTCGTTCGTCGCCCCATCGAACCTCGCGGGGGCGACCGCTGAACCAGTCGGTCCGAACGTGGACCTCGACGGGCTCGACCCGGATGAATGCCATGCCAGTTCCTTTCAGCGGGGGCATCGACCATCGGGCGGGGCACTCGTCCGACAGAACATCTGTTCGAAGACGCCGTCACCGTAGACCGAACAGGTGTTCGATGTCAAGCGTCGTCGGGCGGAATGTCGTCGAGGTCCGTGTCACCTAGGCTGTCACTGCCGGCGCGCGCCTCGGGATCGTCGTCGCCCGCCTCGACCGGCATGCCCCGGGCGCGGCGGTCGAGCGGGTTGCGCGGGTCGCGCTCGAACGGCGCCGGCAGCGCGCTGCCGACCAGCCGGCCGCGGGTGACCGCCCGCGAGCCGTACCGCCGTCGCACCGCGTCGGCCGCCTCGGTCGCCGCCCGCCGCTTCGGATCGTCGGCCGCGAACAGGTGCAGTTGCTCACGCTCGCCCAGGTTCGAGGCCGAGACGCCGAGCAGCCGGACCCGCAGGCCCGCGCGTCTCCGGCCGGGCCAGGTCCAGCGCGATCCGATAGATCGGCTCGGTCATGTCGGTCGGCTCGGGCAGCGTCCGCTGGCGGGTGATCGTGCGGAACGACGAGTCGCGGACCTTGACCGTGATCGTCGACGCGCGCACGCCGGCCGAGCGCAGCCGACCGGCCACGCCGTCGGCCAGGGCGAGGAGCGTCCGCTCGATGACCTCCGGATCGGACGAGTCGACATCGAACGTCGTCTCGTGCCCGATCGACTTGGCCGGATCGCCGTCATGGACCGGGTCGGCGTCGAGGCCCCGCGCCCGGTCGACGAGCGACGCGCCGTGCTTGCCGAACCGGCGCACGACGACGTCCGGCGGCAGCGCCGCCAGGTCGCCGATGGTCCGCACGCCGTACTCGGCGAGGACCGCGGCCGACTTCTCGCCGACGCCCCACAGCCGCGAGATGGGCAGCGGCGCGAGGAATGCGGCCTCCTCGCCCGGCGGCACGACGACGAGCCCGTCGGGCTTGCGCAGATCGGACGCGATCTTGGCCACGAGCTTCGTCGTCGACACGCCGACCGAGGCGGTCAGGCCGACCTCATCACGCACCGCCGCCTTGATCGCGCGCCGCGATCGTCTCGCCGTCACCGAGCAGGGCGCGCGACCCGGTCACGTCGAGGAACGCCTCGTCGATCGAGATCGGCTCGACCAGCGGCGTGAACCGCCGCAGGATCGGCCATCACGTCGCGCGACGCCTGCTGGTAGCGCCGACCGTCGACCGGCAGGAACACGCCGTCCGGACAGCGCCGGCCGGCCTCCTGCAGCGACATCGCCGAGTGGACCCCGAACGACGCGCGCCTCGTAGCTCGCCGCCGACACGACCCCGCGCCCGCCGGGCTCGCCGCCGACGATGACCGGTCGGCCGCGCAGCTCCGGCCGATCGCGCTGCTCGACCGCGGCGAAGAACGCGTCCAGGTCGACGTGGAGGATCGTCCGCTCGGTCATCGCCAGCAACGCTACGCCACGCGGCGCTAGGCCACGAACGTCCCCCGCTGGAACTCCGCGAGCAGCAGGCCGAGGAACAGGATCGAGGTGATGCCCCAGGCCAGCCGGAGTCGCGGCCAGGGCAGCAGCGCGACGACCACGAAGACCGGGAAGAGCACGAGCAGATAGCGATTCGTCGAGGTCAGCGGCGTCGGCTGGATGCGCGTCGCGAGCAGCACGAACTGGGGCAGCGCGTAGAGCGTGTAGGCGATCGGCAGCCGGCGCGCCCCGACGACGAGGAGGCCGCCGAACAGGAGCAGGAGACCCAGGTTCAGCGCCTGGAGTGGATCGCTCTTGCTCGATCGCCCAGCGCCATGCCGCGTCGATGACCTCCCACGGCGCGAAGAACTCCTTGCCGCCCCACGCGTCCTGCGTGTCGAGCGGCGTCTGCCCGACGCGTCGCCGCGCTGTAGCCGATGAACGCGAGGAAGCCGGCGGCCGGCCCGGCGACGGCGACGGCCGACCGGCGGCGACCCGCCAGTCGATCGGCGGCAGGGTCAGGTCGCGCCACGGCCGCCAGGCGGTCAGACCGATCGCGACCGCGGCCTCCCAGCCGACCGGGAAGACGAGGAACACCCCCTGGATGCGGGTCAGCGCGGCGAGCGCGCCCAGGAGCCCGGCCCAGACCCAGTGCCGCTCGCGGGCGGCGACCATCGTCCACACGGCGAGGCCCAGGAACAGCGCCTCGGTGAACGGCGCGAACAGGAAGAAGGCGCTCGGGAAGATCGAGATGAGGACCATCGTCCGACGCGCGGTCGCCGCATCCAGGTCGCGCGCCACGAGCCGGTACAGCCCGATCATGGCGCCGACGTAGGCGACGCGCCGAGACGATCAGCCCGGCCAGCGCGACCGACGCCGCCGACGAGCGGCGAGACGAGCCCGGTCAGCAACGGGAACAGCGGCCAGAAGTTGACGCTCAGCTCCTGCGGCTCGTAGCCGAACGTCGCGATCTTCGTGTACCAGCACGCATCCCAGCGCTGCCACGCCCCGACGAGCGGGAAGCCGGCGCCGTCGTCGACCAGGTTCGGGACGCTCAGCCAGCCGTTGCGCGCCAGCTCGAAGTGGCATGGACCGGGCATCCCGCCGCGCCACCACAGGTAGACGACGACGAGGCCGAGCGCCACGCGCATCGTCAGGAACAGGGCCAGCGCGTCGATGGTCCCGGGCGGCAGTCGGTCGCGCCACCGCCTCACTGCCGCCACGACCACCTCGGCTGCAGGTCGTCCACGACCACCGTGGGCGGGACCGACCGGGAGGCCAGAGTGTATCGTCGCGCCCGATGACCGAGCGAGCGCGACCGTCCGTGGCTACCTCGAGCGGACCGAAGGCGCCGAGGTCGTGCGCTACCTGGGCAAGCGCAAGGACAGCGTCGGCACGGTCGTCGTGGCCATCGTCGGCGACGATCGTCCTGCTGCTGACGACGTCGAGCGAGCCGACCGAGTTCGACTACTTCGTGCGGCTGGCGGACGCGTTCCTGCAGGGCCGGCTGTACCTCACCGAGGCGCCGTCGTGGCTCAACGAGCTGGTGCCCGGTGGCGGCGGCTGGTACGTCGTCTATCCGCCGGTCCCGGCGCTCCTGCTGCTGCCGTTCGTGGCCCTGTTCGGCCTGGACATCGCAGCAGAACGTCGCCTCGTGCCTGTACGCCGGGATCAGCGTCGGGCTGGCCTGGCTGCTGTTCGGCCGGTTCGCGATCACGACCCGGGCGCGGCTGCTGCTGACCGCGGTGTTCGGCTTCGGGACGGTGCTTCTGGTACGTCGCCACGGTCGGCTCGGCGTGGTATCTCGGCCATGTCGGGGCGGTGCTGTTCAGCACGGCCGCGGTCATCGTGGCGCTCGATCGACGCTGGCCGCTGCTGGTCGGGGCTGCTGCTGGGCCTGGCCGCGATCTCGCGGCTGCCGGTGGCCCTCGCCTGCGTCGGCGTGCTGCTGCTGGTCCTGCGCGTCGGCTGGCCGATCCGGCTGCCGGTCGGCGACGAGCGACGGGCCGACCTGCGGCGGATCGTCCTGTTCGGGGTGGGCATGGCCGTGCCCGTCGGGCTGTACTTCGCGTACAACCTGGCCCGCTGGGGCACGCTCCTGGACCAGGGCTACACGCTGATCCCGGGCGTGCTCGAGGACCCGATCTACGCCAAGCACGGGATCTTCGCCATCGAGTACATCCCGCGCCACATCCACGCGATCTTCCTGCGCGGCTGGAACTACGTCGACGACCCGCCGTTCTTCCAGCCGTCGTGGTGGGGGCTCAGCCTGTTCCTGACCACGCCGCTGTACCTGTGGCTGGCTCGGGCGCGGCTGCAGGACTGGCGGGTCCTCGGGTCGGTCGTGGCCATCGCCCTCGTGGCCATCCCGATCGTCACCCACGGCAACGTCGGGGTGACCCAGTTCGGCTACCGCTTCAGCCTGGACGTCCAGGTGTTCCTGTTCGTCATCCTGGCCACGGTCTTCGAGCGCGGCATGTCACGGCTGGCCTGGATCGCCGGGCTGGCGTCCATCGCCATCTGCGCCTACGCGCTGTGGGCGATCTCGATCGAGTTCGTCCAGTACTGAGGCGTCCGTGCGAGGGACGTCAACCGGTCGTCGGCGCGACCCCGACCATCGACCCTGCGAGCGGCTGGCGGCGGGCAAGCAGCGTGAACGCGATGAGCCCGGCAACGATGAGCGCTCCGCCAGCGGCAACCCACGGCACGAGCGGCGTCTCCATCTCCCGGACCGCGATGCCGGCGTAGGCCCAGACGATGACCGCACCGTAGGCAACGTCTGCGAAGCGCGCGACGAAGGTCACCGCGATGGCCATCCCGAGCAGCAGGACCGCACTGGCGACGACCGGCGGATCGATGCCGAAGGCGTCGAACCCGGCCGCGTCGAGCGTCTGGGCGATGTTGGCGATGGTGGCGACGGTGATCCACCCGAGGTAGACCGAGAACGGCAGCCGGACGGTCCAGCGAGACGCCCCGTTCAGGCGCGCGCGGTCCGCGAAGGTGATCGCGTTGATCGCGATGAGCACGATCAGCAAGGTGACCATCACCGGCACGGTCAGGACGAAGGCCTCGTAGTGGAACAGCAGCAACCAGCCCGTGTTCAGCACCCCGGTCACGGCGGGCAGCCAGCCGAGGCGACGCAGGGTCGGGTCTGCGGCGCGAGACGGCCTCGCCTGGTCGACCGTGAACGCGGCAAGGAGCAGGTAGATCAGGCTCCAGATCGAGAAGACGTAGCCAGCCGGGATGACGAGCACGTCGAACCGGTCGCTGATGGCGCCCGTCTGCTGCCCGTTGATCGGCAGCACGTTGGCCGCGGCGTTGACCGCGACGGTGGCGACGAAGACGACGACGGTCGCCCACTGACGGCGTCGGTCCGAGGTCGTGTGGTCCATGCCCATCGTTCGGGAGCGCGAGGTCTCTGGATGTGCCGGCGGGAGGCCCGCCAGCGACTAGCCCTTCGGCTCGACGACGATGGTGACCTCTGGGGTCATGCCGCCGAAGACCTTGATCGCGACCTTGTAGGTGCCGAGCGTCTTGAGCGGCTCCTCGAGGTCGATCTTGTGGCGGTCGATGTCGATGCCGCGGCGGGCGAGCGCATCGGCGATGTCCTTGGACGTGATCGAGCCGTAGAGCTTGCCGCCCTCGCCGACCTTGACGCCCATCGTGAGCGTGGTCGACGCGATGCGGGTCGCGGCGATGTCGGCTTCCTCCCGCTCCTTCTTGCGCTTCTCCTCGCGGCTGGCGACGTCGTGCTGCCAGGCGCGATAGGCGCCGCCGGCGGCCGACACGGCCAGACCCTGCGGGATGAGGAAGTTCGTGGCGTAGCCGTCGGAGACCTGCTTCATCTCGCCGCTCTTGCCGAGCTTGGGCACGTCCTTGGTCAGGATGACCTTCAAGTGATGGGATCCTCCCTGTTGATCCAGGCCCGGAGTCGAGGGCCAAGACCGAGTTGGCTGATGGTGTCCGTGGCGTTGGCGATGACGCCCGGGACCCGCCGGATGGTCCGACGGACCGGGCCCGGCGTCAAGCGCCGGATCTGGGCGATGTCCCGGTCGAACGCGACGCGGTCGATGTCGAGCTCGACGAGCTTCTCGTCGAGGAGCTCGCGCGGCACGCCATCGAGGAACAGGTCGACCGCCAGGACGACGACCACGAGGTCGTCGAGGCCGCCGATGATCGGGACGTCGTCGGGCACGATGATCGCGACCGAGGACGAGGTACCCGGCGGCGGCGCCGAGGAGCACCTTGCGCTCGACCGGCATGCGCTCGTCGAGGACGAGCGCGGTGACCAGTCGGGCGTAGTCGGGGATCCGGCTGGCGACCGGCAGGAAGGCCATCAGCGACAGCATCCGGCCGAGGCTCGCTCCCGCGAGCGTCCGTCGGGTGCGCTTCGTGCCGTCGTTCGCGCTCATGCGCGCCATGCGTCCCGTCCTCCGTGACCCGGCCTCGTGCCGTGGGCGCGCCAGTCTACCAGCGAGGGCCGGCGTCGGCCGCCACGAGGGCGGCGCGGCGTCCATGCCTTGACATCGAACGTCCGTTCGGTATGATGCAGGCCAAGGAGGCGCGAGTGACGAAGCACGACGCCGAACGCAAGGTCCGGATCCTCGACTTCATCGCTGCGACGCTGCGAGCGCGCGGCTATCCGCCGTCGGTACGCGAGATCGCCCAGGCCGTCGGCCTCGCCTCCACCTCCGCCGTCCACCACCACCTCCAGATCCTCGAGCGCGAGGGCTACCTGGAGCGCGGCGCAGCGCAGAGTCGGGCCATCCGCCTGACGCCCGACCGCCGCCATCCGGCTCGGCCTGTCGAGCGAGCTCGTCCCGCAGGCGACGGCCGCCGACTCGCGGGTCGTGCCGATCATCGGCGAGATCGCTGCCGGTGGTCCGATCGAGGCCTACCAGGACGCCTCGGAGACGATGGCCGTCCCGGACATCCTCGCCCCGAGCGGCGACGCCTACGTCCTCAAGGTCCGCGGCGACTCGATGATCGAGGCGCACATCGCGGACGGCGACTTCGTCCTCATCCGGCCGCAGACCACGGCCCGCAACGGCGACATCGTCGTCGCCCAGGTGGAGGAGAACGCGGTCACCCTCAAGCGCTTCTTCAAGGAGAAGGACAAGGTCCGACTCCAGCCGGCCAACCCGGCCTACCCGCCGCAGTTCTATGACGATGTGCGCATCCAGGGCAAGCTCATCGGCGTGATCCGGAAACTGGATTGACGGCGGCGTCGCTGGAGCGGCCGATGCCCGCGTTGGCGGGTCCGCGCGCTCGCTCACGCACGTCGAGTGCGCTCGCTCACGTGCTCAGCCGCCGCCTTGGCCTCGACCGTCCGAGCGCCAATTCTCGAGACGTCGGTGTCGAACGCGACGGTAACGGATCTCGGGACGGACTCGCGTCGATCGACATTGCAGCGGCATCGCACGGTGGGGATATCCACAGAGGATCGTCCACGTGGTGTCCACATGGTTGCGGAAAACGTGGACCGGGACGCGGCGGCTGAGCGGGCTTCGTTGACCAGGATCGGGCGCGCTGCGGCCGGACCATCAGGCCACCCTGAGCCACCACCGGAGACGCTGCCACGCCGTGATCGACCGCCTGCCGCCGCAAAGTCTCGAAGCCGAGCAGTCCGTGCTCGGTGCCGTCCTCATCGACCGCGACGCCATCGTCGAGGTCGCCGAGTTCCTGCGGCCGGCCGACTTCTACCGCAAGGCCAACGAGCTCATCTACGCCGCCATGCTCGACCTGTTCGAGCGTCGCGAGCCGATCGACATCGTGACGGTCGCCGAGGCGCTCGAGCGCAGCGAGGAGCTCGAGGCCATCGGTGGCCGGGCCTACCTGAGCAGCCTGTCCAACGAGACGCCGACCGCGGTCCATGCCGCGCAGTACGCCCGGATCGTCGAGCGCAAGGCGGTCCTGCGCAACCTCATCGGCGCGGCCGGACGCATCGCCGGCATCGGCTACGAGGATCCGGCCGAGATCCAGGAGGCCATCGACCGCGCCGAGTCGGAGCTGTTCGCGGTCAGCCAGAAGCGCGTCGACGTCGGGTTCAGCGCGCTCAAGTCGCTCCTCCACGATGCCTACGACCGGCTCGACTACCTGCATGCCCACCGCGGCGAGATCAGCGGCGTCCGGACCGGCTTCCAGGACCTCGACGCCCTGACCACCGGCCTCCAGCCGAGCGACCTGGTCATCGTCGCGGCCCGCCCGTCGGTCGGCAAGACGAGCTTCGCCCTGAACATCGCCGAGCACGCGGCCGTGCGCGAGCGCAAGAGCGTCGGCGTGTTCAGCCTCGAGATGAGCAAGGAGCAGCTCGTCCTGCGCATGCTCTCGAGCGTCGCCAACATCGACTCGCAGCGGCTGCGCACGGGCTTCCTCGAGGAGCTCGACTTCGCGCGCATCGCCCCGGCGATGAACTCGCTGTCCGAAGCGCCGATGTACATCGACGACACGCCCGAACATCAGCGCCATGGAGCTGCGGACCAAGGCGCGCCGGCTCCAGGCGGAGGCCGGCCTCGACCTCGTCGATCGTCGACTACCTGCAGCTCATGCAGGCGACCACGACGAACCGCGACTCCAACCGCGTCCAGGAGGTCAGCGAGATCTCGCGCGGGCTCAAGGCGCTCGCCCGCGAGCTGTCGGTGCCGGTCATCGCCCTGTCGCAGCTGTCACGCCAGCCGGAGATGCGCGAGAGCAAGGAGCCGCGCCTGTCCGACCTCCGCGAGTCCGGGGCGATCGAGCAGGACGCGGACCTCGTGATGTTCCTGTGGCGCGACAAGGAGCGCGGCGCGGATGACCAGGACACAGGAGGGCGAGGTCGTCAACCTGAAGCTGGCCAAGCACCGCAACGGTCCCGACCGGCGAGATCCAGCTCTGGTTCAGAAGCGCCAGACCCGGTTCGTCAGCTACGCCGCCGACCGCTACGCCGAGGCGACCTAGCCCCGTCGACCTACTCCGCCTCGCCGGGAAGCAGCGGCCGAGCCGAGAGCTGGTACGTGGTGATCCCATCCGGCGCGGTGAGGACCAGGTTCTGGAACCCGCCCTCGGGACCGTCGACGCCGAGCGCGGCGACCTGCTCCGGGGTCATGTCGAGATACGGGAACTGGAAGCCGTTCGGGTCGGCCGCCGGCTGGAAGTCCGCCGGGGCGACGTCCTCCCACGGCCAGGCGACCACGTCCGGGGCGACCACACCGGGCGCCTCGAACAGCGAGACCCGGTAGCCGGTCGGGACGTAGTCGGTCGCGACCACCGCGCCGCCGCTGCCGAGGCCGACGAGTCGATCGGCCAGCCGCTTGAAGGCCGCCCGGGCCGGGGCGTCGGCGCCGCCCTGCGGGTCGTCCAAGCCCAGCGCGTAGACCGCGACCGTCTTCTTGATGTCGTCGGTGTCGATGGTGAAGGTCGCGGTCGAGGCGTCGGCGATCATCTGGTTGAGGTACTCCGGTCGGGCGGCGGCCAGGCCACCCTCGCCCAGCGCGAACCCGAGCACCTCCTGGATCTGCTCCTCGCTGAGCTTCGCCGTCTGGAGCGGGCTCATGACGAAGACCGACCCCTGCATCGGCGGCGCCTCGGCGGCCGGGTCGCGGAACACGGCGGTGCCGTCGCCGTACAGCGTGAACGGCGGGACGTTGGCCGCGGTGAACGCCGGCGGGACGAAGCCGCCGCCCTCGTCGTAGCGGAGGATCACCGCGTCGGCATCCGTCGAGTGGCCGATGGCGCCGACGGCGGGGCTGCCGCCGGGATCCGAGGACGGGTCGCCGGACGAGGCCGTCGACGGGTCGGGTGACGCGCCGCCGCCGGAACAGGCGGCGACCACGACGGTCAGGACGGAGGCGAGCAGGAGGGCGATGGGTCGGTGGTGTGACATGGGCGCCGGACGCCGTTGCACGTGCACAGGTTCCGTATCCACGACCTGCACACCGGCCCGTCCTGCCGGCCGGACTGCGAGGTTCGCAGGGTCGCCCGAAGGCACCAGTTCGAAACACGAGCGAAACCCTCTTGACGCCGCGCGTATCGTCTCCGCTAAGAGTCCCGGGTCCGCACCCGGGCCGACCCGAGCGCGCCCCCGTTCCGTCACGCCCGGGAACCGGTCCAACCTGCGCGCGGTCCGCGGCTCTACCGTCATGGCGTCCGAGCCGAGCTGGAGGTCTGGAGAGGGTGTACCAGGACCGAACTTTGACGTGCCGGGATTGCTCGGAGGAGTTCACCTTCTCCGCCGGCGAGCAGGCCTTCTACGCGAGCAAGAGCCTGACCAACGACCCGCAGCGCTGCCCGTCGTGCCGCGCTGCCGCGAAGCGAGCTCGATCGGGGGAGGGGCCGCGCGAGTTCCATGCCGCGGTGTGCGGAGCCTGCGGGGGGCAGGCTGTCGTGCCGTTCGCGCCACGGAATGATCGCCCGGTCTACTGCAGCGCCTGCTTCGACAAGGTCCGGGCAGGCACGCTGGAGGAACAAGCCGCCCACGTGTAGCGGCTGGTCGTAGCGACGGCCGTCGCGGCCGACGACGAGGGGCCGTTTCCGTTCGTCCGCGGTGGCATGATGGCCGCCCATCGAGCACGACCGTGCGACCGCAGGAGGACCGACCATGGGCGTCTACATCATCCGCGAGATGGTCGGGACCAGTCCGCAGTCGTGGAGCGACGCCGCCCGCCAGGCCGTCGCCACGGCGTCGAAGACCGTGCGCAACATCCAGACCGTCGAGGTCGTGAAGTCGAGCGCGGTCGTGGCGGACGGCGAGATCGTCGAGTACCGGGTCGAGCTCAAGATCGGCTTCGAGTACGAGGGCTGAGCCGACCGCGACCGGTCGGTCGCAGCTAATCGACGGTTGAGCGCCGTCGGGCACGATGCCCGGCATGCCCCTCCGACCCCTCGTTGACACGCCAGACGCGCCGTCCGTATCGTTCGCGGCCGACCACATCGTCAATGACCGCCCTGGACGCGACCCCGTCCCCGTCGGCCCGGGCCGGCCGTCGTCCCTGACCTCGAGGAGCCTCGTCGTGTCAGCCGAGCCCGACGGCTACGACGTCCAACTCGCCAAGGTCCAGCGACCGCCGCTCCGCGACGAGACGCTGGAGCGTCCGCGCCTGCTCGACTGGCTGCGGATCAAGGTCCACGGCCGGGTCGTCCTCCTGCTGGCCGACGCCGGCTACGGCAAGACCACGCTCCTCGCCGACTTCTCGCGACGGACCCGCCTGCGGACGCTGTGGTATCGCCTCGACGAGACCGATCGGGACTGGACGTCGTTCCTTCGCCACCTGGTCGCGGCAGGCCAGGAGCACGATCCGGACTTCGCCCCCGCGACCTCGGCGCTGCTGCGCGAGATCGGCGTGACCGGTCCAGGCCGCGAGACGGTCCTCGATGCGTTCCTGCGCGAGCTGCCGACCATCGCAGCGGAGGGCGCGGTCCTCATCTTCGATGACTTCCACCTGGTCGACGACGCGGCCGACGTCCGGCACATCGCGCGCGAGCTGCTGACCCGGGGCCCCGAGCGATTGACGCTCGTGTTCGCGAGCCGCCGGGCACCGGCGGTCCAGCTGTCGCGCCTGCGGACGGCCGGCGAGGTGGCGGAGCTCGACACGGATGCGCTGCGGTTCGATGCCGCCGAGACCGCCCAGCTGTTCAACCAGACCTACGGGCGGAACCTCGAGCCCGATGTCCTGGTCGACCTCGCCCATCGGACCGAGGGCTGGATCGCGTCGCTCCAGCTCGTCCACGCCGCGCTGCGCGATCGGTCGCCCGGCCGACATCCGGCGCTTCGTCCAGACCCTGAACGGCGCCGACCACGAGATGTACGACTACCTCGCCGAGGAGGTCGTCGGCGACCTGCCGGATGAGCTGCAGCGGTTCCTCATGGACACGTCGATCCTGCAGGTCGTCACGCCGAGCCTGGCGGAGGTCGTCAGTGGGCGCGATGCCGGCGACGTCGCGAGGCTCACCGCTGCAGCCGAGCGGCTGACCCTGCTCAGTCGCCTGTCAGGCGGACCGCGCACCCACCAGCGCTACCACCCGCTCGTGCGCGAGTTCCTCGAGGCCCGCTTCCGCTCGCACGACGGCGACGCGGCCGTCGCCGAGCTCCATCGCCGGACGGCGCTGGCCGTGGCCGACACCGACTGGCGGGTCGCGGCCCACCACTATCGCGAGGCCGGCGACACCGCCGACATGCTGTCGACGATCAGCCGCGCCATCCCGACGATCATGGGCAACGGCCAGTACGGCCTTGCCGAGACGTTCATCGGCCCGGTCCCGGTCGACGATCGCCCACCAGGCTTCGAGCTCATCCTCAGCCGCGTCGAGATGCAGCAGGGCGACTACGACGCCGCGATCGAGGCCTCGCAGACCGTCCTCGACACCGCGACCGACCCGGTCCAGCGCGACTACGCGCTGTTGAACCTGGTGACGCTCAGCATCAACGTCGGCCGCGGGGACGAGGCTGTCAGGTTCGCCGATGCCTTGTCGAGTTCGACTGACGCCCGGGCTCCGTGAGATCGCCGGGCAGCCAGCAGCATGGTGGCGAGCGTCGAAGGACGGTCCACTCGAGCTCCTCAGGCGGCAATTGCGCCAAATGGCCGGCCGCCAGCGAACGGTACCAAACCCACTTCTATGCCGTTAGCCAGCACAACCTGGCAATCGTCTCAACTCAGTGGAGGACGACGCGGCTGGTGCATTGGCCTCGATCGATGCCTCGCTCGGCGTCCTAGAGGTCGGGGCCACGCCGACAGAAGTCATCCAACTGATCGTCTGGGCGAGCGCTACTGGCGATGCTCGGCCGAGTAGAGAGGCCGCTGAGCGTCCTGATGAGACTCGAGGATGACCGGGCTCGGATCACTCCGCATGAGGTCGTGATCGACGCCGCAGAACTCCTACGATAGTTACATTGACTCCGCTGCGAGCTGAGTCAACGCTCGCGAAGGTGCCCGTAGGCGACCTGTTGACAGTCGAGGAGCGGCGCCCAGCGTTCGCTGGACGCAGCTTGCTGGCACATCCGCCGCGGTGAGTTCGCAAGCGCGGAGCAGAGCTCTCGAGGGGCTTCCGATCGAGACGCGCCGGCTGCGCCGGGTGCCGAGAGCGGTCGCCTGTTCGTCCGAGCCTATCTCGCCGACGAGGGCTCCCAATCGCGTCGGATAGTGCGATCGCGCGCCCTGCGAAGCGGAGACGCACGCGCAGAAGCAAGGCGCGCACAAGTGGAGGAAGTGCTCAACCCTGCTCTGTGCATCCACCCAGGCGCAAGCGCCTTAAGCCAGCCGTCCTCTCGGTGGGGAGCGAGTCGCCACATTTCTTCTCGCGTATGTCGCCGACCTCCTGTCGGAGCGCCTTGATGACTTGAGCCAGAGGCCTTGGTCGTCGTTCGACGTCTGTGGCCACATTTCCAGCGCGCTGGCGGTTTGCGCTTCGCCGGGTCGTCCAGATCAAAGGGCATCGAGCCAAGTCGAGGCCGGCAAGCTCCTTGAGGTTATCGGCGAGAGGCCGGACATCAAGCTGCTCCGGGGCGTGGCACGACGCGCAAGGCGGGGGACGGAGGCAGGCACTGGGGCGAACCCTGACCAGGCGACTGGCTGATCGTGTGGTCATCGAAGATCAAGGTCGCGTTCAATTGAAGGTCGGCGCTCGAGATCGTGCCCGGCTCCGAGATCCGGCGAAAAGTCCTGGCGCTTCTGTGCTTCCTAGTGACCCGGCCCGGAATGTCCTCCACCCGCGATCAGGTCTTGGAGGCGATGTGGCCTGATCTCGAACCCGACGCCGCGGTCAACTCGTTGAACCAGACCGTCTACTTCCTCAGGCGGGTCTTCGAGCCGGACTATGTCGAAGACCTCTCGCCGGGCTACTTCCACCACGGCCCCGAGCTCGTCTGGCTGGATGGCGAGCTGATCCAAAGTCGAGAGTGCGAACTCGCGCGAAATCATCCGCGCGCTCCAGCCAAGCCATCGCCCGAGGATGTCGACAACTGCAGATTGCCTACAAGGGTCGGTTCGCCCTCGATTTTGAGTACGAGGAGTGGGCAAGCGCCTATCGGGACTCGCTTCATGCCTCGTACCTCGAGATCATCGAGCGCGCTGTCCATGACGACTATCGCGCAGGCCACTTTGACCGCGGCATATCGGTGGCCCGCCGAGCACTTGACGTCGACCCGACTGCGGAGAACATCGAGGTCGCGCTGCTCAGGCTGTACAAGGCAGCGGGTGCGCACGCGGCAGCAGCGGAGCAGTACGCCCACTACGCGGCGCTCATGCGAGCCGAGCTCGGCGTGGACCCTCCGCCGCTGGAATCACTGTAGGGATAGGTAAGGTGCCGTATTGACCGCAGCGGTCCGGTCTACGTAAAGTCCGGCCACTTGCTAGTACCCCAGTACTAGGAAGCAACATCAAGAACGCTCGGACGCAGCGATCCCTCACCTGAAATGGGCACTTAGGGTGACGGGGGAGCGAGTAGTGCAACCGACCGGCCAATGAGTCTGGTCGGTTTTCGTGCTCCCCAGAGTACGGAGGCCGCGAGGAGGAACGAGCGTGGCACCAGATCAGGCGACGAAGGGCTGGTAGTCGTGGATACGATGCGAGCCCGCTTTACGGGAATCATCCTCACGCTTAGTAGCGTGCTGATGATCGCGATTGCTGGGGGAGCGGCGATCAAGGGCTGGTAGTACTGATGGACCGTTACCTCGTCAGACGTGACTATCCTGAGCGATGTGGAGGCCGTGGAAGCCCGAGCATCGATGACGAAGGCTCTTAGGCTATACGTAACAGGAGTCGTGACCGCGGGAGCAGTGGCTCTCGGGGTCGCGACTCTTTGTGTTTCCCCCAGAACCGTCGATTGCGCATCGGTCTTGGGATGGCCGACGGTCCCTGGGTACTCTTCTGGGCATCCTGTTTTGGACAGCCCTGACCCTAGGAGCCTCCGCTCTTCCCGTACGTCTTCCGTCGGAAGCCCAGCAGGCAGTTGGTAGCGCGCCGATCCTGGCGGCAACGTTCCTAGGCGGCCCGGCCGTGGGCGGATGGGTCGCGGCCTTGGGCACGACCGAAGTTCGGGAACTTCGCGGCGCGATTCCTTGGTATGGGACCCTCGCGAATCACGCTGGGATCGTGTTGCCGGCGATTGCGGCCGGGTCGTCGTTGAAGCGCTTCCGGCGAATGAGATGGGGCTCGGCGGCTACTTCCTCTCCGCAATGGTCGCTTCCATCGTGTTCTATCGTGCTGAATATCTCGCTGGCCGGACTCCTCCTGGCCTTGCGAACCGAGCAGCGGCCCGGAACGGTGATTGCTCGGCGACCTCCGGCTTTCACGGTGAGCAACCTCGGTCTCGCTCCGATCGGTTGGCTCATGTCCGTCGTCTACAGGTGGCGTGGTGGGCAACCCTCCTTTCGCCCTGCCGCTGTACACCACCCGCATGGCGGCGAGCCGCTTCGTCGAGATGCGCGACATGTTCACCCAGACGATCGGCGCCCTGGCCGAGGCCGTCGACAAGCGCGACCCGTACACGGCGAAGCACAGCCATCGGGTCAAGCAGATCTCGGTCGATATCGGGCACGTCATGCGGGTGAGCGATGCGGAGCTGGAGGCGCTCGAGTGGGGCGGCCTCCTCCACGACGTCGGCAAGATCGGTGTGCCGGACAACGTCCTGCTCAAGCAGGAACGCCTCAACAAGGAAGAGCGGATGATCATGAACGCCCACCCGGTCCTGGGCGCCCAGATCATCGCCCCGGTCACCCGGCTGGCCGCGGAGCTTCCGATCATCCGGCATCACCATGAGTGGTACAACGGCTCGGGCTATCCGGACCGCCTCATCGGCGACGAGATCCCGAAGCTCGCGCGCATCCTCCACGTCGCCGACGCCTTCGAGGCGATGACCGCCGCCCGCCCTTACCGCATGACCCCGCTCACGCCCGAGCAGGCCCTCGGCGAGTTGCGGAAGTTCGCCGGCATCCAGTTCGACCCGGTCGTCGTCGACGCCTTCGTCCGGACGGTCCACGTCGAAGGGGTATCCGATCCCGGGCCGAACGGTCCAGCCTCGACCGATCCCGCTCATCGGCCAGGTCGCCGCGCAGATGACGACCCCCGACACGACCACGGTCGGCAAGCAGGCCTGACGGCGGCGGCCATCGCGACGGCCGCTCGCCACCCGCATCGGTCCCGGCATCATGACGTCGTGACCGACGTCCCCTCCTCGGCCTGCCCGTGCTGTTAGGCGCGATCCTCCTCGGCCTGCTCCTCGGCCTGTGGGCCGGTGGTCGCATGTCGAACCTGGCGACCATCCGCCTGCGCTGGGCCGGCCTGCTGTTCCTCGCGGTCATCGTCCGGTTCGGGACGGAAGCCCTGCTCAACGCCGGCGTCGACATCGTCGAGACGCTGCGGCTGCCGCTCCTCCTCCTCGGTTTCGTGCTCCTGCTCGTCGGCACGTGGGTGAACCGCGGCTACCCGGGCATGGGCATCGCCTTCGTCGGCATCCTGTCCAACGCGATCGTCATCACGATCAACGGCGGCTACATGCCGGTCTGGGACGAGGCCCTGGCCGCCGCCGGCATGGGCCTTGCCGATGTGACGTCGGCGCTCCACGTCGTGGTCCCGGGGACGGTCGAGCAGTTCCTGTTCGGCGCCCTCGTCCTCGGCGACATCATCCCGATCCCCATCCCTGTCGTGCAGAACGTCGTCTCGATCGGCGACGTGTTCCTGTCGCTCGGCCTCGGCTTCTTCCTGTTCGCTGGCGTCGTCCGCGTGCCGACCCAGCTCGAGGCGCGCGAAGAGGAGGCCATCCGCCAGCGTCTCTACGGCATCGCCCGCTCGACCCGGCTGCCCCGGCCGGACGGCCACGGAGTCGCCCCCGAAACCGGGCTGCGCCGGCGATGCAGGAGAGCGCTGCGCTCGAACGCCCGGTGTTCCTCGGCTCGGCGACCGCCGGCTTGGCGACGCCGGCGCTGGCACCACTCCCACCCGGCCCGCCGGAACTCGACGCCGAGCTCATCGGCGTGGCGACCGACAGCGGGGCGTTCGACCAGGGCGTCACCGTCGCCGGCGCGACGGCCGGCGCGCCGAGCATCACCCTCCCTCGGCCCTCCCCGGAGACGCTCGCACGGGTCCGCCGACATCCATACGTCCGGCTCGCCCTCAACGGCTCGTTCACAGCGTTGTGGGCGGGTCAGCTGGTCTCGCTGTTCGGCGACCGGATCCACCAGGTCGCCCTCGCGACGGCGGTCTACGTCCTGACCGGCAACGAGCTGGCCATCGCCGCTCGTCTTCGTCGCCGGGCTATCCCGAACCTCATCATCAGTCCGCTCGCCGGGCACCTTCGTCGATCGATGGGACCGCAAGGAAGTCCTCATCGTCAGCGACCTGCTGCGGGCGGCGACGGTCATGCTCATCCCGGTCGCCGCTCGTGATCGACGTCATCCTCGTCTACCCGCTCGCTGTTCCTGATGACGACGATCTCGATCTTCTTCCGCCCGGCGCGTGCGGCGATCCTCCCGAGCATCGTGCGCAGAGGACGAGCTGGTCACCGCCAACTCCGCGTTGTGGGTCGGCGAGACCGTCGGCGGACGTCATCGGCTACCCCCTCGCCGGGCTGTTCGTCTTCGCCATCGGGACCGCGCTGCCGGTGGCGTTCTGGCTCGATGCCGTCACCTACCTTGCGTCGGCGGCGCTGCTGAGCTCGATCGATCATCCGCAAGCCGGCCGAAGTGAACGACGAGGCGACCGACGACGAGGTGAGGAGCAGGAGGTCGAGACCGGCGCCGGCGAGGGGTTCATTGCCGAGCTGAAGGCCGGCTATCGGTTCCTCCGCACCGAGGCGACGCTGTTCGCCAACACCATCCAGGCGACGGTCGCGCCAGACATCGGTCGGCGTGCTGACCTCGCTGATGGCCGTCTACGCCTTCGTCGTCTTCGCCGACAACGACTTCAACCCGAGCGCGGTCTACGCCTTCCTCGAGTCGAGCGTCGGCATCGGCAACCTGCTCGGCGGGTTCGTCATCGGCCTGATCGGGGCGCGGCTCGCGAAAGGTCCGATGATCAGCGCCGGCTACGTCGTCGACCGGCCTGGTCATGATCCTGTTCTCGGTGTCGGGCAACCTCGGCGTCGTGCTCGGCCTCGGCGTCGGGCTGGGGATCGCGAACATGGTGTTCATCATCCCGAGCCAGGCGCTGTTCCAGGAGCGCACGCCGTCGGCCCTGATGGGACGGGTCGTCGGGCTTCCGCTTCGCGCTCGTCTTCGGCTCGATGGCGGTCGCCGGCGCGGTCGGTGGCGTCCTCGCCTCGTTGACCGAGCGTGACCCTCGTGTTCTTCCTGTTCGGCCTCGTCAGCGCCGGCGCCGGCGTGGCCGGCTTCCTTGTGCCGGCGATCCGCGATGCGAAGTAGGACGTCGTGGGCGGTCGGTCGACTTGGGTACACTGGCGCCCGCGCAGCGGCCCAGACGCGAACCATCCGCGCCGCACGCCAGGAGTGACGCAGAACGGATGACCGACCAGTCGAAGGACGCTCCCGAGCCGGAGGCGATCGACCCCGAAGCGCCTGCCGATCCGCCGACCGACGCGCCGGAGCCCGCAGCGCCGGAGCCCGAGCCCGCGCCGAGCCCGAGCCCGAGCCGGAGCCGGAGCCGAGCCGGAGCCTGCGCCGGAGCCCGAGCCCGAGGCAGCGATCGTCGACGAAGCCGGCGACGACGAGGACCGCCGACGACGCGGACGATACCGAGGACGACTCGGGGCCGACGCGGACGAAGTCGATGAGACCGCCGCCGATGACGACACGGTCCCAGTGGCTGCGGCCGCGACCGGCGCCGCGGCGGCGACCGGTGCCAAGCGCGGTGCCGCCACGACGACCCGAGCACCATCGCCGTCCGAGATCGCGGTCCATGTCAAGGAACCGTGGTCGCGCATCTTCGTGATCGTCGCCGTCGCGACGTTCGTCGGGATCCTGCTCTACGGCCTGCTGTTCGGTTCGGGTGGACTCGTCAGCGGCCCGCCGCCGTCGGCCATTCCGAGCGAATCGCCATCGGCGTCCGCCTCGGCCTCTGCCAGCGCGTCGGCATCGGCCAGCGCCGAGCCCTCGGCCAGCGAGGAAGCGTCGCCGAGCGCCGAGCCGTCGCCGAGCGCGACCGAAGCCGTCGGCCAGCGTCGAGCCTTCCGCCAGCGCCTCGGCCAGCCCCGCCCCCTGAGCCGAGCGGACTCGGGTTCGGCCGCGTGACCGCACAGGCGCCCGAGGCGAACCAGGAACGACCGCCCGTCCGCCGCTTCTCGGCGGAGTACTTCCGACCGCTCATCCTCGTGCTCGGGATCGGCGGCTACGTGAACGCGGTCATCTGGTACGTGTACGGCTTCGGCCTCAGCGGCTGGAGCTTCCCGGGGATCGACCTCGCGGTCGTCTTCTACCCGGTCGGCCAGGCGTTTCTCGAGACCCAGCACCCGTACACCGGCCTGATGTTCTACGGGCCGCCGTGGGCGCCGATCTTCGGCCTCTTCGCGGCACTCCCCTACGGGCTCCTCCACGTCGTGATCATCGCCCTGGACCTCGTCGCGTTATGGGTCATCGCAGGTCGGTCGTGGGTGCGGGCCGGCCTGCTGTTCTGGTTCCCGCTCGTCATCAGCGAGGTCGCCTCGGGCCAGCTGAACATCCTCGTCGCCGGGGCCATCGTCGAGGCCCAGCGCGGCCGGGTCTGGCCGCTGGCGATCATGTCGTGGGCGAAGCTGTGGCCAGCCCTCGCCCTGCCGCCCCGGCGCTGGCGGCCGTTCCTGATCGCCGTCGTGGCGTTCGCGCTGATCTCCCTGCCGTGGCCCTACCTCTACCCGGAGTGGGTCGCCGCACTGCTCGGGAACATCGCGGATCCGGAAGCGCCGCTGGTCCCGGTCCCGTTCCTCCTCCGCCTGCCGGTCGCGCTCGTCCTCATCGCGATCCAACGACCGTGGACGCGCGCGCTCGGGGCGATGCTCGCCAGCCCGAACCTCTACTGGGGCCAGCTCGTCGTGGTCATCGCACCGATCTCGCTGTGGATCCAGGAGCGGACGAGTCGGGCTCCCACGGTCGCCGCGACGGGTGGCGACGTCGCCGCTCCGAGCCCGGCCGCCTGAAGATCCGTCCCCGTCAGAGAGGCCAGGCCTACGGACCTGGTTCGGTCGAACGGATCCCGCCGAACGGGAACGGCGACGCTCAGGCGGGGTCGAATGGCCGGCCAGATCGCGGCCCACGCACGACGATTCCTCCCCGCGGGAATCGCGCGACCGCGGGCGAGTGAGCCTCGGGACCGTCGGGTTCCCTACAGGTGCCGCGGCGAAACCGGCGATCGGGCGCGGCCACCGGCGTATCGTTGGGTGATGGGCGCCGAAGACGACGCCGCCCGTCGCCGCGAGCGGATGGTCCAGGACCAGCTGGTGAACCGCGGCATCCGTGACGAGCGGGTCCTGGCGGCGATGGGCACCGTGCCGCGCGATCGCTTCGTCGGCACGGGCGGCGACCGACGTGCCTATGTCGATGCCGCGCTGCCGATCCCGGCAGGGCAGTCGATCAGCCAGCCGTACATGGTCGCGCGGATGACCGAGCTGCTCGCGCCGCGACCGGGCGATCGGGTCCTGGAGCTGGGTACCGGGTCCGGCTACCAGGCGGCCGTGCTTGCGGAGCTCGGTGCGCAGGTCACCAGCATCGAGCGCCACGCCGAGCTGGCCGACACCGCCCGCGATCGACTCGACGAGCTCGGCTACGGCGACCGGGTCGACGATCCGGCTGGCCGACGGCAGCCTCGGCGACCCGGTCGGCGCGCCGTACGACGGGATCATCGTGACGGCAGCCGCGCCGTCGATCCCGGTCGAGCTGCGCGGCCAGCTGGCCGACGGTGGTCGGCTCGTCATCCCGGTCGGGCCGCGCGACCTGCAGGTGCTGACCCTCGTCGTCCGCCACGGCAACGACTGGCGCGAGACGCCGCATGGCCAGTGCGTGTTCGTGCCGCTCGTCGGCCCCGGCGGCTTCCCCGACTGAGCCCGGTCGACGCCAGGTGGCGGTCGGTATACTCGCCCGGCCATGACCCACGTCTTCGTCGCGCCCCATCCCGACGACGTCGCGCTCTCGTGCGGCGGTCTCATCGCGAGCCTCCGCGAGCTGGGGCAGAACGTGACGATCGTGACCGTCTTCTCGGGCAACGCCGAGGTCGAGGACCTGACCGCCTACCAGCGCGAGGCGCTCGGCTTCGGGAGCAAGACGATGTGGCCGGCGTCCGAGGCGTTCAACCGCGCGGCGATCGCCGCCGACTTCCCCGACGAGGGCCCGGCGTGGGCCGCCACGGAAGAAGCCGCTCGAGGCCACCCAGGCCGACGCCGATGCCGCGGCCAAGCGCTTCTGGCAGCGCTCGTCGTGGTATCGCCGGGCGAGCATCCGCAACGAGTCGCTCGCCGGCCAGCCGGTCATCGACGACCTGTCGACCCAGGGCGCCGTCCTGACCGAGGAGATCACCGAGGCGGCCGCGGCCGGCGACCTGATGGCGCGCCGCCGCATCGAGGACGAGCGCTACGCCTACTTCGCCGAGGCGGGCATCGTGTTCCTCGACCTGCCCGATGCGGTCTTTCGCGGCTACGAGGGCGACGACCAGCTGCTGGGCAGGCCGCGCGCCGACGACATCGAGCCGTACGACATCCTGCAGCGGGAGATCGCCCGCCTCGAGCCGCAGAAGGTGTACCTGCCGCTGGGCATCGGCGGCCATGTCGACCACCAGCTGTGCCGCGACGCCGGGGTGGGGCTGCTCAACGAGTCGCCGGCGCTGGGTGATGCCCGGTCCGGAGTACGCCGGGACGGTCGTCTACTACGAGGACTTCCCGTACGCGTACTGGAACGAGTCGGCGCTCGACCAGCTCGGGGCGGACTCGCTCGTCGGGCTGCCGGACGGGGTGAGCATCTTCCCGACCTACGCCGACGTCGGCGACCAGATCGAGCGGAAGATCACCGGCATCACCATCTACGAGAGCCAGATGGAGCGCCTGTTCGACGACACGAAGTCGATGGCCGGCGCCGTGCGCAAGTACGCCAGGACGCATGGCCGAGCTCGGCGAGGTCGAGGGCTACGCCGAGCGGTACTGGGTGACCAGCCGCGTCTGAGTCGACCGCGGCTCGCCCCTGGCGACGGGCCGACTGGCTGGCCCTCGGCGCGGTCGTCGCCGTCGGGATCGCCGTCCGGCTCGTCCTGCTGCCGACGACCGGGCTGCGCGACGACATCGACCAGTTCGTCGGCTGGGTCCACCACATCGCCACCAACGGGCTGACGACGCTGTACGGCGGGACCGACGCCGGACCCGTCACGTTCGGGCCGGTGATGGCCTACATCTGGGCGGTCCTGGCGGCCATCCAGCCCGCGTTCCAGACCGTGACCGATGCCGCCGATCCCGGGATCCGGGCGCTGATGAAGACGCCGGCGACCCTGGCCGACCTCGGGCTTGCGGCCCTGGTCGTGTTCGCGCTGCGCGATCGACCGCGCTGGGCGGTCCTCGGGGCGCTGGCCGTGCTGTTCGTGCCGGCCGTGCCGTACGTGTCGGCGTGGTGGGGCCAGTACGAGTCGATCTTCGTGCTGAGCGGGCTTGGGGCGGCCATCGCCGCGACCCGCGGGCGGAACGGGCTGGCGGCCGTGCTCATCGCCGTCTCGCTGATGCACCAAGCCGCAGGCGATCCCGCTGCTCGTCCCGTTCGCGGCGTGGTTCTGGGCCACCGGCTACGGCCGCGACGGCGTTCGCGGCGGGGTCATCGAGCTGGCGAAGACCGGGGCGCTCGGGCTGGTCACGCTGGTCGATCCTGTGGCTGCCGTTCATCCCGAACGGCGGACCGGCGGGCTACCTGGCCAACCTCGACCACTACCAGAACGAGGTCTTCAACGTCCTGTCAGCCGCGGGCGTGGAACGCGTGGTGGCTGCTCCAGGAGGCCGCGAACGGTGGCGAGTTCATCGCCGACGACGTCGCGTTCCTCGGCCCGTTCACGCTGCGCCACGTGGGCTACGTCGTCACCGGGCTGCTGTCGCTCGTCATCGCCTGGCGGATCATCCGCGACCCGCGGCCGCGGACCCTCGTCCTCGGGCTGGCGGCATCGGTCCTCGTGTTCTTCTCGTTCATGACCCAGATGCACGAGCGCTATGCGTACGCGGCGCTCGTCCTGCTCGTGCTGCTCCTCCCGGAGCGGCGGATCGGCTGGCTGTGGGTCGCCTTCGCGGTCGTGTTCACGCTCAACCTGCTGGCGGCGATCCCGCCGACGCCGCAGATCGCGGAACTCCTGCCGGTCGCCGGCGTGCTGGGGGTCGTGGGGTCGCTCGCGATGCTCGGGATCACGCTCTGGCTGCTGGCCGACCTGCGGCGACCGCCGGGCGAGCACCCGCTCGACCGGTCGGCCACCACGGGGGAACTGCTCGCGACGGCCGCCGCCTGAGGCCGATCCCGTGACCGTCACCCGCGAGCGCTGGTCGGCGTCGCCATCGCGGCCGCCCTCGCGTTCCTCGCCGATCGTGGGACTCGGTCTCCGGCTGACCTTCTTCGCGGATGAGTGGGCGTTCATCCAGTCGACGCGCGCCGTGCGACTCCGCGACACTGGCTCCCTCCGCACAACGAGCACTGGTCGACGTTGCCGATCCTGCTCTACCGCGGGATGGTCGAGACGTTCGGCATCGGCTCGTACGTGC
Source organism: uncultured Chloroflexia bacterium (assembly GCA_963776925.1). Taxonomy (GTDB): domain Bacteria; phylum Chloroflexota; class Limnocylindria; order Limnocylindrales; family CSP1-4; genus SPCO01. The sequence goes on along the minus strand of CAVZON010000003.1, from coordinate 549,409 downwards.
CATTCCAGGTTGCCGTCGTGGCGCTGCACCTCGTCGTCGCGACGTGCGTCTATCTCCTCCTGGAGACCTCGTCCGGGGCGCTCTTCGCGCTCGCCGGCGCGACCGTCGTCCTGCTCTTCGGGTCGGGGTTCGAGAACCTGTACTGGGGATTCCAGATCGGCTTCGTCGGCTCGACGGCGTTCGGGCTCATCGCCCTGCTCGTGACGGACCGGGGACCGAGCCGTGGTCGGGCGGCCGCAGTCGTCGGGCTCCTCCTGCTCTCGATGGCGTCCTCCGGCATCGGTCTGGTGATGAGCGTCGTCGTCGGCGTCGACTGGCTGCTCGATGCCCGCTGGCGACGCTGGGTGCCGGTGCTCGCCATCCCCGCCCTCGTCTACCTCGCCTGGTACCTGGCGTTCGGCCAGACCGGCATCGCGACGCATCGCTTGCCGTTCACCCTCACCGCGCTGGCCGACGTCCCGAGCTTCGTCGTGCGCGGCATCGGCAACGCCGCAGGGAGCGTGACCGGCCTGCCACCGATGCTCGTCGCGATGGTCGCCTTCCCGATCGCTGCGCTCGCCTACCGACGGTGGCGCCAGGGCCACCTCCTGCCACGGATCCTCAGCACGCTCGCCGGGTGCATCGCCCTGTACGCGATGGCCGGGCTCGTGCGTGCGCACCTGTTCGATGGCCAGGTCAACTACACGCGATACACCTACGAGACCGGCATCCTGATGATCATCGGGATCGGCGCCCTCGTCGGCAGACCGGACTTCACGAGCCGCCCCAGGCTCCGGTTGTTGTCGGTCGTGACGGCCGCCACGGCGTTTGCGATCGCCCTCAGCTTCAACATCGCCCTGCTCATCGGCGGTCGCGAGCTGTTCCTCCAGCGCGCCGACATGACTCGGGCGCTCGTTACGGTCGCGATGGATGCCGATGCGATCCCGGGAGCGCAGGCTGACCGCTCCCTGATCCTCCTGCCATCCGCAGATGACGTCCGTCGGATCGCCGCCATGTACGGCGACCCTCGGACCGATCGGCTCGTACCGTGGGCCGTCCGCGAGGTCCCGGGGCCGATCCAGGCGGAGGCGAGGCGTCGACTCATCGAGGGCGCGCCGATCCCGACTGCGTGCGCAACGCACGATCCGGCCTGCACGCCCTGACCGATGCGATGGTCGGCAACCACCGACTGCCCGCTTCCGTCGTTCGGATCAGATGGGACGTTCGCCGACGTAGAGCGTCTGCCGTCCGAGGATCCGCCATGCCGGCCTGAACGCCAGATAGGCGCGGACGAGCCATGGGTGGGTCGGTAGCCGGCCCTTGGTCGAGTAGGGCAGGAACCTCGTGATGAGGTCGACCGTGTGCAGCCCAGCAAGCTCGGCGGCCTCGAGCAGGCTCCGCTCCGTCAACGCGACCCGGTGGTCGATGAAGTCCCAGTAGCGCGGGCCGACGAGTCGGATGTTCGGCTGGAGGACGATGACCCGTCCGCCTGGTCGGAGCAGCTGACGAGCGACGGTCAGCTGCTCGATGACGGCATCCGCGGTGTCGAGGTGCTCCAGGTAGTTGCTCATGAACACGGTGCCGAAGTGGTCGGTCGGCACGACCGTCGCCAGCTCCAGCCCGGACGCGCGGACGAACCGCACCGTCGATGGGCAGGTACTTCGACACGTCGCGGATGTCGGCCGCCCACAGCTCGGCCGCCGTCGCGAAGCGCACGAAGTGCCCGCGGTCACAGGCCACGTCGATGAGCGGCATCGTCGGCTGGATGTAGCGCTGGAGGAAGCGAACGATCTCCTTCCAGACGGCGTCCTTGGCGCTCACCTCGACGTCGTCGAACCGCGACTCATAGAGCTCGGGGAGCTGGCGCCTCATGCGGCTCGGCGCCGAGGGCGCAAACGGCCGAGGAACGCCACGCGGTACCAGTGCAGGTAATGCGGCAACCACTTGCGGAGCTTGAAATTGCTCTCGCCGGCGGTCCGGTCTCGCCAGGTCGTCGGGACCTCCGCCACGCGGCGTCCGGCGAGTGTCGCCTTGACCGTCAGCTCGAGGGCAAGCTCGAAGCCGGCAGTGCTCTCGATGGTCACGGAGTCGAGGAATCGCCGAGAGTAGAGCTTGAAGTTGTTCGTCGGATCGTGGGTCGGGACGCCCGCGAACCAGTGGAGCGTCAGGCCGGCCGTCCGGCTCATCAGCCGCTTGATCGGCGGACCACCGAGCTGGTGGCCCCCCTTCATGTATCGGGATGCCGACACGACGTCAGCGCCGTCGCGAGCGAGGGCGACCATCGGGTCGACGACGTGCGGCTCATCCGAACCGTCCGACATCGAGATGAGCACGTACTCGCCGCTCGAGGCAGCGATGCCCGCCTTCATCGCGTTGAGGACGCCGCGGCCGATGTCGTTGCGCAGCCCGCGAACCGTCGGCAGCTCGGCGGCCAGGCGCTCGATGACCGGGACGGTGGGGTCCTCATCGAAGTCGTACACGACGAGGATCTCGTGCGGGGCGCTGACGCCAGCGGTCATCGCACGGAGCACGGGCTCCACGGCCTCGCCCTCCTTGAAGACGGGCATGACGATCGACAGTTCAGGCACCGAGCAGACCCGCGTTCGCGGAGATACTCGCCGTAGTCTCGGATGTAGTCGGCCGAGTCGTAGGGATGCGACGCGAGGACGCCAAGGACGGCGTTGGCACTGAACCGATATTGCGTGGCCCAGACCATCGGGCGGGACGTACAGGGCAGCTCCAGGGTCGTCAAGGGTGACCTCTTGCCGCGTCGTTCCGTCGTCGACGACCACTGACATCGAACCTTCGAGGCACAGCAGTACCTGGTGGCATACCCGGTGGGCGTGCTCGCCGCGGACACGCGTCGACGGGACGCCGAACACGGAGAAGAACCGGCGCGGCGTGAACGGCAGATCGTCGAACTCGCAAGCGGCCAAGCCCGCCACGGAGGTCCGAGGCCCGCTGGATCGGCAGTATCCGAGCGCCACCGACCGACACGGCCCGGTCGCCCGGGACGGCTCGCGTTTCGAGTTGCGGCGTGGTGTCTACGTATCCGTGGATGCGCGCCGGGCTGCCGTAGACGATCGCATGCGCCGGGACGTCGCTGGTCACCACGGCACCGGCACCGACCATCGCGCCAAGTGCCGACCGTGACCCCCGGGAGGATCGTGGCGTTCGCACCGATCGAGCGCCGTCGCGGACCGTCGTGTCGCGAATACGAGGGTTGTCGCTTGCTCCGCGGGAATGGGTCGTTGGTGAACGTGGCGTTCGGGCCGACGAACACGTCATCGCCCAGGCGCACGCCGTCCCAGAGCTGGACGCCCCACTTGATGGTGACCCGGTCGCCGACGACGACGTCGTTCTCGATGAACACGTGATCGCAGACGTTGCAGTCGGCTGCCGATGGTCGCTCCCGGGAGCACATGCGCGAACGCCCAGATCCTGGTGCCCGCGCCGACCGCTCGGACTCGCATCGACCGTCAGGATGGACGAAGGGCCCACTCCCGCCGTCAGCCATCTGCCACCTGTCGCTCCTCCACGGGCGGATCAGTCGCGACTCCCGCGAACTCCTCGACCCGCGCGACGACCGTGACCGGTCGTCCCTGACCATTCTCGAATGCCCGCCAGACGTACGAACCGACGACGCCCAGACCGATCAGCATCGCCGACGTCGAGCCAAGGATGGTGATGATGATCGGCGTGTAGCCAGGCTGGTCGATCCCTCCGGCGAGGTACGCGAGCACGACGATGGTGCCGAAGATGAAGCGATGCGAGCAATCCGACCACTCCGACGACTTGGAGCATGAGGATCGGCAGGTCAGTGAACGCATAGACGCTATCGAACAGGTACCGCAACTTGCGCCGGAAGTCCATCCGCTCTTGCCCTCGGTCCTGGCATCGCGCACGTACGGCACCTGACATCGCCGATAGCCAAGCCAGAACAGCAGCCCGACAAGGCTGGTGTTGCGTTCGTGGAACTGGGTCAGCGCCGTCGCGACGGCACGGCTGCAGCCGAAGACGTCGACGCCCCCGACCGGAAAGTCCGCATTCACGAATCGGCGGTACATCCACCAGTACGCCCTGGCGCTGAACGAGCTCGTGACGGGGTCGTCACGACCGGTGCGCTCGCCGATGGCGACGTCGCACTCGTCGGCCGAGAGCAGCGCAAAGAACTGCTCGACGACCTCGATCGGCTCCTGCAGATCGGCAGCCATCACGGCCAGGTAGTCCCCCTTGGCCCGCGCCAACCCGGCACCGAATCGCGCTGAACGACCCGAAGTTGCGCGACAGCAGGATCAAGCGCGCACGGAGGCCGGAACCGCGCCAGGCGGCACGGAGCCGGTGCGCCGAGTCGTCCGGTGACCCATCGACGACGAAGACGGCCTCCATCGGCCCGTCGAGCCGTCGCGCGAGTCCGCCGAGGCGCTCGACAAGCATCGAGATCGTGGCGGCATTCTTGTAGACCGGCACGATCACGGAATAGCGGATCGCGCGCTCGCTCACGTCAGGCGCGCCAGGGCGTCAGCGACCCGATCCACCTCGTCGTCGCGCAACTCCGGGAAGCACGGGACGGTGACGATCTCAGCGACCAGGCTCTCCGTCGCTTGCAGATCGGTGGCGCGAGCCGGTATGGGGAGGCCTGCTTGCCGGTGGTCCGGGATCGGGTAATGGACATCGCTGGCGATCCCGGCCTCGGCGAGTCGAGCGCGAGTGGCAGCGCGATCCGTCGAGCGGAAGACGGCGAGATGGGCCACCGTGGTCGTCGCCCCGGTCACCCATCGGAGCCGGGGCGAGGCTGCACGATAGCGATCGAGGATCATCCGACGACGCTCGTTCCGCGCATCGAGCGTCTCGAGCCCGATCCGAAGCAGGGCCGCCTGCACCTCATCGATCCGGCTGTTCCTGCCTCCCTCGAGGTCGATCTGGTATCGCTACTCCAGCCGTACTGCCGAAGGCGACGAACGCGATCCAGGACTTGCGGGTCGGACGAGGTCACGGCCCCGCCATCCCCGGCGGCGCCAAGGTTCTTGGTCGGATAGAAGCTGAAGGCGGCCGCGGTGCCAAGCGACCCTGCGCGGGCGGATCCATCGCGAAGCCCGATCGCCTGCGCGCAGTCCTCGATGACCGGGATGCCCACTGGCTGGCACGCGCGCCGAGATGCCACCGCATCAGCCAAGTTCCCGTAGAGGTGTGTCACCACCACCGCTCGAGTCATCGGCCCGATACCGCTGCCACGGAGGACGCGGTAACGCAGGCCGTGTCGGGATCCACCTCCGCGTAGACCACGGTCGCCCCGATCGCCGCTGCGGCGATCGCTCCGTAGCCTCCTGCGTTGGCGGCGAGGACGACTTCGGATCCTCGCTCCACGCCGATACCGAGCATGGCGAGGATGAGTGCGTCCGTTCCAGACGCTAGCGTGATCGATCGGTGGTACCGACGTAGGAAGCCAACTCGCGCTCAAGCGCGCGGGTCTCCTCGCCGAGCAGAAAGCGCCCGGACCTCAGGACGCGCGCGACAGCGTCCGTAGCGGCCTGTTCGTGGCGAGCCATGACCTCGAGAGATCGTTCATCGGAACCAATGGCGATCCATGATCGTCCGCATCACCGAGCCGCAGCGGCGCATGCCGCGCGGTCGAGCGATAGAGGTAGAGGGGCGTGCTTGGACCGACCGCCAGGAACACTGATATTGCATCTCAGGTTCCTCGGCCGCTCGAACCCATCGATGTCCCACGGATTGCCTGCTACCAACGCGCAACGACGGAGATCGGGCCAGATGTTCCCATACCAGGCGAGCGGGTCGGCAGGTCGGGCATGACGATCCACCACGCGGGCCTCGCCGGGCGCATACGTGCCGAGCCACTCATATCCAGCGTCAACCTCAGAGGGGTCATAGCCCATTTCAACCAAGGCCTCCCCTGCCTCCCATCGCCCCCGGTAAAACGCGAACGAGTTCAACGTATATGCGACGGCGATCACGATCCACAGCGCCATGACAGCGCCCGACGCGATCGTCCACGGGCGCGAGGCAGTGGGTGCGGTCGTTCCGGCCGCGGGCCTGGGCAGAATCACCCGGGGCGTCAACAGCAGGACGCCCATCGGAATGATGGCCGGCGACAGGTATCGGTCGAAGGTCACGAAACCTAGGGCGTAGGCAAGTGACGCCTCCGACTGACAGCGCGCAGTAACTAGTCAGGACGATGATCACCGCCGCGGACTGAGTTTCGCGCCCGAGCAAGCCGGAACGGTGGCTGCGCCACAGGTCTGATGCCGCGCGGGCGACCGCGTGCCAAACGGGACGACACTTGCAACAGCCACGATCTCGACGATGAGCCAAAGCTGGGCCGATAAGATCTCCGGTCGACCGCCGATGACGTAGCCCTCGTAAGGGACGCCCCACGGGGAGAAGAGATTCCCGAGCGTACCGGGCGCAGAGCCAGCGATCCCAGCACCGCCGAGGACCACCAGAAAGAGACCGATGCCGACGGCGATGGTGGCGCGACTGCCTAGGGCCCTGCGGCGGGCGAGCGACACCAATGTCACGGGGAGCATGATCAGGCTAGCGAGCTGATGGCGGCACCGACACGCCACGTCCAGCGGGGATGATCGGGGTGCCACCGACCTGGCCGGCAAGCGAGGCGCTTAGCAAGACAAGGACCACGCCACGCCGATTATGGCGCCAACCACCACCATGAGCGAGCGGCGTGGGTGGAGCCAGACCGCGGCCAACGTGATCGCGACGGGTCGGCGAGGGCAAACTGGCGGACCGAAAACGCGATGAGACCGAACGCGATCGCGGCTGCGCCCACCGGGATGTTGAACCTCGACGACCTCAATGCCAGGATGCCTAACCAAAGGCATACGAGCTGACCTGCCAGGGCAGGGACATCCGTCATGAACGAGCTCGAATACGCGAGGTATCCGGGCACGATCAGAAGCGTCAGGACGACGAACGCTGCATCTGTCTCAGGCAGGGACTGGCGTGCAAGTTTGTAGCCTGCGACCACGACCACGATGGACGCGGCCAGACCTACGAACCAGAACGACAAGTCACTGCCACCCGAAAGGAGCAGGACGATGATGGTCGGCAGGACCTGCCCGATCGCAATGGACTGGGAGGCTCCATCGAGTTCGAGATTGCCCGACTCCAGCACCGACCACGTGATGGCCCGGTACGACCAGTCGTCGTTTCGCGGCAATGCAGCTGCGCGCCAGCGGCAAGTGCCAAGAGCGCTGGGATCAGGGCGCCACAGACCACCAGCGTTGCAGGCACGAACCAGTTCCGCGAACGAGTCCGCGATCTCGAACCTCGAGTGGATCAACGGAGGAGCGCGGCGCTCCGCTACGAGAGGCATCTCCGCTTCCTAGGAGACGCGCACGGTCACAGCCGCCCCGCCTCGACCTCGCCGCGGATCCACGGGATGACCTCGTCGAGCATCTCGGACAGCGACGTCGTCGCCTCGAAGCCGAGGACCTCGCGTGCCTTGCGCACGTCCGGGACGCGGAGCTGGACGTCGTGCTCGAAGGGCGGGTCGGACACCGTCGAGAACGGCTTGTCCGGACCGTGGACCTTGTGCCAGATGGCCTCGGCCAGCTCGAGCACCGTGGTCGACGCGGCGGTCGAGAGGTTGAAGTCGTCATTGACCGCCGCGTCCGACTCCATCGCCAGGCGGATGCCATGGGCGAGATCGCCGCCATAGGTGTAGTGCCGGACCTGCGAGCCGTCGCCGAGGATGTGCAGCGGGTCCTGACCCTTCATGACCTTGAGGGCGAGGTCCGGGACGACGTGCGACAGGGCGAGCTTCACGTTCCCCGACATGATGTCGGTGTCGCGCAGCGCCCGGCGTTCGCCGATGCCGACGCAGTTGAACGGCCGGACGATGGTGTACGGGAGCTGGTACTGCTCCCATGCGCCGAGGGCGAAGTACTCCGCCGCGAGCTTCTGGAAGCCGTACGTGCTGATCGGCGGCGGCGAGGTCAGCTGCGCCCCTTCCGGTGTCGGGAAGACGGTCGCTGACTCGTAGACCATCGACGACGACATCACGACGATGCGCTTGAGCTGCGCCGACCGGTGCGCCGCGATCGCGGCGTCGAAGGTCGACGCCAGGATCCGCTCGTTCTCGGCGATGAGGTCGTAGGCGAACTCGTGGAAGTAGCTGATGCCGCCGATCATCGCGGCCGAGGCGACGATCTGGTCGACGTCCGCGGACAGCTCGCGCAGCAGCGCCGTGTCCTTCGCATCACCCTCGACGAATCGATAGCACGGGTGCTCGTCGTACGACTTGGTGAGGCGCCCGTACTTCGAGAAGTCATCGAGCCCGACGACCTCGTGGCCGGCCTCCAGGAGCTCCGGGACGAGGTACCCGTTGATGAAGCCGGCCGCGCCGGTGACGAGGATCTTCATCGCGATGCGTGGCGGGCGGGCGGTGTCAACATGCACCGGACTCTAGCAGCGGCATCCAGCGTCAGGGCGCTCCCGCGAAAGTACGGGTCGAACGGCGCCACTCCTATCATGGCCGCCGTGGCCCAGTCGACGCGACCTGCGATCCGGCGCACGGTGCTCATCGATCTCTGTGCCGTCGCCCTGATCCTGCTCGCGGCCCTTCTCCTCCGGCTGCCGACGCTGGACCTCCCGCTGAACGAGGATGGGCACCCGTTCCGTCAGACGCAGACGGCCTACACCTCGGTCCTCTTCCACGAGCGCGGCATCGACCTGTGGCGACCGCTCCTGCCGGCACTCGGCCCGCCGTGGCAGGTCCCGTTCGAGTTCCCGAGCTTCCAGGCACTCGCCAGTCTGGTGATGGACGCCGGCGTCGAGCCCGAGCTCGCGCTGCGAACGACCACGCTGGCCTGCTTCGCGGCTGCCGCCGCCCTCCTCTGGATCCTCGTCCGGCAACGGGCAAGCCGGGCAGAGGCGTACATCGCGCTGGCGCTCTTCGTCGCCACGCCATTCGCCCTGCTCAACTCGCGCATCCCGTCGATCGAGTACCTCGCACTCGCCGGGATGCTCGCCTACCTTTTGACGGCACTGCGCTGGCGCGAGCAGCTCCGAGATCGCTGGTGGTTGGCCGCTGTCCTGGCCGGGTCCTTCGGGCTGCTGACCAAGGTCACGACCGGGCCGTTCATCTGGCTGGCCATCGTGGCCGACCGACCGGCGAGCGCCCCGACGGTGATGGCCGACCTCCGGGCCGGCCGGAGCGCGCTTCGCGCGGCATGGACGGCACGATCGCGAGGACCCCTCGGTGGCCGCGCGGGACCGGTCTGGCGACTCGTTCGCCTGGCCGCCCTCATCGCCGTTCCTATCGCCGTGGTGGCGGTGTGGACCATCCATACCGACCGGGTCAAACAGGCATCGCCGCTCACCGCTCCATACCAGAGCACGAGCCTCCGCGACTGGAACTTCGGTACGCTCGCGCAGCGCCTAGACCCCGCGGAGTGGTCTCGCATCGGCGAGCGATTGGTGTTCGAGTTCGGGGGCCCGGTCCTCGTCGCCCTGCTCGTCCTTGGCGTCGTGCGATCGTTCCGGCGGGATCCGCAACGGCCGTTCTGGTTGGCCATCGTGGCGATGGTCGTGCTGCCGATCGCCACGTTCTTCAACCTGTACGTGGTCCACGACTACTACCTGATCGCGGTCAGCCCCTGGATCACGCTCCTCCAGGCTCGTGGAGCCGGGTGGCTGCTCGCGACGGCGCGATCGTGGCGACCGGGCTGGCCATGGCGACCCGCGGTCGCCGCGGGCCTCGTCATCGCCATCGTCGCGTCGTTCGCGGCCGTGCCGTCGTACTGGTCATTCCTGTACGGCCCGCCGCTCGACCCCGACGGCGGTCGCGCCCAGGCAGCCGAGCTCGTGGCGCACACGGGCCAGGAGGATCGGGTCCTCGTCTACGGCCGTGACTGGTCGCCGGACATCCTGTACTTCGCCCGACGCTGGGGCCTGGCCATCCCGGACTGGGTCGAGGATGGGAACCGGACCGACCTGATCGACCCGGCGCTGTATGAGGTCGCGTCGTTCGTCGAGCCTGCGTCCGCTCCGTTCGCGCCTGCTCAGCGCTGGCCCATCGTCGGCGTCCTCGGCCGCCAGACCTATGCGCTGGGTCGCGCTGCAGCGGTGGAACGTGGGTCGGGTCTGCTGTCCGCGGACGCCGGCGTCCTGCCACCGGTGCCGATCGACTGCTCCGGTCCTTGGCGACGATCGCTCGTCGTCCCCTGCGATGGCGCCGTCCACCAGGTGCCGATGGGCTGGGTCCGGCACCCGCCTGTCGCTCGCCGATCGCAGACCCGGCGGCACGGATGTGGATCGTCAATGGGCTCGGACCGATCCCGGTGCGCGACGAGATCGCCGTGTCGGGCCGCACTGAGTGCCGCGGGAATGGGCGGCGGCGTCGCCTGCAATGGCACCGATGGGGCGCCGCTCGTCATCGAGCGGATCGTCAACGCGGCCTTTCCGACCGTCGAGACGACGGGGTCCTAGAGGCGGATCCCTTCGCCCATCGCGCCCCAGACGTCGACGACGTCCTTGCCGCCGACCTCGAGCTCGCGGTACTGCTGGTGCGGCGCCCCGAGGACGAGGATGTCGCTCTCCTGGAGCACGCAGTCCAGCGTCGTGAGCCGGTCGTCCTGGACGTACGGGTCGGTGCACACGACGCGCGCCCCAGCCCAGGCCAGGAGCTTGCGCAGCTTGTAGCTGAGCGACGCGCGGACGTCGTCCGACTCGGCCTTGAAGGCCATGCCGAGGATGCCCACCGTCTTGCCCTGGAGGCCGCCGTAGCGACGCTCGAGCGACTGGACGATGTAGGCCGGCAGGCCCTCGTTGACCTGCATCGCGGCCTGGCCCATCGGGAAGTGGTCGCTGGTGAAGGCCGACAGCTGCATCGCGTCCTTGAACAGGCACGGCCCCGCCGCGAAGCCCGGACCCGGCAGGTCCCTGGCGCGCGGGTAGTCCTCGCGGATCGCGCGCAGGACGTTGGTGTAGTCGACCCCGGCCTGGTCCGCGATCATGAAGAACTGGTTGGCCACCGCGAACTTCATGTAGCGCCACGTGTTGGTGAACAGCTTGGCCAGCTCGGCCTCCTTCGAGGAGGTCCGGATCGTCTTGCTGGCGATGCGCGAGAACAGCGCGGTGGCGCGCTCGGCGGAGCGGTCGTCGTCGGCGCCGATGATCTGCGGCAGCGAGTGGAGCTCCTCCAGGGCGTGGCCCTCGGCGATGCGCTCCGGGCAGAACGCCAGGTCGACGGTGCAGCCGGCCTCGGCGAGATGCTGGGCGACGTAGGCCGTCGTGCCGGGATAGACCGTGCTGCGCAGGACGACGAGCGCGCCGTCCCGCAGATGCGGCGCGATCTGGCCGACCGCCTTCTCGAAGACCGTCATCGATGGGCCGAGGAACTCGTCGACCGGCGTGCCGATGACGACGACGAGGGCGTCGGTGCGCTCGATCATCGAGCCGTCCGAGCCGAACTCCAGGCGTCCGGTCGCGAGGACCTCGCGCAGGAGCTCGTCGGCGCCGTTCTCGAGGAACGGCATCTCGCCGGCGGCGATCCGGTCGAGGGTCGACTGGTTCGTGTCGTAGATCCCGACCCGCAGCCCGGCCTGGGCGAGGACGAGGCTGAGCGGCAGGCCGACGTGGCCACCGCCGCCGAGAACGACGACGTCGAGGTCGCGAGAGCTGTCGGTCATGTGGCGGAGTCTACCGACCCGGTGCGCGAGGTCACCGCACCGATGGTCCTAGAGGCTCGGCGGGACCACCCGCCGGGCAGGCTCGGGCGAGTGCCGCGGTGCCATTCGATGACCGCCAGCGCGAGCAGTGCCCACAGCCCGGAGCCGTTGATGGGGAACGCCGCGATCGCGGCCGCCACGCTGCTCCGTGCGCCGATCACGAGGGCCGCGTAGTAGTACTGCTGCGACGGCCACAGCGCGGGCACCGCCAGCCACGCCGCGCGCTCCCGCCCGACGACGGCCATGGCCAGGACGGCGATCGGCGCGGCCAGGATGAGGAACCAGGTCGGGAGGGCGACATCGGTCTGCGCGGTGAGGTTGGCATTGATGGCAGCGAAGTCCGCGACGTAGGTCGCCCATGGCAGCACGGGGATCGTCGCGACGAGCGCGACGACCGCGATGGCGACGGCGCGCCACCGACCGAGGATGACCATCGGGACCAGCGCGTAGAGCTTCAGGAATGAGGCGATCGCGCCACCGCCGAGCAAGACCAGCGGGATCAGCAGCCCCTGGACGTTGGCCGAGAACATCGTCTGGACGAGCGGCGGGAAGAGCAGCCACCACCACGGCAACCGCAGGAGTCGGACGGTCAGGACGGCCGCGCCGATCACGAGGCCCGCGATGATCGCCACGCCGATGTCCAGCGGCAGCCAGGCGAGCGGCACGAGCGGCAACAGTGAGGGAGGAGGCGCCGCGAAGTAGTTGCCGGCGAGTTGTACCGCCCATGGATCGCCGCCTGCCAGCCACTCCTGCGTCGCCATCAGATACAGGCGGGCGTCGAAGAAGAGCAGTGACGTGTCCTGGAGCTGGAGGACGAACGCGGGGATGATGAGCGCCAGGAACCAGACCTGCAGCCCGTATCGGCGGACCAAGCCGCGAACCCAGGTCGACCCGACCGGCCCGCGGTCGTACCACGCCAGGTCGCTCATGGCGGCGGGGTCAGGGCTCGTCGGCCCGAGGCCGAAGCGCACCTGGATGGCCATGATCACGATCGCCGCCACGGGGGCCAGCGGCGACCCCAGTCCGATGATCGCAGCCGGGATCGGGAATCGGTTGATCGCCGGCAGGCTCATCGCGGCGTAGTGGATCTGCGTGCTTGGCCAGAGGCCAGGGACGACGAGCCATTCGGCCCCCCGACGACGAAGCACCCAGAGGGCGATGACGGTCGGGATCATCCACCACGTGCCCCAGGCACTGAAGCCTTCCGCCTGCTGATCGAGGCGGAGTGCCGATCCGAACCGAGGTTCTCGAAGAACATCGCCCAGAGCGGCAAGGTGGACGAGCGAGACCACGCGCAGCAAGGATCAAGGCCGGCCATCGCCGCTGGAGCAAGAGGGGACGGCGCCGTAGACCTTGGCGACCGCCGCGAGGCCGGCGATCGGGCCATCAACGAGGAGGAACGCCAGGACGAGCACGTCCAGGTTGCCGACGAGTAGACACTCGAAGATCGGCGGGAAAGAGCAGCCACCACACCGGAAGGTGGAGCCGACGGACGGACCAGACCGCGGCCACGGACAGGACGGCCGTGGTCGCGACGATCGCGACCTCGAGTGGGACGAGTGCCAACGGGAGGGCGAACAGCAGCGTCGGAGGCGGTCCGGCGAAGGTGACCTCGCCGAGCGGTCCCAACGCCCATGGGTTCCCACCATCGATCACCGCGATCGCCGCATCGCGATAGACGGCGACGTCGATGAACAGGAAGCCGTGTTCATACAGGTTCAGGACGGTCAGGACCGCGTAGATCGCGAACCAGAGCGGCAGGAGGATCTGCCCGACAGAGCGAACGATGAAGCCGCGGTCGACGTTCGGGCGGACGGCCGTCGACATCAGTCCGGCGTCGGCGCAGGCGACACCCGACGACCGATCGGCGTCGAGTGCCGCATCGACCACAACTCGCGGACCGCCAGCCCGATCACGACGATCGGCACGAGCAGCGGGAGCGGCAGCGCCACGAGCCCAGCAAGGACCTTGCGACCGGTGACCGCCGGCATGACCGTCGCGACGTAGTAGAACTGGGTCGCCGGCCAGACCGCCGGGATCGACCACCACTCGCCGCCCTTGCGGTAGAGGACGACCAGGGCGAGCACGGTCGGGATCAGGAGGAGCGGGATGCGGAACGCGCTCCCGTTCCAGGCTCCTTCGAGGTGCTCGCCGACCCCCGCGGCAAGGTATTGCTGCCACGGCAGGATGAGCGTCGCGGCGCCGACGATGAGGCCGGCGATGATGAGCTGCTTGGGTCGGAACAGGAGCTGGACGCCGACATACAGCTTCAGCGCCAGCGCCCCGGCCGACGCCAGCGGATGGTTCAGGACGAGGAGCGCGAGGACGAGCGTCTCCGGGTTGCCGTTCCAGATGGCGTGGAAGAGCGGCGGGAAGGCGATCCACCACAGCGGCACGCCCAGCCGGCGCACGGTCCAGACGCCGGCCGCCACGCCGGCGATCATCCACAGCGCCACCGAGACCTGGAACGGCAGCAAGGACGTCACCGCGTAGGGCAGGAGCGTGTGCGGTGGTGCCGCATACAGCACCCCCAATTCACGGACCTGCCACGGATCGCCGCCGGCCAGCCATACCGACGCGGCGTTCTGGTAGTGCCGGGCGTCGATGGCGAACACCTGCGGCTTGACGATCCACAGCAGGTCGATGACGAAGAACCAGGCCGGCAGCCCGACCCGGTCGAGCACCTGAGCGTACGCGTGGCCGCGCTTGGCCAGCCAGGCGCGATCGACTGTCGTCACGACCCGGAGCCTACCGGTGCGCGCAGAAGGGCCCCGTCCGTCATCCTCCGTGACGACCTGCCAGCCGGCGCTCATCGAGCCGATCCGCGGAAGCCCGCCTGCTCCGCCTCGACGACGACGAGCTCGACGCCCCACGTCGCGAGCTGCTCGTCCCAGCCTTCGACCCCGGCGACGACCTGCTCGTACTGGTCCCAGACCTCGGGCGGAAAGAGCTCGATGCGCGAGTCGATCGCGACGAGCACCTCGGGTACGGCGTACTCGAACCACGAGCCCCACGGCTGCGGCTGGAAGACGTGGGCGCCGGCGCTGGCCGTATCGCGGACCGCCTGGGTCAGACCGGGCGGCGCGTCCGTCAGCAGCCCCTCGGGTGCGCCGGTCCGCGGATCGACCGGCTGCCACAGCGGCAGGAAGATGACCATGCCGAGCGCAAGCAGCGCGGCGACGGCGCCGTTGAGCCGCCGCATCAGGGGCGCCTCCACCCGGGTCCGGTCGGCGGCCGCGGGCAGCAGCGATGCGACCGCGGGGACGGCCGCAAGCGGCCACCACGCGACGCCGCGCTCGGCGTACAGCGCGATGGCGGCGAAGACGGCCAGCCACAGCAGGGTCGGCCACGGGACGACTCCGGCCGCGCCGCGCGATGAGCAGCGACGATGAGCGCGACCGACCCGAAGAAGAGCAGCCCGGCGACCGTCCGGATCGATGTCGGCTGCCACTCCGTGATCCGTGCCGTGACCTCCGGGTTGACCGACAGCCCGACGGCATACGCCCAGACCGCCGGCCCGAGCGGGGTCAGGCAGGCCGCGGCAGCCGACACGAGCGCGACGACGAGCGCCCGGTCCCGCGGTTTGACGTGGTCATGGACGTCCTCCAGCCAGGCCAGGCCGAGCACGGCCGGCGCCAGGATGAACGAGCCGTGGAGGTTCGCCCACAGGACCGTGACGACCGGCACCAGCCACAACGCCCGTGGCTGCTCGCGGCGCATCGACACGAGGACGAGCACCACGGCGAAGCAGGCCATGCCGAACAGCTGTGGTCGGAGGCCCATCGCCGGTGCCGCGACGACGAACGCGGCGACGACAAGCAGGGCGGCCGTCCGCGGCGTCGAGGCCGCGACGCCGCGCGACGACGAGCATGGCCGCGAAGATGACGCCGGTCAGCACCGCACGCAGGACGACGAGCCCGGTCCAGCTGCCGACGTCCTCGACCAGGGACAGGATCACCTGGGCGCCCCACTGCTGGTCGACCCATGGCGACCCGGCGGCGGTGAACGTCCACGTGTCGACCGTCGGCAGCGCACGCGTCGCGATGATCTCGGCACCCGCGCGCAGCTGGTACGCGAGATCGACCGTGGACATCGGCGCGATGACGGCCGCGAGCACGGGCAGGGCGACGGCCAGGAACAGCCAGAGTCGGTTCAGCGACACGTCGGCATCCTAGCGATGCCCGGTGCGCCGCGGCACCGCGTCGAAAGTCCTAATCTGCCGCGTCAGCCGGCGACCGAACGCTGCAACCATGCGTTGGATACGAGCTGCGCTAGCCTTCCTGGAGTCGATCGCCGACGATCGACTCTGTCTCGGGACCGGCTGCGCACGACGCACGACCCACGCTCGACAGCGGGAGCAGCATCATCGTAGGCATTGAGCGCCGGTCGAGTATCTCGACCGGAGCCAGCGTCGTCGGAAACAGCCCGGCCGGCCATTGCGGACGACGCCTGGACGTTCCGGAGGTGCTCACCGGGTCCCGACATCGTGAGCAGTGGCCATGGTCGCGGAACAGCACGATCGCCGGCGCAGACGCGCGATCGCCTGACCGCCGTCACCGCTTCCAGACCTCCGAACAGCGGCTCGAACGGGAGCCAATGGTCGGTTGAGCGATACCGGCCACCGCTGACCATGGTTGTGCGTCCCACATCGCGCAGTCCGCGGCGACCAACCCCAGCCGTCACGGGTTCCCCCCCGGCGTCAAGGCCGTCGGAGATGTGGTCGTCGGGTTGGCGAGGACGAGGCGATAGGCAGCCCACCGCCAGCGGGCGCCGGGTGGTGCTGTCCAGACGCCCGACGCGGATACGTCGATCGGCAGCGAGCCCACCAGAGGACGGCGGCTGCAGGAACGCAACAGGAACGAACGAGGACCTTCGACAGGAGCGCGAGTTCGAGCTGGCTGACGCCGTCGTCGTCGATGACCCGATCGGCGCTCCTATCACCAGGTCGCTGAACGGTAGAAGCGACGCCGGCGATCTCGTAGCCCTGCGTCGCGGTAGGCATCGAGGAGTCGGCTCGCCACTGATTGCCCACGGCAACTCGTCGAGCTGGTCAGCCACCGCCTCAGCGCAGG
Source organism: uncultured Chloroflexia bacterium (assembly GCA_963776925.1). Lineage (GTDB taxonomy): Bacteria > Chloroflexota > Limnocylindria > Limnocylindrales > CSP1-4 > SPCO01. The sequence continues at coordinate 532,650 of CAVZON010000003.1, read as the reverse complement.
TCGGCCGACTCGTCGATCTGGGCGAGCTGCTCGACGTGACCAGCGAGGCGAGCGTCGACGACGTCACGTTGTCGTTCGATGCGTCATGGTCGACACCTCAGAACCCGCAACTTCTCGAGAGCGTCCAGCAACGGCTGTTGTCGTACCGACTCGGCGAGTAGCGTGTCGGCGCTAGGCTAGCCGTCGAGCAGGATCAGGTAGACTCGGCGCCTGATCCGTTCGCCGCGCGTTCCAGCTCGCCGGCGTCAGACTCCAGCTTGCCACTCGGCGAGACCAGTCGAGACGGCGAGCACGGCGGCAAGCACGACGACGATGTTCAGCGCGCGCCGTGATCGTCGCCCATGGCACCGACCCTGGCGCGCTAGGCCCCCGGCCGTGCGCGATCGCGACGAGCGGCAGGCTCGCGACCGCCACTGCCGCGATGGTTCCGGCCGTCGCGGGAGAGCAGTCCGAGCAGCGCCACGAGGCTCCGAGGGACGGTCCCGGCAGATCGCGACCGCGACCAGCGTTGCGACGCTCGCCACGGTCTCGCGACAGCAACCGGGCGGCCGAGGATCTCCACGGCCTGCCGACGTCTCGCCTAGGCGCTGAGGTCCAAGCCACCGCGAACGCTGGCGGATAGACAGGCCAGCGTCGCGAAGATCGCGATACGGCACGGTGGTCGCCTGCGCACACTGGACGAGACCTTGCATTCGCGCCCGGACGTACCGAGCGATCGGGCCGGCGTTGCTCCGGGCACCGCGTGCCGTAGGTCCGCGCGTCAGCCGGCGGCGGCGACCTCGATGGGGCGCGTGACGCGGGCGCCGTCGTCGTAGATCGTCTGGATCGCGCCGACCATCAGCTCGATGCAGAAGCGGTCGTGGACCAGGTCGTGGCCGGCCCGGCCGATGTGTCGGCGAACGGATGGTCGCGCAGCAGCCGGATGATGGCCGCGGCCAGCGCCTCGGCGTCGTGCGGCGGCACGAGCAGGCCGGTCTCGCCGTCGGTGATCATCTCCGGGATGCCGCCGACGTTCGACGCGACGACCGGGCGCGCCAGCGCCATCGCCTCGAGGATCGACAGGCCCTGGGCCTCGCGGTAGGACGGCAGCACGGCGACGTCGAGCGCGGCGGTCACGGCCGGGACGTCGTCGCGCCGCCCGGTGAACACGACCCGGTGGGCGATGCGCAGGTCGCGGGCCTGGGCCTCCAGGGTCTCGCGTCGCGACCCCTCGCCGACGATGAGCAGGTAGGCATCCGGCACGGCGCGCAGGACGATCGGCCAGGCCTCGATCAGGGTCGGATGGCCCTTCTCCGGCTCCAGCCTCGCGACGACGCCGACGAGCTCCGAGCCCGGCTCCATGCCGTACTCCTCGGGCAGCGTGCAGCACGGCTCCTGGTGGTCGTAGCGCGACAGGTCGACGCCGTTGTAGATGAGGCGGACCGCCGCGCCGACCCGGCCCTCGTCGTCGATCTTGCGCTCGATCATCCGCGACACGGCGATGAGCTGGTCGATGTGCGGGGTCAGGTCGCGCAGCGTCTGGCGGTCCTCCTCCGACCGGACGCGGCTGGAGTGCACGGTCGACACGAGGTACGGCCGGCGATGGCCGATCTCGGCCAGGGCGAGGACCGCGCGGCGTGGCGACGGTCTCGGCGCGGAACATGTGGGCGTGGACGACGTCGGCGCGGACCTCCGCGAGATGCGCCGCGAGGGCCCCGACCGCGATCGCGTCATCCGGCTCCTCGATGACGAGGACGGCGATGCCGGCGCGCTGCAGCTTGCGCACGGCGCTGCCCGCCGACAGCGACACGACGGACACCTCGTAGCGCGTCGGGTCCATCCGCGTGACGAGGCCGTACAGATGCTCCTGGGCGCCGCCGTTGGTGCCGGTCGCGAGGACCTGGACGACGCGGATCCGGCGGCCGCCGGCCAGCGTCGGCCGCTCGATGGTGTCGAGACAGGGATCGAACGGCGAGGGAGCGCTCATCCCTGGTCCCTTCGTCGGACGAGGACCCGTTGGATGGGCTCGTCGACCGCGCCCCACTCGTACTTGTAGCCCTCGTCGCCGCGCAGGAAGTCCATCCGGCGGATGCCCAACTCGAGGGCACCCACGACGTAGGCGTAGACCATCAGGACGCCCGGCGACAGGTCGCGGGCGTCCGGGTCGACCCCGGCGTTGTAGTACAGGACGCTGTCGGGCGTCGTGAAGTGGATGCCCGCGGCGATGCGCCGATCGCCCACCGACAGGAAGCACAGCGCCAGCGTGTCGTCACCGGCCGTACAGCTCGAACAGGCGGCGGAAGAAGACCCGGCTCTGCGCACCGCCCGGCGTGTCGCGGGAACAGGCCGTCGGCGCCCCAGCGCTTCTGGTGCAGCTCGATGAACGCCTCGAGGTCGGCGACGGGTCGGTCGAGTGGGTCAGCGCGATCGTCGCCGACCGCCTCGGCGCGTCGGACCTTGCGCCGGATCTCGTGGCGCTCCTTCTTGCCGAGCGTCGCGAGGTAGCCGTCGATGTCGACGCCCTCGGGGAAGGTCACGACCGGGCAGACGTCCTCGCGCTCGACGTCGAGCGTCCAGCCTTCGCTCGTCCCGCGCGCCCCGAACGCCTCGGCGAGGGCATCGGCCGTCGGGTCGCCGCAGCGCAGGCGACGCAGGTCGACGACGTCCCACGGGCCGGCATGGCCGGGGCCCGCGAGGTAGTCGGCCAGGGCGGCCGCGACCGCCGGCAGGTCAGCGGGCGCGGTGAGGATCGTCGCGTAGTCGGCGTGGTACGAGGCGCCGAAGAAGACGGCCTTGGCGCTCGGCGGGACGGGCGTCAGCGCGACGTCGCGGCCGTGGCGCATCTTCGTGTGCGTGTCGGCGTCGCTCGGCTCGACCTCGTGGCGATGCATCAGCGGCACGATGGCGATCGGATCGTCGCCCGTGGCCGTCGTCGCTGACGACGAGCGTCTCCTCGTGGGCGTTCGCGCCGTACGCATCCCACCAGGCGCGCTGGAACGGCCAGGCGGAGAAGGGGGTCGCCCACGGGTTCGCGGCGTGGAGCGCATCCCAGGTCTCGCGCGGGATGTCGGCGAACGGCCGGCGGGTCGCGCGGAGCGTCGGTGTCGGGTCTGGGGAACGGGTCGGTCGTGGGCCGCGGGGGCCCCGGACAGGCGGGCTCCGCGTCGAGCGTGGGGGCGGTCACGGGCCGGAGGATAGCACCGGGTCCCGGAACATGGTTGCGACCGCAACCGGCTGGCGAGACGCGACGGAGGCCCGTCAGGGGGCGAGCTGGAGCCAGCGATGAGGTCGGCGTAGTCGTCGGTGAAGGGCCGGTCGGCGAGGGGCACCTCCGCCCAACCGGCGTCGCGCAGGGCGTCGGCGGTCGGCCCGTCGGCCGTCGCGGCAAGCCAGCGCGACGGTGTCTCGCCCGGCTCCTTGACCTCACCCGGCGAGTGGCGCTTCTCGAGCACGGTCAGGCCCTGGGCCCGGAGGCCGGCGGCGACGGGCGGGGCGAGGTCGTAGTAGCGGTTGGAGATGTGACACGGAGATGAGCCCGTCCGGTGCGAGGGTCCGCACCGCCTCGGCGAACGCCTCGACGGTCAGCAGGTGGGTCGGCGACGGTGTCGGACGAGAAGGCGTCCATGATCAGCAGGTCGAACCGGTCGTCCGGCTGGTCACGCAGGTCAGTCGCGCGTCGCCCTCGATGACCTCGGGCCGGACGGGGCGTCGGCGAGATACGTGAAGTGCGCGGATCGGAGGCGACCTTGATGACGATCGGGTCGATCTCGAAGAAGGTCATCGCGGTCCGTTCGTCAGCGTAGGCCGCCAGGCGCCCCACCGCCGAGGCCGGCGACGCCGACCTCGAGGTCCGCGTCCGGCCGTTGTCGGACCTCACGGAACAGGTCGCCGATCGGCCCGGCCTGGACGTAGTAGCTCTGCGGCGTCCGGCGACGGCCGGGTCGGTCGACTGCGAGCCGTGGACGGTCGTGCCGTTCATCAGCAGCGTCAGCTCACCGTCGGGCGAGGACATGACCTCGGTGACCCCGAAGAAGCTGCGAGCCCGGAAGTCGACCGCGGGCTGCAGGACGAAGGTCGCCAGGGCAAGGACGACGGCCGTCGCGCCGGCCAGGAACCACGGCTTGGCGCCGACGAGCAGGACCAGCCCGCCGACGAGCAGCCAACGGATGCCCGCCTCCGCAGCGAGCGCCCCGGTCGCGACGAGGACGGCCGCGAGCGGCACGGCGATGACGATGTAGGGCAGCATCCGGCCGCGCCAGCCGGCGACGAACGGGCTGAAGTCGAGCCCGCGGCCGGTCTTCGGCCTGACGATGGGCGGCGCGACGACGAGCGCGAGCGCCACCAGGCCCCGACCAGGAGGAGCGGGTACTCCCAGACGCCAGGGAACACGTTCGGCGCGATGAGCGCCACGAATGCCGATGCGAGCGCGCCGCCGAGCGACATCACGAGGTAGAACTCGGTCAGGCGGTCCGGGCTGGGGCGGTCCTTCGCGAGCAGGCCGTGCAGCGCGGTCCCGACGATGCCGAAGGCGATGAGCTCCATCACCAGCATCAGCACGATCGGCCAGCCACCGGCGGACCCGTACGGGACCCACAGCAGCGTGACCATCGCGGGGGCCGCGACGACGGCGAGACGGACCGGCGTCGCAGCCCGCGGCGAGAACGCGATGATGAACGTGCCCAGGTAGATGGCCAGCGGCAGCACCCACAGCAGCGGCGCCGACACGAGGTCGGTGGCGATGAACGTCGTGACCGCCGACAGCAGCCCGGACGGGATCGCGGCGAGGAGCAGCCATCGACCGCGGCGCGGCCAGGTGATCGGCTGGGAGCGCTCGACGACCTCGGTGACCGCGGTCGCCGCGCGGCTCCGCAGACACGGGCAGGACCTTGGTCGACGCGACAGCGAGCAGGGCGATGAGCAGGCCATAGCCGACCATCCAGATCGAGCGCTGTTGGGCAAGCCCGAGCGCCGGCTCGATGAGCAGCGGGTAGGCCAGCAGGGCGAGCAGCGACCCGCCGTTGCTGAGTGCATAGAGCCAGTACGGGTCGCCGCCGCCATCGCGGGACCGGACGGCCTCGAACCAGCCCGAGACCAGCGGCGTGGTCGTCGTCAGCACGAGCGCCGGCAGCCCGATGAGCAGGAACAGGATCCGGACGAGGTCGACGACCGGGGCGACCGCGGGGTCGCGCAGATCGGCGACGACGGTCGGGCCGACGAGCAGGCTGATCAGGGCCAGACCGGTGAGGAGGAGGTGGAGCGGCGGACCCGCGACCCCCAGCCGGGTGACCGACAGGTGACCGTAGGCGTAGCCCGCGAGCAGGATCGCCTGGAAGAAGAACAGCACGGTCGCCCACACGGCCGGCGTCCCGCCGAAGACCGGCAGGACGAGACGGCCGATGAGCGGCTCCACGCTGAACAACAGGAACGCCGACAGGCCGATGGGCATGGCGAAGAGCGCGGTCGCGGTGACCGCGGGCGCGCGAGGGACAGGTGCCGGTGGTCATCGGGGTCCTCCGGAGGACGTCACGGCCGTCATGGTGCCGCGGTCGGGCTCTCGTGTCGACTGGGAAGGTCGAGCCCATCGACCGTGCGCCGGCTCGTATGCCGAACAGCCGACGCAGGAGGAAGTACTCGGGGCGCGGTCGGTCGTCGGTGATGAGCGGACCGTCGCCGGCATACGGCGCCACGTCGTCGCCTCGAGCCAGGTCTGGCGGTCGATCACCCGCAGCCAGGCGTCGACGGTCGTCGCCGGCGAGTCGTAGGCGCACGAGATGTCCTCGAGCACGCCGGGCCGCTCAAGGATCTCCGCGCGACCTCGGGGTCCAGGGTGATCGGCGCCTCGCGAGCCGAGCATGTACGCGCCGTACCCGCCCGGCCCCTCGGACGGCGAGGACGTGCGGGAAGACCGCGGCGAACGTCCGGATGTGCTCCTTGAACTCGGGCTCCGGTCGCACCGAAGGGGACCCACTGCATCATCACGCCGCCCGGCGTCAGGTGGTCACGGCCAGCCTCGTAGTACTCCTTCGATGAGATGACCGAGGCACCCGAGCTCTCGATCGGCGGCGGTGGGTCGGTGACGATGATGTCGAAGCGCTCGTCGCTCAGCTCCAGGTGGTTCCGCCCGTCGGTGACGACGATCCGGCCGTCCGGATCGGCCACGACCTGGGCCGCGTCCGGGTAGTACCAGCCGAACATCTCGGGCACGGTCGGGACCAGCTCGACGACGTCGGTCCGCAGCCCGGCGATGAGCGCCGAGCGGAACGCCGTGCCCATCCCGAACGCCACGACGAGCGCCCGCTCCGACTCCGGCCGGGCGATGAGCGGGCAGGATCGGCATGAGCTTGGCGTCGACCGTCAGCAGCGTCATCGACGTGCCGGCGACCCACAGCTCCGGGGTCGAGCGGACCTGGCCGGCCTGGACCGCGGCGATCTCGTCCTCGCGCGACTCGAAGACGAGCCGCCCCTGCGCCGTCGATGTATGCCTCACCGGGCTGGACGATCGCCGCCGGGACGCAGGGCGACGAGCGACGCCGATGACGAGCACGACGACGACCCGACCGCGACGAACGCCGTGCGCGGGGCCGCAGCGATCCACGCCAGGGCGATGCCGACGATCGCGTTCGTCACGGCCAGCAGGACGATGACGGTCGGCGAGCCGAGCAGCGGCATGAGCACGAACGGGATGACCAGGCTGCCGAGGATGGAGCCTGTCGTGTTGACGGCGAGCAGCGAGCCCGGACTCGGTTCCCGGCCTCGGCCGGCACGTCGCGAAGGAGCGCCGAGGCGGTCGGGAAGGCGATGCCGAGGACGATGGTCACCGGCAGGACGACGAGGAACGCCGACCGTGCGAGCGCCCCCAGGGTCTCGAGCGGCTTGCTCGGGTCGAGGGCCTCCGGCGACGACGATGCACGCCGACCAAGCCCGAGCATCGGCCAGGCCGGCGACGAGCGATCTGGCACACCGCCAGGACCCGGATCGGGTCGCGCCAGCGCCGACCGAACAGGTTGAACAGCAGGGCACCGATGGCGAGTCCCGGTCAGGAACGTGGCGAGGATGACGGTGAACACGTAGGTCGTGTTGCCGGTCCCCGAGGCCAGCAGCCGTGTCCAGGTGACCTGGTACCCGAGCGAGGTGATGCCCGAGATGAAGGCGATGGCCAGGGCGAGCCGGACCCGCGCCGAGCGTCGCCGGTCACCGTGGCGCTCGGATCGACGTGGCAGCGCGGCCGGTGGCGACGCGTTCGGCGGCTGGCGGCACCGTCGGCCGTCGCGGGCTGGCGCGACAGGACGAGCGCGACGACGCCGGCGAGGAAGCGACCCGCCGGCGCCGATGGCGAGCGCGCCGGACAGCCCGACGAGCTCGATGAGGACGAGGCCCGGCGAGCAGTGTCCCGAGGATCGCGCCGACCGTGTTGGCGGCGTACAGCCGCCCGAACGACCGGCTGAGCGACGCATCGGTCGAGAGGTACCGGACCAGGCTCGGGAACGTGGCGCCCATGAGGATCGTCGCCGGCGCGAGCGCCAGGACCGCGAGGACGAGCCGGACGATCGCCAGCCACGCCGTCCCCTCGAGCGCACGGATAGAGCGCCGCGGTAGGCCTCGTGGATGAGCCCGAACGTGATCGGCGTGACGAGCACGACCGCCGACGAGGATCAGCTCCAGGATGCCGTACATCCGCAGCGGCGACCGCACCCGGTCTGCGATCGCGCCCGCCGACGAACGGCGCCGATGGCCATCCCGCCGAAGAACCCGGTCAGGATCGTCGACACGGCCTGGGTCGTGTTGCCGAAGACGAGGACCAGCTGGCGGGACCAGACGATCTCGTAGACCAGGCCGGCGGCACCGGACAGGACGAAGATGGCGAGGACGATGGCGCGGTTCATCCGGCGGAGTGTGCCAGCCCGCGCCGGGAGCGCGCGCCGCTCCTAACGTCGGCGGGACCAACGGGCCATGGGTGCCCGGACGCACCACCCGCTAGAGTCCGGGCATGCTTGCGCACGTGAACCCCGCACTTACCCGGGACGTGAGCCTGCCGTTCGACCGCGGTCGGTGGAGCCCTGCGCTCGTCGCGATCGTCGGCGTGTCCGCGTTCCTGTTCGTCTTCCAGGTCGTCTACTTCGCGTCCGGGGCGGTCCCGATCATCATGGTCGACTGGGATCGCGGGCACTACATGGACGCCAGCCAGCGGTTCCTGGACATCGGGACGCCGTACCTCCCGTGGGAGGTGGCCGCGCCGTTCGACTACACGCCGCTGACCTTCCTCCACCCGCCGATCGCCCTGTGGCTGATGGTGCCGTTCCTGTACCTGCCGGCCCTCGCCTGGTACGTCGTGCCGGTGGCGCCTCATCGTCGGGGTCATCGCCGCGTGGCGGCCGTCGCCGCTCGCGCTGGCGCTCGTCGGGCTGTGCATCCTCTGGCCGCGAACGCCGGCGATGGTCGTGACCGGCAACTCCGACATGTGGGTGGCCGCCTTCGTCGCCCTCGGCCTGCGCTTCGGCTGGCCGGGTCCCTGGGTCCTGATCAAGCCGTCGCTCGGCTTCCTCGCCCTTGCCGGCTTCCCGCGCCGCTCGTGGTGGGTCGGACTCGGGGTGGTCGTCGCCGTGTCGATCCCGTTCGGCCTGCTCTGGTACGACTGGATCCGCGTCGTCCTCAACGCCCCCGGGCGGGCTGCTCTACTCATTCCTGGCCATCCCCGGCACGATCTTCCCCGTCTTCGCCTGGATGGGCCGACAACGGCGCCCCGACGCTCAGGTGGCGGTCTCTGTACAACGGGACGGCGGCGACCAGCAGGCTGAGCCCGGTGAACCATAGAGATGGAAGGGCGAGCGTGATGGCGCCGACCAACAGCACTTCGCCGCGCCATCCGGCGATCGATCCCGCCACGACGGTCAGGACGACGGCGACCGCTGCCCGGATCGGGAATGGGACCCCGAAGAATGCCGATTGGGCGAAGGGATCCTGCGCCCGGAGGTAGTCGATCCAGGCCAGCCACTGGTCCGGGCCGATGAGGACGCTGACGACCAGGATGGCCAGACCGACGCCGAACATCACCGCCAGGTCGCGCCAGCGGCGACGCACCGCGAACCAGAGGAGTCCCAGGCCAGGGGCGACCTTGACGGCCGCGCCGACGGACAGCCCCCAGGGCCGACCGCGGAGTCCGATGACGACGAGCACGGCAAGGAACAGGTGGACGTTGCGGAACCAGAATTCGACCGCGACCGGCAGGAAGGCGATCAGCGCGAACGCGCGGATGATGTCCCGGCCGGCCAGCCACCACAATGCGATGCCCATCCCCACCGTCCACAGGACACTGAACAGCCAGCTCGGCACGACGAGCGCGACCGGGACGAGTGCCTGGGCGAGCGGCGGCGGATACAGGTAGGCATAGGGCGTGACGATGGTCGCCGAGGGATCGTAGAGCGGGAGCCCGTCGATGATGCGTCGTGCGGCCAACCAGTACGCATGCTCGTCCGATGGCACGGCCCATCGGGTCGTCGCGACGATGAGGAGGAGGGCGGCGCCGATCGCAGCCAGCACGAGGAGCCAGATCGGTCGTCCGGCCCACTGTCGCCCAAGGACCTGTGAAGGGCTGGCGAGCCGATCGCTGCTCACGGCGGCGAGGATAGCGTGCTGACCGATGGCCCGGCTGGTCGTGCCGTGGCGGCGGTCCTGCTCGTCGTCGCCTGGGTCCTCACCTGGCGACCAGCCCTTGACCCCGACCTGTGGTGGCACCTCGCCCTCGGCGACCGGATCATCTCGAGCGGCGCGATCCCGACGACCGAGCCGTGGAGCTGGTGGTCGGCGGGGCGACCGATCCTTGCCCACAGCTGGGCGTGGGACGTCGCGCTCGCGGCGGTCGATGGATGGGCTGGCCTGCTCGGCGTCAGCCTCGTCGGGGTCGTCCTCGGCGGCGTGGCCGTCGCGCTGGCGTGGTGGCTGCTTCGCCTGACGGCACCCGTCGTGGCCGCGCCGCTGCGCGCCCTGATCGTGGTCGTCGCCACCGCAAGCGCGGTCGTGTTCTGGTCGCCGCGCGCGCAGCTCGTCGACGTCGTCGCGGTCCTCGCGCTGACGGGCGTGCTGGTCGACTACGCGAGGACCGGTCGTGCGCGACGGCTCGTCGCCGTGCCCGTGGTCGCGCTCCTCTGGGCCAACCTCCACGGGTCGGCGGCACCGGCCGGACTGCTGGCCGTCCTCGTGGTCGGTGCGCTCGGACTGCTGCTCGGCGAGCGGCTGGCCACCTGGCCGGTCCGACCGAAGCGACCGCTCCTCCTCGCCGGCCTGGCCGCGGTCCTCGCCCTGTGCGTGAACCCGGCCGGTCCCGCCCTCCTCGCCTACCCGCTCGATGCGATGGTCGCCAGCGCCTTCGAACGCGCCATCGTCGAGTGGGCACCACCGGACCTGTCGGCGCCGGGGTTGCTCATCTTCCGGCTGACCCTGGCCGCCGCGGTCATCGGCCTCGTCCTTCCGTCTCGGCGATCCGGCGACCCGATCGTGTTGATGATGGCCGCAGCGTGGACCGTGTTGGCCCTCGGCAGCGCCCGCTTCGTGCTCATCGCCGGGCCGCTGCTGGTCATCGCCATCGGACCGGTGTTCGCGAGCCTGCTGCCTCGGCGTCGAGCGACCCGCCGGGGAGGATGCCCTCGGGCAGCGCGGGCTGGCCGCGATCCGGGTGGCGAGCGCCATCGCATCGTGGCCATCCTGGCCGTGGGCACGACGCTCATCGCCCCGGCGACGCAGACGCGGCTCGAAGCGCACGCCTTCCCCGTGGCTGCGATCGAGCGGCTCGACACCGCCGCCTGCCGGGCCGGCTGCTGAACGCGTACGACTGGGGCGGCTACCTCATCCGCCACACGGATCGCGCCGTCGGGGCGTACGGCAACTCGCCGGGCGACATCGTCGGCACGCAGGCCGACCTGGAAGCCATGCGGATCGACCCGCGCCCGTTCCTCGAGACCCAGGACGTGGCGCTGGCGCTCCTCAAGGCCGACTCCCCGCTGGCCGGCTGGTTCCGGTCAGCGACGGGGTGGCGCGTCGCCCTCGATGACGGCCAGGCGCTCCTCGCCGTCCGCGACGGCGAGCCCGGCTGTCAGATCCGGTAGGCCCAGTACACGCCGAGGACCATCACCACGACGCCGGCCACGATGAGGACCTTCCAGACCGGTTCGAGCCGGCCGCGGTGGACGACCGCCAGCCCGCACAGGCCGATGACGAACGGCACCGAGTCGAGGAAGTAGCGGTAGCCGTACTGCAGCCACCCGCCGCCGTAGTACAGCAGCGTCGGGATGAGGACGAGGATCGTGGCGAGCCACAGCAGGCGGACCTCGCGAGATCGCCGGTCGGCGAAGAACGCGAGGAGCAGCCCCGGGCTCGTGATCAGCACCGACATCCCGAGGCCGTCCGGCTTGAAGAACGGCGGCTCGGCGATGGGCCGGGGCAGATGGACGAAGAGGTAGTCCAGGTTCATCGGGATGTGGACGATCGAGAACAGGCCGCGCTCGCGCTGCTCCTCGAGGAACGGCGGCAGGGTCGCCAGCGCGTAGCCCGACTCGAGCGGCGTCCCGAACCGGACCTGGTTGTAGGCCAGGAACGCGAGGAAGGCCGGCAGCACGCCGAGCGCGAACGCGATCCAGGTTCGCCACGGCAGGGCGCGCACGGCCGCCCCCGCGTCGGCCACGAAGCGCCGCGGGTCGAGCGCGCCGTCGGGCGCCAGGAAGAGCGCATAGCACGGGATGGCGAAGGCCAACGGCGCGCGGGTCAGGAAGGCGGCGCCGGCCAGCAGGCCGATGAGCAGCGGCGCGGCGCTTGCCGCGGAGCTCGATGAGACAGGCGAAGGTGAGGATCGTCGCCACGAGATGGCCGGTGTGCCACACACCGCCTCGCGTCGTGACCCACAGGATCTGGGTCGAGAAGCCGAACAGGACGGCCAGCCACAGCCGGTCGACCCAGCGGGCGATCCCGACCCGCCCGAGATACCACCAGCACAGGCCGACGGCGCTGGCCGCCAGCAGCGCGTTGATCCCGGACTCGATCTCGTCGGCACCGACCGCGCCGATGATCGCGACGAGGGGCATGAAGGCGACCGCCGGGAACGGCGCGAACGGCACGTAGTACCGGCCGTCGACGACGATGACGTCGTTGGGACCGAGGCGGACGTCGAGCCCGGCGCGACCGTGGAGGAACGCGTCGGCCAGGTAGAAGAAGTCCCCACGACCGGCGTCGAAGTCGCGGTTCGCCAGCCAGTACAGGACCGCCGAGACCGCGACGAGCGCGAGCCCGATCCACGTCTCGCGATCGAGTCGCCGGGTCACGTCGTGGCCGGAACCGGGATCGGTGCCGGCTCCTCGGCCGGTCGACGGCCGACCCACAGGACCGCCACCAGGGTCACCGCGAACACGATCGGGTAGGCGGCCGGCGGCGTGAGGTTGACGAGGGGCCACGCCGTGACCAGCGGGATGGCCAGTGCCCACCAGCGGCCGGCACTGAGAAGGAACGCGGTCGGCAGCAGCAGGAGCATCGCGTAGTGGTCCCACAGGATCGGCGAGATGAGCTGGCTCACGATGACGGTCACCAGGTACGACGCCTCGGCCGTGCACCAGCGGATCGCGCCGAGCATGGCCACGACCGCGGCCACGACGGCCAGCAGCTGGACGCCGGCCGCCACCCCGGACGGGACGCCGAGGCGATAGGCGACAGCGCCGGGCGTCAGGTTCTGGTCCGTGGTGATGGGGTCGCTGACGGTCCGCAGCAGGGTCAGGAAGTCGGGCCAGGCCGCCGAACCCGCTGAGGATGACCGAGGCCAGGGCCAGGATGAGCAGCGTCGCCCCGCCGATGACGACCGCCCGCCACCGTCCGCTGAACAGCGCCCAGACGAGGATGAGCCCCGGCTGGATCTTGATCGCCGCCCCGATCGCGCCGCTGATGCCGAGGATCGCCGGGCGGTCCAGCCAGCGCCAGCCGATGGCGAACGTGGCGAACAGGATCGGCCCGACCTGTCCCAGCTTCAGCGCATACACGAACGGGAACGACCAGCCGGCCAGGAGCAGGATCCACCAGCGGATGTCGCGCGCGACCGGCAGCACGGCCACGCCGACGAGGAAGGCGGCGAGCGACCCGGCGATCCACGCCCACGTCGCGGTCGTCGCCGCGAGCAGGCCGAACGGCAGGACGCAGCGGCGCGAACGTCGGCGGGTAATAGAACAGCCCGAACCCGCCCGTCTCGGTGTAGGACATGTCGTACAGCGGCTGCCCGGCGAGGACGCGCGCCGCCGCCTGGTGATAGGCAAGGAAGTCGAACCCGAGCGTCGAGCCGGCAACGGACAGGGTCAGGCCGACCCCGAGGACCAGCGACAGGATCGCGACGATGGGGAGCGCCGCGCGACCGAGGTCGGCGACCCGCTCGCGCGTCATCGACCGAGCGCCTGCTCCTCGACCCGTCCGCCCCGGCGGTGCAGCAGGGGGATCCGGAACAGGTCCCAGGCGACCCGCAGCGCGAGCGGGATCGACGGGCGCATCCGCGAGCCGCGCTTGTCGTACCAGCGGATCGGGACGACGGCCGTCCGATAGCCCCGCCGGCGGGCCATGTAGATGAGCTCGACGTCGAAGACGATGCTGGTGATGCGCTGTCGGGCGAAGAGGTCCTGGGCGGCCCGGCGCGTGTACCCCTTGAACCCGCACTGCGTGTCCCGCACCGGCCCGGTCACCCAGATCGCCGCCAGGGCGTGGAAGACCTTGCCGAGCAATCGTCGGTAGACCGGTTGGGCGGTCCGCATGTCCGAGCCGTCCGGCTGGATCCGCGAGCCGAGTGCCACGTCGTGGCCCGTCAGGGCAAGGACCAGCAACGGGATCTGGTCGGGCGGCGTGGCCATGTCGGCGTCCGCGAAGATCACCAGCTCGCCGTGCGCGGCGAGCATGCCGGCGCGGACGGCGGCGCCCTTGCCGCCATGCGGGACGCGCAGCACCCGCAGGGTCACGTGATCGATCGATCCGGTCGCCTCCGCCCGCGCCTCGACGATGCCGGCCGTGCCGTCCGTCGATCCGTCGTCGACGACGAGGACCTCGATGGTCTCCGGCAGGAGGGCCGAACCCGGTGCGCCGTCGCGCGCCTGTTCGCCACGTCGCAGCAGGTAGCCGAAGAGCTCGTCGAGCGCAGGCTCGATCCGGGCCGCTTCGTTGTACGCCGGCAGGACAAGCGACAGGGTCGTCACGGCGCACATCGTAGGGGCAAGTGACGTCCGACAGGGCGGCCGGTAGGACCGCTGGGGTGGGCCATTCGTACCGGGCGGCGGTACCGACACCCGGTGCTAGGCTGCACCGACCGATGCGAACGCCGTTGTTGCTGTATGCCCTCGCCGTGCTCGTGCGGCTCGCCTGCATGGTGGCGTTCCCGGACCCCGCGTACGCGGATTCGTCCTATTACGTCGACGTCGCGCGCTCGCTGGCAGCCGGTCACGGCCTGTCCGTCGACTTCGTCTGGATCTTCGCCGAGGTCGGTGGCGTCCTCCCGGCGGACGCCGCCCTGCCGATCCCATCGAACGCCCACTGGCTGCCGCTGGCGTCGTTCATCCAGGCGCCGTTCATCGTCCTCTTCGGCCCGAACGCCATCGCCTCCGCCCTGCCGCTCGTCCTCATCGGCGCGACCGCCGCGCCGCTGACCTGGGCGATCGCCCGTGACGCCGGCGCGACGCCGCTCGTGCAGGTCGCCGCCGCGGTCCTCGCCGCGATCCCGGCCGCCGGCACCGTGTTCATGTCGCAGCCCGAGAACTTCGCCATCTTCCAGCCGCTCGTCGCGGCGACCCTGTGGCTGGCCGCCCGCGGCCTGCGCGGCGACGTCCGCTCGTACGTGCTCGCCGGCCTGCTCGTCGGCGTCGCGTCCCTCGCGCGCAACGACGCGTTCCTGCTCGGCGCCGCCGTCGGCCTCGTCTTCGTCATCGACCGCTGGCGGGCCTGGCGGGGGGCACGACCCGCGCACCTGCCGCTCATCGCGGCCGTCGGCTGCTTCGCCCTGTACGCCGTCGTCGTCGGGCCGTGGTTCGCGCGCCAGCTGCTCGAGTTCGGGTCGATCTCGCCGACCTCCTCGACGGGCCAGGCCCTGTGGCTGACCGAGTACCGCCAATGGAACAGCACGACCGCCGAGACGACGCTGGCCACCTTCCTGGCAGCCGGGCCGGGCGTCATCCTCGAGACCCGCCTGACCGGGCTCGTCGGCTCGTTCGCCAACTTCACCGTGCTGATCTCGTCGATCATCCTGCTGCCGCTGCTGCCCATCGGGGCGTGGGCCCGGCGCCACGCCGACGCGTTCCTGCCGTACTTCCTGTTCTTCGGGCTGCTGGTCCTCGGGGCGACCATCATCTTCCCGCTGCACGTCCCGGGCGGCGCGTTCATCCACACCGCCGTCGGCCTCGGACCGCACAGCTACATCCTGGGCCTGGAAGGTGTCGCGATCGCCGTCGCCTGGCTCGCCGCCCGGCGTCGCCGCTGGGATCCGCGAGGTCGCGACGAGGATCTTCACCTGGGCCGTCGTCGCGTTCGTCGCCGGGACGGCGCTGCTGTACGCCCCCATCGTCCATGCCAGCTGGGACGCGACGCGGGCGCCACGCCAGGCCGTGGCCGCCGAGCTGGACCGTCTCGGCGTCCCCGCCGATGACCGCCTGATGGCCATCGACCTCGCGGGCTTCAAGTACTGGACCGGCCGCGGCGGCGTGGTGTCGCCGGACGACCCGATCGAGCGCATCGAGGAGGTCGCGCGCGCCTACGACATCCGCTGGCTCATCCTCGAGCGGCACGCGGTCGTCGAGGCGCTCCGGCCGGTCATCGCGGAGGGCGTGCGCCCGGACTGGATCGGCCCGCCGGTCTTCTCGGTCCCCTCGGACAAGCCGGACGGCATCCCGGAGCTGGTGCTGTATCCGGTCTGCCTCGACGGCCGATGACCCCCGCTGCGCCGAGACCGGCTCGTGACCCGCCGCGAGGCCTGGCTGTCGGCCCTCGTCGTCTTCGTCGTCGCGCTCGTGATGCGGGCGATCATCGCGCCACAGATCGTCTTTCCCAAGCCGGAGGACACGGCCTACTACTTCGGCGTCGCGCGCAACGTCATCGAGGGCCGCGGGTTCGTCACCGACGCGTTGTGGAGCTACGCCACCGAGCCGCTGATCTTCCCCAAGCCGGCCTTCGAGATCTGGCTCCCCCTGCCGACGCTCCTGATCCTGGCGCCGATGGCGCTGCTCGGGACGACGTACGCGGCTGCCCAGCTCCCGTTCATCCTCATCGGCTCGCTGGTCCCCGTCCTCGCCTGGCGGCTGGCTGCGGACGTGGCGATCGAGCGCGGCGTCGCGCGCGACCGCCTCCACGCGATCGCGCTGGGCACCGGCCTGACCTGCGCGGTGTACCTGCACCTGGTCCTGTTCTCCGCCCTGACGGACTCGACGATCGTGTTCGGGGCACTGGCCATCGGCGCCGCGCTGCTGATGACGCGTGCGCTCCGCGATCCGCGCGGGGCGCGCTCTGGGCGACCCACGACTGATCGGGGCCGGGCTGCTGCTGGGCCTCGCCGCGCTCACCCGGAACGAGGCCGCATGGCTGGCCCTCATCTGGGTCGGGCTGGCCTGGACCGCGCCCGCGACGTCGCGGGCCGAGCGGGTCCGCCTGATCGTGGCCGTCGCCATCCCGGCGATGCTGGTCTTCGCGCCGTTCGCGATCCGGAATACGGTCGTGTTCGGCAGCCCGCTGCCGGGACAGGCGATCAGCAACGCGTTCTCGGTGACCGGCTACGACATCTTCGCCTGGAACGACCCGCCGACCCTGTCGCGCTACCTCGCCGTCGGCCCCGCCCGGCTCATCGAGATGCGGGTCGAGGGGTTGCTGCACAACCTCGGGACCGTCCTGCTGCTGCCGGGCTTCCCGCTGTCGCTCATCGGGCTGATCGCCCTGCCGTGGCAGGGGCGCGACCGCGCGTCGCGTCCGGTCGTGCTGCTGGCCATCGTCACCTTCCTCGTGACCAGCCTGCTCTTCCCGGTGGCGACGACCTGGGGCACGTTCCTCCACGCCTCCGTGCCCGCCCATGTCGTCCTCGTCCTGTCGGCCATCCTCGGCCTGGACGCCGGGCTCGCCTGGCTCGGTCGGCGACTCGGCTGGACCGACCGGTGTGCCTGGCTGGCGGCCGTCCTCGGCGTCAGCTCCGGGCTCCTGTTCTCGCTCGTGCTGCTGCCCGTCGTTCGGGGCGGGCTCGCGCGACACGCAGGCCTACTACGAGGAGCTCGAGCGGCGGCTCGCGGCCGTCGGCGAACCGCTCGGGCCGTCGGCGGACCCGGTCATCAGCAACTTCCCGATCTGGGTCGCCGAGACGGCACGCGTCCGGACGCTCGGCATGCCCGACGAGCCACCGAGCGACGTCCTCGACCTGGCGACCACGTTCGGCGCCCGCTTGCTCGTCCTGACCGACCCGGGCCACACCCACTGGCCGGCCGACATCGAGGCCGGCGCCGACGGCGCCGCCTGCTTCACCCCGCTCGACCTGGGACCTCCGACCGAGCCTGGAGCCGAGGACCTGTTGGCCGACACGACCGTCTATGTCATCCGATGCCCCGAGAGTGGCACCTGAGCGACCCCTATACTCGGGACCGACGCGAGGTCTCCTCGGGGGTCCCGTTGTGAGCAAGGAGAGCACATGAGCGCGATGGATTACGGCGGGCCTGATCGACGTCGGGGCGGACCCGATCGACGGGCGCCCGGAGAGACCACGCGGATCCTCATCGTCGACGACCACGCCCTGTTCCGTGCCGGCGTCGCCGGCATCCTCGCGCGGGAACCGGACCTGGAAGTCGTCGGCGAGGCGGACGATGCCCGCAGCGCGGTCGACCGAGCCCTCGAGACGTCGCCCGACATCGTCCTGATG
This sequence comes from uncultured Chloroflexia bacterium, assembly GCA_963776925.1. Lineage (GTDB taxonomy): Bacteria > Chloroflexota > Limnocylindria > Limnocylindrales > CSP1-4 > SPCO01. The sequence goes on along the minus strand of CAVZON010000003.1, from coordinate 514,784 downwards.
GACCTGTCGCTGCCGTCCCCCGGCGGCATCGAGACGACCCAGCGCATCAAGCGCGAGCTGGCCGGCGCCGGGATCATCGTGCTCGCCCAGACCGAGGACGAGGACGCCCTGTTCGACGCGATCAAGGCCGGCGCCGCCGCGTTCATCCTCAAGGACGTCGGCCCGGACGACCTGGTCACGATCATCCGCCGCGTCGCGATCGGCGAGTTCCTCATCAACGACAAGGTCTTCGCCAAGCCTGCCGTCGCCTCGCGCGTCCTCAAGGAGTTCCGCGAGCTGGCCGTCTACGGCCAGGAGGCCGCGCCGATCTTCGCTCCGCTCTCGCCGCGCGAGGTCGAGATCCTCGACAACATCGCCCAGGGCATGACCAACAAGCAGGTCGCCTACGCCCTGTCGATCAGCGAGCAGACCGTCAAGAACCACATGAGCTCCATCCTCCGCAAGCTGTCCGTGAACGACCGGACCCAGGCCGTGGTGTACGCGATGCGCCAGGGCTGGATCCGGATGCCCGAGGATTGATGTCGGACGAGTCCGCCACACCTGCTGCGCCACTCGACCGAGCCGCACTGACCGACCGACTCGGCGACGACCTCGTCACGCTCGACACCGAGCTCGCCGAGATCGACCTGCTCATCACCCAGGCCAGGGCGGAGTCCACCCGGCACGAGGGTCGACGCGCGGCCGGCGCCGAGAAGCTGGCCGCGCTCGGCCCGGACACGGATCCCAAGGAACGCGCTGACCAGGCCGTGGCGCTGGTCACGCTGACCAAGCGCGCCGCGCTGATGGAGACCCAGGTCGACGTCCTCGAGGGCAAGCGCCGGACGCTCCTGCGCTATCGCGACGGGGTCGCGCTCTACCTCGACTCCCTGCGTGGCTTCAGCGGCGATGCCGCGGGCGATACGATCGCGGCCGGGCCGGCGGTCAGCGTCGGGCCGCGTCTCCCGACTGGTCACGGACGCGCAGGAGGACCTGCGCCGGGAGATCGCCCGCGCGATGCACGACGGCCCGGCCCAGAGCCTGACGAACATCGTGCTCCAGGCACAGATCGTGGAGCGCCTCGTCGAGAAGGACCCGGCTGCGGCTGGCGGCGAGGTCCGGCTGCTCACGTCGATGGTCCAGCAGACGCTCGACGCGACGAAGTCGTTCATCTTCGACGTCCGCCCCATGGTCCTCGACGACCTCGGGCTCGTCCCGACCCTGCGCCGTGGCGTCGCGGAGCGCGGCCGACGGGCCGGCATCCCGGTCGGGTTCGAGACGCTGGGCCAGGACCGACGCCTGCCGGTCGACCTGGAGAGCGGCCTGTTCCGCCTGCTCGACGACGCCCTGGCGGCCTACCTCGCGCTCGCGCCCGACGCGGTCAGCCTGCACCTCGACTGGGGCGAGCAGCTGCAGGCGAGCGTGGCGGCGACGCGCGCCATCGTCGAGGCGCCGACCGCCGATGACGCCGTGCCGACGCCCGACGTCGAGGGCGACAAGGACCTGCCGCCGGCCCTCGCGATGCTGCTCGAGGAGCGCCGCGCCGACGAGCGGGATGCCGCCGAGGCTGCGGCCAAGGCCGCCGTCGTCGCCCTGCCCGACGATGCCTGGGCCGAGCTCGAGCAGCGCGCGACGTCGATCGGCGTGACCGCCGAGCGCCTCGCCGACGGTGGCGAGGTCCGCTTCACGGCCGCGCTGCCCGAGACCGAGACCGCCGGATGCCGCGACGCGGCGAGGCCGGCGCCGTGGAGACGGCCGCGGAGGCCTGACATGCCCGTTCGCCGCCGATCGCGCGAGCGCACGCGGGGTCAGGGCCTCGTGGAGTACGGCCTCATGCTCGCGCTCACCAGCGTGCTGACGGTCGTCTGGCTCGTCGTCTTCGGGGGCGCCGTCGCGGATGCGCTCGCGGCCATCGCGATGGCCATCGATCAGGCCACCGGCGGCTGACCCGGTCCTGTTGCCGGTTCGCACAGCACCCGTACCATCGTCTCAGTTTCGCGAGCCGCGGACCGCCGCTATGTTGGCGCAGCCCTCGCTCGGGGGTGGGTTCTCATCCAGGAGGTTGCCGCACATGGCACTCATCACCGATCTGTATCTTCGGGTCACGGAGACGCTTCGCCGGGACGACGAAGATGGCCAGGGCCTCGCGGAGTACGCGCTGATCCTCGCCCTCATCGCGATCGTTGCGATCATCGCCCTGATCTTCCTGGGCGGCCAGGTCAGCAAGATCCTGAGCACCGTCGGCGGGTCGATCTAGTCGACTCCCGGACACCAGATGATCGACCGCCGGTCTTCGGACCGGCGGTCGTTTCGATTCCGGGCAGGACCATCCGCTGGTCGGCGCCAACCTTCCGACCCATGTCGAGCTGGCGCCGCGGCTTCCTACGGTGTGGCTGTCGGACCAACGACGACCGCATAACAAGGGAGACAGCCCAGCATGCAGCACATCTAGACGCTCCTCACCGCGATCCAGCGGGACGAGGATGGCCAGGGCCTCGCGGAGTACGCGCTGATCCTCGCCCTCATCGCCATCGTCGCGATCATCGCCCTCATCTTCCTGGGCGGCCAGGTCAGCAAGATCCTCAGCACCGTCGGCGGCTCGATCTAGTCGAGGACCCGCCGCGGTGACCCGCTGCGTTCCCGCATAGGGCCGGCGGTCGCCGTTTTCTGACGCACCGGGGTAGGTACGTCGCCGTATTGACAGCCTCTTAGGTTCGCACGTACCGTTCCCCAGCCCCCGCCTCGGGGAGATCTGAAGAAAGGAGGAACCTAACCAAAATGACGAACCTTTATCTTCGAGTCATGGAACTCATCAGCCGTGACGAGGAAGGCCAGGGCCTCGCGGAGTACGCGCTGATCCTCGCCCTCATCGCCATCGTCGCGATCATCGCCCTCATCTTCCTGGGCGGCCAGGTCAGCAAGATCCTCAGCACCGTCGGCGGCTCGATCTAATCGACCCCGTTCACGATCGAGACCGCCGCGGCCGATCATGGCGCGGCGGTCTCGTCATTCACGGCCGGTGCGTCGGTGCCATCGTCACCGCGACCGGGCTATTGACACCGGGGGTCATGGTCCTACCGTGTGTCACACCTCACGTGAAAGGAGGTGAGACATGGATCTACAAACCCGCATCGCGGCGATCATCGGGGATCACCGCGACGACGAAACCGGCCAGGGGCTGGCCGAGTACGCACTCATCCTGGCCCTGATCGCCATCGTCGCCATCATCGCCCTGATCTTCATGGGAAGTCAGATCAGCGACAAGCTCAGCGTCGTCGGCAACGCCCTCTGACACCGGCCACCGCACCGTCCTTATCGAACGACCCGCCGGACATCCGTCCGGCGGGTCGTTTCGTATCCCGATGGCACCAGGTGGCAACGGCCGTCGACGACCCGTTCCGGGACCTTGCACGGAACCTTGCGCCACGCACGACTTCTTCCCGTTTCCTACCAGAAGGTACTAGCCCTTTGGTATAGTCGCGCCGCTTCAGGCCGGTGCTACAGTGGTGCCACCTGTCACACGTCTCGGGGAGTAACAACTTGAAGCGATCCAACCGCCTGGTCATGCTCGTGGGGGTCTTCCTCGCGATCGTCGCCTTCATCGGCGTCATCCTGCTCATGCAGGGCGGCGCGCGGTGGAAACGGCGAGGCCCAGACGCCGTACCCACGGAGCTGCCGACCGTCGTCGCGACCGCCGACATCCCGCTCGGCGTGCGCATCCAGGAGGACCAGGTCAGGACCCAGGTCCTTCCCGTCGACGCCCGCCTGCCCGGCTCCTTCCAGGACGATCAGCCAGGTCGTCGGCCAGGTCGTGCGCGCACCGGTCACCCCGGGTCAGCAGATCACCTCCGAGACCTTCGGCTCGACCGGCGCGATCGACAACATCATCTGCCCGCCCGGCCGCGTGTGCATGGCGGTCCAGGTCGACCAGGTCACCGGCGTCGGCACGGTCATCAAGACCGGCGACTACGTGGACATGGTCGTGGGCTTCACCGGCGGCACAGTTCCCGGTCATCACGCTCAACCCGCTGGACGACTCGTTCACGGTCGTGAGCGGCCTGAACAGCACGAGCGTCAAGGCGCTGCTCCAGGGCCTCCAGGTCATGGGCACGCTCCTGCCGCCGCCGCCGGCCGAGGATCCCAACGCCCCGGAGTCGAGTGGCGATCCGGACCACGACCCTCAGCGGTCAGCAGCAGATCGTCATCCTGTCCGTGACCACCCAGCAGTCCGAGGTCATCAAGTTCGCCCAGCTGGACGGCTCGATCTCCCTCGTGCTGCGCTCGCCGGACGACTTCATCGACCCGGCGACGGGCGAGCCGATCCCCGTGCCGGAGCAGGTCCCGACCACCGGCGTCATCCTCAAGACCCTCGTCGACACCTACGGCGTCCTGCCGCCGGAGCTCGTCGAGACCGTCCTGCCCGCGCAGGAAGCCAACCCGTAACCCTCCGACCCGGCCTCGAGCCGGGGATGACAGGCGCTGACGGGCGCGACGGACCAGCCGGTCCCGCGCCCGTCGTCGTCAGGGGATCCCGGTCAGGGGATCCCCGCCAACCACCGACCATGACCAGCACACGACCAGCAAGCGAGAGCCAGACCACCTGATGGCCGACACGATCCGCGTCCTCATCGTCGACGACATCCCGGAGACCCGCGATCACCTCACGAAGCTGCTCGGCTTCGAGGGCGACATCGACGTGGTCGGCTCCGCGGCGTCCGGCGTCGAGGCCATCGATCTCGCGTCGTCGCTCACGCCGGATGTCGTCCTCATGGACATCAACATGCCGGACATGGACGGCATCACGGCGACCGAGCAGCTGGCCCGCACGTCGCCCGACCGCGGCCGTGATCATGATGTCGGTCCAGGGCGAGGCGGACTACCTCCGCCGCTCGATGCTGGCCGGCGCCCGCGAGTTCCTCGTCAAGCCGTTCAGCAGCGACGAGCTCACCGCGTCGATCCGGCAGGTCTATACCCGCGAGAAGGACAAGGCCAGCCGGATGGCGGCGGCCGCTCCGGCCGCGGCACCAGCGGCGGGCGGTCCCGCGACCGCCTCCACGAACGAGAGCGGCGAACCCGGCATCGTCGTCGCCGTCTTCAGCCCCAAGGGCGGCGTCGGCCGCACGACCGTGGCGGTCAACATGGCCGTCGCGGCCGCGACCGAGCTCGGCAAGCGGGTCGTCGTCGTCGACGGCTCGTTCCAGTTCGGCGACGTGGGCGTGCTGCTCAACCTGAACCCCAAGAACAAGTCCATCGCGGACCTCGTGCCGGAGCTCGAACAGGCCGGCAACGAGGTCGAGTCGATCGACACGTTCGTCATCAACCATTCGGCCGGCATCCGCGTCCTGTTGGCGCCACCGTCGCCCGAGATGGCCGAGCTCATCACGCCGTCGGGCATCAAGCGGGTCATCGAGTCGCTGCGCCTGAACCACGACCTGGTCGTGGTCGACTGCACGGCGTTCTTCAACGACACGACCCTGGCGATCCTTGACAGCGCTGACACGATCCTCACGATGCTCAGCCTGGAGATCACCAGCATCAAGAACATGCGCCTCTTCCTGGAGGTCGCAGACCAGCTCGGGTACGAGAGCGGCAAGGTCCGCCTCGTGCTCAACCGGGCCGACTCGGCCCTCGGCATCCGCGTCGCGGACGTCGAGCACTCGATCGGCCGCAAGGTGGATGAGACCATCGTCAGTGACGGGCGGAGCGTGGTGTACGCGCTCAATCGGGGAGTCCCGTTCTTCCTCAGCAACCGGGAGGCCCAGGTCTCCCAGGACATCCTGCGCCTGGCGCGATCGGTCACCGGGGAGCGGACGCAGGTCGCGTCCGGCGCCGGGAAGCCGGCCAAGGCCGCACAGAAGAAGTCGTTGTTCGCATGGCGCTGAACGTGGCGCCGGTCCACGCGCTCGGGTTGGAACCCTCGGGGCGAGAAGGGGTGTAGGCGATGTCCCTGTTGAAGCGGATCGAGAGTGCACGACCTGGAGGCGACCCTGCGGCCGGCCCCAGCGGCACACCCGATACTCCGAACCTTCCGGCACCGGCCGGCGGCGGCCCAGGTGTGCCGCAGATGCCGACGACGCCGCGACTGGCGACCCAGGCTCCCGTCCGGGAGTCGTTCCGGGACGTCAAGTTCCGCATCCAGAACCGGGTCATCCAGGACCTGGATCCGAAGCTCGACCTGTCCAACCAGGTCGAGGTCCGGCGCCAGATCGAGGAGATCTTCGGCAAGGTCATCGACGAGGAAGGCCTCGCCCTGACCCGTGCCGAGCGGGTCCGGATGCTGGAGCAGATCACCGACGAGATCATCGGCCTCGGGCCGCTCGAACCGCTCCTGCGCGACGAGTCGATCACCGAGGTGATGGTCAACGGCCCGCGCCAGGTCTACATCGAACGATCGGGCAAGCTCGAGCTCACGAACGTCGTCTTCCAGAACGATGACCACGTCATGCGCATCATCGATCGGATCATCGCCCCGATCGGTCGACGCGTCGACGAGTCGTCGCCGATGGTCGACGCCCGACTGACCGACGGCTCCCGCGTCAACGCCATCATCCCGCCGCTGTCGCTGGTCGGCCCGGTCATCACGATCCGGAAGTTCTCGGCGTCGCCGTTCACGACGGATGACCTCATCCGGTTCGGCACCGCGACCGCCGACATGTTCGACTTCCTCCGTGCCTGCGTCGAGGCCCGCCTGAACCTGTTCGTCTCCGGCGGCACCGGCTCGGGCAAGACGACGACCCTCAACGTCCTCTCCTCGTTCATCCCGAACGACGAGCGGATCGTGACGATCGAGGACGCGGCCGAGCTGCAGCTCCGCCAGGAGCACGTCGTCACGCTCGAGTCGCGGCCCCCGAACATCGAGGGCAAGGGCGCGATCCCCATCCGCGAGCTCGTGCGCAACGCCCTGCGCATGCGGCCCGACCGCATCATCGTCGGCGAGTGCCGGTCCGGTGAGGCGCTGGACATGCTCCAGGCCATGAACACCGGCCACGACGGCTCGATGTCGACGGGCCACGCCAACAGTCCGCGCGACATGCTGTCGCGCCTCGAGACGATGGTCCTCATGGCCGGCGTCGACCTGCCGCTGCGGGCCATCCGCGAGCAGGTCGCCTCCGCGGTCGACCTCATCGTCCAGCAGAGCCGCCTCAAGGACGGGACCCGGAAGATCGTCAACATCACCGAGGTCCAGGGCATGGAAGGCGACGTCATCGTCATGCAGGACGTGTTCGTGTTCGAGCAGACCGGCATCGTCGACGGCAAGATCCAGGGCCGCCTGAAGCCGACCGGCATCCGGCCCAAGTTCGTCGAGAAGTTCGAGGTCATGGGCATCAACCTGCCGCCTGGCCTCTTCGGCTTCTCGTACTGATCCGAGGGGAGGCAGACCGACCGTGGACATCATGACCCTCGCGGTGGCGGGCGTCGCCGCGCTGGCCATCCTGCTCATCGCGGTCGGTGTCGCGAGCTCTGGACGCTCGGGCATCTCCGACCGCCTCGAACGCTATGCCTCGGGCAAGCCGGAGGCCAAGGCCTCGTCGACGAGCCAGGGCCCGATCAGCGACCTCATCGCGCAGAGCGAGGCACTGGCCAGCCTGAACAAGGCCGTCGAGCAGCGAGACTTCGGCGCCAACCTGGCCCGCGACCTCGCCCGCGCCGACCTCAAGCTCAAGCCATCCGAGTTCCTGATGATCTGGGCGGCATCCACGCTCGGCATCCCGATCGCGATGATCGTCCTGTCGCCGTTCGTCTCGGCGTTCCAGTCGCCGCTCCTGTGGCTCGTCGGTGCCCTGATCGGCTTCTTCCTGCCGCGCTGGTGGCTGAACCGTCGCAAGGGCGGACGGCTCAACGCCTTCAACAAGCAGCTGCCGGACACGATCACCCTCATCGCCAACGCGCTGCGGGCCGGCTCGTCGTTCCTGCAGGCCATCGAGCTCGTCGTGCGCGAGTCGCGGCCGCCGATCTCGACCGAGTTCGCGCGGGTCATCCGCGAGGTCAACCTCGGCCTGCCGTTCGAGCAGGCGCTCGAGAACATGGTCCGCCGCGTGCGCTCTGACGACCTCGAGCTGATGGCGACCGCCATCTCCATCCAGCACCAGGTCGGCGGCAACCTCGCCGAGATCCTCGACTCGATCGCGTACACCATCCGCGAGCGCGTCCGCATCAAGGGCGAGATCAAGACCCTGACCGCGCAGCAGCGACTGTCGGGCTATGTCGTCGGCATGCTGCCGATCGGCCTGGCCGGCTTCCTGTTCATCGCGGCCCCCGGGTTCATGGACCCGATGTTCGCCAATCCGCCCGCCGTCGCCGGCCTGCCGGCCGGCGTGGTCATCCTGATCTTCGGCGGGATCATGATGTTCATCGGCTTCATGTTCATCCGTCGCATCGTCGACATCGAGGTCTAGCCGATGGATCCCCTGGCGATCCTCGTCGCCGCGCTCGCAGCGGGCGCGATCCTGCTCATCGTCCTCGGCCTCGCCGGCTCGTCCCCGGTCGACCCGGTCCAGGCTCGCCTGACCCAGCTCGGGACGATGCAGGCGAAGAACCTCGAGGAGCTCGAGCTCCAGCAGCCGTTCATGGAGCGGACCATCCGCCCGCTGGCCGCCAGCCTGTCGGGCCGGATGTCGCGGCTCAACTCGTCCAACTTCAGCGAGAAGACCGAGAAGCGGCTGGCGCTGGCCGGCAATCCGAACGACCTGCGCGTCGCCGACTGGCTCGCGATCAAGGTCATCGGCGCCGTCGTCGGCGGCATCCTGGGCTTCGTCCTGTTCGTCTTCCCGGTCGGCCTGATGGGCCTGCCGTTCCCGGTCAATCTCGTGATGATCCCGGTCGCGGCGCTGCTCGGCTACACCCTGCCGGAGTTCTGGCTCGGTGGCCGCGTCAAGAAGCGCCAGAAGGCCATCCTGATGATGATCCCGGACACCCTCGACCTGCTGACGATCTCCGTGCGGGCCGGCCTCGGCTTCGACGCCGCCCTGGGCAAGGTCGTCGAGAAGCTCAAGGGTCCGCTGTCCGACGAGTTCCGCCGGGCGCTGGCCGAGGTCCGGGTCGGGAAGGCGCGACGCGACGCGCTGCGGGACATCGTCCCGCGCACCGAGGTCCTGCCGCTGACCAACTTCATCGGCGCGATCATCCAGGCCGAGCAGCTCGGCGTGTCGGTGTCGAAGGTCCTCCAGGTCCAGTCCGAGCAGCTGCGCATCGAGCGCCGCCAGCGGGCGGAGGAGCAGGCCGCGAAGGCGCCGATCAAGATGCTGTTCCCGCTCGTCGGCTGCATCTTCCCGTCGCTGTTCATCGTCATCCTCGGGCCGGCGATCATCCTGATCGTCCAGAACCTGGCGGTCTAGGACGGACCGGTCCTGACCACCGGGGCGACGGGCCGCGCCCGCAATGTGACCCGCGATACGGATCTGGCGACCTCCCTGGAGGTCGCCGAGTTCGTTGTGGGGCAAGTTCATGGGCCTGATGGGCCGGGCGTCGCTGCCGGCCGGAGCCGGGCTGTGGCTGCCCGAGTCCAACGGCATCCACATGATGTTCATGCGCTTCCCCATCGACGCGGTGTTCGTCGGGGGGCCGGAGACGGCCGGCGCCGGTGGCGACGGCGACGCGGCCGCAGCGCAGGGCCGTGCCGTGCTGTCGGTCCATCGCGGGCTGCGGACGTGGACGGGGCTCGTGCCGCTGGTCCGCGGCGCGCACGGGGTCCTGGAGCTGCCGGTGGGCACGATCGATGCGTCGGGCACGCAGGTCGGGGACCTGGTCCGCATCGAGTAAGCGCCAGCCAAGCGCCGAGCGGCAGCATCGGCGCATGGACCATCGCCAGGCTGCGTCGCCGGCGGCGCACCACATGATCGACCTCGTGCGCGCCGCCACGACGCGCATCCTCGACGTGGCGCTGCCCGGGACGTGCGTGGGCTGCCGGGCCGAAGGCATGCCGCTCTGCCGGGCCTGCGCGCCGGCGCTCGATGCCCGCCTGGCACGACCGGCCGGTGTGCCGATCGGCATGCCCGCGGACCTCCCGCTGCCGCTGCTGCAGGTCGAGTGGTGCGCCCCATTCACCGGCGTGACCCGCAGCGCCCTCCACGGCATCAAGTACGGCGCCGAGCAGCGGCTGGCGGAGCCGCTCGGCGAGGCGATCGCGCGGCGTTGGGCGCGCGTCGGCGTCGGCGCCGAGCTGCTCGTCCATGTCCCGGTCCACGACGAGCGGCGACGCCACCGTGGCTACGACCAGGCCGAGCTGATCGCCCGGGTCGCGGCCCGCCGCCTGGGACTGCCGCACATCGCGGCGTTGCGTCGAGCGCGAGCGACGGTCGCCCAGTTCGACCTCGACCGGCGCGACCGGGCACGCAACGTGCGTGGCGCGTTCCGGGTGGTCGACGCGCCGGCGACCCGTGCGGCGATCCGCGGCCGCTGGGTGCTCCTGGTCGACGACGTCCTGACCACCGGATCGACCCTGGGAGCGTGCGCTGCCGCGCTCGAGGCCGGTGGCGCCGCCGCGGTGTCGGCGATCACCGTCGCCCGCGAGCGATGACGGCCTATACTCGGGGTCGAGACGGACCGGCCCCGGGAGGTGACGCATGCGGACCATCGTCAAGGGCAAGAACGTCGAGGTGCCCGAGCGGGTCCGCGAGTACACGGTGCGCAAGCTGCACCGCCTCGAGCGTCTCCTCGACGACCGCAGCGACGCCACGGTGGAGTTCTCGAACGAGCGCCACCGCAGCGCCTCGGATGCGCACACCGCAGAGGTCACGCTGGTCATCGACGGCCAGACGTTGCGCAGCCACGCGGTCGGCATCAGCTACCAGGCTGCCCTTGACAACGTCGTCGACAAGGTCGAACGCCAGGCCGTCGACCACAAGTCCAAGCCGCGCGTCCATGCCCGGCCCAAGGAGGAGAAGGACCTCCTCCGGAAGATCGCCGACGGGACCGCCGAGCCCGGCCGGGAGCGGCGGGTCGTCAAGACCAAGCGCTTCGCCATCGAGCCGATGTTCGAGGAGGACGCGATCGCCGCCATGGAGGAGCTCGGGCATCGGTTCTTCGTGTTCGTCGATGCCGAGACCGAGCGGATCGCGATCCTGTACGCCCGCGATGACGGCGACTACGGCCTCATCGACGCGGTCATCGGCGGCGAGTACACGAAGGGCCGCACGAAGGCGCGCGCTGACGGCCGCTAGGCGGGACCGCGCCGGTACTCGCCGGCCTCGCGGGTCACCAGGCCCGCATCGACCATGCCCCGCCGGATCGTCGCGACGTCCGGATGGACGAGCGCGAGCGCCATGTTGACCTCGGCCTCCGGGTAGGCCCGGTCCTCGATGAAGATGCGGTCGCGCAGGTAGCGGTAGATGACGAGCCGACGCTTCTCGCGCGCCGGGATCGTGGTCAGCCGGCCGTCCTTGATGAACGACCGGAGGGTCTTCTCGGTGAAGGCCTCGTCGGCCTTCAGCTCCTCGTCCATGAGCCGCATCGTACGATGCCGCGGATGCCATCCAGCGACCGACGACTCGGGGCACACCTGCCGCTGGCCACCGGCATGGTCAAGGCCGTCGAGCGCGCCAACGAGATCGGCGCGACGACGATGCAGATCTGGACCGACAACCCGACGGCATGGCGTCGCCGGGCGGCCCCGCCGGTCGAACGCGAGGCCTTCGTCGAGCGCCTCGTCGAGCACGACATCCGCCCGGTCGCCATCCACGCGGCGTACCTGTGCAACCTGGCCGGGCCGGACCCGGACCTGTTCGACCGCACCGTCGAGATCCTCGCCGGCGAGCTCCGCGGCGCGCCGACGTTCCGGGCGCGCTTCGTCAACGTCCACATCGGGTCGCACCGGGGGACGGGCGTCGACAGCGGCACGGAGCGGGTCGCCGAGGGCGTCCGCAGGAGTCTCGCCGAGGTCGATGACGGGCCGGATGCGGCGATGCTCGTGCTCGAGAACTCCGTCGGTGGCGGCTGGGGGCTGGGCACGAGCATCGAGGAGTTGGCGGGCATCGCCGACGCCGTGGAACGTGCCGGCGTCGCCCGCCACCGACTGGGCTTCTGCCTCGACACGGCCCACGCCTGGGGTGCCGGCATCGACCTCGCCGATCCGGACGCCATCGACGCCACGCTCGCCGCGTTCGACGCCCGGATCGGGCTCGATCGCCTGGTCATGGTCCACCTCAACGACTCGCGCTCGGAGCTCGGATCGCGCGCTGACCGCCACGAGCACATCGGGGCGGGTCTGATCGGCCCGCTCGGGCTCGGCCACCTGCTGCGCCACCCGGGCGTTGCCCATGCCGCGTTCATCCTCGAGACGCCGGGCATGGACGCGGGCTACGACGCGATCAACCTGGAGCGCGCCCGAGCCCTCCTCGCAGACCAGCCGCTGGCGCCGCTCCCGCCGGCGGCGTTCGAGCTGACCAGCTCGCGCGCCCGGACGGCGCCCGCGTGATCGCGCGATCCGCGTCCCTCGCCAGGTTCGAGCCGTGGGTCGTGGTCGGGCTGCTGCTCGTCGCCGCCGTGCTGCGCCTGCCTGGCCTCGAGGCCCGCGGCACGTGGGACGGCGACCAGGGCCACGACATGCTCGTCCTGCGCGCGTTCGTCCAGGACGGCGTCATCCCCTTGCTCGGGCCACCGACGTCGATCGGCGACGTCCACCACGGCGCCTGGTACTACTACCTGCTCAGTCCCGCGGCGTTCCTGACCGGGGGCGACTCCCCGCTCGCGATCGTGACCGTCATCGCCCTCGCGGGGATCGCCGCGGTCGGCGTCGTGTGGTGGCTGGCGCGGTCGGTCTCGGGGCCATGGGCCGGGCTCGTCGCGGGCCTGCTCCTGGCCGTGTCGGGCGCCGCGGTCGACGAGTCGACGTTCATCTGGAACCCCAACCTCATCGGCCTGGCGAGCGCGGTCGCCCTGGCCGGCACCTGGCAGGCGTGGCGAGGCGGCTCGCCGCGCTGGTGGCTCGTCGCCGCCCTCGGCGTGGCGGTCACGATGCAGTGCCACGTCCTCGGTGTCGCGCTGCTGCCGGTGGTGCTCGTCCCGCTCATCCTCGATGCGCGCCGGCGCCGGATCGGCGCTGCCGTCTGGATCGGGCTCGTCGCCATCGCGCTCGTCGCCTACCTGCCGCTCATCGCCAACGAGCTGACGACGTCGTTCTCCGAGGTCGGGGCGGCACTGGACTACCTCTCGGGCGGTCGAGCCGAGGATGCACCGGCCCTGCCGATCCGGTTCGTCATCGTCGGGCTGCGGATCGTGTCATGGCCCCTCGTCGGGCTCATCACGACGGCCTTCGTGCCGGCGTGCATCGCCACGATCGGCGTCATCGTGGCGACCGTGTGGCTGGCGCGCGCACCGTCGCCGCACGAGCCCGGACGGCGCTGGGTCGCGCGCTGGCTCGGCTGGTCACTGCTGTGGTCGACGCTATTCCTCACCGTCGCGGCGCCGAGCCTGGCGTCGGTCGTGCCGGGCCTGCCCAACGACCACTACCACGCCTTCGCCGACCCGATGGTCGTCGTGCTCGTGGGTCTGGCCGTGGCGGCGCTCATCGACGCCGCAAGGGCCCCGGCGCGTGGCGAGGCGTCGGCTGTCCGGCTGGGGCCCGTGGGCCGGCTCGTGTCGCGGGGGTGATCGCGATCGTCGTCGTCGTGGGCCTGGGCGCGTGGAACCTGACGCACCAGCCCCCGGCCGCGCATCCGGACGGTGGCTGGCCGGCCGGAGCGCTGGCCGGCGACCGGGTCGATGCGGTGCTCACGGCGGCGGGCATCGGCCGGGATCAGGTCGTGACCCTGCGCTCGATCCCCGACTTCAAGTCGACCGAGGCCGTGGCCTACCCGCTGGTGCGACTGGGACGGGCGGTCGTGGCCGAGACCCCGCGTGATGTGGCCCCCGGCAGCGTCAGCCCGGCGCCGGCGGATCCGGCCGGCTGGGTGCTGCTGTGCGATGACCTGTTCCGGGTCACGACGGGCGCCGACTGTGGTGGCCCCGCCGAGGATGCGGCCGCAGCCGGGATGGCCGGGTTCGGGTCGCTGCTCGATCGTTTCGAGGTGGCGCCGGGACGCTGGGTCTCGGTCTACGGACCGGCCTGACGAGAAGGCTCCGGCGACGTGCCCGGAATCGCGAACGCCGGCGTCCCAGACGCCGGCGTTCGCAGTCCCCGAGACCCGGACGGTGGAGGGTCGATCCGGGTCGTGCCCTGGGTGGATTCGCTAGTAGCGGCCGGGCTCGCGGCTCGAGGAGCGTGAGACCGATCGGACGGTGCTCACGGCGGTCCCGGTCGAGGTCCCCGTGCCGCGCAGGCTCGTCATCGACGAGGACGATGGCCCGAGCGTGCGGCCCCCGCCGCCGACGGAGCTGCCGGCGCCGTACTGACGCTCGCCGTTCCGCTCGCCGCTCGCGCCGCCGGCACCCGTCGACGGGTTCGAGCCGACCCCGCCTTCGGCATACGCGCGACCGTAGCGGCGCATGCGCACGGCAAGGTAGTACTCCATGATCTGGCGGACCTGCGGCTCGGACAGCAGCTCGTCCGCACGAAGCGCGTACTCCACGCGAGCCGTCGGGTTGGTCGGCCCGGAGGCGACCATGCCCAGGTACTGGGGGGTGTCGGCGTCGTCGCGAAGCTCGCGCAGGCCACGGGCCAGCTTGGTCGCCGTCCCGAGGGACGGCATCCGGTCCCCGCGGATGAGCCGCGAGATCGTCGAGTGATCGACGCCGGATTGCTGAGCCAGTTGCCGTTGCGACATCTTCTTGGCCTTGAGCTGGGCTCGAAGCCATTCGTTGAACGCTCGGCCGTTCTGGGTGGTCATGCTGCCTGGGCGCTCCCTGGGGCCTTCGCCGGCGGCGCTGTTGCCGCGTGGTCGGTGCCTCGATGCGACGAATGATGCTGAGGCGGCGAACGGGCCTGTATCACCCGTTGGTACCGGTCACGCCGCCGCTGCCCCCGAGCGATGCGGGCTGGTCCAGTGCGGTCGCTGGCGGTCCGTCGTGGTGGACCGGCGACACGCTCGTATGACGAAGGTACGCCCGTCTGTCGAGACTGGATGACAACGGCCGGGCCGCGATGCGTTGCGCCGGCCTTTCGAACAGACCCCCTGTCAGGCCGGAGCGGGGGCGATGGTAGCGCTGATTCGGTCTGGCTGCGGGATGCGGCCCCGGCCGCGTGGCTTGCCCGACACGAGGTACGCGATCGACCCGAGGACGATCACGGAGAAGACGCTGATGACGCGATCGAGCAGGGCGATCGCGGCCGCCTCGGGCAGCGGCACGCCGTACGCGACGTGCAGGACGCCGATGACGCCGGCCTCGACGATGCCCAGTCCGGCCGGGCTGAGCGGCACGGCCGTCAGGAGCGAGCCGATGAGCGCGACGAAGACGGCGCCGGAGATGCCCAGCGACACGTCGGCGAACCCGAGCGCCTGGACGACGAAGTAGAGCCGCAGCGCCTCGGTCATCCAGATCGCCCCGGTGAGGACGAACAGGCCCGGCAGCTGGCGAAGGGTCAGCGCCCCGAACACGCCGGCCTCGAAGCGGTCGTACAGCGCGAGGACCTGGTGCGGCAGGAAGCGCAGCGCGACGATGATCTGGCGGCCGAAGTTGCGCATCGTGAACAGCGCGAGGGCGAGGACGGCCATCACCCCGATGGCGATGCCGAAGACGACCTGGATGGCCGGCGGCAGGCCGTCCCGGAACGACCAGTAGCCGGCCGCCAGCCCGAGGATGGCGATGGTGAACAGGTCGAGGATGCGTTCGGTGAAGATCGTGCCGATGGTCGCCGACATCGAGGCCGAGCTGTTGATCTTCAGCAGGTAGGCCCGGTACACGTCGCCGAGCTTCGCCGGGACGACGCAGTTGACCAGCCACGACAGGTAGATGATCTCGGTCGAGTCCTTGACCGGCACCCGCAGGCCGGTCCCGCGCAGCAGGATCGACCAGCGCACCCCGCGCAGCGGGAAGCCGGCGTAGAAGATCAGGAACGCGGCCAGCACGAGCCACGGGTTCGCGTTGAGGATGAGCTCCGGCACGCGCGCGAGCGCCTGGCCGTTGATGCCGATGAAGACCGCGATGATGGCGCCGGGGATGAGCAGGGAGATGATCGTCCGTGGCTGGCTGAGCCGGCGCCGCAGCGACATCTGCTCGGCCTCGGGATCCGATCCAGCGGCCGACGTCGCCCGGCCCGTGTGGGCATCGATCGACGCGGACGAGCCCGTCGCACCCGGCGCCAGCGCGGCACGCGGGTCGAGGGCGGGGGTGACCTCCATGGGGTCGGACGGTACGGCTCCCGACGGCGTCCCTGCCATCGTCCGATGGTCCTGCCCAGGCCCGGTCACGATGTCGTCTCCGGCGGGATGCGGTTGTTGCCACGCAGTCGATTGATGCCCTTGGCGATCGGTGTCCACAGCCGAACGCCATAGGTCGCCCGGCCGGTCACGAGGTCCCCGCCGGCCACGAGGTCGCCGGCGGCCAGCGCCGCAAGGAGCCCGTCCGGCGTCGACGGATCGCCCTCGAGCGTGGTGTAGGCGACGCCGACCTCGAGCACCGAGTGCGCGTCGGACACGGCGACGCCGGGCAGCGCGTGCTCCCTGGCGAAGGTGACGGCGTCCTCGTTGCCGTGGCCGACGATCCGGGCGTTGTGGACCTCCACCCAGTCGACGAGTGGAGCCAGCGTCTCCAGGCGTTCGCTCTTGCTGAGCGAGCCGCGGTACTTGTCGAACGGGTGCGGGATGCCGACGACCGCGCCCTGCTGCCGAGCCAGCTCGATCGTCTCGCTGGCGGGCAGGCCGGGCGGCAGCGCCGACTCGAGGAACACGACGATGAGGTCGCCGTCGGCGGTCTTCACCTCTTCGCCGATGATCACGGTGAACCCCTCGGGCGCCGCATCGCGCGCCCGCAGCGCCCCGTCGATCCGATCATGGTCGGTGATCGCCAGGTGGGTCAGCCCGCGGGTCGCCGCGGCCCTCACGACCGCCGACCGGATCCGACAGCGAATCGAACGACGCCGACGTATGACAGTGCAGATCGATGAAGGCCCTACCCATGACGAAGGATCCTGGCGTGGGGCTTCGTCGTCGCGGGTGGCGCCGGGCGGCGCGCGGTGGTCCGAGCGTTAGGCGCAGCGCCGGAGCGAGCGGCCGCCGGGCGGCGACCGGCGACAGGACCCGCGACGGTCCGGGTCATGTCAGATCTGCTGGACGAGCGACTTCTTGAAGAAATCGAAGTGCTCGAGCGCGAGGCCGGTGCCGAGGGCGACGCAGTCCAGGGAGTTCTCGGCGACGTGGCAGGGGACGCCGGTCACCTGGGTCAACAGCTTGTCGATGTTGCGCAGGAGCGCGCCGCCGCCGGACATGACCATGCCCTTGTCGATGATGTCGGACGACAGCTCCGGCGGGGTCTGCTCCAGCACCGAGCGGACCGCGGCGACGAGCTGCTGGAGCGGCGCCTCGATGGCCTCCATCGCCTCGGACGAGGTGATCGGGATCGTCCGCGGCAGGCCGGCGATGAGGTCGCGGCCGCGGACCTCCATCGTCAGCTCGCGTTCCAGCGGCAACGCCGTGCCGATCTGGATCTTGACCTCCTCCGCCGTCCGCTCGCCGACCATCAGGTTGTACTTCTTGCGGATGTAGGTGGCGATCGACTCGTCGAACTTGTTGCCGCCGACGCGCAGCGAGTGCGACACGACGATCCCGCCGAGCGCGATGACCGCGATCTCCGAGGTCCCGCCACCGATGTCGATGATCATGTTCCCGGACGGTCCGCTGATCGGCACGTTGGCGCCGATCGCGGCGGCCAACGGCTC
Organism: uncultured Chloroflexia bacterium; assembly: GCA_963776925.1. Taxonomy (GTDB): domain Bacteria; phylum Chloroflexota; class Limnocylindria; order Limnocylindrales; family CSP1-4; genus SPCO01. The sequence continues at coordinate 497,059 of CAVZON010000003.1, read as the reverse complement.
CTCGATGAGGTACGCCTCCTTGGCGCCGGCCTTGAGCGCGGCGTCGCGGACGGCGCGCTTCTCGACCGAGGTCACGCCGGCGGGGACGGAGATCATCACCTCCGGGCGGCTGAAGCCGATGCGGCCCTTGGTCGCCTTGGCGATGAAGAAGCGGAGCATCGCCTCGGTGATGACGTAGTCGGCGATGACCCCATCCTTCATCGGCCGGATGGCCTGGATGTTGCCTGGCGTCCGCCCGATCATCTCGCGGGCTTCCTCGCCGACCGCGACGATGCGATTGTCATCCGACACCGCCACGACGGACGGTTCGGTGATGACGATGCCCTTGCCCTTGACGTAGACGAGGACGTTGGCGGTGCCGAGGTCGATGCCGATCTTCATGAGCTGGTCGTGTCGTTCCCTTCTGCCAGGCGCTCGATCCTGGCGCCGAGACCCAGGAACTTGCCTTCGATGTTCTCGTAGCCACGATGCACGTGGTGCGCCCCGTGGATGGTGGACGTGCCGTCCGCGGCCAGCGCTCCGAGGATGAGCGAGGCCCCGGCGCGCAGGTCGCTGATGTCGACATCTGCGCCGCGCAGGCGGCTACGGCCATGGATGATCGCGTGCTGGTTGTCGACGAGGTCGACCTTGGCGCCCATCCGGGCGAGTTCGGACAGCCATTCTAGGCGGTCCTCGAAGATCGTCTCGTGGACGTGCGAATTGCCGCTCGCCTGGGTGAGCAGGACGGACGTCGGGGACTGCAGGTCGGTCGCCAGCCCGGGGTACGCGGCCGTCTCGATGTCGGTCGGGCGGAAACCGCCGTCGGCGAGGGCCGTCCCATCGATGTCGACGACGTCGTCGACGCACGAGACGCCGACGCCGGCTCGCTCGAGCACTTCGATGAACGAGCTGAGGTGGTCGCACGGCGCGCCGGTCAGGGTGATCCGGCCGCCGGTCACGGCACCGGCGACGGCGAAGGTGCCGGCCTCGATGCGGTCCGGGACGATGTGGTGCTCGGCGCCGCGGAGCCGCTTGCGACCCTCGACCTCGATCGTGTCGGGGGACGTCCGCTCGACCGACGCGCCCATCTTGCACAGGAACTCGATGAGGTCATCGACCTCCGGCTCCTGGGCCGCGGGCCGGATGGTCGTGTGCCCATCGGCCAGGGTCGCCGCGAGCATCGCGTTCTCGGTGCCCATGACCGACACGAACGGGAAGCGCACCTCCGTGCCGCGGAGCCGACCCGGCGCCTGCGCGTAGTAGTAGCCGTAGCGGTAGTCGATCTGGGCACCCATCGCCCGCATCGCGTCGACGTGGAGGTCGACCGGCCGTCGGCCGATGCGGTCGCCGCCCGGGTTGCTGATGATGACCCGGCCGAAGCGCGACAGGAGCGGCCCCAGGAGCATGAACGAGGCGCGCATCTGGGCAGCTGCCTCGAGCGGCACGAACAGCCAGTCGACGTCGCCCGAGGCGACCTCGTAGACGTTCGGTGCGGGGTGGTCGACCACGACCCCGAGGTGCTGCAGGGTCTCGGCCATGACCCGCACGTCCTCGATCTCGGGGACGTTGGTGAAGCGGCAGCGCTCACCGGTGAGGGTCGCTGCCGCGAGCATCTTCAGCGCCGCGTTCTTCGCCCCGCTGATGCCGACGGTCCCGGACAGGGGCACGCCACCCTCGACCCGGAAGACCTCGCGGCGCACGGGCTCGGGCGTGTATTCCCAGTGGAATGGCTTGGCGTCAGCCATCGTCGTGCCAGAGCTCCGCTACGGGCGGTGCCGCGGGCCCTCCCGATGCCGACGCTCGGCGACACGGATGCGCAGGAGTGCCTGCTGGAGCTGGGCGCGTGCGGCGGCCAGGTCGGCCCCCTCGCGGAAGCCGCTCTCGAGCGCACGCTCGGCCTCGCGCCGCGCTTCCTGGGCGGTCTCGAGGTCGATCTCGCTGGCCATGTCGGCAGTCTCGGCCATGACCACGATCTTGTCCGGGCGGACCTGCAGGAACCCGCCGACGATGGCGAAGCTCTCCTCCGCCCCGCCCTTGCGGATGCGCAGCTCCCCGACGCCGAGCATGCTCACCAGCGGGGCATGCCCCGGCAGCACGCCCAGCTCGCCCTCCGCGCCCGGCAGCTGGACCGAATCGACGGTGTCCGAGTACGCCAGCCGCTCCGGCGTGACGATCTCCAACATCAACGGCATCGCACGACCTCCGTGTGGTCGCGGAGCCGCCGCTCCGTGCGTCGGTGCGTGTAGCCGGATGGGCTCGCGGCAGAGCGAGCGCTAGGCGCAGCGCCGTAGCGAGCGGCCGCCGTGACGACATCCGGCGACGAGTGCCGCCATCACGAGCCGAGCTTCTCCGCGTTGGCGCGGACGTCGTCGACCGTACCGGCGAGGAAGAAGGCCTGCTCGGGCAGCGTGTCCGTCTTGCCCTCGAGGATCTCCTTGAAGGATGCGACCGTGTCCTTGATCGAGACGTAGGCGCCCGGTCGACCGGTGAACACCTCGGCCACGAAGAACGGCTGGCTGGCGAAGCGCTGCAGCCGACGGGCACGGGCGACGGTCGCCTTGTCGTCCTCGGACAGCTCGTCGATGCCGAGGATGGCGATGATGTCCTGCAGGTCGCGGTAGCGCTGCAGCACGCGCTTGGTCTCCTGGGCGACCTCGTAGTGCTCCTGCCCGACGACGTTGGGGTCGAGCACGCGCGACGTCGAGGTCAGCGGGTCGACGGCCGGGTAGATGCCCAGCTCGGCGATGTTGCGCTCGAGGCGGATCGTCGAGTCGAGGTGGGCGAACGTCGTCGCCGGCGCCGGGTCGGTGTAGTCGTCGGCCGGGACGAAGACCGCCTGGAGGCTGGTGATCGAGCCCTTCTTGGTCGACGTGATGCGCTCCTGCAGGCCGGCCATCTCGGTCGCCAGGTTGGGCTGGTAGCCGACCGCCGACGGCATCCGGCCGAGCAGGGCCGACACCTCGGAGCCCGCCTGGGTGAAGCGGAAGATGTTGTCGATGAACAGGAGGACGTCGCGGCCCTCCTCATCGCGGAAGTACTCGGCCATGGTCAGCCCGGTCAGGGCGACCCGCTGGCGCGCGCCGGGCGGCTCGTTCATCTGGCCGAACGCGAAGGCCGTCTTGGCCAGGACGCCCGACTCGGTCATCTCGGCGATGAGGTCGTTGCCCTCGCGGCTGCGCTCGCCGACGCCGGCGAACACGGAGTAGCCCGAGTGCTCCTGGGCGACGTTGCGGATGAGCTCCTGGATGATGACCGTCTTGCCGACGCCGGCCCCACCGAAGATGCCGATCTTCCCGCCCTTCTTGAACGGGCAGATGAGGTCGATGATCTTGAGGCCGGTCTCGAACACCTCGACCTCGGTCGACAGCTGGTCGAAGGCCGGCGGCGCGCGGTGGATGGGCAGAGTCACGGCCGCGTCGACCGGGCCCTTGTTGTCGATGGGGCGGCCGAGCACGTCGAAGACGCGGCCGAGGGTCGCCTCGCCGACCGGCACCGAGATCGGCGCGCCGGTGTCGCGCACCTGGGCGCCGCGGGCCAGGCCGTCGGTCGTGGTCATCGCCACCGAGCGGACCCAGTTGTTGCCGAGGTGCTGCTGGACCTCGCAGACCAGGGTGTCCTGGCCGTCGCGGAGGATCTCGACCGCATTGAAGATCGACGGCAGCCCGCCGGCGGGGAACTCGATGTCGACGACGGGGCCGGTGATCTGGATGACCCGGCCGGTCGCGGTGGGATCGGCGATCGCCATAGCTGTTATCTGCCTCCTGGTCGGGTGCGTCTAGCGCGTCTTCTTCATCAGGCAGCTAGCGTGCCTGCGCGCCGGACGCGATCTCGATCATCTCGCGGGTGATGTTCGCCTGGCGAACCTTGTTGTAGCTGAGGGTCAGGTCCTCGATGAGCTCTTCGGCGTTCTCGGTCGCGTTCTTCATCGCGACCATCCGGCTCGACTCCTCGCTGGCGCGCCCCTCGAGGACGGCCTGGAACAGGCGCGTCGCGACGTAGCGCGGGAGGAGCTGCTCGAGGACGGCGCCGGCCGACGGCTCGAAGATGAACTGGTTGCCGGGGATCCCCTCGCTGTCCTCGCTGGGCCGGATCGGCAGCAGCTGGACGAGCTCCGGCTTCTGGGTCAGCGTGGTGATGAAGCGGTTGTAGATGATGTCGACGCGGCCGTACGTGCCGGCCAGGTAGTCGTCGCTGATGAGGCGCGCCAGCGGCAGGACGTCGCCGAAGGCCGGTCGGTCGCCGAACCCGGCGAAGTGCGCGGCCAGCGGCACGCCGGAGCGGCGCATCGCATCGCGGCCCTTGCGCCCGACGGTCACCACGGCCAGCTCACCGGGGTGGTCGATGATCTCCCGGCTGGCGAAGCGGATCGTGTTCGTGTTGAGCGGGCCGGCCAGGCCGCGGTCGGTCGTGACCAGGACGAGCAGGCGCGTGCCGCCCTCGCGAACGGCGAGGAGCGGGTGATCCTCCGCCCCGAGCACCGCCTGCAGATCCGCCAGCACCTCGTCCAGCTTCTCGCTGTACGGCCGCGCCGCGAGCGTCGAGTCCTGGGCGCGCTTCAGCTTGGACGCGGCCACGAACTGCATCGCCCGGGTGATCTGCTTGATGTTCCGAACGGCGCCGATGCGCCGCCGGATATCGCGTTGAGCTGGCCACGTTCCTGCCTCGTCCTCGCCGTGCCTAGGCCAGGAAGCTCTGGCGGAAGGCGTCCACCGCGTCGTCGAGGGCCGCCTTGAGCTCGTCGCTCAGCGCCTTGGTCTCGCCGAGCTCCTGGAGGATCTTGGGGCGCTCGGTCTCGAGGAAGCGATAGAACTGGATCTCGAACTCCTTGACCCGCGGGGTCGGGACGTCGTCGAGCTTGCCGGTCGTCGCCGTGTACAGGATGGCGACCTGCTTCTCGACCGGCAGCGGCTGGTACTGCGGCTGCTTGACGATCTCCGAGAGCTTCTCGCCGCGGGTGAGCTGGTCGCGGGTGGCCTTGTCCAGGTCGGACGCGAACTGGGCGAAGGCCGCCAGCGCGCGGTACTGCGCGAGGTCGAGCTTCAGGGGCGCTGCGACGTTCTTCATCGCCTTGGTCTGGGCGGCCGAACCGACGCGCGAGACCGAGATGCCGATGTTCAGGGCGGGCCGCTGGCCGGCGTTGAACAGGTCGGTCTCCAGGAAGATCTGGCCGTCGGTGATCGAGATGACGTTGGTCGGGATGTAGGCCGACACGTCGCCCGCCTGCGTCTCGATGATCGGCAGCGCCGTCAGCGAGCCACCGCCGTTCTCGTCGTTGAGGCGGGCCGCCCGCTCGAGGAGTCGGCTGTGGAGGTAGAAGACGTCGCCGGGATAGGCCTCGCGACCGGGCGGACGACGCAGCAGCAGGGCCATCTCGCGGTAGGCCCAGGCGTGCTTGGACAGGTCGTCATAGACGCACAGCGCGTCCTTGACGATGCCCTGCCCGGCGACCTCGACGCCGTTCTCCATGACTTCCTCGCCCATCGCCACACCGGCGTACGGGGCGAGGTACTGGAGCGGCGCCGGATCCTCGGCGCCGGCCACGACCACGATGGTGTGCTCCATCGCGCCGTACTGCTCGAGGATGGCGACCGTGTTGGCGACCGTCGACAGCTTCTGGCCGATGGCCACGTAGATGCAGACGAGGCCCTTGCCCTTCTGGTTGATGATCGTGTCGATGGCGATGGCCGTCTTGCCCGTCTGGCGGTCGCCGATGATCAGCTCGCGCTGGCCGCGGCCGATCGGGATGAGCGCGTCGATGGCCTTCATGCCGGTCTGGACCGGCGTGTCGACCGACTTGCGGACGATGACGCCGGGGGCGATGCGCTCGACCGGGCGGACCGTCGTCGTGGCGATGGGCCCCTTGTCGTCGAGCGGGCGGCCGAGGGCGTCGACGACGCGCCCGAGCAGGGCCTGGCCGACCGGGACCTCGACGACGCGGCCCGTGGTCTTGACCGTGTCGCCTTCCTTGATCGCGGAGGCGTTGCCGAGGATGACCGCGCCGACGGTCTCCTCCTCGAGGTTGAGGGCCATGCCCATGACCCCACCCGGGAACTCGAGCATCTCCGACGCCAGCGCGCCGTCGAGCCCGTAGATCTGGGCGATGCCGTCACCGACCTCGACGACGGTGCCGACGCTGCGCGTCTCGACTCCCGCGTCGAACGAGTCGATGGCGGACTTGATGATGCTGGTGATCTCGTCGGAACGGATGGCCATGGGTGCGGATCTCCTAGAGGGCGCCCGAGATGAGCTGATTCCGCAGCCGCTCCAGGCGGCCTCGGACGCTCCCGTCGATCAGGCGGTCGCCGACCCGCACGACCACGCCGCCGAGCAGCGACTCGTCGACCTGGGTGGCGAGGGCGATACGGCCGCCGGTGGACTCTTCGAGCCGCGTCGTCAGCGCCTGGACCTCGTCCGGCGTGAGCGGTGCGGCACTCGTGACGGTGGCATGGGTGATCCCCTGCCGGCGGTCGTCGAGCCGGCGGAACTCGGCAGCGACGCGGCCGACCTCCTCGATGCGACCCCGCCGCAGGAGCAGCTGGATGAGGTTCTGGACGGGTTCGGACGCGCTGCCCTTGAGCAGCCCGGTGACCGCCGCCGACCGCTGGTCGATGGGCAGGGCCGGGTTGGACAGGGCACGCATGGCCCGCTCGTCGCTGAGCACGGTCGTGGCCGCCTCCAGCTCCGAGCGCCACGTCTCGATGGTGCCGTCACGCTCGGCCACCTGGAAGGCGGCTTCTGCGTAGCGGCGCGCAGCGCTGTCCCGTCGGGCCATCGGTCAGTTGCTCCGATCGCCGCTGAGGTCGGCGTCGGCCAGGAACTCCTGGACGAGCCGGCGCTGCCGCTCGTCGGTCAGCGACTCGCCGACGACGCGTCCGGCGGCGGCCAGGGCGAGGTCGGCGACCTCACCACGGAGCTCCGCGATGGCACGCGTCTTCTCCGCCTCGATCTCGGCGGCGGCGCGGGTGCGCATCCGGTCGAGCTCGTCGCGGGTCGCGGCGATGTCGGCGTCACGGGTCTCCTGGGCCACCTTCTGGGCGCGGGCCAGGATGTCGTTCGCCTCGCGACGAGCCTCGGTCAGGGCCGCCACGCGCTCCGCTTCCGCGTTCGCGCGGTCCTGGCGCGCCTGTTCGGCGTCCTTGAGGCCCTGCTCGATGGCGGCCTTGCGATCGTCCAGCGTCTTCGCCAACGGCTTGAACGCGAACGTCCAGACGATGGCAAGGAGGATCAGGAAGTTGATGGCGCTGACGAGCACCCAGAACAGGTTGATCGTCATGTCATCCGGTCCTCCCCAGCGGCCTGCGGACCCACGTTCGGGCGGTCCTAGGCCGTGAAGACGATGAGCAGGCCGACGACGACCGCGAGGACGCCGAGGCCCTCGGCGAACGCCGCCAGGATGATGGCGAGACCACGGATCTGGCCCGCCGCGTCAGGGTTCCGGCCGATCGCGCTCGACGAGAGTCCGCCGAGCAGCCCGATGCCGATGCCCGGGCCGAGCACGCCGAGGGCCGCGAGGCCCGCGCCGATCATTTCCATCGTTGTCTGTTCCTCCTACTCCCCGAGGCGACGCCCCGGGATCATTGGGACCGTTGGGTTGGGGGTCGATCAGTGGGCTGGCGCGATGACCGCGTCCAGGTCGTCGATGCCGACGGGGGTGCCCATCGGTTCGTCCGCATGAGCGTCGTTCTCGTCGTGGTGGCCTTCGATGGCCGCCAGCGTGAACATGAGGGTGAGGACGCTGAAGATGAGGGCCTGGACGGCGTTGAGCATGAGCTCCAGGCCATACAGCGCGACGGGGATGAAGGCGAGCGTCAGGGCCAGGATGACGCCGAGCGCCACCTCGCCGCCGTAGATGTTGCCGAAGAGACGCATCGACAGCGTCAGTGGCTTGACGAACTCGAGCATCAGCTCGATAAGGCCGACGAACATGGCGATGACGCCGGTGCCGATGCCCTTGCGGAACTCACCGACCGGCAGGAACTTCCCGAAGTAGCCACCGAAGCCGAGGATGCGGACGCCCTCGATCTGGAAGATGGCGAAGCTGACCAGGGCAAGGCCGATGGTGATGTTCACATCGCTGGTCGGGGCGCGGAACAGCGGGATCCGGCCGACGAACGGGAGCAGGCCGCTCCAGTTGCTCAGCAGGATGTAGATGAACAGGGTCACGAACAGCGGGACGTAGGTCTTGGCCCGCGGCCCGCCGAGCGACATCGCGAACCCCTGGAGCCCGTCGTAGCAGCGCCTCGATCGCGTTCTGCGCCCGACCCGGGACCATGTCGCGCTTGCGGGTCATGATGAGCAGGGTGACGATCATCAGCACGCTGACGATCCACATCGTCAGGATCGTGTTGGTGATGCTGATGTCCCACGTGATGAGCGGCGGCTTGATGCCGAGTTCCTCGTTGTGGTGGAACTCCTCGACCGCGGCTTCCGGCCAGATCGGCTCCGGCGCGACGAGCTCCAGGGTCCCGTTGATGTAGCAGACCGGATAGGAGCACGCCTCTTCGGGATGGTGCTTGTCGAACGGCGGGAACAGGATCAGCGCAGCCAGCGTGCCCACGAACGACAGGCCGAGGATGAGCAGCCAATTGACCTTGCTGCTCCGGCCACGCTTGGGGGTCGGCGGATCGGCCGGGATGACCTCGGCCTGGGCATCGATCGCGGCGGGTGTCTCGCTCGTCACGGTCGTTCTGGTCGCTCCACACACAGGAGCGCGGCGTTCGCCGCGCTCGGGGTCGGCCGGGGCCGGTCGCTCCCTCGCGTCCGGCCGGTCTCGCTCATTCGATCGTCGCCAGGAAGCGACTGACCAACTTGTAGATCCCGTACGCCCCCGTCCCCGCACCGGCGAAGAAGCCGAGCATCGCGAAGATCGGGAGGGTCCCGAGCTGCTCGTCCACCCAACGGCCGGCGAGCGCGCCCAGCAGCGTCGTCACGAGGAGGGTGACACCGATCTCCGTGAAGAGGAGGAGGTACCCCAGATTGGGTGGTCCAGCCTCGCTCATGGGCGACCTGTCAAGGCGCCCGCAGTGTAGCAGCTGCGAGTTCGGGGCCGCCAACGGACGGCCCCGTGCAAGTCCGGGTCAGGACGACCGATCGCGCACGATCGTGACCGACACCGTGGCCGTGTCCACGCCGCCGTGACCGTCGCTGATGGTGTAGGTGAACGCGTCGAGCCGCAGCGACCCGCCGTCCGTCTACGGAGCCGGTGTCGGGTCTGCTGGCGGGTCGGGCGTCGGCTCCGGCGTGGGTTCGGCGGTCGGTTCGGGCGTGGGTTCTGGCGTGGGCTCCGCTGTCGGCTCGGCGGTCGGCTCGGGTGTCGGGGTCGGCTCGACCGTCGGCGTCGCGGTCGGCGCGGCCGTGGGGGCGGCCGTCGGCTTGGGGGTGGGCTTCGGGGTCGGGCGAGGCCGCAGGGTCGGGCGGGCCGTGGGCCGGGCGGTCGGCTCGGGCGTCGCGGTCGGTGTCGCGGTGGGCGTCGGCGATGGCGTCGCGCTCTCGGATGGTGCAGGTTCCACGCTCGGCGACGGCGACTCGAGCGCGGCGCTCGGGCCGGCGCTGCCGCCCGGGAGCACGACCAGGTCGTTCGATGCCGGTGGCGTGCCCGTGGCGCTCAGCACGCCGCCCTCGTCGTCGGGCAGCACGACGATCACCCCGATGAGGACGGCGGCCAGGGCGGCGATGGCCAGCGCGCTGTCGCGCCACAGCCGCCGACGCGAGGTCGCCACGGCCCACGCCGGCACGATCGGGCTCGCTGCGACCGCGGCCACGGCGGCCGGGGCGACGGGATGGGCGTGCGTCCCGCGCTCGCCGGTCCGCTCCGCGGCCGTGCCGGCGACGACGAGGTGCGTCGGCCTGGTCGGGACCGGGCGACCGGCCGCGGCCGCCAGGCGGATGGCGTAGGCGTCGGCCACCGCGGCCGCCTCCTCGGCGTCGGCCTGCGCCCGGAACCTGGCCGCAGCACGCTCGGCGCGCGTCGCCGTCGAGCGGCCGAGGGCGCGCCGCAGCATGAGCATGCCGACGGACGCGTCGATGACGGCACCGAACGCCGCCAGCGGTCCGCGTCGATGGGCCTGACCGGTCGGTGTAGGGGAGGACGGCACGGAGCGATGCAGCGCGATCCACCCGACGACGACCGCCAGGGCGACGCCCGCGAGGATGATCAGGAGTTCTGTCGGCATCCGCTCCCCGAGCTCGCGACCTGGGACCGACCGCGCGTGGCGGCGATGCTAGCACCGGCCGGGCACGCTCAGGACCCCGGTTCGACCTCGGGCTCGTCGGTCACCCCGTTCTCGTAGCTCTCGGCCTCGAGCTCCTCCGGACGCCGGAACGCCCCGCGCGTCGGCCCGAACAGGACCAGCCCTGACACGAGGAACACGCCGAGGAACGCGTACAGCTGCGTCACCTCCGACAGCAGCAGCGCCACCAGGCCGAGGCCCGCGCAGATGGCGTAGATGACGAGGACCGTGTCCCGGTGCGACAGCCCCAGGTCGAGCAGCCGGTGGTGGATGTGCGAGCGGTCCGCGCTGAACGGCGAGCGGCCGTCGAGGATGCGCCGGACGATGAGCCAGAACGTGTCGAGGATGGGCACGCCGAGGACGAGCAGGGCGACCGCGACCTTGGCCGACCCGAGGATCGACAGCGCGGCCAGGGTGAACCCGACGAACTGGACGCCGCTCGTGCCCATGAAGATCGATGCCGGATGGAAGTTCCAGCGCAGGAAGCCGAGCAGGGCTCCCGCCAGCGTGAAGCACAGGACCGCGATGAGGGGCTGGCTGACCTGGGTCGTCAGGCTGAGGACGCCCAGGGTCACGGCGGCGATGAGGGCCACGCCGGTCGACAGCCCATCGAGCCCGTCGATCCAGTTGATGCTGTTGATCATGCCGACGATCCAGAACACGGTGAAGCCGACCGAGAAGGGTTCGCTGAAGCGGATGACGCCCTCCCCGAACGGGTTGGCGATGACCTCGATCCCGATGCCCAGGGCAACGGCCAGCAGCGCCAGCAGGACCTGGCCCAGGAGCTGCCATCGCGCTCGCAGGTCGAACAGGTCGTCGATGGCCCCGATGACGACCGCGGCAAGCCCGCCGAGGAACAGCGCGATCATGTCCGAGTCGGCGATGGTCAGGACCTCGGGTACCCAGCCGATCCGCTCGTTGAGCACGACGAAGCCCGCTCCCACCAGCAGGAACGCGGTCGCGATCGCGACCCCGCCGCCGCGCGGGATCGCCCGGGTGTTGACCCGCCGGGCGTTCGGCCGGTCGACGATGTCGTAGCGCACCACCACCCGCCGGACGAGCGGTGTCATCAGGAGCGAGATGAGGGCTGCGATGACGAAGACGGCGATGATCGGGCCGAGGCTCTGATCGGCGCCCTCGATGAACGTCAACGCGCGAGGTGGCGAACGCTTCGCGACCCGCTCGAGCGCCCGCGCGGGCAGACGCGCCGGGTCACGCGGTCGCCAGTCCCGGGACGGGGAACCGGGCGACGATGTCGGTGACCTCACCGGCGAGCCGGCGCTGGGCCGCCTCGTCGTCACGCGTCCGGATGGCCTCGATGATGATCCGGCCGACCTGGCGCATCTCGTCCTCGCCGAACCCGCGCGACGTCGTGGCCGGCGTGCCGAGTCGGATGCCGCTGGCCGTGTTGGGCGGGTGCTGGTCGAACGGGATGCCGTTCTTGTTGACGGTGATGCCGATCTCGTCGAGGAGGTGCTCGGCCTCCTTGCCGGTCACCCCCAGCGGGGTCACGTCGACGAGCAGCAGGTGGTTGTCGGTGCCGCCGCTGACGACGCGGGCGCCCTCTGCCGCGACCGTCTCGGCCAGGACCCGGGCGTTGGCCACGGTCCGGCGCTGGTCCTCGCGGAACGGCTCCTCGGCCGCGAGCTTGAACGCGACGGCCTTGCCGGCGATGACCTGCATCAGCGGTCCGCCCTGGACGCCAGGGAAGACCGTCTTGTCGACGGCGGCGCCGAGTGCGGTCTTGCCGCCGAGGGCCGGGAAGTCCGCCGGATCGAGGTCCGGGTGCAGCTCGCGACGGGCGAAGACCAGTCCGCCACGCGGTCCGCGCAGGGTCTTGTGGGTGGTCGAGGTCACGAGGTCCGCGTGCGGGAACGGGCTGGGATGGACACCCGCAGCGACGAGGCCGGCGACGTGCGCCATGTCGACGAACAGGATCGCCCCGACGGCGTGGGCGATGGCCGCCATCCGCTCGAAGTCCCACAGACGCGGATAGGCGCTCGCGCCGCCGACGATCAGCTTCGGCCGGATCTCGCGGGCCTGGGCCTCCATCGCGTCGTAGTCGATGGTCTCGGTGTCCTGGCGGACGCCGTAGGCATGGACCTCGTAGAGCTTGCCGCTGAAGTTGAGGGCCATGCCGTGGGTCAGGTGGCCACCGTGGGCGAGGTTCATGCCGAGGATCCGGTCGCCCGGCTGGAGCACGCTGAAATAGGCGGCCATGTTGGCCTGGGCGCCGCTGTGCGGCTGGACGTTGACGTGCTCGGCGCCGGGGAACAGGGCGAGGGCTCGCTCCTGGGCCAGCGTCTCGGCCACGTCGACGAACTCGCAGCCACCGTAGTAGCGCTTGCCCGGCAGACCTTCGGCGTACTTGTTGGTCAGCCAGCTGCCCTGGGCCTCCATGACCGCCGCCGAGACGTAGTTCTCGCTGGCGATCAGCTCGATGTTGTCGTGCTGGCGGCGGCGCTCGCCCTGCATCGCCGTCCACAGCTCCGGGTCGACCTCGGCGATCGACGCCAGGCCCAGGTCTCGCGCGCTGCCGATCGTCATCGACGCCCTCTCCTTCCGTGCCCCGTCGCCCCGAGTCCGGTCGGCACGTTCGCCGGTATCTTCCCACGAACCATGGTCGACGCCGCCCCGCCGGCTCGCAGGATGCGGACCTGTCAGGCTTGGCCCAGGCAGATCCGGGCATGCAGGATGGAGACCGTCATGGACAAGGCGCTCGTGGAGCAGGTGGTCGGCGCGGCGGCGAGCGTCGTGGCGAGCGGCGCGATCTCGGCCAACGGACACGGCAACATCAGCATCCGGGTCCCCGGTGCGGACGAGATGTACTTCACCGCCGCGCCGAGCCTTCGGGGGCTCGGTCCGGACGGCGTCGTTCGGGTGGGCTTGGACGGGACCCTCCTCGAGGGCGAGCTGCCACCGATCCAGGCGGCGGTCGTGGCGATGCACACGGCGATGTACCAGGACGGACCCGACGTCGGCTGCGTCCTGCACACGCACTCGCCGTACGCGACGGCCCACGCGGTGGCCCACCAGCCGATCGGCTGCTGGATCGAGGCGCTCGCCATGTTCGGGTTGCCCGATGGCGTCCCGGTCGCCGGCTACGGCCCACGCGGCTCGGACGAGGCGATCGCGCACATCCGTGCCGCGGTCCGGCCGGGCGTCCCGGCGGTCCTGCTCGCCAATCACGGGGTCCTCGTCTTCCATCGCACGCCGGCCCTCGCCATCCAGGTCGGCGGCATCGTCGAGGAGGCCGCGCAGGTCGCGCACTACGCCGCCGCGCTGGGCGGCCCGGTCGAGGTCCCGCCGGACATGCGTGCCGCCGCGCTGCAACGCGCGATGGCGTTCGACGCGGACGGTGTCCGCTCCGCCTGAGGTCGCTGGACCCGGCTCGGGACCCGGCGTGTCCGACGGCGTCGGCACCGCGAGGTCGTGCGCGACGCCGGCCGCCTCGAGGACCCCGATCACGCGGTCCACCGGGACCGCGCCGACCCGCAGGATCACCGGCCGCTCGCCCGTGCAATCGACCACGGTCGAGGCCGGACCGCCGTGGGCGGGACCGCCATCGAGGATCAGGTCGACCGCGTCACCGAGCTGCGCCAGGATCTCGGCCGCGTCCGCGGCCTCCGGCAGCCCGGAGACGTTGGCCGAGGTGACGGGTAGCGGCCCGACCGCCCGGGCCAACGAGCGCGGCGCGGCATGGTCCGGCGCCCGCAGGCCGATCGTCGGGGCGCCGCCGGTGAGGACCGCCGGCAGCGGCACGTCGGGGCGCTGCGGGACGATGACGGTCAGCCCGCCCGGCCAGCACGCCTCGGCGAGGGCGCGGGCTGCCGGGGTCATGACCCCGATCCCGGCGGCCTGGGCCGCGTCATCGAGGAGCAGCATGATCCCCTTGTCCGGCGGGCGACGCTTGGCCGCGAACAGGCGCTCCACGCCACCTGGCGTGTCCAGGGCGACGCCGATCCCGTAGACCGTGTCGGTCGGGAGGGCCACGACCCCGCCGTCGCGCAGGACCGCGGCCGCCTCCGCCCGTCCGGCCGCATCGTCGGGGACGATCCTGGCCGTCATCCGTGGGCCGGTCCGGTGGCGACGCTTCCGGTCGACGCTGCTGGCCCGGCGTCGCTCCAGGACCTCGGCCTCGAGCCGTTGCGAAGCCGCGACCGCATCCGCCGGCGCGGCCAGCACGAGCTGCTCGATGAGCGTGGCGACCCCCTCGTCGGCGACCGGCGAGGCCTCGTAGCGGGCGACGGCCCGGACGCCCTCGGGCGCGGTCGGCATCGCCGCACCGTGGCCGACCTCGGCCAGCATCTCGACATCGTTCCATTGGTCGCCCACGGCCAGCGTCGCCCCGAGCGTCCACGCCGAGCCGGCGGGCCAGATAGCGCACGGCCCTGCCCTTGGAGACGCCCGGTGCCACGAACTCCAGGAAGCGCGGGTGCGAGATCGTGACGTCCGCGCGTCCGGCGAAGGCCGCCTTGGCCAGTGGGGCCATCTCGTTGGGCAGCGGTGGCTCCCCGACGGCCAGGACCTTGGTCACCGGATGCTGGATCGCCGCCACGAGGTCCGGGACCAGCTCGGCGCGGTGGCCCATGAAGATCGAGTAGTCCTCTGCCTTCGGGTCGTCGTCGCGCAGGATGAACCGCTCCAGGTGATTGACGTGCGGATCCAGGCCGTGGGCACGGGTCCAGTCGATGACGTCGCGGGCGACCTCGGCCGTCAACGGCGAGTGGCGGAGCAGCTTGCCGAGGCGACCCTCGACCTCGGGCATGGCGCGGATGAGCCCGCCCTGGTAGCCGACGACCGGCGCGGTCAGGCCGAGGTCCCGGGCGAACTGCATCGCCGACGAGACCATCCGGCCGGTGACGAGCGAGACCGCCACGTCGCGGTCCATCGCCGCGCGGATGGCGGCCCGGGTACGCGGACCGACGACGAGGTCGTCGTCGATGAGCGTCCCGTCGATGTCGAGGGCGATGAGCCGGATCGGGAAGAGCGGGTCGGGCACGGCCGGGTCAGCCGACCGCACCGGGCCGGGCGATACGGGCGACGCGCGGCAGCCCACCCAGGTCCGGCTCGACGACGCACGTCCAGCCCTCGAGTCGGCCCGCGACCAGGTCGACGATGGCGGTCCCCTGGTCGGCACCGATCTCGAGCAGCGCGACGCCACCGCCGGCCAGCGCCGTCGGCAGGAGGTCGAGCAACCGGGCGATGACCGCCAGACCGTCCGGCCCGCCGTCGAGGGCCAGTGCCGGCTCGAACGTGGTCGCGACCGGCAGGCCGGCCATCGCGTCGTCGCGGACGTACGGGAGATTGGCGAGGATCACGTCCCACTCGGTGGTCCCGGGTGGGACGAGGTCGGCCGTCTCGAAGCGCAGGCGGTCGCCGACGGCATGCCCGACCGCGTTCTCCCGGGCCAGGTCCAGGGCATCGGGCGAGATGTCCAGGGCGACGATCTCGACCTCCTCGGTCGGGACGCGCCTGGCGCGCAGGGCGACCGCCAGGGCGATGGCGATGGCCCCACTGCCGGTCCCGGCGTCCAGCACCCCGAGCGCGGCACCGGCCGCCGGCAGTGCGCCGCTCGTCAGCCGGCGCATGACCTCGGCCAGCCCGAGCTCGACGAGGAGCTCGGTCTCGGGCCGCGGGATGAGCGCGCGGGGATCGACCGCGAAGGCGAGGCCGTGGAACTCCTTGAAGCCACGGATGTACGCGACCGGCTCGCCCGCCGCTCGTCGCGCCAGGAACCCCTCGTAGGTCTCGGCCGGCCCGGTCCCGACGGGCGCCTCGGGGTGGGCCAGGATGGCCGACCGGTCGACGCCGTTGGCGTGCGCCAGGAGCAGCTCGGCATCCAGCCGCGGCGTCTCGGATCCGGCGTCCCGCAGGCGCTCCACCCCGGCATCGAGCAGCTCCCGCGTCGAGGCCACGTGCGCGATCGCCTACAGCCGGACGGTGACGGCGAGGTCGCCGACCTTGCGCAGGACCTCGGCGCTCGTCGTCCCGCGCCATCGATGGAACAGCAGGTCGACACTCGCATCGCCGACCTGGAGGTCGGTCAGCGTGACCTTCTGGAGCCACTCGGGCAGGTGCGGGTGGGCGAGCTCGAGCTCATGCCGGTCGGCGTGGGCGCGCAGCCCGAGCATCGTCTCGAGGAACAGGAAGGACGCGCCGGCGGCCCAGGCCTGGGGCGAGCAGGCGACCGGGTACGGGACCGGGGTCGTCGCGTCGGCGCGGTCGAAGCCACAGAACAGCTCGGGCAGGCGATAGTCGGGGAAGCGCTGCGCCGCGTCGAGCATCTGCCCGGCCAGCCGGTTCGAGGCGTCCTCGAAGCCATAGCGCTTGAAGCCGGCCGCGATGAGCGAGGTGTCGTGCGGCCAGACCGAGCCCGTGTGATAGCCCATCGGGTTGAAGCCGGGCTGGCCGGTGGCGTAGGTCCGGATCCCCCAGCCGCTGAACATCGACGGGCGCAGCAGGTGGTCGATGACGTCGCGCGCCCGGTCCGGGCTGACGATCCCGCTCCACAGGCAGTGGCCGGCGTTGGAGCCGATCGCGTCGGCCTGCCGCTTGTCGCCATCGATGGCCATCGCGTAGTAGCGCAGGTCCTCGACCCAGAACGCGGCCTCGAACCGGTCGCGCAGCGTGGCGGCGTCCGCGTCGAGGCGGGTGGCCAGGTCCTGGTCGCCGCGCATCCGGGCGAGGTCGGCCATCCGGCGCTTGGCGTCGTAGACATAGCCCTGGACCTCGGCCAGCGCGATCGGGGTGACCGCCTCGCGGCCGTACCGGTCGCGGATGCCATCGTGCGAGTCCTTCCAGCCCTGGTTGACCAGGCCGCGGTCGGTCCGCCGCTCGTACTCGACGAACCCGTCGCCGGTGCGGTCGCCGTAGCGATCGATCCAGTCGAGCGCCGCCATGGCGTTCGGCCACAGCCGGTCGACGAGGTCGCGGTCGCCGGTCCAGTCGAACGTCGCGCCGAGCAGGATCAGCCACAAGCGGGGTCGCGTCGACCGAGCCGTAGTACGGCGTGTGCGGCAGCTCCCCGTTGCGGGCCATCTCGCCGGTCCGCAGCTCGTGCAGGATCTTGCCCGGCTCGGCGTCGCGTGACGGGTCGTCCTCGGTCGCCTGGTAGGCGGCCAGCGTCGTCAGCGTCTCCACCGCGAGGCTGCGGCCGGACCGCGAGCGACTGGAAGGCCGTGATGAGCGCGTCCCGCCCGAACAGCGTGCTGAACCACGGCACGCCCGCGGCGATGTAGCGCTGGTCGGGCCCCGGCCCGTCGTTGACGAGCAGGCGCAGGTCGCTGATCGAGCGCTTGATGACGAGGTTGAGCAGCTCGTGATCGCTGGTGACGGTCGTCGTCGCTCGCTCCCAGGCGTGATACGCGGACGCGCCCTCGTCGCTCGACACGCGCGGCGGTGCCGGGAACAGTGCCGCCAGCTCGGCACGACTCGTCGACGTCTCGGCGCCGCTCGGGGCTCGGTCGTCGGGTCGCCCAGATGGTCCAGGTCAGGTCACGTTCCTCGCCCGGGCCCAGGTGCAGGTCCCAGGTCAGGTGGAGCGCGGCGTAGTCGTCCGGCGTCCCGTCCGGGGGCGCGGCGCCCTCCTCCCAGCCGCGCACCTCGAGCGGCGGCTCGGAGAACGCGACGTGGACGAGGAGCTGGAGCCCGTCGAGACCGTCGTAGCGGAAGGTCACCCGGCCGTCGGCGACGGCCACGGGCAGCAGCCGCCCGCGGGTCAGTCGCGGGAAGCCGCGGACCTCGAAGATGTCGGCGCTGTCCGCCCCGAGCCCGATGACGACCGGCAGCGCGACCTCGCGCGAGGCGTGGTTCTCGACCCGCAGCCGCTCCTCCATGCCGTCGCCGCCGATGACCCGTTGCCGGCCGATGCCGACCGTCCGCCCGACGAGCTCGTCCATCGGGTGGACCTTGGCGTCGGGATTGCGGTCGACGCTCGGGTTGGTCAGCTGGATCCCGCCGCGGTAGTTGCCGCCGACCGAGGTCTGGAGCAGGACCGGCCGCTCGCCGCCGACGCGCAGGACGCAGCACGACAGCAGCCGGGTGTCGCCCTCGTACAGGCCCAGACCGCGCGAGTCGGGATGGATGTCCCCGAACGCATCGGTCAGGAGGTAGCGATTGCCGTGCTTGAGGACCTGGACCGAGCCGAGGTCGGTGCAGCGCGGGACGGGCAGGTCCCGAGCCGGCAGGAAGCGGACCTCGGACGCGTCAACCATCGCCGTCCTCGCTGCCGGTCAGGTCGGCCAGGCGATCGGCCTGGTCCTGCATGATCAGGGCGTCGATGAGGTCGTCGAGGTCGCCGGCCATGACGCCGGGCAGGTTGTGCACGGTCTTGCCGATGCGGTGGTCGGTCACCCGGTCCTGCGGGAAGTTGTAGGTCCGGACCTTGTCGCTGCGATCGCCGGCGCCGACCATCGAGCGGCGCGCCGCCGAGTCCGCCTCGCGCTGCTTCTGGATCTCCAGGTCGAGCAGTCGCGAGCGCAGCACGGACATCGCCTTGGCCTTGTTCTTGTGCTGGCTCTTCTCGTCCTGGATCTCGACGACGAGCCCGCTCGGCAGGTGGGTGATGCGCACCGCGGAGTCGGTCGTGTTGACGCTCTGGCCGCCGGGGCCGGACGAGCGCTTGACGTCGATCCGGAGGTCCTTCTCCTCGTCGATGTCGATCTCGACCTCGTCGGCCTCGGGCATGACCACGACCGTCGCACCCGACGTGTGGATGCGCCCGCTCGACTCGGTCGCCGGGATGCGCTGGACGCGATGGACGCCGCCCTCGAACTTCAAGCGGCTGTAGGCGCCGTCGCCGCGGACCTGGACGATGGCCTCCTTGAGGCCGTCGTTGCCGGTCTCGTTCGTGCTCAGCACCTCGGTCTGGTAGCGATGGGTCTGGGCGTAGCGCAGGTACATCCGCAGCAGCTCCGCGGCGAACAGCGCGGCCTCGTCGCCACCGACCCCGGCCCGGATCTCGAGGATGACGTCGCGGCCGTCGTTGGGGTCGCGCGGCAGGAGGAGCACCTTGAGGTCGTCGAGGAGCTGCGTCTCGGTCGGCCTCCAGGCTGGCGATCTCGTCGCGCGCCATCGCCCGCATGTCGTCGTCGGCGTCGGTGGCATCGCGCAGCTCGCGGGCGCCGGCCAGCTCGGCCCGGATCGCGGTCAGGCGCCGATACGCGTCGACCGTGGGCTCCAGCCGGGCCAGCTCCTGGCCGAGCCGGCGGATCTCGCTCGGGTCGGCGCTGACCTCCGGGCGGGCGAGCTGGGCCTGGACCTCGTCGTACTGGGCCGCCACCTCCGCCAGCGTGGCGTCGAGGTCGGTCATGCCAGCGGGGGCGACTCGCCGGTGTCGGTCGCCACGGTACCGCTGGCCTCAGGGGCGGGCGGCGCCTCGTCGACGGCGGCCTCCTTGCCCTTGGGCAGCTCCAGCGGTGCCCGCTCGAACGGCGTCGACCCTGCCGGGATCGCGTTGCCGTCGGCGATGAGCGCTTCCTGCATCGAGGTGATGGCGACCTCGATCATGTCGTCGTCGGGTCGCTTGGTCGTGATCATCTGGACGAGGATGCCCGGGTACATGATCACCCGGACCGCCGGGTTGTGGCGGTACTTCGCCCCGAGCCGGAGGATCTCGTAGCCGACCGCTGCGAGCAGCGGGATGGCCACCAGGCGGCTGAGGATCATGACCAGCGGCTCCTGCTTGCCGATGAGCGAGAAGGTCAGGATCGACAGCATCACGAGGACCACGAGGAACTCGGTCCCGCAGCGGTGATGCGCGGTCGGGTACTTGCGGACCTCGTCGACCGTCAGCGGATCGCCGTGCTCCAGCGCGTGGATGGTCATGTGCTCGGCGCCGTGGTACTGGAACACCCGGTGGATGTCGGGGGTCCGGCTGACCAGCGTCAGGTAGCCCAGGAAGATCGCGATCTGGATGATCGCCTCGAGGACCGGCTGGACCCAGCCCTGGTCCGAGCCCGCCGAGGCGACGCTCGAGATGAACAGGGGCAGCAGCGAGAAGACCGCGATGGCGATGCCGAAGGTGACGATGAGCATGATCGCGATCGAGCCCTTGCCGAGCTCGACGTCGTCTTCCTCGGCCTGGACGTTCGCGCTGCGGACGAGCCAGCGGGTGCCGATGACGAGGGTCTCGTACAGGACGACGAGCCCGCGCACGAACGGCCACTTGGCATAGCGCTTGCCGTGGACGCCGCTGTCGAGGCGCTCCGTGGCGGTGACGATGCGGCCGTCCGGATGGCGCAGGGCGACCGCGATCGCGTCGCGGCCACGCATGAGCACGCCCTCCATGAGGGCCTGGCCGCCATAGGCGTAGCCGGGACGGCCCGGGGTGGCCGGCGCGGTCGGGGTGTCGGCTGACATCGCGGGAAGTCTACCGGCCATGGGCCATACCGGACCGGCAACGCTTCCGGGCCGTGCCGTGGGTTGCACCGGACCGACGCGACGATCGCGTGGTAACCCTCACGAACGGCCGACGCCGAGGGTCGGCCGGTTGGCGCATCGGGTGCACCGGACGACGGCCCGGGAATGAAACGGCCGACCCGGGGCCGGCCGTGCGGTGCGAGGACGGGGCTCGCGGGCCGAGCGCTCCAGGCGCTTCTGGAAGCGCTCGACCTGGCCGGCCGTGTCGATGATGTTCTGCGTGCCCGTGAAGAACGGGTGGCACTGGCTGCACACGTCGACGCGCAGCTCGGGTCGGGTCGAACCGACCGTCCACTCGCGGCCGCACGAGCCGCAATGGACCTTGGCCTCGTAGTAGGTGGGATGGATATCGGGCTTCACGGGGTGCTTCTCCTCCGACGCCGTCCGTGCCGGGCCATCGCCCAGCCGGTGGTCGCCGGCTACTCCGGTCGTTGGATCGGCGCCGTCAGGCGGCACCGGCGCGCCGGCGGTCTCGACCGCCTCGACCCGGATGCGCTTCTTGGACTTGGTCGCGTGCTCGAACTTGACCTTGCCGGTGACCGTCGCGAACACGGTGTAGTCGCGGCCGAGACCGGTGCCCGGGCCGGACAGGAAGGTCATCCCGCGCTGGCGGACGATGATCGAGCCGGCCGGGACGAGCTGGCCGTCCCCGGCCTTGACGCCGAGTCGCTGGCCGACGCTGTCGCGGCCGTTCTTGACGCTGCCGCCGGCCTTCTTGTGAGCCATGTCGCTACTCGTCCTTCTTGGTGGCGCGCGGCTTGGCGGCCGGCTTCTTGGCGGGCTTCTCGGTGGCCTCCGCCGTGCTCTTCGCCTCGGCGGCTCGGCCTTGGCCTTGGCCGTGTCGGCCTTGGCCTTGGCGGGCGCCTTCTTCGGCGCGGCCTTGGCGGGCTTCTCGGCCGTGGCCTCGGGCTCCGTCGGCGGCCTTGGTGTCGGCCTTGGCCTCGCTCTTGGTGCTCGGCCTTGGCCTTGGCCGGCGTGGCCTTCTTGGCCGGCGCGGCCAGCTTCGCGGCGAGCTCCGCGTCCTTGGCGGCCTGCGCGGTGGCGGCCTCCTCGAGGCGCTGGCGCTCGGTCTTCGCGTCCGACTCGGCCTTCGCGGCAGCCTTGGCCGCGCTCTTGCCACCGAACACGATGTCGCTCACGCGCAGGACGGTCAGCTCCTGGCGATGGCCCTTCTTGACCCGGCTGCGGGCCTTGGGGCGGTACTTGAAGGCGATGAGCTTCTCGCCGCGGATCTGGCGCAGCACCTCGGCGCTGACCGCGGCACCGTCGACCATGGGTCGGCCGATCGCGGCATCGTCGCCGTCGGCGACGAGCAGGACGCGGTCGATGGTCACGGTCTTGCCGGGCTCGACATCGAGGAGCTCGACCTCGAGCTCGGTGCCGACCTCGACGCGGTACTGCTTCCCGCCGGTCTCGATGACTGCGTACATGGGTCCTCAGGTTCTTTCGTGGCGACGGCGGGCGACGCGCGGGGCGATCGGGCTGTCGGACATGGGATGACGCCCGGCTTCGGCCGAGGCGCGGACGGTGGAGTGTACGTGCGAGGCCACGTCCGGTCAATCGGCGCCAGGGCCCTGGCCTTGCGCATCCGTAAGTGGCGACTTACATTAGCGCCGTCATGGATGCCGCCCTCCACGCCATCGCCGAACCGCGTCGTCGCGAGATCCTGCGGCTCATCCGCGATGAGGCGCTGACCGCCGGGGCGATCGCCGGCCACTTCGACGTCAGTCGACCGGCGATCTCGCAGCACCTGGGCGTCCTGCGCGACGCCGGCCTCGTCGTCGAGCGGCGCGAGGGCACCCGACGTTGGTATCGCGCCCGACCCGACGGCACGCGCGAGCTCCGGGCCTGGCTCGAGACGTTCTGGGATGACGGATTGGACAGACTGGCCGCGGCGGCCGAACAGGAGGAACGCGATGGACGCCGGATCGACGACCGCTGACGCCACGACCATCGAGCGCGAGGTCCGGGTCGCCGCCCGGCCCGAGACGGTCTTCCCCTACTTCACCGATCCCGATCGGATGCGTCGCTGGATGGGCCGGACGATCGAGCTCGACCCGCGGCCGGGCGGCACGTTCCACATCGACTACAACGGCGAGGACATCGTCCGCGGCACCTACGTCGAGGTCGACCCGCCGCGACGCGTGGTCTTCACCTGGGGCTGGGAGGCTGCCGGCGATCCGGTCCCGCCCGGGGCCAGCCGGGTGGAGGTCGACCTGCGCCCGGATGGCGACGGCACGATCGTCACCCTCCGCCACCTCGGCCTGCCGCCGGAGAGCGTCGAGGGCCACGAGATCGGCTGGGACCAGTTCCTGCCCGCCCTGAGCGCGGCGCTCAGCGGGGCGGTCGCCCCGTCGGACGCGGGATGAGGTCGCCGGCCACCGCCTCGTCGACGAGGTCGCGGATGAACCGTGGCAGGGCGAACGCCGCCCGGTGCACCTCGGGCGTGTAGTAGCGCGTGCGATCGCCCAGGCCGGCCGCCGCGAACCGCGCCTCGATCGTCTCGAGCGGCACCTGCCGATGGCCCGGTTCGTCGGTCGCCCAGCCGAAGGCCATGAACCCGCCGATGTACGTCGGGACGACGCCGAGGTAGCAGGTCACGTCGGCGAACGCGGCGCGCAACGACCGCAGCGACGATCCCAGCTCGTCCGGCTGGAAGAACGGGACGCCGTTCTGGGTGACGACGATCCCCCCAGGCCGCAGCACGCGTGCGCAGGCGGCGTAGAACGTCGACGTGAACAGCGATGCGCCGGGGCCGATCGGATCGGTCGAGTCCACGACCAGGACGTCGAAGCGGCGATCGGTCGTGGCCACGAAGTCGGCCCCGTCGCCGAGGACGATCGACACCCGCGGGTCGTCGAACGCGCCGCGCCCCAGGTCGGGCAGATAGGTCCGCGCGAAGTCGATGACCCCGCCGTCGAGCTCGGCGATCGTCACCCGCTCGATGCCCGGATGCTTCAGGACCTCCTCGACCAACCCGCCGTCGCCGCCACCGACGATGCCCACGTCGGTCACCGCGCCGTGGGCGAGGATCGGCACGTGGGCGAGCATCTCGTGGTAGACCGCCTCGTCGGCCATGGTCAGCTGGGTGACCCCGTCGAGGCTGAACATCCGCCCGAACCGGCGCGAGTCGGCGACGACCAGGCGCTGGTGCTCGGTCTGGCTGTCGAACACGATCCGCTCGACCTTGATCGACAGCCGCACGTCGTCGTACAGCGTCTCGGTCAGCCAGGTGTCGTCGTCGGTGTCGTCCATCGGCGGCGAGCCTAGCGCTCGTCGAGGTCGTCGGCCAGCACGAGTCGGCGCCGGGTGATCGACGCGATGACCAGCGGCATCCCGACGATGTCGCCGAGGGCGCCCACGACCTCCTCCGGCCGGCCGGTGCCGAGCTCGGGATGGAACCGGGTGCGGGTCTCGATGACCGGCCCCTCGCCGGCGGCCTCGGCCCGGACGTCGATGACCAGCGGGCGCAGGTCGTAGGCCACCGCGCCGTCGCCCTTGCGTCGCTGCCGCTCGAGCCGGCGGGCCGCGAGCAGCACGGCGCAGGCGTCGCTCAGCCGGGTGACCGGATCGGCCCCCGCCTCGGCCGGTGTCGGTGGCTCGAGGACGACACGGTGATCGGCGGCCGCGACCCTGCCCGCCAGCGGCGGGCCCGACAGCCACACGTCATGGGCCTCGACCAGCCACCAGCCCTCCGGCACGTGCGGCTCGAGTGCCTCGCGCAGGCGCCACAGCGGCCACCGCTCGGTCAGGACGACGTCGATGAGCTCGGCGTCGGCGGCCATGCCGACGGGCAGCGGCGCCCCGAACGAGACGCGCGGGCGCGACCGTCCGTCGCCGGCACGGGCGATCGGCAGACCGGCCGCCTCGAGCGCGGACTCCCACGCCTCCGCGACCTGGCGCTGGGTCTGGTCGGCGATCCCGCCACGGCGTCCGACGACGAGCCGCCAGCGCTGGCGGGGCTCGGCGGGCGGCGAGGACGCCGGTTCGGATGCGGGTCCATCGGACACGGTCGGGGCGGCGTCGGCGGCGGATCCGGTGGGCTCCTGCACGTCTGGTAGTCTGCCGGACGATGGGCGACCTCGACCGGCCAGCTTCCGACGGCCCCATCCCGTCCGTCGATGCGGCGGACCCCGAAACGGCGGCGGCCTCCGTCGCGGATGCCCCGGCGGCGAGCTGGGTCGGCGTCCTGCCGCCACCACCGTTCGTCGATCCGGCGTCCCCGCCGGACTCCCCGCGATTCGCCCCGCTCTCGCCGCGCGTCGTGGTCCTCATCGGCGCGGCGATCGTCCTCGGCCTCCTGTTCTGGATGGCCCGCGACAGCATCCGCCCGTTCATCGTCGGCCTGCTGCTCGTGTACCTGCTCGACGCACCCGTCCGGTGGCTCGCCAACCGCGGCGTCCGGCGGACGATCGCCATCGCCATCGTCTACGTCGTCGCGATCGTCGCCTTCGTCGAGTTCCTGAACCTGACCCTGACGCCGCTCATCAACGAGCTGCTCCGGTTCGTCGACGACTTCCCGCAGCTGGCCGAGCAGCTGCAGGCGCAGGTCCAGCGCCTGGGCGAGCTGTACGCCCGACTGCAGATCCCGGACGCGATCCGCGAGTGGATCGACGCGCTCATCGCCAGCACGGCCGAGGGCGGCGGTGCCCCCGCCATCGATCCGTCGATCCTGCTCCCGCTCGTGACCGGGGCCGGCAGCATCATCGGCGCGGTCTTCGGCTACATCATCCTGCCGGTCTGGGTGTTCTACCTGCTCAAGGACCGGGTCGCGCTGGTCGCCTCGTTCGATGAGTCCCTGCCCAAGGCCTGGCGCTTCGACGTGTGGGCGACGCTGCGGCTCGTGCAGCGCGTGTTCGGCCAATGGGTCCGCGGCCAGCTCGTGCTCGGCATCACGGTCGGCCTGATGACCTTCCTCGGCCTGATGATCCTGAGCGTCGTCGTCGACCCCGTCTTCGGCCGGTACGCCCTGCTGCTGTCGGTGACGGCCGGCATCCTCGAGCTCGTCCCGATCATCGGCCCGATCATCGCCGCGGTCCCGGCCGTGCTCCTCGCCGCGACCGCCGGCATCGAGGCGGTCATCGCCGCGCTCGTGCTCTACACCCTCGTCCAGCAGCTCGAGAACAACCTGCTCGTGCCGAAGATCCAGGGCGACGCGGTCGAGCTGCATCCGGCCGTCGTCGTGTTCGCGATCATCATCGGCGGCGCCCTGGCGGGCCTGCTCGGGGCGATCCTGGCGTTGCCCATCACGGCCGCCTCGCGCGACATCGTGCGCTACCTGTTCCGGCGCCTCAGCCCGGACGCCGAAGAGGCCGTCGGGCGATCGATCGAGGGTCTCGGCCTGGAACGCCACCCGGGCATCCCGGGCCGCCCGCGTGCGCCGGATCCGACGGCGTGAGCACGCCTGACCCGTACAAGACCCTCCAGGTCGACCCGGAGGCGGAGGACGAGGTCATCGTTGCTGCCTATCGCCGGCTGGCGATGAAATACCACCCGGATCGCGGGGGCGGCGCCGACTCGGCCGCGCGGATGGCGGCGCTCAACGCCGCCTGGGAGCGCATCGGCGAGCCGGCGGCGCGGGCGGCCTACGACCGCGAGCGCAAGCTGGCGGCAGCCATGGCTCGTGCCCGACCGACGGCCCCCGCGGCCGAGACCGTGTCGAGGCCGGCCACGGGCGCTGCGCCGGCCACGCCGCGGGCCCCCGAGACGGTCTCGCGGGACTGGACGAGCGGCCGCTCGACGGTCGGCAGCGGCTACGACCCCTCGATGCGCAGCGCCGACGGGACGGGTGCGGCCGGTCCGCCACCGGGCAGCCCGTCGGGCAGCGTCCTCAACTTCGGCCGATATGCCGGCTGGT
The DNA here is from genome assembly GCA_963776925.1 of uncultured Chloroflexia bacterium. Lineage (GTDB taxonomy): Bacteria > Chloroflexota > Limnocylindria > Limnocylindrales > CSP1-4 > SPCO01. The sequence goes on along the minus strand of CAVZON010000003.1, from coordinate 470,572 downwards.
CCCTCGGGGAGATCGCGCGGGCCGACCTCGAGTACCTCGAGTGGCTCGACCGGATGCCGATCGGTCGCTCGTATCGCGACGAGATCGACGGGTTCCTGCGGCGCGCGGGCGTGCGGCGCTCCGCGGAGGCCGAGGCGACCGACCGCCGCGGGCTGTTCCGGCGCCGCTGAGCGCGAGTGGCTAGCCGGCCGCCGGCAGGCTGTCGGGGGTCGCGGCTTGCGCCTCGGCTTGGGCCTTGGGGATCGACCAGGCGAGCAGGTACGGCGCCGCGACCGTCGTCAGCACGACCGCGATCAGGACCGCGCTGAACACGCCCGTCGACAGCAGCCCGGCGGCCAGGCCGAGATTGGCCACGACGATGCCGACCTCGCCGCGAGGCACCATCCCGAAGCCGACCGTGGCCGCGCCCCACCGTCCGAGCGATCGCGCCCCGAGGAAGCCGCCGATCGCCTTGGTCGCGATCCCGGCGATCGCCAGGCCGATGGCCAGCACGGCGACCGTCGGGTCGAGCAGCGCACCGAGGTCGAGCTGCGCACCGGTCACCGCGAAGAAGAACGGCGTGAAGATGAGGCCGAGCGGGCGGATCTCGTGCTCCAGCTCGTCGCGTGCCTCGGTCTCGGCCACGATGAGGCCCGCCACGAACGCGCCGATGATCGCGGCCAGGCCGATGGCGGCCGAGACCAGGGCCAGGGCGAACATGAGGATGAACGCCGGGACCAGCGGCGTGTCGGCGAACAGCGGGAACGTGAACACCTCCCGCTTCAGCCCGCGTGCGCGTCGCGCGGCGGCGAAGCCGAGCAGGACGAGGCCGATCCCGGCCACCGCGACGAGCAGCGGTCGAGCCGGACAGGTCGCCCTCCGCCGCGCCGGACACGATCCCGATGAGGATGAGCGCGAGCACGTCGTCGATGACGGCGGCGCCGAGGACCACCCGCGCGAAGACCTGATCCAGCACCCCCATGTCGGAGAGCACCCGGCTGGTGATGCCGATGCTCGTCGCGGCCAGCGCCAGGCCGACGAATGCCGCGGTCATCGCCGACTCCCCGAGGACCAGCCCGATGGCGACCCCGACCGCGATCGGCAGGATCATCGCGATGATGGCCGTCAGGACCGCGGGCCGGCCGACGGCCAGGAGGTCATCGAGCCGGACCTCCAGCCCGACCGCGAACAGCAGGATGACGACGCCGATCTCGGCGAGGGCGAAGGCCGTCTCCCCCGGCACGACCAGGCCGAGGGCCCCGGGCCCGACGATGAAGCCGCCGGCCAGCTCGCCGATGACCGCCGGCTGATGCAGTCGTCGAGCGACTTCCTCGCCGAGCTTCGCGCCGACGAACAGCAGGAACACGCCGAACATCACGTCGAGCGGGGCGCTCGATGCGCCGGCGACGAGCTCGGCACCCGGAAGCGGGCCGATGACGGACAGGGCCAGCGTCGTCCCTCCCGGGTGCGGCGATCAGACGGTCAGATGCCGCCCGTTGCCGTACAGGGTAGCCACCACGATGGAGGTCGCGGCGCCCGGGCTGCCATCGGCGCGCTCACCAGGCGCGGTCCACGCGTCCGGGACGACCGGCAGCGTCACCACTCGGCGCGGGTCTGCCGGATGTTGATGCTCTGGAGGATCCCGAGGGCGATGGCCATGCTCACCAGCGAGGCGCCGCCATGGGTCACGAACGGCAGGGGGATGCCGGTGATGGGCATGACGCCCATGACCATGCCCACGTTCACGATGAGCTGGAACAGGATCATCGAGGCGACGCCCGCGGAGAACATCGTGCCGAACGGATCCTTCGAGCGCCAGCCGGCGACCAGGACCCGCCACAGCAGCAGGGCGAACAGGCCGAACAGGACGAGCGCGCCGATGAACCCGAGCTCCTCGGCCAGGATGGCGAACACGAAGTCCGTGGTCTGGACCGGGAGGAAGTCGCCCTGGGCCTGCGTGCCGTTGGTCAGGCCCTTGCCCATCAGGCCACCCGACCCGATCGCGATCTGTGACTGGTAGAGCTGGTAGCCGGCGCCCTGGATGTCCTTGTCGGCCGACAGGAAGGCCGCCAGCCGCTCCTTCTGGTAGTCCCGGAGCACGTAGGTCCACGCGAACGGGATGATCGCAAGGCCGATGGCCCCGAGGCCGAGCAGCCACTTGAGGCTCGCCCCGCTCATCCAGAGCATGCCGGCGAGGATCGCGGCGAACACGAGGGAGGTGCCGAGGTCGGGCTGGAGCATGATCAGGGCGAGCGGTGGCGCGACGAGGACGCACGCTCCGAGGATCGTCGACAACCGATCGAGCCGTGGCTGGTTCACCGCGAGATACCGGGCCAGGACGATGATCATCAGGACCTTGGCGATCTCGCTGAACTGGAAGGTCAGCGGGCCGATCGAGACCCACCTCGCCGAGCCGCCCACGCCGTCGCCGATCGCCAGCGTCAGCACGAGCAGACCCAGCTGGAGGCCGTAGATGGGCCACGCCAGCGTCTTGAGCCACCGATAGTCGAACGCCGTGGCCAGGATGAACAGGACGAGCGAGATGCCCGCCCACATCAGGCCGCGGGTGAACGTGGTGCCGGCCTCGAGGGGGGTGCTGCCGGTCTCGACGCTGTTCGTGTAGGCCATCACGAGCCCGGTCGCGACGAGCAGCCCGGCGTAGGTCGCCAGCTGCAGGTCGAACGCCCGCCACACCGCCCCGACGGACTTGGCCGCCCAGTCCGTGACGCGGACCGGCTCGGCCCGGATGACGCCCATCAGTCGTTCGAGTAGTAGTTGCCGCGCTTGAGCAGCTCCGGCATCCGGTAGTCCTTGTCGATGTCGTAGTGCAGCTGGAAGAAGTACTTCACGATCTCGGTCGCCGCGTTGCCGACGGTCCGCGAGTCGTGGGCGAAGGCCATCACGACGAGCTCGGAGTCCGTGCCGCTGATCGAGCCCTTGTACGGATCCTTCGGCGTGAAGCCGACGAAGAACGACGAGTACGGCAGCCGACCCTTGGAGTCCCGGACGCCGAACTCGGCCGTCCCGGACTTGCCGGCGATCTTGATCGGCATGTCGACGAGGTTGTAGGTGTGGCGGAGGGTGACGGTCTCGCGAGCCGCGTTCCGCATCACCCGCAGCACGCTGTTCCGGACGTCCATCTCGTGCAGCACCTTGGGCTCGAACGGCTGGATGACCGATCCGTCCGGCCCGAGCACCTCACGCACGATCTGCGGCTCGTACACGGTGCCGCCGTTGGCGAGCGCCGCAAACGCGTTGATGAGCTGGATCGGGGTCACGGCGTCGTAGCCCTGCCCGATGCCGGCCTGGTAGATCTCGCCCGGGAACATCGGGGCCCCGAGGGCCTCCTGCTTCCAGGCGTTCGTCGGCACGATGCCCGACACCTCACCGGGGAGGTCGATGCCGGTCGGGGCGCCGAAGCCGTACTCCTTCGCCCAGTGCCCGAGCCGGTCGGCCCCGAGCATGCCGGCCACCTGGTAGAAGTACGTGTCGCTGGAGTGGCCGAACCCGCAGTAGATGTCGCAGCCACCCCACCCACGGCCGTTCCACTCGAAGAACCTGGTGTCGCCGAGGGTGAGGTAGGGCTTGGTCATCAGCCGCGTCGAGGGCGAGATCTCCCGGTCGCCGAGTCCACCGGTGCCGGTCACGAGCTTGTAGGTCGATCCCGGGGCGTAGTGCGCCTGGACGGCGTGGTTGAGCAGCGGCTTGTCCTTGTTGTCGAGCAGCTTCTGGAAGTCGGCGTTCGAGATGCCACGTGCGAACAGGTTGTTGTCGTACGTGGGCAGGCTGACCATCGCCAGGACCTCGCCGGTCTGCGGGTTCATGGCGATGACGACGCCGCGCTTCATGCCGATCTTCTTCATCGCCCACTGGAGCGCCTTCTGGGCGTCCTTCTGGGCCTGCGTGTCGATCGACAGGACGAGCGAGGCGCCAGGGACGGCCTGCTCGACCGTCTGGAGGACCTGGGTCCGACGCCCCGTCGCATCGCGCTCGACCCGCTCGGAGCCGTACGTCCCGCGCAGCTCCGACTCGTAGGACTGCTCGAGTCCGGCCTTGCCCAGCAGGTCGTCCGGCTGGTAGCCATCCGCGCGCAGGTCGGGCAACTGCTCGGCGGACACCGGTCCCGTGTAGCCCATGAGCTGCGACAGGAGCGGCCCGTCCGCGTATTGCCGTCGAGCCTCGATGGCCACTTCGACCCCTGGCAGGTCATCGCCGGCCTCGGAGATGAGCAGCGCGGTCGCCTTGTCGACGTCCTGCGCCACGCGGACGAGGTCGAACGCGGAGCCGGGGTTGCCGTCGATGGAGGCGTTGATCTCGGACGGGTCGATCGACAGCAGCGCCGACAGGCGATCGACGACCTCGTCACGCCGCGAGTTGGGCAGGTCCGATGGGCGGACCTTGACGGCGTAGGTCGGGATGTTGGCGACCAGGGCTCGACCGTTCCGGTCGTAGATCAGGCCGCGCGGCGCCGTGATCGGCTCGAGGACCGTCCGGTTGTCCCGCGACAGGGCCGCGTACTGCGTGCCATTCGCGATCTGCAGGTAGGCGAGGCGGGCGGTCAGGGCGGTGACCGCGATCAGGACGACGATGCCGAAGACGAGGAAGCGCCACGCTCGTCGGGCGGGCGTGACCGGGCGTCCGTCCAGGTAGGTGTTCACCAGTCGACCCGTTCCTGGGTGGCGTGTCGATCGTGGATCGCGATCGCCAGCGGGCCGATCACGGCGGCCAGGACGGTGTCGTAGATGGCGCCGGGCAGCACCAGACTCATCGGGTCGGCGACGGGGACCGGCGTCCCGAGGGCTCCAAGGGCGGCGAACAGGATCATCGAGTAGGCGACGCTCAGGATGGCGACGGCGATGATCGGGACGATCGGTCGCAGTCTGACGAAGGTTCGGGCCAGCAGTGCGGCAACGCCGACGCACAACAGGAGTGCGAACGCTGACGACCCGAGTGGACGATCTGCAAGGACATCGAGTGCGAGCCCTCCGACGAAGGCCCAGGTGAGACCAGCCTCGAGGCCGACCGCAACCGTGACGACCACACCGAGGACCAGCACGAGGTGCGGCTGGGCATCACCGATGCGGAGGTACGGGCCGACGGTCAGTTCGAGCAGCGCCGTCACCACCGCACCGACCGCGGCGAGCAGCAGGGTCATCGGTCGGGTCGAGTCCTCGGCGAAGCGGCCAAAGGTCGCGCGCCCACCTGCCCGGCTGTCCGCTTGACCGAAACGGCGGCGACGTCGGCGGGAAGTATCCCATGGCGCCCGTCCATCGGGCAATCGCCTCGTGGCCGGATGCCCGATCCGTCGTTTCACGTGAAACAGCGGCCTCGGATCGCCCGACGCCGCGCCCGGACGACCAGCGCCTCGGACGCGACGCGCCGCCGCAGCTACGTCCCAGGTGATCGGACCGTGACACGCTGTGCCTGAGCGCGATCCCAGAGGAGGTCCCGGGCCCATCGATGATAGAATTCATCCCCGTGAGAGCGCTCCGAGCAGGTCACTAGGGGTGGCCCAGACGATCGCCTGCGCGAACCAGAAAGGCGGCGTCGGCAAGACCACGACGGTAGTGAACCTGGCGAGTCAGCTCGTGCAGGCTGGCGACCGGGTCCTGGTCATCGACTTCGACCCCCAGGGCAACGCCACGAGTGGCCTCGGCATCGATCGCGCAGCCCTTGCGGGCTCGGTGTACGACTCGGTCATCGACGGGCAACCGCTCGAGTCGGTGATCATCGGGACCACCGCCGGGATGGACCTCGCACCATCGTCCATCGCGCTGGCCGGCGCGGAGATCGAGCTCGCGACCGTCGAGGGGCGGGAGCGCCGACTCCACCGCCTCCTCCAGCCGATCGCCGCCCGCTACGACCTCATCCTCATCGACTGCCCGCCATCGCTCGGTCTCCTGACCGTGAACGCCCTGACCGCCGCCGATACGGTCCTCATCCCGCTCCAGAGCGAGTACTACGCACTCGAGGGACTCAGCCAGTTGCTCGCCACCATCGATCTCGTCCGTGACCACCTCAATCCGCGCCTGGCCATCGACGGCGTCGTCCTGACCATGGCCGATGGCCGGACCAACCTCTCCGCCGAAGTCGACGCGGAGGCGCGCCGCCACCTGGGAGGCATCGTGTACACGACCGTCATCCCGCGCAGCGTCCGACTGTCCGAGGCGCCGAGCCACGGACTGCCGATCGACCGCTACGCGCCGTCGTCGCGTGGCGCCATGGCCTATGCCGACCTGGCGAGCGAGTTCCGCGCCCGGCACGCGCTGCCGACGGCGCCGCAGGCGGTCGTGGCATGACCGTCCGCCCGGAGCGCTCGCAGAGCCTGGGTCGCGGCCTGGCGGCCCTGATCCCGCAACGGACCGCCGGCCAACCCGGTCCGGTCGAGCTCCCGCTCGATCGCATCCGCCCGAACCCGAACCAGCCGCGCGTCCGCTTCGACGAGGCCGAGCTGGAGAGTCTGACCGCGAGCATCCGTGAGCACGGGGTCCTCCAGCCGATCCTCGTGACGGAGACCCTCGAGGGCTACCAGCTGGTCGCCGGGGAGCGTCGCTGGCGTGCCGCCGGGAGGGCCGGGCTCGAGCGCATCCCGGCGGTCGTCCGCCAGCTGGACGCCGTCGATCAGCTCGAGATCGCGCTCATCGAGAACCTGCAGCGCGAGGATCTCGACCCGATCGAGGCCGCGCACGGCTTCCGACGCCTCATCGACGAGTTCGGGATGCGGCCACGAGGACATCGCGACGCGCGTGGGCAAGGCCCGTTCGACGGTCGCCAATACGCTCCGCCTGCTCGACCTCGCCCCTGCCGTCCAGGCGGCGGTCATCGACCGATCCATCACCGAAGGCCATGCCCGAGCGCTCGGCGGCCTGTCCGTCGAGCACCAGGTCCACGTCGTGAGCACGGTCATCGACCAGGACCTGTCGGTGCGCCAGACCGAGGAGCTCGTCCGACGGCTGCGCACCCCGCGCATCCCGGTGGCCGATGCCGCGGACGCGCGTCCCGACCGTGACGCCGACCTGGACCGCGTCGAGGAGGACCTGCGCCAGGCCCTCGGCACGAAGGTCAGCCTGGCCAGGACGCGTCGGGGCGGACGCATCGTCATCGAGTACTACAGCGACGAAGAACTGGGGCGGCTCTACGACCGCCTGACCGGAGGGCACGCGTGACCGAGGAAGCGACGACGGCCGCCAGCGGTTCGAACGGGCGCGGCAAGCGCGCCCGCGGCGGGAACGACTACACCGCCGCGAGCATCCAGGTCCTCGAGGGTCTGGAGGCGGTCCGCAAGCGCCCCGGCATGTACATCGGCTCGACCGATGTGCGCGGCCTGCATCACCTCGTCTGGGAGGTCGTCGACAACTCGATCGACGAGGCCATGGCCGGCCACGCCACGACGATCCAGGTGACGATCACCACCGACGGCATGCTGACGGTCCAGGACGACGGCCGCGGTGTCCCCGTCGGCAAGCACTCGACGGGCAAGGACGCCCTCGAGGTCGTCCACACCGTGCTCCACGCGGGCGGCAAGTTCGGCGGTGGCGGCTACAAGGTGTCGGGCGGTCTGCACGGCGTGGGGGTCAGCGTGGTCAACGCGCTGTCGTCGTGGATGCGCGTCGAGTCGGCCCGTGACGGGTCCATCTGGGCCCAGGAGTACGAGCGCGGCAAGCCGAAGACGGCCGTCAAGAAGCTGGGTCCGCAGGGCACCCGCAAGGGCACCCGGACGAGCTTCATGGCCGACGACACGATGTTCGAGACCATCGAGTACTCGTTCGAGATGATCAGCCAGCGCCTGCGCGAGTCGGCCTACCTGACCAAGGGCGTCTGGATCACCCTGGTCGACGAGCGGGTGGACCGCGAGCGCTCGTTCTACTTCGAAGGCGGCCTCCAGTCCTTCGTCCGGCACCTCAACCGGAACAAGGAGTCGCTCCACCAGCGCCCGATCTACGTCGAGCGCAAGGAGGGCACGACCGCGGTCGAGGTCGCCCTCCAGTACAACGACACGTACACCGAGAACGTGCTCGCGTTCGCCAACAACATCAACACCCCGGACGGCGGCAGCCACGTCACCGGCTTCCGGGCCGCGCTCACGAGCTCGCTCAATGACTGGGCCCGGCGCGCAGGTGTCCTCAAGGACAGCGACACGAACCTGTCCGGCGAGGACGTGCGCGAAGGCCTCACGGCGGTCATCAGCGTCAAGCTGACCGATCCGCAGTTCGAGGGTCAGACCAAGGCCAAGCTCGGCAACCCCGAGGTCAAGGGCCAGGTCCAGACGGCCGTGGCCGACAGCCTCGGCCAATACCTCGACGAGAACCCCGCCGACGGCCGGCGGATCATCGAGAAGTGCCTCACCGCCGCTCGTGCACGCGAGGCGGCGCGCAAGGCGCGCGACCTGGTCATCCGCAAGGGCGCGCTCGACGGGATGTCGCTGCCCGGCAAGCTGGCCGACTGCCAGGAGCGCGACCCGGCGCGCAGCGAGCTGTACATCGTCGAGGGGGACTCGGCCGGTGGCTCCGCCAAGCAGGGCCGTGATCGACGCTTCCAGGCGATCCTCCCGCTCCGGGGGAAGCTGCTCAACGTCGAGAAGGCCCGACTCGACAAGATCCTGTCGAGCGACAACATCCGGCCGCTGATCATCGCGCTCGGCGCGGGCATCGGCGAGAGCTTCGACGCGACGAAGCTGCGCTATCACCGGATCATCATCATGACCGACGCCGACGTCGACGGCGCCCACATCCGGACGCTCCTGCTGACCTTCTTCTACCGGCACATGCCGGAGGTCATCGACAACGGCTACCTGTACATCGCCCAGCCGCCGCTCTACCGCGTCAGCACCGGCAAGCAGACCCGCTACGCCGGCAGCGAGAAGGAGCGCGAGAAGATCATCAAGGACTTCAACGTCAAGAACCTGTCCGTGCAGCGCTTCAAGGGCCTCGGCGAGATGAACGCCGACCAGCTGTGGGATACGACGATGAACCCCGAGAACCGCACGCTCCTGCGCGTCGACTCGGAGAACGCCGCGCTCGCCGACGAGATCTTCACGATGCTCATGGGCGAGAAGGTCGCGCCGCGCAAGGAGTTCATCAAGACCGAGGCGCGCAAGGTGCGCAACCTTGACGTCTGAGCCCCGCGTCATCGACGTGCCCGGCGTTCCCCGGTTCGAGGTCGCGCCGCATCACTGCTTCGCCTGCGGCACGCTCAACGAGCACGGCCTGGGTCTCGTCCTCCACGTCGAGCCCGAGCGGGCGTGGGTCGAGACGACGCTCGACCGCCACAGCCAGGGCTGGGACGACATCGCCCACGGCGGCATCGTCGCGACGATCCTCGACGAGGTCATGGCCTGGTCGCTGGCCGGCGCCGACAACTGGGGCGTGACCGCCCGGATGAGCATCACCTACCGCAAGCCCGTCCCCCTCGGCGTCCCGATCCGCGCGGACGGGTGGATCACCACGCAACGACGACGCGTCATGGACACCGAGGCCCGCCTGATCGACGCCCGCGACGGGACCGAGCTGGCCACCGCGACCGGCGTGTACGTGGCCGCCGACGAGGCGCGCAAGCGCCAGCTCCGCGAGCGCTATGGCCTCGCGCCGGAGGCGACCCGATGAGCGTCGCGGCGCCCGAGCGCCCCGCCAGCGCGGCGACCGAGCGAGCCGTGGCCTTCGTGGCCGCGCGCATCGACGAGGCCGAACGGCTGGGCGCGGAGCTCGCCGAGCTGAGCCAGGACCCGGACGCGTTCGCGGCCCGATTGGCCGATGGCTTCCGCGCGCTGGCCGATCCGGAGTACGAGGATGGCCAGCATTTCGTCGCGCCGGGCCTCGGCCCGACCTACGGCGTCCGCCGGCCGCTGATGAGCGCGGTCTCGCGCGGGTTCCGCGCCGCCACGCGCCGCGACCCCGGCGGCCCGCTCCTGTTCGTCGCCGATCGACTGCTCCGAGCCGACCACCTGGAGCCGCGCTGGTTCGCGTTCGGCCTGCTGGAACGCACGCTGGCGACCGAGACCGAGCAGACCTGGCAGCTCCTGCGCCGTGCCGCTCGCGACGCGCAGGACTGGATCACCGTCGATGACCTGGCGCACCCGTACGCTCGAGGCATCCAGGACGAGCCATACCGATGGGCGGAGCTCGAGCTGCTCGTCTACTCGCCGTCCACGTGGGAGCGCCGTCTGATCGGTTCGACCATCGCCACGATGACCCACGGCGCCCGCGGCAAGCGACTCGGACCGGCGATCGTGGCGACCGCGCTGCCCATCCTCGAGCAGCTCATGGGCGACGCCGAGCCGGACGTCGAGAAGGCCCTCGCCTGGGCATATCGATCGCTCGCCGGCGTCGACCTCGACGGCACGACGACCGCCCTGCGGGCGCAGGCCGACATCGCGGTCGCGACCGATGACGGCCATCGTGCCTGGGTCATCCGCGACACCCTCCCCAAGCTCGATCCGACGGTCGCCGCCGGCCTGCGCGAGCGGCTGGCCGGCATCCGCCGCCGACCCGGCGCCCCATCCACCTCCGCTGCCGCCGCGACGGCTGCGCGCTTCGGCCCGCTGCCCGACCCGCGATCCCACCCCGAGCCTCCGCTCGGTTGACCAGGAGTAGCCGACCGTGACCGACGACATGGGCGACGTCCGCGCCATCAGCATCGAGGACGAGATGCGCGTCTCGTACCTCGACTACGCGATGAGCGTCATCGTCTCGCGCGCCCTGCCCGATGTGCGCGACGGCCTCAAGCCCGTCCACCGCCGGATCCTGTACACGATGGGCGAGATGGGGCTGTCGGCCACCAGCTCGTACCGCAAGTGCGCGGCCATCGTCGGCGAGGTGATGGGCAAGTACCACCCGCACGGCGACAGCGCCATCTACGACGCCCTCGTGCGCCTCGCCCAGGACTTCTCGATGCGCTACCCGCTCGTCGACGGCCAGGGCAACTTCGGCTCGGTCGACGGCGACGGCGCGGCAGCCATGCGCTACACGGAGGCCCGCCTGACGGCGATCGCCGCCGAGCTGCTGGCCGACATCGACAGGGAGACCGTCGACTACGAGGACAACTACGACGGGACCCAGAAGCAGCCGTCCGTCCTGCCGGCCAAGCTCCCCAACCTGCTGGTCAACGGCAGCTCGGGCATCGCCGTCGGCATGGCCACGAACATCCCGCCGCACCACCTCGGCGAGATCTGCGACGCGACGACCGCGCTCATCGACGACCCGAACCTCACCTCGGACGACCTGTGCCAGTTCGTCCACGGCCCCGACTTCCCGACCGGCGGCACGATCTTCCGCTTCGAGAAGCAGCGCAACGCGCTGACCGGCGAGTGGGAGACGGTCGACGCCATCCGCCAGATGTACGCCCACGGCCGCGGGCGGGTCGTGATGCGCGCGCAGGTCGCCTTCGAGGAGGTCCGCGGCGACCGGACGGCGATCATCGTCACCGAGCTGCCGTACCAGGTGAACAAGGCCGCGCTGCTCGAGAAGATGGCCGACCTGGTCAAGGACAAGAAGATCGACGGCATCGCCGACCTGCGCGACGAGTCCGACCGCGACGGCATGCGCATCTACATCGAGATCAAGCGCGACGCGAACCCGCACAAGGTGCTGAACAACCTGTTCAAGCACACCCCGATGCAGCTCGCGTTCAACATGAACATGCTGGCCCTCGTCGACGGCCAGCCGCAGACGCTGCCGCTGCGCAGCGTCCTGCAGCACTACATCGACCACCGGCGCGACATCATCCGCCGGCGCACCGAGTACGACCTGGGCAAGGCCCGGGCGCGGGCGCACATCCTCGAGGGCCTCAAGATCGCCCTCGACAACCTCGACGCGGTGATCAAGACGATCCGCGAGTCGCGCGAGGTCGAGGACGCCCGCAACAACCTCATGGCGCGCTTCAAGCTGTCGGAGCTGCAGGCCCAGGCCATCCTCGACATGCGGCTGGCCCGGCTGGCCGCCCTCGAGCGCCAGAAGATCGAGGACGAGTACCTCCAGGTCATCCAGCTCATCGCCGAGCTCGAGGACATCCTGGCCAACCCGTCCCGCGTGCTCGGGATCATCAAGGACGAGCTGGCGGAGCTGAAGAAGAAGTACGCCGGCGAGCGCCGGACCCGCGTCGCCGACGACGCCAGTCGCGAGATGACCGACGAGGACCTCATCGCCGACGAGGATGTCGTCGTCACCATCTCGGGCCGCGGCTACATCAAGCGCCAGCCGGTCGACACCTACCGGCGCCAGCACCGCGGCGGCAAGGGGATCATCGGCCACGTCACGCGCGAAGAGGACGCGGTCGAGCACCTGCTCGTCGCGAACACCCACGACTGGGCGCTGTTCTTCACCAACCGGGGGCGCGTGTTCAGCGCCAAGGTCCACGCGATCCCGGACGCCAGCCGACAGGCCAAGGGCATGGCCATCATCAACCTGCCCGGCGTCCAGGTGGAGTCGGGCGAGGTCCCGGTAGCGACCATCGTGCTGCCCGACTTCGAGCCCGGGAACTTCCTCGTGCTGGCGACCCGCAAGGGCATCATCAAGAAGACCCCACTCGAGCAGTTCGAGCGCGTCCGCTCGACCGGCATCCGGGCGATCACCATCGCCGAGGACGACGAGCTCGCGTGGGTCGACGTGTCGACCGGCCACGACGATGTGATCATCGCCACCGCCCAGGGCATGCTCGCGCGGTTCGAGGAGAACGAGGTCCGGGCCATGGGCCGCGATGCCGCGGGCGTGATCGGCATCCGCCTCCTGCGCAAGGAGGGCGACCAGGTGATCTCGATGCGGGTCGTGGAGCCGGAGGCGGACCTGCTCGTGCTCACCGAGACCGGCTACGGCAAGCGCGTCGCGATCGGCGACTTCCGGCGCAAGCATCGCGGCGGCCAGGGCGTCCGGCTCATCGCGCTCGAGGGCCGCAAGACGGGGCTCGTCGCCGCGGTCCAGCAGGTGACCGAGGCCGACGAGGAGCTCGTCCTGATCTCCGAGGGCGGCCAGGTGATCCGCACGGAGACGAACACGATCAACCGCTATTCGTCCGGTGCACGGGGCGTCATCGTGATGCGCCTGGCCGAGGGCGATCGGGTCGCCGCGATCGCCGCGTTCCGGCCCGGACTTGCGGACCGTGACGCCATGGGCGACGATGGCGCCCCCGCCGAGGCTGGTCCCGGTCAGACCGGTCCGACCGGCGGCGAGTGACGGCGGCCAGGTTCGACGACGAGCGGGAGACGGCGCCCTTGTACGCGGACCAGTTCGAGATCTACCACGGGAACGCCAACCCGGAGCTGGCGCGCAAGATCGCCAGCTATCTCGGCGCGGAGTGCGGCAAGGCCGAGGTCTTCCAGTTCGCCAACGAGAACATCTTCGTCAAGATCCTCGACAACGTCCGCGAGAAGGACGTCTTCCTCGTCCAGCCGACGTCGCACCCGGTCAACCAGTCGATCATGGAGCTGCTGATCATGATCGACGCGTTCAAGCGCGCGTCGGCCGGACGGATCACGGCGGTCATCCCGTTCTACGCCTACGGCCGGTCCGACAAGAAGGACCAGCCGCGCGTGCCGATCACGGCCAGGCTCATCGCCGACATGATCACCGTGGCGGGGGCGGACCGGGTCCTGTCGATGGACCTCCACCAGGGCCAGATCCAGGGGTTCTTCAATATCCCGGTCGATGAGCTGACGGCGGTCCACCTGCTGTCGCGCTACTTCATCGACAAGAAGCTCGACGACTGCGTCATCGTGACCGACCTCGGGTTCGCCAAGCGCGCCCGGGCGTTCGCCGAGATCCTCGACGCGCCGCTGGCGATCATCGAGAAGCGCCGGGTCGGCAACCTCGACCGGGCCGAGCTGATGAACGTCATCGGCGAGGTCAAGGGTCGGCGCGCGATCATCGTCGACGACGAGATCGACACCGGCGGCACGCTCATCGAGGTGGTCCGAGCCCTCGAGCGCGAGGGCGTCACCGAGATGTACGCCTGCGCCACGCACGGCGTCCTGTCCGACCCGGCCATCGAGCGCATCCGCGACAGCGCCCTGCGCGAGGTCGTCATCACCGACTCGATCCCGCTCCCGGCGGCCAAGCGCATCCCCAAGCTCACCGTCCTGTCCGTCGCCCCGCTCATCGGTGAGGCCATCAAGCGGATCCATCGCGGCGAGTCGGTGGGTGCCTTGTTCAGCAGCGAGGTCTCGTTCACCCAGGAGATGCTGCTGTGGGACGAGGGCGGCAACGGCCCCATCGGCGCGGACGGCGATGACGACGGGGAGCCGGCCATAGCCGCGCTTGCCGGCGCGCTACCATCGGATCGATGAGCCTGCAGCTGCACCGACCAGACGGCGAGGGCGGCCTCGAGCCGCGTCCCGTCGCTCCGGCGGACTGGCGCGACCAGCTCGAGTCCCCGCGCTGGGGCAGCGGGCTGCGTCGGGGACGACTGCCGGCCCACGACAACACCGAGATGCACCCGACATCGCGGCTGCGCTCGGTCCTCTTCTGGCTGGTCCTCGGCGCCGCCACGTTCGTGATCCTCGTCGCCGGGTACGGCTCGCGCCTCTGGACCTGACCCGTCGGCGACCGATCGCCGGCTCAGGACGCCGGCGGCAGCGCCCGGATGCGCACGGTGCCGAACCAGACCTCCTCACCATGGTGCTGGAGCACCACGTGACCGGCCGGTGTCGCCATGAAGGCGGGCGAGGACGCGAACTTGCTCGCGGCGATCGCCTCGCGCAAGGCCGGATCGTCCCAGTCATATTCGAGCACGAGCTCGTCGTCGAGCCAGTGCTCGACGTGGCCGTCCCTGACCACGATGCGCGACCGGTTGAGATCGCCGACCGGGGCGAGGCGCTTGTCCGGCTTGGCGGCGATGAGGGCGTAGAGCGCCGCGGCCGAGGTCCGTGGGTCGCCGCCGTCCGGGTGCCCGGCATCGTCGAGCAGCTGATACTCGGGGCCCGAGGCCCACGCCGGGGCATCGCCCTCCTGCACGCCGATCATCACGCCGCTGTTCCCACCGGCTGACACCGCCCACGTGAACTCGAGCTCGAAGTCCTCGAACACGGCCTCGGTCGCGAGGTCGACCCCCGGACCGGGGATCGTGCGCAGGGCGCCGTCGACGACCTGCCAGCGGTCGGACGGGAACTCGCCGCCACCGTAGGCCCGCAGGCCGTGCGTCGCCTGCCCGTCGAACAGCGTCGATCCAGCCATCGGGATCGGGGCTCGCCGGCGACGCGGCGGACGCGGTCGGCGTCGCCGACGCGACGCTCGACGTCGGGGCCGCGCCCGGCTGACAGCCGGCAACGAGGAGCCACGCGACGACGAGGGCGAGCGTTCCCCGGGCGCGACCAGCGGCGACGACGCCATCGACGGACATGCGCCATATCCTGCACCTCGATGCATCGACCTCGGGATCGGCGTCGTGCCGGCCCCGTCAGGTCACCCTCGTGGCGGGGCGCCACCGCGGTCTCGGCCTATACTTCCGCTCCCATGCGATTCCTCTCCAAATTCGTCGACTCGAACGACCGCGAGGTGCGACGCCTCCAGCCCCTGGTCGACGAGATGAACGGCCTCGAGGCCGAGTTCGAAGGCCTGTCCGACGAGCAGATCAAGATCCAGTTCGCCGAGATCCGCGACGAGATCCGCGCGCTGGCGGCCGCCGGCGAGCCGTCCGAAGACGAGCTGACCCATCCCGACCTGGAGCGCCGCCGCGAGCTGCGCAAGGCCCGTCGCACCCGCGAGAACGAGGCCCTCCAGAAGGCCATGGACGAGGCCCTGCCCGAAGTCTTCGCGATGGTCCGGGAGGCGTTCAAGCGGACGCTCGGGATGCGCCCGTTCGACGTCCAGCTGATGGGCTCGATCACCCTCCACCAGGGCCGCATCGCCGAGATGAAGACCGGCGAGGGCAAGACGCTCATCGGCCCGATCGCCAGCATCCTCAACTCGATGACCGGCCGGGGCTCGCACATCGTCACGGTCAACGACTACCTCGCCCGGCGCGACCCGCAGTGGATGGGGCCGGTCTTCCACTTCCTCGGGGTCAGCCTCGGGATGATCACCCACGACGCGTCGTACATCTTCGATCCCGGTCATCCGACCAACGACGAGCGCCTGGTCAACCTCCGCCCGGTCGAGCGGCGCGAGGCCTACGCCGCCGACGTGACCTACGGCACGAACAACGAATTCGGCTTCGACTACCTGCGCGACAACATGGTCACCGACCTGGCCCAGCGGGTGCAGGGCGACCGGAGCTTCGCGATCGTCGACGAGGTCGACAACATCCTCATCGACGAGGCGCGCACGCCGCTCATCATCAGCGGCCAGGCCGAGGAGTCGGCCGACCTGTACTTCACCTTCGCCCGACTCGTCCCGCGCCTAAAGGAGCGGCCCGAGGGCGCCGAGGAGGGTGGCGACTACTTCATCGACCTGAAGGACCGCGCCGTCAGTCCCACCGAAGAGGGTGTGGACAAGATGGAGGGCTTCCTCAGCATCGACAACCTGTACGACGCCGACCCGCGGCTGGCCCGTCACTTCGAGCAGGCCCTGCGGGCCCACGCCCTGTACAAGCGCGACCGCGACTACATCGTCAAGGACGGCGAGATCGTCATCGTCGACGAGTTCACCGGCCGCCAGATGCCAGGCCGCCGCTGGAGCGAGGGCCTGCACCAGGCCATCGAGGCCAAGGAAGGCCTGCGCGTCCAGCGCGAGAGCGTGACGATGGCCACGATCACCTTCCAGAACTACTTCCGGCTGTACGACAAGCTGTCGGGGATGACCGGCACGGCGATGACCGAGGCCGAGGAGTTCCACAAGATCTACCAGCTCGAGGTCGTGGCCATCCCGACCAACCAGGAGATGATCCGCGACGACTTCGCGGACCTGGTCTTCCGCGACGAGAACGCCAAGTTCAATGCCCTCATCGACGAGATCGTCGAGATGCAGGAGGCCGGGCGGCCGGTCCTTGTGGGCACGGTCAGCGTCGAGAAGTCCGAGGTCCTGTCGACGATGCTCAAGCGTCGCGGCATCAAGCACGAGACGCTCAACGCCAAGTTCCACGAGAAGGAGTCGGGCATCGTCGCCCAGGCCGGACGGACCGGGGCGGTCACGATCGCCACGAACATGGCCGGCCGTGGCACCGACATCAAGCTCGGTGGCGACGCCGCGGGTCTCGCCTCGGACGCGCTCCACCAGCAGGGCCTCAACCCGGCAGAGGTGGCGCAGGCCGCGATGGACGAGGCACTCGTCGCCGCCCGGGCCATCACCGACGAGGACCACGCCCGGGTCGTCGAGGCCGGTGGGCTGCACATCATCGGCACCGAACGCCACGACTCGCGACGCATCGACAACCAGCTCCGTGGCCGCGCCGGCCGCCAGGGCGACCCGGGATCGTCGCGCTTCTACCTGTCGCTCGACGACGACCTGATGAAGCGCTTCGCCTCCGACCGGGTCACCGGGCTGATGGAGCGGCTCGGGCTCGAGGACGACGTGGCCATCGAGTCGCGTCTCGTGTCGAAGACGATCGAGAGCGCGCAGTCGCGGGTCGAGGGCTTCAACTTCGACATCCGCAAGCGCGTCGTCGAGTTCGACGACGTCATCAACAAGCAGCGCGAGACGATCTACGCCGAACGCGACAAGGTGCTCCACAACGAGGACCTGACCGCGACCGTCCAGGACTTCCTCGACGAGGAGATCGACACGCTGGTCGACAGCCACCTCGTCGGCGACGCGCCCGATCAGTGGGACTTCGATGGGCTGGCGAACGCGATCGGGGCGATGGGCATCACCGGAGAGGGCCTGACCTCCGACGAGCTGTGGGACGTCGGTGGCCGCGAGGCCGTCGCGGAGCACATCCGGGAGATCGCGGACGCCCGACTCGAGGCGCGCGAGCAGGAGGTCGGTGAGACCGACTGGGGGCAGGTCGAGCGGATCGTGCTGCTGCGCACGATCGACTCCCTGTGGGTCGAGCACCTGACCGAGATCGACGACATGCGTCGCGGCATCGGCCTGCGCGGGTACGCGCAGCAGGACCCGCTCAACGAGTTCCGACGCGAGGCATTTCGCCTGTACGAGGAGCTGAGCGGATTGATCCGGCACGGGGTCGCCTCGTCGATCTTCCGGGTCACGGTCCAGCGCCAGCCGCCACCGGACGCCGGCCTGTCCCAGGCCCTTGCCGCCGGGGCCCAGGCCATCCGCACCGGTGGCGGGAACGGTGGGGCCGCCCCGCGACCGGCGCCAGCCGCCGCGGCCGCGGCCACGACCGCTGCCGCCGGGTCGGCCATCGTGCGCGGGGCGCTGCCGGCCGCGCCGACGGCCCGCAACCTGCAGGAGTCGCTCGGCGACGCACCGGTGGCGCCGTCCACCGGCGGCAACGGCGCCTCGGCCGGTGCGGCCGGCGGGGCACGTCCCGGCTACACGCCGACGGGCCAGCGGATCGGCCGCAACGATCCGTGCTGGTGCGGGTCCGGGCAGAAGTACAAGAAGTGCCACGGGAAGTGACCGCCCGGCGCTGACCTCCACGGTGGGTCTCGCGACCCCCGGCGGAAATACCCTCTTGGCGATGGGTGATTGGCCCCCTATACTGGGCCAAGTTCCTGTCGATCCGGGTCCGAACGAGCACCCACGGCAGGAAGGGGAGGTTCTCCAACAACCGCGCTCTTGCCCATGCGCCGCACAGTGAGGGAGCCGTGAAGCAGGCCGAAGATGCCGCCTTCGTCGATCTGATCGCCTGTGAGCGGGACTGCCGGAACTGCAGCTATGCAGCGGCGCTCGACTGTGACGGCAACTGTGGAGTGTGTCCCCACAACGGCTATTGCCCGTGCGTGAACCCCGTCGTCGCGCGGAGCAAGACGGCGCTTCGGCTCATCGAGCTGCGGCCGCTGCTGCTCCAGGATCTCCAGGGCCGGAACTAGGTGGACGCGTCCACCATCCGCGACCTGGCCGAACGGATCCGGTCGACCTCGGGGCGTCTTTGACCTCGAGACGAAGCAAGCGCGCGTCGACCAGCTCGAGGCGCTGACCCAGGAACCCGGGTTCTGGGACGACCAGCGAGGCGCCCAGAAGGTCCTCCGCGAGGCCGATGGCCTGCGCACCGAGATCGACACCTGGCGTGACCTGCTGAGCCGTGCCGACGACCTCGGGGCGGCCGTCGAGCTCCTCGCCGAGGCTCCCGACGCCGAGCTCGCGGCCGAGCTGGAGCGCGACGCCGCATCCCTCGAGACCGACTTCTCCCGCGAGCGGACCGCCCTGCTGTTCTCGGGCGAGCACGACGAGCGTGCCGCCATCCTGACCATCAGCGCCGGGGCCGGCGGCACCGAGGCGACCGACTGGGCGGAGATGCTCCTGCGCATGTACCTGCGCTGGGCCGAGCGCCACCGCTTCTCGACCGAGATCATCGACCAGCAGGAAGGTGAGCAGGCCGGGCTCAAGAGCGTCACCGTCGAGATCCAGGGGCGGCGCACCTACGGCTGGCTGCGTGCCGAGCGGGGCGTCCATCGGCTCGTGCGCATCAGCCCGTTCGACTCGCAGAAGCGACGCCAGACCACGTTCGCGCTCGTCGAGGTCCTGCCCGAGGTCGACGACGACATCGAGATCGAGCTCGACTGGGACGTCATCCGCGTCGACACCTACCGATCGCAGGGTGCCGGTGGCCAGCACGTCAACAAGACCGACAGCGCCGTGCGCCTCACCCACGGACCGACCGGCATCGTCGTCCAGAGCCAGAACGAGCGGTCGCAGACGCAGAACAAGGAGAACGCCATCAAGGTCCTCAAGGCGCGGCTGCTGGAGCGCGCCCTCGAGGAGAAGGAGGCGGAGCTCCGCGAGCTGAAGGGCGAGCACGTCGAAGCCGGCTGGGGCAACCAGATCCGGAGCTACGTGCTGCACCCCTACCAGATGGTCAAGGACCTCCGGACCGGGCACGAGACCGGCAACACGAGCGCCGTGCTCGATGGCGACCTCGATCCGTTCATGCAGGCCGAGCTCGAGCGGCTGGCGACCGGCGGGGCGCTCCGCGGCGAGGACGTCGAGGCCCCCGTCTCGTGACCGTGGCGGGGGACGCTGCGGCGGGAACACCGGAGCTGGCGCTTCGGCCGGCGACCGCCGACGAGCTCGATGCCTGCGCCGACATCTGGCGCCTGAGCATCAACGACTACGTCGCCCGGCTCGGCCAGCCGGACGTGCCCAACGAGGTCGCACCGCTGCTCCGGCTGTACCGCCACCTGCACGGGACGGATCCCGAGCGCTTCGTCGTCGCCCACGATGGCGAGCGGCCGGTCGCGTTCGCCTCGGCCGTCCAGCGCGAGCACCTGTGGTTCCTGTCGATGTGCTTCGTCCTGCCGCACCTGCAGGGGACGGGACTCGGACGGCGGCTGCTGGAGGCGACCGGACCCGCCCCGACTGCGGATTCGGTGCGGGCCACGGCGACGGACAGCGCCCAACCGATCTCCAACGGGCTGTATGCCTCGCTCGGCATGGTGCCGCGCATGCCCCTCCTGAACCTCATCGGCCTGCCGACGAGCGTCGAGCCGTACGGCGCCCTGCCGTCGGGCATCCGACCGGTGTCCTTCGAGGAGGTGGTCGAGGATCCGTCCGGCGACGGCCATCGGCGCCTGGAGACGACGATCAACGCCCTGGACCGGGAGCTGCTCGGCGTCATCCATCCGATCGATCACCGGTTCCTGCGCATGGAGGGCCGGCGCGGCTGGCTGTACCACGGTCCCGATGGCGCGCCGATCGCCTATGGCTACGCCAGCGAGGCTGGTCGGGTCGGGCCCCTGGCGACGCGCGACGCGGACCTGCTCGCGCCGATCCTCGGTCACCTCATGACGGCGGTCGTGCCGCGCGGGGCGTTCGCCCTGTGGCTGCCGGGAGAAGCCGATCGCGCGGTCGTCGCCGCGCTGCGGACCGGCATGCGGCTGGACCAGTTCCCGATCCTGCTGTGCTGGGACCGGTCGTTCGCCGACTTCACGCGCTACCTGCCGATCTCCCCCGGACTGCTCTAGACCCGACCGGACCGGACCATCGTCCGGGGGCCCACTGGTCCCCCTGTCACGTTTGGCAGACCGGATGACCGGTGGTAGCCTCGGGGCAAGTCGAGGCCTCAGCTGCCGTGCCCGCGGACGGGGTCCCCATCACCGAAAACGACGCCGTCCGGGGGGCGGGGTCGGACTCGCCGCGGAGGATCCGTGACCGTCGCCCCTGCGCCGCCATCGGCGGTGCGCTCTCTTCGACGCCGCATCCTGGAACGCGGCCGGGATCAGGCCGTGCCCGATCGATCGGTCCTCGTCCTGCACGACGTCATGAAGCAGTACCCCAACGGCAAGGTCGCGCTGCGCGACGTCGACCTGGTCATCCCCGAGGGTGACTTCGTGTTCCTCGTCGGTCCCTCCGGCGCGGGCAAGTCGACGCTCATCAAGCTGCTCATCCGCGATGAGGTCGCGACCCGCGGGCTGGTCGTCCTCGACGGCCAGGACCTCGCCCGGCTGCCCCGCCGCCAGGTGCCCAAGATGCGCCGCAAGATCGGCATCATCTTCCAGGACTTCAAGCTGCTCCCGACCAAGACGGTCTGGGAGAACGTCGCCTTCGCGCTGGAGGTCACCGGGTACCCGCGCAAGAAGATCCGGCCGGCGGTCGACCGGGTGCTGGCCATCGTCGGCCTGACCGCGCAGGCACGCCAGAAGCCGAACCAGCTGTCCGGCGGCGAGCAGCAGCGGACGGCCATCGCCCGTGCCCTGGTCCACGATCCGCGGCTGATCATCGCCGACGAGCCCACCGGCAACCTCGACCCGCTCATCAGCTGGGAGATCCTCCAGCTGCTGCTGCGCATCAACGAGCTCGGCGTGACCGTGCTCATGGCGACCCACAACGCCGAGGTCGTGACCTCGCTGCGGCGCCGCGTCGTCGCGCTCGAGGAGGGCCGGGTCATCCGCGACGAAGTCGGTGGGGCATACCACCGTGAGGACTGAGGGCATGGGTCGGTGATCGCCTTCGTCTGGTTCAGCCTCAAGCGTGCCCTGCAGGGCTTCTGGCGCAACGCGGTCATGAGCCTCGCCGCCACGGCCACGATGGTCCTGATGCTCCTCCTGCTGAGCGGGTTCTGGATCGTCCAGGCCGGGCTGCTCGCCGGGCTCGAGTTCACCGAGCAGAAGGTCGAGGTCGTCGCCTACATCCAGCCCAACGCGACCGAGACCCAGATCGAAGCGCTGGCCGACGACATCCTGGCCCGTCCGGACGTGGCCGAGGTCGAGGTCATCACGCGTGACCAGGCGCTCGAGCTGTTCCGCGAGCGGATGGAGGAGCAGGGTCGCGAGGACCTCACCCAGTACCTCGACTCGAACCCGCTGTTCGCCAGCATCGAGGTCAAGCTGTCCGACCCGACCAAGCTCGGCGAGGTCAGCGAGGCCCTGTCGCCCGAGGAACAGCCCATCGTCCGCAATGTCATCAACATCGAGGACCTGGTCGACCGGGTGCTGACGATCACCAACGTCCTGCGCACGGCCGGCACGGTCCTGCTCATCGTCGTCGGGATCATCTGCCTGTTCATCATCGTCAACACGATCCGACTGGCCGTCTTCGCCCGAGCCGAGGAGATCGAGATCATGCGGCTGGTCGGGGCGTCGGACGCATTCATCCGCTGGCCGTTCGTGTTCGAGGGCGCGTTCGTCGGCCTGCTCGGATCGCTCATCACGCTCGGCGTGCTGGCGGCCGCGGCCGACCCGCTCAGCGGGTTCATGATGGAGTTCTTCCGGATCCTGCCGCTCCAGGTCGGCTCGCTGTCGCGCGACCTGATCACGCTCGTCATGGGCGCCGGGGTCGGGCTCGGGATCGTCGGCTCCTGGCTGTCGGTCAGGACCTACCTCATCCGTTGACCGTCGTCGACGGCCGGTTCGCCGGCCTCGCGGTACGCTGCGCCGCGTGACCGACCCCACGACCGACCCGGCCCTCGACCCGGCGGCGGCGCCGCTCGACCCTGTCGCACCGGCGTCGAACGAGCCGGGCTTGACCGGCACGCCGACCGCCCCGGTCGCCGTCACCCCCGTCCAGCCGAGTGGACGACGCGTGCCGATCGTCCCGCTGGCCATCGCCCTCGTGGCCGTCCTGGCCGGCAGCGCCCTGTTCATGTCGGGCTACTCGGTCGGACGGCAGACCGCGGTCGAGCCCGGCACCCCCGTGTCGGAGGACGAGGCGTTCCGCCCGTTCTGGGACACGTACCACACGATCACCGAGCGCTACGCCGGGGGCGAGGTCGATCGCGATGCCCTCATCCAGGGGGCGATCCGCGGGATGATCGAGGCGCTCGACGATCCGTATTCGTCGTACCTGACCTCGGACGAGTACCGCGACAGCCTGCAGGGCATCAGCGGGGAGTTCGAGGGGATCGGCGCCGAGATCGCGACCGAGGACAGCGCCGGCGCGCAGGGCTGCGCCACGCTCGGGCCGGACTGCCGGCTGGTCATCGTGGCGCCGCTGGCCGGCAGCCCCGCCGAGCGCGCCGGTCTCCGCAGCGGCGACCTCGTGCTGGCCGCCGACGGCATCTCGCTCGACGGCCTGACCGTCGACGGCGCACGCGATCGCATCCGTGGCCCGAAGGGCTCGGTCGTGACCCTCACCGTCCAGCGCGACGAGGCCGAGCCGTTCGCCCTGGAGATCACCCGGGACGTCATCCAGCAGGAAGAGGTCGAGTCGCGTGACCTGGCCGACGGCACGGTCGGCTACGTCCGGCTCAACGGCTTCTCGGATCGCGGGGCCGACGAGCTGGAGGCCGCGCTGCGGGCCCACGTGGCCGCCGGGGTGACCGGGATCATCCTCGACCTGCGCGGCAATCCCGGCGGCTACGTCACGGCCGCGCGCGACGTCGCCAGCCAGTTCATCGGCTCCGGTGTCGTGTTCTCCGAGCAGGATGCGGACGGGACCCTGACCCCGACCGAGGCCCTCCCTGGCGGGGTCGCGACCGATCCGTCGCTGCGGGTCGTCGCCCTCGTCGACGGGGGCAGCGCCTCGGCCAGCGAGATCGTCGCCGGCGCCCTGCAGGACACCGGCCGCGCCACCCTCGTGGGCGAGACGACGTTCGGCAAGGGGACCGTCCAGCAGTGGCAGGAGCTGCCCGGCGAGGGCGGCGCGTTCCGGCCTGACCGTCGCCCGCTGGCTCACGCCCGGACGAGCGCTGGATCCACGACGTCGGCCTGCAGCCGGATGTCGCGGTCGAGCTCCCGGACGAGCTCGGGCCGGACGAGGATCCGGTCCTGGACCGCGCCCTCGAGGTCCTCGGCGGCACGGGACGCGCCGGGCGGCTCGTGGCGGCCTGATCCCGCTCGATCCGTGGGCCTTGCACTCGCTCGAACGTTCGGGTACGGTTTCCCGCGAACGAAAGGAGGTGATGTGCAGTGATCGACAGTACGCGTAGCTGCACCACCTCGCAGGAGATGCCCGTCTAGTCGGACACCCTGTGGGTGGGTAAGCGAACCGGACGCCGGCCCGACAGGGCCGGCGTTCGTGCGCATCGGCCACGCCGGCCCCTCGCCACCCAGCAGACCGACAGGAGCACCTCCCATGCGCGACGACTCGACCGTCGCCCTCAACCGCCGAGCCCGTCACGAGTTCACGATCGACGACACCTTCGAGGCCGGCATCGTCCTGACCGGCACGGAGATCAAGTCGATCCGCGCGGGCAAGGCCAACATCGCCAACGCCTACGCGCGCATCGAGCGCGGCGAGGCGTGGCTGGTCGGCGCCGACATCGCGCCGTTCGAGCAGGGCAACCGCTACAACCACGATCCGAAGCGCACGCGTAAACTGCTGCTGCATCGTCGGGAGATCGACGAGTTGCTGGGCAGGACGAAGGCCAAGGGCCAGACGATCGTCCCGCTTCGCCTCTACCTCAGTCGTGGCAAGGCCAAGCTCGAGCTCGGCCTGGCGCGCGGCAAGCAACTCCACGATCGGCGGCGGGACATCGCCGATCGCGACGCCAAGCGCGATATCGCGCGCCAGCTGGCCGACGAGCAGCGCGGCCGCTGACGCAGGGAGGTCCGATGCCCCGCCCCACCGCCGCTCCGAGCCGTCGCTCTTTTCGGCAGTCTCGTCCTCCTGGTCGGGAGCGTCGCCAGCGGCCCGGTCCTGGGCCGCAGTGCCACGACCGACGCTCCGGGTGCGGACGCGCCGACGGTCGACCGCAGTGCGACGCCGCGCGACGGCACGCGGCGCGGCCGAGTGATCGTCGAGGACGTCGGGCGGTCGGTGTCGGCCGCCGATGGCGAGTTGGATGGGGCGATCGTCGGCGAACCGACGGCGGATGACGGCCCGGACATCGCGGCCGCGTCGACCACCCATGCCACCACCAACGGCACCCCGACGCCCGCGCTCGGCTCGGGTGGTGCGCTGACCCGCGATGCGTCGACACCGTCGCCGATGATCGCGGTCGGTCCCGACCACCAGGTCCGCAGCGACGACGGCATCGCCCACATGAGCGAACGCACCGGTGCCGGGGCGGTCCTGATCTCGTACGCCGACCTGTTCCTGCTCCCGACCGGCGTCACCGGGCGATCGGCGCGGATCTGGTTCGAGCCGACCCGGCAGCGCTGGATCGCCATCGAAGGCAGCCAGGACTGCATCGCCGGAGGCGGCGCATCGTTCGGCCACGGCTACCTCGACGTCGCCATCTCGGACAACGCGGACCCGACCGGCGGCTGGTCGGTCTTCTTCTTCGTCTCGGACGACGTGGTCGTGACCCGGCCACGGCTGGGCACGTCGACCGACAAGCTCGTCGTGACCTCGCGCCTGCAGCCGATGGTCGCCGGTTGCACCGGCGCTGGAGACTCGACGTGGGACCTCACCGTCCTCGATTGGGCCGACATGCTGTCCGGCGGCGAGGACGACGCGGCCTACTTCAAGTTCGAGGAGGACAGCGAGGGCAGCATCGAGTGGCTCGCTCCGTCCATCCAGCAGCCGGCCACGTCGTCGACCGTGTTCATCGCCGCACAGCAACACGACACCGCCAGTGACACGGACCACACCCTGGTCATGGAGGTCACCGGCACCGGGACGGCCGCGACCATCGCCGACACCGACGACCTGACCGAGCTCGACATCATCCCGGCCCTCGGCGCACCGATCCCGGTCCCGCAGGGCACCGGCAGCTTCGTGCCGTCGGCCATCCCGACGAGCGTCGTGTGGCGCGGCGGGCGGCTGGTCATCGCCCACACCGAGGCGTGCACGCCGAGCGGCGACTCGGCGGCGCGGGACTGCGCGCGGATCGTCGACCTGGCGACCTCGGGCGCGGCGACCGCGCGGCGCCAGGACTTCTACCTCGCGGCCAACGGCAAGTACACCTTCGCCCCGGGCGTCGCCTTCTCGCGCGACGGCCAGCTCCTCATCGGCTTCGATCAGGCCACGTCGAGCGCCGGCCCGTCCGTGTTCGTCGTCCGCCAGCGTCCGACCGACGCGCTCGGTTCGGTGAGCGCGGGCGTCACGGTCAACAGCGCCACCGGCATCTACCGCCAGCCCAACGGCCCGGACATCGTCGGGCTCGCCCCGGACCCGCTGGTCCCGGATGCCGTCTGGGTGGCCAACGTCAAGGGCACCGCCACGGCGAGCGCGAGCGATCCGGACTACGAGCTGCGGTCGGCCCAGGCGCGCATGTTCGAAGGCGCGACGTACGCCACGATCACGCCGCGGCGTGTGCTCGATACCCGGAGTGGCGTCGGCCTCACCAACAGATTCGTGTCCGGCACCCCCCGCTCGTTCCAGGTCGCCGGTGTCGGCACCATCCCGGCGAACGCCATCGCCGTGACCGCCAACGTCACGGTGGCGGGCCAGACCGCCAAGGGATACGTCTCGCTCACGCCGACGCCGACCACGACGCCGACCAGCTCGACGCTCAACTTCCCGACCGGTGACAACCGGGCCAACAACGTCACGATCAGGCTCGACACGGCCGGCAAGGTGGCCGGGTTCTTCAAGTCAGGTACGGGCGGCGCGACGACGCACCTCATCGTCGACGTGAGCGGGTACTTCGTCGCCGGCGGCAGCGGGGCGACGTACAAGCCGGTCCCGCCGGTCCGCTTGCTCGACACGCGCTTCGGCAACGGCCTGTCGGGATCCTTCGTCTCGAACACGCCGCGGTCCGTCCATCATCCGCGGTCGTGGCCCCATCCCGGCGACGGCCGTCGCGATCTCGGCGAACCTGACCGTGACCGGCCAGACGAGCAGCGGTTACGTGTCGATCACCCCCACCCCGACCAGCACCCCGACGACATCGACGATCAACTTCCCGAAGGTCGACGCACGGGCCAATGGCCTGACCGTCCCGCTCTCACCGACCGGCACGGTCGCGGCGGTGTTCAAGGGCGCCAGCGGCGCCCGCGTGCATCTCATCCTCGACGTCACCGGCTACTACCTCCCGGGCGCAAGCGGCCTCCGCTTCTATCCGCTCGAGCCGGGCCGCATCCTCGACACACGGTCGACCTCGATGACCCTGCTCACCGGCAAGTTCACTGCCGGCGCGCCGAGGACCCTCGCGACCGGCGGCCACTTCGGTGTCCCGGTCGATGCCCAGGCTGTCACCGGCAACCTGACCGTGACCGGCCAGAGCAAGGGCGGCTATGTGTCGGTCACGCGCACGAAGACGACCACCCCGTCCGTTTCGAGCATCAACTTCCCGGTCGGCGACACGCGGGCCAACGGCATCACGGTGCCGCTGGACACCAACGAGGACATGCACCTCATCTACAAGGCGACGAGCGGCGCGACCACGCACCTCATCCTCGACCTGTCCGGCTACTTCCGCTGACCTTGCGGCCGCGTGCCGCGCGGCTTCGGCAGCTCAGCGCAGCAGGTACCGGCGGCTCAGCGGCACCTCGTTGACGGGATCGACCGCGAGGATCCGACCGTCCAGGCGGACGGTGCCGTCCGTGACGTCGACCTCGATCGGCGGCGCCACGCGGTTGTGGACGAGGTCCGTGCGGGTCAGGCCGCGCGTGCCGGCCACCGCGACACGGCGGCGGGCGTCCGCCGAGCGGTCGGGCGCATCCAGGCCGCGACCGGACACGAACGTGACCGAGCCGGCAGCGGCCGAGCGGCCGAGCCCACCCCAGTCCGGACGATAGCGGGTCGGCTCGGCGCCCTCGACGCTGGCGTTGCCCTCGCCGAGCGGCCGCCCAGGCCGCCAGGCCACCCTTGATGACGAGGGCCGGCTTCACCCCGAAGTAGGCGGGCTCCCACAGGACGATGTCGGCGAGCCGGCCGGGCTGGAGCGAACCCACGTGCGACGCGATGCCGTGGGCGATGGCCGGCTCGATGGTCACCTTGGCCAGGTAGCGCAGCACGCGGGCGGTGTCGTCGTGGGCGTCCGGGCCGAGCGTCGTGCCGGCCCATGCGCGCATGACGTGCGCGAGCTGGAACGTCCGCCGGACCGTCTCCATCATCCGGCCCATCCCCTGCGAGTCGGAGTTCACGATGGCGATGGCGCCGAGCTCATGGAGCGGCCCCTCGGCGGCCATCGTCGCCTCATGGATCCGGTCGCGCACGAGCGCCAGGTCATCGGCCACGCCGAAGGACGCCCCGTGATTGAGCACGATCATCGGCATCTGCTCGGCGGCCGCAGCCACGCCCCAAGGGACGGTCGGCGTCGTCGACGAGCAGATGATGTTCGGCTCGCGGACCAGGCCGATGGCGTCCGGCACGTGACCGCCGCCGCTGCCCTCGACGTGGTACGCGTGGACGGTCCGGCCGTCGATCGCGGCGACCGTGTCCTCCAGCTCGGCGCTCTCGTGCAGCCCGTCGGTGTGGAGCGCCACGGCGACGTCGTACGTCTCGGCGATCCGCAGCGTGTGGTCGATGAGGGCCGGGTCGGCGCCGTAGTCCTCGTGGATCTTGAAGCCGCAGGCGCCGGCGTCGAGCAGTGCTTCGAGCGAGGCGTCGTCCTCGCTGCGGGCACACGCCTGCAGCCCGATGTTGAGCGGCCAGTCGACGGTCGCGTCGAGGAGCCGGAGCATCGACGCGGGCGGCTCCTCGAAGCCGGCCGTGATGAGCGTCGTCACGCCACCCGACAGGGCAGCCGGCAGCAGCTCCGGGGAGATGAGGTGGACGTGGCTGTCGACCGCCCCCGGCGTGGCGATGAGGCCGTACCCCATGATCGGTTGCGTGTGCGGGCCGATGGGCAGGTCGATGCCCGTCGCTGACGGCGTCGTTGCCGGCCCGCCCGACGCCGACGATGCGACCGTCCTTGATGCCGATGTCGGCCTTGATGGCACCGAGCACCGGGTCGAGCACGAGGGCCCCGGCGATGACCGCGTCGAGCTCCGAGTCCGAGGGCCGGCCCTGGGTCGCCCCCGGCCGGAGGGTCTTGGCGTACCCCCAGATCGGCTCGTCGCCGGGTGCCTGGCGGTCATCGGCGACGCGGACCCACAGGTCGGTGTCGCCGAGCCGGACCCGGTCTCCGGTCGTCGGGCCGTACCGGGCGAGCCGCTCCGCCGGCGACAGGCGAGTCATCGGACGCGGACCAGGGGCACGGTCCGGGTCTCGCCGGGAGCCCAGCGCTCGGTCGAGCCGGCATCGATGTCGAGCCGGAAGCCGGTCGCGGCCGCCCGGTCGAACACGAGCCGCCGGTTGACCCGCTCGAACGGGTAGTGGCTGGAGACTCGCACGACGCGGTCCGACGTGTTGGCGACCTCGAGCGTCAGGCGCTCCCGGTCGTCGTCCGGCGTGGACGTCGCGGCGCCGGCCTGCCGGATGGCCCCCGGATCGTCGACGCCGGCCGGACCGAGCGGCTCGAGCAGGACGATGAGCCGGGTGCCGTCGTCGAGCAGCACCTCCAGGCGGACCTCGGGCACGAGCGCCGCGACCCCTGGCACCACCTCGTCCGGTCCGACCGCCGCGCGACCCGCCGCCTCGACCTCGGCGTACGACCCACCCGCCCGAGCCGCTTCGAACATGGCGTCGCAGATGAGCGCGATCGCTTCCGGCGCGTTCAGCGCAAGACCGCGATCACGGTGCCGTCGCGCCAGCTCGGCCGCGGTGAAGACGAGGAGGCGCTCCTCCTCCCAGGCGGTCAACCGCATGGAGAGGCGGACCCTAGCGGCGACGCGTGAGGCGGAGCACCAGCACGTTGAGCAGGGCGACGTAGCCGACGAGCAGGAGCAGGACGATCGTCGTCGCCCACATGACCGTGTCGATCGTGCCCTGCGCCCGATCGATGCGGTCCTCGACGGCGGTCAACCCGTCCTCGATGCGCGTCCCGACATCGGTCACGCGGTCCACGGCGCCACGCAACGCGGTCGCGGCCGCCTTCACGTTGGCGACCCTCGAGGCCACGCCCTGACGCAGCCCCGAGATGTTGGTGTCGATCTCGGCGATCCGCTGGTCGAGGGCGGCCAGCTCCTCCTTCGGGCCGGTCGGCAGGTCGACGAACGGCAAGGCGCGATCGACCTGGGCGAGCGTCTCCAGCGCGGCATCGATGCGGGCCCGGATGGCGACCCAGCCGTCGCGGATCTGGCTGAACCGGTCGGCGATCGTCGCCGCGCGCTCGGCCAGGGCGGCCGGGACCGTCGCCGTCTCGGCGACGGTCGAGATGTCGGTGAGGATCGTGTCGAGGTCGGCGACCCGCTCCTCGAGGCGTCCGGTCGTCACGGCAACGACCGTGTGACCGCGCGCGACGGCGTCGTCGACGGAGGCGAACACGCCGTTCACCTGGTCCGAGACCCAACCGCGGCCGATGAGGATGCCGATCGCCAGGACCAGGCAGCCGAACAGCCCGATGATCGCGAACAGCCGGGTGCCCGCATAGCTGCGCCGCCGCCCGGGGGCCGCCTCCGGCTGCACCGCCGCGGCGGTGGCCGCCTCGGCCGCCGCCGGCGCCTCGGGCGTCGCGACGGGTGTCGTGTCCGCTGGTGATGCCGTCTCGGGCTGGGTTTCCTCGTCCGTCATCGATGCACCCCTCGTTCGTCGACCCCTCGTGGGCGTGCAGCGTACTCCGTGCGAGGGGTCGCCGACGCTCGACGCAGGACCGTCTCGGTCGGGTGTCAGGCGGCCTCGATGGCCCTGGCGGGGCGGGTAGCGGTCGGCTGGATCTCCCACGCCCGGGTCTCGACCGGGACACCCGGGCGGGTCCGCATGAACAGCGCGACCCCGACGAGCGACGAGACGGCGCACAGCAGCAGGCCGGTGCTGACGTCCACCAGCCCGACCTGGACAAGGGCGCTCATCAGGAACGCCGCCACGATGCCGCGCGCGCCGGTCAGGGCGTTCCAGCCGGCCATCGCCGCCGATCGATCGGCCAGCGTGGTCTGGTCGCTCACGACCGCGCCGATGCCGACGTCGATCGACGCCCCGGCGATGCCGCCGAGGACGGCGGCCACGAACAGCACGCTGACATCCGGGGCGAGCGCGTAGCCGACGAGCGACAGGACGCCGAGGACGCCGCCGATGCGCATGCCGACGAGCCCGCCGTGGCGGTCGGTGACCGCACCCCAGATGGGGAAGGCGACCGTCGTGGCCAGGGCATTGAGGATGCCGATCACGCCGACCATCCCGAGCGACAGCTCGAGCCGGTCGACGTTGACCAGCGCGAACAGCGGGGCGGCCGCGATGAGGCCACCGCCGTAGAACCCCTGGGCGACGGCCAGTCGGCTCAGGACCGGGCGCTCGCGCAGGGCATGGATCGCCTGCCGGGCGCTGAACACCGCGGGACGACCGGCCGATTCGGTGCGGAACATCGCGTAGCCGACAGCGCAGCCGACGCCGACGACGCCGGCCAGTGCGATGACCGGTGGGCCACCCAGCCGATCGGCCAGGATGCCGCCGGCCAGCGCGGCGATCGCCGTGGCTGCCGCGCGGCACATCCCGCTGAAGCCGAGCACGCGACCGCGGACCCGGGCCGGGTACATCACGCCCCACAGGCGCAGGTGGAGCGGCCCACCGAACGACAGGCTCATCCAGTACACGACCGCGACACCGATCATCACCGGCGGGATGGGCACGAGCAGGACGACGACGAGGGCGAGCGCCCCGAGGCCGCGGATGACGCTCAGCTGGGCCGGGGTGCGCGGGCCGAACCGGCCGGCGAACGCGCCGAGGAGGTTGGCCACGAACGGGGCGGCGCCGAGGGCCGCGAGCCCGATCGGCTCGAGACCGCCGCGGCGGGCGATGGTGGGCAGGAGGGAGGTGACCACGGCCAGGGTGACGCCGACACCGACGGCGACGAGCAGGTCCAGGGCGAGGTTGCGCCCATACGCTCGCGAGCGCGACGAGTCGAACGATGGCCGGTGCACGACGGTACCTCGAAGCAAGCCCGTTCGGCCTGCGAGGTGAGCTGTCGGGCTCGGCGTGGGTCATCGCCGCCGCGCTGATCGCGGTTCGCCCCAGGGTGTCGGGTCCCCCGTCCTCGGATGAGGAGGTTCGGCCGTAGAAAACGATATCAGTGATCGCCCAGGCATGCCCCACGTCGTTCGTCCTGGGGGCTGGCGGCCTCGTGGTACCATCCCAGACCCGAACAGTCGTTCGGTCCTGTGGGGATGCGTGGTTTCGACAGGGCTTGGCTGTCGGAGAGTGCGAGCCGGGGATGCTGCTCTGGCCCCGTCAACAAGGCAGCAAAACGAAGTACCTGGCAACCGCCAGTCGACTCTCGCCCTCGCTGCTTAGGCAGTAAGGTGAGCGTGGAAGCTACCTCCGTCCCGCGGGTAGTGGAAGCGTCATGCAGCGGGGCTGCGATCCGGATCAGCGTCGCGTAGTCCGGAGTCAAGCCCGATCTAGGGGCACGTGACTGGACCGTCCGGCAGGGTGCCGATGCTCGTCCGGGCGGTCGACGACAAACCATCGGACACGCTCGTAGTGGTCTCCGGCGAAGGGTCTTGGACGGGGAGTTCGACTCTCCCCCATCTCCACCAACCTGCCTATCCACCCGCCCGAGTGGCGGCATGCCCTGCAAGGCCTGCCTCGGGCGACCGGGCTAGACTGGCGCCTCGTGCCCGACCCCATCGATCGCCCCGATCCGGCCGCTCCTCGTCGCCTGGCACGGGGATCCCGGCATCGACCGCGGTTCGTCCTGCCGCCTGACGACCAGGACGACGGCTCGGCCGAGCGGATCGAGGCCTTCCTCGACGGGACGCCGCGCACCAGCCAGCGGCATCGGGCTCTTCACCTCCGGACCGAGCCGCTGCGCCGCCCTCGCCAGCGCGTCCCGATGGACACCCGCGCCGACTGGGAGCAGGCGCTCCGTCACGAGGACCTGCGCTTCGCGCGCTACGGCCGCCCGGTCGCACTGCTCGTCGTCGACATCCGCCCGGCCGAGGACGCCGCCATCGACGCTGTGGCGCGGCGGGTCGGGGAGATCGTCCGCGACCTGGCCAGGGCACCCGATCGTGTCACGCGCGCGAGCCAGCGACGCTTCCACGTCCTCCTGCCGGAGACCGGCGAGGCCGCTGCGCTGAACCTCGGCTCGCGCATCCGCCGCGCCGTGCGCAGCGCGTCGAAGGACCCGGGTGTCGACCGCTGCGAGGTCGTCTCGGCGGCGGCCGCACCGAACCACGGCGCGACGCTGGCCGACGCCCTTCGCGTCGCCCAGGCGCGCGTCGCGGAGTAGCTCCGACCGGGCGACTCGCCCTGCTGCACCAGCGCGGTCCATCCGCGCCGGTCCACCTGTTAGGCTCCCGCGAAACTCCATATCGGGTTCTCGGGAGGACACGCATGTCTGGTCGCAAGCGCGTCACGAGCCTGGCGCTCCTCATCGCGGTCCTGGCGGCGCTCGCCGGACCGGCAGCCCTCGTCCGGGCTGCCGCAGCGAAGTGGACG
The DNA here is from genome assembly GCA_963776925.1 of uncultured Chloroflexia bacterium. Taxonomy (GTDB): domain Bacteria; phylum Chloroflexota; class Limnocylindria; order Limnocylindrales; family CSP1-4; genus SPCO01. The sequence goes on along the minus strand of CAVZON010000003.1, from coordinate 436,868 downwards.
ATCATGGTCTACATGTCCGGCGACAACAACCTCGAGGACTACATCGTCAAGGACCTCGAGCTCGAGCTGGCGGCCCAGGGCTCCAACGCGTCGGTCCAGATCACCGCCCTCGCCGACCGCGGTCCCGGCTACGACAAGACCCGCGGCGACTGGCAGTCGACCAAGCTCTATCACCCGACCCAGGGCATGCAAGCCGACGCCGGCAGCGCCGTCGCCGACTGGGGCGAGCGCAACCTCGGTGACCCCGACACCCTGGCCGATTTCGTGGAGTGGTCCAAGGCGACCTACCCGGCCGACCACTACGCCCTGTACTTCTGGGGCCACGGCTGGGGCTGGCACCCCGGCTGGACGATGGAGGACGACACGCCAGGCAGCGACGGCCTCGATCCCGACGAGGTCAAGTCGGTGATGGGTCGGATCGGCTTCATCGACGTCGTCGGCTACGACGCCTGCAACATGGCCCAGATCGAGATCATGGACCTGTGGAACGGCCACGCCACGGCGCTGGTCGGGTCGCAGGAGTACGTGAACATGGACGGCATCGAGTACGACACGGTCATCAGCCAGCTCCGGGCCGACCCGAACATGACCGCCGACCAGGTCGCGGCGGCCTCGAGCGCCAGCGCAGTGGTCGAGAAGACGTACTCGTCGATGGCGGTCGACAGCCGCTACACGGCCCTCCGCAACGCGGTCGACGCCTGGGCCATCGCGCTCAAGGCCGCGGTGCCCAGCCAGAAGGCCGCCATCGCCCGCGGGTTCCAGAACGCCAAGAGCTTCTGGCAGGCCCCGACCGACAAGGACCTGTACGACCTGGCCAAGCAGGTCAACGCCCAGGTCACCGGCACGGACCTGAAGAACAAGGGCACGGCCGTGATGAACGCGGTCGATGCCGTCGTCCTGCACAAGCGCTTCACGGGCAAGGCCTACAACATGGTCCACGGCATCACCATCACCGGCATCACCCGGCCGGTCGAGAAGACCGCCGACTGGACCTACTACCACTCGCTCGACTTCGCCCAGCGCACGAACTGGGAGGAGTTCGAGGACCTGCTCGCCGAGCTGACGACACCTCGCGAACCGGCGATCGCGCCCGCCGCGGGTCCCTCTCGGCGGGCGTTGCCGTTCAGTCGGGTGCGGGCGCCCCGGTCAGGCCCTCCGGCACGCGGTCCGCGCGCCGCCCAGCGCTCACACGCCCGAACGCGACGAGGGCCGCGGCGCTGGCCAGGGCAAGGATCGCGTTGCCGAACATCGCGGCCGTCAGGCCGACCGTGACCGACAGGAACCCGATGGCCGGCGGATACAGCGTCGACCCGAACACGGCCATGCCCGTCAGCGAGCCGCCGACGGCCGCGGAACGCTCCGGGTAGCGCTCGCCGCCGAGCGCGACGATCATCGGGAAGATCGGCCCCGACGCGATCCCCGCGAGCAGGAACAGGAGGATCGACAGGGGCAGCGACGGCACGAGCACGGCGCCGCCGATGGTCACCGCCATGGCCACCGCGCTGATCGCGGTGAAGCGCAGGTGGTCGAACCGGTCGGCGATCACCGAGGACACCAGGCGTCCGACGGCGATGCCGGCCCAATAGAGCGACAGGGCGAGGGTCGCGGTCGTCAACGGCGCCGGCTCGAGGAACCGGACGAGCCAGTTCGACACGCCGACCTCGGCGGCGACGTAGGCGGCGATCGCCAGGCCGAGGAGCAGCAACGGGCCGGCCAGGAGCGGCCGCCGGTCGGCGGACGGCGACGGGGCAGCGGCATCGGCCTGCGCGGCCGTCGTGTCGCGCCGACGTCGCCCGCTCGGCATCGGGACGACGACGTAGGCCACGGCCAGCGGCCCGAGGGCCAGCCCGCTCACGAGCATCACCGTCTGCCACGGGACCCCGGACTCGACGGCCAGCCCGACGATGAGTGGCGCCGACAGCGCCCCGAGGCTGAAGAACAGGTGGAGCAGGTTCATCGCCCGGCCGCGGCCCTCGCGATAGAGGTCGAGCACGAGTCCGTTCGAGCCACCGTCCAGGCAGCCGGCGCCGAACCCGGCGGGGATGGCGGCGACGAGGAACAGGGTCCAGCTCGGGGCGAGGCCGAGGCTGGCGATCCCGACGCCGTGCAGCAGGGCCGCGGCACCAAGGACGAGCTGCCGGCCGAACCGCTCGGTCAACGGCCCGCCGCCGAACGACCCGATCGCGTAGGCGACCGCGTAGCCGAGGTAGACGAGCCCGATGCCCGCGTCATCGACCTCGAATGCGACCTTGATCGAGCGGATCAGCGATGGGATGAGCAGCCCGGTCCAGCCGATCATCAGCAGCGTGATGCAGCCGACGACGCCGGCGGGCAGGCGGCGGACGACCATGGGCTCGTTCACCCGAGGATGCTACCGGTCACAGGTGGCGCAGGTATGCCTCGGGGTCGCGCAGGAAGTCGCGGGTCAGGGTCACGTGCTCCAGCTCGTCGTAGCGGACCCGCCGGAGCGGCGACGCGTCGAAGCTCGAGCAGGTCCGCCCCGGGATAGGCCAGCAGGATCGGTGAGTGGGTCGCCACGATGACCTGCGACGCGGCCGCCTCCATCTCCTTGAGCAGCGCCAGGAACGACAGCTGACGGGCCGGCGACAGCGGTGCCTCCGGCTCGTCGAGGAAGTAGATCCCGCCCGGGACCAGCCGCTCGGCGAAGAAGTGCAGGAAGCTCTCGCCATGCGATCGGCGGTCGAGGCCGTCGCCGTAGCGCGCGCGCAGCGCCGCCAGCTCGCCCTGGATCGGGGAGGCGGCCAGCGACCGGGCGTACGGCTCGGCGTCGGCGTACTCCACCTCGACGCGGCGGAGCTCGTCCTCCAGGCCCGCGCGCATCGCGTCGAGTCGCCGCGCGTAGCCGAAGAAGTCCTCGGCGCGAAGGAAGAACCCGCGGCCCGGCCGCTTCGTCCAGGTCAGACGCAGGGTGTCGGCCAGGGCCCGGACCCCATCGAGCGTCGGGTCCGCGGTCGCGTCCGCGGAGCCCGCCGTGACCGCCTTCGCGGCGATGGCGACGGCCTCGAGCAGGGTCGACTTGCCCGAGCCGTTCTCCCCGACGAGCATCGTCACCGGGGCCTGGAAGTCGATCGTCGTGACCCCCTGCAGGGCCGGCAGGTCGAACGGGAAGCCGCGCGGCTCGGGTTCGGACGCGTCGCGGAACGTCACGGACCGGAGGTGGATCACCGGTCGATGGTGCCCTGCCGTCGGCCCCGGCGCCAGCGCCGGCCCCGCTCCGGTATCGTTCGATGCACAACCACCGCCCGTCGTCGTGCTGGCCGGACCCGCGCCAGTCCTGCGCAACACCCCCGGATGCCGGGAGGAGCCATGGACCACGAGCCCGTCCTTATCACCACCATCGCCATCGGCCTGACCGCCGCGTTCATCGGCGCGTTCATCGCCCGGCGCCTGCACCTGCCGGCCATCGTCGGCTACATCGCGGCCGGGGTCGCGATCGGGCCGTTCACCCCGGGCTTCGTCGCCGACCAGGACATCGCCACGGAGCTGGCCGAGCTCGGCGTGATCCTCCTGATGTTCGGGGTGGGCATCCACTTCTCGATCCGCGACCTGTTGGCGGTGAAGTCGATCGCCATCCCCGGCGCGATCGGCCAGATCCTCGTGGCCACGCTCCTGGGCGTCGCGCTCGGGCTCGCGCTAGGCTGGGGCCTTGGCGGCGGGCTCGTGCTCGGCCTCGCCGTGTCCGTGGCGAGCACCGTCGTCCTGCTGCGAGCGCTGATGGACCGCGGCGACCTGGACACCGCGCAGGGCCGCATCGCCGTCGGCTGGCTCATCGTCGAGGACCTGTTCACGGTGGTCGTGCTCGTGCTCCTCCCGACGATCGCCCCGATGCTGGGTGGCACCGTCGACGACCACGCGGCGAGCTCCTTCGGCCCGATCGGCGAGCTGGTCATCGCCCTTGGCAAGGCGGCCATCTTCGCCGCCCTGATGATCGTTGCCGGCGCGCGGGTCGTGCCGTGGCTGCTCCACCAGGTGGCGCGAGAGGGCTCCCGCGAGCTGTTCACGCTGGCCGTCCTGGCCATCGCCCTGGGCATCGCCTACCTGTCCTCGGCCGTGTTCGGCGTGTCGTTCGCGCTCGGCGCGTTCCTTGCCGGGGCGGTCGTCGGCGAATCGGACATGAGCCACCAGGCCGCCCAGGACGCCCTGCCCCTGCGGGACGCGTTCTCCGTCCTGTTCTTCGTGTCGGTCGGGATGCTGCTCGACCCAGCGTTCCTGTTCGCCCAGCCGCTCGCCGATCCTGGCCGTGCTCCTGCTCATCGTCGTCGCCAAGTCGCTCGCCGCGTTCGTCATCGTGGCGGTGGCCGGATATCCGGTCCGCGTCGGCTTGACCGTCGCTGCCGGTCTGGCCCAGATCGGCGAGTTCTCGTTCATCCTTGGGACGGTCGGCCTCTCGCTCGGCCTGCTGCCGTCCGACGGGTTCCAGCTGATCGTCGCCGGCGCGCTGCTGTCGATCACGGTGAATCCGTTCCTGTTCCGGGCGATCGAGCCGCTCGAAGTCCGGCTGCGCCGGTCCGGTCCGCTGCGCCGCCTGACCGCACGGCGGGCGGGCGACCTGGCCCTGCTCGATCACGACACGGCTGAGACGCTCAGCCAGCACGCGGTGATCGCCGGCTACGGTCGGGTCGGCCGACTCATCGCGCCGGCCCTGGAGCGCCGCGGCTTCCACTACGTCGTGATCACGCAGCAGCGCGACGAGGTCGATGCCCTGCGCGGGCGTGGCGTCCCGGCGATCTTCGGTGACGCGACCAACCCGGAGGTCCTCGAGCTGGCCCACCTCGAACGGGCGCGTGTCCTGATCATCGCCTCGGCCGATCACCACGAGGCACGGTCGATCGTCGATCACGCCCGGACGATCAAGCCGGAGCTGGACATCATCGTGCGCACCGATAGCGATTCGGAGGCGGCACGGCTGCGTGCGGCGGGCCCACGGGTCCAGCCGATCCACGGCGAACGCGAGCTGGCGGTCCAGATGGCGCGCTACGCGCTGCGCCGGTTCGGGGTCAGTGCCACGGAGGCGGAAGCCATCGCGCAAGGACTGCGCGATCGGTCACGCGGGACGCAGCCCGCGCGCTGAGCTCCTGGGCGCCGACGCTGGAGGGTGCTAGTCGCGCCCGATGAGGACGATGCCGGTGATCCGCGCGTAGTTCGAGAAGTACGTGTCCTTGTGGATCACGTTGCCGTTCCGATCGCGCACGGTCCGGGTCACGGTCACCTTCTTGCCGTCGACCGGGTACTCGATCCGCTTCGACGTGCCGGCCGGCAGGCTCGACGTGTACTGGACGCTGTCGGAGGCGGGTCGGACATCACGCACGATCGGCCGGCTGAAGCTGGTCTTGCGGCCGGTCGGGACGCTGTAGATCTCGAACCGGACGTAGCCGGCGCTGCCCTCGCTCCAGCCGCGGCCGCGGATGAGGATCGGGTAGTCGGTGTCGTTGGTGAACGACATCGTCTGGGTCGAGCCGGAGCCGCTCTTGAACACCGTCGCGTCCAGGCCCAGCGGATAGCGGTCGATGTAGTAGTAGTGGTTGCGCCGTGCGCCCATCTCGTATCCCGCCCGCAGCGCCGCGTTGAAGAGGGTCGTGCTGCACGAGCAGATGCCACCGGCCAGCGCACCCTGCGGCTCGGTCCGGCCGTTGATGATGGCACCGCCGTCGCGATAGCCCTTGCTGCGGGTGACCGGGCCGACGGCATCCCAGAAGTCGAACGTCGCGCGCGGGGCGACGACGTAGCCGTTGATCAGTCGGGCCGGGATCCAGATGTTCGCGCCGAAGCCGTTCTTCTCGGTGATCGGGAAGTACGTCGTCCACTGCGAGATCTTCTTCATCTTGGGCCGGGCGGCCTCGGCCTCGGCCGTGGTCAGGACCGGCTTGGTCACCGCCAGCGGAGGCTCGACCGCCGGGACGACGCGTCCGGCCTCGCGCGACGCAAGCACCGCGAGGACCGCCTCCTGGGTGCCGGCGACGTCGAGCGTGTAGCCGTTCTTGCTTGGGGTGACCCCGGTGATGCGGCCGCCCGAGGTCTTGAACGAGGCGTTGACGGGGGCCCGGTCGACCTGCTTGGCGAGGCGCTCCAGGGTCGTCGTCAGCGCGGTCGTATCGACGCGGGGCTCATAGCCGCCCTCGGGGGTCCGCACGAACGAGGTCCACATCCGCAGCCGCTGCGAGGAGATGTACTCGGGCTCCTTGACGTCCTCGATGGCCAGCGTGATCCGACCGGTCAGCCGATCGACCTGGGCCTTGGCGTTGAACGCCTCGGCCGTGGTGATCTCCGGTTCGACGGGGGTGGTCACGAGGTCGAGGCCCAGGCTCGCCGGAGCCTCGAGCGAACCGAGCGTGGCCAGGGCGGTGGCGAGGGCTGCCGAGGTATCGACGTCGCGGCCGGCCTCGCCGGGCAGGATCCTGAACTTGTGGTCCTCGCCGACCGGGATGACGCCGGCGTTGGTCGGCTGATGATCCAGGCGGATGCCCAGCGCGTTCAGCCGGTCGGCCGTCTCCTCGGCGTCGAACGTGACCCGCGGCACCAGGGCGACCCCGCGCCAGGCGGTGCGCGCGTCGGCGATGACCCGCTCGACGGGGTTGCCGGCGCGACCGACGGCGACCGCCTCGGCGACCATCGCGTCGATGTCGGCGCGGCGACCGAGCTCGGCATAGGGGATGGTGATCGGGCCATCCGGTCCGGCCAGCACCAGCTCGCCCTCGGCCAGGTCGCCGTACGTCGCCTGGAGCTGGGCGGCCGCGGCGGCCGGCTCGAGGCCCGACAGGTCCACCGTCCCGACGCGGACGCCGGGCAGGACCCGGCCCACGTACTGCTGGTCGTAGGCGTACATCGCGCCGGCCCCGATGCCGAACGCCACGAGGAGGCCCACGCCGAACGCCACGAGGAAGCGGAGTCGCGGCGGGAAGCGCCGGCGACCGGCTCCTTCGACCGGTAGTGCGATGGTTTCGGGCGTCGTGGTCGTCATGGGAGCGCCATCCTAGCAGTCACCTGCAACGGCTCCGGTGCGCGTCACGGGCGAGTAGGGGACGCCGGGGATCGGTCGTGCGTGACGCGCGACCGGTCCGAGGCAGCCCCGAGGCCGCGGTCAGCCGCGGGGCACGAGCACGACGCGGCGGTTCGGCTCCTCGCCGATCGACTGCGTCGCGACCCCGGGGTTGTCACGCAGGGTCAGGTGGATCCAGCGCCGCTCGAGGGCCGGCATCGGCTCCAGCTGGAGCATCTTGCCGGTCTCGGTCACGCCGGGCGGCGGCGCGTTCGGCCAGCTCGCGCAGCTGGCGCTCGCGACGGCCCCGATAGTCCTCGACGTCGACGAGCACGCGGGTCCACGTGCCCATCTCCTTGGACAGCATCAGGTTGACCAGGTGCTGCAGCGCCGACAGGCGCTCGCCCTTGCGGCCGATGAGCGCACCGAGCGCGTCGCGATCGTCGCCCTGGGCGACGACGTTGAGCCGGCTGGTCTCGCCGGCGGCGACCTCGACGCGGGCGTCGAAGCCGAGATGGCCCATCAGCGTCTCGAGGATGCGCTGACCGGCGGCGAGTGCCTCGGGCGACGCCTCGGACGCCTCGAGCTCTGCGCGTTCCGCGGCGATCGAGCCGCGCGCTGCGGCGACCTCGGCGGCCTCCGACGCGGACAGGTCCGACGGAGCATTTCGGCGGGGGCCACGATCGTCGCGGCGCGGGCCACGGTCCTCGCGGCGCGGGCCACGGTCCTCGCGCGGACGGTCGTCACGGGGACGGGCCTCGCGGGCAACGGTCTCGCTCGGGACGCTGTCCGGACCGCGGCGGTCGTCACGCCGAGGGCCACGGCCGCGGTCGCGCGGCTCCGCCCGGGGGCCACGATCGTCGCGAGGACGATCGTCCCGCGGTCGATCCTCGCGGTCGCGCGGCGGGGCCGGCGGCAGCGGGACGGCCTGGGCGGCCTCGCGCTTGGGCGCGGTCCCACCGAGCTCGCTGCGCGGGGCGGCGAGGATGCGGGCGGGCTCGGCGCCCATCCCGAGGACGCCACGGCTGCCCGGGCTGAGGATCTCGAAGTCGAGCTCGCTCAGCTCCACCCCGAACTCCTCGCGGGCGGCCTTGAGAGCCTCTTCCGGCGTCTTTCCGGTGAATTCCTTGTACGCACTCATGTCAGCGTCGTCTCCCTCGGCGGCCCTGGCGGCCACGCTCCTTGCGGCGGATGGTCTTGTCAGCGGTCGACTTCTTCTCAGCGTCGGTGAGGATCGGCGCCCGCTTACTGGGGTCGGGGGGTGGTGGCATGGCCACCGGGAACCGTGGTGTGTGGTCCTCGGCGAACTTCGGGGTCCGGCCGAACAGCGGGAACATCGAGCCCCAGCCGACGATCAGGTACTGCTGGATGATCGAGAAGATCGTGGCCGTGATCCAGTAGAGGAACAGGCCGGCCGGCAGGAAGCCGCCATAGATGACCGAGATCAGCGGCAGGAACAGCATCGTCTGGCGCTGGATCCGGGTGTTCGGGTCGTCGTTGGCGGGGTCGGCGATCGGCAGCATCATCCGCGACTGCACGAGTTGGAGCAGGGCCGAGACGATGGCCAGGATGCTCAGCCCGAAGCCGGCGATCCAGAAGAAGGCCTGCGGCACGGCGATGTCGCCGAGGATCGGCACGGTCGAGTCGATGCATGGCCCGAGGGCGGCGTCGGGCATCCCGGTGGCCGGATTGATGTTGGTGCACTGCAGATCGACGACCTGGACCCCGAAGACCGTCAGCATCGCCGATGGGTCGACGTTGGTCAGGCCGTTCTGGATGACCGAATACATGATGAACAGGAGGGGCAACTGCAGAAGCAGTGGGAGGCAGCCGGCCAGCGGGCTGATGCCACGCTCCTTGAACAGCTCCTGCTGGGCGACGCGCGCCTTCATCGAATCGCCCTTGTAGCGCTTCTGGACTTCGCGCAGCTCCGGCTGGAGGAGCTGCATCCGACGCTGCGACACGAGCTGCTTGCGGTAGAGCGGGATGAGGACCGCCCGGACGATGAGGGTCAGCCCGACGATGGCCCACGCGATCGCGCCCGGCAGCCCCAGGTTCTCGAGGAACTGGTAGATCGCGATGAGGATGATGAACATGACCTGGAAGATCGGCGTGAACACCCAGGCGATGAGGCTGACCGGGTCCCCGCTGGGCTTGGCCGGCTCGAGCGGCGGCTGCGGGCGTCGGCGTGATCGGCAGCCCATCGGAACCGGTCGGGGTGGCGCCGGGAACGCAGGCCATGACGAGCAGGGCGATGCCGATCGCCAGCAGCAGCGCAGGCCCGATCCGGCGCAGTGTCGGGGAGGTGGTCACGAGCGCGTAGGCGCGCTCAGCGAACCGGGTCATACCCGCCCGGGTGCCATGGGTGGCAGCGAGCGATGCGCTTGGCACCCATCCAGCTCCCCTTCAACAGTCCGTACTTCATGATCGCCTGCTCCGTGTAGTGCGAGCAGGTCGGCTCGTATCGGCAAGAGGCCGGCAGCCACGCGAAGACGACCCTGTAGACCTTGATGGCCCAGATCCCGATGTGCTTCAACGCGTGGTCCCTCCGAGCACGCCGCCCCGGACGAGTGTCCGGTGCAACGCTCCGACCAGCGTGTCGTGGTCGGTCTCGACGATCGCGGGCCGGGCGATGATGAGGACGTCCCAGCCGGGCTGGAACGAGGGCGCCATCACCCTGAGCGCCTCGCGGAGTCGGCGACGGGCTCGGTTCCGGACGACCGCGCCGCCGAGTCGGCGTCCGGTCGACAGGCCGACGCGCGTCGTCGGGAGGTCGGTCCGCAGGAACCTGGCAGTGAACAAGGGGTGGGCCTTCGTGGTCCCGGCTCCCTGGAACGCCGCGAAATCCTGCGGGCGGGAGAGCATCTCCAGACGCGGCGGGTTCTGGCCGCGTTCGGGCGTCAGGCTGTCAGCCGCTTGCGACCGCGTGCCCGCCGAGCAGCAAGGATACGGCGGCCGGCAGTCGTATGCATCCGGGCACGGAAGCCGTGTTCCTTGGCGCGATGGCGCTTCTTGGGCTGATACGTTCGCTTCATCGGGACTGCTTTCGGATCCTCTCCATCCGGCCTCGGGAACGGTCGCTCCGTCTTCCCCTAGAGGCACACGAACGCGCCCGGCGCCCACAGGCGCATGGCGCGTCCTTCGTCCGGGGGATGATAGGGCGGCCCCGAAAGGGGTGTCAAACGGACGCACCGGCGGCCGGCCGCGACGCACCTACGCCGTTCGGGTGACGCCATGGCCCGAGGCGGTCCGACGGGGCGCTCGCCCCGCCCCGGGCGCTCGGATGAGCCCACGCACGGATACTCCCAGGGAGTATGCCAGAATCGCGTTGCACCGGCCTCCGCGGCGGTGCTATCCTCTCCGGGCCCTCGGCGCCGGGACGCTCGCGGGAAACACCGGGAACCCTCCGACAGGAGGCCCCGGAGACCGCAACGACCGGATCGTCGGAGGCGTCCTCGCGCAGCTCGCGGACCCCTGGCTCCCCGATCACGGACCGTGGTCGACGCTACCTATCGACAGCCCTTCACAGGTCAAGGTCCACATCGACAGCATGGACACCAAACAGGTCTGGCGAGCCGCCCTCGGAGAGCTTCAGGTATCGCTCTCCCCTGCCAACTACGAGACGTGGCTGCGCGACACGCAGCTGGTCGACGTCGACGAGCAGCGGTTCCGCATCGCGGTCCCCAACGGCTTCGCCAAGGACTGGCTGGAGACGCGCTATCGGTCGTTGATCAGCCAGACCCTCGCGCGGATCGTCGGCTACAGCGTCCAGGTCGAGTTCCTCGTGGGACCGACGGCGGACGGCGCGACCCCCGGCGACGAGGACGACCAGACGATGGCCGCCCGCGCCCGCGCCGATGAGCCAGCATGTTCGGGTCGAGCCCACCCGGGTCGGTGGCGAGGGTGGTGCGACGAACCTCAACCCGCGCTACACCTTCTCGAACTTCATCGTCGGCTCGGCCAACCGGCTGGCCCACGCGGCGTCGCTCTCGGTCGCCGAGCGACCCGGTCATGCCTACAACCCGCTCTTCCTGTACGGCGGCGTGGGCCTCGGCAAGACGCACCTGATGCACGCCATCGGGAACCAGGTCATCGCCCGCTTCCCGCGCAAGCGCGTCGTCTATGCGACCTCCGAGAAGTTCACCAACGAATTCATCACGAGCATCCAGCAGGGCAAGATCGACGAGTTCCGCGCCCGCTACCGGCGCATCGACCTGCTGCTCATCGACGACATCCAGTTCATCGCGGACAAGGAGCGGACGCAGGAAGAGTTCTTCCATACGTTCAATGCCATCCACGAGGACGGCAAGCAGATCGTCCTGTCCAGCGATCGACCGCCGAAGGCGATCCTGACCCTGGAGGAGCGCCTCCGCTCGCGCTTCGAGTGGGGCCTCATCGCCGACCTGACGGCGCCGGACCTCGAGACCCGCATCGCCATCCTGCGCGCCAAGGCGGAGGAAGGCGGCGTGCCGATCGGATCGGACGTCATCGAGTTCATCGCGCGCAAGGTCGTCAGCAACATCCGCGAGCTCGAGGGCGCGCTCAACCGCATCGTCGCGTTCGCCAGCATGGGCGCCTCGCCGATCTCGATCGAGCTGGCCCAGGCCGTCCTGTCGAACGTCCTGTACAACCCGAAGAAGCGCCAGGTCACGCCGGAGCGCATCGCCCGGGCCGTGTCCGACTACTACAGCGTGCCGATGGACGCCCTCCAGGGCCAGAAGCGCGACAAGGCCATCGTCGTGCCGCGCCAGATCGCGATGTTCCTCATGCGCGAGGAGACCGACGTGTCGCTCCTGCGCATCGGCGCCGAGCTGGGCGGACGCGACCATTCCACGGTCCTCCACGCCTGCGACAAGATCACCCGCGAGGTCGCCATCAACGACGACCTGCGCCGGGAGATCGCCGCGGTCCGCGAGCTCATCTACGCCGACTGACGGCGTCGTCGCCGGTCGCCCCACGGTCTCGCGGCCCGCTCGCGCACGTCCCGGATCGCGTGGACATCCCGTGGACCACCGCCCATCCGTCGTGGACATGCTGGCCGGCCCGATGCCACACCGCCAGGATGCCCCGCGGCTGTCCACCGCCCGTCGACCGGCGCGTCCACCACTCGCGCGATCCGGTCCACGCCTCGCGGGACCATGTCCACGTCCCGGCGCCGCACGCGGCCGCACCACCGTCCACCATGTCCACACCGTTATTACGGTGATGACGGACCTAGAAGAAAGAGGGAAGATACCCACGACGTCCGCTGACCGGTCGGCCGCCCCGGACCCACCTGTCCGATCCGACCCATGCGCGACCCTGGAGCGATCCGCCCATGCGTCCCACCGGAATGGAGTGAACCCGACGTGAGACTTTCGGTCATGCAGGAGAACCTGGCGCGCGGCCTGTCCGTCGTCAGTCGCGCCGTGTCGAGCCGGAGCACCCTGCCCGTCCTGGCCAACGTCCTGCTCAAGACCGAGGACGCCGGGCTCAAGCTGACCGCGACCAACCTCGAGATCGGGATCACCTACTGGGTTCCCGGCAAGATCGACGAGGACGGCGCGACGACCGTCCCGGCCAAGCTCCTGACCGACCTCGTGAACTCGCTGCCGGCGGGCGACCGGGTCGACCTGGAGGTCGCTGCCGGCGATACGCTCCACGTCAAGGCCGGCCGGTTCCAGACCCACATCAAGGGCATCGACGCCGACGAGTTCCCGGCCATCCAGACCGCGGGCGACCGCCCGACGACGCGGATCGCCCAGAACGTCCTGCGCCGGGCGCTGGCCGAGACCGCCTTCGCCGCTGCCAGTGACGAGGCCCGTCCGATCCTGACCGGCGTCCTCGCCAAGTTCGAGGGCGACCAACTGACCCTGGCCGCAGCCGACAACTACCGGATCGCGGTCAAGACCGTGCCGATCCTCGACGCCGTCCCCGAGACGAGTGTGGTCATCCCGGCGCGCGCCCTCAACGAGCTCGCCCGCGTCCTGGCCGACGTCGACGACCCGGTCGAGGTCGTGCTCGCGGCCGCCCGCAACCAGGTCCTCTTCCATCTCGACGGGGTGGACCTCGTCAGCCGGCTCATCGACGGCCAGTTCCCGAACTACCAGCAGGTCATGCCCCAGGCCCACGCGACCCGCGCGGTCCTCGACCGCGAGGAGCTCCTGCGGGCCGTCCGTCCGGCCGCGCTCATCGCCCACGAGTCGGCCAACATCGTCAAGCTCCAGGTCGGGGCGGACGGCGAGGCCGGCATCACCGTCAGCGCCAACGCCGAGGTCGGCGACCACGTCGGCCAGGTCGAGGCGGCGGTCGAGGGCGACGGCACGACGATCGCCTTCAACGCCCGCTACCTCAACGACGTCCTCACGAACGTCACCGCGGACCAGTTCGCCATCGAGCTCAACGGACCGCTCTCGCCCGGCGTGTTCAGGCCGATCGGCGACGAGCAGTACGTCCACGTGGTGATGCCCGTCCGCACGACGTCCTGACGGCGGGCCCGGCCCCGCGGCGCGCCGAGCCCATGCTGGAGTCGATCTCGGCGCTGGACCTGCGCGGCTACGCGACGCTGGAGGCGTCATTCGAGCCGGGCGCCCACCTCATCGTCGGCCCGAACGCGGCCGGCAAGACCAGCCTGCTCGAGGCCATCGCCCTGCTCGGCTGGGGGCGGTCGCACCGGACCTCGGCGGAGGGTGAGCTCATCCGCTGGGGTGCCGACCTGGCGCGCGTCGAGGGGCGCTCGGGCGGCGACGTCCTGGAGGTCGCCATCCAGCGCTCCGGGGCCGACGGCCGGGGTGGTCGCAAGCGGATCCGGGTCAACGGCGTCGGGCGCAGGGCTGGCGCGCTCGGCCGGACCCTGCGGGTCGTCCTGTTCGCGCCCGAGGAGATGCTCCTCGTGATCGGCTCGCCGTCGTTGCGTCGAGCGGCCCTGGACCTGCTCGCGGCGGCACGGTTCCCGGCCTATGCCGACGACCTGTCGACCTACGGGCGAACCCTCCAGCAACGCAACAGCCTGTTGCGGGCGATCCGTGAGGAGCGCGCCACGCGGGACGAGCTGCGCTTCTGGGACGGGACGCTGCTCGACACGGGCGGTCGGGTCGTCGACGCCCGGCTGCGCCTGCTCGAGGAGCTGGCCGCGCCGCTCGCTGCCGCCCACGCCGAGATCGCGCCGGACGAGGCCGCCACCGATCGGCTGTCCCTGCGCTACGTGACCAACGCGCCGACGATCGGCCTCGAGACGCCGCGCGATGCGCTGGCCCGCCGGCTGGTCGAGACCGCCGACAAGGAGGTCTGGAACGGCTCGACCGTCATCGGACCGCATCGCGACGACCTCGCCTTCGACCTCGGCCCTCGAGACCTGGCCGGCTTCGCCTCACGCGGGCAGCAGCGCACCGCCATCCTCGCCTTCAAGCTGGCCGAGCTCGACCTGCTGACCGAGCTCGACGGTCGCCCGCCACTGCTCCTCCTCGACGATGTGTTCAGCGAGCTCGATCCCGACCGCCGCTCGCACCTCGTCCGCCGCATCGCCGCGCTGCCCCAGGCGTTCGTCACCACCACCACGCTCGACGACCTGGATCCCGGCCCTGCGGGCCATCGCCCGGACCTGGGAGGTCCACGCCGGCCCGGACGGTGCCAGGCTCGTGCCCGCCCCGGTCCACGCGTGAGCACGCCGCGGCGACGGCCGATGGCCCGCGTCGGCGACCTGCTGCCCGACGCGGCCCGCTCGCTGGGCCTGGAGGACGAGCTGCGGCTGGCCCGTGCCATCGCCACGTTCGAGGCGCTCGTGGCCGAACGCGTGCCGGCGGCGGCCGGCGCATGCCGGGTCGTCCGGCTGCAGGGCTTCGCCATCGATGTCGAGGCCGATGCCCCGATCGTGGCCCAGGAGCTGCGGTTGCGGACGCGCGAGGTGATGACCGCCTTCGCGGCCACGCCGGGTGGTCTCGGCGTGACCGATCTGCGCGTCCACGTCCGGCGGCCCGGACCCCGCGTATAATCCCCGGACCTGCCAGCCATCCCGGGGCGTTCGACCGGCCGACCCGGCCAGACCGACCCGTCGCTCGACCGTCCGCACGAGAGCCTGCATGGCCGTCCGACTCCAACTGAAACTCGGTCTCGTCGCCGAGCATGACCGCCTCGACGACTCGCCCGACACGCTCGTCGTCGTCGAGCCCAGCGTCGGTTCCGTCGCCCGTTCGAAGGGTCATCTCTACCTGCTCGTGACTTCGCGGGTCAGCTCGCGTCACGCGCTCGAGGCGACGCGCCTGACCGCGGAGACGATCCGCAACGAGTACTACTACGACGAATCGGCCGGGATCCGGGTGTGCCTGCAGAAGGCCATCGCCACGGCCAACAAGCGACTCGTCCACCAGGCCGAGCGGCTCGGCCTGCGGTCCCCCGACGACAACGGCCCGATCGGGGTCGGCGTGGCCGTCGTCCGTGGCAACGAGATGTACGTGGCGACCGTCGGTCCGGCCGAGGCCTATCTCATCCGCCAGGCCCGCCTGTCGACGCTGCCCGATCCGCATCGGGAGCGCGGGCTGCCGACCGCGAGCATGGAGCCGGACGTCTGGCGCGGCGAGATCTCCATGGGCGACTCCCTCGTCCTCATCTCCCCGAATCTCGTTGCCCGGCTCGGCGTCGACGAGCTCAAGGACGCGATGCTGACGCTCCATCCCCAATCGGCCATGGAGCACCTCCACGCCCGGTTCGTGGCCGCGGAGGGCACCGGGTCCGACGGCGCGATCGCGTTCGAGGCGACCGAGGTGGCCCAGACGTCCAAGGCCCGCACGCTCGTCCCGGTCCGCCCGGCCGAGCCCCTGGCCGGCGCGCCCGACCGCTCCCCGATCCCGCTCGCCGACAACGTGCAGGCCGGCGCGGCCGCGGTGACCGCCGCGGCCGGCAGCGCGCGGGTCGCCGCCGGCGGGGCGTTCGAGCAGGTCGTCGCCAGGGCGCAGGACCTGCTGCCACGACGCAAGCCGGCGTACCGCCGGGTCACGCCGCTCAGCTCGCGCCGCGAGACGCAGCGCCGGGCCGCCTTCGCCGCGCTCGCCCTGGTGACCGTCGTCGGCGGGCTCGGGCTGGCGGTCTACACGTTCGGCGGCACGGGCGGGTCGCGCCAGGCGATCAGCTCGGTCAACGCCGGCGAGGCCGCCATCGAGCTGGCCCAGGAGAACCTCGCGGAGGTCGCCGGCCCGGGCATCGACCTGACCGAGACCGAACCCGAGCGCGCCCTCGAGCTGTTGTCCGAGGCCTACGAGGAGCTCGACACCGCAACGGCGGCCAAGGTGAGCCCCCGGGTCGTCGACCCGCTCCGCGCCGAGGTCGTGGCCCTGCTCGACCGGCTGTACCAGGTCGTGCCGGTCGCCAGCACGCCGCTGTTCCAGTTCACGCCGGAGGAGGGCGCGCCGCCGTTCGACCTGGGCGCGATGGTCCTCGGTCCGGACGACATGCCGTACGTGATCGATCGCGCCTCGCAGACCGTCTTCCGCGTCGACCTCAAGCGCCAGCGCGCGACGGCCGTCGTGCGCGAGGGTCGCAAGTCGAGCGGGACGACGGTCGGCAAGCCGAAGTTCCTGGCCGTCGGCGGTCGCGACCTGCTCATCCTCGACGACAACAACGTGCTCTGGCGCTGGCGGCCCTCGAACGACGCCGGCAAGGGCACCCTGACCGACGTCAACGTCAACGGCGCCAACCAGTGGGGTGACGACATCACCGCCATCGGCACGTTCCTGCGCGATCCGGAGCGTGGCCTCTACAACCTGTACGTCGTCGACCCGTCCGAGGAGCAGATCCGCTCGTACCCGCCGGCCAGTGACGGCAGCGGCTTCCCGGCCAAGGCGAGCGGCTGGCTGTCGACCCCGCGGGCCGTCGACCAGATGACCTCGATGTACATCGACGGGAACATGTTCGTGACCGAGGGTGGCGTGCTCGAGCGCTTCACCCGTGGCAACGCCGACGGCTGGGAGTGGAAGCCGCCCGAGGACGAGCTCCTGCGCGATCCGCCGCGAGTCACGATGGTGACCGGCGCCGGCGACCCGACCGAGGGCACGGCCTACACCTATGACGAGGCCAACGGGCGGATCCTGGCGTTCACCAAGGGTGGTGGCGAGCTGATCGCCCAGTACCGCCCGGTCGGCACCGGCCCCGAGTGGGACGACCTTCGCGGCCTGTACGTCCTGCCCGGCGTCGAGGACGCCCCGTCGACCGCTGGTCTGGCTGGGCAAGGACACCGTCCACCAGGCGCCGCTCATCGAGGTGCCGGAGGACGAGACCGGGCCGGCAGCGAGGCCGTCGTCGGGAGCCTCCGCGGCGCCATCGGACGGCGAGGGGGGCGAGTCGGCGGAGCCGACGGCCGAGCCGTGATCGCGGGGCGCCGGTGATCCCCCTCCGCGACGCCCATCCGACCCGCCGGACACCGGTCGTCACGATCGGGCTGATCATCGCCAATGTCGTGGTGTTCGCCTGGGAGCTTGGCCTGCTGACGAGCGGCGGGCTCGATGCGCTTGACGCCTTCATCTACCAGTGGGGCCTGGTCCCCGCCCAGCTGACCCTGGACGCCAGGACCGGCAGCCTCGTCGGCCTCGACACCCTGGACCTGGTGACCAGCCAGTTCCTCCATGGCGGCTTCCTCCACCTGCTCACGAACATGCTGTTCCTGTGGATCTTCGGGAACAACGTGGAGGATCGGCTCGGGCGCGTCGGCTTCCTCGCGTTCTACCTGGCCGGCGGCGTCGTCGCCGGCCTGGCCCAGGTCTGGACCGACCCACAGTCGACCGTCCCGATGGTCGGGGCGTCGGGTGCCATCGCCGCGACGCTCGGCGCCTACCTGATCCTCTTCCCCCGCGCTCGCGTCACGTCGCTCGTGTTCCTCGGCTTCTTCTACCAGCTCATCGACGTGCCGGCGGTCATCGTCCTCGCCTTCTGGTTCGTCCTCCAGCTCATCGATGGGCTGGCATCGCTCGGGGCGGACGTCGACATCGCCTTCTTCGCCCACATCGGCGGGTTCCTGTTCGGGGTCGCGGTCGCGTTGGTGGTGCGGACGGTCAGCGGCCGTCGAGACGTGGCGGCGATGGGCCGGTCCGATACGGCCAGCGTGGGATAATCGCGGCACGATGGACGACGCGTTGGTCGAGATGGTCGTCGAGAGCGTCCGGGTCCACATGCTCTCCAGCCGCCATGTGGTGATCCTCAAGGAGACCGGTCGGGAGCGCTATCTGCCGATCTGGATCGGCCCGTGGGAGGCCAGCGCCATCGCCATGCGCCTGCAGGGCCTGACCCCGGAGCGACCACTCACCCACGACCTGTTCGCCAGCACCCTCGAGGCGATCGATGCCCGGGTCACGCGGGTCGTCATCTCCGACCTGGCCGACGAGACGTTCCACGCCACGCTCGTCGTGACTCGCGACGGCCACGAGGGCGAGATCGACGCCCGACCCTCGGACGCGCTGGCCCTGGCGGTCCGCGTCGGTGCCCCGATCTACGCCATGCCGTCGGTCCTGGACCAGGCCGGGCTGGGGGCCGATGGCGGGCTCGGCGACGATGACGAAGGCGGGCTGCTCGAGTCGACCGGCGAGCGCATGGTCGACCCGCGCCTCGACGTGTTCCGCGACTTCGTCAACTCGCTCGACGTCGACCCCGACGCCGAGCGCGGCAGCTAGCCCGCCGTCTCGACGATCGTCTCACCGCGGCGCAGGGCGCGATCGCGGTTCACCCACATGCGCAGGCGGAGCCGCCAGAAGTCGCGCACCGCGCGCAGGATGACCTGCGGCTTCGCCCCGGTCGGGGAGCCCGCGGTCCGCGGGTAGTGGGGCACGCCGACCTCGACGATGCTCGCGCCGCGCGTGCGCAGCTTGATGAGCAGCTCGGCCGAGAAGAACGCCCCGCCCGACTCGACCCGCAGTCCTTCCAGTGCCTCGCGGCGCATCAGCTTGCAGGCGCAGTCGACGTCGGTCACCCGGAGCCCGAAGAAGACCCGGTTGGCCAGTCGGTAGGTCTTGGCGTAGATCGTCCGGATGAGCGGGTCGGCGCGCTTGATCCGGAAGCCGGCCACGACGTCCGGGGCGTCCGGCTGGGCCAGGCGGGCGGTGAGCCTGCCGACGTCCTCCACCCGGAACTGGCGGTCGCCGTCGGTGAACGCGACGAGGTCGTAGCGGGCGGCCCGGAAGCCGGAGCGCAGCGCAGCCCCGTAGCCCTGGTTGGTCCGGTGATGGACGGCGCGCACGATGCCGGGATGGGCCGCGGTCAGCTCGTCGGCGATCTCTCGCGTGCGGTCTCGTGAGCCGTCATTGACGGCGATGATCTCGAACTCGTCCGCCAGCGTGGGCAGCACCTCCAGGGCCTCGTCGATGAGGCCGGCAAGGTTCGCCTCCTCGTTGTGGGCCGGGAAGAAGTACGACAGGCGGGCGACCCTGGCCGGGGCCGGTGCGGTCGCCGTCGTGGCCGCCGCCGCGGCGGGGGGTGATGCCGTCGGATCCGGGGCGATCGCCGTCATCCGCCACCGTCCAGCGGTCCGATGACACGCATCAGCTGGCGGGCGGTCGAGCCCAGGATCGGCTGGAGCTCGTAGCGTTCGGCCAGCGCCTGGATCTCGAGCGGGTCGTCACGGATGACGTACACGGGGCGGCTGGGCAGGTTGGCGTCGATCACGTCGTAGATGTCTCCAAGGTCCTCGTCGAGGCGCGTGCGGTCGTCCACGATGCGGATGTCCGGCCGCTGGCCTTCGACATGCTGTGCGTACCATAGCGGCGTCGAGTAACTCCACCAGCTGACGACCACGGCCCTCTCCTCCATCACGTCGAGGGCGGCGTCGACCCACTGGCGCGCCTCGGTCTCGCGGCTGGCGTCGACGAGCTCGTGACGATAGGGGACGGCGAACACGGTCGGGACGAGCAGCAGCACGGTCGCGATGACCGCGAGCCCCGTGGCCAGGCGAGGACCCGAGTCGGGTGGCGCGTCGGGATCGTCGACGATGGCCGGGCTCGCGGATGCGCACGAACGCATCGATGAGCGCCTTGACCAGGATGGCGATCCAGGTCCAGGCGATGAGGATCGGGCCCAGGTAGTAGCGCCAGATCTCGGCATTCTCGTAGTTCAGGTCGAAGAACAGGGTGATGGCCATGGCCGTGCCCGTGAGCAGCGCGTAGCGGGGCTTGACGAACGCAGCGGTCACCAGGCCGGCGGGGATGAACGCCGCCAGGATCCCGAACTGGTCGATCGCGCGCTCCACGAGGCCGGCCGTCCTGCCCGCCCAGTCCGCGAGCGGGTCGACGAAGCTGCCCTGGAACTGCTGGGCGAGGACGATGTACCAGAACCCGTCCCACGTGTGCGGCTCGCCGTACACGAGCGCCGACCGGAACGGGCCGGCCCGCAGCGGCAGCTCGAGGAACACGAGGGCGATCGTCCCGGCGAGCACGAGCGCGCAGGCGGCGATGAACCGCGGACGGCGCAGGATGCCCGGCTCGACGGCCAGCACGTACAGCCCGACCGGCAGCGCAAGCAGCAGGGTCAACGAGTGGTTGCCGACCGACAGCCCGAAGACGAGACTCGCCGCGAGCAGCCAGCGATCGGGACGCGCCTCGTCCGGCCCGACCGCGTCGGCCCGACGCCGGGCGTCGTCCCAGCCGACGAGCAGGCGGAGCAGGATGGCCAGGAAGGCGAGGTGGAGCGCGTGCGCCTCCGCTCGGGTCCCGATCTCCCACACCGCCGGCGTCAACGCGAAGCCGAGGCCGGCCAGCACGCCGAGCGGCGTCGATCGGGTCAGGGTCCGGGCGAGGTCGACGGTGACCGCGGCCGCGACCGCGACGCTCAGCCCGGCGAACACGTTCATCCGGAAGGCCGGCTCCCCGAGCGGGGTCAACACCAGGTTGGCCAGCCAGCCGAGCAGCACGTAGGTCGGATAGCCGGTCGGGTGCGCCGTGCCCATCAGCGGCGCGACGGCCTGCAGCTCGCCGGTGTCCCAGTAGCCGAGCCCGGGCAGCATCGCCGACCACGCGGCCGCGAACGCCACGACGCCGACGACCAGCGGCGCGATCCACGCGGCGAGGTGGCGGGTCATGCGCTCACCATCCGAGCAGCCGCCCCCACGCGACCCCCCAGGCGTTGACGAGGATGGACACGACGACGAGGGTCATGGCCAGCGGCATCGCCCAGCGTCGACCGTCATCGACCAGCGATTGCAGGCCGAGCGCCACGAGGACGAGCGCGAACGGCGCGGCATCCAGGCTGAACCGGTACCCGAACTGGACCCAGCCCTGGCTGAAGTGCATCAGGTTGACCAGGACGACGACGAGCACGGCCAGGGCCGCGCCACTGATCAGCCGGCTGCGCCCGTAGCGTCGGAGCGCGGGCAGGAGCAGCAGGTACGCCGGCGAGGTGAGCAGGATGCTCATCCCGACGTCCCGGGGCACGGCCAGCGGACAGCGACCGGTCGAACAGGCCGCGGGCCGCGCCGGGCTCGGTGCACACCGGGTCGTCGTTGACGCGCAGCGAGTCGGGCAGGCGATCGGGCAGGATGACCGGCCCGGTCAGGAACATGATCGACGCGTTCTGGGGCAGGTAGCGTGGATCCTCGACGGACCACTCGGGGTGATAGCCGAGACCCGCATAGGCCGCGGTCTCGAGGCGGTACAGGTAGTCGTAGGCCGGATGCAGGACCTGTCCGGTCGAGCCGACGTTGTAGGCGATGAGCAGGGCGACCGGGATGAGGGCGCCGAGGCCAGCAGACCAGCTGCGCCCCCACCAGCCGCGGCCGCTGCCCACGAGCATGAAGAACGGGGCCGCGAACAGCGACGTGAGACGAGCCGTCGCGGACAGCCCGAACAGTACGCCGGCGACGAACTGGCGCGGCGCGACGCGCAGGCGGTCCAGCCCGGTCGCGGCGGGGGTGGGCGGTGGCGCGGCGGGATCGTCGAAGGCGGGTTCATCATCCTGCGCCGCCGGGTCGCCGCCGATGGCGAGGCCCACCGCGAGCATCGCCAGGCCGACCGCGACGATGTGCGCCTGGTACCAGGTCGTCGCGAGCTGGGCGGCGTACCAGAAGACCGTCCCGAAGGCGAAGAAGACCGCTGTCGCGAGCCGCACCGCGAGGTCGATGCGCAGCCGCCCGAGCATCCACCAGCACAGCCCGACATCGAGGGCCGCGAGCGCCGTGAACACCAGCTGGTCGTCGGTCGCCAGGCCAAACAACGCCACGAACGGGAGCAGGACGACCGCCGGCAGCGGTGGGAACGGCAGCAGGCCGCGCGGGACGCCGTCCGACGAGAGCACCGGCAGGACATCCTGGAAGAACCAGTTGCCGGCGGACGCGGCCGACGCCTCGACCGGGTAGCGGATGGCGACCTGACCCTCGAGGTACGCGGCCGCCTGCCACACGAAGTGGTCGTACACACGATCGACCCGCGTGGCCTGGTACACGGCGAAGGCGACCAGCGTCAGTGCGACGCCGATCGCGATGGACGCCAGACCGACCCGGGGGCGACCCTGTGCTACGCTCCGATCCACCTTCCACGCTCGTGCAGGAGCCGCATTCCCGGTGACTGGCCCCGCATCCGGGGGGCTCGAGCGAGGCACGGGAGCATCGACACGGGCGACCGGGACGCAGGGAGCCGTCGGCGCGATCCTGGTAGTCCTCGCGCTCGGTCTCGCCCTCCGACTCATCATCGCATACCTGCTGCCGGGATCCGGATTCGAGGCCGATCTCATCTCGTTCCGCTTCTGGGCGGACAACCTGGCCCGTGAGGGGCTGGCCGGCTTCTACGAGCGGGACTTCTTCCACGACTACACGCCCGGGTACCTCTACGTCCTGTGGCTGGTGGGCCAGGCCGGGCTCCTCGTGGGTGGCATCGGGGACCTGATCAAGATCCCGCCGATCCTGGCCGACCTGGCCGTCGGCTGGCTCGTCTGGTCGATGGTCCGCGAGCTCGGCGGTCGCGAGCGGCTGGCACTGGCCGCCGGCGCCGTGGCCGTCCTCAACCCGATCAGCTGGTTCGACAGCGTCGTGTGGGGCCAGGTCGACGCGTTCGGGGTCGTGTTCCTGCTGCTCGCCATGCGCTCGCTCATGCGCGACCGGCCGGAGCGCGCGGCGATCTTCACGGTCATCGCCGCGGTCATCAAGCCGCAGCTCGGCATCCTCGTCCCGCTCGTCGCGGTCCTGACCATCCGGCGGGCCCTGTGGCCCGTCCCGGACCAGGACACGGGTCAGGAGGCCCCGTCGGCCGGGCCTGGGCTCCTGGACCGCGTGCGCGCCTGGGAGGCCCAGACCGGCCACTGGTGGCGGATCCTGACGACGGGCCTGGCCGGCTTCCTCACCGCGGTCGTCCTGTGCCTGCCGTTCGGGCTGTCGGTCCTCGAGATCGGTCCGGCCTTCCCGTTCCTGTCGTCCGGCCTGATCGACCAGATCGTCGTCGCCGCCGGCGGCTATCCGTACCTCACGGTCAACGCCTACAACATCTGGGCGATCGTCCCGGGCGACACCGGGATGAGCCTGGCCAACGCCGGCGTGTGGGTGTGCGACGCGGTCCTGCCCGACCTCGAGCGGTGCGGCGCCGGCGTCGCCCAGTTCGGCGCGCTGCCGACGGTCGTCATCGGCGCGGTCCTCCTGCTGGCCACGATCGGGCTGATCCTGTGGGTCGTCGCGCGCCACCCGGACCGCCTGACGATCATCGTCGCGCTGGCCGTCCTGGCCCTCGCCTTCTACGCCGTCCCGACCCGCGTCCACGAGCGCTACGGCTTCCCGTTCTTCGCCATCGGGGCGATCCTGTTCGCCGTCTCGCCGCGCTGGCGGATCGCCTACGTCGTCCTCAGCGTGGCGACCTTCGCCAACATGTACGTCGTCCTGACGACGCTCTACCCGGACAACCCGTCGATCAGCGACTGGCTGGGCATCGGCGGGATGCTCCGGTCCGAGGTCGGGGTCGTCGCCGCGGCGCTGGCACACACGCTCGCCTTCGGGTGGGCGCTGCTCCAGCTGCGGTCCAGCGCCCGCGAACGGCTGGCCACCGAGCTCGAGGACGCCTCGCGCACGCCCGAGCCCGAGCCCGAACGTGAGCCGGAGCCGACGACCGCAGGGCTGGCCCCTGACGCCCCGGCCCTGGCCGCGAGCGAGGCCGTCACATCGGGCGCCGCGACCGGCGGCCCGGCCCTCGTCGGTGGTGCCGCGACCGTGGGCGCCGCCGCGCCCGTCACCGCCGGCTCCGCGGCCGTCGCCGTCGCGGCGATGCCGACCTGGACCGAGCGGCGCTCGTTCAGCGAGGTCGGGATCACCGGCTGGCTGCGCGACCGACTCCAGGACGTGCCCACGCGGGCCGACCGCTCGGCGTCGCTCGAAGGCGAGGGCGGTGGTCGCTTCGACCGGCTCGACATCTGGATCCTGCTCGTGCTGTTCGTGGCGACCCTCGGCATGCGCACGTTCCGCCTCGCCGAGCCGGCCGAGATGCACTTCGACGAGGTCTACCACGCGCGGACGGCCACCGAGTTCCTGCAGAGCTGGCGCTATGGCCTCGACCACGACATCTACGAGTGGACCCATCCGCACGTGGCCAAGTACGTGATGGCCGGCGGCATCGCCGCTGTGGGGCGAGGACGACGTCAGCGCCACGAGCGAGCTCGGCGTCCCCGTGCTGGCCGCCGCCCACGAGCCACGTCGCGAGGATTCGCTCGGGGACGGACGTGCCGGTGAGCGGATCCACGTCGCGACCGGCGGCGAGATCCGTTCGTACGACCTGCGCTCGCGTGCGCTCGTCGGGACGTTCGATGCGCCGGGGGTCGGGGCGCTCGCGGTCGACCTGTCGGGCGAGCGCCTCATCGCCGGCAGCGAGGACGGCCAGCTGTCGTCGGTCGACCTGTTCAGCCTCGACCTGGCGACGGATGCCGCCATCGAGGCCGGCGCCCTCGACCGGCCCGAGCTGACCCAGCTGGCGAGCGTCGGCCACCCGATCACCCACCTGCTCGTGGCCGACGACGGCGAGACGATCCTGGCCGCCTCGGACACGGTCGTCACCGCAGTGGACGCCTTCGAGGGCACCGTCCTCGGCAGCGTCACCCTCGACGGCATCGCCGGCCTCGCACACGCCGGCACGGGTTCCTCGATCGTCGCCGATCCCGAGGTCGTGATCGACGCGTCGGCCCTCGCGGCGACGCTGGCCGACCTGCTCGATGGCGAGGCGTCCGACTACGAAGCCGCGCTGCTCGCGCCCGCGGGACCCGACGGCCGGGTCGTCGTCGGCAGCCCGGGCAGTGGCGACACGCGGACGAGCTGTGCAGGCCGCCATCGACGACGGCCGGCTCGACGGGCTGTCCATCGTCGACCTGCCCCGGGTCGCCGTCGCGACGTCGGCCGGGGTCACGTTCATCGACCCCGCCACGACCGACGTCTCGTCGACCATCGAGCTCGAGGGCGGCGCCCACGGCCTGGCCATGGTCCTCGGCCTCGACGACCCGAAGCTGTACGTCACGAGCGGGCCGGCCGACGACCCCTCCTACACCGTCATCGCGGTCGGCGGCGACAGCGCCGCGGACGGCCCGGAGACCGTCGCCAGCCATCCGTTGCCTGCTCCCGGGACGTGGGTCGCCTACGACGACGCCAGCCAGCAGGTCCACATCCTCGGCCGGGTCCCAGGGTCCGATGGGACGGCCAACGACCCGTGGACGGTCTACGTCGTCGAGCCGCACGCCAACGCCGTCTACGCCGACGCGACCCTGCCGACCGGTCTCGTCCCCGCCGCGTGGGTCCTCGACGTGGAGTCGGACTACATGACCGAGGACCGTCAGCAGCTGCTCGTGCTCGGCGGCGACGGCGAGACCGCGTCGATCGAGACCGGCTCGCACGCGTTCGCCTGGCGGCTGCCCGGCGTCATCGCCGGCGCGCTCATGGCGGCATGCCTGTACGTCCTCGCCCGGATCCTGTTCCGCCGCCGGCTCGTGGCCGGGCTCGTGGCCGTGTTCGCCTTGCTCGACGGGATGTTCTTCGTCCAGTCGCGCATCGGCATGAATGACGTCTACGTCGCGCTCTTCATCATCGCCGCGTACGCCGTGTTCGCTGCGGTCTGGACGGGCTGGTGGCGATCGCGCGCCGGTCCGTGGCTGGCCATGCCGGCGATCGGCCTGCTGCTCGGCATGGGGCTGGCCACGAAGTGGGTCGCGGCCTACGCCATCGGCGCCCTGGCGCTGCTGCTCCTCGTGCGCAGCGCGCTCGGCCGGGTCGTCGCCATCCTCGGGCTCATCGGCATCACCAGCGTGCTCGGCTACATCGCCATCGCCGTACCCGAGGGGGAGGGCGGCGTCGGCAACCTCACCTTCCTGCTGATCATGGTCGGCCTGACGCTGACCGCGGTCGTCGCCGCGGTCACGCACCCGATCGCCTGGACCGACGCCGAACAGTGGTTCGCGCTGATCGCCCCGACCGCCGCCGGCGCCGTCGTGTTCTTCGGAGCGATCGCGACCGGCCGGATCGACACGGTCTACACGATCGGCCCGGTCGCGCTCACGCCGCTCCTGCTGGCCATCGCGCTGTCCGTCGGCTCGCTCGTCGTGGCCGGCGCGTTCACGGTCGGCGGACGGCTGGGCTACGGGCCGTTCGCGACGCCCCCGCCACCGGACGACCCGCGGTCCATCCTGCCGCCGCCCGATCCGCCACCGCCGGACTGGCTGCGCCCGGGCTGGCTGGCCGGGCTGCCGGTGCTCTTCGCCGCGGTCTGCCTCGTGGCCATCCCGCTCGTCGTCTACGTCGTCTCGTACATCCCGTGGGCGATGCTCGACGGCCACCAGCTGTGGGCCGGCGTCCCGGCCGGCCACGACGGGCAGACGCTGCTCGAGCTGACCGGGCAGATGTACGGCTACCACAACGGCCTGACCTCGCCGCATCCGGCGTCATCGCCGTGGTGGGCGTGGCCGATGGACCTCAAGCCGGTGTGGTTCTACCAGGACTCGTTCGCCGGCGGCACGACGGCCGCGATCTACGACGCGGGGAACCTCGTCATCTGGTGGCTGGGCATCCCGGCCATGGTCTTCGCCGCGATCATGGCCTACCGCCGCCGGAGTCTGGCGCTGGCCCTCATCACCATCGGGTTCGCCGCGCAGTGGATCCCGTGGGCCCGGATCGACCGGGCCGCGTTCCAGTACCACTACTACACGGCCTTGCCGTTCGTCGTCCTCGCCCTCGCGTACTTCACCGCCGAGCTGTGGCACGGGCCGTCGCGCCGTACGTGGCTCGTGGCGCGGATCGCGGGCGCGCTGGCCATCGTCGGACCGGTGCTCATGTGGCTCCTGTCCCGGCCGCTGTGCTGGTTCGTCGGTGTCGAGTCGGTCAACCCCGGGTCGGCGGCCTGCCCGGCGGTCATCCCCGAGCTCGTCGTCACGGTCCGCACCCTGGCCCTGCTCGGGGTCGTCGTGGTCGGGGTCGTCGTCCTGGGCAGGGCGATCCTGGCGCTCGGTGCCGAGGCCGACGACGGCACCGCCGACGTCGATCCCGGTCGGTCGCTGCGCGGGCTGATCCTGCCGGCCATCGGTGTCGCCATCGGATTCGTCGTGGCGGCGTTCCTGCCCGACACGCCGGTGCTGACCCTGTCCGGCATCCCGGTCGAGCCCATCGCGTTCATCGTCGGGCTGCCGCTGGCGTACCTCGCGGCACAGGTCCTCGCCTCGCGCGATGCGCACCGCTGGGTGGCCGGCCTGCTCCTGGCCGTCGTCGCCTGGTTCGCCGTGGTCTACCCGAACATCTCGGCGCTGCCGCTCCCGTCGGCCGTGGCCAACGCCTACCAGGGCCTGCTGCCGACCTACCTGTACGCGTTCCAGTTCCCGGTCAGCACCGCAGACCGGACGGTCCCGGCGCTGTTCAGCCCGACACTGGCGATCCTGACCGTCGCCATCGGCGTGACCTGCCTGGTGGTCGCCTACTCCGCGTCGGTCTGGCGCATCGCCCTGGCCGAATCGGCGATGCGCGCCGACCGGGCCATCCGATCCCTCCGATGCGTCCGGCCCCGCCGGCCCGTCCGGATCGCCGCCGGGACCGCCGTCGGCGCCCGGGGACGTCCTGGCCCGACCGGGTGGCGCCTGAGGGATCTCCGCGTCGAAGCCACTCGGCAGGCTGCCGGACGCCGCCAGCCGGCGGATGACGAACCCGTAGTAGTCGTCGACCTTCGCCGTCACCCGCTTCCAGCTGAACTCCTCGGCGCGTTCCTGGCCGGCCGCGCCCATCTGCTCGCGCAGCGCGGCATCGCGCAGGAGGCGATCGATGGCGATGGCCAGGGGTCGCGGCTCGCGCGGCGGCACGAGCAGGCCCTCTCGACCACGCCGGACGACGCCCTTGTAGCCGTGGATGTCGGAGCACACGATCGGCGTGCCCGCGGCCATCGCCTCGAGCAGCACGATCCCGAACGACTCGCCGCCGGTCGCCGGTGACGCGTAGACCTCCGCCGTGCGGAACAGCTGGGCCTTCTCGGCATCGCTGACCCGGCCCAGGAACTCGACCCCCTGCAGCCCGCGCGTCGCGACGTAGCGCCGCGCCTCACGCTCCTGCGGGCCGGAGCCGACGACGAGCAGCCGATGCCGGGAGCCCGTCTTGCGCAGGATGCGATGCGCCTTGAGCAGGTCGAGCAGGCCCTTGCGCGGTTCGTGGCGGCCGACGAACAGCACGTTCGGCGTCCCGTCCTGCCAGCGGGCGAGGGGGACGGCGTTGGCGTAGCGCGCGACATCGACCCCGTTGGGGATGACCTTGTAGTCGCCCGGGAAGTAGCGATCGATGAAGTGGCGCGCCGCCGCACTGACCGCGATCCGGCCGTGCAGCCGGCCGGCATACCCCTGCAGTGCCCGGCTGCCGAACTCGTACGACGGCGAGAAGCCGGCGTAGGCGTGGAAGGTCGCGACGTTGACGCTGGTCGACTCGCGCAGCAGGAACAGCGACAGGAACGGCACGAACGGCTCGTGGAAGTGGAGCACGTCGAAGCGCTCGCGCGCGAGCATGTCGTCGATCTGGGTCAGGTAGCGCGGCGAGAAGGTGAGCGTCCCGACCGACGCGTTGATCGGCACCGAGAAGCCGACGCCGAGGCGGATGATGTCGCCCTCCGACGAGCGCTGCGGCCCGTGGCTGGCGGTGATGACCCGGACGTCATGGCCACGAAGCCGGAGGTTCTCGTAGAGGAACCGGACGTGCTGGGCGACGCCGCCGTTCTCCGGGTAGATGTACGGGCAGACGAGACCGATCTTCATCGCGTCGCCTCCGACGAGCCCGACGAGCCGTGCTCGTCCCCAGACTCGACCGGCTCGCGACCGAGCGTCGGCGGCTGGTAGACCGGCGGCCGAGCCCGACCGCCCGGATAGCCGTGGTCGCGTCCCGTCCCGTCGCGACGGACCCGCCCACGGACCTCGTCCCTGGCATCGACCGCGCGCTTGCGCAGCTGCTTGCCCGAACACCCCGAGCTGGCCGCTCGCCCCGTGGAACGTCCCGCCGTGGCGCGTCGTCCCGGTCTCGATGGCGCGCCGCAGGTCGGCCGCACTGCGGCCCTCGAACGTGGTCCAGCCCGAGCCGATCGCGCCCAGCGCGTGGGCGTCGCTGTTGCCCACCCCAGGCAGGCCATGGTCCTCGGCGAATCGCACGACACGATCGTGCCACGGTCGGCCGAGCGCGGTCGGGTTGAACGTCTCCAGCGCATCGGGGCGCGCCGCCGGATCACGGTCGTCGAGCAGGCGGCGGATCACCCAGCCCTGGGCGCACAGCGGGTAGGGCACGAGCGGATGGGCCGGCACCGCGAGGCCGCCGGCGTCGTGGATGTCGAGGATCGTCGTCCGCAGCGAGCGATAGGGCCGGATCGGACGCTCCACGTACAGGGCCAGCAGGTGGCCGCCGAGGGTCGTCACCTCCTCGCCGACGACGACCTCGACCGCGAGCCCGCGATCCACCGCCATCGACGCGTGCGGCCTGCGCCGCATCGATCCGCTCGTGATCGGTGATGGCGATGACGTCGAGGTCGCCTCGTGCGCTGACGTGGTCCAGGATGGCCGCGATGTCGGCCGTGCCGTCGGAGGCGACGGTGTGGATGTGCAGGTCGGCCCGGCCGGCACGCGGCTCGGCGGTCATGCCGCTCCCTCGGCCTCGAGGTCAGGCCAGATCGGGAAGAAGACCGCCCACCATTGCTCCGGCGCGTCCACGACGATGCGCTCGAAGGCCAGGGCGACGGATGCGGTCGTCGCGGTCACGCGCTCGCGTCGGTTGCCCTCGGCCGGGATGTCCACCCGCTCCAGCCGGCCGCGGTAGTGCCCCGGAGCCCCACGTCGGACGCCGACCACGAACGCCGGCACGTCGCCCTCGACGGCGAGCATCGCCGGTCCCAGGGGCAGCGTCGCCGGCGCCCCGAAGAGGGTCACCGGGGTGCCGCCGCCGGTCAGGTCGCGGTCGCCGACGAGCCCCACGCTGGTCCCCTCGCGCAGCGCGGCGAGCAGCGCACGGCGCGCCTCGCGCAGCCCGACGATGCGAACGCCGACCGCGCCCCGCGTCCGCACGAACCAGGCCTGCAGCGCCGGGTCGTCGATGGTCTCCATGGGTGCCACCGCGCCGCCGACGCGGTCGGCAAGGAACAGCGCGGGCAGCTCGATCGCGCCGAAGTGCAGGCCGATGAACACGACCGGTCCGCCGGCGAAGGCGTCGACCACCGTGTCCGGCGTCTCGACCTCGAGCCGGCGTTCCAGCTCGTCCGCCCGCATGGCCGGTGTCCGGGCCACTTCGAGGTAGTACCGGGCGGCGTGGCGGTAGGCCAGGCGGACGAGGCGCTCCAGGGCGCGCGGGTCGGTGGCGGCTCGACGGCCGAGGGCGCTGCCCGTGCCGGTCTGGGCTTGCCAGGTCGCGACCCGCTGGAGGTTGCGGCGGGCCTGGGCGGCCCGTTCGGGCGTGGCCCGATACCACAGGTCGCCGGCGAACTCAGCCAGCCGGACCAGCGGGCCTTCGGGCAGGTGGCAGGCCAGCCACGACGCCCCGATCAGGGCCTGGGCCCGGGCGCGCGGGACCAGCCGGGTCACGACGCCTCGCGATCGGCTCGCTCTGGAGCGGCGGCCCGCGGCCCGGGATCCGGCGAGCCGGCCTGCATGACCCTCGCGCGTCGCTCCAGGTCGGCGGCTTCCTCGGCGCTGGCCGGCCAGATCGGCTTGAAGCTGTACCACTGCTCTGGGGCAGCCCCGATGGTGACCTCGAGCGCGTCGGCGATCGCCTGCGTCGCGCGCTGGAGCTCGGCCGGCTCCGAGGAGGCGACCACGATCGGCTCGGCCCACGAGACCTTGAAGGTGTCGTCCGCCTGGCGCCGGACGGTGACCGGCAGGATGTGCGAACCGGTCTTCGCGGCGAGCGTCGCCGGGCCGGCCGGGAGCGCGGTCCAGGCACCGAACAGGCGGACCGGGATGCCATCGGCGCGATAGCCCCAGTCGATGAGGAGGGCGAGCATCTCGCGGCGTCGCAGGAGGCGATAGATCTCGCGCAGGTTCCGCCAGGGGATGACGCGCGCTCCCCACGCTTCGCGCTCGCGGCGCAGCAGGTCGAACAGCTCCGGGAACGCCGAATCGTCGGCAAGGACGCTGATCGGCATGCCGTAGCGGGCGATGGCCGCCATGACCGCATCGTTGCTGCCGACATGGCCGACCGTGTAGATCACGCCACCACGTGACGCGGCGGCGATCCGCTCCAGGTCATCGGTGTCGAGGACCGGCAGCATCGCGGCCATCGCCGCTGGCGAGCGCGACGGCAGCCGCATCAGCTCGACGAGATAGCGGCCGTACTCGAGGTAGGCGCGCAGGGCCATCCGGCGCACGCGTGGATGACCCGGCGGCAGCCCGAGCACGTAGCCGAAGTTCCGGTTGGACCAGTGGCGCTTGGTCGGCCAGACCAGGTACGACATCTGGGCCAGCCGGCCGACGATCGCGCTGGCCGTTTCCGGCGGCAGGAACGTGAGTGTCGCGGACGCTGCCCGATAGGCGAGGACCGCCAGACGCTCGACGACGCGAGGGCTGGTGTTGCCCTCGCGTCGATGTGGCGCTTCGAACCGGCGCTCCCGCGTGGTCCCGCGGGCGCGACCGGACGGGCTGGAGGCCGAGGCCTCGCCGTCGGTCACGACGCCGCGGTCGCGACCTTGGCCTTCGATCCGGCCATCTTGCGCAGCTTGCGCTTGACCGGCGCCTCGGTCCCGACGAGGGTCTCGGAGTCCTCACCGCGGATGAACGCCTCGACGCGGTTGAACGCGACGTCGTCGTGGATCTGCGTCGGAGGGCTCTTCATGAAGTACGCACTCGGGGCCACGAGCGTGCCCGACAGGCCGCGATCCAGGCCCAGCTTCAGGCAGCGGATGGCGTCGGTGATGACGCCCGCGCTGTTGGGGCTGTCCCAGACCTCGAGCTTGAGCTCGGCGTTGAGCGGCACGTCGCCGAAGGTCGTGCCCTCCATCCGGATGTAGCACCACTTGCGGTCGAGCAGCCACGGCACGTGGTCGCTCGGGCCGACATGGACATCGTCCGGGTCGAGCTCGTAGTCGAGCATCGAGGTGACGGCGTTGGTCTTCGAGATCTTCTTCGACTCGAGCCGCTCGCGCTCGAGCATGTTGAGGAAGTCCGTGTTGCCACCGAAGTTCAGCTGGTAGGTGCGGTCGAGGCGGACGCCGCGATCCATGAACAGGCGGGTCAGGACACGGTGGCTGATGGTCGCGCCGACCTGGCTCTTGATGTCGTCGCCGATGATCGGCAGGCCGGCCTCGGCGAAGCGGCGCTGCCAGTACGGCCTCGCGGCCGATGAACACCGGGATGGCGTTGACGAAGGCGACACCGGCGGCGAGCGCCTGCTCGGCGTACCACTTGGTGGCCGCCTCGCTGCCGACCGGCAGGTAGGAGACCATCACGTCGACTTCGCGCTCCTGGAGGATGCCGACGACGTCGGCCGTCTCACCGGGGGCCTTCTCGATGATCTCGCTGAGGTACTTGCCCAGGCCGTCGTGGACCATGCCGCGCTCGACGATGACGCCGGTCGGCTGGACCTTGTGGAACTGGTAGGTGTTGTTCGGCTTGGTGTAGATGGCCTCGGCCAGGTCCTTGCCGACCTTGTTCTTGTCGACGTCGAACGCGGCGACGAAGTCGATGTCGCGGACGTGATAGCCGCCCAGGTTGACGTGCATCAGCCCGGGGACGAAGTCATCGTCGTTGGCGTTCTCGTAGTAGTAGCGGCCCTGGACGAGGCTGCTCGCGCAGTTCCCGACGCCGACGATCGCGACGCGGATCTTGCCGTCGCCGCGGCGCCCGGCGCCTGCCCAGGTGTTGGACGGCGTCACGCCGTTCTTGCTACTGCCGTTGGTTCCGTTGTTGGCCACTGTGCTGATTCTCCGTTGGTGCCTACGAGGGCTGGGTTGGGGTGGTGGTCTTGGCTTCGCGGCGGACGAAGACGATCCGCTGGATGACGGTGATGATCGAGCCGATGAGGATGATCCAGAGGGCGATCGCGAGGATGGACGTCCCCGGGAGCGCCTGATCGATGCAGAACAGGTTGCCGCACGGTCCCTGGATGCCCAGGATCGCGCCGACGATGAGGCCGAGGCTGAGGATGACGAGGCGGATCTCGCGGGGCATGACGCCGACCGCGGCGAGGCCCATGCCGGCCGTGAAGCCGTGGGCGTCGGACTTGGCCCGCGCGTAGCTGACCATGACCGCCGCGCCCATCGTGGCCGCGGCGAGGAGCGCGCCCTCGTCGAGGCCCGCACCCAGCAGGCCGGCCACGATCCCGATGTAGACGACGACCTCGCCGGCGCGGTCGAACACGCTGTCCATGAAGCCGCCGAGCGGGCTGGCCTGGCCGGTCGCCCGCGCGAGCGTGCCGTCGAACATGTCGAAGACGCCGCCGATGAACATGACGATGCCGCCGATGAGCCACTGCTGCATGCCGATGAGGATCGCGCCGACGACGGTGATGGCGAAGCCGATGAGCGTCAGCCCATCGGGGGTCAGGCCGGCGCGGCCCATCGCCAGGGCGATCGGCTCGAACACCTTCTTGACGCGCGCGCGGGAGTCGTTGGAGATCGTCATCGGTCGGAGAAGGCTAGCTGGCGATGCCGAGGATGGCGCGCTGGCGCTCGGCGACTTCGCCGAAGGCCTCGGGCCGCAGGGTGCAGATGGTCTCACGACCGACCCGGCGCGACTCGACGAGTCCGGCCACGCGCAGCCGCTTGAGGTGATGGCTCACCAGCGGCTGGGACAGGCCGACATGGGCGATCAGCTCGGCCACGCTCGCCTCGCCCTCGGCCAGGCGCCGGACGATGCGCAGGCGGTTGACGTCAGCGAGGGCCTTGTGGAACGCCCGCAGCTCGCGCAGGTCCTCCGGCTGGAGGACGATGGAGGCGATCGTGGAACGGAAGCGGGCGGGGGTTGGCACGGGCTGCAAGGGACTCCGTCGGGTGGGGTGGGCACGTCGTATCAACGACGATTGATATCAACGAGCGTTGATGCTAGGCGAGGCGCCGCCACGGTGTCAAGCGGACCGTGATCGACCGGAGGGCTCGATCCGAGCGCCCGACTACACTCCCGCCCATGGACCGCCGCGCCGCCTTCGTGCTGCTCCTCGTCTTCGGGACCGGGGCGTTCCTCGCCGGGCTCGAGCTGATGATCACGGCCGTCGCTCTGCCCTCGATCCTGGCCGATCTCGTCGCGGCGAACGGCACGACCGCCTGGCTCGAGCTGCGCAAGGCGAGCTGGATCATCAACGGCTACCTGCTCGTGTACATCCTGGTCATGCCGCTGGCGGGCCGGCTCGCCGACGCGTGGGGCGCGCGGCGGCTGTTCCTCGGGGCGCTGGTCGTGTTCGCCGTCGGGTCGGCGCTGGCCGGTGCCGCCCAGGACCTGGACCAGCTCATCGCGGCCCGACTCGTCCAGGCGGTCGGCGGCGGCGTCCTCGTGCCGGTCGGGACGGCGGCCGCGGCGCACCTCTACGACGGCCCCGCGCGCGCCCGGGCACTCGGGTTCGTCGGGGCCCTGACGTTCCTCGGGATGGCCTGCGGTCCCGTCCTCGGTGCGGCCATCCTCGGCTCGGTCCATCCCGAGGACGCGCTCGCGTCGGCCGGCATGGGCGGCAGCCTGGCGGCGGACCTCCTCGCCCCGGCCTGGCGCTGGATCTTCTACGTCAACGTCCCGATCGCCGTGTGCGCCCTGGTCCTGGCCTGGGCCGCCTCGTCGGGCTGGGAGACGCCGCGCCACCCCGGCCCGATCGACGTGCCCGGCGCCGTGCTGTTCGGCCTCGCGCTCGGCAGCGGGCTCATCGCGCTGACCCTCATCGGCGCGACGAGCGTTGCCGGCACCGATCTCGACCCGACGACCGTGACCCTCGCCCTCGGCGGCGTCGCCGTGCTGGCCACGATCCTGGCCGTGGTCCGGGCGCTGGCCACCGACCATCCGTTCCTCGACGTCCGCCTGTTCCGCCACGTCCCGTTCAGCGCCGCGGCCCTCGTCTCGCTGCTGACCGGCTACGCGTTCGCGACGGCGATCATCGGGGCGGCGGTGTTCGTCGACCGCGTGCTCTACGGCGGGCCCGGACGAGCAGCGGGTCGCGCTCGGCGCGCTGGCCGGCGCCACGGCCGTCGGCGCGCTCGGCGTCGGGCTTCCTCGTCCGGGCGGCGAGCTACCGGGTGGTGACCCTGGCCGGCATCGCGCTGAGCGTCGCCGGGCTGGGCCTGATGGCGCGCTGGACCGCCGACACCGACGTCATGACCGCCGCCGGCGGCCTGGCCCTGTTCGGCCTCGGCTTCGGCCTGTCGGTGACGCCGCGCTCCGCTGCCGCCGTGGAGGCCGCGGGTCGGACCGCCTTCGGCGTGGCCTCGTCGGTCGTGACGGTCGCGCGGATGATCGGCATGGCCGTCGGGCTGGCCATCCTGACGGCCTACGGCTCGACGACGATCGACGACCTGTCGGCGCGGGTCTACGCCTCGGCCGACGCCTACCTCGAGTTCATCCCGGAGACGCTGCGCGACCGACCGCTGCGCGACCCGCTCGTCGTCGAGGCGCTCGAGTCGTGGGCATCCCGGGAGGCCGCGTCGATCATGGTCGGGCTGTTCGTGGTGGCCGCCCTGGTCACGCTGGCGGCGATCCTGCCCGCACTCGCGCTGGGCGGGTCGCGCAGCGGTCGTCGTGCCCGCCAGGCGACCACCGACGCCGATCCTGCGCGGCGTATGCTGCCGAGCGATGGCAGCGCCGAGCCCGACCTCATCCTCTGACCGCGCGAGCGGCCGCAGCGGCGAGCCGATGACCCGCCGCCACGCTCCGACGTCGGCGGGGGCACCCGGGCAGGTGCGGGTCACCGCGGCCGACGCCGAGGGCCACGTGCGGGAGTTCGCCGGCGAGACCGCCATCGAGCACCTGCCAGGCATCCTGCGCGAGGCCGGCACGACCGCGTGGGTCGACCTGGCGTCGCCGTCGCCGGCCCAGGTCCACGCCATCGGCGCGATCCTCGGCCTGCATCCGCTCATCGTCGAGGACGTGCTCGAGGGCAACCAGCGAGCGAAGATCGAGACGACCGACGGCGTCGTCCACATCGTGATGTTCGCGCTGACCCACGGCCGACGCTTCGTGGCGACCGAGATCGACATCGTGCTCGGGCTCGGGTACCTGCTGACGGTCCACGCCAGCGAGTGGACGCCCCACACGACCCACCACGTTCGCTCCGGGCCGGGGTCGATCATGGCCCACGGCCCGGACCATCTGCTGTGGGCCCTGACCGACGACATCGTCGACGCCTACTTCCCGTACGCCGACGCCCTGGGCGACGACATCGACGCGGTCCAGGACGCGGTCATGGCCCATCCCGAGCCGAGCGTCCTCGAGCGCCTGTTCGAGCTCAAGCGCGAGCTCATCGAGGTCCGCCGGGCGGCCGCGCCGACCCGCGAGGTGTTCAACCAGCTGACCAACCGGGAGAACCCGCTCATCGACCCGGAGGAGGTCGTCTACTTCCGCGACGTGTACGACCACCTCATCCGGCTGACCGACGAGATGGACAACTACCGCGAGCTGGCGTCCTCGACGCTCGACATCTACCTGACCCAGGTCAACAACAACCTGTCGACGATCATGAAGCGGCTGACCGGGGTGACCGTGATCCTGGCCGGCATCGGGGCCATCGCCGGGATCTTCGGGATGAGCGAGGCGGGCGTGGAGGCCGGCAACTTCTGGCTGGTGACCGGGCTCATCGTGGCCGGCGGCGCGGGAGCCGCCATGGTCCTGCGCCGGATCGACTGGATCTAGCCGGCCCGCGGATCAGCCGCAGCGGACGATGTCCGGCTCCGGGTTCGCCTCCTCGTGGTCGGCCCGTTCGACCGACAGCGGCAGGGCGATGACCTGGGTCTTGCCGGGCGTGCCGCGCGGGCCCTCGGACGTCTGCAGCCACATCTCCTCGGAGTCGGCCGCGAGCGCATCCTCGAGCGTCCGCTGGTCGCGGCGCACGTCGACGATCTCGTACAGGTAGCGCTGGTCGTCGCTCGTCCAGACCTCGACGACCATGCCGCGCTGCTCGCGCTCGGGCGTCTCCAGGAGGGGCAGGAACATGCCCTCGCGGGCGTGGGCGAAGAGGTACGTCGCCCGCCCCTGACCGGGCTGGCCGAGCTCCTTGAGGTACATCGCCACGTTGCAGTAGGGATAGCCGGCCGGACCGGCCACGATCGGCATGTCGATGTCGAGCGCGGCGACGCGGACGCGTGTGGCGACGGCGTCGGGATCGGCCGTGGGGGTCGCGCTGGCCGGGGGCGCGGACGCCAGCGGGGGGAGCGTGATGCGCGGCGTCGCCGTCGGCGTGGCCGTCGGGCTCGGGCTCGCGGTCGCGCTGGCCGAGGGCTGGGTCTCGGCGGCGACCGGCGTGGTGTACGACAGGAGGCCGGCCGCCAGGAGGGTCACGCCCGACGCCGTGAGCAGCGCGGGCAGGATCCGGGTTCGAAGTCGATCGGCGGCCATCGGACGGCCATGCTAGCCCGGTTCGGACGACGACGCCCCACGACGCTGGTACTGGTACCCTCCGCGCCACCATGTGGCCACGCCTCTCGATCGTCGCCGGGCTGGTGGCGGGCATCGCGGTCGCCGTCGTGGTCCTCGGGGGGATCGTCGCCTTCGCCCCGGACCCGCAGCCGACCGTCACGCCCGTCCCCACCGTCGTCGCGACCGCCGCCCCGACCCCGTCCGCCGCCGCGGCACCGTCGGCGGGTCCGAGCGCCTCGCCGTCGGCCGGGGCATCCGGCTCCGCGGCGCTGTTCCACATCGGCGAACCGGCCCCGCCGCTCGTCGTGCCCCAGGTCGGTGGCGGCACGATCGACCTGGCCAACCTGCGCGGCACGCCGGTGTGGGTCAACTTCATGGGCACGTACTGCCCGCCGTGCGTCGACGAGTTCCCGTTGATGAACGGGTTCGCCGCCCGCTACGCGGACACGGGGCTGGTCATCCTGGCCATCGACGTCAAGGAGGAGGAGGGCGTCGTGGCCGCCTTCGCCGAGGAGCTCGAGGCGACCTTCCCGCTCGGCCTGGACGGCGACGGGAGCGCGGCCGAGACGTGGGACGCGATCGCCCTGCCGGTGCACTTCTGGATCGACACCGAGGGCATCGTCCGCGACGGCGCGCTCGGTGGCATCGGCCCGGACATCATGGCCCAGGGCCTGCAGACGATCCTGCCGGACGTGACCGTCACGCCGACGTGAGTCCGGCCGCTGCCGCAGGCGGCGCGTCGTCGGACGTGGCCGCCGCGTCAGCCGGCGACCGTCGCGCCCTCGTGGCGGACCTCGTCGCCGCGCCGGCCCCGCTCCTCGTCGTCGTCGACTTCGACGGGACCCTGGCCATCGGTTCGCGCGACCCCGCGGCCGCCCGCATCACGCCATCCGCCCAGCGGGCGCTGCGGCACCTGGCCGGCCTCGGGACCGGCGTGCCGCCGCGCGTCGTGGTGGCGGTGCTGACCGGCCGGACCGTGGCCGATGTCGCGGACCGGGTGCGGGTCGGCGGGATCGACTACCTCGGCGACCATGGGCTGCAGCAGGCGACGCTGCCGCGCGCGGGCGCGCGCGGCCACGATCGCGCGCCGCGTGACCACCGCCGAGCGGTTCGATCGACACCGTGACCCGGCGGAGGTCCTCGCGACCGGGGTCGCGGCCGAGCTCGGCGACCCGCCGTGGCTGTTCGTCGAACGCAAGGGGCCGTCGGTCGCCTTCCACGTCCGACAGGCCGACGACGTGGCCGCCGCCCGAGCCCTCGTCGTCGCGACGATCGCCCGCGTCGAGCGGGCCCACGGCCTGCACGACCACGGGCTGGCCCACTACCGGGGTCGGTCGGTCGTCGACCTGCGGCCGGTCGATGCCGGTGGCAAGCACGAGGCCGTCGAGCGGCTCGTCGCGGCGCACCGTCCCGGTGCCGTCGTCGTCCTCGGGGACGAGCTCAGCGACGTCGATGCGTTCGAGGCGGTGCGGGCGGCGCGGGACGCCGATCGCCGCCTCGTCGGTCGGACGATCGCGGTCCACGGCGAGGACCGGCCGGCGCCGGACGAGCTGCTCGCGGTGGCCGATGCGGCGCTGCGCTCGGCACGGGACGTCGGGCCGTGGCTGGCCGGGCTGGCCCGGGCACTCGCGTCGGGCGCGGGTCCGGCTAGGGCCCGGCGATGACCGGCGCGCAGGCCGCGATCGAGCAGGCGGCTTCGCCGGCGATCGTCAGGAGCGTCGTCGGGAACAGGCCGAGCAGCACGGTCACCGCGGTCGCCGCCGCCAGTCCACCCCACAGCAGCGCGCCGTGGCTGAGGGCCGGCCGATCCGAGGTCGGCTCGCGCATGAACATGAAGACCGCCACGCGCAGGTAGTAGAACGCGGCCACCGCGGCGTTGAGCACGGTGATGATGGCGAGCACGGTCAGCGCCCCGCCGGCGGCGACCGCGGGCAGGATGACGAACGCCTTGGCCCAGAACCCGGCCAGCGGCGGGATGCCGGTCAGGGACAGCAGGAACAGCAGCATCAGGCCACCGAGCAGCGGCTCGCGGCGGCCGAGGCCGGCGAACGTGTCGAGCGACGAGGTGACGCCGGTGCGCTTCTGGAGGGCGGCGATGACCGCGAAGGCGCCGAGGTTCATGAACGCGTACGCCGCGCCGTAGAAGAGCAGGCCCTCGAGGCCGTCGATCTGCCCGCCGGCGTACGCGGCGAGCCCCACGAGCATGTAGCCGGTGTGGGCGATCGAGCTGTAGGCCAGCATCCGCTTGACGTTGTCCTGGGTCAGCGCCACGAGGTTGCCCAGGGTCATGGTGATCGTCGACAGGACGATGACGACCGGCATCCACCAGTCGGCGACCGGCCCGAGCGCCTCGACGAACAGCCGCAGGATGAGCGCGAAGGCGCCGATCTTCGGGCCGACCGAGAGGTAGCCGGTGATCGGGGTCGGCGAGCCCTGGTACGCGTCCGGCGTCCAGTAGTGGAACGGCACCGCGGCGATCTTGAACGCGACGCCGGTGGTCAGGAACGCCAGGCCCATCGCCAGCCCGGGAGCCAGTGCCTGCTGCCCCGCGACGATGGCCGTGAGCGTGTCGGCGACCTCGGCGACGCGGGTCGAGCCGGTGAGGCCCCACACGAACGACAGCCCGAACAGGAAGATGGCCGAGCTGAACGACCCGAGCAGGAAGTACTTGATCGCGCCCTCGGTCGAGTAGGCGTCGGTCTTGTGGTAGCCCGCCAGCAGGTAGCCCGGCAGGACCATCAGCTCGAGGCCGAGGAACAGCAGCAGCAGGTCGGTCGAGCCGGCCAGCAGCATCGCCCCGGTCATGGCGAAGACGATGACGATGGCGAACTCGGCCACCGGCAGCTTGCGCGGCAGGAGGTAGTCCGGCGCGAACAGGATGGTCATCGCCACGACCGCGATGAACAGCAGGTCGAGGAACGTCGTCAGCGCGTCGACCGTGTACGACGGCGGGGCGCTGCCGTCGGATGGGAAGGCGCCGCCGCCGATCTGGCCGACGTTGACGACCACCAGGGCGGTCACGAGGAGGCCGATGAGCGCCGTCGCGATGGCGACCGGGGAGCGGCCGGGCCAGATCAGGTCGACGATGAGGATCGCCGCAGCGGTCAGGACCGCGGCGATGATCGGCGCGATGAGGACGATGTCCTGGGGCATCAGTGGGCCGCCTCGGCGGTGGCCCCGGCCGGTGCGGTGCCGCCCGGCGCGCTCTCGCCGCCGTGGGCGAGGACCCAGCCGATGCGAGCCAGGATGAGGACGACGACCGCGGCGGTCCCGGCGATGACGATCTCCGGCCCGACCGCGTAGGCCTCGCCGGCCTCGGCGGAGCGGAGCGTGTCGATGACCGTGACCTGGACGAGGTCGAGCAGGAGCCTGGGCTGGACGCCGAAGACGACGATGAGCGTGGCCAGCGGCACGAGGGTCAGGATCTCGACCGGCGTCATGTCGGTCAGGTGGCTGCCGAGGCCCTTCAGGAAGTCGGACACCTCGCCGAACGTCACCCGGCCGTACATGTACAGCAGGTACCCGGCGCCGAGGACCATCACGACCGCGGCGATGGCGGCGGCCCACACGTTGGCCTCGAACGTGCCGACGAGGACCAGGAACTCCCCGACGAAGCCGGACAGGCCGGGCAGCCCGGCGGAGGCGAAGACGAAGAACCCGAACGTCGCCGCGTACACCGGGACCCGCCCGGCGAGGCCGGTCATCTTGGCGATGGTCCGGTCGTGGGTCCGTTCGTAGATGACGCCGACGAGCAGGAACAGGCCGCCGGTGATGAGTCCGTGGTTGATCATCTGGAGGATGGCGCCCTGCACGCCCTGCTCGGTGAACACGAACAGGCCGAGCGTGACGAAGCCCATGTGGCTGACCGAGGAGTACGCCACCAGGCGTTTCAGGTCGGGCTGGACGAGGGCCACGATGGCGCCATAGATGATGGCGATGAGCGACAGGACGATGATCACCGGCGCGAAGGTGTGGGCCGCGTCGGGGAAGAGCGGGATGGCGAAGCGGATGAACCCGTAGGCGCCGAGCTTGAGCATGATCGCGGCGAGGATCACCGAGCCGGCGGTCGGTGCCTCGGTGTGGGCGTCGGGCAGCCAGGTGTGGAACGGGAACATCGGGACCTTGATGGCGAAGGCCAGGAAGAAGGCCAGGAAGGCCCCGATCTGGAGCGCCGCCGCGAACCCGGCCGTGGCGGCGAAGTCGCGCAGGACGAGGAAGTCGAACGCGCCAGCCCATGTCCCGGTGGTGACCTGGTAGCTGTAGGCGGTGGCCAGGATGGCCACGAGCATCAGCAGTGACCCGACCAGCGTGTAGAGGACGAACTTGATCGTCGCGTAGATGCGGTTCGCCCCGCCCCAGATCCCGATGATCAGGTACATCGGGACGAGGACGACCTCCCAGAAGATGTAGAACAGGAACAGGTCCAGGGCCAGGAACACGCCGATCATCCCGACCTCGAGGATGAGGAACGAGATCATGTATTCCTTGATCCGCGTCTGGATCGGCTTCCAGCTCGCGAGCATGGCGATCCACGACAGGGTCGTGGTGAGCACGACCATGGCCACGGCCAGGCCGTCCGCCCCGAGCTTGTACTGGATGCCGAAGACCGGGATCCAGTCCACGGTCTCGACGTACTGGAAGGCGGCGTCGCCCGTGCGCGTCGGCAGGTATCCGATGAGCAGGAACAGGCTGATGACCCACGTCGCGAGGGCGAAGCCCAGCGCCAGCGGGCGCGTCCAGCTCTTCGGGGCGATCGCGACCGCGAGCGCGCCGATGAGCGGCAGGAACGTGATGATCGAGAGCAGCGGGATGTCGCT
Source organism: uncultured Chloroflexia bacterium (assembly GCA_963776925.1). Lineage (GTDB taxonomy): Bacteria > Chloroflexota > Limnocylindria > Limnocylindrales > CSP1-4 > SPCO01. The sequence continues at coordinate 394,118 of CAVZON010000003.1, read as the reverse complement.
GACGTTCATCTACTGGTTCCCTGCGAGGATCAGGTACGAGCCGGCCATGACGATGAGCCCGACGGCGATGCCCAGCGCGTAGTTCTGGACCCGCCCGGTCTGGACCTGGCGCAGCTCGCGGCCGGCGCCCACGGTCAGCCGCCCGATGCTGTTGACCGTGCCGTCGACGACGTTCCGGTCGAACCACCACATCGCGCCGGCGACGCGACCGCCGATGACCATGAACAGCAGGTGGTTGAGGTCGTCGAACCACCACTTGTTGAGCGACCCGCGGTACAGGAACGGGACCCGCGCGGCGATCTCGCGGACCGCCTCCGGGCGACCCGGCAGCCGGAGCGGCCCGAGGTCGATGCCGAAGTAGCGCCACGCCAGGGCGACACCGGTCACGGCGACGGCCACGCTGGCGAGGATGAGCCAGCCATCGATGCCGAACAGCTCGTACTCGGCGTGCGGGAGCGCGAGCAGGTGCTCGGCCTCGGCGAAGATCGGGGCCAGCCAGTGGTGGAGCCGGCTGTCACCCAGCGGCAGGCCCAGGAACAGGCCCAGGAACAGGCTCGGGATGGCCAGCAGGATGAGCGGGACGGTCATCACCCAGGGCGACTCGTGGATCTTGTCCCAGACCGCCTTCGGGCCGCGGAACGACGCCCCAGAAGGTCAGGCCCATGAGCCGGAACATGTAGAACGCGGTCAGCAGCGCGACGAACAGGCCGATGGCCCAGACCCAGTAGAAGCCGAACTTGAAGGCCTCGCCGAGGATCTCGTCCTTGGAGAAGAAGCCGGCCAGCGGCGGGATCCCGGAGATCGCGATCGAGCCGATGAGCATCGTCGCGTAGGTGATCGGGATCTTCTTCGACAGGCCGCCCATGTTGCGCATGTCCTGCTCCTCGTGGACGGCATGGATGACCGAGCCGGAGCCGAGGAACAGCAGGCCCTTGAAGAAGCCGTGCGTCATGAGGTGGAAGATCGCCGCGGTGAATGCCCCGACGCCGAGGGCCGCGAACATGTAGCCGAGCTGGCTCAGCGTCGAGTAGGCGAGGACCCGCTTGATGTCGGTCTGGGTCATCGCGATGGTCGCCGCGAGGATCGCCGTGAAGATGCCGATGGCCGCGACGATGACCATCGCATCGGGCGCGCTGGCGAACAGCGGGTTGGCCCGGGCGACGAGGTAGACGCCGGCGTTGACCATCGTCGCGGCGTGGATGAGGGCGGACACCGGGGTCGGGCCCTCCATCGCGTCCGGCAACCAGACGTGGAGCGGGAACTGGGCGCTCTTGCCCATCGCCCCGGCGAACACGAGCAATGCCACCGCGAACAGCGGGATCGGGTTGGCGTCACCCTGGTGGAGCAGGGTCTCGATCGACTCGCGGATGTTCAGCGTCGGCTCGCCGGCCGCGCTCGTGTTGACGAAGATGGCCATGATCCCGAGCGCGAACCCGACGTCGCCGACGCGGTTGACGATGAACGCCTTCTTGGCGGCCAGCATCGCGCTGCGCTTGCGGAACCAGAAGCCGATGAGCAGGTAGCTCGACAGCCCGACCAGCTCCCAGGCCACGAACACCACCAGCCAGCTGTCCGACAGGACGAGCAGCAGCATCGAGAACATGAACAGGTTGAGGTAGGCGAAGAACCGCCAGTACCCCGGGTCGTGGCTCATGTAGCCGATCGAGTACACGTGGACGAGCAGGCCGATCGTCGTGACGACGATGAGCAGGCAGGCCGTCAGCGAGTCGATGTAGATGCCGAACTCGACGTGGAACTCGCCGGCCGTGATCCAGTCGCCGAGCGTGATCATGTAGCCGTGGACCGGCTCGGCGTCCTCGCCGCCGATGACCGGCGCCGCGCCGGTGAGGACCTGGACGACCAGGCCCATGGCGATGATCCAGACCGCCAGGATCGCCAGGACCGGGATCCAGTGCGCCTGCTTGCCCAGCCGCCGGCCGATGAGCGCCGTCAGCAGGAAGCCTGCCATCGGCAGCACCAGCAACAGCGGGGCGAGGGCCTCGATCCTCCATCACTGCCCCGACTGCCTGCGCGCCGGGCGCACCGAGGCGAAGGCGCCGGCGAGCAGCGAGCGAGCGTAGCCGCTACGTGAGCGAAGCGGCGCAGCCGGCAACGCACGCATCGGCGCCCCGCGGCGCGCCGAGCTGGCTGGAGTCTCATCACTGCCGCATCGAATCGTATTCATCGACGAGCGGCGTCTTCTTGTTGCGGTAGATGGCGATGACGATGGCCAGCCCGACGGTCGCCTCACCGGCGGCCACGGCCATGACCATCAGGGCGATGATCGCCCCCTGCGCCCCGAGCCCCGGGCACGAACGCGCCGAACGCGACGATCGACAGGTTGACCGCGTTGAGCATCAGCTCGATCGACATCAGCATGCTGATGGCGTTGCGCCGGGCCAGGAACCCGAACGAGCCGATGGCGAACAGCAGGCCCGACAGGATCAGGTAGACGTCGAGGCTGTCGCTCACGACGGACCGCCCGGTTCGCGCTTGGCCAGGAACACCCCGCCGATGACCGCGGCCAGCAGGAGCACGCCGACGATCTCGAACGGGAACACGAAGTCGGTGAACAGGACCCGTGCCATGTCGGCCGTGGCCAGCCGGATCCGCGCCGACAGCTCGCCCCAGTCGGTCGCGACCACGGCCAGGGCGACGATCACGGCGATGAGCACGGCCGCGATGGCGGCGAAGCCGGCCTGCGTCTGGAAGACGAGCCGTGCCGGGGCGTCCTTGGTCTGGGTGAGCATGATCGCGAACAGGATCAGGACGCTGATCGCGCCGATGTAGACGATGACCTGGGCCGCACCGATGAGCGGGGCACCCATCAGCACGTAGATGCCGGCCAGGGCACCGAAGCACACGATCATCGCCAGGCCGCAGCGGATGATGTCCTTCATCGTCACGACGAGGAGCCCGGACCCGAGCAGGACGGCGGCCAGGATCCACAGCAGCGCGTCGGCCCAGTCCTGGCCGAGGAACACGAGCATCAGGGTGGCGATGCCGAGCACCGCGCCCATGAGCACGAGGCCGAGGAAGATGGGCAGGATCCGATGCATGACCCGGTCTACTCGGGGTGGGCGCCTGGCGCCCCGGGCCCGAGCGCCGCGACGGCGCCGTGGTCGTGGCCGTTGCCGTGGCTGTGGCCATGACCGTTGCCGGTCGGGACACCGGTGACCGAGGGTGGCAGCATCGGCAGCATCCGGCTGGTGTCGACGACGCGGCCATCGGCCGCGGCCCGCGCCGCCCAGTCGCGCTCGCGCCGGATGTAGGTGACCTCCGTCTCGCGGTCGATCGCGGCGAGCGCCATCAGGTCGACCGTCGGGGCCTCGCGTCCGGTGTGGGCGAGCTCGATGTCGGCGCCGTCGCGCAGGGCGTCGTAGGGGCACGCGTCGACGCAGATGCCGCACAGGATGCAGCGGCTCTCGTCGACCTCGTACTTCTGGAGGATGCGCGGCTTGGGCATGAGCGCGCCGGTCGGGCAGGTCTCGGCACAGCGGCCGCAGGACACGCATGGCGTGTCGTTGAGGCTCATGTCGAGCGGCGTCGTGACCAGCGTGTCGAAGCCGATGCGCATGAAGTCGTAGCACGCCGCCCCGACGACCTCGGCGCAGACCTGGGCGCAGCGGCCGCAGTCGATGCAGCGCGACGGCTCGCGCAGGATGAAGGCGTGGCTGTCGTCGCGGATGTAGTCGTGGTTGAGGCCGGTGAAGCGGTTCTCGGTCACGCTCCGGTAGCCGGCGCCCTGGTGGTACTGCGGCTCGAGCGTCTTGAGCGTCGTCGAGTACTCGATGCCGAGGCGCCGCAGGTCGCAGAAGCCGATCGCCTCGCACGTGCACTGCAGACAGCGCGTGCTCTCGGCGACGGCCTCCTCGCGGGTGTACGGCAGCTCGTACTCGGTGTAGTTGTGGTTGCGCTCCTCCGGCTCCATCGCGGTCATCCGGTAGCGCGGCTCCTTGACCTCCGCCGTGAACGGCACGATCGACAGGAACTCGGGCTGCGGCTCGGCCAGCGTCTGGCGCGTCCGGATGGCCGTCAGGTCCTGGCCCTTGAGGAAGGCGTCGACGGCGTAGGCCGCGCGGCGGCCCTCGGCGATGGCCTGGACCACGGTCGCCGCGCCGATGCGCACGTCGCCGGTGCCGAACACGCCCGGGCGGTCGGTCAGGAACGTGACCGCGTCGGCCTTGAGCCGGGACTGCTTGGTCTTCGTCGCGCCCTCGTTCCCGGGGGCGTCGAGCCAGTCGAGCTCGGGCCCCTGGCCGATGGCCAGCAGGACGCGGTCGCACGGGATGACGAACTCGGTGCCCGGTGCGGGCTCGGGGCGGCGCCGGCCGGACGCATCGGGGGCACCCAGCTGCATCCGGATGAACTCGACGCCGGTGACGTTGTTCGCCTTGTCGGTGATGACCCGCGTCGGACCGGCCTGGAAGATGGCCGTGACGCCCTCCTCGATCGCCTCGTGGACCTCGCCGGCCGCCGGCATGTCCTTCATGTCGCGGCGATAGACGAGGGTCACCTCGCCCGCGCCCTGGCGGACCGAGGTCCGGGAGCAGTCCATCGAGGTGAAGCCGCCGCCGATGACGACGACCCGCTTGCCCTCGTGCTCGGGGTACGGCAGGCCGAGCGTCGCGGTGCGCAGGTACTCGAGGCCGTCGAGGACCTCCGGGGCGTCCTCGCCCGGGATGCCCAGCTTGTTCGTGTCGTAGCAGCCGATGGCGATGACGACCGAGTCGAAGCCCTGGAAGGTCAGGTCGTCGAGGGTGAAGTCGCGGCCGAGCCCGGCGTCGCACACGATCTTGCCGCCGAGCCGGGTGACCGACTCGTACTCGGCCTCGAGGACCTCGACCTTGGGCAGGCGGTACTGCGGGATGCCGTAGCGGAGCATCCCGCCGGGCGACGGGTCGCGCTCGAACACGGTCACGTCGTGACCGGCCAGGAGCAGGTAGAACGCGGCGCTCATGCCGGCCGGGCCGGAGCCGATGACCGCCGCCTTGCGACCGGTCCTGGGCTGCTGGTCGAACGGCACCGGCGGCTCGATGCCGTCGTCGAGCATGGCCTTGAGGACCTGGTCGCCGGCGTACCGATGCGAGTCGCGGATGGCGATCGCCTCGTCGACCTCGTCGCGCCGGCAGTGCTCCTCGCACGGCGCCGGGCAGACGCGACCGAGGACGCTCGGGAACGGGATGGTCCGCTTGAAGATCCGCGTGCTCTCGCGCCAGTTGGCCTCGGCGTTGGCCTTGAGGAACCCCGGGATGTCGATGTGGCTGGGGCACTTGTTCTGGCACGGCGGGAGGCAGTACGCGTTGTGGTCGCTGAAGATCAGCTCGAGGTTGGTCCGGCGCAGCCGGCGGACCTCCTCGGTCTGGGTCTGGACCTTCATCCCGTCCTCGCACGACCGCGAGCACGAGATCGGCGGATGTTCCTCGCCCTCGACCTCGACGACGCACATCCGGCAGGCGCCGAAGCCGGGCAGCTTGGGCTCGTAGCACAGGGTCGGGATCTCGATCCCGTTGTCGCGGCAGACCTCGAGGATGGTCTGGCCCTCGAGGCCCTCGACGACCCGCCCGTCGACCTCGATGCGGATCGTCGGCGTCGACTGGGGCCGCTGCGGCGACTGCGTCTCGAGCAGGCGCTCGGCGAGCGAATCCGCGTTGGTCCGCGCATTCGTCGCGGGAACGGGGCGGCCGTCGGGTCGGGCGATGGTGTCAGTCATCGGGGGGCCTCGGCGCGAATGGCCTGTCGGCCAGCCGCCACGGGCCGGCTGGAGCGGTCGAACGCCGAGGCGAAGTATCGCATCCCGCTGGTCAGCGGGAGGGTCGCCAGCCGCTCGTGGTCGCACAGCGCCGACGCGACGATGTCGGCCGCGAGATCGGCCGCGAGGGCGTCGTCGGTGGGTCGGGCCAGGCCGTCCTCGCGACGCGACACGAGCTCGGCCAGGCGCTTGGTCCCGATCCGGCACGGGATCGACTTGCCGCAGGCCTCGCTCGAGCAGAAGCGGGTGAGCACGCCGACGAGCTCCAGCAGGTCCGTCCGGTCATCGATGGCGACGATCGAACCCGAGCCGACGTGGGCACCGGCGGCGCGCAACGTCTCGAAGGTGTACGGCGTGTCGAGGGCGTCGGGCGGGAGCAGGCCGCCGGACGGGCCGCCGACGAGGAGCGCCTGCAGCGAGCGGCCCTTCGGCATCTTCGCGGCCAGGCCGAGGACCTCGCGCAGCGACGTGCCGAGCGGCACCTCCGCGATGCCGTCGCCGCCGGGCGTGCGCAGCTGGACGAGGATCGTCCCCGGGCACGTCCGCTCGCCGATCGCGGCGTAGGCGTCAGCGCCCTCGCGCAGGATCCATGGCACGGCAGCGAGGGTCTGCACGTTGTGGACGACGGTCGGCATCCCGAACAGCCCGCGGGCGGCCGGGTGCGGTGGGCGCTGCTCCGGCTGGCCGCGCTTGCCCTCGAGCGCCTTGAGCAGGACGGTCTCCTCGCCGAGCATGTAGGCGCCCTGGACCGGGCGGACCTCGAGCCACAGGTCGTGGCCCGAGCCGTGGACGTTCGCCCCGAGATACCCGGCCTCGGTGGCGCGGCCGATCGCCGTCGACAGCGCGGCGATGACCTCGCCATCCTCGGCACGGACGGCGACATACGCCTCGCTGGCGCCGATGGCGAAGGCGGCGATGGCCAGGCCCTCGACGACCGCGTACGGGTCGCGGACCATCAGCGTGCGGTCGGTGTGCGACGCGGGATCCGCGCCATAGCCGTTGGCGACGGCGTAGCGATGCGCGGCGTCGACCCCGGCGGCGGTCCGCCACTTGTCACCGGCCGGGAAGCCGGCACCGCCCCGGCCGCGCAGGCCGGACGCGCCGATCGTGGCGATGGTCGCCGTGGCCCCCAGGTCGCGGACGGCACGGCGCAGCCCCTCGAAGGCCCCCGCGGCGACGGCCGCGTCGAGGTCGGTCGGGTCGGTCGCGTCGGCGCGGGCGAGAAGGATGCGCGGCCAGGCCGGCGGGGTCCGCAGCAGCTCGACCATGGTCAGGCCCGGGCCGGAGCGCCGGGGCGCCCGTTCCCGCCGAGCGCGGCATCGAGGGCGCTGAGATAGGTCGCCTCGCCGGGCCGGTGCTGCTCGACGGCGGCCGCCTGCTCGGTCGCGGCGGCCGGCTCGAAGCGCAGGTGCTGGTAGTAGCTGGCGGTGCCGTAGATCATCGCGTACCACGCCCCGGTCGCATGGCTGATGCGCTTGAGCGCGGCGACGGGCAGGTAGCCGTAGGCCGCCTGGGTCGCCTCCAGGATCGCCAGCATCCGCTTCGGGTCGTGGTCGTGCTCGGCCAGGATGCGATCGACCTCGCCGAAGTCGATCGGCTGGAACACGGTGAACGCCGGGTCCGGCACCGGACGACCGGAGCGGCGCAGGGCCGATTCCTCGCGTCGCTCGCCGTACTGCTCCGGCGCGCCCCAGTGGACGTGGTAGCGGCCGCGCGTGTCCATGCCGCCCATGTCGATGCACTCGATGGGGCAGGCCTGGGCGCACTGGAAGCAGGTCTCGCACTTGAGCGTGCCCCACTCGTCGTAGAGCAGCTGCAGGCGGCCGCGGAACTTCGGCGCGACCTCGTAGCGGACCTCCGGGTACATCACGGTGACCTTGGGCTCGAAGAAGCGGCGCAGGGTCAGGGCCATGCCCTTGGCGATGCCGAGGCCGGGGATCAGGCTCATCGCGCGACCGTCGCGCCGGGCACGAGCCCCGGGTCGATGTTGTTGAGGACGAGGATCGCGGCCGCGGTCACGAACAGGTTGAGCAGCGCGGCGGGCAGCAGCCACTTCCAGGCGAAGTCCATGAGCTGGTCGATGCGCACGCGCGGCAGCGTCCCGCGCATCCACACGAAGGTGAACACGAAGACGTAGGTCTTGAGCATGAACCAGAGGATACCGGCGACCCAGTCGAGCTCGACGTACGCCCACGCACCGATGATCCCGACGATGAACAGGTTGGCCAGGACGAAGCCGGCCAGCAGCGCCTGCCACCACTTGATCCGCGACGACGCGATCCAGAAGGGGGCCGCGAAGGCCAGGGTCAGCGCGACCGGGACGAGCCCGACGATCATCAGCAGGGCGATGCCGAGCGAGCCGGGATCGATGGACACGGCGGTCTCGAACGGCCATGGGAACGGCGCGTTCCAGCCACCGAAGAACAGGGTGACCGTCAGCGCCGACATGATGAAGACGTTCACGTACTCGGCGAAGAAGAAGAACCCGAAGCGCATGCCCGAGTACTCCGTGGCGAAGCCCGCCACGATCTCGCTGTCGGCCTCGGTCAGGTCGAACGGCGTGCGGTTCGCCTCGGCCGTGGCGGCGATGAAGAAGATGAGCGCGCCGAGCGGCTGCTGCCACACGTACCAGTCGGTGAACCAGCCCGACTGGTTCTCGACGATCGTGTTGAGGCTCATCGTGCCGGCCAGCAGGATGAGCCCGACGACCGACAGGGTCAGCGGGATCTCGTAGCTCACGACCTGCGCGGCGGAGCGCAGGCCGCCCAGCAGCGAGTACTTGTTGTAGCTCGACCAGCCGCCCATCAGCAGGCCGACCACGCCGAGGCCGCCGATGGCGAAGAAGTACAGCAGCCCGAGGTTGAAGTCCTGGCCGTAGATGCCCGGCGCGAACGGGATGACCAGCAGGGTCATGACGCTGGCCAGGTAGACGACGACGGGCGCCCAGGTGAAGACCGTGCTGTCCGCGCCGGTCGGGGTGAAGTCCTCCTTCATGAGGACCTTGAGCCCGTGCACGACCGACAGGAGCGACCCGAACGGCCCGACCCGGTCCGGTCCGATGCGAAGGTTCATCAGGGCGATGACCTTCATCTCCATGTAGATGATGAGGAACGCGGTCGGGACGGTCATCAGGAGCACGATCGTCACCGCCACGACGAAGCGGACGATCGGCATGTTCATCGCCAGGACGTCGACGATGAGCTGCCCGAACAGCGCGATGACCGCGACGAGCGCCACGGTCAGGGCCAGGAGCACCGGGATGCCGATGAAGACCAGCTTCCCCGGGATGGTCAGCCGATCCCACCCCTTGCTGATGACGGTCATGTGGCGGTCACCTCAGGGCGCCCTCGGACGGCCGATGCCGGCGTCGCCGAGCTCGCGCGCGCTCGCTCACGCACGTCGTGAGTGCGCTCGCTCAGCGTGCTCGCCGGCGCCTTGGCCTCGGCTCGCCCGATGACGCGCAAGGCCGCTCACTTGTCGACGCCGCCCATGATCGGATCGAGGCGACGCCATGACCGCCATCGTGTCGGCGATCAGATGCCCGGGGGTCATCAAGCCCGACCGCCTGGAGGTGGATGAACGAGGGGTCGTGGATGCGCATCCGGAACGGCTGGTGCGTGCCGTCGCTGATGGCGTAGGTCGCGTACTGGCCGCGCGGGGCCTCGACCGCGGCGTAGGCGCGGCCCGGCCGGGGCCGGAGGAGTCGCGGCAGCTTGGCCATGATCGGGCCGTCCGGCATCTCGTGGAGGCACTGGTCGATGATCCGCAGGCTCTGCTTGATCTCGTCCATGCGCACGAGGTAGCGGGCCAGGCAGTCGCCCTCGGAGCGGGTCGGGATGTCGAAGTCGAGCTCCGGATAGACGCTGTACGGGTGCGCGCGGCGGACGTCGAACGGCACGCCCGTGGCGCGCAGGTTGGGACCGGAGAAGCACATCCGCAGCGCGGTCGTCGCTGTCGATCGTGCCCAGGTCGCGCATGCGCCGGACGAAGATCTCGTTCTCGTTGAGCAGCGTCTGGCCGGCCTCGATCTGCTCGGTCGCGTGGCTCATCCAGTCGCCGAGGCGGCTCATGAAGTCGTGGTTCAGGTCGCCGTTGACGCCGCCGATGCGGAAGTAGTTGAAGAGCATCCGCTGCCCGGTCAGGGCGGCGAGCGTCTCGATGATCTCGTCGCGCTCGATGAACGACCACAGGATCGGCGTCAGGCCACCGAGGTCGAGCGCCATCCAGCCGAGGAACAGCGAGTGGCTGGCGATCCGGTTGAGCTCGCCGGAGAGGACGCGGATGTACTCGGCGCGACGCGGGACCTCGACGTCGAGCAGCTGCTCGAAGGCCATCACCGGCGCCCACTCGTTGAACAGCGACGAGACGTACTCGAGTGGGTCGACCTGGCTGATGACGTGGTGGTAGTCCGCGTTCTCGCACAGCTTCTCGACGCCGCGGTGGAGGTAGCCCAGGACCGGATCGAGGTCGACGACCTTCTCGCCGTCGAGCTTGAGCACGACGCGCAGGACGCCGTGGGTCGACGGATGCTGCGGGCCCATGTTGATGAACATCTCGCCGTCGCCGAGCGTGTAGAACTCGGCCTCGCGCTCGGTCCGCGGCGGGTACGGCGGGACCGGCTCGAACACGCCGAGCTCGCGCTCCAGGGTGACGCGCGGGTCATCCTCGGAGGCGTGGCCGGGGCGGGGCGCGGTGGCGGTCATCGCGGGGACTCCGGGTCAGGCGCCAGTCCGGCGGACGATGGCCGTCGCCGGGGTGTTGCGCGGGGTGTGGGTCTGCTCCATCGGGCGGACGCCGGCACCGGGCGATCGGGCGGCATCGTCGGGCAGGAAGAAGTCCTTGCGCAGCGGGAAGCTCTGGTAGTCCGGCGGCATGTAGATCCGGCGCAGGTCGCGGTTGCCCTCGAACGTGATGCCGAACATGTCGTAGGCCTCGCGCTCCTGCCACTCGGCGCCCTTCCACAGGAACGTCGCCGACGGGACGCGCGGGTCGTCGCGGGACAGGCCGTCGGCGATGAGCCGCAGCCAGTCGCTCGTCGTGGTGCTCCAGAGGTGGTAGACGACCTGCATGACCTGGCCCGTGTCGACGCCGGCCAGGTCGGCCAGGAACTCGAAGCCGAAGTCCGGCTCGTCGTGGAGGGCCGTCAGGACCTGGGTGACCGAACCCGGACCGATGCGCATCTCGGTCTGGTCGTGGCGCTGGGTGATCGGGCCGACGAGGTGGTCACCGAAGCGGGCCTCCAGTCGGATCTTGAGCGCGCGGTCCACGCCTAGACGTCCTCCGGCACGGTCGGTCCGATGGCCCGCTCCGCCCAGTGGCCGCGGCGGTCCTTGACGAGCTGCTGGAGCTTCATCATCCCGTACATCAGGCCCTCCGGGCGGGGTGGGCAGCCCGGGATGTAGACGTCGACCGGCATGACCCGGTCGATCCCCTCGACCGTCGAGTAGGAGCGCTTGTAGCGACCACCGGAGCAGGTGCAGTCGCCGAGCGCGACGCACCACTTGGGCTCGGGCATCTGCTCCCACAGCCGGACGAGCGGGCCGGCCATCTTCGTGGTCAGCGTGCCGGCGACGATGAGCACGTCGGCCTGGCGCGGGCTGGCCCGGAACGGGAACATGCCCCAGCGGTCCATGTCGTTCTTCGACGTCGCGGTCGACATCATCTCGATGGCGCAGCAGGCCAGCCCGGACAGGAGCGGCCACAGGCTGTTCATCCGGATGAGGTCGAGGACGTAGTCGGCCTTGGCCGGGATGACCTCGAGCGGGCCGGCCCAGCGCGCGTCGTCGCGGCGGCCGAGGCCGCTCGCCTCGAACTCGCGGAGGTGGGTGATGTCGGTCGCGCGGCCGCCGTCGTAGGCCGCCGGGTCGCTCGACTGCCACAGCGAGTTGGCGACGACGATCGGGCTGGTCAGCGCGTCGTCCGGCCGGACCGCCGGGAGGGGTGGCTGGCCCGGGGCGTCCGAGCTGATGGCGGTCGCGTCATCCGGGCCGGTGCCGAGGTCGTCGGTCGTGTCGCGGTCTAGCGCCATGACAGCGCCCCCTTGCGCCAGGCATAGGCGAGCCCGAGCAGGAGGATGCCGACGAAGACGAGCATGCTCACGAAGGCGGGCCCCATCAGGTCGGGCGTCTTGAAGACCATCGCCCAGAGGTAGATGAAGATGACCTCGATGTCGAAGGCGACGAACAGCAGGGCGTAGATGTAGAACGACAGGCCGAACCGCCCGTGCGTATCGCCGTACGTGTCGATGCCCGATTCATAGGGCAGGCCCTTGTGCTCGTCGCCGCGGTTGCGGTGCGACACGAGCCAGGCGGCGCCGATCGTCAGGAACACGAAGGAGACGCCCGCGAAGGCGAAGCCCACGACGTACCAGAGCTGTTCCAATCGATCTCCCTTCGACGGCGTCGCGCTCGTTCGACGCCACCGGAATGCGGGGTCCCGGGGGCCGGGCAGGCGCATCCGTCGAAGCGGGTCGCCGGCCCGTGGTCATTCTAGCGCGGGCCGAGTGGGCGAGGCGCCCTCGCGTTCGGGCCGGGATGGTGCCCGGATCGGGGCGCGGGACAGCCCGGACCGAAGGAGGAGGGGATCGGATCCGGGCCACGGGCCGAAGGGGTCCGGCTCGCCGGGATGGGCGGAGGTCGGGGAGCGGAGCGCGCCGAGCGCGCGTGCAGGTTCGCGTCCCGCTCCCCGGCGGTGTGGCCGCACGCGGCGACCATCGCCACAGTGGCCGGTCGGTCGGTACCGGGGCAATAGGGCATTCGCCCTAGTACGGTGCGGTCGGTCCCGTTCCGGTGCGGTCGGGCAGGTGGTACGAGAGGATGCGCAGTGGTGCGTCCGTGCCACGGTCGGCGTCCGTCGACCATCCCCGAGCCAGGACCATGACCCGGAAGCGACCCATGGCCGCCGGGTCCAGCAGGCGCAGCAGGGAGGCGCGGAGCAGGGTGTAGGCCTCGGGCGTCGTCGTCGGGTCGGCCTGCACGGCGCGGAGGCGGTCCTCGATGCCGAGGCCCATGAGCGCCTCGGCCTGGGTCGTGACCCCAAGGGTCGACAGACCGAGGGCGGTCGCCGCAGCGGTCACGGCCGTGACGTCGACATGGGCGGTGAGGTCCTGCCGGCCGACATGGATGAGCGGATCGTCGTGGACGCGATGGCGGAGGTAGGCCCGGAGCGTGCCGTCCCGTCGTCGGCGCGGGTCGTACAGCTCCGTGGCCGGCGCGCCGTAGTCGATGAGCACGACGACGCCATGCGCGCAATCCGGCCGTCGCGCCCGCCAGCCAGCCATCGATGGCGAGACAGATCTCGGCGGTCTGGCCGTCGACGAGGGCGATGCCCTCGTCGTCGAGGCGCGCGGCGAGGGCCGGCGTCGTCGGCGCGATCTCGGTCTCGACCAGCTTGCCGTCCGGAGCGACGTCCACGGCCAGTTCGCGGAGCTCGTCGCCACGCTGCCGGATGCGGTGGACCGGCAACGCGTCGAGGACCTCGTTGGCCAGGACGACGCCGTCGAATGGGTCGATGCCCGGCCGCGCGATCCGGTCGGCGTGCCCGGCGGCCGTGAGGGTCGTCTCGAACGCCTCGATGCGGCGCGGGTCGACCTCGACCGGCTCGTAGCGGATGGCCGCCAGGAACGGCGCGTCGTCCGGGCCGGTCAGGGCGTCGAGGATGCCGAGCGCGAGGGCGCCGGTGCCCGCGCCGTGCTCGCGGATGACGAACGGGTCGGGTCGCCCGAGGCGGTCCCAGATGTCGCGCAGGCCCGTGGCCAGCGAGGCCCCGAAGATCGGGTGCAGCTCGGGCGCGGTCAGGAAGTCACCGCCACGACCCGGCCTGCCTCGGCCGAGCGGTAGTACCCGCCGTCCGGGTCGTACAGGGCGAGCGCCATGAACCGGACGAAGGGCATCGGCCCATCGGCCTGGATCTCGGCCCGGATGCGCTCGACGAGCGCGGCGTCCTCGCCGACCGCGTCGAGGTCAGGCCCGGGCTCCCGCCGCAGCTCGATGCGCGGGTCCACGGTCAGCGGCCCCGCCCGAGCGCCAGCCGCAGCCCCGGCCCGACGAGCGTGTGGCCTCCGAGCACGACCGGGATCGGTGCATCGCGGGCGGCCTCGGTGAGCGCGCGCAGCCACGGGTCGGCGACGCGCTCCGGGAGGAGCAGGTCGCTCGCCGCACGATCCTCGAGTGGCGGCCAGCCGCGCTCGTCCGCGCCGAGCCGGTGGGCGAACAGGACGCGGCTGTCGATGACGGCTGCATCCGCCAGCCGCGCCAGGTGCCGACCGAGCGATCCCGGTCCGTCGCGCTCCAGGAGCTCCCCGAGGACCGACGCCGGCGGCCGCTGACCCGCGGCGACGGTGCGCAGGCCGCGCTCCTCGACGAGGACCCGGGTCCGCGACGCGGTCGCCGTCTCGAGCCAGGCGATCGTCGATGCTGATGTCCGCCCGGCCACGAGCAGCTCGGCCAGCGGATCGGCCGCGGCGGCACGGATCGCCGCGAGCCGGCGCTCGACCCGCTCGCGGTCGGCGGGGGCCAGGTGTCGCGCCCAACGACCACCGAGCAGGACGAGGTCGGGCGCCGTGTCGATGTCGACCCCGAGCCGCCAGGCGCCCCGCCGATCGGCGACCGTCACGCCCTGCCCGGCCAGCCAGCGGGGCAGCGCGTTGTCCGTGTCGAGGTCGGGCAGGTCCGCCAGGACGCGGCGCGCATCGGCGATGGCCACGATGTCGGCCGAGTAGCGGTTGTTGACGAGGGCGCCCGGTCGGTCGGCGGACAGCCCCGCCGATCCCGGTCGCGGCGGTCGCGACGAACCGTCGGCGGTCCACGGCCGTGGCCAGTGGCACCGCTCCCGACCCGAGGACGACCAGGCCCTCGCCTGCTTCCAGTCGGGCCGCGAGCCCGCGCAGCCGTGCCCCGAACGACCGGCCGTCCGGCGGCTCGCTGACGATCTCGGCGCGGGTCGCGCCGGCCCCCAGGAACCCGGCCCGGTGTCGCTCGGCGAGCGCGGCCCTCGCGGCCCCGACCGCCGCGGCCAGAGGCCCGTCGGCGGCGCCCGCGGGCGGGTGGAGGATGGCGACCGTGACGGCCGCGGTCATGGCAGGACGCGCGCGGGCAGCGGCGACTCGGTGACGCCGCCGCGACCGTCGGGGGCCACCCGGTAGGCGGTCGGCCCCTCGTGGCTGGCGACGACCTCGACGAGATCCGGGCCGTCGAACAGCGCCGCGGCGTGGTCGTCGACGGCCAGGCCGGCCGGCAGTCGACCGCTGCCGACGAGGGCGTGGTACGTCGGTCGTCGCTGTGGCTCGCCGTCGTAGTGCGGCGAGTGGCTGCCGGCGATGAACCCGAGCGCGCCGTCGACCGGCTGCAGCGTCGGTCCGTACGAGTCGGTCGTCCCACTCTCGAACCAGCAGATCGAGCCGGCCGAGACCCCGCCCAGGACGACGCCGTCGTCGTGCGCCGCTCGGAGCGCCAGGTCGAGTCCGTGGGCACGCCAGACCGCAAGGAGGCTGGCTGTGTTGCCGCCACCGACGTAGATGGCGTCCTGCCCGGCCACGAACGCCGGGATGTCCTCGACCTCCCGGGTGAACAGGGTCAGATGGCTCGTCTCGGCAACGGCGTCGTACGCCATGTGGAACCGCTCGCGGTAGCCGGCGTCGTCGCCGGACGCCGTGCCGACGAAGCAGATCCGTGGTCGCTTCGCGCCGCGGCGCTCCCGTGCGAGCGCGAGGAAACGCTCATCGAGCGGCGAGCGCACGCCATCCGCCGAGAACCCCCCGCCACCCATGGCCATGATCCAGCGCCGCATCGCCGGAAGTGTACGGTTGTCGCCGTGACCGTCCGCGCCTACCTCGGACTCGGGGCCAACCTGGGCGATCCCGCGGCGACCCTGGCCTGGGCCGTCGAAGCGCTCGTCGCCCTGCCGGGGGTCCGGGTCAGGGCCGTCTCGCCGCTGTACCGGACCGCGCCGTGGGGCGTGACCGACCAGCCCGACTTCCGCAACGCCGTCGTGGCCGGCCGACGTCGCCCTTCCACCGCTCGAGCTGCTGGCCGCCCTCAAGTCGATGGAGCGCGAGGCCGGCCGGCGGGCTGGACGTCGGTGGGGACCGCGTGCGCTCGACATCGACCTGCTGGTCTACGGACGGCAGCGGATCCGCGAGGAGCGGCCGGCCGAGGCCAGATCCATCGACGCGGCGGACGATCCCGCGAAGGCCGCCCGGCTGCTCGAGGTCCCGCATCGCGACCTCGGGGAGCGGCTGTTCGTCCTGGCGCCCCTTGCCGACCTCGCGCCGCGTCTGGTCCCGCCCGGCTGGCACGAGACGGTCGCGACGCGACGCGGAGCGGTGGCCGCCGACGAGGCGCCGGACGCCGTGCGGTTGGCGGGCCGCTGGGATCCGGGACGCCGGCGGTGGCGCCCGGTCGAGGGCGGCTAGGTCGCGACGGTCTCGGCCAGCGCCGTGGCCGCCCGCCATGCATCGTGGAACGTGTCGTAGGACGGGATCGGCGCCAGCCGGATGATGTCCGGCTCCCGGAAGTCGGCGACGACGTCGAGCGCCTCGATGGCATCGAGGCGCCGTCGGGCGTCCGGCAGGCGGATCGACAGCTGCGCGCCCCGCCAGGCCGGATCCCGCGGGGTGAGGATCGTCGCGTCCGGGACGAGCGCGTCGATGCACGCCTCGAGGTAGGCCGTCAGCCGGATCGATCGCTCCCGCAGGGCCGGCATGCCGACCTCGTCGAAGATCGCCAGCGAGGCGGCGAGGGGCGCCATCGACAGGACCCCCGGGGTCGACAGGCGCCAGCCGTTGGCGTCCCGCTCCGGCCGGAAGGTGTCCGCCATCTGGAACCGGGTCGCGTCCTCGTTGCCCCACCAGCCGGCGAGTCGCGGCACGGCCGGGTCGCGGGACAGCCGCTCGGCGATGAACACCTGGCCGGGAGCGCCTGGGCCCCCGTTGAGGTACTTGTAGGTGCACCACGCCGCGACATCGACGTCGGCCGCGCGGAGGTCCAACGGCACGTTGCCGACCGAGTGGGCGAGGTCCCACATCGCGATCGCACCGGCGGCATGGGCCGCCGCGGTCAGGCGGGCGACGTCGTGGACCTGGCCGGTCGCGAAGTTCGTGCCGGCCAGCAGGACCACCGCGAGTCGCTCGCGGTGCTCGTCGATGGCTGCCTCGAGCACCTCCGGGTCGAGCACCGACGACCCCGGCGGCGGGGCGACGACGATGAGGTCCAGCCGCCGGGTCGGCGCCGTGCAGCCGGAGCTGGCTCTCGACGGCATAGCGGTCGGTGGGGAAGGTCGGCGCGTCGATGAGGATCGCCCGTCGCTCGCCGCGCGGCTGGTAGACCGTGGCCAGGAGCTGGTGGAGCGCGACGGTCAGGGCGTTGACCGTGGCGACCTCCGCCTCCGTCGCGCCGATGAGCCGGGCGACCGGTCCGCGCAGCCGGTGATCCTGCTCGAACCAGGCATCCCGGTCGAAGTGGCCGTCGACCCCGAGCCGGCCCCACGCGTCGAGCTGGTGCTCGACGGCGGCCCGGGCGGCCTTCGGCAGCGGCCCCAGCGACTGGCCGGCGAGGTACGCCTTCGGGGTGCCGTCGGCGCCGTGCGGCAGCTCGAAGCGGTCGCGCAGCGCGGTCAGCGGGTCGGCCGCGTCGAGCGCCCGGGCATGCGCCTCGGACGTGTCGACCGGTCGGGCGACGGTCATCCCAGGCGCAGGTTCGGGATCACCTCGCGCCCGAACACCTCGATGAACTCGGCCTGGTTGCGGCCGACGTTGTGGAGGTGGATCTCGTCGAAGCCCATGTCGACGTAGTGCTGGATGTGCCGGGTATGGACCTCGAGGTCATTCGACATCAGCACCCGGTTCTCGAAGTCCTCGGGTCGGACGAGCTTGGCGATGCCCTCGAAGTCCTCGGGGTTCTTGATGTCCTGCTTGGGGAAGAAGGCCATCCCGCCGTTGGGCCACTCGACCATCGCGTTCTCGATGGCCTCCTCCTCGGTCGGTGCCCAGGAGATGTGGATCTGGAGCATCTTCGGCGCGACCGAGGGGTCCTTGCCGACCTCGCGGGCGCCCTCCTCGAACTTGCCCCAGATCATGCCCATCTTGTCGTCGGCGGCCCCGACCGTGATCAGCCCGTCGGCGAACTTGCCGGTCTTCTTGGCGTTCACCGGTCCGGCGGTGGCGACGTAGATCGGCACCTGCTGGTCGTCGGGCGGCCGCGTGTAGAGCTTGGCCCGCTCGAGCGTGAAGTACTCGCCCTTGTGGCGGACGACCTGGCCGGTGAACAGCTTGTTGATGACCTCGATCGCCTCGAACATCATCACGCTGCGGATCGGCACCTCCGGCCAGACGCCGCCGATGACGTGCTCGTTGAGCGCCTCACCGGCACCCAGGCCCAGGTAGAACCGGCCCGGGTACATCGCCCCCAGGGTCGCCGCGGCGTGGGCGATGACCGCCGGGTGGTAGCGGAAGCCGGGGCACGTCACCGCCGTCCCGAAGCGCAGGCTGGTGCGCAGCCCGAGCGCGCCCATGAACGACCAGGCGAACGCGCTCTGGCCCTGGGTCGGCGTCCACGGGTGGAAGTGCTCGCTGACCATGAACCCGGCCTCGAAGCCGGCGGCCTCGGCCTGGGCGCACCAGTCGAGCAGGTCGTTCGGATGGAACTGCTCGAGCATCGCCGCGTAGCCGATCTTGGTCATGGATGGGGACTCCTTGCGGTGGATGGGGGCTTGGCCAGGTCCGCGATGCCGCCACTGGCGACGAGTCGGACATCGAGATGGTGGGCGTCGAGGATGCTGGCGGCGATCGATGCCCGCGCGCCGGACTTGCAGGCGACGGTGATGGTCCCGTCCCGGGGAAGCTCGACCGAGCCGGGCGACGCAGCTCGCCGTGGGGGATCCGGATGGCTCCGTCGAGGGTACCGTCACGCGACCACTCCTCGGGGTCGCGCACGTCAAGCACGACGCCGGGTGCGGCCGGGTCCGCAGCGGCGGCATCGCGGCCCGCGACGACGGGATATGACGCGACCTCGCCGCCAGCCTCGACCCAGGCCTCGATGCCGCCCTCGAGCACGCCGACGAGGTGGTCGACCCCGATCCGGATGAGCTGGTCGACCGCCTCGACCTCGGCCGCGTCGGCCGGGTTCGGCAGGATGAGGGCGATCCGCGTGTCGATCGGCAGGTGCCAGCCGACGTAGGCTCGCGAAGCTGTCGCCCAGCTCGATGTTCCAGCGTGCCCGGCACGTGCGCCGTCGGCGAACCGCTGCCGGACCCGGGCGTCGACGACGGTGACGCCATCCGCCATCGCTCGCACCAGTCCGGCGGCATCCAGTCGCGCCGGCCGTGGTCGGGCGCCGAGGACCGGTGGTCCCTGCCGGTTGCGCGGCGCCATGTCGGCGTAGTACGTCGGATACGACCCGAAGCTGGCCAGCATGTCGCGCACGAAGACGCCCTCGTCGGTCGACGCTGCAGCCACGGGTTGTCGGCCGCGCTCCGCGCCGACCGTCGAGGTCCGCTCCGGCCGGGCGGTGCCCGCGCCGCAGAAGCTGCCCGCCCCATGGGTCGGCAGCAGCCGAACCTCCGGGGGCAGCGCGGCCAGCTCGCGCAGCGAGTGGAACTGGGAGCGGGTCAGGCCGTCGGTCGCGGTCCGGCCCGAGGAGGTCGGTCCGCCCGGCCGTCCCGGCCAGCAGGCTCCCGCCGGTCGCCACGGCGACCGGTCCGTCGTCGGCGGCATCGGTCGGCGGATGTCCCAGGCCAGGTGCTCCGGCGTGTGGCCGGGCGTCGCCCGGGCCCGCAGGTGGACATCGCCGACGATCGAGCTCGTCACCGTCGTCGACCGGCCGGTGCGGGAAGTCGTACCCGCCTCGGGCCGGGGCCAGGATCTCGACTGCCGTGGCGCGGCACGCAGCTCGAGGGCGCCGGTCAGGTAGTCGTTGTGGACGTGGGTCTCGACGACGTGGGTGATCCGCCAGCCGCGCGCCGCGGCCGCCGCATCCACGTGCCACGCGTCGCGGGGCGGATCGATCGACGACCGCCTCGCCGTCGGACGACGCGACGAGGTGGGTCGCGTTGCCCAGGCTGCGGATCTCGAGGGTCTGATGTCCATCAGCCGGTCCGTCCGATCACTGGACGCCATCGTAGACGGTCGGTCCGATGACCATGGCCAGCCCGAGCCCGACGACGAGGATGACCGCCCAGGCCGCCACCCCGACCGCCAACGGCCGCGCGACCGATCGCCAGCGTCGCGCGCAGGTCGGCAGAGGCGCCGACGCCGGCCAGCGCGACGAGGATGAGCCAGCCGGCCGCGACCGACAGGGTGTCCGCGAGCGTCCCGCCCCACGGCATCGGGACGTCGAGGCGCGCCGATCGAGCGCAGCGCCGCGAGGACGACGAAGCCGACGACGAACCATGGGACGGCGCGGACGATCGGCGACGCCGCGTCGAGGTCCGGGCCGCATCGGGCATCGAGCAACGTCGCCCCGAGCAGGAGCGGGGCGATCGCCAGGTTGCGGGTCAGCTTGACGACCGTGGCGACGTCGCCCGCCGGGACCGAGTAGGCGAAGCCGGTCGCCACGACCTGGGCCGTGTCGTTGACCGACAGCCCCGCCCATGTCCCGAACGACGCCATCCGCCAGCCCCATCGCCCGACCCAGGATCGGCAGGACGAGGACCCCGATGAGGCCGAACAGGGTGATGGTCGACACCGCGTAGGTCGTCTCCCGGTCCTCGGCCTTGAGGATGGGGGCGAGGGCGAGGATGGCCGAGTTGCCGCAGATGGCCATGCCGGCGGCGACGAGCCATCCCGAGCCGCGTGCTCGAGCCCGGCGCGCCGCGCCAGCCAGGCGGTGACCCCCAGGCCGACGACCACGATGACCGCCGCGCCGACCGCCGCCGCGGCACCGCCTTCGATGACGGCCGCGAGGGTCAGGCGTGCGCCGAGCAACGCGACCCCGATGCGGAGGAGGGTCCGCGCCGCCAGCCTGGCGCCGGCCAGGAGATGTCGGCCGGATGGCGGGGACGGAGCCCACCGCCACCCCGAGGACGAGGGCCAGCGCGGTCTCGATGCCGAGGCCGATCGCGGCGGTCAGCGAGCGCGCGACCAGCGGCGATGCCGATGCAGACGAGGAGGCCGGGCAGCGCCCGGCGAGCGACGACTGAGGTCGACGTCACCTACAGGCGGACCCGCGGCGGACTGTCGCGGTCGAACATGTGGACGGTGTCGACGAAGCGCACCTGCTTGGTCTGGTAGCCCATGACCAGCGAGTGGGTCCGTGCGCCGCCGCCGAAGAAGCGGACGCCCTCGAGCAGATCGCCCGCGGTCACGCCGGTCGCCGCGAACACGAGGTTCTCGCCGGATGCGAGGTCCTCGGTCAGTGTAGACGCGATCCTCGTCGCCGTGGCCCATCCGTCCGCCGCGTGCCCGCTCGTCGTCGCTGCGATAGCGGAAGCGGGCCTGGATCTCCCCACCCAGGCAGCTTCAGCGCGGCCGCGGTGATGACGCCCTCCGGCGCCCCGCCGATGCCCATCACGGCATGGACGCCGGTGCCCGACACGGCACAGCGAGATGGCGGCCGACAGGTCACCGTCGCCGATGAGCTTGATGCGCGCGCCGGCCTCGCGGACCTCGGCGATGAGCGCGTCGTGCCGTGGCCGCTCGAGGATGACCACCGTGATGTCGTTCGGCCGCCGGCCGAGCGCCTCGGCGATGCGCAGGACGTTGTCGCCCGGCGCATCACGGATGTCGACCTTGCCCGCGGCGATCGGCCCGACGCACAGCTTCTCCATGTAGGTGTCCGGTGCGTGGACCAGGCCGCCCGTCTCGGACGCCGCCAGCACCGTGATCGCCCCGGCCTGGCCGTGGGCCACGAGGTTGGTGCCCTCCAGCGGATCGACCGCGATGTCGATGGCCGGCACCGAGTCGTCGCCGGTCGCGCGTCGTCCGACCCGCTCGCCGATGTACAGCATCGGCGCCTCGTCGCGTTCGCCCTCGCCGATGACGATCCGGCCGTCGAACTCGATCTCGTCCATCGTCCGGCGCATCGCCTCGGTGGCCGCCTGGTCGGCCTCGTCGCGCTGGCCGCGTCCCATGAACCGCGCCGACTCGATCGCGGCGGCCTCGGTCACGCGGACCATCTCGAGCGCGAGCAGCTGTTCCATCGGTCCTCCGCGGTCGCTCAGGGTGTGTCGCCGCAAGGCCACATCAGTGTCGGAAGTGGCGTCGGCCGGTAAAGACCATCGCCAGGTGGTGCCGATCGGCGACCTCGATGGCCATCTCGTCGCGGATCGAGCCGCCGGGCTGGATGATCGCCGTGACCCCGGCGCCGGCCGCGGCCTGGATGCCGTCGGGGAACGGGAAGTAGGCGTCGGAGGCCATGACCGCGGTCTTGGCCCGGTCGCCGGCGCGGCGCAGGGCGATCTCGACCGACACCTGGCGCGAGGCCTGCCCGGCGCCGATGCCGACGGTCGCGCCGTTGCGCGCGAGGATGATCGCGTTCGACCGGACGTGGCGGACGCCGCGCCACGCGAACAGCAGGTCGGTCAACTCCTCCAGCGTCGGTCGACGCTGGGTGACGACCTGGAGATGCCCCCGCTCGAGCGCGAGGTCGTCGAGCGATTCGACGAGCAGGCCGCCGGCGACGCGCTTGAAGTCGAGGTTGGCGATGCCGTAGTCGCGCATCCCGTCGGTCGGGTCGGGTGGGACGGCCAGCAGCTCGATGCCGTGCTTGCCCCGCAGGATGCCGACCGCCGCCTCGCTGAAGCCGGGGGCGACGACCGCCTCGTACGAGTTCGCGGCGATCTCGCGCGCGGTCGCGCCGTCGAGCTCGCGATTGACCCCGACGATCCCGCCGAACGCGGCCACCGGGATCGGTCTCGAGGGCATGCCGGTAGGCCTCGACGAGCTCGTCGTGCGAGGCGAGCCCGACCGGGTCGGTGTGCTTGACGATGGCGACGGTGGGCGCGGTGTAGTCACGCGCGATGCGGTAGGCGGCATCGAGGTCGAGCAGGTTGTTGAACGACGGCCGCTCGCCCTGCAGCTGGGTCGCGTCGGCCAGCGTCCCGCTGCGGTGCGTCGTCTCGCGGTAGAACGCCGCGCGCTGATGCGGGTTCTCGCCATAGCGCAGGTCGTCGACCTTCTCGAGGACGATGGCCAGGCGGCCAGGGAACGTGTTGCCGGCGATCTGGTTGAGGTAGGCGGCGATCTCGGCGTGGTAGGCGGCGACCGTGCTGAACGCCTCCGCCGCCAGGCGCGCCCGGGTCTCGGGGCTCACCCCGCCCAGCTCGCGCAGCTCGGACACGAGGAGGGGGTAGTGCGTCGGGTTCGATGCGGCCGCGACACCGGCGGAGTTGCGGGCCGCCGCACCGAGCAGGGCCGCGCCACCGACGTCGATCATCTCGATCGCCTCGTCGATGCCGATGAGCTTGGCCCCGATGGCCGGGGCGAACGGCTTGACGTTGACGATGACCAGGTCGATGAGGCCGATGCCCTGGCCCTCGAGCTCGTCCAGCTGTTCGGGCTTGTCACGTCGGGCGAGGATGCCGGCGTAGACCGCGTGGTGGAACGTCTTGACCTGGCCGCCGACGGTCGGTTGGCCCTCGGTCAGGGTGTTGACCGAGGCGACCTCGACGCCTTCCGTACCGAGGTATTCGCGGGTCCCGTCGGTCGCGTACATCTCCACCCCGAGATCCGCCAGATCTCGGGCAAGCGACGCGATGCCGGTGCGATCCGCGACAGACAGCAGGGCTCGCAACCGGGTCCAACCTCCCATCCCGCTCGCTTCCGGCGGAGCGGCGCGGCCGTTTCCCGTCCCAGCGGGCGGTGACACCGGGCGCCGGTGGCTCGCACCGAGTATAGCGTCCGCCGTGGCATACTCCGACCGCTCCGGCGGGCCGCCGTCCGCCCTGACGATCGTCCACCTGACCGAGGTCCATCCGTGCAGCTCCCGCCCTGGGACTACCTCTTCCTGTCGTTCAGCAGCGTCAACTTCGGGGACATCTTCCATCTGACCTGGATCGCCTCGGCGGTCCTGCTGCTCGTCCTCGTGGTCCTCTACATCGTGCGCACGCGCGCAGCTCCACAAGCACCAGCCGTACGTCGACCTGTGGGAGTGGCTGTGGTGGACGGGGCTGATCACGTTCAGCCTGATCATCGTCGAGTCGATCTTCATCTTCGACTACATCCTCGTCCTGCTGACCCAGGTCATCGGGCTGGGCACGCTCGTCTGGATCCGGTTCCTGCGCTTCCCGCCGATCCTGCGGGCCCACGAGCAGCGCCTCGCGCGCGAGCGCTACTTCACCAAGCAGAAGTTCGCCGATCCGGAGCAGACGATCCGGCGCAAGAGCAGCGGCGGCCGGCGCTCGCAGCGTCGCCGGCGACGCTGAGCGACAGCGCGCCAGCTCGAGCCTGACCGGCGATGCCCATCGAGATCCGTCGCTTCGGGGTCGGCCATCGTCGACCGGATGGTCCGCTCGGCACGCACGGCGTCACCGCCCAGGTGATCCACGCCGACGGCCGCGGCCTCATCGCCGAGCTGGCATTCGCCCGC
Organism: uncultured Chloroflexia bacterium; assembly: GCA_963776925.1. GTDB lineage: Bacteria > Chloroflexota > Limnocylindria > Limnocylindrales > CSP1-4 > SPCO01. The sequence continues at coordinate 369,848 of CAVZON010000003.1, read as the reverse complement.
GGTGGGGCGATCGAGCCGCATGCCAACCCCAACACCAGCTGGATGGTCGTCATCGAGGGCGGCGGCTGGGTCGGCGTCGGCGAGGAGCGGACCCGCATCGCTGCCGGTGAGGCCGTCCTGTGGCCGGCCGACATCCCGCACGGTGCCTGGACCGAGCATTCCGAGATGCGCGTGATCATGGTCGAGTTCGCCGGTGCCGACGACAGCGTCATCGGCGGCTTCCTGGAGGCGCATGCCACCGACCTGAGCGCCGCGGCGACACCCGTCGCACGGGCCGATGGGGCGCTGCGCGACGACGGTGGTGGGCGTCGGCCCGGTCAGTCCGACGAGGGCGAACCCGCCTAGACCGATCCGCCCGATCGCGGGTTCCGGGCCGAACGAGGACGGGCGAGTCGACGCGACCGCCGACCCGCCCGTCCCACCTGCCCCGTTCGGGCCGGCCCTACTCCTCCAGTCGGGTCAGCTCGTCGAGCAGGTCGATGAAGTCGTGCGTGGCATCGGTCGGCGGGAGCTCGCGGATCTCCTCGTCGGCGACGCGGGCGACGTCGGACAGGTCGACGCCGCGCAGCCACGGGCTGTCGCGGAGGATCTCGGCCGTGGCCGCGACCAGCGTGTCGAGGCGGAAGGTCGGGTCGGTCGAGCCGAAGCGCGGTGCCAGGTCGTCCAGTCGGACCTCCTGTCCGAGTTCGTCGCTGTCGCCCGACTCGGGGTCGGTCCAGCGCAGCCGGACGTCGGCCAGGTGGTCGCCCTCGCGCACGCCCTCGCGCAGGCGGACGGCGTACAGGGCGGTGACCTCGTGGCCGGCCCCGATCGCCCCGGCGTCGACCGAGTCGTCGGTGAACTCGCGATCGTCGATGGCCCGGTTCTCGTAGCCGAGCTGGCGGTACGACGCCACCCGATCCGGGTCGAACTCGACCTGCGCCCTGGCGTCGAGGGCGATCGACTGGAGGGTGCCGGTCAGCTCCTCGGTGAACAGGCGCCGAGCCTCCGTCTGGTCGTTGACGTAGGCGTAGAACCCGTCCCCGTCGTCGGCCAGCTGCTCGAGCAGCGCGTCGTTGTAGTTGCCCATGCCCACGCCGACCGCGACGAGCTCGATGCCCGCGGCCGCGTCCTCGCGGATGCCCGCCAGGATGCCGGTCGGGTCGGTGAGGCCGACGTTGGCCACGCCGTCGGAGGCGAGCACGACGCGGTCGATGCCGTTCTCGGTCAGCGTCTCGCGGGCCAGCCCGTAGCCCAGCCGGAGGCCGGCCTCGAGGTTGGTCGAGCCACCCGGGTGCAGGCCGTCGATGGCCTCCCGGATCCGGTCGTCGTCACGGGCGGTCGTCGGCTCGAGGACGACCCGGGCGTCGTCGCCGAAGGTCACGAGCGCGACGGTGTCGCCCTGGCCCAGGCCGTCGACGAGCCGATGGAGGGCGTCCTTGACGGTCTCGAGCCGCGCTTCGCGCTCCATCGAGCCGGAGGTGTCGACCACGAACGTCAGGGCCGCGTCATCGCGAGCCCGGTCACGCACGTCGCGTCCGCGCAGGCCGATGCGCAGGACGATCTCGTCGGCATCGGTGAACGGCGTCGGGCCGCCGTCGATGTGGATGGCGAAGGCGTCGTCCTCGGGGGTGGGGTAGTCGTGCTCGAAGGCATTGACCCACTCCTCGACGCGCACGCTGGCCGGATCCGGGCGGTACCCGTCGGCGACGTAGCGCTGGGCGATGCCGTACGAGGCCGTGTCGACGTCGAGCGCGAAGGTCGACACCCGGTCCTCGTCGGCGTCGACGAACGGATTGACGCCCGGGTCGTCGTAGGTCACCCCGTCGAACGGCGTCCGGGCAGGTTCGGGCTGCCATGGGTCGGGGGTGGGAGCGTGGTGCTGGGGGTCCGGTGGCCGGGCAGCGCTATCGGGTCCGACCGACGAGGCTGCCCCTCCACAGGCGACCACGACGAGGGCGACGCCCGCCAGGGCGAGGTACGGCTTGCGCATGGCGCAACCTCCCTGCCGGAAGCCGCCGGAGCGCCTCCCGGTCGTCTGGGTGAGGCCGGCGCGTGGCGGGCCTCACAGGTCCCGGAGCGGTCGCCACCAGTGCGCCGTCGGGCCACTGCGCTCGACGCCGAGGGGCGCCCTGCGGTTCCCGATCGGGTCCCTGGGTCAGCGGCCTCCGCCGAGGCGCGCCAGGGTCGTCCGGATCCGCCGGACCTGCGGCGAGCGTGCCAGGCGCTTGATCCGTCGCCGGCCGCGCTTGAGCCGGCCGTCGAGGCCCGTCGGCCGGACCCGCGAGCGGACCGTGACCGCCGCGGACCAGTCGCCCCCACCGAGCCGAAGGGCCGGGTCCGGCATCGGGGCCGGGGAGCGGAAGACGTGGTCCAGCCCGTGTCGATCGAGGAAGGCGACGAACCGGGCGTAGCGCGCGGCGTGGCCCGTGACCAGCGGGCCGAAGTCGGCCTCGGCCAGCAGGTCGGCCGCGTCGAGCGTGGCCGGGTCGACGTCGCGCAGCAGGCGATGCGGGATGTCGAAGTAGCGGGCCAGCTCCAGCGTGCGCGAGTCGTGGGCGAGGACGACGGCCGGGGTGCCGGCGATGAGCGCCGCGATCGTGCCGTGGATGCGCGAGCCGAACGCGAAGTCGCGGCCGGCCAGGAACGCGAACCACGGCGGCGGGTCGAGGAAGAACCGGACCTTGTCCTCGCGGAACAGCGGATGCTCGAGGTGGATCGGGCGGGGATCGTCCGCGGCCACGTCGGCGACGGGGTCGCCCCACAGCAGCAGCTCGAGCGTGTCGATGTCCTGCGGGATGTAGACGAGGTCCGGATAGCGCTCGACGTGGCGCTGCACGATCGGCCCCATCCGGGTCGAGGTACGGCGAGACGTTGATCGCCAGCCGGGACGCGGCGCCGAGGGGCGCGGACGGCGTCCGGATCGTCAGGCGCTCGCCGTCGAGGAACAACGACGGGCAGCCGATGACCTCGACGTCGCGGAACCCGAGCCCGACCAGGTAGTCCCGCGTCAGCTCGCCGCGGACGCCGATGGACGGACCATGGTCGAGCACGGCCGACACGAAGTCGCGCACGGTCCCCGCGATCGGTGCGAGCCGCTCGGTGTCGTTGTCCACGCCGGCCTGGCTGCCGACGCCGAGCACGACCACCGGGATGCGCAGCCGGCGGATGAGCGCGGTGAGTCGGACGAGCATCGGCTCGTACCCGAGGCGGAAGGCGTTGGCCAGTGGCAGGACGTAGGCGTCGTAGCGCTCGTTGATGTGGTCGGCGTCGCCGGGCTTGATGACGAAGCGGTCGGCCGTGACCTGGGTCGTGGCGGTCGTCAGGATGCGCTGCGCGGCGAACGAGAAGATGAGGTTGCCGGCGTTGTCGGCGATCGTGTTGCGCAGCAGCGCGGTCTCGGGCGGGACGACCTCGTCGGCGTCCTTGACCGCGCGAAGCAGGACGTGGGCCATCGCGGGAAGGCTACCGGAGCGCCGGGCGAGGCCGGGCGGTCAGGACGCGAGCACCGCGCCGAGCTGGCCGAGCACGCGGGCGGTCGCGCCCCACACCGACAGTCCGTCGTACGCCCAGTGGCCGTAGCGCAGGTCGTAGCCGTCGATGCGCCGCTCGACGATGTCGAGCGGGACGTCCGGCAGGAACGTCGCGAGCGGGGGCTCCAGGATGCGGGCGACCTCCGTCGGCTGGGCGACGAGGATCGGCGGACGCGCGGCGAGGGCGACGACCGGCGTCACCTCGAAGTCGCTGACCGGGATCCAGAACCGGTCGAGCCGTCCGACGATGCGGACCCCGGCCGCATCCGGATCCAGTCCGACCTCCTCGGCCGCCTCGCGCAGCGCCGTCGCGACGAGGTCCGGGTCACTCGGCTCGGCCCGGCCGCCGGGGAAGCTGACCTGGCCACCGTGGACGCCGCCGCCCGCGGTCCGCTCGATGAGCACGACCCGGGTGTCGCCACCGGCGTCCGGGTAGAGCAGCACGAGCACGGCCGCGGAGCGTGGCTCGCGGCCGGGCGGTGGCTCGGGCCATGTGCGACGCGGCGGACCGCTGCCGAGGACGACCGGCATCAACGCCTCGGCCGGCGGCGGCAGCGGGTGGGGCAGCGCCGTGAGCCGGGCGACGACCGCGTCGAACCGCATCAGCGGCGTCGACCCGGGCGCCGCCGGCCCGCGGGCAGGGTCAGTTGAGGAGCTCGCCGCCGTCGTCGTCGGAGCGACGCGGCTCGGTCAGGTCGGGCAGGTCGAACGCCGATCCACGGCGCTTTCGCCCTCCGGTGGTGGCGCCGACCGGCTGCTCCTCGTCGCCCGCACGCGACCGCGCATCGCGGCGGCCACCGTCACCGACGACCGTCGCGCGGTCGGTCGAGAACACGATCGTGCCGCTGACGAGGTCGGCATCGGCGGTGACCCGATCGCCGGGGTGGAACTCGCCGCCGACGAGCGCGCGGGCCAGCGGGTTCTCGACCAGGCGCTGGATCGTCCGCTTGAGCGGCCGTGCCCCGAAGGCAGGGTCGGTGCCCTCGCGCACGATCAGCGCCCTGGCGGCGGCCGTCAGGTCGAGGCCCAGGTCCTGCTCGGCCAGTCGCCGGGCCAGGTCGTCGAGCAGCAGGTCGACGATGGCGCCGAGGTCGGCATCGGTCAGGGCGTGGAAGACGATCACCTCGTCGACGCGGTTGAGGAACTCCGGTCGGAACTGGAGCCGCAGCGCCTCCATGACCTCGCGCCGCATCGCCTCGTAGGCCGCGTCACCGGCCCCGGCGTTGGTCGCCGCGATCGCCGACGAGCCGATGTTGCTGGTCATGATGATGACCGTGTTCTTGAAGTCGACGGTGCGGCCCTGCGAGTCGGTCAGCCGGCCGTCGTCGAGGACCTGGAGCAGGACGTTGAACACGTCCGGATGGGCCTTCTCGATCTCGTCGAGCAGGACGACCTGGTACGGCCGGCGGCGGACGGCCTCGGTCAGCTGGCCGCCCTCGTCGTAGCCGACGTAGCCGGGAGGCGCCCCGACGAGGCGCGACACGGAGAACTTCTCCATGTACTCGCTCATGTCGATGCGGACCATCGCGTGCTCGTCGTCGAACATGAACCCGGCGAGCGCCCGGGCCAGCTCCGTCTTGCCGACACCGGTCGGCCCGAGGAACAGGAACGAGCCGATGGGCCGGCGCGGGTCCTTGAGCCCGGCGCGCGCGCGACGGACCGCATCGGACACGGCCTGGACGGCCTCGTCCTGGCCGACGACCCGGTCGTGCAGGCGTTCCTCCATGTGGACGAGCTTCTCGGTCTCGCCCTCCATGAGGCGGCTGACAGGGATCCCCGTCCATGCGCCGACGATCGCGGCGATGTCGTCCGCGCCGACCTCCTCCTTGAGCAGCGTGCCCGGGCCGCGCAGCGCTTCGACGGCCGCCTCCTCCTCCACCAGCCGGTCGAGCAGCTCCTTCTGGACGCCGTACTTCAGCTCGGCGGCGGTCGCGAAGTCGGCCTCGCGCTCGGCCTGCTCGATGCGGACCTGGAGCTGCTCCAGCTCCGACTTGGTCGAGCGGATGGCGCCGATCGCGCCCTTCTCCGCCTCCCAGCGCTGCTTCAGGCCGCCGACCTCTTCCTCGAGGTCGGCCAGCTCGCGCTCGAGGATCTCGAGACGCGCCTTGGACGCGTCGTCGGTCTCCTTGCGCAGCGCCTCGCGCTCGATCTCGAGCTGGATGCGGCGGCGCTCGAGCTCATCGAGCTCGATCGGCATCGAGTCGATCTCCATGCGCAGCCGGCTGGCCGACTCGTCGACGAGGTCGATGGCCTTGTCCGGCAGGAAGCGCTCGGTGATGTAGCGGTCGGACAGCGTCGCCGCGGCGACGAGCGCGGAGTCGGTGATGCGCACGCCGTGGTGGACCTCGTAGCGCTCGCGCAGGCCGCGCAGGATGGAGATCGTCTCCTCGACCGTCGGCTGGTCGACCAGGACCGGCTGGAAGCGGCGCTCCAGCGCGGCGTCCTTCTCGATGTGCTTGCGGTACTCGTCGAGCGTCGTCGCGCCGATGGTGTGCAGCTCACCGCGGGCGAGCATCGGCTTGAGCAGGTTGGACGCGTCCATGGCGCCCTCGGCGGCCCCGGCCCCGACGACGGTGTGCAGCTCGTCGATGAACAGGACGACCTGGCCGTCGGAGTCCTTGATCTCCTTGAGCACGGCCTTGAGCCGCTCCTCGAACTCGCCCCGGAACTTGGCGCCGGCGATGAGGGCGCCGAGGTCGAGCGCCCAGACGCCGCTTGTCCTTGAGGCCCTCGGGCACGTCGCCGCGGATGATCCGCTGGGCGAGGCCCTCGACGATGGCCGTCTTGCCGACGCCGGGCTCGCCGATGAGGACCGGGTTGTTCTTGGTCCGGCGGCTCAGGACCTGGATGGTCCGGCGGATCTCCTCGTCCCGGCCGATGACCGGATCGAGCTTGCCGGCGCGAGCCTCTGCGGTCAGGTCGCGACCGTACTTCTCCAGGGCGGCGTAGGTGCCCTCGGGGTTCTGCGACGTCACGCGCTGGCCGCCGCGGACGCTCTGGAGCGCCTGGAGGATGGCCTCATGGCCGGCACTCTGCGCTTCGAGCAGTCGCTGGGCCTCGCCGCCCGCCTCGCTGATGCCGAGCAGCAGGTGCTCGGTCGACACGTACTCGTCGCCGAGCCGCCGGGCCTCGGCTTCGGCGCGGTCGACGGCGGCCTTGGCGCGGGGGTCCAGGCTGAGCGAGCCACCTTCGATCCGGGCGCGCCGGGCGAGCGCCGCGGCGACCTCGCCACGGAACGTCGGCAGGTCGACGCCGAGGCGTCGGAGCGTCTCGGCAGGGATGCCGTCATCGGGCTCGACCAGGGCGCTGAGCATGTGCTCGGCGTCGAGGATCGGGCTGTGCAGCCGCTGCGCCAGCTCCTGGGCGGCGACGATGGCCTCCTGGGCCTTCTGGGTGAATCGATCGAGTTGCATGGCGGTCTCTCGTCAGGTGTCCCGCGGGCGCGGGTCGGGTTGGTTCGCGAGGTCGAGGAATCGGCGGGCGGCGTCGCGGGCATCGTCGTCGAGGTCCGTCGGGATGACGACGCGGGTGCGGACGAGGAGGTCACCGTGACCCTCGCCCTTGACGCGTGGCAGGCCACGGCCGCGAAGCCGGAAGAGCCGGCCGTTCTGGGTGCCGGGCGGGATGGTGAGCAGGACCCGGCCCTTGGGCGACCCGACCGGGACCTCCGCCCCGAGCAGGGCTTCGGCCAGGGTGAGCGGCAGTTCGCGCTCGAGGTCGGCGCCCTTCCGCGTGAAGACGGGGTCCGGGCGCTCCCTGACCACGACGAACAGGTCGCCGCCGCCGGGCGCCTTGCCGCGCACGCGGACCCGGGTCCCCGTACCCGGCGCCCGGCGGGATCGTCACCTCGAGGCGCTTGCCGTCGACCTCGACCAGGCGGGTCGTGCCGTGGAACGCCTCGTCGAGGTCGATCTCGGCGACGGCCTCGGCGGTCGGTCGTGCGCTGGTGGTGGTCGTTCGGGGTCGCGCGCCGGCCGTCGCGCCGGCGCCGTCCAGGCCCATGCCGGCGAGGATGTCCTCGAACGTCGGGCCGCCGCTCGGGCGACGGCCGCGACCCGGCCCGCTCCCACCGACCGGCTCGGAGGCACCGGCGAAGAACGCGTTGAAGAAGTCGCTGAACCCGCCACCATCGCCGGACGTGCGGAACTCGTAGCGGACGTTGCCGCCGCCCGGCGCCGCGTACCCGGCGAATCCGCCGAACGGACCCCCGGCACTGGTGCCCTGGGCCCCGGCGGCTGCGCCGGTCGTGGCGCCAGCCCGGGCGTAGGCCTCCCAGTCCTTGCCCAGCCGGTCGTAGAGCTCCCGCTTCTTCGGGTCGGACAGGACGGCGTTCGCCTCGTTGACCGCCTTGAACTGGCGCTCGGACTCGGCGTCGCCCTTGTTCGTGTCAGGGTGATGCTTGCGCGCGGCCTTGCGGAAGGCCTTCTTGATGTCGGTCTGTGACGCCGTCCTGGGCACGCCCAGGACGGCGTAGTAATCCTGGTATTCCATCCCTGGTCTCCGGGTTCGCCGTCAGGATGCCGTTGGCGCCCTGGCGGCGACTACGCCGTATCGGACCTGCGCTGTGTTACCCGCCGCGAACGACGACGGGTGGCTGATCGGTCGGCGGGAAGTCCGTCCGGCGGACCCGCGGCTCCGGCTGCGGGTCGAGCGGGGTGTCGCCCTTGATGATCTTCGGCGGCTCGGCGACGAGGGGCTTCGGCTTGCGCCGGAGGGCCGCCTCGAGCACCTGCTCCATCGAGTCGACGAGGACGAGCTTGATCGACTTGCGGATCTCCTCGGGGATGTCCCGCAGGTCCTTCTCGTTCTTGCGCGGCAGGATGACGATCTTGGCCCCCGACAGGTGGGCGGCCAGGATCTTGCTCTTGAGCCCGCCGATCGGGAGGACCCGACCGCGCAGGGTGATCTCGCCGGTCATGGCCACGTCCTTGTTGACCGGGATCCCGGTCAGCGCGCTCACGATGGCGGTGGCCATGGTGATGCCCGCCGACGGACCGTCCTTGGGCGTCGCCCCGGCCGGCACGTGGATGTGCAGGGTGTTCTGTTCGAAGACCGCGCGCTCGATGCCGAGGTCACGGGCATGCGCCCGGGTCCACGACAGGCCGGCTCGTGCCGACTCGCGCATGACCTCCCCGAGCTGGCCGGTCAGGATGAAGTCTTCCTTGCCCTCCATCCGGGTGACCTCGATGGCCACGACGTCGCCACCGACCTCGGTGACCACGAGTCCCGTGGCCGAGCCGACCTGGTCCTCGGGCTCGAGTTCGCCGTACTCGAAGCGCTGCGGGCCGAGCAGGTCGACCAGCTTCTTCTCGTTGACGATGGTCTTGCGCTTGCGCCCCTCGGCGACCTGTCGGGCGATCTTGCGCATGACGTTGGCAAGCTCGCGCTCCAGGTTCCGGACGCCAGCCTCGTGGGTGTACGAGCGGACGAGCTCGGTCATCGCCCCGTCGGTGATCTGGATGTGCTTGTCCTTGAGGCCGTGGTTCTTCATCTGCTTCGGGACGAGGAACCGCTTGCCGATCTCGATCTTCTCCTGCTCGGTGTAGCCCGGCAGGTGGACGACCTCCATCCGGTCGCGCAGGGCGGCCGGGATGGGATCGAGCAGGTTGGCCGTGGCGACGAACAGGACCTTGCTCAGGTCGAACGGCACCTCGAGGTAGTTGTCCTGGAAGGTGTTGTTCTGCTCCGGGTCGAGGACCTCGAGCAGGGCGCTGCTCGGGTCACCCCGGAAGTCCATGCCGATCTTGTCGACCTCGTCGAGCATGAACACCGGGTTGTTGGAGCCGGCGGTCTTGATCGACTGGATGATGCGACCGGGCAGCGCGCCGATGTAGGTGCGCCGGTGGCCGCGGATCTCGGCCTCGTCGTGGATGCCGCCGAGGCTCATCCGCACGAACTTGCGGCCCATCGCCTTGGCGATCGACTTGCCCAGCGAGGTCTTGCCCACGCCGGGGGGCCCGACGAAGGCGAGGATCGGACTGCGGATCTCGTCCGCCAGCGTGCGCACCGCGAGGTACTCGAGGATGCGCTCCTTGATCTTCTCCAGGCCGTAGTGGTCCTCGTCGAGGATCTGGGCCGCGACCTTGATGTCGAGCTGGTCGTCCGTGGACGTGTCCCAGGGCAGGCCGACCAGCCAATCGACGTAGGTCCGGATGACCCCGACCTCCGGGCTGGCCGAGGGGATGCCGACTCATCCGGTCGATCTCCTTGATCGCCCGGGTCTTGATCTCCTCCGGCATGCCGGCGGCCTCGACCTTGTCGCGCAGCTCGTTGACCTCGGCCTGCTGCGGGTCGTCCTCGCCGAGCTCACGCTGGATCGCCTTGAGCTGCTCGCGCAGGATGTACTCGCGCTGGGTCTTGTCCATCTCGGACTTGACCTCGGACTGGATCTTGCCCTTCAGCTCGAGGATCTCGACCTGGTTGGCGAGGAAGTCGGTGACGAGCTTCAGGCGCTCGGCCACGTCGACGGTCTCGAGCAGCTCCTGGCGCTGCTCGGTGGACATGTCCGGGCTGTAGGCGACCATGTCGGCCAGCAGGCCCGGGCTCGGTGATGTTGCGGGCGGCCACGGCCGCCTCGGGCGGGACGGGCGCGCCGTTGGCCACGTACTGCTCGATCTGGGCCTGGACCGTGCGCATCAGCGCCTGGATCTCGATGCCCTCGGCCGTCTCGTCGGGAAGGATCTCGACGCGGGCGCGCAGGTACGGCTCCGACTGGCTGAAGCCGTGGACGCGCAGCCTGGACTGGCCCTGGACGATGGCCCGGACGGTGCCGTCCTGGTGCTGGACGACCTGGGCGATCTTGGCCAGCGTGCCGATGGCGTAGAGCTCGGACGGGTCGTCGATGTCTTCCTGCTCGGCCTGGCGCTGGGTGACGAGCGCGATCGGGCCGCCTTCGGCGACCGCTGCGTTGAGGGCGTTGACGCTCTTCTCGCGGCCGACCTGGAGCGGCACGATCATCTCCGGGAAGATGACCGTCTCGCGCAGGGCGACGAGCGGCAGGTCGCGGATCGTCTCCTCGACTGGTGTGTCTGGGGTGGTGGTCGGCTCGTCGACCGGGTCGATCGGGCGCTTGGCCATGTCTCGGCGCTCCTAGCGTGCGGGTGCGGGATCAGCGACGGGGGCAGCCGTCGCCGGTTCGGGTTCGGTGGTGGATGGGTCGGGTTCGGTCGGGGTGGACGGGATGGGCGGTGCGGGCGGACGGACCGGTTCGCTATCGCCGGTGCCCTCCGCGTAGAGGGCCTCGAGGATCCGCGCTCCCAGTCGCTCTTCGAGTTCGAACAGGATGCGGATGCCCGCCAGGTTGACGCCGCGCTCGCGGGTCAGGTGGCGGATCCACAGGATCCGGCGGATGTCGTTCTCGCTGTACAGCCGGATGTTGGTCGGTGTCCGGGCGGGGCACAGCAGGCCCTCGTCCTCGTAGATGCGAAGCGTCCGCGGGTGCACGCTGACGATCCCGGCCGCCACGCTGATGACGTAGACGGGCCGCGTCGGGTCGCGGTCGGGACGAGGCGATGGCCATGCGGTCAGGCCTCGACCAGGGACGTGGAAACGGACATGCCCGGATGCTAGAACCATGACAACGCCATTGTCAAGAGTTAGGGGCGTCTCGTTGGATGAAGGTTTATCAATCCCTCACGACGAGGCGCGGCTCGCGCGGTCCCTCGACCCCTCCGCCGGCCTCCGACCGGCCCCGGATCAGCCGGCGACGGCGCCCTCGGGATCGCCGATGAGCTGCCCGTGGAGCAGGTCCTCGCACTCCTGCTTGCCGATGGCGATGACCTTGTCGCCCTCGCGCAGGATGGTGTCTGGACGAAGCGGACTGGCCAGGCCGTCGCGGATGACCGCGAACAGCGAACAGCCTTCGGGCATGTCGAGGTCACGCGGCGCGCGACCGATGGCCGGCGAGCCCGGCTGGAGGTGCGCCTCGATGATCTCGAGCTCGCCCTCGCCGAGGGCCGCCAGGTGGAGCAGCTCGTGGACCGGGATGTCCTGCTCGATCGAGCCGAGGATCATCCGCGTCGGGCTGACCAGCTCGTCGACGCCGAGGTGCCGGAAGAGCGGCTCGTTGGCCGGGTTGTTGACCCGGGCGATGGTCCGTGGCACGTCGAAGTGATGCTTGGCCATCTGGCAGATGACGAGGTTGTCCTCGTCGTCACCCGTGACCGCGGCGACGACGTCGGCGCGGTTGCAGCCGGCCTCACCGAGGTACTTCCCCTCACACCCGTCGTGGGCGATGACGATCGAGCCGACCTCGTCGGCGATCTGCCGTGCCCGGCGCGGGTCCTTCTCCATGAGAGCCACTTCGTGGCCCGCGTCGATGAGCTCCTTGGCCAGGTAGTACCCGACCTTCCCACCGCCGACGACGAGGACGAACATGCTTCAGGCCTCCACGGCCGCATCGGCGGCACTCACGACCGGTCGAGCGTCGTCCTCGCGGACGTGCTCATGACCGCCACCGGGATGCTGCCCGGACGCTGCCGACATGCCGGCCAGCCCGGACGGTGGCATGTCCATATAGGCGTTGACGGCGTCGAGCATGAGGCCGGTGCGGCACAGGGTCGCGATGCCAAGCTCGGCGTAGGCCGTGGCGCGCACGGGGTCGTTGACCTTGGCCACGACCTTGCGGACCTCGAGTGCCTCGACCGCGAGCTGGGCCGACATGATGTTGCGGTTGTCGCCCTCGGTCAGGGCCAGCAGGACGTCGGCGCCCTCGGCGCCGGCTCGGCGCAGGACGTCCTCGTCGGTGCCGTCGCCGCGGATCGCCGACCCGCCGAAGCCCGACGGCAGACGTTCGAAGGCGCGGGTCTCGATGTCCAGGACGACGACCTCATGGCCGGCCGCGTCCCACAGCTCGGCTGCCGACGCACCGACGCGTCCGCAGCCGACGATGACGATCTTCACAGTGGCTCCTCGGGCATCGGCTCGCGTACCACCCAAACGGCGCACGGAGCGTTCTGCAGGATGTAGGGGATGGTCCGGCCGATGGCGAACTCGCCGCCGAACCGCTTGCGATAGGGCAGGCCGACCACGAGCATGTCGACCGCTCGCTCGGTGGCTTCGTCGACGATCGCCGCACCGACGTCGCGGGCCTGGAGCAGCACCGGCTCCATCGTCACCTTCGACTGCTCGGCGATGGCCTCGGCCGAATCGAGCACGCGCTGGACCTCCTCCGAACGACCCGCGATGTCGGCGTCGAGGGGCAGGGTCCAGTCGATCTCGACGACATGGACGGCGATGATCTCCGCTTTGGTCCGGGCCGCCATGGAAGCCGCCAGGCGGACGATCCGCTCGTCGCTGGGGCCGCCGTTGAGGGCGACGACGGCCCGGCGAAAAGCCGGTGTTTCGGTCTCGGACATGAGGCCAGCACGATACACCCGGTCCGTATGCCACGACGCCGCCGGGACGCGGCCTCAGTGACCCCGTCGGTACGGGACGTCGGCGATGACCGTGTGCTCGCGTCCGAGGAGGGCGGTCTTGAGGCGTCGGGAGGTCTGGTTGTACAGGAACCGGTCCCACCAGTGGCGTGCCACGTATTCGGGCAGGACGACGATGGTGATCGGCGCCTCCTTGTCGGGCGGCCAGGCCTGGTCGAGGACGTCGAGATAGGCGATGACCGGGGAGATGACCGCGCGGTATGGCGACTCCACGATGACGAGCGGGACGCCGGGCACCTGGCGCTCCCAGCGCTCACGCAGGTCATCGCCCGCCTCGGTGTCCTCGGTCACGTACACCCCCCGCACGTCGCGGGACATGGTCCGTCCGAAGTTGATCGCCTGGAACACGGAGCGGTTCAGGCCGTTGACCGGGATGACCACGCGCTGCTCACGGTGGGGTCCCTCCATGACGAAGTCGTCGCGGACGTGGAGCTCGCGTTCCTGGGCGTCGTACTCGCGGCGGATGAACAGCATCATCGCGACGAGCACCGGGATGAGCAGGAGCACGAGCCACGCCCCATCGAGGAACTTCACGCCGGTCACCACGATGGCGACGCCGGCCGTGGCCGTGCACCCGACGGCGTTGATGACGAGGCGCTGCTGCCAGCCCGGATCGCGCGTCCGCAGCCAGTGCCGGATCATCCCCGCCTGGCTGATGGTGAAGTCGAGGAACACGCCGACCGCGTACAGCGGGATGAGGGCATGGGTCCGGCCGCCGGCGATGATGACCAGCGAGGCGGCGATGATGCCCAGCAGCAGGATGCCGGTCGAGTAGGCCAGCCGATCGCCGCGGAGGCTGAACTGGCGCGGGAAGAAGCCGTCCTCGCCGAGGACCGCGGCGAGCCTCGGGAAGGCGGCGAAGCTCGTGTTCGCGGCGAGGAACAGGAGCAGGGCGGTGAACGCCTGGAACAGGTAGAACAGGACCGAGTTCCCGAACACCACCTCGGCCACCTGGGCGATGACGGTCTTGTGCTCGACGCCTTCGGGGTACAGCTCCGGCACGGTCGGGTAGACCGCGAAGTTCGAGGCCAGGAAGGTGATGCCGATGAACAGCACGGCCAGGACGCCGGCCATGACCAGCATGGTCGTCGCCGCGTTCTTCGGCTCCGGCGGCTTGAACGCCGGGACGCCCGTGGCGATGGCCTCGGTGCCGGTCAGGGCCACGGCGCCGGAGGCGAAGGCGCGCAGGAGCAGCACGAGGGACACGGCGCCGGCCGTGTTGGCCGTCGCGGCCACGACCTCCGGCGGGGGCGTGCTGCTCGCCCAACACGACGATCCGGTAGGTCCCGATGGCGATCATCGCGAACGCGCTGAACATGAACAGGTAGGTCGGGACCGCGAAGATGTTGCCGGCCTCGCGCAGGCCGCGCAGGTTGGCCAGCGTGATGAGCGCCAGCGACCCGACGCCGATGAGCACCCGGACGTCGCCGAGGGCCGGGAACGCCGACACGATCTGCTCGACGGCGGACGAGGTCGAGACCGCCGCGGTCAGGTTGTAGTCGATGAGCAGGGCCGACGCCGCCACGAGGGAGGCCATCTTGCCGAAGTTCGCCTTCGACACGGAGTACGAGCCGCCGCCGTTCGGGTAGGCGATGCACACCTGGCGGTAGCTGAACGCGACGATCGCGAGCAGGGCCGCGATGGCGATGCTCACCGGCAGCGCGAAGTCGAGCGCCGCCATCGCGAAGCCGCCGAGGATGAACGCGAGGATGATCTCCTCGGTCGCGTAGGCGGACGAGCTGATCGCGTCCGAGCTGAAGATCGCCAGCGCCTTGGTCTTCGACAGTCGCTCGCCGATCTCCTCGGCCTGGTGGAGGGGCTTGCCGATGAGGACGGCCCGGACCTTGGCCATCGCCCGGCCCCGGACGTGGTCGGGATGCTGGCGGCCTCCTTGGCCGTCAGGGTGCCCTCGCCGGTGTAGCGGAAGTACGGCGCGTGCGGCCGCTCGACGCGGACGCGGCGATCGCCGGGCTTGCGGCCCTGGAGCGGGCGTCGACCGCCGATCACTGGCCGAACGCCAGGCGCTCGACGAGGCGGACGGGCAGGTCGACCGCGCGCATCGCCGCCTGCACGGCCGCGATGTCATAGGCCACGCGATGCCAGCGCAGCTCCGCGGCGTCCAGGTCGAGCACGGCGTAGGACGCCGCCGGGATCGCCGTCGCGGGGCTGGCCGACGCTGCCCGGATTGAGCAGCGCGCGCACGCCCGTGAGCGCCAGCGACGCACCATCGGTGGGGCTGATGAGGCGGACGCGGTCGCCATCCGCCAGCCAGGCGACCGGGACATGGGTGTGTCCGTGCAGCCCGAGGACGGCCGGCGCGATGGTCGCCAGGTTCTCGTGGGCGCGTGACGGGGTCGGTCACGTACTCGCGCAACGGGTCGCGTGGGCTGCCGTGGACGAGAGTGATCCCCTCGAGCACGGCGGTCGTCGGCAGGGCGCCGAGCCAGTCCCGCGTCGCCTCGCCGATGGTGTCGCGTGTCCAGACCGCCGCCGCGCGCGCGTCGCGGTTGAACCAGTCGATCTCGGGTCCGCCGAGGGCCGCCGCGTCGTGGTTGCCGAGGACGCCGACCGCGCCGATCTCGGCGAGCCGGGCGACGACGCCGTCCGGCTCCGGGCCATAGCCGACGACGTCCCCGAGCTGCCATACGGCATCGACCGGACCAGCATCCGCCAGGACCGCATCGAGTGCCACGAGGTTGCTGTGGATGTCCGACAGGACGGCGATCCGCATCGGCGGTCAGCGTAGCAGCCGCCCCGGCGCCCGGTAGGCGCTGCGCTCACCACGGGCGACGTCGTCGGGCCGCCGGATCGCGTGGATAGGCCGCCGGGACGATACCGCCGCGGGCGACCACCACGAGGCGGTCGTCGGGGCGGCCCGGGAGGCCCGGGTCGACGATCTCGAGGACGCCGCCACCGAGCGCATCGATGGCCCGCTCCGCGGCGGCCAGCTCGGTCGCCAGGTCGCCGCGCTTCCAGGCGACGAGGCTGCCACCCTCGGCGAGGAGGGGGAGGGCGAGCTCCACGAGGTCCGCCAGACCGGCCACCGCCCGGGCCGTCACGGCCGGCCATCGACCGCGGTGGTGCGGATCGGCGGCCAGCGTCTCCGCTCGCGTCGCCGCGACCCGGACGCCGCCGGACAGCCCGATCGCCTCGACGGCGGTGGCCAGGAAGCGGGCCTTCTTCCCGATCGGCTCGACGAGCAGCGCCTCGCGCGCCGGGAGCGCGGCCGCGAGCGGGATGCCCGGCAACCCGCCGCCCGAGCCGAGGTCGAGGAAGCGGTCGATGCCGCGGTCCCGCAGCACGGACACGGCGGTCAGGCTGTCGAGGACGTGGACCGTGGCGGCGGCCGCGGGCTCGCGAACGGCGGTCAGGTTGATGGCCTGCGTCCAGGCCAGGAGCAATCGGATGTGGCCGTCGATGGCGGCGCGCTGCTCCGGCTCGAGGGTCAGACCGAGGGCGGACAGCCCGGCATCGACGGCGGCCGCGTACTCGGGGGAAGGGCCGGGGTGTCATCGACGTGCGTCGGGAGCGGCTCGCGCTCGCCTTGCATGGCCGCCTCCTCGCGTCCGGCGTGCCAGCGTGCGCGGCGCCGCTCCCGGCGTCGGATCGTCTCGCACCATGAGCGTCGGTTCGGTCTTCCGCGGTCCATCCGGTTCGCGGCCGGTTTTCCACCGAGCCCCTCGTGGACCGCGTTACCCTGGCGACCTGCCCCAGTGCGGGAGCGGAACGTACGGTCCGGCGCCCCGTCACGTCAACGGGATTTATCCACGAACTGGGCCATCGCGCCGCATCTCGTGGATAACCGGCCGCGGTCCTGCGACCGGCGGCTCCGGCAGATCAACTCCCGGCGCGGGCACCTCGTGCGACCGGTCGACCGAGCGTCCGGCGTACGACGTCGACCACCTCGTCGACGTACTGGTCCGCTTCGCCCTGGGCGGCGGCCGTCCGGACGCAGCCGGTGACGTGGTCCTCGAGGATGAGGATCGACAGCGAGTCGACGGCGGCCCGCAGCGCGGCGGTCTGCTGGAGGATGTCGACGCAGTACTCCTCGCGCTCGATCATCCGGGCGATGCCGCGGACCTGCCCCTCCATGCGCGACAGGCGACGCATCAGCTGGGCGGTGTCCTTGGAGTAGCTGTGACGGAAGTGGCTCGGGTCCGGCGGGGGTGTGCGACCGCGTCGCGTGGTCGTGGTGGCCATGCCGCCATCATACCCCGGGGGGGTATGCGCGTCACGGCACCGGGAGGCAGCCTCGGGTAGACTGCCGGCAGATGGATGTCGCTACCCCGTTCGCCCACGCCAGCGAGGCGGAGATGGCCCGCATCCTCGACTTCTACGCGGTCCGCTGGGACTACGAGCCCGACACGTTCCCGATCCTGTGGAACCTCGACGGCGACGTGGTCGAGAGCTTCTCCCCGGACTTCTACCTGCCGGATCTCGAGCTCTACCTCGAGATGACCACGCTGCGCCAGAAGCTCGTGCGCAAGAAGAACCGCAAGCTGCGCCGGCTGCGCGAGCTCTACCCCGACATCAACATCAAGCTGTTCTACGCCCGCGACTTCCGTGCCCTCATGCTGAAGTACGGCAAGGTCGCCCTCGTCGACGGCCTGTCCGGCAGCTCCGGCCAGGTCGCCAGCCCGTACGGGCCGCGACCGGACGCCGAGGTCCCGACCGACGGGATCGAGCTGCTCGCGCCGGCCCCGGCCGGACGCTCCCGGCGCCGCCGTCCCACGACGACGCGACGGGTCGACGTCAGCGCACCGACCGCGACGGGCAGGACCGTCGACCCCGATGACGCGAGGATCGCGCCGTGACCGACATCCGTGACGGCCTCCACGCCGACATCGGCGAGATCCTCCTGACCGAGGACCAGATCGACGCCAAGGTGGCCGAGCTCGGCCGACGCATCACCGCCGACTATGCCGGTCGCCCGGTGACCCTCGTGTCGGTGCTCAAGGGATCGCTGCCGTTCATGGCCGACCTCATGCGCGCCATCGACCTGCCGCTGCGCATCGACCTGATGGAGGTCAGCTCGTACGGCGGCAACGCCACCGAGTCGAGCGGGCTCGTGCGCATCCTCAAGGACCTCTCGGCGAGCATCGCCGGCGAGGACGTCCTGATCGTCGAGGACATCATCGACACGGGGCTGACCCTGAACTACCTGATCCGCTACCTGCGCGGCAAGAACCCGGCCACGCTCCGCATCTGCACCCTGCTCGACAAGCCGGCGCGCCGGCTGGTGGAGATCCCCGTCGACTACATCGGGTTCGAGATCCCCGACCAGTTCGTCGTCGGCTACGGGCTCGACTACGGCGAGGTCTACCGCAACCTGCGCTATGTCGGCGTGCTGAAGCCGGAGGTCTACGGGGCGGCATCCGACGAGGCCGGCGGGTGACCATGCATCGCCGCCCGCTCGGGCAGGGCCGCACGATGGCCGCCCTGGCCGGCGTGATCATCCTCGTCGGCTGCGTCCTGCCGTGGTGGCAGCTGGGCGGCGGCGAGGGCCTGCCGCTCGTATCGGGCAATGCCTTCGAGGGCAGCGGCATCATCGTCTTCGGTGTCGGCATCGCGACCCTGGCCCTCGTCGCCCTGCCCTATGCGAGCGAGCGCCCGACCGGCGTCGATCGCTGGCTGTCGTTCGCCATCCTCGCGGTCGTCGGATGGGCGGCCCTGGCCTGGCGCGTCGTCGACCTGCTGATGACCGGAGCCTTCTCGTTCGACCAGCCGACCGAGTTCTTCACCGACCTGCCCGGCCTGTGGGTCACCGGCATCGGGCTCGTCATCCTGTCCCGGGCGGCCTACCAGATGACCCGCGAGCCGGCGTACCGCTGACCGTGGGGTCGGCGCGCCGGCCCGTCGCCCGTCGACCCGCGTCCCGTCAGCGGCTCGTCGACCGCTCGTAGAACCGGGCGACGGCTCGTCCGATCGGCCCGACCTCCATGTACCAGGTCAGGCGCAGCCCGTCGGCGGTGCCGACGTCGAGTCGATAGATGCCGTCGGTCAGGCCGCCGGCCGGGGCTCGCACGAACGCCAGGCCCGCCTGCCCGTCGACGTCGAGCTGGCTGGAGCTGCCGGCTGGTCCCGGCAGCGGGTCGACGAGACGCAGCCCGATCGAGGTCACGTCGTCGCCGACGAGGTTGACCCCGACCGCGTCGGTCGGGCCGAGCGGCACCGGCCAGCACCCGTCGCGCGGGTCCGTGGCCTGCCAGATCTCGGCGACCGCGCACCCGGGTTGGGCCGTGTCGCGATACCAGCCACTGAGGTAGCCGCCGACGGCCCACAGGTTGGCGGTCCGGGGTAGCAGCCGCAGCGCCCCGCGTTCGAACGCGCTCGACCCGCGGGGCGGTTCGTCCACGCCCGCCGCTCCTGGCACCTCGGTGCCGCCGCCATCGCGCCCCGGTCGGACGACGAGCATCACCGAGCGGACGGCGTCGATGGGTTCGATGAGCAGGTCGAGTCGATACAGACCGGGGTCCCAGCCGAGGACGACGTCCGGCTCCATGTCGCTGCTGCGGTGGCCGAGGACGGACACATGCGGTGACGCCCAGGCGGTCGTGAGCGGATCGAGGTCGACCCGTGCCGGGGATCCGTCGGGCGTGAACCGCCACAGCCGGATGGTGCCCAGCGAGACCTCGCGCGGATGGGCGATGGCGAGCGCGCCAGCGTCGTCGGTCGTGCCGAGCTCGACGACCGGGCCGGCCACGACATCCGGGCCGGCTGCGACCGATGGACCCGGCGCGGGTCCACCCGAGGGCGTCGCGACGGGATCGGCGGTCAGGAAGTCGAGGGCGGTCAGGCCGCGCGGCGTGAGGATGGCCCAGGCGGCGGCCGGCGGTGTCGTCCCGAGCAGGAACGGGTCGAAGATGCGCCCGACGGCCGTCGGCAGCGGCGTCGGCTCGCTCGCGACGCGGGTCGACGCGATCGGCGCCGAGGGGGAGGCCACGGCGGTCTGGTCGGCTTCCGAGCCCCACGGCTTGGCCACGGCGACGAGGATGCCGATGACCACGACGCCCACCACCCAGCCACGCCAGCCGTCGAACGGCGATCGCTGTCCGGGAATCGGGGTGAGCTCGGCCATGTCGGCCTCTGGTCAGTCCTCTCCGAGGTACGCCTTTCGAACGGCCGGATCCGTGCGCAGCCGATCGGCCGTGTCGGCGAGGACGACCTCGCCGGTCTGCAGGATGTAGCCACGCTTGGCGATGCCCAGCGCCATGAGGGCATTCTGCTCCACCAGCAGGACGGTGGTGCCACCCTCGTTGATGGCCTTGACGATGTCGAAGATCTGCTCGACGAGGATCGGGGCCAGGCCCATCGACGGCTCGTCGAGGAGGAGCACCCGGGGCTTGGCCATCAGCGCCCGCCCGATGGCCAGCATCTGCTGCTCGCCGCCTGACAGGGTGCCGGCCTTCTGTGCCCGGCGCTCGAGCAGCCGCGGGAACAGCTCGAACACGCGGTCGTACTCCGCCGGCAGGGTCGTCCGGTCCTTGCGCGCGAAGGCGCCCATCTCCAGGTTCTCCTGGACGCTCATCCGGGCGAACACGCGGCGGCCCTCGGGGCTCTGCGACACGCCCAGCTCGACGATCTCGTACGGCCGCTTGCCGTCGATGCGCTCGCCGGCCAGCCAGATCTCGCCCTGGCGGGGGCGGAGCAGCCCGGAGATCGTGCGCAGCGTCGTGGACTTGCCCGCGCCGTTCGAGCCGATGAGCGTGACGATCTCGCCGTCCTCGACCTCGAAGCTGATGCCCCGCAGGGCGTGGATGGCGCCGTAGTAGGTGTGGACGTCCTTGAGCTCGAGCAGGGCCATGGGTCAGCCCCCCTCCGCCGCGCCGCGGCCCAGGTAGGCCTCGATGACCCGCGGATTGGCCCGGACCTCCGACGGTGAGCCCTCGGCCAGGACCTCGCCGTAGTCGAGCACGGTGACCCGGTCGCTGATGCCCATGACCACGCGCATGTCGTGCTCGATGAGCAGGACGGTCAGGCCGAGCTCGGCCCGGAGCTTGCGGATGAAGTCGGTCAGCTCGCGCGTCTCGCTGGCGTTCATGCCGGCGGTCGGCTCGTCGAGCAGGAGCAGCTTCGGGCTGGTGGCCAGGGCCCGGGCGATCTCGAGCCGGCGCTGGTCGCCATACGGCAGGTTGCGTGCCCAGGCGTGTGGCCGCGCGCCGAGGCCGACGAAGTCGAGCAGCTCGTGGCCGCGCTCGATCGACGCCTCTTCCTCTGCCTTGTTGCGCGGCGTCCGGATGATCGCGTCCCACCAGCGGCTGCGAAGATGCGGGTGCTGACCGACGAGGACGTTGTCCAGGGCCGACATCGTCCCGAACAGTCGGATGTTCTGGAACGTCCGGCCGATGCCCAGCGCGGTCACCTGGTGGGGCTTCATCGAGCGGACCTTGGTGCCCTTGGTCGTGACGATGTGGTGTCCGTCGAAGGCGATGTCGCCGCTCGTCGGGACGTAGGCGCCGGTGATCATGTTGAAGAACGTCGTCTTGCCCGCCCCGTTGGGGCCGATGAGCGAGACGATCGAACCGCGCGGGATGTCGAAGTCGACGGCGTTGACCGCGACCAGGCCACCGAAGCGCTTGGTCACCGCGCGGGCCTTCACGAGGAGCGCGTCGTCCGGGACGTGGCCGGTCAGCAGGTCGGTGCCCGACAGGACCGGCGCCTCCGCCGTCACTTCGGTGCCTCCGGGTCGTCTGGCTCGGTGGGTCCGCCCTCGGTGGACGTCCCTGGGTCGAGCGCGTCGGCCTGCGCCTCGTCGGCGACACCGAGCGCCTCCTCGCGCAGCTCGAGCTCCTCGATCCGGGCGGCGTCGTCGGTCAGCGCGGCCGATCCGATGGCCTGGCCCGGCGGGGCGGTATGCATCTCGGCGGCGCGTTGGCGGCTTGGCAGGAAGCCCTCCGGCCGGAACCGCATCATCACGACCAGGGTGATGCCGAAGAGCAGGAAGCTGAACTGGGAGGGGTTCACGGAGGCCAGCGCGGGATTGCCGGTCACTTCCGCCAGGTCGCCCATCCGCTGCCCGAGATAGGGCAGCAGCGTCTTGTCGACGTACTGGATGACCACGGCACCGAGGATGACGCCCCAGATGTTCCCGATGCCGCCGAGGATGATCATGATGACCACGAGGATCGAGGTCGAGAACTGGAAGAACTCCGACGTCGTCGCTCCCTGGTACGACGCCTGGAACGCGCCGGCGACCCCGGCGAACGCCGCTCCGAGGCCGAACGCGAGGAGCTTCGTGCGGACCGTGTTGACACCCATCATCTCGGCCGCCACCTCGTCCTCGCGGATGGCCATCCAGGCCCGACCCATCCGCGACCGTTCCAGGTTGCGCGCGACGACGATGCCGATGAGCAGCAGGAAGAAGCCGAGGTAGATGGCGTTGTAGCCGTTGATGACCCCGAACTTCAGCCCGAAGAAGGTCGGCGAGTCGATCGGGTTGATGCCCAGCGGGCCGCCCGTCAGGTTGACGTTGTCCAGGGTGATCGGCCCGAGGGTGAAGGTCACGTTGACGAGGTTCTTGAAGAAGACCGGCACGATCTCGCCGAAGCCGAGGGTCACGATCGCCAGGTAGTCACCGCGCAGGCGCAGCGTCGGCGCACCGAGCAGGACGCCGAACAGGGCGGCCACGCCGGCCGCCGCCGGCACGATCAACCAGAACGGGAGGTGGATGCCCGGGAAGCCCGGTGGCTGCTGGGCGAACAGGGTGATCGACAGGCCGCCCCAGTGGGGCGAGGCCAGGAACGCCATGGTGTACGCGCCGATGGCGTAGAACGCCACGTAGCCAAGGTCGAGCAGGCCGGCGAAGCCGATGACGATGTTCAGGCCGACAGCCATGATGGCGAAGATCAGCATGAACACGACGACCGGGTCGCTCGGCAGCGGCAGCGGGATCGACTGGCTGATCGGCTGGTACAGCGTGTCGTTGATGACCGGGTACAGGAAGATCGCCACGACGAGCGCGGTCAGCAGGATGGTCCGTCGGCGGTTGCGCGCGAGCGCCGCCCGGTAGAAGCCCGGCCAGCTGGTGACGGTGTCGGCCAGTTGGCCGAACCAGGCGCGCAGGCCGCCGTTCGACTCGGGGCGGACCGGGGTGATCAGCTGCTGGCTCATGCGCGGTCCGGCAGTTTCTGGCCGAGCAGGCCGGTGGGTCGGAAGACGAGGATCGCGATCAGCACGCCGAAGACGATGGCGTTGGTCCACGCCGCGGACAGGTAGCGGTCACTGAACGCGTTGATGAGGCCAAGGATGAGGCCGCCCAGGACCGCGCCCTGCAGGTTGCCGATGCCACCGAGGACGGCCGAGGTGAACGAGTTCAGGCCGAAGCGGAAGCCGAGGTTCCAGACCGTCGTGTTGTTGTAGAGGATCTGGACCAGGCCGGCCGCGCCGGCCAGCGCGCCGGCGATGACGAACGTGATGGCGATCGTCCGGTCGACGTTGATGCCCATCAGGCCGGCCGTATCCGGGTCCTGGGCCGTCGCCCGCATGGCCTTGCCCTGGCGGGTCCGGTTGACGAACCACATCAGCAGGAACAGCAGCGGGATGGTGATGATCACCACGAAGAACTGCTTGAACGTGAACTCGATCGTGGTGTCCAGCCCGAACACGCTGGTCAGGATGTTCGTGTTCGGGATGACGTCGGGGTAGCCCAGGCTGGACGGTCCCTTCCACAGCAGGCCGACGTTCTGCAGGATGAAGCTCATGCCGATGGCCGAGATGAGCGGTGCCAGCTTCGGGGCGTGGCGGAGGGGCTTGTAGGCCACCCGCTCGATGCCCACGTTGAGCAGGGCGGTCAGCCCCATCGTGATGAGCAGGACCGCGGCGATCAGCAGCATCGTCGGCAGCAGATCCATGCCGGGCACGACCCCGAAGGTCGTCAGCAGCGTCAACGCCAGCATCGAACCGAGCATGAACACGTCGCCGTGGGCGAAGTTGATCAGCTCGATGATGCCGTAGACGAGCGTGTAGCCGAGCGCGACCAGGGCGTAGATCATCCCATTCGACAGACCGATGATGATCGTCTGCAGGAACTGGTCATCCATGGAGGCGGCGTCTCCGTCGCGTTCGGATGGATAAGGGGTGGGGGCGGACCTTACGGTCCGCCCCCAGCACCGTGGTGCGGTGGTCAGCGAGCCTCACTCAGGCGCGGCAAGCACCTTTTCGAACTTCGGCGGCCAGCTCGTCTCGACCTGGTACCCGGTCGCCTCGGCCAGGGTGGTATCCCCGTCCGGCTTGATCGAGAACTGACCGAGATAGGAGTCGAAGTCCGCCGTGCTGAACACGTTGGAGAGGACGTCCCAGCGGTCGTTGGTCCCGGCACGCGTCAGCGCGTCGAGGGCGACCTGGGCCGCAGCGGCACCGTAGATGCCGTAGACGGGCGGATCCGTGCCGTCGTGTGCCGCCTTGTAGTCGGCGACCCACTGCTTGCCGGCGTCGGAGGTCTGCTCGTTCGGGCCGACGCCGCCGAAGGTCAGGTACGTGCCGTTGCCGGCCTCGCCCGTGCCCTCGTACCACGCCTCTTCGAAGACGCCGTCACCGGACATGATCTTGATGTCCGGCATGGCGGCTCGGAGGTCCTTCCAGAGCTTGCCCGTGTTCTGGCCCGTGATCGAGCCGATGTAGATGAAGTCGGCGCCCGAGTCCTTGATCTTCTGGGCAAGGGCCGCGTAGTCCGTGGCCTTCGCGTCGAAGCCTTCGCTCGTGCCACCGGCACTCACGACCTCGATGCCGAGCTGGTTGGCGAACAGCGCCCAGGCGCGGGCGAGGCCCTTGCCGTAGACCTGCGTGTCGTCGAGCACGTACGCCTTGGTGGCGCCCAGCTCCTTGGCCCACGCGGCGCCCGCGCCACCCTGCTTGTCATCGGTCGAGATGACGCGCGAGTAGTTGCGGTAGCCGTTCGGGTAGTAGCTGTCCGGCTCGCCCGGCTCGGTCACGCCCTCGACCGCGGTGGTCAGGCCCGGATACGTGTTCGCCGGGCTGATCATCACGAGGCAGGCGTTGTTGAGGATCGGGATGGTGAGCTTCGCAGCGCCCGAGTTGAAGTGGCCGATGAAGACCATCGCGTCGGGGTCGTTCGCGGCCGTGGTCGCGTTCTGCTGCGCGACCGCGCCGTCCCAGTCGCCGTTGTTGGCGGCCGACGAGTCGTCGAGGTCGGTGTACTTGATCGTGTAGTCGCCGACGACCTTGTCAGCGAGGATCTCCGTGATCGACTCGACGAGCGCGTTGGTCTGGGCCGTATTCGAGCCCTGACGCGGCAGCGACGAGTAGACGTGGATCTCGTTCGAGCTGGTGCCCTTCTTGTCGTTGCAGACTTCGGGCTTCGTGGCGGTACCACCGCCGTCGCTGGCGCTGGCCTCCGGCGACGCCGGTGCCCCGCTATTGCAGGCTGCGAAGACGAACACCGCACTCGCGGCGAGCGCTCCGACCCGTGTGAGCTTCATGCACTACTCCTCCTGATGTCCGATCGTCCGGCGGTCCCGGAGCGACCCTCGGTCGGAGCTACCGGTGCCTCGGCCCGGCCCGGTCGTGCGCAAAGCGCCCGTACGCCCTGTACCTCGCCGGCGGACGTGGTCCCTCCCAGGACGTCAGCGGCGGTGAGGTGGCGGTGCGTGACGGTCGTTGCGCAGGACCGACTCGGGCGACGCGCAGGTGGCCGCCGAAGCGATGCCGTATCATAGGCATCGGCGACCTGAATGCAATACCGGTCGGCCGCACCCAGACCATGCGTGCCACGCACGCGACAAGCGCGGGCTCACGTCCGCCGGGGAGGGGTCGCTGGCCGCCAGGTACCGACCGCAAGGTCGGATGGGTCCCGGTCGAGGGGCCAGGGTCGCCGCCCTGCGAGGTGCGAAGCTTCGGCGTGGAATACCTGGTCCGAGCAGCCCGTGTCACGGATATCGATCGGCTCGTCGCCCTTGGCGGCGCGGCGATCGATAGCGACCGTGGTGCGAGCCCGCTCGGTGCCGCGGACCTCCTCCGCCAGCTCGTGTACCTGCCGCAGGCCAGCATCTTCGTGGCCGAGGCCCAACGCTTCGTCGTCGGCGGCGCCGTCCTGGCGCTCCGTCCGTCGGTCGTCGCCGGTGGGTACGTCGGCACCATCGATCTCCTGGTCGTCGACGCCGACCATGACACGGACCGGATCACGGCTGCGCTCCTCGAGGAGCTCATCCGATCGGCCAGCAACAAGGGGTGCACCGTCATCGAGGCAGTCCTCCCGGATGGACCGGACGCCGGCGCTCGCTGGGCGGCCCAGGGGTTCATCGGGGCCGGTCCGCGAATCCAACGCAGCGTGGCCGCGGCAGGCAGTGCCGCGCGCCGCACCTGAAATGTGTCAACCCCGCCGTGCAGCGTGATCGCGCCGGCCGGGTGACTGACATGACCCGATAGGAGTACCTGTGGGCAAGAACGTCGCCGTCTTCGTGGACGTGGCGAACATCTTCTATGCGGCCAAGGCCGCTGGCATCGACATCGACTACGTCACGCTCCTCAAGTCGGCCGGAGCCGGCCGGGATCTCGTGCGTGCGTATGCATACACCGGGCTGGATCCCGACAACGAGAACCAGCGCAACTTCCATGACTTCCTGCGCCGCCACGGCTACAAGGTGGTGAGCAAGGACATCCGCAAGTACGGCGACGGCAAGGTCAAGGCCAACCTCGACATCGAGCTCGTCGTCGACATGATGAAGACGGCTCGGAACCTGGACATCGCCATCGTCGTGTCGGGCGACGGCGACTTCGCACCGGCCATCCGCGCGGTCCAGGAGATGGGCGTGCGGGTCGAGGTCATCTCGTTCCGCGGCAACACCTCGTCCGACCTCATCGAGGTCGCCGACCTGTTCACCGACATCACCCAGCTGGCGCGCGTCGAGAAGGGCTCGCGCTCGGGCCGTCGGGTCGCCGACGACGATGCCGACCTGTCGATGACCGAGGTGCCCGACAAGCAGACCGAGGGGACCGGGTTCGGTCGTGGCGCCCGCGGCGGGCGCGGCCGTGGCGCGGTCTCGCGTCGGCCGGAGCCGGCTGCCGCGTCGAACGGCTCGGGTCGTGGCGGTCGCGGTGGTCGTGGCGGCGCTCGCTCGACGACGAGCACCGAGAGCGGCGCCGGGCTCGTGGCCCTGCCCGGCGAGCGGCTGTCGCGTGGCGGCGGCTCGCTGACCGAGGCGGACCTGGCCGCAGCCGAGGTCTTCACCCTTGACGATCTGGACGCGACGGCCGCCCCGGAGGGCGAGGTCGCCGAGCCCATCGATGTCGATGGGGAGGATGCCGAGAACGGCGGTCGCCGCCGACGTCGGCGCGGCGGTCGCGGCCGCGGCCGTGGCCGTGGTCGGGACGAGGTCCGGGACGAGACGGCCGCACCCGGTCGACGCCGTCGCGGCTGACCTCGAGGGCGCCGAGGACGAGCCGGACGAGCTGGACGAGGACGAGCTCGAGCCGGTCGCACCGCGCGGTCCGCGCTCCACGCCGTTCGGCTCGGTCTGGGACTCCCAGATCGGCACGCCGGCCTCGCCCGGCCCGAGCGGCCTGGCGCCGCTCGCGGACGACGAGGACTTCGACGAGCCGGAGATCCCCGAATACCTCATCGCCGAGCAGCGACGCGGCCAGGCCGCTCGCGGCGGTGGCGGTGGGGGCCAGCGCGGTCGTGGTGGCCCACGCGGAGGTCGTTCGGCCTACCAGTCGGCGATCGACCGTGAGCGCTACGGCGGCGGTGGCGGGGGCGGGATCAACCGCTACCCGGATGTGAGCGGCCGCACGGGCAGCGCCCCGCGCGAGGACCGCGCGCCGGCGGGTCGCGATCGCGCGCCTGCCGGTCGCGCGCCTGCGGGTCGTGCGCCTGCCGGTCGTGACCGCGACCGCGGTGGTCGCCCCGTCCGGCGCGACGAGCCGACCGCGTGACGCTGCCCCACGCTCGTCATCGAGCGAGCCGTGGAGCGAGGTCCCGCCGGAGCTCGAGGCGATGCTCCGGGCCCAGGTCGCTGCCAAGCCTGCCGGCATCGATGCCGGTCCGCTGACCGACGAGGTCCTCGAGATCGAGGCCGTCGAGGTCGTGAGCGAGCCCGAGGCCAAGCCGAAGCGCCGGACCACGCGTGCCAAGGCGGCCGATGCCGCCCCGGCGCCGGAGGCCGAAGCGGCCGACGCCGAGGCCAAGCCGAAGCGCCGGACCACGCGTGCCAAGGCGGCCGATGCCGCCACGGCGCCGGAGGCCGGAGCGGCCGACGCGGTGGCGACCGAGGCCGACGCCGAGGCCAAGCCGAAGCGCCGGACCACGCGTGCCAAGGCGGCCGACACCGCCCCGGCGGAGGCCGGAGCGGCCGACGCGGTGGCGACCGAGGCCGACGCCGAGGCCAAGCCGAAGCGCCGGACCACGCGCAAGACGGCGGCCGCGACCGACGCGAGCTGAACCCATGGCAGCCGGGTCGCGGACCCGTGGCCACCCGGCGGCCAGCGCCGCGATCGAGGCCATGGTCCGCGGCCGGACGCCGCACGCCATCCTGCTCGTCGGGCCGGCCGGCGTCGGCAAGACGACGCTCGCCCGTGACCTCGCCGCGGGCCTGCTGTGCGAGGCCGCGCCGCCGGACCGACCGTGCGGCGCCTGTCGTCCGTGTCGCCTGGTCGCGGGCGACGTCCACCCCGACGTCCACCGGCTGACACCGGAGGGACCGGGGCGGCAGGTCACGATCGGTGGCGTCAGCGGGCGTCCGCGCGGCATCCGCGACCTCATCGGCGAGCTGTCCCTCCTGCCGGTCGAGGGCGGTGCGCGGGTCGGCATCATCGAGTCCGCGCAGCGGATGAACGAGGACGCCCAGGCGGCGCTGCTCAAGACGCTCGAGGAGCCGGCGTCGGGCATCATCCTCGTGTTGTGCGCCGACAGCGAGGAACCCCTGCTGCCGACGATCCGCTCGCGCTGCGCCCGGCTTCGACTGGGTCCCGTCGGGGTGCGCACGATCGAGTCGATCCTCGTCGAGCAGGGCGTGGCCGATGCCCCGACCGCCGCGCGGCTGGCTCGGGTCGCCGAGGGTCGTCCGGGCCTCGCCCTGGCCTGGGCCGCCGACGCGGAGGCCCTCGTCGTCCGAGACGAGATCGGCCGGACGTTGCTCGACCTGCTCGATGCCGGACCGGCCGAGCGGCTGGCCGCCGTCCGCGCCGCGGTGCCACGCGCCGAACGCCTCGCCGACGTCGGGACGCGGTCGTCGGGCGAGTCGAAGCCCGTGACCGGCGGACGACGACGCGCCGGTGGTCGCGCGGCGGCGACGTCGACGTCGGCTGCCGACAGCCCGGCCGACGACACCGCGGACGGCGACGACAGCGAGGTCGCCGCGACCCGGACACCGGCGAGCGAGCGACGTCGGGCCGCCGAGGCCCTCGTCCTTCGGTGGACCGACCTCACCCGTGACCTCGCGCTCTGCCAGCGCGGCCTGCCCGGCAGCGTGCGCGACCTGGCCCTGCTCGACGACACGACGGCGGCTGCCGAGCGGCTCGACCCGGCCGATGTCGCCGCGTTCCTCGACCGCCTCGGCGCCGCTGGCGTGCGGCTGCGCGGCAACGTGTCGCCCGAGCTGGTCCTGGACGACCTCGCCGTGCACTGGCCGCGATCCGTCATCGCGACCGGTTCCTCGCCGGCTGCGAGTCGCCGGGCGTCATGACCGAGCCGGCCGCGCAGCCGGACCTCGAGCGGCTCGAGGCCACGGTGATCGGGCGGGTCCAGGGCGTCGGATTCCGCTACCACGTCCTGCGCCGGGCCACCGAGCTGGCGCTGACCGGCTGGGTCGCCAATGAGCACGACGGCTCGGTCCGCTGTCGCGCGGAAGGCCCGCGGTCGGACCTGGACGCCCTCGTCGAGGCGCTCGAGACCGGCCCGGCCGGGGCCGTCGTCGAACGCGTCATCGTCGGGTTCGGACCGGCGACGGGCAGTCTCGGGCCGTTCGGCGTCCGCAGTGCGGGGCATCGCGGCGACTGACTCGCGCGGTCTGGCCGGGACGCCCCCGACCGGACGGGTGACCTGCGGCTGGCCCTTCCAGCGTGACGACGGTGGGACCGGTGGGCTATACCGGTATGGACCGTCCCGGGTGCATGTTGGTCGTGATGGATCCCACCCCGGCCGAGGAACTGCCCGCCCTCTACCGCGCCATCCTCGATTCGGTCGCCCGTCTCGAGGTCGCCGGCGAGCGGCAGACGGCTGCCCGCATCCGGCGTGACGCGACCGCGGCGTATTCCCGAGCATGGGATGCGCGGGCCCAGCGACGCCTCCTCGCCCTGCTCCGCGAGGCGGATCGCCCCGACCGGACCGCATCGGTGCGCGAAGCACGCCGATCGGAGCGAGGCACGGCCATCGCCAGCACCGTCGTCGCCCAGGACGGCTGACCCGACCGACCGACGTCCACGGTCGTAGGCTGTGGGGCGATGGCTGCACCGACCCTGACCGACGCCCTCGGTCCCGTCCTCGACGCGTATGCCGAGCTGACCGAGCTCGCCGAGGACGTCGACGACGAGTGGACCTACATCACCGACCTCACGGCCGCATGGCGTGAGCGGCTGGAGGCCGTCGAGGCGGATCGCGGTGGCGAGCCGCTCGACGCGACCGTCGTCGATGCGCTGACGGCCGTCGCCGAGGAAGCCGGCGCCATCGAGGATCCCCATCGAGCCATCGACTGGCTGTCGACCTATCCGCAGGTCGTCCTGCTCGCCCTCGGCGAGCAGCCATGAGACGGACCCGGCGATGAGGTTCCAGGATGCGGCCCGGGACGGCCGGGCGGTCGTCTACGCGGGCATCCAGGCCGACCCGGTCGTCGCACGCGCCGCCGAGGCGCTGGTCGACGCCACGCACGCGCAGCGCGTCCTCGCCCGAGCCGTGATGACCGGTCGGTCGACCGACCCGGCGACGTGGATGCGCATGTTTCCCGGCGCTGTTCGGACCGGCGGTCGAGCCAGGGCTCCGGTCATCGAGCGAGGCCCTCCTGGCCGTGGCCCTCGAGATCGCCGACCGTGGCGACCAGGTCCGCGACCAGCTGCGTGGGGCGCTCGTGGAGGAGCTCACCGCCCGACTGCTCGCCCGCCGGGTCGGTCCCGAGTCCGTGCGCCGCGAGCGACGCGTCCTGTTCGATGGCGTCCGCGCCGAGATCCACCCGTACGACGTGACCGTGGAGCGCGACGGCGCGGCCGAGGCGTGGGACTGCAAGTGGGGTGCCCGAGGCATCTCGGCCGACGTGCTGTATCAGCTCGACGACGCCAGGACCCACGCGACCGATGAGGACGAGCGGCTGCGCGTCGGCCTGGTCGTGTTCGATGCCGAGCGGTCGTGCCGCGTGCGCCTGGAGCGCCACACCGCCCCGCATGCAGGGACCGCGATCGTCTCGCTCGACGGCCTCGATGCGCTCCGGGGGTCGCCGTGACCGACGGCTACACCGCCCCGTTCCGGGTCCGCTTCGACGAGGCCGGCCCCGACGGACGGGTCCGCACGTCGTCGTTGCTGCGCTATGCCCAGGACCTGGCGTGGCAGCACTCGGACGCGCTGGGCCTGGATCGGGCGTGGTACCGCGGCCGCGGGGTGACCTGGCTGGTCCGGGCCGCGGAGCTGACGGTCCTTGGCGAGATGGCCAGCGGGACGACCATCACCGGGACGACCACGATCGCCGGGTTCCGCCGCGTCTGGTCGCGCCGGCACACCGAGTTCCACGACGAGACCGGCACCCTCGCGGCCTGGGTCAACATCGACTGGGTGCTCATCGACGAACGAGGCAGCCCGCAGCGCATCCCGCCCGAGATCCAGGACGCCTTCCCGGTCGTCGGCACGACCGTGTCGCTGGCCCGGGTCGACCTCGCGGAGCCGCCCTCGGAGGCGCTGGCCGTGGCCGTCGTCGTCCGACCCCAGGAGCTCGATCCGCTCGACCACGTCAACAACGCGGTCTACGCCGACTGGCTGGACGAGCAGGTCCTCCGGGCCGATCCCGAGGCGGGTGTCCGGGCCGTGCGTCGCCTGCCGCGCCTCGTCCGGCTCGAGTACGCCCGCGCGGCAGAGGCCGGGACGACCGTGACCGCCCGGACGTGGCTCGACGAGGGTGCCGCGGCGGCAGCCGCCGGCTGGTCCTGCCGCATCGATGCCGCCGACGGCACCCCGCTGCTCCGGGCGCGGCTGGAACCCGGTGGCGGCTGACCGCCCGGCCGACGTCCCGGTCCTCCGCGACGGCGCGCTCGTGCTGCGGCCGGTCGCCGGCGGGGACGACGTCGCGGCGTTGCGCACGATCCTGCTCGACCCGTCGGTCGCGCGCTGGTGGGGGATGCCGCGGCCCGGCGTCGATGTCGCCCTCGACTGGCTCGAGCCCGACGACGACTCGACACACTGGATCATCGAGGTCGACGCGGTCGTGGCCGGGAGCATCCAGGCCAGCGAGGAATCAGACCCGGACTATCGCCACGCTGGGATCGACCTGTTCCTCGGACCAGACCACCAGGGCCGAGGCCTGGGTCGGATCGCCATCCGGCTCGTCGCCCGCTGGCTCATCGACGTCCGTGGCCACCATCGCCTGACCATCGATCCGTCGGCGGCCAATGCCCGGGCCGTCGCGGTCTACGGTTCGCTCGGGTTCCGACCGGTCGGGGTCATGCGGGCGTACGAGCGCGGGCCCGACGGGACGTTCCACGACGGCCTGCTCATGGACCTCCTCGCCGACGATCTGCGCTGAGCCGCCGGACGACCGCGTCCGACGAGCCCAACCACCTCAGCGCAGGATGACGATACCGTCGAGATCGATGCGTGGATGCCCCGAGGTCGCGCGATTGCGCAGCGTGATGGTGCGGGTCGCGCTGGTCGCCCACGACATCGTGAAGACGACGCGCCGCGTCTCCACGCTCGAGCGATACAGATCGATGGTCCAGGTCTGTCCGTCGATGACGACGTCGGCCTTGCCGGACAGCGGGCCGCGTGGGGCGACGAGCGCGATCGCCCGGCCTTCGAAGCGGAGGGTCGCGGTCGCGCCGCGACTCCAGGTGCTCTTGGTGTAGCCGCCGACCGCGCCGGAGCGTGCGACGCGACGCCACGACCCTTCGTAGTCGATGGCTCGGCGTGGCCTCCGACGAGCGGACCATCGTCGACCCCGTCCCGTAGCGCCAGGCCGTCCAGATCCCGGAGATCTGCTTCGCCCGCAGCCGGATGTCGTACTGACTGCCGTTCCGCATCCAGATGTCGGCCCGGAGCGACTTGGAACTCGCCATCGTCGCGTTCACCCAGCTGCCGCCATCCCGGCTCACCTGCGCCTGGTAGGCCGTCGCCCCGGCAAGGGCCGACCACGTGATGCGGCCCGGGGTCGTGCCGGCCTCCGACAGCCGACCGGACCGGAAGCGCAGGGACGGGACCGGCGCCTTGATCGATCCGGCAGTGATCCCGGCCGAGGCGAGGACCGAGTCTCGCTCGGCGGTCGTCAGATAGCGACCCTGCTCGCCGGGTGTGGCGTTGTAGTCGCTCAGGCGCGACTTCGGGCCGTTCCAGTTGAACCGGTCGCCGGACGGCTCGCCACCACCGACCCAGTAGCGATTGCCGGAGCCGCCGTTGCCGCTGCTCGAGGCGAACAGGCTGCGGTCGTGATCCTCGTAGAACCCGGCGACGAAGGCCGTGCCGCGTTGGATGATGTTGTTGTCGCGGACGAGGTTGCCGGTATGCGGCCGCAGCTGGCGGGCCTGGCTGATGACGCTGATCCCACGGGCGTTCCAGGCGACCGTGTTGCCGGACACGACGGCCCGGTCGGAGGAGCTGACCGTGATCCCGGCCCCGTATCCCCACGCCGGGTCGTCGAAGCCGTTGTTCCATACGACGTTGCCACTGATGGTGGCCGTGTCACTGATCTCGAAGAAGATGCCGTCCCGGGCGTTGTCGTAGACCCGGTTGCCGGAGACGGTCGCGTTCCTGACGCCGTTGTCGAACCAGATGCCCGGGCCACCGTTGTGATGGACGCGGTTGTTCCGGAACGTGACGGTCTGGCTGGCCATCGCCTTGCCGCCGCCAGCCTCGACGCCCGGATCGAAGGCTCTCGCCGCGTTGTTGCTGTGGATGTCGTTGCCCTCGAACAGCACGTTCGACACGTCGTTGAGGAAGTAGCCCTCCTTCCCACAGCCGGCGAGCACGGACCCCAGGATGCGGTGGCCTGATCCACCGTTGAGCGACACGCAGACCGTCGAGCTGGAGAGGGCTCGGCCGTTGCGGAACGTGAACCGCGCGATGTCACCGGTCGTCCACACGGCGCCGCCGTGCGTCGAGGACTTGACCCGCTTGACGGTCAGGCCGTTGACCGTGACGTCGCTGGCGAGGACCGCCAGGCCCGTGGACCGGGTGTTCTGTCCGTCGATGACGGCCCCGGCGGCGTTGATCGTCAGCGGCTTGCGGATCGATACCGACTCGTTGAAGGTGCAGGCCGGGATCGTGATCGTCGAGCCTGATGCGGCGGCGTCGACGCGACCCTGGAACGATCCGCAGGCAGCGTCGACCGGCGAGCCGGTCGCGGACATCCCGAGGCTGACGATGGCCAGGATGGCGGCGCCGAGGACGACGAGCAGGCGTTGCCCCGGGTCACCGAAACGGTGGTTGCGACGGGCGTGGGCGAGCGCTGACGGGCGGGGTGCCATGGGCATCCTCCACGGGTGACGGGCCACCGCAGAAGGGGAGGGCTTGTAGGTTCCCGGTGAGCGGGAACGGGGCGGTGGCAGGTCGAAACCATACCCCACGGGTCCAGACCGTGCCGCAGTACAGCAGTACCGGGCGTCAGTGGCGGAAAGGTCGTGCTGCGTCGACTCGACCGACCGGTGGCAAGACCGGCGGGAGTGCCACGCACCAGGGGTGGTGCCGGGCGGTCGGTGACCGCCCGGTCCCCCAGGGATCGGAGGCTAGACCTCCGTGGACGCGCCCGTGGCCGGACGCGTCCCTACGGATCGGATCGGTGCCTCAGCCGGCGGGCGGGGTGTCCGACGGGGGCGTGGTCGGGGCTTCCGGAGCGGCAGCCGGAGCCGGCTGCAGCCGGCGCGGCCGGAGCCGGAGCTGCCGGAGCGGGGGTCGCCATCGCCTGGGCGGCGGCGATCTGGGCCTTCTGCGCGGCCTCGACCGCGGCGCGCTGCTCCGGGGTGAGCAGCGACATCTCGTGCTCCATGAACGTGTTCCGGACGCCCGGGTAGTTCAGGTAGAAGAAGATGGCGATCGCGATCAGCCAGCCGATCATCTCGAACTCGGTCGTGGTGTTGCTCGCGAGGATCGAGAAGAACCCGAAGATCATCGTGAACAGGCTGATGAAGATGCCGAACTGCCAGGCGTAGGCGCGGACGCCCCAGAAGCCCGCAGCCACCCAGAACCAGATCGCTGCGATGACCCCGGCCCAGATCGATCTGGCCCCACTGCGGCTCGTTGAACGAGACCTCGTTCCCGACGACGTTGAAGCTCGCGAGCCCCAGGAACACGAGGATGCGCCAGATCTGGAACAGTCCCGCGACACCCGCCCCGATGGCGAGCAGCGTGACTCCGATCGGTCGATTCATAGATCCATTTCCCTCCGTGTCGGACATTCCCTCCGATGACGCCCCGACCGTATCGCCGCCCGGGTCCGACTGACAATCCCGGGATCCGGCCGGACGACTGATGTCGTCTCGTCGTGTCGTCTTTGGCGCGCCCGACAGGATTCGAACCTGCGACCTTCGGCTCCGGAGGCCGACGCTCTATCCACTGAGCTACAGGCGCGCGAACCCCGATGATACCGGTCGAGGGGCCGTATCACGACCGCGATGTGCGTCCGACGCACCTGCGGTCGCACGCTCGACGAGGAAAGGAGCCGCGATGAGCCCCCCTGCTGGGATGGATCGCCTGCTCGGCGAATGGGACACGGCCGGGACGATGGACGTCGACGGTCGGACGATCACGATCAACGGCCACACCACGATCGAGCCGCTCGGCGAGTTCGTGATCCTGCGCACCACCGTCCAGCCGGCCGAGTTCCCCGACAGCGTCTCGATCATCGGCGGCGGACCGGCGGATGCGCCGGCGCCGATGCACTACTTCGACGAGCGCGGTGTCCAGCGCCTGTACCTGAGCACGGTCGAGGCGGACCGCTGGGTCATCCAGCTGGCCGAAGCGGATGGGCGGATGTCCCCGGGCTTCGATCAGCGCTACGTCGGCGAGATCTCGTCCGATGGGTCGAGGATCGCCGGCGCCTGGGAGCGCGGGGTCGGCGAGGCCGGCGATCGATGGGAGGTCGACTTCACCTTCGACTTCGAGCGCGTCGGCTGACCCGAGCTACGGGCACGGCAGCGTGCATCCCGTCCGCGACCAACCAGGAGAACGGATCCATCGACCGTCCACAGGATGTCGCGCGCGCCGGTCGCCGCTGGCACGAGCTGCTTGGCTGGACCCTACGGCGTGAACTCGAAGTGGTGGCACGCGTAGTACATCGGATCGGCCAGCCACGGAGGGACCGGCAGCCACTGATCGGTCGGACAGCGTTGCCCGGCGAAGAGGTCGGCGCGGATCAGGGTCTCGGTACCGGCGAAGGTGCCATCCGGCCGGAACACCTGATGGACGATGCTCGGTGACGTCGCCGTGCCGTCGATGATGTCCTGCACGCCTGGCTTGCCCGCTGGCGAACAATGGAAGTGCCCGCCGATGAGGATCAGCGGTTCGCAGTCCCAACCAGCTGCCTGGGCACTGCTCGATGTCGTGTTGACCTGCGCCGCTGACGGCGCCGGCAAAGATCACGGCGATCGCTGCGATCGCGGTGAAGGACGGAAGGAAGGCGAACGCTCGTCGCATCGGATGGTCTCCTTTCGTTGGTGGGCGACGTTCACGACGCATCGGTGCTCGCCGCCGAGATCCGCTCGAATCGGACTCGAGCCCGGTCGTAGGCGATGCGGACCAGGTCTTCGGACGCAGCCTCGACGACGCAGAAGAAGGACTCGTCCGTCGCCACGATGGTCGAGTGTCGGAAGCGCACTGGCCGGCCCTCGCGTTCGAGCTCGTCGACCGCCGCCCGCACTCGCGCCGCGACGCGCTTGAGGTCGGCCGCGGACGACCTGGGTCGGTAATGCTCGACCAGGAGTGCCTGCCGGGTTCGCGGTCCTTCGGCCATCGTTGACCGCCGCATGGCCCGGCCGATGCTCGGTCGCTACGCCGAGACGAATGTGTGCGCTGGGTACACCTCGGGCAGGTCGGTCACGCCGATCTCCTGCATGATCGGCATGAGGATCGTGCCGAATCGGCCCGCGGCTTCCTCGGACTCCCACACGTCGACAACGCGGAAACCGTCCGCGCCCTGCCCGGCCGTATGGACCAGGAGGCCCTCGACCGGCCAGTCGGCCGGCGTATGGAGCGGACGCTGGCTGCCGTTGAGCTTCCGCACGGCTTCCTCGTAGCGGCCTTGCGTGAGCGTCGGACCTTGATGCACGAGCACGACTGGCATCGGGATCACCTCCAGTGCGGGTCTTGGGGAGTGGCGGGCTTCGCTCATGACCGGCTGGGCCAGGGGGCTGGATCGCCACTCAGACGACGGCCCCGACGCTATGGCAAGGCCGATCGCCGAAACATCCGGCGTTTCCCTACGTTTGGGTCTCCGGGTCCCCGGTTCCGGCCGACAATCGCGCGCCCAGCTCGGCACGCGACCGGATGCCCAGCTTCTGGTAGACGCGGGCGAGGTTCGCCTCGACGGTCTTCGGGCTGACGAAGGCCGCGTCCGCCACCTGCCGATTCGTCATACCAGCTGCGGCAAGCTCGGCGATCCGACGCTCGCCTTCGGTCAGCTCACTCGATCCTCGATGACGAAGGCCAAGCCGCGCGATCTCGTCCCGCGCGCGCTGCGTCCATGGCGGCGAACCCAGCTCCTCGAAGACCCCGAGCGCCTCGGTCAGCGATGCCTTCGCCGCCAACCTCCGATTGGCCCGACGTTCGATCTGGCCTCGCGCGAGCAGTAAGCGGGCCACTTCGAACGGCAACCCGCGGATCACGGGCGCCGCGTCGAGGATCGCCAGGGCTTCCGTCAACTCGCCTTCGGCTGCAGCGACCAGCGCTTGGGCCCGCGGGAGTCCCGCATCGATCCACGACCGCGGCAGTGTTCGCCCTCGCCATGCCAGGTGCTCGAGCACGGTGCGCGCCTCGTCCAGCCTACCGAGCGCGATCAGTGCCTCGACGTGATCTGGCTCACTGCGGTCGTCGAGGAAGTCGACCCAGCCGACGGCCCGCGGCCTCCGCCCGCATCGCCGTCCACGCCCGATCTGCCGCCTCGTAGCTGCCCGCGCAGAACTCGACGGCTCCCTGCGCGGAGTGGCACACCATCCGCCAGAAGAGGTCGAGGCCCTCGACGCCGTCGAGGATGCCGATCAGGGTCCGACGGGCCCGTTCGAGTCCTGCCCCGATGCGCGTCGATCACCGAACGATCCGAAAACGAAGCAGTGAAGGGACCCCGGAGCTCGAACTGGGCAAGGGAGTCGCACGCGTCCTCGAGCATCTGTT
Source organism: uncultured Chloroflexia bacterium (assembly GCA_963776925.1). Lineage (GTDB taxonomy): Bacteria > Chloroflexota > Limnocylindria > Limnocylindrales > CSP1-4 > SPCO01. Next base: position 331,440 of record CAVZON010000003.1, on the reverse strand, counting down.
CGGCGTCGGCCCAGTTGCCCGCGCGGAACTCCACCATCGCAAGGAATTCGACGATCTCGGCCGCGCCGACCACGTCTCCGTGATCGCGGTACCGCTGGACGTCCAGTCGGAAGCGCTCGCGCGTCGCCTCGACATCGTCGATCCAGTGGAACCAGGTCAACGGATATGCGGATACGGGGCCCGCGGGGCCAGCCTCGATCGTGAGCGCCTCATCGAGGAGCCGGTGATCTGCCCCGTGCCCGAGCACGGCCTCGGCGATGAACTTGCAGATCAACGCCCGGGCGAGCGGCGATCCCACATCGCGGTCGCGCAGGAGTCCGATCGCTTCGTCAGCACGTCGGGCGGCGCGCTCGGGATCGTGGGCGATCTGCTCGAAGAGCGCTATCAGGATCTCGACGCGCAGCCCGACATCGTCGCTGGCCTCGACGAGCGCGCGCTCCTGGTAGTCGAGGCGGGCTTCGATCGTCTCTGTATACGAGGCGAGGGAGCCGAGCAGCAAGAGCACGCGCGCTCGAAGGGATCCTGCCCCTCCCGTCTCCAAGGCCCGTGTCGCGAGCGATCGCGCACCACCGAGGTCGCCGGCAAGGCTCAGCGCCTCGGCGCCGCCCAGCATCCGTCGAGCGAGATCGTCCGGCGTCGTCGGCCGCCGTCAGCCTGCATGCAGCCTCGAAGAGGTCCGCTGCCGACTCCGGGGCTCCGCGGCGACTGGCCAGCGCTGCCGCCGCCTCGATCATGCGTGCCGCATCTTCATCCGGGGCGCTCGCGCTCCGCGCGAGATGGCGGGCCCGCTCCTCCGGCTCATCAACGACGGCGACGAGCCGGCGATGCAATGACCGTCGCCTGGCCGCGGTCATCGATCCGTAGAGCGTCGAGGCAAGCAGCGGATGCGAGAAGCGGATCCGATCGAAGTCCGACACGAGGACGCCCGCCTCTTCAGCCTCGAGCAGCGCAGCATCCACGTCGACGTCCGACCCGAGGGCAGCGTCGATGATCTCGGCGGTCGGTCGCGAGAGCGCCGCAGCGGCCGATGCCGCGGCCCGCGCCGGCGCAGAGAGTCGGTCGATCCGGTCGCTCAGCAGATCGTGCAAGGTTCGCGGCACAGGGAGCGGATCGACCCAGACCGGGCAAGGCAGGGAGGCGCGCAAGGGCGCCCGAGATCTCGAGCGCATAGAACGGATTGCCGCTCGAGGTATCCGCGATCCGGACGAGCAGTGGCCGTGCGAGGTCGAGCTGCGATCGGTCTCGGATGAGGTGGTGCAGGGCAGCGATCGACAGCGGCCCGAGCACAAGATGTTCGAGGTCGGCCGGCGCGAACGCACGCACGAGATCGAGTGGGCTTGTGGGGCCGATCTCCGGGCGACTTGCGACGAGCATCCCGGTCCGCTGCGGCAGCCGTCGGGCGGCGAACTCGAGTGCGCGCCGGGAGGCTCGGTCCATCCATTGCGCGTCGTCGATCGCGATGACGAGTGGAGCCCGGCTGCTCAGGATCGACAGCGCGGACAGCAGCGCGCTGGCTGTCGACCGTGGGTCGGCTGGCGTGTCCGCCTCCCGAAGGAGCAGCGCCGTTTCGAGGGCGTGCCGTTGCGGGGGCGGCAACGCCTCGCTGATCTCGTCGAAGACACCTCCCAGGAGGTCACCGAGGCCAGCGAACGAGAGGTCGGCCTCGGCCTCCGCTGGTCGAACCTGGATCACCCGATAGCCTCGCGCGCTGGCCTCGCGGATCGCTTCGATCACCACGGTCGTCTTGCCGATCCCGGGCTCGCCCTCGATCAGGAATCCGACGGATCCGATGGCGGTCCGATCCACGAACCGACCGATCGCCGCTGCCTCGTCCGAGCGTCCGATCATGTCGCTCACACGTGCACCGTAGACGTCGTCGTCAACGGATCGCCGCAGCCCACCCCCGATGTATCCACCACTCGGCGGGGTCGACCGGGACCATCGGCGGTGTGGTCGGGACCAATCGGGTCTAGGAGGCGGAGGTCGGGGAGAGGACGATGCGTCCGCGCACCAGGTCGGGGGACATCCGGGTCCCTGGTCGCGGCACTCGTGGTCTCAACGCACCAGGAGCGTGACGTGGCGCTGGAACCGGATGGGAACAGGATCATGACGATGGACGAACACTCCATGGACGAGCAGCCCCCCAAGACCTACCAGCCGCCCGAGCCGTCGGGCTGGAGCGACCCCCTGACCGGGACCGACGGGCCTCGCCTGTGGGACCGCATCCTGGGCAGCGAACTGGCGCGCGTCCGCCGCTATCACCGACCGGCGACCGTCGCCCTCGTCGAGGTCACCGGCATGGACGACGTCTCCCGCGTGTGGGGCGAGGAGATCGCCGAACAGGCCTTCATCCGCGTCGCGCGCAAGCTGGCGATCGAGATCCGCAGCAGCGACCACATCGCCCGGGTCGACCGGATGCGGTTCGCCGTGCTGCTCACCGAGACCGACGAGATCGCGGCCATCAACTTCGTCGAACGCGTCCGCCAGGCCATCGACCAGCAGCCGGGTGAGGCGGGTGTCGCCATCGGCTGGGCCAGCCCGGCGACCGCGACCGACCTGCGCGAGGCGATGGCCAGCGCCGAGGCGCGGCTGGTGGCTGAGCTCGCGCTGGTCGAAGACGGGGCGATCTGACCATCTGACCGGCCGCGCGCGCGCCACCGGGCGTCGCCCCGGTATCCTTCGCGGCGATGCACCGCCATGTCTTCCTGCGCGAGCTGCATGCCAGGCTCGAACCACGAAACTACCTCGAGATCGGCGTCAACGACGGCAAGAGCCTGAACCTCGCGGGGTGTCCGACCATCGCCGTGGACCCCGCCTTCAATGTCACCAGGCCGGTCCACTGCGACCTGCAGCTGGTCAAGGCGACGAGCGACGACTTCTTCGCGCGCAAGGACCCGATCCGTCACTTGCGCAGTGGTCGCCACCCGCTCAGGAACGCGCGCCGGGGTCGGCCGTTGTTCGATCGCTGGCGCGGTGGGACGACGCTCGACCTGGCATTCATCGACGGGATGCACCTGTTCGAGTTCGCGTTGCGTGACTTCATGAACGTCGAGCGCTTCAGTCGGGCGACGACGGTCATCGTCATGGACGACATGCTCCCGCGCCAGCATGCCGAGGCCCTCCGCGGCGGGAACCCGGTCCTCTGGGCCGGGGACGTGTTCAAGGTCGCGCAGGTCCTGGGTGAGCTGCGTCCGGACCTCACGCTCATCGCCGTCGACACGGATCCGACCGGCGTCCTGGTCGTCGTCGGCGCCGATCCGACGAACACGACCCTGCGCGAGCGGTACGACGGGATCATCGAGCGCTGGGTGGAGGCCGACCCGCAGACCGTGCCGGACGAGATCCTCGAGCGCCGCCACGCGGTCGATCCGGAGCGCCTCCTGGGCCTGGACATCTGGCCGACGCTGCGCGGCGCGCGACATGGACGGGGCACCGCGGAAGCGGCCAAGGTCCGCGAGGCGGTCGCCGCGATCCGACCGTAGGTCGAGGGCGGGAGCGGAGGCGGGTCGGGACCCGGACAAAGACCGAGGCGGCTCCCGAAGGAGCCGCCTCGTTGCTGTCCCGGTGAAGGCATCCGCCGAAGCGGACACTTCTGCCGCGCGCCAAAGGCATCTATCACGTCGGCTGCACCGACTACCCTGACCCTACCTACCCATGACCTTGACGCTGGGGCAGCTTGGCTGACTGAGCAGCAGCGATATCCTACGTCGAGAGGGGCCGTTTTCCAAGGGTTTTGGCACCAGCCACGGTGTAAATTCCTTAACCTTCCGGAAGGAATGGCGCGCGACGGCCGTGGCGGCGGTCAATCCTGGTGGATCGTCACCGTCGTCATCGCGACCGGCTCGTTGGGCAGGTCGCGTCCGTCGCGGGGCGCGGACACGATCTTGTCGACGATGTCGAGCCCCTTGGTCACCTGGCCGAAGAGCGTGTAGTTCTTGGGCAGCCGGCCGGTGAGGTCGTCGGTGCAGATGAAGAACTGCGAGCCATTCGTGTTCGGGCCCGCTGTTGGCCATCGCCAGGGAGCCGCGGGTGTACTCGCCCTGGACCTTCTCGTCCTCGAACTTGTAGCCCGGTCCACCCGTCCCCACCCGTCCGCGCTCGAGCGACGACTTCTTGCCGTACTGGCCGTCGCCGCCCTGGATGACGAACCCGGGGATGACGCGGTGGAAGACGACCTCGTCGTAGAAGCCCTTCTGGGCAAGGTCGATGAAGTTCTGGGTCGCCTTGGGGGCGGCCTCGTCGAACAGGTCGATGTCGATGTCACCGAGGTCGGTGCCGATCGTGGCGCGGGTCATGGGGACTCCTTCCGTTGGGCGACGGCGCTGGTCCGACGCGGTGCTAGGGCGTGCTGACGCTGACGTCGGCCATCGGGATCGGTGCGGTCGGGATCTCCTGGTCGGCGGCCGCGGCGATCGCGTCGGCCGTCTCCATCCCGGACGTCACGTGCCCGATGATCTGGTAGGTGTTGGCGCTGGCGAGGGCGGTCTCCGCCTCGTCGTCGAGGACGATGAAGAACTGCGAGCCGACGGAGTTCGGCTGTGACGTGCGGGCCATGGCCACGACGCCGCGTCCGTACTCGGCGGTCACCGGCTCGTCCTCGATCGTGTAGCCCGGTCCGCCGGTGCCGACCGTGCTGGGGTCGACGTTCGGGGCACGACCGTTCTCGCCGTCACCGCCCTGGATGACGAAGCCGGGCACGACGCGGTGGAACACGACGCCGTCGTACCAGCCGCACTCGGCGAGGGCGACGAAGTTGCCGGCCGCGATCGGCGACAGGTCGGCTTCGATGGCGAGGTCCATCGAGCCCAGGTTGGTGTCGATGGTGACCGTGCGCGTCTCGCCGGCCGGGAGGGCATCCGGCTGGCTCGTCGGGCAGGCGCCGGCCTCGGTCGACGGCGCGGCGGACGCCTCCACGGACGCCTCCGCGGACGCCTCGGCGCTCGGGGCGCTGGTCGGCCCGGCCCCGGGACCGCTGCAGGCGGCGACGAGGGCGACGAGGCCGAGGACCGCCGGCAGGAGCACGGCGTGAGGACGACGGGTGGGGGTCATGCGGCAGCCTCCAGGGCAGCAGGAAGGTCGATGGCACCGGAGAGGATGGCCTCCCCGAGGATGACGCCGGCGGCGCCGGTATCGCGCAGCCGACGGAGGCCGTCGAGGTCTCGGACCCCGCCGGCCACCAGGACCTCGGCATGGTACGTCCGAACGAGCGAACGCACCCGCTCGTGGTCGGGGTCCGTCCCACCGTGGGTCACGACGAGCCGGGCGACGCCGGCGCCGAGCAGCTCGCCGACGAGCTGGTCCAGCGTCGGAGGCGACGCGCGACGCCACGGGAACGCGGCAAGCCGCTCCGGGCGCGGATCGAGCCCGACCGCGAGCCAGTCGCCGGCGATGGCGAGGCATGCCGCAAGGTCGTCGGGCCGGTCGGCGATGGCCGTCGTCATCACGACCCGGGTGGCGCCGGCCGCGAAGGCGAGCTGGATGGCCTCGGCCGACTCGATGCCACCGGCCAGCTGCAGCGGCACGGCCGTGCGGGAGGCGATGGCGCCGACGACGTCGAGGCTGGCCGGGGCGGCGCGTCGCGCCCCTTCGAAGTCGACGAGGTGGATGACCGGGGCGCCCTGCGCCACGAGCCGCTCGACGATCCGATCCGGCCGGTCGGTCGGCGCGCCGATCCCCGCGGCGGCACCGGGCCAGTAGACGATCCGCGAGCGACCCCCCTCCAGGTCGATGGCCGGGATGACGAGCACGCCGTCAGCGACCCTCGCCGGCGAGCAGGCGTCGGTGGAAGCTGATCGGCAGCGAGCCGTTGCGCAGCAGCGCGTCGTGGAACGCCCGGAGCGAGAACGCGTCGCCGAGCCGAGCCTGCTCGTCCGCCCGGAGCTGGAGCAGCAGCGTCCGGCCGAGGAGGTAGGACATCGGATAGGTCGGCCGGTAGGTGTACCAGCGCACCTCGGCCGCCGCGTTGGGCCGCTCGAAGCCGGTGTGCTCGACGACGAAGTCGGTCGCCGCTTCGAGCCCGATCTCGCCCCGGTGGAGTCGGACGTCCAGGATGATCCGGCACGCCCGCCAGATGGCATCGGTATGGAGCATGACCCGGAATCGCGGGTCGTCGTCGAAGCCCTGCTCGCGCATGAGCAGCTCCGAGTACATCCCCCAGCCCTCGACGAACTCGGGGGCGTCCGCCATCAGCCGCGTCAGCGACGGATGCCGCCGCGCGACGTCGAGCTGGAGATGGTGGCCGGGATACGCCTCGTGGATGCTCGTGTTGCTGACCGAGGCCAGGTTGTGCTCGCGCATCGCGCGCGGGTCGCCGTCGACCGATGGCGTGGCCACGTAGATGCCCTTGGCATCGCGCTCGAACGGCGCCGGCGAGAAGTAGGCGGCGAACGGGATGACGTTGCGCAGGTACTCGGGCGTGGCGATGACCTCGATCCGCTCGTCGTCGGGGATCGACACGAGGTCGCGGTCGATGAGGTGCTGGCGTGCCCGGAGCATCGCCTCGCGGTACGCGGTCAGCGCACCGTCGAAGTCGGCCGGATGGTCGGACTTGATGCGATCGATGACCTCGGCTTCCGAGGCGTCGGCGTCCACCTCGCGGGCGGCTGCCGTCCGGGCGGTGTGCTCGCGCTCGAGCTGCTCCCAGCCAAGGGCGAGGATCGCGTCCGCGTCGAGCCCGTCGAAGGCGCGGTGGGCGACCATCGCGTCGTGCCGCTCGCGGCCGATCGGCCATTCGTCCGTCCCGTCGGGCAGGGTCCCCTCCAGCCAGGTCCCGAACAGCTCGATGGCGACCTCGGCGGCCTCGGCGGCCCGGTCGAGCCGGCGGCGCTCCGGCGGCGCGAGGACACCGTCGGCGCTCGCCCGGATCTCGGCCAGGAAGCGCGGCAGCTCGGCGGCGGTCTCCAGCTCGATCCGCTGCCACAGCCGGACCTGCGGGCCGTCGGCCCGCGTGCGCGCCGCCTCCAGGAAGGCGGGGACCGCCTCGAGCCGGCCGCTGATCGCATCGAGCCGCTCGGCCAGTGGGGCATGATCGCGGGCGAACAGCAGGAACAGGCCATCCCCGATGAGGTCGAGCGCGAGCGATCGACGCTCCCAGATGCGCAGCACGTCGGTGTCGAAGATCTCGCGGCGGACGTTGTGGCACTCCAGGTCCCGCTCGAAGCGGGCGCTGGCGGACAACTCGGCCGGGTCGATGGCCTCGATCGCCGCGAGGTGGTCGCGGTCCGCGGCGAGGTCGGCGAGGATGACCTCGCGACCGCCGTCACCGAGTTCGGCGTCGCGCTCGTGCAGTCCGAGAAAGGTGCCGACGACCGGGTTGCTGTCGACCAGCCGGCGGAAGCGGGCTTCGACGAGGTCGTACAGGCGATCGTCGGCCGGGCCGTGGTCGGGGGCCGGCTCGGGGCGGGGCAGGACAGTCGAGGCGAGGGTGTCGGTCACGGTGGTCGAAAGTGCTCCCTGGGATCCGGGTGCGGCCGATCGGTGGCCGCGTGCCCGATCAGGCGGTCGCGCCGGCGTACGACGACGAGCGAGTGTCGACGAGGGCCTCACGCACCGCGCGGATGGTCGTGTCGATGTCGGCGGCGGCCACGTCGTGATGGGTCGCCGCGCGGACCTGACCGTGGAAATACTCCACCATCAGGACATTCCGTGCGCGCAGCGCGGCCAGGAAGGCGGCCTGGTCGCGGTCGACCTTGAACAGGACGAAGTTCGTCGCGACGCGGCCCGGATCCAGGCGGGGATCGTCGCCGGGCTGGGCGAGGCCGCCGGGGCTGCGGATCCCGTCGAGCTCGCTCATCGCTTCCGCCAGGCGGCGGGCATTGGCATGGTCATCGGCGAGGCGGTCGATCATGCCGGCGTCGCCGTCCTGCAGGGCCACCAGCCCGGCCGCCGCGAGGATCCCCGCCTGGCGCATCCCGCCACCGAGGAGCTTGCGTCCGCGACGCGCGCGCCACATCTGCTCCCTGGACCCCACGACGACGGAGCCGACCGGACAGCCGAGGCCCTTGCTCAGGCAGAACGTGACGGTGTCCGCGGGTCCGGCCAGATCGCGCGCGGTGATGCCGTCGTCGCGCTGGGCGACGACCGCGTTCCAGAACCGGGCGCCATCGATGTGGAAGGCGACGCCACGGGCTCGGGCGATGTCGCCGACGGCCTGCAGGTAGCCCGGCCGGAGCGGCTGCGCGCCCGAATGCGCATGGGTGTTCTCGAGGGTGATCATGCCGGTGATCGGCTCGTGCGGGTCGTTCGGGTTGCGGAACGCGGCCTCGATGTCCTCGAGCGCAAGGGTGCCGTCGGATCGATCGTCGAGGGCGCGGATGCTCGTCCCGACGATGACCGCATGGCCTGCCGCCTCGTCCACGGTCATGTGGTGTTCGCGACCGGCGATGGTCTCCTGGCCACGACCCAGGTGGGCCAGCTGGGCGACGACGTTGCCCATCGTGCCGCTGGCGACGAACAGCCCCGCTTCCTTGCCCAGCAGCTCGGCGGCACGCTCCTCGAGCGCGTTGACCGTCGGGTCGTCGCCGAAGACGTCGTCGCCGACCTCGGCCTCGGCCATGGCGCGGCGCATCGCCGCCGTCGGGCGGGACACGGTGTCGCTGCGCAGGTCGATGACGCGGTCGGCCATGGTCGGGCGAGTATAGGTCGAGGGCGCCGGCGACCGTGGTCGCGCCCTCCATCCGGGGTGGCTCGACCCGAGCGGACCGCCATTCCCATTCGTCGACGAGCTGGCCGACCTGCTCCGACTGGACGTCTGACATCGAGGTCCGCCTCTGCTATAGTCCGGCCTCGCCGCAACTGGACCCGTGGTGTAGCGGCCCAACATGCCAGCCTGTCACGCTGGAGATCGCCGGTTCGAATCCGGTCGGGTCCGCCATCAACGCTTTTTCCTACGCCCCGTCCGCCCGCCCGGACGGGGCGTTCCTTTGCCCGGCGTCGGGCCCGGTCGAGGGCCGTGACCGGCCCCCCATGGCAGAATGCCGCCGGTGAAGCGCCTCCCCCTCCTGCTCGCGGGCGGACTGATCCTGGTCGCCGTCCTCATCCCGGTGACGGGCGGGCAGCTCGGGTTCGGGAGCAGTCCATCGGCGTCCCCACGGCCCAGTACCGCGGCGAACGCGACCACGGATCCCACCGCCGGCCCTACCGAGGCGACGGGCGCTCCCACCGAGCCGCCGACATCGGCACCGGAACCGACCGCGACCGAGGAACCCACGACCGCCGTCGCGATCGTCCCCGTCACCCACTTCCGGTCGACCCGCGCGAGCACCCACCGCGCCGAGGTCGAGGACGTGCTGGCCGGTCGGAGCGAGCGCTACGAGGCGCTCGAGCTGGTCGCGGATGACGCCGAGGCGATCCTGGCCGCGCTCGGCGTGGCGGCGCCGACGGACCCGGATCGGCTCGTGCTGGCCGACGACGCGGCGACGCTGACCGCCGATCTCGCCGACCACCGCAAGCGGCTCGCCTTCCTGCGCGCCGATGCCGTCGGCCCGGCCGTGCGTGCCCTGGCCTGGGGCGATGACGCCATGTTCGGGGTGGATCGCGTTGCCGCGGCCGACTGGCCGCTGACCGCCGCCGTGCCCGCCGCCACGGTCGACGCGACCGCCGACGACGCCGCGATGTGGACCCTGTTCGCGGGCGGCGACATCCTGCTCGACCGCGGCGTCCACGAGACGATCGAGGTCAAGGGCAAGGGCGTCGACTTCCCGTTCGACGGTGGAACGGCCGAGATCACCAGCCGCTACTGCTGCTCATCGTTCGGCTGGGAGCTGCCACGCACGCGTCGGACCGGCGACGAGGGGGCGATGCGCGCGCTCATCGGGGGCGCCGACCTGGCCATCGCCAACTTCGAGAACCCGGCGCCCGACAAGCCGCGCTGGCACACCAAGGGCACGATCTTCACGGCCGACCCGGACGCCATCGACGGCCTGACCGAGGCCGGCATCGACTACGTGAGCCTCGCCAACAACCACATCGGCGACGCCGGGCGGAACGGCATCCTGCAGACCATCGCCAACCTCGAGGACCGCGGCCTGGCCTACGGCGGCGCCGGCGAGAACGAGCGGGCAGCGCGCCGGCCGGCGACCTTCGAGGTCGGTGACGGGACGACCGTCGCGATCCTGGCCTACGACCGGATCGCCAAGTACTACCACGCCGATGGCGACACGCCGGGCAGCGCGCCGATGACGACGAAGCGCGTCGCCGCCGACATCAAGGCCGCGCGCGAGGACGGCGCCGACGTCGTCATCGTCTTCCCGCACTGGGGCACGGAATACGCAGTACGACCCGTTCTCCGGGCAGCAGGCGCAGGCCCACGACATCATCGACGCCGGTGCCGACATGATCATCGGGAACCACGCCCACTACGCCGCGGCGATGGAGGTCTACGAGGGCAAGCCGATCTGGTACGCGCTCGGCAACTTCGTGTTCGACCAGACCTGGTCGGAGCCGACGATGGAGGGCATCACCCTGGAGCTCACGTTCCGCGGTGACGAGCTCGCCCAGGCCCGCCTCCGGCCGCACATCATCCTGGACAAGGCCCAGCCCAACTTCATGGACCCGGCGGGCGACGGCAAGGTCGTCCTGAGCGGCGTCTACAGCGACCTGTTGCCGTGGTGAGGACGGCTGACGAGACCGCAGGGCTAGACGAGCCCGGCGAACAGGTCCGTCTCCGGTCGCTCGATCGGGACCGACGACTGCCGCACGATGTAGGCCTCCTTCGACCAGTGCTCGCGCCAGCCGTCCTGGCCGAAGGTCATGAACGAGCTGTCCATGGCGATCTGGGTGACGTGCTCCTGGATGGCCGCCCACTTCTGGTCGACCGGCGCGCCGGCGATGTCGATCCAGGTCGTGATGGCCTCGTCGGGGACGAGCATCCGGGCCATCTGCGCCTCGAACTCGGCGAGCTGCTCCGGCGTCGCGTCATCGGGCGGTGCCCACGGGCTCGGCTTGCCCTGCGTCTCCATCGCCTCGCGCATGGCCGTCCGTACCGACGCGGGGATGGCCTGCTCGTAGAGCTTGGAGGGCGTCCACGGGGCGAGCCCGCCGGCATCGAGCGCCGGGCCGGTGCCGCCGTGCTCCGGGGCCAGCTGGCTCGGGTACCAGGCCGGGTCGCCGGCCCGGTCGAACGCGCGGACCGCGACGTCATGGGTCCGGATGTGGTCGGGATGCCCGTAGCCGCCGAAGTCGTTGTACGTCGTCACGACATCGGGCTGGTAGCGACGCATCAGCCACACCAGCCGGCCGGTCGCCTCGTCGAGGTCGGCCTGCCAGAAGCAGCGCGGATCGACGTTGCCGGGGCGACCCATCATGTCCGAGTCGTGGTAGCCGAGGTTCTCCCACTCGGTGACCCCGAGATGCCCCATCGCCCGCTCGAGCTCGCCCGCGCGGATCTCACCGAGCCGCCGATGGTTGTCCGGCGTGTCCAGGTCGGCCACGACGATCTCGCCCATCTCGCCCCGGGTGCACGTGACGAGGACGACGCGACGTCCCTCGGCGACGGCCCTGGCCATCGTCCCGCCGGTCCCGATCGTCTCGTCGTCGGGGTGGGCGTGGACGGTCATCAGGGTCGGGACGTGCGGGGTCGCTTCGGGGGTCGGGGCGGCGGGGATCTCGTCGGTCATGGCGTCGATGCTAGCCGTTCGGCCCGCGGCGCGGCGCTACCATCGCGAGCGATGCCGGACGCCGCCGACCAGCCAGCGCACCCGGGACCGTTGCGTGGCCTGCGCGTCGTCGACGCGTCGACGGTCCTCGCCGGTCCGTACGCGACGATGCTCCTGGCCGACCTCGGCGCCGACGTGGTCAAGATCGAGCCTCCCGACGGCGACGCGACCAGGACGTGGGGTCCGCCGTGGGTCGGTGACGCGGCCGATGGGACGCGGACGGCCGCCTACTTCCTGGCCGTCAATCGCAACAAGCGCTCGATCCGGCTCGACCTGCGGACACCCGACGGCGGCGCCATCCTGCGCCGGCTGCTCGACGACGCCGACGTCTTCGTGGAGAACCTTCGGCCAGGGACCCTCGCCCGGCTCGGGGTCGACGAGACACGGCTGCGCGACACGCATCCCGGGCTGATCCACCTGTCGATCAGCGGCTACGGGCGCGACGGACCGGCCGCGACCCGACCGGGCTACGACTTCGTGATCCAGGCCGCGTCCGGGTTGATGTCGATCACCGGGGACGCCGACGCCGACGGTGGGCACCCGACCAAGGTCGGCGTCGCGATCAGCGACGTCGTCACCGGGCTGTATGCCGTCGTCGGCATCCTGGCGGCCGTGCTCGAGCGGGACCGGAACGAGTCGGGACGTGGCCAGCGGGTCGACGCGTCGCTCCTGGCCTCCACCCTCGCGGTCCTCGTCAACCAGGCGCAGAACGGGTTCGTCACCGGGCATGCCCCGGCTCGGCGCGGCAACGCCCACCCCAACATCGTGCCGTACGAGACCTTCGCCACCGCCGACGGCGAGCTGGCCGTGGCGGTCGGGTCCGAGCGCCAGTGGGTCCGGCTGTGTGCGGCCCTCGGGCGGCCGGAGCTGGCGACCGATCCACGCTTCGCGACCAACGGCGACCGCGTCGAGCACCGGGCCGAGCTGCGGCCGATCCTGGCCGAGATCCTCGCGGGCCGGACCAGCGCGACCTGGCTGGCAGACCTGGAAGCGGCCGAGATCCCGAGCGCGGCCATCGCCGACATCGTGACCGCGTTCGACTCGCCGGAAGCGACGGCCCTCGGCATGCGCGCGACCGTCGAGCACCCCGCACTCGGCGTCCTGCGCCAGGCGGGCATCCCGCTTCGACTTCGAGCGGACGCCGGGAGCGATCCGGAGCGCACCGCCGCTGCTCGGCGAGCACAGCGACGAGATCCTCGCCGGCCTCGGCTTCGACGACGCGGCGATCGCCGACCTGCACGACCGCGGCGTGGTGTAGACGGCGGTCGTCGTCATCCGTCCATCAGCGGTCGTGGTCTCGCGTCCGCGGCCGGACCGGCCCATGCGGGGCATCCTCGAGACGTGCTCGACAGCACGGCCGGCGGCTCACCCGAACGGCCCGGATCATCGACCGGAAGGAACGCGGACCCTCGTGTACCTCAACTACAACAACCAGCCACTCGCCATCGTCCCGCTCAAGATCGTCGACGTCGCACCGCTCCACGATGCGGTCCCGCAGGCGCCCGCTCCGTCGCGCGTCCAGCGCGCCGTGGCCTCGTTCGCCAACGTCGTTCGCCTGGTCCCGGGCCGCACCCGCATGCCGGTCGGACCCGAGAACGCCTCCGCCCCGACCGCGGCCTGACCGCGGCCGGGGTCGGCCAGCTCCGACCCCGATCCGGCGCGTCCCGCCTCCGACGCGCCGAGCCAGGCCCCGCCCGGCGCCGGCGCCACCGCGGCCACCCGGGATGTGCACACCTGCATCGACCCGGGCCGGTCAGCGGGCAGGGCGCTGCTAGACTCGCCGCGCGTCACCGCACCGTGACCCACCCCATCGCGCGACGGAGGCCCGCCCGACCATGACCGACGACCGCGAGCGCTGGGCGCTCATCCTCGGCGCCTCGTCCGGCATGGGCGAGGCCACCGCCCTGACCCTCGCCAAGGCCGGCTACCGGATCTTCGGCATCCACCTGGACTTCCGGGCTGCCCTGGCCCACGTCGAGGAGGTCAAGGCCGGCATCGAGGCTGCCGGTTCCGAGGCGCTCTACATCAACATGAACGCGGCCGACGACGAGAAGCGCGCGGCCGCCCTGGCCACGCTGCGCGAGCGCTTCGACCGGTCCCGCGCCGAGGGTCGCGAGCCGTACGTGCGCGTCGTGATGCACTCCCTCGCCTTCGGCTCGCTCGTGCCGTTCCTGAGCGAGGACCCCAAGGGCGGCGCCGACCGCAAGAAGATGGAGATGACCCAGGACGTCATGGCCAACAGCCTCGTCTACTGGGTCCAGGACCTGTGGCGCGGCGGCTTCCTCGGCGAGGGCTCGAAGATCTACGCCATGACCTCGGAGGGCTCGACCCGCGTCGTGCCGTCGTACGGGGTCGTGTCGTCGGCCAAGGCCGCCCTCGAGTCGCATGTTCGCCAGCTCGCCATGGAGCTCGCCCGTCACGGCACGGGGGCGACCGCCAACTGCATCCGGGCCGGCGTGACCGTCACCCCGGCGCTGCTCAAGATCCCCGAGTCGCAGACGATGATCGACATCACGATGAAGCGGAACCCGACCGGCCGGATGACGACACCGCAGGACGTCGCGGACGCGATCCTGGCCCTGTCCGGCGAGGGCACCGGGTTCATCAACGGCGACATCATCAGCGTCGACGGCGGGGAGTTCGTCACCGGCTCCTAGCTCGACCGCACGGCGGCGGGGCATGACCGCCGGTAGTGGGCGTCGACCCCGATGGCGCCCACCGCGACCGAGAAGACGTAGACCGCCACCGCGCCGAGGATCGTCGCCAGGGCCACGAGTCGCCTCCGGTCGCGACGGTGCGCCTCCGGCAGCAGCTCGGCCGCGCCGACGTACAGGAAGAACCCGGCGAAGAACCCGAGCATCGCGCCGAGGACGGCATCCGGGACCTGCAGGATCGCACCGACGAGCACGCCGGCGACGGGCGCCAGGGCGACCAGGGTCAGCCAGCGCCAGGCGGTCGACTTCGGGGTGTTGCTGGCGAGCAGGAACGACACGACCCCGATGCCGTCGCTGAAGCGGTGGATGATGACGACGGCCGCGATGACCACGCCGACACCGCCGCCGACGGCCAGGCCGGCGGCCAGGGCGACGCCGTCGAGGAACGAGTGGATGCCCATCCCGGTCGCGCCCACCAGACCGAGATGCTGGTGGGTCGCGCTGTCGTGGTCGAGCTCGAGCGAGGTCTCGTGGCCGACGTGCAGGGCCGTGACCTGCTCGATGGCGTAGAAGGCAAGGAACCCGCCGGCGGTCCAGAGCATGGCCGCCTGGAGCGAGCCGAGATGCTCGATGGCCTCCGGGATGAGGTCGAAGAAGGCGGCCCCGATGCGGATGCCCGCGCCGATGGCGATGATCATCCCGACGTAGCGCACGGCGCGCAGCGCCAGCCAGCCACCGGCGAAGGCCGAGATGAAGGCGGCCAGCGAGACGGCCAGTGCCGCCGGCAGCATCAGTGCGCTCCGGCCTGGCACGCCGGGCACAGGCCGAACAGCTCGAGTCGGTGGGCATCGACGCGATAGCCCGTCTGCCGCGCGACATCGCGCACGACGGACCGGAGCCCGGCGTCGTCGACATCCTCCGATCGGCCACAGGACGAGCACACGACGTGGTGGTGGTGGGCCGGCTCGCAGGCGACGTAGGCGTGCTCGCCGCTCGGCAGGTCCAGGCGCTCGACCAGGCCGAGCTCGAGCAGCACGTCGAGCGTCCGGAAGACGGTGGCTCGGCCGATCCCCAGGTCGCGCGCCGCCGCGGCCTCGACCAGGTCGGCCGCCGCGAAGTGGCCCGGCTGGTCGGCGACGAGCGACGCCACGACGCGCCGCGGCTCGGTCATGCGGTGATCGCTGCGCTCGAGGGCTGCGAGGAGGGGGACGACGTCGACCATTCGCGGACGATAGCCGCTGCCGGGGCTTTTGTCGAGACTGAGTCTCAGTAAGCGCCGACCAGCACGCGGCGGCCGTGGGCCGCCGTGGCCGCCAGGCCGACCGACGCCGCGAGTGCGAGCCCGACGGCGGTCGCCCCCGCTGGCCGCGATCATCGGCAGCCCGGCGGCGAGCCCGACCCAGGCGAGCAGGACGCCCGCGTTGAACGCGGCGAGCCGGATGGCCGCTGCGCGGCCGAGGCGATCGCGCCGGACGGCTCGGGCGAGCGGATCCCCGGGCCCGAGCGCGGGGATGAGGTGGCTCCACGAGCCGACGAGGACCTGGAGGACCCAGCCGATCACGAGCGGGACGCCCGCCAGCGGCAGCGACCAGGCCCCCGGATCCGCGCCCAGCCACAGGACCCGGCCGGCCATCACCGCCATCCCCACGACGAACCAGGCGCTGGCCGCGCGCAGGCTCCAGGTCGCGAACCGATGCCAGCCGGGGTCGGTCGTCCACGGGTCGTCCGTGGACCGGACGGCGAGGGCGTGGACCGGGACCGCGACCGCGCCGATGAGCGCGATCCCGGCGCCGGCCCGCGCCAGGGCGTCGAGCTCGATGGCGTAGCCGACGGCCACACCGGCGGCGCCGACCCCGATGCCGACCAGCGCGATCCGCGCGACGGCCCGGGGCCGGATCCTCGTCCCCTCGATGGTCGGGGCGAGATGGGTCAGCGTCGCCACCACGATGAGCGACAGGGACCCGACGAGGTTCAGCCAGACGTGGGCCGGCTTGAGCAGCGGCCAGCGCTCGACGACCGGATCCCACCCCGCGAGCATCGCCGTGGCGAGGAGGACGCCGGCGACGATCATCGCGAGGGCGCCGAGGTAGGCCCGTTCGATCGCCCGGCGGCGCGGGCCGAGGGCGCCACGAAGCGGCTGGGAGGCGACCACCGCGACGAGGACCAGCCCGAGGAGGTACACCGATCCGCCCACGGCGCCGAGCACCGGTGACCCGCCACGGATCGCCGCGATGACGACGATCGCGCCGACCACGATGCAGCCGACGGCAGCCAGCCGGGCCCGTGGGTCGGCCGGCGGCGCGACGGCCAGCGCCGCGGTGAAGAAGGGCAGGACGCCGGCGATCACCGTGCCTGCCGCGCCGGCCAGGACCAGGTGGAGCGGCATCCAGAGCGTCCCGCCGGTGAGCGCGCCGATGGTCGCGGCCAGCACGCCGGCCGCGACGAACAGCGCGCCGATCCCGATGCTGAGGCCGGTGATCCGCCGGTCCGCATCGCGGTCGATCCGCGCACGCGACCCCGGTACCGCCGTCGCCGTCGCCATCTTCGTCGTGACGGCGGCGTCGTCCGGTCCGGCAGCACAGGCGGCACAACAGGCCCCTCCAGCGGGAGGGGCCCCTTCGACGATCGGGAGGCGGCGCTCGTCGACGTGTCGTCACCGTCAGTTCGCCGGGTCGCCGTCGCCGGAGCTGGACGATGCCGAGCGCGCCGCGCCCGACGAAGTTGAAGGCGTGGGTGACCATCGGGTAGAGCCCGTCCTCCGCGGTCGTGAACTCGACGATCGCGCCCTGGGCCGGCGACAGGTCGACGGCCTGCGCCCCCCAGTTCCCGGCGTTGCCCTTGGCCGAGCGTGCACGCCCTCCTTGATGACCGTGTCGAAGATCGTGCCCACGATGTGGAACGAGCTGTCGATGCTCGGACCGGCGTCGAGCACGAAGAACCGGTCCGGCTCCCGGTCGCCATCTGCGAGCGGCGCGTCCTGGTACTGGTTCGCGACGCCGTTGAACACGACGTAGTCGGGCGCCGGGGCGGCCGCCATGGCCTTGGTCAGGTCGACGACCTCGCCCTGCGGACCGAGGTACCACTCGCTCTGGACGAGCGGCGAACTCCTGGTCGACCGGCGGCAGGCCCTCCCGCGGGCTCGACGATGACCATGCCGAACATGCCGTTGGCGATGTGGTGGAGCGCCGGCGACGTCCCGCAGTGGTACATCCACACGCCGGCGTAGTCGGCGGTCCATTCGTAGACGAGCTCCTCGCCCGGGCGCGATCGAGCGCATCTCGTCGTTCCAGGCCACCTGGCTGCTGTGGAAGTCGATCGAGTGCGCCATCTCGTTCTCGGCCGGGTTCTTGAGGTGGACGCGGATGGTGTCGCCGACCTTGACCCGGATGACCGGGCCCGGGACGGTGCCGCCGAAGGTCCAGACCTTCTGGACGAAGCCCGGGGCGACGGTCATCTCCTGCTCGGTCATGACGAGGTCGATGTCATGGACCTCGCCCTCGAGACGATCGGGGGCCGCCGGGTCGTGGACCACGGGCGCCGGCGCGTTCGGGTCGGCCGCCACGTCCGTGACCGGCGCCGGCCCGCCGTGGTCGTCATGGGACGCAGCCGACGGCTCCGGGCTCGCGGCCGCTGCCGCATCGCCACCGGTCACGCCGATGGTGCCGGTCATGCCGCCCTGCTCGTGTCCGGGGATCGAGCAGATGAACGCCAGGCCGGCCGCCGGCACGTCGACCTCGACCGATGCGGTCTCACCGGGTCCGGCGGCGACCTGCGTCCCGTCCGGGAAGGTGATGTCGTGCGGTGCCGAGCCGGTGTTGGTCAGCTCGACCGTGTAGCGCCCGGGCGCGTCGACGGTCGGCTGTGCCGGCGTGAAGCCGAGGTCGAACGCATCGATGGCGATCGTCCCGCCCGCTGGCGCGGCCGCGACGGCCGGCTCGGCCGGCGGTGCCGCCGACCCCACGGACGCGACCATGTCGCTCGAGGCTGCCGGTGCATAGGTCCAGCCCGGTTTCGCGCTCCCCGTGCACGCGGCGATGAGGACGACAGAGATGAGAAGGACGGGAACGAGCCCACGCATGCGAGCAACCTCCGGAGACGGGATAAACAGATACCAATCCAGTACCTGAATATTCGGTCGCGGAGCGCGGTCGAGGTAGGGGCCATTCGGCCCGTTTTCGCGGGACCTTGTGTCCCGACCGGGCTCAGTCGGGTGCGGCGAGGGCGGCGAGGGTGGCGTCGGCCAGCCGCGAGCGGTGCGCGGAGCGAGCGGCGTCGAAGACGTCGTGGACCTGGCAGCGGCCGTCGACCCCGCACGGGATCCCGCGCAGGACGCAGCGTGGGATCGGGTCGGGTGGCTCCACCGCGTCGATGACGTCGAGCAGGCTGATCTCGTCGGCCGGGCGTGCGAGCCGATACCCGCCGCTTCGACCCGCGTGGGCGTCGACCAGGCCGGCCCGCGCCAGGTCACGCAGCACGCGCGGCAGGAAGCGCTCCGGGATGGCCATCGACGCCGCGATCCGTGGCGCGCTCGTCCAGCCGTCGCCGTCCGCGGCCGTGAGGGCCAACATGGCCCGCACCGCGTAGTCGCCTCGTCGCGTCAGCTCCAACCGCATCCCGGCAGTATCCACGCGCGGCCTGGTACTGCCCCGAACCGGACCTTCGTCACGCTGCCGACGGCCCGGGATCGGTCGCACACTCGCCTCGACGACCCCGGGCTGACGGGGCCGCAAGGGGACGACCATGACCATCGATGCGCTGCCCGATCGGGCACGACGCACGAGGAACCGCAAGGGGGCGCGACCAGCCATGGCGATCGGCGAGGCCGACGCCAACATCGTCGCGTGCCCGTCATGCGCCCGGCCGCTCGACGCCGGCGGTCGCCGCTGCCCCGACTGTGGGACCCACATCATCGCCGGCGTTCGGGCGACGACCGCCTCGACGTTCATCGCCGGCGGGCTGCTGGTCGGGCTCATCATCGGCACCTCGGTGACCGGCGCCATGGCCATCGTCACGCGACCGGCGGCGATCGACCCACTTGCTCCGGCCGCGACCATCCCGAGCGCCGCACCGGTCGCGAGCGCCATCGCGGCGGCCTCCGCCGCGCCTGCAGCACCGGCCGACTCGACCATCCCATCCGCCGCCGTGTCGGCCCTTCGCCAGGTGTCCGGTCTGCAGCAGCGATTCGCCGACGATGCGGGACGCCTCGCCGCCGCGCTGGCCGTGGCCGAACCCTCGTCGGTCGACCTCGCCCGGATCCTCCGCTCGATGAACGCCAACGCCGCGTTCGGCGAGCAGCTCGCCACCCAGGTCGGTGCGTGGACGACCGCGGCGGCCCTGTCGGGCGAGCTGGATCAGCTGTACCGGGACGTCAGCGCCCTCGCCGGCGATGGCCTGGATTCGTCGCTGACCAACACCCGTGCCTACGTCCGGACGTCGGAGGCGATGCTGGCCGTGCTCGCTCGCCTGCCCGAGCTCGATGCCGCCGTCCAGCCGCTGGCCGATCAGGCCGGCGTGGACCTCGCGCCGCTCACCTTCCCGACCGACGCGACGCCCTAGCCGTCAGGGGGCAGCCGTCGCCGACGGCGCATACCCGGTCAGCTCGACGTACCCCTCGCCGCCCAGCCGCGCGCCGTCGCGGGTCGCCGAGACGACCTGCGAGCCCTCCCAGTACACGACCCCGGTCGTGGCCCGCGTGTCGAGCTCCTGGTCGGCGACGGTGGGCCGCAGGTCGATGGTCAGCGACTCGTCCGGGATGTCGATGCGCCAGCCGGCCGGATAGTCGGCACCGGTCGTCGGACTCACCCAGCGATCGGTCACCTCGACGGTGAACGCGGCCTCGTCCAGGTGGCGGGTCGTGCCGTCGGGTCCGACCAGCGTCCCGTACACGAGCGGGTAGCGAGCCATCGGCGTCGCGCACGAGCGACAGCGTCAGGTCCGTGCCGTCGGCGAGGTTCACCGCGAACCAGTCCCAGCCCCCGCCACCGACGCTGATGAAGTCACCCCACTGGTGGTCGAACCAGCCGGTGCCCTCGACCTCGATCGTGTCCGACCCGAGGGTCGATCGTGCCGCTCGCCGGCATCGTCGTTCGCGAGTAGTAGTACGAGCCCCCGGCAGGGCCGAAGTCGATCCAGCCGTCCTCGTCGTGGAACGCCGGCGGCTTGCTCGCGTCGAGGGCGAGGTCCAGCCCGAGGCGCGAGACGCCGGCGGCCGCTGCCTCGGCCTCGTCGGCGTGGGCCGAGAGCTCCGCCAGGTCGCCGCGGCCGGCCATCGTCCAGGGCGCCCGATCGAGCGTGGTCGGGTCGCGTGGGTCGAGGCCGGCCAGGGCGAGGTCGAACCCGAGCGGCACGCCGTCGGCGTCACGCGGCGAGCGGTCGACCTGCGGCCCGACCTCCAGGCGCTGGGCGTAGTGGAAGCGATCGCCGGTCTCGTCGGTGATGGCGAGGTGCGAGGCCCAGGACGTCGGGAACGTCCCGCGTTCGGCCCGGAAGATGACGTACTCGAACCCGAAGCGACGCTCGCGCCGGCGTCCGTCTGCCGGCCAGGTGGCCCGGTGAAGTACCACCACTCGGTCAGCCGGTCGTGCGGGCCGTCGTCGCCGGGCAGGACGATGGGCTGGGGATCGGCGACGGCCGGTGGCGGCGTGGCCGTCGGGGCGACCGACGGGCGCGGGGCGGTCGGGTTGGCCAGGATCGGGCCGCCGGTGCCGGTGCACGCGGCGACCATCACGACGGCGATGAGGGCGAGGACCACCGGCCGACCGGTCACCGGACCGCACCCACGGTCGCCTCGATCTCCGCCTCCGAGGCGGGCAGTCGGTCGCCGACGAACCGCAGCAGCCAGGCCGGCATCCACCAGTTCCAGCGCCCGAGGAGGCGCATCGTCGCCGGCACCAGCAGGGCCCGCACGACGGTCGCATCGAGGGCCACGGCGATGGCCACCCCAAGCCCGAGGGCCTTGATGAGGACGATGTCGGCGAACGCGAACGAGCCGGCCACGACGACGACGATGAGGGCGGCGCTCGTCACGATCCGGCCGCTGCGCTCCAGGCCTCGGGCGACCGCCTCGGTGTTGTCGCCGGTCCGGTCCCAGACCTCCTTCATGCGCGACAGCAGGAACACCTCGTAGTCCATCGACAGGCCGAACAGGACGCAGAACAGGATCACCGGCAGCGTCGTCTCGACGAACCCGAGCGGCGCGAACCCGAGCGGACCCGACAGGTTGCCGTCCTGGAAGATCCAGACGAGCGCCCCGAAGCTCGCGGTCAGCGACAGGGTGTTCATGACCAGCGCCTTGAGCGGCAGCACGACCGAGCGCAGCAGCACGAACAGGACGAGGTAGGTCGTGACGAGGATGAACGCGGCGGTCCGCGGGAAGTCCGCGGCCATCCGGTCGACGACATCGGCGACGTCGGCCGCGCCACCGCCGACGAGCACGGTCACCCCGTCCGGCGGAGCGAGCGGACCGGCCGGGTCGCGCAGGTCCTCGACCAGGCCTCGGCCCTCCTCGCGGTTCGGGCCGTACGGGGTCGTGATCGTCAGCGCCGTCAGGTCGTTCCGCGTCGTGGCCGCCAGGGCCATCGCCACGAACCGGTCGCGCGGGCCGTTGGGGTCGCCGTACAGGAGCTGGTACTGCGCGAGGCTGAGCCGGGGATCGACCGTGACCAGCGAGTCGACCCGGGTGATGCGCGGGTCGGCCTCGAGCCGCCGCGTGTAGTCGTAGATCGCGGCGAGGTTCTGCGGCTCGGTGACCGCGCCGGTCGTCCGGACCGCCAGGGCGATCGGGGCGAACTCGCCCTCGCCGAACGCGTCGCGCAGCCGGTCGAACGCCTGGCGCGACGGGACGTCGTCCGGGAGCACGCTCGAGTCCGGTGCGTTGAACCTGACGTGCAGGAACGGCGACCCGAGGACGAGCAGGAATCCGAGCGTCGGGATGAGCACGAGGAACGGTCGGCGCATCACCCGGCGGGCCAGCCGCGCCCACGACCCGTCGCTGCCCGGGGTCGGTGTGACCCGACGGATGGCGAACCGGTCGAGCCGCGGACCGAGCAGGGTCAGGATGGCCGGCAGCAGGGTCAGCGCGGCGAGCACGGCCAGGCCGACCACGATCGCCCCGGCGATGCCGACCGAGCGCAGGATCATGAACTCGAACAGGACCAGCCCGAGCAGCCCGAGGAGGACCGTCAGGCCGCTGAAGAAGACCGCCCGCCCGGCCGTCGCGACGGTCACTCGCACGGCCTCGGCGATGGCCTCCGGAGACGTGGGGTCGCGTCGCGCCAGCTCCTCCCGGAAGCGACTGGTCATGAGCAGCGAGTAGTCGACACCGAGCCCCAGCCCGAGGAGCGTGGCGAGGTTGAGCACGAAGATGCTCATCGGCAGGACCGAGGCGACGAGGAAGATGCCGGCCAGCGCGACGAGCACGGCCGCTCCGCCGACGACGAGCGGCACGCCCGCGGCGACGGCCGAGCCGAAGACGACGATGAGGGCGAGGGCGGCGAGCGGCAGCGAGATGAGCTCGCTGCGCTGGAGGTCACGCTCGGAGACGGCCTGGACGTCGCCGTAGAAGGCCGGGCCGCCGGCCAGCTCGACCGTCAGGCCGGGGACCTCGCGGAGCCGCTCTCGGAGGATGGGCAGCGCGTCCGGCGAGTCGTCCGGCGGCAGGTCGAGGAAGACGATGTCGTAGGCCGTGTGGCGGTCGGCCGAGATCTGCCGCGGCTGGAGCAGGTGCGACACCACGCGGACGACATGGGGCGCGCCCTCGACGTCCGCCATCGCCGCCAGGACCCCCGCCTCGAAGGCCGGCGTGCCGGCCTCCAGGGTCGGGCTCGAGAACACGACGACGAGCGCCGACGGTGGCACGCCGAGCTCGTCTCGGAGCAGTGCGTTGGCCCTGGCCGACGGCAGGTCGTCGAGGATGAAGCCGCCGGCTGCCAGGGCGCCCGGCGCCTGGGGCGCGAGGGGCAGCGCCGCCAGCAGGAGCAGGCCCCACGCGCCGATGACGAGGCGAGCGTGACGCACGACGAACCGGCCGAGTCGATCGAAGGGGCTCACGTGGGCAGTTCGCGTCAGGCGCGCGTGATGGATGGCGACGGCGTGTCCACGGTCATCGCATCGTAGTCCGGATGACGCGGATGAGCCGTCCGGCCGTCTGCTAGCATCGGCCCGATGCAGCTCTTCCTGGTCGCCTTCCAGCAGCCCATCCCGTTCGGCATCTCGATCGGGGTCGTCACCTTGATGATCGGGATCATGCTCAAGGCCGCGCTGTCGAGCGAGGGCGGCGCCCGCTGGGTCCGTCGCGTGACCAACCCGAACACGAAGTTCCTGTTCACGTTCCTGTTCATCGTGTGGGCCGTCGGGTTCGGGATCGGGCTGCAGCTGGTGCCACACGTCGGCGCCAGCTCGCCCTACGGCGCGCTCGGGCTCATCGCCCTGTTCTCGGGCTTCTTCATCATCATGGGCTTCCTCTGGTCGGTCATCGGCGAGTGACCGGTGGTGCCGCTGCGCACCATCGAGGTTGACCCCGCGGAGCCCGTCCGCCCAGACTGACCGCCCCAGCCCGCGCCCCCGCTGCCCTGTCCCGATGTCCCCGCGCTCGTGACCACGCGTCCGCCCCACGCGTCATGGAGGAGTCCAGTGCGTCGACCGCTCGCCGTCGCTCTCAGCCTGTCCCTGCTCATCCCGGCCGCTGCCGCGCCATCGACGATCCTGGCCGCGTGCGATCCGGCGACCCCGCCGACGTATGACGAGAATGTGGGCTCCGCGTCCACCGTCCTCGGCTTCGACTTCGGTGCGCAGCAGTTCCTCATCGATCGAGGCGATCCGACCGACCCTGCCGACGACATCAACCAGATCAACGCGTACCTCACGTCCGTCGACGAGGACAGCTCGCGGGTCGTCACCGCCGAAGCCGCGACGTCGGTCGACGGGCAGTCGATCCGCTACGCCGTCGTCGGCCGCCCGGACCGGGTGACCCCGGACGCGCTGGCCGCGATCACGTCGAACCTCGGGGTCCTGCGCGACCCGCTCGCCGACCAGGCCGCGGTCGATGCCGCCCTCGCTGCGACGCCGGCCGTCCTGTGGGTCGCAGGCAACGTCCACGGTGGCGAGGAGAGCGGCGCCGATGCGGCGCTGCACGCCCTGTACGAGCTGGCCGCCCGGACCGATTGCGTGGTCGAGGGCATGCTCGACGCGGCGATCTTCGTCATCCTGCCGACCCAGAACCCCGATGGCCGCGAGATCGGCCAGCGACGCAACCTGAACGGCTTCGACATGAACCGTGACTGGTTCGCCCGGACCCAGCCGGAGACCGACGGCAAGCTCGACGTCGTTCGGCGGTACGCGCCGATGCTGTTCATCGATGCCCACGAGTTCGGGCTGTCGAACTACTTCTTCCCGCCCAACGCCGATCCCGAATATCACGAGGTCCCGGACACGGCGCACGACTGGATCAACGAGCTGTACAGCCCGGCCATCGTCGACGCCTTCGAGGCGGAGGGGATCCGCTACTTCCACGGGGCGCCGTACGACTTCTTCGCGATGATCTTCGGCGACACCGTCCCGACCGCCGGCTTCCACGCCGCCGGGATGACCTTCGAGAAGGAGTCCGGGGACCCGATCGTCGAGCGCGAGCACGAGCAGTTCACCTCGATCTGGGCGTCGCTCCTCGCGGGCGCGACGGCCGGCGCCGCGGTCGTCGAGGCCTGGCGCGACTCCTACGTCGAGGCCTACGAGCAGGGCCTCGCCGGCGAGCTCGAGGCCAACAACGTGTACGAGAAGGGCCACGACCTCTACCAGCCCGTCCCGGACGTCACGGTCCGCCACTACTTCCTGCGCGACGACCCCGACCGCGCCTACGAGCTGCAGCGGCTCGTCCGGCGGCTGCAGCGGATGGACGTGGACGTCCAGCGCCTGACCGCACCGCTCGCCCTCGGGGCCTTCCACCCGTACGGCGATCCGGCGACGGCGACCATCCTGCCGGCGGGGACCTACTGGATCCCCCTCGCCCAGGGCCAGAAGCACTGGGTCCAGGCGCTCCTCCACGAGGAGTCGTGGATCCCGTTCGAGACGACCTACGACGTGACGGCGTGGAGCAACCCGCTGCTCATGAACCTCGATGGCGGCTGGACCGGCGAGGACGTCGACCCCGCCGCGACCCTCGTCGCGGACCAGGCGGAGCCGGACTGGCCCGGCACGCCGCCGGCGGCGGGTGAGGTCGCCCTGTTCGAGATCCCCAACAGCACGCGCGGGTACGAGGCGGCCTACCAGCTTCGCTACCTGTTCGAGCAGGTCTGGGACGTGCCGTACACCGCGGTCGAGGCCGACCGAGATCACCGCCGGACTCGGCTCGGACGTCAAGGTCCTGGTCATCCCCGACGGCTACGCGCCGTATGCCGTGCAGGCACTCGGCAACAAGGGCAAGCGGGCGCTCCGCGACTGGGTCAACGACGGGGGTCGCATCGTCGCCTTCCAGGGCGGCGTCGAGGTCGCGGTCAAGACCGGTATCTCGACCGTCAAGCTCGGCAATGCCCAGACGAACATGCCCGGCACGCTCGTCCGGGTGTCGGTCGACGACGGCAGCCCGCTGGCGACCGGCGTCGGCGACCGGGCCTGGGTCATGTACCAGGACGACCGGACGCTCAAGCCCGGTCTTGGCACGGCGGTCGCGACCTATCCGGCCAGCGGCACGCCCGACTACGGGACGAGTGGCCTGGCCATCGGCGCCGCGAAGCTGGCGGGGACGGCCGCGGTCGTCGACGAGGGCGTCGGCGGCGGACGGGTCGTGAGCTTCAACATCGACCCGAACTTCCGCGCCTGGACCGAGGGCACGCATCGGATCCTGTGGAACGCCATCGTCGGCGAGTCTGCGCCCGGGTTCGCCGGCCTCGCCGCCGGCTCCAGGGCGCGGGCCGCGGCCGAGAAGGCGGCGGCCGATGCCGTCGCGACCGTCCTCGACCTCGGCTCGGCCATCCGCATCCGGGTCGCGGCCGCCGACGCGACGGCGACGGCCAAGGTGCTCCAGCGCCACGGGGCAGAGGTCGTGCGCCAGAACGTCGACGGCGACGTCCTGTTCCTGGTCGCCAACCGTGACGACCTGTCGTACGACGAGCACCCGTTCTTCACGCTCGTCATCGCCGATCTCGCGGCAGCCGGCATCACGCCGCGGGCGGCCAGCCTGCCGTAGAACGGTCCCAGGACCACCGGGTCGCTGGACCCCCGGCTCGGGCGTCGGCTATCATCCGGCGACTTGCACGATGCATAAGATCTATGCATCGTCGCTGGATCGAGTCGATCGACGACAGCCCGGAGGCCGCCGCGCGTGGACGCCCAGGAGATCAAGAGCGCCGTCGCCCACCAGGAGGCCCAGCGCGCCGTGGCGGATGCGCCGTTCCTCAACCTGGCCGACCCGGCCAAGGCCCTGGGCGCCGACGGCCAGCCCGCGGTCAGTCGGCGCGCCCCGGTGTTCGCGGACGTTCCCGACGAGCAGTGGAACGACTGGCGCTGGCAGCTCAGCCATCGGGTCAACGACCTCGACGAGATCGGCGCGATCCTGAACCTCACGCCGGAAGAGCGCGAGGGCCTGTCGGCCGACGAGAAGTTCCGCGTCGACATCACGCCGTACTTCATCAGCCTCATCGACCCGAACGACCCGGACGACCCCATCCGTCGCCAGGTCATCCCGCTCGGGCGTGAGCAGGAAGCGTTCACGGCGATGATGGAGGACTCGCTGGCGGAGGACCGCCACTCGCCGGTCCCCGGGCTCGTCCACCGCTATCCGGACCGCGTCCTGATGCTGGTCACCACCCAGTGCGCCAGCTACTGCCGGTACTGCACGCGGTCGCGCATCGTCGGCGACCCCACCCAGAACTTCAACTCACGCGATCACGAGGCCCAGCTCGAGTACCTGCGCCGGACGCCACAGGTCCGCGACGTGCTCATCTCCGGCGGCGATGGCCTGACCCTCGCCCCGAAGCTGTTCGAGAAGATCCTGCGCGGCCTGCGCGAGATCCCGCACATCGAGATCATCCGGATCGGCTCGCGCGTGCCGGTGTTCCTGCCACAGCGCATCGACGACGAGCTGTGCGAGATGCTGGCCAAGTACCACCCGCTGTGGATCAACCTCCACTTCAACCACCCCAACGAGATCACGCCCGAGGTCTCGCGCGCGGTCGACAAGCTGACCAAGGCCGGGCTGCCGGTCGGCAACCAGAGCGTCCTGCTGGCCGGGGTCAACGACTGCGTCCACATCCAGCGCTCGCTGGTCCACAAGCTCGTGGCCAACCGGATCCGGCCGTACTACCTGTACCAGTGCGACCTGGTCGAGGGCTCGGGCCACTTCCGGACGCCGGTCGGCAAGGGCCTCGAGATCATCGAAGGCCTGCGTGGGCACACCTCCGGCTACGCGGTCCCGACCTACGTCATCGACGCGCCAGGGGGCGGCGGCAAGATCCCGGTGATGCCCAACTACCTCATCTCGTACTCGGACCACAAGGTCGTGCTGCGCAACTACGAGGGCTACATCACGACCTACGAGGAGCCCGAGCACTACCAGAAGCACGACCAGGCGGCCTGTGCCTACTGCCAGCACGAGCGCCCGGAGCCCGGCCAGTCCGGCGTCCTCGGCCTGCTCGAGGGCGAGCGGATGTGGATCGAGCCGAAGGGCTTCGAGGAGACCCACCAGCGCGGCAACACCGAGGCCCACCGCCTGCAGGACCCGAGCAAGTGGGTCCCGTTCGGCGTCGGCGCGCTCGATGGGCAGGCGGGCACGCCGCTCCGCGTGCTCGAGAGCGGAGCGGCGCCAGACCCGGCGCCGGACTACGCGCCGGGCGAGGAGCCCAGGCCGCTGCGAGGGCGAGCCGACCGCGTCAGCCCACGGAGAGCTGCTCTAGCTCGTCCTCGTCGGCGTCGTCGACGTCAGTCGCCGTCAGTCCCCGTCGTGGTCGTGCTCGTCGAACTCCTCGGCCGGCGGCTGCGCGGTCCACGTCGAGTCCACGAACGTGACCTGGACGAAGAACTGCCGGCCGCCCTGCGTCCGCTGGCCGATGAGCACCGAGTCGATCGCTCGCCCCGGGTTCTTGGCCTTCGCGTTCTGGATCACGCCCAGGAGCGTGCCCGGTCAATTCGGGTTCGGCGCCGCGGGCAGGACCTCGTGATAGAGATCGTTCGTCCACTCGAGGGTGTAGTTCTCGCCGGTCAGGCGGTCGTGCGCTTCCTGCAGGCGCCCGTCCTCGATGGCCAGGGCGACCTTCCCACCATCCTCGATGCCGGAGCCCGTGATGCCCTCGATGTTGATCCGCTCGTGCCACTCGAGCGCCTCGGAGTTGAGGAAGGCCAGGAATGCCGCTAGATCCGGCGGCGAAGCACTCGTGTCCGACTTCGCTTGTGCGTGCATGGGACCTCCTCGACGGCGAGCATCACGACATGACGGGGGCCTGCTCGACGCCGTCACCACTGTAGGCGTCAGCCATCATCGAATCGTTCAGTCCTCGTAGACTGCCGACCACATGACTCGGCGGACCGCGTTCTTCTACGAGCCGGGCAGCACGGCGGCCGCAGCCGCGGCCACGACCAGCACCGGTCCGGCTGCGGCGTGACCGCGAAGAAGCGCAAGAGCGGTGTGCCGGGGGAGGCCCTTGGCGGGATGCTGGCCGGGTTCGACCAGCAGATCATGCGCACGCTGCCGCCGCCCCACGAGCTGGTCCAGAAGGGCGCGCCCGTGCGCGGCCTGTCCGGCGACGACGACGCGGACCTGGTGATCGTGCTGCCCGGCGACCCGGCGACGCCGGCTGCGGAGGACGAGGCGGGACCCGACGATGACGGTCCCGTCGAGGACGACCGTCCCTAGGGCGTGACGGACGCGCCGCTCGAGCCGGCGACCGCCTCGTTGGCGACGAGGTCGAGCGCCTTGGCCAGCTGCGGGTCCTCGATCGAGGAGACCTGCGCCGCGGTCAGCGAGCGGAGGTCGTCGGGCGACAGCGGGATCGAGCCTTCGGGCAGCTCGACCGGCTCGTCCGGTGCGATGCCCTCGTGCCAGATGCGGCGTCCGTCGGGCGTCAGCCACTCGACGGTCCCGACCCGCAGCGCCGAGCCATCCGACAGCTCGAACTCGCCGAGGACGGTGCCCGTGCCGTAGGTGGTCTGGCCGATGATCGTCGCCCGTCCGGCGTCCTGCAGCGCACCCGACACGATCTCGGCGCTGCTGGCGGTATTGCCGTCGACGAGGACGACGAGCGGCAGGTCGGTGGCCACGCCACCGGGCGACACGTCGTGCACGGTCTCGCCGCCCTGGGCGTTCCGCTCGCGGTAGACGACCCCGCTGGTGAGGAACTGGCTGGCCACGCCGACCGCCTCGTTGACGTACCCGCCGGGGTTGCCGCGCAGGTCGAGGACGATCCGTTCGGCGCCCGCCGTCCGCGCGTCCTTGAGCGTCTGGACGATCTCGTCGGCCGCGCCGTTGGAGAACTGGTCGAGCCGGATGAGCGCGGTCGTGGTGCCGGGGACCATCGTCCACGACACCGGATCGATGGGGACATCCGCGCGGACGATGTCGATCGTGCGCTCCGGCCCGGTGCCCTCGGCCTGGACGGTGACGCTGACCGTGGTCCCGGCCTCGCCGCGCACGAGCGTGGCGACCTCGTCGATGGTCTTGCCGGCGGTCGGCGTGCCGTCGACGGCGATGATGACGTCGCCGACCAGGAGGCCCGCGCCCTCGGCCGGGCTGCCCTCGAACACGCCGACGATGCGCGGCAGGCCGGCCTCGGTCGGGTCGATGCGGACGCCGATGCCGACATACGAGCCGCTGAGCGACTGCCGGCGCTGCTCGCGCTCCTCGGGGGTCATGAAATCGGTATGGCCCGTGTCGCCGACCGCCTCGGTCAGGCCGTCGATGGCGCCCCACACGAGCTGCTGGTCATCGAGCTCGTCGCGCCCGACGTACTCGCGATGGATCGTGTCCCAGGCCTCCTGGATGACACCCAGGTCGGTGGAACCGGGGGACGCAGGGTCCGGGGTGGTCGCCGTCGGTCCGCCAGCGGCGGCAACGAGCAGGCTTCCGACCCCGATCCCGGCGCTGAACGTCGCTACCAGCGCGACGCCGACGACCGTGGCGATGACTCCCGTTCGGCGTCCGCGGCCGGCCGCCGGTGACGTCGGTGCCTGGGAGGGACCGGGCGTGAGGGAGGTCACGCTCGGCGGCACGTGGTCGGTGGTCGGTTCGGTCGGGATCCGCTCAGTGTCCATCGGTGGCATCGGACTCGTGTGGTGGCGACGGCCAACCGTGCGAAGCCCGCACGGCGGCGCCGGACGGTGCCGCCCGGCACGGCGAAGGATGCCCCACAACGGTGATGGATGGGGCAGGGGGCAGGTGAAGGTTCGTTCGCCATCGAGGTCGGGCGGCTGGACCCGACCCGACGGAGCCGCTAGACTCGGCAATCCCTAGTGGACCACTCGGAGATCCGTCCGCCCGTGACCGACGCGCCCATCGCGACCATCGGCCTCGGTCCGCTCCGGCCCGCACCAGCCGGCCTCCCGGACCCAGCCGTCGTCCCGCCGACCATCGCCGAGAGCGGCGATCCGTTCACGACGTTGCGCGTGATCGACCTCGTCGCACGCCTCGAGCGTGGGCGCCCGCAGCGGCTGGCCGACATCGCGGACCGTCTGGACGCGACCTACCTCGACTGGCTGTTCCCGGTCCCGGTCGTCGCCGACGTGGTCATCCAGCTCCAGACCGACTGGATGGCCGACTACCGCAACAGCTCGGGCATCGTCCTCGACGACGGGACGACCGGGCCCACCCTGAGCATCGAGGACTCGACCCGGGTCGACCCGTGGATCGTCCGCCAGGCGCAGCGCGCCGCGGCCGACTGTACCGAGCGGCTCGCCGAGTTCAGCCGACGGGACCGACCGTCCGGGGGCTGACCCACTCGGAGCGACCGCCACCACCACGTCGCCACCCGACGACGACCCGTCGTCGATCGCCGCCACCGAACCGCCAAGGAGCACGGACCATGAGCCACGACACCGCCCTCGTCGACGCCGACTGGGCCAAGGACCACCTGGACGACCCGACCGTCCGCTTCGTCGAGGTCGACGTCGACACCGCCGCCTACGAGCAGAGTCACCTGCCCGGCGCCGTCGGCTGGAACTGGACGAGCCAGCTTGCCGACGGGATCCGCCGCGACATCGCCTCGCGCGAGGACTTCTCCCGGCTGCTCTCGGAGAGCGGGATCGCTCCCGACACGACGATCGCCCTGTACGGCGACAACAACAACTGGTTCGCGGCGTGGGCCTACTGGCAGCTCAAGCTGTACGGGCACCACGACGTGCGCATCATCGACGGCGGTCGCAAGTTCTGGCTCGACCAGGGGCTGCCGCTCTCGACCGACGTGCCGACCTACGACCCGACCGGCTACGAGCTGCCCGAGGCCGACTACTCGCTGCGGGCCTTCCGTGACGACATCCTGCCGCGCCTGGGCGACCCGGAGCTCGTGCTGGTCGACGTGCGCAGCCCGGCCGAGTACAACGGCGAGATCATCGCCCCGCCCGGCATGAGCGAGACGGCCCAGCGACCCGGTCACATCCCCGGTGCCGCGAGCATCCCGTGGGCGCAGACCGTCAAGGAGGACGGCACGTTCAAGGACACGGCCGACCTGCAGGCGCTGTACGAGGCCAAGGGCGTGACCCCGGACAAGGACGTCATCGCCTACTGCCGCATCGGCGAGCGCTCGTCGCATTCGTGGTTCGTCCTGCATGAGCTGCTCGGCTACGAGCGGGTCCGCAACTACGACGGCAGCTGGACCGAGTACGGCAGCCTCATCGGCGTGCCGATCGAGAAGCCGGCCCTGGTCGCCGCCGAGGCGTAGCCCGCGGCCGCTCCGACGACGCCTCGACGCCCGGGCAGCCGCCCGGGCGTCCGGCTGTCCGGGCTAGAGCACGCCCGTGTCGACGATCTCGCGCAGCGGATCCACGATCGACGGGTCGCTGGCCAGGAACGTGTCGCGGTCCGCGATCCGGAAGCCCGCGCCGAGCAGGCGCTGGACGAGCGGCGAGGCCCCGGGCACGCAGCCACCGGCGGCGGTCACCCCGTCCCCCGACAGCGCGGCGCGCATGACCGCGAGCAGGACCGCCGGGCCGTCCTCGCCCGGAGCCGCTGCGGCGGTATGGATCCAGCGGCCCGGACCGGTGGATCGGCCCCGGCCGATGCCGGCGCCGACCACCCGGTCACCGCGGCGTACGACGACCGGCCGGAGGTCGCGCAGCGACGCCCAGTAGGCGACGTCGGGCGTGCGGTCGACGCCGATCCATGTCGCCTGTGACGCCGCGACCGCGTCGACCGTGGCGATCTCCGCGGTCAGGCCGGCCGCGTCCGGCGGCAGGCGTCGCCGGATCGCCGGCGAGGTACAGGTTCGGCCACAGCGCGGCCATCCCGGCGCGCAGGTACAGCGGCATCGCCCGCGGGTCGTCCGAGGCGAAGGTCGTGCGCGGCCAGGCGTCGCCGTAGACCGCGTCGAGCAGCTGCCGGCCGATGCCGCCGCCCTGGTGCTCGGGGACGACGAACAGGTCCGCGAGGTGGCGCGCCCGACCGGTGTCGACCGCCGCCCCGAAGCCGACCGCCACCCCATCGCGCTCGGCGACGACGACGATGCCGCGGCCGATGAGGTGCGTGAGGTAGGGGACGTGGACGCCGGTCAGGTCCGACCGGATCTCGACGGCCGTGGTCGCGGGCGGGGCGTCGGCGGCGAGGACGATCCCCTCGAGCGTCGGCGCGTCACCGACCGCCGCGGGGCGGAGGATCAGGTTCATCGACCGTGGGCGGCCATGACCTCGCGCAGCCGATCGTGCGGCAGGGCGTGGGCCGTGATGCCATCCCGACCGGTCACCGTCGGTGCGGCGACGAGGGCGTTGACGATGGCCTCCTCGGTCGACTCGATGGTCGCCTCGAACAGCCGGTCGATGACGACGTCGCCGACGGCGCGCACGTCGTAGGTCCCGCGGGCGACCGGGTCGCCGTCGACCTCCATCCGCGTCGGGAGGCGATTGCCGGTCGCGAAGGCGATGAACAGGTCGCCGCTCGTGTGACCGCCGGTGCCGCCGACGCGGGCGATCCCGAGACCGGCGCGCTGGGCGAGCCGCTCGCACTGGTGGGGCAACAGCGGCGCATCCGTCGCGACGACGACGATGATCGAGCCGGAGCCGGGCGGCAGCGTCTTCGACCGTCCGGCCTGGTCCCACGGGCTGGGCACCTCGCTCGTCGGGATGGCCTGACCGACCCGGACCCCGTCGATGCGCAGCCAGTCCCGCTGGCCGTAGTTGGCCTGCACCAGGACCCCGACGGTGTACCCGCCGAGGTCCGCCCGGATGACCCGCGACGCGGTGCCGATGCCGCCCTTGAACTCGTGGCAGATCATCCCGGTCCCGCCGCCGACCGCGCCTTCCTCGACCGGCCCATCCGACGCGGCCGCCAACGCCGCGTGGAGGTGCTCGGCCCGGACGTGGAAGCCGTTGATGTCGTTGAGGCCGCCGTCGTAGGTCTCGCCGACGACCGGCAGCGACCACGTCGCATCGCTCGGTGGGCTGTCGGCGACGGACGCCGCGACGAGCGCGTCGCGCACGATCCCGACGCTGTGGGTATTGGTGATGGCGACCGGTGTCGTCGAGCCACCCGGACTCGCGGACCCACTCGAGGCCGGTCAGCTCGCCGTTGCCGTTGAGTCGATGACAGCCGGCGAAGACCGGCTCGCGGATCGACCCGGCGCCGCGCGGGCAGATGACGGTGACGCCGGTACGGACCGGACCCTGCCCGACCACGAGCGGGCCGTCGCCGGCGATGAGCGTCGTGTGGCCGACGGTCACGCCGGCGACATCGGTGATGGCGTTGTTGGCCCCCGGGGTGCCCAGGCCGATCGTGATCCCCAGGTCTCGAGCACGCATCCCGAGAGGGTAGCGGCCGGGACTGGCCCCGGCCGGCCTGTCCCGCCGACCGGCTCGCGGCCGCGCCGCCGTATCATCGGCCGCGATGATCCCCGTCGGACCTGACCAGCCCGGCCGGACCGCGGGCCGGCCCGGCGTCCCCTCGACCCTCCGCCTGCGGCGTCTGCCCGACCGCATCGCCGCGGCGCGCGCCATCGATGCCGCCGAGGCGTTCCGCGACCTGCCCGGGCTGGCGATCCTCGAGAGCGCCCGGCCCGGCCGCAACGCCCGCTGGACGTACCTCACGGCCGACCCCGTCGCCGTCCTGGAGACGCCGGCAGCCGGCCCGGACCCGTTCGCCGTGGCGCGCCGGCTGCTCGCCCGGCTCGACCCGACCCCGGTCGTGCCGGCCGACGCGCCGCGCTTCCTCGGCGGCCTCGTCGGGTTCCTTGGCTACGACGTCGGGCACGTCCTGGAGCGGCTCCCGACCCTCGCGCCCGACGACCAGGGCCTGCCGCCACTGCGGCTTGGCCTCCATGACTGGGTCGTCGCCTGGGACCGGCGGACCGGCCATGCCTGGCTCGCCGGTCGGGCGCTCGACGGCGATGCGCGCCGGCTGGCCCGGCGACTCGACGACGTCCATGCCCGGCTGCTCGCACCGCCCTCGGTCGCGGACGACACCGCCACGACCACGGACGAGCCGCTCCGCTTCGTGTCGAGCCTGGCGCGCGACGAGTACGAGCGACGGGTCGAGCTGGTCCGCGGCCACATCGCCGGTGGCGACATCTACCAGGCCAACCTCACCCGACGGCTGCGCGCGCCGTTCGACGGCGACCCGTGGCCGCGCTACCGGCGGCTGCGGACCGGCGACCCGTCGCTCTTCTCGGCCTACCTCGATCTCGGGTCGTCGCCGGAGACCGGTCGCCCACGGGCGCTGCTGAGCGCCTCGCCCGAGCCGTTCCTGTCGGTCGACCAGGACGGCGTGGTCGCCAGCGATCCGATCAAGGGCACGCGGCCACGCGGCCGCGACCGGGCGGAGGATCGCGCGCTCGCGTGCGAGCTGCTGTCCAGCGCCAAGGACCGAGCCGAGAACGTGATGATCGTCGACGTGTTGCGCAACGACCTGGGCCGGGTGTGCGAGCCGGGCACGGTCCGCGTGCCGCGGCTGTGCCGGCTCGAGCGCACCGCCGCCGTCCAGCACCTCGTGTCGACCGTGAGCGGGCGCCTGTCGCCGGGTCGGGACGCGTTCGACCTGCTGTCGGCCGCCTTCCCTGGCGGCTCGATCACCGGCGCTCCCAAGATCCGGGCGATGGAGCTGCTCGAGGGCCTGGAGCCCGTGCGTCGGGGGCCGTACACCGGGGCGCTCGGTTGGATCGGGCCGGACGGCGCGATGCAGACGAGCATCCTCATCCGGACGCTCGTGGCCGATGGGCGGCACCTCACCCTGCACGTCGGTGGCGGCATCACCTGGGGCAGCGACCCGGCGGCGGAGTGGGACGAGACCGTGGCCAAGGCGCGCGGTCCGCTCGGCGCCATCGGCGGCATCGAGGTCGCAGTGAGCCGGCCCGGCCATGTCTGGGTGGACGGCGTCGTGCGCCCGGCCGACGAGGCCCACCTGTCCGTGTTCGACCGCGGGTTCCAGCTCGGCGACGGCGTGTTCGAGACGCTCCGGGCGAGCGGCGGGCATCCGACCGAGCTCGCCGAACACCTGGCGCGGCTGCATCGGTCCGCCGCGGGGCTCGACATCGGACTGCCCGACGACGTCGACGAGCGACTGGCGGCGGGCATCGCGGCGCTGCTGGCCGCCGAACACCTCGACGGGCCGGACGGCGATGCCTCGGTTCGCATCACCGTCACGCGCGGGCCGTACCGGACGCGCGGCGTGCTGCCGCCGCACGAGGACGTCGCGGCCACGCTCGTCGTCCAGGCCTGGCCGGTCGTACCCGCCCCGCCGGCCCACCTGGCCGACGGTCTGCACCTCGCCGCCAGCCGGGTCCGCCGCGACCCGCAGGATCCGCTGGCGTCGCTCAAGACGACATCGCGAGCCGAGTACGTCTATGCCCGGCTGGAGGCGCGCCGGGCGGGGGCCGACGACGCGCTGTTCCTGACCATCGACGACGAGCTGTCCGAGGCGACGAGCGCCAACCTCTTCCTCGTCAGGGTCGCCACGGACGGGGTGACCGAGCTGGCCACGCCCTCGCTCGACTGCGCGATCCTGCCCGGCACGACCCGCTCGTGGCTCCTCGGCTGGGCCGCGACCGTCGGGCTGCGACCCGTGGAGGCGCACCTCACCCGGGACGACCTCGCCGCGGCCCACGAAGCGTTCCTGTGCTCGAGCGTGGCCGGCGTCCTGCCCGTCACCCGGTTCGACGGCGCTCCGATCGGTGACGGGTCGCCGGGACCGTGGACGCGCCGAGCCCGTGCCGAGCGCGAGGCGATGATCCACACCGGCCCGACCGAGGCCGGCCGACCATGACCCGCGACGAGCTCATCACACGGACCCGCCAGCTCATCGCCGAGGGTGAGCGCCTGGAGGCCCAGCCCTCGCTCGGAGCGCTGCAGCTGTGGCTGCAGCTGTCGGACGACCTGCTGGCGGCGGCGTGGGGCAGCATGGATCGCTACCACCTCGCCTGGCTCATGGTCGGCAAGCCCAAGGACATCGTCCGCGGCCGGGCGATGACCGCGGACGAGGAGGCCGCCTACGTCCGCGAGGTGGCGAGCCAGAAGACGGCGGCGCTGCGGATGAGCCTCGATGCGGTCGAGCGCCAGGGGATGCCGTTCGTCGGCGAGACCGGAGGCGTCGGCAGCGGCGAGCTCGGCCGGTCGACCGCGCCGCCGGACCGGGCCGGGCTCCCCGGCGATCCCGGGCTGGAGGAACGGCTGGCTGCCGCCCGGCGCGACGCCGACGCGCATCGGGACCACGACGCCCCGCGCGCGCCGCGCCCCGACAAGATGCAGCGGTGACCGAGGTCCGGCCGCTCGTCCCGGCCGTCGGTGGCACGCGCCAGGTCCCGGAGCCCGACGCGATCGCCCGTGACTACCTGCTCCTCGCGTTGCGCCTCGACCAGCACGCGGCGGGTCTCGTCGACGGGTACTTCGGGCCGGCCGCACTCAAGGCCGAGGTCGACATGGGGCAACTGCGACCCCCGGCCCGGCTGCGTGACGACGCGGCCGCGCTGCGTGCCCGCCTCCCCGACGAGGTCGCCGAAGCGGACCGTCGGACCTGGCTGGATGCCCAGCTCGTCGCCCTCGAGACGCAGGCCGCGGCGCTTGCCGGTGACGGGCTGCCGTACGAGGCGCATGTCGCCCGCTGCATCGGGTTCGCCCCGCCGCGTCGACCGGACCGCGAGTTCGACGAGGCCCGCGCGACGATCGACGAGCGGCTGCCGGGCGAAGGCCCGCTGGCGGACCGCCTCGCGGCGTGGGATCGCGCGCTCGAGATCGACGTGGAACGGCTGCCGGCCGTCATCGACTGGCTCGTCGAGGGCTTCCGCACGCGGGCCGCCGCCGACTTCGGATTGCCCGACGGCGAGGACCTGCGCGTCCGGCTCGTCCGCGACCAGCCCTGGAGCGGCTACAACTGGTTCGACGGCGGTCGGCGCTCCCGGGTCGACGTCAACACGGACCTCCCGGTGCGCGCACCGGCGCTCGTCCACACGATGGCCCACGAGACGTACCCGGGACACCACCTGGAGCACGCCTGGAAGGAGGCCGAGCTGGTCGATCGGCTCGGCCGGCTGGAGGCGAGCATCCTGCTCATCAACACGCCCGAGTGCCTCATCAGCGAGGGCCTGGCCGACCTCGGCGTGGGGTTCGCCGATCCGCCGCAGGACCGGGTCGACCGGCTGGCGGACCTGTTCGAGCGGGCCGGGCTGCCGTGGGCCGCCGACCCGTCGAAACGGCGCGCGACGGCGGAGCAGGCCGTGGCCATCGCCCCGGCGCGGGACGCGCTGGCCGCCGTGCGCGGGAATGCGGCCTACCTGCGCCATGCCGACGGGCGCTCGCACGACGAGGTGCTGACCTACCTGCGGGACGTCGGTGGCTACAGCCCGGAGGTCGCCAGGAAGCGGCTCGAGTTCATCGAGCATCCGCTGTGGCGGACCTACGTCTTCGTCTATGCCGAAGGGAAGGCACTCCTCCGGCGGTGGCTGGACGCGGTGCCGCCCGAAGCCCGCACGGCGCGCTTCGGGCGGCTGTTGCGCGAGTCGCTGACGCCAGGGGCGATCAGCGCGGAGCTGGACTGAGCGCCACCTCCGTCTCGCGCGGTCCGTTCCGGCCGCCCAGCCAGGCCAT
Organism: uncultured Chloroflexia bacterium; assembly: GCA_963776925.1. Classification (GTDB taxonomy): domain Bacteria; phylum Chloroflexota; class Limnocylindria; order Limnocylindrales; family CSP1-4; genus SPCO01. The sequence goes on along the minus strand of CAVZON010000003.1, from coordinate 292,937 downwards.
CAGGAACCCGGCGGCGCCACCGGCGAGGATGGCCAGGAGGACGACGCCGACGAGCAGGGTCGTGCTCGGCGCGGTCTCGGCGGCAGCGCCTCGTCGCCGCCAGCGGGCGCCCTGCGGCGGTCAGCGTGTCGACCTCCGCCTGCAGGCGGTCGATCGAGGAGCGCTGCGCCTGGAGCTGGCCGGTCAGTCGCTCGACCTCCAGGTACATCGCGTCGAGCACCTCCTGGCGGACGCCGGCCCGGGCCACGGCGACGGCGGTCACGGCAGCGCCCGGGTCGAAGGCGGGTGCCGTCCCGTCCCGGTGGTGGACGGCGATGGTCACCGCGGTCGGGTCGGACAGCAGCTCGGGGAAGGTCACGGTCCAACCCCAGTAGCCGGCGGTGTCCGGTCGGACCGTGGCGACGAAGTGACCGTCCGGGCCGCTCCCGGTCGCCGGGGCGTCGATGGTCGCGCCGGTCCCGAGGTGGTAGAAGTGGACGGTCGGGGTCACCCAGCCGGCCGGCGTCTCGCCGTGCTGGAGCACGGTGAAGCCGATCTCGATCGGCTGACCCTCGATCGGCGGCTCCGTCGTGGTCGTGGCGTCGGCCCGGACCTCGGCCCAGCCGCCGGCCATCGCCGGTACGACGAGCAGGAGCAGGAGCGCGACGGCGGCCGGCAGTGCGGCGATGCGTCGAAGCATGGGTCGATCCTCCAGGCGAGCGTGTCGCCCTTCCTACACCGGTCGCCGACGAACGGTTCCCGGACCCGGATCCCTGCGTCTGCTCAGAGGTCGAGCAGGAAGACGACCCGGTCCTCGCCCTCGCCGTCGTGGTCGACGTATGCCGGCGTGCCGTACAGCTGCTGCGTGCCCGGCCCGTCGTCGACCCGGAACCCGACCGCTCGATGGAAGCCGATCGAGGCCCGGTTGCCGGGCCAGGTGACCGCGGTCACCCGACGCGACCCGTGCTCCCGCGCGTCGGCGAAGAATCGCTGGTACAGGGACGTGCCGATCCCCTGGTGGCGCCGGTTCGGGTCGCTGGCGACCATATGGACGTAGGCCGTCGACGGATCGTCCTGGCTGATGAAGCCCACGAGGAAGCCGGCGAGGCGTCCATCGTCCGACTCCGCCAGCCACGACGTCCCGTGGAAGTGCTCCAGCCACAGCCTCGGCAGCAGGTGGCGCACGCGTCGGCCGCCCCACCACTCGTCGAGCACGCCGTGCACCCGCGGATGGTCGTCGGTCGTCGGGCGACGGAAGCGCAGCTCGTCGGTCACCGCTGGCCCCACCAGGCAAGGGCCGCCGCGAGTGCCACCTGGAGCGGCACGAGGACCCCGAACGTCTGGCCGAGGTAGTCGACGAGTGGCAGGACGCCGCCCTCCAGACCGGCGTACCACCACAGCCCGAGCTGCGCGACGAGGACGCCGACGAGCGCCACGCCGACCGCGCTGACCATCCGAGCGGTCGTCCCGAGCGCGTCGCCCCCGCCGATCCGGACCGCCTGGCCGATGAGATAGCCGGCGGCGCCCCACAGCACGAGCAGCCCCGCCGACAGTGCCATCACCCCGCCGAAGAGCACGGTCAGGACGATCCCGCCCAGGGCGATCCCGAGCGCGCCGGCGATGGCCCGACCCGTCGAGCCGGTCGTCCCCGGTCCCGGCGTCGGTGTCTCGTCGGCCGGCCCCGATGCGGCCTCGTCGGCGTAGCGCTCCGACGGCGGACGGGCCAGGCGCCGCTCACCCGGCGTGGGGGTCTGGCTCATGACGGCCATCCTAGCCGGACGCTAGACTCCGCATCGTGACGCACCCCAGCCTGGGTCTGCCGCCCGGCGACCAGCGGATCCTCCATCCCGAAGCCGCCCGGATCATCGACGCCAACGCTCCGCGACTCGCGGCGCGCGCGCTCGAGGTCGCGATCGAACGCGACCCGTCGTTCCGTACGCGCTGGGACGAGGCCGGGATGCGTGCCCGCCTGTGGGATGCCACCCTCCTGGCTCGCCGGCTGGCCGTCGCGGTCAACCAGGACGACGCCCTTCCGATGCGCGACTACGCCGAGGGGGTCGTCGCGATCTATCGTCGCAAGCAGGTCCCGCTCGACGACCTCATCCACCTGTGCCATGGACTCCGTGTCGCGCTGACGGGCGTCGTTCCCGGCGACGCGTCCGACATCGCCTCGCATGCGCTCGATGAGGCCATCGCCATCTTCCGCTGGCACCGCCGCCTGGCCGGCGACGCGCGCAAGAAGAACGCCTTCCTGCAGTTCCTCTACAAGGGCGGCTGACGTGACCATCAAGTGGGTCCAGCAGGATCCGCTCGTCATGAACGGCGAGCCGTTCTGCTACGGGTCACGGCTGACCGTCCGCCAGCTCCTCGAGTCGCGCGCGGGCGGCAAGGACCTGACCCGCCTGCTCATGGACCACCCGGAGCTGCGGGTCGTCGGGATCGCGGCGGCCTACACGTATGCCGCCGAGCACCGCGAGCGGTACGACGACTTCTTCGAGCCGGACGGCTCGCTCGCCGGCCCCGGTTACACCGAGGCAGAGGCGGCCGGGCTGCCCGCGCAATACCGCATCCCGGGCGTGGTCATCCGCCCGGCGGAGCCGGCCACGACCTGACGCCAGCGCGGCGACGTCGCATCGAGCGAGCACCGACCGTCTTCGTGGGCATGGACCGTCACTCCCGACCTGTCGTGTTCGCGCCGATCTTCACCGCACTCCTCGTCGCGCTCGTCGCGATCGCCTGCGCCGGTACCCCGGCCGTCACCACCAGCGCACCGTCGGGCGCCATCCAGAGCGGTGCCCCGGCGCCGGTCGACCCGGCCCCCGACGCCACACTCGACCCGGGCACCCTCGACCCGGGCACCGATGCGGCGATCGCCTTCCGCGAGGAGATGGGCCTGCGAGCCGACCTCGGCTGGGTCCAGGCGGTCGCCGCCAACCCGGACGCCACCGGGGATTGGGGTGTGCCACTCCTCCCGTTCGAAGTGGCCGATCTCGAACGCCGGCAGACCGGCGAGGGCGAGCTCGTCGGGGTCGTCCAGCAGTACCTCGCCGAGCACGCCGACATCTCCGGCGGCATGTACATCGACCAGCCGCTCGGCGGCGTCGTGACCGTGCTCGTGACCGACGATCCGGCACCGCACGAGGCCGCCCTCGAGGCGACCCTCGGCCCGGACGCCGTGGCGGTGCGCCAGGTCCGATGGACCGAGCAGGAGCTCAACGACCTCCAGGCGAAGGTGACGGACGTGATGGACGACATCGCGGCCATCCCGGCGCAGCTGACCACGACCAGTACCGACGTCATCGGCAACCAGGTCGAGGTCACGGTGTCGAGCGCCGTGCCCGACGTCGCGACGCGCATCGCCGCCCTGGTCGGCGCAGCCGAGGGTCAGCTCCGGGTCGTGTCGGACGGGACCGGCATCCTGCTCCTGCCGACCGGTCGGATCGAAGGCCGCGTGGTCGCCCCGCCGGGAACCGACCTGACGGCGCTCTCGCCGACCTTCCAGGCCGATGTCGACATCGGACCGCGCGACGGCCCGCTGGTCGTCCTTGCGCCGGACGGCCGCTTCACGCTCGCCGACCTCCCGCCGACCGGGTACACGGTCACCATCCTCGAGACCGCCGTCGGCGGCAACGAGGTCGGGTCGGCCCGCGTCGTGGTCCCGCCCGGCGGCGTGGCGACCGTCGAGATCCCCTACGAGGGGCCCTGAGCACGGGCGGTGCTACGCTTGTTCTCCGCACGCTCCGGAGAACCATCGCGCATGACCGAGACCACCACCACCGACAGCACGACCGCCCCCACGGCCGGAGGCCCCTGCCTTCGACCCTGAGCGGCGCGCGACCGAGCTCGCGATCCTCGACGCCCTGCGCGCCGTCGTGGACCCCGAGATCGGGATGAACGTCGTCGAGCTGGCCCTCATCAAGCAGATCCTGCTGGGGCCCGATTCGACCGAGATCAAGATGATCCTGACCACCCCGTTCTGCCCCTACGCCGGCTCGATGATCGCGCAGGTCAAGGAGCAGGCCGAGTCCGTCGTCGAGCACGACGTCAAGGTCACGCTGCTGGCTGAGCGCTGGGATCCGCGCGACGCCGGCCTGATGTGGTAGCCAGGAGGACCGCCGCACCATGACTGACACCCGAACCCCGACCCAGACGTCCGCCGCATCGGCCGAAGCCGCCCGTCAGGCGATGCAGGGGACCGCGACCGGCCCGATCGTCCGACCGGATCCGCGGCTCGCCCAGGCGTTCATCACCCAGGCGTTCATGTGGATGTTCGTCGGCCTGCTCGTCAGCGCCGGCGTCGCCAGTGTCGTCCAGGTCAACGACCGCCTGATGGCGTTCGCCGCCGACAACTTCTTCATCCTCGCCATCGCCCAGCTCGGGCTCGTGTTCGCCATCAGCTGGGGCATCGGCAAGATCAACGCGACGATGGCCCTCGGCCTGTTCTTCGTCTACGCGGCGTCGATGGGCCTGACCCTCGGCCTCATCGTCTCGACGTACCTCGTCGCAGAAGGCGGGGCCGCGTCGGTGACGACGGCCTTCCTGAGCGCCTCGGCGATGTTCGGTGCCGCCGCCATCTACGGCGCGGTCACCAAGCGCGACCTCTCGACGATGGGCCGCATCCTGTTCATGGGGCTCATCGGGCTCCTCGTTGCGAGCCTCCTCAACATCTTCCTGCAGAGCGATGGGTTGACCTGGCTCATCTCGATCGTCGGGGTCGTCATCTTCACCGGCCTGACCGCGTGGGACGTCCAACGCATCCAGAGCGGCCAGCTCGCCGCGGCGACGGGGTCGATGGAGAAGGGTGCCGTCATCGGCGCGCTGATCCTGTACCTCGACTTCATCAACATCTTCCTGTTCCTGCTGCGCCTGTTCGGCGGCGGCCGGAACTGAGCATCGGCCCATCCGGGCCACCACACCGACCGACGACCCCGTCCGACGGACGGGGTCGCGTCATGTCCGGAGCAGCGACGCCACCGAGTCGATGACCGTGTCGGCGTCGGCGAGGTCGGCGTCGGTGCCGAGACCGCTGCGCACCCCGACGACGAGGCCTGCCCCGGCCGACCGGCCCATCGCCACGTCTGCCGGCGAATCGCCGATCACCGCCACCCGGTCCGGCGTGGTGCCGTAGGCCTGGCAGACCGCCCACACCGCATCCGGCGCCGGCTTGGTCTCGAAGCCGTCGTCGCCGCAGACCATGGCGCCGACGGCGTCGCGGACGCCGAGGTGGCGCAGCGTCACGTCGGTCGGGGCGCGGTCATCGGTCGTGACCACGGCGATCCGGATCCCGTCGTCCTGGAGCTGCGCGAAGAGGGTCGGCAGATCGGCGAGGGGCAGCGCCAGGGCGGTCGGGTCCGGCACCGTCCAGGCGGCGTCGACCGCCCGTCGCGCGGCGACAGCTGCTCGGACACCAGCGGCGCATCACGGCCTCGACCGTCGAGCGCAGGCCGTCCATGGTGGCGATCGCCAGCGGCGAGCGCGGGGCGACCCGCCCGGTCACCGGGTCGAAGCCGATCGCCGCGAAGACATCCGGGCTGACCGGTCGCCGGACCGACGCCTCCAGCCCGGCCCCGAGGTCGCGCGCCCAGCCGCCCCACATCGCGTGGAAGTCGACCAGGGTGCCGTCCTTGTCGAAGCAGACGACCTCGATCCCGGTCAGGTCCAGGGCGGCTACAGCAGCGCCTCCGCGGCGGCGAGGACGTCCGCCTCCTGCCCCACGCTGCCCTGGGCGAGGACGAGCACCGCCTCCGGCGGGAAGCCCAGCGTCACCTGGGTGCCACGGGCGGGCAGCGCCAGGTTCGGGTTGTTGAAGGTGTCGACGTCGACCTTGGCGCCGTCGCCGACGACCGTCGAGATGCGCACGACCGAGCCGAGGAAGGCGATGTCGGCCACCGTCGCGGGCAGCCGGTTCGTCCCCTCGACGGCCGTGGCGTCGAGGCTGATCATCTCCGGTCGCAACGCGACCATGACCTCCGCTCCGGCCGGATCCGTCACGCCGGTCGTGGACCGTATCTCGAGTCCGCCGATCGACAGCCGGCCGGCGACGGGGTCGAGGACCGTCGCTTCGATGGCGTTGAGCGTCCCGACGAACGAGGCCACGAACGGCGTCGTCGGCTGGTTGTAGACCTGGAACGGCGTGCCGACCTGTTCCATCCGGCCGTCGCTCATGACCACGATCCGGTCGGACAGCTCCAGGGCCTCCTCCTGGTCGTGGGTCACGTACACGGTCGTGATCCCGAGCTTGCGCTGGATCTCGCGGATCTCGCGACGGAGGGCGACCCGGATCTTGGCGTCGAGCGCGGACAGGGGCTCGTCGAGGAGGAGCACGGTCGGCTCGATGGCGAGCGCCCGGGCCAGCGCGACGCGCTGCTGCTGGCCGCCGGACAGCTGGTACGGGTAGCGGTCGCCGCGGTCCTCGAGGTGGATGAGGGTCAACAGCTCGTCGATCCGTGCCTTGATCCGGCCCTTGTCCTCGCCACGGATCTTCAGGCCGAAGGCGATGTTGTCGGCCACGGTCATGTTCGGGAACAGGGCATACGACTGGAAGACCATGCCGACGTGGCGCTTGTTGGGCGGCATCGTCGTCACGTCCTTGCCGTCGATGTGGATCGTGCCGGCGGTCGGCTGCTCGAAGCCGGCGATCATCCGCAGCGTCGTCGTCTTGCCACATCCGGACGGCCCGAGGAACGACACGAACTCCCCGCGCTCCGCCGTCAGGTCGAACCGCTCGACGGCGACGGTCCCGCCCGGGAACACCTTGCGGATGCCGCTGAGCTCCAGGAAGGTCATGTGGGTCTCCGGTCGAGGGTGGTCGGTGGACGGGTCATCGCGGCATGCCCATCTGGACGCGCGTCCGGCTGCCGCGGGCGACGAGGGCGAGGAAGATCATCGCCAGCCAGGTCAGGCCGAAGCTGATGAGCGAGACGGCCGCCGGCTCGTAGATCTTGTCCTTGCCCAGCAGCGACAGGTACGGCCCGAACGCATCTCGGGCCAGGGCCGATGCGATGGTGAACTCGCCGACCACGATGGCCAGCGTCAGGAACGCGCCGGACAGCGCGGCCGTGCGCAGGTTCGGGAAGATGACCGACCACAGGATCCGGAACCAGCCGGCCCCCATGCTCTGGGCCGCCTCGGTCAGGACGCGGACGTCCATCGCCGCCAGGCCGTTGTCGACGGCGCGGTACATGTATGGCAGCGACAGGACGACGTACGCCGCGACGAGCAGGAAGTCGGATCCGAGCTCGGTCCCGGTCAGGACGAGCGGCTGCCGGCTGTAGAAGCGGATCATCCCGTAGGCGAGGACGATCGGCGGCAGCACGAACGGCAGGAGCGTCACGAACTCGACGACGGGACGCAGCCGCGGCAGGCGCAGCCGGACCCAGTAGGCCGTGGGGATGATGAGCGCGAGGCTGAGGATGATGGTGATGATGCCGATGACGAACGAGTAGATCAGCGAGGCGTAGAAGCGTCGATCGGTGAAGACGTTCTCGTAGGCGAAGGTCGGCGGATCCGGCCGCAGCGAGAACTCGAGGGTCGCGACGAGCGGCACGATGAAGTAGGTCGCGCCGATGATGAACACGAGCCAGGCCCACCACGAGCCTCCGGGTCGGCGACGGCGCGACGCCTTCGGCGGGGCGATGGCGGTGTCGACCGCGCGGGGCGTGACGAACGTGCTCATCGACGCCAGCGCTCCGCTCGTCGTGCCAGGACGCTGTAGGCCGCGATGCAGCCGCCCATGATCAGGACCATGCCCATCGCCATGGCGTAGCCCAGTCCCGGATTGAACAGCACGTCACCGGACATCTGGGCCGTGATGACCAGCGTCGCCAGCTGGATGGTGCCGCCGGACAGCTGGTAGGCCGTGGCCTGCGCCCCGAACGCGTTGCCGAACAGCAGGATGCCCGCCCCCAGGATCGACGGGGTGAGGATCGGCAGGGCGACCCGCCGCCAGTACTGGCGCGGCGTGGCCCCGAGGTTGAGCGCGGCCTCACGCCACTCCCGGCGCAGGCCTTCGACCGCAGGCGCGATGACGAGGACCATGAGCGGGAACTGGAAGTACAGGTACACGATCCCCAGGCCGAGCAACGTGTACAGCGAGAACCCGCTGTCACGGAGCGAGAAGCCGAAGATGTCCTGCAGCAGCTTCGTCACCAGCCCGAGATTGCCGAGCGTGAAGATGAAGGCCAGGGCGAGCGGGATGCCGGCGAAGTTGCTGGCCACGCCGGAGAACGTGGTGAGGCCGGAGCGCAGCGGGCCGGGCAGGCCTCCCAGGATGATCGCCATCGCCAGGAGGAGCCCGAACACGGCGCCGACGATGGCCGTCGTGAGCGACAGGATGATGCTGTTCTGGAAGGCGATGGCGCAGCACGGCCCGGTCAGGCCGGCGTAGTTCTCGAGGCCGAGGCTCTTGGTGTCCTCGACGTACAGGCTTCCGAAGACGAGGAACATCGCCGGGAAGCCGATGAACAGGATGGCGAACAGGAAGAACGGGACGACGCCCAGCCAGGCCCACACCGAGCGGGTCCTGGGCGGGCGGATCGGAGGCGCCGCCACGGTCGGCGGCGCCTCCAGGGTGGTCATCGAACGATAGCCGGACATGTCCGATCGATCGTCGCGATGGCCGCCGGTCCTATGGGGCCTCGGTCACGTTGACGCCGACCACGCTGTCCCAGCCAGCGGTGATCACGTCGGAGGCGGCGTTGAGCTGCTCGAGCGTCGGGAAGACGGCGCCGGTCACGTCGGGCAGCTTGTCGAGCTGCTCCTGCGGGACCTTGCCGGCCGCGACGAGGCTCTCGTAGCGGATCGGGTGGCAGTAGCCCTTCAGCCAGATGTTCTGGCCCTCGTCGCTGTACAGGAAGTCCATCCACAGCTCGGCCGCGTTGGGATGCGGCGCGAACGCGGAGATGGCCTGGACATAGACGCCGGCGAATCGGCCGGAGTCGGGGACCCTGACCTCGATGGTGGCGTCGCCGCCGGCGGCGGCAGCCTCGTCGCGGTTGGCCAGGGCGTTGTACGTCCAGCGGACGGTGACCGGGGTCTCACCCTGGGCGATCGTGCCGCTGTTGGCGATGGTCGGGACGAAGTTGCCCGCGTCGACGATCGACTTCCAGAAGGTCAGGCCCGGCTCGGCGTCGTCGAGCGAGCCGCCGTTGGCGAGGGCCGACGCATACACGGTCTGGATGGCCTGGTTGGATGCACGCGGATCGCCGGCGAGGGCGATCTGGGACTTGTAGTCGGCGCCGGTCAGCTCGCCCCAGTCGGCCGGGACCTTGGACTGGACCGCGGTGTTGACCTCGAAGGCGAGGACGCCGTAGTAGTCGCCGTACCAGAAGCCTTCGGCATCCTTGGCGCTATCCGGGATCTCGTCCCAGGTCGGGACCTTGTACGCACGGATGAGGCCCTTCTCCTTGGCCTCCGGCCCGAACGACAGGCCGACGTCGATGACGTCCGGCGCCTGCGGACCCGGGTTGTCCTTGTTGGCCTCGATGGCGGTCAGCTCATCGGCCGACCCGGCGTCCGGGTTCAGCTCGTTGAGGGCCAGCCCGGTCCGCTCGGCGAACGTGTCGAGCGCCTCGCGGTAGTTGCACCAGCTGTCGGGCAGGGCGATGGTCGTCAGGGTGCCTTCGCCCTTGGCCGCTTCGAGCTTGGTGGCATCGGGGACCCACTGCTCATAGCTGCCGCCGGCTGCGCCGGATGCGGGTGCGCCGGACGGCTCACCCGAGGCGGCGGGCGTCGAGCAGGCGGCCAGCACGATGGCGCCGGTCGCCAGGAGACCCGCCGCGCGGGTCAGGGAACGCTTTGTGGTCAACGGTTCTTCCTCCAGTGTGGACAGGCAAGGGGATCTCGCTCGGCCCGGTCCTCCTCGTCCGGGTCCGACCGCCGAGTCGCGGTGCCCGCATTGCACTCGCGCGCCGGGCGGGCGTCAAGACCATGTGATGCTTTCGTTAACGCGACGTGTCCGCCACGATAGCGTCCGGTGGCACCCGTCGTCGCCCGGTCCGGGGCATGGGGCGGCCCCCGCCAGGATGGCGAGGGCCGTGTGTCAGCGCGCTGGCCGGACCGGGATCAGGGGCATCCAGGCTTGCCAGACGGCCTCGTTGTCCGCGACCCACTTGGCGCCGGCCTCGTCCGCGGACATCCCCTTGTTGGTGATGTAGTCCGCGACCTGGTTCTGGTCGGCGTTGGTCCAGGTGAAGTTCTTGATGAGCGTGTAGGCGTCGCCACCGTTGGTGGCGAAGTCGGTGCCGACGATCTTGTTCAGGGTATACAGCGGGTAGTCGCAGGCGACCGTCTTCGGGTCGGTGTCGCAGCCTTCCGTCCACTCGGGCAGTTTCGACCTGCACGAGCTGGATCTGGCTGTGGAACCACTGCGGGTCATAGAAGTAGCCGATGAGCGGCGTCTTCTGCTCGGTCGCCTGCTGGAACGCCTGATCGACGCCGCCTCGCTACCGGAGTTCACGATCTTGTAGTTCAGGTCCAGGTTGTCGATGAGCGCCTGGTCGTTGGTCACGAACGTCGGGTCGCTGCCGAGGAACTGGCCCTGGTCACCGGACTCGGACGTCTTGAACAGGTCGGCGTACTTGTTCAGGTTGTTCCAGTCCGTGATGTCGGGATACTCGGTGGCCATCCACTCGGGCACGTACCAGCCGATGATCCCGTCACGCCGTTCCGGCCGGCGTCCTGGGCCACGCCCTTGTCGGTGATGTACGTCTGGCTCAGGTCGGGGTGGCCCCAGTTCTCCATGATGGCGTCGACCTCGCCGGTCTCGAAGCCCGGCCAGGCTGACCTGCTCGGCGACCGTCCTTGCGCCTCGACCGTGTAGCCCAGCTGCTCCAGCAGGTACCTTGACGACGGCGACGTTCGCCTCCGCAGCCGACCCACGGGTTGATGGCGATCTCGACCGTGCCCTTGTCGCTGCCACCGCCGGCGCTGGCGCCGGCGCTCGGGGCCGCCGACCGCCGCCACCCGACGAACAAGCCGCGAGCCGAGGCTCGAGGGTGACGAGCGCGGAGCGCGCCAGTCCATGCGATCGTGTCCGTTGCATCCGTCTGCCTCCTCATCCGGCGTCGCGGGATTATCCGTAGCCGGCCGATGCACGCTAGCCCGCGCGGGCGGGTCGCGTCGATCGACGCCGTCCGGCGCCCTGGCTGACCCGGTCGAGCAGGATGCCGAGCAGGACGATGGCGATGCCGGCGCAGACGCCCATCCCGAAGTCTCGCGCTGGGCGAAGCCGCTGACCACGTCGAACCCGAGCCCGCCGCCACCGACGAGCCCGCCGACCACGACCATCGCCAGGACGAGGACGATGCCCTGGTTGGCCGCCACGAGGAGGGCCGGCCGGGCCACCGGGCAGCCGCACCTTCCAGCAGGAGCTGTCGCTCGGTCGCGCCGTCGGAGGTCGCCGCCTCGACCGCCGTCGTGGACACGACCGCGCAGGCCGACGTCCACCAGCCGGATGACTGCGGGCACGGCGAAGATCGACCGCCGCGACGATGGCCGTGAACCGGCTCGGGGCGAACAGCACGATGGCCGGGATGAGGTAGACGAAGGCCGGCATCGTCTGGGCGAAGTCGAGAAACGGCCGCAGCGCGGTCCGGAACCGGTCGTGCGGGACGACAGGATCCCGATGCCCAGGCCGATGCCAAGGGTCAGGCCGTGCCGCGAGGACTGTTGTCGCGAGGGTCTCCATGCTGTGCTCCCACAGCCCGAGCAGTACACGAGCGGCGAGGCAGACGACCGCGATGATGGCGGCACGGATGCCCGAGATGGCCCAGCCGATGATGCCCACGACCGCCAGGACCAGCCAGAACGGCGAGGTGACCAGGACCTTCTCGAGCGGGTTGAGGATGTAGATCGTGAAGGTGTCCTTGAGTCACGCCGTGATCGTCGCGAAGGTCGAGGTGAACCAGTCGACGATGGCGTTGACCGGATCCTCGAAGTCGATGAGGATCGCGTCGGGGAACACGTCCGGCTCGGCGAGGGTCCGGGCGAACAGGATCGAGACGATGGCCACGACCCCGGCCGCCACATAGCGTCGTCGGTTCGCCCCGGGCGGGCCGTCCCGGCGTCGGTACCGTGGGGTCCATCCACTCGCCGGCCCGGTCCGTCAGCCGGTCCAGGACGATGGCCAGGACGACGACCGCCAGACCGGCCTGGAACGCCTGGCCCGACATTGACCTGCTGGAGCGCACGGAGCACGTCCGCGCCGAGGCCCGGAGCACCGATGAGCGCCGTGATGACGATCATCGAGAGGGCCATCATGATCGTCTGGTTGACCCCGATGCCGATGGTTCGGCGGGCCAACGGCAGTTGGACCTTGGTCAGGGATTGCCAGCGGGTCGCACCGAGCGAGCGGGCGGCATCCATCGTCGTTCCGGACACGTCCTGGATGCCGAGCGCGGTGATGCGGATGGCCGGCGGGATGGCGTAGATGAGCGTCGCGATCGTGGCGGACGGGACGCCGATGCCGAAGAGGAGTGTCATCGGCGCGAGGTAGGCGAAGGTCGGCATGATCTGCATCACGTCGAGGACCGGGGTCACGACCGCCCGCACCCGCCGGCTCCGACCGGCGATGATCCCGGCCGGGATGCCGACGATCAACGCGATGAGGACGGCGGCCAGGATCTGGGCGAGCGTCTCCATGCTCGACTCCCAGAGCCCGAGGAGGCCCAGCGACGCGAAGCCGGCGAACGACAGGAGTGCGAGCTGCCAGCCGCCGAAGACGAGGCCCAGCGCGGCCGCGACGCCGAGCGTCCCCGGCCAGCCGAGCGTGGCGAGGAGCGTGCCGAAGCCATCGACCAGGGCGTCGACGCCCTGGCGGATCAGGTCGAACACGACGAGGGCGTCGCGGTTCAGCTCGACCCAGTCGCGGACGTCGTTGATGGTCAGGAACAGCGGGTACGTGGCGTCGTGAGGCAGCGTCCACCGGCCGCGCGAACACCAGGTAGAGCAGGACCGCGACGATGCCGGCGACGAGCAGGAAGAGGCGCTTGGCCATGCGCGGGTCCAGGCGCGCCGCCGACGTCGGGGCGCTGACCGCCGTCATCGGACGGGGACGTCCACGGTCACGCGGTCTCGCCGCCCGCCATCGTGTCGATGACGTGGGCGCCCATCGTGTCGGAGACAGCGGCCAGGATCCGCGCTCGGTCGACGACCCCGACAAGCTGGCCGTCCTCGATCACGCGGATCGGCTTGTCCGTCGAAGCCGCCGTCTCGAGGCAGGTGCGGATGACCGCCGTGGGCGGGAACTCGGGGCCGTCGACCGGATCGCCCGGCACGACCGGCCGCATGATCCAGCGCAACGTCAGGACGTGGCTCTTGGGGACGTCGCTGACGAAGTCGGCGACGTAGTCGTCCGCCGGCGCGCCCGACGACCTCCTCCGGCCGTCCGGACTGGACGACCTTCCCATCGCGCATGATCACGATGTGGTCGCCGAGCTTGAGCGCTTCGGCCAGGTCGTGGGTGATGAACACCATGGTCTTCCCGACCTCGTGATGCAGGCGCAACACCTCGTTCTGCATATCGCGGCGGATGAGCGGATCCAGGGCGCTGAACGGCTCGTCGAAGAACATCACCTCGGGGTCGACGGCCAGGGCACGGGCGAGGCCGACCCGCTGCTGCATCCCTCCGGAGAGCTGGTCCGGGTAGCTCTCGCCATGCCCGGCAAGGCCGACCAGGTCGATCATCTCGCGGGCCCGCGTCCTCGCGGGCTGCCTTCGGCTCGCCCCGGATCTCGAGCCCGAACGCGACATTGTCCAGGACGCGCCGGTGGGGGAGCAGGCCGAAGTGTTGGAAGACCATGCTGAAACGCCGCCGCCGCAGCTCGCGGAGCCGGTCCTGCGGAGCCTTGACGATGTCGTCGCCGTCGAGGCGGACCTCGCCGGCAGTCGGCTCGATGAGCCGGGTCATGCAGCGCACGAGCGTCGACTTGCCGCTGCCGGACAGGCCCATCACGACGAAGACCTCGCCCGGCCAGACATGGAACGAGACATCGCGCAGGCCGATCGTGGAGCCCGTCTTGCGCCGCAGCTCGTCGCGTGGCAGGTCGGCGTCGGGCGTGCCGATGACCTTGTGTTCGGCTGGCCCGAAGACCTTCCACAGGCCTCGGACATCGAGCGTGGGCGTTCCGTCGCCGGCGTCGCGCGTGGCTCGGTCCGGGCCCCTCGCTCGGTCGTCGCGCCGTCGGTCGCTGCGGTCACCCTGGTGTCACCCTCCGAACCAGCCCGATGGCCCCGGTGCCGTGTTCTGCCAGATGTGCTTCGCCTCACGGTACTCGTCGAGGCCGCTCGGGCCAAGTTCGCGCCCGATGCCCGACTGCTTGAAGCCGCCCCATTCTGCCTGCGGCAGGTACGTGTTGTAGTCGTTGATCCACACCGTCCCGTGGCGGAGCCGGCCGGCGACGCGCTGGGCGCGAGATGCGTCCGCCGTCCAGACCGCCCCGGCCAGGCCGTAGGTCGTGTCGTTGGCCATGGCGATCGCCTCGTCCTCGGTCGTGAAGCGCTCGACGGTCAGGACGGGACCGAAGACCTCCTCGCGGACGATGCGCATGTCGGGGCGGACGTCGGCGAAGACGGTCGGGCGATAGAAGAACCCGGCCTGCAGGTCGGGCTCATCGGGTCGACGACCGCCGGCGACGAGCCGGGCGCCCTCCGCGATGGCGCTCGCCACGTAGCCCTCGACCTTGGCCCGGTGGGCCTCCGAGATGAGGGCGCCGGCCTCGGTCGCATCGTCATCGCCGCGGCCCAGGCGGATGGCCTCGGCGCGGCGGCCGATGGCCTCGACGAAGCGGTCGTGGATGGTGTCCTGGACGATCGCCCGACAGCCGGCGCTGCAGACCTGGCCGCTGTGGGTGAACGCGGCGGTCAGGGCGTTGTCGACGGCGGTCTCGAAGTCGCAGTCGTCGAAGACGATGTTGGGGCTCTTGCCACCGAGCTCCATCGCGATCTTCTTCATGTTCACCGCGGCCCCGCGGACGAGCGCGCGCCCGGCCTCGATGCCGCCGGTCAGCGAGATGAGGTCGACGTCCGGGCTGTCGGCGAGTGCCTGGCCGACCCGTTCGCCCGGCCCGAGGATGAGATTGACGACGCCGGGCGGCGTGCCGGCCTCCTCGAACAGCCGCATCAACGCGATCGCGGTCAGCGGCGTGACCGTGGCCGGCTTCATGACCGCCGTGTTGCCGGCGGCGAGCGCCGGCGCGATCTTCCAGCTGAGCTGGAGGAGCGGGTAGTTCCACGGGCCGATGAGCCCGCACACGCCGACGGGCTCGTAGACGATGCGGCTGATCGCCGTCGGCACGCTCGTGTCGACGAGACGCCCGCCGTCCTTGTCGGCGAGCTGCGCGTAGTAGCGGAAGACGCGCGCCACGTCGGCGATGTCCCAGCGGCTTTCGCGCATGGCCTTGCCGGTGTTCTGCGTCTCGAGGATCGCGAGCTGCTCCTGGTCGCGGTCGAGCAGGTCGGCGACCCGCATCAGGAGGGCGGCGCGATCGCCGGTCGGGCTCCACGGCCAGTCGCTGTGGTCGAACGCGCGGCGCGCGGCCGCGATGGCCCCCTGGACCTGCTCGTCCGTGGCGATGTCGACCTCGGCGACGATCGTCCCGTCCGAGGGGTTGATGACCGGGCTGCAGGCGCCGTCGCCGGATGCGACCCACGCACCATCGATGTACAGGCTGGGCACGGATGACCTCGTTCGCGGCCAGGGACGCCGGCTGGCAACGCCGGCTGGCTACGCCGGCGCCCCTCACGCCGGCGACCGCGAGGATGGCGGGCTACAGCGACGCGGTCAACGGCACGTCGCGAGCCGTGGACTCCCTCGGAGACAGCGCCGGTCGCCGGTCAGGGGACGGTGACGACGACCTTGCCCGTCGCCCGCCCCGACTCCACGTGCCGGATCGCCTCGGGGAGCTCGGAGAACGGATAGGTCCGGTCGATGACCGGGCGGAGCCGCCCCGCGTCGACGAGGTCCCGGAGCGCGAACAGGTCGTCGCGCCGGATCTGCGAGAGGAACGGCAGGTATCGGCGGCTGCCGAACCGGGACCGGATCACCGCGGCCCCGACCCGTGCGATCGGCCCGATCCACTGGCCGGCGCCGGGGCCGACGAGGACGAGCCTCCCAGTCGGCGTCAGTGCCTTGCCCAGGTCCGACAGTCGCCCGTAGCCGCCGATGTCGATGATCACGTCGTAGGGCCGCGAGGGCCGGGTGAGGTCGACCGTCGTGTGGTCCAAGACCTCGACGGCGCCGATCGAGCGGAGGAGGTCCAGCTTCGAGGGGCTCGAGGCGGCGGTGACGGTCGCACCGAACGCGCACGCGAGCTGGACCGCGAACGTCCCGACGCCGCCGCCAGCGCCGACCACCAGTACGCGCTGTCCGGACTGGACCCCGGCCTTGTCACGCAGGGCCTGGAGCGCCGTCGTCCCGGCGACGCCGATGGCCGCCCCCTCCTCGAACGACAGTGCGTCGGGGAGCGGCACGAAGTTCCGACCGGCGACGTACTCGGCGAAGGCGCCGGTCCGAGCCCCGAAGACACGGTCGCCGACGCGCAGGTCGGTCACGCCGGGGCCGACCGCCTCGACGATCCCCGCGGCATCGACCCCGATGTGCGGATCCTTCGGGCGGCGCAGCCCCTCGGTCGCGCGAGCCAGGTACGGCTTGCCGCGGAGCAGGTGCCAGTCGAGGGCATTGGCCGACGTCGCGTGGACCCGCACGAGGACGGCACCCTCACCGGGTTCCGGGACGGCCACATCCTCGATGGTCAGGGTCTCCGGGCCGCCGTAGCGCCGAGCCATATACGCCTGCATCGGTTCCCTCGTACAATGTAAGAGTCGCTGGGATGTACCCTACTCTTACAGCGTAAGACTCGTCAAGCCCGGATCGGAGTCGACCCGTCACGATGGCCCGCCGCACGAGCGCCGCGAGCGCACCTGCTCCCGCACCCGTCGCGCCCCGCGTCCCGCTCCAGCGCGACCGCGTCCTGCGCGCGGCGGTCGACCTGGCGGACACGCGCGGTCTCGGTGCGTTGACGATGCGCCGTCTCGCCGAGGCCCTCGGGGTCGAGGCGATGACGCTCTACTACCACGTCGCCAACAAGGACGACCTGCTGGCCGGGATGGTCGACCTCGTCGTCGCCGAGATGGAGCTGCCGACGGCCGAGCCCGACTGGCGCGGCGCGATCCGCCGGGCGGCCGCCTCCCAGCACGACGTGCTGGTCCGCCATCCGTGGGCCGCCGCGCAGATGCTCACCGGGCGCGTTCGCGACAGCCGGCTGCGCTACATGGACGCCCTGCTCGGCAGCCTCCGCGCGGCCGGCTTCTCGGCCGAGATGACCCACCACGCCTACCACGCCCTCGATAGCCACGTCATGGGCTTCACCCTGTGGCAGGTCGGCATCGACCGCGGCCTGGCCCAGCTCCCCGGGACCATCGACGACTTCCTCGCGGGGCTGGATCGCGAGGCGCTGCCCTCGCTCGCCGAGCATGTCGAGCAGCACCTCCGCCCGGAGGTCGACGGCGTCAGCGAGTTCGACTTCGGGCTCGACCTCCTGCTCGACGGACTCGAGCGGTTGCGCCTCCGCGACCTGGAGCTCGACTCAGCCGGCTGACGGCCCCGGGTAGTGGCCGCGGACCGGCGCGGCGCCGCGCGGCTGGCCGGCCCACCCGCAGGCGTTGGCGATCAGCCGCCGCACGTTCGGGTCGAAGTACGTCGGGTGCGTCTCGTGCCCGGGCCGGAGGTAGACCACCCGCCCGCGCCCGCGGCGCCAGGTGCATCCGCTGCGGAAGACCTCGCCACCCGGGAACCAGCTGACGAGGACCAGCTCGTCCGGCGCCGGGATGTCGAAGTGCTCGCCGTACATCTCCTCCTCGGGCAGGACGAAGGTCTCGTCCAGCCCATCGACCAGGGGATGCGACGGGTCGACGACCCACAGCCGCTCGGGCTGGCCGTCCTCGCGCCACTTCAGGTCGCACGACGTGCCCATCAGCCGCCGGAAGATCCGCGAGAAGTGGCCCGAGTGGAGGACGACGAGGCCCATCCCGTCGAGGACCCGGGCGTGGACCCGCTCGACCGTCTCGTCGGTCACGTCGTCGTGGGCGACGTGACCCCACCAGGTCAGGACGTCGGTCGTGTCGAGGACGTCGTCCGGCAGGCCGTTCGAGGGCTCGTCGAGGGTCGCGGTGCGGACCTCCAGACCGGGCACGTCGCGCAGGCCGGCGGCGATCGCCGCGTGCATCCCGTCCGGGTAGATCGCCTTGACCGGCGGATCGCTGTGTTCCTGGCGGAACTCGTGCCAGACCGTGACCCGGGTCGTCATGCCGCCACCTCGCTGCCGGTCGCCGGTCGGATGACCACGCCACCGCGCTCCGACGAGGCGCGGATCGCATCCCACAACCGGGCCATCCGCAGCCCGACCTCGGGCGGCGACGGGTTCGGCTCACGGCCGGCGCGGACGGCGAGGAACTGCTCCCAGACCGTGCGCGAGCGGACCGAGCGCGGCCGTGACGGCCGGTCCTCGCCGTGGCGCTGGATCTCGAGATGCTCGCCCCAGATCCCGGTGCGCAACGTCGCCCGCTCGCAGAACACGCGGATGTCCGACCCGAGCGACGGGATGGCCCGGCCGCAGCCGTTCATCGTGACCAGCGCGCCGGAGACCATGCGGGCCATGACCACGCCGCGCACGTCGACCGGGGCGCCGTCGTCCTCGAGCCAGGCGGCGACCGCGGCGACGTCCTCGCCGGCCAGGTCGCACACGGTGTTGAGCATGTGCGCGCCGGTGTCGAACAGGAAGCCGCCGCCGGATACCACCGGGTCCTGCCGCCACGTCCCCAGGGAGTTCACTGCCCAGTCCTGCCACACGACGGCGTCGATGTTGAGCATCGCCCCGAGCTCACCGGCGGCGATCATCCTCGCGGCCGCCCGGACGCGCGGCGAGAGGCTGCCCTGGAAGCCGACGACGAGCAGGCGCCCGGTCCGGTCGCGCGTCGCGATGAGCGCCTCCGCCTCCGTCGCGGTCATGACCATCGGCTTCTCGAGGTAGACGTCGAGGCCGGCCTCGAGGGCCGCGGTCGCCTGGGCGAAGTGGACCGCGTGCGGCGTGACGATCTGGATCGCGTCGAGCTCGCCGGCGTAGCGCTCCAGGAAGCGCTGCCAGTCCGGTTCGTTGGGCGGGATCGGCCGGCCGGCCGCGGTGAACGCCGCGGCGGTCGTCTCCCAGCGTCGGGGCGAACGGCTCGCACACCGCGACGATCGTCGTGTCGGTGCGCGGGAGCATCGTCGAGATGTGGTAGCGCGCCATGAGCCCGGTCCCGAGCAGGCCGACGCGGAGCGGGGTTCGATTCGTCACGGCGAGATGCTAGCGGGTCCGGGCGGAACGCCCCGCCGGCGTGACGGCGGACCGACCGCGGTGCCATCATCGCGCCTCGGAGGAAGCCCGTTGGACCCATCGACTGACGCCGCGGCGGTGCCGCGCGAAGCCGCACTCGTCATCGTCGGCGCCGGCATCGTCGGCGCATCGATCGCCCATCACCTCGCCCTGCGTGGCTGGCGCGACGTCGTCGTCGTCGACCAGGGCCCGATCCCGGCGACCGGTGGCTCGACGTCGCATGCCCCGGGCGGGGTGTTCGTCACGAACTACTCGCGGGCGATGACCCGGCTGGCGCTCGATACGGTCGACCTGCTGACCTCGCTCGATCTCGACGGGCAGCCGTGCTTCCTCCAGGTCGGGACGCTCGAGGTCGCGCGGACGCCGGAGCGCTGGACCGACCACCGACGCAAGCTCGGCGTCGCCCAGAGCTGGGGCGTGCCGGGTGCGCGGATCATCGGCCCCGAGGAGACCGCCGAGCTGGTCCCGATCCTCGACCCGAGTCGGATCCTCGGCTCGTATCACGTGCCCTACGACGGGATCGCCAAGCCGGTCCGCTCGGTCGCCGCCCTGCTGCGCACCGCGGAGGCGTCCGGCGCGCGTCTCGTCCCGGAGACCCGCGTCATCGGGTTCGACGTGGTCGCCGGCGAGCTGCGCGGCGTCGTCACCGATCGGGGCACGATCGCCGCGCCGCGCGTCGTCGTGTGTGGCGGCATCTGGGGGCCGCTGCTCGGCGACCTGCTCGGGACGTCGATCCCGCTCACGCCGTGCGAGCACCTGTACACGATCACGACGCCGGTCCCCGAGCTGGCCGCGGCCGCCGCCGCGACCGGCGGCCCGGAGGCCACCCATCCGATGCTGCGCGACCAGGACCGGGCGATGTACTACCGCCAGCACCACGACCAGTACGGCGTCGGCTCGTACCAGCACGACCCGCTGCTCGTCGACCCGGCCGCCATCCGGCGGCATGGCACGCCGGCGCCGGCAGGGGTGCCGTCGATCAACCCGCACGGCGAGCGCCACGACATGCCGTCGCTCACGCCGTGGACGGCCGAGCACTTCGACGCGGCCTGGGACGACGCGGTCCGGTTGATGCCGCCGCTCGCGACGACGAGCCTCGACCTCGCCCTCAACGGGATGTTCTCGTTCACGCCCGACGGGTTCCCGGTCATGGGCCCGTCGTCGACCGTCCGCGGGGCGTGGATCGCGGAGGCGGTCTGGATCACCCACGGCGGCGGTGTCGGCCGGGTGATGGCCGACTGGATCACCGACGGCGACCCCGGGTTCGATGTCCACGAGATGCACATCGACCGGTTCGAGCCGGTGCAGCGCTCGCGCGCCTATGTCCGGGCTCGCGGGGCGCGCAACTACGACGAGGTCTACGACCTGATCCACCCGTCGCAGCCCCTTGGCGTGGCGCGGCCGCTGCGGACCGCGCCGTTCCACGAGCGCCTGGAGGAGCTCGGTGCCGAGTTCTTCGAGGGCAAGGGCTTCGAGCGGGCGCAGTGGTTCAACGTCAACCGGCCCGACCCCGCCGCGCAGCGCGAGGGCTGGGCCGGGATGTTCTGGTCGGCCTCGGCGGCTACCGAGCACCGTGCCGCGCGCGAGCGGACGGCCCTGTTCGACCTGACCTCGCTGACCCGCGCCGTCGTCAGCGGCCCCGACGCCGAGCCCTTCCTGCAGCGGCTCGTCACCAACGACCTGTCCGGTCCGGTCGGGTCGGTCGTGTACACCGCGATGTGCGATGCGCGCGGCGGGATCAAGAGCGACATCACCTGCACCCGTCTCGCCGAGGATCGCTGGCAGCTCGGCTGCAACGGGCCGCAGGACGCGGTCTACCTGCAGCGGGCACGACGGCCGGACGAACGCGTCGAGGTCGTCGAGACGACCGCGGGCACGACGGCCGTCCTCGTCACCGGGCCGGACGCGCGGGCGCTGCTCCAGTCGATCTCGCCCGACGACCTGTCGAACGCCGGGTTCCCGTACATGACCGCGAGACCGATCGAGCTCGACGACGTGCCGGTCGTCGCCCAGCGCATCTCGTACGCCGGCGAGCTCGGCTGGGAGGTCTATGCCGAGGCGGCCATCGGCCGGCGCCTGTGGGACGTCATCTGGAAGGCCGGCGGACCGTTCGGGCTGACGGCCGCCGGGCGGGCCGCGTACGACGGCCTGCGCATGGAGAAGGGCTACCGGTCGTGGGGGCTGGACATGACCGAGGAGGACGACCCGTACGAGGTGGGCATCGGGTTCACGGTCAAGCTCGGCAAGGGCGAGTTCGTCGGGCGGACCGCCCTCGAGATGAAGAAGGCCGCGGGCCGCCGACGCGCGCTGGCCTGGGTGGCGCTCGATGATCCGGCCGATGTCGTGCTGGGCAAGGAGCCGGTGCGGGTCGCGGGCGACGATGCCGTCGTGGGCTACGTCCGGAGTGCCGCCTTCGGCTATCAGGTCGGGCGCTGCCTGACCAGCGTCATGCTCCCGGTCGAGCTCGCGCGCGAGGGCACGGCGCTGACCGTCGAGTGGTTCGGCGAGCCGCTGCCGGCGACCGTCGTCAAGGACCCCGTCTGGGATCCGGCCGGCGAGCGGATCCGCGCCTGACGTGTCCGGGGCGTCCCGCACCGACCGCTACGTCCCGCACCACCCGGACCGGTTGTGGCGGCGGGTCGACGAGCCGAAGGCCGCGTACGACGTCGTCATCATCGGCGGCGGTGGGCACGGCCTGGCGACGGCCTACTACCTCGCCCGGAACCACGGCATCACGAACGTGGCGGTCGTCGAACGCGGCTGGCTGGCCGGCGGGAACATGGCCCGCAACACGGCGATCATCCGGTCGAACTACCTGTGGGACGAGAGCGCGGCGATCTACGAGCACGCCCTCAAGCTGTGGGAAGGGCTGGCCGAGGAGCTCGAGTACGACCTGCTGTTCAGCCAGCGTGGCGTGCTCAACCTGGCGCACAGCCTGGGCGATGTCCGGGAAGGACAGCGACGCGTCCACGCCAATCGGCTCAACGGCGTCGATGCCGACTGGCTGACGCCGGAGCAGGTCCTCGAGCTATGCCCGATCGTCAACATCTCGCCGGACGTGCGCTACCCGATCCTCGGCGCGACCTACCAGCCGCGCGGCGGCATCGCCAAGCACGACAACGTGGCCTGGGCGTTCGCCCGGGCGGCCAGCGACCTCGGGGTCGACCTGATCGAGGGCACCGAGGTCACCGGGATCGACGTCGTCGACGGGCGGACGACGGGCGTCCGGACGTCCCGCGGACCGATCGCCGCGGGTCGCGTGGCCATCGTCGCTGCCGGGCACGCGTCGATCGTCGCAGCGATGGCCGGCATCCGGCTGCCGCTCCAGAGCCATCCGTTGCAGGCCCTCGTGTCGGAGCTGCTGGAGCCGATCCACCCGGTCGTGATGATGTCGAACGCGGTCCACGTGTACGTCAGCCAGGCGCACAAGGGCGAGCTGGTGATGGGCGCCGGCATCGACAGCTACAACGGGTACAGCCAGCGCGGCGGGTTCCACGTCATCGAGCACCAGCTGGCAGCCGCGCTCGAGCTGTTCCCGGTGTTCGCGCGGGCGCACGTGCTGCGGACGTGGGGCGGCATCGTCGACGTCGCTCCCGACGCCTCGCCGATCATCTCGACGACGCCGGTCCAGGGGCTGTACCTCGACTGCGGCTGGGGGACCGGCGGGTTCAAGGCGACGCCCTCGTCGGGCTGGGTCATGGCGGAGCTGGTCGCCAACGACGCCCCAGGGCCGCTCGCGCGGCCGTTCGCGCTCGAGCGGTTCGAGACCGGCGCGCTCATCGACGAGCACGGCGCCGCGGCGGTGGCGCACTGATGTTGCTCATCCCGTGTCCGTACTGCGGCCCGCGCGACGAGACCGAGTTCAAGTACGGCGGGCAGGCCGGGGTCGCCTACCCGGTCGAGCCCGACGCGCTGACCGACGCCGAGTGGGTCCAGTACCTGTTCCTGCGTGACAACCCGAAGGGCGTGTGGCGCGAGCGGTGGGTCCACACGGCCGGCTGCCGGCGCTGGTTCGAGATCGAGCGGGACACGCTGACCAACGAGATCCGGGCATGACCAGCGACCGGCTGCCGACCGGCGGCTCGGCGATCGACCGGGATCGGGTCATCGGCTTCTCGTTCGATGGCGGCGCGCTGACCGGGTTCGAGGGCGACACCATCGCGTCGGCGCTGTCGGCGAACGGGGTCGCGATCGTCGGTCGGAGCATCTACCACGACCGACCACGCGGCATCGTCAGCGCCGGGCCGGAGGAGCCCAACGCCCACGTCCAGGTCACCTGGCCGTCCGGCGTCAGCGAGCCGATGGTCAACGCGGCGACCGCCCCCCTCGAGGACGGGCTGGTGGTGCGCACCCTGACCGGGATGGGCCGCCTGGAGGCACCAGACGACGACGCGCGGTTCGACGCGCGGCACGCCCACGTCGAGGTCCTCGTCATCGGCGCCGGCGAGGCCGGGCGAGCGGCGGCCTCGGCGGCCCGCGCTGCCGACCCGCACGCTCGTGTCCTGGTCCTGGAGCGAGACGCGGCGACCGAGGGCGACGGCATCCTGGCCGGGACGACAGCCCTGGGTGTCTACGACCACGGCCTGGTGACCGCGGTCCAGCGGCGTCCGGTCGCGGGCACGGAGGGTCGGCTGTGGCGGATCCGGGCCGGCCGGGTCGTCCTGGCGACCGGAGCCACGGAGCGCCCGATCGTGTTCGCGGACGACGATCGACCGGGGATCATGCTCGCGTCGGCCGCGGCCACCTACGTCCGTCGCTACGGCGTCCGACCCGGCGAGCGGGCCGTCGTCTTCACGACCAACGACACGACGCGCGACGTCGAGGCGGCGATGGCCGAGGCCGGGGTGGAGGTCGTCGCCGTCGTGGACACGCGCCGCGGCGAGTCCGTCACCGGCACGGATGGCGACGACGACGGCCGGCTTACCGCCGTCCGGACGACCGCCGGCCGGGTCGAGGCCGACCTGTTGCTCGTGTCCGGCGGCTGGAACCCGAACGTCGCGCTGTGGGCCCACGCCCGCGGCACGCTGCGGTACGACGAGCGGATCGCCGCCTTCGTCCCGGACGCGCCGCCACCGACCGTGGCGATGACGGCGGTCGGGGCCGCCGCCGGTCACATCGCGGACCTCGGCGAGATCGGCGCGACCTGGGTCGTCCCGCCCGAAGACGGCGACGGGTCGCGGCACTACCTCGACCCGGGCCGCGACGCGACGCTGGCGGACCTCGAGCGCTCGCTCGGCGCCGGGCTGGTGTCGATCGAGCACGTGAAGCGCTACACGACGATCGGCACCGGGATCGAGCAGGGTCGTGCGGGCGGCATCGTGGCCAGCGCCGTGACCGCGAGCCTGCTCGGCCAGGACGTCGGCACGGTCGGCGTCCCGACCTACCGACCGCCGCTCGTGCCGGTCAGCTTCGTCCAGGTCGCCGGCCGCGACCGTGGCCCGATCCTCGCCGACCCGATCCGGGTCACCGCGATCCAGGACCGGCACGTGGCCGCGGGGCGGTGTTCGAGGACGTCGGCCAGTGGAAGCGGCCGCGCTACTTCCCGATCGATCCCGGCGAGTCGATGGACGACGCCGTCCTGCGCGAGTGTCGCGCGGCTCGATCGTCGGTCGCGCTGATGGACGCCAGCACCCTTGGCAAGATCGATGTCCAGGGGCCGGACGCCGGCATCTTCCTCGACCGCATCTACACGAACCTGTTCTCGAGCCTGAAGGTCGGCTCGTGCCGCTACGGGCTGATGTGCCATCCCGACGGGATGGTCTTCGACGACGGCGTGACCTCCCGCCTGGCCGAGGACCGGTTCCACATGACGACGACGACCGGCAACGCGGCGGCCGTGCTCGACCACCTCGAGGAGTGGCTGCAGACCGAGTGGCCCGAGCTCCGTGTCCGCTGCACGAGCGTGACCGAGCAGTGGTCGACGGTCGCGGTCGTCGGACCGCGGGCGCGTGCCGTCGTCGCCGCGCTCGCGCCGGACCTCGACGTCGCCAACGACGCCTTCCCGTTCATGACCTGGCGCGACGCGGTCATCGCGGGCGTGCCCGGTCGCGTGTTCCGCATCTCGTTCTCCGGGGAGCTCGCCTTCGAGCTCAACGTCCCGACGCCACACGGGTCGGCGCTGTGGGACGCGGTCCTCGCCGAAGGCCGGCCGTTCGACATCACGGCCTACGGCACCGAGGCGATGCACGTCCTGCGCGCGGAGAAGGGCTACCCGATCATCGGCCAGGAGACGGACGGCACGGTCACGCCCCAGGACCTCGGGATGGCCGCGCTCTGCTCGACGCGGAAGTCGTGGATCGGCCAGCGCTCCCATCGCCGGCCCGACGCGCTGCGCCCCGACCGCAAGCAGCTCGTCGGGTTGCTGCCGATCGATCCGGACGTCGTCCTCCCCGAGGGTGCCCAGCTCGTGGCGCCGGACGCGGACCTCGCGGCGCCACCGGTCCCGATGCTCGGCCATGTCACGTCGTCCTATCGGAGTGCGGCCCTCGACCGGTCGTTCGCGCTGGCGCTGGTCAAGGGCGGTCGCGACCGCCTGGGCGCAGCGCCTGCTGGCGCCGCTGCTCGATGGCTCGGTCGTCGAGGTGGAGGTCGCGCCGTCGAAGCTGTTCGACCCCGACGACACGCGTCGGGATGGCGACCCTGCGGAGGCCGGGGCATGAGCGGGCAGCGCCCGGTGGTCCGGCGGATGGCCGGCCTGCCCCAGGTCGATGTCCGGTTCGACGCCGCGGATGCGTCCCTCGTCGATCGTCTGGCGGTCGCCGCTACCGTCGCCCCGCCGCGCACCGCGAACACGACCGCGAGCGCGCCCGACGGCCAGGGTCACTGGCTGTGGCTCGGGCCGGACGAGTGGCTCGTCGTCGGACCGGAGGGTGGCGACGACGCCATCGCGCCCGCGGTCGAGACGGCCCTGCGCGAGGCGGCGGGCGCGTCGTTCCTCACGACCGTCGACGTGTCGGCGAACCGGATCGGGCTGGAGCTGACGGGCGAGGACGTCGCCGACCTGCTCGCGTTCGGCTGCTCGCTGGATCTCGACGACCGCGCATTCCCGCCGGGTGCCTGTGCGCAGACGATGGTCGCCCGGGCCAACGTCATCGTGTGGCGACTCGACGCCACGACCTGGCGGCTGCTCGTCCGGCCGTCGTTCGTGACGTACCTCGCGACCTGGCTGGACGACGCGGCGGCCGGCCTCGGCTGACACCCGAGCGCGGCACGACGCCTGGGCCGCGGCGCGGCCGTTCCCGCCCGCTACGCTGTCCACCGAAGGAGGGGTGCATGGACTGGACCCTCGCCACACGCGCCGAGTCGATGAACCCCTCGGTGATCCGCGAGATCCTGAAGGTCACCGAACGCCCCGGGATCATCAGCCTCGCCGGCGGCCTGCCCTCGCCGCGCACGTTCCCGATGGCGGCCTTCGCCGACGCCTGCGAGACGGTCCTCGCCCGGCAGGGCGAGGCGGCCCTGCAGTACGCGGCGAGCGAGGGCTACGGCCCCCTGCGCGAGGCGGTCGCCGAGCGCCTGCCCTGGTCAGGTCGACCCGGCGCAGGTCCTGATCACCACTGGCTCGCAGCAGGGGCTGGACCTCGTCGCCAAGCTGCTCATCGACCAGGGCAGCACGGTCCTCGTCGAGACGCCGACCTATCTCGGGGCCCTGCAGGCGTTCGCCACGATGGAGCCGCGGGTGACCGGTGTGGCCAGCGACCGCGAGGGCGTGCTCCCCGATGACGTCGAACGGCGGGCGGACGGTGCGCGCTTCCTGTACCTGCTGCCCAACTTCCAGAACCCCACGGGTCGGACGATGAGCGAGGCGCGCCGCGCCGCCGTGAGCGAGGTCGCCGCGCGGGCCGGGCTGCCGATCGTCGAGGACGACCCGTACGGCGACCTGTGGTTCGACAGCGCGCCGCCGCCGCCGCTGACCGCGCGCAACCCGGACGGCGGCATCTACCTCGGCTCGTTCTCCAAGGTCCTGGCACCCGGACTGCGGCTCGGCTACCTGGTCGCGCCGACGGCGATCTACCCGAAGCTGCTGCAGGCCAAGCAGGCAGCCGACCTGCACAGCCCGAGCTTCAACCAGCGCATCGTCGCCGAGGTGCTCAAGGACGGGTTCCTGGAGCGCCATGTGCCGACCATCCGCGCGCTCTACAAGGGCCAGCGCGACGCCATGCTGGCGGCGATCGCGCGGGAGTTCCACGGTCTGGACGTCGTCTTCGACGCCCCGGCCGGTGGCATGTTCCTGTGGCTGCGCATGCCCGAGGGCATCGACACCGTGGCGCTCCTGCCGGCCGCTGTCGAGCGTGGCGTGGCGTTCGTCCCGGGCCTGCCGTTCTACGCCCAGGACGGCGATCCGCGAACGCTCCGGCTGTCGTTCGTCACGGCCAGCGTCGAGGACATCGACCGCGCGATCGCGGCACTGGCCGATGCGTTGCGCGAGGCGCTCGCGGCGAGCCGGCACCAGGCGACGGTCGTCCCGCACGGCTGATCCCGGACCAGGGTCAGGTCACGCCGCGAGAGGCGTACACTGCGTCCCCGCACAATCTGCACGAACAGGGGAGGACGATCGACGATGGGATTCATCGCAGGGATGGTCACCGGGCTCTTGGCTGCGGCCGGCGCGGCGGCCTGGTACATGTCCCGATCCGGCTCCGAGATGCGCGAACAGCTCCAGCTCGAGCGAAAGCTCGGCGATCTCGGCGATCAGATGGAGGCGCGCACGCGCGAGCTCCAGACGACGGTCGAGTCGCAGATCGCGGAGATGCGCGGCAAGGCCGAGTCCAACGGGGCCGGCGCGTCCGACGCCCTCGATGACGCGACCGCCAGCGCAGCCGAAGCCGCCGCGGACGTCGCAGCCGGCGTCGAGGACGCCGCCTCGAAGACCAAGAAGGCCGCCAAGGACGCCGCCGACTGAGGTCAGCTGCCGATCCGTTCGTGACACTCGCGTTGCGCGGCCGAATGTGCGAAGGTTCGCCCGGCCGCGTCGCGCTGTGTCCAGCTCGACCCGTCGACCACACCCGCTAGTCGAGGACCTGTGCGCAAGCGAAAGACGAACTATCCGGTCGCCAAGACCGCCAACCGCCCGGCTCCGGCGACCACGCCCGGTGAGCCGGTCGTCCGCTCGACCGTCGCCACGATCAACCTGCAAGCCGCCAAGGGCCGGACCGGCCTGAAGGTCGGCGGACGCGTCCGCGTGCTGGGCACGGGCCGCTATGCCGGCGAGATCGCCACGATCGAGAAGCTCGTGACCGGCGGCATCTCGCAGGCCATCGTCCGCACCGAATCCGGTCAGACGAGCCACGTCCGCACGATCGACCTGGAGCCGGTCAGCGACCAGGCGCCCGCGCCGCAGGCACCGCCCGCGCAGAGCACCGGGGCCGACAGCGCCGGCTGACGCCAGGCCCGGTCCCCCCGGCTAGCCCTCGCGCAACCCGGCCGCGATCCGCGCGGCCCCGGCCACCACCCGATCGGCCAGCTCCGCCACGCGATCCGCGGGCGGGAAGCGGTACGACGGCCCGTGGAGGTGCACGGCCGCGACCACCTCGCCGGTCGCATCGGCGATCGGCGCCGCGACCGACGAGATCCCCGGGTCGAACTCCTCGATCGCCCATGCGTGGCCGGTCCGCCGGATCTCGCGCAGCCGGTCGCGCACCGCCTCTGCCGTGGCCAGCGTCCGCGGCGTGAACGTCTCCAGCTCGCCCGCCAGGTAGCGATCCACGGCCGTTGCCGACCGGAACGCGAGCAGCACCTGACCGGATGACACCGCGTGGAGCGGTGCTCGCGCCCCCGTCCAGTCGCGGACGACGACCGGGTTCGGCGTGTCGATCTGGTCGATGTAGTGGATGAGATCCCCGTCCGGCACGCCCAGGCCGGCCGCCTCGCCCGATCCGGCCGCCAGCTCGACGAGGACGGGCCTCGCCAGGGCCGCCAGCGAGCGGTTGAAGCTGAGCCCGCCGGCCAGCGTGATGAGCCGCGGTCCGAGGCGGTAGGCGCTGTCGCCGGGGACCTGTTCGACGGCGCCTTCGGTGACCAGCGTGGCCAGCATCCGCGCCGCGGTCGACTTGGGCAGCGCGGCCCGTTCCGCCACCTCGGTCACGCCCAACGGCCCGTCGGCCAGGGCGCCGAGCACGGCGAAGGCCCGCCTGATGGATTGGACGCTGGACACGGACCCCTTCCTCGGCTAGATTCGCTGCTCGCGGGTTCCATCATACGGCACGGTTCCACATCGTGGAACCCCCCGCGGCCGGCGACCCGGGAGTCACCGACCCCATGACCGACGACCTCCAGGACATCGACCTCAACGCCCTCTCGAACGACGAGCTCGTCGAGCAGATGCATAACGACCTGTACGACGGGATGCGCGACGAGATCGTCGAGGGCACGAAGATCCTCCTCGGGCGCGGCTACACCGCCACCCAGGTCCTCGACGACGCGCTCGTCGCGGGCATGAAGATCGTCGGCATCGACTTCCGTGACGGGATCCTGTTCGTCCCCGAAGTCCTGCTCGCGGCCAACGCCATGAAGGCCGGCATGGAGATCCTCCGGCCGCTGCTCACCGAGAGCGGCGCCGAGCCGGTCGGCAAGGTCGTCATCGGCACGGTCAAGGGCGACATCCACGACATCGGCAAGAACCTCGTCGGGATGATGCTCGAGGGCGCCGGCTTCGAGGTCATCGACCTCGGCATCAACACCGACGCGGACAAGTTCCTCAACGCCCTGGCCGAGCACAAGCCGGACATCCTGGGCATGAGCGCCCTGCTGACGACGACCATGCCGTACATGAAGGTCGTCATCCAGACCCTCAAGGATCGCGAGCTGCGCGACGACTACATCGTCCTCGTCGGCGGCGCGCCGCTGAACGAGGAGTTCGGCATGGCGGTCGGTGCCGATGCCTACTGTCGCGACGCGGGCGTCGCCGCTGAGACGGCCCGTCGCCTCATCGACGAGCGCCGTGCCCGCGTCGCCTGACGCCGACCCCGCCGCTCTCGCCGCGGCCCCACCGCGTGTCGTCATCATCGGCTGCGGTGCCCTCGCCCGGGAGCTGCTGGCGCTGACCCGGGACGTGCCCGGGGTCAAGGTCGCTGGCCATCGACGCGCAGCTCCACATGCGACCGTCGCTGATCGCTGCCGCGGTCGAGGGACGGATCCGCGAAGCGCGCTCCCGCTGGGGTGACGACATCCGGCTGTTCGTCGCCTATGCCGACTGCGGCACGGCCGGCGCGCTTGACGCGGTGCTCGCGCGCGAGGGCGTCGAGCGCATCGAGGGCGCCCACTGCTACGAGTTCTATGCCGGCGCCGCGGCGTTCGAGCGGCTCCAGGAGGAGGAGCTCGGCACCTTCTACCTGACCGACTTCCTGGCCCGCCAGTTCGACACGATCGTGTGGGCCGGGCTCGGCCTTGACGTCCACCCCGAGCTCGAACCGATGTACTTCGGCGCGCTACCGCCGGCTGGTCTATCTCGCCCAGACCGACGATCCGGCGCTGACCGCCCGGGCACGCGCTGCGGCCGATCGGCTCGGCCTGGCGTTCGAGCGGCGGGACACCGGGTTCGGCGAGCTCGCTCCGGCCATCCGCCTGGCCATCGACCCGGCGATCGACCCCGCCATCGCACGAGGAGCCTGAGTCCATGGCCACGATGACCATCATCTGGTGGCGCGACATCCCCGCCCAGGTCACCGCCAGGGACGGTCGCAAGTCGAGCAAGATCGTGCTCCACCCGCGCTTCCAGGTCGCCATCGACAAGGCCGCCAGCCGCGCCGGCAAGCGCGCCTACAACGACTACATCGAGGAGTGGCGCAAGGATCCAGCGCCGGTGTCGGCGATGACGTCGACGCGGAGGTCGCGGCCGAGGCCGAGCGCATCGAGACCGAGTACGACAAGCACCGCCTGGCCCAGCTCATCCAGACCGGCGGCGTGGAGGGCGGCCCCGTCTTCCCGCCCGCCCATGACGAGACGCAGGGCCGATCGCCCGAGGAGACCGCGCCGGCATGACCCGCACCGTCATCAGCTCCGCCACCCGCGAGGTCGTCATCGGCGACGACCAGCCGTTCGTCGTCATCGGCGAGCGCATCAACCCGACCGGGCGCAAGGCCCTCGCGGCCGAGATGCAGGCCGGCGACTTCAGCCGGGTCATGACCGACACGCTGGCCCAGGTCGAGGCGGGCGCCCACATGCTCGACGTCAACGCCGGCATCCCGCTCGCCGACGAGCCGGCGATCCTGGCCCAGACCATCCAGCTCGTCCAGTCGCTGACCGACCTGCCGCTGTCGATCGACTCGTCCATCGTCGAGGCGCTCGAGGCGGGGCTGGCCGTGTACCAGGGCAAGCCCCTGCTCAACAGCGTGACCGGCGAGGAGGAGCGTCTCGAGCGCGTGCTGCCGCTGGTCAAGAAGTACGGCTGCGCCGTCGTCGCCATCAGCAACGACGAGACCGGCATCTCGATGGACCCGGATGTCCGCTTCGCGGTCGCCAAGCGCATCGTCGAGCGCGCGGCCGACCACGGCATCCCGCGCGCGGACATCGTGGTCGATCCGCTGGTCATGCCCATCGGGGCGCTGGCCGGCGCCGGTCGCCAGGCGTTCCGCATCCTCGGCCGGCTGCGCGACGAGCTCAAGGTCAACTCGACCTGTGGGGCGAGCAACGTCAGCTTCGGGCTGCCGAACCGCGAGGGCATCAACGGCGCCTTCCTGTCGATGGCCATCGCCAGCGGCCTGTCATCGGCCATCACCAACCCGATCGCCGAGGGCGTGCGCAACGCGGTCATGGCCAGCGACGTGCTGATGGGCAACGACCAGGACGCCGCGCGCTGGATCGCCCGGTTCCGGGTGGCGCCGCCGGACGGCGAGGCCGGGGGTCGTCGTGTCAACCGCCGCCGGGCTGCGCTGGCCTCGTCGGCTGGCCTCTGATCCGACGATGACCGAGGTCGCGGTCGCCGACGCGCAGGTCATCTTCACGCCATCCGGTCGACGGGGGCGGGTGCCTGCCGGGACCACCGTGCTCGACGCCGCGCGCGGTCTCGGCGTCGACATCGACAGCGTGTGCGGCAGCCGCGGCATCTGTGGCCGCTGCGCGGTCACGCCCGCCTTCGGCTCGTTCCCCAAGCACGGGATCACGGCCGATCCGTCACACCTGAGCGAGGCCGGCGAGGTCGAGGCGGCCTATCGGGCCGAGCACGGCCTGGCGGCCGATCGTCGGCTGTCGTGCACCGCACGGCTCCTCGGCGACTGCGTCGTCGACGTGCCGCCCGAATCGCAGGTCCATCGCCAGGTCGTGCGCAAGGACCTCGACGCGCGACCGTTCGAGCTGGACCCGGTCGTCCGCCTGCACACGGTCGACGTCACGCCGCCGGACCTGGCCACCCCGACCGGCGACCTGGGCCGGCTGTTCGACGCGCTCCGGACGGAGTGGGAGCCTGACCGACCTCGACGCCGACCTCGAGGTGGTCCGCGCGCTCCAACCGGCACTGGAGCGAGGCTCGTACCGCGTCACGGTCGCGGTCCACGGCGGACACGACGTCATCGCCGTCTGGCCGGGCTTCCACGATCGGGCGTTCGGCGTCGCCATCGACGTCGGCTCGACGACGATCGCCGGCCACCTCGTCGACCTGACCGACGGCTCGGTCCTGGCCAGTGCCGGGGTGATGAACCCGCAGATCCGCTTCGGCGAGGACCTGATGAGCCGGGTCAGCTACGTGATGATGCACGACGACGGGGCGGCCGCCCTGACCGAGGCCGTGCGCAAGGCGCTCGACGGCCTGCTCGCGACGCTGGCCAACCGGGTCGGCATCAAGCGCGCCGAGATCCTCGAGCTGGCCCTCGTCGGCAACCCGATCATGCACCACCTCGTCCTCGGCATCGACCCGACGCCGCTCGGCTCGGCGCCGTTCGCGCTGGCCGTCGACACGGCCGTGGAGCTGCGCGCAGCGGAGCTGGGACTGCGCACCCACCCGGGCGCACGGGTCTACCTGCTGCCGTGCATCGCGGGTCACGTCGGCGCGGACACGGCCGGGGTCATCCTCGCCGAGGAGCCGCACGAGGCGACCGACCTGACGCTCGTCGTCGACGTCGGCACGAACGCCGAGATCGTCCTGGGCAACCGCGACCGGCTGCTGGCCGCGTCCTCGCCGACCGGCCCGGCCTTCGAGGGCGCCCAGATCAGCGCCGGCCAGCGCGCGGCGCCCGGCGCCATCGAGCGCGTCCGCATCGACCGCGACACGCTGGAGCCGCGCGTCCGGGTCATCGGCGTCGACGCCTGGTCCGACGACCCGACTTCGACCAGCAGGTGGCCGACGCCGGCACGGGCGTCACCGGCATCTGCGGCTCGGGGATCATCGAGGTCGTCGCCGAGCTGTACCTCGCCGGGGTCATCACCGCCGACGGCGTCATCGACGGCGAGCTCGCGGCGCGGACGCCGCGGATCGTCCCCGACGGTCGGACGTTCAGCTACGTCCTGCACGACGCCGGGTCGGAGGGCGAGCCCGCGCATCGTCGTCACCCAGAACGACGTGCGGGCCATCCAGCTGGCCAAGGCGGCGCTGTATGCCGGCGTGCGGCTGCTCATGGACCAGCTCGGGACGGACACCGTCGACGAGGTCCGCCTGGCCGGGGCCTTCGGCAGCCAGATCGATCCGCTCCACGCGATGGTCCTGGGGCTCGTCCCCGACTGCGACCTGGGCCGGGTCCGGGCCGCCGGCAACGCGGCCGGCACCGGTGCCCTCATCGCCCTGTTGAGCGGCGCCGCGCGGCGCGAGATCGAGGCGGTCGTGCGCCGGGTCGAGAAGATCGAGACGGCGGTCGAGCCGCGCTTCCAGGAGCACTTCGTCGAGGCCATGGCCATCCCGCATCGCACCGCGCCGAACCCGAACCTGGAGCGGGTCGTGACCCTGCCGCCACGCCGCGGCGACCGCCGGCCGCGGCGCGGACCCGACGGCCGACCGGAACGCCGCCGCCGACGCGCGCGGTCACGGCCACGGGAGACGATCGATGACCGAGACCATGCGCGACCCGCCGCTCCGGTGGCCGCGACGCCCGTCGTGCCGCTCGCCTCCACGCCCACCTCGAGCGCACGCCGTTCCTGACCCGGACGCTGGCGCCGTTCGAGGTCCTCGGCGAGGAGGGCCTGTCGACCATCGAGGCGAACGCCGACACGATCCTCGAGGAGGTCGGCGTCGAGTTCCGCGGCGACCCCGAGGCCCTGCGCGTCCTGCGCGAGGGCGGCGCCGACGTCGACGGGGAGCGGGTCCGCTTCCCGCGCGGGATGTGCCGCCAGATCGTCCAGGCCAGCGCGCCGCGGCAGTTCACCCAGTACGCGCGCAACGAGGCCAACCACGTCGAGATCGGCGGGATGCACACGGTCTTCGCCCCGAACTACGGCTCGCCCTTCGTGCGCGACCTGGACGGCGGCCGGCGCTACGGCACGATCGAGGACTTCCGCAACCTCGTGAAGCTGACGTACGCGTCGCCGCACCTCCATCACAGCGGCGGGACCGTGTGCGAGCCGGTCGACGTGCCGGTCAACAAGCGCCACCTCGACATGGTCTACACGCCACATGCGCTACAGCGACAAGCCGTTCATGGGCTCGGTCACGGCGCCGGAGCGGGCGCGCGACACGGTCGAGATGTGCCGGATCCTGTTCGGCGCGGACTACCTCGAGACCCACCCGGTCACGCTGTCGCTGATCAACGCCAACTCGCCGCTGGTCTGGGACTCGGTCATGCTCGGCGCGGCCCGGGCGTATGCCGAGGCCAACCAGGCGACGCTCCTGACGCCGTTCATCCTGGCCGGCGCGATGGCCCCGGTGACGGCGGCCGGCGTGGCCGCCCAGACCCTGGCCGAGGCCCTCGCCGGGATGACCTTCGTGCAGCTCACCCGCCCGGGCGCGCCGGTCGTGCTGGGCTCGTTCGCGTCGTCGATGTCGATGCAGTCCGGGCGCACCGACGTTCGGCACCCCGGAGCCCGCGCTCGTCCTGTACACGATGGCCTCGCTGGCCCGTCGGCTCGGCGTCCCGTTCCGCAGCGGCGGCTCCCTGTGCGCCTCCAAGGTCGCCGATGCCCAGGCGGCCTACGAGAGCGCGGCGACGCTCCAGCCGACCGTCCTGGGCGGGGTCAACTTCGTGCTCCATGCCGCCGGCTGGCTGGAGGGCGGGCTGGCCGTCGGCTACGAGAAGTTCATCCTCGACGCGGACCAGTGCGGGATGATGGCCGTCTTCGTCAAGGGCGTCGACATGAGCGACAACGGCCAGGCGCTCGACGCCATCCGGGCCAACACGCCCGGGCCAGCACTTCCTCGGCACGGCCCACACGCTGGCCAACTTCGAGTCCGCCTTCTACCGGTCCGAGACGGCCGACAACAACTGTTCGAGCAGTGGGAGGAGGACGGCTCCCTCGACGCCGCGCAGCGGGCCAACGCGATCTGGAAGCGGATGCTGCGCGAGTACGAGGCGCCGCCGCTCGACCCGGCGCTCGACGAGGCGCTGCTCGAGTTCATCGCGAGGCGCAAGGCGTCGATGCCGGACTCGGAGGTCTGATGGTCTCGCTGCTCGGCCGCCAGCGCGGGCTCGACGAAGCGTCGACGCGCGGCCCTCCGGACGGCGCTCGAGGACCCGATCTTCGAGCTGCTCCCGCTCAAGAACCTGCCCGACCAGATCCCGCACCTGCCGCTCGGGCGCGCGGGTGTCGGTGACGGCGTCGCCGGCCAAGGGCATCGATGCGACGCGTCGACTGGGCGATCCGGCTGCAGGCCGACGGCTTCCGGGCCATCCCGCACCTGTCGGCCCGGATGATCCCGGACCGGGCGACGCTGGCGGGTCTGCTCGACCGGGCGCGGGAGGGCGGACTCACCCACGCCTTCGTCGTCGGTGGCGACGCCGACGAGCCGGGCGAGTACCTCGACGGGCTGTCGCTGCTCCAGGCGATGACCGAGCTGGGCCACCCGTTCGAGGTCATCGGCTGCCCCGGCTACCCCAACGGCCACGCCGACATCCCGGACGCGGCCCTGGAGCGGGCGCTCCGCGACAAGGCGCCGTTCGTCGCCCACGTGACCTCGCAGATGGACTTCGACACGAAGCTCATCACGGCGTGGGTGCGCCGGCTGCGCGACGAGGGCTTCGGGCCGGACATCGTCATCGGCGTCCCGGGCGTGGCCGATCCACAGAAGCTGCTCAACGTCGCCGCCCGGATCGGGGTCAAGGACGCCAAGCGGTTCCTCGTCAAGAACCTGCGCTTCGTGACCGGCATGGCGCGGTCCGGCGGCTTCTACAAGCCGACCGGGTTCGTCCAGGATCTCGCCCCGCTGCTGGCCGATCCCGACGCCCGGGTCACCGGCTTCCACCTGTACACGTTCAACGCGGTCGAGGCGACGGAGGCGTGGCGCCGGTCCATGCTCGATGATCGCGAGCTGAGCTGCTGGCCGGCCTCGCCGGCTTCCCGGACCGGTTGTCCGCGTGCCGCGCGTCGGGGCCGCGGCGCGACCCGACGCCCGACGGCGAGTGGACGCCCGAGCTCGTCGTCCGGCACCTGCATCGCGGTCGAGGTCGACGTCCACCAGGCGCGCCTCCGGGATCTCGAGACGGTCGACGACCCGCGTTGGTCGTGGGCCGAGCCCGCGCCGTGGACCGGCGAGCCGTCGCTCGACCTGGACGCGCTGCTCGACCGGTTCGCCGCGCTGCGGGCGGCCACGCTGGCGACGGTCGCGGCCCTCGACGATGACGGCTGGGCCCGCACCGGGACCCACGAGCGCCTCGGCGTGTGGGACGTGGAGGGGCTGCTGCGCAATGCCGTCGACCACGACCAGGAGCATCTCGGCGGGCTGACCGGCTAGCTCGACCCACCCAGGAAGTCGAGCGCGGCGGCAGCGTAGAGCGCGACGCCGAGGGCCATCGACGGCTCATCGAAGACGACCAGGTTGGAGTGGTTCTGCGGCGCCGTGGCCGGATCCTCCGACGCCGGACGGGCCCCGAGGAAGGCCATCATCCCGGGCACCCGCTCGGTGACGTACGAGAAGTCCTCCGCCCCCATCACGGGATGGTCGAGCTCGTGGACCTGGTCGTCGCCGGCCAACCCGATGGCGAGGTCCCGGACCCATGCGGTCACGTCCGGGTCGCACAGCGTGACCGGGTAGCCGCCCACGATGTCCAGGTCGATCGTCGTGCCGTGCGTCGACGCGACACCGGCGGCGACCCGCCGGACGAGGTCGCCGGCCTGCCGCCGACGCTCCGGCGAGACGGTCCGGATGGTCCCCTCCAGGTCGACGTGGTCCGGGACGATGTTGTCGGTCGTCCCGCCGCTGATCCGGGTCATGGTCACGATGGCCGGGTCGAACACGTCGACCTCGCGCGATACGGCCGATTGGAGGGCGAGCACGAGCGCGGCGGCCGAGGTGATCGGGTCGAGTGCGAGATGCGGCGCCGAGGCATGGCCGCCGCGGCCGTGGACGGTCGCCTTGATCGCGTCCGCCGACGCCATCAGCGCACCCGGACGCAGCGAGATCGTCCCGGCGGCAAAGCGTGTGGTGATGTGGATCGCGACCGCCCGCTCGACGCCGCCGGCGCCGTGCGGCCCGTCCTCGAGCAGGCCTTCGTCGAGCATGTACCGCGCGCCGTGCATGCCTTCCTCGCCCGGCTGGAACATCAGCAGGACCCGCCCGGCAAGGGACTCGCGTCGCTCGACGAGCAGCGCCGCGGCGCCGAGCAGCATCGCCACGTGCGTGTCGTGGCCGCAGGCGTGCATCACCCCGTCGATCTCCGACGCGAAGTCGAGCGCCGTGTCCTCCTGGAGCGGCAGCGCGTCCATGTCGGCGCGCAGCAGGATGGTCGGACCGGGTCGGGCGCCATCGATGACGGCGACGACCGAGCTCGTCGTCCCGCCGAGGCGCGACTCGACGCCCAGGCGAGTCAGCTCCTCGACGATGACGGCCTGGGTCAGCGGCAGCTGCAGTCCTCGCTCCGGCTGGCGATGGATCCGCCGTCGGATGTCGAGCACGTGGGGGAGGATCGCCTCGGCGGCGGTCAGGATGGGGCGCTCGGTCGTGTCCATCCGCGAAGTGTCGCCGGACCGCCGCGAGTCCGCGCGGTCAGTCCCACGACTCGCACGTCCACGGGCCGTCGACCTCGACGGTCGACCCATCCGACGCGGTCAGCGTCGCCTCGATCGAACCGCTGCGGGCCCCCGCGTCGACGATCACCGTGCCGTCACCGGCCATGGCGTCGTAGGTCGCGCCGGCGCCGTTCGTCATGAACACCGTGCCAGGCCCGGCTGGTGGTCGGCGGTTGTGTAGGTGCCGCCATCGAACGTGCCCTCGACCGTGATGTCGAGGAGCCATGCCGAGTCGGGCGAGGTGAACATGCCACCCCAGCTGGCGTCATCGCCGAGCGACTTGCCACAGCCGCCTGTCTCGTCGAACGAGACGGTCTGGGCGCCGCTGACGCCGACGGCCATGGTCGCCGCCGCGCCATCGGAGCCGGCGGGTGCTCCACCACCACAGGCTGCAAGGGACGCGATGAGGGCCAGCGCCGCCAGGCTGCGGGCGAGCGAGCGGGATCGAAGCATGGGATCTCCCCGACGCACCGTGCCACGGTCGAACGACCGGGATCGCGATGCCATGCCTCGAACCGTAGGCCGCGCCCCGTGGCTGGCCTTAAGGTGGGCTGAAGCCTCAGTCCTCGCCGCGGCGTGCGCGCCGGATCTGCTCGGCGTGCTCCTGCGGGTGCCCCGCGTAGATCGCCAGCCAGCCGTCGACCGAGTACGCGCCTGACTCCGAGTGCGTGCCCGTCCGAGTCCACTCGTCCGCGGTCAACGTCCCGAGGAGGGAGAGGCTGGCCGCACGGACCGCCTCGACCACCGCGAGCGACGCCTCGATGGGGCGGTCGTAGTGGAGCCGCTCCGCCCAGGTCGGCTCGTCGTAGCCCTGGATGACGACCGGCGCGTCGTCAGCGAGCAGGCGGCGGATGCGCGTGTACGCCATCGCCTCGCTGTCGGCCAGGTGGTGGACGACCATCCGGGCGGACCAGCCGGTCGGCCCATGGCGGTCGAGGTCGGCATCCGTCGCGCCGTCGAGGGCGTCCATGACGGCGTCGAAGCCGGTCGCGAAGCGCTCGAGGAGGGCCTCGCGGGTCGAAGTGGGTCCGGTCATCCGGCAACCTCCTTATAGCCATGGATATGGGTCGGTCGGACCCGCACGACGAGCTCGCCGGGCACGCCGTTGCGCGCTCCGAATGCCTCGGCACGGTCGGCGCCCATGTACTTGGCACCGAGCTCGGTCGAGATGCGACGACACTCGACCAGCGTCGTCGAGGAGCGTCGCCTCGCCGTCGACCGATACGTAGTCGTACGGCGGCGCGGGATCCTGGACGACCACGGTCACGCGCGGATCGCGACGGATGTTGGCGGCCTTGACCGAGGCGTGCCAGGTCGTGAAGACGAGTTCGTCGCCATCGAGCAGGTACCACGTCGGGACCGCGTGCGGTCGACCGTCGTCCTGGGTGCTGGCGAACACCGTCGTGCGGCTGCCGGCGGCCAGGAACGCCCATGCCTCGGCGTCGGTCATCTTGTGCATGCCGGACCTCCTGCCGGGCGCTTCCCGGACCCTCGACAGGGTAGCGAGGCGGCCGGTCCGGCGCCGACGTCGCGCGTTGACGACACCCGGCCCTCGACCTACACTCCATATCCGACGAATTCACTCGGATATCGAGGCCCGACGACCCTGTCCGCCAGCACGCTTCCCACCCCGAACCCCAGCGTCTCGCGCCCGCAGTACCACGGGACCGGTGCCGTCTCCTTCTCCACGAAGGGCGAGTACGGCGCCCGCCTGATGGTCCAGCTCGCGCGCCACTACGGGACCGGGCCGGCCAGCCTGGCCGGGATCGCCGCCGAGGAGGACCTTCCGCGGGCCTACCTCGAGCAGCTCGTCGTGAACCTGCGGGAGGCCGGCCTCGTCGTCAGCACCCGCGGCGCCCACGGCGGCTACGAGCTCGCCCGACCGCCCGAGACGATCTCCATGGGCGAGGTCCTCCGCGCGCTGGAAGGGCCCATCGCTCCGATGATCTGCGCCAGCGATGACCCGGAGCACGCGACCCGCTGCGATCGCTCGTCCCACTGCACCGTCAACGTGCTGTGGGTCCGCGTCCGCGATGCGGTGACCGGTGCGCTCGACTCGATGACCCTTGCCGACCTCGCCCCGCCGCGCGTCGTCGACCTCGATGCCCGACCCGACCAGACTGGAGCCCTGACCACACCGTGACCGACCAGACCACCGACCAGCACCTCGTCATCCGCGGCCTGCGCGTCGCCCCGACGGCCAACCCGGACCACGAGATCCTCCAGGGCATCGACCTGACCGTCGGCCAGGGCGAGGTCCACGCGATCATGGGCCCGAACGGGTCGGGCAAGACGACGCTCGCCTACGCGCTGATGGGGCACCCGGCCTACAAGGTCACCGCCGGCGAGGTCATCTGGAAGGGCCGCGACATCCTCGCCCTGCAGCCCGGACAAGCGCGCCCGGCTCGGCCTCTTCCTCGCCTTCCAGTACCCGACGGCGATCCCCGGCCTGAGCGTCGCGAGCTTCATCCGCAGCGCCCTCAACGCCAAGCTCCAGGGCATCGACAAGGACGCCGACATCGACCCGACCGACCCGGTCAAGGGCGGCGTCTCGATGCGCGAGTTCCGCAACAAGATGCGCGAGAAGATGGCGCTGCTGCGGATGGACGAGAGCTTCGCCACGCGCTACGTCAACGAGGGCTTCTCGGGCGGCGAGAAGAAGCGCCTGGAGATGCTCCAGATGGCCGTCCTCGAGCCGGAGATGGCGATCCTCGACGAGACCGACTCGGGCCTCGACATCGACGCCCTGCGGATCGTCGCGGAG
The DNA here is from genome assembly GCA_963776925.1 of uncultured Chloroflexia bacterium. Classification (GTDB taxonomy): domain Bacteria; phylum Chloroflexota; class Limnocylindria; order Limnocylindrales; family CSP1-4; genus SPCO01. The sequence goes on along the minus strand of CAVZON010000003.1, from coordinate 251,744 downwards.
GGCGTCAACGCGATGCTCAACCCGAACCTCGGCGTGCTGCTCATCACCCACTACCAGCGCCTGCTGAACTACATCAAGCCGGACGTCGTCCACGTCCTCGCCCAGGGCCGCATCGTCAAGACCGGCGGCAAGGACCTGGCCCTCCGACTCGAGGACGAGGGCTACGGCCCGATCCTGCGCGAGGCCGGCCTGTCGACCGACGCTCCCGACGAGGCGCTGCTCGTGCCCCAGGGCCCGGAGCTGGAGCCTGCGGAGGTCGGCCGCTAGCGCGGCCGGACGACGCGATGGCCATCGAGACGACGACCGGGACGCGCCTGCTGCAGGCGCACGTCGAGCGCTTCAACGCCGGTGCCGCGAGCGGCGACTACACGGCGATGGTGGACGCCCTCGCCGAGGATGCGCAGCTGACGTTCGTCGGCATCCCGGTCGGTCCGTTCGATGGCCGTGAGGCGATCCGGACCGCCTATGTCGAGCAGCCGCCGGACGAAGGCATCGACATCGTCGACGTCGACGAGCCCGATCCCACCACCGCGGTGGGCCGCTACCGCTGGCAGCGCAGCGGCGGCACCGGGACGATGACGATCACCCACCGCGACGGCGTCGTGGACGGGGTGACCGTGACGTTCGACATGCCGGCCACCGCCGACCGGCTCGACGCCGCCGCGATCCGCGCCGACTTCCCGATCCTCCAGCAGGAGATCAACGGGCACCAGCTCGTCTACCTCGACTCGGCCTCCACGAGCCAGAAGCCGCAGGTCGTCATCGACGCGGTCGCCGACTACTACGGCGAGTACAACGCCAACGTCCATCGCGGGATCTACACGATCGGCGAGCGGGCGACCGCGGCCTACGAGCGCTCGCGGGCGACGCGTCGCCCGGTTCATCAACGCCCCCGACAGCCACGAGGTCGTGTTCGCCCGCAACGCGACCGAGGCGATCAACCTCGTCGCCTACAGCTGGGGCCGGCGGAACGTCGGCCGGGGCGACCAGATCGTCCTGACCGAGATGGAGCACCACGCGAACCTCGTGCCGTGGCAGCTCCTCGTCCAGGAGGTCGACGGCGACCTCGAGTTCATCCCGATCACCGACGACGGCGTCCTGCGCCTCGACGTGTTCGAGGTCCTGCTCCGGCTCAAGCCAAAGCTCGTGGCGTTCACCCACGTCTCGAACACGCTGGGCACCATCAACCCGGTCAAGGAGATGACCGAGATGGCGCACGCGGCCGGCGCGCTCGTGCTCGTCGATGGGGCGCAGGCCGTGCCGCACCTCAAGGTCGACGTGCAGGACCTGGGCGTCGACTTCTATGCCTTCAGCGGCCACAAGATGCTGGCGCCGATGGGCTCCGGGGCGCTGTGGGCGCGACGCGAGCTGCTCGATTCGATGCCGCCGTTCCTGGCCGGCGGCGAGATGATCCGCGAGGTCCACCTGCGCCGGAGCGAGTTCAACGAGGTCCCCTGGAAGTTCGAGGCGGGGACGCCGGCGGTCGCCGACGCGATCGGCCTCGGTGTCGCCGCGGACTACCTGATGGACATCGGCATGGACGCCGTGCGCGAGCACGAGCGCGCGCTCGTGGCCTACGCGCTGGAGGTCCTGCCGCGCGAGGTCCCGTCGATCGAGCTGTACGGGCCGCTCGACCCGGACGCTCCGCGGCGGCGTCGTCCCGTTCAACCTGCCGGGCATCCACCCGCACGACGTCGCCCAGGTGCTGGACCGCTACGGCATCGCCGTCCGGGCCGGCCACCACTGCACGATGCCGCTCCACGAACGGCTCGATCTCGCGGCCACGGCCCGCGCCTCGTTCAACGTCTACTCGACGACCGACGACATCGACGCCCTGGCCCGCGGCCTCAACGAGGTCCTGCGCGTCTTCAACGGGTAGCCCGCGGTCTAGCTCGGTCGGAGCGACCGCCATGGCCGACCGCTCCGCGGCGCTTGCGTTGCGGGATATCCCCGGATGCGCCCAGCGCGACGTCACGGCATCGTGGTCCCGCTACGCTCGGGACCGTGGATGAGGGAGGCGCCGTGACCCGACCTGACGCGACCACGCCGGCCGGTCCGGTGCGGGTCGGGATCGTCGACGACCACCCCGCGATCGTCGCCTCGATCCGCGCGGCCATCGAAGCGGAGCCGGACCTGGCGTTCGCGGGAATGGCCGGGTCGCTGGCGGACGGGATCGCCCTGGCCGGCGTGGCAGACGTCCTCGTCTGCGACGTGCAGCTCGACGGCCGGGCCGAGGGCCTGCAGCTCCTCGAGGCGATCCACCGCGAGGCCGCGCCACCCGCGGTCCTCATGCTCTCCGGCTTCGACCAGCCGTCGGTGGTCCGTGCCGCCATCGACCGCGGCGCCGCCGGCTTCCTGGACAAGGGCACGGACGTGCCGGCCATCGTCGCGGCCATCCGGCGGTCGCGGCCGGGGGCACCGTCTTCAGCGCAGCCCACCTTCGCGCCCATGTCGCGGCCCCGCGTCGACCGTCGGACCGCGAGGTCCAGGTCATCGAGCTCGTCGTCGCCGGCTCGACGAACGCCGAGGTCGGCGCTCGGCTCGGGCTGTCCGAGAAGACCGTGGAGAGCCACCTTCGGCGGCTGTTCGACCGGTACGGCCTCCAGTCGCGGACGGAGCTGGCGGTCCTGGCGCTCGACGAGGGCTGGATCGGCGCCCGGAGCGGCCGATGAGCGGGTCCCGGGCGACGCGTGTCGCGGCGGTCGGCGGGATCGTCCTGATCGGCCTCGTCGTCACCGTCCGCTTCGGCGTCCAGCCGAGGTCGGTCGATGTCACGCCGGAGACGCTGCTGCCGCTGCTCATCGCGGTCGCGCTGCTCTGCGTCGTCGGCCTGAGCCTGGACCGCGCGCCGGGGCTCGCCTGGTTCGCCACGGTCCTGGCCCTGACCACCGTCACCATCGATCTGCTGGCCGGCCTTCGCGTCGCCTGGCCGGCGCTCGACGACGCCGGGCGGCGCTTCTGGTCGATCGTCGCCGGGCTGGCCGCGACCTGGACGGCGGCATCGGCCGTCGCCTACGCGTCGGACCGCCGGCGCTGCCTTGGCTCGTGGGTCCGGCCGGCAGGGATCGTCGCCACATCGATCGTCGGCCTGCTCGCGGTGTGGACCATCGCCGTGCCGGTCGCTCCTGGATCCGTCGATCGGGCCGCTGGGCCTGGTGAGCCGATCGTTCCTCGTGGTGACCGTCGTGTTCGTCGCGCTGGCGCTGCTCGGCGACGCCCAGCCGGCGTGGCTGCGAGCTCGCCGCCGCGTGGCGGTGACGCACTCGACGCCCCGTGGGTGGCGCGAACGGCTGGGGTTGGTTCCGCCGCTCCTGCGTGCCCTCGTCGACGAGCTGGCGCCCGGTCGGTCACGCGAGCGCCACGCCGTCGTCGCCGAGCGATCGCGCATCGCCCGGGATCTCCACGCCGACGTCGTGCCGGGCCTCCGACGGGCGATCCGCCTGGCCGAAAGCGGTGGCTCGATCGAGGAGCTGGCAGTCGGACTGCGCGAGACCCTCGACGAGGTCGAGACCCTGAGCGCCGCGCAGCACGCCATCCAGCTGGAGGTCGGCGGCTTCGTTCCCGCGGTCGAGTGGATCGCCGAGCGGGCCGAGTCCCGGAGCGGGCTGGAGGTGACGCTGGACGTCGAGGATGCCGACGGCCGGCCCGGCCGCCGACGCCGGGGAACCGCCGGCCGAGGTCGCCGCCGGTGCGTTCCGGGTCGTCGGGCTTGCCCTCGACAACGCGGCCCGGCACGCGCCCGGCTGCACCGTCGCGATCCGCGTACGTGCGGACCGACAGGTCCTGGATCTGTCGATCGCCGACGACGGACCGGGGATCACTCGCGAGGCCCGCGCTGCCGCTACCGCTGCCGGTCGCCGCGGCCTGGCGGACATGGTCGCGGAGGGCGCGGCCTGCGGCGCGACGGTCGAGGTCGACGCCCGGCCGGATGGGCCTGGAACCATCGTCCGGTTCGCCTGGTCCGCCGGCTGACCAAGGACTGCGGGAGGACCCGCACGCGGGATGGCGGGGTCTCGCGGCTACCGGCCACCGACCGACCGGCTCGATGCTCGCCCTTGTCCGGCGGAATGACCGCCGGATCGGGTGATCCCGCCGCCACACCGTCCGAGGTCTTCGATGCACACACTCCGTCCAGCGGACATCCGACGCGAGGAGGCCGGCCAGGGCCTCGCCGAGTACGCCCTCATCCTCGCGCTCGTGGCCATCGTCGCCATCGTGGCGCTCATCTTCCTCGGCGATCAGATCGCCAAGATCCTGTCGGACGTCGGGCTGTCGGTCTGACGCCTGCCCTGCCGGGCGGCCCGCGGCGCGACTGGGGTGTCGTCGCGGGCCGTTCCCGGCCCGCGCAGCGCCGCGGCCTAGCTCGGTCGGAGCGACCGCCAGGTCTCGACCGCCCAGGACCAGTCGCCCGGGTCGTCGAAGGTGATGCGCATCGCGGCGCCGGAGCCGCGGATGGCGCTGTAGCCCTCGAGCACGCCGACCTCGACGCCGGAGCTGGCATCGGTCGTCAGCCGAGCCCGACCCAGGACCTCGCCCTCGCGGTGGGTCAGGGCATCGGGGCCCAGGTCCGTGGCGAACTGCTCGACGAACGCCTGGGCAGCCATCGGGGTGCCGTCGGCCAGACCGGTCCGCGTCGCCGCGATGGTGACCGACCGCCCGGCGCCGCCGCCCCACCACTCCTCGGGGCTGCGCCGCTCCGCGTACCAGCCCGGGACCTCCAGGCCCCAGCCCTCGTGGGTGATGCGCACATGGTCGCGGCGATAGCCGACCGGCGGGTCCGGCTCGGGCTCGCGGGCCGCGCGACCGGCCACCTGTCGGGCCATCTGGTCGCTGATCCCGCGGTACGCGCACAGCTCCGCCCAGGCGTGCCACGGGTAGGGGAGGGCCGGGATCCATCGGGTACGCCCGGGTGAGCAGGCGATGGACCTCGTCGAGCAGGTCGGCCTCCCCCTCGACGGCCGGGCGCGCGCCAGCGGACCTCCAGCCAGAGCATGGTCAGCGCGCGGTGCAGGAGGTAGCGGCCGTCGGTCGCGTCCGCCCACCACGGCGTGATGTCGAGGGCCACCCGCGGGTCGGCCATGGCGGCGTCGAGCCACGCTTCGTCGCGCGGGCCGAGGACGGTGGCGATGGCGGCGTCGGTCGTGTAGCGCGTGCCGGGCGGCAACCCCAGGTGGATGCCACGCTGGCCGCGCCCGGCCGCGACCTTGGCCCTCGCGAGCTGCGGCCCGAGCCAGGCGAGGTACGCCTGCTCGGCGGCCGGACGATCCAGGAACGTCGTCGCGCCGTCGCCATCCGTCCACTCGATGCCGATCTCGGTCCCGAGACGTTCCAGGACCCGGCCAAGGAAGCGGTGATAGCCGGGTCCGGCCACGGCCGTCTCGGCCACCGCCATCACCCGGCCGGTGTCGGCCGCGACGAGCTGCAGGGGCGGGACCGCCGGATGGAGGTCGACGGACAGCTCGTGGGTGCCGTCGTCGAGCGTGCGCTGGCGGGTCGAGCGGACGGCATCGGCGTACTCGCCGGCGAGCCATACGGCCGCATCGGCGAGCAGGCGGTCACCGGGCGGCGTTCGCGGGATGAGCCCCCGCTTCTGCGCCTGCCCGCCGACCTTCGCCTCGAGCCGATCCGTGACCGTCACCACTGTCCTGACAGTACCGCCCGGTGTCGTCCGGCACCGCCGTCGGTTGGTACCGGCGGACCCTGCCCACAAGTCCGTTGCGAGCGGTCACCGCGGCCGTCATCCAATCCCTACCCCGCTTGTCGGATTTGCCGTCTCGCGCTATCGTCGAGGTTCGATGGACGACCTCTACCGCGACTACATCCTGGAGCACTACCGTCGGCCCCATAACTTCGGGGTCGTCGAGGATGCCGACGCCAGCTTCGAGGGGGCCAACCCCCTGTGCGGCGACCGGATCACGCTCATGGTCGGGGTCACCGACGGGGTCGTGGATCGGGTCGGGTTCACCGGTCGCGGCTGCGCCATCAGCCAGGCGAGTGCCAGCCTCCTGACCGACGAGATCAAGGGCAAGCCCCTGGCGGAGGTCGCGTCGTTCCGCGCCGATGACCTGCTCGACCTGCTCGGCATCGAGATCAGCCCCGCCCGCCTCAAGTGCGCGATGCTCAGCCATGACTCGCTCCAGCACGTGCTGGAGGACCTCGGCGCCGCCCAGCCCCAGCCCGAGGGCACGCCGTCATGACCCGGATCGAGCGCCGCTGCAGGTGTCGCCAGCCGGCATAGCCGGCCCCTCACCCGCCCAGCCGACCGTACCCCGCCCTGGCGCCATGCCAGCCCGTCGATCATCGGAGCCCTTCCGTCCATGCCCAAGTCCTATGCCGACCTCCTCCGCGAGGCCCGTGAGCAGATCCGCGAAGTCACCGTGCAGGACGTCGCCGACCTGCCGCCCGGCAGCGCCGCCATCGTCGACGTCCGCGAGGCGTCCGAATGGGAGCAGGGCCACCTGCCCGGCGCCAGCCACGTCTCCAAGTCCTACATCGAGCAGCAGATCGAGGGCATCGCCCCGGATCGCGACCAGCCCGTCGTCCTGTACTGCGCCGGTGGCGTCCGCTCGCTGTTCGCGGCCCAGACGCTGGCGGACATGGGCTACACCGACGTGGTCAGCGTCAAGGGCGGCTTCCAGGCCTGGAAGAGCGCCGGATTCGAGTTCGACACGCCGGTCGTCCTGAGCGCCGACCAGAAGCAGCGCTACAGCCGCCATCTGCTCATCCCGGAGGTCGGGTCGGAGGGCCAGGCCAGGCTGCTCGGCAGCAAGGCCCTGCTCATCGGCGCGGGCGGGCTCGGGTCGCCGGCCGCCCTGTACCTGGCCGCGGCCGGGGTCGGGACCATCGGCCTCGTCGACTTCGATGTCGTCGACGTGAGCAACCTGCAGCGCCAGATCATCCACACCACCGACCGCGTCGGCGAGCGCAAGGTCGAGAGCGCGAAGATCGCCATCAACGCGCTCAACCCCGAGATCAAGGTGGTCGCCCACGAGGAGATGCTCGTGGCCGCCAACGTCGAGCGGATCATCGCCGGCTACGACGTCATCCTCGACGGGACGGACACGTTCGAGACGCGCTACATCCTCAACGACGCGGCGGTCGCGGCCGGCATCCCGGTCATCCACGCCAGCGTCTTCCGGTTCGAGGGGCAGCTCACCACCTTCATCCCGTATGCGGGACCGTGCTATCGCTGCCTGTACCCGACGCCGCCGCCGCCGGAGCTCGCGCCCGGCTGCTCGGTCGCCGGCGTGCTCGGCGTCGTGCCCGGCATCCTCGGCCTGCTCCAGACCAACGAGGCGCTCAAGGTCCTCCTCGGCATCGGCACGACGCTGGCCGGCCGCCTGCTCCTGTTCGATGCCCTCGAGACCGAGTTCACCGAGCTGCAGCTGCGGCGCGATCCGCACTGCCCGGTGTGCTCCGACGAGGCCGTCGCGGCACGGGCCGAGGGTCGGCCACTGGCAACGGCCAACGTCGGTGAGGACGCGCCGTTCCTGCTGACCACGACCGGCCTGTCCGGCAACGTCAGCCCGGAGGCGCGTGCGTGAGCACGGTCCACATCCCGTCCGTGCTCCGACCCAACGTCGGCGGGGTCAAGTCGCTCGACATCCAGGGCGACTCGATCCGCGCCGTCGTGGACGGCCTCATCGAGCAGCACCCGAACCTCAAGGGCCAGCTGCTGACCGACGACGGCGACCTCAACCGGTTCGTCAACGTCTACGTCAACGGCCAGGACGTGCGCTACCTGGCCGGCCTCGACACGCCCGTCGCCTCCGCCGACGAGGTCCGTCTGCTGCCGGCGATGGCCGGCGGCGCGGGCGTCTGAAGGCGACCGACATGGCCGTCCCGTGGCGGCTCGACGACGCCGACCACGACCACGCGCACGCGCACGATGACCTGGCGCGCCACGGCGGGCGCTACGGCGACATCCTCGAGGCGATCGGCCACACCCCGCTCGTCGAGATCCCGCGGATGTCGCCGAACCCGGACGTGCACATCTTCGCCAAGCTGGAGATGCTCAACCCGACCGGCTCGGTCAAGGACCGCGCCGCGAAGTACCTGATCGAGGACCTCGAGGCACGCGGGCTGCTCCACGAGGACTCGATCATCCTCGAGCCGACGTCCGGCAACACCGGCATCGCCCTGGCCATGATCGGCCGGCGCAAGGGCTATCGGGTCGCCCTGGTCATGCCCGACAACGTGACCAACGAGCGACGCCAGATGGCGGCCCTCTTCGGCGCGGAGGTCATCGACTCGCCCGGAAGCCTCGGCTCCAACGGCGCGATCGCCCTGGCCAAGCACCTCGTGGCCAAGGACGAGCGGTTCGTGATGCCGTACCAGTACGGCAACGAGGCCAACCCGCTCGCCCACTACGAGACGACCGGCCCGGAGGTCCTCGCCGATTGCCCGGAGATCGACGTGTTCGTCGCCGGCCTCGGCACCGGCGGCACGCTGATGGGCGTCTCGCGCTACCTGCGCGAGCACAAGCCCGGCGTGCGCATCGTCGCCGCGGAGCCGCTCCCCGGCGAGCTGGTCCAGGGCCTGCGCTCGCTCGATGAGGGCTTCATCCCGGAGATCCTCGACCCGTCCCTGATCGACGCGAAGTACCTCGTCTCCAACCGCGAGGCGATCTCCGCGCTGCGCGACCTCGTCTTCCGGGAGGGCATCTTCGCCGGCCCGTCCTGCGGCGCGGTCCTCGTCGCGGCTGCACGCGAGGCGCAGCGGATGACCAGCGGCACGATCGTCGCCCTGCTTCCCGACGGCGGTTGGAAGTACCTCTCCGCTGGCACCTTCACGACCGACTTCGACGACATGGAAGAGGCGCTGGAGGGCGGCGTCAACTGGTGGTGAGCGACCACGAGCGCGTCGACGTCATCGACGCCAAGCGGATCGTCGCGGACGGGTATGACCGGATCGCGGAGCGCTACTTCGCGTGGAGCGACGAGCGGCCCTCGGCGGTCCGACTCGCCTGGCTCGACCGGGCCCTGGCCGTGATCCCGCCGGGCACCGACGTCCTGGACCTGGGCTGCGGGGCGGGCGTGCCGATGACCCGGGCACTCGCACGAGGTCGCCGCGTGACCGGGGTCGACCTGTCCACGCGGCAACTCGAGCTGGCGCGCGCCAACGTCCCCGAGGCCACCTTCCGGCAGGCGGACATGACCGCCCTGGACCTGCCCGCGGCGAGCCTGGACGCGGTCGTGGCGTTCTACTCGCTCACGCACGTGCCCGTGTCCGAGCTGGCGGGCCTGCTCTCGGCCATCCACGGCTGGCTCCGGCCGGGCGGGGTGTTCGTCGGTTCGATGGGCGCGTACGACTCGCCCGACGAGGTCGAGGAGGACTGGCTGGGCGTCCCGATGTTCTTCGGCCATCCGGGCGCCAAGCGGAACCGGGCGCTCCTTCGCTCGGCCGGCTTCGACGTGGAGACCGCGATCGTCGAGGAGGAGCCGGAGGATCGGCACGACGCCAGCTTCCTGTGGGTCGTCGCCCGCAAGCCGACCGGCGGGTCGACGTGACGGATGCTGCCGCCCGGGTGACCGCCGATCATCCCGGACCGATCGAGGCCCCGATCCCGGCCGCGATGGTCCAGGCCCTCATCGACCAGGCTCGCGCCGAGGATCCCAACGAGGCCTGCGGGCTCATCGTCGGCGACCGGCCGGCGGCCGAGGGCGGACGGGCCCTGCGCTACGAGGCGACGAGCAACAAGGCGGCCTCGCCGTACCGCTACGAGATCGACCCGACCGACCTGTATCGCATCAGCGTCGCCGTGGACGATGCCGACGAGGTCATCTGGGGCATCGTCCACTCGCACACCCACACGCCGGCCGTGCCGTCGCCGACCGACATCGGCCTGGCCTTCTATCCCGACGCGCTGTACCTGCTCGTGTCGCTCAGCGACGGCGAGGCCGACCCCGGCACGGGCGCCCCGAGCGTCCGGGCGTGGCGCATCGTCGAGGGAGCGATCCACGAGGTCACGCTGGACGTCGTCGCGTGAGGGGGCTGGCGGCGCGGGACCCGGTCGAGACGCCCGCCGCATCGTGACGGGACGGACCGGTGCGGCCGTCGCGCTCGTCGCCGGCGTGGCGGCCGTCGTCGGGGCGAGCGTCGTGGGCTCCCAGCCCGGTCTCGCTGACGCGGTCATCGCCCCACCGCCGATCGTGCGGGCGGCGCTCGTCGGCGGATCCGTGGCGCTCGGCGTGCTGCTGCTCAGCCGGTCCATCTCCCGGCTCGCAGCGGCCGGGAGCGAGGACGTGCCGGGGCTGATCCGCGCGGTCCGCCTCGCGTTCCTTGCCGTGGCCGCGTTCGCTGCCGCGGCCGGCTGGGGTCTCGCCCATCCGCTGCCGCTCATCATCGCGGCGGTCATCGCCGGGATCGACGTGGTGGAGACCTCGTTCCTGCTCCTGGTCGTCAGCGCCCGCGACCGCGGGTGACGATCGCCGAGCGCTGCGGTCAGCCCGGACGGGCTGACGACCCCCCGAGGGCCGCGACCACGCTCGCCTCGGTCGGCGTGGATCCGAGCCCGAGTCCGGCCCCGACCCGGGCGGCGTACGGCGGATCGACGAACGTGGCCGCGAGCGTCGGCCAGTTCGCCTCGGCGAAGACCTCGCCCGGCGTCCCGTCGAGGAGGATCCGCCCGGCGCCCATCACGACGACCCGGCCGAAGGTCTCGGCCACGAAGCGCATGTCGTGGCTGATGGCGATGACCGTGCGCCCGGCCGATGCGATGTCGGCGATGACCTGCTCGACGCGGCGCACGCCTCGAGCGTCCTGGCCGGTCGTCGGCTCGTCGAGCACCACGACGGGCGTGCCCATGGCCAGCACCGATGCGAGGGTGAGCAGCTTGCGACGCGTGTAGCCCAGGTCGTACGGATTCGTGTCCGCCTGGTCGGCCAGGTCGACCGCAGCGAGCGCGGCCTCGACCGCGGCGTCGAGCTCCGGCCCGCGCAGACCGAGCATGCGTGGCCCGAACTCGACCTCGCGACGGACCTTGCCGGCGAAGATCTGGCGATCCGGGTTCTGGAAGACGATGCCGACCGTGGCGGCCAGCGCGGCGACCCGTGCCCCGACGACGTCCTGGTCGTCGTGCAGGACGCGGCCCTCCGTCGGGCGCAACAGCCCGTCGAGCTGGCGCACGAGCGTCGACTTGCCGCTGCCGTTCTGGCCGATGATCGCGACCGTCTCGCCCGGGCCGATGGTCAGGTCGACGCCCTCGAGCGCGCGCGTCCCGTCCGGATAGACGAACCCGACCGCCTCGAGCCGCAGGGTCGTCATGCCGGCACCAGCGCCGGATCCATGCCCGCGGCGGCGACCGCCCGGCCGAGCCGGATCCGGCTCGGTGGCTCGACCCCCCAGTCGACGAGGCGGGGATCGTCCAGGATCTCGGCCGTCGGCCCATCGGCGACCAGCGTCCCATCGGCGACGACGGCGACCCGCCCGGTGAGGGCATCGAGCAGGTCCGTCTTGTGCTCGACGAGGAGCATCGCGGTCCCGGCACCAGCCAGCTGGCGCAGCGCCTCGCCGACCAGCCGTGTGCCCTCCGGGTCGAGCTGCGCGGTCGGCTCGTCGAGGACGAGGTGGCGCGGTCGCATCGCGAGCAGCGAGGCGATGACGACGAGCTGCCCCTGCCCGCCGGACAGGCGGCGTGGCTCGCGTTCGGCGAGTGCCTCGATGCCGAGCGCCGCAAGGGCGGCCTTCACCCGGTCGACCGTCTCGCGGGCCGGAAGCCCCAGGTTCATCGGGCCCAGGGCCACCTCCTCGAAGACCGACCCGGTGATGCCCGACAGCTGCGTCGCGGGGTTCTGGAAGGCGATGCCGACCCGCGTCGCGAACTCGTGGAGCGGCTTGCCGGCCATGTCCTCGCCGTCGATCTCGAGGCGGCCGGTCAGCGCCCCGCCGATGGAGCCCGGCGCGAGGCCGGACGCGACCAGGCAGAGCGTCGACTTGCCCGCCTCGTTGGCGCCGACCAGCCCGACGATCTCGCCGTCGGCGAGGGTCAGGTCGATGTCGTGGAGGACCTGGCGGGCATAGCCGGCGTAGCGGTAGCCGACCGCGGCGAGACGCAGCATCAGTCGATGACCGGGAGCTCGACGCCGACGATGCGGGCCACGATGAGCGCGACGAGCAGCCCACCCAGCAACCAGCGCAGGACCCGCTCCCAGCCGGTGTCGGGCATCGCCCACAGCAGGTGGCGCTGGCCGGGTCGGCTGAACGCCCGTGATTCGAGCGCCAGGCTCCGCTCCTCCACGTCGGTCAGCGAGGTGATGACCACGGGGCCGACGATCGGCAGGAGGCCGCGGAGCCGGGCCACCACGCCGCCCTCCGTGTCGAGCCCGCGTGCTCGTTGGCTCTCGCTGATCGTGGCCGCGCGCTCGACGAGGGTCGGCACGGCCTCGATGGTGGCGGCCGCCACGAAGGCGAAGCGCGGCGACACGCCGCGACGCTCGAGGTCGAGGACGAGCGCTCGTGGATCCGTCGTCAGCACGAACAGCCCGATCGACGTCGAGATGGCGAACAGCCGGACGAGCGTCTGGATCGCGAACTCGACGCCCTCGAGCGTGGCGTCGAACGGCCCGATCGTGAACAGCACGGTGGTGCCCGCGCGGGTGAAGACGCTGACCAGCACGACCGAGATCGTGATCGGCAGCGACAGGAGCACCGACGCTCGCACCAGCGGCCCGATGACCCCGGCCGACGCGGCCAGGACGAGCATCACGACGATGATGACGACCGGCCCGACGTAGCCGCCGAGGGCGAACGATCCGACCGAGGCGATGGTCGCGATGACCAGCTTGGTCAGCGGGTTGAGGCGGTGATAGGCGCTCGGGGTGGGTGGGACGAGCCGGGCGATGCGGGCGGCATCGGCCGGCTCCAGGTCGTCGGCCCGGACAGCCCGGGCCGACGTGTCACCAGCTACGCGGCCTCCAGGCCGACCGCCTTCTCACCCTGCGGGAACCGCGCGATGAACCGGCGGGACAGGGTCTGGAGCAGGACGAACACGATGAAGAAGGTGACCGTCTTGTCGATCGGGTCGGACAGCAGGCCCTGCTGGAGGACCGCGGTCTGGAGGTCCGCTCCGGCCTGCTGGAACGCGGCGACGAGGAGGTCGGTCCCGGATCCGGTCACGCCACCGAAGACGACCGCCGCGATCGGCGCCGAGATGATGGCCGAGACGATGCCGCAGATGAGGCCGCCGATCGCCACGTAGGCGACGCCGAGGTCGCGGCGGACGACGAGCAACCCGATCAGGCCGACGATCGCGCCGAGGAACAGGAGGCCGATGACGTAGCCCATGATCGTGAAGAACGCCCCGGCGTCGGCGTCCGGGTTGAAGAACGCGAACGTGCCGTCGGTGTAGAACGGCAGGAACCCGTAGTAGCCGATCGCGCCGAGGATGACGACGATGGCGACCGATCCGAACAGGATCGTCTGGCCCTTCGTGTTCGGCCGGCTGCGGAACCAGCCCCACTGGGCGACGAGCCCGGCCCAGAAGCCGATCCACATCGCCACGACCGCGAACGGCGCCGCGAAGTCGCTATGGAAGGGCGCCGGCAGCACGTAGGTCCAGAGCAGGTTCGTGACCAGGCCGGTCACGAGGCCGGGGATCGGGCCGGCCAGGACGCCGACCAGCACGGTGCCGATCGAGTCGAGGTAGACGGGCACCTTCAGGACGGAGGCCACGGTCTGGCCAAGGACGATGTTGATGGCGATCGCGATGGGGATGAGGACGAGCGTCCTCGTGTCGAAGCGACCCCAACTGAAGCTCATGTCCGGCTCAGCCTCCACTCCCGCACCGAGCAGGGCGCTCGGTTCGCTCCCTCCATCGCTAGCGTGCCACGCCGACGCGGTCTGCCGCCAGCCCCCCGATGCGCTCCACGAGCCGATCGAGGAAGGCCGGGATGTCCGCATCGGTCACGACATCGACGTTCGTGGGCCGCCCGGTCAGCCGCCGTGGATCGGCGACGGTCATGCCCGTGGTCAGCTCGCCGCTCGTCTCGACGTCGACGGCCATCGCCGTGGCGCTGACGAGGGAGCGGTCGAGGGTCGCCGCGACGGCGAGCGGATCGTGGATGTGCGCGCCGTAGAACCCGTCGTGCTTGGCGTGGTACTCGAAGTAGAAGCGCAGCGCGTCGGCGAGGTAGCGGACGACCGGGTTGCTGGCCACCGAGTGGACGGGTCGCATCGGGTCCTCGCCGCGGGCCAGGGCGAGGGAGTCGTCCGGCGTGCTCCCGGCACGGCGGGCCAGGCGCACGACGTGGTCGGCGCCGATCTGCGCCCGCTCGGTGACGTTGAGGCCCAGACCGAGGGCCCGCGGCACCGTCGGGTCGGCCTCGATGGCCGCCATCCAGGCGCGATGCACGACCTTGGCCGCGTCCGGATCGCAGTGGATGTTCCACTCGGTCGTCGGTGTCGTGTTGCCCGACGCCCCGAAGGCGCCGCCCATGTACACGAACCCGCGGAGCAGCCGTGGCAGTGCCGGCTCGCGCAGGACCGCGACGGCCAGGTTCGTCATCGGACCGAGCGTGACCAGGGTGACCTCGCCCGGTCGCTCCCGGGCGGTCTCGAGGATGACGTCGACGCGCATGCCGGTCGGACAGTGGCCGGCTCGGCGCCGGCAGCTCGGCATAGCCCAGGCCCTGCGGGCCATGCGTCTCGGGCGTGGTCTCGAGCGGACGAACGAGCGGCACCTCGCGACCGAGGGCGACCTCGACGTCGGCCCGGCCGGCCAGCTCGAGGACGGCTCGGGTGTTGCGCGCGACCGACCTCGCGTCCGTGTTGCCGGACACGCAGGTCACCGCCAGCAGGTCCGCCTCGGGCGATGCGGCGGCATAGAGCAGGGCGAGGCTGTCGTCGATCCCGGTGTCGACGTCGAGGATCAGCGGGAGGCGCTCGGGCATGCCCCGATGCTAGCGGGTTTAACCCGACCCGAAGGTCGCCTGAGGCGCGGTCCGGAGACTCCTGCCCATCGACCCGCGTCCACCACGCGTCGCCAGCCCGCCGAAAGGATCACCGCCATGACCCCGCACCAGCAGGAGCTCATCCGATCGACCTGGAGCCAGGTCGCACCGATCTCCGATGCCGCCGCCCGGATCTTCTACGACCGACTGTTCGCGCTCGACCCCGGCATCGCCCCGATGTTCGCGTTCACCGACATGCAGGCCCAGCGCAAGAACCTGATGCAGACCCTCGCCGTCGTCGTCAAGAGCATCGACGACCTTGCGACGATCGTCCCGGCGGTCGAGGCGATGGGCCGTCGGCACGCCTCGTACGGCGTGCACCCCAGCCAGTACGCGACCGTCGGCACGGCGCTGCTCGACACGCTCGCCGTCGGCCTCGGCGACGCGTTCACGCCGGACGCCCGCGCCGCGTGGTGCGAGGCCTTCGAGACGCTTGCCTCGGTGATGCTCGCCGCGGCGGCCTCGGAGAACCGGACGAGCGCCAGCGCCGCCTAGCCCTCGACGGGCGGTCCTGGTCAGCCCCCGACGGGCGATCCGGTCAGCCGGTCGAGCACGATCGCCACGTTCGCGTCGACGGGCCGACCGGCGTCGAGTGCCACGTCGGCGACGGCCGCGAACAGGGGATCGCGACGAGCCGCCTGGACCGCCAGGTCCTCCGGCTTCGGTCGGTGGTCGCCGGGTCTCGCCCGACGCTCGGCGCTCGTCGGGTCGATCCGCAACCAGGCGACGAACACGCCCGGGTCGGCCAGCGCGGCCCGCCCGTCGGGCTCGTCGATCGTGCTCGCCGCGGCACTGACGACCGATGGCTCCGGCGCCGCCAGCGCCTCGAGCAGCAGGTCCAGCTCGAGCTCGTGCAGGCGCTCGATGCCGATGTCATCGCCCAGCTGGCGAGCGGTGCGGCCGTGGGTCGCCTCCAGCTCGGTGTCGGAGTCACGATGGCGCCAGCCCAGGGCCGCAGCGAGGGCCTTCCCGACGGTGGTCTTGCCGCTGCCCATCAGGCCGATGACGACGAGGTGCCGTGCCATCCGGCCACGGTAGCGTCCCGCTCCATCGCGTGTCTGGCGCCGGTGAGGCGCCACACGGGTCGACGAGCACCGCCACCGCTGCGGAGGCGGCGCGCCCACGATGAGCCGCTCGCCGCGACATCGGCGTCCGTCGCCGGCGTCATCGACATGAGCCGCAGGCCGGCCGCCGACCAGACCGAGGCGACCGTCGTCGCATGTGCCGCGGTCAGGGACGGCAGGTCGGCGACGTGATCGGACGGGGTGACGGACACGAGCACGTCCAGCCGGCCGCCAGGAGCGAGCACGGTCGCGACGCCGGCCAGCGCGGCATCGTCGAAGCCGAGGATGCCGCGAGCGAGCGAGCCCCACGGGAAGATGACGGTGACGAGGTCGGCGGCCTCGTGCAGTGGCGAGTCGACGAGGCGCTCGACGCCGTCGGCGAGGAACAGCACGTTGGTCATGCGGCGTCGATCGGCACGACGGGACGACTCGGCCATCGCCGCTGCCGCGGCGTCGACGCCGATGACGAGGGTGTCTGGTTCTGCGCTGGCGCGCGTCAGGACGGCGCGACCATCGCCCGTGCCGAGATCCACGACCACCCGCGCCGCGCGGGCGATCCGGTCGGTCACTTAGCCGACGTCCACCTCGAAGGTCCGGGAGCCGATGACGTGTCGCATGGGCCGCAGTCTACACTCGGGCCGTGAGCCTGCCGATCGGACCGTACGAGCGTCTGCAGGCGGACGTCGTCGAGTGGGATCCCCGGACGATCCAGGTCGCCGCGGCCGTCGCTGATCTCGTACGCGCGCGCCGCCCCGACATCGTGGTCGAGCACATCGGCAGCACCGCGGTGCCCGGGTTGCCCGGCAAGGGCGTCGTCGACCTCGCCATCGCGACCACGCCGGACGAGCTGCCCGATGTCGTGGCCGTGCTCAAGGAGCTCGGCTTCGGCGACCAGCCGGGACCGGACCCGTGGCCGGTCACCCGGCCGATGCTCGTCGGCTCGATCGCGGTCGACGGCACGACGTTCCGCATCCACTGCCACGTCCAGCCGGGCACGGAGGAGCTGGCGCGCGACCTCGCCTTCCGCGACGCCCTGCGCGCCGACCCGGCGCTGACCGCCCACTACGCCGACCTGAAGCGGGGCATCGTCGACGGCGGGCTCATCGAGGGCCACCAGTACACCTACCAGAAGCAGCGCTGGATCGGTGACGTCCACCGGCAGCTCGGCGTGGAGCGGCCGCCGATCGCCCCGCCGGCCACGATCGGCCTGCTCGGCGGCGGGCAGCTCGGACGGATGCTGGCGCTGGCCGCCCGGGCGATGGGCTACCGGATCGCCGTCCTCGACCCGGATCCGAACTGCCCCGCGGCATCGCTCGCCGACAGCGTCATCGTCGCCGGCTACGACGACGTCGGCGCGGCCCTCCGCCTGGCGACGCGGTGCGCGGTCGTGACCTACGAGCTGGAGCACGTCGCCGTCGAGGTGGTCGACGCCATCGACCCGATCGTCCCGGTCCACCCGGGCCGCATCCCGCTGCTGATGACCCAGGACCGCCTGGCCGAGCGCCGGTTCGTCGAATCGGTCGGCGCGGCCGTCGCGCCGTGGTGCGAGGTCCGCTCGCTCGACGACGCCACCGCGGCTGCGGCCGAGCTGGGCTTCCCGCTGCGCCTGAAGGTGACCACCGGCGGCTACGACGGCCGCGGCCAGGTCCGGGTCGGCCGACCCGACGAGCTGCCGGCGGCGTGGGACGCCATCGCGCCGACGCCCGGGTCGCCCGTCCTCGCCGAACGTGAGCTCGTCTTTCGCGAGGAGGTCTCGATCATCGTGATGCGCGGTGACGACGGGCAGACGGCGACCTACCCGGTGTCGCACAACGTCCACGACGCGGGCATCCTCGTCGAGAGCGTGGCGCCGGCGGCCATCGACCCGGACGTCGCGGCGCGGGTCGCCGAGCTCGGCGAGCGGCTGGCCGTGGCGATGGGCCTGGTCGGCACCCTGACCGCGGAGCTGTTCCTCATGCCCGACGACCGCATCGTCGTCAACGAGCTCGCCCCGCGCGTCCACAACAGCGGCCACTGGACGCTGGACGGTGCCGCCACGTCGCAGTTCGAGCAGCACATCCGGGCGATCTGCGGGCTCGAGCTCGGGGCGACCGATGCCCTCGCGCCGACGGCGATGGTCAACCTGTGGGGCGAGGGCACGCTGCGCGACGCCCGGCTCGACCCGCGGTCGGTCGGTCGGGCCATGGAGGATCCTGCCGTCCACCTCCACCTGTACGACAAGCGGCGCGTCTTCGAGCGCCGCAAGATGGGGCATCTGACCGCGACGGCCGCGGATCCCGGCGCCGCGCTGGCAGCGGCCCGTGCCGCCCGCGACGCGCTGCGCTGGACGGCGTCGGACGAAGGAGGCGATCGATGATCGAGCGTGACCGACCACCGGTCGTCGGCGTGGTCGGCGGCAGCCGCTCGGACTTCCCGGTCCTCGAGTCGGCGTGTGGCGTGCTGATGGAGCTGGATGTCCCGTCCGAGCTGCGGGTCGTCTCGGCGCACCGCACGCCGGACCAGCTGTTCCGCTACGCCGAGACGGCCGCCGGACCGTGGCCTGCGCGTCATCATCGCCGGCGCGGGCGGCGCCGCCCACCTGCCGGGCATGCTCGCGGCCAAGACCCTCGTCCCGGTCATCGGCGTGCCCATCCCGACGCAGCACCTCGGCGGGATGGACTCGCTGCTGTCGATCGTCCAGATGCCGCGGGGCATCCCGGTCGCGACCGTGGCCATCGGCAACGCACTCAACGCCGGGCTGCTGGCTGCCCAGATCCTCGCGCTCGGCGACCCCGAGCTCGGTGCGCGGCTGGCGGCCTGGCGTGCCCGCCAGACGCAGGGCGTGCTGGACGACCCCTCGAACGCCGACGCCTAGCCGGCGCCGTCAGACGCTGGCGACCGTCCCGCGCGGGGCGAGGATCCGACGGTGCTCGGCCAGATGGAAGCCGACATCGAGCACGGTCTTGAGGATGACGAGGATCGCGACCGCGGCCTCGGGCGCTCCGGTCACGGCGATGGCCATCCCGCCGAGGATGATCGTGACGTGGAGGACGACGAGCCGGCCATACGGGGCGAACATCTGGCCGGCCGCCGAGACCCGCCGATACTCCCCGGCCCGCAGGAAGTTGAAGTAGAACGACACCCCGTGACTGATCGTCAGGGCGACCAGCGCGACGAGGATGGTCACCGGGCTGACGCCGTCGACCAGGTCGACGTCGCCGTCGCCGGCCATCATCCCGAACAGCGGCAGGGTCAGCACGAAGATGCCGTGGACGAGCCAGAACATGCCGTAGTGGATGACGAAGAAGGTCACGAGCGCCGGGGTCGACCCGGTGTCGACCGGTCGGCCGTTGAGGCGCATGGATCCGCTGTCGGGACCGGGTGGCGCCTCGGCCTTCAGCATCTTCAGGACGTTGTAGACGCCGACGATGCCGTTCTCCAGCCAGTACACGATGAGGATCGTCCAGACGTTCCAGCCGAACCACAGCACGCCCGCCAGCGGGATGGCGTTGGCCACGACGAGCGCGACGACCGCCCCGACCGACGAGCCGATGCGATACCAGGCGATGAGCCGCTCCACGGCCCGGATGCTAGCGCGAGCGAGACGCCCCGGACGCCCCGCTCACGCGGTCAGGCGTCGCCGGGGGTCCGACCCGCGGGTGCGCCGATCGTCACCGTCCGCTCGTCCGCGCCGCGCACCAGCCCGAGCTCGAACGGTGTCTCGATGGAGCCGAGGGCCTCGTACAGGTCGTCGCCGTCGGCGACGGGTCGCCCGCCGGCCGACACGATGAGGTCGCCCGGTTCGACGCCGGCCGCGGCCGCCAGGCCGCCCTCATCGAGTCCGCGGACGAGGACGCCGTCGCGGTCGGCCAGCCCGACCGAGCGGCGCAGCCGTCGGGCGACATGGTCGGGAGCGATCGACGACGCCGAGCCGCAGGCGGGTCGGGGTCTCGCCCCGACCGAGTGCGTCGACCCGGGCCCCCAGCGCGGCATCCGCCGGCAGGGCCAGGTAGAAGCCCTCACCGATGCGGTTCGTGTTGAGGCCGATGAGCCGACCCTCGGCATCGACCAGCGCGCTGCCCGAGGAGCGCGGTGCGAGTGGCGCGGTGTGCTCGACGCTGCCGGCGATGCGCCGGCCGCCCGGGCCACGGAACGCCTGCGCGACCGCCGACACGAGGCCGAACGTGACCCGCACCCCGCCGCCGGCCGTCGCCGCGACCCCGAACACGGGCCGGCCGAGGGCCAGGGCGTCGTCCTCGGACCAGGTCAGCGCCGGGGCTCCGGCCGTGTCGACCTCGATCACCGCGAGGTCGCCGTCGCCGTCGATGGCGACGACCCGGCCCTGGACGGCACGGCCGTCGGCGAACGTGACGTTGACCGTGTCGGAGCGGAGGTTGTGGGCGTTGGTCAGGACGCGGCCGTCGGCGACGACGACGCCGCTGCCGCGGGTGTGGCGGCCGATGCCCACGACCGAGGGACCGACGGTGGCGGCGAGCTGGGAGATCGTGGTGGCGAGATCGTCGAGGACGGACATGATGGGACTCCGGTTCGCGTAGTGACTTGTGGATTGCAAGTTACAACGGACCACCGACCTGCGCAAGTGCCGGCTCGGCGTACCATCGCGGCATGGCCACGACCGACCCGATCCCGGGCGCCGCGACGACGACGGCGCTGGAGCATGCGCTCGACCAGGTCGGCGACCGCTGGACGTTGCTCGTCGTCGGCGCCCTCCTCGACGGCCCGCGTCGGTTCGGCGAGCTGTCCGCCGCCGTCCCGCGCATCGCGCCGAACATCCTGACCGACCGGCTGCGTCGCCTCGAGCGAGCCGGCATCGTCCGCGCGACGCCGTACCAGGAGCGACCGCCGCGGATGACCTACGCGCTGACGGCGGAAGGCCGGGACCTGGCGTCGGCGCTGCGGTTGCTCGCCGACTGGGGGTCGCGGGGCGCCGGTGACGCGGACCCGGTCCGCCACCTCCGCTGCGGGACCCCGCTCGAGGCCCGCTGGTTCTGCCCGACCTGCGGCGAGCCGGTCGACGACGCGGAGGCTCCCGAGGAGCGTCGGCTCTAGGCGTCGGCCAGTCGGCTCCCGAGGCCTGGCCGTGGCTCGGTCTACACTCGGGTCGTGACGATGGACGACGAACGCTGGGAGCCGGGCATGCCCGTCCTCGACCGCCAGGCGGTCCGGACCCCGACCTTGCCGCCGAGCCTCCAGGGCCTGCCGCCACGGTCGGTGCCCGAGGTCGCGCCGACGCCACTCCAGCCGTACTACATCAACCTGTCGGTCGTCGTGCTCATCTGCGGGGCCGTCGCCATCACGGCGCTCAACCTCGGGGCCACGGTCGGCGACCCGCTCATCAAGCTGTGCGTGCTGATCGCGGCGCCGCTGCTCGTCGTCACCACGGCCGATGCGATCGTCCGCATCTGGCGCTCGGCCTGGGCGTGGATGCCGATCGACAAGGGCAAGGGCTGGTTCCGCCTCGCCTGGGTGGCGGTCAGCGTCGTGGGGCTGGCCGCCCTGGTCATCGCCAGCGTCGTGGTGCTGCTCGCGTGACCGACGACCTCGTCCCCATCTTCCCGCCCGGACGCGACGGCCGCTCGACCGAGGTCGGCTCAGGCTTCGGCACGCCGCCATGGATCGCCGAGTCGATCAAGTTCTGTTCCAACTGCGGCACCGCCCTCCGATTCGGCGAGGTCGCGGGCGAGCACCGCGACCGGCTGTCGTGCCCCGCCTGCGGCCACATCGCCTACGTCAACCCGCGGCTCGTGGTCACGACGCTGCCGATCACCGACGACGGCGAGGTCGTCCTGCTCCGCCGCGGCATCGAGCCTGGGCGCGGGCTGTGGGCCCAGCCCGGCGGCTTCCTCGAGGTCGACGAGACGGTCGACCAGGCGGCGGTCCGCGAGACCTGGGAGGAGACCCGGCTCATCGTCGAACCGGGCGAGATCATCGGGCTGTACACCCGGCTGGAGGCGGCGGTCGTGACCATCGTGTTCGAGTCGCGCATCGTCGGCGGCGTCGCCGAGACGACCCCGGAGGCGCTCGAGATCGGGACGTTCGCCCCGGATTCGATCCCGTGGTCGGGGCTGGCCTTCCGGACGACGACCTGGGCGCTGCGCGACTGGCTCGACCTGCGCCACCCGTCTGCCGGCTGGCCGGACCTCGCGACCGGGAGCTGAGCTAGGGCCCGAGCGCCTCCGGATCCCACGCGTTCCCGAAGACGATCCCGCCGACGATGCCGTCGTCGCCGAGCCGGCCGTTGCCGACCTCGCGTGGTGCGCCGCCCTGGACCGCCGGTCCGAGCCTCGGGAGTCGTCGATCCGGGATGGCGGCCGTGGTCGTCGACGGACTGCGCGGACGGCGACGTCATCGCCGCCGGTTCGTCCGTGGGTCTGCCGGGAGTCCAGGGAGTCCGCCACCGGCGAGCGCGATGGCGACCACGAGCGCGAGACCGCCGGCCCAGGCCAGGACCGCGACCAGGGCTCGCCGGCGACCCGATCGCGGCCCACCGCCGCCGCCGACCGGCCCGCTGAACGCCGCTTCAGGTGAGGTCGATGAAGACGTTCTTCGTCTCCGTGTACAGGTCGAGCGCGCCCATCCCGAGCTCCCGCCCGACGCCCGACATCTTGTAGCCACCGAACGGCGCCTCGGTGTGCACCGACGAGTTCGAGTTGACCGAGATGACCCCCGCCTGGAGGGCCTTGGCCGCGCGCAGCGCCTTGCCGATGTCGCGGCTCCAGATCGAGCCGGACAGGCCGTATGGCGTCGCGTTGGCGAGGCGCAGGGCCTCCTCCTCCGTGTCGAACGGGATGACGCTGACCACGGGGCCGAAGATCTCCTCGCGGGCGATGCGCATGTCGTTGTCGACGCCGTCGAACACCGTCGGGAGGAGATACGCGCCGTCGGCCAGCGCCGGATCGTCCGGCGCGGTCCCGCCGATGACGATCGTCGCGCCCTCGCCCAGCCCGATCTCGATGTAGTCCTTGACCCGGTCGCGCTGCTGGCGGCTGACGAGCGTCCCGACCTCGGTCGCCTCGTCGGCCGGGTCGCCGACCTTGAGCGCCCGGGTCGCCGCCGTGAACAGCTCGACGACCTGCTCGTGGACCGACCGCTCGACGAGGATGCGCGAGCGGGCGCAGCAGTCCTGGCCGGTGTTGTCGAACACGCTGTACGGCGACTCGCGGGCGAACTTCTCGAGGTCCGCGTCGGCGAACACGATGTTCGGGCTCTTGCCGCCGAGCTCGAGCGAGACCTTCTTCACGTTGCCGGCGGCCAGCCGCATGATCTCCTGGCCGGTCGTCGTCTCGCCGGTGAAGGCGACCTTGCCGACGCCGGGATGCCCCGCCAGCGCGGCCCCGACCGATCCGCCCGGCCCGGTGACGACGTTGAGGACGCCGGGCGGGATGCCCGCCTCCAGGGCCAGCTCGCCGAGCCGCAACGCGGTCAGCGGCGTGTACGAGGCCGGCTTGAGGATCGCCGTGTTGCCGGCGGCCAGCGCCGGCGCGACCTTCCACGAGGCCATCAGCAGCGGGAAGTTCCACGGGACGATGAGCCCGCACACGCCGATCGGCTCGCGCAGGGTCAGGTCCAGGCCGGGCTTGCTGACCGGGATGGTCTGGCCGAAGACCTTGTTGGCGGCTCCCGCGTAGTAGTCGAACACGAGGCTGGCGCCGATGACCTCGCCGCGCGCGCCGCTGATCGGCTTGCCGACGTTGCGACTCTCGAGCTGGGCCAGCTCCTCGCTGTTGCGCTTGATGAGGTCGGCCAGCTTGGCCAGCGAGCGGCCCCGCTTGCCCGCTGCCCAGGACGCCCAGCCCTTGCGGTCGTCGAACGCGGCCCGGGCGGCCGCGACGGCGCGATCCACGTCCTCGGGACCACCCTGCGGGGCCGTCGCGACGACCCGGCCGTCGGCCGGCGCGATGACGTCGAAGGTGTGGCCGCTGGCTGCCTCGACGGTCTCGCCGCCGATGACCATCCGGGCCGCGGTCGGGGAGGGGATCTCGGTCGTCATGGAAGGACCTCGCACGGTTGCGACTTGGGGTCGGGGACAGGCCTTCGATGATACGCCCGCCGCCGTCCTCCACCGACGACCGCTGCCGTTACCTGATCGGCGTGGCGACCCGGGCGTGCTGGGCGAGCAGATCCGCGAGCGTGACCGCCTCGCCGCGCTCGCCGAGGCGGGCCATGCCGCACTCGGTCGCCACGGCGTACGGGCGCCGAGCTGAGTCCGCCGCGGCGACCAGCTCGTCGATGCGCGTGGTGTCGTTCTCGTAGTCGACGATGCCGAGCGCCAGCTGGGCGTCACCGATCCGCAGATCGGCCAGCGCGTCGAAGTACGCGCTCGTCGTGCCGTGCTCCCGGTCGACCGGCATGTGGACGAAGTCCAGGGCGATGCGGTCGGTCACGGCGTTGGCCAGCTGGACGAGCAACGAGAGGTCCGTCGGCGGCTTGAAGTGACGATGCTTGTAGTCGCCGTAGCACAGGTGCAGACCGCGCTGGGCCGGCGGCTGGACGATCGCCAGGGCGTCGACGAGCTCGCTCACGATCCGCTCGAAGGAGGCCAGGTCCTCCGCCGGCGTGAACACGCCCTCGAGGACGCCGACCTCGACGGCGACATCCCACTGGATGGCCAGGTCGGCGGCGGCGATCTCGGCCTGGATCGCCCGGACCTCGTCGAACAGGGCGTCCTTGTACGGCTGCCACAGGTTCGACTGCGAGGCGGGGTTCGCCCAGGCGACGACGACCGCGAACGGCGTCGGGATGCTCACCTGGAATCGGACGTCCCGCGGGATGGTCCCTGCGTCGCGCAACCGACGGAACTCGGCGTACGACTCGACGGCCGCGTCCGCATAGCCGAGGGCGCGCGGCGGGATCGCGATCCCCGGGTCCACGTCCAGGCCCGGGAAGACGGAGTAGTCGGGATTGCCCGTATCGGGGTTGACGTGCGGTTCGCCGACCTTGATGCCCGGGATCGCGGTCAGCTTGTCGATCTGCCACCAGATCCACTGGCTGCGGGCACCGGTCTCGCCATCGGTCATGCGGGTCAGGTGCCGACCGAGGATCGTGGCCGTGGTCGTCATCGCCTCCGTCGCCGTGGGCGCGGCCAGGCCGCCGACGAGGTGGGCACCGTGGGCGAACGTCATCCGGGTCACCGTCCTTCCATGCTGTGGGCGGGCGGACCGGACCGGGAACGAGGAGACGCCTCCATTCCGAGGGGTCTCGCACCGGGCGTTCCCTTATCTCGCAGGCGGAGGTGCCTGCCCGGACTTGGCACCTTGCCGGCCGACGCCGGTAGGTTGTCGTGGCTTCATCGGGCCGGTCCCTCCGCCACTCTGGATAAGTCGCTCTTCGGTTGTGGTCTCAGGGTACCAGCCTCCGCCAGTCAGCGGCCGTAGGTGTCGCGGCGCAGGCCGCTCAGGATCCCCGAGACCTCCGGGCCGGACACGCCCATGCGCTGGAGCGCGTGGCGCGCCAGCTCGAAGGCGACCTCCGCCTCCGGATCGGACAGGCGGCCGACGCCCAGGCGGCGCAGTGCCTCGATCTCGCGTGGCCCGCGGGTCCGGGCCGTGACGGTCAGCCGTGGATGGAGCTTCAGCGCGCGCTCGACGGCCAGGCGCACGGTCAGCGGGTCGGCGATGGCCACGACCATGACCCGAGCGCGGTCCAGCCCGAGCCGGCGCAGGATGTCCGGGTTGGCCGCATCGCCGAAGACCGGCACGGCACCCATCGCGGCGACGTCATCGAGCCTGGTCGGGTCGCGGTCGACGACCAGGCAGCGGAACCCCCGGCGACGGACGGCTCGGACGACGGTGCGCCCGACCCGTCCCGCCCCGAGCACGACGATGGCCGGTCGGCGTTCCTCCTCGTCGGCGTCGATCGCCGCCTCGGTGCGCGACAGGGGGACGGCCGGTCCGGTCGCCTCGGGCAGCTCGAGTGCTGCGACGGCTCGCTCCAGCTCCGCGTCCGTCGCCCGCTCCTGGCGTGCGACCAGCCCGTCGACGAGCCGCTGCACGAGCGGGCTGAGCAGGATCGTCACGACGGCCGTCCCGAGGATCAGGTTGTAGGCGCGCTCACCCAGGACACCGAGCTCGAGGGCGTCCTCGGCCAGGATGAAGCTGAACTCGCCGACCTGGGCCATCGCGGCCCCGAGCAGCAGGGCCGACCGACGCGGGAGGCCGAAGCCACGTCCCAGGCCGGCGGTCAGCGCCCCCTTGCCGACCACCGCGACGACGACGAGCAGCGCGACCAGGCCGATGTCGGCCACGAGGGCCGCCGGATCAACGAGCATCCCGACCGACACGAAGAAGAACACGGCGAACAGGTCACGGAACGGCGTGACCTCGGCCGCGGCCTGGTGCGACAGCTCCGACTCCGACACGAGCACGCCGGCCACGAACGCCCCGAGCGCGAGCGACAGCCCGAACACCGCGCTCGACACGAACGCCGTGAGCAGCGCCGTGGCGACGACCGCCAGCAGGAACAGCTCGCTCGACCCGAGCCGGGCGACGACCGAGAACATGCGCGGCAGGAGCCGCGTCCCGAGCACGTACGCGATGGCCAGGAAGACGGCCGCCTTGGCCAGGGCGAGCAGGAGCGGCCCGAGGACCTCGCCGCCGGCCAGCGGCGGCAGCCCGACGATGAACACGATCGTCGCGATGTCCTGGACGATCGACCAGCCGATGGCCGCCTTGCCGTGGAGGCTGTCGATCTCGCCGCGATCGATGAGCGACTTGAGCACGACCAGCGTCGACGACAGCGATACGCACGCACCGATGACCAGCGCCTCGCGCAGCGGGAACCCGACGGCGACCATGAGCACCGCCCCGATCGCCAGGGTGAGCAGGATCTGGATCGTGGCGCCGGGGACGGCCACGCGCCGGACGTCGAGCAGGCCGCGGATCGAGAACTCGACGCCGAGGGCGAACAGGAGCAGCACGACGCCGAGGTCGGCAAGCTGGGCGATGCGCTCGACGTCGCCGACGAAGCCCGGCGTCGCCGGCCCGATGACGATGCCCGCCAGCAGGTAGCCGAGCACGGCCGGCTGGTGGAGCCGCACGGCGATGGCGCCGCCGATGAGGGCGACCGCGACCGCGACCCCCAGGTCGAGGATGAAGCGAAGCTGCTCGGACAGCTCCCCGAGTCCGAGCACGGGCACCTCAGGCATGCCGGCGCCGGGCCGGCTGACCGGGCGGAGAGCGGTCAGGCGTCAGGAGTGGGTCCCGTGACGATGCCCGGTGGCAGGTCATCGAAGGTCGTGGCGGCGTCGGTCAGTCCCTCCGCCGCCACGATCGCCGCACCGATGATCCCGGCGTCGTTGCGCAGCGTCGCCGCCACGATCGGGGTCCGACGCTCGAGCCGCGGGACGAACTTGTCGGCGTTCTTGCTGACGCCACCGCCGAGGATGAACAGGGTCGGCCACATCAGGTCCTCGATGCGCTGGAGATGCTCATCGAGGTCGGTCGCCCAGGCCTTCCACGACAGGCCGCGTCGGACGCGCGCCGCCGACGCCGAGCGCCGTTCCGCCGGGCGGCCGCGGATCTCCATCTGGCCGAACTCCGTGTTCGGGACGAGGACGCCGTCCACGAACACCCCCGACCCGACACCCGTGCCGAGGGTCAGGAAGATGACCACGCCGCGCTTCCCGACGCCGTTCCCGAAGCGCATCTCGGCGATGCCCGCCGCATCGGCGTCGTTGACGATGCTGACCGGCCGCTTGAGCGTCGCGCCGAGCTTCTCCGAGATCGGGAAGTCCACCCAGGCCGGGTCGATGTTGGCGGCGGTCAGCAGCCGACCACCCATCGCCACGCCCGGCAGGCCGATCCCGACCGGCGCGGAGTCGGCGATCCCGGTCGCCTTGGCCAGCCGCTTGATGAGCCGCGCGACGGACGCGCTGACCGCTTCCGGCGTGGCCGGGGTCGGCGTGGCGACGCGCAGCCGCTCGGAGCGGAACCGGCCGCTCTCGACGTCGACGACCGCCGCCTTGATGCCGCTCCCACCGACGTCGACGCCGATGGCGATCCGGCTGCTGGCCATGTCGCCGTCCGAGGCGGATGGGCTGTCGGTCATGACCGGGACCTCAGAAGTAGTTGACGGTGATCCCGCCGTCGACGACCAGCTGCGCGCCGTTGGTCCAGCGCGACTCGTCGGAGGCGAGGTAGATGGCCATGTGGACGATCTCCTCCGGCTTGCCGAAGCGGCCGGTCGGATTGCGGGCGAGGCGGATCCGCTTGGCCTCCTCGTCCTTGACCAGCCAGTCCATGAGCAGCGGCGTCTCGACCGGTCCCGGGCAGATGGCGTTGGTGCGGATGCCCTTCGGCCCGAACTGGACGGCCAGGCTGCGGGTCAGGCTGAGGACGGCGCCCTTCGACGCGGTGTAGGCGTCCTGGGGCACCGAGCATCCGACGATGGCGACGAACGAGGCGATGTTGATGATGCTGCCGCCACCGGCAGCCTCCATCGCCGGGATCGCGTACTTGCAGCCCAGGTAGACGCCGCGGACGTTGACCGCCATGACCTGGTCCCACACGTCGACGTCGGTGTCGGTCACCGAGTGATCGGCTTCGGGCATCACGCCGGCGTTGTTGTACAGGCAGTCGACCCGACCGTAGGTCGACAGCGCGTGGTCGACCATGGCCCGCGCGTCGGCCTCCTTCGAGACGTCGACCTTGACGAAGGTCGCCTGGCCGCCCTCGGCCTGGATCTGCTCGACGGTCTCGCGGCCGGCCGCCTCGCCGTACTCGGCGACGACGACCCGCGCACCCTCGGCGGCGAACATCCGGGACGCCACCCGACCCATCCCCCCGCCGGCACCGGTGATGATCGTGACCTTGTCGGCGAGTCGCATCGCTCCGTCGTCCCTCCACGGTGGGCTGTGGCCACCATCGTACCCGGGCCTGTGGCGCGCTCGCGGGCTGCTCCGGCCGCTCGACCGATCGCCGCGGCATACTCGGCGCATGACGTCACCCGCCGGCCCGGACGACCTGTTCGCCGCGATCGATGCCGGCGACGCGGCGGCCGTTGCCACGATCGTGGAGCGGGATCCGGCCCTGGCCGGCGCTCGCGATCCGGACGGTGTCTCGGCGCTCTTGCATGCGCGCTACCGGTTCGACCGGCCGGTGCTCGATGTGCTCCTGGCCGCCGATCCGCCGATGGACGTCTTCGATGCCGCCGGGCTCGGCCACCTCGACCGGCTGCGCGCGCGACTCGACGAGGATCCCGAGCGAGTCCGGGCATTCGCGACCGACGGCTTCACCGCGCTCCATCTGGCGGCGTTCTTCGGCAAGCTGGAGGCGGCGCGGACGCTGCTCGATGCCGGTGCCCCGGTCGACGCGTACGGGCGGAACGCCTTCGCCAACCAGCCCCTTGCACGCCGCCGCCGCGGGTCGCCACATCGAGGTCTGCCGCCTGCTGCTGGGCGTGGGCGCGGACGTGGAGGCGACCCAGCACGGTGGCTACCGTCCCCTGCACGAGGCGGCCGGTTCCGGTGACATCGAGCTGACCGAGCTGTTCCTGTCGGCTGGCGCCGACCCGACGGCGACGACCGACGAGGGGCGGACCCCGGCGGATCTCGCGGAGGCGGCCGGCCACGCGGACCTGGCCCGTCGATTGCGCGAGGTGGCGTCGACCTGACCCGGGCGGACCATCGTCCTGTGGGGGTGGGACCTTCGTACCACCGGTCGGTCGCTCGCCATCGGGTACAAGGGTGGTTCTGGGGGGACCACGGGGGTCTGCAAGGAGCGGGGATGTCAGTCACGACGCTCCGAGGCGGAGCGGCGCCGACGCCTGCGTCGATCAAGCGCGTCATCCTGCGTGGCCTCGTCGCCACGTACGTGGTGATGCTGCTCGCCCTTGCCGGGACCGTGATCCACGTGGCCGCCACGTTCGGCCTCGCCGGTTCCGACCTCCTGCCCTACGGGGCGGCGATCGCCGTGCCCGCGTTCCTCATGCTCATCGTCATGGTCGTCGTCAGCCGACGAGCCGATCGGATCGCGCGCGCCCTCGAGGAGGACCGGAGGTCGCTGCAGCATGCCTACGACCGGGCCCGGCTGGACGCGCTGCAGGACGGCCTGACCGGCCTCGCCAACCATCGCGCCTTCCAGGAGGAGCTGGACATCCAGCTCGCTGCTGCGAAGTCCGCCGCCGAGCCACTCGCCCTGCTGATGATCGACGTCGACGACCTCAAGACGACGAACGATCGACGGGGCCACATGGCCGGGGACGAGGTCCTCCGCGCCGTGGCCCAGATCATGCGAGCGAACGTCCGCCGTGGCGACCACGCGTTCCGCATCGGCGGCGACGAGTTCGCCGTGCTCCTCCCGGGATGTGATCTCGACGAGGCCGAGCTCATCGCCAACCATCTGCTCGCCTCGGCCGTCAGCGGCAACCACGGACGGTCAGGCCCGTGCTCGCTGACCATCGGCGTGAGCGCGTTCCCGGTCCACAGCGCGGACCGTCACCAGATGGTCCTCCACGCCGACGCGGCGCTGTACTCCGGCAAGCGCCACGGACGGACGAACGTCCAGGCCTTCGATCCGGAACGCCACAGCGTGGCCGAGGACTCGCGGCCGCTGGCCGAGCTGGCCGCGGCCGTCGAGCGCGTGACCACCGGCGGGCTGTTGCGGCCGGTCTATCAGCCGATCCACTCGCTGGAGACCGGTCGGGTCATCGGCTTCGAGGGGCTCGTCCGGCTCGATCCCAGCGCCGGCTTCCCGGACCCGTCGAGCCTGTTCGTCGCCGCCGAGGCGACACGCCGCACGATCGAGCTCGACATGGTCTGTGCGCGGACGGTGCTCGCCGGCGCAGGCCATCTCGGTCCGGACCAGTACCTGGCCATCAACCTGTCGCCGCGGACCCTGGAGGCCGACGCGTTCCATGCCGTCGAGCTCGTCGCCCTGGCCAGGCGCTTCGACATCCCGCCGACCCAGCTCGTCGTCGAGGTCACCGAGCGCGAGTCGATCGAGGACCTGCGCCGGCTCCAGGACGCCGTCGCCGCGCTGCGTCGACATGACATCCGCGTCGCCATCGACGATGTCGGCGCCGGCAATGCCGGTCTCCGACTCCTCAGCGACCTCGAGTTCGACATCATGAAGATCGACCTGTCGCTGGTCCGGGCAGGGGCCCAGCACGGCCCGTCGGAGGCCGTCCTCAAGGCGCTCGGGGCCATGGCCCGGCAGCGAGGCTGCTCGACCGTGGCCGAGGGCATCGAGACGCTGGAGCAGCTCGAAGCCGTCCTGAGCCTGCGGATCGGTGCCGGCCAGGGCTACTTCCTCGGCCGCCCCGCGAGCGAGCTGACGATGGAGCCGGTCGACCTGCTGGCCCTCATCGCCTCGGAGGTCTCCGGCGTCGGGGTCGACGAGGTCCGCGCCCGCGAGCTCGTCCTGACGGACTGACGCTCGCGCGAGACGCGCCGTCGGGACGCCGAGCGCTAGCCTCGCTCGGCTCGAGCCGCGAGCAACCCGTCGCGAGCCTCGCCGAACCCGGCGGCGATGGCAGCGACACGAGCCCCCGGATCGTCGACGTCGCCGGCACGAGCGGCCGACTCGAGGTCGCGGCAGGCATCGGCGAGCTGCAGCGCCCCGACGTTGGCGCTGCTGGACTTGAGCGTGTGGGCGGGCCGGACCAGGTCCTCGATCGCGTTCGCCGCGACGGCCGCCTGCAGCGCGGCGACCTGGGCCCGGCCGTCCTCGAGGTACGTGTCGACGAGCTCGTCGAGGAACTCGACATCGCCCCCGGTGATGTCGAGCAGGCGGTCGAGCGTCTCGCGATCGATGGCCGGTCCGCTCACGCCGGGACCCCATCTTCGGCCAGGCCGTGCACGCTGAACGTGGCCAGCGGCCGGATGAAGCCCTTGAGCTGCCGCTCCCCGGCCGGTGACGCGACGACGTGGTCGGTGGTGGCCGCGTGCGTGCCGCTGGCGATGAGGATCTCGCCCGGAGCCGCGTCCGCGCTGAGGCGGGCCGCGTGGATGATGACCCGCCCGACCGCCCCGTAGTCGTAGCGCCCCTCGAAGCCGATCCGGCCGAGCGTCGCGTAGCCCGTGGCGATGCCGATGCCCAGCTCCAGCGTGTGTCCCTGCCGAGCCCAGGCGGCAGAGAGGGGGGCGAATCCCGTCCGCATCGCCACCGCGAGCCGCACGGCGCGCAACGCGTGGTCGGCCTGCAGCACCGGGTCGTTGAAGAAGGTCATGAACCCGTCGCCGGCGAAGTGCTCCAGGGTGCCCTCGTGCTCGACGATGAGCGGCCCCATCACGCCGTGGTAGGCCCGCAGGAAGCTGAGGACCTCCTCCGGCTCGGCCGTCTCGGAGAAGACCGTGAACTGGCGCAGGTCGCAGAACATCGCGGTGATCTCGCGCCGGTGCCCGGTCAGCAACGCCTCGCCGTCGTCGCTCGACACGAGCGCGGCGACCTGGGGCGACAGGAACCGCGACAGCTCCGCACGCTGGCGATCGATCGTGGCCAGGAGCCGGCGCTGCGCCTCGGACGCGGCGCGCTCGACGTCGTGCAGCCGCTTGCGCGTCAGTGACGCGTCGATGCGCACCCGCAGGATCTCCGGGTCGACCGACTTGGGGAGGTGGTCGACCGCGCCCATCCCGAGACAGCGGATGACGCTGTCGCGATCGTCGACATCGGAGATGACGATGACCGGGATGTCGCGCAGGACGGGATCGGCCTGCATCGCTTCCAGCGTGGCGAAACCGTCGAGGACCGGCATCACGATGTCGAGCAGGACGACGTCGACCGGGTCGCCGGCTGCGTCCGCACCCTCGGCCCGGAGGCGGTCCAGGGCGACCTGTCCGTCCTCGGCTTCGACCACCTCGTGGCCGAGCGACGTCAACAGTCGACACAGGAGCCGCCGGTTGAAGGCGGCGTCGTCGACGACCAGCACGCGGCCGGTGGTCATGCGTCGTCCCCGCCGGCGGCCGGCGCGACTCGTGGTCGGACCGCCCGCAGCGCATCGGCCAGGACCTCGGGTCGGATCGGCTTGGCCACGTAGTCGTCCATGCCCGCGGCCAGGCACGCCTCGCGGTCGCCCTCGAGGGCATTGGCCGTCATCGCCACGATGTGCGGACCGGCATCCGGCCAGCGGCTGCGGATCCGCCGCGTCGCCTCGAGCCCGTCCAGCTCGGGCATCTGGACGTCCATCAGCACGACGTCGTAGGTCGACGCCGCGACCGCATCGATCGCCTCCAGCCCGTTCTGGGCGAGGTCGGCCTGGTAGCCCATCCGCTCCAGGAGCCGCAGGGCGAGCTTCTGGTTCACCGGGTTGTCCTCGGTCAGCAGGATCCGCAGCGGATGCTCCTCGGCGAGGCCGTGCTCGATGCCGCCGGCAGGGCGCGGCCGGAGCGGGACGCTCGACGGCTCGGCCGCGAGGACCGTCATCAGCGTGTCGTGCAGCGCGGACGGCTTGACCGGCTTGACGAGGAAGGCCGCGATGTCCTCGGTCTGGCGCTCGCGCATGCCCAGCGACGACAGGATGACGATGCGGGGCGGCGCCGCGATCCCCGCGCGCACGGCCGCCGCAAGGGCGATCCCGTCGAGGTCCGGGCAGATGCAGGTCGAGGACCGCGATGTCGAAGGCGGCGCCGCCGGTCGCGATCCGGTCGAGCGCCGACTGCCCGGTCTCGAACGCCTCACGCCGTGATCCCCCAGCGCGCGAGCTGCGCGGTCAGGATGCGGCGGTTGGTCGCGTTGTCGTCGACGACGAGGGCGTGGCGACCGGCCAGGTCCACCGGGATGAGTGGGGTCACCGCCGGGACGGCCGCCACCGGGACGCGGATGGTCAGGCGGAACGTGCTGCCCCGTCCGGCGACGCCCTCGCTCTCGACCCGGATGTCGCCGTCCATCAGCTCCGCCAGGCGCCGCGAGATGGCCAGCCCGAGGCCCGTCCCGCCGTAGCGCCGCGAGATCGAGGCGTCGGCCTGGCTGAACGATTCGAACAGCCGCCCGACGCGGTCGGGCGGGATGCCGATCCCGGTGTCGCGGACGGTGACCGCCACCAGCCAGCGGCCGTCGTCGAGCGGCTCGCCGCCGACCGTCAGCTCGACCTCGCCCTGCTCGGTGAACTTGACCGCGTTGGACAGCAGGTTGAGCACGATCTGGCGGAGCCGGCCCTCGTCGCCGATGATCGCCCGCGGCAGCTCCGTCGTCGATGGAGTAGGCCAGCTCGATGTGGCGCGCGGCAGCCGTCGGGGCGAGCACGTCCAGGGCGCCCTCCACGCAGGTCGACAGCACGAATGGGCGCTGCTCCAGGTCCACCTTGCCAGCCTCGATCTTCGAGAAGTCGAGGATGTCGTTGATGATCGTGAGCAGGGCGTCGCCGGATGTGTGGATGGTGTCGGTGTAGTCGCGCTGCTCGTCGGTCAGCGGTGTGTCCATGAGCAGGTCGCTCATCCCGATGATCGCGTTCATCGGCGTCCGGATCTCGTGGCTCATCGCGGCCAGGAACGTGCTCTTGGCCTGGTCGGCCGCCTCGGCCGCTTCCATCGCCGCCCGGGCGTCGCGGTAGAGCCGCGCGTTCTCGAGCGCGATCGCAGCGTGCTGTGACAGGCCGACGAGCAGGTCGAGGTCGCTCGGTGCTGAAGGTCGGGGCGTTGCCCGCTCGCCACACGGCCATCGCGCCGAGCACCGACTCGCGGGCGATGAGCGGGGCCGCCATGAGCCGCTCCTCGATGTCGGGCTCGGTGCCCGGGATGGTGACCGTGCGCGGGTCGTGCAGGGCGTCGTTCACGACGACCGCCTGCCGCTCGGCGATGGCGCCGCCGATGATGCCCTCGCCGGGCTCGATCACGTCCTCGAGAAGGGCCTCCGCCAGCTCGCCCTGTGCGGTGATCGCGCGATACCCGTGTCCGTCCGGCGCCTGGAGGAAGACCGCGCTGGAGTCCGCGGCGAACAGACGCCGCGCATGGCCCGCGATGCGCTCGATGACCTCGCGCGGATCGAGCATGCCCGAGATGTCGCGGCCGATCTCGGCGAGGGCCGCCATCTCGTCGGCACGCCGGTGCGCCTCGCGCGACAGCCGCGCGTTCTCGAGCGCGATGCTGAGGCTGGACGCCAGGGTCGTGATGAGCCGCAGGTCGCGATCGGAGAAGGCGCCCTCGCGGTCCAGGTTCTGGATCGACATGACCCCGATGGCCATGTCCTGGTCGACGAGCGGGGCCCACAACGTCGACTTGGGCGCCTCGCCGCGGATGACTGCCGGCTGGCCGGCCGCGACCGCCCTGGCGCCGGCGTCCTCGTTGATGAGCAGGGGTTCGCGCGTCTCCAGGACGACGCGACGGAGTCCGATGATGGGCATCGTCGTCTCCGCGAATCGGACCCCGCGCTCGATGGTGTAGGGGAACCGGATGAGGTCCGCGTCCCGGTCCAGGATCCCGATGTCCACCACCTGGGCATCGAAGATCTCGATGACGGTGTCCCCGACGAGGTCGTACATCGCCTGGATGTCGAGCCGGCGAGCCAGGCCGTCCTGGACGCGGTTGACGATGGACAGCTCCGCGGCACGCTCATCGGCCTCGGCGAGCAGCCGACGGGTCTCGGCCATCAGCCGCGCGTTCTCGAGGGCGACGGTGAGGCTCGCCGCCAGGGTCGTGAGCAGTCGGACGTCGCCGTCGCTGAACGCGTTCGTCCGGTCGAGGTTCTGGAGCGAGATGCCGCCGCGCACCTCGCCGCCGACGATCATCGGCACGCGCACGATCGACAGCGACGGCTCGCCCTGGACGACGAGGATCTCCTTGCCCCGGGCGCGTTCCCATGCCGGGACATCGGGGATGACCAGTGGCGCGCGAGCGGCGATGAACTCGAGCGTCGTCGTCGGCGAACGGCGTCGGCTCGTCCGGGTAGCGGACCCCGCGCTCGATGGCGTACGGGAAGTGCGTGACGCCGCGCCTCCAGGTCGTAGATGCCGATGTCGACGACCTGCGCGTCGAAGATCTCCTGGAGCTTGTCGCCCACCAGCTCGTACATCGACTGCATGTCGAGCTCGGCGGCAAGACCCTGCTGGATGCCGTTGACGATGGCCAGCTCGGCGGCGCGCTCGTCGGCCTCGGCGAACAGCCGGCGCGTCTCGTCGAACAGCGCCGCGTTCTGGAGCGCGACGGCCATGCTCGAGGCGAGCGTGCTGAGGACCCGCTCGGTCGCCTTCGTCGAACGCGGCGGGCGCCATGTCCTCGAGCCCGATCACGCCGATGACGGTGTCGCCGGCCAGGATCGGGACGCCGAGCCACGACTCGGTCACGCTGCCGAAGGTGATCGCCCCGAGCGCATGTGCCTGCTCGGCGCGATCCAGGCGAAGCGGCCGCCGGTCGCGGATGACGATGGAGGTCAGGCCCGGACCGAGCTCGAAGGTCCCGGTCGACGTCCGCTTGCCTTCCTCGATCTCGTACGGGAAGCTGATCGTCCCGGTCGCCTCGTCGTACCGGGCGATGAACATCGACTCCGGCTCGAACGAGCGCCCGGATCCGCTCGCCGACGAGCTCGATGATCGCCTCGAACTCCAGCTGGCTGCCGAGCGCCTGCCCGATCTCGTTGACCAGCGTCAGCTCGGCGTTGCGCTGCCGGGTCTCCTCGATCGCCCTGGCGCGCGTCAGTGCCGTGGCGATATGGCTGCCGACGAAGGTCAGGGCAGTTCGACGTCCTGGTCGCGCAGTGGGCGTCCTGCTCGTACGTCTGGACGACGACGATGCCGAAGCTCTGGCCCTGCCAGCGCAGCGGCACCCCCAGCCAGTCCTCGCCGGCCACGCCGACGTGGGCGATCTCGCCGGCGGCGATGAGGGCTTCCCAGTCAGCCCTGGTGAACAAGCGCCGGCTCGCTGGTGCGCAGGACGTACGCGGTCAGGCCGCCGGCGTTGCCGATCCCGAACGGCTCCCAGGCATGGGGATCGGGTACGTCGTCGTCGACGCAGATCGACGTAGTACGGGAAGTTGATCGCGCCCCGCTCGGCGTCGTAGAGGGCGACGTAGAAGTTCCGGGCGTCCATCAATCCGCCGATCGATCGTGGTGGATCTGCGCGTAGAAGTCGGTCATGTCGGTCGCCGCGCCGGCCGCCTCGGCGATCTCGAGCAGCGCGTCCTGCTGAGGGGGCATGTCCGCTCTCGGCGATGCCGTCGGCGGCGTCGGTCGAGCCGTCGCGTCGGTCATCGCAGCGAGTCTAGCGCCGCCGGTGGTCGCCGTCCGGGTCAGCCGCGTTCCAGGTACCGCTCGCGGTCCCACGGGTGGACCATCGCGTCGTAGGTCTCCTGCTCGACCCGGGCGGCGTTCAGGTAGTGCTCGACGACGTCCTCGCCGAAGATGTCGCGCGCCGCCTGCGACTGCTCCAGCTCGCGGATCGACTCGTACAGCGCGCGCGGCATCCGCGGATGCCCGGTCGCCAGGTAGCCGTTGCCCTTGAACTCCGGCTCCAGCTTCAGGCCGTGCTCGATGCCGTACAGCCCAGCGCCGACCATCGCGGCGTACGTCAGGTAGGCGTTCATGTCGCCGCCCGGGAACCGGTTCTCGACGTGGAGCCCCGGTCCGTGGCCGACCAGCCGGAAGCCGGTCGTCCGGTTGTCCCGGCCCCAGACGACGTTGACCGGCGCCCACGACAGCGAGGCGTAGCGCTTGTACGAGTTGATGAACGGGGCGACGAACACGGCCAGCTCGCGGGACAGGGTCATCATCCCGGCCATGAACTGCTGCCCGACCTTCGACAGGCCGTACGGGCCGGGCTTCTCGCGGCCGGTGGCGTGCATCAGCGGATGCGCGCCCTCGGCGTCCCACACGCTCATGTGGAGGTGGCCCGACGATCCGGTCCAGCGGTGGTCCGGCTTGGCCATGAACGTGATGCCCCAGCCGTTGAGGTAGGCGATCTCCTTGGCCCCGTGCTTGAACAGGACGCTCCGATCCGCCGACTCGAGGACGTGGTCGTAGCGGATGTTGACCTCGTGCTGGCCGTTGGCCGCCTCGCCCTTGCTGAACTCGATCGGGACACCGGCCTCGGTCATCTGGTTGCGCAGGAGTCGATGCAGCGGCTCGGCCTTGGTCGCCTGCAGGAGGTGGTAGTCCTCGTTGTAGTAGCCGAACGTCCGCGGCACCGGCCAGCCCCCCTCGGCCAGCTGCTCCCACGAGTCGCGCAGCACGTAGAACTCGAACTCGGAGCCGGCCTTGATGGCGAACCCGGCATCCGCCGCCCGGGCGACCTGGCGCTTGAGGATGGTCCGCGGCGAGACCGGGATCTCCAGGCCCGTCTCCTCGTCGATCGTGTCGGCCAGGACCAGGGCTGTCCCCGGCAGCCAGGGCAGGACCCGGAGCTGGTCCCAGATCGGCTCGGCGATCCAGTCGCCGTAGCCGGTCTCCCAGTTCATCAGCCGGAAGCCTTCGGGGGTCTCCATCTCCATGTCCGTGCCGAGCAGGTACGTGCAGAAGTGGGCGCCATGGCTGATGACGCCGTCGAGGAAGGCCTGGCCCTGGACGCGCTTGCCCATGAGCCGGCCCTGCATGTCGGTGAAGGCGACGACGATCGTGTCGATGCGGCCGTCGCGGACCATCGCCTCCAGCTCGGCGAGACGCGGATGCTTGGACGGGCTGTCGGCGTGATCGCTCATCGGGTCCCTCGGTGACGGGCCGCGGGGGGGGGGGGGGGGGGGGGGGGGGGGGGGCGTCGGGGGGGGGGGGGGCGCCGGGTGGGGGGGGGGGAGGCGGGGGGCGGCTGCCGATCACGCAGGGCAGTCTTCCTCGCCCTCCTTCCGAGCCGCATCAGGACGTGGGCTCGACCGCTGGGCGGGACTATACGCGCCGGTCCCGGCGTCGGGAAGGGTCTGACCCGGAGGTCAGTAGAGCATCGTCGTCCCGGTCGGGAACGCGAAGTCGAAGGCGTTGGGCGGCAGCGGCGCGTCGGGCGACAGCTCGGTGACCTCGGCCAGCCTCGTGACGTCGCCGGCGACCGTTTCGGTCAGGCGGAGGATGACCCCGGTCGTCCGGTCGACGGTGAGGTCGATACGGAAGTCGGGCCGGTCCGCCGCCAGCTCGATCGTGCGCGGGTGCAGACAGACGATGCCGACGGTCTCGCGTCCCAGCATCTCCGTCGACTCGACCACCGTGCACTGACCGGTGGCCAGCACGTTCTGGCAATACCCGGCCGGATGGACGAACGTGTCCGGCAGGGTCTCCATCGGCATGGCGGTGATCGGCTGGTAGACCTGGGCCGTGCCCGGGAAGTCGGGGTCCTCGAGTCCGCGTGGACGGTTGCGCACCGGTCGCTGCGTCCCGAGGCGATGGGCCGAGGCATAGGTCCGGACGAGGTCGCCGTCCGACAGCCAGATCTCGTACGCGCCACCGATGCCCTCGTCCGGCTTGCTCGTCGTGACCCGGGCAAGGCCGGGGTGCCGGAGCATCACGTCCATCTGGGTGGCGTCGTCACCGCGCGCGTTCTGGGTCCGTTCGACGATGCGCAGGCGGAGCGTCCCGAAGCGCGACTCGGCGTCGCGCATGAACTCGAACAGCTGGTCGAGCTCGGGCAGACCGGACGGCAGCGCCGCGACGGCCGCGAAGCGCCGGCCATCGACTGGGGCTGGGACGGCAGCGGCGCGGTCCCACACGCGGGTGTCGGTCATCGCGCGGATTGTAGCGGTGCGGGCTGGCCCCTTGACGTGGACGCGGAATAGGAATATATATCGCGAAGCGATATACCGTCACACGTAGTACGTCACACATCGAGGAGGGTGCGATGGACCGGCGGGACACGGTTGGGGACACGACGCAGCTGGGCAGCGCTGCTCAGCGGTCTGGCGATCGTCGGGTTGACGGCGTCGCTCGCGGCGGCGAGCGGGGCGACGGCGGCCGAGGCGCGCATCGTCGATGGCGCGGGCGCCACGGTCGGCTGGGCGATGCTGACCGAGGATGCCGCGGGCCGCGTGCACGTGAACGTCCAGGTGGATGGCCTGTCGCCGGGGCGCCATGGCATCCATCTGCACGCCATCGGGTCGTGCGTGGGTCCGGCCTTCACGTCCGCGGGCGGTCACCACAACCCGCTCGGAGCGCAGCACGGCCTGGACAGTCCGACCGGAGCGCACGCCGGCGACCTGCCCAACCTCGAGGTGAATGTCGCCGGGCGAGGCCACCTGCAGGCGACCACCGACCTGGCGACGCTGACGCCGGGTCCGCGAGGCCTGTTCGATGGCAACGGCTCGGCCATCATCATCCATGCTGCCGAGGACGATCAGGTCACCGACCCGACCGGGAACAGCGGTGCCAGGATCGCGTGCGGGGTCATCGAGGTGGGCGGATGAGCGATGGCGATCTGGATCTCGGTCGGTTCGCCGAGCCGTCGCTGTACATCCTGGTCTCGCTGAGCGGCGGACCCAAGCACGGCTACGCGATCATGACCGACGTCGAGTCGATCACCGGCATGGCGATGGGCCCCGGCACGCTGTACGGGGCCCTCGCCCGGCTGGAGCGCCGTGGCCTGATCAAACCGCTCGATCCGGTCGAGCGCCGCCGCCCGTACCGGCTGACCGCGCTCGGCGAGACGACGGTGCGTGCCCAGCTGGAGCGCCTGGACGGCTTCACCAGGACCGGGCTCGCCCGGCTTCGGGAGGATGGCTCGTGACCGCGCTCATGCGGCTCTACCCGCGGACCTGGCGCACGCGCTACGAGGCCGAGTTCCTGGAGGTCCTCGCGGCGCGACCGCTCCGCGTCACGGACCGGCTCGACATCCTGCTCGGCGCGCTGGATGCGCACCTCGATCCGCAGGTGCCGGACGCGTCGGACGACGTGCGCCTGCCAGGCCCGAGGGACCGGCTGTCGCGGCTCGCCGGCCTGTCGGCGGTCCTCGGCGGTGCGGCCTGGGTCGCGGTCGCCCCCGGTCTCCTGCTTGCGCCATTCGAGGACGGCTCGCGCGACAGCACGGCCGGCATCGTCCTGGCGCTGATCGGCAACATCGGCCTGGCCGTCGCGATGATCGGGCTGGCCGGCACCCTGGCACGGCGCGCGACGGCCGCCCGTTGGAGCGCGCTGGCGATGGTCGTCGGGACCGCCCTCATGCTCGTCCCGTGGCCGGTCTTCGTGCTCGGTCTGTTCCTCACGTTCGCCGCCAGCGCGGCCCTCGGGGCAGCGCTCGTCAGCAACGGTGGGCGCTGGCTCGGTATCGCCCTGGTCGCCGCCTCGATCGCGGTCTTCGCGATCAATACCGAGAACGCCCAGGCCCTCTTCGCCGTCCCGTACGGCCTCGTCTGGATCGCGCTCGGAGCCCGGTTGGCGACGGGCACCCGCTACCACCCCGCCGTCGACCGCAGCGGACCCTGATCCGTGGGGTCGCGGGAGGTCGCCCGGACGGGCCCGCCGACGAGTGGTGCCGTCATCCGCGCCGCCCGCGGTCAGCAGGTGGCGGGCTGGTCGCGCCGCCAGCTCCTGCGTGGCGCCATCGGATCCGCGATCGGCCTGTGGGTCGTCGAGCTTGCTGCCGGG
Source organism: uncultured Chloroflexia bacterium (assembly GCA_963776925.1). Taxonomy (GTDB): domain Bacteria; phylum Chloroflexota; class Limnocylindria; order Limnocylindrales; family CSP1-4; genus SPCO01. The sequence goes on along the minus strand of CAVZON010000003.1, from coordinate 210,316 downwards.
ACCGCCGGCTGGCTGTGGTCGGCCGTCACGGCGGCGACGCCCCGGATCGACGTCGGCACGTACAGCGCGATGCTCGCCCGACAGGGCGACCTGCCGTTCGCCGACGGCTTCCCGGGCTACGTCGCCGAGGCCCGGGCGTTCCTCGTCATCGTGGAACCGCTGCGCGGCGGCTGGTCGACGGGTGACGATGCCGTCGGGGATGGGGCGGCGACCAACGTGCTGGCGTTGTCGCAGCGGTGTCCGCACCTCGGCTGCCGGCCGAACCCGTGCATCGAGGACGGCTGGTTCCACTGCCCGTGCCACCAGTCACGCTATGACCGCCTCGGGACGAAGGCCGCCGGCGAGGCGTTCGGGCCGGCGGCGCGCGGGATGGACCGCTTCGCGACCTCGGTCGACGGGTCCGGCCGGCTGACGATCGATACCGGGGCGCTGGTCCTCGGACCGCTTCCCATCGCGCTCGGCGACCCGGGGCTCATCCCACCGATCGTGGCGAATGGCTGCGTCTGAACAACGACGCGGCAGCATCGCCGGGCCGGCCTCCGCCGAATCTCGATTTTGAGTCTGTCCGCCCGTATGCCCGCCAACCTGCGCCGTCTCGTCGTTTCCGGCCTTGCCGTCATCGCGCTGGCTTGCAGCCCGACGCCCACGACCACGAGCGAGGTCGCGGCTCGACCTCCGATGGACCTGACCATCACGGCGGAGGACCTCGCGTTCGAGCCGACCACGCTGGTCGCGGCGGCTGGCGTGCCGTTCGTCGTGACGTTCAAGAACGCCGACGATGACATCCCGCACAACCTGCGGCTCCTGGCTCCACCTGCCTACCAGCGCACCCTGCTCGAGACCGAGGTCTTCGTCGGACCGGCCGAGAGCACGATGGCCATCCCCGGCCTCGCGCCCGGCACGTACCGCTTCGACTGCTCGGTACACCCGACGATGACCGTCGACCTGCGAGTCGGCTGAGTCAGCCGCCGGCGGGGCCGCCGTCGAGGCCGGGTTCGGTCATCGCGGCCGGATCGAGCAGGCGGTCCAGGTCCTCGGAGTCATCCCGCGCTCCAGGGCCAGCTCGCGGATCGTCCGGCCGGACTGCAACGCCTCCTTGGCCAGGGCCGCGGCATCGTCGTAGCCGATGACCGGGGCGAGTGCCGTGGCCAGCATCAAGCCCTGTTCGACGAGGGCCGGCCCGCGGTCCGTGGCGACCAGCCCATCGATGGTCCGCCGTGACAGGTTGGCCGTGGCCGCGGCCAGCAGCTCGATCGACTCGAGCATGGCGACGGCGGTGACCGGGAGCATGACATTGAGCTCGAGGAACGACCCGGTCTGCCCGAACGCGACCGTGGCGTCGTTGCCGACGACGCGAGCCACGACCATGGTCAGCGACTCGATGATCACCGGGTTCACCTTGCCCGGCATGATCGACGACCCGGGCTGGGTCTCGGGTAGCTGAAGCTCGGCGAGGCCGGCTCGCGGCCCCATGCCCATGAGCCGGATGTCGGAGCCGATCTTCCACAGCGACAGCGCGATGGTCCGGATCGCGCCGTGCGCGGCGATGGCCACGTCGAGCGACGCCTGGGCGTGGAAGTGGTTCGGCGTCTCGCGCACGGGCAGGCCGAGCAGCTCGGTCAGGCGCACGCAGGTCCGGGCGGCGTACTCGGGATGGGCGTTGATGCCGGTCCCGACCGCCGTCCCCCCGAGGGGCACGGTGAGCAGCTCGTCGCGCGCGACCTGGGCACGACGGATGGCCTCCTCGACCTGACCGGCATAGCCCCGGAACTCCTGGCCCAGCCGGATCGGGGTCGCGTCCTGCAGGTGCGTCCGGCCCGTCTTGACCACCGGCCAGAACTCGTCGGCCTTGGCGGCCAGGGTCGTCTGCAGCTCGACGAGGGCGGGGATCAGCGCCTCCTCGATGGCCATCGCCGCCGCCAGCTGGAGGGCGGTCGGGATGGCGTCGTTGGAGCTCTGGCAGCGATTGACGTCGTCATTGGGGTGGACTCGTGGCGACCCGCCGAGCCGACCCGTGGCCAGGTTGGCCACCACCTCGTTCATGTTCGTGTTGGTCGAGGTGCCCGAGCCGGTCTGGTAGATGTCGATCGGGAACTGCTCGTCGTGGTCGCCGTCGGCGACCGAGGCGGCGGCGGCGGCGATGGCATGGGCGACAGCGGGGTCGAGCAGGTCGAGGCTCGCGTTGGTCTCCGCCGCCGCGAGCTTCACGAGGGCGAGCGCCCGGAGGAAGCGTCGCGGGAAGCGTTGGCCGGAGATCGGGAAGTTGAGGACGGCGCGCTGGGTGGATGCGCCGTAGCGGGCTTCGGCCGGGACGGCCATCTCGCCCATCGAATCGCGCTCGATGCGGGTCGCCGCTGGCTTGTCGGTCATGGCGCTAATCCTATGGCGACCGGTCGCCCGGTGACTGGTCGCCCGGCGACGGCTCGCCGGCCGGCGCAGGTCGCTCGTAGCGGCGATGGTACGAGTGCCGCCGGAAGCCGGCGCTGGCGTAGAGGGCCTCCGGTCCGGGGTCGTCCGCGTCGGAGTAGACCTGGACGACGGTCGCCCCAAGGGTCGCGAAGCAGGCCAGCCCGTGCGTCAGGAGCGCGCGGGCGAGGCCTCGTCGCTGGTGATCCGGATGGGTCCCCACCGGCTCGAACTCGCCGACCCGGGCGATCGGGTCCCACCAGGCCAGGGCGAACGCCGCGAGCGATCCGTCCGGCGCCTCCACGACGAGGTCGTCCTCGAACCGGTAGTGGGGGAGCGTGAGCAGCCGCTCGTACTTCTCGACCGAGAGGCGGGACGGCGCGAACGCGGCCCGATGGAGGTCGACCCGGGCACCGATCTCCGCCGGACCGTGGAGGCCGCGTGCGACGTAGCCGTCCGGGAGCGAGGCCGATGGCACCGGGGCATCCTCGGCGCGGTGCTGCCATTGCGACAGGCGACGGCCATGCGGGACGAAGCCGTACCGCGTCAGGACCTCGACCGTGTCGGTGTCGGCCTCGTCGGTCCAGGAGCCGAGCGCGTCGTTCGGGGTCGCCGCCAGCGCGTCCTCGACGATCGCCTCGACGACCGCCCGGTCCCGGTCGCGATCGCCGGTCCACGCCATCCACTCGACCTCCCCGGCGTCGTGCCACGACCACGCCACCACCTCGTCGGCAGCCGTCCACAGCCGGAGGTGCTCCTCGAGCGGGTCCGGCCACGACGACGCGTACCACCACTCGATGCCCGCCGGCGTGGCGAACGCCCGCTCGCTGCGGGCCGACCAGGGTCGGGCCATGAGCTCGGCGGCCGCCCGCAGGTCGTCGATGGTCGTGGCCGCACGGAAGCGGATCATGCGGCCGAGCATCGCACACGGATGTCGACCGACGGGACCGGGCTACCGCCGCCTCCCCGGCTCGTGGATACTGGACGAACGCAGCGCGCACCCCCAAGGGGAGGCCCCGGTTGACCGAGACCCCGCCCGACACCCTGCCCGATGCCAGTGACATCCGGGTCGAGTTCCCGCTCGCCGGCTATCCCGGCGTGGCCCTCGTGACCATCGATCGACCGGCTGCCCGCAATGCGCTCAGCTTCCAGGTCCTCGCCGACCTGGCGACCGCCCTGCAGACGCTCGACGAGTCGTCCGACTGTCACTGCGTCGTCCTGACCGGCGCCGGCGACCGGGCGTTCGCCGCCGGGGCGGACATCCTCGAGCTCGCCGACCAGACCCCGGCCCGGCTCGCCGGTGAGGGCCACTTCAGCAGCTGGGACAGCATCGCCGCGGTCGGCATCCCGCTCGTCGCGGCGGTACGCGGCCATGCCCTCGGCGGTGGCTGTGAGCTGGCCCTGATCTGCGATGTCATCGTGGCCGGCGACGACGCGCGCTTCGGCCAGCCCGAGATCACCATCGGGGTGATGCCGGGCGCGGGCGGGACCCAGCGCCTCGTGCGGGCCATCGGCCCGGCGCTGGCCATGGACGTCATCCTCAGCGGCCGCGTCCTCGATGCCCAGGTCGCCCTGTCGGCCGGTCTCGTGTCGCGGGTCGTGCCGGCCGCCGACACCGTGCCCGAGGCGCTCGGCCTCGCGGCCCGGATCGCGGCGATGCCGCCGCTCGCGGTCCGCGCGGCCAAGCGGGCGGTGCTGGCTGCCTTCGAACAGCCACTCAGCGAGGGGCTCCAGACCGAGCGCGCGGCGTTCTTCGCGCTGTTCGCGACCCAGGACCAGCGCGAGGGGATGCGCGCATTCATCCAGAAGCGGCCGCCGGTCTGGACCGGACGGTGACGCAGCGCTGGGCCGCCGACGGCGGTCGAAGGAGGGACGCCGGCCATGGAGCGTGACCCGTTCGAGGGGGGCAGCGACGTGGGCCGGGACCTCGCCCGCGATCTCGGCGATGAGTCGCCGGGGTCGATGCGCGACGCCGCGCCGGACATCCTCGCGCCGATCGACGCCGACGCGCCGGTCAGCGGCCATGTCCCGGCGACGGAGGCACGCGTCTCGGCGGTCGACTCGCCGGAGCAGGACTGGACGATCGCCCGCGACCTCGTCCGACCCGCCTTCCGACCGGTCGGGACGCAGGGCCTCGAGCTCGAGTCGATCGACCGGGACACCCTGTCCGCCCACGCCTCGGTGAGCCACGCCCAGCCGCTGGTCGACATGGGGCCGGCCGGCATCCCGGTCGTCTACACGATCCCGGCGGGCGGGTTCGACATCATCGTCAACGGCGACCACCTGCTGTCGTGGGGCATCGAGCCGACCGAGCTCCAGGACGCGGCACTGCGCAACCTCGCCGCGTGGGCGGCGACCGCCTCGTGGTCGGAGGAAGCGTCGGGCGAGCACCGGCTCATCAGCTCGGACACGGGCGACGGCCTGGACGCGGCCCGGATCCTGCTGCCCGATGCGTGTGCGCACCTGTCCCGTGAGCTCGGCGATGGCAGCCGGGTGCTCGTCGGGATCCCCGAGCGGAACCTGCTCGTGGCGGCGGCGCTCCGTCCGGGTGACGAGGCCTTCGCGGCCCAGTTCGCGGAGTTCGTGGTCGAGACCTCCGGTGGGGCGGACGAGCCGATCGACCGTCGCGCGTTCGAGCTCGTCGACGGCCGGCTGGTCGACTTCTCCGGATGACCGACGGGCTGCGCGTCGAGGTCGACGGGCCCGTCGCGACGCTCACGCTCGACCGACCGGAGGCCCTCAACGCGCTGACGGTCCCGCTCAAACGGGCACTGCTCGCCGCGCTGGAAGAGGCTCGGTGCCGACCGCGCGGTCCGGGCGATCATCCTGACCGGCGCCGGCCGGGCGTTCTGCGCGGGGCAGGATCTGGCCGAACGGGCCCTTCCCGATGCCGCCCCGCTCGATGTCGAGCTGCGCGAGCGCTACAACCCGATCGTCCGAGCGATGCGCGCGATCGACCAGCCCATCGTGGCGGCGGTCAACGGCGTCGCGGCCGGGGCCGGCGCGTCCCTCGCCTTCGCGGCCGACATCCGCATCGCCGCGACCGAGGCGCGGTTCGTGCTGGCCTTCGGCCGCATCGGGCTCGTCCCGGACAGCGGGGCGACGTGGTCGCTGCCGCGGCTCGTCGGACCGGCGCTGGGCCGCCGAGCTCGCCCTCGTCGGCGACCCGGTCGACGCCGAGACCGCGGCGCGGATCGGCCTGGTCAGCCGGGTCGTGCCCGCGGATGCGCTGCTGGCGGAGGCCCGTCGGATCGCCCTGACGCTGGCGGCCGGCGCGCCGCTCGCGATGGCCGCGACCAAGCACGCCCTGGACGCGGCCTGGTCGCCGGACGCTCGACGAGGCGCTCGACGCCGAGGCCGAGCTGCAGGGCGAGCTCGGACGGAGCGTCGACCATGCCGAGGGCCTCGCCGCCTTCCGCGACAAGCGCCCTCCGAGCTTCGAGGGTGGCTGACCGCGCCATGCCGATCCGGTGCTTGCCCGGATGGGGCAGCTGCCGTAGGCTGCCCGCCTAACGCCCGTTAGGCTGGAGGCCGCCAAGGGTGGTCGAGACGACCCGACGCCGCGAGATCGAGGACGCCGCCAGCAGCCTGTTCCACGAGCATGGCTACAGCGGCACGAGCGTCCGCGACATCGCCCGCGCGCTCGACATCCAGGGTGCCAGCCTGTACGCCCACGTCACCTCCAAGCAGGACGTGCTGTGGTCGATCGTGGAGCGGACCGCGACCCGATTCGAGGCAGCAGCCGACGCGGCCCTCGCCGGCGCCGACGGTCCGGTGCCCGGCCCCGGCTCGCAGCTCGCCGCCCTCGTTCGCGCCCATGTCGGCGTCATCACCGACGACGTCCGTCGAGCGAGCGTCTTCGTCCACGAGTGGCGGTCGTTGTCGCCCGACCGGCGGACCGCGATCGGCAAGCGCCGCGACGCCTACGAGCGGCGGTTCCGTACGGTCATCGGCGACGGCATCGCGGCCGGGACGTTCGCCCCGGTCGACCAGGTCGTGGCGGCGGCCTTCATCCTGACCTCGCTCAACGGCCTCGTCGCCTGGTACAAGCCCGACGGCCGGCTGAAGCCGGGACCGCTGGCCGACGCGATGGCCGACCTGACATTACGGGCCGTGCTGGTCGGGCCGGACGACGAGGCTGCCGACGAGTCCGAGGCCGGCTGATGTCGACCTACACGATGCCGACCCCGCGGACGCGACCGTCTGACCTCGGCGGTGTTGCCTAACGATCGTTCGTTTGGTAGGGTCGGTCGACCATGACCGACCCTCGAGCCCTCGACCCGGTCCTGTCCGCGGCGGAGCGTGCCTATCCCGCGGCGCCGGCGGACGACGATCCCGCGGCGCACGACGACTGGCTGGCCCGCTTCGAGGCCTACCTGTCGGCCGGCGGCAAGGTCGAGGCGACCGACCCGATGCCCGACGCGTACCGCACCGCCGTGCTCCGCTTCGTCGAGATGCACGCCAATTCGGAGCTCATGGGCGTCCTGCCCGAGCGCGACTGGATCATGCGCGCGCCGACCCTCCGTCGGAAGCTCGCCCTCACCGCCAAGATCCAGGACGAGGTCGGCCACGCCCAGCTGCTGTATCGCGTCGCCGAGGACCTCGGCAAGCCGCGCGAGGCGATGTTCGACGACCTGCTCGCCGGCCGGACCAAGTTCCACAACGTCTTCCACTACCCGACCGTGTCGTGGGCCGACATCGGGCTGATCGCGTGGCTCGTCGACGCCGCCGCGATCGTCGCCCAGCAGGCGCTGCGCGACAGCTCGTACGCACCGTACGCGCGCACGATGCGCAAGATCTGCTGGGAGGAATCGGTCCACATCATGCACGGCCGTGACGTGGTCGTGACCATGGTCACCGGCACCCCGACGCAGCGTGCCCAGATCCAGGACGCGCTCGATCGATGGTGGGGCCCGTTGATGCAGATGCACGGGCCGCGCTCGCCGCGCGAGCGGGACCTCGACCTGCGCTGGCGGATCAAGGCGAAGACCTCGGAGGAGCTCCGCCAGGAGTTCCTGACGATCTACGTCCCGCGCATCCGCGAGCTGGGCCTGGTCATCCCCGACCCCGAGCTGCGCCTCGACGAGGCCGCCGGCGAGTGGCGCTACACCGAGCCGGACTGGGACGAGCTGCGGACCGTCGTCACCAACCATGGGCCACGTTCCGAGGCGCGGCTCGAATTCCGCCGCCTCGCCCGTGCCGAGACCGCCTGGGTACGCGACACGATCCTGGTCGCGCCGCGAGCGGCATGACGCGTGTCGGCTCAGACCGGCCCTCGGCTCCGGCTCGAGGCCTGGGAGGTCTTCCGCCAGGAGAAGGACGGCGACCCGATGCGGCATGGCGGGAGCGTGATGGCCCCGGACGCGACGCTCGCTGCCCACTACGCCCGCGAGCTGTTCGGTCGCCGCCAGGAGAGCGTCCGGCTGTGGGTCGTGCGACGTGGCGACATCGTCGACCTGGTCGATCCCGACCTGCTCCAGCCACCGCTCGATCGCTCGTTCAAGAAGCCCGGCGGCTACGTCATGCGCGACAAGCTGGCGGCCGCCCGAGCCGAGGCCGGCCAGAGCAAGCCCAAGGCGCGCCCGCGATGAGCGTCGGGGCGCCGCCGGACCTGGCCGTCGTCGACCTGCTCTGGTCGCTCGCCGACGACGAGTTCGTGCTCGGCTTCAGCGACTCGGAGTGGACGGGCATCGCCCCGCTCCTCGAGGAGGACGTGGCGATGAGCTCGCTCGCCCAGGATGAGCTGGGACACGCCGCGGCGTTCTACGACCTGCTCGCGGGCCTGACGGGCAGCGACCGTGACGCGCTCGCCTATGACCGCGCGCCGGACGACTACCGGCACGCCCGGCTGCTCGACCACGGTCGCGGCGACTGGGCGATGACCATCGCCCGCCGCTGGCTGTACGAGACCGCGGACGCCGTCCGTCTGGATGCCCTGGCGGGTGGCGCGTGGGCGCCGCTGCGCGACCTCGTCGCCAAGGTCCAGCGCGAGGAGCGCTATCACCGGATGCACGTCGCGACCTGGTTCGAGCGCCTGGCCACGACGCCGGGCGAGCCGCGCGACCGGCTCGTCGCCGGGTTGACGGCGCTCGCACCGGACGCGGTCACCGTGTTCACGCCGCTCGCCGATGAGGGCGCCCATCCTCGACGCGGGCATCATGGCCGGCCCGATGCGCGAGCAGGAGACCGCCTGGCGCGCGACGGTCGAGCCGGTCCTCGCCCAGCACGGGCTGCCGCCGCTGCCGGTGGCTCCCGCCCCGCCCGACGGTCGCGGTCCGGGCCATGGGCCGGCCTTCGCCTGGCTCCACGGCGAGTTCACCGCCGTTCGCCACGCGGACCCGGGGGCGACATGGTGACAGCGCTCGCCGACCCGGTCACGACATCCGCGGTCGAGGCCGCCCTCGCGACCATCCCCGACCCGGAGCTGCCGATGGTCGGCATCGTCGACCTCGGGATGGTCCACACGGTGACGCTCGATGCCGCGACGATCCGCGTCGAGATCCTGCCGACCTTCATCGGCTGCCCGGCGCTGGACATCATCGGCGCAGCGATCCGCGACGGCCTGTCGGGCTTCGGTCGGGAGGTCATCGTCGAGCCCACGTTCGCCGTACCGTGGACGACGGACCGGATCACGCCGGCCGGCCGCACGGCGCTGGCACGTGCCGGCATCGCGCCACCCGATGATCCGAGCGCCGTGCACTGCCCGCTGTGCGGGTCGGACCGGGTGGTGATGGACAGTGCCTTCGGGCCGACCCAGTGCCGCTCGCTGTTCTACTGCCGCGCCTGCCGCCAGCCGTTCGAGGCGATGAAGCCGGTGTGACGGTCGTCGGCATCGTCGGTGCCGGGACGATGGGTGCCGGCATCGCCCAGGTCGTCCTCGCGGCCGGCGACGAGGTCGTCATCCACGACGTGGACGCGGCCGCGATCGACCGTGCTCGCCAGCGCGTCCGGGCCGGCCTGGAACGGACGTCGACACCGGGCCTCGACCCTGACGAGGCGCTCGGCCGCCTTCGCCTGGCCACCACCCTGGACGCCGTCGCGGCGGAGGCGGAGATCGTGGTCGAGGCCGCCCTCGAGGACCTCGCGCTCAAGCGATCGATCATCCGGACGCTCGATGGCGAGGCCGCCGCCGACGTCATCCTGGCCACCAACACGAGCGCGCTGTCGGTCGGCGACATCGCTGCGGCAGCCGCGCGCCCGGGGCGCGTGCTCGGGCTCCACTTCTTCAACCCGGTCCCGCGGATGCCGTTGGTCGAGGTCGTCCGGCACCCCGCGGTCGACGAGGATGCGATCGGGCGGGCGATGACGTTCGTGACCGGGTGGGGCAAGGTCCCGGTCGCCTGCCAGGACACGCCCGGGTTCATCGTCAACCGGGTCAACCGGCCGTTCACCATCGCGGCGCTCCGGCACCTCGAAGCCGGTGATGCCGATGTCACGACCATCGACGCGGCGCTGCGGACCGCCGGCTTCCCGATGGGTCCGTTCGAGCTGATGGACCTCATCGGCATCGACGTGAACCTCGCCGCCGCGACCGCCGTGTGGGAGGGGCTCGATCGCCCGGAGCGGCTGCGTCCGTCGCCGATCCAGGTCCGGCTGGTCGAAGCGGGTCATCTCGGACGCAAGACCGGCGAGGGGTTCTATCGGTACGAGGACGGCCGGTCGGTCGGTCCGGCCGCGGACTTCCGCGGGTCCGCGGACACCGGTGGGCGATCCGACGACATCGCCACAGCGATCATCGCGGCCATCGACGCAGAAGCACGCCTCGCGCGCGATGCCGGGGTCGCCGGACCCGCGGACATCGACCTGGCGATGCGCCTCGGGGCGGGCCATCCCGTCGGCCCGTTCGAACGAGCCGCGCACCCAGGTCGACCCGACTGACACGCGATTGCTAGGGACCGACCGCCCGGATTAGGTCGCCTTCGAGGGAACCTGGGCGACGCTCCGTCCGTCGTGGCGGAGCGCCCCGCGCACGCCGCGTGTCCCAGTGCATCGGAGGTTCCCACCCATGACCAAGACGCGTCTCTTCGCGCCCACGCTGTTGGTCACGGCCGCGCTCGCCCTGGCCGCCTGCAGCACCACCGGAGCGTCCGGCTCACCGGCGGCGTCCGCCGCCGCATCCCCAGCCGCATCGGCCTCGGCCTCGGCCTCGGCCGCGATGTCTGCGGCGCCGTCGGCCGACGCTTCCGCCGCGGCCAGCGCCGATGCCTCGGCCCCCGCCAGCGCCGACACCGGCGGCACGGGTGATCTCGCCAGCATGATCCCGGCCACGGTCGGCGACGTCACCCTGAGCGTCACCGCCACCGACGGCGAGGCCTATGTCCGGGCCAACATCAGCCGCCAGCTCGCGCCGATCCTCACGGCCGTCAACAAGACCCCGACCGACGTCAATGTCGTCACCGCGACCGGGTCCGCCGCGGGTGGCGCCACGCTGTTCATCGACGCGGTCCAGGTGCCCGGCGCCGACGCCGAGGCGCTGCTGACGGCGTTCCAGACCGCAGCGACGGCCTCGCCCGGCACGACCGTCGAGGCCGCCGACGTTGGCGGCAAGTCCGTGGTCAAGGCGACGACGACGTCGTACACCCTGGCCGTCTACGCGAGCGGCGACACGCTGTTCTACGTGCAGTCGCCGAACGCCGAGCTCGTCGACCAGGCGATCGCCGCCCTCCCGTAGCGCAAGGTCGCAGATGTCCGGCCGCGCAGCGTGTGCGGCCGGGCATCGCGTGTCCGGTTCAGCCGGCGAGGAACTCGCACAGCACATCGACCTGGTCGTCGTCGTGCTGCCCGCTGGGACGACAGGATCTCGACGGAGGCATCCCCGTTCTCGTCGAACGTGATGTGGACCGTCGTCTGCCCGACGTCGCTGTACACCCGCCCGTGGCCAGGGATCGAGATCGACTGCACGCTGCCGACGATGACGTTGACGATGCTGCCATCGGCCTGGAACGAGACGCGATCGACGCCGACGTCCTTGACCCGGATCGTCGCCTGCGCGCTCGAGTAGACCGCGGTGAGCGCGTAGTTGTTGAGCTCCCGAACCACGACGTCGTCGTCGTTCGGGAACGCGCGGAACGTGATGTGGCCGAAGACGTGGCCGTTCACCTCGAACCCGCAGACCTCGGTCAGGAACTCGTCGACGAACACGTCATCGACTGGTACACGCTCCATCTCCGGCTGGGCAGCGGCAGTCGGGCGCCGCAAGGAGCAGGGTCGCCAGGGACGCGAGGACGAGGACGCGGATGGGCCGTCGCACGATCGGTTTCCTCCCAGGGCGATCGCATCCCGGCCGGCATCGACACGGGCGCCGACGCGTCGCCTGTCGCGCTCGGCCGGCGGAGCATGCGCCGGGGCCGTCACGGCGGCGTCTCGGGACGACTCGCGCGCCGGCCGGGACGGCACGGTACGATCGGCCGCATGAGCCGGGATCAGCACCGACCGCTCCGCGAGGCGTGGATCGTCGAGGCCGTGCGGACACCGATCGGCCGCTACGGTGGCGCGCTGGCGGGTGTCCGACCGGACGACCTCGCGGCCCTCGTGCTCCGCTCGGTCGTGGACCGCGCCGGGCTGGATCCGGCACTCGTCGAGGACGTCATCCTGGGCTGCGCCAACCAGGCCGGCGAGGACAACCGGGACGTCGCCCGGATGGCCGTGCTGCTGGCCGGCTTCCCGGTCGAGGTCGGCGGCCTGACGGTCAATCGTCTGTGCGGCTCCGGGCTCCAGGCGGTCAACAGCGCGGCGCACGCCATCGCCGTCGGCGACGGCGACGTGTTCATCGGCGGTGGCGTGGAGTCGATGACCCGTGCCCCGTACGTCATGGCCAAGGCAGCCGGCCCGTGGGACCGCGGTCCGCGGGAGCTCCAGGACACCACCCTCGGCTGGCGCTTCGTCAATCCGCGCCTCGCCGAGCAGCACTACCCCTACTCGATGGGCGAGACCGCCGAGAACGTGGCCGAGCGCTGGGGGGTCAGCCGGGAACGGCAGGACGCGTTCGCGCTGGAGAGCCAGCAGCGGGCCGTCGCGGCCATCGAGGCCGGCCGCTTCGACGACCAGCTCGTGCCGGTCGAGGTCGCCGGACGCAAGGGTGAGACCGTCGTCGTCGACCGCGACGAGCACCCCCGCGCCGACACGACCGCCGAGGCGCTGGCCCGGCTCAAGCCGGCCTTCGTCCGCGAGGGGGGCAGCGTCACCGCCGGCAACAGCTCCGGCATCAACGACGGGGCGTCGGCCGTGCTCCTCGTCGAGGCGGACCGCGCCCGCGCCCTGGGCCTGCGGCCGATGGCCCGCGTGGTCTCGACCGCGGTGGCCGGCGTCGACCCGGCGGTGATGGGCGTCGGCCCCGTGCCCGCGACGCGGAAGGCGCTCGAACGGGCCGGGATCGCCGTCGACGACCTCGATCTCATCGAGCTGAACGAGGCGTTCGCATCGCAGTCGCTCGTGTGCATCGACGAGCTCGGCCTGGACCCGGAGCGCGTGAACGTGAACGGCGGCGCGATCGCACTCGGTCACCCGCTCGGGATGAGCGGCGGGCGGCTCGTCACGATGCTCGCCCACGAGCTCCGCCGGACCGGCGGGCGCTACGGCCTCGCCACGATGTGCATCGGCGTCGGCCAGGGCATCGCCACGATCATCGAGCGGATCGACCCCGAGGCCTGATCGCCCGAGCCCAGGTCAGCGCACCGGCCGGTCCGGGGTCTCGTTCCGGTCGACCTCGGCACGCGTCGTGCGCGCTGGCGCGGGCACGCGACCGCGGCGTGACCGCAGCGCGGCCCAGGCCCCGACGCGATGACCGCGCCAAGCCCGAGGAGCAGCACCGACTGGAGGACCAGGGCGCTGGTCAGCTCTCCGTACACCTCGGTGGCGATCGCCTGCAGCGTGCCGTTGTCGATGGCCGTGGGAGCCGCAGCACCGAACGCCCACACCAGGCCGAGGCTGACCACCCCGGCGATCATCGCCGCCACGCCGACGATGCCGAGCGCCCGGGTGTGCCGGTGGGCGATGACGACGATGAGGACGGCGACGAGCAGGGTCAGGGCCGGGATGGCGATGCGCATCGCGTCGAGGACCGCGACACCTGTCTGCACGGTCTGGACCCCCTCCGACCGTGCGACCACGAGCTGGGCCTCGGCGGGATCGACGCGCTGTTCGACGACACCGAGGAGTCGCGGGTCGATGGCCCCGGCGGCCTGGACGACGATCGGATAGAGGTCGACGACGACCTCGTCGCCGTCCACCCGCACGACCGTATTCGAGCCGCGTGCGGCGCCGATCAGGAAGTCGTGTGCCGCGCGGACGACCTGGTCGCGGGCGGACTCGACCCGCGGATCCTGGAGCGCGACGAGGACCCGGTCCTCGATGGCCGCCTCGAGGCCGGCGGCCCCGATCGTCGGGACGAGGCCCAGGGCCAGCGCCCCGAAGCGGCGCTCCAGCGGGTCGCCGAGGTCGATCGCGTCGACGACGACGGTGGCGACCCGGTCGGCGATGAGTCCTTCGACCGCGGGGGTGTCCAGCGAGCGGCCGATGGTGGCGGCGAAGGCGTCGTCGTCGAGGATGGTCCGCAGCGACCAGGCCGCCACGTTGGTGAGGACGACGGCCGGGACGAGGACGATCGCCAGCATCGCCGCGAGGACGGTTCGCGCCATCGACCGAGTCTAGCGGCGCCACGATCCGGGAGATTTCTGGCAGGGTGGTTGTCGAAACCCGTTGTCGTGCGTACGATGTGCGAGACGCCGCCGTTCGTGCGGCCTCCAGCGCCCCGATGCCCGTCCGAAGGAGGACGACCGAGCCCATGATCGAGCAGCAGCCCCTGGTCACCGAGCCGATGGTCCCGGAGTCGACCACGGTCGTGTCCCTCACCGACGCGGCCGCCGGCAAGCTCCGCGAGCTGACCAAGGACGAGACCAACCCGGACATCGGGCTGCGGGTCTACGTCTACTCCGGCGGGTGCTCCGGCTTCCGCTACGGGATGATGCTCGAGGACGCCCCGACGGCCGAGGACAACGTCCTCGACGTCAGCGGCATCAAGGTCTACGTCGACGGCCAGAGCATCTCGCTGCTGCAGGGCTCGCAGATCGACTACGTCGACACGCTGATGGGCGCCGGCTTCACGGTCAACAACCCGAATGCCGTGGCGGCCTGTGGCTGTGGCTCGAGCTTCCGCACGGCGGACGACGGCGGCGCGCCGAAGGGCTGCTCGCACTGACCTGAGCTCCCGCTCCTCCTCCTGAAGCCGCCGGGCGACCGGCGGCTTCGTCGTTCCTGGCGGCACCGACCTTTGGTGCGCGCCACCCCGTACCGCGGGCTGATGCGCGACTCGCCACGACCTGAGCGACCCTCCGGGCAAGCCGGAAGCGCCGCACGACTCGGTGTCGGTGGCCGGCCGGACCCGAGGCGGGCTGATCCCGTCGACCCGGCTAGACTCGGGGCATCCACCATGGAGATCCCGCTCTTCCCGCTCCACACGGTCCTCTGCCCGGGCATCGTCCTGCCGCTCCACGTGTTCGAGGAGCGCTACCGGGCGATGACCCAGCATTGCCTCGAGACCGGCGAGCCGTTCGGCGTCGTGCTCATCCGCGACGGGCGCGAGGTCGGCACGCACCAGGTCGCGACACTGGCCGGGGTGGGCGCCTTCGCCGAGATCCGTGAGGCAGGTCGCTACCCCGACGGCCGGTTCGACCTGCTGGCCGCCGCGACCGGCCGCTTCGTCATCGAGGACGTCGATGCACAGCGCGAGCCATATCTCGTCGCGACGGTCTCGCCGCTGGTCGACGAAGTCGGCGACGAGCCCCGCGCCGAGCGGCTGGCGGCTGCGGCCATCCGTCGCTTCGTGCGCTATCTCGACCTGATGCGCGCCCGTGACGGCGAGACGACGGAGGTCCTCGACATCCGCGTCGAGATCGACGCCCCCGATGACCCGGGGCCGCCCACCGGCGACCCGGAGACGGTCGTCACGTCCAGCGACGACGAGCCGCCGACGCGCGCCGACCTGACCATCCCCGACGACCCGACCGTGCTGTCGTACCTCCTCTCGGGCATCGTCCAGGTCGAGCTGCCTCGCCGCCAGCAGCTGCTCGAGGCGGCGACGACCGTCGAACGGCTGGAGAGCCTGGTCGAGCTCCTGGAGCGCGAGGTCACGCTGCTCGGCCGCCGACTGCGCGTCTTCTCGCCCGACCCGCGATCGCTCGGCGGCGTCGCCCGCAGCTGAGTCCGCCGGCGCTGGCCGCGCGGCAGCCGCCAGTCGTTTGACAGCGGTCATACAGACCGCATAGATTGTCAACGTGACATTGAATGACTCGGACCCGGGGCCGCTTGACCGCGACCGGACCGTCGCGGAGCTGCTCGACGAGATGAGCGCGTGGCGGCCCGAGGAGATGTCCCGCGCCATCAAGCACTGGCTGCGCGGCTCCCTGAGCCTCATCCACCTCCAGGTCCTGACGATCCTCGAGGTCGATGGCCCGCTGGCGATGTCGCGGCTGGCGGACGCCCTCGACGTGTCGGTCGCGAGCGCGACGGGGATCGTCGACCGGATGGAGGATCGTGGCCTCGTCGAGCGCCGACGCGAATCCGGCGACCGTCGCGTCGTGCTGGTCCACGCGACCGTCGCCGGCACGGATGTGTTCCGCGACCTCGGCGAAGCACGCCGCGAGCACCTTGCCGGTCTGTTCGCCGGGATGAGCGATCTCGAGCTCGGGAGCCTGCTGACGGGGATGCAGGCGATGCATCGCCAGCGGTCCGCGGGAGCGACGCGGTGATCAAGCTCTTCCGGGCCCACCTCGGGCCGTATGCGATCCAGCTCGTCGTCGTCATCGGGCTGCTGCTCATCGGCGCTCTCGGCAACCTCTACCTGCCGGAGCTCAACGCCAGGATCATCGACGACGGCGTGGTCAAGGGCGACACGGCCTTCATCCTCCAGACCGGCGGCGGTCATGCTGGCCGTGACCGCGGCCCTCGGCGTGACGGCGGTCGCCTCCGTGTACCTCGGCGCGCGCATCGCGATGGGCTTCGGGCGCGACGTCCGGCGGGCCGTCTTCGCGACCGTCGAGACGTTCTCCCAGGTCGAGGTCAACCGCTTCGGTCCGGCGTCGCTCATCACCCGCAACACGAACGACGTCCAGCAGGTCCAGACGGTCGTGTTCATGGGCCTGACGGTCATGGTCTCGGCGCCGCTCCTGATCGTCGGCGGGGTGATCATGGCGCTCCGCACCGACGTCGCGCTGTCCGGCCTGCTCGTCGTGATCATGCCGCTGATGGCCGTCGTCATCGGGCTCGTCATGTGGCGCGCGATCCCGCTCTTCCAGGCCAATCAGACGAAGCTCGACCGGATCAACCAGGTCATGCGCGAGACCCTGTCGGGCGTCCGGGTCATCCGGGCATTCGTCCGGATCCGGCACGAGGAAGCCCGCTTCGACACCGCCAACCGCGACCTGTTCGACACCACCCTGCGGGTCAGCCGGCTGTTCGCCCTGGTCATCCCGGTGATGACCTCGATCCTCAACCTGTCGAGCGTCGCGGTCATGTGGTTCGGCGCGATGCGCGTCGAGTCCGGCGAGCTCCCGATCGGCGACCTGACCGCCTTCCTGCAGTACCTGATGCAGATCCTGTTCGCGGTCCTGACGGCCGTGTTCATGTTCATCCTCATCCCGCGCGGAGCCGTCTCCGCGGGGCGGATCAACGAGGTCCTCGACACCGAGCCGTCGATCCAGGACCCGGCCACGCCCGTCGTGCCGGCGGACGACGGCCAGCGCGGCGTCGTCGAGTTCCGGGACGTCGACTTCCGCTACCCGGGCGCCGAGGAGTCGGTGCTGCACGGCGTCTCGTTCCGTGCCCTGCCCGGCGAGATCACCGCGTTCGTGGGCAGCACCGGAGCCGGCAAGACGACCCTCATCAACCTGATCCCGCGGCTTCTACGACGCGTCGGAGGGAGCCATCCTGGTCGATGGCGTCGACGTCCGCGAGCAGTCGCGCGAGGCGCTGTGGGGCCGGATCGCCCTCGTGCCCGCAGAAGGCGTTCCTGTTCAGCGGGACCATCGCCACCAACCTCCGCTTCGGCGACGCGGACGCGTCCGACGAGGACCTGTGGCACGCCCTCGAGTCGCCCAGGGACGTGACTTCGTGGCGGCCATGCAGGACGGCCTCGAGGCGGCGATCACCCAGGGCGGGACCAACGTCTCCGGCGGCCAGCGCCAGCGGCTGGCCATCGCCCGCGCCCTCGTCCGGCGGGCCGACGATCTTCGTGTTCGATGACTCCTTCTCCGCGCTCGACGTCGCGACCGACGCCCGCCTCCGCGCCGCGCTCGCCGACGAGCTGCAGCATGCCACCGTCATCATCGTCGCCCAGCGCGTCGGCACGATCATGCGCGCCGACCGGATCGTCGTGCTGGACGGGGGCCGGGTCGTCGGCATCGGGACCCATCGCGAGCTGCTCGAGACCAACGAGACCTACCGCGAGATCGTGTTCTCGCAGCTGTCCGAGGCGGAGGCAGCGGCATGAGCGGCCCGACTCGGCCCACCGGGGCTCCGGCCGCTACCGGCGCGCCCCGCGGCACCTCGCCAGGCGGTCCGGGCCGACCCGGGGGCGGGCGGCCCGGCGGGATGATGGGCATGGGCATGGGCCTGCCGCCGGCCAAGGCGCGGACTTCAACGGCTCGCTTCGCCGGCTGCTCGGCGGCCTGCGGCCCGAGGCCGTGCTCGTCCTCCTCGTCATCTTGCTCGCCGTCGATCAGCGTCACGTTCGCGGTCCTCGGGCCGCAAGCATCCTCGGCGACGCCACCAACCTGATCTTCGAGGGCGCGATCAGCGCCCAGATGCCGGCCGGCGCCACGCAGGAACAGGTCATCGCGGGCCTCCGCGCGTCGGGCCAGGACCAGCTCGCCGACATGCTCTCGTCGATGACGCTGACGCCCGGCCAGGGCATCGACTTCGCCGCCCTCGGCCAGACCCTGCTCGTGCTCGTCGGCGTCTACGTCCTGAGCTCGCTGTTCGCCTGGCTCCAGGGCTACGATCATGGCCGGCGTCACCCAGCGGACCGTCTACCGGCTGCGCGACGGACGTCGACCAGAAGCTCGGCCGGCTGCCGCTGCGCTACTTCGACAGCCACCCCCGGGGCGACCTCCTGAGCCGCGTCACCAACGACATCGACAACATCGGCCAGTCGCTCCAGCAGACCCTGACCCAGCTCATCACGTCGCTGCTGACCATCGTCGGCGTGCTCGTGATGATGCTGCACGATCAGCCCGCTGCTCGCGGTCATCTCGCTGCTCGCGGTGCCCGTCTCGCTCGCCGTGACGCTCCTCATCGTCCGCCGCTCGCAGAAGCCAGTTCGTCGCCCAGTGGGCGTCGACCGGCGCGCTCAACGGCCACGTCGAGGAGATGCACACGGGCCACGCGATCGTCAAGGCGTTCGGCCGCCAGCGCGAGGCGATCGGCGACGTTCGAGGCGGAGAACGAGCGGCTCTACGAGGCCAGCTACCGGGCCCAGTTCATCTCCGGGATCATCCAGCCCGCGATGAACGTTCATCTCCAACCTCAACTACGTCGCGATCGCGGTGATCGGCGGCCTTCGGGTCGCCACCGGCCAGATGTCGCCTCGGCGACGTCATCGCCTTCATCCAGTACTCGCGCCAGTTCACGTTCCCGATCATCCAGACCGCGAGCATCGTCAATGTCCTCCAGTCGGCGGTCGCGTCGGCGGAGCGCGTGTTCGAGCTGCTCGACGAGCCCGAGGAGATCGCCGACCCGGCCGCAGCCGATCGCCCTGCCACGGCGCACGCGGGCGCCGTCGCCTTCGAGGACGTCTCGTTCCGCTACGAGCCCGGAGCGCCCGCTCATCGACGGCCTGTCCCTGGACGTCGAGGCCGGCCGGACGGTCGCCATCGTCGGGCCGACCGGCGCCGGCAAGACGACGCTGGTCAACCTGCTGATGCGCTTCTACGAGCTCGACGGCGGGCGGATCACGATCGACGGCATCGACACCCGGGCGATGACCCGCGACGACCTGCGGCGCGTCGTTCGGGATGGTCCTCCAGGACACGTGGCTGTTCCACGGCACGATCCGCGAGAACATCGCCTACGGCCGGCTCGACGCGACCGAGGCAGAGATCGTCGCCGCGGCCGAGGCGGCCCACGTCGACCACTTCGTGCGCACGCTGCCCGACGGCTACGACACGGTCATCGACGACGACGCGACCAACGTGTCGGCCGGCGAGAAGCAGCTGCTGACGATCGCCCGCGCGTTCCTGGCCGATCCGCCGATCCTCATCCTCGACGAGGCCACGTCCTCGGTCGACACGCGCACCGAGGTCCTCATCCAGCGGGCGATGGGCCTGCTGATGCGAGGGCCGGACGACGTTCGTCATCGCCCACCGGCTGTCGACGATCCGCGACGCCGACACGATCCTCGTGATGGACCACGGCGCGATCGTCGAGCAGGGCAATCACGACGCGCTGCTGGCCGCCGGCGGCTTCTACGCCGACCTGTACAACAGCCAGTTCTCGGCCGCGCTGACGGAGGTCGCCTGAGCCATGCAGGTCAAGCTGACGACCACCGGGCGCAAGTCCGGCGAGCCGCGCGAGGTGACGCTCTACGCGTGGCCCGACGGCGACGCCGACCTCGTCCTCGTCGCGTCGCAGGGTGGCAAGCCGGCCGACCCGGCATGGGCGTTCAATCTGCGCGGCGACCCGGCCTGCACGATCAAGCACGGCAAGACGACGACGTCGTACCGCGCCCGGGAGGTCGACGGCACCGGGGCGACGCGGGACCGCCTGTGGGACCTGGTCACCGCCGCGTTCCCGATGTATCGCTCCTACCAGAAGAAGACGGACCGGCTGATCCCGCTGTTCGTGCTGACGCCGGTCGATCAGCCCGACTGAGCGCCCGCCAGCGCGGCGATCGCCGCGACCGCGGCCTCAGGCCCGGGGAGTGCCGCCAGGGCATCGCGCTGCGCGACCGCGGCCGCCGCGTACGCCGGGTCCGTGACGACCTCCCGGAGCGCGTTCGCGATGTCCGTGGTGGTGGCCGCGACGGGGTCCAGGACCCGCGCCACACCAAGTGCGGCACAACGGTCCCCGTTCCACGGCTGGTCCGCGCCCATCGGCAGGAGCACCATCGGCAGGCCATGGGTGAGCGCGCCGAGGACGCTGCCCGAGCCGGCATGCGACACGACCGCCGCGACGTGGGGCAGGACGGCGGCCTGTGGCACGAACCGCTCGACATGGACATGGGCGGGCTGCGGCCCCAGGCAGGGCCGGATCGAGGTCACGGCCGACCGTCACGAGGACGTCGCCGTCGTGGTCCGCGACCGCGGCGAGGACGCGCTCGAACAGGTCGCCGGACTCGAGGTTGAAGACCGTGCCGAGCGTCACGTAGGCGGCCGGTCGGCCGGGCCGGGTCACCGGCCATGGTGGCGGGCCGTCGTCGGGGGCCGCCGCCGCGAGGCGCACCCGCACGATCGGTCCCGGCACTGGATCCGCCGGATCGCGGTAGCCCGGCGGGGTCGGATCGATGACGAGGTCGCCGCGCATCCGGCGAAGCCCGGGGTCCGCGGCGAGGCCCTGCCCGGCGCGGACCTCGTCGAGCGCCTCGCCGACGACGTCCGGACGCATGAACCCGCCGGCGGCGAGCACGATGACCGTCGCGCACGGGATCCCCAGCCGTTCCGCGGCGATCACCGTCCCGACGTCAGCCTCATCGGTCACGATCACGTCCGGTCGCCAGGCGGCAGCCTGCTCGAGCATGCGCGCGGCTCGACGCGGCCCCGCCCCGCGGACGAACTTCTCGCGCAGGTCCGCTTCCTCGCGGGCGCGGTCCACGACGAGGAGCGCCGTCGGCGTGGCCGGTGGATCGTCGTCCGCACCCGATGCCGACCGTGGTGGCACGGGCAGGGTCGGCAGCCCTGCTGCCGTCACGGCGTCGACCATCCACGCATCGGCGGCCATCGCCACCTCGTGTCCGGCTGCCCGAGCGGCATGGGCGATCGGGAGCAGCGGCTCCAGGTGGCCCCGACCACCGACGAACGCGAACAGGATCCGGCGCCGCCGCTCTGTGTCGTCGTGGCCGCCATCCGCCGGATGCTACGCGCTCCGGACCTCAGCCGAACGGCAGGACGTCGCTCCGCCCGAGCGCAACGAAGGCCGCGACCAGTCCGAGCACGGCGTTGAAGATGGTGTTGGACACCTCGCTCGACCGTCGCAGGTGGAAGATCGCCGCGCAGATCATCAGGACGACGAACGATGCCGCCGCGAGCGGCGTGAGCCACGGCGCGATGCCGGTCGCCCACGGGACGATCAGTCCGACGGCACCCAGGATCTCGAGGACGCCGATCGTCGTCAGCATCGGTTTGGGCACGGCGAGCATCCAGGCCATCTGCCCGGTCGCCTGGTCCCGCCGTGTCGCATGGGTGAACCCGGCCCCGAGGAACACGAGCGCGAGCAGGATCTGGGCGATCCAGAGGGCGATGTCCATCTCAGTCGACCTGCACGACCAGCTTGCCGCGGACCTGCTTCGACGCGACCCGATCGAGCGCATCGGCGGTCCCGTCGAGCGGCACGACCTCGACCGGGACGGTGAGCGCGCCGGCGGCCGCCAGCTCGGCCAGCTCGCCGACACGATCGGGGGCGGCGCCGACCATGTGACCACTGACCGGCCCGCCGTCGAGCGCCTGGTCGATGCCCATCGCGATCGGGCTGACGACCCGGCCGCCGGGCCGAACGAGCGCGGCGAGCGGCGCCAGGGCGGCCGCATCATGGAACAGGTCGATCAGGCCATCGAGGCCATCGGGGGCCAGGGCGCGCAGGTCGTCTGCAAGACCGTCGGTCGAACGGTCGACGACCTCAGCCGCGCCGAGACTCCGCACATAGTCCGCCGCACCGCTGTGGGTGACCGCGATGACGCGCAGACCGCGGGCCGCCGCGATCTGGGTCACGAAGCTGCCGACGCCGCCGCCGGCGCCGATGATCGCGACCGTTTCCCCGGGTTGGGCATCGAGCGCGTCGACCGCGGCGAGCGCCGTGCCGCCCGCGCGAGGGAGCGCCGCGGCCTGCTCGGCCGAGACGCCGTCGGGTCGCGAGGCGGCGAGCGCAGCGGCGACCGTCACGTACTCGGCGAAGCTGCCCTCACCGGCGTATGGCTTGCCGACTTCGCCGAAGACCTCATCGCCGACCGCGAAGCCATCGACATCCGGTCCGATGGCCTCGATCGTCCCCGCGTAGTCGATCCCCGGCGTCAACGGGAGGCGGTGCTCCATGTAGTCCTTGAAGTACCCGCCGCGAAAGACCGGGTCCATCGCATTGACGCCGGCCGCATGGACACGGACCAGGAGCTGTCCGGACCCGGCCGTCGGGGTGGGGCGATCGCCGACGTGGCCGGCGTCGCCGAACTCGGGAACGATGAATGCGCGCATGGGATGTGGCTCCTTGGCTGCGTCCGTCGGACGGCGTATGCTGCGTCGCGGCTGGTCGTGTACTCGCACATGCTATAGAGAAACATGTGGTGCGATCCAGAGGACGATCGGAGACGCGCGACGCGCATCGTGAGGTAGCGCTGCTCGGGCAGGCTCGTCGTCGTCCGGGCCGCGGCGTTGTACGACGCGATCGCGCCCTCGACGTCACCGGCCTGCTCGAGGAGGTGTGCGCGCACCGCGTCGACCCGGTGATGCGCAGGCAGGGCATCGCCCAGCCCGTCGAGGATCGCCAGTCCCGCTGCCGGGCCGTGGACCATCGCCGCCGCCACGGCCCGGTTGACCGTCACGATCGGATTCCCGGTCATGCGCTCGAGGATCCCGTACAGGGCCTCGATCTGCGCCCAGTCGGTGTCGGCGGCCGTGGGGGCACCGTCGTGGAGGGCCGCGATGGCCGCCTGGAGCTGGTACTCGCCGACGCGACCTCCGCCGATCGCCCGGTCGAGCAGCGCGGTGCCCTCGGCGACCCGCGTCCGGTCCCACCGCGACCGATCCTGCTCGGCGAGCGGGACCAGCTCGCCGCGCTCGTCCGTGCGCGCCGGCCGCCGCGCGTCGAGCAGCAGCATCAACGCGAGCAGGCCCTGGATCTCGGGGTCGCCCGGCAGCTGCGCATCGAGCATCCGGGTCAGTCGGATCGCCTCGTCCTCCAGGTCGACGCGCTGGAGCCGCTCCCCGCTGCTCGCCGCGTAGCCCTCGTTGAAGATCAGGTAGAGCACGTGGAGGACGCTGCGCAGCCGGGCCGGCCGCTCATCCCGGTCGGGCATGCGGAAGGGCAGCCCCGAGTCCCGGATGGTCCGCTTCGCCCGGGCGATCCGCTGGCCCATCGTCGACTCCGGGACGAGGAATGCCTTCGCGATCTGGTCCGTCGTCAGCCCTCCGACCGCGCGGAGGGTGAGGGCGATCGCCGACGCGGGTGTCAGCGACGGATGGCAGCACAGGAACAGCAGGACGAGCGAGTCGTCGGCCTCGGGGACGCTCGGTTCGTCGGCGGTCGTCGACGACCCGATGGCCGTCGCGAGCTCGCGATCCGTTCGCGCGGCCTCGCTCCGACGCTGGTCGATGAGCCGGCGCTCGGCGGTCCGGACGAGCCACGCGGCGGGCCGTTCCGGGATGCCGTCCCGCGGCCAGTGATCGGCCGCGGCGATGAGCGCCTCCTGGACCGCGTCCTCGGCCGCATCGAAGTCGCGAGCCCGTCGGGCGACGACGCCGAGGACCTGCGGCGCGAGGTCGCGAAGCAGGTCCTCGACGGGGCGGTTCGGCGTTCAGATCGGCTGACCCGCGGCCGTCTCGAGCCAGTCGTCCATGGCGGCCGCCGTCGCGGGGCCGCTGTCCATGATCCGGCGGACCTGGATCGGCTGCTCGATCGGGATGCCGTCCTCGCCCGGCACGGCCGAGTACTTCGCGGCGATCTCGACGGCCCGCTCCTCGGTGTCGACGTCGACGATCTGGTAGCCGGCGATCCACTCCTTGAATTCCTGGAACGGCCCGTCGGTCACGACCGGGGCCGTCACGCCATCGGACGTGACGACCTTGGCGAGATCGGGGCCGGTGAGGATCTCCTGCCCCGACGAGCTCGCCGCTGGCGATGAGCTCACGGTTGAGCACCGAGTAGTAGTCGAGGTGCGCCTGCACCTCGCCCGGCGTCCACGTTTCCATCCCACGCTTCGAGACGCCGGGCTGGAAGTCGACGATCAGCAGATACCTGGCCATGTCTGTTCTCCTCGGGCTGGTGGGGCCCATCCGGCCCCGTCACTCCCATGACGGAGCCGACCGCGCGACTTCGACATCATCGCGCGCCCGAGGGCGCCGCGCCTACTCGCTGAAGCGCTCTTCCTTCCACGGGATCGGCGCTGTTGTTGTAGCCGTAGCGCTCCCAGAAGCCGAGCTGGTCGTGGTCCAGGAACTCCAGGCCACGGATCCACTTCGACGACTTCCAGAAGTACTTCTTCGGGACGAGCAGGCGGAGCGGATAGCCGTGCTCGGCCTCGAGCGGCTCGCCGCCGAACGTGTCGGCCAGCAGCACGTCGTCGTCATCGAGCACGGACAGCGGCAGGTTCGCGGTGTAGCCCTGCTCGGCGTGGCTGACGACGTGCGTGGCCGACGGCCGGACCTGGGCCATCTCGAGGATGGTCTGGATGGGCACGCCCTCCCAGGTCGTGTCGAGCTTCGACCAGCGGGTGACGCAGTGGATGTCGGTGTCGACCTGCTTGCGCGGCAGCGCCTTGAACTGCTCCCAGGTCAGGGTGAACGGGCTGTCGACCTCGCCGTAGACCTTGAAGTCCCAGGTCGCCAGGTCGACGCGCGGGACGGATCCGTAGTGCAGCACCGGGAACTTCTCGGTCCGGTACTGGCCGGGCGGGATGCGGTCGGCGATGGCGGGGTCGGCGGTCTGGCCGCCGAAGAGGCGTTCGAACATGGACGCGCGGTTCCTCAGGCTGGGCTGGGCGAGGCCCGTATGGTCGCATACCGGCCGTGACGATCCCGTGACCGGGACGTTCGTCCGGCCTCGTCCACCAGTGGCGTCGGGTACCCTTCGCGCCGTGACCACCCCGCCGGAGCGGCCCCGACTCGTCATCGTCATGCCCGCCTACAACGCGGCGCAGACGCTCGAACGGACGTACGCCGACATCCCGCACGAGCTCGTCCACCGCATCATCCTCGTCGACGACGTGTCGCGCGACGAGACGGTCGACATCGCCCGCCAGCTGGGCCTCGACGTCATCATCCACTCCCAGAACCGCGGCTACGGCGGCAACCAGAAGACGTGCTACGACGCCGCCCTCGAGGCCGGCGCCGACATCGTCGTGATGCTCCACCCGGACTACCAGTACGACGCGACGCGCATCCCCGACCTCATCGCCCCGATCGCCGCGGGCGAGCGCGACCTGATGCTCGGCAGCCGGTTCCTGGGTGACCCGCTGGCCGGCGGGATGCCGCAGTGGAAGTACGTCAGCAACCGCTTCCTGACGACCGTCGAGAACATCGCCTTCGAGCTCCACCTGTCCGAGTACCACACCGGCCTGCGGGCCTACAGCCGTCGCCTGCTCGAGACCATCCCGTACCGGGCCAACAGCGACGACTTCGTGTTCGACCAGGAGCTCATCGCCCAGGTCGTCGCGGCCGGCATGCGCCGGCGCATCGGCGAGATCGCCGTCCCGACGCGCTACTTCGAGGAGGCCTCGTCGGTCGGCTTCCGGCGCAGCGTCGTCTACGGCCTGTCGACCCTCCGGGTGGTCGCCCGCTACCTGCTCCACCGGCTGCGGCATCCGGCGATCACCGAAGCTGACCGCCCGCGGACGATGACGCCTCGGTCGGAGCACCCTGCTGCGGGCGAGCCTCGGGATCGCCATCAGCGTCCTCGCGGGCTGGGTCCTGCTGCGGTCGGTCGACATCGGGGCCGCCATCGAGATCCTGTCGACGGCGAACCCGGCGTTCATCGCGCTGATGATCGTCACGATGCTCGTCGACGTCGGCGCCCGGGCGGCGCGCTGGCGCTGGCTGCTCCGCCCCATCAAGTCGGTGCGCTACCCACGGATGCTCGGGTACACGTACCTCGGCTATCTCGCCAACAACGTCCTGCCGGCCCGCCTCGGCGAGCTCTTCCGGAGCCACGCCGCGGGCGAAGGGGAGGGCATCAGCCGCACGACCGTGCTGGGCACGGTCGTCGTCGAGCGCGTCGTCGACACGGTCATCGTGGTCGGCCTCGGCGCGCTGGCGGTGGTCGTGCTGAGCGTGCGCGGCATCATGTCGAGCGCGGTCCTGCTCGGGGCGGCGTTCGTCGCCCTGCTCATCGTCGGCCTGGGGCTGGGCGATGGCCCTGCACCGCCTGCCGGGTGCGGACCGGGTCACCGCGTTCGTCGAGCGCTGGCCGAAGGTCGTCGAGCTGGCGAGGCGGCTGCGCGAGGGCCTCGCGGTCGCGGCCAAGCCCGTGACCCTGATCGGTGCCCTGGCCTGGAGCGCCGTCGCCTGGTCGGCATCGATCGTGTCGTTCCTGGCCGCCGGTCAGGCGCTCGGCATCGAGTTGACGCGTCGCCCAGGCCGCGCTGCGTCACCTCCGGTGTGGCGCTGGCGATGATCGTGCCGTCCGGGCCGGGCAACCTCGGCACGTTCGAGCTGACGGCCGTGGCGATCATGGCGAGCTTCGGCGTCGATCGCGACTCGGCGTTCGCGGTCGCCCTGCTCGTCCACGCGATCCAGCTCCTCGTGACCTCGGTCGGTGGGGTCATCGCGGCGCTGCGCCTGCGCGTCGGGTTGGGGATCGGGTCGCTGGACACCCGCGACGATCCCGACACGCGGCTACGAGCCGGCGCTCCGACACGGCGACCGGCCGGCGCTAGCGAGCCGACCACCGCCGCCCCGGAAGGCGAGCCCTCGGCGCCGGCTACGCGCTGAGCGGCAGCGGGTCGTACGGCTCGAACACGAGCGGCGAGCCGTCGCCGGCTCCGCGCACGCGCAGGAACTCCAGCGTGTAGCGCTCGTACATCTCGTGGAGCAGGGTCACGGCCTGCACGTGGTTCGGTCCACCGGCCGCGGCACGCGCCTCGGCCCGGCTCGTCCACAGGCAGAACGACAGGCACGAGCCGTCGATCGCGCACGGCCCCTTGAAGTAGTGGACAAACCCCGGTGCCGCGGCGGCCTCGGCGTGCGCGCGCTCGTCGAACTCGACGAGGCGGGCCTCATCGGCGTCCGGTCGCCGGACGGAGCGGAAGGCGACGAGGTACCACTCCCCGGCACCAAGGGCCTTGCCGACCTCGGTCCAATCGAACGCGTGGCTGACAGGAAGGGTCGCGTAGCCATCCGTGACGGGCGCCAGCGACTCGAGCGCGTCCACGACGCGAACACTACGGATTGCTGCGTGATTGTCAAATGGTAAGAGCGACCGCTCCCGTAGTACGGAAGTCCGCCTACGGTCCGAGGCCCCCGACGACCGTCCGGGACGCGTCCTGGAGGAGCCGGGCGACGCGCGTTCGCCACGCGAGGCTGGCTCGCCCGGCCGGGGCGATGACCCCGATCGCGGCCACGATGCCGTCCTCCCGCAAGATGGGAACCGCGATGCTCACAGAGCCGGAGACGAGCTCACCCTCGCTTCGACCGATACCGGTGGCCAGGATGTCGTCGAGGTCGCGCCGGAGTTGCGCCTCGTCCGGCGTGGCCGAGGTGACCGGCTGGACCCCGCCGTCGACGACCTCCTCGAGGATCTCCGGCGGGGCATAGGCGAGGAGGACCCGCGACAGGGCGCCGGCGTGCAGCGGCCAGGCCGAGCCGGGCTCGAGGGCGACGCGCAGGGCGTGTCGTGACGGGACCTCGTCGAGGCACACGGCCGACGACCCGACCCGGCGGACGATGGCGGCGGTCTCGCCGGTCTCCTCGGAGAGCATCTCCAGGACCGGATTCGCGACCCGGATGAGGGCCTCGCTCGTGACCACCGCGCCGTAGCCGATGATCAGCCGTGGCCCGAGGCGGTAGCCCGCCCCGTGGCGATCGACGAAGCCGACGTTCGCCAGCGTGCGCAGGTAGCGATAGATGGTCGAGATCGGCGTCTCGAGCAGCACGCTCAGCTCGTCGGCGCGGATCTCGCCCCGGTCGGCGATGGTCAGCAGGACGCGCAGCCCGCGCGCGAACGAGGTGTCCTCGGCGGCTTCCTCGGGGGGTCGGTCCAGGGCGGTGGGGCGCTCCGCGGCGCGATCCGGGGCATGGTCGGTCGGCATGTGGTCCGAGGCTACCGCATCGGGTCGCGTAGGGGATACTGCGGACCCATGCGCATCACCGCCATCCGTTTGCAGCGGCTGCGGATCCCGCTCGATCCGCCGTTCCCGGCGGCCTGGGATCCGGTCCCGCGCACGGCCTATCCGATGACCATCGTGCGGGTCGAGACCGACGACGGCCTCGTCGGCATCGGGTCTGGCGACACCATGGCCGGGTTCGAGGGGTACGAGGACCTGTTCGTCGGGCAGGATCCGCTGGCCATCGCCCGCCACGTTCGCGTCCTCGAGACGCTCGACTTCCATGCCGGTCGGTATTGGCCGCTCGAGGTCGCGCTGTGGGACATCGCCGGCCAGGTCGCCGGGCAGCCGGTCGCGACGCTCTTCGGTGGCGCGACCGATGGCCTGCCGGTCTACGCCTCGTGCGGGTCGCTGCTGCCTGCCGCGGAGCGCGCCGAGTCCGCGCTGCGGCTGCGCGAGGAGGGCTTCGGGGCGCTGAAGATCCGGGTCGACCCGCGCGGGTCGCGCCTCGACGAGGGCATCGCGGCGGTCGCCGCGACGCGTGCCGCGGTCGGTGACACGATGGCCATCATGGTCGACCTCAACCAGGGCTGGCGGATGCCCGGCGACACCTCGCCGTCGCTCGACGTCGTGGCCGCGCGGAGCATCGTCGCCCGACTCGCCGAGTACGACGTGCTGTGGGTCGAGGAGCCGCTCGCCGGGACCGACCTGCGCGGGTTGGCCGCGCTCCGTGCGTCGGCGCCGGGCACGCGCATCGCCGGCGGCGAGATGACCCGCACGTTCAGCGACGGTCTGGCCGCGCTCGAAGCCGGCGCGTTCGACGTGTACCAGGGCGATGTCGTGCTCGCCGCCGGGATGACCCGGACGCGGACGCTCGGCGAGCTGGCCATGGCCCGTGGCGGGTGGTTCACGCCGCACACCTGGACCAATGGGATCGGCCTGCTCGCCAACCTCCACGTGGCGGCCGGCATCGGCGGCGGGCCGTTCCTCGAGTTCCCCTACGACCCGCCCGGCTGGACCCCGGAGCGGCGCGATGCGGTCCTCGCCGACCCGATCCGACCGGGTCGCGACGGGATCCTGCGCGTGCCATCCGTCCCGGGCCTCGGCATCACCCTGGACGACGCCGCCCTCGCGAGGTTCGCCGCATGACCGCCCCCACCCGACCGCCCACGCCCACCCTCGACGACTGGCTCGAGCGGGCCGCGCTGGTCGCCCCACGCAACGAGCTGTTCATCGACGGCGCATTCCGGCCGGCTGCCTCCGGGCGGACCTTCGACGACGTGACCGGTCGCGACGGGTCGGTCGTGACCCGGGTCGCGGAGGGTGGCGTCGAGGATGTCGACCGAGCGGTCGCCGCCGCCCGGGCCGCCTTCGACGATCGCCGTTGGGCGGACGCCTCGCCCGGACGACGCAAGGCCGTGCTGCTCCGACTGGCGGAGCTCATCCGGTCGAACCTCGAGGAGCTGGCCCTGCTCGAGTCGCTCGATGTGGGCAAGCCCATCCGGGACACGCTGTCGGTCGACGTGCCGTCGGCGGCCAAGACCATCCAGTGGTACGCCGAGACGATCGACAAGGTCTACGGCGAGGTCGGCCCGACCGGACCGGACACGCTCACGCTCATCACCCGCGAGCCGGTCGGCGTCGTCGCCGCGATCGTGCCCTGGAACTACCCGCTGATCATCACGGCCTGGAAGCTGGGCGCCGCCCTGTCGACCGGCAACAGCGTCGTCCTCAAGCCCGCGTCGCAGTCGCCGCTGACGGCCCTGCGGCTGGCGGAGCTGGCGGCCGAGGCCGGTCTGCCGGACGGGGTGCTCAACGTGGTGACCGGCCCGGGCGGGGTCATCGGCGATGCGCTGGCGCGCCATCCCGGCGTCGACAAGGTCGCTTTCACGGGCTCGACCGAGGTCGGCAAGTCACTCCTCCGGGCAGTCGGCGAGAGCGACGTCAAGACGATCTCGCTCGAGCTCGGTGGCAAGAGCCCGCAGCTCGTCCTGGCCGACGTCGGCGATCTGGAACACGCGGCATCGATGATCGGCTGGGGGATCTTCTACAACAGCGGCCAGACCTGCAACGCGGGGTCGCGGCTCATCGTCCATCGGTCGGTCCGCGAGGAGCTCGTCGAGCGCATCGCGGCGATGGGCCGCGAGCTGGCACCGGGCGAGCCGCTGGACCCGGCGACCCAGCTCGGCTCGATCGTCGACCGCCGTCAGCTGGACAAGGTCCTGGGCTACGTCCGGCTCGGCGCCGAGGAAGGCGCGCGCATCGTCAGCGGCGGCCAGCAGGTGCGCGAGGAGAGCGGCGGGTTCTACGTCGAACCGACGATCCTCGACGGGGTCGACAACGGCTGGCAGGTCGCCCGTGAGGAGATCTTCGGACCGGTCCTGACCGTGACCGAGTTCGACGACGAGGCCGAGGCGCTGCGCATCGCCAACGACACGCCGTACGGGCTCGCGGCCGGGTTGTGGACCAGCGACGTGACCAAGGCGCACCGGCTGTCGCGCGCGCTGCGTGCGGGCATCGTCTGGGTCAACACCTTCGACACGTCCGACATCACGGTGCCGTTCGGCGGCTACAAGCAGTCCGGCTTCGGGCGCGACAAGTCGCTCCACGCGCTGGACGGCTATACCCAGCTCAAGACGACCTGGCTCGACCTGTCCGGCCGCTGAGGCCGGGCACCCCGCAGCCCTACGTCACGCGACGGTCAGAGGCGTAGACTCGGCTGTCCAAGCGACGCTGGGGTGGGAACGATGACCGATCGAGTTTCGAAGGCAGACGACGCCGTCGACGACGGGACCCTCGCGCTCGAGCCGACCCAGGCCGAGATCGACGCGTGGGCCGAACGGGAACGCGCGCGGCGCCAGGAGTGGCTCTCCGGCCCGTCCGACGAGGAGCGCGCGGCATACGCGAGGCAGGTCCGACAGCGCCGCCTTGCCGAGACCTTCGACGAGGGCGAGCACCGCCTCGAGGAGGGGATGCGCCAGGGACTCCACTACGGTCGAGAGGCGCAGCTCGCGGCCGAGGGCGCGATGACCATGCTGTATCGCTGGTCCCGTCGCACGTTCGCCGAGCTCGTCAAGACCGGCCGCGAGTGGGAGGAGGACACGGCCATGCCACGCGTCCGCCGACGCGTGCCGATGGACGACGAGGCGTCCTGACCCGACCGACCCCGGACCCCCATGTGAGGACCCTCGCTCGGCACCCGCGGCGGGTCTGGCACGTCCTGACCGTCCTCTTCCGGTACTTCATCGCTCCGGGTCTGCGGCTGCCGATGGCGGACCGGCGCTCGGGACCGGTGCGCATGCGCCTGGCGCTCGAGACGCTCGGCGGTGCGTGGCTGAAGCTCGGCCAGATGCTCGCCCTCCGCTACGACCTCCTGCCGCCGGCGTACTGCGATGAGCTGTTCGGTCTGCTCAACCAGGTCGCCCCGTTCCCGTACGCGGACGTCCAGCGGATCGTCCGCGAGGAGCTCGGCGCGGAGCCGGACGCGGTCTTCGCCTCGTTCGAGCGCGAGTCGTTCGCGGCAGCATCGATCGGCCAGGTGCACCGGGCGACGCTCCACAACGGCGATCGGGTCGCCGTCAAGGTCCAGCGACCGGGGATCCGCCAGACGCTCCAGGCCGACATCGATCTCATGTACGGCACGTCCTGGCTTCTCGACCGGGTCCACCTCTTCGGCGTCGGCAAGAGCCGCGACCTCATCGAGGAGTTCGCCAGATGGACCGCGGACGAGGTCGACTACATGGTCGAGGCGCGCCAGGCCGTCCTCCTCTGGGAGCACGCCCAGGGCGACCGACACGAACGGATCGCCCGGGTCTATCGCGACTACACGACGCCGCGCGTCCTGACGACGGAGCTCATCGATGGGATCCCCCTGATCGAGGTCATGATCGCCAAGCGGGACCACGACAGCGCGTATCTCGAGGCGTTCGCGGAGGCCGGCTACGACCTGGACCGGATCGTCCGTCGGCTCGACTGGAACATGCTGAATCAGGTCTTCGTGTTCGGCTACTTCCACGCCGACCTCCACCCCGCGAACCTGTTCGTCCTGCCGGACGGCGCCATCGGCTACGTCGACTTCGGGATCGTCGGCCAGCTCCCGAACCGCGTGCGGGACTCCCTGACCCGCTACAGCTGGCTGCTCTTCCGGGGTGACGTCGAAGGCGCGGTGCGCGAGCTCATGCGCTGGCTGGCCCCCGGGCCCACGACCGACGCGGCTGCCGCCCGATGGCAGCTCGGCCGGGTCCACCAGGCGTTCCTCTACGACACGGTCGCCGGCCGGACAAGGGTCACCGAGGGCGCGCCGGGCCCGGCCCGCGATGCGACGAACAATCCATATTCCCGTCTCGCCGTCG
This sequence comes from uncultured Chloroflexia bacterium, assembly GCA_963776925.1. GTDB lineage: Bacteria > Chloroflexota > Limnocylindria > Limnocylindrales > CSP1-4 > SPCO01. The sequence goes on along the minus strand of CAVZON010000003.1, from coordinate 177,388 downwards.
ACATCCTGGCGACGATCCGGGTCCACGAGCTGACCCTGTCGCCGAGCATCGTCGCGTACCTGAAGATGCTGGTGACCCTCGGGACGTTGCGGCACGCGCTGGCCGTCGACTATGACTTCCAGGACAACGTCCGCCACTTCGTCCGGCGCCTCGCCCGCCAGCAGGGGATGGCGTGGCTCGACCCGCGCCGGTCGGTCGACCGCGTGTTCGCGGGCGCGGCGCGGGTCCAGCGCGCGCTCGAGTTCATGGAGTTCCTCGAGGGCCAGGAGGCCTTCATCGTCGAGGCCCAGTCCTCGCTGTTCGGGTTCCGCCGCCGTATCCATAACGTCCGCCGGCGTCTCGTGTCGCTCGGGGTCGCGGTGCTCGCCGTCGGGTTCGTCCTGTACGTCGTGCTTGCCTACCCTGACCAGACACGGCAGGTGATCCCGCGCGACATGCCCTACCCGATGCTCCACTACGGCCTGGTCGGGCTCCTCATCGTCCTCGTCGTCGTGCTCGTGTCGCACATCCGCGGCATGGGCGACGGGGAGTAGTCCGCTAGCATCTGCGTCACCCCTTGGCATGGACGGACGGGAGGGCCGCGTGACGGACATGGATACGGCCGCGGGCGAGGCCCTCATCGGGCGGCGCCGGGCCGGCGGGCGGGCAGCGCACGAGCGCTCGCGGCTGCCGCAGCAGCGTCCGTTCCGCCAGCCGCGGATGCCGTACCAGCCGACGGCCGCCATCTCCGACGACGAGCTCGAGTCCATCCACCGGGCGTCGCTGCGGGTCCTCGCAGAGATCGGCATGGACTTCCTGGACCCCGACGCCCGCGAGCATCTGCGGGCGGCCGGCGCCGAGATCGAGGACGGCGGCCAGCGCGTGCGCTTCGACCCGGCGATGGTCGAGGAGATCATCCGGAGCGTGCCCGCCGAGTTCACCCTCCACGCCCGGAACCCGGAGCGGCACCTGCGCCTGGGCGGCACATGGACGGCGTTCGGGACGGTCGGGTCGCCGCCGAACGTGGCGGACCTGGACCGGGGACGCCGAATCGGCAACCGCGAGGACTACCAGAACCTGCTGCGGCTCGGGCAGTCGCTCAACAGCGTCCACTTCCTGGCCGGCTATCCGGTCGAGCCGGTCGACATCCATCACGGCGTCCGCTACCTGCACGCGACGCACGACGCGCTGACGCTCATGGACAAGGCGATCCACTGCTATTCGCTGGGGCGGCAGCGGAACCTCGACGTGCTCGAGATGATCCGCATCGCGCGCGGCGTCGACGCGGCGACCCTCGACACCGAGCCGTCGGTGTTCACGGTCGTCAACACGAGCTCGCCGCTGCGCCTCGACACCCCGATGTCGCAGGGCGTCATCGCCTTCGCCGAGCGCAACCAGATCGTGTGCATCACGCCGTTCACGCTGAGCGGCGCGATGGCCCCGGTGACGCTGGCCGGGGCACTCGTCGAGCAGAACGCCGAGGCGCTGGCCGGCATCGTCCTGACCCAGGTCGTGCGCCCGGGCTCGCCGGTCATCTACGGCGGCTTCACCTCGAACGTGGACATGCAGTCGGGTGCGCCGGCGTTCGGCACGCCGGAGGCCATGCGCACGTCGATGATCGGCGGCCAGCTGGCCCGTCGCTACGGCGTGCCCTACCGGTCGTCCAACGTGAACGCCGCCAACGCGCTCGATGCCCAGGCGGCCTACGAGTCGGTCTTCTCGCTGTGGGGCGCGATCCAGGGCGGCGTGAACCTGCTCATGCACGGGGCCGGCTGGATGGAGGGCGGGCTCCACGCGAGCTACGAGAAGATGATCCTCGACGCCGAGCTGCTCGGGATGATCGAGGCGTTCCTGGAGCCGGTCGTCGTCGACGACGACAGCCTCGCCATCGATGCGATCGCCGAGGTCGGTCCGGGCGGTCACTTCTTCGGCGTCGGGCACACGCAGACGCGGTTCAAGACCGCGTTCCACAAGCCGATGCTGAGCGACTGGCGGAACTACGAGACCTGGCAGGAGGCCGGCTCGCCGGAGCTGCCATCGAAGGCGAACCGGGTCTGGAAGGAGCTATTGGCCGCGTACGAGCCACCGCCGATGGACCCCGCCATCCGCGAGGAGCTCGACGCGTTCGTCGCCAGGCGGGTCGCCGAGGGCGGCGTCCCGACCGACTACTGAGGGGCATCGTGAAGCGTGAGACCCAGGTCGTCGTCATCGGTGGCGGCGTCGTCGGTGCCAGCGTCCTGTACCACCTGACGAAGGCGGGCTGGACCGACGTCATGCTGCTCGAGCGACGGGAGCTGACGGCCGGCTCGACGTGGCACGCCGCCGGCGGGATGCACACGCTCAACGGCGACCCCAACGTCGCCCGGCTGCAGCAGTACACGATCCAGCTCTACGAGGAGATCGAGCGGGTGTCCGGGCAGGACTGCTCGATCCACCTGCCCGGGCGGCCTGATGCTGGCCGACACCGAGGTCCGCATGGACTGGCTGCGCATGGCGCAGGCGCGCGGACGCTACCTCGGCATGGACCTGGAGCTGATCAGCGCCAAGGAGGCGGCGGACGTCTTCCCGCTGCTCGATCCGCAGTACTTCGTCGGGGCGCTGTACGACCCGGTCGAGGGCCACGTCGACCCGACCGGGGTCACGCGCGCGTACGTGAAGTGCGCCCAGCTCGCGGGCGCCGAGGTCCACCAGCACACGCCGGTCGTGGCCTCGAGCAGCGGCCGGACGGCACCTGGGACGTCCGCCTCGAGAGCGGCGACACCATCCATACCGAGCACGTCGTCAACGCCGGGGGCCTGTGGGCGCGCGAGGTCGGTCGGATGGTCGGCATCGAGCTGCCGGTCCTCGCGATGGAGCACATGTACCTCCTGACCGAGGACATGCCCGAGGTCGCCGCGCAGGTCGCGAAGACCGGCCACGAGATGCCGATGGCGCTCGACTTCGCCGGCGAGATCTACATCCGCCAGGAAGGCGGCGCGATGCTCCTGGGCACGTACGAGCAGGCGTGTGTGCCGTGGTCGCCGCGCGAGACGCCGTGGGACTTCGGGTCGCAGCTGCTCAAGCCCGACCTCGACCGGATCACGCCAGAGCTCGACGTCGCGTTCCGCCACTACCCGGCGATGCGCACGATCGGCATCAAGCGCGTCGTCAACGGGCCGTTCACGTTCTCGCCCGACGGCAATCCGCTCGTCGGGCCGATCCGCGGGCTGCGCGGCTACTGGGTCGCCTGCGGCGTGATGGCCGGGCTGTCCCAGGGCGGCGGTGTCGGCCTCGCCCTGGCGACCTGGATGACCGCCGGCGACCACGGCGACAGCGGCATGGATATCTGGGCGATGGACGTCGCCCGCTACGGCGACTACGCGACGCTCGCCTACACCAACGCCAAGGTCCAGGAGAACTATCGACGCCGGTTCCGGATCACCTTCCCGAACGAGGAGCTGCCCGGCGCGCGGCCGCTGCTGACGACGCCGATCCGCGACCGCCTGACCGACGCCAACGCGGTGTGGGGCGCGACCTTCGGGCTGGAGCACGCCCTGTGGTTCCAGCGCGAGGGCCTCGAGCCGACGGAGGACGTGACCTTCCGACGCTCCAACGCGTGGGACTGCGTCGCCGAGGAGGTCCAGGCCGTCCGCGAGCGGGTCGGCATGACCGAGATCTCGAACTACGCCAAGTACCGGGTCACCGGCCCCGGCGCGGAGGCGTGGCTGTCGTCGCTGCTGACGCAGCGGATGCCGGCGCCGGGCCGCATCACCCTGACCGCGATGCTCAACGAGGGCGGCCGGATCGTCGGGGAGTTCACGGTGGCGCGGGCGACCGACGCGGACGAGTACCACCTGTTCGGGTCGTTGCCCGCGGAGGTCCACCACTCGCGCTGGTTCCGCCATCACCTGCCCGGACGACGGGTCGGTGCGGTTCGAGGTCCTTGGCCTCGGGCTGACCGGGCTGTCCGTGGCCGGACCACGGTCACGCGATGTCCTCCAGTCGATCGCGCCGGATCTGGACCTGTCGACCGAGGCGTTCCCGTTCATGGCGTTCCGCAAGGTCGACCTGGGCATGACCCCGGTGCACCTGGCACGCATCAACTACGCCGGCGACCTGGGCTACGAGCTGTGGGTCGCGCCCGAGTACCAGCGGGAGCTGTTCGACCGGATCGTGGCGGCAGGCGAGCCGCACGGGCTGCGCCTGTTCGGGATGCGCGCGCTGATGTCGCTCCGGCTCGAGAAGAGCTACGGGACGTGGTTCCGCGAGTACCGGCCGATCTACACGGTCCCGGAGGCCGGACTGCAGCGCTATGTCCGGCTCGACCACGAGTTCATCGGGCGCGCGGCCTACGAGCAGCAGGTGGCCGACGGGCCCGAGCGTCGCCTCGTGACCTTCGTCGTCGAGCCCGATCCGGACGACCCGGCCGACGTCATCGGGGACGAGCCGGTGTGGCATGGCGACGAGGTCGTCGGCTGGATCACCTCGGGCGGCTACGGGCATCACGTCGGCGAGTCGATCGCCCTGGGCTACGTGCCGACGGCACTGGCCGACCCGTCCGGTCCGGGTGCCGGTGCGTTCGAGGTCGAGATCATCGGCCGCCGCCGGCCGGCGCGGATCCAGCCCGAACCGCTGTTCGACCCATCCGGTGGGCGGATGCGCGCATGACCACCGCCATCCGCGCCGGGCGACTGCTCGACGTCGAGACGGGGGAGGTCCTCGTCGATCGCGTCCTGCACGTCGACGACGACGGGCGGGTGACCGCGCATCGGCGCCGCGGCCGACGGGTCACCCGACGGCATGCCGGTCCTCGACCTGGGCGACCTCACGGTCCTGCCCGGCTTCATCGACACGCATTCGCACCTGGTCGGTGACGTCCAGACCGCGGGCGTGCCCGGCGTCGAGACATCGGCGGCGCAGGACGTGCTCATCGGCGTCCGCCACGCGCGCGAGACGATCGAGGCCGGGTTCACGACCGTCCGCGACGTCGGGTCGTTCCGGGCATTCAGTGACTGCGCCCTGCGCGACGCGATCGATCGCGGCGACGTGGTCGGGCCACGGATGCAGTGCGCCGGGGCGTTCATCACGGCGCCATGGGGCGGTGGCGACGTCGTCGGGCTGGCCCACGACGTCGGCCTGCCGGCCGACCTGCGGTTCGGGGTCGTGACCTCGGTCGACGAGGTGCGCGACCGCGTCCGCCGGCTGCTCATCGGCGGTGCGGATCTCATCAAGTGCATCGGGACCGGGGCCGTCCTCACCCGCGGCGGCGTCCCCGGCGCACCCGAGCTGTCGGAGGCCGAGATCCGGGCCGCGGTCGAGGAAGCCGCCTGGTACGAGGCGTTCGTCGCGGTCCACGCCCACGGCGCGGAGGGTGCCAAGCGGGCGATCCGCGCCGGCGTGCGGTCGATCGAGCACGGCTCGTATCTCGACGACGAGGCCATCGCGATGCTCGCCGACACGGGCACGTTCTACAGCGCCGACATCTACGACGGCGAGTGGGCCCTGGAGCATGGCGACGCCGAGGGTTGGCCGGCCGACACGATGCGCAAGCTGCGCGAGTCGCAGACCGGGGCCGAGGCGGTCTTCCGGGAGGCCGCCGAGCGTGGCGTCCGGATCGTCTTCGGCACCGACAGCGGGGTCTACCCGCACGGGCTGAACGGCCGGCAGTTCGGGTCGTACGTCCGGCTCGGGATGACGCCGCTCGAGGCCATCCGTGCGGCGACGACGACGGCCGCCGAGTGCCTCGGCTGGTCGGATCGGGTGGGATCGCTCGGCGTCGGCCGGTTCGCCGACCTCGTCGCGGTCGCGGGCGACCCGCTCGAGGATGTCACGGTGCTGGAGCGACCGGTCGTCGTCGTCAAGGGCGGCGAGCTCGTCGTCGATCGCCGTTGAGCGACCACCCCGCTCGGATCGTCGTCGACGGGCGGTCCATCGACGCCGAGGCCGGCGACAGCATCGCCATCGCCGTGCTCCGGACCGGTGAGCCGCCCGGCCGAGGCGGGACGCTGTGCCTGGCCGGCGATTGCGGCAACTGCCTGGCGGTCGTCGATGGCGTCGCCTACGTCCGGACGTGCCAGGTCCCGGCGCTCGACGGCACGGTCGTCGTGCGCCATCCGGCGGAGGGGAACCCGCCACTCCCCGTCGACGAGACACGGGCCGAGGTCCCCGTCGAGCGGCGGTCGGTCGAGCGGGTCGTCATCGGTCGCGCCGGCGAGCCCCCGGCACCTGGGGCGCTCGTGATGGATGCGGCGGATGGGATCGAGGTCGTGGGGATCTACGCCGGCCCGACGGTCATCGCCCGGACGGCGACGCCTGGCGGGATGCTCCACGTCGAAGCCGAGGAGGTCGTGGTCGCGACCGGGACCGCGGAGCTCCAGCCGGTCGTGCCGGGCAACGACCTGCACGGGATCCTCACCCCCCGGGCCGCCGCGCGCCTGCGCGATGCCGGCGTCGAGCTGCCCGAGCCCGTCGTCACGGTCGGACGGGAGGTGGTCCGGTTCGATGGCGACGCCACCGGTCGCGTCGAGACGGTCGTGACCCGGGACGGCGCGATCCCCGCACGGACCGTGATCGCCGATCTCGGGCGGACGCCACGCGACCTGCTCGCCCGGATGGCCACCGATCAGGAGGCCCTGACCGTCGTCGGTGGCGCCGCCGACGAGTGGCCGCTGCCGCCGGCCCCGACCGACCCTGCCGCGACGGTCTGCCGCTGCATGGGCGTCACGGTCGGCGATCTCGACGCGGCCTGGGTCGATGGCTACACCGAGCTCGAGCTGCTGAAGCGCGCGACGCTCGCCGGCATCGGGACGTGCCAGGGCGGCGCCTGCCTGCCGCACGTCCGGGCCTGGATCGCCGAGCGCAGCGGCGCGGTGCCGGATCCGTTCACCGCCCGTCCCGGCGCGCGCCAGATCACGCTCGCCGAGGCCGCCGCGGACGTCACGGTCGACGTCTTCCGGCGGACGCCGCTCCACGACGAGCATCTCGCGCTCGGGGCGCGGATGGACCGGTTCGGCGGCTGGTGGCGACCGTGGAACTACGGCGACGTTGTCGAGGAGTACACCGCCGTCCGCGAGCGGGTCTCGATCGGCGATGTGTCGACGCTGGGCAAGCTCATCGTCAGCGGACCGGACGTGGTCGAGGCGCTGGAGCGCATCTACCCGTGCCACGTCGCCGACATCCAGCCCGGCCGGTCGCGCTACGCGCTGCTGCTCAACGAGCGCGGCCACGTCATGGACGACGGGATGATCCTGCGCGAGTCCGAGACCCGGTTCGTGCTGAGCTTCACGAGCGGCGGCGCGGCCAACGCCGAGATGTGGCTGCGCGACTGGATCGACACGTGGGGGCTCCGCGTCCACGTCATGGATCGGACGATGTCGCTCGCCGCGATCAACGTCACGGGGCCGCTCGCCGGGGAGCTCCTGCAGCGACTCGGACTCGCCGAACCGCCGCGCTGGCTGCGCCACGCCCACGCCCGCGTGGCCGAGGTCCCGTGCCACGTCATGCGCCTGTCGTTCACGGGCGAAGCGGCCTGGGAGCTCCACCATCCGGTGACCGAGTCGGTCTACCTCTGGCGCGCGCTGCTGGAGGCGGGCGCCGACCTCGGGATCAAGCCGCACGGCCTCCAGGCGCTGTTCGGCCTTCGACTCGAGAAGGGCCACGTCATCGTCGGCATGGACACCGAGCTCGACACGACCCCGCGCCGGATCGGCATGGACTGGGCGGCCCGGATGGACAAGCCGTGGTTCATCGGGCGGGCCGCCCTGGCTCGCACGGCAGGATCCCCGACGAGCGGCGCTGGGTCGGGTTCTCGATGGATGGGCCCGCACCGGTCGAAGGCACGCCGATCTTCGACGCCGAGGGTCGCGAGGTCATCGGCAACGTGACGGGGAGCTGGCACTCGCCGGTCCTCGGCAAGGCGCTCATGCTCGGCTGGCAACGCCGGCCGCCGCATCCGGACCGCGTCGTCATCGACGGTCGCGAGGCCGTCGTCACGGCGACGCCGTTCTACGACCCGGAGGGCCGTCGTGCCCGCGCTTGAGGCGCTGCGCGGACAGCGGATCGTCGCCGATCCGCCGGTCATCGACGCGATCGCCGCGGCGCTCCCCGCCGGGACGGTGCTCCTGCGGTTCGCACCGGACGAGGCATTCGTCGTCGGTGCCGGCGTGACGCTCCACGCGTCGGACGCGATCATCGAGGACGAGGTCGGCTTCGTGGCGCTGACCGTCGAGCGGGACGTCGTCGCGCGGCACACGGAGTGGCCGCTGCCGACCGACGTCGGGGCGTTCGCCCAGGGGTCGATCGCCGGCGTGCCCGCGAAGCTGGCCTGGCTGCCGGACGGACGGGCATGGATCGTCACGCACGCGGCCTACGCCGCCGAGCTGCTGGACCGGCTGACGTGAGCGATCACGCCCGGACGCCGCCGCCGATCCGCTGGGCCGACGAGCCGAAGCCGGCCTACGACGTCGTCATCATCGGCGGCGGAGGACACGGCCTGTCGACCGCCTACCACCTCGCGGCCCGGCACGGGATCACCAACGTCGCCGTCCTGGAGGCCGACTACATCGCGAGCGGCAACACCGGCCGCAACACGACGATCATCCGGGCCAACTACGGCATCCCCGAGGCGATCCGCTTCTACCAGCACTCGCTGGAGCTGTACCAGGGCCTCGAGGACGAGACCGGCGTCGATCTCCATCACCGGACGAAGGGCATCGTCTGGCTGGCCCACACCGAGATGGCGATGCGGACCGAGCGCGCCCGCGCGGCGATGAACCAGGCCTGTGGCGCCCAGACGTTCATGCGCACGCCCGAGGAGCTCAAGGAGCTCGTCCCCGAGCTCGACCTGACCGGCGGCGGTCGCTATCCGGTGCTCGGCGGTCCCACCACGTCGAGGGCGCGACGGCCCGCCACGACCGGGTCGCCTGGGCGTTCGCGAGCGGCGCATCGCAGCGCGGCGTCGACCTGTTCCAGCACACCGCGGTCACTGGCCTTCGACTCGATGGCGAGCGCGTCGTCGGCGTCGAGACGACCCGTGGACCGATCGCCGCCGGCGCCGTCCTGTGCGCCGCCGGCGGCCGGGTCACCCAGGTCGCGGCGATGGCCGGCGTCCGCCTGCCGGTCCGGACGCACCCGCTCCACGCGTTCGTGACCAACGACTACGCCCCGGGCTTCCCGATCATCCTCGCCTCGACCGAGCTGGCCTGCTACGTGTCGCAGACGGAGCGCGGCCAGATGCTCATCGGCGCCGAATTCGACTCGCAGCCGTCGTACTCGCGCCAGGCGTCGTACGCGGCGCTCCGCTCGTACGCCTACAAGATCACCCGCCTGCTGCCGTTCCTCGGCTCGATGCGGATCCTCCGGCAGTGGGCCGGGATCTGCGACATCTCGGTCGACTTCAGCCCGATCATGAGCGCGACCGGGGTCGATGGCTTCTACGTCACGACCGGCTGGGGGACGTGGGGCTTCAAGGCGATCCCGGCCGGTGGCGAGGGCATGGCCGAGCTGATCGCGACCGGGCGCCCGCCGGCGCTGATCGCGCCGTTCACCCTGGACCGGTTCGCGCGCGACCACGTGCTGGCCGATGCCGGCTCGGCGGGGACCCGCTGATGCCGACGCTCGACTGTCCGCGCTGCGGCCGCCGCCGCTCGACGAGTACGTCTTCGGTGGGGAGCGCCGGACGGCGCCGCCGGCCATCGAGACCCGGACGCGCGCGACTTCGACGAGGTCTGGATCTTCGACAACCCCGATGGCGACACCACCGAGCGCTGGTTCCACGCGTTCGGCTGTCGGCGCTGGCTGACCGTCCGCCGCGACACGAGCCGCGACGTGGTGCTGGAGGTACGGTGAGCCGGTGACCACCCTTGCCGATCGATCGCTCGAGCTCCACCTGCACGGCCGCGTCCGCTTCGGGGTCGACGCCGTCGCGTCGCTGCCGGACCTCGTCCGCGATGTCGGCGCCGAGCGTGCCTTCGTCGTGACCGATCCGGGCGTGATGGGCTCCGGCGTCGCGGCCAGGGTCGTCGGTGTCCTGGAGGACGTCGGGATCGGGACGGCGCTGTTCGACGAGGTCGAGGCGAACCCGGGCACGACGACGGTCGCACGCGGCATCGGCCGCGCTGCGGCGTTCGGGCTCGATGGCACGGTCGTCATCCCGGTCGGTGGCGGCTCGTCGATGGACAGCGCCAAGGTCATGGCGCTCCACGCCGCGAACGGTGGGGAGGTGCTGGCCCTCGGCTACCACCGCGACGACATCGCCCCCGGCGTCCCGGTCATCGCGATCCCGACGACCGCGGGCACCGGTGCCGAGACCAACACCTACGGGGTCATCACCGACGAGGCGGCCGGGCGCAAGGACTACGTCGGGCATCCGTCGGTGCTGCCGCGCTGGTCGCTGCTCGACCCGGCGCTGACCGTCGGTGTGCCACCCGCCGCCACGGCCGCGACCGGCGTCGACGCCCTGACCCACTCGCTCGAGAGCCTCCTGTCGCGGAACCCCAACCCGTTCGCCGAGGCGATCGCGCTGCAGGTCATCCGGACCGTCCGCGACGTGGCTGCCGCGGGCGTTCGCCGACGGCTCGGACATCGAGGCCCGCTCGCAGCTGCTGATGGCCTCGCACCTGGCGGGGATCGGGCAGCAGAGCGGGACCGGCGTCGGGCTGGTCCACGCGCTCGGCCACGCGATCGGGACGCGGGGACGGCTGCCGCACGGATTGGCCCTCGCCGTCATCGAGCCCGAGGTGCTGGCGTTCTACGCAGCGGAGCCCGGGCTGCGTGACCGCGAGCTCCATCTCGTCGGCGTCGCCCTCGGGGCCGCGTCCCCGACCGAGACGCCGGAGACCGGCGCGGTCGCTGCGATCGGCGCACTGCGCGGGTTCCTCGCCGAGCTCGGGCTGCGGCCGTCGTTGTCGTCGCTCGGGTTCGACGACGCGGGGCTGGACGTCGTCGCCCAGGACGCGATCGACGACGTGGCGATCAGGAACTCCCCGAGGCTGCCGTCGTCTCGAGGAGGCTCGGGCGATCCTCGCCAGCGTGGCCTAGGTCGCGGGGGAGCCGTCAGCCTCATCCATGTAGGCCCGTGGGAGCGGGTGACCCTCCGGATTTCCGTTGTCTGGGTCGTTCGGCGATCCGGTCGGCCACGAACCCGGCATCGCGTCCGACCCCACCCAGGAACGACGAAGCACCCGAGTGCAGGAAGGGCAGGCCGACGAGGAACAGGCCGCGGACCCCAGTCACGACGCCCCGCTCGTGGATCGGCCAGCCATCAGGACCGCTGATCCGGGGCCGGATCCACTCGTAGTCGGGTCGGAACCCCGTGCACCAGATGACGTTCGCCGCTTCGATGACCCGTCGTCGTCCAGCACCGGCCATCCGTCATGGGTCCCGACCGTGCGTCCCACGGCCCGCTCGACGCCGGCCCTCGCGAGGTCGCTGGGCCAGATCCGCTCGAGCGGCCCGCCATGGTCGACGATCGCGGCGCGGGCTCGGCGACCGATCGGCGAACCGGCTTTCACGACGTGGTTGATGAACAGCCAGAACGGCGGGTCGAACAACCGGGCCGCAAGCCCGTTCCGGGCGCATCGGCATCTTGCCGGTGTCGCGTCCGGACAGGATGGTCGGATGCTCGCGGACCGTGGTCATCGCGATCTCCGCGCCCGAATTGCTGGCCCCGACCACGAGGACCAGGCCTCGCGAAGCTGGGCCGGGTTGCGGTACTCGCTCGCGTGGAGCTGGCGGATCTCGGGCCGGATCTCGGTGGCGAAGCCGGGCACCTTCGGCGCGCGGAATGCGCCGGTCGCAAGGACGACCTGCGCGGCCCGCCAGCGTTGATTGCCCGCCCGCACCGAGCCAGCCCTCACGCGGTGGTCCGTGACCTCGTTGACCAGGACGCCGGTCCGGATCGGCAGATCGAACCGGGCGGCGTACGCCTCGAGGTAGGCCGCGACCTCATCCTTGGTCGGTAGGGCGTGGCTCGGACCCGGGAAGGCCATCCCGGGCAAGCCATCGAACCGCGCCGGGGTGAAGAGCCGCAACCCGTCCCAGGGTTCCGCCACGACGAGCCGATCCGGTCGGCTGCCTCGAGGATCACGTGCGGCCGGCCCTGACGGGCTGGTGTTACCCGACCGCGAGCCCCGCCTGCCCGCCGCCAACGACGAGGGTGTCGATCTGGTCAGCGTGTGGATCGGGCGTCATCCGCGGCAACCCGTGTATCGGAGGCGACCGGGGTGCCCGGTCGCCATGGACGAGGCTACGCGGGTGCGCATGGCGCGCGCATCGACCGATGTGCGCATCCCGATGTGGCCGGGATGTGGGTCGTCCTATGCAGACGCGGTCGTCGATGGCACGAGGCCATGCCATAGGCATAGGCCGTCGCCGCCGACCGGGTCGTTACGTCGAGCTTCGTGAAGATGTTGCTGAGGTGGCGGGCGACGGTCTTCTCGCTGATGACCAGGTCGGTCGCGATGACCCGATTGGTCTTGCCGGTCGCCACGAGGCGCAGGATCTCCAGCTCGCGCGCCGTCAGGCCCGCATCGATCGCTGCGGGAGGCCCGCCAGGCGATCGAGCCGGGCCAGTTCCGGACGGGCCCCGAGGCGCCCGAAGGTCTCACGGGCAGCATCGAATTCCAGGGGCGCCGTGGCCTCGTCCCCGAGCAGGCGACCGGCGAGACCGATCAGCACTCGACTCGTGCCGCTTCGTATGGGGCGTGCACCGCCTGCCACTCGCGGAATGCCCGGCGGAGCAACGCCAGGCCGCCTCCGCTCGACCATCGGCGAGCCGGACCGCCCCTTCGGCACGATCCGCGATCGCGGAGAGGAGCGGGAGACGAGTCGACTGCGATCGTCGAGAGCTCGGCCGACGCGGCGCCGGCGGCGGCGCGGTCTCCGGACGCCAGCGCGATCTCGACGAACGCGTCGAGGAGTCGGGGACGCTGGACAGGATCGTTCGCCTCGTCGAGGGCCCGCCGGATCGCGACCATCGCCCCCGAGCGCCCTGGGCGAGGCGCGACAACGCCGATCCGGGCTCCGGCGGATGGCCGAGCAGTGCAGCCTCGCGGTAGCGATCCGCGGCCTGACGGTCGTCGCCACGCAGGCGATGCAGCTCGGCCTGCTGGTAGGCCGCCGCGCCAGCCGCCGGATCGGGCGGCGGTCGCGAGAGCCACTCGTGGGCTCGACCGGCCTCGAGCTCGGCATCGGCCCAGGCGCCGTCGAGTTGCAGGAGCTCGGCTCGATGGAGGAGGCACTGCCCGCGATACGGGACCAGGTCCGGCTGGGTCGGCACACCATCGGGCCATCGCCTCCGTCCACTCGTTGGCCCGGCGCACATCGAACAGGTCGTGGCACGTCTGGATCACGGAGCAATAGACGATGCCGACGACCATCGGTGAAACCTCGTCGGCCGTGACCGCGACCATCGCCTCGTCGAGGAACCCCAGGCCGCGGGCGGTCTCGGCCCGGCGGATCAGGGTCTGCCCGAGACCCAGGCGAGCCATCGTGAGCAAGTCCTGGTCGCCGAATTCGTTCCGCGATCTCCGCCATCGACCCGAAGGCGTCGGCCGCCGTCGGCAGGTCACCGGGTTCTCGAGCGCCTGGAGCGCGTCCGGGAGCAGGAGATACCCGTGCTCGACCGTCGCCGGCGAGCCCTCCAGGATCCGCCGGGCCCGAGTCAGCCACCCACTCGCCGGGCCAGGTCGCCGCGGTCCATGAACTGCAGACCGATCCAGAAGGCGATCCGCGCTGCTCGTGCCTGCTGACCGGCGTCCAGGGCCACGTGATAGGCCCGCACCTGCAGGGCGACGTCGCTGACCCCGATCAGGTAGGCCGCCTGGGCGAGCCGTTCGATGTCATCCAGGCCCAGTGCCGCGACATGATCGGCGGCCGTAAGCTCGTCGTAGGCGGTGCGCCAGGCGCGTCGCTCGAAGGCATCCCGCCCTAGCTCGAGCGAGCCAGCGGTGCTCATCACGCTATGTTCGCAGGTCAGGAAAGTGGGTCCGCAGCTATCGGTCCGTCGCGTGGGCGAGATCAGTCAGCGATCGCGACCTGGCACCAGCCGCCGTAGCTCACGCCGTCCGGCGCGAACGACACCACGATCCCGACGCGCTCCGCGTCCGGAGCGACGTCGACATCGATCACCGCTCGCTCACCGCGTCACCCCTGATCGATGAGTGGCTTGACCTCGCCGATGAAGCGCTCGAACGTCTCGACGTCGTAGGGCGCCGGCTGCTCCGAGATGACCGTGCTGAAGCCGAGCTCGACGTAGGGTCGGAGCTTGTCGGCGAGCTCCTCCGGCGTGCCGTTCCAGAACGTGTCGTCGTCCTCGACGTCGGACATCGGCGTCCGGTTGTGCGCCATCGCCTCGTGCCAGACGCGGTCCGCCTCGGCCTTCGAGTCGCGGATCGTGAACTTGACGCCGAGCGTGAACTCGATGTCGGCGATGTCGCGTCCGACGGCGTCGCAGTGGCCCTTGAGCACCTCGACCTTGTGCGCCATCACCTCGAGCGGGCCCATCGCGTTCCACATGTCGGCGTACTTCGCGACCGTCCGCAGCGTCTTCTTCTCGCCGCTGCCGCCGATCATGATCGGCAGCCGCGGCTGGACCGGCGCGGGTGGTGGCGGAGCCCGTCGAAGGCGTAATGGCCGCCGGGCTCGGAGGTCACGGTCTCGCCGTCGAGCAGCGCGCGGATGGCGGCGACCGACTCGTCGAGCCAGTCCAGGCGCTGGCCGAAGCCCGACCCGAAGTCGATGCCGTGGGCCTGGTGCTCCAGCTCCATCCACGCGCCGCCGATGCCGAGGATCGCCCGGCCGCCGCTGGTGTGGTCGATGGTCGTGATGGTCTTGGCGACGATGCCCGGATTGCGGAAGGTGTTCGCCCCGACCAGCAGGCCCAGCCGCGTGCGCTCGGTCTGCGGCGCCCACGCCGCCAGGGCGCCTAGCCCTCCAAGAATCGCTGGTACGGGTCGCCGAAGATCGCGTACAGGTGGTCCCACGTCCAGAGGTGGTCGTAGCCGAGTCGGTCGACGCGCTTCGCGGCGTCGGTGATCTCGGCCCAGGACGAGGCCTGGCTCCACAGCAGGATCCCGGTCTTGAGGTCGGTCATGGCGGGCGGGGCCTCCGGAAGGGCGGGGAGGGGCGGCCCGATTCTACGGCGCCGTATCCTGCTCGCCGATGTCCGTGTCCGGCACAGCGCCACCGCCGCCGCAGCTGCCTGGCCGCCGGGACCGACGCGTCGCCGACGGCGAGCTGCTCGGGTACGTGGCACCGCCGGACGACGGTCGATGGGCGGCACGGGCCGTGTTCGGGGTGATCGTTGGTATGCGTGACACGGCCGCCGGACGCTCGGGCGCTCGTCGAGTCGGACGGGCTGGCTTCCCTCGCCCGACGATGGTTCTACCGACCGAGCCCGGATGACGACTGGGAGGTCGCCGTGATCCAGGAGGCTGGCCGGGCCGGGCGGTCGTGGTCGAGGGACCGTATGCCTTGGCCGGGTGCCGCCGCCGAGATCTGGGCGGACGTCTCGCGGCCGCGTCGAGATGACCCTCGAACCGCCGGACGACGACCTGGCGCAGTTCGCCTCTCGCCGTTCCTAGCCGGACGCGAACGGGCCCGAACCATCGCGGGGACGACGATCCGGGCCCTCCCCGTGCGCCGCGTAGAAGCCACGTCGCCCGAGGTCGGCGGAGGATACCTCAGATGGCAGCGTGGCGATGTCCCCCTCGATGACCTCGCGCTCGGCCGGGTCCGCGATCGTGGTCGAGGGCGGCGACCGCCTTGGCCTTCCAGTCGGCCGCCGCGCCCGGGATCGCCGGCCACGGCGGAGGCTCGGGCCATCGCCTCGAGGCCGCGGCGATGTCCCAGTCCTCCGGCGCCGAGCGCCTCGGCGTGGCGCGAGCAGCGCCGGGCGTGCCACAGCGCCGGCTCGCCCCGGCCGAGGACGGCGTAGACGCGCGAGCACTGCCACTCGCCACGTCCCAGGTTGATCGGCTGCGCGCCCTCGGCCAGGCTCCAGTGGTACCGCGAGGCGTGGGCGGCGTGGATCATCTCGTCCATCTCGGCGGGCGTCCGATCCGGCTGCTCGAGCAGCGTCCAGACGTGGTTGAACAGGGCGACGCCGAGGCGGCGATGGGTCGCGGCATCGATGTCGGCCGACCGATTCGAGGGTCGGGGCGGTCATCGGCAGGGTCTCCTTGGCGGTCGGGTCGAGCGGTGGCGCCGGCGAGCTGGCCGACGACATGGAGCACCCCCTGGAGGCGGAACGTCCGAGCCTCGATCCGCCGTCGATGGTCGATCAGGATCCGGCGCCGCTCCGCGGGATCGTCCGTCCCGAGGTAGGCGCGGATCTCCTCCAGTGGCAGCTCGAGGTCGCGCAGCCGGACGATGGTCCGCGCGGTCTCGAGCTGGTCGCGCCGGTACGAGCGATAGCCCGTGTCGGGATCGACCCAGCGCGGCCGCAGCAGGTCCAGCTCGTCGTAGTGGCGCAGGGCGCCGACGCTCAGCCCGGTGAGCCGGGCGAAGCGACCGATGACGAGCCGATCCTGGTCCGGGCCGCGTGGCCGGGTGGTCCATGGCGGCATCGTGGACCCTCGACCTACCGGAGAGTCAAGCCCCTTCCTTCAGGACCTCGTCAGAGCACCCCGCTGGGGGAGTCCTCGGCGCTGGATCTCGTCCCTTCGCGGCGCGATCCGGCGGAACGAGCGGTGCGCAAGCGTGGGACGAGGAATCGGACTCGATCCGACTGAGCATCGTCGCCGCGCCGCGCCCAGCGACTCCGAAGGCGAGTGCATGACGAGGTTCAGGCGTTGTCGAGCTCGCGGTCGATGGCGCGCAGGATGAACCGGGCGGCCTCTGCGCTCTTGCCGCCGAGCTTCTCGCCCTCGTCCTGCTCGAGCGCCTGCATCAGGTCGCCGAGGTACTGGTCCATCGCCGGCGTCCGCTCCAGCGAGCCATCGGCGAACGCGGCCTCGAGCCGGGCGACGGCGGCCCGCGCGTTGTCGACGCGTGTGGCCCTTGGCCGCGATCAGGTCGCGGACATCGGCTCGCGCGCGGCGTCGGCGGCGGGCCCGGTCGAGCTCATCGTGAACCGCCGGATGTCCGTTGCAGCACGTTCGGTCGTGGCCGCGCCGAGCGCCGCCGCAGGCCGACCTCGCGCCCGTCCTGCCGCCTCGCCTCGGCGAGCAGTCGGCGCGCTCCTCGGCCGTCGCCGCCTGCTCCGCCTTGAGCCGTCGCCAGTCCGACTCGAGCACGCTCATCGCCAGCTCGTCCCACCAGCGACCGTCGCGGAAGATCGACTCGCGCGACCGCCCCTCGAGCACGAACCCGCAGCGCCGGTAGGCGCGGATGGCGCGCTCGTTGAACTCGAACACGAAGAGCGCGACGCGATGCAGCCCGAGCGTCCCGAACGCGTGGTCGAGCATCAGCTGGGTCGCCTCCGTGCCGTAGCCCTGGCCCCACGCGTCCTTCTCGCCGATCGTGATGTGGTACAGCGCCGAGCCGTTGTCGCCGTCGAGCTGGCTGAACGCGCACGTGCCCACCAGCCGATCGCCGTCGCATGCTCGTGGATGGCCATCGCCATGGCGTCCGGCCCGACGACCCGCGCCGCGAAGAACCGCTCGATCTCCTCGGGCCGCATCGGCGCTTCCTGGTAGCGCGCCAGGCGCGCGATCTCGGGGTCGGCGTACCACCGCCGGAACGAGTCGAGGTTCTCCGGGACGTGGCGGCGCAGGACGACCCGCGACCCGTCAAGACCTCCGGGAACCACGCTGCGCGGCGCCATCGCCGGAACCGTATACCATCGCCGGCCATGCGCCGCTGGAGCGAGCTGGCCGAGCGCGTCGCGGCGACCACCCGGACCTCCGAGAAGACCGCCCTCCTCGCCGACTACCTGCGCAGCCTGACGCCCGACGAGCTGCCGATCGCGGCCGTCTTCCTGACCGGCCGCCCGTTCCCCGAGGCCGACCAGCGCACGACCGGCCTCGGCTGGGCGGCCATCGTCGACGCGGTCGCGGGCGTCTCGGCGGGCAGCCGCGGGCCGCCCTCGGCGCGGCCTACGACCGCCACTCGGACCTGGGCCTCGCCGTCGGGGACGTGCTGACGGGCGCCGGCCACGCGCCGGATCCGGCCGACAGCGCCGACGCTGCCCGAGGTGGCCGCCGCGTTCGAGGCGATCGAGGCGGCGTGCGGCGCCGCGGCCAAGACGGCCTCCTGCGCGCCTGCTCGAGCGGGCCGACCCGCCGACCGCCAAGGCGATCGTCAAGGTCGCTCGGCGGCGAGCTGCGCATCGGCCTGCGCGAGGGCCTCGTCGAGGCCGCCATCGCCCAGGCCTTCGACCGACCGCTCGACGCCGGTCAAGTGGGCGGGCATGCTGACCGGCGACATCGGCCGCCTGGCCGACGCTCGCCCGCGACGACCGGCTCGACGAGGCCGAGCTGGCGCTGTTCCATCCGCTGAAGTTCATGCTCGCCTCGCCGGCCGAGGACGCGGCCGAGATCGTCCGCCGGCTCGGCCCCGAGGTCTGGGTCGAGGACAAGTACGACGGCATCCGGGCCCAGCTCCACAAGCACGGGCGCGACGTCCGCCTGTACAGCCGCGACCTCCACGACGTCAGCGGCCAGTTCCCGGAGGTCGTCGAGGCCGCGCGCGACGCTGCCGTGGGACGGCATCCTCGACGGCGAGCTCCTGGCTTGGAAGGACGGCCTCGTCCTGCCGTTCCTCAGCCTCCAGGCCCGGCTCGGCCGCAAGCGCCGTCGGCGCGATCCAGGCGGAGGTCCCGGTCATCTACGTCGCCTTCGACGCGCTGCGCTCGGTCCCGGCGACGCGAGCGGGCGCCGCGACGTCGAGCCGCTGCTGCGCCTGCCGCTCGCGCGAACGCCGGGCCGGCTGGACGCGCATCGACCTCCACGCCGACGACGGCGGCCGGTTCGTCCGCTCGCATCCTCGCCGTCGCCGACGACGAGGCGGGCTCGAGGCCGCGTTCGCCGACGCCCGGGCCCGGCGCAACGAGGGCCTCATGGTCAAGGACCCGACACGGCTACTCGCCCGGTCGGCGCGGCCTCGGCTGGCTGAAGATGAAGAAGGCCCTCACGACGCTCGACTGCGTCGTGGTCGGCGTCGAGGTCGGGCACGGCAAGCGCCACGGCGTCCTGTCCGACTACACGTTCGCGGTCCGCGACGAGGACGACCGGCAAGCTGGTCACCATCGGCAAGGCCTACAGCGGCCTGACCGATGCCGAGATCGCCGAGATGACGCGCTGGTTCGAGGCGCACACGATCGCCCGCTACGGCCGCTACCGCCAGGTCGAGCCCACGGTCGTCGTCGAGATCGCCTTCGACGTCATCGTCCGCAGTCGAGCGCCACGCGTCGGGTTCAGCCTGCGCTTCCCGCGGATCCACGCCCTGCGGCCGGACAAGTCGGTCGACGACATCGACACGGTGGCCACCGTCACCGAGCTGTACGAGGGCCTCCAGCACGGCGCCGAGCTGTTGGTCACGGCGAGCGCGAAGGCAGTGCCCCGCGCGACGGTCCGTGACATTCCCGCGCGCGCGCCGCACGCCGTATGCTGCCGGCATGTTGATGGCTTCGGGGGTGCCCGCGCACCGTCGATCACGCTGTACACGGACGAGTTCGTGATCCGGGGCAGCTGGAGACGCCGCCAGCGCCGCGTCACCGACACCCTCAATGGCCGACCGAGGGCTTCATCGTCCTGTCCGATGCGACCATTCGACGAGTACGGCTCCCGCGACGAGCCTCCGTCGGCCGAGTTCGCCCAGATCAACCTCGCCTCGGTCCTGTTCGTGGTCGCCGACGACGACATCGGCGCGGACCCGGCGCTGCGGACGCCCGCAGGCCGAACAGGCCCTGATCTCGGTCCCGCCGTTCCGGGTCACCGGTCGCATCCACCTCGTGCCGGAGCGGAGCCTGCGCGACGCGCTTGGCGAGCTCCGCGGACAGTTCCATCCCGGTGACCGATGCGACCTTCTGGTCGGATTTCGCTCGGGGAGGGACGGGTGACCGCCGCCCTCGTGGCGGTCAACCACGCGCGCGCCCAGATCCTCGCGCCGCACCACGAGGTTGATCCGTGGGCCGGCCTGGGCATGGGCGGCGGCCGCGCCCGGAGACCCCGGCGCCGAACCGGCAGGCTGGTGAACCGACCGGCTGCGCCGTGACCGCCGTCGCGCGCTAGCGATCGACCGGCAGGTCCAGCCGGTTGCCCCACTCGGCCCAGCCGCCGTCGTAGACCGCGACGTCCTCGTGCCCCAGCAGCGTCAGGACGAACGCGAGCTTGGTTGCCGCGACGCCCGATCCGTCGTAGGCGACCATCCGACGGCCGCGGCTGATGTTGGCCGCGTGGAGCCGGTCCGCAGTTCGTCGCTGTCGCGCAGTCGCTGCGAGCCGGCGGTGTGCATCGACCCGACCGGCATGTTGATCGCGCCCGGGATGTGGCCCGAGCCGCCGGGTGTTGCCCTCGAAGCCCCTGTACTCGGCCGGCGCGCGCGCATCGAGCAGCGTGACGTCGGGCGCGCCGAGCAGCCCGCGGATGTCGGAGGTCGTCAGGCGCATCCGGTTCGGCCCGCGCGGCGTGAACGACACGGCAGCGGCCCAGGCCCATGGCGACCGCGGCGCTGCGCGACCGGCCGACCCTCCTCCTCCCAGGCCGGGAAGCCGCCGTCGAGGACCCGCACGTTCTCGAGGCCGTAGGCGCGCAGCGTCCACCACACGCGGGCGGCGTACAGCCCCTGCGTGTCGTCGTAGACCACGACCGTGGAGCCGTCGCCGATGTCGGCGCGCGCGGCCACGGCGGCGACCCGGTCCGGGCTGGCGACCGGATGGCGTCCCGTCGCTCGTCCGTGTCGACCAGCTCGGCCCGCCAGTCGACGTGGACGGCGCCCGGGATGTGCCCCGCCGCGTGGACCTCCGCGCCGCTGCCGTCCGGCCGCCATCGGGCGTCGAGGATCCGGACGCTCGGGCCGGCCGAGCTGTTCGGCCAGCCACTCGGTCGTGGCGAGGAACTCGGGGCGGGCGAGGCCGGACATCGTGGCTATCATACGGCCGTGGTCCCCCCGTACCCGCCCTCGGTCGAGGATGAGCCCCGCCTGGCCGCAGGTCCGCGCGGCCCTGCCCGCGCTCGGCGCCGGCATCTACCTCAACGCCGGCACGAGCGGCCCGATGCCGGCCGAGACGGCGGCGGCCATGGACAGATCGCCGACTACGAGCTGACGGTCGGGCGCGGCCACCCCGACGCGTTCGTCGATTCCAGCAGCGCCTCGACGAGGCTCGCGCCGCGGTCGCCGCGGTGCTGACCGCCGACGTCGACGACATCGCCCTGACCCACGCCACGACCGACGGCATGAACCTCGCGCGTCCACGGCGATCGACTGGCAGCCGGGCGACCGGGCGGTGACCACGCGCCACGAGCATCCCGGCGGGATCGGACCGCTGTACGTCCAGCGCGAGCGGCGTCGGCATCGACATCGACTTCCTCGACATCGGTGACGGTGGCGACCACGGCCGCGTCCTCGCGGCCTTCGACGCGGCCATCGACGAGCGGACCAGGGCCGTCGTCATCTCGCCACGTCCTGTGGTCGACCGGGGCGGTCATGCCGGTCCGCGCCATCGCCGACCTGGCCCACGCCCGCGGCGCGCTCGTCATCGTCGATGGCGCCCAGAGCGGCCGGCGCCATCCCGGTCGACGTCCACGGCCTCGGCGCGGACGTCTACGCGATCCCCGGCCAGAAGTGGCTGCTCGGCCCGGAGGGCATGGGCGCGCTGGCCGTCACGGCCGCCGGCCGCGAGCGCATCGGGCCGAGCCAGGCGGCTGGTTCGCCTTCGAGCGGATCGACTCCGCCGGCGACGCCGCGTTCTGGCCGAGCGCGCGACGCTTCGAGGGCATCGAGCTACAACCGCGCCTCGGTCACCGGCATCGCCCGCTCGATCGGCTGGCTGTGCGATGTTCGTCGGGCTGCACTGGATGCACGAGCGCGCGGCGCGCATGGCGCGGCGGGCCTGGGACCGCCTGCGCGGCGATCGACGGCGTCGACGTCCTGACCCCCGAGCTGCACCATGGCGACGCTCGTGTCGTTCCGCGTCGCGGGCTGGACGCCGCCCAGGCGGTGATGGACGAGCTGGGTGCCCGCGTCTTCGCCATCGTGCGCGTCGTCCCGCAGGTCGATGCCGTGCGGCTCAGCGTCGGGTGGTTCACGTCGGAGGAGGAGCTGGACCGGGTCGTCGACACCGTCGCGCTGCTGGCCGCGCACACGCCGGAGACGGTCCCGCCGCGTCGGACGCTGACCATGCTCGAGGACGGTGACCGTGGAGCGCCGCCCGGCGCGCGACACGCCGGTCCGCCAGCGCGGCTGGGCGGAGGTCCGCTGGCGGCAGTTCCGCAACGCGCCGCGGCCGGTCGTCCGGGCGGTCCTCGCCAGCCTGGCCATCGCGGTCGTGCTGGCCGTCCTGTCCTCGCCTACGACGTCGCGCTGGCCGCGGCGCGGTCCTGCCCGGCGGCGACCTGCGGGTGCTGGCCGTGTGGTCTACGTCGCTGGTCGTGCTCGTCATCGGAGCGTCATCACCTACCTCGTCGTCCCGCAGCCGACGCGGCTCCGGCACGGTCCGCCGGCGCAGCGGCTGGAGCGCGGCGCTCGGCTTCTTCGCGGCGGTGCCGATCGCCTGGCTGGTGATGGTCGCGGCGACCCAGATCGTGCGGCCGCTGCTCGGCTGAGGGGCGTGGACGCGGCGCACCACTTCTGCAATGCAGTCGCAGCGTCCTCCTAGGCCTTCCGTACCATTCCGCGGTACGCTCCCGTGGCTATCATCGCGAAGCAGGCCGGGTATCCGGCCCGCATCGGCCTTATCCCTCGGAGTCTCCGCGTGTCCATCGACGAGCAGCACATCGCGCTGCCGAAGCTCTACGGGGCACCCGCATACGCGCGTCCCACGCGGCGCCGGTCGCCATCGACCCCGCGTCCGTTCGATCCGGACGACCTGCCGATCGAGGCCGTCCAGACCGACGAAGAGCGCGAGCTCGCCGCGTCCCTCCCGGCACGGGCCTGGGCACCGGGTGGTGGCCCGGCCATGACGTCGGGCAACGGCACGACCTCCGCCAGCGGCGCCGCCTCGACCGAGGGCCACAGCGCGACCGACACCGGCCTGCAGGCTCGCTCGTTCAAGCTCAAGGGCATCGCCGGCAAGCTCCTCGGCGGCGACTGACCCGTCCGACCGCTCGACCCGCCCGGCGGGTGTGCAGGTCCCCGACCCCCGACGTGTGCATTGTCCCCGGCTCGACCGCGCCCGCACGCTCGGCGCCAGGCGGTGGGCACACGATCCCGCGTCCTCGAGCGTGACGGTCCTGCATCGTCATGTCCTCCCGGATCGGACGTGCGCCCTCCCACAATCGCGCATGACCACCGGAGCTCGTTCGAACGGAGGCGTCTCCCGCTCCGTTCAGGGGTCCCAGTCGCAGCTGGTCGTGTCCACCGCCCGAACCCTCGCCCGGCCTGCCTGGGCCGCGGTGCCTGCGGTCGCCGCCGGCTACGGGCGGTTGCGCAGCCGCGCGGAGGTCCGCCCAGCCCGCCATCGACGCCGGGCGGGCGCGTCGTCCCGGAGCGGGCGTCGCGCAGCCGTCGGACATCGCGATCGAAGTCGCCGGACTCGAGCATGAGCGCGAGGGCCTCCTGCTCGACGCGTCCGGGCGCCTGGCCGCCGGCGAGGACCATGGCCGCGACCGGTCCGTGGAGCGCGGGCGGCACGACGAGGTAGCCGAGCGCCGCGCCGGGGGCGATCTCGGTCGGGATGCCGCCGACGCCGATGACCCGTGCCGTCCGGTGTCGAGCGAGGCGAGCGTCGGCAGTCGATGGGCGAGGACCTCGCGCTCGCGGTCGTCCTCGAGGACGACCGCGCCCGACCCGAGCCGGCCCACTCCAGCAGGCGACGACGTGCCGGCATCCCGAGCGGCGTGGCCGCCGCCAGGCGGCGATCGCCGGGGCGACGACGATGAGGTCGACCCGCTCGCGCGGCGGACCGAGCTGCCGGCCCTCGTCGCCGAGGTCGAGGTCGACGATCCGTGCCCCGGTGGCGGCCAGGGCGGCGCGCGGACCGGCCGGGTAGTCCCCGGCGACCGCGCCGGTCCGGCCCGGGCCCGAGCCAGGTCCGCGCGACGGCGGCGATGGCGGCCTGGATCCCGGCGGTCACGATGAGCTGGTCGGCGCCCGGGACGTCGGCGCGGCTCAGGCCGGCGCGGATCGCCAGCATCGAGCGCAGCCAGACGAGCCCGAGGTCGTCGTCCGTCGGTCGCCGGCGGCGGGGCGGCATCGGTCAGCAGCCGGGCGCGATGGAGATGCCGCGACCACGAGCGGGCGAGTCGGCGGGTGAGGTCCGCATCGGCCGGTGGCTCGCGCGAACCGGAGCGATGCGGCGGCCGGTCCGGGACCCAGCGGTTGGTGGCGCGGCAGGGATGCCGCGCGGCCCGGCCGTGTCCGACCGGGCGTCTGCGGCCGGCGGCTCACCGGGCACCGTCGTGCGTCGGATGGGGCGGGGAGGATCGGCCGCCACCGTCGTGCCCAGGCCGACCTGGCTGACGAGGTAGCCGTCGGCGCGCGAGCAGCTCGTAGGCGGTGATGACCGGCACGACGGACACGCCCAGGTCGCGGGCGAGCGTGCGCACCCCCGGCAGGCGGGTGCCCGGCGGCAGGCGGCCGCCGTCGATGGCGTGTCGGATCCAGCGCTCGATCTGGCGATAGAGCGGCTGACCCGAACTCCGGTCGAGATCGATGGGCAGGCTGGGCGACATCGGATCCTGGGGCTGCGGAGTGTTGCGGCCCTGACGCCGTGGCCGCGAGGTCCGGTTCCCGTCGAGCCATGCCCGGGCCTGACGGCGCGCTCTGTGACGCGCCGACGGCGCCCCGGAAGAGGCGCCGTCGGAGGGTCCGAGGAGATGCCGAGCGTCTAGCGCTTGACGTTGGTCAGCTTCTCGATCTGGCGGAACCAGGTCGGGGTGTCGTTCTGGAAGCCGGCGGTCGTGTCGACCGTCGACTGGAGGCCCTCGCGGGCGATGTCGGCCCAGGCGTAGAGCACGGGCAGGTCATTCGACTGCAGCACCGCGTACTCCTGGTAGATCGACGCTCGGCCCGCCTGGTCGAAGGTCACGAGGCCATCCTCGATGAGCTTGTCGACCTCGGGGTTCTGGTAGCAGATGTAGTTGTTGGTATCCGGTCGTTCCGCGGTGGAGCACTCCGACGAGTGGTACAGCGTGAACGGGTCGGGGTCGAAGCCGGTGTTGAACCCACCGAAGTAGGCGTCGAACGGCTTGCCGGTCTCCGGCGCCGCGGCGTTGATGTGCGGGTACTGGGTCAGCATGTTGAGCAGCGCCGTGAAGTCGGTCTCGCGGTACTGGATGTCGATCCCGCACTGGCGGACCTGGTCGGACATCAGCTGCATCCACTTGCTGCGGTCCGGCCGGCCGGCACGCACCGCGACGATCGTGGACAGCTTCTGGCCGGCCTTCTCGTAGATGCCGTCCGAGCCGAGGGTCCAGCCGGACGACTCGATGAGCTGCTTGCTCTTGGCCTCGTCCATGGGATAGGTGTTCAGGCCCTGGGTCGGGAACGCCCAC
Organism: uncultured Chloroflexia bacterium; assembly: GCA_963776925.1. Lineage (GTDB taxonomy): Bacteria > Chloroflexota > Limnocylindria > Limnocylindrales > CSP1-4 > SPCO01. Next base: position 151,838 of record CAVZON010000003.1, on the reverse strand, counting down.
GAGGCCGGCGGGATCTCGCTGTAGATGGCCACGCCCTGACCCGTTGGTCGCGGCAGCGGTCGTCGCCTCCTTGTCCATGCAGTAGGACAGGGCCTGGCGCAGGTTCTTGTCGGCGAAGAGCGAGCCCTCGCGCTGGTTGAAGTACAGCGAGTAGAAGCCGAAGTCCGGGTACTCCACGAACTTGAGCGTCGGGTCGGTCTTGATCTCTTCGTAGGTCGGGCCGGTCAGCGAGTACTTCCAGTCGGCCTGGCCGGCTGCCAGCGCCTGGCCGCCCGCGAGGTCGTCCTTGATGATCGGGAAGAACATCGTCTTCACGTTCGGCGGCGCCACGAAGTAGTCCTCGTTGGCGGCCATCTCGATGAGCTCGCCGGCCTTGTAGCTCGACGAACTTGAACGGTCCGGTCCCGACCGGGCTCTCGAACTGGAAGTCGAGGTACTTGTAGGCCGCCGCCAGGGCGTCGATGGCACTCGCGGTGAACGTCGTGTCCAGGGCGCGTGACCCTGGCGATGACCTCCTGGGCGTACAGGCCCTCATCGACCACGCCTTCGACCGTGAACGGCGCCTTGTCCGGCAGGTCCTGACCGGCCTTGCTCGAGGATCGCCTCGCCGTCGGCGGCGAACTTCGGGTAGTCGACGGTGGGGGCACCGTCCTCGCCGGCAGCGCCGGTCGGAGCGGCCTCCTCGGCGGCGACGGCGTCGAGGATATGCCTTGGTCTCGGCCGGGGTGACCTGGTCGCGGCCCTCGAGATAGCGGGCGTAGGAGGCGTCGATCGCGTCCTTGCTCTCGATGCCGATGACCGGCAGGTAGATGCGTCGCGAACGTCGAGAGCTGCTGCTTGAGGGTGAACGCCACGGTCATGTCGTCGACCTTCTCGACCTTGTCGAGGAAGGCTTCGAGGCAGATCGGCCGGCGAATAGGTGCAGTTCGGGCTCTTCGCCAGCTCGTACGTCTGGACGACGTCATCGGCGGTCAGGTCGGTCCCGTCGTGGAACTTGACGCCCGGCTTGAGCGTGACCGTCCAGGTCAGGCCGTCCTCGGAGATCGTGGCCAGGTCGGTGGCGAGGTCGGCGACCGGCGTGAGGCCCTCGTCGAACTCGTAGATCCCGTCGTACAGGAACTGGGCCGCTTCGGCCGTGGGGACGTTGTCGGCCGCGTTCGACAGCCCGCCGGACAGGTCGCTGTCGATCACGTAGGTCATGCTCTGGTCGCCGCTGGCCGAGGCGCTTGGAGCGGCCGCACTCGGCTCCGTGCCGCCGTCCGAGGCGGACGGCGCAGTGCTCGCCGATTGTCCGCCGCAGGCCGCGACCACGAGGCTGACCACCGCGAGCGGTGCCAGCCATCGATGTCTGGTCATCGTTTCCTCCGCTTGTGTTGACGCTGCGCCGAATGCAGGCGTCGCGACCGCGGAGCCGTGGTGCGATGGGTCGATGCCGTCACGCCGTCAGGACCCGGAGACGACGAGCGGCAGCGATCCACCGACCATGGCGGACGGAACGTGGCGCGCGCACCTCCCTGGCGCGGCGCCATGCAACGCCGGTCTGCCGGATCCGGGCAATGGACACCGGGCGTCGCCGCCGACCTGTACACCGCCCGTCGAACGGGTCGGGGTGTAGATTCGCGTCCCGATGGGGGAGTAGCTCAATCGGTCAGAGCGGCGGGCTTATATCCCGCTGGTTCCAGGTTCGAGTCCTGGCTCCCCTACCAGTCCGCCCGATGCCTGGACGCCGATGCGTGCGTTGGCGACCTGCGCGCCTCGCTCAGCGCACCTCGGGTGACCGCTCGCTCGGTGCTCGCGTGTCGCAGCGCCATGGCCGCTCGACGCCGCGGCGCGGTCGCGACTCGCTCTTGGCGACCTGCAGCGCGCAAGCTCACGCCCGTCCACCGCGCTCGTGGGCTCGGCGCGATCACGCTTCGGATGCGACGCCATGACGCCGACCTTCGCTCGGCCGGACGTCGTCGGACAGCGACGAGCGCTGACGGTTCACGCAGTCGCAATCGCCGGTCGCCCTGCAGGACGACTAGGACCCGTGCCTCTCCGGATCGAGTGTCCGTGACAGGGCGACCTCGGTCGTGCGGCTCACCGTCGCTCGAACGCCCAGTCGACGTCGTGAAGGCGTACTGCTGCGGATCTCGCGACGTACGCGACGCCGCGTCGACCCAGCTGCTCGGGTCACGCGCGAGATCGTCCGCACGACGGCCCGACTGGGTCGCATTGCTGGTCTCGATGTCACGCTCGTCGGCCATGGTACCCGAGCGGCGCGATCGCATCTCCGGTGGTGCCCTCCGCCAGTACGGCGCCGTTCGTGGCACAGCCCGCGGCCGGGGGCCCGTGGGCGTTCGCGCCCCAGGAGCCTCCTACGTCGGCAGCCACGGTGGATCAGGCGCGCCCGGGTGACGACGAGAACCGGTTCCGTCGGTGCGGTCGCTGGCTCCGCCGATACCTCGCAGGGCGTTCGGCCCTGCGCGCGATGGCCGGACCATCGCTCCAGCGGTACTCGGCGACGGCATCTACCGGCCGCCGGTCAAGGCCAGGCGCTGGCGTCACTCGGCCGACGAGCCGGTCCTGGCCGGTGGCCAGCAGGCGCGCGCGATCGCTGTACGACGTGCCCGGATGGACCCGGTGCCGTCGGAGGACGCATGCCCGGCCCCACCGCGGCTCGGTGCCGAGACGGGTCGTCGTCGCCGTTCGAAGGGACGCCGTAGCCCGGATCGATGCCGCTCCGTACCGCACAGTCGCACGTTCGCGTAACAACGGTCGAGATCGTTGTTGCCGACGACTGCTCGTCGACGGCGTTCGGTCGCTGGCATCTGGCGTCCGGTCGAGGAGCTGGCATCGAGGCCACCGCGGTCGCGATCGTGCTCTCCGGACGACGATTGGGCCGGGCGCTTCGATGCCGGAGCGTCCAGGTCGCTCGTGGCATTCCGATCGACCGATAGGCGCGACCCCGCTGGCCGTCTACCAGGGGCGCTCCGCCCATTGGTGCGCCGCCATAGCCACGGTCCGTACCGTCCGGCGGAGGCTGCGGGCTCGCTCGCGTGCGCCTGACCGGCCTGCGGCCGGTGCCTTCCGCGCTGGCGGTCAGCCGGCGGCGGCTCGGGACGCGGTCGATCATCTGCTCGCGGCGGCCGGCGGTGATGCTGCGCTGCGGGGGGAGGGCGGCGACCCAGGCCGCCAGCTGGTCGGGGCGGATGACGGCACAGGCGGTCGTGCGGGCGATGTCCGCGTCACGACTGATCACCGCGGCATAGACCTTGACGACGAAGTCCGCGTCGTCGTGGGCGAGCCAGCGTCGGACGCGCTCGCTGTCCCGGACCGTCCGCGCCAGCGGATCGTCCATCTGGGTCCAGCCGCGCTGGGTCCGGATGAACCAGTGCCCGTCCTGGATGCGCATGGCACCGGCGGGCGGGAGCGAACGGACGACGGCGGCACCGAACGAGCCGACGATGAGGTCCGGGATCGGACGCCCGTCGTCGCAGGATGATGCCGCTGGCGACGACGACGTCGTCGGGCAGCTCGGACAGGGCAGACGCGGTCGGCGAGCGGCGAGCGCTGCGCCCACTGATCGTCGCCAGCATCCGGGCAAGGCGGTTGGTACCGAGGAGCAGCAGACCCGCCGGGGCGACGAGGGCGATCGCCCAGACGACCATGCCCGTGACGGTCAGGACGGCGTCGCGGCGACCGCCGGGCATGAGCATGCTCAGGGCGGGCGTGGCGAAGACCACGTACGCGAGGACGAGGCCTCCGACGATCAGCCCCGTGCCCACGGCTGCGGAGCCCACGATCGGTCCGACCGAGGGTCGAGCGGCCTGGCGAGTGGGTGCGATGACCTCCATGACCCGCATCGTCGCGGCCGATGCCGACCTGGCCAATGGGATGAGCGGGTCAGGTCGTTCGGCCGGAGGGACCATTCGCCCTACCGGACCGCACCGCACCGCACCGGCCGGTGGTGTGTCGGCGCACCGCCCGCCGGTCGGCGGTCGCGGACCGGACCCCCGTACCATTGCCCGCCCTGTCAGCCGTCGCCGATGCTCGCCGAACGTTCGGGCCCAGTCCCGTTCCGGAGGCAGCATCTCGTGCTCAGCAAGCAATCGGGGGATCGTCCGCGCCAGCGCGCTCGCCGCCCATCGGGCGTCGGCGTGGTCGCACGCGCCCTCGCCGCCGCCGTCGTGCTGCTGGCCACCATCATCGGGCCGGTCGCCGCGGATGCCGGGCCGACCCGCCTGTCGGACGCGTCCGTCAGCGACCGCTCGGGGACGCCGACGACATCGATCACCTTCACCGTCGCCTATCGCAACCGCGAGGGGTCGCCCGCGAACTGGGTGCGGGTCGTGGTCGCGGGATCGACCCACGCCATGAGCCTGGTCGCCGAGGGGGACTGGAAGCGGGAGGTCCGATTCCGGTGGACCGGCAAGCTGCCGGTCGGCACCCATGACGTCGTCTTCGCGGCGATGAGCCGCGACCGGTTCAACGACACGCTCGCCGCCGGGACCGTCACGATCAGCCCGCCACCGACGCCCAAGCCGACACCGGAGCCGACGCCCGAGCCCACCCCGAAGCCGACGGCCAAGCCGACCCCGGCCCCGACCCCCGAGCCGACACCCAGGCCCACGCTCCGGCCGCGGCCGAGCGCGACCCCGACCGAGGCGCCGACGGTGGAGCCGCGATCGACCCCGCGTCCGACCCTTCGACCGCGGACCAGCCCCAGCGCCGCGCCGACCTCGGACCCGACCGTCCAGCCACGGGGCGAGCCCGGCAGCGGCCCTGGCATCAACCCGCTCGGCGGCTCCGGACCGTTCGGCGGCCCCGGCGCCTCCGCCAGCGCGACGCCGCCGGGTATCGGACCAGACATCGCCCCGTCCCTCGGTCCCTCGGGCTCACCGATGCCGAGCGACGACGCGGTCGCCGTGGTCGTGCCCGGTGTCACGGGTGCCGGCTCCGGCGGCGAATGACGGCGGCACCAGCCGTGGCAACGGCGGCAACGGTGGATCGGGCGGCGATGGCGGCGGCGGTGGCGACATCGCCGGCGGCCTGGCCGCGGCGCTGACCACCCTCGCCTTCGGGCAGCCCGCCGTCCCGCTGGGCCTGGTCGTCACGATGACCACGACGACCGGTGTCGTCGCGGCCGCGATGGCGTTCAGCGTCTTCGGCAAGCGCCGCCGCGACGAGGGTCAGCCGGCCTCCGATGACGTCCTCGCCGAGGCAGCCGCGAGCGGCGTGGCGGTGGCGACGGTCGCCGGCCTGGCTGGCGCCGGTGACCGCGTTCCGGGCGCGACCGCCGGGGTCCAGGTCGCCAACCCGCTCGACGGGGAGATGGCGATGCCCCGCTGGCGCCGCCCGTCGCTGCTCGAGGCACGCAAGGCCGACCCGATCCGAGACGCGGTCGTCGCGCCCCGGCTGACCTTCGACCACGGGCTCGTCGGACCGCTCGACGGCCGAGAACGTCGACTCATCCGCTATACCCTCGTGCGCCTGCTCGATCAGCCCGACGAGCTGCGCGGCGCCGAGATCGGCTTCCTCGACAGCGGCGACGAGGTCCAGCTGCTCGAGAAGCGCGGCGCCTTCTGGCTGGTCCTGACGCCCGACGGCCGCCAGGGCTGGATCCACAAGATGACCCTCGGTGAGGTCGTGGGCGACGTCGTCGCGACCGCGCCGATGGCCACGATGCCGAACGACTCCGATACCTGGACGATGGGCGACGACATCGACGGCGACGTGCTCGCCGCCTACCTCGAGAGTCGCCGCCGCGCCTGACCCCGGGGCGGATCACGCCGCAGCACGAGGATGTGCTGGTGGGCGATGTTCGGGACGAACACCCGCGGATAGCCGTACGGCCGCAGCCGCGTGCCCGCCTGGTGCCAGATGAGATCGCCCTTGGGCACGAGTCCGGCCGCCTCGGCCCGCGCGGCCAGGTCCGAGCCGACGAACTGGTAGCGACCGTCCTGGTAGGCATCGCGCACGATGACGACGGCGTAGCGGCCCTCGCGCAGGACCCGCGCCAGCTCGACGAAGACCTCGCCCATGCGGTCGAGGTAGGCCGGGTAGTCGGCGGCATTGGCGAGATCGGCCGCGGCGTCACTGACCATCGCGTAGTCGGTGCGCCGGTTGGCATGGGTCTCGGCGAGCTTGCCTCCGGCCATCGTCAGCGGCAGCTGGATGTTGTACGGCGGGTCCGTCGCCACGAAGTCGATCGACCCGTCGGCCAGCGTCGGCAGGACCGTCAGCGCGTCCCCGAGCCGGAGATCCAGGCCGGACGGCTCGAATCCGCGGGGTCCGCCCGGGTCGGCCGTGCCGAGGTCGGCGATGAGCGGACCCGCCCCGTCCCGCTCGGACGCCAGGCCTTGGACGACCGACTCGTACACCGCGACCCAGCGCGGATCGAGCTCGATGCCGATGGCGCGACGCGGACCGCGCGCGATGGCCGCGCCGAGCAGCGTGCCGCCGACCCCGGCGAACGGGTCGAGGACGAGCTCACCGGTGCGGCTGAAGAACTCGATGAGCCGGGCCATGAGCCGGGGCGGTTTGTTCGCGCCATGGGCCTTGCGGGCCGCGTGCCCCAGCTCCGACGGGTACGCCGTGGTCAGGACGGACTTGGTGAAGTAGAGCCATTCCTCGCCCGGCAGCTCATTGAGCTCGTTGGCTGGATGGGGGGGCCGGCGACCGTCGGTCATGGACCCGAGTGTACGAGCGTGTCCGTCGCGCGGTCCGATGGTCCGCCTCGCACGACCGTGGCGGCCCCCTAGAATGGCCCGCATGCCCGCCAGGTACACGAGCGCGCGGTATGTGGGTCGCGAGGACGCGTTCGTGCGTCTGGCCGCGGCGCTCGATGAGGCGGCCCACGGCCGGTCCAAGGCGATGCTCCTGCGCGCGCCGGCGGGCATCGGCGTCACCCGCTTCCTCGATGAGGCGACGCGACGCGCCGGCTCGCTCGACAGCCCCGTGACGATCCTGCGCGGCGGGACGCATCAGGCCGGGACCGACGTGCCGTACGGCCCCCTGGTCCGGGCGGTCGGTCCGGTCCTCGCAGCGCTCGAGGACGAGGAGCTGGCACGGGTCGTCGGTCCGGCGGCGGCGGCCATCGCCCGCCTGTTCCCGGCCATCGCGACCCGACTCGACCCGCTGGTCATGCCGATGGCCCGGCCGGTCGCCCCGCAGCGACGGACGATCCGGATCATGGAGGGCGTCCTCGCGACGCTTGGCCGGCTCGGGGAGCGGGCGCCGATCCTGCTCATCCTCGAGGACCTCCACCGAGCCGACCCGGCGACGCGTGATCTGGCCACGTTCCTCGCCCGCATCGCCGCCGATCAGCGACTCGCGCTCGTCCTGTCCGACCAGCCCGACGTCATCACCCGCGACCATCCGTGGACCGAGGCCGTGGCCGATATGGTCGCCGCCCCACGACCGATCGAACGCCATGCGTTGCCGGTCCTGCGCCGCGATGAGCTCGCGTCGCTCATCGAGGGGATCGAGGGCGAGCGAGCATCGGCCAGCCTGCTCCTCCTCGTGGCCGAGCGATCCGGCGGCAGCCCGCTCCTCGCCGAGGAGTTGCTCGCCGCCCGACGCGAGCTCCCGACGGTGTCGCTCACCGGCTCGCTCGACGAGATCGTGGCCGGGCGCATGGCCATCCGATCGCTCGAGTGCCGACGGGTGCTGCGCCACCTCGCCCCGGCGGGCCGCGCGCTCGAGCCGGCGCGTCTGGCAGCCGCGGCGGAGGTCTTCGAGACGACCACCGATCGGCCTGCGCCCCGGTCGGTCACGCGTCCGCAGCGCTCGGACGGCGTGCTCGACGGTGAGCTGACGGCCGGCGTCGCCGAGGCCATCGAACACGGGTTCCTCGTCGACCGGGACGGCCGGATCGGGTTCCGCCACGAGCTCATCGCGACGGCCATCGAGCGTGACCTGCTGCCGGTCGCCCGGGTCCGGCACCACGCCGGCCTCGCGGTGGCCATGGCCGACCTGCCCAGCGCGGCTGCCGCCCACTGGCTGCACGCGCGTGATACCGAGGCGGCCCGACGCGCGGCGATCGATGCGGCGGACGAGGCGGCCGCGATGGATGCCGCGGCCAACGAGCTTGCCGCCTTGGAGCTGGCCCTGTCGCTGACCGGGGCCGCGCCCCGCCGCGCCGATCCCGGGCCGCCGCGCTGGGCACTCCAGGTCCGGGCCGGCGAGGCGGCCTACGCCGAGGGCCGCTTGTCGCGGGCCACGGCCTACTTCGAGTCGTCGATCGGGGCATTGGATCAACGGCGCGACCGGCTCGCCGCCGGTCGCCTCTCGGAGCGGCTCGCCCAGGTGCGTCGCGCGGCCGGTGACCCGATCGGGGCCATCGCAGCCGCTCGTCGTGCGGTCGAACTCGTCCCGCGCGAACCGTCCGTCGACCGCGCGACCGTGCTCGCCACACTCGCCCAGCTGCTCATGGTCGGCGGCATCTTCAGCGAGTCCCAGCGGCTCGCCAAGGAGGCGATCAAGGTCGCGGCGGCGTGCGATCCGGTCGCGGCGGCCCAGGAGGTCCACGCCACGACGACACTGGCCGTGGCCATGGCCTGGGGCCGCGATCCGCAGCGCGCCATCGAGATGCTGCACGAGGCGGAGGCGGCTGCCCAGGCCCTCGGCGACCCCGAGGCGATCTTCCGCGTGTCGGCCAACCTGACCACGGTCCTGGACCTGGACGGCCGCCGCGCCGAGGCCGTCGAGGTCGCCTTCCGCGGTATCGCCGCCGCGCGCGACGTCGGCCTGGACGCGGCGTTCGGCAACCTGCTCATCGGCAACGTGTCCGAGTCGCTCATCCTCCTCGGGCGCTGGGACGAGGCGCGCGACCTGACCGACCGCGCGTTGGCCTGGCTGCCGGCCGGGGTGGCATTCCTGACCACGGTCCTGGGACGGGCGACGGTCGAGATCGAGAGCGACGATGGCGAGCGGGCGACGACCCTGCTCGGCCAGATGGCGCTCGAGCTCGACGCGGAGCGGGAGCCGCAGCTCGCCGGGCTGTATGGCCTGGCGGTGACCTCATACGCCCTGTGGCGTGCCGACGTCGCCGACGCGAGCCGATCGGTCGACCGGGCCTGGACGATGGTCGAGGACACGGAGGAGTGGGTGCTCGCAGCGCGGGTGGCCGCGATGGTCGCGCAGGTCGACTCGCTCATCGGGGCCGACGCGCACGAGCGTCGGCAGTTGGCTCCGCTGGCCGCCGCCCGCACCCGGACGACCGCCGTGATCAGCGCCGCAACAGCGCTCGTCGCCGCCAGCGGCGCCACCGCGAAGACCGGCTCACGGCGCGTGGCCGACGCCTACCTGTCGACGGCGCGGGCGTTCCAGCGTCGCCTGGAGGGCGACGACGATGCCGCGGTCTGGTCACGGGTCGCCGCGTCGTGGGCGGCCCTGGCCGCGCCCTACGAGGTCGCGCTGGCGCGCTGGCACCAGGCCGAGGCCGTCATGACCGTCAGGGGTGCGCGGGCCGGACGGAGCGCCGCCAAGACGCCGCTGCTGGAGGCCGCCTCGATCGGCGTCTCCCTCCGGGCACGGCCGCTGCTCCGGTCGCTGCACGAGCTCGCCGGCCGGGCCCGGATCGACCTGCCGCCGGAGGTCGACGCCCTGCTCGGCCTGCCTGATGGCCCGCTCGAGCCGGCGATGCCGGCTCGTCCGTCGGACGACCGGGATGGCGCGCCATCGGACATGGTCCGGGCCATCGCCGGTGAGGCGTCGTCAGGGGCTCGACCGGCGGATCCGTTCGGACTCAGTCACCGGGAGCGGGAGGTGCTCGCGCTCGTGGCCCAGGGCCGCACCAACCGCGAGATCGGTGAGCGCCTGTTCATCAGCCAGAAGACGGTCGGGGTCCACGTCGGGAACATCCTGGCCAAGCTCGAGGTGTCCGGTCGGGTGGAGGCGGCGGCCGTCGCCATCCGCCTCGGGATGACGGACCGCGCCGAGGCGAAGTCCCGGGCATAAAAACGAGACCCGGAGGGAGGTCTCCGGGTCTCGATAAGGCCGATAACGAGATGAAGGTTCAGGAACCGACTAGCGCCACTTCTGTCCGGCAACGAGGCTGAGGGCGATCGCGACCAGCGGTCCGACCGTGATGGCGAGACGCCAGGCGCGCTCTGCGTAGTGATTTAACATGGTTCTGGGCTCCGAAGAGATGGAATACCGGGAGGTGGACAGCGAGACTAGGTTCCACGCCGGTCGCCCACAACCGGCCCTTTGGTACTAGGGGTCCTGGTACCTGGCACCAGTCCCACGCACGAACGTGCACCAGTCCCCCGGCGAGCGGGCCACGGAGGGGGTAGATTCGCGGCCATGCGAACCTTCCGTCCCCTCACCCTAGGTCTGGGCGTCAGCGCCCTGCTCGCGCTGGCCCTCGTCGCCTGCACCGGCACCGAGGCGGCCTGGACCTACGCCCCGGCTCCGTCGATCACGCCAGCCCCGAGCGGCTCGGCCGAGCCCAGCGCCAGTGCGGCGCCGTCGGGCGTCCCGGGCGGGATCACCCTGGTCGCCCACAACATCGCGTTCGACACCTCGACCATCGCCGCCCCCGCCGACCAGGAATTCCAGATCGTCCTCGACAACCAGGATGCGAGCGTGCCCCACGACGTGGCCATCAAGGACGCCAGCGGCACGGAGATGTTCAAGGGCGAGGCGTTCCCCGGTGTCGCGATCAAGACGTACGACGTCCCGCCGCTGACCGCGGGCGAGTACGAGTTCGTGTGCACGATCCATCCGAACATGGTCGGGACGCTGACGGCCAGCTGAGGCAGCGGCCGAACGCCTCGAGCCCCGACAGGTCATGACCCCGACCGGCGAGCAGCTCTGCTACACGGACGCCTATGCGCGAACGGCGACCGCGACCGTGCGCCATGTCGAGGCCGGGGACGCCACGCTCGTCGTCCTGGATCGCACCGTGTTCTACCCGGGCGGCGGCGGCCAGCCATCCGATCGCGGGCTGCTGCTGCGCGCGGCCGATGGTCGGCGCTGGACCGTCCGCGCCGCGCGCAAGGTCGACGGCGAGATCGTCCACGAGCTCGAGCCGGCCGACGGCGACCCGCCTGCCGTCGGTGACGCGCTCGAGGTCGATCTGGACTGGGCGCGGCGGCTCGCGCTGATGCGGACCCACACGGCGCTCCATGCGCTGTGCGGTGTCGTCTGGAACGACCACGGTGCGCTCGTCACCGGCGGGAACATGGAACCCGGCAGCGGCCGCATGGACTTCGAGTTCGAGTCGATGTCGGGCGACCTGGTCGACGCCATCGAGGCGCGCGTCAACGACGAGCTGCGACAAGCACGGGAGGTGCGCGTCAACGTCCTGCCGCGCGACGAGGCGTTCGCCATCCCGGACCTCATCCGCACCAAGATCAACCTGCTGCCCCCGGGGATCGAGGAGATCCGCACCATCGAGATCGTCGGCCTCGACCTGCAGGCCGACGGCGGCACGCACGTGGCCAACACCAGCGAGGTCGGCGGCATCCGGGTGACCGGGTACGAGTCCAAGGGCCGCATCAACAAGCGGATCCGGATCGAGCTGACCGACTGAGCGCTCGCGTGCAGACAGCTGGTCGATCGCTGCTTACGGCGGATCGGAACCCAGCGTCTTCGCAGCCACTCGCGACGGGCCGGCTGGGTCGAAGGTGACCCACTCGATACCGGGGAAGTACACCTCGACCCAGGCGTGGGCGTTCTCGTTGCGGATCACTTCGGTCGGGCCGACTCGCTCACCCGGCATGAAGCCCTGGACGACGCGCGCCGGGACGCCAAGGCTGCGAAGGACCACGGCCATCGTCGCCGCATAGTGCACGCAGTAGCCACGCTTGGACGCCGCGAAGCACTCCGCGGACGACATCGTGCCGCAGTCGATGTCGCGCACGTCGACGTCGTAGGTGTATGGCGGGTCCTGGAGCACGGTGATCAGCCGCTGCGCGAGGTCGTACGGTGCCGTCGACCTCGATGTCCGGAGGATCTCCGTCTTCAACGCAGCGAGATTCGGACCGAACACGCCCGGTAGTTCGGTCGTGTACAGGTCGACGACCTCTGCCGGGTAGTCGATCCCTGCGGCACGAAGTCCGCCGGGGGTCAGCAGGGTGGCCGCGCTGGTCGGGTCGTCGACGAGGGCAGTGACGTCGTAGGTGCCACCACCGACCACGTCGAGCGTCGTGAAGTAGCCCCCAGAGCCGACCGTCGTCACGTTGATCCGACGGTCGATCGAGAGCGGCGTCGCCGGGGAGAGGATGGTCGGTGCCTTGAAGGAGCCGGGCGTCACCGTGAAGCTGAACGGGCGAAGCCCGGCTCGGTCGACGTCGTCGGCCATGCCCTCGAACACCCGCGCCGCGGGCTCGCGGTCGACGGTCTCCGTCCCGCTCGAATCGAAGCCGTGCACGTCGATCCGATCGTAGGCCCTGGCTCGCCAGTAGTGGCGTTGGGTGTCGGCCGGGTCGCGCTCGATCGTGACGGCGATGCTCGCATCGAGGAGCCAGGCTCCGCCGATCGTCGAGGTCAAGGGCCCGCGAAAACCTGCGGGTTCATCGGTGGGCACGTTCCTGCCGAACCCGACGCCGACGGCGACGAGGACGACGGCGACAGCCGTCGCCACCGCTGCGCGTCGCGGCATCAGGATGAGCGCCCTCCGGGACCGTGACCGTGAGGCCTGCGCCATGTGGCGGGTCTGGTCGAAGGTGTCCTGGAGGACGCGGTCCGGCATGCTCGCTGGCGCGATCCCCGTCAGCCAGCTGCGGATGCGGTCCTCCGTGTATCGATCGGCGATCATGGCGTCAGCTCGCTTGTCGTGTGGATCGGCGACCGCTCGTCCGCCTCGAGGGCAGCTCGTAGCGCTCCGACCGCGTAGTGGATCCTGGACTTGGCGGTCCCGACCGGGACGCCGAGCGCGTCGGCGACCTCCGGGACCGTCAGTCCCAGGTAGAAGTGGAGAACGACCGCCGCTCGCTGATCGGGCTTGAGCTTGCGAAAACCGCGATCGAGCTGATCGTGGTCATCGACGGATCGGGCGAGGTCGCCCGACGCCGCCTCGTCGCGGACCCATCGAACCTCCGCCTTCAGCCGCTTCCGGCGCCGACCTTGGTCGGCGCAGGTGTTCACGATCAGCCGGTGGATCCATGCTTGCCAGAGCCCGGGATCGCGCAACTCCGGCAGGCCCCGCCAGGCACGGATCAGCGCGTCCTGGACCGCATCCTCCGCCTGGTGCGCGTCACCGAGCACGATCCGTGCGTAGGCGTAGAGCCGGCCGGTCTCGGCGGCAGCAAGAACCTCGAACGCGGCGTGGTCGCCGTGTCGCGCCGCTTCCACGAGATCGCGCTGCACGCATGCTCCCGTCCGCTACCGGACCGCAGTGGCCCGCTCGACAGTACATGACCGCCCGATCGGGCCGACCGTTCAAAGATGGGGGACCGGCACCGGCATCGTGAGCCCATTCCGGTCAGTCGACCGGCTGCTGGAGCTCCGTCACGAGGTCGGCCGCCCGGTCGACGAGATACGCCGGGGGCACCCGCAGGTCGGCATCCGCGCCGAACTGGAGATAGCGGATGCGGACCGGCCCAGCCGGCGACCAGCCTGACGACGCGACCCAGCGCTCGAGCGTCGAGGCGGCCGCCGGCAGCCCGCCGTACGGCCCGCGGTGGATGATCGAGGCGACGCGCATCGCCGGCAGCCGGCGGATCTCGATCGGTTCGACCAGGGGCAGGGGACCGCGGATCGGGACGAAGACCGCCTCGGGCCGACCGGCGTCGTCGAGCAGCGTGCCGGGTGGTCGCCCGGCGCGCCGTCCGTGATCGCGGATCCAGGCCTCGAGCGCGTTGAAGGCCGGTTCCTCGTCGCCCGCGGGTCCGACCGGGTGGGTCGCCACGCGCTCCGCATCGGCCGGGCGGACGACGATGTCTGCCTCGCCCGCGACCTGGATGTCGAGTGCCCGCAGCCGCCGGTCAAGGGCGCGACGCTCCTCCTCCAGCGCCGCGCGACGGCGGTCCAGGACCGTGGCCAGGTCGTCGCCGCCGGCGACGAGCCGGACGAGCTCGGCGATGGGCACGCCGAGGTCGCGCAGGGCGAGGATGCGCCGGAGGTCCGGCAGCTGGGCGGCCGCATACCAGCGGTAGCCGGTCGTCCCGTCGACCCAGATCGGGCGGAAGAGCCCGGCCGCATCCCAGGCGCGCAGGAGCTTGGCCGAGACGCCCGCGAGGGCCGCGAAGGCGCCGATCCGGAACATGCGCCAAGGATACGCTTGACCTTCCCTCCGCGGGAAGGTTGACGATGGTCGCATCGATCCGCCGCACCGCCCCGAGGAGGCCGACCCCATGCGACCTGTCCGCATCGCCGCGCAGCTCCATCCCCAGCACGGCACGTACCGGGCGATCCGCGACGCCGCGGTCCGGGCGGAGGACCTGGGCTACGACATCGTCTACACCTGGGACCACTTCTACCCGTTGTATGGCGCCCCGGACGGCCCGCACCTCGAGTGCTGGTCGCTGTTGGCCGCCTGGGCCGAGGCGACCGAGCGCATCGAGTTGGGGCCGCTCGTCGCCTGCAACTCGTACCGCAACCCGGACCTGCTGGCGGACATGGCCCGGACGGTCGACCACGTCAGTGACGGTCGGGTGATCCTGGGGATCGGTGCCGGCTGGTTCCGTCGCGACTACGAGGCCTACGGCTACCCGTTCGGGACGATCGGCGATCGGCTGACCGCGCTCGAGGCGGCGGTGCCGCGCATCCTCGGACGGCTGGAGGCGCTCGATCCGCCGCCGGTCCGCGACATGCCGCTGCTCATCGCCGGTCGTGGCGCGCGTCGGACGTTGCGCCTCGTCGCCCGCCACGCGACGGCCTGGCATGCCACCTTCCCCGACCGGCCGGAGGAGCTCGAGTCGACCGTCGCCGCGCTGCGCGGCTGGTGCGCCGTCGAGGGCCGCGACCCGGCCGACATCGAGTGGTCGGTCGGGGTCGAGCCGGACGACCTGGACCGGTTCTTCGCCGAGGACGCCGAGACCTACCTGGCGATGGGCTTCAGCCAGTTCACGCTCGGCTTCGAGGGTCCCGCATGGCGCGTCGACGATGGTGCCGCGGCGCTGGCCTGGCGCGACCGGGTGAACGCGGGTGCTACCGTCCCGGTGTGACCGACGACGGCCCCAGCACGCCCGCCCTTGACGCGCTTGCCGCGGCCGGGACACCACATCGGGTCGTGCGCACGGAACGGGCCGGCTCGGCCGAGGAGGCCGCGGCGCTGCAGGGGATCCCGCTCGGCGCGTTGCTCCGGACGATCGTGGTGCGCCGGGCGGACGATGACTACCTGTTCGTGATCGTGCCGGCGGGCCGCCGCTTCGACTGGCCGCGCCTGCGCACCCACCTCGGCGTCCGCCGGCTGACCCTGCCGGAGGCCGACGAGGCGCGCGACGTGACCGGGTACGAGCGCTACACGATCACGCCCTTCGGTTCCAGCCGACCGTGGCCGGTGATCGTCGATGCGGCGGTGATGACCCAGCCGGTCGTGTCGATCGGCGGCGGGGCCTTCGGCGTCAGCGCGCACCTCGCGCCGACCGACCTCGTGACGGCCCTCGACGCCGAGGTCGTCGAGGTCTCCGTCATGGAGGATGCGCCCGAGTCCGGATGAAACGGAGCGCCGGTGTCGCCGGTTCTGGTCACTGATGGACGACAGCACGACCTTCGATACCGAGATCGGGCGATGCGTCGTGCGCTGGCGTGCGACGGGCATCACCGGCGTGCTCCTGCCCCAACGAGACGGCCGACCGGACCCGATCGCCGGTGACCTCCCGGACTTCGTGCGACGCGCGATCGACGGGATGACCGCCGTCCTCGCCGGGAGGCGCCGACGACCTGCGCGACGTCCCGCTCGACGACCGTGGCGTCGACCCGTTCCGCCGCGAGGTCTACGCCGCGACCCGCGACATCCCGCCCGGCACCACGACGAGCTATGGCCGGATCGCGCGGGCGATCGGCCGCATCGGGCCCGAGGCGGCGCGGGAGGTCGGCGCCGCGCTGGCTCGCAACCCGACGCCGATCATCGTGCCCTGTCATCGCGTGGTCGCCGCCGACGGCAAGCTCACCGGATTCTCTGCGCCCGGTGGCCTGTCGATGAAGCGGCGCATGCTGGAGCTCGAGGGCGTGCCGGGCTACGGCCAGCAACGCTTGTTCGGCTAGCTGCCTGCGGTCAGTAGGGCGCGACCGCCGGCTCGTCGACCCCGGTCGTGCCCATCCGCCGGGCTGCCGCATTCCCGCGCGAGGCCGCCGGCGCGATGCCGACCGCCTTGCCGATCCCGAACGGCGGCATGTTCGCGAACAAGGACTCCGCCGTCCCCGGGCCGACCCGATACGTCTCGTGGAAGATGCCGACGTCGCCGCTGGCCCGGACCGTCCGGTTGAACTCGCGCCAGGCCGGCAGATGCTCCTGGTCCGTCGCGCGGGCATAGGCGGCAAGGTGCTCGAACGAGCGCCAGTACTGGACGCTCATGAGCACCCGCCCCGACCAGTACGAGCGGTACTCGAGGAGTCCGAGCTCGGGGCGGCTGGCCAGCTCGCGCAGCATCCGGGGCATCGCCCGGAATGCCGGCAGCCAGGTCCGCGGTCGGGACAGGCGGTTGAAGCGCATGCCGATGATGAAGACGACGATGTCGTCGTCGACGGTGGCGGTCTGTCGGCCGGTGATCACGTCGGACATGGGTGGCTCCGTGGGTCGCGTGCGTCTATGTGAACGGTGTGCACTTTACGACCTGATGTGAACGATGTCAACATAGCCGCATGACGGCACCGGACGAGACCCCCACGCGGAACTACCACCACGGCGACCTTCGCCGGGCGTTGGTGGAGGCAGCGACCGCGCTGGCGGAGGAGGGAGGCACCGACGGCGTCGTCCTGCGCGAGGCCGCGCGGCGCGTCGGGGTGTCGCCCAGCGCCGCCTATCGGCACTTCCCGAGCCGGGACGGACTCCTGGCGGCCGTCGGATCCGCGGCCCGCGAGCGGCTGGTCCGCCGGATGCTCGACGCGGAGCCGGGCGCCCCGGACCTGGCGTTCCGTGCCACCGGACTCGCCTACATCGAGTTCGCGCTCGACGAACCGGGCCTGTTCGAGGTCGCCTTCCGGCCGTGCCCGCCAGGACTGTACGTGCCCGAGGACCCGTCGCCGTACGACGTGCTGTCGGCCGCGCTCGACGCGCTCGCCGACGCGGGTCGACTGGCCGTCCCGCGGGCCGGGGCGGAGGAGCCGGCGTGGGCCGCCGTCCATGGCGCCGCGGTGCTGCTCGGGGAGCGGATGATCCCGCCGTCCGAGCGAAGGCGGGTCGTCGACGCGACGCTGGCCATGGTCGCCGACGGGCTGTTGCGACCCGGTGGGGGCGAACGGCCCGGCTAGACTGCCGTCGTGGAACTCGACCTCGCCGCCGAACTCAGCGTCATCGTCCGGCTCCTCCTGGCATCGGTCTTCGGCGCGCTCGTCGGGCTCGAACGCGAGATCCACGAGCACCCGGCCGGGATGCGCACGCATCTCCTCGTGTCGCTCGGGTCGGCCGGCTTCACCGTCCTGTCGATCGACGTGTTCGGGGTCGACGGCGATCCGGGTCGGGTCGCCGCCCAGGTCGTCACCGGCGTCGGCTTCCTCGGCGCGGGGGCGATCCTCAAGGAGGGTGCGACCATCCGCGGGCTGACCACGGCGGCGAGCCTGTGGGCGGTCGCGGCCGTCGGCATGGCGGCCGGCGCCGGCGCGTGGGGCGTCGCGGTCACGGCGACCATCATCGTCATCGTGTCGCTGTGGCCGCTCCGGCTGCTCAGCGAGCGCTTCGTGGGCCGCAACGTGCATCGCATCCGCATCCGGGTCGGCACGGGCGAACCGCACCGGATCGCCGAGCTCGTCGATCTCGTCTCGAAGCAGGGCGGGACGATCGCCCAGATGTCGACCAGCGAGCAGCCCTCTGGCGGCCTCGCCGCCGACCTCGAGGTGAAGCTGCCCGACGTCGAGGCCGGGGTCCGGTTGACCTCGATGATCGCCGACATGGAGGGCATCCGACTGCTCGAATCGAAGGCGCTCGGCGACTGATCGACGGCCACGACGGCCGCGTACCATCAACCCATGAGCGCCGCCGACGCGGACAGCGACCTGGAACCGGTGATGCCCGTGCGGACACGGCGCGCGCGCTGGCTGCGCCGGTTCGTCCTCGAGGCCGCGCTCGACGCGGTCCTGATCATCTCGATCGTCCTGCTCCTGGGGGTCATCGAGGTCCCCCAGCCGTTCCCGTTCGGCATCGAGCGCGCCCCGATCCTGTCGTTCCATGGGGCGACCCCGCTCCTCATCGCGTGGCTCTCGGCGATGATCGTGCTGGCCAACCGCTTCGCACGACCGGTCGTCGTCGCCATCCTCGGCCGGTTCGTGCTGCGCTCGCTGGGCCTGCTCGTCGTCGTCGTCAATGCGATCACGATCTGGCTCGCGACCCTGCTCGTGCCGGACTTCATCCAGGTCGCCAGCCCCTCCATCCTGTGGGTCCTCGTTGCCGCGACCCTGTACACGGTCGGGTCGACCGTGCTCATGACCCTGCTGGGGCTCAACCGGCCGTCGACCGTCGCTGTCGGCGGGGGACCGCTGTGGCAGCTCCTGGAGGCCATCCCCACGCCACGGCGCAACTCGCTGGTGGAGAACCTGCGGCTGCAGCAGGTCTACGACGCGATCTACGCGACCAGCCTGGACGTGGCCCTCGACGACACGCCGGTCGGCGACGTCCGACGCTGGTCGGAGGCGAACCTCCTCGGCGAGCCCTCCCGCGCCGAGAAGCTGTCGGCGCCCGCGCGCATGCGCGGACTGCTCCAGGACCTCGGGCCGACGTACGTGAAGATCGGCCAGATGCTGGCGAGCCGGCGCGACCTGCTGCCGGCGGAGTGGACCGACGAGCTGTCCAAGCTCCAGAGCGAGGCCCGGCCGTTCCCCTGGGACGACGCCCGCGAGATCCTCGAGTCGGAGCTCAAGCGGCCGGTCGAGTCCCTGTTCGCCTCCATCGAACAGGAGCCGTTCGCCGCCGCATCCACCGCCCAGGTCCATCGCGCCGTGACGGTCGACGGACGCGACGTCGCGGTCAAGATCCAGCGGCCACGGATCCTGGCCAAGACCAAGGCGGACCTCGGGGTCATCCAGGAGCTGGCAGCGGTCGCCGAGTCGCGCTTCAGCATCGCCCGCTCGATCGGGGCCAAGGGCGTGGTCGGGGAGTTCGCGGCCGGCGTGCTGCGCGAGCTGGACTACCGCAACGAGGCGTACCAGGCCCGCCGCCTGGCCGACGGCATGACCCGGTTCCCCGACATCCACATCCCGGTCATCGACGACGACCTGTCGAGCTCCCGGGTCCTGACCATGGAGTACGTCGAGGGGATCAAGATCTCGCGCAAGGACGAGATCGTCGCCGCCGGCATGGACACGACCGCGCTCGGCTCGCTGTTCATCCGCGCGATCATCAAGCAGGTCCTCGTCGACGGCTTCTTCCACGGCGACCCGCATCCCGGCAATGTGCTCGTCGACCCGGAGACCGGACGCATCGTGTTCCTCGACCTCGGCCTGGTGGGGCGGCTGGATCGTCAGCAACGGCTCGACCTGCTGTCGCTCATCTATGCCACGCGCGAGGTCGACATCCCGGCGATCGGCGACGGCCTGCTTGCACTCGGGACCCCACGGCCGGGCTTCGACGAGGCCAAGTTCCGCGACGAGATCGACCAGCTGGCTCACCAATACCTCATCTACGGCAACGTCGAGTCACTCGGACAGGCGCTGGGTAGCTTCCTGGGGGCCGTCTTCGACGCGGGCCTGCGCCTCGACACGCAGCTGACGATGGCGATCAAGGCGGTCATCCAGGCCGAAGAGACGGCGCGGGCCCTGTCGTGGGACATCGACATCGGGGCGGCCGCGGCAGAGGAGGCCCAGGCGGCGCTCATCGCGGCGCTCGATTACGACGCGCTGCGAAAGCAGGCGAAGTCGTCCGCCCTGCGCATCGGCAAGGAGGTCGCCCGGCGCGTGCCGTCGGTCGAGGACGCGGCCTTCAAGTGGTTCGACATGTTCAACAGGGGCCGGATCACCGTGGAGGTGGACACGGCCGACCTGGGCAAGCGCATCGGCCAGATGGCCGACATCGGGCGGCAGGCGACGGTCGGACTCATCGTGGCCGGCCAGCTCATCGGCACGGCCATCGTCATGGTCATCCTGCTCGAGCCAGGTGCGGAGCAGTTCGCCGGCTTCGCCTACGTCGCGATGATCGCCTTCGCGGTGACCCTCCTGGTCAGCTTCGTCGTCCTGTTCCGCATGCTCCGACGCCACGACGACGAGGGCCCACCGGCCTAGCGAGCGCGCCCGATCGCGCCGTCCGGGCTCTGGCATCATCGCCAACGATGCGCCGACCCTCGCTGAGCCTGCCACTCGCGTCACCGCTCATCCGCCGCATCGGCTGGCACGTCAAGCGGATCGCCGGCCAGCTCGACCGGCGCTTCTTCCTGACGCTGGCCCAGGGCATCGTCGGGTTCGTCCTCGATCGCGGCCATCCTCATCACCGTGTTCGAGGGGCCGTGGACGGTCGAGAAGATGTTCGACTCGTTCAACTGGGGCATCGCGACGGTCCTCGGCCAGGGCGACTCGGCCTTCGTCACGTCGCCGGCCGGCCGGATCATCGGCTGGTTGCTCATCCTGTTCGGGGTCGCCATGCTCGGCATGATCACCGGGGCCCTCGTGGCGATGGTCATCGATTTCCTGCTCAAGGAGGGCCAGGGCTTGGGTGCGTCGGGGTACAAGGATCACATCGTCATCTGCGGTTGGAACGCGACCGCGCGCGACCTCATCAACGAGCTGCGCGGCGACGACTACCAGCAGAAGGTCGTGGTCATCGCCGACGCCGAGAAGAACCCGGCCGGCGACGGCGTGTACTTCGTGCGCGGCGACGCGGCCAGCGAGGAGGACCTCGAGCGGGCCGGCATCCGGGAGGCGTCGGCGGCCCTCGTCTTCCCGCACGACGGCTCCGACGACGCCGACATGAAGTCGATCCTCACGATCATGGCCATCGAGCACATCGCGCCGAACGTGCGCACCGTGGCCGAGGTCAACAACCCCAGGCACGAGCCCCACTTCCGGCGGGCCGACGTCGACGAGCTGCTGGTGACCTCCAAGGTCGCGTCGCACCTGCTGGCGCGCTCCGCGCTGTACCCCGGCCTGACCGGCATCGTCACCGACATCGTGTCCGGCGGCGAGGGCTCCGAGCTGTACCGCATCGTCGTGCCGGACGAGTACATCGGGCTGTCCATCGACGAGGTCTCGGCGCGACTGCGCAACGAGCACCATGCGACGCTGCTGTCGGTCAACCGGTTCGGGCACGCGTTCGTCAATCCCGGTGCCGACTTCGTCCTGGAGCCGGGCGACGACGCGGTGGTCGTGGCGGAGTCGCTCGGGACGCTCGCCCCGCTCGAGATCTCCGACCTGAACACGTCGCCACGGACTGCCGCGATCGTGCCGTCGGCCTGACGCACGGCAGGCGACCGGGAGTCGCCTGCTGGGTCGTGGCCGACCCGACTTTGAACGCTTCCTGACGAGCCCGACTCATACTCCGCGAACCCGCCGACCAGGCAGGGACCGACCAGGTGGATGACGGATGGAGCTGAGCCTCGTCGAGCGAGCGATGCGCGGCGATGCTGGGGCGTTCGACACGTTGATCGAACGTCACGGCGATCATCTCCATGCGGTGGCGCGCCGGATCCTGCGCGACCCATACCTGGCCGAGGACGCCACGCAGCGGGCGCTGCTCGACGTGTGGCGGTACCTGCCGACGCTGCGGGACCCAGATCGCTTCGAAGCCTGGATCCATCGCCTGCTCGTGAATGCCTGTCACGCCGAGTCGCGCCGCGAACGACGTCATCGCGGCACCGTCCAGCTGCGGGTCATCGACGAGCCGGTCGTGCTCGACACGGCGTCCCAGGTGGCGCTCCAGCAACAACTCGACATGGCCTTCCGGCATCTCGGCGTCGAGCACCGGACGGTCGTCGTGCTCATCCACTACGTGGGGATGTCGGCGATCGAGGCCGCCGCGGCCATGGGCACGCCCGTGGGCACGGTCCGATCGCGACTCCACTACGCCTTGAAACACCTCCGCGCGGCCGTCGAGGCCGACGCCCGATTCGAACAAGAAGTAGGCACGGCATGACCAAGCGCAGCGACTTCATCAGCGAGCTCGAGGACTACCTCGTGGACTTCGATGGCGAGACGCCGTTGCCGGAGCGTGTCCGGGACGCGCTCGATGCCGAGCTGCCGATGACCCGCCAGGTTCGTCCTCGGTCGGGTCGATGGAAAGGACCCAACATGTCTTCGACGACCCCGAAGTTCGCCCAGTGGGGGCTGGTGGCGGCGGGCCTTGTCGTCGCCGTCGGCCTCGGCGCGGCGATCCTGCTTCCAGGCAGCGGGCTCGGCATCGGCGCCGTGCCCTCGCCGACCCTCGCGCCCACGCCTGCACCCAGCGCCGTGCCGTCGCCGTCCACGGATCCACCGGCGACCACCCTCCTGACCGCTCCGCAGATCCCGTGCTCCGACCTTCCGAACGCGGGACTCTGCATGCAGCCCGGCACCTACGCGTTCGGCAACGCCGCTCCTGGCGGGACCATCGATGTGCCGCCGGGCTGGTGGGAGTGGAATCCCGGGGCGGGATCGGCCGGCCTGCTGGTCGAGCACGCCGACGTCTCTGGCGGCAGCGGCTGGGGCCTCACGGTCGCGCAGGTCGGCGAAGTCCGTCGCGACCCGTGCGATCGGTCGGCCGGGACGTTCGCTCCGGCGGAGGTCGATACGCCCGCGGAGTTCGCGGCGGTCATGGCCACCTGGCCGGGCCTGGCGGCGACGTCACCGGAGCCTGTCGAGGTCGGCGGCATCGCGGGGATGCGGGTTCGGCTCACGTCGGCCGAGGGCTTCGCGGACTGCGGCGGCGCGGTGCTCTGGGAGACGCCGGTCGGCATCCCGATCGACGGCTACCCGATGGTCCATGGTGCCGCCGATGGCTACGCAGCCGACTTCGCGATCATCGACCACAACGGCCAGCTGCTGGTCATCCGCTCGATGGCGAGCGCCGGGACATCACCCCACGAACGTGAGCAAGGCGTCGCCGAGGACCCGACCCGGCATGCGGCCGACCTGGTCACCCAGCAGGCGCTGATCGACTCCATCCGATTCGACGACGCTGCTCCGTAGCTCGTCGCTCCGCCGCATCTGACGCCCGGCCTTCCGGCCGGGCGTCAGCACGTCCGAGATCCGGGACCGTCAGGCCCGAGCAGGGATCGTGACCCGGCGGGTCATGAGCTGAGGACCGGCACGCCGGTCGGATCCTTGGGCAGCTGGCTCCTCCCACTCGAGGCGCCGCGCCGCGATGCGGAAGGCGAAGCCGACCGCGAACGCGATCAGCGTGGCAGGCCAGATCGTCGAGGCCGAACCCGGCGTCCGCGATGATGTACACGATGCTCGTCAGGATGGCCGTCCCGACGAACCACTCGCCCCGCACGAAGTGCTGCGGCGTCACGCCACAGGTCAGGTCGATGAGGAACCGACCGGCGGTCGGGCCGACGACGCCGATGAGGATGCAGGCGACGTAGGGCAGGTCGGCCTCCAGCGCCTTGTTGGTGCCGACGACGGCGTACCACGGCAGCGAGAACGCCGACATGAAGTCGAACAACGCGGGCCGACCGGGCCTGGTCGAGCGGCTGGGATGCGCGCAGCGCCAGGAACCCGGCGACGGCGCACAGGATGAGGTACAGCGGGTTGGTCAGCGCCGACGGGATGTCGTTGAGCAGGACGTCGCGCGAGACGCCGCCGCCGATGCCGCCGAAGATCGCGATGAGCAGGATCCCGAGGATCGTGAACTTGCGGTAGTGCGACGGCTGCCGTGCCAGGAACGCGCCGTTGAAGGCGTTCGTGGTCGCCGCGATCAGGTCGATGATCGTGAAGTTGCCGAGGTCGATGTCGCCCCAGGCGGCAAGTTCCATGGTCCATCCTCGCTGCTTCGGATGCCGGTCAGCCCGGCTGGGTCGATGGGCTCGTCGTCGGGACCGATGCCGGCTCGGCCGCAGCGGTGTCCTCGGCGTGGTACTCCTCGAGCAGTCGCTCCTCGTCCGCCTTGCGCGGGAACATGAAGAACACGAGCGCCGCGCCGATGAGGACGGCGACGATGCCGGCCAGGTAGGCCCAGTCGGCGCCGGCCAGGAACGACGTCTTGGCGCCTTCGGTGATCGCGCTCGCGTACTGCGGGTACTGCGCGGCGACCGCTTCGGCGCTCGAGAACGACTTGGTGAGCTGCGCCTGGACGCTGCTGGTGATCTGGTCCGCGTTCGGGTCGCTGGCCAGGGCCGTCATGACGGCCGCGGCATAGCCGGCCGTCAGCAACGCGCCGAAGATCGACTGCATGAACGCCCCGCCCAGGTCGCGCTGGAGGTCGGCCGTGCCCGACGCCATGCCGGCACGGCTGACCGGCACGGAGCCAGTGAGCGAGTGCGACGCCGGCGTCCCGGCGAAGCCGACGCCGATGCCCGACGAGGGCATAGCCAAGGGCGACCGGCCAGTAGTCGATGCCCTCGTCCCACAGCAGGAACATCGTCGCGAAGCCGAGCAGGCAGAAGACGTAGCCGAGCAACAGCGTGAACCGCGCTCCCCGCGCCTCGACGAGCTTGGCCGATCGTGGCGCGACGATGACCATCGCCAGGGCCGCCGGGATGATCGCCGCGCCGGCGTCCAGCGTCGAGTAGCTGAGGACGTTCTGCAGGAACTGCTGGCCGATGAACATCGCGCCCATGAGCGAGCCGAAGACGATGATCCCGGCGCAGGCCGCGACCCAGAACACCCGCCGGCCGGCGATCTTCAGGTCGTACAGCGGGCTGCGTCGCCCGCTGCTGGCGGTACGACGAAGGCGGCACCGGCGACGATCGCGATGGCGATCAGGCCCACGGCCAGGACGCGCTCGCCGGGGACCGGCAGGAAGTTGATGGCCAGGATGGCCGACCCCACGAGCACGGCCGACAGGACGCCGCCGAGGTTGTCGACCGGCTCGTCCGTCTCGTTGATGTGGGCCGGGCACGAACCGCAGCGCCATGATCAAGCGCGACGACGGCCAACGGCAGCGTGACGAGGAAGACCGAGCTCCAATCGAACCGCTCGAGCAGGAAGCCGGAGATGAGTGGCCCGAGCGCGGCGATGGCGCCACCGAGCGCCGACCACAGGGCGATCGACCGGGTCCGCGCCGGGCCCGACCACAGGGCGGTGATGAGGGCGAGGGTCGTCGGGTAGGCCATGCCCGCGGACAGGCCGCCGAAGATCCGGGCGACGATGAGGACCTCGATCGTCGGCGCGAACGCCGCCAGGAGGCAGGCCGGGACCGACAGGATGACGCCGAGGGTGAGCATCAGCTTGCGGCCGTAGCGGTCGCCGAGGGCGCCCAGCCACAGGACCGACGCCGCGAGGCCGAGCGAGTAGCCGACCGCCACGAGGTCGAGCGGCCGTCTGCGAGGCGTCGAACGCCAGCCCGATGGAGGGCAGCGCGACGTTCGCGACCGACAGGTTGAGGTTGGCGACCGCCGCGACGAGGATCAGCGAGATGAGGACGAGGCCGCCCTTGTCCGGTGCACCCGAGGGGATCCGCCGCCGGCGGCGCTGCGCCTGGCGGCGCCGCGCCTGTCGCGGCGGTCATGTCGACACCCGTCGACCGCCGGCTGACCGGCCTGCCGGCCGGTCTCGGAACGAGTACCTCGGTCCGCCGCATCATCCCCTCCCACCGGTCCCGCGACCTGGTGGGGCAGCCAGGGCGAGATCGTCGAGCTCAGCGACCAGGCTGTAGCCGATCACGACCCAGGTGATGCTGATGACGCCGAGGGCGATGATGTTCTGCTGCATCATCGCCAGGACGTTCTTGGTCCGGACGGTTCCGGCATAGAACAGGGCGAGTCCCGGGGTCATGAACAGGACGAGGGCGGCGCTGCGTCAGCACCCACCCGGTATCCGCCCCGTTGATCTCCATCAGTCCGCTCCTTCCGTTGCTGGCAGGCCGATCAGGGGGTCCTCAGCGACCACCGGACGAGCTCGTGTCCCGGGGTGACAGCCAAATTCAGGCGGGTCACCATCCCCACATACCGTTCCCGACAGGTCAGGAACAAGGCGAGGTCGCCATCCCGATCGCCACGCAGGGGGATGCCGGCGGCCGCGAGTCGAGCCCGGAGCGCGTCGTATCCGGCGAGGTCGAACTCCGGGATCGGGACGTTCACGGGCACCCGCCGCATCGCCGGTGCCAGTGCGCCCTCGATCGACAGGAGTGCCTGCTCCCCGGTCGCGAGGCAGACATCGGCCGCGGCCCGTCCCGGCGCCCCTAGGCTGCTGCTCGCAAAGGCGGCGGCATCGAGCATCGCACCGCTCGCAGCGACCCACGACTCGTTGCGTCGGACCGATCGGTCGAAGGCGATGAGTGGCGACAGCGTTTGGGCCTCGCCCATGCTCCGGAACCAGGCCTCCCACGCTTCCCAGGTCTCGCCGAGGCTGTCGGCACGGTCGGCCGCCACCAGCCACTCGACCAGCGCTGATCCGGTGGGGTCGCCGTCCGAGCGCGCATAGACCCACGCGACCTGGTCATCGCGCAGTTGGATCGAGGCGAGATACCCGGGGATGAACGTGAAGACGAAGACGACGATCCCGAGCCCGATCATCCCCTGGACGATGGCGATCACCTGACCCGGCGTGTCAGGTGGAGTCGCGAAGCCCAACGTGCTCAGGGCCGAGCCACTCGCGATGAAGGCCTCCCCGATGCTCGGCACCGACTGTGCTGCCCAGTACAGGCAGGCGAACCCGATCACGACCAGCACGAACCAGGTGAGGATGAGGATGAGTTGGCTGATGGGCCAATACCACAGGCCTCGTTGGTCCATCCGTCGCCGATCGCCCATGTGCGAAGGGCGACGGATGAACAGGAAACTGGTCAGGACTGCGGCGAGATTGAGCACGACATCGTCGGGTTGCTTGTTGATCAGGGCGACCCGGATGATCGACCGGAAGAACACCCCGATCAGCAACAGGCCGACGGCCCCCAGGATGAGGTGCCGGACGTCCAATGGGTTTCCTCAGCCTCGCCGGATCGTCGTCAGCCCGCCCCTTCCGTCGCAGGCTTGCTGATCCACCCGCCTTCGCCGTGGCAGCGCCACCCGCGATGACCTTGTGCGGGATCGGAGCAAGGTCCTCCTTGGGAGAAGGAACAGCCAGGTCACGAAGATGAACGGCGCCGTCAGGGTCGGGATGCCGATGGGCGTGAGCACCACGTCGAGTGCGCCCTGGACGATGACCGTGAAGATGATGCCCGAGGATCGTGTAGACGATGACCCGCACGCCCGGGGAGTAGAAGTCGTGGCGAGGGCGATGGCGGTCAGCACCGCGCTGAAGCCGAACAGGCCGGCCGATACGCTCGTGGTGTCCGCGCCAAGGGTCAGGGCCGTACCGAGGGCGAGAGCGGAGCCGACGACCGCGAAGAGAGCCGCGCGGGCAGGCTGACCGCTAGGGCGATCACGAAGATGACGCCCGTCACGACGTTGTCGATGAGGAACACCTGCGAGATGCCGACGAATACGGTCTCGAGGAGGGCCTGCGGGTCGAGCGCGGTGACCGCGGCGGCATCGACCGGGGCAGGGGATGGCCGGTGGCCCCATCGAGGCGATCGGGACGTTGCTGAAGGCGTACGCCCCAAGGAGCAGGAACCAGGTCGTCAGGACGAACGGGAAGGTCAACGCCGGGGCGCCGAACGACTTCATCACGTTGCCGATGGCGAGGAGCACGACGGACGAGACCGCGGCGCCGACCACGAGGTACACCCACAACAGCGGGTCGACGGTCAGGAACGTCGGCAGTGCGGCGCCGACGAGGATGCCGTTGTAGCCGTACAGGCCGGACGTCAGGGCACCTTGGTCGACCTTGAGCAGGTACGCCGTCGCGGTGCTGACCACCAGGCCGACGACGGCGCCGATGGCGACCGCCGGCATGTCGGCCATGACCGCACCCCAGGCGATGCCCACGATGAACAGGAGGCCGGTCAGCGGGTTGTTCTGGAACATCACCTGGCCGGCGCCACGCAGCACCACATCCACGAATCCGATCGCTGGCTGCCGTCCGGCCGCCGTCGACCAGGCGTTGGTCGTTGCCGTCATCGCGTCCCTCCTTCGATCACCGCCACAGGAACTCCGGTGGCACGGGCGCGCCGACGACCGTCCGTCGGACGACATCCCAGAACGTGCGCACCGACGCCCGGACGGGCTCGGTCTCCATGCCGAGGACTCGATAGATGAGCCCGGCGTCATTCGGGAGCCGACTGGCTCCCGCGGCGAGTCCAGGCCCGAACGTCGCCGGTGTCTGGGCGAGGATCGCGGTCGCCGCCTCGGGCGGGGTGACGACCACGATGTTGGCCAGGACGTCGAAGTCGCCCATGACGGCGACGTCCCGGACCGGGAGCCGACGTGGCTCCACCAGGAGCTTCTCCGTGAACAGCGGCGTGCCGTCGGGTCGACGTGCGTGCATCGTCGACGAGAAGACGTCGTACTCGAACAGCTCGCCCTCGTCGTGGTACTTGCGTCCCGGCATCAGGATCTCGCCGGCGATCACCGTCGCCGACGCCGGCACGGTCATCGTCAGCCGCCCGACGAACCGCGCGTGCTTGTGCGGGATCATCACGCCGGGCAGGTACTCGAGATAGGCGTCCTCGCCGACCTCGATGACCACGTCCTGGGCAGCGAAGTTCGCCTCCATCTCGTGGATCTTGGTGGCGGCCTGGTTGGTGACGTGGGCCTGGCGCCGCGTGCCCGACGTTGATCTCGATGTCGAACCGGTCGCCCTGCAGGACGCTGCCGGAGGTGTGGATCGATGAACACGCACGGCATGCCCGGCAGCGCGTCGTCCCAGTAGAGCGCCTTCTGCACCAGCAGCGGCGCGCGTCGATACAGGTCGACCAGCGCCGAGCGATGACCCCGCGCGCTCGAACCCCAGGCGCAGGGCGCCGGCCTTGCCCGGCATCCCGCTCCGCATCTGCGCCGGCTCGTCCTGGTACGCCGCCAGTTCCGGCGCGGCAGCGAGCAGCGAGGCGGCGGGCGTCGATCATAGGTCGAAGAGCAGCTCGTGCTCGACGATCTGCGAGGACGTCGCCGATCCCCTCGCCGGTCATGCAGTTCGTGAACACGAACGGCTTGGTCCCGCGCATCAGCCCGGGAGTCGCGGTCCATCACGTCCAGGCTGGCGTTGACGTACGGGGCGAGGTCGGTCTTGTTGATGACGAGGATGTCGGACTGCGAGATGCCCGGGCCCGTTCTTGCGCGGGATCTTGTCGCCGGCCGCGACGTCGATGACGTAGATGAAGTAGTCGACGAGCGCCGGGCTGAAGGTCAGGTCAGGTTGTCGCCGCCGCTCTCGATGAGCACGACGTCGGTGTCGGGGAACTTCGCCTCCATGTCCTCGACGGCGGCGAGGTTCATGCTCGGGTCCTCGCGGACCGCGGTATGCGGGCAGGCGCCGGTCTCGACGCCGATGATCCGCTCCTCCATGAGCACGCCCTTGAGCGTCCGCTGGACGTGCTTGGCGTCCTCGGTCGTGACGATGTCGTTGGTGATGATCAGCACCTTCGCGCCGAGGTCGATCAAGCTCGGGGTGATCGCCTCGACGAGGGCCGTCTTGCCCGAGCCGACGGGGCCGCCGATGCCGATCCGGGTCGTCTTCTTCATCGATCTCCTGCCTAGCTCATGAACAGGCGGACGTGCGATCCGACGTGGATCGCCGCCAGGACGTCGACCATCGGCGCGAACGTCGCCATGTCATCGAGTGGCGCGTCGACGACCGCGGCGTGATCGGACGGGGCCAGCGCATCGACCTCGAACAGGATGTCCTGGACCTCGAGGTGGTCGATCCGCATGAGCCGCAGCGCGGCGCTCAGGATCATGAACGCCATGCCGTACTGGTGGACGCGAAGGCGTCCGTCTTCCGGGGCGCCGAGGAGCGCGAGGACGACGCCGAGCGCCGCCGGGAAGGTGCCCGGCGTCCGCCTGGTCGCGATCGCGTCGAGCCAGCCGGCCGCCGGGTCGCTGGTCCCGCATCCGGGCGGCGACCTCGGCGAGCTTGCGACCCATGCGCACGGACATCGTCCGGGCTTCCTCGTTGAGCTTGCGCTCGAAGATCGCACGGTCGGCGACCATCGCGCCGTCGAGGTCGCCGGCCACGGCGTGGCGATGGGCGTGGAGCAGGGCGATGCCGTCACCGCGGGCGGCCTGCCGCGTCGTCGCGCGGACGAACGTGTGGAGCGTCGCGGCGTCGGTGACCACGTTCTGCTGGATGGCCGACTCCAGCGCGTTCGAGAACGCGAACGTGCCGATCGGCAGCATCGAGTCGCCGAACTGCAGCAGCCGCATCGTCCGGGCGATCGTCGCGGTCGCCCCCGTCGGCGACGTCGTCGCGGTGTCAGACAGGGTCGTGGGTGTGTTCGTCCGGGGCGGACGCGCCGAACAGCCGACGCGCCTCGTGGGGCGCGAGGTACGGGATGACCTCGGCCGCCGGGCACGAACTCGTAGGTGATGCCGGCGAAGGCATGGGTCTTCATGACCGAGGCCATGACCGCGTGGTCGACGGTCAGCGGCACGTAGACCTGGCCGTCCCTTCACCACCGCCGGCCAGTGCTGGTTGCCGAGGGCATGGCCCAGCTCGACGCAGGTCCTGCGCGATGATCGCCGGGTCTCGCCGACGAGCCCGGTCGAGCTCGACGATCATCACCGGCTTGAGGTCGATCCGGGCGACGATCGCCGTGTCGGCGCGCTCGTCCCAGTGCAGGATGTCGCCATCCCGCAGCTGGATCGTCCGGTCGAGCGAGATGGCCAGCTCGATGCCGCCGTCGGTCGGTCTTGCGCAGGCGACTCTTCTGCGCCTCCCATTGGTCGAGGCGCAGCGGGTCGATGGCCGCGCCGCTCGAGGCGCGCCGGCCCACTCGGGTTCGTCGAGGTTCCCGATGGACCGATCGACCAGGATCGATCGTGGCTGCGCCGTCCATCGGCTCAGCTGAAGAAGTAGAGCTGGTTCAGCTGATGATCTCGGAGGCCGGTCGACGGTGGCGTGCTTGCCGTCGACCTTGACCGCGAAGGTCTCGGGATCGACCTCGATCTTCGGGAGGACGTTGTTGCGGACCATGTCCCGCTTGGTGACGGTCCGGGTGCCGTACACCGGCACCAGGTCCTTCTGCAGCTCGATAGCGCTCGCCGATGCCGAGGTCGTAGGCCGCCCGCGACACGAAGGTGACCGACGTCCGCGTGAGCGCCGAGCCGAAGGCCCCGAACATCGGCCGATAGATGACCGGCTGGGTCGTCGGCAGCGACGCGTTCGGATCGCCCATGATCGCCCAGTTGATCAAGCCGCCCTTGATGACCAGCTTCGGCTTGGCCCCGAACGACTGGCCGGCTCCCAGAGCACGAGGTCGGCCATCTTGCCCGGCGTGATCGAGCCGAGGACGTGGCGCGATGCCGAGCGTCAGGGCCGGGTTGATGGTGACCTTGGCGACGTAGCGCAGCACGCGGAAGTTGTCGTTGCCCGGGGCGTCCTCGGGCAGCTTGCCCCGGCCGTTCTTCATCGCGTCGGCCGTCTGGATGGCGCGCAGGAAGTTCTCGCCGATGCGGCCCATCGCCTGGGAGTCGCTCGAGAACATCGAGATGACGCCCATGTCGTGGAGCACGTTCTCGGCGGCGATGGTCTCGGCCCGGACGCGGCTCTCGGCGAAGGCGACGTCGGAGGGCACGTTCGGGTTCAGGTTGTGGCAGACCATGATCATGTCGAACAGCTCGGCCTGCGTGTTGACGCCGTACGGCAGGGTCGGGTTGGTCGAGCTGGGCAGGACGTTGTGCTCGCCGACGACCTTGAGCATGTCCGGGGCGTGACCGCCGCCGGCGCCCTCGGCGTGGTAGGTGTGGATCGTCCGGCCTTCGAAGGCGGCGATCGTGTCCTCGACGAAGCCGCCCTCGTTGAGGGTGTCGGTGTGGATGGAGACCTGGACGTCCATGTCGTCGGCGACCGACAGGACTGGCCGGATGGCGGCCGGGGTCGTGCCCCAGTCCTCGTGGATCTTGAGGCCGGCGGCGCCGGCGAGGATCTGCTCCATCGATGGCCGGTCGCCCGGCGAGTTGCCCTTGCCGAGGAAGCCGATGTTGATGGGCAGGCCGTCCGCGGCCCGCAGCATCATCTCGATGTTCCAGGGCCCGGAGGTGATGGTCGTGCCGTTCGTGCCGTCGGTCGGGCCCGATGCCGCCACCGAAGAGGGTGGTGATGCCGTTGCTCAGCGCGGCGTAGACCTGCTGCGGCGCGATGTAGTGGACGTGCGGGTCCATGCCGGCCGCGGTCAGGATCAGCTGCTCGCCGGTGATCGCATCCGTGGCCGGGCCGACGGACAGGCCCGGGGTGACGCCGTCCATGGTCCCGGGTTGCCGGCCTTGCCGATGCCGACGATCTTGCCGTCCTTGATGCCGACATCGGCCTTGACCACGCCGATGGTCGGGTCGACGACGTCGACGTTGGTGATCACCAGGTCGAGGGCACCGCCGGCGCTGGTCAGCTGGTTGTCCATGCCCATGCCGTCGCGCAGGGTCTTGCCGCCGCCGTACAGGGCTTCGTCGCCGATGACCCGCGAGGTCCTTCTCGATCTCGATGTAGAGGTCGGTGTCACCCAGGCGGATCTTGTCGCCGACGGTCGGGCCGAAGAGGCCCGCGTACTCGCGTCGAGAGATGGAAGTCATGAAGTCTGCTCCGTTCCGATGTGTGGGTCCGGGATACCGGAGAGGGCGTGCCTACTTCTTGCTGGACTTGAAGCCCCAGCTCCGCCCGCACGGCGGATCGCCTCGACGCCGTTGGGGCGGTAGGCCGCGTCGCTCGCGGCCCAGCCATCGAGGAGACTGTTGAAGCCGATACACCCGCTGCTTGCCGCCGTAGGGCACCAGCGTGACTTCCTTCTGGTCGCCCGGCTCGAACCGGATCGCGGTCGCCGGCCGCGATGTCGAGGCGCATGCCGAGGGTCGTCGCGCGGTCGAACTCCAGCGCGCGATTGACCTCGAAGAAGTGGTAGTGCGACCCGACCTGGACCGGGCGGTCGCCGGTGTTGCGGACCTTGACCTTCGTCGCGGGCGACCGACGTTGATCTCGATCGGCGCCTCGGCGAGGACATAGCCACCGACCGGGACGGCGTCAGCGGTGCCGTGACGGGCCGGGCTCGGATGCGGGTGCTGGTCGACATGGGACTTCTTGGCAGGTGTCTTCGGCATGGCAAATCAGATCTCCTCGGCTGGCGGTGGCGGCGGGGCGTGGCCGCGCTACGCGATCGGGGCGTGGACCGTGATCAGGCGGCTGCCATCGGCGAAGACGGCTTCGAGCTGGACGAACGGGATCATCTCGACCACCCCGTCCATCACGTCATCGGCCTTGAGGGCCTGGCGCGCCTCGGACATCACGTCCTCGACGGTCTTTCCTTCGCGTGCACCATCCAGGGCGGCCGCGGAGATGACGGCGACCGCCTCGGGGTGATTGAGCTTGATGCCCTTCGCCTTCCGCTTCAGCGCGACGTCGGCGAGCATGTAGATGAGGAGCTTGTCGAACTCCCGCGGGGTGAGGTTCACGCGACCCTCCCTGGCGTCCCGCCGCCCAGCGTGGTTGCCGGGAGGAGAGCGGGACAAGCCACTGTCGGTCGTCGCGGACCGGGCAAAAACGCACCCTCATGCCCCCGGTCGCTGCGATGCCGGCCGTCATTCTGCCTCATCCAGATGCGTGATGTGCGTTCGATTCGCGTTAACATCGAGGCCTCGCCGGGCGTCGAATTCGCAGCGTCCGGCCCGCTCGCACGACGTGACCCGGCCGTGGTCTTCCGAGCCGATCTGGCGCGTCGATCCGCGGTCAGGTCGGGCTGTCGTCGGGCTCCAGCCAACCGGCCCAGCTGAGGATCGCCGCCGCGGTGGCGACGATCGGACCGTCGTTGGCGATGACGAGGTCCGGCCTCGGCTCGTCGTCGCCGGGCGCCGCCAGCCAGGCCTCCGTCTGCTGCAGGTCGTCGAGCCGGCCGGTCGTGGGCTCTGCGGCGAGCCGGCCACGGATCGCGTCGGGCGACGCCGTGAGGCGAACGAGGCGGATCGGCATCGCCATCGTGTCGCGGATCGCGCGCCACTCGGCGTCGCGCATCACGGCACCTGCCAGGACGAACCGGTCGTTGCCGCGGCGACGCAGGTTCCCGACGACGAGCGCGAGGTGCTCGAGCATCAGGGCATCGCCGTGGTCGCCCTCGTCATCCGCGGACCAGGCCCACGACAGCCAGTCGAGGTCGAGCGCCGCATAGCGGACGTCCCGAGCCTCGAGCAGGTCCGCGATCTGCGCGGCCATCGTCGACTTGCCGACGCCGTAGACCCCGGAGATCAGGATCGCCTGCGGTCCGTCCGACATCGTCGACGGACCGCGGCGGTCAGAGCGCCTTGACGGCCGCGGTCAGGGCCGCGAGGCCCTCCTTGGCGTCGGCGAACAGCATCCCGGTCTTCTCGTTCGTGTACAGCTCGTTGTCGATGCCGGCGTAGCCGCGACCCATCGAGCGCTTGATGACGACGATCGACTTCGCCTGGTCGACATCGAGGATCGGCATGCCCGAGACGGGCGAGCCGGGTCGACGCGCGGCCGGGTTGGTGACGTCGTTGGCGCCGATGACCAGGGCCACGTCGGCGCGGCTGAACTCCGGGTTGATGTCGTCCATCTCCTTGAGCTGGGGATAGGGCACGTTGGCCTCCGCCAGCAGGACGTTCATGTGGCCCGGCATCCGGCCCGCGACCGGGTGGATGGCGTACTTGACGTCGACGCCCTTCTCCTCGAGCAGGTCGGCCAGCTCGCGCACGGCGTGCTGGGCCTGGGCGACGGCGAGGCCGTAGCCCGGCACGACGATGACCGACTGGGCGTAGGCCAGCTGGATCGCCACGTCGTCGACGCCGATCGCGCGGACCGAGCCACCGGCGGCGGTCGCGTCGCCGGCGACGTCGTCGCCGCCACCGAACCCGCCGAGCATGATGTTCATGACCGACCGGTTCATGGCGTCGGCCATGAGCTTGGTCAGGATCGCGCCCGAGGCACCGACGAGGGCACCGGCGATGATGAGGACCGGGTTGTCGAGCACGAAGCCCGCCATCGCCACGGCCGTGCCGGTGAAGCTGTTGAGCAGCGAGATGACGACCGGCATGTCGGCGCCGCCGATGGGCAGCGTCATGGTGATGCCGAAGATGAGCGCCGCGGCCAGGATGACGAGCATCAGGGCGACGTTCGGCGTGCCGGTGGCGAACAGGTACACGGCCGCGACGACCGTGACGATCGCCAGGCCCGCCGTGACCAGGCGGCCGCCCGGGATGAGGATCGGCTTGCCGGGCACGAGGCCCTGGAGCTTGCCCGCGGCGATGATCGAGCCGCTGAAGGTGATCGACCCGATGATGATGTCGAGGACGATGAAGACGTTGTGGTCGAGTCGGATCGCGTCACCGAGGCCGGCGAGGCGCAGGTAGTCCTCGATCGCGATGAGCGCGGCGGCGCCGCCGCCGACCGCGTTGAACAGCGACACCAGCTGCGGCATCGCGGTCATCTTCACGCCGAGGGCCGTGTACAGGCCCAGGCCGCCGCCGACGATGATGCCGAGGATGATGATCGCCCAGCCGATGACGCTGATGCCGTCGGCTTCGGGGCCGAGCAGCTCGCGCGCAAGGATGAGCACGGCGGTCGCGATGATCGCCAGGGTCATGCCGCCGGCCGACAGCAGGTTGCCGTTGCGCGCGGTGGCCGGCGAGTTCATCCGGGCCAGGCCAAGGACGAACGCGACGGCGCCCGCCAGCCAGGCGATCCGGACGAGGATCTCGATGATGGCAAGGGTGGTCATGGGGTCTGCCTAGGCCTCCGCGTCCGCCTCGGCGGGCTTGGGAGCCGCGGGCTTCTTCCTGAACATCTGGAGCATCCGGTCGGTGACGACATAGCCGCCGACGACGTTCATCGTCGCGAAGGCGACGGCGATGATCGCGAGGGCGTAGCCGATCGGGTCGTCGACCTCGGCCGCGATGAGCATCGCGCCGACGAGGACGATGCCGTGGATCGAGTTGGCGCCGGACATCAGCGGCGTATGCAGCGTGGCGGGCACCTTGGAGATCACGGCGAAGCCGACGAGGATCGCCAGCGTGAAGATCGTCAGGTTGTTGAGCAGGAGCTGGACGTCCTGCGGGATCTCGGTCACGCCGCGCCCTCCGGGTTCAGCAGCTTGTTGACGGGCTCGACTGATGACCGCGCCGTCCTTGGAGATCACGGTCGCCTTGGTGACCTCGTCCTCGAAGTCGAGGTGCAGGGCGCCGTCCTTGACCATGCCGAGGAGCAGCGACGAGATGTTGCGGGCGTAGAACGCCGACGCACCGGCGGGCATCGAAGCCGGCAGGTTGTCCGGCGCGATGATCGTCACCGCGTTCGGCGTCTCGACCGTCTCGCCGACCTTCGACAGCTCGCAGTTGCCGCCGAGGGCGGATGCGGCCATGTCGACGATGACCGAGCCGGGCTTCATCTTCTCGACCGCGGCTGCGGTCACCAGGACGGGCGGCTTGCGACCCGGGACCTGGGCCGTGGTGATGACCACGTCCATGCCGCCGATCGCCTCGTTGAGCTCGGCCTGCTGGGACGCGCGCTCCTCGGGGGTCAGCTCGCGGGCGTAGCCGCCGGCGCCGGTCGCGTCGATCGTCGTCTTGAGCTTGACGAACTTCGCGCCGAGGCTCTCGGCCTGCTCGCGCGTCTCGGGTCGGACGTCGTAGGCATGGACCACGGCACCGAGCCGCTTGGCCGTGCCGATCGCCTGGAGCCCGGCCACGCCGATGCCCAGGATGAGCACGTTCGCGGGCTTGGCCGTGCCCGCCGCGGTCGTCAGCAGCGGGAAGTAGCGCGGATAGGCGTTGGCCGCGAGGAGGACCGCCTTGTAGCCGCCGACGTTCGCCTGCGACGAGAGCGCGTCCATCGTCTGGGCTCGGCTCAGCGTGCGCGGGATGGCGTCGAGGCTGATGGCCGTGACGCCCGCGTCGGCGAGCGTCTTGGCGCCCTGGGGGTCGATGAGCGGCTGGAGCAGCCCGAGGACCGCCTGGCCCTTGCGCAACTTCGACGCCTCGCCGGCCGAGGGCTTGGCGACCCGGAGCACGACATCACTCTGCTGGTAGAGCTGATCGGTCGGGACGACCGTCGCACCGGCCTCGGTGAAGGCGCTGTCCGGGATCGCGGCACCGGCACCGGCGCCCTGCTCGACGAGGATCTCCAGCCCGGCCTGCTGCAGCTTGCCGAGCGCTTCGGGTACCAGGGCGACGCGCCGCTCTCCGGGCGCAGTCTCCTTGGCGACACCGACCTTCATGGGCACCACCTTGTGGACGTGGGGATGACGGGACCGCGGCGAGTTTGGGGCTGCCGCGGGGGACACGTGCGGTCAGCACGGAAGTCTACCGTCGAGCGGCGAAGGTTGCGACCGATCCGAGGTTGCGGTTGGGATGCGAGGCGCTGGGCGGGACCGCCTACGCCTCGTCGGCGGCGCCAGCGGGGACCGCGGTGACCGGTGATCCGGATGGCCGTTCGCGTCCACCGGGATCGGCGACGCTCGGGTCGGTGAGGAGCACCTCGTGGTGCCCGGGACCGAGGTCCTCGCTGTCGAACGGCAGCCCGTCCACGATCACGCGTCCGACCGGCCCGATGGGGAGGTCGAGCGTCCCGGTCGTTCCGACCGGGATATCCAGGTCGACCCGCAAGCCCTCCCCGTCCAGCACCCAGGCGATCGCCGCCCTGCCGTACGGCGTATCGACCGCGGCCGCGGCTCGCTCCAGCCCGACCACCGGACGCGGTGCGAAGCGGATCGAGCGGTAGCCCGGCGCTGCCGGCGCGATCCCCGCCACGTGGCGGTAGACCCAGTCGATGACCGCGCCGTACGCGTAGTGGTTGAACGAGAGCATCACGTTCTCGGTCGTCTCGGTCGGGCTGCCCTGGAAGGGCGTCATGCGCCCGTCGTGGATGGACCCGTCGGGCCGGATGGCATCCCAGCGTTCCCAGACGGTCGTGGCGCCGGCCGCGACCTGATACAGCCACGACGGCGACTCCTCGCCGCAGGAGCATCTGGAATGCCTCGTCGAGATGGCCCGTGGCGGCGAGGGCGGGGAGGACGAGCGGCGTCCCGAGGAACCCGGTCGCGACGGCCCCGTCCGCCCGTCGGACGAGCTCGGCGAGCGCGTCGCCGACCCTGGCCCGCTCCTGGTCCGGAGCGATGCCGAGCTCCAGGGCCACCGCGCATCCGGTCTGGGTGCTCATCGCGTGATCCGCCCACGTCTCCCAGGTGCGACTGGCGACCAGGACGCCAAGCTCCGCCGTAGTGCTCGGCGGCCTCTGGTTCGCCCAGCAGCCGCGCGGCGTCCGCGGTCAGCCGCGCACTGTGGGCGAGGATAGGCGTTGGCGATGTATCGGCTGTCGGCCTTCGCGAGCCACGGTCGATGCGACGGGGCATCCGGATCGAGCCAGTCGCCGAACTGCATCGACTCGGGCAGGAGGCCGTCCGGTGCCCGTCGGGCATCGAGCGAGTCGACATGCGCTCGCATGCTCGGCAACTGCTGACGGAGGACTTCGCGGTCGCCATACGCCTCGTAGACGGCCCACGGCACGATCGCCGCGGCGTCGGCCCATCCCGCGCGCCCGAAGCGCGCATCGCCGGTCAGCACGACGTCCGGCACGACCGTCGCGACGCCGAGGACGGGATCCTGCTCGAGGGCGAGGTCCCGCAGCCAGGACATCCAGAACGCCCGGCAATCGACCAGGACCGACGCCGTCGACGCGAACGCCTGGGCGTCCCCGGTCCAGCCGAGCCGCTCGTCGCGCTGGGGGCAGTCGGTCGGCACGGACACGAAGTTGTCGCGCAACGACCACAGGACGTTCTCGTGCAGCCGCTCGAGGAGCGGCTCCGAGCTCGTGAAGCGTCCGCGCGACGTCCCGACCGAGCTGATCGCGACGACCGCCGCATCCAGGAGCTCGATGTCGCCGCTGACCTCCGCATAGCGGAACCCGTGGAACGTGAAGGCGGGCTCGAGATCGACCTCGGCGTCGTCGGCGAGGATGTAGGTGTCGGTCGCCAGGGCCGATCGCAAGCGAGCGGGTGTGCAGCGTGCCGTCCGGCTCCAGGACCTCGGCATGACGCACGGTCACGACCGACCCCGCGGCCCCGCGAACGCGCAGCCGCACCCAGCCCGAGACGTTCTGGCCACCGTCGATGCCGCCAGCCGCCGCCGGGCAGGGGCGTCCGTCGGCCTCGGGATGCGTGGCGATCACCCGGACCGGTGGCGCGACCCGCGGCTCGATGACGGCCTGGTCGAGCGGGACGATCGCGACCGGTCCCCAGCCGCGGTCGTCGAACCCCGGCCGATCCCAGCGTCGCCTGTCGCTCGCGCAGGTCGATCCGACAGCCGTCGTACAGGTCGGCGCACCGGATCTCGCCGGTCGATGCCCGCCAGGCGTCGTCCGTGGCGATGACGACGTCGTCCCGTCCTCGCGAACGATCTCGAGCTGGGCGAGGAGGGCGACCTGCGAGCCGTACCGGTTCCGGCTCGTCGTCGGCGCCCAGCCGATCCGGCCGCGGTACCAGCCGTCGCCGAGCGCCGCGCCGAGCACGTTCTGCCGCTGCACGAGCAGGTCGGTGACGTCGTAGGTGTCGGACAGGAGTCGCTTTCCGTACGGCGTCCAGCCCGGGCCGAGCAGGTCGTCGCTGACGCGTCGCCCGTTGAGCGTCAGCCGGTGCAGGCCCAGCGCGGTGACGTACAGACGGGCCTGGTCGGACCGGGCCGTCGACCTCGAATGCACGGCGAAGGAGCGGCGCGGGCGACGGGCGAGTCGTCGCCCGGATCGTCGGGCAGGGTGATCGCCTCGCCGATCCAGTCGGATGCC
Source organism: uncultured Chloroflexia bacterium (assembly GCA_963776925.1). Taxonomy (GTDB): domain Bacteria; phylum Chloroflexota; class Limnocylindria; order Limnocylindrales; family CSP1-4; genus SPCO01. The sequence continues at coordinate 111,881 of CAVZON010000003.1, read as the reverse complement.
TCGAGCAGTCCGGCCTCCTGGCGCAGGGCATCGCTCCACGGCGACCAGCCCTCGGACGAACGGACGCGCACCCGGTAGTAGCGCACCTCGCGGCTCGCCATCCGGCCGCCGGGCGCGACGACGGCGACCTGTGCGTCCTCGGACACCTCGCCGCTCGTCGCGATCGGGGCTGCGAAGGTCGGGATCGGCGAGGACCTCGATCTCGTAGGCGAGCTGCGCGACGCCCGGTCTCGCCGCCTGCAGCGTCCATGTCAGGCGGACCGGGCCCCCGTCCCCGGCGAGGACTGCGTCGGCGTGCGTGGCTCCGCAGGTGACGACCTGCAGGCTGGCGGTCACGCGCCGTCACCCCTTGACCGCCCCGGCCGCCATGCCGGAGACGATCTGGCGCTGGAACAGGATGAACATGATCAGCGGCGGGATCGTGATGAGCAGGACGTCCGTGAACAGCAGCTGCCAGCGCGAGCCCATCTGGCTGGTGAAGTTGTAGAGCGTCAGCTGGACCGTCGCGTTCTCGTTGCCGGGCAGGAAGTACAGCGGGTTGACGAAGTCGTTGTAGACGGCGACGGACGACACGACGATCACGGTGATGACCGCCGGTCGCAGCAGCGGGAAGATCACGTGGCGGAAGAGCTGCGTGCCCGTGGCCCCGTCGATGATCGCCGCCTCATCGAGCTCGCGCGGGATGCTCGACATGAAGGTCCGGAAGATCAGCACGGAGAACGGCAGCAGGAACGCGACCTCGACCAGCGTCAGGCCGAACAGCGTCTTGAACAGGCCGATCGACTGCAGGACGTAGATGGTCGGCACGATCGCCGGCGGGATGATGAGTCCGGCCAGCATCAGGGCCGTGACCACCGCGCCGAGGCGGTCGCGCCGCCGCTGGAGCACGAAGGCCACCATCGCCGCCAGGACGACCAGGATCGCCACCGATCCGACCGTCAGGATCAGGCTGTTGCGCATCGCCGTGACGACGATGCCGTTGCGCGCGTCGAGCACCTCCGCGATGTTGTCGAGGAGGAACCACTCGGTCGGCAGGGTGAACTCGAAGCGAGCCGCCTCGACGCGATCCTTGGCCGCCGTCAGCACGATGAAGATGAACGGGACGACGAAGACGACCCCGGCGATCAGCAACGCGACGATGTCGAGCCACCAGCGTGCGGACGACCCTCATAGCTCGATCTCGCGCTTCGAGAAGAACCGCATCATCGGGTAGACGACCGCCATCACGCCGATGAACAGGATCACGTTGCCGGCCGTCGCGAGGCCGTAGAAGCCGGCCTGGTACTGCTTGTAGATGGTCGACGCGATGACGTCGCTGGCGAAGCCCGGGCCGCCCCGGGTCATCGTCCAGATGAGGTCGAACGTCCGAAGCCCGCCGATGAACGACAGCAGGATGACCGTGAACGTCGCGTTCCGGCTCAGGGGCACGGTGATGTAGCGGAACTGCGTCCAGGCGCCGCCCTCCAGGCGGACCGCGTCGTTGTACTCCTCGGGGATCGACAGGATCGCCGCGATGAAGATGACGAGGGCGATGCCCACGCCCTTCCAGACGTCGACGAGCGCGACCGACAGGAGCGCGAGGTCCGGGTCACCGAGCCATTGCGGCCCGTCGATGCCGATCTGCTCGAGGGCGATGTTGACCAGGCCGTCGGACGGGTGGAGCAGGACGGCGAAGGTGATCCCGACCGCCACGGTGCTGACCAGGACCGGGAAGAAGATCACCGACCGGAGGAGGTTGCGCGATCGGATCCTCGAGGTGAGGAGCGCCGCCAGCAGCAGCCCGAGGATGACCTTGAGCCCGCTCGTGACGACGGCGTAGACGATCGTGTTGCGCAGGCCGCTCGTCAGGGCCGGCTCGCGGAAGAACAGGGCGAAGTTGTCCAGGCCGATGAACTCGGCGTCGAACAGGGTCCAGCGGGTCAGGCTGTAGTAGAACGCCAGGACCGTCGGGACGACGAAGATGATCCCGAAGACGATCGCGGCGGGGAGGTAGAACCAGTACGGATACGCGCCGAGCACGGCGGCTCGGCGCGCACGTTCATCGCGGGGAGCGCGGCGCGCTCGAGCGGCAGTGGCGACGCTGCCGGTCTCGAGCGCACCCACGATGGTCGGCTACTCCCAGCCCGGCAGGCCGAGCTGCTGCGCGGCCTTCAGCACGTCCTGGTCGTAGAGCTCGGCCGCTTCTTCGGCACTGTACTGGCCGGTGCCGACGGCGACCGTGATCTGCTCGAGCGCCGGGCCCTTGACCGGCGAGAGGAACTCGAGCGCAGGCGCGGCCGCGTTGGCCTCGAGGTAGGTCTGGATGTCCTTGACCGCCGGCAGCACGTCAGCGGGCAGCGACGAGCCGTTGATGACGTACGGGCCCGACGGCGCGATCGCCTCGGTCAGGACCTCCGTGCCCTCGACCGACGCGATGAAGCCGAGGAAGTCCTTGGCCACATCCTGGTGCTCGGAGGTGGCCGCGATGTACGTCGCCGCCGGCATCCAGATGGTGGCGCCGTTGGCACCGTCACCGGGCTGCGCGAAGAAGCCGACGTCGTTGACCTGCTCGGGGAAGTTCTCGGCGATGGTGCCGAGGACGAAGGTGAGCATCGGGTAGTGCGCGGCCGTGCCCGTGGCGACGGCTTCGAGCCCGCCGTCGAGCTTGGTCGCGGCGAAGTCCTCCTGCCACCAGCCCTTGTCGAACGCCTCCTGGAGGCGCTGGAAGCTGGCCAGCGCGGCAGGCGTATCGGCGTAGTGGGCCTGGTTGATCGTGTACTTCTCGGCGAAGTCCGGCACGGCGGTCTGGACGTTGAAGTAGTCGGCCAGGACGAACAGCTGGGAGGTCCAGGTGTCGCCGAAGGTCGCGGCGACCGGCGCGATGCCGGCTTCCTTGATCTTCTCGTTGTTGGCCGCGAACTCGGCCCACGTCGTCGGGACCGACAGGCCCAGGTCGGCGTAGACCTTCTTGTTGTAGAGGATGCCGCCGCCCATGGCGGTCTCGCTCGGGGCACCGAAGATCGCGTCACCCGACGACACGGTCGGGATGTACGACTCGTTGATGTTCGCGATCCACGGCTCAGCGGACACGTCCACGAGCGATTCGTTCGGGTTGAGGGCCTGCAGGAGCGAGCCCGAGTTGTACCAGAAGATGTCGGTCATCTCGCCGGTGGACAGTCGGGTCTTGACGATGTTGTCGCCGTCGGTCCCACCGGGGCGCGTCTCGATCTCGAACGTCACCTCCGGATGGAGCGCCGTGTAGGCGTCGGCGAGCGCCTGCGCCCGTGCCTGGGTGGCCTCGGTGTCATCGACCAGGTAGGTCAGCGTCACCGGCTCCGCGGCGGCACTGGCGCTCGGGCTGGCCTCGGCGGACGGAGCGACGGATGCCGCCTCCGACGGTGCCGCGCTCGGCGACGATCCGCCGAACCCTCCGGAGCACGCGGCCGCCAGCAGCGCGCTGGCGAAGATGAGCGCCCCCAGTCGCCTGTTTCGGGTCGGGTCCATGGCTCCTCCTTCGAAGACCGTCGCGCCGGGTCGGCGCGTCACCCTCGAGGGGCGCCGTCGGTTCTTGGCCGGTCCGGTCGCGACGCGGTCGTCACGATGGCGCAACCATCAACCGCCGAGTTGCCTCGCGTTGCCCTGTTCTTGGACGTCCTTGCGGGCGCCCGGCCCGATGGCGCCGGCGCCCGGGAGTCGATGCTGGCGGTACGTGCGTGGACTCATGCCGAAGGCGGCTCGGAACCGCCGGGAGAAGTGCGCCGGATCGGCCCAGCCGACCTTCACGCCGATCGCGGCGACCGGCAGGTCCGTCGTGCCCAGCATCGCGGCCGCGCGCTCGGCGCGCAGACGCGCGAGGTAGTGCATCGGAGGATCGCCCATCGCGCGCGTGAAGGTGCGCGCGAGGTGGAAGCGTCCGACGAAGAGGCGGCGGCTCAGCTCGTCCAGCGTCCATGGGAACGCCAGGTCCCGGGTCATGAGGTCGATGGCGACGCTGACGAGGGACGACGCCGCCGACGGCTCCTCGCCGCCCCGCGCATGCGCCGCGTTGGCCGTCGCGACGATGTCGAGGGCCAGCAGGAGGTGGGCGAGTTGCGCAGCCCTGGTCGAAGCCTCGCCGGTCCGGATCGGCTCGAGGGCCGCGATGGCCTTGCCCACGGACGACGCATCGAGCGGCACCATGACGACGGCCGCAGGGTCGCCGTCCCGCGCGTGGCTGTCGGGATCGAAGAGCGATCCGAGAAGTGGGTCTCGCCGGGCCCACAGCAGCTCCGCATCGATGAGCTCCGCCCGGAAGAGGCAGTTGTAGACGTGCGCCTCGTCGTTGACCCGGTATTCGTGGGCGACACCCGGGGGCACGAAGATCGCGAGTCCCGGGCGGATCGCCACGGTCCGGTCCGCGGTGACATGGAGGCCCTGGCCGGACTCGATGATGGCCAGCTCGTAGCAGTCATGGTCGTGCCACGGGATCGCGCGAAAGTGGTGCGCCGGGAAGATGCCGACGATCGATCCTGGCGCCATGTGGGTGCTGCCATGGACTTGCGGGATCCGCTGCTCATGGAGCTCGGGCGACCGCGACGCCGGCAGCGACGCTGCCCGAGGATCGGTGGTGGGCGGCGTCTGGCTGGCGATCCCGGAGCTCACGTCGGCCAGATACGGACAGTTCCGCTTCCCATCGCAACGCTCCTCATCGATGTTCGCCGCTGGCGTCGTCAATCGAGGTGGAAGACCTCGTCGAGTCTACGGTGGAACCCGGTCTTGGGGTCCGTGAGGGGATCGATCAGATCGCCCATGTCGGCCTGCCAGCGGGCATTCACCTCGCTCGCGGCCATGTGGTCCTGGAATCGCCGAAGGTCGTCGACCTCGAGATAGCCGAAGAGGTCGTCGTCGTGCTGGAAGATCGAGTAGTTCGAGGCACCTGCTGCCGACAGCTCGGCGAGCATCTCCGGCCAGACCGCGGCGTGTCGACGCCGATACTCGGCCTCGGCGCCGGGCCGCAGTCGCATCACGAACCCGATGCGCTGCATCAGCCACCTCCGGTTCGATGCGGAGGCCCCGGTGGGAGTCCGGGACCTCCGCGATACCCGTGCCGGCGTTGCCGGACGGGCGCTATCGGCTAGAAGTCGAAGTCGTTGACGTTCGTCGAGTCGAACCGGTAGGCCGGCCCGAGGATGACGACGTTGTCCGCTCCGATGGTGTACGGCTGGCCACCGTTGAGGGCGTCGACCGTGAAGGTCTCCCCCTCGGCCCCGGTGATCTCACCCTTCACCAGCAGGTCGGCGACGTAGTACGAGAGGTAGCCAAGGTCGGGGACGCTCCACAGACCGAAGACTGGCGCGGTCCCGTCGGCGACGAACGGCTTCATGTCGTTCGGGAAGCCGAGGCCGGTCACCTTCACGTCGCTGCCGGCGCCCGAGACCACCTGCGCGGCGGCCAGGATGCCGACCGTGGTCGGCGCGACGATGACCTTCAGGTCGGGATACTTCTGCAGGAGCGCCTGCGCCTGCGTCGTGCTGATCGTGGCGTCGTCGTCGCCGTAGACGGTCTCGACGAGCTCGAGGCCCGCGAACTTCGCGTCCGTCGAGAGGGTCTCCTCCATCAGGGCGATCCACTGGTTCTGGTTCTCGGCGGTCGCCGCGGCCGACAGGACCGCGATCTGGCCGGTGCATTCCGGGGCCAGCTCGCAGGCCCAATCGGCGAGGTTGACACCGACGCCGCTGAAGTCGACCTGGTTGACGAAGACGTCGTACGACCCGACGGCCGGAGCGGCATCGAAGCCGACGACCTTGATCCCGGCAGCCTGCGCCTCTTCGAGCGCAGGCACGACCGCATCCGGCCCGGCGGCCGAGATGATGATCGCGTCAACACCCTGCGTGGTCAGGTCCGAGATGAACGGGATCTGCGCAGCGGCGTCCGCAGCCTGCGGCCCGACCTTGGTGACGGGTGCGCCGCCGAGCTCGGTGACGGCCTTGTCGACGCCGGTCTTGGCGGCATCGAAGTACTTGTTGACGACGTCCTTCGGCAGGTAGCCGACCTCGATGGGGCCTGCGGCCGCCGACGGTTCCGCGCTCGCGGCCTCGCTGGCCGCCGCGCTCTCGGCCGCGCTGGCCGCCGCGCTCGGCGCCGACGATCCGCCGCCAGTGCTGGTACAGGCGACCAGCAACGCCGTGATGGCCAACAAGGCCATCGATCGCGTGATCGATCCGATCGACACAGTTCTTCCTCCTACTGCTTGGGACACAGGGTTCATCCCACCGGGACCGCGGCATCCGGGGGCGGCGATCGCCCCTGGCGGACTCGTCCGAATGCCGATCTGGCCTGATGAGCGAAGGTGGGGATGACGACCGACAGGATGAGCAGGAGGCCGAGCGCAACGCTCTGGACCTCGACCTGCACGCTGGCCAGCCGGAGGGCGTTCTGCATGACCGCCACGATCATTGCCGCGAGGACCACGCCCGGGATCGTGCCGGAGCCGCCGAAGATGTTGACGCCGCCGAGCAGGGCGACGGTCACGACGATGAGCGTCCAGCCCTCGGCGTTGTCCGCCCGCGCGGTCGATAGTCGGGCCGAGAGGATCACGCCGGCGAGGGCCGCGATGGTCCCGGACAGGACGAAGAGGCCGATGCGCATGCGACCGATCCGCACGCCGGAATAGCGGGCGACGCCCGCGTTCTTGCCGGTGGCGTAGAGCTGGCGGCCGATCCAGGTCCGGTGGAGCAGGATGCCGAGGACGACGGCCAGGATCACGAAGACCACGAATGGCCACGGGAAGGGCGTGCCCGGCACCTTGCCGAACCCGAAGCCTGTGAACCAGGTGGGGAAGTCACTCACGCTCTTGGGGCCCGACAGGATGAGGGCGAGGCCACGGAACAGCGCCAGGGTGCCGAGGGTGACGACGAGCGAGGGGAGCTTGCCGATGGCGACGAACAACCCGTTCATGAGGCCGCCGAGGGCACCCACGCCGAGGGCCGCCAGGATGGCCAGCTCCATCGGGACGCCTGCGGACCAGAGCAGGCCGACGACCACGCCCGCCAGGCCGGCCATCGACTCGACCGACAGGTCGATCTCCGCGGCGATGATGATCAACGCCATCGGCAGGGCCATGATCGCGACTTCCATCATCGCGGCGAGCAGGTTCGTGAGGTTGTTCGGCGTCAGGAAGAACTCGGACAGGTTGGCGCCGATCGCGATCATCCCGAGGAGCACGACGAACAGCAGCGTCTCCCACCGGGCGAGCGCCCGGAGCGGGGAGCGACCGACGCCGGTCTGGCCCTGGGTCTCGACGGTCGAGGTCATGCCGGCCGCCGTCCCGTGGTGCGCTGCAGGCGACGACGGACGACCGCGTCCGCGCTGATCGCACCGAGGATCACCACGCCGTAGATCGCCTGCAACCAGAACTGCGACAGGCCGACGAGGATCAGCGCGTTCGCGACGAACCCGAGGAAGTAGGCGCCCAGCGCGGCCCCGATCAGCGTGCCCGAGCCACCGAAGATGTTGACGCCACCGACCACGACCGCGGCGACCACGGCCAGCACGAAGCCGGTCGCGGCCGTGCCGTTGATGGTGCCGAACTGCACGACCCACATCACGCCGGCGACCCCGGCCAGCATCCCGCACAGGGCATAGGCCGTGAACACGACCCGCCGCGACGGGATGCCGAGGATCTCCGCCGCTTCCGGGTTGCTCCCGACGGCGTACAGCCGCCGGCCGGACGGCAGGTAGCGCAGCGCGACGGTCCCGATCGCGACGATCGCCACGGTGATGAGGACGAAGACCGGGATGCCCAGGATGGAGTCGTACGCGGCATCGGTGAACCCTGGCGGGAGGCCCGCCACCGCGACCTGGTGCGAGCCGGCGATCAGGTAGTCGATGCCACGGAAGATGCTCAGCGTGCCGAGCGTCGCGACGATGGCCGGCACGCGCAGGACGGTCACGATGAAGCCGTTGACCATGCCCAGCACCAGGCCGAGGCCGACGCCGACGACGATCGCCGTGGGTGCATCGAGCGAGTGCCCTTCGAGGGTCACGGCGACGACATAGGCGACGAGACCGATGACCGCCTCGACCGACAGGTCGATGCTGCGGGTGATGACCACGAGCGCCTGGCCGACGGCGGCGACGGCCGCGATCGACGCCAGCGACGCCACGTTCGAGATGTTGCTCGTGGACAGGAACTGCGGGGCGGCGACCGAGGCCACCACGGCGAACACGATCATGATCAGGACCAGGCTGGCCTCGCGCTGGCGAAGCAGCTGCCCGACCGAGCGGGTCCGGCTGGACGGCGCGACGACGGCCACGCCGGTGTCAGTCATGGGCGTCCGGGGCGGGTGCCGCGTCGTCGGCCTGGCCGGTCGCCGCGAACATGACCCGCTCCTCGCTCGCCTGCGCCCGCGGGATCTCGGCGCTCACCCGGCCCTCGTGCAGGACGAGGACGCGATCGGACATGGCCAGGACCTCGGGCAGGTCGCTCGAGATGAGGACGATGGCCAGACCGCTCGACGCCAGCTCCGCGATGATCCGGTGGACCTCGACCTTGGCGCCGATGTCGATGCCGCGGGTCGGCTCATCGAGGATCAGGACGCGGGGTTCCGTGGCCAGCCACTTGGCGAGGACGACCTTCTGCTGGTTGCCGCCCGACAACGACCCGACCGGCTGGTCGACCCCGGCCATGCGCACGTCGAAGCGTTCCGCGTAGCCCTTGCTGAGGGCGCGCTCCTTCGACGCGTGCACCAGGAACCGCGGGAACAGGCGCGGGAGGATCGGCAGCGTGACGTTCTGGGCGATCGAGAAGTCGAGGACGAGGCCCTCCTGGTGGCGGTCCTCGGGGAGGTAGGCCAGTCCGGCCCGCATCGCCTCGCCGGGTGTCTCGAACGCGACCTCCTTGCCGGCCAGCCGGACCGTCCCGGCGTCGCGTCGATCCAGCCCGAACAGGACGCGCGCGACCTCCGTCCGACCGGCGCCGACCAGCCCGGCCATGCCCAGGACCTCCCCGGCGTGGACGGAGAAGGAGACGTCCTCGAAGATCCCGTCCCTCGTCAATCCATCGACCTCGAGGAGCACGTCCCCGACCTCGGACCCGAGGTGGGTGTAGAGCGACACCTCGCGGCCGACCATATGGCGCACGAGGTCCGCGGTCGTCAGCTCGGCGGTCGGCCGGGTCACGACATGCCGGCCGTCCCGCAGGACGGTCACGACATCCGAGATCTCGAACACCTCTTCGAGGCGGTGGCTCACGAACAGGACCGCCACGCCGCGCTCGCGCAGGCGGCGCACGATCGTGAACAGGCGCTCGACCTCATGCGTGGACAGCGATGCCGTCGGCTCGTCGAGGACCAGGGCGCGAGCGTCGAGCGACAGCGCCTTGGCGATCTCGATGAGCTGCTGGTCCGCCATCGGCAGGCCGCGCACGGGAGCGCCCACATCGAACTGCACGTCGAGCTGCTCGAACAGCGACGCGGCGGCACGCTGCATCCGGCCCCAGTCGACAAGGCCGAACCGTCCCGTCGCGGCATGGCCGAGGAAGACGTTCTCCGCGACGGACAGGTCCGGGAACAGCCGTGGCTCCTGGTGGACGACCGCGATCCCGGCCCCGCGCGCGTGAGCCGGCCCGTGGAGCGTGATGCTCTCGCCGTCGAGGCGGACCGTGCCCGTGTCCGGCTGGTGCACGCCGGCCAGGATCTTGACGATCGTGCTCTTGCCCGCGCCGTTCTCGCCGACGAGGGCATGGACCTGCCCGGCGCGCAGCTCGAGCGAGACGTCCGCGAGGGCCTGCGTCGCCAGGAACCGCTTCGACACGTGGTCGAGCGCGACGGTCGCGCTGGCCGTGGCCTCGGGGATCGGTTCGGCGGTCATCGATCCACCCGGGTCGGCGGCGTCGAGGCGGCGTCGTCCATGGCCGGGACGAGCTGGACGTCGATCCCGCGAGCCCGGAGCGCATCCACGGTCTCGCTCGGCGCCTCACCGTCGCTGATGACGGCGCTCAGCTCGTCGGTCCGACAGAACGTCGCGAACGCCGCGCGTCCCCACTTGGAGCTGTCGACGATCCCGATGACCTCCCGGGCGGCTTCCGCCATGAAGCGCTTGATCTGCGCCTCCTCCTCGGTCGCGTCGCTGAGCCCGGCTTCGAGGCTGAACCCCGCCGCCCCGAGGAACGCCTTCTGGACGTTGACCTTGCGGAAGACCCCGTCGCCCAGTGGTCCGACGACCGAGAGTGCTTCCCAGCGGACGAAGCCACCGGGCATCGCGACGGTGATGCCGGGGAACCCCGCCAGCTCCGAGGCGATGCGCAGGCCGTTCGTGATGACCGTGAGCTGGACCCAGCCGCCACGAGCCTTGAGGTGGCGGGCCACGGCGAGGGCCGTCGTGCTCGCATCGAAGGCGATGCTCTCGCCATCGGCGACCATGCTCGCCGCCTGCCGGCCGATCAGGTCCTTGGCCGCGCGTTGCTGGCGCTCCCGCACGTCGAAGGCACTCTCCGCCGGGTTGCCGGACACCGAGATCGCGCCACCGTGGGCACGGGTCAGTCGTCCCTGGGCCTCGAGGGCCGCGAGATCCTTGCGGATCGTGACGGTGGAGACGCGGAATCGATCGGCCAGGTCGCCGACGCGGACGCGCCCATGCTCCTGGACGAGGCGGGCGATGACCTGTTGACGTTCACGCGCGAAGACCTCGACACGCGGATCGGGACGCTCCATCCAGGCGGTCGCTCCTCGGGCCTGTCGGGGGACGCGAGACAGGCGGTGGGGGTTTCGGATGGGGACGTTAGCGAGCCAGAAATGCAATGTCAAGAAAGCAGATTGAAATCATCCGAAACCTGTGGCACGCTGTGGTTCGGACATCGCGTCGGCCAGTCGCGGCGTCCCGGCTCAGATCGCGGCGACGCCTGCCTCCTCCGGCGTCGCCGCGCCGAGCCGGGTGAACGATCGGCGGCGAGACGCCTACCATCCATCCCATTGGATGCCCCGGTCCGGACCGTCCGGCCGGACCGAGCGCGGAGGGTCGAGGTGACCACTGACCCGGCCATCGTGGCCACCCTGCGACAGCAGCGGATCGAACTGCCGTCGTGGGCGTTCGGCAACTCGGGGACGCGCTTCAAGGTGTTCGCCCAGCGCGGCGTCCCGCGCGACCCGTACGAGAAGGTCGCCGACGCGGCGCAGGTCCACCGGTTCACCGGGATCGCGCCGACCGTGGCGCTCCACATCCCGTGGGACAAGGTCGATGACTACGCGGACCTGGCTCGCCACGCCAAGGACCACGGCGTCGCCCTCGGCACGATCAACTCCAACACCTTCCAGGACGACGACTACATGCTCGGCAGCGTCTGCCACCCGGACCCGCGGGTCCGGCGCAAGGCGGTCGACCACCTGCTCGAGTGCATCGACATCATGGATGCGACCGGCTCGCAGGACCTCAAGCTGTGGTTCGCCGACGGCACGAACTATCCGGGCCAGGACGACATCCGTGGTCGCCAGGAGCGACTCGCCGAGTCTCTGGCGCTGACCTACGAGCGCCTCGGGCCGGACCAGCGCCTGGTCCTCGAGTACAAGTTCTTCGAGCCGGCGTTCTACGCCACGGATGTCCCCGACTGGGGGACCGCCCTGCTCCACTGCCTCGCACTGGGCGACCGGGCGAAGGTCGTGCTCGACACCGGCCACCACGCCCCGGGCACGAACATCGAGTTCATCGTGGCCCAGCTCCTGCGCGTCGGACGTCTCGGAGGATTCGACTTCAACTCGCGGTTCTACGCCGACGACGACCTGATGGTCGGGGCGGCCGACCCGTTCCAGCTGTTCCGGATCATGCACGAGGTCATCATCGGCGGCGGCCTCGAGCCCTCGACGGGCGTCGCGTTCATGCTGGACCAGTGCCACAACATCGAGCCGAAGATCCCGGCCCAGATCCGCTCCGTGATGAACGTCCAGGAGGCGACGGCCAAGGCGCTGCTCGTCGATCACGACGCGCTGCGCGCCGCCCAGGCATCGGGCGACGTCCTCGGCGCGAACGCGGTGCTGATGGACGCCTACGACACGGATGTGCGGCCGCTCCTCGCCGACCTGCGCGGGGGCCTGGGGCTGGACCCGGACCCGATGGCCGCGTACGCCCGTACCGGCTACGGCGAGCGGATCGCCGAGGAGCGGGTCGGCGGCCAGCAGGCGGGCTGGGGCGCGTGACGATCTCCACCCGGTCCCCGGCCGCCGAGCTCATCGGTCGCTCCAACCGCCTGGGTGCGGACCCGCGCACGACGAACTTCGCCGGCGGGAACACGTCGGCCAAGGGCACGGCGATCGACCCCGCGTCGGGCGAGCCCGTCGAGCTGCTGTGGGTCAAGGGATCCGGCGGCGACCTGGGGACGCTCACCGAGGCCGGCCTGTCCGTCCTCCGGCTCGACCGACTCCGGGCGCTCGTCGACGTCTACCCCGGCGTCGAGCGCGAGGACGAGATGGTCGCGGCGTTCGACTACTGCCTGCATGGGCGAGGTGGCGCCGCACCGTCGATCGACACCGCGATGCACGGCCTGCTCGAGCCGGCCCACGTCGACCACCTCCACCCGGATGCCGGCATCGCCCTCGCGACCGCCGCCGACGGCGAGGCGTTGACCCGGCGCTGCTTCGGGGACCGGGTGGCGTGGGTGCCCTGGCGGCGACCGGGCTTCCAGCTCGGCCTCGACATCGCCGCGATCCAGCGCGATCGCCCGGAGGCCATCGGCGTGATCCTCGGCGGGCATGGCATCACGGCCTGGGGCGCGACCTCCGACGAGTGCGAGGCGAACTCGCTCGACATCATCCGCACGGCCGAACGCTTCATCGCCGAGACGGGGCGGCCGGATCCCTTCGGCCCGCGACTGCCGGAGCTCGCGGCCCTGCCGGACGAGGAGCGGCGCCGGCGAGCGGCCGCGCTGTTCCCGGTCCTGCGCGGGCTCGCGTCCACGGACCGGATCCAGCTCGGGCACTTCACCGACAGCGAGGTCGTCCTCGACTTCCTCGCGAGCGAGGCGCATCCGCGGCTCGCGGCCCTCGGCACCTCGTGCCCCGACCACTTCCTGCGCACGAAGGTCCGACCGCTGGTCCTCGACCTGCCGCCATCCGCCCCGCTGGACGCCGTGGTGGAGCGGCTGCGCGCGCTGCACATCGCCTACCGCGAGGACTACGCCGCGTACTACGCGCGACACGCGTCACCGGACAGCCCGCCGATGCGCGGCGCCGATCCGGCCATCGTGCTGGTCCCCGGCGTCGGCATGTTCAGCTTCGGGGCGACGAAGCAGACGGCTCGCGTCGCCGGCGAGTTCTACGTCAACGCCATCAACGTCATGCGCGGCGCCGAGGCGGTCTCCACGTACGCGCCCATCCCCGAAGCCGAGAAGTTCCGCATCGAATACTGGGCGCTCGAGGAAGCGAAGCTCGCACGGCTGCCGGCCCCGAAGCCCCTCGCGGGTCGGGTGGCCCTGGTCACCGGAGCGGCATCCGGGATCGGCAAGGCGATCGCGCAACGGCTCGCCGGCGAGGGCGCCTGCGTCGTCGTCGCGGACATCGATGCGGTCAACGCCGAGGCGGTCGCCGCCGAACTGGGCGGCCCCGATGTCGCGCGCAGCGTCGTCGCCGACGTCACCGACGAGGACGCCGTGGCGGCCGCGTTCCGGACCGCGGTGCTCGCCTTCGGCGGTGTCGACCTCATCGTCAACAACGCCGGCCTGTCGGTCTCGAAGCCGCTGCTCGAGACGACGATCGATGACTGGGACCTGCAGCACGACGTCATGGCGCGCGGCTCGTTCCTCATCTCGCGCGAGAGCGCCCGGATCATGATCGAGCAGGGCCTCGGCGGCGACCTCGTGTACATCGTCAGCAAGAACGCGTTCTTCGCCGGACCGAACAACGTGGCCTACGGGGCCGCGAAGGCCGACCAGGCGCACCAGGTCCGGCTGCTCGCCGCGGAGCTCGGTGAGCACGCGATCCGGGTCAACGGCGTGAACCCCGACGGCGTGGTCCGCGGCTCCGGGATCTTCGCGAAGGGCTGGGGCGCCGACCGGGCGCGGACGTACGGGATCCCGGAGGACCAGCTCGGCGAGTTCTATGCGCAGCGGACGATCCTCAAGCGGGAGGTCCTGCCGGAGCACGTCGCGGCAGCCGTCTTCGCGCTGGTCGGGGGCGACCTGTCGCAGACCACGGGCCTGCACATCCCCGTGGATGCGGGGGTCGCGGCAGCGTTCCTGCGGTGACCGGCGGCGCGGTCGCGGCCATCGATCTCGGCGCTTCGAGTGGACGTGTCGTCGTCGGGCACGTCGGGCCCGGCCTGCTGCGGCTGGACGAGGTCCATCGATTCCCCAACGGTCCCACGACGGCGTCGGCGGCGACGGGCCTTCGCTGGCCGACCGGCAGGCTGCGCGCCGAGATCCGGTCCGGGCTTCGGCGGGTGCGCGCCAACGGTGCCCACGTGGCCGGCGTCGCCGTCGACGCGTGGGGTGTCGACTACGGCCTGGTCGACGCCCGGGGTGAGCTCATCGATGAGCCGTTCGCGTATCGCGACGAGCGGACCGCGCTCGGGGTCGAGCGAGTCCACGCCGCGGTCCCGCCCGAGCGGCTGTACGACGTCGACGGACTCCAGTTCCTGCCGTTCAACACCCTCTACCAGCTTGCCGTGGACGATCCGGCGACCCTCGCGCGCGCCTCGGCGATGGCGCTCATCCCTGACCTCGTCGCGGGCTGGCTGAGCGGGGTGGCCGGTGCGGAACGGACCAACGCGTCGACGACCGGCCTGCTCGATGCCCGCACCGGGGAGTGGGCATGGGAGCTCATCGACGCGCTCGGGTTCCCGCGGCACCTGTTCGGCGACCTCGCCGACCCGGGTGCGACACGAGGCACGATCACACCGGCGGTCGCGGCCGACACCGGGCTGCCCGGCGACGTCCTCGTCACCAACGTCGGATCGCACGACACGGCGTCAGCGGTCGTCGGCGTACCCGCGACCGGGGACCGCTATGCCTACATCTCGTGCGGGACATGGGGCCTCGTCGGCGTCGAGCTGGAGCACCCGATCCTGTCCGAGGCCGGCCGCCTCGCGAACTTCACCAACGAGCGCGGGGTCGACGGCCGGATCCGCTACCTGCGCAACGTGATGGGCCTCTGGCTGTTCCAGGAGTCGATGCGCGCCTGGACCGCGGACGGCACGCCCGAGCACCTCGAAGAGCTGCTGGACGCCGCTGCCGCGGTGTCGGCGGGAGGCCCGCGCTTCGACCCCGACGATCCGGCGTTCCTCGCGCCCGGCGACATGCCGGCCAGGATCGCGGCGGCCATCGAGCGGACGGGCGCGCCCGCGCCGACGACCCGACCCGAGCTGGTCCGCAGCATCATCGACAGCCTGGCCGACGCGTTCGCCCGTGCGGTCGACGACGCGGGTCGACTGTCGGGTCGCACCATCGACGTCGTCCACCTGGTCGGTGGCGGGGCCCGCAACGCGCTGCTGTGCCAGTTGACCGCGGACGCGTGTGGCCGGCCGGTCATCGCCGGACCGGTGGAGGCGACCGCGCTCGGCAACGTGCTCGTGCAGGCCCGATCGCACGGCTGGATCGATGGCGACCTGGATGCCCTCCGCGCGCTGATCCGAGCGACCCAGACCCTGCGCCGCTACGAGCCGCGTCCGTCGAGCGTCACCGGAGCGCGCCGATGACCGAGGCCGGGTCGCCGCGAACCCGTCGCAGGATCCCGCGCTGGTCGGAGCTGCGGCCGTATCTGCGGACCGGACCGGTCCGTTCTCGCCGGTGGAGCGGCGTCTCGCGTCGGCGGCGACGATCTGGGATCTCCGGTCGGTCGCCCGTCGACACGTCCCGCGGGCGGTCTTCGACTACACCGATGGGGCGGCGGAGAGCGAGACGAGCCTGCGTCGGTCCCGGGAGGCGTTCGCGCGGCTGGAGTTCGTCCCGAGCGTGCTCCGGGACGTGTCCGAGGTCGACCTGTCCACGACGATCCTCGGGCGTCCTGCGTCGATGCCCCTGGTGTTCGCGCCGACCGGGTTCACGCGGCTCATGCACCAGGAAGGCGAGCCGTCGGTCGCCCGTGTCGCCGGCCGGATGGGGATCCCGTACGCGCTGTCGACGCTGGGGACGACGTCGCCCGAGAACGTCGCCCTTGCCGCCCCGGACACGGATCGCTGGTTCCAGCTCTACCTGTGGAACGACCGGGACGCGGCCCTGGACCTCGTCCGCCGAGCGCGGGCCGCCGGCTTCACGGCGCTGATCCTGACCGTCGACACGCCGGTCGCCGGGGCTCGGCTCCGAGACGTCCACAACGGCTTCACCATCCCGCCGACGCTCTCCCTCCGGACGCTCGTCGACATCGGGCTGCACCCCGGCTGGTGGTTCGACAAGCTGACGACCGAGCCGCTCCAGTTCGCGGTCTTCTCCGAGACCGGCGGGACCGTCGCGGACCTCATCAACCGCGTCTTCGACCCGACGATCACCATCGACGACTTCGCCTGGCTCCGCGAGGCGTGGGACGGACCGCTCGTGATCAAGGGGATCCAGACCGTCGACGACGCGTGCGCCGTCGTCGACGCCGGCGCGGACGCGATCGTCATCTCGAACCACGGCGGTCGCCAGCTCGATCGGGCGCCGACGCCGCTCGAGCAGCTCCCGTCGATCGCCGCAGCGGTGGGGGACCGAGCCGAGGTGTACATCGACGGCGGCGTCCTCAACGGCGCCGACGTGATCGCCGCGGTCGCGATGGGCGCCAGGGCGGTGCTCGTCGGCCGGGCCTACCTCTACGGGCTGATGGCTGGCGGCGAGCGCGGCGTCACCCGGGCGGGCGAGATGCTGCGCACGGAGGCCATCCGGACGATGCAGCTCCTCGGCGTGCGCCGGGTGGCGGACCTGACGCCGGACCGGGTCCGCCTCCGGGACCGCTGACGCCGCGTCAGAGCCGCGAGCGGATCTCCCACAGGTCCGGGAAGGCCGGCCGGAAGAGCGTGGCGCGCAGGTAGTCGACCCCGCTCGAGCCACCGGTGCCGCGCTTCGTGCCGATCGTCCGCTCGACCATCTTCACGTGGCGATAGCGCCACTCCTGGACACCCTCGTCGAGGTCGACCAGGCGCTCGGCGACGAGGGCCGCATCGGGGTCGCCGCGATAGATCTCGACGAGGACGGACTGGACCCGCTCGTCCGGCGCGGTGGCGTCATCCGGGATGTCGCGACCCCGGTCCCGGAGGTAGGTGAGGAACCCGTCCCACAGCGATGGTCCGGCCTGGGCCGCCTCGACCGCGGCACGTGCCGTCGGACCCTTCGGGCTGGGCGCTCACGGCACCCGGCTCGCGCAACCCGAGCATCGCCTCGACCTGGCGGAATCCGGCCGACTGGAAGCCGCTGGCCGAATCGAGCCGATCGCGGAAGGACAGGAACTGCAGCGGCGTCATCGTCTCGAGCACGTCGACCTGGGCGACGAGGGTCTTGAGGATCTTGAGGACGCGGTTGAGCAGGTGGAGCGCGGTGTCGGTGTCGCCGGCCTCGAGCGCTTCACGGACGGCCAGCAGCTCATGCCGGAGCTGCTTGAACCACAGCTCGTAGACCTGGTGGATGACGATGAACAGCAGCTCGTCGTGCTCGGGGCCGTCCGATTGCTCCTGCTGGAGGGCGAGGAGCTCGGGCACCTTGAGGTAGGTGGCGTAGGTGACGGCCGGACGGGTCACGCCGCGATGGTAGCCGGTGGGCCGATGCCGACGAGCACGCCACGCCGGCGGCGACGTCATCATTCACGTCCTCGCGGCCGCGACGGACGCGCACATCGGAGGGGTCATGCGCATCACCGAGGTCCGGGCGACGACGATCCGCATCCCGCTGTCATCGCCGATCGTCATGGGCGAGATGCGCTTCGACGGTCGTGAGTACCTGCTGCTCGAGGTGCGCACCGACGAGGGCCTGACCGGGATCGGTTTCGGGATGACGCGCGATGCCCCGCTGGCGGCGATCGTGGCGCGCAACATCGCGCCTCGGCTGATCGGGGCCGATCCGCTGCTGACCGAGCAGCTGTGGAGCGGTCTGTACGACGCCAACCTGGCGATCGGCCAGCGCGGCCTGTTCATGCGCTGCCTGAGCGCCGCCGACATCGCCCTGTGGGACATCAAGGCGCAGGCCGCCGGCCTGCCACTCTGGCAGCTGCTCGGAGGCGCGCGCGAGCGGATCCCGGTCAGCGTCGCCGGTGGCTATCCCCGCCCCGGTCGGTCGCTGGACTCGCTCGGCGAGGAGGTGGCCGGCTACGTCCGCGACGGCTATCCCTGGATCAAGATCGCGGCCGGGGCCCTGGCCGACGACACCGAGCGCCTCCGCGTCTCGGCGTCCGCCATCGGTGACAAGGCCCTGGCGTACGACGCCCACTGGGCATGGCGGACCCTGCCCGAGGTCGTGCCGACCGTCCGGGCATGGCGCGAGTTCGACCTCGCCTTCATCGAGGACCCGTTCCCGTCCGACTCGCCGGCACTCGCCGCGCGGCTGCGGGAGCAGACGGGCATGGCGCTGGCGCTCGGTGAGGATGTCGTCGGTCGGTACGCCTATCGCGACCTCATCGCCAGCGCGATGCCGGACATCCTGCGCATCGATGCGACGACGACCGGCGGGATCAGCGAAGCGATCAAGATCTGTGCGCTTGCTGCGGCGGAGTCGATCCCGGTCCTCCCGCACATCTTCCCGGAGCTGCACGTCCACCTCGCGGCGGCACTGCCCAGCATCATGGCCGTCGAGGTCACCGATCCGGTCCAGGAGATCGACCTCTTCTGGAACGTCCTCCAGGAGCCGTTGCGCCCGGTCGGCGGCCACGTGGCGGCGCCGACGCGACCGGGCCTCGGCATCGACCTGGACCGTGACGCGGTGACTCGATACACGATCGACGTGCAGACGATCGGGGCCTGACACCGTCCTCGACGTGGGAGGCGGGTAAGGCGTATGGTTGCACGAGCAACTACCAAGGAGAACCAGTGAGCATCCCCGTCGCCCGGCTGAACCACGCGGTCCTCTACGTCCGCGACGCGACCCGCGCCGCGGAGTTCTACGGCCGGGTCTTCGGGTTCGAGATCGTCGAGTCGGCCTTCGGCGGTCGGGCGGTCTTCCTCCGCTCGGCGTCCGGCGACAACCATCACGACCTCGGCCTGTTCTCGGTCGGCGAGGCGGCCCCGCGAGCGCCGCGCGGCTCGACCGGGCTCTACCACCTTGCCTGGGAGGTCCCGACGATCGAGGACCTGGCGGCGGCGTCGCGCGTCCTGTCCGAGGCCGGTGCCCTCGGCGGCGCCTCGGACCACGGCGTGAGCAAGTCGCTCTACGGCGCCGACCCGGACGGCAACGAGTTCGAGATCATGTGGCGTGTCCCTCGCGAGGCGTGGGGCGACTACGCCGACAAGGGTGCCGTGATGCCGCTCGACCTCGATGCAGAGGTCCGTCGCTGGGGCGCCGGTCGACCGGTCTGATCCGACACGCGGCTGCAAGCCGGCCACGCTGATCGGCCGGAGCGGCCTCGACGTCGCGTCCGGCACCCTCGGGATGACCCCCGAGGAGGATCACCATGAGTGAACTCACTGCCGAGAAGCGCGACGACCTGCGCGACAGCTCCTTCGCCTACATCGACAAGGACGGCGAGCGGCACCTGCCGATCAACGACGAGTCGCACATCCGGAACGCGATCTCGCGCTTCGACCAGACCGACTTCCAGAGCAAGACCGCGAAGCACGACGCTGCAGCGAAGATCCTGGCTGCCGCCAAGCGCCACGACATCGAGGTCTCCGACGACAGCGACGTCGTCAAGGCCGCCCGAGCCTGATCACGGGCAGTCTCTGATCGCCTTGCGCGCGGTCAGCGCCGTCCAGCCGAAGGCGCCGGCGAGCACTGAGCGAGCGCACGCTCCAACGAGCGGAGCCAGCGGCACGCCCATGCGGCGCTCACGCGCGTGCTCTTCTCCGGCATTTCCCTCAGCGGCAGTGCCATCCGCCGTCGACGATGAGGTCGACGCCGTTGACCGCCTCGTTCTCGAGCAGGAATACGGCCGCGCCGACGATCTCGTCCATCGTGGCGAGTCGGCCGATCGGTGTCTCGGACGCGTACTTCGCGGTTGCCGCGGGCTTCTCCGACCAGTAGGGGCTGTCGCCGACGACGCCTGGATGGATCGAATTTGCGCGGATGGGTTTGAGCTCTTCGACGAGCGTCCTCGTCAGCCCGACGACCCCGCCGTTGACGGTCGTGACCGTCGTCGATCCCGGGTACGGCCGCTCCTTGGCCATGCCGCCGAACAGGACGATCGAGGACGAGTCGGACAGTCGCGTTCGGAGCGAACTGACGACGGCGGTGTACCCGACGAGTTTGAGCGTGACAAGGTGGATCGCCTTGTCGATGTCGTAGTCCGAGACGCTGTTCTGGTCACGGTCGATCGCGACGAGCGCCAGCTTGTCCACCGGGCCGATATCCGCGAGGGCGGGTCCGATCTCGTGCGGCGCGGCGAGGTCGAACGTCACACCGCGAACGTTGCCGCCGACCTCCGCGACGGCGGCGGCAACCGAGTCGGACCTGCCGTGAAGCACGACCTCTCGACCGACCGCGGCATAGTGCCTCGCGATCTCCAGGCCGATCCCACGTGTACCTCCGATGACGACGACCGCTCCGTTGCTGCTCATGGGGTCTCCTTGCGCGATGCCGCGTAGCGTTCCCAGCTGGGCCACCAGCGATAGGCGTGGCGCGCCGGTGGCTGCGGCGCCTGGGTCTCCAGCCAGCGGACTCGCTCGGTGCCGGTGTTGTAGAAGCCGTGGACCGAGCCGACCGGCGCGAACGCGACGTCGCCGGGGCGGAACGTGTAGCTCTGCCCATCGAACTCGGCTTCGACCTCGCCGGCCAGGAAGACGTAGGCCTCCTCGAACGGGTGGTCGTGCTGCTGGGCGGATCCGCCGATCTCGTAGTCGACGGTGAACATCGTCATGTGGTCCGCGCCGAAGGTGCGATCGACCAGCATCTTCACGCTGATCCCGCTGTAGGCGAGGATGGCCGTATCGGCACCCGCCGGCGCACGGCCCCGGGCGGGGTCGTTCACGGCCAGCGCCTCCACCTGCGGGCCGGTCCCGAGGTAGTGCCCGACGTAGCGCAGGGTCGGGTCGCCGAACGGCGGGCGACGCGCGGCGGCGGTCATCGCGGCCAGGTCCTGGGGCGCCTCGAAGAACGTGTCCTGGCGACCGCTGGTCGGAGCCTGCTTGATCGGGGAGTTGAGCGACAGGAAGCGCACGGGCGCGTCGAACGGGTTGCTCAGGGCGTGCCGCATCCCGGTCGGCATGAGCGTGTAGTCGCCGGGGCCGAGGTGCCAGACCGGGCCGCCGAGGTCCATCAGCAGCTCGCCCTCGAGGAGGTAGACCGCCTCCTCGTGGTTGTGGACATGCGGGGCCAGCCAGCCACCGGCGTCGAACTGGACCGCGAGCAGGTCGGTGTGCACGGCGCCCTGTTCCGGACCGATGAGCCGCGAGCGGCTGAGTCCGCTCATCGTCGGGCCGGTGGGCAGCGGGGTCGCGGCGAACGACCAGTCAAGACGGCCGATGTGGTGCATCGCGGGACGCGCTCCTCGGTGTGTGGGGGTCAGTCGGTGCGGCGCGACCAGGCGTCCAGACCCACCGCGAGGAGCAGGATGACACCGAGCGTGATCTGCTGGTAGAACGGGTCGAGGCCGAGCAGGTTGAACCCGTTGGCGATGAGCGCGACGAACAGGCAGCCGACGACGGTGCGCGGCACGGAGCCCTCGCCGCCGAGGATGCTCGTCCCGCCGACGATGATCCCGGTCAGGACCGTGAACGTCAGGAACTGGCCGCTCGAGGCCTGGGCGCTGAGGACGCGCGACGCATCGATGACCCCGGCCAGCGCCGCGGCCATCCCGCTCAGCGCGAAGGTGGCGACCTTGATGGTGTCGACGCGGACGCCACCGAGGCGGGCGGCCTGGGCGTTCCCGCCCGAGGCGTACACGTAGCGCCCGAACACGGTCCGGCCGAGCAGGATGCTGGCCAGGACGGCGATGGCGATCATCATCCAGGCGGCGCTCGTGATCCCCCCGAACTTGGTCGCGGCGAACTCCTGGAACTCCGGGTGGTCGAAGACGACGACGAGGTTGCCCTGGGTGACGATGGCGCCGATGCCGGCGACGACGAACGACATGGCCAGCGTGGCGATGAGCGCGTTGACCCGGAAGCGCGTGACGATGACGCCGTTGGCCAGGCCGACGATCAAGCCGATCGCCAGACCGGCCGCGATGCCGGCCGGGGTCGATACGTTCGAGGCGACCAGTGCGCTCGCCGCCCCGGCGAAGCCGTAGACCGCACCGATCGACAGGTCCAGGCCACCGGCGATGAGGACCAGCGTGCCGGCACAGGCCACGATGATGATCCCGGCCTGCTGGTCGAGGATGTTGGCCAGGTTCTGGAAGCGCAGGAACGAATCGCTGATGAAGCTCAGCGCCACGAAGGCGATGAGGAACGGGATGAGGATGCCGGCCCGACCGATGAGCGCGGTCGCGCGCTTCGCGGCGGAGGGGCCGGCGGGCTCGAGGCCCGTCGTCTCGGCGGCGGTCATGCGGCGGTCCTCGTCCCGAACGCCGCGGCCAGGATGGCGGCTTCGGTCGCCTCGTCGCCCGCCAGCTCGGCGACGATGCGGCCGCCGCGCATGACCAGGACGCGGTGGGCGAGACCCAGGATCTCCTCGACCTCGTTCGAGATGAGCAGGACGCCGAGGCCGTCCGCCGCGCGACCGACGATGAGCTCGTAGAGGTCGCGCTTCGCGCCGACGTCGACGCCACGGGTCGGCTCGTCGGCGATGAGGACGCCGGGTCCGGCCAACAACGCCCTGGCGAACAGCAGCTTCTGCTGGTTGCCGCCGGACAGGGCGATCGCCGGCAGCTCGGTCGCGCTCGTCCCGGCGACCTGGTCGAGGGCTTCGCGCACGCGGCGGCGCTCGCGCCCACGGTTCACGAACCCGAACCGGCGCATGCCCTTCAGGCTGGACAGGCTCACGTTCTCGCGGACCGGGCGGTGCAGCAGGAGGCCGTCGTCCTTGCGCGACTCGGGGATGAGCGTGACCCCGGCGCTGATGGCGGCGCGGGGGTTGCCGGCCAGCGTCCGGTCCGCCACGACGACCTCGCCGGCGGACGATGGGGCCGCACCGTAGATCGCCCGGACCAGCTCGCTCCGACCGGCCCCGACGAGCCCGGCCAGTCCGACGATCTCACCGGCCCGAACGTCGAGCGAGACGCCGTGGATGCCGGGGGCGTGCAGGTCGCGAACCGCGAGGACGACCGGCGCGTCGATGGCCGCCGGTTGCTTGGGCGGATAGGCCCGCCCGACCGCTCGCCCGAGCATCTTGGCGATGAGGCTGTCCTCGGTCTCGGTCGCGGCTGGTCCGGTGCTGACGACCCGTCCGTCGCGCAGGACCGTGACCGTGTCGGCCAGCGCGAGGACCTCGCCCAGGAAGTGGGACACGAGGATGACCGTGCCCCCCGACGCGGCGAACGAGCGGACGATCCCGTGGAGCCGCTCGACCTCGCGAGCGGACAGGCTCGCCGTCGGCTCGTCGAGGACGATGAGGGCGGCGTCACGGGCGAGCGCCCGGAGGACCTCGACCTGCTGCTGCTTGGCGATGGGCAGGGCGCCGACGCGGGTCGACGCCGGGAGGTCGAATCCGGCGTCGGTCGCCAGCCGGTCGAACTCGCGGCGCATCGCCCCGCGGTCGATGAAGCCGGCCCGTCGTGGCTCGACGCCGAGGAACACGTTCTCGGGGGCGGTCAGATGCGGGACGAGGGCCACCTCCTGGGCGACCAGGGCGATGCCGGCGCGGAGCGCCTCGCGCGGCGCGGCGAAGCTGACCGGCTCGCCGCGCAGGACGAGCCCGCCCTGGTCCGGGGCGATGACCCCGGCGATGATCTTGCCGAGGGTCGACTTGCCGGCCCCGTTCTCGCCGACGAAGGCGTGCACGGAGCCGGCGCGGACGGGGATCGACACGTCGTCGAGGGCACGGGTGGCCCCGAACGACTTGCCGATCCCCTGGATGTCCAGGTGGACCGCGTCCTCGGACACGATGGCGGTGACCGGTCGCGTCAGCGGTCGTCAGCGGCGCGTCAGCCCGGCCACTCCGCGAGCGGCAGGAACGTATCGACGTTGGCCGCGGTCACGACGCCGCCTTCGGGCAGGTCGTCGAGCGGGTCCATGCCCTCGAAGACCTCGCCGGTCCGCAGCGACTGGATGAGCTGCTCGGTGCCGAGGCGACCCTCGGTCGCGGGCATCTGCATGACCGTGCCGTAGCGCTGGCCGGACTTGATGCCCTGGAGGGCGATCGCGCCGCCGCCATAGCCGACGAGGTCGACGGCTTCGGCCACGCCCGCGTCGGCCACCGCCTGGACGGCACCGGTGATCGCCTGGTCGGCGCCGACGATGACATTCAGGTCGGGGTTGGCCGCGAGCATGTCCTGGGAGGCCTTGAGCCCGAGGGCCGTGGTGTAGAAGGACTCGCCCTCGGCGACGACCTCGATGTTCTTGCCGGCGGTCACTTCGTCGAACGCCTGCTTCAGGGTCGCGTCGAGCGCCGCGGCCTTGACGGAGTAGATGTAGCCGACCTTGCACGGGTTCGCCGCCTGCTCCTCGCAGGCCTTGACCACGAGGTCACCGATCTTGGTGCCGAGGGTCTTGGGCACGAAGGCGACGTTCGCCAACAGGCCGTCGACCTGGGAGGCCTCGGTCGTCTGGTCCTCGCCGAGGATCTGGTCGATGTTGGCGACGCCGATGCCGGCCGCGATCGCTTCCTCGACACCGGCGACGAGCCCGGCCCCGAACAGCGGCTGGGTGATGATCCCGTCGTACTTGCCGGACGCCACCGCGTCCTGGAGCTGCTTGGTCTGCGCCGCCGGGTCGAGGTTCGCGTCGAACACGGTCAGCTTGGCGTCGCCTGCCGCCGCGGCGGCCTGGGCGGCGGCCAGCATCGGGGCGTCGTAGCTGTTGGCCACGGCGAAGGACAGGTAGGCGATCTCGAGCGGCCCGGCGGCGGCGCTCGGGGCTGCCGAGGCCTCCACCGATGGGGCGGCCGAGGCCTCGGCCGGGGGCGCGGCGCTGGGTGCCGTGGAGGCCCCCGACCCGCTGCAAGCGGCTGCCACGAGGGCGACGGCCCCGGCCAGCCCGATCAGACGACGCAGGCCTGTCGGCCCGCCATCGGTTGCGCGCATTAGCACTCTCCTCCGCGTCGATGGCGCTGCCGCGCCGACTCGGCGAGTGTGCAGAGGGAGTAAACAGGTGTCAAGCCTTGTTGCAGTCGGGTGACAGGACTGCACAGACCGCAACGGTCATTCCGGCGGTCAGCCGCGGCGGACCTCGGGCGGCGTGGCGTCGGTGGCCGTCGGCGCGTCCGCGGTCCGCCGGCCCTGGACGAACCAGATCGCCTTGACCGGCTCGTCGCCGGGGTTGGACAGGCGATGCGGGACGGCCGAGTCGAAGGTGATGGCGTCGCCCGTGCCGAGCACGAACTCGTCGAACCCGATGTTGACCTGGAGCGTGCCGCTCAGGACGTAGCCCCACTCCTGGCCGCGGTGTCGCTGGAATGCGTCCTCCGGGCTGGACGCGCCGCCGACCTCGTAGGTCACGTACAGGAAGTCGACGTTGCGCAGCGACTCGGTCGTCAGGCGCTCCCAGGAGACACCCGATCCGAGGCCGATCTTCACGCGTGACGAGGCACGCTGGACCGGGTCACGCGGCAGCGGGTCGTCGACCGGCTCCGGCGCGCTCGCGGCGGCCGGTGGCGTCGGTGGGGCCGGTGGCGCGTCGACGAACAGGAGCTCGTCGAGCGAGATGCCGAGCTCCGTGGCCAACGCATAGAGCGTGCTGACCGACGGCATCGCGCGACCGGTCTCGACCTGGGAGATGAGGCTGGGCGAGACCCCGAGGCGCTTGGCCACCGCGCGCAGGCTGAGCCCTCGGGACGTCCGCGCCCGACGCAACCGATCGCCCATCGTGGCGAACTCGGCCTCGGCCGCTGTCTCGCGCCGACCACGGACCACGGATGCCTCCCTCTCGGTCGCTTGTCGTCGCATCCTACCCGGGTCGTCCGCCGTCGATGGGCCCTCGCGTTCGACTTGCACGGATGCGCTGGCTGTGTAGCATGGATGAACAGCCACCGGGATGTCACCGCTTCGACCCCGGCGCGCGACCTGTTCGGAGTACCGCCACGATGCAGAGACCGGTCGCCTCGCCCGGGTCGATGAACGTCGACTGGGAGGAACGCTGGAACGTCGACCGGCTGCGGACCTACCGCTTCGGCCGGGCGCGCGAGGCGCTGGCGGCGTCCGACCTCGGGGCGCTCCTCCTCTTCGACTTCAACAACATCCGCTACGTCACGAGCACGCACATCGGCGAGTGGGCGCGCGACAAGATGACGCGCTACGCCCTCCAGACCCGGGGCGGCGATCCGCACATCTGGGACTTCGGCTCGGCGGCCAAGCACCACCGACTCAACTGCCCGTGGCTGCGCCAGGAGAACATCCATGCGGGCATGGTCGGGCTGCGTGGCGCGGTCGCAGCGGACGCCGGCCTGTTCCGCTCTGCGGCGAAGGAGATCGCCGCGATCCTCAAGGCCGAGGGCGTGGCCGACATGCCCATCGGCATCGACATCGGCGAGCCGCCGATGATCGCCGCCCTCGAGGCCGAGGGCATCACGGTGCGTGACGGGCAGCAGGTCATGCTCGACGCCCGCGAGGTCAAGTCGATCGACGAGATCATCCTGCTCAACACGGCCTGCGCGATGGTCGATGGCGCCTACCAGCACATCGCCGAACGGCTCAAGCCCGGCGTCCGCGAGAACGAGCTCGTGGCGGAGGTGACCAGCCTCCTGTTCGAGATGGGCTCGGAGCACGTCGACAACATCAACGCCGTGTCCGGCGAGCGCTGCAGCCCGCATCCCCACGTCTTCAGCGACCGCCTCATCCGCCCCGGCGACCAGGCCTTCTTCGACATCATCCACACCTTCGTCGGCTACAAGACCTGCTACTACCGCACGTTCAACGTCGGGATGGCGACCGATGCCCAGCGCGATGCCTACAAGCAGGCGCGCGAGTGGATCGATGCGTCGATCGAGCTGATGCGTCCCGGGGTCACGACCGACCAGGTCGCCAGCGTCTGGCCGAAGGCCGAGGAGTTCGGGTTCAGCTCCGAGATGGAGTGCTTCGGCCTGCAGTTCGGCCACAGCGTCGGGCTGTTCCTGCACGAGCGACCGATCATCAGCCGGCTCAACTCGCTCGAGCATCCGGTCGAGCTCAAGGAGGGCATGGTCATCGCCCTCGAGACGTACTGTCCGGCCAAGGACGGCTACTCTGCCGCGCGCATCGAGGAAGAGGTCGTGGTCACGGCTGACGGACCGCAGGTCATCACCCGGTTCCCCAGCGACGAGCTGTTCGTCGCCAACGCGTATTGACCGGGCGATCGATGACGACGACGAGCGACGCCCCCGCCGCCACCGTCGATCGCGAGCTCGGGCTCGCGCTGTATCGGACGATGCAGCAGTGCCGGCAGCTGGAGGTCCGGGCGCAGGAGCTCTTCTTCGAGGGCCTGGTCCGCGGCACGACGCACCTCGGTGTCGGCCAGGAGGCGGTCGCGACCGGCTTCGCCCTGGCGATGCGCTCCGACGACTACACCTTCTGCACGTACCGCGGGCACAACCACAACATCGCCCGGGGCGTGCCGATGGCGCCGATCCTGGCCGAGCTGTTCGGCCGCTCGACCGGCCTGCTCGGCGGCAAGGGCGGCTCGATGCACCTGACCTCGGTGGAGCACGGGGTGCTCGGTTCGTACGCGATCGTCGGGGCGCACCTGCCGATCGCCCTGGGGGCCGCGTGGTCCGCCCAGTACCGGAAGTCGGGTCAGGTCGCGGTCTGCTTCTTCGGCGACGGGACGACGAACATCGGCGCGTTCCACGAGGCGCTCAACATGGCCGCCGTCTGGAAGGCGCCGGTCGTGTTCGTGTGCGAGAACAACCAGTACATGGAGTACACGGCGATCGGCGACGTGACCGCGGTCGCCGCGGCCGGCCGCCGACCGGGCGAGCGCCTACGGCCTCGAGCCGATCGTCGTCGACGGCAACGACGTCGAGGCGGTCCACGCGGTCGCGACCACGGCGATCGACCGCGCCCGGGCGGGCGACGGTCCCGTCGCTCATCGAGGCCGTGACGTATCGGCACGGCGGCCACTCGCGGGCCGATCCTGGCAAGTACCGGCCGGACGACGAGGTCGCGGCCTGGAAGGCGCGTGATCCGATCCCCGCCTTCAGGGCACGGCTGGAGGCCACCGGCATCGCGGCCGCCGAGCTCGACACGATCGACGAGGAGGTCCGCGCCCAGGTCGCGGCCGCCGAGGCCGAGGCACGCGAGGGCCCCGAGCCGACCGCCGACATGCTCGAGACCCAGGTCTGGGCTGACGGAGGCTCCGCGTGGCGGAACTAGCGTATCGACACGCGATGGCGGCCGCGATCACACAGGAGATGGAGCGCGACGAGATGGTCGTGCTCATCGGCGAGGACATCGGCGCTGCCGGTGGGGTCTTCAAGCTGACCGAGGGGCTGTTCGACCGCTTCGGGCCGGAACGCGTGCGCGACACGCCGATCAGCGAGCAGGCGATCGTCGGCGCGGCGATGGGCGCGGCGATGACCGGGCTGCGGCCGATCGCGGAGCTGATGTTCAGCGACTTCTTCGCGGTGACCTGGGACATGGTCATCAACCAGATCGCCAAGGCCCGCTACATGACCGATGGCCAGGTGTCGCTGCCGCTCGTCCTGCACACGGCGAATGGCGCCGGACTGCGGTTCGGCGCCCAGCACAGCCAGAGCGTCGAGAACTGGGCGATGGCGATCCCCGGCCTGAAGGTCGTCGCACCGTCGACACCGGCGGACATGAAGGGGCTGATGGCGGCAGCGATCCGCGATCCGGACCCGGTGATCGTGTGCGCCCACAAGGCCCTCCTGGCCACGAAGGGCGAGGTACCCGACGGCGAACACGTCACGCCGCTGGGCCAGGCCGCGATCGTGCGCGAGGGCGCCGACGTGACCATCGTCGCACTGGCCGCGATGGTGCCGAAGGCCGTCGAGGCGGCGGACCGGCTGGACGCCGAGCACGGCATCGACGCCGAGGTCATCGACCTGCGCACGCTCATCCCGCTCGACGCGCAGGCCATCATCCGCTCGGTGACCAAGACGAGCCGGCTGTTCACGGTCGAGGAGAACCCACGGGTCGGTGGGTGGGGCGCCGAGATCGTGTCGCTCGTCGCCGACGAGGCGTTCTACGCGCTCGACGCGCCGCTGGTCAGGATCACCACGCCACACATCCCGCTCCCGTCGGCCGCGGTGCTCGAGGACCTGGCCATCCCGACCGTCGAGCGCATCGTGACCACCGTGAAGCGCCGCCTGGACGACGCGAAGTGACGACGGCCGGGCTCGTCGGCGCGGGTCGCATGGGCAGCGCCCTGGCGCGCGCGATCCGGGCCGCGGGGTTCGACCTCGTCGTCTGGAACCGCAGCCCCGAGCCAGCCCAGCGACTGGCCGACGAGCTCGGCGCGACCGCCGTCGCCCGTGCGGCCGATGTCGCCGCACAGGCCGATGTCGTCATCTCGATGCTGGCCGACGGCGCGGCGGTCGACGACGTGTACGGCGGCGACGATGGCCTCGTCGCCGGTGCCCGGCCCGGGACGGTCCTCGTCGATTGCTCGACCGTGGCGCCGGCCACGTTGCGTGGTCACGCCGAGGCCATCGGGGCCATCGGGGCAGGGGTCCTCGACGCGCCGGTGTCGGGGAGCGTCTCCCTGGCCGAGGCCGGGAAGCTGACGCTCATGGTCGGGGGTGAGGCGGCCGACCTCGAGCGCGCTCGCCCGGTCCTGTCGGCGTTCGGCGCGACGATCTTCCACCTCGGCCCGTTGGGCACCGGGGCCGCCATGAAGCTTGCCGTCAACACCGTCATCTTCGGACTCAACCAGGCGCTGGCCGAGGGCATCGTCCTGGCCGAGGCGGCCGGGATCGACCGCGCGGCGGCCTACGACGTGCTGGCCGTCAGTGCGGTCGGGGCGCCGTACGTCGGCTATAAGCGAGCGGCGTTCCTCGAGCCGGAAGCGACCCCGGTCGCCTTCGCGCTCGACCTCGCCGCCAAGGATCTGCGACTGATCGGCGAGTTGGCCGGCGGGCTGGGGCTCGAGCTCCCGCAGGCCGCCATCGACCTTGCCGTCATCGAGGCCACCGCCGCCGCGGGCGATGGTGGCAAGGACTTCGCGAGTGTCGCGGGCTATCTCAGTGAGAGGAGGCACAGGTGACCGATCGCACGCTCATCAAGGGGGCCATCGTCCTGACCCAGGACGACGAGCTGGGGGAGCTGCCGAACGCCGACATCCTCATCGAGGACGACCGCATCGCCGCCGTCGGGCCGGACCTGTCGGCGGCCGACGCCAAGGTCATCGATGCCACCGGCGACATCGTCATCCCGGGCTTCATCGACACGCATCGCCATACCTGGGAGACGTCGATCCGGACGTGCGCCCCGGACTACCCGCTCATCGCCTACTTCGGCAACATCCTCGACAAGTTCGCGCCGCACTATCGGCCCGAGGATGTGTACGCGGCCACGCTGTGGGGCGCCCTCGAGGACATCAACGCGGGCGTCACCGGCCTCGTCGACTGGGCCCACATCATCAACACGCCCGACCACGCCGACGCCGGCATCCAGGGACTCCAGGAGTCGGGCCTCCGGTCGGTCTATGCCTACGGCTTCGGCAACACGTCGCTCGTCGACTGGTGGTTCGGCTCGGACTACACCGGCAGCACCCTGCGCATCGATGGCCCCGACGCGCGCCGGCTCCGGCAGCAGTACTTCAACTCGGATGAGGGCCGCGTGACCATGGGTCTCGCGACCCGCGGCACCGGCTTCTGCAAGCCCGACGTCGTCCGCTTCGAGTGGGAGCTGGCCAAGGAGCTCGGGCTGAACATCACGGTCCATGTCGGCATGGATCGCTTCGGCTACACGAAGGGTCAGGTCCTGCAGCTGCGCGACATGGACCTGCTCTATCCGAACACGACCTATGTCCACGCCTCGCACTTCACCGACGAGGAGTGGGCCCTCACCCGCGACTCCGGCGGCAACGTGTCGTTCGCGCCCCAGATCGAGGTCCAGATGGGCCACGGCTGGGCGCCGGCCGTGACGGCGCTCGAGTACGGCATCCCGATCGGCCTGTCCTCGGACGTCCCCACGACCGCCTCCGCCGACCAGTTCACCCAGATGCACTCGATCTTCGGCTCGGAGCGCGGCCGCAAGCACCAGGAGGCGTGGGACGCCGACCTCGACGGACTCCAGGCGTCGCCCGGTCTCATCACCTCACGCCAGGTCCTGCGCTGGGCGACGATCGGTGGGGCCGAGGTGGCCGGCATCGCCCATCGCACCGGCTCCATCACTCCGGGCAAGAAGGCCGATCTCGTGATCATCGACACGAAGGCCGTCAACATGACGCCGGTCATCGACCCCGTCGGGGCCGTCGTCGGCGCCGCCGACGTGTCCAACGTCCGGACGGTGTTCGTCGACGGCGAGATCCTCAAGGACGACTTCAAGCTCAAGGCCGACCTCACCGCTCCGCGCAAGGCCGTCCTCGCCTCGAAGGACTACCTGCTCTCGAAGTTCGGCGACCCCGAGCCCGGCTGGCTGCCGACCGGCGTCGCGACCGCCTGACGCACGTCCCAGGACGGCCGCGAGTCTCCCCCCAAGGCTCGCGGCCGTCGCTCACGTCGCCGGGCACGTCGCTCCGGCTCGCTCGCCTGCATCCACCCCCTCGCGGCGGGCTGCTTCAGCGCGCGACCGCGAGGGTCACGAGGCTGAGGATGTAGGTGTGCCCGAGGGCACCCCACACGATCGATGACGTCCGCCATGCCAGCCAGCCGTAGATGAGGCCGCCGCCGAGCGTCGAGAACAGCTCCAGCTCCGGCTTGCCGAGGTGCGAGAAGACGAACGGCAGGGTGGCCACGAGGACGCCGAACGGTCCGATGACCCGGATCAGGCTGAACATGAGGAAGCCGCGGACGAGGAACTCCGTCGCGGTCAGGTCGACCAGGTTCGTCAGGACCACCCTGACCGGGTCGGTGCCGACCGCGCTCGGGGCGTAGTAGGCCCGCGCATCGGGCAGCGTCGCGAACCACAGCACGACCGGCGTCATCACGACGCATCCGGCCAGCACCAGGATCGCGCCCGCGCGACCATCGCCGAACCGCAGCCCGTAGCGGGACGGGCGGTCGCGGAAGCCGAGGACGATGACCGCGAGCGGCACGAGCCCGAACAGCACCGCGCGCTGCAGCGCGGTCGCCCACAGCCCGGTCGGCGACCGGAGATCGGCACCGAGATCGTCCGGGAGGAAGGTCCGCGAGTAATCGAACAGGAAGACGAACACCGTGACCGCGACGGCGACGGTCGCGCGAAGCGGGAGCCGCAGGCCGACGACGTCCACCGTCCGCTCGTCGCCCGGGTCCGGTGGGTACGCCGGTGCCCGGATGAGCCACGCCCAGGTCCGCTGGATCATGGCGCTGGGACGCCGCGCGCGGTGGTGTCAGTGGCGTCGCGCCGGACGGCCATCGCTGCGGCCACGACGACCACCGACGATGCCGCTCGCCACGGCGATCCCGACCAGGATCAGGCCGGCGCCGACGAGCTGGATCGGCTGGAGATGGTCCGACAGCAGGATGGCCCCGACGATCGCCGACGAGATCGGCGTGAGCAGCAGGGCGGCCGACGTGCGTCCCGCCGGGACGCGGCGCACGCTCGCCATCAGCAGCAGGTTCGCCGCCGAGCTCGGGCCGATGGCGATGACGAGGATGGCGATGGCGGCGGTCGGGTCGACGCCCTCGGCGGGCACCAGCGTGCCGCCCGGCCGCAGGCCCTCGACGAGGAGGAGGACCGGGCCGCGGCCGATGAGGTTGGCGATGGTGACGAGCGTGCCGTCGAGTCGATAGGGGACCGCCCAGCGGCGCGCCAGGACGATGTACAGCCCGAACAGGACCGCCGCGACGACGGCGGCGAGGACGCCCGCCAGCGCTGCGGTGTCCGGCACGACGCCGGCCAGCAGCGCCGTCCCGACGATCGCCATGGCGAAGGCGACGACCGATGTCCAGCGCAGGTGCTCGCCGAGGATCGGCACCGCGAGGACGGCTGCCGCCACGGCATACAGCGGCGCGACGAAGCCGGTGATGGTCGAGCCACTGAGGGCGATGGCGACGTTGGTCGCGGTGATGAACAGGATCCCGCCGAGGGCGGCCAGGACCACGAGCCGCGTCAGTCGGGGGCCGCGCAGGTCGGTCAGGTTCGGGCGGGGCAGCCAGCCGATGGCGGCCAGTGCGATGACCAGCGGGAGAGCGATCGTGCAGGCGATGCCGGCGACGGCGAGTGGCGTGAACGACCGCAGGGCGATGGCGGTCGCCGGGTAGGCGATCCCGTAGATGATCGCGGCACCGGCCGCGGCCGCCAGGCCGAGGCGGACGTCGCGCTGGGACGCGACCGTCCGGGTCGGCGATGCGGCACGCATCGCCAGAGGGTACGGGCCGAGCCCGCCCGAGGTCAGGCCATCAGGCGCGAGGCGTCAGGCTCCCAGGTCGATCGACCGCCGGGTCGCTGCGTGTGCGGCGACAGCAGGGCGGCTCGGCGGAGATGGTGCAGCTGGTACCAGGCAAGGGTCGCCCGGTTCAGCTCCGACGGGCTGGCGAACCCCTGGCGGGCGATGAGATCCGCCCGGACCGCGGCACTGACGAGGACGCCGGTGATCCGCGCATCGAGCTCGGAACCATGGATCCCGGCCGAGACCGCGGCGTCCTCGACGAGGATCGCCCGCTCGACGGCCTCGTCCAGGTAGGCATCGGCCTCGTCCTCCGACATCGACGAGAGCGCCGAGCGGAGCAGCATGAGCGCCGCCTCGATCGGGGCGTACGACCGGCCGGCGCCATCGCACACCGGGATGTCACGGCCGTCCATGCCATGCAACGGGATGCCGAGGCGGAGGCGTTCGGCGAGGATGAGGATGTCGTCCGGCAGATCTTGGTGCACGGGTCCGGTTCTCCAGGGCGCGGGGCTCGCGAATCTCGAGCGCTCACACCGAGGCTAGACCGCGTTGGTGGCGATGCCGCATCCGGTCCGGTGAAGAAGTCGCTACCGTCAGGCTCGAGCCGGGATGACGCAGGCCCACGCCGGCGCACCGGCCGCGGACAGGACCGCAGCCGTCGGTGCGTCCTGCACGACGAGCGCCGTGACCATCCCGAACATCCCGTCCGGACCCTCGGCGTGCTGCAGCACGTGGCAGTGGAACGCCCAGGCGCCCGGCTCCGTGCACTCGATGACGACGTCCCAGCGCTCGCCCGGGTTGACGCCCAGGGTGTCGCACGTGAACGCGGCCGAGCCCAACGGATAGCCGTCACGGGCCACGACGCGCATCGGCATCCCGTGGAGGTGCCACGGATGCATCATGTTGCCTTCGTTCATGAACCGGATGACGATCGTCTCGCCGAGCTGGGCGACGATCGGCGAGGTCGCCGGGAAGCCGCGCCCGTTGATGGTGAACCCGCCCAGCGCGTCGTTGCTGATCCAGATGATGTCCTGGGTCGCCCCGTACAGCTGGTCGTAGCGCTGGGCCGGATCGGCCGGCTCGACGATGAACGCGCCGAGCAGACCGCGGCCGACCTGGTCGGTCGCGTTGTGGTGCGAGTGGTACATGTGCGACCCGGGCGTCCGGGCGACGAACTCGTAGGTGAAGGACGCACCCGGTTCGATCGGCTCCTGGGTGATGTGCGGGACCCCGTCCATCGCGTTCGGGAGCTTCTGGCCGTGGAAGTGGATGCCGGTCGACTCGGCCATGTTGTTGGTGAACGATCGCCCGCACGGTGTCGCCCTCGATGACCGTCAGCCGCGGACCCGGCCAGGTGCCGTTGAACCCGAGCGCGTCGAGCGGCTCCTTCTGCGCGTCGATGCTGTGCTGGATCGGGTCGACGGTGAGCTCGAAGACCTTGACGTCGCCATCGAGTCGGGGCTCCAGCGGCTGATTGCCGGTCCCGGCCATCGAGGCGCCCTCGCCGCCGAGGTAGCGATCCACGGCGGCCTTGGCATTGGCGTCGTGGTCGACCGGATCGGCCGAACCCGATGGGGCCGGGCTGTGGCTGGCTTCGTGGGAGGCCTCGGGCGAGGCAGCGGGGGACGCCGCCGCCGAGGGGGCCGCGGAGGCGGCCGGCGGAGCGCTCGCCGCGGCACCGAGGGCCGGGCCGGGGACCCAGCTCGGACGGGAGGATGCCGGCGTGCAGGCCGCGATCGTCGCGGCGACCAGGCCGCCGCCGGCCAGCGCACCGCTGCGCAGGAGGCGGCGACGGGTCAGCTGCCGCTCGAGGGCTGCCTCGAGGGTGGTCTCGGGATCGACGGGGGTGACGGGCAGTGTGTCCATGGGTCCAGTCTCGACCTCCGTATGGGCGGATGCAACAACGACGGCGGGTCGGAGGGCCCGCCGTCGGAGGCTGCGGCGCCGATCGGCTTCGTCCGCCATCGGGTCGGCCTTCAGCCGAGGAGGCGACCGCCGCTGAGGCGCCTCTCGATCGCACCGTACCCGGCGGCGACGTGGCTCGACCGTGCCATCCGGCCCGAAGCGACGTGACGTTGGTCAGGCCGCGGCACCCCGGCTCCACGACCCATCGCGCGACTGGCGTCGGCGCGCTACGACATCGCCTGGCGGTAGATCGGGTAGATCGCCCGGTAGAGCTTCGGCAGCTCGCGCGCGAGACGGAGCGGCGAGAGCTTCGTCGGGTCGAGATGACGGAACTCCAGCTCGGTGTAGCTGGCGCCCGGGCGATCGCGCAGCATCGTCCACAGCCGTCGCGACTCACTGACGGGGATGATGTGGTCATGCCGGTCGTGCAGGAGGACGATCACCGGCGCTCGGACATCGTCGATGCATCGGATCGGCGACATCGCGTCGAACGACGCCCGGACGTCGCCCGGCAGTCCGCCGAGCGCGAGCTCCACGGCGGCTGGATCGGTCGCCGTCAGGATCCGGTGGACGGCACGGCCGTGCTCGGACAGCTCCGTCGCGGGGAGCGCAGCGACGGGCGACTCGACGACCGACTGCGACGCGGTCCAGACGAAGCGATCCTGGAACGCGACACGGAGCCGCGCCGCTTCGCACGGGTCGAGCCACGCGGTCACGGATCGGACGTAGGTCTTCCAGACCAGCGGGTCGACCAGCCATGGCTCGCGGACGCCGTCGATCGACCGAGTGGCGCTCCCGACATCGCGGGCGAGCGTCCACATCGACGCGTACGGCGCGTAGGCGCTGACGAACGCGAGCCGGTCGCGGATCCGTGGCTGCGCCGCGGCCAGGAGCGCGAGGGACCCGCCGACGCACGTCCCCATGAAGCCGCTGCGGCTGGGGTCGACGAACGGCTGCTCCGACAGGGTCTCGTAGGCCGACGCCAGATCATCGATGTCCTCGGGGTCCAGCCGCTGGTCGCGCATGGCCGGCGACCAGTGGAGGAGGGCCACGAAGCCGGCTCGCGCGAGTGCCTCGCCGAAGCGGGCGCGTTGCGGATGATCCATCCCGGCCGGGACGACCCCGAGGCTCACGACCACGGCTGGATGCGGCCCACGCGCGGCCGGCCGGACCAGA
Organism: uncultured Chloroflexia bacterium; assembly: GCA_963776925.1. Taxonomy (GTDB): domain Bacteria; phylum Chloroflexota; class Limnocylindria; order Limnocylindrales; family CSP1-4; genus SPCO01. The sequence goes on along the minus strand of CAVZON010000003.1, from coordinate 75,242 downwards.
TCGGCCTCGGCAACGCCGCTCCGCGTCGGGTACGCGAGCCGCTCGACGATCGGCGGTGGCGTCATCCGGTCGATCGTGCCCGAGGTGGCCGGGAGGGCTTTCAGGAGGAAGACGAGCGACCGCGCCGCGGCATCGATGGTCGCTCCGGCGCGGTGGACCGATGGGTCGATGCCGGCCATGGCGTCCTGCCGGTCAGGCCGCGGCTCGACGGCGCTCTGGCAGCGCCCGCCGCAGGGCGACGTCTCGCGGATCCCCGGTGAGGCCGGTGCCCATCTGGTCGGTGACGTAGCCGTAGCCGATCCGGCTGTGCGGATCCGCGTAGCCGAGCGACCCACCGGCACCGGGCGCGCCATAGGCGCCAGGGTGTCCGAACGGCCAGGCCGGGGTCGGCTTCATGAACCCGAGCGAGAAGGCGACGGCGCCCTTCAGGCACTCGTCGATCGGACCGTGCCGGGGCGGGATGGCCGGTGCCGCAAGCTCCGCGAGGGTCTCGGTCCGCAGGCCGAGCTCCCGCCCGCCCGCGGCGAACACGCCGTATGCCCTGGCGATCGCCCGGGCCGTGCCGACGCCGCCGCCCGACGGCACTTCCAGGTCGCGCGCATACACCCGCTCGGGATCGATCGGCAGCTCGGAGCCCGGGTTGACGACGAGCGCTCGGTGGATGGCCGAGCGCGGGTTCATCGCGCCGAGCATGAGCGGGATCGGCATCCCCAGCAGCATCCGGCGCAGGCTGGGACGCTCGAGCGGCGCCAACCGCTCGGTCGGGATCCACTCCGGGAGGCGGATGTAGAACTCCAGCTCCAGCGGTCCGGCGATCTCGTCGGCGAAGTACCGGCCGATGCTCCGGTGGTGCGGATCGACGCGTCGCAGCAGCTCGCTCTCGTAGAAGCCGAGGCTGATGGCGTGGTAGGCGTAGCGCTCGCCGGGCGGCCACGCGGGCGCCTGCCTGGCCATGATGCCTGCCAGCCGATCGAGGTCCTCGACATCGGCTCGATCCACCGGCTCATCGAAGGCGAACAGGCCGGCCTGATGGGCCAGGAGCTGTCGGACGGTGATCTCTCCCTTGCCGGCCTGGGCGAACTCCGGCCAGTACGCGCAGACCCGCTCGTCGTAGTCGAACAGGCCGCGTGACTCGGCCAACGCCATGGCGAGGGCGGACAGGCCCTTGGTCGCCGAGTAGACGAGGACCATGGTGTCCGCCTCCCACGGGGCACCGGTCGCCTTGTCGCGGACGCCGCCCCACAGGTCGACCACCGGCTCCCCGTCCTGGTAGACGGAGCAGGCAGCCCCGAGCTCACCGCGCGTCGCGAAGTTCTCGGCGAACGCATCGCGGACGCCCTCGAAGCCCCGGGCGACGGACCCCTCGATCGACACCCCGGCGAACGATGTGCGGTGCTTGCGATCCATGAGTCGGCTCCGGTCGGGTTGGTGGCGGGCGGCGGCCCGCGCTGTGGGTCAGGCGGCGACGGGCAGCCGCGCGGCGACGAAGGCCACGAGGTCGGCGATGCGGCAGCTGTAGCCCCACTCGTTGTCGTACCAGGCGATGACCTTGACCATCGTGCCGCCCAGGACCATGGTCGACTCGGCATCGATGATCGAGGACCGCGGGTCGCCCTTGAAGTCCATCGACACGAGCGGCTCGTCGGACACCCCGAGGATGCCCGCGAGGGGTCCTGCGGCGGCGGTCCGGAAGGCCGCGTTGAGCTCGTCCACGGTGGTCGCGCGGCGGACCGTGGCGGTGAAGTCGACGACGCTCACGGTCGGCGTCGGGACGCGCAGGCTGAAGCCGTCGAACTTGCCCGCGAGGTCGGGGATGACCAGGGCCAGCGCCTTGGCCGCGCCGGTCGTGGTCGGGATGATGTTCTGGCCGGCGCTGCGCGCCCGGCGCGGATCCTTGTGGGCGACGTCGAGGATGCGCTGGTCGTTGGTGTAGCTGTGGATGGTGTTCATCAGGCCCTGCTCGATGCCGAGCAGGTCGTGGACGACCTTGGCCGCGGGGGCCAGGCAGTTGGTCGTGCACGAGGCGTTGCTGATGACGTGGTGGGCGGCCGGGTCGTACTGGTCGTCGTTGACCCCGAGGACGATGGTGATGTCCTCGCCCTTGGCCGGGGCGCTGATGATGACCTTCTGGGCACCCGCATCGAGATGTGCCCTGGCCTTGCTCGCGTCGGTGAAGATGCCGGTGCTCTCGACCACGATGTCGACCCCGAGGTCCCCCCACGGCAGGGCCGCGGGGTCCTTCTCCTGGTACACCCGGATCTGGTGCCCGTCCACGATCAGCGAATCGCTCGTGTGCTCGACGAACCCCGGGAACGTGCCGTAGGTCGAGTCGTGCTTGAACAGGATGGCATCGAGCTCGACCGGGACGAGGTCGTTGATCGCGACGACCTCGACGTCCGGCGCGCGTTCGAGCATCGCCTTGAGGGACTGGCGGCCGACACGGCCGAACCCATTGATCCCGACGCGGGTCGTCATGGCAGTGCGCTCCTTTGCGCTGGAGGGTCGGTGCAGGGTCAGCTCGCCTTGCGGACGTCTGTCCCTGATTCGAGGGCGCTCGCCAGCTCCCGGCCCCAGGCCTGGGCGGTCTCGAGCTCGCCGTGGCGGAGCGGGCCGTACTGGTTGCGCACGTAGAACCGGTGGCCCTCGGCGATCCGGCGATACCCGGCCGCCCCGAGCCCGCGCTCGATCGCGCCGGCCGCGCCGCCCGGCGAGAACCGGACACGCGTCTCGAAGGCCGCCGCACGCCCGGCACCGCGTGGCAACGTCTCCAGCCAGCTGCGCATCGATGGATGGGAGACGTCGGGCGGCGTCGGTGCGTCGCTGGCGTTCTCCGCGATGCTGTGCAGCACGCCTTCGGTCGGCAGCCGGAAGACCATCACCGGCGCGCCGGCGACGATCAGATCGGCCTCGGCGATGACCTCGGGCGTCGCCTCGTCCGTGGTCAGGACCGGCGTCCCTGGCCCGATCCCCTCGGCGATGGCACGCGCCACGGCGGCGGTGTTCCCCCAGTGCGATTCGTAGACGACGACGGCGTTCATGGGTGCACCTCGAGTCCTGATGTCGGACCTCATCGGACCACGACCCGACGACACGGCGGCAGTGCCGATGGACCCGGATCTCCGGCCCACCTGGCCCATTGCGCTGGCCGGTGGCGGATCGCATGCCCGGGACCCCGGCGGGCCGGCGGGCTCCCCATCGGGTGACCTTGGCCTCTGTCGACGACGGTCGGCCGGGAGCGATGGTCGACGTCGAGCCAGCCAGGCGTCCCGCGTCGTCCGCGACCCGCATCCAACGGGCCGACCGTCTCGGGCGCAGCAAGGAGATCGCCATGATCGCCGTCGACACCATGCGGGCCACCGTGTTCCACGCGCCCGAGGACATCCGCGTCGAGGAGATGGATCGACCGAGACCCGGCCCGGGCGAGGCCCTGATCCGGATCACGATGACCACCATCTGCGGCACGGACGTCCACATCGTCAGGGGCGAGTACCCGGTCCGGCCGGGCCTCGTGCTCGGGCACGAGCCGGTCGGGGTCATCGAGGCGCTCGGCGCGGGCGTGACCGGCTACGAGATCGGTGAACGCGTCCTCGTCGGCGCCATCACCCCGTGCGGCCAGTGCCACGCCTGCCTGACCGGGCACCTGTCGCAGTGCGGGCATGGGTCGGGCTACGAGGCCATCGGTGGCTGGCGGTTCGGCAACACGATCGACGGCGCGCAGGCCGAGTACCTCGTCGTCCCGGCGGCCCAGGCCAACCTCGCGAAGATCCCCGACGACGTGACCGATGAGCAGGTCGTCCTGCTCGCCGACATCGCGTCGACCGGGTTCTCGGGAGCCGAGTCGGGCGGCGTGCGCATCGGCGACACCGTCGTCGTCTTCGCCCAGGGTCCGATCGGGCTGTGCGCGACCGCGGGCGCGAAGCTCATGGGCGCCGCACAGGTCATCGGCATCGACAGCGATCCGGTCCGGCTGGCGATGTCCCGCCGGATGGGCGCCGACGTGGCGCTCGACTTCACCAAGGTCGACGTCGTGGAGGAGGTCCGACGCCTGACCGGCGGGACCGGGGCCGATGTCGCGATCGAGGCGCTGGGGACCCAGCAGACCTTCGAGAGTGCCCTCCGGTCGCTTCGGCCGGGCGGGACGCTGTCGAGCCTGGGTGTCTACTCGGGCAAGCTCGAGATCCCCTACGCGGCGTTCGCGGCCGGCCTCGGCGACCACCGGATCGTCACGACGCTGTGCCCGGGCGGGAAGGAGCGGATGGGCCGGCTCATCACGATGGTGCGCTCCGGCCGCTTCGACCCGACACCCCTGCTGACCCACCGCTTCCGGCTCGCGGAGATCGAGGAGGCCTACCGGATCTTCAGCAACCGCCTCGATGGCGTCCTGAAGGTCGCCATCACCCCGTAGCCCTCCCTGGGGTCCAGCGGCGCGTTCGGCCCGGAAGGCCGGACGCGCCGCACTTCATGTCAGCTCGATCCGAGCGTGGCGACGACCGCGTCGGCGATGACCAGGTCCTCGCGCGCCGCGATGCGCAGGACGGCGGGGCCGGTCGCCGCTCGGTCGATCCGGTCCTCGCCGACCAGCTCCGTCGACTCGATCGGGCCGACGAGGTGCAGCCGGTCGCGGATCCGCTCGGTGACCGCGTCGGCGTGCTGGCCGATCCCGCCCGTGAAGACGATGGCGTCGATCGATGGCAAGGCCGTCGCGGACGCCGCCATCCCGGCGGCCGCGCGTCGGACGAACATCTCGATCGCCAGCGCGGGCCGTCGTGTCCCCGCGACCCTCGCGCGCGAGCAGCTCCGCCATGTCGGCCGTGCCGGCCACGCCGACCAGCCCGGACCGCCGGTCGAGGTCCTCCTCGATCGCCGCGGCCGGCCGACCCTCGCGCAGCAGCCGGAACACGATCCCCGGATCGATCGACCCGGCGCGGGTCCCCATCATCAGTCCCTCGAGCGGCGTCATCCCCATCGAGGTGTCGACCGATCGACCACCGTCCACGGCCGTCACCGAGCAGCCACCGCCGAGGTGGGCGACCACGAGACGCAGGTCCGCGACCGGACGACCGAGCAGCTCGGCCGCGCGCCGCGTGGCCCAGTCGACCGACAGCCCGTGGAACCCGTATCGCCGCACGCCGTGCGTCGCGCAGCCAGGCCGTCGGGACCGGGTAGCGGATCGCTGCCTCGGGCAACGACGCGTGGAACGCGGTGTCGAAGACGGCGACGTGCGGGACGTCCGGGAGCACATCGCGAGCGGCGCGGATGACGGCAACGGCGATCGGGTTGTGCAGCGGCGCCAGGTCGGCGAGGGTCTCGATCGCATCCGACCGCCTCGTCGTCGAGGACCGTCGGCGACGTGAATCGGTCGCCGCCGTGGACGACCCGGTGACCCACGCCGTCGATCCGCTCCCCGGGTGGCAGCGACGCCGTCGCCGCCTCGACGAGCGTGTCCGTCACGGATGCCGCGTCGGCCTGCCGTCCACGACTCGGTCCGGTCGAGGCGGACCGTCCGGTCGGGTGGCTCGACCAGGGTCGCCTTGAGGGTCGCCGAACCCGCGTTCAGGACGAGGACGTGCACCGCAGCGCCTAGCGCGTCCAGCGCCAGTCGCGGATCTCCGCCTGGTCCTCGCCGTACTCGCGGGCATACGCGCGGGCACGGAGTCGCTCGTCCTCCAGGTGCTGGCGGACGAGTGCGGCCCGCGAGCCCAGGCCCGGCACCCGGTCGATGACGTCGATGACCAGATGGAACCGGTCGAGGTCGTTGCGCATGACCATGTCGAACGGCGTCGTGACCGTGCCCTCCTCCTTGTACCCGCGGACGTGCAGGTTGGCGTGGTTCGTCCGGCGATAGGTCAGCCGGTGGATCAGCCACGGATAGCCGTGGTAGGCGAAGATCGATCGGCCGGTCGGTGGTGAACAGCGCGTCGAATTCGTGGTCCGGCAACCCGTGCGGGTGCTCGCGCTCGTCGAGGAGGCGCATCAGGTCGACGACGTTGACGCACGCGAACGCGAAGGTCGGGGAGGTGCTCGCCGGATCAGGGCGACCGCGGCGAGGGTCTCGAGCGTCGGGATGTCCCCGGCAGCAGGCGAGGACGACGTCGGGCGACCCGCCGTCATTGCTCGCCCAGTCCCAGATGCCGATGCCGCGCGTGCAGTGCAGGATCGCGTCGTCGATCGAGAGGTAGTCCAGCGCCGGCTGCTTGCCCGCGACCATGACGTTGACGTAGTCCCGGCTGCGCAGGCAGTGATCGGCGACCGACAGCAGGCAGTTCGCGTCGGGTGGCAGGTAGACCCGGATGACGTCCGCCTTCTTGTTGACGACGTGGTCGATGAACCCGGGATCCTGGTGGCTGAAGCCGTTGTGGTCCTGGCGCCAGACGTGGCTGGTCAGCAGGTAGTTGAGCGAGGCGATCGGGACGCGCCAGCCGATCTCGCGCGGTCATCTTCAGCCACTTCGCATGCTGGTTGAACATCGAGTCGATGACGTGGATGAACGCCTCGTAGCAGCTGAACAGGCCGTGCCGACCGGTCAGCAGGTAGCCCTCCAGCCAGCCCTGGCAGAGGTGCTCCGACAGCACCTCGAGCACGCGACCACTCGGGCGCCAGGTGCTCGTCCGTCGGCCGGATCTCGCCCATCCAGGCCCGGTCGGTCACCTCGAACACGGCGTCCAGCCGGTTGGACGCGGTCTCGTCCGGGCCGAAGAGCCGGAACGTCGTGGGGTTGTCCCGGATCACGTCGCGCAGCCAGGTCCCGAGGACCCGGGTCGCCTCGCTGGTGCCGGCGCCCGGCGCGTCCACCGTGACGGCGTAGTCCCGGAAGTCCGGCAGCTTGAGGTCCCGCAGGAGCCGGCCGCCGTTGGCGTGCGGGTTGGCACTCATCCGTCGCGAGCCGACCGGCGTGAAGTCGAGGATGTCGGGGCCCGGTCGCCCGTCGGCGTCGAACAGCTCGTCCGGTCGGTAGGACCGCAGCCAGTCCTCGAGCTGGGCGAGATGCGCCTGGTCGTGGCGGACGTCCGACGAGCGGGACCTGGTGCGACCGCCAGGTGCCCTCGGTCGGCTTGCCGTCGACCTCCTTGGGCCCGGTCCAGCCCTTCGGCGTGCGCAGGATGATCATCGGCCAGGTCGGCCGCGTCTCCGAGCCCGAACGCGCCCGTGCCTTGATCTCGGCGACCTCGTCCAGGATCGTGTCCATGGTCTCGGCCATCGCGGCATGCACCGTCATCGGGTCGTCGCCGGCGACGATGTACGGGCCGGTAGCCATACCCCTCGAACAGGCTGATCAGCTCCCGCTCCGGGATCCGGTCGAGGATCGTCGGGTTGGCGATCTTGTAGCCGTTGAGCGCCAGGATCGGGACGACGGTCCCATCGACCGCCGGGTCGAGGAACTTGTTCGAATGCCAGCTGGCGGCGAGCGGGCCGGTCTCCGCCTCGCCGTCGCCGACGACGCAGAACACCACCAGGTCCGGGTTGTCGAACGCGGCCCCGAAGGCGTGGACGAGCGCGTAGCCGAGCTCGCCGCCCTCGTGGATGGAGCCCGGGGTCTCGGGCGTGACGTGGCTGCCGATCCCGCCGGGGAACGAGAAGCGTCGGAACAGGTAGCGCAGGCCCGTCCTCGTCGAACGTCAGGCCCGGGTCCACCTCGGCGGCGGTCCCCTCGAGGTACGCCGCGGCGACGGCAGCCGGGCCGCCGTGCCCGGGTCCGACGATCCAGATGGCATCGAGGTCGCGGGCCTTGATGACGCGGCTGGCGTGGGCGTAGACGAGGTTGAGGCCGGGCGTCGTGCCCCAGTGGCCCAGCAGTCGCGGCTTGACGTGCTCGGGAGCGAGCGGCTCGCGCAGGAGCGGGTTGGCCATCAGGTAGATCTGCCCGACCGACAGGTAGTTGGCGGCGCGCCACCAGGCGTCGAGCCGCTCCAGCTCCTCGGTCGGGATCCCTGCGCTCACGATCGTCACGGCCCTGGCCTCCGTCTGCGTGGTGCCCAGTATCGGCCGACCCAGCGGATCGGGGGACGCCACGCCGCACGGGCTACGCCGTCGGGCTGCTCAGCCGGGGACGACCACCACGTCACAGGGCGCGCGCCGAGCGACCTCCGACGACACGCTGCCGAGGATGAGCCGCCGCAGGTTGGTCCGAGGCCGTGAGCCGAGGATGATGATCGTCGCCCCCTCCGACATCGGCCGCCTCGAGGATGGCGTCGGCCGGCTCGCCCTCCCAGATGAGGAAGGTCGACCGGACCCCGGCCGCGCGTGCGCGCTGGACGATCGACTGCGCACCCACGGTGAGGCGTTCGCGCTCCTGATCGACCCGCGGTGGCCGGCTGCCCGGCAGGTGGAGGTTCCGTGGTTCGACGACGCTCATGACGATGAGCTCGGAGCCGTCCTCCATCGCACGCCTGATCGCTTCGGACGACGCCTCCCGCGACGCCGGTGTCTGGTCGATCGCGAGCAGGATCCGCCGGCTGCTCCCGGGATCTCGTCCGTCCATGGCGGAAGGGTGCCGTTGGAGATCGCGGTCGCCACGGGCCATCCGGCCCGAAACAAGCGGGCCGGTCGGTCCGCCCTCGGGCCGATGCGGCCGCTGCTACCGTGACGTCGATGCGCAGCCAGGACTCGACCGATGCCCTCGGGGTCATCGATGCCTTCGACGCGGCGACCCGGGCGATCGCGGGTCTGCTGTCGGTCGACGACGCGCTGCAGGTCATCGTCGACCAGGTCCGCCCGCTCGTCGGGGCGCGATACGCGGCGCTCGGGATCGTGGGAACCGATGGCCTGATCGAGCGATTCATCACGTCGGGCATCACGCACGAAGACGCGCGCTGTCGATCGGGCCACTCCCGCAGGGCCACGGATTGCTCGGCCTGATCATCAGCGAGAACCGCTCGATGCGGATCCCTGACATCTCCGTCGACCCCCGACGGCACGGGTTCCCGCCGCATCATCCGCCGATGCACAGCCTGCTCGGCGTGCCGATCGCGGTGCAGGGGCGGTCCGTCGGCAATCTCTATCTGACCGACAAGCTCGATGCCCCCGAGTTCACCGACCAGGACCAGCGACTTGCTCGAGACGTTCGCGGTCCATGCCGGCATCGCCATCGAGAACGCGCGGCTGCACGAGCAGGTCCAGCGACTGGCCGTCGTGGACGAGCGTGACCGCATCAGCAAGGACCTCCACGACGGCATCATCCAGAACCTCTACGCCGTCGGGTTGTCGCTGGAGGACGTTCCGGACCTGGTCCGGGAGGACCCGGACGAGGTCGAGCGGCGGGTCGAGCGGGCCATCACCAGCCTGCACCTCACGATCCGCGACATCCGCAACCTCATCTTCGGCCTTCGCCCCGAGCTCCTGAGCGGCGTGTCGCTCCTGGCCGGGCTCGTCGTGACCGTCGACGAGTTCCGTCGCCACTCGATCATCGACGTCGAGCTCGATGCCGACGAGCCCGTGAACGAACCGGAGCAGTCCGTGACCGCCCACCTCCTGGGCATGACCAACGAGGCGCTCAGCAACATCGGTCGCCACTCCGGAGCGACGCGCGCCGTCATCCGGCTCGCGGTCGACAGCGCAGGTGACCTCGGACTGGAGATCGAGGACAACGGGCACGGCTTCGATCCGACCGCCCCCGGCGTCATGGGCCATCAGGGCATGGTCAACATGCGCTCGAGAGCCACCGCCATCGGTGCGACGATGGACATCGCGCAGCGACGACCGCGGCACGACCATCGATCATCCGCCGACCGACCGCCCCCGCCGCCCCCGACCCAGAGGAACCCGTCACATGACCGAAGGACCCAAGCCGCCCGCTCACCATCCTGGTCGTCGACGACCACGAGGTCGTCCGCCAGGGGCTGGCCTCGATGCTCGACCGCCGGCCCGAGTTCCAGGTCGTCGCCGAGGCCGGCACGGTCGCCGAGTCGATCGCGATGGCCAGGCGCTTCCAGCCCGACCTCGTGGTCATGGACGTGCGGCTCCCGGACGGCTCGGGCATCGAAGCGTGCCGCGAGATCCGCGCGGAGTTCCCGGAGCACGCGCGTGGTCATGCTGACCAGCTATCCCGGACGAGGAAGCGGTGATCGCGGCCATCGTGGCCGGCGCCAGCGGCTACCTCCTCAAGCAGGTCCGCGCGCGCGATCTCGTCGCCGCGCTGGAGGCCGTCGGTCGTGGCGAGTCGCTGCTGGACCCGGCCGTCACCGGCAAGGTCCTCGAGCGGATGCGCCGCATCGCGACCAACGACGAGCCCGACGAGCTCACGGGCGCTGACCCAGCAGGAGCGCAAGATCCTGGCGCTCGTCGCCCAGGGGAAGACGAACAAGGAGATCGCCGCAGAGGTCTTCCTCTCGGACAAGACGGTCAAGAACTACGTCAGCTCGATCCTGGCGAAGCTCAATCTCGAGCGCCGCGCCCAGGCAGCCGCGTTCGTCGCCGGCATCAAGGACCGACCGGTCACCTGATCCGCCGGACGCGCACTCAGCGCGCCGGCGTGGCCGCCGTCGACTCGGCGCGCAGATAGCGCGCGATCGCTCTCGCCCAGTCCACGATGTCGTCCCACTCCCGGAAGTCGCCGTCCGGGATGCCATGCACCCGGCTGTCGATCGATTCGCGGAGCCCGAGCCGTCGTCGCGACAGCGACCCGGAGAAGACGCGATGGTCCATCGCCCCGATGGCGGTCTCGCAGACGGCTGCCTCGGGTGCTGCACCGCGCGGCACGGGGCTTGTCACCCAGTGGGCCGCTCGAGAACAGGAACACCGGCCGGTCTCGGAGGGCGTCGCGGTGGCGCGCGACGACGCCGACGGCGGGTCGCAGCCAGTGGCCGGCGTAGACCGCCGAGCCGATGATCACCGCGTCATAGCTCGACACGCCGCTGGACACGGTCCGGGGCGATGACATGCCGCGTCGATCTCGAACGACTGCAGGACGGCCGAGATGGCGCGAGCGATCTCGTCGGTCGACCCGTGGCGGGATGCCGCGCAGATCAGGACCCGCATCACGGCACCGCGAGCTCGTCGATGCCGAGACCGAAGATGAGCCCGATCCACGCACCGCCGATCAGTCCGGTCTCGGGGGCGGCACCGAGCAGGAGGGCTCGCCATCAAGCCGAGGGCGGCGCCGATGCACGCCACGGATGCGACGACCCACGCCGGGGAGGTCGTGCGGGGTTCCGATCGAGTCGTCATGGCGCGTCAGCCTCCGATCTTCATCCTCACGGTGCGCGTCGGATCCCAGGCATCGCAGCGCCGTTGGTCGCGCTGTCGGGTGCCGATCGGCCCATCTCGTGGATCGCCTGCAGCAACGAACCGGCGGCAGCCCAGATCGCCGGATCGGCGTCGGCGAGTCGGCACGCCTCGTGGCGGAGCAGCCGGCTGAGGTCATCGTCCGGGGCCGTGCCACCCCTCCGCTGGCGCCGCGTCTCGGAGTCGCGAACGAACGCGACGTAGCGCGTCATCGGGTCGGCCTCGGCGAAGGCCGCTTCGAATCCCGGGTGGTAGTCGACGGCCACCATCATCCGGCCGAAGTAGCCGCCCACGAGATCGGCCCCCTGGTCCCATCCCTGCGAATGACCGCCCCGCCGCAACAGCGGCGCCGGCGAGGCGAACGCCGCCACCACCGCGTCATCGACCATCGCGGCGTCGAGGTGGCCGCCGAAGGTCAGGTACTCGTTCGAGACGCCGAGCCGATCGACGAGCCTGATCATGCCCCACGAGAACTCCTCGGATCGCGGCATCGGCGTCGCGTGCGCGAGGGTGCGCCGCGCGCCCCGGCCCGACTCGGTCACCCAGTAGTCGACGGCCTCCGGATCGAAGTGCCGCAGGGTCGGCCTGGGTCGGAGCGCCACGATGAGGAAGGCGGGGCCCGGCGTGTCGGGGAGGTCCGGGTGCGCAAGGAAGCCCCAGTCGTCGACCCGGCCGGCGACCTCGGTCGCCCGAAGTCGGAACTCCGGGACCACGGCCAGTCGCGTCGCTGTCATGACGTCACCACCTGCAGGTCTTGGATGACCACCATCGACCGAGGAGGCGATCGGCGGCCAGTGCCGAGCGGCCCCTTTGTCGCGTGCGCAGGACCCATCGGTCGTGATGGGCCACGTGGCCGCCCCATTCGTGACGGATGGCCCATGCCCGTCGGCCACACGCTGGGCACGCTGCGTCGAAGGAGGCCACCCATGAAGCTCGTTCGACGCACCCGAGGACACAGCCCGGACAACATCCGTGCGGTCGAGTCTGGCCAGGTCATGTGCCCACGCGAGGGCGTCGTCGACATCGAGCGGTGCTGGATGTGCCCGGCGTACGGCGGCATGAGCGAAGCGCACGACGAGGGCGTGGTCTGCAGGGCCAACCTCCGGGATCAGGCCTTCGAGATCCAGACGGCCGCGCGATGACTCGCCTGGGCGACGGCATCGCCCCGCGCGTCGATCCGGTCCGGTATCCGGGCGTGCCCGCGGTCGTCGATGGATCGGAGGCCATCGCCCACGTCGAGACCCGCATCGCCGAGGTCGCCTGCGCCTATCCGATCACGCCGACGACGACGATGGCCGCGGTCTTCCAGTCGGCCGTCGCCGCGGGTCGCGGCAACCTGTGGGGAACGCCGCTCGCCTTCCTCGAGCCGGAGTCCGAGCACAGCTCCGCCTCCGCGGCCGAGGGCGTCGCGCTCGCAGGCGGACGCGTCACGAACTTCACGGCCGGACAGGGCCTCATCCTCATGAAGGAGGTCCTGTACGTCCTGAGCGGCAAGCGGCTGCCGGCGGTGTTCCACATCGGCGCCCGGGCGCTGACGAGCCAGGCGCTCAACATCCACGCCGGTCACGACGACGTGATGGGTGTCGCCGACACCGGCTGGGGCATCCTGTTCGCGCGCAACGCCCAGGAGGCCGCTGACCTCGCGGCCATCGCCCGCCGGGTCGCCGAGGCGACCCACACCCCGTTCTTCGTGGTCCAGGACGGGTTCCTCACGACCCACACGCTCGAGAACGTGCAGCTTCCCGAGGACGAGCTCCTGAAGTCGTTCGTGGGCGATCCGCGCGAACGGATCACCGCGTGGTTCGAACCAGCTGACGCGTGGATGACCGGCGTCGTGCAGAACCAGGACAGCTACATGAAGGGCCGGATCGCGCAACGCGCCTACTACGCGGCGATCCCCGCGGCGATCCATTCGGCGATGGACGACTGGGCGGACCTGACCGGCCGGCGATACGGCGCCATCGACGCCTATCGATGCGAGGATGCCGACCACGTCATCGTGGCCATGGGGACCATCGCCGACACGGCACGCGCCGTGGTCGACGAGCTGCGGCGCGCGGGCCGCGCGGTCGGGACGGTCGGGATCACGAGCTTCCGCCCGTTCCCGGCGGCAGCGCTCGCTGCGACCCTCGCTTCGGCGCGGGCGGTCGGCGTCGTCGAGCGCACCGACGAGCCCGCTGCCGCCGACAACCCACTGACCCGCGAGACGAAGGCCGCCCTCTACGACGCCGCGATGGACCATGGCTGGGTCCCCCGCGTGCTCTCGGTCTCGGCCGGGCTCGGGTCGCGCGACGTCGATGCCGCGGATCTTGCCGGCGTGTTCGACCGTCTCGCCGAGTCTGCGTCCGACCGATCCGACCTACGCGGTCATCGGGATCCGGCATCCGCTCGCCATCAGCGCCACAGCCGATCGACATCCGCGCCGCGGGGACCTTCGCGATGCGTGGGCACTCCATCGGCGGCCTCGGCTCGATCACCACGAACAAGCTGCTCGCGACGCTGATGGGCGAGGTCTTCGGCAAGCAGGTCCAGGCCTATCCGCGCTACGGGTCGGAGAAGAAGGGCCTGCCGACGAGCTTCAGCCTGACCATCGCCGACGCGCCGATCCGGGGTCATGGCGAGCTGCACCAGGTCGACCTCGTCTCGCGTGCATGACGTGGCGGCGTTCTCCCTGGGTGATCCACTCGCCGGACTGGTCGATGGCGGGGCGATCTTCGTCCAGTCGCCCCTGACCGATCCCGGCGCGATCTGGTCGTCCATCCCGGCCCGGTGCGCGACGAGATCGTCCGACGACGGATCCGGGTCACGGCCCTCGACACGGCATCGCTTGCCCGCAGCCGCGCCCCACGCCCGGACCTCGTCCTCCGCCTGCAGGGCATCGCGCTCGTCGGGGCATTCCTGCGCCTGACGCCGTTCGCCGCAAGCCGCCGGCATGGATCGTCGAGGACCTGCTCGAGGCGGTCGGCGCGAGCCTGCGCCGCTTCTACGGGAAGCGCGGCGACGACGTCCTGGCGGCGAATCTCGAGATCATCGCCGCCGCCTTCGACGGCCTCGTGGACGTCACGGATGGCGATGGCCGTCCCGTGCCTGGAGCCGACCTGGCCATCGCTCCGATGCTCGCGAGCAGGGCGCTTGTCGGAGTCGGATCATGACCGCCCGGCGGCCGCGGGTTCGCGCTGACAGCTCGTCGCGCGGGACGACGACCGCGACGCTGCCCACGCTGGATCTCGCGGCGTATGCCCGCACGTTCGAGCAGGGGATCGTGCCGGCCTACCAGGGCGGAACGGCCGACGAGGCCTGGCCGGTCGACCTCGGCCTGGCCCACAGCATCATCCCGCCGGGGACCGCGGCGACGCGCGACTTCAGCCGCCTCGCCCCGACGCCTGCCGCAGCTCGTCGCCGAGCGGTGCGTCGGCTGCATGGCCTGCGTCAGCGCCTGCCCCGACAGCGCGCTCATCGCGACGGTCGTCCCCGAGGCCGAGCTGGACCCGCTGATCGACCGGTTCGTCGCCGATCCGGCGACCGGTGCGGCCGAGCCGTCGGACCTGCGGGCGTCCTTCGCGCGGACGAAGAAGTACGCGGACATCCCGGAGCGAAACGGCGTCGCCGCCGGGCGCATTCGGCCTGTTCGTCGAGCCGACGCAGGTGCAAGGGCTGCGGCGAGTGCGTCGAGGTCTGCACCGCGGCCGGTCACGACGCCCTGTTCATGCGCGACAAGGACGACGTGGACGGTGCCGGCATCGCCGGCCCTCGACCGGGCGAGCGAGGGCATCCGGTTCCTGCGGACCCTGCCGCCGACACCCGCGGTCTATCGCAACGACAAGGCGCTCGCCGACATCCTGCTCGGCGACCACGACTTCGGCTTCGTCGGCGGCGCCGGCTCCTGCGCCGGCTGCGGCGAGGCGACGGCGATCCGGATGATGGTCGCCGCCACCCGCGACGTGTACGGCCCGGACGCGATGGGGATCGTCGCGGCGACGGGCTGCAACACGGTCTTCGGCAGCACCTACCCGTACAACCCGTACCTCGTGCCCTGGACGAATTCGCTCTTCGAGAATGCGCCGGCGGTCGCCAGCGGGATCCGGCGCCAGATGGGACCAGGCGGGCCATCCGGACCGACGCCTGTGGGTGATGGGTGGCGACGGCGCGATGTACGACATCGGCTTCCAGGCGCTCTCGCGGATGGTCGCGTCCGGAGCGGACATCAAGGTCCTCGTGCTCGACACGCAGGTCTACTCGAACACCGGCGGACAGGCATCCACCGCATCCTTCGGCGGTCAGGTGACGAAGCTGTCCGCGTTCGGATCGGCCATCCACGGCCGGCCCGAGGCGCGCAAGGAGCTCGGCCGCATCCTCATGGCCCATGGCGACGTGTACGTCGCCCAGACGACGCCGGCCCACGTCAACCACTTCTATCGCGCGATCATGGAGGCGAATGCGTTCCCCGGGCCGGCGGTGATCATCTCCTACGCCGCGTGCATGCCCGAGCACGGCATCGCCGACGACGCCGCCTACCGTCAGGCGAACCTGGCGGTCGAGTCGCGCGCCTTCCCGCTGTTCACCTACGACCCGCGGCGCGGCGCTGCGCATCGCGCGATCGGCTCTCGCTCCAGGGCAACCCTGCCGTGCGGGACGACTGGGCGCACACGCCGACCGGCGAGCCGATCGACTTCCTGACCTTCGCGCGGAGCGAAGGTCGGTTCGCGCCACACTTCGATCCGGACCGGCGCCCCGACCACGGAGATCATGGCCACCCGCGACGAACGCCTCGCCTCGTGGCGCCTGCTCCAGGAGATGGCCGGCATCGCGACGTAGAACCATCCCGGCCGGACCCTCGCCGACCGCCATGCCCTGGGCCGACCGGCCCGGCGGCGGATCGAGCTCGCCTGCCGCGAGACCTGCGACCCGAGTCCCGATGGCACTACCGCCATCCGCGCACTTCGGCTGGACTGGACGAAGGCCGGGCGACAGCCCTGGCTGCTACATGGTCCGCCCGCGCCGCGCTGCGTGGCCGGGCGCTCAGGAGGTCCTGCCGATGCCCCGAGTCGTCGCCCTTGTCGCCATCTCCATCGCCATCAGCGTCGCGGCCTCGCTCGCGGCGACCGCCGTGTCCCGCGCGGCCACCTGGCGGGGACGTCATCCCATCGAGGAGGCCACACCATGAACCGCGTCATCACCCTCGTCGCGACGGTCCTCGTCGCGTTCGCACTCCTGGTGCCGGTCGCCCTGGCGGCCGAGCCATTCGACCAGACCGGGCGGATCCTGATCGCGGCCAAGGCCGACGTGACGGTCCCGGCCGGCGAGCAGGCCGACCTGGTCGTCGTCGTCGAGGGCGTGGCGACGATCGAAGGCACGGTGAACACCCTCATCACCGTCGATGGGTCCGCGGTCCTGTCCGGGGCCGAGGTGGAGTCGATCGTCGCGGTCGGCAGCGATGTCCAGCTGGAGGCGGGAACCGTCGTCGCGGGCGACGTGATGACCATCGACGCGACCGTGCAGCAGGCCGGAGGCGCCACGGTCCTCGGCGAGACGACCGACCTGCGAGCCTCGCTCGTCGCCGTCGGGGCCATCCTGGCTCCGGCCTTCATCCTGTTCTGGATCGGCATGGGCCTCGCCGCGATCGTCGCCGGACTGCTCCTCGCGGGCCTGGCCGGTCGGCAGGTGCGCTCCGCCGAACAGGTCATCGCGCGCGAGCCCATCCTCACCCTCGTCGTCGGCGTGCTCGGCTTGATCGTCATCCCGGTCATCGCCGTGGTGTCGATGGTCACGGTCATCGGGGCGCCGCTCGGGCTGGGCGTCCTGTTCCTGCTCTGGCCGCTGGTCGCGTTCGTCGGCTACCTGGTGGCCGGCATCTGGATCGGCGAGTGGGTGCTGGGCCGGGTCCAGCCAGGCGTCGTCCGTGAGCGGCCGTATCTCGCCGCGACCATCGGCGTCCTGCTGCTCCAGCTCGTCGCGATCGTGCCGGTGCTCGGCCTCCTCGCCACCCTCGCGAGCCTGTTCGGGTTCGGTGCCGTGCTGGTCCTTGCCTGGAGGACGTTGACCGCACGCCCCTCGACCGCGATCGCCCCAGGCATCACCGCGTCGCCGGTGGCGGGCTGACCGGGGCGGCTCCCGCCGCATGGGCTCCGATCGTCCTGGTCGGGGCCCATCGACCTCATCTCGGAGGTCCCACCGAGTTGGTGCCCAACGGCACGTGCCTACGGGCCGTCTGACCCGGGATGTCGGTCGCCCGCCGAGTAACCCTGTCCGTAGGCAAAGACAAGCCAATGCAAGTGGCCAGGGAGGCACCCGAAATGACTACGCGACTACGGCGACTCGGAATCGTCCTCACCATCATGGGCCTCGTCTTCGCGGCCGGTGGTGCGTACGCGTTCCTGCGGGTCCAGGAGGGCTATCGCTCGCTGAATGCGTTCAGCGCGGCGCAGAACGTCGTCCTGACCTACAACGACGCAGGGCCAGCTCATCGACCGCGGCGAGACCGAGGGCGCGGCGTCCATCATGGCGCTGCTGACCGACGACTGGGGCTATCCGGTCGTGACCGGCGAGCTCGATCCCAATGACCCGGTCGTCAACACCGGCAGCGAGTACATGTACCAGATGGCGACCGTCGCCTATCACACGCTGCACGGCGAGCAGACCGTCGTCCTGGATGAGAACTTCACCGCCCCCGACGGCACGGAGTACGTGGCGGGCACCGAGTACGTGGTCCCGGTCGACGGGCGCTACTGGGCCGACTTCGACCGCAGCAACCCGATCGACGCGGCCGTCCGCGCACAGGCCTGGACCGGTGTGGCCCACGCCCTGGTCGGTGAGCTCGGTGTCGGGACCGTCACGGCCTCGACCCTCCAGATGGGACTCGGGATGTCCGGCCTCTTCGCCGGCGTCGGGTTCGCCTTCATCCTCGCCGGCCTCGGCCTGGTGTGGGCCGCCCGCCCGGAGCCCGAGAAGGTCCCGGTCCTCCGGCCGGCAGGGTGTCACCGCCTGACGCCGATGGAGCCGATCGCGCTGACCCAGCACGAACACGAAGCGCCTGTCCGGACGGACAGGCGCTTCGGCATGAGCGGCGATCGGCCGTCAGTCGGTGCCGCGACCCGGATGCCGACTGGGCGTCGTGTCGTGGGGCGCACCGTCGATGGATGCGGCGGCCACGTCCGATGACGACCTGTAATAGCCGCTGATGTCCAGGATCAGGTTCGTCGTGGCCCCGGACGTCGCTCGATAGACGAGGCCCACGGTCCCTGACGACGTCAGTGGCCCGCTCACGCCGTTCGCCCGCGTGTCCCCGACCGGGAAGTTGAGCGTGGACGTCGTCGGGGAGCTCGTCGTGGCCTTCGTCATCGAGACGTAGCCGGCCTTCGACTGTCCGACGACCGTCAGGTTGCCGGTCACCGCGACCGCGTCGGCTGGCACGCCGACTCGTGGCGAGGTGATCAGGGTCCGACCGGTGTTGGCCTTGAACTTGCCCACCAATCCGACCTCGAAACGCGAGTCCAGGACCCGGTCAGGAGGGAGCGGGTAGAACCGATTGCCACCGAGTCCGGCGACGTAGTAGCCGGTCACGTCGACGATGAGGTGGGTCGTTGCGCCGGCTCCGCCGATGAAGACCGCCGCCAGCTTCCCGTTGCCGGCCAGCTTCGCCGTGAACCCGTTGGCTCGCGTGTCGCCCGGCGGGAAGTTGAGCGTGGACGTCGTCGGGCTGGCGGACGCGACCGGGCCAAGCGAGACGAAGCCCGCTCCGGTCTGGCCGACGACGGTGACATTGCCGGTGATCGCTGTCGCCCCGGCAGGGATCCCGCCCCGCCCGGCGATCTGCCAGGTCCTCGGCGCGCCACTCCTGAACTTGCCGCTCAGGCCGTTGCCGGCTCGCGTGTCCAGGAGCCGGACCGGGCCGGTCGGTTCATAGGTCGCGGCCGTGTCGGCGGCGAGGAAGTAGCCGGTGACATCGAACAGGAAGTCCGTCGTCGTTCCGGACGCGGCCTTGTAGACGGCGCCGAGCTTGCCGCTCGGGCCGAGAGCGATCGTCACGTTGTTGGCCCGGTTATCGCCGACCGGGAAGTTGATCGTCGATGTCGACGGGGTATTCGTGGCGACCGGCGTCAGCGATCCATACCCCTTCGCGGTCTGGCGCGTGACCGTGAAGTTGCCCGTCACGGCGACGGCGTTCGCCGGGACGGGTCCCCGGCCGGCGACCTGGAAGGTCCGGGCGAGGTTGGCCTTGAACTTGCCGCTGAGTCCGTTGCCGGATCGCGAGTCGAGCAGTCGCGTCGGCGTGACCGGGACGTAGGTGGTCGCAGCGGGCTCGGACGTGGTCGCCTGGTTGTAGTAGTTCCAGCCCCAGCACACGGGTGCTCCAGCGAGGCTGATCGCGCAGGAGTGCCAGGCGCCGGTGCTCATCGCAAGGTAGGTCCCTGTCGGTTCGCTCGCCTGGCCGTCACCGTCGTACCCCCAGCACGCGAGCGTGCCCGCGACGCGCAGCCCGCAGCTGTGGAAGGCGCCCGCACCGATCTCCAGGAACGGGCCGGCCGGTGCGGTGGTCTGGCCATCGTCGCCGAGCCCCCAGCAAGCAACGTCCTGGCCTTGATCCCTCGTCGCGCAGGCGTGGAACGCGCCGACGCTGACGGCCCGGGCATCGAGCGGGCCCGGGGTCGCCAGGCCGTCCTCGTTCGAGCCCCAGCACTCGAGCCGGCCGTCGAGCGCGCGCAATGCGCACGTGGTGCGAAACCCCGCGCTGACGGCCCGATAGGCGCCTGGATGCGGTGTGGCCTGACCGTAGTCGTTCCGCCCCCAACAAGTGACGGCACTGTTGGTCTTCTTGATGGCGCAGGCGTGATTGCCGCCCACGCTCACGCTCGTAAAGGTCCCAGGCGGCGCGGCCGTCCTGCCGTCGTCGCCGATCCCCCAGCAAGCGAGCGTGTCATTCGTCCTGATCGCGCAGCTGAAGCCCTGGCCGGCGCTGACGGTCTTGTACCTCCCGGCCGGGACCGTCGTGGTCCCCTCCTCGGCGTCCCCAGCAGGAAACGGTGCCGTCCGGTCGTAGGGCGCACGAGTGATACCAGCCGGCAGAAACGACAGGTCGAAGGCCGAGCGGGACGACCGTGTCGTAGCCGCCGTTGCCGCCCCAGCAGGCCAGCCAGCCGTTGGCTCGGATCGCGCAGTTGTGGTCGCCGCCGGCAGCCACCTCCGCGAACGTCCCATCGAGCGGTGTCGTCTTGCCGTCCCAGGCGTTTCCCCAACAAGCCAGGGTGCCGTCAGTCCGGACCGCGCAACTGTGGACCGCGCCCGCACTCAACCCCTTGTAGGTCCCCGCGGGGGCATCGATCTGACCGAAGTCGTTGGGGCCCCAGCAACCCAGGGTTCCGACTGACCGGATCCCGCAGGTGAACCCCTGGCCGGCAGCGACGGCTGACCAGGTCCCTGGCGGAGCGGTCGTCTCGCCGTTGAAGTCCGGCCCCCAACAGGTCAGCGTGCTGTCGGTCCGGATCGCACAGCTGTGGGATCCCCCGGAGGTGACATCGGCGTAGGTCCCCGGCGGGGGACTCCCCTGGCCCATGAAGTCGTCACCCCAACAAACCAGCGTGGCATCCGTCCGGATCGCGCAGCTGTGCCGATCGCCGGCGCTGATCGCGACGAATGTCCCCGGAGGTGGTGTGGACTGGCCTACGTCGTTGTGACCCCAGCAGGCCAGGACCTTGTCGGATCGGATCGCACAGCTGTGGTTGCCCCCGGCGTCGAGCGCGGTGAATGTCCCTGGCGGGGTGACCAAGGTTCCTCCTGCTCCATCGCCCCAGCAGGCAATGGTCGCGTCGCTCTTGATGGCGCAGGTGTGCCGATGGCCGGCGCTGATCGCCGTCGCCGCCGGCTCGGATGCGGATGCCGCCGGGGCCGCCACCGGCGATCCATCGGCTTCCGACGCGGTCGAGGCCGCGACCGGGATGGCGGATCCTCCCAGCACGAAGACGGCGATGACGAACGCGATGGCCCGTCGACGGAACCTGGACGTTGCACGCATCGGCACGGCCATGGCTGCGTTCCCTTCTGGTGACGACCCGGCAGCGAGGCGAGCGCCTCAGCCCCCGGCTGTCACCAAGACGTCCACAAGGCGTTGACGCTACACCCGGGTCGTTTCCGCCTGTCCGAGGGGGTTTCAGGAGCCGAGTCCGCTCCTCGAACTTCAGCGACTTCGCACCCGCTGATCCGCGCGGCGCGCGCACGCACTGGAACGACAACGTCTCCGTGGCGTCGCCCGATCTCGGGTCTCGAGTCGTCAGGGGCCGTGGTAGCCTCAGGCCGTATCTGCGAGCCGTCTCCCAGGGCGTGGAGCCGGCGACGAGTGAGGGATCGGGCCCGACACCAGATGCGGCGGCACGTGGACAGTCAACGCGACCATCGCGCAACCGGTCGACCGGGTATTCGCCTACCTGGCCGACCCTCTGCGCTGGCGCGACTTTGCGCCGGCCTGTGTGTTCCGGCGGCAGATCGGCGATCAGCCACCCCGGATCGGCACGCGCTGGATGGCGACCGATCGCATCGGTCCATTCCGCTTCCACTTCATCGATGAGCTGGCCGAGCTGGAGCCGAACCGTCGCGTCGTCTGGCTCTCGTCCGCGCCGTGGAACTCGCGCGTCGAGTACGTCTGCACCCCGGCCGGTGAGAACACCGACATCGAAGCGCGCTACGAGGGGGACATCAGCGGCTTCCTCCGCCTGTTGACGTGGTGGTTGCCACCGGGAGTCGTGCGATGGGTCCTGTCGCAGGACTTCCGGCGCCTTGACCAACGGCTCGAGCGGGAAGCGACGGCCGCGAGTCGATGGCAGCGTGGATACCACCCCGACCCTGCCATCGAGGATGGTTACGTGGCCATGGCCGTCGACCACGCCGATGACGTGACGAGCTCCTGACGGGTCATGTACCAGCTGCTCCTCTACGTCCACATCATCTGTGCCGTCATCTGGGTCGGCGGCGCCCTCTACGCCCAGCTGCTCGCCCTTCGGGTCACCCGTTCGCCGGACCCATCGGAGCTGCCGCACCTGGCGCGACACATCGAATACATCGGCTCGCGCGTCTTCCTGCCGGCGGCGCTGCTGCTGTTCGTCGCTGGCACCGCGATGACGTTGCAAGCGTGGAGCTTCGGGCAGACGTGGATCGCCGTCTCGGTCGGCCTGTGGGTGCTCTCTGCGGTGGTCGGCGCTGTCTACCTCGGACCTCGCGTCAAGCGGGCCGCCGTGCTGTTCGAGGCAGAGGGGCCGACGTCGCAGGCGGGCCGCGAACTCCTCGATCGTCTGTTCCTGGTCTCGCGGCTGGAGCTCATCGGCTTCGCCGTGATCATCGCGCTCATGACCTTCAAGCCGGGGGCCTGAATCCCTTCGGGCTCGCACCCTGTAGCCGAGGACGACCATCGGGATGCGGTCCGAGTTCATCGATGCGAACGGCATCCGCTTCCACTGCCTGACCGACGGCGCAGGTCCGCTGGTCCTCCTGCTGCACGGCTTCCCGCAGTCGTCGTACGAGTACCGTCACCTCGTCCCGGCCCTGGCCCGGGCGGGATACCGGGCGGTGGCGCCTGACATGCGGGGCTACGGCGACACGAGTCGGCCGGCCCGGATCGAGGACTACGCACTCCAGACCCTCGGCGATGACGTCGCGGCGCTGGTCGACGCCTTGGGCGAGTCGAAGGCCCACGTCCTTGGACACGAGTGGGGCGGCATCGTCGCCGCCGAGGCGGCGTTGTCCCACCCGGACAAGGTGGACCGCCTGATCCTGGTCAACGCCGCGCCCGCGATCACCCTGGGACGGGCGATCCATCACAGCCGGCGCCAACGGATCCGGAGCTCCTACGTCCTCTTCTATCGCATCCCGCGCCTGCCAGAGTGGTGGTTGACCGCGTTTCATGGCAGGGTCATGAACCTGCTGTTCTCCGGCGTGGGTTTCAGGACCAAGGATCGGGCTGTGTACCGCGACGCCATCTGCCGACCACGCGCGGCCTGGGCGGCGCTGGCCTATTACCGCTCGATCGCGCACACCATCAAGGACGACGCCGACAGGCTGCGAGGCAAGCGGATCACCTCGCCCGCCCTGATCCTGTGGGGCGAGCGCGACCGGACCCTGCGCCGGGACCTGGCGCGATGGATCGACAAGGAGTTGACGAACCTGCCGCGCAAGGTCTTCTTTCCCGACGTCGGCCACTGGGTCATCGAGGCCCGCCCCGACGAGGTCGCCCGCCAGGTGATCGAGTTCATCGACGAGGATCGACTGCCCGGCTAGAAGCCGCAAACGAGCGTTGCCCGACCACGGGAGAGGGCGGCGGCGCGGAGCCGGGACGTTTTCCGATATCAACCCAAGCGGGCGGTTGCCTCGTGAATCTGGCAAAGTCGATCTAACGACCTGTTCGATCTCCGCGGGGTGTCGTCGTGGCCCAATTGCCCCTCGAGCTGATTCTGGTTCGCCAACTGGCGTACGGCCTGGCGGTTCCGACCTTCGTGGTCGATGCTGCGGGCGACTTGGTCTTTGTGAACGAAGCTGCGGAAGCGCTGCTCGGCCTCGATTTCGAGGATGTGGGCCAAGTGTCGTTTGCCGACTGGACCACGGCCTTTGCGTCACGCACCAAGGGCCGCCAACGGGCCGACCCGGCGACCCATCCCCTTGCCATCGCCATTCGCCAACGTACCCCTGTCCACGGACCACTGCGGATCGTGGGCCGAGACGGCGTTCTTCGTTCGCTCGTGGTGACCGCTCTCCCTCTGGAGGGCTCAAGCGGTCAGCTCCTCGGCGGCCTCGCGATGTTCTGGGAGCCACCGACCCGATGATCGTCCGCCTGTGGGGGACCCGCGGGTCGCTCGCCAGCTCCGGCCCGGAAACGGCGGGTTACGGAGGCAACACCGCTTCCGTCGAGATCGTGAGCGCCGATGGCACCATTCTCGCGCTCGATGCCGGGACCGGCATCCGTCGGCTCGGAGCCGCCATCGACCCGTCCGCCGAGCGGGTGGACATCCTCCTGACCCACCTCCACATGGACCACATCCAGGGCCTCGGCTTCTTTGCCCCGTTCTTTCGGCCGACCGGCGAGATCCATATCTGGGGCCCTGCCTCCGCGACGATGGATCTGCGGACGCGCCTCACTCGCTATCTCTCGCCGCCGCTCTTCCCGGTCCGGCTCCGCGACCTCGACGCTCGAGTGGTGCTCCATGACGCGCCAGAGGAGCCGGTACGCATCGGCGGCTTCGAGGTCGTTGCCCAGCACGTCATCCATCCAGGACCCACGGTCGGTTACCGGATCTCCGGCGACGGGGCGAGCGTTGCCTACCTGCCCGACCATGAGCCGGCGCTCGGTGCGCGACACTTTCCCGATGAGCCGCGCTGGACGTCCGGCTTCGATCTTGCCGCAGGCGTCGATCTCCTCATCCACGACGGTCAATACTCGGATGACGAGCGCGCGGGGCGGATCGGCTGGGGTCACAGCTCGGTCAGCGAGGCAGTCGCGTTCGCGGAATTGGCGTCGGTTCGCCGACTCATCCTCTTCCACCACGATCCATCCCATAGCGATGCCGTGCTCGACGGAATGACCGAGGCGGCGCGCGCGCGGGGGACCTCGATCGAAGTGGTCGCTGGTCGCGAGGGCGCTCGGTACGATCTAGGGACTGGCGTCCGCGCCTAGCGGGGCGCTCTCCCTGCCGCGAAAGGCCCTTCGGGTCGTCCGGAGGGCCTGTTCGTGCGTGGGTGTTTCTGGCCAGCCCGGAGGGCTGCGGGCGCGCACGCCCAACAAAGGTTGGTCGGGGCGGCTGAGCCAGGGGGCACCGATCCTGGGCGGCAGATGGATCGCGGCGACGCCGTTACCGGTCGCGTGATCGGCGCGCCCGCTCGCAACCCCGTCGCGGGCATGACGACGAGTCGGCGAGCATGGGTGATCGGTGGGCTAGTGGGTCAGCCTGGACGGATGTTCTGATTGAGGCGGAAGACGTTTTCGGGGTCGAACTGCGACTTTGCTCGGACGAGCCGGTCGTAGTTTGCGCGATACGACATCCGGACGCGGTCCTGACCTTCGTCCATGAACATGTTCACGTACGAGCCGCCTGCTGAATATGGATGGAGCGCATCCCAGTAGGCGGTCGTCCAAGCGGCCGTCGCGGCACTGGTCGATGCGTCTTCGTCAACTCCGACCATGACCTGGACCCAGCTTGCCTCCCGATAGCTGAACGCTGTGTCGGCCTGATCTCGGTCGTGGGCCACCCCGTCGACCGGGTAGAGATGCATCCCGGACAGCCATGTGGGCAGCGTCGCGCCGAAGCGAATGTGTTCCGAGATCGCATCGTCCGGGATCGTGGTCACAAAGTCAGCGCGCCAGTGCCAGCGAAGGCCCGCCGGGTAGAGCGGATCGAACGCGGTCTGGAGGACAGGAAAGGGCATCGGCTGGATCGCGTCCAACGCCGGCGGGCCAAACGTATGGATCGGCGCAAGAACCTCGGCAGCTCGCGCTGGATCGCCCGAGTAGCACCAAACGATGCCGGCCATCTTCTTTAGGTGGAGATGCTCCGGGAAGGGTGGGGCGGGCGGAACGGTCAGGAACGCGAAGAAGCCATTCAGTTCCGGAGGGGCCGCAGGCATGAAGTCGCGATACCAACGGAGGACGTCCTCCGCCTGGTCGAGCTGATAGAGCGTCGGGCCTCCGACGATCGTCGAGACCGGGTGCGCCCGAAAGAGGAACGATGTCACGATGCCGAAGTTGCCGCCGCCACCGCGGATCGCCCAGAAGAGCTCTTCGTTCGTGGTCGCGCTTGCCGTCACAAGCTTGCCGGAGGCCAAGAGGACGTCGGCTTCGAGCAGATTGTCAAGCGTAAGCCCGAGTTTGCGCGTCAAGTGGCCGACGCCACCGCCAAGGGCTAGGCCGGCGATGCCGGTCGTGCCGAAGATGCCCGTCGGGACGGCGAGCCCGAACGCGTGGGTCGCGTGGTCAAGGTCGGCCAGGGTACAGCCCGGCTCGACCCGCACCGTCCTCTTGGCTGGGTCCACCCGAATCCCGCGCAGCTGCCCGAGGTCGATGACGAGACCGTCATCAACGGTCCCGAAGCCCGCGCCGTGGTGGCCACCGCCTCGGACCGCGATCTTCAGCCGGCGGTCGATCCCGAATTGGAGTGCGGTCCGGATGTCACCGATATCGACCGGACGGACAACGAGCGCCGGCCGCCGATCCACTGCAGCGTTGAACACTCGCCGCGCGTCGTCGTAGCCCGGGTCCTCCCGCCGTATCGCCTCTCCTCTGAGGCCTGCCTTCATCGCGGCGATGGCCGCCTCATCGAGCGGCGGAGTTCGAAGCGCCGTTGCCATATCACACCTCCCTGCCCGGTTTGCGGGAGAGGCTGGCATTTCAATCGTTCGTAAAGCGTTCGCGCTGGCGTTCGTCGATGGTGACCCTCGGTGCCGGCAAGCACAGCGTCGGCGTCGAGGCGATCGCGGCGCGCCGGCTCGGGGACGGCGTCGAGGACGGCGCGAAGCGTGGCCTGCTCGGACCGTGCGCGACGCGCCAGGCTGATCGCTGCGCGGAGGGCCAGCGACCAAGCACCCTGTGTGGTGGCGACATCCAATGCGCGACGGACGGCCACTTCGCCAGCAGGACCGTCGTCGAGCACCCCGAGGCGGCGGTGCAGCTCCGGGACCCACCACTGCTCGCCGGTCGTAATCGCGTCCGCCAAGGCCGCTTCCAGCGCCGCCCGTGCTTGCCGTGCGTCTCCCGCGACCTCATGGGCATCAGCGAGCAGCGCCAGATAATACGGCCGCCGTGCGAGGGCGCGGATCGAACGCATCTCGTCGAGAGCGCGCTCGATGCGAGCCGGGCTGTCCGATCCGACTCCCCGATCCGCCCAAGCCGCGAGGATCAATGGCCAATCCCGATAGTAGGCGAAGCCATACTTGCTGCAGAGCTCAGCCGCGAGCGTGGCGTGCTGCAACATTGCTTCGACGTCGCCACCGATCTGCTCGAGGATCGCGGCGTAGTTGTGCGCGATCATCTTTACGTAAGGGCCTTCAAGAGCGTCAGCCGAGGCGATCGCCCGGCTCGACCACTCCGCAGCGGTTGCTGTTCGACCCGCAAGCCACAGCGCATGCGATCCCCACGACAGGGCGCCGACGCCGGAATCCGTTCCCGAGGTGGTCGGGCGCGACGCTCCAGGCACGTATGTCGCGATCGCTCGCTCGAACTCGACGACGCCCTTCACGTGCTCGCCCAGAAACGTGAGGGATCCACCCATTGCCAAGTGACTCGCCGATGCAAAGTCCGGATGCCCATCCGACCGCCGGAGAGCGGCTTCGGCGACGTCTCTTGACCGATCAACCTCCCCTCCTACGACGCGGACCGCCCACAAAGCATTGAGCGCGAACAGCTCGTCGATCTCCTCGCCCAGGTCTGCGGCGAGAGCACGCGCGCGCTCGGCAGTCACCTCCTGTCGCCGCGAGGCGTAACCCTCGATCGCGAGGACTGACTGGGATAACCGGAGAAGCAGGTGGAGCTCAAGAACGTCGCGGTCTCGGCTCGCCGGCGACTCGGCCAGGATCGCCAGGGCCCGCGAGAGGTACCTCGTCGCCTCGGCGCTGGCGAGGACTCGCGTCGCGACCGCGGCGGCACGCTGGTACAGCTCGCAAGCACGAACGCCCAGCCCAGCCGACTCGAGTTGGGCGGCCAGCTGGCCCGCGATGGGGTCGATGTCCTCGTGGTAACGGAGCTCGAGTGCCTGCGCGATCCGCCGGTGAAGCACTCGACGCTTGGCCGGCGCGATCTGCTCGTATGCGACCTCGCGAATCCGGTCGTGGCTGAAGTCGTACCGATTGAACCCGTGCTCCCGGATGATGCGGCGCCGCCAGAGCTCATCGAGACCTTCGACGAGGTCGGGCTCATCCAATTCTGCCGATGCTGCGAGGACGTCGACGTCGAAATCCCGACCGATCGCGGCGGCGAGCTCGGCGACGCGCTGGGCCGTCGACGTGAGCTGACCGAGCCTGGCAGCGATGATGGCCCGCATTCGGGCGGTCATGCGAGCCGGCACCGGCAGCGGTCCGCTTCCGGCAGCTCCGGCGGAGTCGGGCTCGGCGGTGCCTGCGAGCCCAGACCGTGCCATCTCTACCACGAAGAGCGGGTGACCTTCGGTCTCGTGGTACAGGCGTGCGTGTTCCACCGCATCGAGTGGCCGATCCGTGGTCGCCGCGGCCAACTTCGCGGTTTCGGCCTCGGACAACGGTCCGAGCTCGATGTCGACGAGCTCGGCCCGATTTCGTGCGTCGGACACGAGCGCGGACAAGGCCCGGTTGCCCTCGACCTCCCCCGACCGCGCGCCGAGGACGACGAAACCTGTGAGGGCCGCCGTCCGCAACATGAAGTGCAACCACTCAAGCGTGTCGCTGTCTGCCCAGTTCGCATCGTCGAGGACCAGCAGGGGCTGCGCACGCGCCCTCCCCACCGCCCGAACGAGTGCCTCGAACAGGCGCTGGCGCTCCCAGCTCTCGAGCATCGGCGCAGGGCCGGGCAAGCCGGGATGATCGGCGAGGAGCTCGGGCAGAAGTCGCGAGATCTCCGAGAGCCAGACGTCGTCGAGGCTGTGGAGCAGTGGCCACAGCGGCTCGGATCGGAGCCAGGCCGTGACCGGCGCATAGGCGAGAGACCCCTCGACAGCCCACGATCGCGCCGTCAAGACGGTGGCTCCCTGGCCACGCGCCCAACGGCTGAACTCCTCGATGAGGCGACTTTTGCCGATGCCCGCGTCGCCCTGGATCAAGGCGAGCGTCAGCGCTCCATGCACGGCTCGGTTCCAGCCGTCGACCAAGGCCTTCCATTCCGCGTCTCGGCCGATCAGTTCTGGCAGGGCCGGCATGACCGATCCGGCACTGCTCCGGACGGCGGACGCCCGGAGCGTCACGAGCCGCCGATACCCGTCGAACGTCTCCCGACTCGGATCGATCCCGAGCTCGTCTCGCAATGCGGTGACGCAAGCGTGGTACGCGCGGAGGCCCGCCGTGCGATCTCCGACGAGGGCCGCAACACGCATGAGCGCTTGATACCGCGACTCGGTCAGGGGATCGACGGCCACGAGGCGACTCAGCTGTTCCATCGCGGCTCGGTACTCGCGGCGGTCTTCGAGACCGGAGGCGAGCGCCTCAAGAGTCTCGATCATCTTGGTCCGGAGGTGGTCACGATGAGGTTCGATCCAGTCGTCGTAGATCCCAGGCAGCAGGTCGCCGCGGTACAGAGCGACCGCTGCTCGGAGCCCGTCGACACCACCCGCTGCTGCGTGCTCGACTGCTTCCTCGAAGGCTGCAACGTCCAGGTGGAACGGGCCGTCCGCCCGCCATCGAATCGTCCTGCGTTCGATTGCCAGCAGGCGTTCCGCATCCGGCAACGCGCGCCGCAGGGTGTGGAGTTCTCGCCGAAGGTTCGTGAGTGCCTGAGCATCGCTCGAGTCCGGCCACAACGTGAACGCGACCTCAGTCCGTTCGATCGGCCGGTCGCGGTTGAGCAGGAGAAAGGCGATGAGGCGCGGGTTACGTACCGCCTCGACACGGTGGCCAGAGTCGGCCAAGGCGAGATGGCCAAGGAGCTGCACCTCGAGCATCGTTTCCTCCCGAAGCCGCGACGATACGCCGACAGGATGGCTCGGGCACCTCGCGAGACCAAACATCACCGTGTCGGCGAGTCGGGGGATCGTCTTTTCGCGATCGGCTGGCTCGACCGGGTATGAGTCGCGATCCGTCGTCAGCGTTTCCACGACACCTGCTGCGGCTGCGCAACGCTTCTGATCGAGTAGCTCGCTGTCGTCTCGTGCGTCCTCGGACACACGAACATCGCAACGACGGCCGACCTATCCGGCGACCTCACGGAAGACGATGCCGGGACGCGCCGCCGAGCGGACTGACGTCAATCTCGGGAAGCGCGCCCCGACTGCTCAAGGGGTACGACGAGGGGTACCGGCAGTACAAGAGCCCGTCCGGTCGGGGTCCGGAGGGGCTCTCTCACGTTCAGGAGTCTGGCCCGCCCGGAGGGGATTCGAACCCCCGACCTACTGATCCGAAGTCAGTCGCTCTGATCCACTGAGCTACGGGCGGACCCGCGGATGATACCGCGGCCGTCCGGCGGGCCTCGCGAGACGCGGCCCGGCTGACGCTCGCACGCACTGGACGTCCGCCATACCATGCGCGGTGATGCCGTCACCGCGCCCGTCAACGCGTCGCCCGGACCACGATCCGCTGGCCAACCTGCCGCGCCCGCTGTCCGAACGCCAGCGCGGCGGACGGGCGCGGCGCGTGCTCGGCCTGGGACTGGTCGCTGCCGTCGTCGTCGCGGGCGTGGTCATCGTCCGTCCGGGCTTCGGGACCGGCGCCAGCGGGGACGTCCAGGGCGCCGTCGTCTCGGAGCCCCCGGCTGCCGCGTCGGCCACGCCGGCGCCGGTCGTGGCTGCCGCCGAGTCGACCGAGACGCCGGCACCGACCGAGGCGCCGGCCCCGACCGAGGCCCCGCTTCCGACGCCGATCCCACCGGCCGAGCTGACCGGCTACCAGTGGCCGCTGCCGAGGGGCCGCCTCACCCTCGAGTACGGGCCGTCCCCGTGGGGCTCGCGCATCGTCGAGGGCGAACCGTTCCACGACGGCGTCGACCTGGCCACGTTCTGCGGCGACCGCATCGTCGCGGCGCATGCGGGCACCGTCCTGGCCGCCGGCCGTCGCTACGACCAGTACATGGGCTGGGTCGGCGACCTCAAGCGCTACACCGACTCGGCTCGATGCCAAGAAGCTGTGGAGCACGCTGCCGATCGTCGTCGTCATCGACGACGGCAACGGCTATCGCAGCATGTATGCCCACTTCGGCAAGGTGAAGGTCAAGAAGGACCAGGTCGTGAAGGCCGGCCAGCTGATCGGCTGGGAGGGCGCCACGGGCCGGGCGTCCGGCTGCCACCTTCACTACGGGCTGTTCAGCCCGCTCGAGACCGCGACCTTCGGCATCGACAAGGACGTGGTGAAGCGGATGAAGCTGCCCGACCAGCAGATCGCCCGGATCGACCCGATGCTCGTCCTGCCGGACCGTCCCAAGCCGACGAAGCAGCCCGCCGCCAGCCCGACCGTCGCGCCCTAGTCGCCGGGCGCCGCCGGCCCCGCCGCCCTCGACCTCAGCCGGCGCGCCGCCGGTAGCGCCGGCCGATGAGCCAGTACGCGGGGATCGAGCTGAGCGCCTGGCCGATCGAGCCCGCCGCCCCATCCCGGCGCTCGAGCGCGAGCAGGGCATCGCTCGACCCCGGGTCGTCCGGCCGCGCGTCGACGATGGCCAGGTCGATCGCCGTCCGGTCGCCGTCGGCCGCGCCGAGGCTCGCCACGAGCTCGGTCGGATACGCGCCGGCCTCGTACTCGGCGCGGACCTCGGCGTCCGCCCGCCACGTCGGCTGGCGCAGCAGGATCGCCCGCCATCGCTCGGCGATGTCGCTGCCGACCTGGTCGACGTCGATGCCCCGCGCCCAGCGCGCCGCCTGGTGGAGCAGGGCGTACTCGTCGAGGTCGGCGTAGGCGGCCAGCCGGTCGGCCGGGGAGTCGTCACCGAAGATCGCCCGGACCGACGGCCCGAAGACGTGGGCCAGATCCAGGTCGATGGCCCGCACGGTCCGATGGAAGTAGACCTGCTGGTACATGAACCGCCGCGCGGTCAGGAACATCTCGAGCGCACCGAGCCCCGGCTCGTACAGCGTCAGGCCGCGGGACGACACGAACGTGTAGCGCCGCAGCCGGTCGACGTCGACGGGACCGGCCGCGACACCGGTGAGGTACGCGTCGCGCCGCACGTAGTCGAGGTTGTCGACGGTGAACACGCCCGACAACAGCGGGGCGAGCCAGCGCACCCAGCGCGGCATCGTCGGGTCGGCGAGGGCCGGCTTGGCCACGAGGAACGAGACCCAGCGCGGATCGATCGCCTCGTCGTCGGCGAACGCGTCGCGCTCCGGGACCATCCCGGGCGCCCGGCGCAGCCCGCGCAGCAGGACGCCGAGCTCGTCCTCGATGATCCGCTGGCTGAGGTCCTCGTGGGTCAGCCGCTTGCCGTCGGGCCGACGTGGGTCGGCCGGGGCAGGGAAGGCAGCCAGCACGTGGTCGTCGAAGAAGTGGGCGAACGGCCCATGGCCGACGTCGTGCAGCAGGCCAGCCATGCGCAGCGTCTCGACGACGAGGCCCTCCGATGGGACGGTTGCGTCGTCGCCGCTCGCGACCAGCGCCGACCGAAGGCTCGGGTAGAGCGAGCGCGCCCACAGCCCGGCCTCGTGCATGACGCCGAGTCCGTGGGTGAAGCGCGAATGCTCTGCCGTCGGGAACACCCAGCGCGCGCTCTGGAGCTGGCTGATCCGGCGCAGTCGCTGCAGCCAGGCACTGTCGAGGAGGTCTTCCTCGGCCACGTCCTCGGCAGGCAGGCCGGCGGCCGCCGACTCGTCAGGCGCGAGCCGCTTGGTGAGCTCGATGTACCCGTGGATCGGGTCGCTGATGAGGTTGACCGCGGCGAACGGGTGCTGCCGCGCAGCGTCGGTCAGGGGACGTAGATCCCGAGGGAGTTGCTCCACGCGCCCACGTTACCGCGCTGGTCGGTCGCGCGGACACGCAGGAAGTGCGAGCGGCCGTGGGCACGATCGCGGACGGTGATCGTCCGTGCCGTGGTGTTGTCGCGAAGCCACACCCACGACCCACCGGAGATCCGGTACTGGACGTCGAAGTCGCGCAACCCGGCGGTATGCGTCTGCAGCCGCCGGTCGGCACCGGTCCACGTCCAGGTGACGTCGTCACCGTTGCGGCCCACATCGGTCACCCGTCCGATCGCCCCGCTGTGGTCAGGAGACTCGGTCAGCACCACCGACCCGTAGGTGCGGCTGTTGGACGACCGCAGCGCCAGGCCCACCCCGACGTAGTTGAAGTGGCTGCTCATCAGCAGGGCCCAGTGCGGGGCGCTGCTTCGCCACGACCGGTACAGCGCCAGCGCTGCGCTGGCCGGCCATCCGGCGGTCGACCAGCCGATCGTCTCGCCGTAGCGGACCCATCGAACGCCCTCGGCGTCGAGTCGCGCCGAGAGGCTGCCGGCGGCGGTGTGGCTGAGCTGGTTGAGCGATGCCATCCGCGAGGCGCGCGATCCGGCGATCGACGACAGCTCGCCCCAGCGCACGAGGGGGACGAGGCCGCGATCCTCACGAGCGGCGTTGATCCAGCCGAGCAGCTGGGCTTCCGCTTCGGTCGCGGTCACCGCCCCGACCGGGGCGGGAGGGCCGATGAGGGGGACGAGCAGGGCGAACAGGAGCGCGGCGATGGGGGCGCGTCGCATGGGCATCCTCGACGTGTGGGGGCACGGCGATGTCAGGACACAACCCTACCGGCTCGAGGCAAGTCGTGCCCCGCCGGGGGTCAGTTCCGGCTTGCGGCTCGCTCCACGGCACGCCGGTGGGTGGCCACGACGTCGTCGCGCAGCTCGGCCGGGGCGAGCACCTCCACCTCGTCGCCCCACGACAGGATCCACAGCCGGATCTCGATGGTGCCGGCGACGGTCACCCGGAAGGTGAGGGAGCCGTCGGGTTCGGTGGTCAGCGTCTGGCTGGGGTGCCAGGTGGTCTCGCCCACGCGCGTGGCGACCGACGGGGAGAAGCGCAGGACGACCTCCGTCGCCGGTTGGTCGGCGATGATGTCCCACGCTCGCTGGAGCGCCTTCTCCAGGCCCGGTTCCGGCGGCTCGAACGTGCGCGGCGTGAGCGCGACGTCGCGGATCCGCTCGACCTTGAAGGTGCGCAGACCGCCACGTGTCTCGTCCCAGCCGATGAGGTACAGGGCATGCGTCTGCAGTGATGGCTCGATGAGGTATGGCCGGACGACGGCCCGACGCGGCGCCGCCTCCGGGGCGTAGTTGGCCGGCTCGTACTGGATGGTCACGACCCGTCGCTCGGCCCACGCCCGCGTCAACGCATGGACCCGCTCGTTGAAGGCCGCGTCCCGAGGCACCTCGGCCAGGACGTCGAGGGTCCGCTCGACGTGCTCCGCCAACGGCCGCGGCAGGACGTCCTCCAGCTTCTCGAAGGCCGCCGCGAGGTCCGGGTCGTACTTGTCGGCGTAGCGGACCATCAGCCGGGCAGACAGGACGACGGCCATCGCCTCGTCCAGGGTCAGCTTGAGCGGGGGCAGGAAGGCGTCGCTGACGACGCCCCACATCCCGTCGGCCGACCAGGTCTTGACCTGGACCTCGTCCTCCAGGGCATGGAGGTCGCGGTAGACGGTGCGGACCGTGACCCCGACGCGACGGGCGATGTCCGCCGGGCGGATCCCGTCCGGATGCGCCTGCAGGACGGCCGCCACCCGCAGCATGCGCGCCAGCCGGTCGCGCTTGCCGGACGGACGGTCCTCGTCGTCGGCGGTCATGGCGCCGGAGGATAGACGACGAGGTCGCGATCGCGCTCGGTCGCCGTCAGGTGGACGTCGATCGTCGCCTGGATCGCCTCGGGCCGGATGCCGATCGCCTCGCCGTTCGCGCTGGCCACGAGCTGCCCGACCTGGCCGTCGAGGAAGATCCAGTAGTCGAGCTGACCCCGCCAGCGCGACAGGTCCGCGTCGCCGACCAGCCAGCGGATCATCGGGAACGCCGCCTGGAAGGTCGTGCCGTCGAGGGCGATGCGGCAGCGACGCGCCGGGGCTCCCTCGATCGACTCGATGCCGTAGTCCTCGGCGGTCGCGCGGTTGCCGGCCGTCAGCGCGATGGCGATCGCATGCACGTCGATGTCCGCCCCGCGACCCGCCTCGGCCGTGGAGACGGCGGCCCAGCCGACGCGCGGCGTCCGGGTCCAGGCACGCGTCCCGGACCTCGCCTCGCCGTACGTGCCGAGCTCCCGGTCGGTCGCGACGTACGCGGTCCAGCGCACGTCCTCGCCGCGGCGGACGCCGAGCAGCTCGGTCGATCCGATCGGGCGCAGGTCGACGATGCCGGTGAGGTGCGCCTTGAGCCGGGCTGCCGGGCCGGGCTCGATGCGGGCGTCGCAGGCGGCGGGCTCACGGGTCAGGTCGGTCGGGCCGAAGCGGGAGCCGCTGACCGCCGGCGCCCGCCGGAAGGCCTGGTCGTTGGCGATGGCGACGGCCACGAACAGGCTGCCGGCGACGAGGGTCAGCCCGGTCGCCACGCCGATCCCCACCAGCAGCCGACGCGGACGAAGCGCGGTCACGCCGCCCACCCGCCGGGCGATCCCGAAGCCGGCGAACAGGCTCGTGCCGAGGAGCGCCAGGAACCACGGATAGGCGGCCTCGAGCGACGGCAGGAGGGTCTGCGACCCGAGGGTCTGGAGCTGCTCGATGAGCCCGCCGAGCGCGGGCAGGAGGACGAGGAGCGAGCCGACCCCGAGGGCGACCATCAGCGGGAACGCACCACCCCCGCGCGCCACCGGCGGCCAGGCGACGGCCATCGCCGCGATCCCGGTCGGCACGAGCATCGTCAGGCCGACGAGGACGTCGAGCGGGCCGCCCGGCCGGTAGGCCAGCAGCACGAGCGCCGCGGCCAGCGCCCAGGCGACGACCAGGCCGATGGCGATGAGTCGGAGCTCGAACTGGCGGACACGCACGTCCGGAGTCTAGCGACGGTCGTCCGGATGCCGGACGGAGGCGTCCTACGACGTACCGCCTCGTCGTGGGACTTCCGGGTCATCGCACGGACGCAACGCCCGGCGAATGATGCCGTCAGTGCACCGGGTCGCCGTCAGACCCGGACCGTCAGGCACCGAGGGGAAACGTGGGTCATGGCCGGGCAGCCGCAGCGAGGTTCACGGGGACGCGGGCGATCGCATCGCCCCGCTTCGTCGGGCCCGTCGGCCACGCTACCGCCGGCGTACGCGGGCGGACCTGGCGGCGGTTCCACGACCGGACGCCGCTCGGGCTCCAGGGCCTCGAAACCCACGACCTCGAGCACCCCAGAGCGCACCGACGCGTCCGACCGATCCGGCCGACGGCCTGGTCACCCGGACGACCTACCGCCTCCTCCTGTCGAAGGGCCTCGCCCCGGATGAGGCCGCCAACCTGACCGCATTCCTGTGCGGCATCCCGATCGCGGACGTCCACTGGTCGCTCCGTCAGGTCAATCAGCTCCTGTTCCTTCGCGAGATGGCCCGGACCGGACGGTTCGGGTCCCGGGACGGCGACCCGCCCCGGCCGCACTGACCTTCGCATCCATCGATCGCGACGGCGACTCCCTCCTCCGCCAGAACGATCATCCCGTCCGAAGCGGCGCCGATCCCTCCTCCCGGCGCCGCTTCGGCACGTTCGGGGTTCGGTACCATCGGGCGATGCGACCCGTCATCACCTTCCTGACCGACTTCGGCCCGTCCGCGCCGGCCGTGTGCCGTGGCGTGATGTTCGGGATCTGCCCGGACGCCAACGTCATCGATATCAACCACCAGGTCCCTCGCTACTCGATCCGCGAGGGCGCCGGGTCGCTGGTGTTCGCCCTGCCGCACATGCCGGTCGGGACCCACGTCGCGGTCGTCGATCCGGGGGTCGGCACGGAACGGCTGCCGGTCGCCCTCAAGGTCGCCCGCGGCGACGTCCTCATCGGCCCGGACAACGGGCTGCTCATGGACGCGGCCGATGCGCTCGGCGGGGTCGTCGAGGCGCGGGCGCTGGAGAACCGCGCGCTCATGCTCGAGCGCATCTCGTCGAGCTTCCACGGCCGCGACATCTTCGCCCCGATGGCCGGCCATCTCGCCGCCGGCGTCCCCTACGAGCAGGTCGGCCCCCCGGTCGACATCGCGGGCCTGGTCCGACTACCGGCCATCCGGCCGACCGTCGCGGACGGGGAGCTGCGGACCCAGATCGTCCACGTCCTCATCTACGGCAACGTGACCCTGGCCGGCACGCCGGCCGACCTCGAGGCGGCCATCGGTCCGCTGACCGCGGACCGCTCGCTCGTGCTCACCTTCGACGGACACGAGGGCGCGCCGGCGGTCGAGGAGCGGACCGTGTGGCAGCAGACGTTCGGTCGCGTCCCGGTCGGTGCCTCGCTGCTGATGGCCGACTCGGAGGGCCACCTGTCGCTCGCCGACAACCAGGGTGATGCCGCCAAGCGCCTCGGGCTGACGCTGGACCAGCCGGTCCGCATCCGGCCGGCCTGACGGCCGCCGTGGTGACCGACGCCGCCGAGGCGCAGCCGATCGACGAAGTGGCGCATGGAGACCAGCACCACGGCCCGTTGGTCGAGGTCGAGGGTCTGACCTTCCGCTACCGACGCGCGACCGAGCCCGCCATCCGGGACATCTCGCTGACGGTCGGTGCCGGCGAGATCGTCCTCGTCGCCGGTCCATCTGGCTGCGGCAAGAGCACGCTCATCCGGGCGATCAACGGTCTCATCCCGCATGCCTACCCTGGCGAGCTGAGCGGGGTCGTCCGGGTCGCCGGCCGGCCGACCTCCGAGGAGAAGCTCCGCGACATCGGGGCGACGATCGGGACCGTCCTGCAGGATCCGGCCAAGCAGATCGTCGGCGCGATGGTCGAATCCGAGCTGGCCTTCGGACCCGAGAACCGGAACATCCCGCGAGAGGAGATCCGGGAGCGGATCCGCGAGGTGTCATCGCTCGCGGGGATCGAGCACCTGCTCGGTCGCGAGACCGCGGCGCTGTCGGGCGGGGAGCGGCAGCTCCTGGCGGTCGCCGGGATCCTCATGCTTCGGCCACGGGTCCTCGTCGTCGACGAGCCGCTCGCGAACCTGGATCCGGCGACCGCAGAGCGCCTGCTGACCATGCTGCGGGCGCTGGCCGACGAAGGCAGCGCGATCCTCATCGTGGAGCACCGGGTCGAGGAAGTGCTTGACCTGCGACCCGATCGCGTCCTGTACCTGGAAGAGGGGTCGACCCGCTTCATCGGTGGCGTGGACGGCTTCCTCGAGATCGCGGATCCGGAGTCGGTCAAGCTGCCGTACGACGTCGTCGCCCGGCGCGTGGCGGCGGGCAGCCCCGACCTCGAGCCGCCGGTCGGGTCCCGGACCGAGCTGCCGGCGTCGACCGGTCCGCCCGGGCTGGAATTCCGAGGCGTGCGCGCCGGGATCAGCGGACACGAGATCCTCCACGGCGTCGACGCCGCCCTCGGGCCGGACGAACGGGTCGCCATCCTGGGGCCGAACGGTTCGGGCAAGACGACCCTCTTCCGGACCGCGATGCGCCTGCTTGACGTCTCGGAGGGAGCGATCCTCGTCGACGGTGCCCCGATCGCAAAGCGCACCGTCGACCTCGTCGAGCGCTTCGGCTACGTCTTCCAGAGCCCCAGCCAGATGCTCTTTGCCCGGACCGTCGAGGAGGAGATCCTGTTCGGACCGAAGAACCTCGGCCGCGACCCAGCGGGTTTCGAGGAGCTGCTCGAGGATGTGCTGACGCGGACGTCGCTGGCCGACCTCGAGGAGATCAGGGAGCGACCCCCGCTGGCGATGTCGTTCGGGCAGCAGAAGCGGCTGGCGCTGGCCATCGCCCTCGCCCTTCGCCCGCCGACGCTGATCCTCGACGAGCCGTCCGCCGGGCAGGATCACCGCACCGCGATCCGGTTCATGCGCGAGATCGCCTCGATCCCCGGACTGCGCAGCCTGTACTTCGTGACGCACGATGTGGACCTTGCATTGACGCACGCAGACCGTATCCTCCTGTTTCGGGAGGGCAAGGTCGTTGCCGACGGTCCCCCGATGGAAGTCATCGCGGATACCGAACGCTGGAGGGCGTGCAATCTGCGCGTGACGTCGCTGATGGAGGCGAACACCCGCCACGGGTCGGCCTCGGGGAGCTTCCTCGATGCCGAGACGCTGGCGCGGTGGGTCGCACACCCATGATCCGTCCGTTGGACACGAGCCTGGAAGGGAGGCTGCGGCAGGTGGACTGTTGACCGAGCACTGAACTCGCGCGATCAGGGGGACTCGGAAGATTCAACAGGTTCGAGGAAGGGAAACCACATGACCACCATGACCGCTGACAATCGCAGTCGCCTCTGGGAGGTGACCTCGCGGACGATCGTCTATTCCGCCATCGGGGCGGCGCTGTACGGCATCCTGCTCGTGGCGCAGCTGCCGATCCCGGGCAGCA
Organism: uncultured Chloroflexia bacterium; assembly: GCA_963776925.1. Taxonomy (GTDB): domain Bacteria; phylum Chloroflexota; class Limnocylindria; order Limnocylindrales; family CSP1-4; genus SPCO01. The sequence continues at coordinate 35,949 of CAVZON010000003.1, read as the reverse complement.
CCGTGTCGGTCCGGCCGGCATTCGCGCTCGTGCCGTTCTTCGGCTACGCGTTCGGCCCGATCGTCGGGTTCTTCACCGGCTTCGTCGGCAACGCGATCGGCGACCAGATCTCCGGCTGGGGTCTGCTGACCTCGTGGAACTGGAGCCTGGCCAACGGCTTCGTCGGCCTCATCGCCGGTCTGGCTCCGCTGTACCTCGCCCGATTCACGCAGGGCTCGATCCGTGATCGTGCCATCGGTGGAGCGATCGCCGCGGTCGTCGCCATCCTCATCGGGTTCCTGTTCGTGTTCACCGATGCGATCCTGCAGGGCATGGACGTCGCGACCATCCTCAGCACGCTGTACATCCCGGTGATCGTCGGCAACCTGATCGGATCGGTCATCCTCGTGCCGATCCTCGTCTATGCGTGGGAGCCGGTGAAGGACCGACTCGGCCGCTGATCCGGATGGCACCGAGCGCGGGCGTCGGATGAACATCGCACCGCGCTACCTGGGCCGGGGATCATGGCTTGCTCGCCGTGATCCCCGCGTCCTCATCATCGTCGTCGTCCTGTTCATCTTCACCGTCCTGCAGGTGTGGGACGGCCGGGTGCTTCTCGGGCTGCTGGCGATCGCCGTCATCTACTACCGCTCGGCGTCGATCCCGTGGGCCCAGATCCGGCGCAACTGGCTGGTGGTCTTCACGTTCATCGGGCTGCTCGTGTTCGTGAACATGCTCGTCGCCGGCGGCGACGTCCAGGCGCTGCCGGCTGACCAGGCCGACGTCCTCTTCTACCTGCCGATCCTCGGGACGCCGATCTCGGCGCAGTCGATCAGCCTGGCCCTGACCCAGCTGACCCGCTACCTGACGATGGCCACGATCGGGTTTCCCGATCGCGTTCGCGATCGCCCCGTCCGACTTCGGGGTCGCCTTCCATCGGCTGGGCGTGCCCGAGAAGTTCGCCTTCGGCATCGACCTCACGTTCCGCTTCCTGCCGTCGCTGGCGGCCGACTTCCAGACCACGGTCGACGCCCAGCGCATCCGGGGGTTCGACTGGTCCTCGGGCGCGACCGGCTTCCTGGGGCGTGTCCGCCGCTCGACGCCGGTCATCGTGCCGACGGTCATCAATGCCATCGCGGGCGCCGAGGACACCATCGACGCGATGGACCTGCGTGGTTTCGGCACGGGACGGCGGAGCTGGCTTCGCCATCTCGTCTTCGACCGGACGGACTACCTGGTCATGGCGTTCTTCGCCCTGCTCCTGGTGGCGGCCACGATCGGCGGCTTCTTCGGCACGACCGACGAGCTCTGGACCCCGCAGTTCCTCATCGACCTCGCCAACCGCTGATCAGCCGGGTGGCGGCTCGAGCAGCTCCTCCTCGTCGATCTCGCGCCCCGGGATGAGCTGCAGCGTCCAGCCGGGCTGGATGCGGTCCGGTTCGTAGGTCGACGAGTCCGGGTCGAGCGACGGGTACGCCCCACGGTTCCAGGCCGCCAGGCTGAACGCGCTCGTGTCGAACTGCCTGGCGATCGAGGTCAGCGTGTCGCCGCTGCGCACGACGTAGACGAGGAACGTCGGGCTGGGCAGGGGCGTCGGTCGGACGAAGGAGGGTGACGGGGTCGGGCCGGTCGGTGCCGGCGTCGGCGTCGGTGGCGCGACCGACGGGCTGGGGCTCGGGGCGGGGGTGGCGCGCCCGACGGGCGGTGGCACGCAGGCCGCGACCGCGCCGGCCGAGACGACCGCGATGAGCGCGAGCACGCGGGTGACCGCGAGTCGGCGATGTGCTGGGCGCCCGGATCGAGTGGCCATGGCGGTCATCGAGACGGCTGTCCGTCGCCCACCGTGACGCAGCGCTCAGGACGGCTGCTCGGCCTCGGGCGACGGCGGGTCGACCGGCGTCGGGGCCTGCAGCGAGAAGGCGGTCACGGCGCGACCCTCGTCGGCGGTGGCCACGCGGTCGCGCCCGCTGCGCTTGGCCACGTAGCACGCCCGGTCGGCGGCCAGCAGGACCTCCGCGGCCGTCATGCCGTCATCCGGGTAGGTCGACGTGCCGATCGACGCGGTGATGCCCCCGCCGATCCCGGCGACCGCGGCACGGGCCCGCTCGGCGACGCTCATCGTGCCCGTCGTCATCGGTGGCGGGCAGCAGGAAGGTGAACTCGTCGCCGCCGTAGCGGAAGACCAGGTCGGTCTCGCGGCCGGCGCACACGAGCGCCTCGCCGATGCGCTGGAGCCAGCCGTCGCCGGCCTGGTGGCCCTGGCTGTCGTTGATGCCCTTGAAGTCGTCGAGGTCGACCATGATCAGGCCGAACGAACCGCTCTCGCGGACCGCGCGCTCCAGGTACTCGCCGAAGGTCGCGTGGTTGAGCAGGCCGGTCAGGCCGTCGGTCTGCGCGCGGATCTCGACGTCGCGGAAGACCTCGGCGTTCTGCAGGGCGATGGAGACCTGCGCCGCGAACAGCTGGACGAGCTCGAACTCCTCGGCCGCGAACAGGTTGCCGGCACCGAGCCGCTCGATGGTCAGGACACCGATGGCGCCGCTCCGGCCCCGCAGCGGGACGATGATGAGGCTGCCGTCGACCGACTCGACCTCGCGGAAGTGGTTGACCCGCGGATCGTGGCGCTGGTCGGACACGTAGACCGGCTCGTTGTGCTCGACGACCCACGGCGCCAGCCCGGTCTCGCCCTCGGCCCACGGCTCGAGGTACTGCGCCGCGTGCAGGCCACGGGCCATCAGGGGCGACAGCCGGCCGATGGCGGGGTCGATGACCTCGATGGCGATGTTGTCGCAATCGATGAGGCCGCCGATGCGATCGGTGATCTGCTCGAGCACGGCCCGCGCGTCGAGCGTGGTCAGGATCGACTCGGTGATCGACAGCAGCTCGCGCTGGCTGCGCAGCTGGCGTTCGAGGGCGAGGGTCTGCTCACGCAGGCGCTGGGTCGTGTCGGCGTTGGCCATGGCCTGGGCGGCGAAGTTGGCGTAGATGACGAGCAGTCGCAGGTCGTCGTCGCTGAACTGGCTGATCCCGAGCTTGGACAGGACGAGGACGCCCAGGACCTGCTCCTCGAACAGCATCGGCGCGAGGAGCATCGACTCGTCGAGGTCGTCCTCCGTGCCCGGGATGGTGTTGGCCCGCGGGTCGGCCGCGGCATCCGGCAGGTTCTGGGCGACGCGATGCTCGGCGACCCAGCCGGTGATGCCCTCGCCGAGGATCACCCGCAGCTGGTCCGGTGTCTCGTCGATGTACTCGCCGACCTGGCCCTGCATCGCGACCGGGATCAGGTCCGTGCCCTGCAGTCGATACACCCGGGCGTTGTGGTAGTCGATGATCTGGCGCAGCTCGGTGGCGATCGCCAGGCCGATCTCGCGCACGCTCGACAGGTGGCTGAGGCGGGCACCCAGCTGCTGGATCGACTGGAGCTGGGCGGTCCATGTCGTCATCTGCTGGAAGTTCTGGGCGGCCCGGATGGCGACGCTGGCCTGGGTCGCCAGGGCGGCGATCGAGTCGAGCTCGTCGTCGGTCCAGGCGTGGGCGGTGTCGTGGTAGACGTTGAGCATCCCCAGCAGCTCGGTCCCGTCCATCAGCGGCGCGGTGCAGATGGTGTCGAAGCCCTCCTGGACGACCGCCGCCCGGACGTCGGCACCACGCGGGTCGTCGCGGTAGGCGACCGCGAACAGGGGCCGACGTGCGGCGATGGCGGCGGCCGGGAGGGTCCGCGCCTGGACGGTCCGCATCGCCGCCTGGTATTCGGCGGACAGTCCCCGGCTGGCCGCGGCGTAGTCGATGCCCGAGCGACGCAGGAACACGGCCGCGCGGTCGCCCTCGAACAGGACCATGGCGTGGTCGACCAGGCCGGCCAGGATGCGATCGAGATCGAGCCGGCTGCCGATGTCACTGGCGACGCGGCGCAGGGCATCGGCACGATGGACGAGGTGGGCGACCTCCTCTTCGCGTCGAGCGACGCCGATGATCGGGCCGAGCGCGTCGGCGACGATGGCGAGATGCTCGACGACCAGGGGATCGGGTTCGTCGTTGTCATGGGCGACGACGAGGAGCACGCCCCACGGCCCGTCGCGGCCGGGGATGGCCACGGCGATCTCGCTCCGCTCGCCGGCCAGCACGGTGACGGTCACCCGATCGCGCGGATCGGCGACGATCGGGACCGCCATCGGCTCCTCGCTGCTGCGTGCCGACAGCCGCCGCGGCGCCGCATCGAGCGCTCGACCGAGGACGCCGTAATCCCGTGGCAGGTCCATCAGGCGAGGCAGCGGCCCGGTCTCGTCGACGGCGGTGGCCAGCGGGGTGAGTCGCTCACCGTGCAGCTCGAGGATGGCGACGAGGGCGTGCCCGCCGGCGGCCTGGATCTCCCGGGCGATGCGCCGCAGGTCGTCCTCCAGGTCGTCGCTGACCAGGGTCAGGCGGGCGATGAGGTCGAGGATGCGCAGGTCGGCGCGATGCCGGTCGCGAGCGTCGGGTGACGGCGCCTCGGCGGTCGGCGGTGCCGCGGCGGTCCTGGCGTGCGCGTCGCGGCGCCCGGTCGTGCCGAGCGCGCGAGCCACGCTCGCGAGGTCGACGGATCGACGGGGACTCGTCGGGCCGACGCGTTCGAGCGCGGGCTGCTCGGCCGCGGCCAGGAAACGCTGGAGATCGCCGAGTCGATAGCGACGGTCACCGCGCGGGTTGATGCGGTAATAGCGCAGCCGTCCGGCGTCGCTCCAGGCACGCACCGTGTTGGGGTGGACGCCGAGCAACCGGGCCGCTTTCGTGACGGTCAGGGTCGCGTCGACCGGCCGTGGCGGGAGGCCGGTCGTCATCGTCGCGTGGGAGGAACTGTGAAGACCACGAGGGAGAGGCTACCAATCTCACAGTTCTTGCCAATAGTCCGATGGTCCCGGCGTGCCGGTCCGAGCACGATCCGTGCATGGAATCGGTGCGTCGGCAGCGGCGTGTCTGATCAGGTGCGGCGACCGCCCGTCAGGCGCACGTAGACGGTGGTCACGACGACCGCGACCAGCCCCACCCCGACGACGATCGCGATCGCCATCAGCGGCTCGCCCACGAGGCCCGGGCCCTGGCCACTGCTGCGCGGGTCGCCGCCGCTGGCCGCCGTCGGCGATGGGGAGGCGGCAAGCGCGGTCCCGGTCCAGGCAGCCAGCAGCCCCCACAGCAGTCCGAGCGACAGCAGGACGAGGCCGCCACCGAGGGCGAGTGCCGCGACCAGCGGCTCACGCCGTCCGCCGCCGGCCAGGACGCGCATCGCCTCGGGCCGCTCGAGCGTGGTCAGGATGAGCGGTCGCCCGAGGCCCGCGGTCATCTGGACCAGGGCGGGGTCGGACGGGGCCACGGTCGGCACGCCGAGCACGATCGCGTGCTCGACGGCCGAGACCTGCTCGACCCGCAGCCGCACGGGCTGGTCGGGCGGTGTCTCGGCCGGCACGCGATCGGGGATGTCCGCGGCGCGGCCGACCGACTCTCGGGGCACGACGACGAGACCGGCATCGAGCGCCTCGGTGTCGATGGCGATCGTGTCGAGACCTTCGTTGACCTCGAAGGCGAGGACCTCGCGATGCTCGTCGACCGTACGCCAGTCGCGTCCGTCGGCGACCTGGATCCGGGCCCGGCGCAGGACCAGCGGTCGGTGGGCGTCGTCCTCGAACGTCTCCTCGGCGTCGATCCGCCCGGTGATGGCCACGTAGCGTGCGGGCCCGGCCGCCAGGGACCTCGCCTCGGCGATGCTGATGACCGGGGTCGCGGCGAGCAGGCGGCCGATCCGGTAGCGCGGGCCGAAGCGGCGCAGCACGATCACGCCGACGGCGAGCGCGGCAAGACCGCCGCCGATGAGGACCAGGGGGATCACGCCGGCGATGCTACACCGCGGGCACGAAAAGGCCCGAAGGAACCTCGACGACACGTGGGCGTTGATGCGATCGCCGCCGTTAGTGTCATGCGGCCCCTCCGGGCTGACATCAACGCTACGGTGCGCGACCGACGGCGGTCAATGGGCTCCGTCCACGAGATCGAGGCGGATCGGCCGGGTTATCCACCGCGCGTCCACATCGGCGTCGACCCCGATGGCTCGGACCGCGCCGGCGCGGACTCAGTCGGCCGCGCGACCGGTCACCGGGTCGAGTGCGTTGTGTTGGCCATCGAACCCGGTCAGCACGAGCCGGCCACCGATGAGTGCTGCCTCGGTGACCACGTCGCTGTGGGCGACGCGCCAGGCCACCGTCCCGTCGGGATCGAGGGCGAAGGTCTCGATCTCCGCCTGGACGAGGACGTGTTGCAGCCGGCTCGACCCGAGCAGCGCGACGATCGGGGTCGCCGACCGGTGGTCCCAGCGCGGCTCGCCGCTCGCCGCGTCGAGGCCGTAGGTGTGGAAGCCGTAGGCCACGACGAGCAGCCCGGACGTGTCGAGGTACGTCGCCCGCGGGACGTCGAAGATGGTCGAGGCGAACCGGGCCGTCCAGGCCCCGCGCGGGCCTTCCAGTCGCAGCTCGGCCCGGCACCGGTCGTCCGGGTCCGGGGCCACGCGCGGACCCAGGTCGTGCAGCGCCCCGCCGGCCTCGCTCAGCGCGAAGACATCGGCCGCCCGCCCGCTCCCGGCCCAGCGCCAGCGGGCGCGCAGGCCCCCGGGAAAGGTCTCGGTCCGGTTGCCCGGCTCGGCCGCGGCCATCGCCGCCGTCAGGAGCCGGTGACGGTCGTGCTCGTCGCCAGGTCGGCCGCCTCGGCCGTCGACGTCCGCGGCGCGACGCTCCTCGGTGATCGGCGCGACGACCGCATTGGCCAGCATGCGCAGCGTGGCCGGTGGCAGGCCGAAGACCGCCGTCGGCAGCCCGGCCGCTGCCCACACCGTCGGATAGCGGCCGAGATCGGGATCCATGATCACGCGCACCGCCCCCGTGAAGCCGATCGGCGGGATGCCCCCGATGACGAAGCCGGTCAGGTCGTTGGCCTCGCGCGCCGTCGCGCGACGGATGTCCGGTTCGCCGCTGACGGCCGCGAGCCGGGAGAGGTCGACGCGGTTCGCGCCGGACACGAGGCAGACGATCGGTTCGAGCGCGCCCTCGTCGGCGGGAGCCACGAAGACCAGCGACTTGACGATCTGGCCGAGCTCCACCCCGAGCGCCGCGGCCGCGTCGGCTGCCGTGTGCGTCGACTCGTCGAAGGCGACGATCTCCAGGGTCACGCCCTTGCGGACAGCCGCGTCGAGGACGCGCGTCACGGCGGGATGGTCGGGCGGCAGGGGCACGGCCGGAGTCTAGCAGCCGCCCGGTGCAGGCCCGAAGCCGCCGACAGCGCCGCTAGAGTGGCTCGATGCACGTGCTCCTGCTCGCCGATGGCGATGCCCCGGATCGGTCGGTCCTCGACGCCGTCTGGCCGGGCTGGGACGACGACGTGACCCGCGTGATCGCGGCCGATGGCGGGGCGCGCCATGCCACCGGACTGGGTCGCACCATCGACCACTGGGTCGGGGACGGCGACTCGCTCGGTCCGGCCGGCGTGGCCGCGCTGCGGGCGCAGGGCGTCCGGGTCGACCTCGCCGCGACCGACAAGGACGCGTCCGACACGGAGCTGGCGCTTGACGCGGCGATCACTGCGGGTGCCACGAGGATCACCGTCGTCGGCGCGCTCGGCGGACAGCGACTCGACCATGCCCTCGCCAACATCGGCCTGCTTGCCATCCCCGAGCTGGCCGGTCGCGATGTCCGGCTCGTCGCGACGACCGCGCGGATCCGGCTCATCGCAGCCCCGGACGGCGACGGCCGTCCGGTCGCCGTCGAGCTCGAGGGGCGGGTCGGGGACCTCGTCTCGCTGTTCCCGGTCGACGGCGACGTCGATGGCATCACGACCCGCGACCTGCGCTACCCGCTCCGTGCCGAGACCCTCGCCCTCGGCCGTGCCCGCGGCCTGTCGAACGTGCGGACGGCAGCCGTCGCCGGCGTCACCGTCTCGCGCGGCCGACTGCTCGTGGTCGAGGCCCCTGCTACGCTCTGACGATGACGCTGCCGACCGTCGGCGACCCCGCTCCGGAGGTCGCCCTGCCCGACGAGACGGGCACCATCCACCGGCTGTCCGACCAGGCAGGCCGCTGGACCGTCCTCTACTTCTATCCCAAGGACGACACGCCCGGCTGCACCGTCGAGGCGTGCGAGTTCCGAGACGCCAACGACACCATCAGCGAGCGCGGCGCGGACGTCTGGGGCATCAGTCCGCAGGGCGCGACCAGCAAGCGGGCGTTCCGTGAGAAGTTCGGCCTGCCGTTCACGCTCCTCGCGGACGAGGGCCACAAGGTCGCCGAGGCCTACGGCTCCTGGGTCGAGAAGCAGAACTACGGCAAGACGTACTGGGGTACGGCGCGCACGACGTTCCTGGTCGACCCCACGGGCCGGATCGCCCATGTCTGGCCCAAGGTCAAGCCGGAGGGCCACGCGGCGGATGTCCTGTCCACGCTCGACGCGGCCCAGGCCGCGGCCGGCTGATCCGCGCGTGGACCTGACGCCGGGCAGCAAGGAGGCTTCGCTCGTGGGGGGAGACGAGCGAAGCCTCGTCGCAGAACAGTACGCCGCGACCTAGGTTGCGACAAGGCGCCCGATGACCACCGAGGAGTCGCCCACCGCACACGACTGGCGGCCCGACCGCTTCATGGTCATCGCGGCCCATCCGGACGACGCCGAGTTCGGACCGTCCGGGACGGCGGCGCGCTGGATCGACCAGGGTTCGGTCGGCTGGCTGGTCTGTTGCACCAGCGGCGACCAGGGCGGTGAGGATCCGGACGCCGATCCGTTCGAGCTCGCAGCCCTACGCGAACGGGAGCAGCGCGCGGCGGCCGCGGTGACCGGCTACGCCGGCGTGTCCTTCCTCCACCAGCCCGACGGCGCGTTGGCCAACGACCTGGCCCTGCGCGAGCTGCTCGTGCGCGAGATCCGGACGTTCCGGCCCGACGCCGTCCTCGCGACCGACCCGGAGACCATCTTCCACGGCGACGGTGGCGTGAACCACACGGACCATCGCGCCGCCGGGATGGCCGCGGTCGACGCCGTCTACCCGGCCGCCCGCAATCCGATGGCCTTTCCCTGGCTGGCACGCAACGGGCTGGCCGCGCATCCGGTCCGACGGCTGTACCTGTTCTGGTCCAACCACGCGACCGTCCGGGTCGACATCTCGACGACGCTCGACCGGAAGCTCGCCGCCCTGCGCGAGCACCGCAGCCAGATCCAGGAACCGGAGCGACTGGATGCGCGGATCCGGGAGTGGGCCGCGGAGGAGGGCGCGGCGGCTGGCCTCGAGGCGGCCGAGTCGCTGCGGCTCATCGTCATCGACGACGACCCGGTCAACGAGTCGTCCTGACCGACCGTCGGGTCAGCGCTCCTCGAGCAGGAGCGGCCGGAGCCGGCCCCACTGGTTCCACACGTCGGCCAGCCCGTCGGCGCGCCGGCCGAGCATCGACACGAGCTCGCCCAGGGTGAGGTCGCTCGCGGCCCCGGCGAGGTGTTCGTCCGCAGCGACGGTGACATCCGCGAACAGGGCGACCATCTCGGTCTCCGTCGGCCAGTGGCGGATGCGCATCGGGTCGAGGCCCGCATAGCCGACGGCCAGCGACAGGTCCCGCTGCGAGGGCACGCGTCCATCGACCCAGCCGCCCAGCCCGTCGAACCGATACCCGAGCGACGCGAGCGCGCTCGCGATGTCGCGCGTCCTGGGTGCGGCTGAACGGTCCCCAGAAGGCGTGCTCCTCGGGGAAGTTGAGGGCGCCGGCGACGATGCTGTCGGCGATGATCGCGTCCACGAGGTCGCTCAGGGTCAGCTGCCAGCGCCGACGCTCCTCCGGATCGTCGCCGGCCATCGCGGTCACCAGCTCGGTCATCGCGGCGCGGTCGCCGCGCAGCAACCGGAAGATGCGCGGCGTGCCACCCATCGTCAGCGAGCCGACCGGTGCGGGCTCGTCGACGAACGGCGGCATCGACGACCCGCTCCGGGGCACCGCGGCGTCACGGTCGGCGGCGACGCGCTCATCGCAATCGGCCGCGGTCTCGCGGGCGGCGACGCAGGCCGCCTCGGCGGTCTCGGCGGCGATGCGGGCCGCGTCGGCCTCGACGGCGAGGCGTTCGAGCTCGAGGGTCAGGATCCGCGCGGCCTCGCGCTCGCGCGTGACCGCCGACGCGGCCTCGCGCGCCTCGCCGTTGATCCGGTTGATCTCGAGCAGCCAGGCGCGGGCGGCGCCCTCGACGGCCTCGGTCGACGTCGATGCCGAGCGGTCCTGGCGGAAGGCGACCTGCGCCGCGTCCTTGGCGGCGCGGACGGCGCGTGGGTCCGCGGCGGCCGCCGCCGCATCGGCGCGCGACTCATGGTCGTCGTACGCGCGTTGGGCGGCGCGCAGCGTCTCCTCGGCCGAACCGGCCTGGGTCCGGGCCCGGGTGGACAGCTCGCAGCGCTCGTCGGCGATGCGCCGCAGGTCGGCGCAGGGTCCGGCGTCGACAGCGGGATCCGGCGCGACCGGGGAGGGCGGCGCCGGCGGGCTCGTCCGGCGGCTCGGCGGTCGCGACCGGCGCATCGGGCCGGTCGAGGAGGGCGACGCTCGACGCCCGTCCGGTGCGGAGCGTGGCGAGGCCGGCCGCCGCCGCGCTCGCGCGCAGGGCCGTGATCATCGGGTCGATGCCACCGCTCACCGGGACCGCGACGTACGTGGCGGTCGGCCGAGCCGGTCCGGTCGACCGGCAGCAGGCTCCCTCCGCTCGACGGGTGTGCGGACGCGGGGAGCGGCGCCACCGGGCGCGGCCGCATCGTGCGGTGTCGCCGGGTCGGCCCGATCCGGTGAACGGAACGCCCGTTCGACGATCGACGCCGTCCGGCGGGCTGCTGCGATCGCTCGCCGCGTCGATCCGCGGGGCCACCGCGCGCCGGTTCCGCGGCGGTCGACACGAAGTGGTCGTCGGCCAGCGTGGCCGACCGTCGGCGGGGCACGGCATCCTGGGCGACGGTCACCCGGACCTCGTGGCGTGCGGGACGGCTGGTGCGAACGATCTCGATGGCGGCGACACCCGCTGCCAGGCCAAGCAGCAGGCCCATCGCGAGGAATCCGAACTCGCTGACCGTCACGATGCCGGCGTCGGGCGGAACGGGGCGGTCCCTCCACAGTCGCTCATCCGCTCGGAGCGTAGCTGCGAGGGCAGGGGGCGTCAACATCGTGACGAGGGATCGCCCGGGCCCCGGCCGACCACGGACGGGACGCGCTCGGCGAGCGCCCGCGTCTTTGCAGCGCCGGAAGCGCGGATGGTAGATTCCGAACCGTCGGCCACAGGCCGATCGACCACTCGCGCCCGAGCCCGACCACCCCGAAAGGTACGTCCCCGCTTGGCCATCGATCCCACCCAGGAATTCCTCGTCCAGCCTGTCGACGCCTCCTGGTTGCAGTGCAACATCGAGTGCCAGGAAGCGTGCCCGGTCGGGACCAACTGCCGCGGGTACCTGAACCTCGCCGCGGAGGGGCGGTTCGAGGAGGGCTACCTCCTGTCGCGCGAGCCGAACCCGGTCGCGGCGATGTGTTCGTACGTCTGCTCGGCGCCGTGCGAGCGCGCGTGCCGACGCGGCGACATCGACCGCCCGTTGGCCATCCGCGCGATGAAGCGCTTCCTCGTCGAGTGGCACGAGGCCTCGGGCATCCCCGACGTCATGCCGCACATCACCCCGCGCGATGAGCGGGTCGCCGTCGTCGGTGCCGGCCCGGCCGGGATCTCCGTCGCCCGCGAGCTGGCGACCAAGGGCTACCAGGTCACCGTCTTCGACAGCCTGCCCTACGCCGGCGGGACGATGCTCATCGGCGTCCCGGCCTTCCGCCTGCCGCGCGAAGCGATCGAGATGGACGTCCGACTCGTCGAGCGGCTCGGGGTGACCTTCCGCTACGACACGGAGATCGGCACGGACATCCCGTTCGAGGAGCTGCAGCGGTCGTTCGATGCGATCGCCATCACGGCCGGGGCGATGGACGCCGTCGCGCTCGACATCCCGGGCGCCGACCTCGAGGGCGTGGACTACGGCGTCGACTTCATGAAGAAGGCCAACCTGGGCCAGCCGCTCGAGGTCGGGACGGACGTCGTCGTCATCGGCGGCGGCTACACCGCGATGGACTGCTCACGCACGAGCCTGCGCCACGGCGCGGAGCACGTCACCATCGCCTACCGCCGGACCCGCTCCGAGCTCGTCGTCGACGAGGAGGAGTTGGGCGAGACCGAGCGCGAAGGCGTGCGCATGGAGTTCCTCGCCAGCCCGATCGAGATCGTGGGCGAGGACGGCAAGGTCGCCGGCGTGAAGTTCATCCGCAACCGGCTCGGCGAGCCCGACGCGTCCGGCCGCCGCTCGCCGGTCCCGATCGAGGGCTCCGAGTTCGTGGTCAAGGCGCAGACGGTCATCCCGGCCGTGTCGCAGGCCGCGGACCTGACCTTCCTGCCCGTCGAGGCCCGCTTCGAGATCAACCGCGGCCGGGTCAAGGTCGACCCGGCGACCTATGCCACCAACGTCAAGGGCGTGTTCGCCTGCGGCGACTTCGTGACCGGCCCGACGACGCTCATCGAGAGCGCCGGGCACGGCAAGAAGGCGGCCTACGCCATCGACCGCTACCTGGCCGGCCGGACCGACGTGACCGTCGACGCCAACGTCAAGATCACCAGCTCGTGGCGCCACGACATGCCCGAGTTCTACGACGTGCTGCCGCGCCAGCACATCCCGATGGTGCCGCTCCAGGCGCGCATGCCGTCGACCGACCCGGTCGTCAACTTCAACACGCCGGTCGAGCTGGGCTACGACGCCAACGGCGCGGTCGCCGAGTCGACCCGCTGCCTGATGTGCAACTACAACATCTGGTTCGACCCGTTCCGCTGCGTCCTGTGCGGCGCCTGCGCGGATGTCTGCCCCGAGGGCGTCATCCACATGGTCGACATCGACAAGCTCAAGTCGGAGGGCATGCTGCCCGAGCTCGAGGAGGCGTACGGCTGGGAGGACGGCGGCGCGATGATCCTCGATGAGGAGCGCTGTATCCGCTGCGCACTGTGCGTCAAGCGATGCCCGTTCGACGCCATTACGATGGAGCGGTTCGAACTCCAGGAGGTGTCGACCGACGGTCGCCTCTACAAGGAGTCGTACAGGGACGCACAACTGGCCGGCACCCCCGGCGTCGCAGGAGGAGCCCGGTGAGTTTCCTCGAGCGGGTGGATCAGACCATCCGCCGGAGCCCCGTCTGGCGCTCGTTGTTCCGGCAGCCCTACCCGCGCGACGAGCGGTCGCGCGCGTACGCGGTCATGAACAACGTCTTCCTGCACATCCACCCGGTGCGCGTCCGCCAGCACGCGGTCAAGTTCGCCTACACCTTCTGCCTCGGCGGCTTGAGCTTCTTCCTGTTCCTGGTGCTGACCGTGACCGGCGTGTACCTGATGTTCTTCTACGTGCCCAGCGCCACCCAGGCCTACACCAACATCCTCGAGATCCAGTCGAGCGTGACCTTCGGGCTGCTCACGAGGAACGTCCACCGCTGGGCCGCGCACCTGATGGTGTTCTTCGTGTTCCTGCACATGATGCGGGTCTTCTACCACGGCGCCTACAAGCCGCCGCGCGAGTTCAACTGGGTGGTCGGCGTCGTCCTCCTGTTCCTGACCATCATGCTGAGCTTCACCGGCTACCTCCTGCCGTGGGACCAGATCGCCTACTGGGCCATCACCATCGGCACGAACATGGGTGGCTACGCGCCGCTGTTCAACACGCCGGTGTCGCGCATCCTCCTCGGCGGCGTGGAGGTCGGGCAGAACACGCTGCTGCGCTTCTACGTGCTCCACATCATGGTCTTGCCATTGGTCGCGGCCGCCTTCCTGGCCGTCCACTTCTGGCGCATCCGGAAGGACGGCGGGATCAGTGGACCGCTGTGAGCCATGACTGACACCAAGGCGCCGCCCGAGAAGCGCGAGGTCCTGCCGGTCGATCCGGCGCGGCGGACCGAGATCGACAAGCAGCGCGTGCCGATGTCGGCACGGCCGTACCGGCTGCTCGCGCTCGTCAAGCAGGACGCCGTCGTCCGGGTCCAGAAGGAACCCGACGACACGGTCATGACCTGGCCGCACCTGCTCACGATCGAGTTCCTGGCGGCCGGGGTCATGAGCATCTTCCTGCTGATGATGGGCCTGTTCATCAACGCTCCCCTCGAGGAGCTCGCCAACGGCAACGTCACGCCGGCGGTGGCCAAGGCGCCGTGGTACTTCCTCGGGCTCCAGGAGGCCCTCGCCTACTTCCACCCGACGGTGGCCGGCGTCCTCGTGCCGACGTTCGTGCTCGTCGGTGCGGCGCTCATCCCGTACGTCGATCGCGGGGACATCCACGTGACCCGCCCGTCGCAGCGCAAGACCGCGGTGATGCTGTTCACCCTGTTCTGCATCCTGGGCCTGGTGCTGACCTTCATCGGCATCTTCTTCCGCGGCCCGGGCTACACCTTCGTCATCCCGTACGTCACGGCCCCGGGGGTCTACTTCGCACTATGAGCAACTATCACGTCGAGCCCGCCGCGCAGCCCCAGGCCCTCACCAAGGAGGCCATCAAGTCGCTGCGCCGCCAGCAGGTCCAGGGCCTGTCACGGCGCCAGCTCATGCGCTTCGCCCTCGGCACCGGCGTCGGCCTGTGGCTGCTCGAGATCTCGGCCGGCACGATCGGCTTCATCTGGCCGAATCTGTCGGGCGGGTTCGGCGGCGAGCTCGAGATCGGCACGCTATGACGACGTCAAGACCGAGAACTCGTCCCTCCCGATCGATGAGGGCTTCCCCGCCTATTACGCGTTCGCCCGATCGTTCGTCATCCTCGTCGACCCGGCCCAGCAGCGGTTCGTGCCCGGCGAGGACGCGACGGGGGACGGGACGGCGCTCAACGTCCGGGCGCTCTACCAGCGCTGCCCGCACCTCGGCTGCAAGCCCAACCCGTGCCTCAAGAACTTCTGGATGGAGTGTCCCTGCCACGGCTCGCGCTACGACCGGCTGGGGACCAAGGCGGAGGGCGCGCAGTACGGGCCGGCGCCGCGGAGCATGGATCGCTTCGCCATCAAGGTCGCCGGCGACGGCGTCCTGACCGTCGACACCGGCAAGATCACCCTTGGCCCACTGCCCGTGGCCGTCGGCCAGCCCGGCATCATCCCGCCGCGCACCCCGACGGGTTGCATCTGACCGTGACCACGCTCGCCGACCGAGGAGACCGATGACCGACACGCCCGGCCAGCCACCGGACGCTGCCGAGCCGCAGGACCCCGACGCCGAACAGCGCCTGCCCGTCCCGCGCGACGAGCCGGCCGTCGTGTCGCGCGCCGATCGGTTCACGTCCGCCGCCCCGATCCGTCGCGTCGAGCTGACGCCGGAGCGAGCGGCCCAGGTCGTCCGCCAGTCGGCCAATGCGCGCTGGGTCGGCTTCCTGGCCGTGGTCGTCGTCATCCTGTTCGTGTCGATCTACTGGTTCTACGAGCTCGGCCTCCCGGGCGGCCTGTCGCAGTCGCGCCTGGAGTCGGAGATCGACGCCCAGCAGGTGACCGCGGTCGAGCGCGGCTACAACGTGTACGAGGCCAACTGCGCGCGCTGCCACGGCGAGAACGGCGAGGGCGGGATCGGTCCGATCCTGAACAGCCAGGAGAAGCTGTTCGCCCACCTCAACGAGGACTACCTCACCAACATCCTCAACGTCGGCGGACGCTATGCGTGCGGTGACCCGAACTCGCTGATGCCGATCTGGTCGGATACGCGGTCACCCGCCCGGGCCGCTCAACTACCGCCAGATCCACGAGCTCATCTCGTTCATCCGCGCCCCGAGCGACCAGACGTACATCAAGCGCGACGAGCACCTGCTCGACCCGCGCATCGACCCGGTCACCGGCGAGGTCGAGACCTTCAACGGGTGGGTCGACCCGCTCTATCAGCCGGCGCCGGGCGCCACGCCGTACCCGGCCTGCTGGAAGGACTCGTTCGTGACGGCGTCCGCCGCGCCGGCCGGCAGCGGCGAGCCGACCGGGTCCGCCGAACCGGGCGGGTCCGCCGCGCCGAGCGGTGCCACGGTCGACATCACCGCGGCCGGGATCGCCTTCACGACGCCGACCGTGACCGCCCCGGCCGATGCGCCGTTCACGCTCCACTTCGACAACCAGGACGCCAGCGTCCCGCATGACGTCGACATCCGCGACGCCGCGGGGACGAGCCTGTTCAAGACCGATATCGTTCCCGGGCGTCGAGGCGCGGGACTACCAGGTCGAAGGCCTCGCGGCCGGGTCGTACGAGTTCGTGTGCACGGTCCACCCGAACATGACCGGCACCCTGACCGCCTCGTGAGCGCCGGCGGCGTGACCCAGCAGCTCGGCCCGGGCGGGACGATCCCGCGCAAGCGGGCGATGTTCGGGCTGCTCGACGCGGACGGCTGGGCCTGGGCCGGGGTCAAGGCCGGGGTCTGGCTGGTGATCATCATCCTGATGCTCGGCTACATCCCCGACCGGGCGTACTACCTGACCGTCAACCGGACCGTCGACCTCGGCGTGCTCGTGTGGTCGCCGATCAACCTGTGCTCCCCGGAGAACGAGGACCTGCCGTGTCCGGCGCCGGTCGGCGCGGTCGTGCCGTGGCAGCTCTCGCCGGAGCAGCTCGCGCTGCCGGCACCGCGGACCGACGGCGGCATCGCCCAGGTCGGGACCAAGCTCCTGTACATCGGCGGCTCCGACGGGACGACCGCGCAGTCCACCGTGTACGTCGCCGAGACGGTCGCCGGTCGGCAACTTCGACGCGTGGGCGGAGGGCACGCCGCTGCCCGCGCCGCGCTCCGACGCGACGATCGTGACGGTCTCCGGCGTCATCTACGTCATCGGCGGCCTGGACGAGAACGGCGACCCGACGACGACCGTCTACTCGCTCGCCCCGAACACCGAGACGGGCGACATCGGCGAGTGGCAGCCGATGGACGCCCTGACCCTCGAGCAGGGCCGCGCCGGTGCCGCCGGGGCGATCACCCCGAACGGGATCCTGCTCATCGGCGGTGAAGGCCCGGACGGGCCCGGCCACCTCGACCCTGCACAGCATCTTCGACGACCAGGGCAGCCTGACCGCCTGGACCCAGGAGGCGCCGCTCGCCCAGCCGCAGGCCGATGCGCTCGCGGCCGTCGTCGGCGACCACGTCTGGCTGTGGGGCGGGCACGACACCAACGGACCCACCAACCGCGTCCAGCGCGGCGACCTCGGTCTCGAGGCCGCGGAAGGCCTGCCCGAGAACCCGGACGAGGGCAAGGTCATCCAGTGGGCGACCGGTGGCGCGGACCTGCCGGCTCCACGGGACGACGCTGCCGGCTGGTCCGCCAACGGCGCGCTGTACCTCGTCGGTGGATCGGATACGGCCGGTCCGCAGCCCGAGCTGTACTGGGCCATCCCCTCGAGCGAGGGCGAGATCCCGGAGTGGCATCACCTCGAGCAGAGCGACCTGCCGACCGGCCTGGCCGGTGGCGCCGCCATCGTCACCGGACCGAACGCCGTCATCGTCGGCGGGGAGACCGCCGAGGGCGTCGTCGCGAGCAGCTACCGCGCCAACACCGCGCCGACGAGCCCGTACTTCCAGCTCGGCCTGGTGGGCGCCACCGTCCCCGGCCTCAAGATCGAGGGCGAGATCGGCCAGCAGCTCGGCTACCTGAATGCGGCCGGCGCCGGCACCCTGGGCTTCGTGATCCTGATCCTCATCGGCTGGGCGTTCGCCCACAAGGAGCAGACGCGGGGGATCATCCGGCGGGTCCTCCGCCGCTAGCCAGGCGGCCCCGCGCCTGCGCCGCTGCCTAGGGCAGGTCGCCCTCGCCGTCCGCAAGCGGCCCGTGCGCCACCGGGAGCCCGGCACGCTCCCACGCGTCCATGCCGCCATCGACGTTCGTGGCGTCCGACCGGCCCGCCCGCTGCAGGAAGCCGACGACGGCGGCCGACCGGCTGCCGAGATGGCAGACGACGAGGAGCGGCCGGTCGGGCGGCAGCGACGCGACGCGGTCCGCGAACGACGACATCGGCACGAGGGCCGCGCCGGGCGCGCGGACGGCCAGGAACTCGTTCGCCTCGCGCACGTCGACGAGGAGCGGTCGAGCCGGGTCCTCGCGCAGCCGGCGCTCGGCCTCGACGACATCGATCGATGGGAGCGGCGCGCCGGCGTTCATGGGATCGGCCTCCAGACGATGGCGATGGTCGGACCGGGATCGCCGGCGCGGGCGGTGGCGCAGGCGAGTCTCGGCGTCGACGATCAAGGGGTCGAGGTCGATCGACGACGCCGGGCGCCTGCGTCGTGCCGGCGTCGCGGGCGAAGCGCAGGCGCTCGAGCGCGCCTTCCAGGTTGCGGGCGACCCCGGCGGCGTTGCCGCGACCGGCATGGACCTCGGCCGCGGCGACCTTGATGAGGCCCTGCAGGAGGGCGCGCTCGGCGATGTCGTCGGTGCCCATCCAGGCGGGCTCCCAGGCTTCGTGTGCCTCGAACGGCTCGCCGGCCTCGTACTCGTGCAGGCCAGCGAGCACCGCCGCCTTGCGATCGGCGACCGGGAGGGGCCGGTAGGCCTTGGCCCGACCGTCGGCCTGGACGATCCGGTCGGGGACCGGCGTCGGCGTCATCGCCCCAGGGTCGCGAGCGGCTGGCGGCCCTCGAAGCCCGTGTCGATCTCGTGCCAGTGCTCGACCCGGGTCTCGCCGAGCTGCCAGCACAGCCACACCTGGCGGTCGTCGACCTCGGACGGGAAGTCGATGAGCCCGCGCTCGATGTCGCGCAGGGTGATGCCGAGCGTGTCGATCTGGGCGACCGCCGCGGCCATCTGGTCGATGACCCCTTGCATGCGCAGCCGGAGCCGCCGGGCTTCCTCCTCGTCGAGGCCGCCGGATCCGTCCGGGCCGGCGGGACTCGAGGCCAGCGTTCGGTCGCGCAGGCGGATGAGCTCCAGGCGCTGGTCCGCCAGCGTGGCGAGGAGCGGCGCCACCGCCTCGAGGGCGGCGTTGGCCTGATCGATGTCGAACGTCCGGTCCACCGAGTGATTCTAGACCCAGCCGCGCCAGGACGGCCGAACGGGTGCGTGGCACCTGCCGACCGCGGCCTCCCGTGCGTCGCGCGCTGCAGGCAACGGGGTCCTGCCACGCGTCGCTCGTTTACCATCGGGACCGGTCGACAAGGGAGGAGCAGCATGGACCTGGGACTCGCTGGCGCGAGGGCCCTCGTCGGCGGTGGGTCCGGCGGGCTTGGTGGCGCCATCGCCGCCGCGCTGACCGGGGAAGGCGCGCGGGTCGGGCTCGTCGCTCGCCCATCGGAGCGGCTGGATGCCGCGGTCGGCCGGCTGGCCGGTGCCGTCGGCATCGCCGAGGACCTGTCGACGGAGGACGGGCCGGCTCGGGCCGTGGCGGGTGCGGTCGAGGCGCTCGGCGGGCTCGACCTGCTCCTCGTCAACTCCGGCGGACCGCCACCAGGGACCTTCGACGAGCTTGACGAGGCCGCCTGGCAGCGGGCGATCGACGGGACCCTGTGGAGCTCGCTGCGGCTCATCCGGTCCGCGCTGCCACACCTTCGGGCGAGCGACCGTCCGGCCATCCTCATCATCCTGTCGTCGTCGGCGCGCGAGCCCATCCCCGGGTTGACCACGTCCAACCTGCTCCGCCCGGGCCTGGCCGGCCTGGTCAAGTCGCTGACCGCGGAGATCGCCCCGGTCCGCATCAACGGGATCGCGCCCGGGCGGGTCGCGACGGACCGCATCGCCCAGATCGACGCGGCGGCGGCCGCAGCGCACCGGCTCGACCCCGGAGGCGATCGCCACGGCGGTGATCGGGCGGATCCCGCTCGGCCGCTACGGCGATCCGGCCGAGGTCGGGCGGCTGGGGGCCTTCCTGCTGTCTCCGGCCGCGTCGTACGTGACCGGCGCGATCGTCCCGGTCGACGGCGGGATGATCCGGAGCCTGCCCTGATGCGCCGGATCTTCCTGTGGGCCGCGCGCAATCCATGGCTCAAGGAGCACCTGCCGCAGTCTGCCGTTCATGCGCCGGGCCGTGCGCCGGTTCATGCCCGGTGAGACGCTCGACTCCGCGCTCGACGCCGCAGCCCCGCTCCAGGCGGCCGGCATCGCCACGCTGTACACCCGGCTCGGCGAGAACCTCGCGAGCCTGGATGCGGCCGACGAGGTCGCCGCGCACTACCTCGAGGTCCTCGACAAGATCAAGGCCCGGGGATTGGATGGCGAGATCTCGGTCAAGCCGACCCAGCTCGGGCTCGACCACGACGAGGATCGGACGCTCGCCCACCTGGAGCGCCTCGCCGCGCACGCCGCGGAGACCGGCTCGTACCTGTGGATCGACATGGAGGGCAGCGCCTACGTCGAGGCGACGATCCGGCTGTACGAGCGGCTCCGCGCGACGCAGCCGCGGACCGGCATCTGCCTGCAGGCCTACCTCAAGCGGACGGCCACGGACATCGAGCGCCTGCGACCGCTCGACCCGGCCATCCGGCTGGTCAAGGGCGCCTACGACGAGCCGGCGGCGATCGCCTATCGCGACAAGCGCCGGGTCGATGCGAGCTACCTCGGCCTCGCCGTGCGCTTCCTCCTCGACGGTCGCGACCGGCCGATCCGCCTCGGCCTGGGGACCCACGACGTCGCCCTCATCGAGCAGATCGCCGAGCAGGTCGCGGCGGCCGGCATCGGGCGCGACCGGTTCGAGATCGAGATGCTGTACGGGATCCGGACGGGCGAGCAGCATCGGCTGGCGAAGGCCGGCTATCGCGTCGGGACGCTCATCGCCTATGGCGAACACTGGTATCCGTGGTACATGCGACGGCTGGCCGAACGGCCCGCCAACGTCACCTTCGCCATCCGCTCGATGGTCCCGGAGCTCAGGAGGCACTGACATGACCGTCGACACGCGGCGGCTCGCCGCCAGGATGGCGAACCTCGGGACGGAGAGCGCGTTCGAGATCAGCGCCCGTGCCCGTGCCCTCGAGGCCGAGGGCCGGTCCATCGTCCATCTCCAGATCGGCGAGCCCGACTTCGACACGCCGGCCCACGTGCGCGAGGCCGCCAAGCGCGCCCTCGACGAGGGCGCGACCCACTACGCGCCGTTCCCCGGCATCCCGGCCCTGCGCGAGGCGGTCGCCGCGGACGTCACCGCCCGCAAGGGCGTGGCCGCGGATCCGTCCCAGGTGTTCATCACGGTCGGCGGCAAGGGCGTGATGCTGTACGCCATCCTCGGGCTGGTCGACCCGGGCGACGAGGTCCTCGTGCCCGATCCCGGGTATCCGATCTACGAGTCGCTGACCCGCTTCGTCGGGGCGACCCCGGTGCCGATCCCGATCCTGATGGCCAACGACTTCCGGCTCGACGTCGACGAGCTGGCCGGCCTCATCACGCCGCGGACGCGGGTGCTGTTCCTCAACTCGCCGGCCAACCCGACCGGTGGCGTGTTGCCGCGCGCCGACATCGAGCGCATCGCGGCCCTCGCCATCGAGCACGACCTGTGGGTCGTCGCGGACGAGATCTATGGCCGGATCCTGTACGACGGCGCGGAACACGTGTCGATCGCCTCGCTGCCCGGACATGGCCGAGCGCACGATCATCCTCGACGGGTTCTCCAAGACGTTCGCGATGACCGGCTGGCGCCTGGGCTATGCGGTCGTGCCACCGGCGCTCGTCCAGACCTACGGGCAGCTCGTCATCAACACCATCTCGTGCGCGCCGACGTTCGTGCAGATCGGGGCGGTCGAGGCGCTCACCGGGCCGCAGGACGACGTCGAGGCGATGGTCGTCGAGTTCGATGCCCGGCGACGGCTCATCGTGGCCGGCCTCGACGACATCCCGGGCTTCCGCTGCGCGATGCCGACGGGCGCGTTCTACGCCTTCCCGTCGGTGGCCGGGACCGGGTTGTCGGGCGCTGAGGTCGCCGATCGATTGCTGTACGAGGCAGGCGTCTGCACCGTGCCGGGGACGGCGTTCGGCGGCGTCGGCACCGAGCACATCCGCATCTCGTACGCGAACTCGCGCGAGCAGCTGACCGAGGCGCTGGCGCGCATCCGGGCCTGGGTCGACGGCCTCGGTCGTGGCTGAGCCAGGCGGCCGGCCGCGGGTCTTCGTCGCGCGGCGCATCCCCGACGAGGGGCTCGAGGCGGTCCGCGGGGCGTGCGACCTCGACCTGTGGGAGGACGACCTGCCGCCACCACGGGACGAGCTCCTGCGTCGCGTCGCCGGGGTCGACGGCGTCCTGACCCTGCTGACCGACCGCGTCGACGACGAGTTCCTCGACGCGGCCGGCCCCGGGCTGCGGGTCGTCAGCAACTACGCGGTCGGGTTCGACAACATCGACGTCGCGGCCTGTGCCCGCCGGGGCATCCCGGTCGGCAACACCCCGGGCGTGCTGACCGAGACGACCGCCGATCTCGCCTGGGCGCTGCTGATGGCGGCCGCGCGTCGCGTGCCCGAGGGCGACCGCTACGTGCGCGCCGGGGCCTGGAAGACGTGGGGGCCGCTGCTCCTGCTCGGACCGGATGTCCACGGCGCGACCATCGGCATCGTCGGCTTCGGGCGGATCGGCCAGGCCGTCGCGCGACGAGCCCGCGGCTTCGGGATGGAGATCCTGTACCACGACCTCACGCCGCTGCCGCCCGAGGTCACCGAGCCGCTCGGCGCGACCTACCTGCCGCTCGAGGAGCTGCTGCCGCGGTCCGACTTCGTGTCGCTCCATGTCAACCTGTCGCCGCAGACCCGGCACCTCATCAACGCCGAGACGCTGGCCTGGATGCGGCCGACCGCGGTCCTCGTCAACACCTCGCGAGGGCCGGTCATCGACCAGGTCGCCCTCGCCGACGCGCTCGACGAGCGGACGATCTTCGCCGCCGCCCTCGACGTGACCGATCCCGAGCCGATCCCGATGGACGACCGGCTCGTCGGACGGGACGACTGCCTGATCGTGCCGCACATCGCCTCGGCCTCGCGGGCGACCCGCGGGAAGATGGCCGCGATGGCGGCGGCGAACCTCCTCGCCGGGGTCCGCGGCGAACCGCTGCCGACCGAGGTGCCGCCGCCGGCCTGAGCGCCGAGCCTCGATGGCGGGCCTCTCGCCGGCGTGAGGCGCTAGGCTTCTCGGCGGGCCGGTAGCTCAGTGGCAGAGCAGGGGACTTTTAATCCTTTGGTCGTGGGTTCGAATCCCACCCGGCTCGCCGATCCGCGTGCAACCGTCGCCACGGTCGCTGCGCCACTTGGGTCGGCACCGGGAGGGCAGGCCGTACACTCCCGCTCGATCATGCAGCCGACCGCCAGCCTTCCCGACCCTTCGCCCGACGACCACGCGCGCTGGCGGATGGCCGTCGTGGATGCGCTCCTCGCCGCCGCCTATGCGGGCATCTTCATCGGCTATTCCGTCGTGTTCCTGCGCTCGAAGCTGTTCTACCTGCCGTGGACCACCCCGCCAGAGCTGAGCACCGGACCGCTGCAGGTGGCGCTCCACCTGGAACTGGTCTCGTACACCGCGTTCGCCCTGGTCATCATCTACGCCGCGGGCCTCGCCATCCGGCGCACGTATCCACGGGCATCGTTCACGATCATCGCCGTGGCGACGCTCGTGCAGCTCGCCGTCGGGGAGCCACTGGCGTTCTGGAACATCGCGCTGCCGGCCTCCCTGTTCTCGGTCGCGGCGTATGGCGGCCGCACGTTCGCCCGGGTCGCGATCCTCGCCCTGGTCGCGGCGTACGTCCTGTTCTGGGCCGGGGCGACCGGCCTGTTCGACCGCCTGGACCTCCTGTCGAACCCGCTGCCGCTCCTGGCGACGACGCAAGGTGCCGTGTTCGTGGCGAGCCTCGCACTGCTCGTGCTCGTCTGGTCGTTCGGTGACCAGGTCGGCGCGGCCCGCGAACGGTCGGAGTTCGAGCGCGAGCGGGCGATCCAGCTCGAACGCGAGCGAACGGCGAACGCGCAGCTCGAGGCCCTCGCGGAGCGCCATCGGATCGCGCGCGAGCTGCACGACGTCGTCGCCCACGGGCTGTCCGTGATGATCGTCCAGGCGGACGGCGCACGGTATGCCGCGGACGAGCATCCCGAGGCACCGATCGAAGCCCTGGGGGTCATCGCAACGACCGGCCGCGAGTCGCTGACGGAGATGCGGCGCCTCCTTGGCGTGCTCCGCGGCGCCGAGGAGCCGGATCTGGCGCCGCAGCCGGACCTTGCCGCCGTCGCGCGACTCGTCGATGGATTCCGCGAGGCGGGCCTCCCGGTGGACCTCGCGCTTCCCGACCCGTTGCCCGGCGTCCCGGCAGCGGTCGGCCTGGCCGCGTACCGGGTCGTCCAGGAGTCGCTCACGAACGTCCTGCGCCATGCCGGGCGCGTGCCGGCGGCGGTCTCGGTCGCCGTGGACCGCGGATGGCTCGCTGTCCGGGTCGTGAACGAGGGCGGCGTGGAGCCGGTCCAGTCGCCGCAGGAGTCGGCGGGCCTCGGCTTGACGGGCATGACCGAGCGGGTCCGCCTGCTCGGTGGGCGGCTCGCGGCCGGGCCACGGGCCGGCGGCGGGTTCGAGGTCGCGGCCGACCTGCCGCTCGCATGACGATCCGCGTGATGCTGGTCGATGACCAGCGACTGGTCCGCTCCGGGTTCGCGATGCTCGTCGAGTCGCAGCCGGACATGCACGTGGTCGCCGAAGCCGCGGACGGTCTGGAGGCGGTGGACGCCCTCCGGCGAACGCGGGCCGACGTCGTGCTGATGGATGTCCGGATGCCCCGACTGGACGGGGTCGAGGCGACCCGCCGGATCGTGACCGACGACCCCGGCGGCCCCAGGATCATCGTGCTGACGACGTTCGACCTGGACGAGTACGCATTCGCCGCGCTGCAGGCCGGCGCGTCGGGGTTCCTGCTGAAGGACGCGCTCCCCGAAGAGCTGTTGCGCGCGATCCGGACGGTCCATGCGGGCGACGCGGTCGTCGCGCCGAGCACGACCCAGCGCCTCATCGCCCGCTACGTGCGTCGGGGCACGGCCGCGGAGCTCCCGACGGCCGGCGTCGAGACGCTCACGGACCGTGAGCGCGAGGTGTGGCTGGCGATCGCGCGTGGCCTCACGAACGGCGAGATCGCCGAAACGCTCGGCATATCCGAAGCGACGGTCAAGACCCACGTCGGCAACGTCCTGGCCAAGACCGGGATGCGCGACCGGGTCGCATTGGTCGTGCTCGCGTACGAATGCGGGGTGGTGGGCTCCGACTGAGGGTGGAGCGGGTCGCGAAGGTTCCGCCCACGGGATGAGACCCGAATCCGCCCAGGCTCCGATGGCAGGACGCCGGCCCCGGCCTACGGTGGCGGACATGGCGATCGCACACCGCACCGACCCCGTCCGCGTGGCGGTCATCAGCGGCGGCCCGGGCCCCGAGCACGCCGTTTCGCTTGGGAGTGGCCGCGCGATCGCCACGGCGCTCGAGTCGAGCGGCTCCATCGTCACGCGCTGCACGGTGTCCGAAGGCGGCGCCTGGGTGACCGATGGCCGGGCCGGCCTCCCGGCGGCGGTCGGGGCACTCCGTCGCGCCGATGTGGCCATCCCCGCACTCCATGGACCGTGGGGCGAGGACGGCGGTGTGCAAGGGTTCCTGGAGACGCTCGGCGTGCCGTACGTCGGGAGCGGCGTGCTGGCCTCCGCGACCTGCATGGACAAGGGCAGGACGAAGCGCGTGCTCGCCGATGCCGGGCTCGCGGTCGCACCCGGACGGACCGTGCTCGCCCCGCTCGACGCTGCGGCCGGACGGGATCTCGTGCGCGACCTCGGGCTCCCGCTGTTCGTCAAGCCGGTCGCGGCGGGATCCAGCTACGGGGTCACGCGCGTCACCGACGCGGCCGACCTGCCTGCGGCGGTCGAGGCGGCGGCGCGATTCGGGGGATCGGTCCTCGTGGAGCGCGCGCTTCGCGGCCGCGAGATCGACGTGGCGGTCCTCGAGTTGCCCGACGGTCGGCGCGCTGCGGGCCCGCCACTCGAGATCCGGCCAGACCCGGCCGAGCCGTTCTTCACGACGACGGCCAAGTACGCGGGCGGTGCGACCCGGTTCCTGGTGCCCGCCCCGGTCGACGCCGCACTGGCGACGACGCTCGAGGACACGGCCCTCCGCGCATTCGACGCCCTCGGGTGCGCCGGTCTCGCGCGGATCGACGGGTTCGTGGACCCCGACCTGGGCCTCGTGATCAACGAGGTCAACACCTTCCCGGGCTTCACCGAGCGATCGCAGTTCCCGCGGATCTGGGCCGCCGCCGGACTCACGTTCCCGGCGCTGGTCCGGACCCTGGTCGACACGGCGCTGGCGGCGAGGCGCTCGGCGCGAGCCGCATGACCGGCGCCGGACCGGTCCTGCTCGCCGACGGGCGGGTCGCGGCCATCCCGGTCGTGCCGTCGAGCGAGCCGCTCGTGCGCCTCGTCGATGGGCCACGCCTCAGCGTCGCCCGGCGGGGTCCCGTGGCCCCGGTCGGCTCGCCGGTCCAGGTGCACGGCACGGCGCACGCGCTCGTTCGACAGGATCTGGCGCGCCGGCTCCACGCTGCCGCCGAGCTGCTCGCGGACGGCATCCGGCTCCACGTCGTCGAGGGGTATCGGCCGCCGGAGCTCCAGCGCACCTGGTTCGAGACCTACCGCGGCGAGCTCGTGGCTCGCGAACCGGGGCTTGGCTGCGGACCGCGTCCACCAGCTCGCGAGCCGGTTCATCGCCCCGCCGGAGGTCGCTGCCCACCCGTCCGGCGCGGCCGTGGACGTGACGCTGCTGGGCGCCGACGGTCGGGCGATGGACATGGGCACGCCGATCGATGCTGCGCCAGAGACGAGCGATGGCGCCACGGCCTTCGACGCGCCCGGCCTGTCTCCGGACAGCCCGCGCGAATCGGGCACGGCTCGCCGCCTGCCTTGGGGCAGTCGGGTTCGTGAACTACCCCACCGAGTGGTGGCACTGGTCGTACGGCGACCGATACTGGGCATTCGTCACCGGGCGACCGACGGCGCGATACGGCCCCGCCTGACGGCGAGGACGGGTGGACCGCGCCGAAGCCGCAACGTGCGTGAACGTCGGCTGGGTCAGCCCGGGTCGTCGAGGAAGGCGCCGATCCGTATGGCCAGCGCGTCCGCGCATGCCGGTCCGAGGATGTGCGCACAGCCCGGAAGCGTCTCGGCCGCGACGAGGTTGGTGAACAGGGCCTTCGCTCGCGGCAGGACTCGATCCGGCCGAAAGAGTGGGTCGCGCTCACCAACGATGACCGCCACCGGCGCCGTCAGCCGTCGCAGCTCGTCGGGGGTCGCGTTGCGCGGCATCTCCGTGTCGAGTGCCGTGCCACGGAAGGCGAGTGCGGTCGACTCGACGAACAGCGGGTCGGGGTCGCCGCCAGAGAGGCGACGCACGGTCGATTCGACGAACGAGCGCCGGGCGACCGCGCGGTAGCCGAGGTAGCCAGCCGCCAGCGAGAGCATGGAACCGATCGGCACATCCGCGATCCCGGCGGGCACGACGAGGACGGCACGTTCGATCCGCTCCGGAGCGAGCGCCGCCAGCCGAAGCACCACACCGCCGCCGTACGAGATCCCGATGACGGCCGCTGAGGCGACGCCCAGCCCATCCATGACATCCACCGCCCACTCGCCGAGACTCGCATCGTTCGCGGACACCCGCGCGCCGCCGCTCTTGCCCGGCTGGCCGATCGTGTCCGGCGCGTGGATCCGATACCGGTCCGTGAGCGCCGCGAACCACGCCAGCGTCAGCGGGTTCACCACGTTGCCGCCCTGGAAGACGACGATCGGGGGAGCTTCCTCGGGTCCAGCCTGGAGCACGTGCGCGTCCCCGAACCGGGTCGGCACGAGGCGCTCGACTGTCTCGAACGGCAGGCGTGCACGCGCCCGGTCGTACAGCGCCTCGATCTCGAGTCGGGCGCTGTCGGATCGGTAGATCGTCGGTTCGGTCATGCGTTCCTCGGCTGTGCGTGCGGACCCACCCGATGATGGCGCATCCGAGGCCTCGGCTTCGGTGGCCGCTCCGCGGCACGCGGATGTCACCCGGGTCCGCCCACTCACGCTGCTCGCACGCACCACGAGTCTCGAACTGCCATTGAGGTGGACCGGTCGAGGGGGTACTTTCGTCCCATGACGTATGACCCACCGACCCGCGTCCGACGCGCCGCACTGGAGCGGCGTCGGCAAGCCCTGATGCAGCTGCTGGCTGGGATGGACGCCGAGGACTTCCGGATCCTCATGGCGAACCAGCACGACTTCAACCCGTACTGCCTGATGTGCGGGCGAGACTGGTCGATGGGGACGCCGCAGGAGCGACTGCCGAACGAGGCGTTGGCCGGCCTCAACTAGCCTCGACCGTCGAGATGGCCGTGCTCGTTGAGCCAGGCATGCCCGCGATCCCAGTAGTGCTCGTCGCGCGATAGGCCTTGGCGCTCGGCCTCGTCCTGCCAGCGCGCGATGAGGCGTTCCGCCTGCCCGCTGCCGACCGCGTCCTCCAGGTAGCGCCGGAAGCCTGCCTCGCGCGCCGCGTGGAGCCGGTCAGGGGTCGATCGCCGTGCCATGGCGGCAGAATTCGACCGCGTCTGTGCCAGCTCGGATGTCATCGGCGGCCCGGGATCGCGGCTCCCGCAGCGAATGTTGCCGTCGCCATCCACGCTTGAGCGGACCCGTCCTGCAACCGTAGACGGCCTCGAGGGTTTCCTCGCTACCCAAGCGACACCAACTCGGTCCTGCCACGGGGCCGACCGCGACCGGGCCGCTCCCTAGCCTTCCCATCAAGCCGGTCTGGGTACGTCCCACTCGGTTCGTCGGGGGTCCGCACACGGGAGGAAGGATCGCAGGATGGACAGTGGAGATACCGCCTGGCTGTTGATGTCGACAGCGCTCGTGATGATCATGCTCCCCGGTCTGGCGCTGTTCTATGGCGGCCTCGTGCGCCGCAAGAACGTGCTCTCGACGGTCATGCACAGCTTCTTCGGGCTCGCCCTCGTGAGCGTCGTCTGGGTCGATCATCGGGTTCACCCTCGCCTTCGGGCCGGACGTCAACGGGTGGGGCCTCATCGGCGGCCTCGACTTCGCGATGTTCAACGGCGTCGGCATGGAGCCGTCGACGGTCTATGCCACGACCGTGCCGTTCGTGTTGTTCGCCGCCTTCCAGTTGATGTTCGCGGCCATCACCCCGGCGCTCATCACCGGCGCCTTCGCCGAGCGCAAGCGGTTCGGCGCGTTCGTCCTGTTCACGATCCTGTGGTCGATCCTCATCTACTCCCCGCTGGCCCACTGGGTCTGGTCGGTCGACGGCTGGCTGTTCAAGCTCGGCGCCCTCGACTTCGCGGGTGGCACCGTCGTCCACATCAGCTCGGGCGTCTCGGCCCTGGTCGTCGCCCTGCTCCTCGGCCGCCGCGCCGCGAACGGCGAGAGCATGGAGCCGCATGACGTCCCGATGACCGTCCTCGGCGCCGGCCTCCTGTGGTTCGGCTGGTTCGGCTTCAACGCCGGCTCCGCGGTCGCGGCCAACGGCCTCGCCGCCAACGCCTTCACCGTCACCAATGTCGCCGCCGCCGCGGCGACCATCACCTGGGTCCTCGCCAGCTATCTCCGGACCGGCAAGGTCAGCGTCATCGGTGCCGCCTGCGGTGCCGTCGCCGGCCTCGTCGCGATCACCCCGGCGTCCGGCTACGTGACCGTCGGGAGCGCCCTGATCATCGGCCTCGTCGTCGGCGGCCTGTGCTACAGCGCGACCCTGCTGCGCTCGCGCCTCAAGGTCGATGACGCGCTCGACGTCTTCGCGGTCCACGGCGTGGGCGGCATGTTCGGGGCGATCGCCACGGGCATCTTCGCCTCGTCCACCATCCAGGCCGCCTACTCCGGCCTGCTGCAGGGCAACCCCCAGCAGCTGGTCAACCAGCTGATCGCCGTCGTGGCCACCATCGGCTACGCCGTCATCGGCACGTTCATCATCGTCAAGGTCGTCGGCCTCCTCCTCGGACTCCGGGTCAAGCCGGAAGCGGAGGAGATGGGTCTGGACCTGTCGGTCCACGGCGAAGCCGCCTATCAGTCCTGACGGCAGGGCGTAGCGGCTGGTCGGGACCGGCTCCTCCCGGGTCCCGACCGCCGCCGACGCCCCACCGCCAACGCCCACCAGCGGCCGCTGTCGTCCCCCCGACAGCGGCCGCGTCGTCACCTCCGGAGACCCCCAATGGACGCCGATCGCCGCGATCCCCGGGCCCCGCTCTACGACCCGCGCTATGAGCACGATGCCTGCGGCATCGGGTTCGTCGCGGACGCAGGCGGACGCTCGCGCGGCCGGGTCCTGCCACTGGCCCTGGCGGGCCTGGCCTCCCTCGGACATCGCGGGGCGTTCGGTGCCGACGGTGCATCGAGCGACGGGGCCGGGATCTCGCTCCCGCTCGAACGGTCCGTGCTCGAGCTCGTGGCGGGCTCGGAGCTCGCGGCGACCCGGCCGGCCGTGGCGATGCTGTTCCTGCCGCCCGACGCGACCGCCGAGCGCGCCGCTCGGACGCTCGTCGCCCGCACCTTCGCTGCCGCCGGGCTGCCGGTCGTGGCCTGGCGTGACGTCCCGCTCGATCCGTCCGCCCTCGGCGCGGCCGCGGCTGCCTCGTGTCCCGTGGTCGCCCAGGCCGTCATCGCCCGGCCGCCGCGCTCGGCCGACGACCCGCGGCCGCTCGCCGACGATGCCTTCGAGCGCCGGCTCGTCGTCGCCCGGCGTCGTCTCGAGTCGGGCGCCCGCGCCGCTGGCTCGGCGATGCGGGGCCTGTCCGTGCCGTCGTGCTCGGCTCGGACCATCGTGTACAAGGGTCTGGTCGCCGGCGGGCGCCTGGCCGACCTGTACCCCGACCTCCTCGCGTCGCTGCCGGTGGGCTACGCCCTCTTCCACCAGCGCTACGCCACGAACACGACGCCGACCTGGGCGCTGGCCCAGCCCTTCCGCTCGATCGCCCACAACGGCGAGATCAACACGGTCCGCGGCAATCGCGAGCAGGTGCGCGGACGGACCCGCGACATCGGCGCACGACCCATCGCCGCCGAGCTGACGGCCGCCGGTCCGCTGCTCTCGCCGGACGGCTCCGACTCGCTCTCACTCGACGAGGGCCTGGAGCTCCTGACCGCGACCGGCTGGGCCCTTGCTCCGGCGTTGCTCGCGGCCATCCCGGAGGCCCTGGCACTTCGGCGATCTCCCCATCCGCACGTGGCGACCCTGCGTCGGCGCACCGCGGGCATGCTCGCGCCGTGGGACGGCCCGGCGGCCATCGTCTTTGCCGATGGCAAGCGGGTCGGCGCGCTCATCGACCGGAACGGCCTGCGGCCCGCGTCCTTCGCCGTCAGCCGCGATCGGCTCGTCGTCGTCGCGTCCGAGGCCGGCGCGGTCCCGCTGCCTGCCGCGGACACCGTCCGTCGCGGCCGGCTCGGCCCGGGCGAGATGCTCCTCGTGGAGCCCGGCCGACGAGCCATCCTCGAGGACACCGACGCCAAGGCCTGGGCCCTTCGCCAGCTGCCGATCCACGACGCGCTCGCGCCCGCTCCACGAGGACGACCCGGCCACGGCGGCGACGACCGTCGAGACCGAGTCCGGGCTCGACCACGTCGCCCGCTACCTCGTCGGGCTCGACGCGGAGCGTGCCCGCCTCGACATCAAGACGATGGCCCTCGAGGCCCACGAGCCGCTGTGGAGCATGGGTGACGACACGCCGACCCCCGGCCGTGGCCGCCTCGACCGGCCGGTCGCCGACCACCTCCGCCAGGCGTTCGCCCAGGTGACCAACCCGGCCATCGACCCGGAGCGCGAACGGATCGTCATGGACCTCCGGGTCGAGCTCGGGCGACGGCCGGCGCTGCTCGGCGGCCCGCCGCGTGGGCCGCGGACGCTCCGGCTCGAGCGCCCGATCGTGGCCGACCTCGGCGGGCTGCGGGGGGTCCTCCGCACGTCCGGCCGGCGGACCCGCGTGCTGGATGCGACGTGGCCGGCCGATGCGGGCGCCGCCGGCCTGGAGGGCGCCCTGGATCGCCTCGGCGCCGACGCGGTCCGTGCGGCCGAGTCGGGCGTCGAGATCCTCGTCGTGAGCGATGCCCGGCTGTCGCTGCAGCGCCTGCCGGTGCCCTCGATCCTCGCTGCCGGCGCCGTCCACACCGCGCTGACCGGGGCCGGCCTGCGTGGCCGGACCGACCTCGTCGTCGATGCGGCCGACGTGCTCGACGTCCATTCGATGGCGATGGTCCTCGCGGTCGGTGCGACCGCCGTCCATCCCCGCCTCGCCGTCGCCCTGGCTGCCGAGCTCGCCGGGACCCGCGGTGCCGAGACGCTCACGCCCGGCGACGCGATCGCCAACCTCGTCGCCGCCTTCGAGGCCGGGTTGCGCAAGACCCTCGCCCGGATGGGCATCAGCGCGGTCGCCAGCTACATCGGCGGGTCGCTGGTCGACACCATCGACCTCGCCCCGGACGTCATCGAGCGCTGCTTCCCGATGGTCGCGGCATGGCCCGGTCGGACGACCCTGGCGGACCTGGCCGATCGGCAGCTCCGTCGGCGCGAGGCCGCGCTCGCCCTGCCACCCACGCCCGCCGGCCGCGAGCCGCGGCTGCCCGACCCCGGGTTCGCCCGATTCCGGGCCGACGGCGAGGCCCACCTGTTCTCGCCGGCGATCGCCAAGGAGATCCAGGTCCTGTCCGGCTCGCTGCCGGGCGACGACGCGAGCGCCGAGGCCGGCATCGACGCGGCCCTGACCCGCTATCGCGCGGCGCTGGCCCGACCGCTCGATGCCCCGTCGGTGCCCCGCGACGAGCTCCACGTCCGGCGGCTGCGTGATGGCCTCGAGCTGGATGCGGTCGAGGACGCGCGGGCGCTCGCCCGGCGGTTCGTCGTCTCGGCGATGAGCGTCGGTGCGCTCTCCCCGGAAGCCCACCAGGCCCTGACCATCGGCATCCAGCGGGCCGGAGGCTCGGCCAACACCGGCGAAGGCGGCGAGGACCCGGCGTGGTACGTCCCGGACGCCGATGGCCGCCGGCGCGACGCCCGGATCAAGCAGGTCGCCTCGGCCCGCTTCGGCGTGACCGCCACGTACCTCGCCCGGGCCGACCAGCTCGAGAAGCAACACGCGAAGACTTGTACGGGAACCCAGGAGAGCACCGTATCGCGACGACAAGTATCCACCCAGCTCATTGGTTGTCGGAGCAGGCGAAAGATCTGAAGGAGCTCCCGACGAACGCCACCTGGCTGCTTTCGAAGGCAGCCCATCCCGTCAAGACCGCCGGATCCAGCGACGAGGAAAAGCGGAGCGAGGCCGTCGAAACCCGGATGGCTCGCGCCCGCAAGGCCGCTGAGCGCGCTCAGGAGAAGGAGAGCGAGGCGCTCGAACGCGCCGAGGAGGCCCAGCAGCGGAACGAGCATGCCCGCCAGGTCAGCGAGCAAGCCAGGGAGGAGATCAAACGAGCCCAGGCTGAGGCCAAGCAGATGGTGGCCGAACGTGAGGGCGAGGCTCAGCGCAAGGCACAGGAGATGGTCGAGAGCGCCCGCCAGGATGCGCAGGAAAAGGGAGAGGAGCAAGTTCAGGAGGTGCGCGAGCGGGCGGAGGCCGAGGCGCGCTCGGCACAGGAGGATGCTGATGCGGCAAAGGCCAGCGCCGAGGAGACCATGGAGGAAGCGGCGGCGAACCTCGCCGAGGCGCGGCGGCTCGCCGATGAGGCTCAGGACGCAGCCCGCGAGGCTGCCGAGGAGGCTCAGAGACACGCCGAGGAGCTGGCTTCGAAGCACAGGCAGGCGCGGAGTGCCGAGCGACAGGCCGAAGCCGCCGGCCGGATCAGCCAGCAATCCCAGGGGACGGCCAAGCAGGTAGCGCGTCAACTGAAGAACCGCAAGACGAACGGAGATCTCTCATTCGAAAACAAAGACGAACTGCTCAACATCGCTGCCGCGCTCGACCTGCCGGGCCGCTCGAAGATGAGCGAGTCAGCTCGTCAAGTCGATCAAGCAGGCTTCATAGAGGCGCGGCATAGCGCCGGATTGGGAAGAAATCAGGAAGGAAGGCGAAAGATGCAGGTGAAGTTGCCCAGTAGGAAGAGCAAGGTTGAGCGTTTTTCGGACTCGGCGCGGCACGCCGCCGAAGCGGCGGTCGCGACAGCGTCTACGACCTCGGATCCGATCAAGAAGGCGGGCAAGCCCACGCTTGCCGTCGCGGCCGGGCTAGCCGGAATTCGCGGGGGCCAACGCCGTTGTGTCGTCGCTTAGGGAAGCGGGAGGGCTCCGGCTCCTAAAGCAGTCAATCGCGCTCGCGTGGCGTTGAGAGCGCCCCCGCGAGCGTGGGGGGCGTTTCAGCGCCGCTAGTCGTGCGAAAGCGGGTCCGTTGGGTGCCGGATCTTCGCTGCAGCCTCCCAACGAGCCTCGGCTTCGCGATAGGTCATGTCGGGTTCGACCTGGTCGGGAAGGTTGTCCCGTTCCGTACGTGATCTCGACCTAACATTGGGTTCGCCCGTGGAAGGTGACTTTCACCTGGGGACGATCTTGAACCGAAGCTCCTTCGCTCGCACCCGGGTCGTCACATCCACGTCCGCGATCTCAGCGCTGGGGAAGCTCTTCGCCGCTGCCCTCGCCATTTCCGTCCTCTCGCGAGGGCTTATCGGGGTCGGCACTCACGATTTGCCGTCACCCATCGTGAAAAGCTCGCGAGCCTTCGCCAGCTTGCCCCCGCCCCGCCTCCGTTGCCGCCGGCCTGTCCCAAACCGCCGGCCGCCTGACCTCGCCTTGGCCGAGCTCCCCGCCGCGTCTCCAGCGCCCTGGCCCACTTGGTCGACGGCGCCGCCGGCACCCTGGCCCACTTGGTCGACGGCGCCGCCGGCACCCTGGCCCACTTGGTCACGGCGCTGCCGGCACCCTGGCCCACTTGGTCGACGGCGCTGCCGGCGCCCTGGCCGACATCCTCGACGGCATCGCCGGCGCCGGCTCCGATCTGGCCAACTCCCTTGCCCGCACCAGCCCCCACCTTCTCGATCGACTTACCGATGCTCTCCAGCAGCTTCGGATTGCGGTCGAGCGTGGTCAGCACGCGGTCGATGATTGCCGTGACGTGATCGAGCCGCGCTCGAAACAACGCCTGGGCCTCGACCCCTTTGATGTCGAGCTCGACCTTTCCGAGCTCGGCGTGAACGCCAACGCTCAGCTTGACCAGGTCGAGCACCTCAGCGTGCACGGAGATCCGAGCTTCGAGATTCTCGAGCTCGAAGCGGATCTCGTCGACATTGACGGTCGGGATGTCGATCAGGACGTCAGGCTCGTCCGTGTCGCTAATCGACCCCGGATGGAGAAGCGTGTAGTCCTGGTACTCGCGCTCCGGAACGGTGTCCTGGTCGGTTTGATTCGGAGGCGACTTCGCTTGCTCTTGCGGCTCTTTTCAGAGCCGCCGCTGCTTCCCGATCCCTGCTCGATTTCTTCGGCGCCCGGCGCTTGCTGTCGGATTCTCGCGATCCCGCGTTTCCCGAGTCCTTCCGACCCGCGCGACGCTTCGATTCTTGTGACGCCATATGCACTCCTGGCTTTGGGTAGCTCTCTCTCCAGCCACTTGGATACCCGGATGCAGACCGGAAAAACGGCGTGGGCCCGTTGCGCCTTTCGTCCACTGAGCGCCGCTGACGCTCGCTGAAGCGCTGACTAACCCGGACATTCATGCCCGATTGCATCATCGCCCATCGGCCTCCCGGTCTCCGCCGGCCCCAGGGCCCGTATGGCCAGAGGTCGCTGCCGCAGATGCAAGCGCCGGTCACCCGGGGTCGCTGGGCGGGTGACCGGGGTTGACAGCTCTAAGAATCCGAGCCGCCCGACGACGTCCGCGCGGCCCAACGCCGACGCCGGAGGGGGGGACTCCTGCGCCGAGCGATCGGACCGTCGACCCCGCCACCGGCCCCCTTCATTCATGCCGGAAACGCAACTCGACGAGGGCCTCTTGCCCACTTCCCTCAGGCCGAATCGC
>CAVZON010000002.1:0-262791 GCA_963776925.1 uncultured Chloroflexia bacterium | reverse complement strand
CTCCAACGACGCACGGATGACGGGGACGCGGCGATCTTCGACCGCCGCGTCCAGGACTACGAGACGCGCGTCGCGCCGGTCATCGAGGCCTGGGATGGCGCGGGTCTGCCGCTCATCCGCCTCGATGGCACCCGCGACATCGACGTCATCGCCACGGAGCTGCTCGCTGCGGTCGCACGCCTCGAGGGGGCGTCCCCGACCTAGCCGGCGTACCCCGGTCGGGTCCCGGTCCGGCGCCGGTGTCAATGGACATCCGACCGACGACGACCATCGCGACACCTCTTCCGCTGTCGCCGTTCGTCGCTCGTGCCGAGGGACGAGAGCGAGGAACCTCCCAAGGACCGGTGAGCTCTTCGTGCACCGGCACGAACCCACTGATCCTCAAGGAGTCCCTCATGCGTCGTCTGTTTCACACGTTTGCCCTGGTGGTCGCCGCTGCTGCGCTCGCCCTGGCTGGCGCATCCTCGGTGTTGGCCGCTGGCTCGGCCTCGTCCGCCTCGCTCGACTCGAGCTTCTGTTATCCGCCCGGCCCCACGACGTCCTGTTACGACATCGATGGGTCGATCCACTACGTCGACACCACCGCGGGCAGCTCGTACACGCTCCACACGATCGTCCGGACGACCCGGTTCGAGAACGGGGTCGAGGTCGGCAGCGCGATGAGCACCCAGGTCGGCCGCGGCTTCTTCCAGGCCGATGGCACCGTCGTCATCAACACGATCATCCACACGCGTTCATCGCTCGACGACGAGCCGTGCACCTATCGACTCGTCGCCCGCCTGGTCGACTACGAGGCTGTCGTGCTCCAGAGCGTGAACACCTGCCTCTAGCGGCATCGGCAAGCAGCAACCGCACAGAACCGAAGGGTCCGGGCTCGTCCCGGTCCCGTCGGCTCTGTCCGACCGTGCAAAGAGATCCGGCTCAGGTCCGGCGCAGACGCTCGAGCTCGCGCCGGAGACGTTTGCTGGGCCGTCCCTCCCCGCGTACCGGCGAGACCTGCGGACCGGTCGGCCGCACCACCGGCGGACTGTGGTCCACGTAGCAGGTCGCGGCGACGGGTGCTCCGACACGCGACTCGATCGGCCGGACGACCTCGACGACACGCTCGCGATCCGCGATGAACGCCTCCACCCGATCGCCTGCGCGAACCTTCGTCGACGGCTTCGCCGTCGATCCGTTCACCTGGACGTGGCCGCCCTCGCACAGCCGGGTCGCTAGCGGGCGGGTCTTCACGAGGCGCACTGCGCACAGCCAGCGATCGATGCGCGTCTCGTCGGTAGCGCCGGGATCGGTCACGCGATACAGGATGGCACGCGCCGCGAAGGCATCACCGCGGTCGCGTCGTCACTCCACTCCGGCCACCCGCCGCGCCGGCGCGATCCGGTCGACCGTCACGCCGGCGGCGGCGAAGGCCGCGCGCACGTCGGCGGGCGAGCCTGCCTCGATGTACCAGAAGCAGACCTCATCCCCATCGGCGACGATCGTCTCGAGGACACGCGCCCCGGTCTCACGCAGGCGGGCGGTCTCGAGGCCCACCGCCGCCGGGGTCACGCCCGGCCAATAGCGCTCCGCCAGGAAGGTGGCCACAGTGCGTTACCGGGCGGCGGCCGCGGCGAGGACCGACTCCAGTGCCTCGACCACCGCCGCGGGCTGCTCAGCCTGGATCTCGTGTCCGCTGTCGGGCACGACGGTGAATGTGCCAGCCGTGGATTCGTCGGCAAGCTCCTGCTGGCCCGCCAGCCAGATCGAATCGAAGGTGGCGGCCAGGTCGGGCGGCAGGTCCGCCCACGCGCCATTCGTGTCGGCGGCACTCAGGACGACGACCGGCCGGTCGCCGAACAGCGGTCCCTCGGCGTCAAGGGCGGCCACCGCCTCCGCGGCCGTTGCCGCCAGGTCGAAGTGTTCGTCGTTGAGCGAGGGGTCCGCCTCGAACGTCGTCAGCTCGTCGCGGTTCGCTGCGATCGCGGCGGCTTCATCGGCGGCCTGCGCCGGCAGTGCGTCCAGCCAGCTGCCGCTGACCCGCGGACCGCGAGGGTCGACGAACACGAAGCCGGCCAGGTCGTCCGCCTCGGTCTGCGCGAAGACGGTCATCGTCTGCGCCCCGAACGAGTGCGCCCCGATCACGAACGGGCCCTCGAGCGCCGCTGCGTCGAGCAACGCCCGCAGGTCGGCGGCCGCGTCGGCGGCTGTGCGCGACACGGTCGGCGCCGGTTCGCTCATGCCCAGACCGGCACGGTCATAGGCGCACACGCGGTGGGCGTCGCGCATCGACACGAGGATGTCGCTCCACGCCCCGTATGGTGCACCGAGCCCCGCCTCGAGGAGGACGGTCGGCTCGCCCGTGTCCGTCGGCCCGACGCAGACGAGGTGCAGCGTCCGGCCGCCGACATCGAGGTCGGCGACGAGCTCCGTCGTGGCGGACGCGCTGGGCGATGCCGACGGCCCGGCTTGGGAGGCGGCCGGGGTCGAGCTGGTCGCGGCCCCGCCGCCGCAGGCAGCCACGAGGACGGGTACGGCCAGGATGAGGGCGCGGGGGACGGCGAGGGGACGCATCGGAAGCCTCCGGTCTGGGAGCGGATCGATGCGTCCGACGCTAGGCCACGGTCCCTGTCGGCGGAAACGGGGGATTCCCGGTCTCACGACGCTCTGTCGGCGGCGGCTGGTTGGCGAGCCACGCGCCAAGTTCCGCCCGTGATCGGATCCCGAGCTTCCCGTAGACCCGGGCCAACACCCCTTCGACACTCTTGGGCGTGAGGAAGGCCACCTCACCCACTTCGCGATTGGTCATGCCGCCGGCGGCCAGCCGTGCGACCTGCCGCTCGGTCTCGGTCAAGTCGTCCGTCGCGCCCGAGCGGCGTCCCAGTCGCGACGCCTCCGCTGCCGCGATCGACCGCCAGGCCTCCGCTCCGATCGCGGCGAAGCCCTCGACGGCTTCCTCGAGAAGGGTTCGGGCGCGCGCTCGATCCTTGCGTCGGCGCGCGATCCGGCCGGCGATGAGGGCGGTGCGGGCGCGCTCGACCGGCATGGGCAGATCCTCGGCCGCCTCGATGGCGCGACGGGCCGCGGCATCCGCGCCGTCGAGGTCGCCCCGCGCGCCAAGGACCAGCGCCGTGCCGCGGGCAGCCATCACCCGCGACCACGGTCGTGGGGTCGTGCGCTCATCGCTGGCCAGGGCAGCGGTCACGGCGTCCGCCCGCGCCAGGTCGCCGGCGGCGACAGCCGCCTCGATGAGGTCGCCGGCGTAGCGCCCCTGGAGCGACTCACGACCGGTCAGTGCTACCTGCTCATCGAACAGTGTCCCGAGGATCGTGGTCGCGGTCGCGGCTTCGCCGCGGACCAGGGCCACGCCACCCAGGATCGCCCGGTGCCGGTCGAGCAGGAACCCGGGCTCGGGAAAGCCGGTCATGCCGTCACGGGCCGCCTGATCGGCCTGGTCGAGATCGCCGCGGATGAGGGCCACACCGGCGACGGCGGAGAGGGCCGCACTGCGGGCCTGCGGGTGCTCGGCGAGGGCCGCGGCGTCCAGCGCCGCCTCGGCATGGATCGTGGCCCCGGCCAACTCTCCGAGCCACAGCTCCAGGATCGCCACCTCCGATTCGTTGATAGCGACCGCGCGGTCGAGACCGCGCTCCAGGCTGCGACTGAGTTCAGCCCGGGCGCCGTCCAGCGCGGCGGGCAGCTGGTCGTGGTCGGCGGCCCAGATCCAGCGCAGCTGATGGGCTCGCAGGCTCTCGGCGCGTTCATCGCCGTCGGCCGTGCGCCGCGGCACCTCGCCTAACAGCGCCGTGGCCTGCTCGACGGCGGCCGCATCGTCGCCGAGCCCCGCCTGATAGCGGATCGAGGCGGCCTGCAGCAGGGCGCAGGCAAGCAGGTCGGGGTCGCGGACCGCGCCGTCGGTCGGCGCCGCACGCAAGAGGGCGATCGCGGCGTCCGCGTGGGCGAGCGCCGGTCGGCTGCCGATGTGGTCTGCCTCGTTGGCCAAGCGCAGCAGGATGCGGGCCTTGATCTCCGGGTCGACCGCGTCGTCGAGCGCCGCCGATGCCAGCCGGATGACCGCCGATGGCCCGTCGATCCAGCCGGCCATCTGGGCGGCCAGCTCGCGCGCCACGGCGCGATCATCGCCGGGCGGCAGCTCGGCGATGGCAGCGTCCAGGAGCTGGCGCGCTCGCTCGAAGTCGCCCGACTCCCCGAACCAACGGGCAGCCAAGGTCCGACGGCGCCCGAGGGGCAGGGTGGCATCGGCCGGGGTGCGGGCG
The DNA here is from genome assembly GCA_963776925.1 of uncultured Chloroflexia bacterium. Classification (GTDB taxonomy): domain Bacteria; phylum Chloroflexota; class Limnocylindria; order Limnocylindrales; family CSP1-4; genus SPCO01. The sequence continues at coordinate 258,535 of CAVZON010000002.1, read as the reverse complement.
GCGGCCGCCTCTGCCCAGTCGGCGGCCAGCCGAGTCGCGCCACGATGGCGGGCGGCGATGGCGGCAGCCTCGATGACGTCGGCCGTGTGCGCGTCGCGACCGTAGGACGCCAGAGCCGCGTGCCGGCCACGCTCCTCGGGGTTCGACGCCCGGATGGCCAGCGCCGCGTGGATGACCGTCCGCTCATCGGCCGGGATCGTGGTCAGGGCCGCGGCGGCGAACAGGGGATGGGCGAATCGCCATCGCCCGTCGGCCGCAGGCGGCTCCAGGAGCGCGAGCCCGACAGCGCGGTCGAGCACGCGCCGGACATCCTCGGGCGGCCGTCCCAGCACCGCGGCCAGGTCCGCAACGGTCGGTTCCGTCGCGGCGGCAACCGTGAACAGCACCTGCCGGTCGTCCGCGCTATGGCCATCCAGCCGCTCCCCGACGAGTCGTCTGATGTCGGTCGGGACCGGCAAGGGCTCACCCGGCATCGGCCAGCGGTCCAGACGGGACAGCGCGCGGGCCATCTCGAGCGCCAACAGCGGATTGCCCACGGATGCCTGCTCCAGCCTGATCAACTGCGGCCGGTCGAGGGTGATGCCCGTCCGTTCCTGGATGAGTCGGTGGAGGAGGCCCAGGCTGACCGGACCGACCTCCAGCAGGTCCTCCGGCTCGACCGACCGGGCGATCCATGACGGGAGCTCGCTGCCTGACATGGCACGCATCGTCGCCAGCAGCCCGATCGGCACACCCGCTTGCCAGGCGCGTCGCAGCGCGAACCCAAGGGCATCGCCGGATGCCGCGTCGACCCACTGGAGGTCGTCGATGGCGACGAGGATCGGGCGGACCCGCGCGAGGTCGCGCAGAACGGTCAGGGTCGCCATGCCGACCACCCGGGGATCGGCGGGGCCCCCGTGTCGATCCAGTAACAGGGCCGCGGCCAACGCGTCCGCCTGCTGGCTGGGCAGATCCGGCAGGCTGCACTCGACCACGGGGCCGAGCAGGTCGGCCAGCACGACGTCCGCCATGGCGGCCTCGGCCTCGACGGCCCGGGCGACGAGGACGGTCAGGTCACGACGTGACCCGGCATCGGCGACGGCCTGCGCCCAGATGGCGGTCTTGCCGATGCCGGGCTCACCAGTCAGGACGAGCGCGGCCGGCCCGGTCGTGGCGTGGTGGAGCAGCGCGTCGATGCGCGTCCGTTCTTCGGTTCGCCCCAGGAGTGCGCCGGACATGGAGTGGAGTGTACGGACGACCCCTCTCGCGTGAAGGTCACGAGGGTCGTGGATAGGTGCCCGTCACCGGGCGCCTTGCTGGCCGCGGATGTCGGCCGCGTTGCCCGATGCCGACGATGAACGCAGAGGATGGGGACATCGATACCGATCGGCTCACGAGCCACTCGATCGGGGCGCCCGGTTGACTCGGTCCGAGTTGACGGTGAGGATGCAATGGGGAGGTTCGATGAACGAGATCGACGAACAGGTCAACAGCCACTACGGATGGTCCGGGCTGATGGAGACCATCGAGGAGGAGGTCCGCCGGAAGGGGATCGACCCAACGCGGGTGACCGTCGATGAACTGGCACCGGTCGACAACTACCATTGGCACCGACTGGCCGGCACCCTCGCTCTGGCGCGCGCGGCGGCGATCAGCGCCGCTGACAACGTGCTCGATGTCGGAGGTGGCATCGGCGGGCCGGCCCGCCAGCTTGCGCATCGACATGGCTGCCGCGTCACGGTGTTGGACCTGACCGCTGAGTACTGCGCTGTGGGCGAGACGCTGTCTGCGTGGACGAACCTCGAGGATCAGGTCTCGTTCGTGTGCGGGAACGCCCTGGCGATGCCCTTTCCTGACGGCAGCTTCGACGTCTTGTGGACCCAGCACGCATCGATGAACATCGCCGACAAGGACGGCCTCTACCGCGAGATGGCTCGGGTCGCCCGAGTCGGCGGCCGGTTGGCGTTCTTCGACGTACTTGCCGGGCCAAACCAGCCGATCCACTTCCCGGTTCCGTGGGCGTCCGACCCGTCCCTCAATTTCCTCCTGACACCTGCGGAGACCCGCGCACTGATCGCCCAGTCGGGCTTTCGCGAGATCGCCTGGATCACCGGGGAGGAACTCGAGGCGGAGCTTGATCGCCCCGATCCGGAGGCCGACAAGTCAGCCTCGCATCCAGCGCTCGACCCGGGCCTCCTGAACGGACCGAACGGTCCGCAGATGGGCGCGAATGTCGGGCGCAACAGCCAAGAAGGGCAAATCCTCCCCGCACTCGGTGTGTATGAGCGGATCTGAGACGAGGGTGCTCCGTGAGACGGGGCGATGCCGTCCGAGTCCTGCTCCACCGTAGCGACGTCCCGCCTCACCGAGGCGATCGCGTGCCCGGGCGCACCCAGAGACCACACGCCGACGGGCGGACAGCCTCCCGGACGGTGGTGAACAGCGCGTCGTGGAGGACGGCAAGGTCCACCTCGTTTCGTACGGTCGCGGCGAACGAGTCCACCGTTCGTCGTGCGTCGTAGCGTTCCCTGTCGAAACTCCGGTCCACGAGGTCCTGGATCCGCCGTCGAAGGGGCTGGAAGAGCGCGAGGACCACGAGGGTCGAGACCGCCACCGGGAGCGTGTCGCCCTGGGTGACACCGGCGAGCAGTGCCTGGAGCGCGACGACTCCCGTTCCGAACAGCACGACGAGCACCGCCGTGACGAGCGCCCAGCCGACCGTGCGGCTGATGATCCGGTCGATCTCGAACAGCCGGTAGCGAAGGACGGCGATGGCGACGGCAACGGGCACCATCAGTAAGCCCAATTGGATGGCGATGGAGCTCACGTAGTACCCGTCGTCCTGCCGGACGGCGCCCTCGATCATGTTGGCGAGGAACGCGGCCGCCACCAGGCCGATGGCCGCCAGCAGCCATCGGATCTGTACCCGCTCGACCGGGTCGCCGGCGCGATATCGCACGACGAGCGCGACGAGCGCGAGGACGACGAAGGCGACGAACCAGGCAAACACGGAATCCGCGAGGGGCGCGAGCCAGGCCGGCCAGGCACGCAGGCCGAGCGGGTTGTCCACCTCGATGCCCATTTCGGCACGCCCGGGTCGCAGGGCGCCCGCGATGACGGCGGCCATGCCCCCACCGGCGATCACGAGGGTGGGCGCCCGCCACCGCGCTGACGGCAGCCTGCCGCTGGGAAACAACAACGGGATCCAGCCCGCGATCAGGGAGATGCCCACCCAGGAGAGCGGGATGAGCAGCCAGGGGAAGGCGTTCGCAGCGGGCCCCAGGAGCGGGGCGAGATCGTCGATCGACTGCCAGCCCAGCGTGAGCGCGCCGTATATCGGACCCGCGACGATGAGGAGGCGGCCGATCCGATGGCCCGGCCGCCGCCACTCGATGAGCGTGCCGGTGACCACGAACAACAGGGCGGTAAGGACGTTCATCGCGACCCCGAGGTGGCCGGCGGTGAGCGTCGGATCCCACAACATCGCTGCCAGGACCGCCACGACGCCTGCCCCGAGCGTCGCGACGAGCGCCAGAGCGATGAACACGATCCGCATCACGGTCCTCATCACTCCGTGCGGCGGACCATCACACGACCGGGATCAAGTCGAACAGGAGCGCCCGCTCATCCCTGCCATGCCCTCGGCCACGCCAGGACGGACCGGACGGGACGGGACGCATCGTTCGACCTCCGATCTCGGCCCGGGAAGCGGGCGGTGGACTGCCAGTCAAGCCCAAGGCCGTCTGCGAATTGTTACGACGGCGTCCTCGTCGTCGTCCGTTAGCGTGCGCAGGTCACTGCCTGCTCGGCCCGGCCCTCTCACGAGTACTCGAGGACCGAGCCAGCAGGAACGGCCACGTTTCGGAGGCCGACATGGCGAAGGCCCCGCCGGCGTCCGGATCTCAGGTTCGACTACTGACCAAACTGGACGGTGCCCTCGATCGGCTGGAGCCCGGTCGGGCCGATGACGGTTTGGGTTCCGGTGTCCATGACCTGCTGGAGAAGCGCCGGGCAGCTGGCCGCCGCCCGAACGTCGCCGCCGTCCCTCTCCTCGGAGTCAAAGCTGGCATGCACGGGCGATCCAGGCTTGATGGCGATCACTTCGCGCCTACCCTCCCGCGCAAACGGGGACGTCGAGTCCGTGATGTCACCGGCGATCAGGATCACGCCGGTGTCGGTCGTCCGCGTGCACTCGAGATCGACCGTGAAGGTCCCGTCTTCATGCGACACGGTCATGGTTCCGGTGACGTTGTCGCCGCCGCCGGTCGCACGCAGCTCGACCTCAGCGTCGTACAGCTTGAAGGTGCCGCTGGCGAGCAACGGCGGGCTCGGCGATGGCGCGATCGTCGGCTGAGCGCCGATGCCGCCGCTCCGGGGCAGGAACTGGTAGCCGATGACGGCCACGACAAGCACGGCCGCGGCAGCAGCGATCAGTTTCGCGTACGTATTCATCCGGTTGGACCTCCACGCCGGCCACCAGGACCGGCGCTGTGGCGTCGCGTCCACCTCGTCGAGGGCGAGCAGGAGCACGTGCTCGGCGTTCTCGTGCGCGTCCTCGCGAAGCCACGACAGGACGATGCGCGTGCGGGGATCGCGGTCGGCGGTCATCGGGAAGCCTCCCTCGCCGCCGGGCGTTCGTCGGCATCGAGTGCCGCCCGCATGGCGCGCATCGCGTGATGGAGTCGTGAGTAGACCGTGCCGATCGGGACGTCCAGGATCTGGGCGACCCGTTCGGCGGGGATGTCGGCGTAGTGATGCAGGACGAGCACGGTCCGGTGGTCGACCGACAGGCGTCGGATGGCCGTTTCGAGCTCGTCCCGATGGATGATGGTGTCGACCCCTCCGGACGCAGCCGGCTCGTCAGCCGGCAGGATCCGCAGGTTGGGCGACCACTGACGCGAGCGCCGGCCCTCGGCATAACAGGCGTGCACGAGCAGCCGGTACGACCAGGCGTCAAAGCGCGCCGGGTCGCGAAGTTGCGGCAGGTCCCGCCAGATCGCGACCAGCGCCTGCTGCGTCGCGTCCTCGGCGAGACCGATGTCGCGCAGGATCCTGCGCGACACGGCGAGGAACCTCGTTGCGAGCTCGGCGGCGAGCAGCCCGAAAGCTTCCCGGTCGCCGTGCTGGGCCCGCGTCACGAGTTCGGTATCCACGTCCCTCATCCGCATCGTGGCGACGGGTGCGTCCGACGCCTTCGTAGGGTATGGGCCCGCGACACGTGGGGACCCTTCAAACTTCGATCGCCGGACCGATGGGCGAAGTCCTCGGACGGCGGACGAAGAGCGCGACGCGCGTCGCGATCGCGAGGGAGTGCCTGCTGACCTGGCGGTCCGCTACTGTGGAGGCCGCTCGGCGGTTTGGGGGCCTTGCAGGACATCCACGTCGGAGGATCGCAGCGTGTCGACGTTCGTCATTGTTCCCGGGGCCTGGGACACGCCAGCGACACTGGAGCCGCTCATCGAGCCGCTGGAGTCGGGGGGCCACGCGGTGACCATCGTGGACCTGCCGTGCGACGATGCCGCGGCGTCCCTGGAGCAGTACGCGGACGCGGTGCGCGAGGCGCTCCCCGATGACCTGGCCGACGCCGTGCTGGTCGGCTACTCGTTGGGGGGCTTCACCGCTGCGCGGGTCGCCGTCGAGCACCCCGAGCTGCCGGTGGTCTACATCGCAGCGTGGATCCCGCGGCCGGGCGCGTCGGTGCTCGACATCTTCCTGGGTGGCGATCCGTTCGCCGGCGGCGACGAGGAGGCGGGGATCGCTGCCTTCGGCGGCCTGAGCATCGGTGCCGGCCCTGGTCGCTGTGCCCTGAACGTCGACCAGTACGTCGCCGCGGCCGATCCGGCCGAGCGGGACGCGGTCCGGTCGTATCTCGAGCGGACGCAGCGCCCGCAGGGCATCGCCGCCCTGCGCCAGAAGTGGCACGGCGATCTGCCCGCATCCGTCCGTCGCACCTACATCCTGACGACCGCCGACACGCTGGTGCCGCCGGAACTCCAACGGACGATGGCGGCATCGGTAGACGCGGAGATCGTCGAGATCGCCACGGGTCACGGGCCGTTCCGCGAGCAACCGCAGCGCCTCGTCGAGCTCCTGGTCGCCGCCACCCGCTGATCACTGGCTCATGGCGGCTGCGGCGTTTGGGGTGCGTCCCTCACCGAGATGTCCCACGGGTGCCTAGGTGTCGACGTCGCTTCTGAAACAAACGAAGCCGGCCCGAGGCCGACTCCGTTGGCAAGACTGTCGATCACGGCGACGGCGAGCTCGATGGCGCTGCTGCATGTCCTCGACGGCGGATCAGCCGCCGATGGCGAAGCCGTCCGCAACGCGGGCGTCGACATCGCCGGCAGCGATCGGCTCGGAGAACCGAAGGATCAGGATGCGGTCTGTGACGAGCGCGTCTCCTTCGCATGTTCGCTGCCCCAGGACGAACGCTCGACGCGCGGCATCGATGAGCAGCACGTCGTCGGAGGCGCACGAACCTCCGGTCCAAGTCAAGCGAAGGGTCGACGAGTCGTCGTTGCCGACGACCAGCTGGCCGGACTCGACGGACGCACCGTCACCCGGCACACCGGAGGTCGCTTCGACCAACGTGCCCGAGCTGTCCGCCACGTTGACGGTCACGTCGTCGCCGACCGCCTGGAGGAGGACGATGTGGGACCCCGGTTCCTGGCCAGCGGTCCCTGGACCGCCCGGCGTGGCGGTCGACGTCAGGTGGCTCGGGACATCTCCGTCGTACTCCCTTGGGTCGTAGCCGACGCATGCCGTCGCAACGAGCGTCGCGAGCAGCAACATGATGGGTGCGGTGACGGCTCGGCGGCGGGTGGTATTCACGGGATCGGCTCCTCGGCTGTCGTCGGTGGGTTCCGACGCTGGATGGAGACTGGCATCGCCTCCCGGCACGCCCATCGGGGCCGACCCGCGACCGGAGGCAGGGTCTACCCCACCTGGTGCGGGGCGCAGCGCCAGCCCCGATCGCGACCTAGAGGCGGCCCGCGACCATGGTCGCGACCAACGACACGGCGATCGCATTCAGGCTGCAATGCACGACCATCCCGAGGTACACGTTCCGCTTCCATCGGACCGCGTACACCGTCGGGCCGAAGCCGAGGATCCGCGCCACGATCTGCCATGGGGACCAGAAGTGGTACAGCGAGAAGAGCGCGACGTTCACGAGCGGAGCCCAGCGTCCCAGGTACTCCATCCGCGGCAGAAGGTAGCCGCGGAAGTAGAGCTCCTCGACGACCGGTCCGAGGAAGCCGTTGATGACCAGGAAGGCGACGAGCGTCACCGTCCACACGGTGCTCGAGTACGCGCCGACAGCGTCCAGGTCGACGGGAGTCACGAACCAGCCCGGGAGCCAACCGAACAGCGCCTCGATGATCGGCGGTTCGATGAGCTGATGGACGCCGAAGCCCAGGAACGCCGCCGCGATCAGCGTCGGCACCAGCCACGCCCATGTCACGAGCGGCATCGGTTCGCGGTACGGGATGACGCGCCCCAGCCCGCCAGCCCGGCCGGCAGCGCGCAGGACGACGCCGAGCTCGATCGGGACGAGGACGCCGACGATCGCGCCCAGCAGGGCCGCGATGGGTGGCAGGCCGACGCGCTCGACGAGCGGGGCCAGGGCCACGAACGCGACCGTCATCAGCGCGCCTGGGACGAGGAAGTAGACGAGGAGTCGCCCCGGAGGGATCTGGTCGATCGAGTCGTGGGTCGTCACGAAGACTCCTCCTGGCTGGTTGGTCGCCTGCCAACGGTCGACGAGACGGGATCGGCGGCCATCGGGGTAGGCCCCGCGATGCACACAGGGACAGCCCTGTCCCCAGGCAGCGTCAGTCGGGCAGCGGGATCTCGGCGACCACCCGGGTGCCACCGCCGACCGGGCTCTCGACGGCCAGGCTCCCGCCGATGGCGGCGACGCGGTCTTCGAGCCCGCGCAGTCCACTGCCACGGTTCGAGTCGGCCCCGCCGACGCCATCGTCGGCCACCACGATCCGCAACGACGAAGCATCGCTTGCCGCCGAAACCGTGGCGCGCGTCGCCGACGAGTATTTCGCGACGTTGGTGAGCGCCTCCGACACGACGAAGTACGCGGTCGCCTCGACCGCCGACGCGAGCCGCCGGTCCGGCCTCGCCATGACATCGACCGGGATCGGGCAGCGCTCCGCCAGCGAGTCGATCGCCGCTCCGAGTCCCGCCTCCGTGAGGATCGCCGGATGGATCCCGCGGGCGAGTCTCGCGGAGCTCGACGAGCGCGGCCTTGAGTTCATCGGCCGCCGTCTGCAGGTCCTTGACCACCTCGGGGTCGGCACCCGGTCCCAGGTGCGAGCGTGCAAGGCGAAGGGCGAGCGACGTGGAGATCAGTCGCTGCTGGGCACCGTCGTGGAGGTCTCGCTCGAGGCGGCGACGCTCCCCGTCTGTCGCCTCGACGATGCGAGCCCGTGACCGGCGCAGCTCCTCCTCCGCCGCTCGTTGCTCGCTGAAGTCACGGACGATGGCCGTCGCCTCATCAGCCCCGCTCGCGGTGATCCGTGTCTCGAACGCACGGCGACCGATCGGCATATCGAGCGACAGGTCGAGGGTCTGCATCGCCCCGGTATCGAGCGCCGCGGTGGCGGCCTCGATCAGCCTCGCCGCGACGTCGCGCGGGAGGAGGTCCTCGATCCTGGTACCGACGAGCGCATCCGCCGGCTGGCGGACCAACCCAGAACCCTCGTCGCGGAGATCGAGGACGTGGCCATCGCGCGTTGAACCGGACCATCAGGTCGGGGATCGCATCGAGCAGCGCGCCTTGTCGAAGCTCGCTCTGGCGGTAGAACCCGACCAGGAGCGCGAGGGGATCGCCGCCGGGGCCAGCCCTCGAGCGGCAAGCAGGAAGGCCTGCAGGGTCTCCGGGACGTCGAACGACCCGATGGCGAGGCTCGTGATGAGCACCCCCATCAGGATGGTGCCGCCGATGAGCACGGGCAGGAGTCTCGCCTCGCCGCCGCGGCGGTGCGACGAGCGAGCGCCGGATGCCCACGATGCCGGCGAAGCTTGCCAGTGCGACACCGACGTACAGGCGTGCCGGCTCGATGTCGATCCCGGGCGGCCAGGGCAGCAGCCGGATGGCGTTGTTGATGGTGGTCCCGACCGCGAGGACGACGACCGTGACGCGATCGAGCCGAGTCTCGAGGTGGCCCGTCGGGTAGACCAGGATCAGCGCGATCAGGCAGACGAACACCACGTCGGCGAACGCGGTGCCGATGGCGTCGATCACGGGGAGTTCGGACAGCTGCAGGTTGCCGATGAACCAGGTGAACCCGACGAGGGTCATGAGGCGGCCGGTCGGGTTGGCCGGGCGGCTCGCCCAGATCGCGAGCCCGCCGAAGAGATAGGTCCAGCCGATCGCGAGGTCGCGCAGCACGTCGGGCGCCTCGGCGCCCGAGCGGTAGTAGAGGGTCTCGCTCGCCAGGCCCCAGGCGAGCCCGATGACGCCGATGATCGCGCGGATCCCGGGTCGTCCCATGGCGCGACAGTGACATAGACGGGGGTGTGCCCGTATCAGGGCAGGCCCTGAGCGTCGGGGGTCCGGGCCGGACGGTCTCGGCGAGACACCACCCGGCCCGACTGGATCAGCGGCGCGCGTCCGTCGCCCAGCTGACCGGCTGTCCGGTCGGCGTCGGCGCGTGCGCCGCGCTTCGGATCATCCATGCTCCCAGCCAGCAGAGCGCCGCACCGAATGCGAGGCTGCCGAACAGGTAAGCGCCGGCGATCGGGATCGAGGAGAGGACCCCGGCGATCAGGATCGATGCCGAGATCGCGACCGGGAAGACGCGTGCGCGGACACTGGCCGCCCCGAATGCCGCCCACCCGATGCCGAAGAGCACGAAGCTCGTCAAGCCACCCATCAACAGGCGACCGGTAGCCCCCGTCTCGAAGACGACGGGCGCGACGTCCGCGAGCCACGGCACGGCGAATGCCTCGTACCACCAGTCACCGGCCATGAAGACCGTGCCGAGGACCGCGGCGCCGAGACCGACGACGCCGAGCGCTCCGGCCTCGAACGCCTGCCACTCGTAGATCGCGAGCAGGGCGATGATCAACAGGCCGAACGCCACGATCGAGGCGACCCCGTTCACCGCGTGGGTGACCGAGAGCACCGCGGCCTGGAGGTCGTGGAGTCCGGCGGGATGGTTGCCATGATCACGAGACGCGTGACGATGACGGACAGGCCGGCCGCGATCGCGATCGGCCCGGCGATCCTCGCGAGGGGAGATCGAGTCATCTTGGTTCCTCCGATCGACCCCGTCAGTCAGTGCGGGGACGACTCGACGTTGGACGCGGTGTGGCGTCACGTCGTCGGGGGAGACACGGAAACCGGCCAAGGGAAGACCCTGCTCCGCTCGGCGGGCTGACCCACGTTCTGGATCTGAACGCCATGGACATCCGGGAGCTCCCGACGGGCGGCGTCCGCCGTGCGACTCGCTGGGGCGCGAGATGACCGGATCGACGCCGTGGGCATCGGTCCGGCCATGCGTTGCAGAGGGTGCTAGAACTCCTGCCGATCAAAGACGACCGTTGCCCCGATCAGCAGGAAGCACAAGGCCGCCAGCCAGGCGACGAACGTGTACGCGGACGCCGGGGCGCCGGTAGCCGTTGCGATCGCCCACGTCGCGGTCGACGTCGGCGAGAGCTGGTTGACGAGCGGGACAAAGCCGGCAAACAGGGTCGGCAACAGGATGACGGCGAAGCCGATCCCCGCGATCCCGCTCGCGCTCTTGATGAAGGTTCCGAGGGCGATCGTCAACGCGACCCAGAATGCCGGCACCGTCAGATAGAGCACGGCGAAGGTGCCCACTGTCTGCATGTCCGGCACGCCACCGTAGGCCACCGTCGCGATGGCGACGGAGCCTGCGATCGGGATGAACACTGAGAGAATACCGATGGCGAGAAACGCCGCGCCGAACTTGGCGAACAGCACGCTTGCTCGCGAGACGGGATTGGCCAAATTCCACGCCAATGTCCCGCGATCTCGTTCGACGGAGATCAAAACCATCGTCGCGAGCAATGCGACGATCTGGATCGTTTGGCCGCCCCAGCCGTCGAGGACGTTGGCTGTCGGATCCATAGAGAGTGGCGGCCCCGATGACGCCTGACCGGTTGCCTGGACGACGAACGGCACGAGGTAGTGAACGCGACACTGACCACCGACACCGTCGCGACGACGATGGCGCGCCGTCCGCGGATCCAGCTCCGTGACCTCCTTGCGGAAGAGGGTTCCGAAATCCGAGGAACAGTGCTCCCTCTGAGGAGCGTTCGCCTGTCGGTTCGCTCGTGACGTACTAGGGCGGTCATGCCGCCACCTCCTTTGGATCGATGAGTCGGAGGAAAACCATTCGAGATCGAGCGTCTCCACCGAGTTGCTGATGAGCGTCAGGCCGTCATCGACGGCGAAGCGAGTGATCGCGCGTTGCACCTCTGTCGAGGCGCCATCGGCGGTCGTGACGTCGTAGGTCCAGGCCATGTCGTCGTGCGACACCTCGGCGACGGTCGCCACGCCAATGAGCGGTCGAACCGACTCGACGGTGGAGGTGGTAGCGCCGCCGAGGACGACCCTCGGGAGTTCTTGATGAAGGACCGAGGAGTTCCCGAGTTGGCGCTGCGGTGACGAGCCGGCCGTGATCGAGGATCGCGACGTGGTCGCTCACCCGTTGGACATCGTCGAGGATGTGGGTGGAGTAGAAGACCGTCGTCTCGCCCTTGAGCGCCTGCATCAGGTCGAGGACGTCCTTGCGGCCGATCGGGTCGAGGGCCGAGACCGGCTCGTCGAGCAAGATCACCGCCGGCCGACCGACGAGCGCCTGGGAGATGCCGAGGCGCTGGCGCATGCCACCGGAATACGTCGAGGTTCGGCGGTCGGAGGCATCGGCGAGTCCGACCCGGTGGAGTAGGTCGGTGATCCCAGGCCTGCACGGCCGGGAACCGATCGGTGGAATCGCGCGATGTAGCGGAGCGTTTCGCGGCCTGTCATCCATCCGTAGAACCGCGGGTCCTGGGCCAGGTATCCGAGTTCGCGTCGATGGGCCCCGGAAGCCGAAACGAGGGTCCCGTTGATGGTTGCCGTGCCGCTCGTCGGCCTGGACGAGGCCCGCGAGCAGCTTCATCGCTGTCGTCTTGCCGGCGCCGTTGGGACCGAGGAAGCCGAATACGGAACCGGCTGGAACATCGAGTGTCAGGTCGGTGAGCGCCGGAACCCCCTTGTAGTGCTTTGTCAGGTTCGTCATCGAAAGCGCAGCCGTCATAGATCTGTCCCTTGTGTCTGCGAGAGGCTCCGCCGACGCTCGAGAAGAATCGCCACCGGATGTGCCCCGACATCAGCGCGGGGATGACGCGGACCTTGGGCGTGATGGGGCATCCGGTCGACGGGGGGTGCCCGGACAACGAGCGAGGGCAGACCCTGCTCGGCTTGGCGGGCTCGCCCGGTCGCTCCTTCGATCGGCGGCCGGGAACGTGGTCCCTGTCCACTCGAGCAACAGAAGGGAACCCCGACCATGAGATCCGCCACGGGCGTCGCTGCCGCCCTCGTCATGCTCCTCGCCATCCCGATAGCGTTCGCGTCGCAGATGATCGCCGACGGGTCCGCCGAAACCGTGCTGCACCTGGCAGTCGGGACCGGGTGTGTCCTGTTGGCTGCCAGTGCCTTCGACTTCGGGCTCCCGAGATGGGCCGCGTGGATCGGGGCGGTGTCGGCGGCGGGGTTCGGCACTATCTTCCTGCTTCGTGGTCGCCCAGTCGGCGGTAGATCCTGCCCTCACCACGCTCGCCTTCGATGTTCTCGGCCAGCAGATCGAGCGCTTCCTCCCGGATCTTGATTCTCGTCTGGTTCGCGGTGCTCCTGGCGGTGGGTAGTCACGGCTGGTCGAGGATCGTCGGCCTCGTCATGATGACCGTGGTCGTCGTCGCCGAGGCGGCGGCCCTCGGTGGTGGCCGCCATGGGTGTCGACGTGCCGTCGTTCAAGGTCCTCTTCCTCTTGCCGTTCGTCTGGCTGCTCCTGGAGAGCGTCGAGCGGCGGCCGGATGCCACGGTGACCGCGGCGGCGATCGCGATGCAGGTCGAGCGGTCGGGGCGCGCTCGATGCGCTGGTCCGTCTTGACACGGTCTTGGGCGCTCCGGGCGACCCGGGGCGCTTCGTCGTCGTCCGGGATAACCCTGTTGGTCGAGCGCCGGCGCCGTGCCACGATGCCGCCATGCACACGATCCTCATCGTCGACGACAACGCCGGCTTCCGCGTCCAGGCGCGGGCTGTGCTTGTCGGCCGACGGGTTCGAAGTCGTCGGCGAGTCCGCCGATGGGACCTCCGGCCTTGCCGCGGCGCGCGCCCTCCGTCCGGATGTGATGCTGCTCGACATCGGGCTTCCGGACGTCGAAGGGTTCGACGTCGCTCGCGAACTGGCGGTCGAAGGCCCGCCGCCGTTGATCGTGCTGACGTCGAGCCGCGACGCGAGTGCGTACGGGCCTCGACTCGCGAGCAGCGGCATCCTCGGGTTCATCCCCAAGGACGAGCTGTCGGGGGCCGCGGATAGGAGCCCTGGTGGCCGAAGGTGACGCTCCGTCTCGTCCTTGCGGATAACTGCGCCTGCTATCCGCGAGGGGATGGCGCGCCTGGTCGTCGAGGCGGGACTCGAGGTCGTCGGGCAGGCCGGCGACGGTCCGACCCTGCTCGCCGCGATCCGGACGTCTCGACCCGATGTCGCCGTCGTCGACATCCGCGTATGCCACCGACGTTCACCGATGAGGGCCTCCAGGCGGCCGAGGCGATCCGCGCCGAGCATGGGACCGACGTAGGGTAGCCTGGTCCTCTCGCAGTATGTCGAGGAGACGACCTTCGCCCTCCGACTCGTCGCGGACGGTGTCGGCGGGGTCGGCTACCTCCTTCAAGGATCGAGGGATCGACGACCTCGACGACTTCGCCGATGCGATCCGGCGCATCGCCAGGGGCGGCTCGGTCATCGACCCGGAGGTCGTTGCCCAGCTCGTCGGCCGGCGCCGCGCCCATGTCCGATCGACGACCTCACGGAACGCGAACGAGAAGTGCTTGCCCTGATGGCGGAGGGACGCTCGAACCAGGCCATACTGCGATCGGCTCTTCCTCGCGCCGAAGACCGTCGAAGCGCACATCGCGAACATCTTCTCGAAGCTGGAACTGCTCCCCGCGCCGGACGATCATCGACGTGTGCTGGCGGTCCTGGCCCACCTGCGCGGTTAGGCGGATGGTCGCCCACGAACAAGCGCTGAGCCCGCTCGGCAGCTCAGTCAGGAGCAGCTGGATGTCGTCGGGTGTCTTTCCGTTGATCAGATCGTCGAGCCAGTCGACCAGCCGGGTGCCGTGGACCTCGAGCTGGTAGAAGTCGGCGAATTCGAAGAGTCCGTGGCCTTCGCCGGGTGCGGTGTAGCTGTGCAGGTTCGCTCCGGTGGCTTCGATCGCCGTTTCGTTGGCGTCGATGACGGCGAGTTCGTCGGAGTCGGGCACGGGGTCGATGTTCGGTGGGTCGCCGTGTTTCCATCCAGTGATCTCGACGGCTGCATGGGGGTCGTAGGCGTAGTCGAAGCGGGATAGCAGGAGATCGAGGGTCGTGCAGGTCGGCTTGGGTCCAGAACGTTGGGATGCCCCATTGGCCGGCGGTGAGTCCGTTGACCGCCCAGTCGGGCATGGTGTCGTAGGCGCCCCATGCTGTATCGAGGATGTCGGTGTTGAAGTCGGGATTGTCGGGCCAGGCGCCGGATTGTGCGCCGACGACCGTGACCTTGGTGTCCGGGAGCCGGTCGGCGACCAGGCCGCCGTAGAGGGGGGCGGCGATCGACCCGGCAGTCTTGCCGATGACGACGACCTGATCGGCGTCCGGGTAGTTTTCGGCGAGGTAGTCCAGGGCCGCGGTGCCGTTGACGTAGCCGTTGTGTTCGACGGTCAACGTGTCCGAGTACTTCTGGGAGACGTTGCCGAGGTGCGCGTCGCCCGTGCAGCCGGCCACATAGATGAACGAGTGATCGGCGAACGGGTTGTCATCATTAGCGAAGTCGAAGATGCCGTCCTCGTCGAAGTTGCTCCCGGGACCGTTGGACTGCAGGTTCCAGTCGTAGAACTCGTTTTCGCCGGGAGGGCCGGCGCTGGTGAAGGCACAGCTCGTCGCGTCCCAGCAGACACCGCCGCCGTTCAGAAACAACACGACCTTGGTCGGATCGGTCAGCCGGTCCCAGAAAGCGAACTCACTCCCATCGGCGCAGTGGCAGTCGCCTCCCGGCACGACCTCTTTCCACGCGGCGTCCGTGTAGGTCGGGGCATCGCCATCTCCGACCGTGCGCCAGAGCGCAACACCCCCGCCCACCAACACCACGACAGCGGCCGCGACCGTGATGGCGAGCTGCCGGCCGCCCAGGTTTCGCCCACCGCTTCCCATCGGGTATCTCATCGACAGCAGCGTTCTTACCAAAGCCGGCTGAGAGACTCCTGAGAGCCGAGCGTTCCGCCCTCACGGACTGGTCGAATGGGACGCCCCAAGGGGAGAAGTCGCGCGCCATTGCTCAGTCTGACGGTGAGCGTCCCCATGTCTGGATCGGCACGCGCGTCGTGTCCGGGTAGCCGTCGTTAGGGACCACGCCCTCGACCTGGGCGACGACGACGGGTGGCCCGTCGAGGTCGGCGGGGATGGCCACCAGGGAGGCCGGTTCGTTTCCTGGCTCCCAGGCCAGATACAGCAAGTACGTGCTGTCCGGCGACCACGTGACGTGCCAAGGGAAGAAGGGACCGTCAGACCCGTGCGCCGTCGCCTGGTGGGTGAGGACCATCTGCTCGGGGATCACGCCATCGTCGGACGGGTCACCCGGGGACACGAGGACCACCTCATGCCGCTCGCCGTTGCACGGATTTGCCGGGCACTTCTGGTAGGCGATGGTCTCCCCGTCCGGTGACCAGACCGGCCCGATACCGTGGATCGCCGCGTAGCCGGCAGCCAGGACTTCCTGTTGGCCGGTCTCGACGTCGATGACCCGGAGTTCAAGCGATGAGTCGCCACTGCCGCTCAGTCCAGCCCAGGCGATGCGCTGGCGATCGGGTGACCATGTCAGGTTCACGGCGCCAAGGGTCCCGTCGAGCGAGCGCATGGCTCCGGACGCGGGCTCGTAGAGGTGGATCCGTCCGTCACGCAGCATGTTGCCCCGGGTGCGGTCCTGTTCGCCGCTGGCGATGGCTAGGAGGCGACCATCCGGCGACCACTCGAGGTCGGTCGCCAACAAGTCCGGCAGGACAGTGATGCCCCGATCCGCGAGCGTCACGACCCAGACTTCGCTCCCCGCGGCCGATGTCTCAGGGTTGATGGGCGACGTACGGTTCACCCCGAACGCCAACTGGCTACCGTCGGGCGACCAGACGGGGCAGGGCGGCGGGAGCCCGTCGCCGACGTCGATGGCGAGCCGATCGGAAACGCGCCCGTCGTCGCCCACGTCGGCGACCACGAGGGCCGCCTGCCGATAGCGTGGTGGCTGAGCCCCTACTGTGCCGTTCGCGTTCATGAAATAGTCCGTGCCGTGGCCCTCCACCCGCCCGTAGGCCAGGCCTCTGCCATCCGACGAGAAGGCCGGACAGAGCTGCTGGACGCGATCCGTCTCGCTGCCGACGACACGCCTGGCATCCCGGTCGATCGCGACGAGCCAGATGTCGAGGTCGTCTTCCAGGCCGTCTGGAGCGGGCTGCTCCACGGTGAAGGCGATCCAGCCGTTGGTGACCGTTGGTGACACGTTGACCAGTGGGGGGTGGAGCAGGCGGGCGCCGACCAGGAGCGCTCCGCCGAGCAGCGCCACGAACAGGCCGAGGGCCGCCGCGATCGTCCAGACCCGGCGGTCGACCGGGAGGCCGTGCCATCGCACCGACGAGCCCGCCGCCCTGTCACGTGGCTGCCCGACGGCCACGGCGTGGGCTATGGCGGCGGAGTCGACCGGAGGGACACCCATCACGGCGAAGGTCCGCACGCGGTCCTCGAAGCGCTGCTCGAATTCCGGCATGTCATCCATCGCCAAGCTCCGATCGCAAGCGGCCGAGCAGTCGGGCCAGTCGGGCACGCGTGCCGGACGGGCTCATGCCCATCGCGCGTGCGAGCTCTGTCGAGTCGAAACCGGCGACATAGCGCAGCGCGATGAGCTCACGGTCCTCGGGCTTCAGTCGCGCCAGCGCGGTACGGAGGTCGATGTCGCCGGCACGGGACGCGGGATCCGGCGTGGTCGCGGTCGGATCCATCGCGACCGAGATCTCGAGCACCCGACCACGACGTCGGCGACGGGCCAGCTGCCGGGCTTCATTGACAGCGATGGAGATAAGCCACGGCCGGAGGCGTTCGGGTTCGCGGATGGTGTCCAGCTTGCGCCACGCGATCGGCCAGGCTGATTGGACGGCTTCTGCAGTGAGCTCGGCGTCTCCGCCGGTGACCACGAAGCAGACGCTGCTCATGTCGGCGTGGTGGGCGTCGACGATGCGCGCGAAGGCGACTTCGTCGCCACCCGCGGCCAGGCGCATCAGCCCCGCCGAGGTCTCGGTCGCACTGCTGGTCATGGTCACCATCGCCCGATAGATGCACGGGACGCCCGAAGTGATTCATCGGGCGGCCAGCAGTGTCGAGATGATGACTGTCGGCGACGCATGATCAGGCGTCACCCGTCCGCCGATGCGGAGTGGGGTACCTCTCGGTGCCTGCGCTCGACATCGAGGTGGGTTTGGTCGGGGCGAGAGGACTTGGGCCCGCGGAACCTACCTCATCGGCAAGGGCGCCGTCGATCCGGTCCGCCATGGGCAGGGACGCCGTCCGCACGTCGTCCGGGCCTGTGACCTCGCCGGGCCCGGATGGGGCGAACCTCACGATGAGCGAGATCAGCCGTGAAGCGTCGGCCGGTAGATCAGCTCCTGGGTGTGGCCGTCGAGTGTCCTGCTCTCGATCAACTCGAGGTCGAAGTCGGCCGCACCCTCGAAGATCGGGCGCGTTCCGGTCTGACCCGATACGACGGGGAAGATGGTGACCTGCATGCGGTCGACCAGGCCGGCGGCCATGAGTGCTCGGTTCATCGACAGGCTGCCATGCGAGCGCAGAGGCACGCTGGACTCCTCCTTGAGCCGGGCGACCTCGTCGACGGCGTCGCCGCGCACCAGGGTCACGTCGAGCCAATCGAGGGGACCTTCGAGCGTCGCCGAGACGACGGTGGTCGGCAGGGCCCTCATCGCCTCGTTGACCGGATCGACGTCCTTCAAGAACCCGGCTTGCGGGCCAATGGACTGCATGAACATCCGCATGGTGTTCGCACCCAGGACCAGGCGCTGCGGCTCGCGATAGAGGGCGAGGCGGCGATCGAGGAACTGCGGTCCCTGCTTGCCCCAGTAGCCACCCCAATCACCTTCGGAACCGTAGGAGCCGTAGCCGTCAAGGGTGGAGTAGACGTCGAAGGTGTAGAGAGCGGTCACGTGATCTCCTCGCGTCTTCGTTCCGATCCGACTGATGGTTGACGACCGGCGAGGGCGAAGACCTCGCGCGCTACCCCAGCATGCCGGTCGCGGGGAAGAATCCCCCGGGGAGGGCGAGGGCCGGGAGCGCGCCCGGATCGTTCGGGCAGGTCGTTCAGCTCGCCTGGAGTCGGCACCCGGGCGGACGATCATGCGTGGACTGAGGCCGCCGATGCCTCAATCGGAGCTGCAGCTCGACGATGAGGTAGGTCTGGTCGGGGCGAGAGGATTTGAACCTCCGACCTCATCGTCCCGAACGATGCGCGCTACCAAGCTGCGCCACGCCCCGACCGAGGTGCTCCACAGAGCCTGCGGATGATAGCACCAGCATCGTGGACAGCCGACCGAACCGACCGAACCACACCAGACCGCCCGGCCGTTGGCGACGCGCAACGCCGAATGGTCCACGGCTTGCAGACAATCGTCCTATCCCGACGTATCCTCGTCCAGGACCGGTGCCGCGGGGAACGGCATCGACGCAGATCCACGGGGACTTGGGGATCACGATGTCATTGATCGAACGAGTCGAACGAGCACGACGCCTGAACGCGGCCGCTGAGGCCGGATCCACCGATGGCACGACCGCCGTCGCCGAGGCGCCGCCGAGCACGACCGACGTTGCCGCGGACTCTCCGGCGGCCGGTCCGCTCGCATCGCGAGCCGCCGCAGCAAGCGCGGCTGCCGAGGCCGCCGCGGTCGCCGCTCTAGCCGCGGAGGAGGCGCCAGTCGCCCCCGCCGCGCCGCCACGCAGGCCAGCGACGCCCATCCCGGTGGCGCCCGAGCCCGCATCGCTCGATGCCGAGCCGATCATCTCCATGCGGGCCAGCGCCCCGGTCACCACGGCGGCCCGCGAACAGCTGCTGTACGAGATCCACGCGTCGTTGCAGGCCGAGGTCATCACGACCATCGACACCCTGTTCGACCTCGGACCGAACGAGGTCCGCGTGCGCATCGAGGCGATCGTCGAGGACGTCGTCGCTCGGGAGGCCTACGCGGTCACCGGCGACGAGCGCAAGTGGCTCGTCCAACAGATGGTCGACGAGATCGTCGGCCTGGGACCGCTCGAGCCGCTCCTCAGCGACGAGTCGATCACCGAGGTCATGGTCAACGGCCCGCGCCACGTCTACATCGAGCGGCGCGGCAAGATCCAGCGCGTCGACGTCCACTTCCTCGGCGACGAGCACGTCCGCCGCATCATCGACCGGATCATCACCCCGATCGGCCGGCGCATCGACGAGAGCAGCCCACGCGTCGACGCCCGGCTGCCCGACGGCTCGCGCGTCAATGCCGTCATCGCGCCGCTGTCGCTCATCGGCCCGGTCATCACCGTCCGGAAGTTCGCGGCCCGTCCGTTCACCGTCGAGGATCTCATCGGCTTCGGGACCGCGTCGGCCGAGATGTTCGAGTTCCTGCGCGTGTGCATCGAGGCCCGCCTCAACGTCTTCGTGTCGGGCGGGACCGGCTCTGGCAAGACGACGACCCTGAACGTGCTGTCGTCGTTCATCCCCAGCGATGAGCGGATCATCACCATCGAGGACGCGGCCGAGCTGCAGCTCCGTCAGCCCCACATCGTCACGCTCGAGGCGCGCCCGCCGAACCTCGAGGGCACGGGCGAGATCACCATCCGCGATCTGCTGAAGAACGCGCTGCACATGCGACCCGACCGCGTCATCGTCGGCGAGTGCCGCTCGGGCGAAGCGCTGGACATGCTCCAGGCGATGACCACCGGGCAGGACGGCTCGCTCTCGACGGGCCACGCCAATAGCCCGCCCGACATGCTCCGACGTCTCGAGACGATGGTCCTCATGACCGGCTACGAGATGCCGCTGCGCGCCATCCGCGAGCAGATCGCCTCGGCGGTCGACCTCATCGTCCACACCGCCCGGCTCAAGGACGGCACGCGCAAGGTCATCAACATCACCGAGATCTACGGGATCGAGGACGACGCCATCCTCACCCAGGACATCTTCACCTTCGAGCAGACCGGGGTCGTCGACGGCAAGGTCCAGGGCGATCTCGTGCCGACCGGCATCCGGCCGCGGTTCATGGGGCGGTTCGCCACGTCCGGGATCGAGCTGCCGCCCGACGAATTCGGCATCCCGCCGGAGGATCCGGCGAACCCGACCCGCCCCCATCCGAGCAAGAACCGCTTCGGCAGCGACGAGCTGCCACTCATCGACGCGACGAACCCGGCCCTCGGCCCCGGCAAGGCGGTCGTCGCCGGCGGGATGGTCTACATCTCGTCGGTCGGGCCGGTCGACCGAACGACCGGGCAGCTCGTCCGGGGCGGGATCCGCGACCAGACCCGCCAGTGCCTGGAGAACCTGACCGCCGCCCTCGACGCCGCGGGGAGCTCGCTCGACAAGGTCGTGTGGGCGAACTGGTGCCTCCGCGAGGCGACCGAGTTCGAGCCGTTCAGCGAAGCGTGGAACGAGTGGTTCCCGAACGGGGCGCCGGTCGGCCAGGGCACGCTCATGGCGCCCGCCCAGCGTCGCGCGGGGTTCCGGGTGTCGCTCGGGGTCATCGCCCAGGCCGACGACGGAGCGCCGACGCCGATCACGGTCGGCGCGAAGGGTGGCTGGGAGACCGAGACAGAACTCGACTAGGTCGCGAGCAGGTCCTTCATCTGCTTGGCGATGAACCCGGCTGCCCGAGCCGGTGCGATGCGATACAGCCGATCCATCAATCGAGCGTCGCCGCCGACGATGATGCGGTAGGCGTCCTTCTCCATCCCGTCAAGGATGATCCGCGCGGCCTTGTCGGCCGGCAGGACCTTCGGCGTCCGGCCGCCAGGTGCCATCGTCGGGATGGCCACGCCCGAGTTCGTGGTGATGTTCGTGGCGACGGCACCCGGAAAGACGACCGTCACCCGGACGCTCGTCCCCGCCAGCTCCGAATGCAGTCCCTCGGTGAACAGCTTGACCGCGGCCTTCGACGCGCCGTAGATCGTCTGGCCCGGGACCGGCAGGAAGCCACCCATGCTCGAGACGTTGACGATGTGCGCCTCGGGCCGCTGGAGCAGGAGCGGCAGGAACGCCTTCGTCAGGTACAGCGTGCCCCACCAGTTGACGGCGAAGACGCGCTCGATCGTCGCGTAGTCGAGCTCCGGCAGCTTCACGAACGGCTGGATGATCCCGGCGCAGTTGATGACGCCATCGATCGTGCCGAACCGGTCGACCACGGCCTGTGGGAGCGCCTCGACGGCGTCGCGGTCGGCGATGCTCAGGGCATGCGCGGACATCCCATCGGGCCCGCCCGGGGCGAGGCCGATCGTCTCCTCGAGCGTCCCGGCGTTGATGTCGACACCGGCGACACGAGCGCCACGCCGCCGTAGCTCGAGCGCCACCTCGCGGCCCATGCCGCTGCCGGCGCCGGTCACGACGATCACCTTGTCAGCGACGTGCATCTGGTGCCTCCTTGGTCAGTGCGACCGCCTCAGGTTGGCTCCGCGGCGACGATGCGGTCGTGTGGCTCGGTCCGGATGGGCAACGTCGTCAATGCCGCCGCGATGCATGCCACCGCCATCAGCATGAAGGCGATGGGCACGCCGACCGCCTCGCCCATCACGTCGATGATCACGCCGTAGATCGCCACCCACAACGAGCCGACCCCGAAGGCCAGGGTGAAGTACAGCGCGTACGACGCGTCGCGGGTCGCCGGCGGCGCGATGTCGGCGAGGAGCGCCTGGAGCTGGGGCGACTCGGCGAACGAGAACACGCCCATGATCACGATCGCGATCCACAGGCCGATCAGCGAGTCGCCGACCAGCAGGAACGTCACGAACCCGACGGCTCCGCCGAGGTACGCCCCGATGATGAGCGGCTTGCGGCCCAACCGATCGGACAGCCAGCCGGCGATGAGCGGCATCGGCACGCTGAACACGATGAGGGCGCCGTACATCAGCCCCGCCGTGGCATCGTCGACCCCGATGACCTCGACCAGGTAGATGAGGGCGAACAGGTTCACCACGCCCAGGCCGCGACCGCCACCACCGAGCACCGAGGTCAGGAAGAGCCAGCGCAGGTCGCGGTCGGCCAGGACGTGCCGGATGGCATCGAGCGATGAGCCACCGGCGACCGCGGCCGCCCGGTCCGTCCCGCGTTCGCGGACGAACCCGAGGATCAGCATCGCGATGATGACCGCGGCCACCCCGAACACGATCGAGATCCCGCGCCAGCCGATCAGCGCGAGCAGCGGCGTGGCCACGACCGCGACGACGACCGTGCCGACGTTGCCGCCGGCGATGTGGGCGCTGATGGCGAACCCGCGGCGCTCCGGCGGGAACTGCTCGGCGAGCAGCCCGTTGCCGACCGGGTGCTGCGGCGAACCGCCGATGCGCGCGACCAGGTTGGCGAGGGCGAACGTCCCGAAGCCGGTGGCCAGCGCCTGCGCCGCGAACCCGCCACCGAACAGCAGGCCGCCGGCACCGAGCAGCCGTCGACGTGACACCCGGCGGGTCAGCTCGGCGTACGACAGTTGGACCAAGCCCGACGCGAACGCACCGGCCGCGGCGAGCACGGCCACTGCCCCGACACCTACCCCGAACTCGTCGATGATCGCCAGGAAGATCAGCGGCAGCAGGACGGCGAAGGCGTGATTGACCGCGTGCGCCATCGACAACAGCAGCAGCGACCGGTTTGGGTGGACCTCCACGCCATGCATGGTGCCGTATCCTTCCGGTGTCCCGTCACCCGTCCCGGAGGTCCCGATGCCGACCGTCCTCATCGTCGACGATGAGCAGCACATCCGACTGCTCATCGAGCAGACGCTGGAGGAGCTCGAGGACGATGACGTGGTGCTCCTGACCGCGCCCGATGGCGAGGTCGCCCTGGACGTCGTGGCCAACCAGCACCCGGACCTCGTGTTCCTCGACGTGACGATGCCGAAGCGGAACGGCTTCGAGGTGTGCCAGGCGATCAAGGCCGACCCCGCGACCGCGGGCACGACCGTGTTCCTGCTGACGGCCAAGGGCCAGGCCTACGATCGCGAGGCGGGGCTCGCGGCCGGCGCCGACGACTACCTGACCAAGCCGTTCGATCCGGACGACCTGCTCGCGCGAGCGCGCCAGGCCCTCGGCCTGGACGCGAGCTGACCGACATGGAGTCCGCGGAGCTCCGCCGGCTCGTCACCCGCCACCGGCATGTGGCGCCGATGCTGTCGGTGGTCCTCGCGGCGACCGACGCCCGGGTTCGCATCTCCGATCTCGACGGCGGGGTCATCCTCGACCGCCAGGTCGGCGCCGCGCCACCCGATGCCCCGGTCGAACGCCATCCGATCACCGTCGAGGGGGCGACCGTCGGGTGGGTCGAGGGTCCGCGGCCGTCGAGTGCCGTGGCCGCGGTCCTGTCCTACGCCGCGGCCCGCGAGACCGACAAGCGCGCACTCGCGCGGGAAGCGCTCGACCGCTACCGCGAGCTGAATCTCATCTACGAGCTGGCCGACGAGATCGGTGCGACGCTCGAGGTCGACGCCGTGCTCGACGTCGCGGTCCGCGAAGCCAGCCGGCTGCCCTCGGGCGGCGAGGGCTTCGTCATCCTGCGCGACGGCCCCGACGGGACGCGGCTCGATGCCGGCCTGCTCGGCGCGATCTTCGCCGGTGATGCGGAGGTCGTGAACGACGTCGCGGCCGATCCCCGGTCGGTCGATGCCGAGCGCGACATGGCGTCGGTCGTGGCGGCGCCGCTGCGCGTCCGCGGCGAGCGCATCGGCGTCCTCGGCACGCGCTCCGCGACGCCGGTCGAGTTCCACGCGTCCGACCTCAAGGTCCTGACCGCCATCGCGTCCCTGGCCGCGCCGACCGTCGAGCAGGCACGGACCCACGAGGCTGCCGTCGCCGACACATGAGCGTCGACGCCGCCGTCCTCGCCGAGCAGCGACTGGCGGCCCTGGTCACCATCAACGAGCTGGCCATCGCCGCCGCGTCGACGCTCGATCGCGATGCGCTGCTCGACCGCTCGCTCGCCGCGCTGACCCGGAACCTCCGATTCGACCGCGCGCTGGTCCTGCTCGTCGACGAGGGTCGGGGCGTGCTCACCGCCGGGCGCTCGGCCGGTGGCACACCCGAGATGACCGCGCAGGTCGAGGCCTTCGAGCTCGATCTCGGCGAGACGGCGTCCCAGCTGGTCCAGCTCGCCACGGCCGACGGGCCGCTGTTCTTCCGCGACGCCGACCAGGATCCGGACGAGCGCAACCGGGCGTTCGCCGAGCTGCTCGGGGTCAGGTCGTTCCTCGGCACGCCGCTGGTGACCAAGGGCCGGACCGTCGGGATCCTCGCCGTCGACAACGGCCTGACCGGCCGCGACGTCCAGCCAGGCGACGGTCCGCTGCTGTACACGGTCGGCAGCCTCATCGCCGCCGGCATCGACAACGCCCGGCTGTTCGGCGAGCTCGCGGACGAACGCAGCGCGCTCGAGCGGCGGGTGGCCGAGCGAACGGCCGATCTCGTCGATGCGCGCGCCGCGGCCGAGGCGGCGACCGTCGCCAAGAGCCACTTCCTGTCGAGCGTGAGCCACGAGCTGCGGACACCGCTCACCTCGGTCGTCGGCTTCTCGAAGCTCATCTCGCGGCGGCTGTCCGAGGTCGTCTTCCCGACGGTCGTGACGGACGACCCCAAGGTCGAGCGCGCGATGCGCCAGGTCACCGAGAACCTGGCGATCATCGTCGAGGAGGGGAACCGGCTGACGACGCTCATCAACGACACCCTCGACCTGGCCAAGATCGAGGCCGGCCGGCTGGAGTGGCGCGACGACGAGGTCGACATCGCAGAGGTCATCGGTCGCGCGACGGCGGCCACGGCCTCGCTGCTCGGCGTCGACGGCGGGCCGACACCTGGTCCTCGAGCTCGCCGACGACCTGCCACCGATCCGCGGCGACCGCGACCGGCTCATCCAGGTGGTCATCAACCTCGTGTCGAACGCGGTCAAGTTCACGCCGACCGGCACGATCACCATCCGGGCGATCGCGGCGGACGACGGCGTCCGCGTCGACGTCATCGACACCGGTGTCGGCATCGACCCCTCGGACCAGGACAAGGTGTTCGAGCCCTTCGGGCAGGCCGGCGACACCCTGTCCGAGACCCCGCGCGGCACCGGCCTGGGCCTGCCCATCTGCCGCGAGATCATCGAGCACCACGGCGGCCGCCTGTGGCTCGAGAGCGCCCCAGGCGCAGGCTCGACGTTCGCGTTCAGCCTCCCCGCGGCATCGGAGGCGTCCGCCGCGGCGATCTAGGCGACCCGCCTAGTGCTTGTGGGGCTTCTCGTACAGGTCGGCCTGCGGGTCCTTGTGCGACTTGCCGTGGCCGGGCAGGGGCTCGTGCCGCGGCAGGATGTACAGGAGCATCAGCGCGAGTGGGCCGAAGATGATGGCCGCGATGGTCCAGCCGACACGATTGCGACCGAAGGTCGGGGCCATGCGCCAGGCGTAGATCGCGCTGACCACCCAGACGACCCCGCCGAGGATGAGAAAACCGGTCCCGACGAGGGTGGGCGTATCCACGGGTGACGGACCTCCAGGGGCTGCGGAGCGGCTCGGGCCTGCCGGGATCCGAAGGGCGCCCGGGGCCGGGCAAGGATACGCCCGGTCGTAGGGGGTCGACCGGGCGTATCAGAAGCTGGCTCGGAGGTCGTTCAGTACTGGAACAGCAGCTCGCGGTACTTGGGCAGCGGCCACAGGTCGTCGGCGACGACGGTCTCGAGCTCGTCGACGACGGTCCGCAGGGCTTCCTGCGCGGGGATGACGGTGGTGGCGAAGGCCTTCGCCTCGGCCTGGACGGAGCTGGCCTCGTGGGCCTCGTGCTGCGCATGCTCGAGCGCCGCGACCGCGTCGACCAGCTGGTCGGCCAGGCCGGACACCTTCTCGCACACGGCGTTGATGCCACGAGACGATGGCGCGCGGTTGAGCTCGCCGAGGTAGCGGGCAGCCGCCGGCAGGATCATCGTCGAGGCGATGTCGACGGCGCAGCTGGCCTCGATGTCCTGGACCTTGACGTAGCGCTCCCAGTTGATCTCGACGCGGGACGCGAGCTCGCGCTCGGACAGGACCCCGTACTTCGAGAAGACCGCCTTGGCCTTGGGCGTCGCCAGGGCCGGCAGGGCGTCGACCGTGGAGCGGTTGTTGGGAAGTCCACGCTTGGCCGCCTCGGCATGCCACTCCTCGGAGTAGCCGTTGCCGCCGAAGATGACCTGCTTGTTGTCCCTGGCCAGGCCGGACAGGATCCCGGTCAGGCCTTCGAAGTCGCCCGGCTCGAGCTTGTCGAGCTCATCGGCCAGGCCCTCGAGCGAGTCGGCCACCGCCGTGTTGAGCACGGTCTGCGGCCAGTAGATCGGCGCCGACGAGCCGACGGCCCGGAACTCGAACTTGTTGCCGGTGAAGGCGAACGGCGAGGTGCGGTTGCGGTCGGTGGCGTCCTTGGGCAGGACCGGCAGGGAGGTCACGCCGAGCTCGACGTTGCCACCCTTCTTGGACGAGCCGGCCGGGCCCTTCTCGAGCTGGTCGATGATGTCTTCGAGCTGTGAGCCGAGGAAGATCGAGACGATCGCGGGCGGCGCCTCGTTGGCCCCGAGCCGATGGTCGTTGCCGGCATCGGCGATGCTCGCGCGGAGCAGGTCGGCGTGGACGTTGACGCCACGGATGACCGCCGTCAGGAACGCCAGGAACTGGGCGTTGGCGTGCGGGTCGTTGCCGGGATCGAGCAGGTTCTCCCCCTGCTCCGTGCTCATCGACCAGTTGTTGTGCTTGCCCGACCCGTTGATGCCGGCGAACGGCTTCTCGTGGATGAGGAATGCCAGCCCGTGCTGCGGGGCGAGCCGCCGCATCGTCTGCATGACGATCATGTTGTGGTCGGAGCCGACCGAGGTGCCCTCGAACACGGGGGCCATCTCGAACTGGGCCGGGGCGACCTCGTTGTGGCGCGTCTTGGCCGGGATGCCGAGCCGCCACAGCTCGCGATCGAGATCCATCATGAACGCCAGGATCCGCTCGCGGATCGAGCCGAAGTACTGGTCCTCGAGCTCCTGGCCCTTGGGCGACGGGGCACCGAACAGGGTCCGTCCGGTGAGCAGCAGGTCGGGCCGCTGCTCTGCCAGTCGACGGTCGACGAGGAAGTACTCCTGCTCGGGACCGATCGTCGTGAACACGCGCTCGCTGGTCTCGTTGCCGAACCAGCGCAGGACCCGCAGGGCCTGCTTGCCGAGCGCTTCCTGTGAGCGCAGCAACGGGATCTTGTGGTCGAGCGCCTCGCCGGTGTAGGAGACGTACGCCGTCGGGATGGTCAGGGTCGTGCCGTTCGGCTCGACCTGCAGGAAGATCGGCGAGGTGACGTCCCAGGCCGTGTAGCCGCGCGCCTCGAACGTGGCGCGGATGCCGCCCGACGGGAACGAGCTGGCGTCCGGCTCACCCTGCACGAGGGTCTTGCCGGAGAACTCGGCGATGACCTGGCCGTCGCTGGTCGGCGACAGGAACGAGTCGTGCTTCTCCGCCGTGGAGCCGGTCATCGGCACGAACCAGTGGGTGTAGTGCGTCGCGCCGTGGGCCAGCGCCCACTCCTTCACGGCATGCGCGACGGCGTCGACGATGGCCGGATCGAACGGCTCGATGCCCTCGACGGTCCGCTGCAGCTTGTGGTAGATCGGCTTGGCCAGGTACTGGCGCTGCGCGGCATCGTTGAACACGTACTGGCCGTAGATGTCGGCCCCCGCGTCCTCAAGGAAGTCCTGGGTCTTCGCCACGCGGTGCGTGGAGATGCTCGAGATGGCGGTGGTTCGAGCGGTCAATCTGGTCTCCTGTCGTGCCTCAGCGTGGTGCATGGCGCACAAACACGCGCGGTCCTCGGGGTTTCCGCTACCGTACCAGCCGGTCAGGTTGCGGTTCAGTACCCGACAGGGTCCTCAATCCTGTGCATCTTGCACAAGTCTTGCTGCCAGCGCGAGGGTGAACCGCAGGTCGGGGTCACCCAGGTCCCACTCGGCCAGCTGTTCCAGCCGCGCCACCCGGTAGGCGATCGTGTTGCGGTGGACCCCGAGTCGCGTCGCCGCCTCGCCGAGCGAGGCCGAGCCGAGGACGGCCCGCAGCGTGGCCAGCCGCTCCTCCTGGACCTCGGGCCGCCCGACGAGGATCGGCGCGAGCAGCTCCCGGGCCTGGCGCGTTCCATCGGGCAGGCTGCGCAGGCTGCCCAGCAGCTGATAGGCGGGCAACCGTGCCGCGAGGGCGACCGACGGTGGTTCGGGCAGGAGCACCGCCGACTCGAGCGTGGCCCGCGCGGCGGCCTCGGCGGCAGGGCGTGCGCTCGGCTCCTGGAACGGCCGGGACAGCGCCACGGTCCGGTCGAGGTATTCGGCCAGCCGCGTCGCGATCCCCAACCCCAGCCGGTCGTCGTCCGCGGCGACCGCCACGACGCGCAGCTCCAGGCTCTCTGCGCTGCCGCGCAGGACCAGCTGCCGATGCGGGAAGAGCAGGCTGAGCTCGGCCCGGGTCGCCTCGCGGGCGGCGAGGTCGGCCGGCTCGTCGACGGCGCCACCCTGGCTGGCCAGCAGCACGACCCACGGCGGCCCGTCCTCCGGCAGCGGCTCACTGCGACGGCCGGCCTCGCGCGCCACCCGCACGGTCGCGTCGCGCGCCAGCTCGACGCCGAGCAATCCCGCCACCCGTTCCGAGGCGATCCGCTCGAGCTCGCTGGGCGGCTCGTCGCCGAGCAGGAGGAGCCGGCCGCCCGGGCCCGGGTCGCCGGCCGGCCCCGCGATCCCGACCCGCAGCGCGACCCCGCTCGACGGCCGCGCGAGGTACGCGGCCACCGCGGCGGCGGCCGACGGCACGGCCGCCGGCGCGTGGACGGCCAGCGCATCGCCCTTGCGCCCTTCGATGGCGACCGCGCGGCCGAGGAATGCGGCGATGGCCGCCGCCTGCACGTCGAGCCCGCGACCGAGCAGGGCATACCGTGCGAGCTGCGCCTCCAGCTCCGCGGCCCGCCGATCGAGCTCCGCACGCTGGTTGACCAGGAATCCGATCACGCTGCGCTCGAGCGCACCGGGGTCCACGCCCTCGATGGTCAGCGCGGTCAGGCCGTTCGCTCCGGCCGCCGTGCCGAGGGCACGCAAGGCGGCGCCACCGGTCTCGCCGGCCACGAGCAGGACGGCCGGTGCCCCGCCCCGGGCGAGTGCGGCGGCCAGTGCCTCGACGCGCGGGGCGTCCGGCGCGACCTCCTCCAGCACCGGGCCGGGGACGATCGCCAGGTCGCCCGGCTCCAGGGCGTCGAAGCCCGGCATGCGGGTCTTCAGCACGCGCACCCAGTCGACCTCGCGGGCGCCCTGCTCCGGGCTGAGGGTCGGCCCGTCGACGGGGCGGGCGGTCGGGAACAGCGCGCGATGGAGCTCGTGGAGGGACGCCATGGCGCGCCCAGCCTAGCCCGGCCGGCGCACCGCCACGAGGTCGTCCAGCAGCCGACCGAACTCGCGCTCGACGTCGACATAGCGGTCGGAGCGCCAGACCAGTCCGAGCCCGCCGTCCGGGGCGAGCCACGCCCACACCCGCCGGCGGGGCAGGTAGAAGGTGATGGTGATGCCGAGGATGAGCGACAGGAAGGCCAGCCAGATGATGCCCTGGCCCGGGTCCGCCTTGGCGATGATCAGGGTGTACTCGCCGAACCCGGCCAGCGACACCGACATGCCCAGCTCGTCCGACACCTTGGTGTCGCCGACATGGAGCTCGACCGGCAGGAAGTTCTCCGGGATCGGCATGCCGTCGGCGTCGGTGCCGACGACCCGGTAGGGCAGCACGATGACCCGACCCACCCCATCGTCGCCGCGATCGAGCAGCAGCTGCAGGCCGAGGTCGCGGCCAGGGACCGACAGGATGCCGTACGGCAGGCCACGCGCCGAGTCGGTCAACGGGACCTGCCCGTCCCACAGCGTCTCGCCGGCCGCGTCGAGGACGATGAGGTGCGGCGCCGGGCCGAACCCGTTCTGGTGGAACGTGTAGCCCCCGACCGACAGCGGGTCGTTGACGCGGATCGTCTTGCGCGCGATCTCCTGGCCGTCCTGGTAGACCGCGAGGTCGGTCGTGAAGTCGGTCGGCATCCCGGTCTGGAACCCGGGCGCGTCGAAGCCGAGGTTCTTGATGAGCAGCAGGCCCGGCGTGCCGATCGGCTGCACCGTCAGCGACTCCCCTTCCGGCACCACCAGCCCCTGCTCGTCGCCCAGTCGCGAGGTGACCGCGGCCGCGACGAGGAACAGGATCAGCCCGAGGTGGGTGAACAGGGTCGCCATCTTCGTGTACTGGTGGCGATCCCCGTAGACGTGCACGGAGCCATCGTCGGTGGCGATCTCGCGGACCCGGAAGCCCCTGCCGCGCACCACGCCGGCCAGGTCCTTCGCCTCGACCCCGGTCATCGCCGCGCGGTCGGGCAGCCGCGGGTCGTAGTACGGCTCGGGCTGGACGACCCGCACGTCGGCCACGCCCCGCCACAGCCGTGGCGTGCGGTCGAGCGTGCACACGATGATCGAGGTGACGAGCGTGATCAGCGCCAGGCCGAACCACGGCGACTCGAACACGGTGAACGCTCCCGAGCCGCTCGAGGACCGTCACGGCCCCGGCGCCGAACGTCGGGTCGTAGCGGGCGTGGATCATCTCCATCGCCGTCTCGTAGTCGCCCGCCGAGCGGAACGCGAAGTCGGGCAGCTGCTCCAGGGTCATGCCGACGACCGCCATGAGCGCCAGCAGGATGATCTGGATGACGGCGAAGTCGACCGACGTGAACAGGCCCCAGATCGCCTTGCCCGCGCGTGCCAGCGGGTTGGTGGGGGTCGACCGTAGGGATGCCGGGCGGACCGCGGCCGGTGTGGCGATGCGGACGGACCCTAGACGCCGACCGCGCTCGAGGCGTCGGCCGGCGCCGCCGCTCGGGCAGCGGCGAGGGCGCGCGACAGGTCGTCCTGCAGGTCCTCGAGATCCTCGAGGCCGACCGACACCCGCAGCAGGCCCGGGGTGATCCCGGCGGCAGCCAGCTGCTCGTCGGTCATCTGGCGCTGTGACGTCGACGGCGGGTGGACGACCATCGTGTGGACGCTCCCGAGCGAGGCGGTCAGCTCGGTCAGGGCGAGGTGGTCGATGATCGCCCGGCCGGCAGCGCGACCGCCGACGACGTCGACGGCCAGCATCCCGCCGAAGGCGTCCGGTCGGAACTGGCGCACGGCGACGTCGTGCTGCGGATGGCTGGGCAGACCCGGATAGAGGACGCGGTGCACGCCGTCCTGACGTTCGAGCCAGGCCGCCAGTGCCGCCGCGGTCCGGGCGTGGCGCTCGACGCGAACGGCCACGGTCAGGATCCCGCGCAGCACGAGGAACGCATCGAACGGCCCGAGCGTGGCGCCGGTGTCGATCTGGACCTTCTCGACGCGCCGGATGAGCGCCTCGCGACCGGCGACGACGCCGGCGATGACGTCGCTGTGCCCGGACAGGAACTTGGTCGCCGACTCGACGACGAGGTCCGCCCCGAGCTCGAGCGGCCGGCAGACGTAGGGCGACGCGAAGGTGTTGTCGACGATGTACGTCGCGCCGTGCTCGTGGGCGATCTGGGCCATGGCCGCGTGGTCGGTCACGACCGTCGTCGGGTTGGCGATGGTCTCGGCGTAGACGACCCGGGTGGGGGCGGCGGCGATGGCGGTCGCCGCGGCGGTCGTGTCGGTCAGGTCCGCGAACACCACGTCGACGCCGAACCCGGCGAACGTGTCGACCAGCTGCGTCCGGGTCGAGCCGTAGATGGCGGTCGGCGCGACGACCCGGTCGCCGGCCCGGAGCTGCGAGGCGAGGGCGGCGTGGATGGCGCCCATGCCCGAGGCGAGGGCGACGCCGGCCTCGCCGCCGGCGAGCTCCGCATAGGCGGCCCCGAGCGCGCTCGTCGTCGGATTGGAGATGCGGCTGTAGGCGTAGCCGGCGCGCGGGTCCGCGGCGACGTCGCCGAGCGCCGCGGCATCGGCCGAGGTGAACGTCGCCGACTGGTAGATCGGCACGCTCGTCGGCCGCTGGTCGACGCGTGGCACGCGCGACGCGGCCCGGATGGCACGCGTGGAGAAGCCCTTGGGTGCTCGGGACTCGTCGGTCACGAGGGCGATGCTACACCGGCGTCCTGATGTGCTCCGTCCACGCGCATCTGGACGCCCGTCACCCGGTTCTTGCCACTGCGCTTGCTCGCGTACATCGCCCCGTCGGCGCTGATCATCAGCTCGTCGGCGGTCGACCCGTCGTCCGGGAAGCTGACGACCCCGATCGACAGCGATGGGGCGACCGATGCGTCGGGCAGGTCGACCGGCATCGCCTCGACCCCGATGCGGATCTTCTCGGCGACCACGTAGGCGCCGGTCGGATCGGTCTCGGGCAGGAGGACCACGAACTCGTCGCCGCCGTAGCGAGCCGCGGTGTCGATGCGGCGCACGCCGGCCATGACGATGTCGCCGACGCCGCGCAGCACCCGGTCGCCATGGAAGTGGCCGTAGTGGTCGTTGATCGCCTTGAGCTCGTCGAGGTCCATCATCAGCAGGCAGAACCCGCGGGTGGACCGGGCGCTCCGGGCGATCTCGCGCTCGAGCGCCGCGAAGAAGAAGCCGCGATTGAACAGCCCGGTGAGCGGGTCGATCGTCGACAGGCGGACGGCGGCATCGCGTGTCCGGCGTTGCTCGCGGGCGATGACCATGGCGGCGTAGGCCAGCAGGATCAGCGCGGTCAGGTTGATGCCGAGCGTCGCGGCGGCCGCCGACGGGCTGAGGCCGGGCGGCGAGCCGAGCACGGCCGCCAGGACGTAGCCGAGCGAGGCCGTCGCGGTCAGGGCGACGGTGATCGACGGGCTGACGACGAGCGCCGCCCCGCCGACGATGAGCGGGTAGGTGAAGAAGAACGGGCTGGTCACGCCGCCGGTCAGGGCGACCAGCAGGGTGGCCACGGTCACCGCCACCGAGCCCTCCACGACGAACTTCGCGGCGCCGAGGATCGATGCCGGCAGGATGTCGTGGACGACGAGCAGGAACAGGCCGGCCATCGCGAGGAGGGCCAGGATCGCGGCCTGGTTCTCCGGCCACAGCCCGGACACGCCGACGATGACGAGGGTGGCCAGGATGAACACCCAGCCGACGACCCGGACGATCCGGTCGTAGGCCCGGGTGGTGCTGTCCGGCCCGTTCGGATCGTCCTCGCTGCCACCGATGACCGCGGCCGCGGCGAGGACCTGGTCGGGTCGGACCGCCGGGCGGGCCTCGAGGGTGTCGGTCGGGGCGGTCTCGCGGCGTGGTCCGACGACGAGCACGGCCATCACGATGAGATTGGCGACGACGGCGACGACGATCAGGAAGAGGAGCGGCTCGACCGGCACGGGGGCATCCTAGTCCGACATCGCTCAGCGGGTCCCCCACTGGTAGGTCTGCTTGACCATCCGCAGGTAGACGAACGTCTCGGTCTCGCGCACGCCATCGATGGCTCGGAGCCGCTCGGTCAGGAAGCGCAGCAGCGCCTCGTTGTCCTCGCACACGGTCTCGATGAGCAGGTCGTAGGCCCCCGCCGTGATGACCACGTAATCGACCTCTGGCATGTCGGCGATGGCATCCGCGACGGCGACGAGCCGGTCGCTCTCGCACCGGATGCCGATCATCGCCATCTGCTGGAACCCGAGCTTGAGCGGGTCCGTGACGCCGACGACTTGCAGGATGCCACGCTCGATGAGCCGATTGGTGCGAGCGCGCACCGCTGCTTCGGACACGCCGAGATCGGCCGCGATCTGGGTGTACGGACGTCGCCCGTCCGTCTGCAGGTGCTCGATGATCCGCTTGTCGAGGTCGGAGACCTCTTCACCCGGCCGCGTGCTGGTGCTTCGGGACTTGGGGCGGGGGTCGAGGGACATCCTGGCGGCCTCCTGCGTGGGTACCGTCAGGGTACGGCCTCAAGGCTCGGGTGTCGTCTCCGGGCTCGCCTCGGGCGCGGCCGATGCCTGGGCCACCTCGCCGGCACGTGGGACGGCCACCACCGAGCGGGCGCGCAGCGGCGACAGGAGCATGTCCAGGTTCACCGCCAGCTCACGCAGGGCCGTCATCTTGGCGGCGTCCGGCTGCGGTGGAAGTTCACCGGTCGTCGGGCCCCACTCGACCAGGATGTTGAGCCCGGCGATGGCGATCGGCGGATCGCCCTGGACGGGCTCGCCGGCCTCGCCCCAGTCGGTCAGCTTGGTCAGCGACGCAGACGTCCTGTACTGGCTGACGGTGAACGGCCAGCCCAGGAGCGTCGCGTTGATGCGCTTCACCAGCGGACCGTCGGCCGCGCCGGCGTCGGCGTTGTTGGGGCTCACCCGCAGCCCGGCCTTGGCGAGCGCCTGGAACACGGCGTCGGCCGTCGTCGGGTCGCCGAGGTGGGGATCCGGTGTGATGAGCGGCGTCGGGCGCGGCGTCGCCGGGGCGACGGATGCCGATGAATCGCCGCATGCGGCGATACCGGCCGTGACGACGATCGCCACGACCAGCGCACGAGTCCTCCGGAACGCGCGTTGTCGCATGGCGCCGGGATGCTAGCACCGTCCGAGCGCCGTGCGACCCGTACGGAAGTACCGGTGGCCTAGCCCCGGTCGAGCTCCGCGAGGACCGGCGCGAGCCCGTCCACGGATCGGCGGTCGATCGGATCGACGACGAGCTGCACATGGCCGATGCCCTCGCGCGCATACGCCCGGAGCTCGTCGGCGATCTGTGCCGGGCTGCCCTCCAGCATCGGGTAGGGCTCTCGAGCCACGCCCTGGACGCGCCCCGTGCCGCCCGGCATCCGGACCTGGACGGCCACCGAGCGCTCGATGTCCGCGGGGTCACGGCCGACCGCCCGACAGGCGTCATCGACCATCGCGCGCAGCGGCGGCACGCCGGCCGGCGAGTTGTGGGTGTCGGAGAACCACACGTTCCAGGCGTCGACGTGGGGCAGCGTGATGGCCAGCATCCGCGGTCCCTTCGAGCCGATGAGCAGCGGCGGACCGCCGGGCCGGGCCGGCCGTGGCAGCAGCTCGCAGTCGCGGGCCTGGTAGAACCGGCCGTCGAAGTCGATGGCGCCCTCCCGGAGGAGCGTCCGGATGATCGTGAACGACTCCTCGAACCGGTCGATGCGGTGGTCGAACGGGAAGCCGAACGCGCGGAACTCGGTCTCGTTCCAGCCGGCGCCCAGCCCGAGCACGAGGCGGCCGCCGCTCACCTCGTCGATCGTCGCGGCCTGTTTGGCCAGCAGCGCCGGGTTGTGGAAGTTGGTGCAGGCCACGAGCGGCCCGAACTCGACCCGGGAGGTGACCGCGGCGATGGCGCCCATCAGCGTCCACGCCTCCCACGGCCCACGCGGATCGCGGTCCGGCCATCGGTAGAGCAGGTGCTCGCCGAGCCAGATGGAGTCGAAGCCGTGGTCCTCGATGGCCCGGATCAGGTCGAGCAGCTCCGGCCAGCGCACCTCGCGCTCGACCTCCGGCAGCTGGATCCCGACCTTGATCGGTCGCGCGGTCACCGGCCGGCGAGGGCGACGCGCATCGCCGCGAGGTGGTCCGGGGTGCTGCCGCAGCAGGCGCCGATGATGCGGGCGCCGGCGTCGCACATCTCGAGCCCGGTCGCGGCCATCATCTCCGGGCTCGCCCGGTACACGGCCTGCAGGTCGACGAGCTCGGGCATGCCCGCGTTCGACTTGGCGACGAGGACGACGTCCGGGGCCGCGGCATGCATCGCCGCGATGACCGGGGTGAGCTCGTCCGGGCCGTTGCCGCAGTTGCCGCCGATGGCATCGGCACCCCACGCCGCGAGGTGGCGGACCGCCTCCTCCGGACTGACGCCCATCATCGTGTAGCCCCTCGTGTCGAAGGTCATCGTCGTGACGAGGGCGATGCCCGGGGATGCGCGACGGACGCCTTCGATGGCCGCCTTGATCTCGTTCAGGTCCGACATCGTCTCGATCCAGATGAGGTCGACCCCGCCGGCGACGAGCGATGCCGCCTGCTCGCGGAAGACGTCGACGGCCTCGTCGTACTCGAGGGTCCCGAGCGGGGCGACGATCTCGCCGCTCGGGCCGATGTCGCCGGCCACGAGCGCGGTGCCGCCGGCCGCCTGGACCTCCGCGCGAAGCAGGATGGCCGCCGTGCGATTGAGCTCGTCGACGCGGTCCTGCAGGCCGTGCAGCCGGAGACGCAGCCGGTTGCCGCCGAACGTGTTGGTCAGCAGGATGCGCGAGCCGGCAGCGAGATAGCCGCGCTGGATGCGTCGCACGATGTCCGGGTGGGCCAGGTTCCAGGTCTCGGGCGGATCGCCGAACTGGAGGCCGGACGCGAACAGCATCGTGCCCATCGCTCCGTCGGCCAGGATCGGGCCACCCTCGTCGAGCACCGCGCGGAAGCGCGCGCTGCCGGCCCCGCCGTCGATCGCCAGCCGGGCGGCGCGATCCGGGAACGCGCTCGGGTCGACCTCGATCGGCGTGGCGGCGCCGGACGCGCCATCACCGGGGGTCGGGCGAGAACGGTCGGGTCGGCGGCGTCCCATGGCCGGTCGATGATAGCGGCCGGACGACCGGCACCGGACCGACGTTGTCCGCGGCAGGCATGATTTGCGCCATGACCGACCCGACGCTCCTTGACGCCCTGGACGCCGCGATCGCCGACGCGCGGCCCGGCGGCGCGGTCCCGGGCCTCGCCCTGGCGGTATTCGATCGCGACGGACTCGTGCTGACGCGCGAGGCCGGGCACGCCGATCCGGGCGCCGGCCGGGCGGTCGAGCCCGGCACGCTGTTCGAGATCGGCTCGATCGGCAAGTCGTTCACGGCGGCCGTCATCCTGCAGCTCGCCGACGAGGGCCGGCTGTCGGTGGACGATCCGGTGGTCCGACACCTGCCGTGGTTCCGCGTCCCGCGCACGGGGGATCGGATCACCATCCACCACCTGCTCAGCCACACCGGGGGCATCACGGCCGGCGTCGACGGCACGCCCGAGGCCACCTTCCAGGTCTGGCGGTTGCGGGACCTCCGCCCGGGATCGGCTCCGGGCCGGCACTTCCACTACTCGAACGTCGGGTACAAGACCCTCGGCCTCGTCATCGAGGCGATCGAGGGCGCGTCGTACGGCGAGGTCATCCGTCGCCGGCTGCTCGAGCCGGTCGGGATGCGGGACAGCACGCCGACCATCGTCGACGCCATCCGCGCCCGCCTGGCGATCGGCCACGAGCCGGCCTTCTCCGAGCAGCCCGTGGACGAGCGGCGACCCGGTCGCTCCGGCGCCGTGGCTGACGACCGGCACGGCGGACGGGTCGGTGGCCGCCACCGCGGCCGACCTGGCCGCATGGGCCCGCTTCCTGATGATCGACCCGAGCGGCGTGAGCGAGCGGATGCGCACCATCGTCCACGACGAGTCCGGGACCGGCGTACCGCTGGGGCTATGGCTACGGCCTGTCGCGGCTCGAGCTCGACTGGGCGGACCTGGATCGGCCACGGCGGCGGGATGGTCGGGTACCTCGCCGGCGATGCAGTGGGACCCGGAGAGCCGGCGTCGGGGCCGTCGTCCTCCAGTCGGGCATGGACGGCGAACCCGCTGGCCCTGGCACGCCGGGCCGTCCGCCAGGTCGTGGCCGCACGCGACGGCCGGGACCCGCGCGACGAAGGACCCGATGTCTGGCCGGACGAGGACGACGACGGCGTCGGGAGCCCCGATCGCGATCCACCCGATCCCGGACGCCGAGCGGGCGATGCTCGTCGGGACGTACCGCAGCCACGATCCGTGGACGCCGGTCTTCCAGGTCGCCGAGCGAGCCGAGGAGCTGTGGCTCGTGTTCCCGACCGGTGGGCCGGACGGCTTCGAGGACGAGCAGGTGCTCGTCCCGATGGCCCGCGGCTGGTTCCGCTCGGGGCGCGAACGACTCGGTCCGGAGCGGCTGCGGTTCGACACCGTCATCGACGGCGTGGTGCGTCGGGCGTGGCTGTCCGGCTGGGACTACTACCGCGTGGAGCCCGATCCCGGTCCGTAGGCCTCTGGTGCGCCGACGTCTTGACACAGGCGGCCGGCGTCCTCCACCCTGCCCGCCATGTCAGGCCATCCGTCACCCGCATCGCCACGTCGAATCTGCGGCCCGCGAGGGCCCGCTCGACCTGACGTGCCGCGCCCGCGAGGG
Source organism: uncultured Chloroflexia bacterium (assembly GCA_963776925.1). Taxonomy (GTDB): domain Bacteria; phylum Chloroflexota; class Limnocylindria; order Limnocylindrales; family CSP1-4; genus SPCO01. Next base: position 219,900 of record CAVZON010000002.1, on the reverse strand, counting down.
CGCCGACCACCGACTTCGAGAGGACACCCTCGGCAGATGCGCCGAGGGTGTTTCGTTTTGGGAGGATGACCATCCGATGGATCCAGCGCTGCTCGTCCGGGGCTTCGTCCTGGGCTTCACCATCGCCGCCGCCGTCGGCCCGATCAGCCTGCTGTGCATCAAGCGCACGCTGGCCGAAGGCCGCACGGTCGGCTTCGTGTCGGGCCTCGGGGTGGCCACCGCCGACGCCACCTACGGCGCCATCGCCGCCTTCGGGCTGACCGCGATCACCGACCAGCTCGTCGCGTTCCGTCAGCCGCTGGCCATCGTCGGCGGGCTGTTCCTGCTGTGGATCGCGTGGCGGACCATCCGGTCCGTCCCGGGCGAGGCGGCGACCGACCCGTCAGCGAGCGGCGGCCGCGACCGACGCGGGCTGGCGGGCGCCTACCTGTCGACCCTCGGGCTCACGATGACCAACCCGATGACGATCCTGTCGTTCGCGGCCCTGTTCGTCGGGCCTTGGGGTCACGGCCGGTGACCTGGCGGGCGCGACGGTCCTGACGCTCGGCGTGTTCCTCGGTAGCGGGTCATGGTGGGTGGTGCTCGTGTCGGTCGTCGGCGCGCTGCGGACCCGGATCACCCCGACCTGGCTGCGGCGGGTCAACGTCGCGTCCGGCCTGCTCATCGGCGCGTTCGGGCTGATCGCCATCTGGAGCGGGCTCGCCATCGCATGACCCTGTCGCCGAGGCCGATCACGTCCCCAGGGCAGCCATCGCCTCGGTCGGCGGGACGACGTAATACCCGCCGGTCAGGGCACGCGTGAACACGGTCAGCTCATCGCGCAACCCATCGTGGGTGCCGATCATGCTCTCGAGCATCCGCACCAGGACCTGCTGGTCGGCGCTGAAGCCGACGAAGACCGTCCCGTGCGTGGCGACCGACCCGTAGGCGATGTTGCGCCGGAAGATCTTGCCGAAGGTCTCCTGGTCGGTCCGGGCGACGTGTGAGGACGGCGGCTTCGGGTCGAGCTCGATGCTGTCCCGCTTGCGTCGACCGATGACCGCCTCCTGGGCTGCCTCCGGCAGGGCCTCCCACGCCGCGACGTCGTGCTCCCACTGCTGGAGCAGAAGGATCGAACAGCCTGCGCCGGGCGACCCATCCGGGATCACCGCCTCGATCGCCGCCTCGACAAGGGTCGGGTTCTCGGTGCCATCGATGAAGCCGGTGAGGTCGAGGTCGTGGTGATATGGCCAGCCGACCATCTCGTGGCGCAGCGCGGCGTCCGGGGACAGGGCGGTGACGATCGCCCGGGACACGTCGAAGACGACGTCATACGCCGAGCCTGCCAGCCAGATGACCACGTCATGCTGCGTCGCGGGCAGGGTGTAACCGTCGGTCCCGACCATCGGCGCGTTGAAGCCGGTCACACTCGCCGGCGCGGCACCGGCGGCGACGCTCGCCCACAGCTCGGGCCGGAACCCGGCCACCAGGTTGACGCCGCCCATCGTCGTCCGGGGCTCCCGCAGCCCGGCGACCCGGGCCACCGCGGCGGCTGGGCTTGCCGTCGGATGGAGGTCGAACTCGAGGTAGGCGTGGGCGTCCGTGCCCAACGCGAACATGCCGGTCTGCGGCGATGCCATCGTTCGTGCCCTCAGCGAGTGCGCGGCTTCGGGCGAATGATGCCCCGCGTCGATGGCGCGCGGGCGTCCGTGGAACGCGACGGCGAACCCGGAGGCCGGGCCGCCGCGCGTCAGATCAGGGTCAGGTCGCGGTCGGGCGGGTCGGCGTCAGTCGACCTGCGTCAGGCGGTCGCCTCCTGGGCGGCCGTCGACGGCTGGAGGATCCGGATGGCGTTGCCGAACGGGTCGCGGATGCCCATGTCCGTGCCGTAGAAGTGGTCGGTCGGCTCCTGGGTGAAGTCCGTGACGCCGCGCTCCTTGAGGGTCTCGAACAGCGCGCGCGTGTCGTCGACCTGGAAGACGAGGCCGTTCATGGCGCCCTTGGTCACGAGCTCGCGCAGCTGTGCGGCCGTCGCTTCGTCATGGAGGGGCGGTCCCGGCTGCTCGAGGGAGATCTCGGTCCCGGCGTCGCCGGGGACGCGCACGGTCAACCAGCGGTAGGACCCCTGCGTGAAGTCCTGCCCGACTTCGAGGCCGAGCTTGTTCACGTAGAAGTCGAGGGCCTCGTCCTTGTCCAGGACGTAGATGGTGGTGACGCTCAGGTTGCTGATCATCGGTCTGGTCTCCGCTGTGTCCTTGGTGGGGGCGATACCCATGCTAGGGAGCGGCCGCCACCGTGGCTTCTCCAGAACTGCTCGATCGCGCCGCCATGCTCGCGGCACCGGCCATGCCCGCCGCTGTCCGCGGTCGCGTCGCCGCCATCTGGACGCAGTTCGGCGCGATGATCGGGCCGTGTCCCTGCCGATACGCGGACGGCGTCTCGCCGACGATCTCCCGGAACGTGCGGCTGAAGGTCCCGAGGCTGGTGAAGCCGACGTCGAGGCAGACGTCGGTGACGCTGCGGTCGGTCTCGCGCAGGAGGAACATCGAGCGCTCGACCCGGCGACGCTGCAGGTAGCGATGCGGCGTCTCCCCGAAGACGGCACGGAAGCTGCGACTGAAATGGGCCTCGGAGATGTGGGCGACCGCCGCGATGGCGCGGACGTCCAGCGGCTCGGCGTAGGCGCGGTCCATCGCATCCCGTGCACGCAGGAGGCGCCGGTTCATGTCCTCGACGTCGCGGCTCACGGTGCCACGCTACGCCATCCGGCCGCGGTGCGCGCCGACGTAACTCGGTAGATGCCGCGTTCCACTCTCTTGCGGCGAACCCAGCAAAGCGGCCATACGTCGCTTGACACGACTCGTATATTGACGAGATGAATCATAACATCGATGCCAAGAGCACTGGCAGCTCTGGCGCCCGCGAAGGCAAGCGGACGTATGAGAGCCAGCTCCGCGTGGAGCAGGCCGAGGCGACGCGCGAGCGCATCCTCGAGGCGCTAGTCCGAGCCATGGCCCACGGCCTGGCGGCGCTGTCGGTCCCGGCGGTCGCACGCGAGGCTGGTGTCTCCGTCCCGACGGTGTATCGCCACTTCGGATCCAAGGCCGGCCTCTTCGATGCGCTCATTCCGTACGTGACGACCAAGGCCGGGTTGGTCCCCGAGACACTGCCGGAGACGCTGGAGGACTACGCCGACCTCACCCGAACCGTCTTTCGGAACTTCGATTTCCATGGACGCGACCATCCGCGCCGCCTTGGCCAGCCAGCTCGGCCGGGAAGTCCGCCAGGCGGAGATGCCGTGGCGCCGCGGCCTCCATCGCGAAGGCATCCGGCGGAGCGCCCCGGAGCTGCCCGATGAGGAGATCGAGCGACTCACCGACCTGAGCGTCGCGCTGACGTCGTCGGGCACCTTCCGCGTGTACCGCGACAACCTGGGTCTCGACGTCGACGAGGCCGCGGACCGGGCATCGTGGGCGTTACGGACGCTCATCCGGGGAGCTAGAAGCGCGGCGTCGGAATCGATCGCCAGCAAAGGGAGTTTGGAATGATCAGCGTCCCCGATCCGATCACCACCGTGGCGACGGAAACCGCGCCGTCGTCCGCGGTCATCGGCCTGGCCGAGGCTACGGACACGGCGATCGCCGGCCGCAAGGCCGCCGGACTGGCGCGCCTGCTCGGGCATGGACTTCGCGTGCCTGGCGGTTTCGTCGTTACGGGCACGGCTGACCTTTCATCGCGCGAGGTCATCGATGCGATCGCTGCCCAGCTCGCCGGCCTCGCAGGAGCGGTCGCCGTCCGGTCGTCCTCGACCGTCGAGGACCTCAGCGACGCGTCGTTCGCCGGGATGTACGAGACCGTCCTCGGCGTGGACGGGATCGATGCGGTCGTCGCCGCCATCGAGTTGGTCCGCGCGAGCGGCAGGAGCGATCGGGTGTCGGCCTACCATCATGAAGGGGCGGCGACACCGTCGCCCGAGATGGCCGTCCTGGTCCAGCGCATGGTCCCGGCCGAAGCGGCCGGCGTCGCCTTCGGTGCCGATCCCCTGACGGGCGATCGCACCGCGACGATCGTGAGCGCGGTCGCCGGCCTCGGAGATCGGCTCGTGTCGGGCGAAGCAGCTTCTGAGGACTGGGCCGTCGGTCCGTCCGGAGCCCGGCTCCGACGCGAGGCGGTCGGCGCCATCGACGCGGTCGCCGCCCTGCAGGTGTCGGACCTCGTCCGGCAGATCGAGGCCATCGATGGCGCGCCGGTCGACATCGAATGGGCGATCGCTGGCGGCACGGTCTTCCTGCTCCAGGCCCGCCCGATGACGGCCCTGCCCGATGTCGTGTCGTGGGATCCCGGACTGCCGGGCGCATGGTTGCGCGGCTTCCGGTTGGGCGAATGGCTCGGCGGCCCCGTCACGCCCCTGTTCGAGTCGTGGGGCCTGACCCGGATCGAGCGCGCGATGGACCGGACCATCGCGGGCCTGATCGGCATGGACCCGCCGCAGCCGGGCCACGTCGTCGTCAACGGCTGGTATTACTACGGTGGCCTCAACCTCGTCCCGACCTCGGCCGTCGCCGGGCTCGGCCAACTCGTGCGCTACATCATCCCGAGCTTCATCGTTCGACCGCGCAAGGCGGTCATGGCGTTCCCGCCGCTGGCCCGGCTCGGCGTCCGGCAGGCCGAGCGCGAGTGGCGGGCAGAGGTCCTGCCGGGTTACCAGGCCCTGGTCGAGCGTTCGCGGGCCGAGGTCGAGACTGCCGAACCGTCGGACCTCCCCGCACTCGTCGATCGGCTGGCCGATGCCGCCGGGCGGTACTTCGGATTCGTGACACAGGTCGCGGGCTACTCATCGAAAGCCGAGGTGCCACTCGCCAGGTTCTACGGCGCCAACCTCCGCCCGCGGATCGGTGGCTCACATCTCGACCTGCTCGTGGCTCTGGGTCAGGGACCCCAGGGGATCGCGCCGCACGCGCTTCGCAGCCTCGACTGGAGCGAGCCCACCCTCGGCGAATCCGGATCCGCCTTCGACGAGGGCGCCGCGCGGCACCGCCACGAGCAGGCGGCGGACAGGCGTCGAGCCGCCGAGGCCGCAGCACGGGACGCGCTCGCCATCGATGCCAAGCTGCGCGCCCGTTTCGACCGGCTGCTCGCGACGGCCCAGCACTACGCGTTGGTTCGCGAGGAACAGATCGGCGACTTCAGCCTCGCCTGGCCGGTCATGCAGCGCGCGATCGCCAGGCTTGCCGAGCATCTCCTCGAGCGCGGCGTGCTCAGCGATCCCGACCAGGTCCACTTCCTGGAGCGAGAAGAGATCGACGCCGCGTTGGGGCCCGACGCCCTTCCCCTCGACGCGAGATGCGAGGAGCGGCGTACGACGTGGAGGCGTCAGTCCCGCCTTGCGGCACCGCTGACGCTCGGCCGCCTTCCGAAGATGATCGCCCGCGTCGTCGATGAAGCGACGGAGGCGATCAGGGGCTCGCTCGGCGATATCGGCGACGCGATCGTCGGGATCCCCGCCAGCCCCGGACGAGCGACGGGGCCGGTCAGGATCATCCGTGACGTCGCCGAGTTCCATCGCGTCCAGCCCGGCGACATCCTCGTCTGCCCCGTGACGGCTCCAGCATGGACCGCCCTGTTCGGCACGGTCGCCGCCGTGGTCACCGATACGGGTGGGGTGGCAGCCCATGCTTCGATCGTCGCCCGCGAGTACGGACTACCGGCCGTCGTCGGGACCGGCGATGCCACGTGGCGTCTCCGCGACGGCGATCTCGTCGAGGTCGACGGATCGACAGGGGTCGTTCGCTCGGCCGGCAGATGACCCCAGCGTGGCGGCGTCGCTCAGCAAGGGCTGCGACAAGTGCGATCCGCAACGAGGCCAAGGCGGACGGCGGCGCTCACCGCTGGGGTCGTCGCGAATCCGCAAGTGGAACTCCGTCAGTCCCGAAACCGGAATCGAAGTCCGCCACCACGCAGGAGGAGCGTGGTGGTCGGGGAGGCGGGACTCGAACCCGCGATCTCGTGCTCCCAAAGCACGTGCGTTAGCCGACTACGCTACTCCCCGGCGATTCGTGCTCAGGAAGCACACAGGCTTCCTGGATCCGGCCGTGGCTAGACTACAGCCCCCGACCCGATCCCTTCACGGATCAGCGACGACGGCGACGTAGACTCCGAGGCCACGCGCACGTTTCGCGTCACCGGGGGCGTCACCGGGAGGGGACACGATGACCAGGACGCCAGAGCTCAGTCAGCCAGACCTGGACACGCTCGCCGCGTCGCTCAGCGGACGGCTGCTGCAGCCCAGCGATCCGGACTACGACGACGCCCGCCGAGTCCACAACGGGCTGATCGATCGCCGACCGGCGCTGATCGTGCGCTGCGGAGCGCGGCAGATGTGGCCGCGGCGGTGCGCTTCGCCCGCGGCGGGGGGCACGAGATCTGCGTCCGGGGCGGTGGTCACAACGTGGCCGGGCTCGCGGTCGCGGACGACGCCGTGATGATCGACCTGGCCGAGATGAAGGCGATCCGGGTCGACCCGGATGCCCGAACCGTCCGCGCCGAGGGAGGCGCGACGTGGGCGGAGCTCAATGCGGCGACCGGGGAGCACGGCCTGGCCGTCACCGGCGGCGCCGTCTCCACGACGGGGATCGCGGGGCTCACGCTCGGCGGCGGGCTCGGCTGGCTCATGCCGAAGTTCGGGCTGGCATCGGACAACGTGCTCGCGATCGAGCTCGTGACGGCCGACGGCGAGGTCGCCGAGGTCACCGCCGGATCGGACCCGGACCTGTTCTGGGCATTGCGCGGCGGCGGCGGGAACTTCGGGGTGGCCACCACGTTCACGTACCGGCTGCACCCGATCGCCATGGTGACGGGCGGGCTGATCGCGCACCCGATCGACGCGGCCCCGGGGTTGCTGCGCTTCTATCGCGACGCCGTCGCGGATGCCTCGGACGATCTGGAGGTCTTCGCGGGCCTGGTCCACGCCCCGGACGGCTCTGGGGTGCAACTCGCGGCCCTCGTCATCTGCCACACCGGGGATCCGGACCAGGCGGAGGCGGACCTTGCCCCGCTCAAGGCCTGGGGCTCGCCGCTGGTGGTCGACGTCGGGCCGATGCCGTATCCGGCGATGAACGCCATCCTCGACGATGGATTCCCACCCGGTTCGCTGAACTACTGGATGTCGAGCTTCACGGGTGGGCTCACCGATGCGCTCATCGACCTCATGGTCGAGCGGTTCGCATCCTCGCCTTCGCCGATGAACGCGATCCTGCTCGAGCATTTCCACGGTGCGGTGACGCGCGTGCCCGTGACCGACTCGGCGGTCCCACACCGCCAGGAGGGCTTCAACCTGCTGATCCCGTCCGTCTGGCTCGATCCGGCGGACACCGATCGGAACAAGACCTGGACGCGCGAGACGCACGCGGCCATGGGCGAGCACCTGGTCGAACGGCGCTGGCTCAACTACCTCGGCGACGATCAGGGAGGTGGCGCCGTCCGTGCGGCGTACGGACCGAACTGGGAGCGGCTCGTCAAGGTGAAGCGCCGCGTCGATCCCGACAACGTGTTCCACCGCAACCAGAACATCCCGCCTGACTGATCCGACCCGCACCTGGGCGGCGCGTCACGCCGGGCGACCATCGGTCGTCACAGATCCAGACGCCGGGCGATCACTGGCAGGCTGATCGATCGCCCGGCGTCCCCATGTCCGGGGCCGGGGTAGACTGGCCCGCGACCACCCCCCGATCGAGGACCTTCGCCCGTCGTGCACGCTCGCCGGATCCGGCCCGACGCTGGAGCCCTGGACCGCCGCCGTCTCACCGCAGCCGTCCTGTCGGCCATCCTTCCCGGACTCGGTCAGCTGTTCAACGGCCGCCGACGCCTCGCCGCCGTCTTCCTCGTCCCCTCCCTGCTCCTGCTCGGGCTCGGGCTCCTGGCCTGGCTGACGCAGTCGCCCGCTCGACTGGCCGCGATGATCGTCGCCCCGGCCACGCTGAGCACCCTCCTGTCGCTCAGCCTGCTGCTCCTCGCGCTCCGGCTGATCAGCGTGTTCCAGGCCTTCCTCGACACGCGCTGGCACGGCCACACGGGCCGCCTCGGGATCCTCGGCCTCGCCGTCATCGTCGGGGCGGTCCTCCTGCCGCACGTCATCGTCCATCGCTACGGCACGGCATTCGGCGACACGTTCGCGCGGGTCTTCCGCGACGGCGACGTGGCCGGCCAGGTCGGATCACCCCTGCCAGCCGGCCCGGCGCTCGACGAGCGCGTCAACATCCTGCTGCTCGGCATCGACGCGCTGCCGTGGCGTCCCGCCACGCTGACCGACACGATGATGGTCGTCTCGCTCGATCCGGTCGGTCGGACCATCTCCATGGCTTCCGTGCCACGCGACCTCATCAACGTCCCGCTCGGCAACGGCGATGTCTTCGGGCCGAAGATCAACTCGCTGATGTCGTACGCCGACAACCACCCGGACGAGTTCCCGGACGGCGGCGTCGAGGCGCTCAAGGGGGCGATCGGTGCCCTCCTGGACATCGACATCCACTACACGGCGCGGATGGACTTCTTCGGCTTCGTGAAGATGGTCCAGGCGGTCGGCGGGGTCGACGTGACGGTCGCCGAGGGCTTCGACGACCCGACCTATGACGGCTTCGGGTTCCAGGGCAAGGGCTACAAGATCAAGGCCGGCGAGCATCACCTGAATGGCTACGAGGCGCTCGCCTACGCGAGGGCACGCAAGGCCGCCGGCGAGAGCGACTTCACGCGCGCGGGCCGGCAACAGCAGATCCTCGTCGCGCTCCGGGACGCGGTGACGGCCAGTGGCGGCAACCTGCTCTTCCAGGTCCCGGCGCTGCTCGACGCGGTCGGTGAGACGGTCACGACCGACCTGCCGCCGGAGCGACTGCCGGAACTCGCGGCGATCGTCGACGAGATCGGCGACGAGGACCTGACCCGGGTCGTCCTGCGCCATCCGCTCATGAAGTCACGCACCACGCGCTACGGCTCGTCGTTGGTGCCCGACGTGGAGGCCATCCAGGCGGTCGCCGCCAAGCTGTTCACCGACCCCGGCGTACCGCCGACCCCATGGCCGACGCCCAAGCCGACCAAGGCACCGAAGCCGAGCCCGACGCCCGCGCCCTAGCCGCTGTCGCGCGCCCCGTACGCGCCCAGATGGCGTCGCATCCGCCGCGCCGCCGCGGCCCGGTGCGAGATCTCGTTCTTGGCCTCGGCCGACCACTCCCCGAGCGTGCGGCCACCGACCGGTTCCGGCCACGGCTCGACGATCGGGTCGTAGCCGAACCCGCCGGTCCCCTTCGGTCCCGGCGCGATGCGCCCGCGCAGCGTGCCGCGGGTGAACGTGACCCGCACCCCGCCGCGTGGACCGAGGTCAGCCGGCCCCGCCAGCGCGAGGACGCACACGTAGCGTGCGCCACGCTGCGCCGGCGGCAAGCCGTCCAGGGCCGCGAGCAGCTTGCGGTTGTTGTCGGCGTCGGTCGCGTCCTCGCCGGCGTAGCGCCGCGTCCGGACGCCCGGGTGCGCCGCCGAGCGCATCGACCTCGATGCCGGAGTCGTCGGCGAGCGTCGGCAGCCCGGTCGCGCGGAGGCCGAAGCGGGCCTTGATCGCCGCGTTCGTCTCGAACGTCTCGCCGTCCTCGACCGGCTCGCCCTCGACGCCGAGGTCGTCGAGCGAGACGAGGACGCCGTCGGGCAGTCGCAGGAGCTCGCGCAGCTCGCGCAGCTTGTGCTCGGAGCGGGTCGCGACGAGCAGCCGCGGCCGGCCCGCCGCGGGTCTCACCGTCCGGACGGTGGCGAGGACCTGGGCCTGCGCCTCGAACAGGCGGGCGAGTCCCTCGTCGGCCAGGTCGAGCATGCGGTTCGACGCCGCCCGGTCGAACGCCTTGCCCTCGGCCGTGCCCTGGATCTCCATGTACGTCCCGGCGTCGGTGCCGACGACGTTCATGTCGACCTCCGCCGTCGAGTCCTCGGAGTAGTCGAGGTCGAGGAAGTCGAGGCCGTTGACGATGCCGACCGACACGGCCGCCACCTTGCCCACGAGCAGGCGGTCCATGCCGTACGTGATGAGCGCGGCGCCCAGGGCGACGTAGCCGCCGGTGATCGACGCGGTGCGCGTGCCGCCGTCGGCCTGGAGCACGTCGCAGTCGATGGTGATCGTCCGCTCGCCCAGCCGGTTGAGGTCCACGACGCCACGCAGCGAGCGCCCGATGAGGCGCTGGATCTCGTGCGTCCGGCCGCCGATGCGACCCTTCGCCGACTCGCGATCGGAGCGCTCCGCGGTCGCACGCGGGAGCATCGAGTACTCGGCCGTGACCCAGCCGGTGCCCTTGCCGCGGAGGTGCGGCGGGACGCGGTCGCTGATCGAAGCGGCGCACAGGACCTGGGTGTCGCCGAAGCGGACGAGGCACGAGCCCTCCGCCCACTTCTGGACGCCGAGCTGGAAGCTGACCGGCCGGAGGTCGCGCGGGCCACGGCCGTCGGAGCGCACGCTCGGGGGTCGATTGCCGATGGTCATGGGCTGGTCCTCTCCTCCGCCTTGGCGGCATCCCACAGCGCATCGAGCGCCGGGAAGTCCAGGTCGCGCAGGGCGACACCACGGGCCGCCGCCTGACGCTCGACGCTGCCGAAGCGGCGTCGGAACTTGGCGTTGGCCGCGCGCATCGCGGCCTCCGCATCGACGCCCTGCTTGCGGGCGACGTTGACGAGCACGAACAGGAGATCGCCGAACTCCTCGGCCCACCCGGCCGCATCGCCGGCGTCGGCCGCGGCACGCGAGCTCGTCGGTCTCCTCGATGACCTTGTCGAGCACGCCGTCGAGCGACGGCCAGTCGTAGCCGAGGTTGGCCGCGCGTTCCTGCATCTCCTGGCTCGCCGCGAGGGCCGGCAGCGATGGCGAGATGCCGTCGAGCGCGCCACGCGGCCCGGCGTCACCGCCGGCACCTTCGTCATCGTCCGCCCGCTCCTGGGCCTTGATCCGCTCCCACTGCCGGTTCACGTCCGACGCGGTCCGGGCCTCGGCCTCGCCGAACACGTGCGGGTGGCGGCGGACGATCTTCGTGGCCAGCGCGGCCTGCACGTCGGCCAGGTCGAACACGTCGGCCTCGGCGGCCAGCTGGGCGTGGAGGATGACCTGGAGGAGCAGGTCGCCGAGCTCCCCGGCCAGGTCGGGCGTGGCGCCGCCCTCGAGCGCGTCGTAGACCTCGTAGGCCTCCTCGAGCAGGTGCTTGCGCAGGCTCTGGTGGGTCTGCTCGCGATCCCACGGGCAGCCGTCCGGCGCCCGCAGGCGGTCGCTGATGGCGGGCATGGCCCACGGACCGGCCACGGCCAGCTCCGGCGCGACCGGTGCGAGATAGGCCGGCGCCTCGAGATCGCTCGCGGTCAACGCGCCGACGGTCGTGGCGGCCGTGCTCCCGAACCGACCGACCGGATGGTCCGCCGGGTACAGCCGCGTGAGGACGGCCAATGGGTCGCGGCCGCGCGGTCCGTGACGACCGGGGAGCGGCCGTGGCGGCTCCGCGTCGGCGCCGGTCGCCCCGACGGCGGCGCCACCGCGCAGGAGCGCGGCCGGGACGACCAGGACGGGACGCGATGCCTCGATGGGCGTGGCGATGAGCCGTTCCGCCGCGACCACCTGGAGACCGTCGGCTGGGTCGAGCCCGAACCGGAGCCGTGCCTCGGTGACCAGGGCGTCGAGCATCGCCGCCGGGCCTACTCGGCCGAGGTGGAGATGGCTTCGTCGCGGGTGATCTCGACCGCGTCCTTCTTCAGCTGGTACCAGTCGGAGAACGCCGTCGAGCGGATCTGCTCGAGCTGTCGACCTTCCGGCGTGCGGGTGTCCTCGCCCAGCACCTTGAACAGGTACGTGCCGTCGTCGGCGACGGTGACGACCGGCGATGTGCTGCCGACCGCGGCGTCGAAGATCGCTGCCTCCAGCTGATCCCCGAGCTGGCCCTTGGCCACCCAACCGAGGTCGCCGCCGGTGCCGGCGGTCTCCCCCTCGGAGTTGTCGCGGGCGAGCGCGGCGAAGTCGTCGCCGCCATCCGCGTCCGCCTTGAGCTGATCCATCCGGTCCTGGTCCGTCGGGTGGTACATGACCTGGATGAGGTGGTAGCCGAAGTCGGTCTTGATCGGACCGATCAGCTGGCCGTCGCGGAGGTCCGGGGCGAGCACGGCGTCGAGGAACTCCTGGACGAGCCCGCTGTCCTCGGTGATGTAGCCGGGCAGCTTGCCGCCGGAGCCGGTCACGCCGCGGGCCGGCTGCTCATCGCTCTCGGCGCGCGCGACCGAGTCGAACAGCGACGGGTCGGCCTCCAGGCGAGCCAGGGCCGCCTCGGCCGTGGTCTTGGCCTCTTCCCACGACGGGTCGTCGGCCGCGATGGTGCCCTCGGACGCGCCCTGCGGGTCGTCCTTCGGGCTGTACAGGATGTGGCGGACCTTGACCGCGGTCGGCGGAGCGGCCGGATCGCTCGCGGCGATGTAGATCTCCTGCACCTCGCGCTGCGGACCTTCCTTGGTCGCATCGGCGACGACCTTGTCCTCGAGCTGCTGGCGGGTGACGTCACCGCGCACGACGGCGCGGTACTTGGCCAGGTCGATGAGGTCGTTCTCCAGCTTGGCCTGGTAGGCATCGTCGACGGACTCGGGCGCGATCTCGCTGACCCGGCCGATGCGGAAGATGCCGTCCTCGCCCTCGATCACCTCGGTCGGGCTGTCGACGGCAGCGGCGAACACGGCCGTCAGGAAGGCCTCGTCGGCCTGGCTGTCGTCGGCGTTGAGCCAGCCCAGGTCGCCGGCCTGCGGCGCGGTCGACGTGTCCGTCGAGACGGCCTTGGCGACCTCGTCCCAGGACGTGCCGCCGCGCAGGTCGGACAGGGCGTCCTCGGCCTTGGCGCGGGCCGCGTCGACGGCGGCGGGCGACGGCTCGATCTCGCCGGCCTCGAGGGTCGGCTCGACCTCGATGAGCCAGGCGTGCCGCTCCTCCGGGGTGGTCGCCTCCTCGACGAGCTTGGCGTCGACGTCGGCATCGGTGACGGCGAGGCCCTCCTGCGTCGCGAGGTCGGCCTGCAGCCTGGTATCGATGAGGCGCTCCAGCGCGATGGCTTCGATCTGCGCTCGCTGCTGCTCGATGATCTGCTGCTGGACGTCGGCCTGCGCCTGGGTCATGCGGCCCGCGACCACCTGCGTCCGGATGCGGCGCGCGGCCTCGTCGAGCCTCCAGGACTCGATCACGGCGCGATCGCGCCACTCGGCCTTGGTGATCTGCTGCCCGCCGACGGAGGCGACCGACGCGAGGTTCTCGTTGTAGTAGCCGACGCCGATGGCGATCAGGAGCAGCAGGAGCGCTGCGACGATGACGACCACGAAGCCGATGTTCAGGAGGGTGTTGCGGCGGTCCCGGCTCTCCCATGACGGCTTGGAGGAGCGCTTGACGACCGGCTTGGCACGGAAGGTCATGTGGTGACTGGATCCTGTGGCATGCGAACGACGGCCGGCGCAGAGCGCCGGGATGGACGTGGGCGGCGCGTATCGTACCCCAACCCCGGCTTGACTCCCGCCGACGACCCGCGCGCGAGGAGTTCGGCCGTGATGTCCTCGATGAGCCGGGCGGCTCGATGGTCGAACGTGTGCTCGGCGAGGACGATGGCGCGGCCCCGCGCAGCACGCTCGGCACGCGCCGCCGGATCGGCCAGCGAACGCTCGATGGCATCGCGCAGCTCGACGCCGTCGCGATAGACCGGCACGGCGTCACCGAAGACGTCCGCGAGGCCGGCGACGTCGTCGGACACGACGTACCCGCCGGCGGCCAGGACGTCGAAGACCCGGTTCGGGATGAAGCCCTCGCGCCGCATGTCGGCCCATGAATCGTTGAGCACGATGGCCGCACCGGCATAGGCCGCGGCGAGGTCGCGGTTCGCGATCCGGTCACCGCGCCAGTACGGCTGGACCGCTTCGGTCTCCTCCCAGCCCTGGCCGACGACGGCCAGGTCGTGCTCGGTCGGCAGCAGCCAGTCGACGACCGGGCGATCCGCTCGATGGTTGGCGACGTAGAGCAGGTCCGGGCCGGGTGGCGGGGGCGGGTCGGGCGGGGCGAACCGTTCCGGGTCCGTGGCCTGCAGGAGCGTCGCGACGGGACCGCCGATCATCTCGTGGACCCGCGCGCTGAACGGGGCCGACGCGACGTACACGAGGTCGTAGCCTGCCAGCAGCTCCCGCGTGGCCACGACCGGGTGGCTGATCTGCCACAGGACGTCGACCTGGGCCGATCGGTGCGAGGCCTGCGACCTGCCGAGGAGATGGACGGTGGCGTCGTCGCGCGCGGCATCGATGCTCGACCAGGTGCGGTGGAGGCGGACGCGGGACGGCCAGCCCATCGACTCGAACGCTCGCTGGAGGGTCCGACCGAAGTGGAGGTCCCCCCAGCGTGGGGCATTGGGCCAGTTGCCGGCCCCGATCCGGACGGCCACCCGCGGGGCATCGAGCCAGGTCTCGAGGATGCCGCGCAGGATCTCCCCGGCGCCGGCCGTCGACGGGCCCAGGATGGTGACCGGCGTGACGGTCGTGGACCGGAGCGCGGCCGCCGTCGCGTCGTCGACGACGAGCACGTGGTCGGCCTCGTCGAGGCGATCCGGGTCCGGAGCCTGGTCGTCGCTCGGGTCCAGTGCGGCGATGCGGATCGGCCCGCCTGGGGAACCCCGCCACTCGAACGACCCGTCGCCGATGACGACGTCCGCGTCGGCCAGCCAGCGGACGTGGTCCCGCGCTGGTGGCATGGTCGAGCCCGGCGTCCAGCCGGACGGTGGCGTGATGACCCGCCAGGGCATGCCATGGAGCGCGTTCGTCCACGACGCCTGGAGGGCCGGACCACCGGCGATGGCGACGACGAGCGGCTCGGCCACGGATCGCTCGCTCCCCTCCAGGGCCGCGGCAAGCGCCCAGCGGTACAGGGCTGGCCCCCAGCGATCGAGGATCGCCGCGCTCGCCGGGTCATCGGCTGCCCGGGCGGGCGGGCGGGCCGTGGCCGGTGGCGTGACCTCGGCGACGGCCGCGATCCACGGCGCGCAGACCGGGCCATCGGCGCTCGCGTTCGCCTCGAGCAGCCGGAGGGTGAGGTCGAGATCGCCGAGCGGTTCGACGCCCGGCACGAGGTCGCCGGCCGTCGTGTCCGTGACGTCGAGCGCGCGACGCAGATCCTCGGTGCGGGCGAGCAGGCAGCGCCGCGACAGCGCGGCGACGGCGACCGACTGGCCAGGGACCCCCGGCACGGCCCGACGCGTCCCTGCCAGGCGATGCCGCGGCCAGGGCATGCCGGCTGCTCGGACGAGGCGGATCCCGGCCGATGCCACCGACAGGTCCGTCCAGGCCTGACCGCGCCGGACCGGACCGCGCCCACGCGCGTGGACGAGCACCGGTCCCGCGGCGACCGCACCATCCGCGAGCACCGCCGCGAGATCCGCCAGGGAGCCGTCGACGACGAGGCGCGTGCTCGGGTCCAGAAGGAGTGTCAGCTCGCCGCTGGCGTCGGCGACCGCCGCCGGCAGGCCGGCGACCGCGTCGACGACGCGGATCCGGAGATCGCCAGACGTCGATCCGTGCCCCTCCGCCGGCTCGCCGCCCGACGATGAGCAGCTCGACCGGCGCCGGCTCGAGCGACGCCAGGGCCGCCAGCCATCCGGGCCCCACGCCGTCCGGCGCGACCGTCACGACCGAGATGCTGGGAGCGGCCGGGACGTTCCGCCGACTGGCCGCGGTGAACGCCGAGATCATCGCGCGTTCCGCCCGTGGCCATGCGCGACGGCGCTGTCGGGCCACGGCGCGGACCGCGGCGCCCAGGCGTCGACGCAGCCCACGCACCACGCGCTGGAGCCATGCCACAGGGCGGCTCATGTGCCCTCGCCTGGACGCAGCGGCCGATCCAGCGCCGGGATGAGGAGCTGCTCGACGAGCCGTTCGGTCGCGTGGCCGTCGGCGATGTCGAACGACGCGGCCGCGAAGGCGCGGGCGCGCTCGGCACCGGCGTCGGCATCGAGCGTCCGGAGCGCCTCGGCGAGGGCCTCCGTCGTGTCCGTGACCGGCCCGGGCACGCCGGTGCGGTAGTCGAAGTAGAACCCCCGCTCAGCCTCGTACGCATCGAGGTCCGGGGCGAAGAAGACCATCGGCCGCCCGAGCAGGGCGAACTCGTAGATGACGCTCGAGTAGTCGGTGACGAGGACGTCGGTCACGTGCAACAGCTCGTTGATGTCGCGGTGGTCGGACACATCGGTCACGAACCCGTCGAGCTCGCGATCGATGGTCAGGCCCGAGCGCACGAACGGGTGGAGGCGGACGAGCAGGACGTAGTCGTCGACGAGCGCGTCGCGCAGGGCGTACCAGTCGGGCAGGCCATCGGCGCGCGCCGCGGTGATGCTCGTGCCTCGGAACGTCGGCGCGTAGAGGATCACCCGCTTGCCGTCGGGGATGGCGTAGCGTCGACGGAGCCCTGCCACGAGGGCCGGCGTCCCGGGTCCCGGGACCACCGCGTCCGTGCGCGGGATGCCGAGGTCGGACCGGAAGCGCTCGAGCGGCTGGCCGAAGGCGTCCGCATAGGCCGGTGCGATCGCCATCGACGAGACCAGGCACACGTCGTAGTTCGAATGGATCCGCAGCCGCCCGAGCGTCGACTCGTCCGCGCCGAACGTCTTGTCGCGCGTGCTGTAGCCGAAGCGCTTGAACGCGCCGCAGGCGTGCCAGACCTGGATGATCGACGTCCCGGCACGCGGCTGGACGACGTAGATCGGCAGGAAGAAGTCGTCGACGACGAAGACCGCCGACGATGCCAGCAGGTACCCGGCCCGTACCGACTCGCGGGCCGCACGCCACTGGGCGCCCAGCCCGCGACCGACGCTGAACGCCTGGATCACGACCGGCACCTGGGGCTGGTGCGCGGCCAGGGCGCGGCGCAGGGCCGCCAGGTTGCCGCGTGGGACCGGATCGTGCGACGTGGCGAGCACGATCCGACGTCGGACGGGCCGGATCCGGCCAAGCAGGAACCCGAGGCGGACGAGCGCGATGCGGGCCCACTGCCGAACGGCGGTCATCGAACCGATGATAGGTCGCGGCTCCGGATCGGACGCGGTGGCGGCGTTCGCGGGCTATCCTGCGCTCGGCGCCGACCACGCCGGGTGCCGGCGTCGGGGCTGCCGCCTGAACCCGCACAGGGGATCCGAGCCCGTGCGCATCCACGCCATCCTGCTCGCCGGCGGCAGCGGCGACCGCTTCGGGGCCGAGCTGCCGAAGCAGTTCGTGCGCCTGGCCGGGGAGCAGATCCTCCAGCGCAGCCTGCGTGCCGTCACCGACGCCGGTGTCGACCAGGTCGTGATCGTGTCGCATCCCGACTGGCTGGCCGAGACCGAGGCGATCGTCGCTGCGGGTCGGCCGGACGTGCCGTGCGCCGTCGTGGCGGGTGGCGTGACCCGCAACGAGAGCACGCGGAACGGCCTCGACCACCTCGCGGCCGCGCCGGACGACGTCGTCGTCGTCCATGACGCGGTCCGACCCCTCGTGCCGGTCGAGGTCATCCGGCGCGCGATCGAGCCGGTGGCCCAGGGCCTGGCCGACTCGACCGACACGGTCATCCCGAGCGCCGATACGCTGGTCATCGTCGACGGCGATGCCGTGGTCGAGATCCCCGATCGGTCGCGCTACCGCCGCGGCCAGACGCCACAGGTCTTCCGGGCGGATGTCCTTGCGCAGGCGTACGCGGCGGCGCAGGCCGCCGGCGACCTGTCGGCCACCGACGACTGCTCCCTCGTGCTGCGCTACGTGCCGGGTGCCCGGGTCGTCGCCGTCGCCGGGGACGAGGTGAACCTCAAGATCACGACCCGGATCGACCTCGTCATGGCCGACCGGATGCTGCAGATGCGAGCGGTGCGCCCGACCGACATGGGGGCACTCGGCGAGGGGTCGCTGGCCGGGACGCGGCTGCTCGTCATCGGCGGCACGACCGGCATCGGCGAGGCCATCGCCGCCACCGCTGCGACCGCCGGCGCCAGCGTCGAGGTCGACGGTCGCTCGCTCGGCCTCGATGTCCGCGATCCGGCCAGTGTCGCCACGCGGCTGGACGCCGCCGCCGCCCGGCTGGGTGGTCTCGACCACGTCGTGGTGACCGCCGGGGTGCTGCGCATCGGGCGGGTCGACCAGACCGCCGCGGCCGACCTGGCCGAGGTCATCGAGGTCAACCTGACCGGCTCGTTGCACGTGGCCCGTGCTGCCTACCCGCACCTGCGCGACAGCCGTGGGTCGCTCACGGTGTTCGCATCGAGCTCGTTCACGCGCGGTCGACCGGACTACGTCGCCTACTCGGCGAGCAAGGCCGCCATCGTGAACCTCGCCCAGGGCCTGGCCGAGGAGTGGGCGGACGACGGCATCCGGGTCAACGCGGTCAGCCCCGAGCGGACGGACACGCCGATGCGCCGGAAGGCGTTCCCGGACGAGGTCCGCGACGGGATGCTGTCGAGCGAGGAGGTCGCGGCGGCGACGCTGCGGCTCATCACGTCCGGGCTGACCGGCCAGGTCTTCGACATCAAGCGCCACGACTCGACGCCGGCGGACGAGACGGACCGCGAGATCGAGCTGGCGCCGGCGCGCCGCCGCTGAGGCCAGAGCCCTGAGCCTCCTCGAGTACCTGCTCGCGAGCGCCGTGCTGCGGTTCGTCGGGGTGCTGGCGACCATCCGGCCGATCCGCCGCGACCGGGTCGTCCTGGCCACCGCTCGGACCCCGCATCTCGAGGGCAACCTGCTGGCCATCGACACGGCCATCCGCCGGCTCCGGCCGGATCTCGAGGTCGTCCACCTCCTGGAGCCGTATTCGTACGGGCTGATCGGCAAGCTGCGCTACCTGCTCCGGCTGGTGCGCGGCATGGTCCTGCTCCGGACCTCCGCCTGGTGCATCGTCGACAACGCCTACCTGCCGGTCCACGTCATGCCACACCGTCGGGGGACGACGGTCATCCAGGTGTGGCACGCGGTCGGGGCGCTCAAGCGGTTCGGCTGGGATGCCCATCGGCCGCTGGGCGACCCGGAACGTCGCTTCCTCCACCGGCACTACGACTGGGTCGTGTGCTCCGCCGAGCGGGCACGGGTGCCGTACGCGGCCGCCTTCCGGACGCCACTGGCGCGGGTCGTCGCGTCGGGCACCCCGCGGACCGACGCCCTGGTCGACGCCGAGGCGCTGGCCGCGGCCCGGGCACGGGTGCTCGACCGCTATCCGCTGCTCGACGGCCGCCGGGTCGTGCTCCATGCGCCGACGTTCCGTGGGCGTGGGGCCGGCAAGCACGCGGCGCCCGGCGTCGACGCGGTCGCGCTGCGGGCCGCCCTGCCGCCGGACCATCTGCTCGTGCTCAAGACCCACCCGAACCTCGACCCGGCCGCGACCCCGACCGCCGGCTACGACCTCGTGGCCGATCCGCTCGACGACCTCAACGACCTGCTCGTGGCGAGCGACGTGCTGGTGACCGACTACTCATCGTCGATCTTCGAGTGGTCGCTCCTGCGTCGACCGCTCGTCCTGGTCGTGCCCGACCTCGCCGCCTACGAGGCCGATCCCGGGCTGTACCTCGACTACGCGACCGAGATGATCGGCGACCCAGGTGACCGACACGACCGGGTGCGGCGGCGGCCATCGTCACGGCCACGGTCGACGACGCGGCCTGGACCGCGTTCATCGCCGAGCACCTCGGCCCGGCCGACGGACGGGCCAGCGAGCGCCTCGTGGAGCGCTTCCTCGGACCCACGACCGCAGGACCTGGCGCCACCGGTGCTACCCTTCCGCGCGATGTCCGCCACGAGTGAAGCGCCGGCTGCGTACCGGAACACGGCCGACGATCCAGGCGCCATCGGCCTCATCCGCGAGGCGATCGCCGACGTCCGGTCGCGTCGCCGGCTGGTCCGCTATCTCGTCGCCGCGGACATGCACAAGCGTGGCGCGGACACCGTCCTCGGCAACCTCTGGTGGGTGCTCGACCCGATCCTCCAGATGGTCGTCTACGTCGTCCTCGTGACCCTCATCGCGCGCGGCCACGGGATCGAGAACTACCCGCTGTTCATCTTCGCGGCGATCCTGCCGTGGAAGTGGTTCAGCGCCTCGATCACCGACGCGACGACCTCGGTGACCAGCCAGGACCGGCTGATCAAGCAGATCCAGTTCCCCAAGATCGTCCTGCCCGTCGCAGCGACGTCGGCCGGGGTCGTCGGCTTCGTCTTCGGACTCATCCCATTGGCCGCGCTGATCCTGATCTCGTTGGGCGGGTTCTCGCCATTCCTGCTGTTCCTGCCGGTCATCGCCGCGGTCCAGTTCCTGTTCACCCTGGCGTTCGCCTTCTTCATGGCGGCCGGCAACGTCTTCTTCCGCGATCTCGGCAACGTCTCGCGCCACCTCCTGCGGCTGTGGTTCTACCTGTCGCCCGGGCTGTACAGCCTGGCCGTGCTCGACGAGGTCAACCTGCTCGACCAGTACCCGTTCCTCCGCGTCCTGCTCGAGCTGAACCCGTTCGCCATCCTGTTCGAGGCCTACCGCGCGGTCATCTGGGGCGTGCCGGGCGACATCTCGCCGCGGTTGCCGGAGCTGAGCGGGCTCGGCCTGCTGGCCGCCGGCAGCCTCGTCTTCCTGGCGGTCGCCACGGTCGTGTTCAAGCGCCTCGAGCCGAAGTTCGCG
Organism: uncultured Chloroflexia bacterium; assembly: GCA_963776925.1. Taxonomy (GTDB): domain Bacteria; phylum Chloroflexota; class Limnocylindria; order Limnocylindrales; family CSP1-4; genus SPCO01. Next base: position 199,235 of record CAVZON010000002.1, on the reverse strand, counting down.
AAGGTCCTGTGACGACGCCCGAGCTCCCCGTGCCGCCGGCTGCGCCCCTGCCCGACGCCGCCCTGGAAGCCGCGCCGCCGCCGATGCTGGCCCGGACCGATGAGCCGGTCATCGTGGCCGAGGACCTCGGCGTCCGCTACGACCTGCGCTTCACGCGCAAGACGACCCTGCGTCGATCGCTCGGGCAGATGCTCGGTCGCGGCAACTCGGCCGGGTTCTGGGCGCTCCAGCATGTCTCGCTGCGACTGCAGCACGGCGAATCGCTCGCCGTCATCGGCCCCAACGGCGCCGGCAAGAGCACGCTCCTCCAGGTCCTCGCCGGGATCATCCGGCCGTCGCAGGGCTCGGTCGACGTCCGTGGCCACGTCTCCGGGCTGCTGACCCTCGGCGCCGGGTTCGACCAGGAGCTGAGCGGCCGCGACAACATCCTGCTGGGCGGGGCGTTCCTCGGTCTCGACGACGCCGTCACGCGGCGGATCATGCCGTCGATCATCGAGTACGCCGAGCTCGGCGAGTTCATCGATGCGCCGCTCAAGACGTACTCATCGGGCATGCGCGCCCGGCTCGGGTTCGCCATCGCCACCTCGATCGACCCGGACATCCTGCTGCTCGACGAGGTGCTGGCCACCGGCGATGCGGCGTTCCGGGCGAAGTCGAAGCAGCGCGTCATCGAGATCGTCAAGGCGGCCAAGGCGGTCGTGCTGGTGACCCACGACATGGGCTGGGTGACCGAGTACTGCAACCGTGCCCTGCTCATCGAGCGTGGCCGCGTGATCATGGAGGGCGACCCCGCGGAGGTGGTGGCCGTCCACCAGGCGCACATGGAGGCGGACCGCCAGCAGCGCATCGCGGCCGCCGAGGCTGCCGGGGTCGACCCGCGGATCGTGCGCGCGCGATGACCGGGCGCTTCCTGCGCCGCTGCCGATCCATCCGCGTCGGGTCGGTGGCGCTCCTCGCGGTCATCCTGATCGGCTGCGCCGGCTCGGCACCGTCGCCGTCCGGCGAGGGCGTCGTCTCGCCATCGGCCGTCGCGCCATCGCCCAGCGCATCGCCGACCGCGACGCCGGAGCCGACCCCGACCCCCGAACCGACGCCCACCCCCAGCCCGACGCCGAGCCCGACCCCGGTCATGGTCCCGGCTCCGCTGACCGGCAAGCTCGTCAGCCCCGACAAGGCGCGCCGCAACCCGGTCGCGGTGATGATCGACGACAGCGCGGCGGCGCGGCCACAGTCCGGGCTGAACGGTGCCGACATCGTGTGGCACGCGCCGGCCGAAGGTGGCATCCCGCGCTACATGGCCATCTACCAGAGCCGGCTCGGGACCGACATCGGGCCGGTCCGCAGCGCCCGCGTGTACTACGTCCTGTGGGCGTCCGAGCTCAACGCCGTGTACGGCCACTCGGGCGGCTCGCCACAGGCGCTGCGGATGCTGTCGCGCTACGGCCAGGGCGAGTACGTCTTCGACGCCAACGAGTACCGCTATGGCGGCGGTGCGTTCGGCCGGGTGAGCGATCGACCCGCGCCGCACAACGTGTACACCGACGCCGGTCGGATGCATCGCCTCGGCGTGCGGCTCGGCGCGGAGGATCGCGATGTCGAGCCGATCTGGGCGTTCGGCGAGGACCTGCCCCTGGCCGAACGACCCGAGGGCGGCACGATCAAGATCCCCTACCCGCAGAACACGGTGTCGTACCGCTATGACCGCGAGTCGAACGCCTACCCCCGCGCGGTCTCCGGCGAGAAGCGCCAGATCGATGCCGCCGACGACCAGCAGGTCGCGCCCGACAACGTCGTGGTCATGCACGTGAAGTTCATCCAGACCGGCGACAGCAAGAGCCGGCTGGAGGGCGACATCGTCGGGACCGGCAAGGCCGAGATCTTCACCAACGGCCAGGTCATCAAGGGCACCTGGAAGAAGGCCGGCGACACGGATCCGACCCGGTTCTTCGACGCCGATGGCGAGCCGATGGTGTTCAACACCGGGCAGACCTTCATCCAGGTCGTCCCGACCGACCTGAAGGTCAGCTACACCGAGGGCACGCCCGTCCAGTAAGGCGGTGCGACGGCGACCGGGTCAGCGGCGGCGCAGCAACCCGAGGACGACGCCCATGCACGGCCCCGGCGACCAGCGCGCCGCGCCAGTCGAGCAGCGCGCGCACGTCGCCCTCGACCCGCTGGGCCAGCAGGATGCCGACGAACGACGGGCCTCGGACCTCGGCCTTGGCCGCGACGATCGTGCCGACCATGCCCTGCTCGAACGCGGCGTCCCGGGCGATGAGGGTGTTGACGTAGCCCTGGCTGACCCGGGCCTCCTCGCCGAGGGACAGGCCGATCGCGCCCATCTCGACCGAGACCCGCTCGCCGCGGGCGACGCCGATGCCGCCCTGGCTGACCGCGATGTCGGTCGCGTCGGCGATGCCGATGCCACCCTGCTGGACGTCGACCGTGCCGGCCGTGACCTCCCCGATGCCGCCCTGCTGGACGGTGATCGAGGCCGGTGCCGACGGTGCGTCCACGGTCGTCGACTGGCCGCCGCAGGAGCCTGGACGGCCTGCGGCGGGCACCGCCGACGCTGCCGCTGTCTCGCGGGCCGCGCTGGCGTCGTGGCTTGGCCGGATCGGCGGCACCGACGGTGACGGCGCGGGCGCGCGTGACCTTGGACGGAGCGGGCGGCGTGGAGGCGTCGGTCTGGTCGGGCATGGCTGAGCAAGCCTACACCGAGGTCGGGGCGCGGACCGCGCTCGGACATGGACGCGCTCGGACCACGACGCGCTATCCTGTCGCGCCGGCTCCCGGTGGCCGGCATGCCGTGTGCTGTCCCCGTCACGGGACGAACGGTCGGACCAGCGAGCCGGCGGAGGGGTGCATGCGGGGACGCGACAGGTGGATCGCGATCGTCGGCGGCTTGCTGGCCGTCGGCGTGGTGGGTGCGGTCATCGTGCTGGGAGCCGGTCCCGGTCTCGGGCCGGGCTCCAGCCCGAGTGCGCCCACGGTCGCCGTGGCCTCGGGCGGACCGGGCAGCCTGCCGTCGGCCGCGCCATCCCCGACCGCGACACCGTCGCCGACGCCGAGCCCGTCGCCGAGTCCCACCGCCGAGTCCGACGCCGAGCCCGTCGCCCACGGCGACCCCGGCCCCGACGCCCGAGCCAAGCCCGACGCCCGCACCGACGCCGACGCCCGTCGCGGCGCCGCTCACCGGCCTGCCCATCCCGCCGGCCAACGCCCGCCGCCGCCCGATCGCGGTGATGATCGACGACCTCTCGCCGGCGCGGCCCCAATCCGGGCTCCACCAGGCCGACATCGTGTGGCACGCCCCCGCCGAGGGCGGCATCCCGCGCTACATGGCCATCTTCCAGAGCCGCATGCCGAAGGAGATCGGCCCGGTCCGCAGCGCGCGGTCCTACTACGTGGAGTGGGCCGCCGAGTGGAAGGCGGTCTACGCGCACGCCGGTGGGTCGCCGCAGGCGCTCGCCACCCTGCGTTCGAAGGGCCGCGGCCAGTACGTCTGGAACGCCGAGTACTTCCAGAACGCCTACGGGTCGATGCACCGGAAGTCGTCGCGGTACTCGCCGCACAACGTCTACACCGACGGCAAGACCCTGCGCGCCCTGGGCAAGCGGATGGGCGCGAAGGACGGCGAGGTCAAGCCGGCCTGGCGCTTCCTCCCCGACGCCCCGTCCGTCTCGAGGCCGTACGGCGGGTCGATCCGGGTGACCTACCGGGCCAACACGGTCGTCTACCGCTACGCCCACGCGACCAACACCTATCGACGGTCCGTCAGCGTCGAGGGTGCCCAGGTCGACGCCGGCGACGGCAAGCGGGTCGAGCCGAAGAACGTGATCGTCATGGTCGTCCGCTTCGCCAGCACCGGCGACAGCAAGCACCGGCTCGACGCCGACCTCATCGGCTCCGGTCGGGCATGGATCTCGACCAATGGTCGGACCATCGAGGGCAAGTGGAAGAAGACGGGGACGACGAAGCCGACCCGCTTCTACGACCGCGCCGGCAATCGGGTCACGCTGACCGCCGGCCAGACGTTCATCCAGGTCGTCCCCTCGGCGCGCGACGTGCGCATCAAGGCCGGGGACGAGGACCCACCCGAACCGGAGCCGACCGCCACGCCCGAACCGACCGCCACGCCCGAACCGACGCCAGGGGCCGCTACCATCGCTCCCTGATGTCGGACCCGCTCCTCTCGGTCATCGTGCCGGCCTGGCAGTCCGCGACCACGATCGACCGGGCGATCGCCTCCGCCCTCGATGACGCGCCGGTCGCCGCGGAGTGCGTCGTCGTCGATGACGGCTCGACGGACGGCACGGCCGATGTCGTGGCCCGGCTCGCGGCGGCCGACCCACGCATCCGCCTCATCGCCAGCCCGGTCAACGCGGGCGTCTCGGCGGCGCGCAACCTCGCCCTGGCCGAGGTCCGCGGGCGGTGGCTGCTGTTCCTCGACGCCGACGACCGGCTCCCACCGGGTGCCGTCGCCGCCCTCCTCGCGCCGACCGCGGATCCGACCGTCCGCGCGGTGATCGGGCAGCGCGTCCAGACCGACGGGCAGCGGCGCTGGATCGCCGGCATCTATGACCAGCCGGACATCCGCGAGCCCGGGCGCAAGTCGATCGCGACCCATCCGGGGCTGCTGTCGTACGCCTCGCTCAGCGGCAAGGTGTTCGACCGCGGGCTGACCGATGGGCTCACCTTCGAGGGACGCGTGCTCGGCGACCAGCCGTGGGCCATCCGCGCGCTGCTCCGGGCCGGCGACGGCATCGTCGTCATCGACGATGTCGTCTACGAGTGGTGGCGCCCCACGCCCGACGAGGAGCGGTCGACGATCACCAGTCGCAAGGTCGACTCCGCCGAGCGGGCGGCCGAGATGGTCGAGGTCGCCCGGAGCGCGTGGTCCGCGGTCGCGGCCGAGGCCGATGTCCGGCTCGCCGACGGCGCCGCGCGTCAGGCGGTCCGTGTCGCCTACCTCGACCGGCTCATCCGGGCGGACCTGGGTCGGCCGCTGCGGGCGGCCATCGAACGGCGCGACCCGGCCACGGCCGAGCTGCTGCTCGGGATCGGGCGACTGCTCGAGGGACTGCCACGCGACGTCGTCGCGGCGTCGACCGCGCTGGGCGGCACGATCCTGCTCCCGCCGCTGCGAGGCTGGCGGCGGCTCGATGGCGCGGCGCATGCGGCCTACCGGACGATGCTGCGGCCGGCCCTCCGCGCCGATCCGCTGGTGCTGCCGCGGGCGGTCTGGGGTCGCATCCGCCGGGGCCGGCCGGCTGCCGGACGGGTCGACCTCGACTGACCGGCCGACTCAGGCCGGTCCGGGTCCCGCGGCGCGGCCGTCGAGCCAGTCGGCCACGATCGCGGCGATCCGTGGTCCGGCCTGGCCATCCCACAGCGGCGGACCCGTCCGTCGGGGCGGGGATCGCACCGGCGAGGATGGCGTCGACGGCGGCCGGGACGGCCTCCGGCGTGACCAGCCGGTTGGTCCCGTGGGTGATCGTCACCGGTCGCTCGGTGTTGGGTCGCACGGTCAGGCAGGGCACGCCGAGGATGGTCGTCTCCTCCTGGATCCCGCCCGAGTCCGTGACGACGACGGTGGCCCCGCGCACGAGCGACACGAAGTCGACGTAGCCGAGCGGCTCGACGATGCGCAGCCGATCGTCGGCGACGAGGCCGTTCGCCTCGAGGGTCGGTCGGCCGCGTGGGTGGAGCGGGACGACGACCGGGACGCGGTCGGCGACCGCCCGAAGCATCGTCGCGATGCGCGCGGCCTGGGACGGGTCGTCGACGTTCGCCGGCCGGTGGACCGTGGCCACCGCGTAGCGCTCCGGCAGGTCGAGCGCCGCGCGCGCCGCGACCGGGTCGAACCGGCCGATGTTGGCGAGCAGCGTGTCGATCATCGGATTGCCGACGAAGTGGATGCGCTCGGCCGGGACGCCGGTCGCGGTCAGGTTGTCGCAGCCCTCGGGGCTGGTCACGAACAGCAGCTCGCACAGCTGGTCGGTCAGGCGCCGGTTGATCTCCTCGGGCATCGTGTCGTCCCACGAGCGCAGGCCGGCCTCGACGTGCGCCACCGGGATGCCCAGCTTGACCGCGACGAGCGCCGCGGCCAGCGTCGAGTTGACGTCGCCGTAGACCACGACGAGCGCCGGCTGGAGCGCCTGGAAGGCACCCTCGAGCGCGACGAGGAGGGCCGCGGTCTGGCCCGCCTGGGTGCCCGAGCCGACGCCGAGGTTCAGGTCCGGCGTGGGCATCCGCAGGTCGGTGAAGAACACGTCCGACATCCGGTCGTCGTAGTGCTGGCCGGTGTGGATGAGCCGTTGCTCGACACCGATGGCGGCCAGCGCGGCCATGACCGGCGCCGCCTTCATGAAGTTGGGCCGTGCGCCGACGACATGTGCTACCGTCCCGCGGTGCACCGCGACCCCGGCCCGTCCGACGGCTTCCGACGGGCCCTGCGACGACCCTTCAGGGCCCTCCGCGATGCCCGCTCCAAGGTCCTCGGCACGGCCCTCCGGACCCCCGAGCACCTGCCCCTGGGCCTGCGTCGCGCGATCGCCGCGCCCATCGATGCGCTGACCGGCCAGGCCCTGGCCCGCCGCGCGGATCATCCCGTCGCGGCGCCCCTGCGCATCGTGTCCCTGCACGTCACCGATCGGCACGACGAGATGCCCGCCTTCGTCGAACGCCTCGGCCAGCCGCCCGGTCCGGTGACCGCGTACCGCGTCGCGCGCATCGCCTTCTGGACCGGCGAGGTGACGATCGCCGACGACCTGCTGGCCACCGTCCCGGCGCGCTACGACCGCACCAACCCGAGCGTCGCCGCGCTGCGCGGCAAGGTCGACCTCAGGCTCGGCCGCTACGCCGCGGCCATGGGCCACCTCGAGCGCGCCGCCGAGGGTGATCCGGAGCGCGCCGAGGGATTCCGGCTGCAGGCCGACCGCGCGCGGCGGGAGCGTCGACTGCTCGATCCCCGGTGGCGGGCCGCCCTCGGTCCACCGCGGCCGGTCCCGCCCGACGAGCGTCATCTGGGTCGCATCCTCCACCTGCTCACGAACTCGTTGCCGTACCGGCAGGCCGGCTACACGGTCCGGGCCCAGCAGGTCGCCCTCACCCAGCGGGCGGTCGGGCTCGACCCGGTCATGGTCACACGCGCCGGGTTCCCCGGCAACGCGAACGACTTCGACGACCCGGATGCCGGCGGCGACCGGACCGGCATCCCGGCGAGCGACGTCATCGACGACATCCCGTACGAGCGGATCCAGCCGGGCCTGGCGAGCAGCCTCCCGGTCGACGACATGGCCGAGCAGACCGCCGCCGGCCTGCGCGCCCTCGTCGACACCTACCGGCCGGCCCTCCTCCAGCCCACGACCAACTACATCAACGGCCAGATCGCCCTGAGCGTCGGCGAGCACAGCGGCATCCCGGTCGTCTACGAGGTCCGCGGCTTCCTCGAGGAGACCTGGCGCTCGGCCATGGGCGAGTCGATCACCGACAGCGAGCGCTACCAGCAGACCAAGGCCATCGAGACCGAGATCATGCGGCGGGCCGCCGGGGTCGTGACCCTGTCGGAGACGATGCGCGCCGACATCCTGGCCCGTGGCGGCGTCGACCCGGACAAGGTCGTGGTCATCCCCAACGCGGTGGACGTCGAGCGGTTCCACCCGGGGCCGCGCGACGAGGCGCTCGCCAGCTCGCTCGGCATCGAACCGGACGAGGCGGTCGTCGGCTACATCTCGAGCCTGACCTCGTACGAGGGCATCGCGTACCTGCTCGATGCCATCAGCCGCCTGCGCGCCGACGGTCGACGGGTCCGTGGCCTGGTCGTCGGGGACGGGAAGGAGCGCGAGGCGCTGGAGGCGATCGTCGCCGCCGACCCGCTCCTGGCCGACGGCGGGGCCATCCTGACCGGCCGCGTGCCCCACGACGACATCGAGGGCTACTACCGGCTCATCGACGTGTTCGTCGTGCCCCGGACCAACGATCGCGTGTCGCGCCTCGTCACGCCGCTCAAGCCGTACGAGGCGATGGCCATGGCCCGACCCATCGTCGTCAGCGCCGTGCCGGCGCTGCAGGAGATCGTCCGCGACGGGGAGACCGGGCGGACCTTCGCGGTGGAGGATGGGGCGGCGCTCGCCAGCGTCGTGGCCGAGCTGCTCGACGACCCGGCCGAACGCGACCGGCTGGGCAGCGCCGCACGGGCGTGGGTCAGCGAGCACCGGACGTGGGCCCAGAACGGGCAGCGCTACCTGGAGCTGTATCGGCGACTCGGGGTCGCCTAGTCGGTCGCGGCCGCCGCGGCAGCCACCGCCGGCGCGCCGTCCCGGGCACCGGTCCCCCGACCGATCGCCGTGCGGCTGGACCAGCCCGCACCGAGGCGCAGGACCTGGCGCTCCTTCGTGGCCCGGTCGCGCGACGAGTCGACCGTGTCGATGACCAGCTCGGCGCGGTCGTACACGCGATCCCAGTCGATCGCCTTGTGCCCGGTCACGACGACGATCGAGTCGGCCCAGTCGAGCAGCTCGTCGAGGGCCACGCCCTGGTGGACGGTGCCGTCGGCATCGCGGAAGCGGGCGACATGCGGGTCGTGGTAGCGGACGACCGCGCCACGCTCGCCGAGGCCGGCGAGGATGTCGGCGGCCGGTGAGTTGCGCTCGTCCTGGACGTCCGGCTTGAAGGCGACCCCGAGCACGCCGACACGCGCCCCCTTGAGCGCGCGGCTGCGATCGTTGAGGCCCTCGGCCACGAGGTCGACCACGTGACGCGGCATGGCCAGGTTGATGTCGCCGGCGAGCTCGACGAACCGGTCGACGAAGTCGAACTCGCGCGCCCGCCACGAGAGGTAGTACGGATCGACCGGGATGCAGTGTCCGCCGACGCCGGGTCCGGGCGTGAAGCGCATGAACCCGAACGGCTTGGTCGCCGCGGCGTCGATGACCTCCCACGCGTCGAGGCCCATCCGCTCGCACAGCAGGGCGAGCTGGTTGACCAGCGCGATGTTGACGTTGCGGAAGACGTTCTCGAGCAGCTTGGCGAGCTCGGCCGCGTCGGGCGACGAGAGCCGCACGACCCGGTCGTTGATGTGCTCGAGGAGGGTCGCGGCGCGGTCGGTCGCGGTCGGCGTCAGGCCGCCGACGAGGCGCGGCACGGCTCGCGCGGCGCTGGCCGGGTCGCCGGGATTGACCCGCTCCGGGGCGTACGCCAGGTCGAAGTCGGTGCCGGCCCGCAGCCCACGCTCCTCGAGGACGGCGCGGAACGGCCCGGTGGTCGTGCCCGGGAACGTGGTCGACTGGAGGACGACGAGCTGGCCGGCGCGCAATCGGTCGCGCAGCATGGCCGCGCTCGCGAGGACCGGCCCGAGGTCCGGATCCTTGGTCGCGGTGATGGGCGTCGGGACGCACACGAAGACGACGTCCGCCTCGTCGATGGCGATGGTGTCGGGCGTCCCCACGGCGAACCCGGCGGCCAGCGCGGCGGCAAGGCGCTCGTCGCTGATGTCGTCGATCGGCGAGCGGCCGGCCGCCAGGACGCCGATCCGATCGGGCGAGATGTCGACCCCCTGGACGGCCAGACCGGCCTCCACGAAGGCGATGGCCAGCGGCAGGCCGACGTAGCCGAGACCGACGACGACGACGCGGTGATCGCGTGACAAGTGGGACGTCCCTCCAGATGCGTGCGCGGAGAGCCTAGCGCGAAGTCTCCGCATCTGGCGAACGCCCGACCATCGAAGTCGTGGCGTCACCTGCCGTCGGCTGGCGGATGCCGACCCGGGCGTAGATCCGACGCGTGTCGCGGGCGACGTCGGCCCAGGTGCGCGGCTCCACGGTGGCTCGCTCGCGCGTGGCGGCGCGCAGCGCCGCGTGGAGGGCGTCGTCGGTCCACACGGCGCGCAGGGCGACAGCCAGCCGCTCCGGGTCGCGTGGTGGGACCAGCACGCCGGCCGGGCCGACGATCTCGGGGAGCGCCCCGGTCGCCGCGGCGAGGACGGGCGTGCCGACGGCGATGGACTCGATGGCGGCCAGCCCGATGCCATCGCTGACCAGCGGCTGGAGGGTCGCTCGCGCACCCCGGCTCAGGGCGGCGAGCCGCTCGTCCGACAGGGCCGGCGCGTAGACCAGCGACGCGCCGGCGGCATGCCGCCCGGCCATGCGCGCGATCGCCGCGCGGTCGTCGGGCGGCGCCCCCACGAGGACGATGCTCGGCGGCCAGGCCACCTCCGGGGAGAGCTCGGCAGGTCGACCGGCACGGGCCAGGCGGTCGAGCGCCGTGAACAGCGTGGCCAGGTCCTGGCGCGCGTCGTAGCGCGCCGGATACACCAGGAAGCGGTCGCCGACGCCCAGGCGCACGGCGTCCTCGATGGCATCGGACGGCCCATCCTTCGCCGCCGCGACGAAGGCCGACCGTGGCGCGAACGGCACGACGTGGAGTCGCCCCGCCGGGACGCGCAGGTGCCGCCGCGCCGAGCGGGCGACCGCCTCGGTCCCGACGATGACCGCGGCCGCGTCATGGAGCAGACGACGGCGCAGGCGCGACCCGAAGCGCGCGAGGCCGCCGGTCCGGAACGCATCGGGCAGCTCCCACGGCGCGAGGTCCAGGAGCGTGACGACGATCGGGAGGCCGGACGCGATCGGCAGCACGCCGGCCCCGACCGAGTGGTAGACCGCGCCATGCGCCCCACCGCGCTCGGCTCGCCAGGCCGCCCCGAGCGACGCCCCGCGCAGCAGCCATGGGTCGACCGTGGGCGCGACAGCCCGCAGCGGACCGGTCGGCGGGAGCATCCGTCGACCGATGACCTCGAGACCGGTCAGATCGGCGGTCGGGTCGTCGCGGTCGGAGCGGAGCAGGAACGCGAACGACTCGCCATCGAGCGGCTCGGCGTCATAGGCCGCGAGCAGCGATCCGAGGACGGCGGCCGTGGCCGGCGCCCGGTCGGGGTCCTGGAGTGGTCTGGCGTCGAGGACGACCCGGACGCCGGGGGTGACCGGGTCAGATGCTCGGGGCATCGTCCGTGGTCCCGTCGGCCGGACGCCGGCGGCGGAACCGCGTCATGAGCTCCTCCGCCCGGAGCTGGACGACGACGACGAGCGCCTCGACCACGATGCGCCGCGACATCTTGCTCTGACCGACGCGGCGGTCACGGAAGGTGATCGGCACCTCGGTGATGCGCGCGTCGGCGCGATCGGCGCGGAACGTCATCTCGATCTGGAAGACATAGCCACCGGCGTGGATGCCATCGAACGGGATGGCCGCCAGGGTTGACGCGCGCCACGCCTTGAAGCCGCCGGTCAGGTCGTTGACCGGCAGGCCCAGGACGATCCGCGCGAACAGGCTCCCGCCGCGCGAGATGACCTTGCGACCGATGCCCCAGTCGACGACGCCGCCGCCGGCCACATAGCGCGAGCCGATCACCAGGTCGGCACGGCCGGCCTCGAGCGGCGCGATGAGCGCGGGCAGCGTGGCCGGATCGTGGCTGAAGTCGGCGTCCATCTGGACGACGCGCTCCGCGCCGCCGGCGAGGGCGACGCCGAAGCCGTCGAGGTACGCCCGGCCGAGGCCCTGCTTGGCAGCCCGATGCCGTACGCGGATCCGAGGGTCGGCCGCGGCCAGCTCGTCGGCGAGACGACCCGTGCCGTCGGGAGAATCGTCGTCGACGACGAGCAGCGTGACGCCGGGCAGGCTGGCCAGGATCGCCGCCGAGACCGGACCGATGTTGTCCGCCTCGTCGTACGTGGGCAGCACGATCCAGGTGCCCGTCCCGTTCGGCCGCGTCCCCTCGGTCGTCATATCCGCCGCAGTGTAGTCGCGCCGCCGCTCATCGGAAGTAGCCCACAAGGTCCAGTACCTGGTGGATCCGCGCGTCGCTGCTGCCGCGGAAGACGGCGCCGACCTTGCCGCCCGCACCGACGCGCAGGGTCAGCCCGTTGGCCAGGGTCTGGCCCTTGGCCACGTTGAGTGTCGAGGTCGTCGGCGTGCTGACCATCGTCGGCCCGACGCTGATGTAGCCGGCGCTCGTCCCTCCCGTCACCGTCAGGTTGGCGGTGACCGCCACGGCGTCGACCGGGACGCTGCCCCGGCCGATCAGCTGGAACGTGCGCACCGTGGCGCTCCGGAACGCGCCGGACAGGCCGTTGGCGCTGCGCGTGTCGAGCAGCCGGACCGGTGTGACCGGGTACCACTCGGCACCGGCGTTGCCCGTCCGGTAGTAGCCGGTGACGTCGAACACGAGATGGACGACCGAGCCGCTGGGACCGACGAAGACGAGGCCCGCCTTGCCACCGCTGCCGAGACGCAGGGTCAGGTTGTTGGCGAGGGTCGCGCCCTTGGTCAGGTTGAGGGTCGAGGTCGTGGGGTTGCTCGTCATCGTCGGCCCGGCGGCCACGAAGCCACTGGCGGTCGCGCCGGTGGCGGTGAGGTTGCCGGTGACCGCCACAGCGTCGCTCGGGATCGACCCACGGCCGGCGATCTGCACCGTCCGCGCGACGCGCGTCTTGAACCGGCCGCTGAGGCCCGTGCCCACCCGGGTGTCGAGCAGGCGGGTCGGCTTGAGCGGGTACCACGAGGCGCCCGTGCCGCCGACCTTGTAGTAGCCGGTCACGTCGAGGATGAGGTGCGCCTGCGCCGAGGTCGAGGCGCCGCGGAAGACGGCGCCGACCTTGCCGCCCGAGCCGATGCGCAGCGTCAGCCCGTTGGCGAGGGTCTTGCCCGTGGCCACGTTGAGCGTCGACGTCGTCGGCGTGCTGTCCATCGTCGGCCCGACGCTGACGTAGCCGCCGCTCGTCGCCCCGGTCACGGTCAGGTTGGCGGTCACCGCCACGGCATCGGCCGGGACGCTGCCCCGGCCGGCCAGCTGGAACGTGCGCACCGTGGCGTGACGGAAGGCGCCGGACAGGCCGTTGCCGACGCGCGTGTCGAGCAGGCGGACCGGCGCGACGGGTACCACTCGGCGCCCGGCGAGGACACGAGCGTGGCCGAGGTCGAGACAGTCGTGGTGTTCGTCGGGCTCGACCAGCCGCTGACGTTGCCCTTGAAGTCACGGGCTCGGACGCGGAAGGCGAAGGCATGGCCCCGCGCGCCGACGTAGTTGGCCGACGTGCGCCCCGTGGCGCTCAGCCAACGCGCCCACGACCCGCCGTCGATCGAGACCTCGACATCGTGCGAGCGCACCCCGAAGTCGTCGGCCGACGTCCAGGCGACGCTGAACGACTCGGTGGCCTGGGAGGTGGCCAGGACGTTGACGCCGACGCGCGGCGCGGTGCTGTCGGTGATGAATCGATCGCGGATGGCCGTCCACAGCTCGTCACGCGTGCCGTCGTAGCCAAGCGCCCAGATGCCCGCGCCACGCAGGCCGTACTGGTTGACCAGGTCGTACTTGGCGCGCTGGGCCTGGGCGTCGTCGACGTAGAGCTGCCGCCAGCCGGTCACGCAGCCGTAGGTCGAGCTGCAGTTCTCCCGCCGATAGGCCGTCCAGGCCACCTGCTCCGCAGCGTCGTAGCGCCGGCCGTGGTCCGCCAGGTAGCCGACCGCCGACGAGTACGTCACCGATGACGACGCTCCGTACTTCGTGCCGGTCGTCGTCGTGGAGTGGAGGTCGTCGGTCGCGGTCGACCAGGCGCGGCCGTACCACGGCACGCCGAGGATGAGCTTCGATGGGGCGACACGGTCGGTGTAGGCCTCGAGGGTGTCGATGATGTCGTAGCTCGATGCCCGCACCGGGGCGATGGAGCCGGCGACCGAGGCGCCTTCCTGGCGGTAGTCGTAGCCCATCACGAGGATCGCGTCGGCGCCGCCGCTCGCCGTCGCCGCCTCGATCGGGTAGTTGCCGATGAAGCCGGTCGTGTCGAACGTCAGCTGGTAGCCCTTCTGGACCTTGTCGAGCTCGGCTCGCACCGAGCGCACGAGCGAGGTGAACTCCTCGGCGTAGCCAGAGGCGATCGGCTCGAAGTCGAGGTTGACCCCGTCGGCGCCGCGGTCGCGGATCGCGGTCGCGATGTTCTTCGCCAGGGTCGCCCGCGCCGTCGCGCTCCCCAAGCAGGCTCTTCTGCTTGTTCGTGCCGCCGGTCGACCAGGCGAAGCTCTGCACGGTCAGCACGACCCGGGTGTGGTTGCGGTGCGCGTCGTTGATGACCTGGGTCATCCGCGAGCTCGTCCAGCCGCTCCAGCCGACGGTCGTCGAGCCGCTCGAGGTCGTCTTCTCCAGGGCGCCGGTGGCGGACGCGCCGACGCCGAAGAAGGCGATCGTCGACAGCTTCGCGTAGTCGAGCTGGAGCGAGCTGTCGGATACCTCCCAGTACGGCAGGAACCCGAAGATCTCCTTGCGCAGGCCGCTCGGCGAGACCTCGGCGGCGAGATCGGCGCATCGTCGTCCGTGGCGCCGGTCCAGGCGATGGGGTCCGCGGCGATGACGGCCTCCGGGTCCGCCGAGGGCTGGTCGAGCGCCGGGGCGTCCGATGGGGCAGCCGAGGGCGGGGCGGCCGAGGGCAGGTCGCTTGCGGCCGGGCTGGGCGCGGCAGGCGCCTCGGTGGGGTCTGGGCTCGGCGTGCCGGCGGCATCAGGCGTCGGGTCGGCGGGATCTACGGCAGGCGTCGGCGCTTTGACCCCGTTCGGCTCGGCAGGCGTCGGAGCCGCACGTCGGAGCTCGCGGCCGGTCAGGCGTCCGGCGGGGAGGGCGCGGGGCGCCGCACCGCCGATCAGGGCTCGGTCAGAGGCTCGTGGCACGAACCCGACGGTGACCCGTCCGCCGGCCTCGAACGAGGTCGTGTCGCCGGCGTGGCGCAGGGCCTCCTCGTAGTGGATCGTCGGCTCGAGCCCTCCGGTCGGGTCCTCCTCGGCCGCCGCCACTCGCGGCGCGGCCGGGGCCCAGGCGGTGATCGCGAGCGACAGGCCGACCAGGCCCGTGGCGAGTCGGTGCGACGTCCGGGCGGCGGCGAGGCGGCGGGGCGTCGTGGGCAAGGCCTTCCTCCGTTGGACGTTCAACGGTACCGCTCGCGGGCAACCCGGGGCCATCGCCAGATGGTCCCGGTCGTCACTGGTACGGGGTGGTCTGGTGCGGTTCGGGGTGGTTCCACGCGGGCCTGAGCGCCCGAGAGGCCCAGTCTGCTGCATCACGGTCGCATGGTTCCCTCGTCGGGGGAGTCGCCATGCGGGGAACCGTCACGGACTCGCGACGGCCCGGGCGCCGAGCACAGCCGTTCCCTCCTGGAGGGAACGACGCGACCGGTTCGGGACCGATCGGATGGGGTCGGGCCGAGCGCGAGCCCGACGCCGGACCGGCTAGTGGTAGTAGCCGGTGACGTCGAGGAGCAGGTGCGTCGTCGCTCCGCTCGTGGCCTTGTACACGAAGCTGACCTTGCCGCTGCCGTCGTCGACGCGCGAGCTGATGCCGTTCGCTCGGGCCTCGCCCATCGGGAAGTTGATGGTCGAGGAGGTGGGGTTCGCCTGCGGGGTCGGCGTGACGGACACGTACCCGCGCCGGGTCTGGCCGGTGACGGTCAGATTGCCGGTGACGGCCACGGCGTCCGCGCCCACGCCGCCCTTGCCGACGACCGTGACGGACCCGGGCGTGCCCGCCTTGAACGATCCGTCGCGGCCGAGGCCCGACCGGCTGTCGAGGACGCGGGTCGGAGCGAGCGGGACCCAGTGCGTCCCGCCGTCGCCCTCGGTGTAGTAGCCGGTCACGTCGAGGATTGCGTGCGCGGAGCCGCTGCCGCGGAAGACGACCCAGGCACGGCCGCCGTCGCCGAGCGGGACGGTCACGTTGTTGGCGCGGACGTCGCCGGACGGGAAGTTGAGGGTCGAGGTGGCCGGGGAGGCCTGCGGCGTCGGCGTGAGCGCCAGGTACCCGCCCGACGTCTGGCCGGCCACGGTGAGGTTGCCGGTGACCGCCACCGCGTCCGCCGGGACGGTGAGGCTGCCCACGGTCCGGCCGCCGATGGCGATGGCCTTCGGCTCGCCGTTGCGCAGTGCCGTGCCGCCGACCCGCGTGTCGAGGAAGCGCGCCGGGGTGGCCGCGCGGTAGCGAGCGCCCCCATCACCGGCCAGGAAGTAGCCGGTCACGTCGAGCACGAGATGGGTGCTGCCGGTCCCGACGAAGACCGCCTCGAGCTTGCCGCTGCGATCGAGTGGCACGACCACGCCGTTGGCCCGCGTGTCGCCCTTGGGCACGTTGATCGTCGACGTCTTCGGGGAGGGGCCGGTGATCGGACCGAGCGTCACGTAGCCGTCCGACGTCGAGCCGACGACCGTCAGGTTGCCGGTCACCGCGATGGCATCCTCCGGGATCGCGCCGCGACCGGCGATGGCGAAGCGGACCGGCTTGCGCGATCCCAGCTTGGCCACGCCCGATGGCACGCCGGTCCGGGTGTCCAGGAGCCGCGCCGGGGTGATCGGGTGGTAGGTCGTGTCGGGTGGGTCGACGGTGATCTTGTCGGACACCACGTCCGACCAGTTGCCGGCGGCGTCCATGACCTGCGCGTAGACGGTCCGGTCGCCCTTGCCGCGGCGACAGCGTCCACGGGACCGACGCCGCAGCCGCAACGGTCGTCCCCCCGGCGAGCAGCCCGTCATCACCGAGGTCGGGCTTGTTGGCGAGTCGCACCTTGGTCACGTCCGAGGTCGCGTCCTCCCAGGTCAGGCCGACGCGAACGACGCCGACGATCGCCTCGGCCGCACCGCCGTCGAGCTGTGCCTTCCCGGTCGGCGCCGTGCTGTCGATGGTGAAGCTCCCGGTGGCGGTGGACGGGCCGTTCGCCCAATCGTCGACGGCGCTCACGCTGAAGGTGTACGGCCCGTCGCCCTCGCCATCGTCGGTGGGCGACCAGGTCATCGAGAAGGTCGACCCGGTCCCCTGCTTGCTGGCGACGGCGGTCGATCCACGCTTGATCGTGACCGTCCAGGCCGCCGCCTCGTTGAACGTGCCGGACACCTTGTGGGTCCCGGTCGCTGCGGCCGAGTAGGTCCGGCCACCGCCACCCTGGCTGCTCACGACGAGCGGCGGCCAGCTGTCGCGCGGGTCGAGGTCACGGGCGATCACGTAGCCGGCGATCGACGGGTCATCGAGGCCCTCGACGCGGAAGACGGCATCGTCACCCTTGCCCGAGACGGTCTCGAGGACCTTCAGGCGGGTCGATGCCGGCAACACCGCCGACGGCGTCAGGGCTGCGAGATCGGTCGTCGCCGGCGGATCCGCGTAGACCGGCGCGCCGACCGCCTTGGGGGCCGCCCGGCCGGGCACGGCGAAGCCGCCGGTGATCTCCTTGGTCATCAGCCCGCGATCGCCGACGAGCGAGCGGTAGAACCCGGAGGTCGCCGTGTTCGGATCGGTGAAGGCCGTCGCGCCGGGCGTCCGGGTCGAGGCGAACGAGGTCACGTTGCCGTTGGCGTTCGAGGCCGAGCGCCACAGCTGCTCGATCGTCTGGTTCGTGGTGAAGATCGCCCGCAGGTACTCGCCCGGTCCGCGATGCCCGTCGGCCAGGACCGCCCGGGCGTTCGTGCGCAGGAAGCCGGCGCCGTAGTTGTCGACCCGCTTTCGGGCCGTGCTCACACTCGGCGCGGCGTGGCCGGGCTCGGAGTTGCCCGAGGCGTAGCACAGGTGATGGAGCAGCACGATGGCGTTCGGGGCGAGGTCGAGGGTGGCCACCGATGGCTCGCCGTAGTACTTCGTGTTGCTGTCGCCGTTGCCGGCCGAGGCGTTGAGCCCGAAGCCGTCCTTGGTCGTGTAGTCCGGGTCGTACGTGTACGGGCTCGGCCAGCCGTTGCCGTGGCCGAAGTAGATGACGATGGACGCACCGACCGCCGCCGCCTTGACCTTGGTCCAGGTCGCGTTGGGGCTGTAGACCTTGACCACGTTCGGCGTGTACTTGATCGCCTCGGCGTAGGCGGCGTCGGCGTAGTCCCGGTAGCGCTCGGTCGTGCCGTGGGTGGCGCCGACGATGATGACGACCTTGGGCCCGGCCCCGGCGGCCGCGGTGTCTGCCGCTCGGACCGGCGTCGCGACGGGCACGGCCAGGCCGATCGCGACGGCGACGGCGAGGGCGAGCGCGGCGAGGGTCGGACGCAACGGCGGACTCCGAGGGCGTGGACGGGTCGGTCACAGCCTCGGGTCGGGCGCGTCGCGGCTCAATCGCGGGATGGTCCGGTCCGGACCCGGACCAAACGGTGCGCCGCCTGCGTCGGGGTGAGCGGAACGGAGTGGTGTGGTGCGGTCCGGTGTGGTCGCGGCGGTCGGGGATCGCTGGGACGGGGCCGTCAGGCCTCGGTGCGGAGGCGCTCCACGAGATCGGTCAGCGACGGGTTGGTCTGGTCGCGTTCGGACAGGATCGGTCGACCATCGGGCGTCGCGGTCACGGTGGGCCAGGCGACCGCGGCGGTCGGGTCGTCCCAGGCGAAGCCGAGCTCGTCGGTGCCGTCGTATTCGTTGGTGACGAGGTAGATGAGCTCGAGCGGCTCGATCGCGAGGAACCCGTGGGCGATCCCGGTCGGGATGTCGATCCAGTCGTCGGCCGCGAGGACGCGCGTCTCGACCGACGGTCGGGCGTCCGGGTCGGCCAGCATCGGGCGGACATCGACGAGGGCGACGAACGCGCGCCCGGAAGCGACGATCCAGTGGTCGAGCTGGCGCTGGTGGAAGTGCAGCCCCCGCAGCACCCCGGTCGCGGAGGTGCTGAGGTTCGCCTGCACGAACCGCGGGACGGCGCCGGCCGGCTCCCCGGCGTCGAGCGGCAGGATCGATCCGTGGGTCGACGCCTTCCACAGCTCCCGGAACGAGCCACGCTCGTCGCCGAACCGGGCGATGGAACCGTAGCGCACGCCCGGCACCGCGGACGGCGCCACCGCCTCGCGATCGCCGCTCATCGGGCGGCTCGCCGCGGCGAGGGCACGGCGCAGGGTCGGGGCGTAGTCGGCCATCGCCTGCGTCCACGGCCGGATGGGCTCCCCGGACGGCAGCGGTGTCGGCGCCAGCACGGCCCAGGCGGGGGGCACCGAGGCGCGCTGCCAGGTGCTCCCGGGGACCTCGTCGATCGGCACCTCGATGCCCAGCCGGGCGACGACGTCGCGCGCCCAGTCGGCTCGCGAGGCCACGCCCGCGGCGACCAGGTGATGCGTGCCCGCGACCGCGTCCTCCGCCAGCAGCTCGATGATGGCCTCGGCCACGTCCGCGGCGTAGGTCGGCGTGCCCCACTCGTCAGCGACGACCCGGAGCGGTTCGCCGGCCGCCGCCGCGGTCATCGCCGCCTCGGCGATCTTGCGCGGGAAGTCGCGACCCGGCGGCCCGTACAGCCATGCGGTCCGGGCGATGCCGAGCGACCCGCGTCCCTCCCGGAAGGCGTCGCGGGCGATGGCCTCGCCGGCCGCCTTGGATGCGCCGTATGGGTTGGGCGGTGAGACGGGCTCGTCGGGCGCATAGGGCAGCCCGTCGGTGCGGGCACCGTCGAACACCTCGTTGGTCGACACGACCACCAGGTCCAGGCCGCGCTCGGCACAGGCGACGGCCAGCTCGCCGGTGGCGATCGCGTTGCGCCGGATCGGCGAGATCGGGCTCACGGGCGCAGCCGTCGACGTCGGTCCAGGCCGCGCAGTGCACGACCACCTCCGGGCGATCGCGATCGACGAGAAGGCCGACCTCGCTCGGCTGGTCGAGGTCGAAGTCGGCCCGGGTCCAGGCGATGGGCCCGGCCGGGCCGGTGAACGGCGCATCGGCCAGGGCCGCGATCAGCGCGCTCCCGAGTCGGCCGGTGGCGCCGGTGACGGCGACGCGCATCGGTCAGCCCGCGTCGCCGGGCCGTTCGAGCGTCGCCGCAGCCGCCTGGCCGGTGGCGAGGCGCCGGCCGTACTGGCGCTCGTAGTAGGCGTCCCAGTCGCCGGAGCGCGTCGCCCGCCACCACGCCTCGTTGGCGACGTACCAATCGACCGTCCGGGCGAGGCCATCCTCGAACGTCGTCCGCGGCTCCCAGCCGAGCTCGGCGAGCTTGGAGCCGTCCATCGCGTAGCGCCGGTCGTGGCCTGGCCGGTCCTCCACCTGGCGGACGAGCGACCATGGCTTGCCGAGCCGGTCGAGGAGCAGCGTGACCGTCTCGCGATTGGTCATCTCGATCCCGCCGGGCACGTTGTAGGCCTCCCCGGCCGTCCCGTGCCGAAGGACGAAGTCGACCCCGCCGGCGTGGTCCGAGACGAACAGCCAGTCGCGTCGCTGCAGTCCGTCGCCGTAGAGCGGCAGCGGCAGATCGTCGATGGCGTTGGTGATGAACAGCGGGATGAGCTTCTCGGGATGGTGGTACGGGCCGTACGTGTTCGAGCCGCGGGTGATGACCGCGTCGAGGCCGTGGGTCACGACGTAGCTGCGCACGAGCAGCTCCCCGGCGGCCTTGGCCGCGGCGTACGGCGAGCGCGGCGCGAACGCGTCGGTCTCGGTCGAGTGCCCGGTCTCGACGTTGCCGTAGACCTCGTCGGTCGAGACCTGCAGGTAGCGTGGGCGGTGGTCCGCGGTCCGGCACGCCTCGAGCAGGACGTGGACGCCGATGACGCCGGTGCGCAGGAACGCCTCGGGGTCCAGGATCGAGCGGTCGACGTGCGACTCGGCGGCGAAGTTGACGACCGCGTCGACCTCGGCCACGAGCGGCCCGACGACCGCCGGATCGGCGATGTCGCCGCGCACGAAGCGCAGCCGCGCGGCCTGCTCCGGATCGTCCCGGACCGGCGCCAGGTTGGCCTCGTTGCCCGCGTAGGTCAGCTTGTCGAGGACGGTGATGTGCGTGCCGTCGCGTCGGCCGAGCACGTCACGCACGTAGGCGCTGCCGATGAACCCGGCCCCACCGGTGACGAGCAGGCGTCGATACCGGGGCTCCGCCGACTCAGCCAAGGGGACGCTCCATCGGGGCCGCCAACCGTCCGGCCTCATCGTCGTCGTGGGCCATCTCGGCGGCCCGCAGGAGGCTCGGCACGGTCCCGGCATCGGTCCAGTGACCGTCGTAGACGCTGCGTGAACAGCCGGCCGTCGGGGATGTAGTGATTGAGCACGTCGGTGATCTCGAACTCGCCGCGCCCGGACGGGGCGAGGTGCTCGATGACGTCGAACGCGTCCGGCCGCAGGAAGTAGACGCCGATGGGGATGAGGTCGCTCTTGGGCTGGGCCGGCTTCTCCTCGAAGCCGATGACCCGGCCGTCGGCGTCGAGCTCGGCGACGCCGAAGCGCTCCGGGTCGGGGACGCGATAGAGCAGCGTGCCGGCGCCGGCGTCGCTCGTCTCGAAGTCCTGCGCGATGTGGCGCAGGTCCGGTCCGCGCAGGATGTTGTCGCCGAGGACGCAGCAGAACGCGTCGTCGCCGACGAAGTCGCGGGCCAGGCCGATGGCATGGGCGATGCCGTGCGCGCCCCGCTGGTAGCGGTAGGTCAGGTCGAGGCCGAAGTGCTGACCGTCGCCGAGCAGCTCGATCACGTCGCCGACGCTCTTGCCGCCGACGATGACGAGGACCTCGCGGATGCCCATCGAGGCCAGCGTCTCGATCGGGTAGTAGATCATCGGCCGGTCGTAGATCGGCAGCAGGTGCTTGTTCGTGACGATCGTCAGCGGGAACAGACGGGTCGCCGTTCCGCCGGCCAGCACGATGCCCTTCATCGGGTGCTCCTCATCGCGGCGAAGGGTACAGGACGGTCCACGCTACGGCGCGGCGGTGGGCGATCCGGCCGGCGACGCGGTCGGCTCCGGCGTCGGCTGGAGACAGGGCTGCTCGCCTTCGGGCAGCGTGCCCGGGTCCTCGCTCTCGGTCGGCGCCTCCTCCTGGGTGCAGTCGATCGGCTGCTCGGACGATCGGCGGAAGGCCGCCCTCGTAGTCGGTGATGACCAGGACGACCTCGAGCCGGTCCAGGTTGGCCGCCGGCTGGAGGTAGGCCGTCTGGACGACGCTGTTGGCGTCGCGCCGGACGTCGACGACCTGGCCGATGAGCAGGCCCTTGGGGTAGCGCGAGCGGACGCCGCCGCCGAGCTCGATGCCGGCCGTGACGACCTCGACCCCGAGGTCGATCTGCTCGGCGGAGTCGATCTCGCCCATGACGAGGACGCCGCCGAGCTGGCCCTTGACCTGGCCCGTCCCGGCGGTCGACACGAGCTGGCCGATGACCGTCGAGGAGGGATCGGTCAGGAGCACCACGCTCGCGGCACTCGGCCCGACTCGACTCGACCCGTCCGGCCAGCGCGCCGCCGGCGGCGATGACGCTGTCACCGACCTCGATGCCGTCCTCGCTGCCCTTGCCGATCGTGATCGCGCGCCGGAACTCGGACGACTCGCGGGCGATGACCTCGGCCGCCACGGTCTCGTGGTCGAACCCGTTCTGGAGCTGGAGCAGGGCCGTCAGCTGCTCGTTCTCGCGGCGGATCTCGTCGTTGAGCGACGCCTCGTTGGTGAGGCGGTCGTTCTCCTCGCGCAGCGACGCGTTGTCGACGCGCAGCCGGTCCACCTCGGCGACGGCCGCCCCGACCGAGGCGAGCCCGCCGGCCAGTCCGTCGAGGGCGCCCTGGATCGGCCGGAAGGCGAAGCCGATGCCGCCCTGCACGTCGCGGACGAGCGGGTTCGACGAGAACGCCATCAGCACCAGGGTGATCGCGAGCAGGACGCCGAAGACGATCCCCCGGCGTCGGGCGGCGCGGGTGGCGAGCAGGCTGGTCATGGCGTTCGGCGTCCCTGCCGCAGGCTCAGCGCGGCGGGCGGGCGTACGTCTCGGCGACGAGGACGCGATCCATGTTGTCGAGCTCCTGGAGGACCACGCCGGTGCCGCGCGCGACGCAGGTCAGCGGGTCGTCGGCGACGTGGACGGGCATCTGGGTCGCCTCGGCGACGCGGCGGTCGAGCCCGGCCAGCAGGGCGCCGCCACCGGCCAGGACGATGCCCTGGTCCATGATGTCCGCGACGAGCTCCGGCGGGGTCTCCTCGATGGTGTCCTTGACCGTGTCGACGATCTGGGCGACCGACGGCTCGATCGCCTCGCGGATCTGGTCGGCGCCGACTTCGACGCTGCGCGGCAGGCCGGTCAGCAGGTCGCGGCCACGCAGCGTGACGCGCTGGGCATCCCACTCGCCCGGGTAGGCCGAGCCGATGGCGATCTTGATGTCCTCGGCCGTGCGCTCGCCGAGGAACAGGTTGTACTCGCGCCGGGCGAACGTGACGATGTCCTGGTCCATCTCGTCGCCGCCGATGCGGATCGAGCGGGCCACGACGATGCCGCCGAGGCGAGATGACCGCGACCTCGGTCGTGCCGCCGCCGATGTCGACGATGAGGCTGCCGCTCGGCTCGCTGACCGGCAGGCCGGCGCCGATCGCGGCGGCCATCGGCTCCTCGATGAGCCGCGCCCAGCGGGCGCCGGCGTTGAGGGCCGCGTCGCGCACGGCGCGCTTCTCGACCTCGGTCACGCCCGACGGGATGCCGAGGAGCATCCGCGGCCGCGGGATGAGCCCGATCCGGTCGTGGACCCGGTTCACGAAGTACTTGATCATCTGCTCGGTGACGTCGAAGTCGCTGATGACGCCGTCGCGCAGCGGGCGGACCGCGATGATGTTCGCCGGCGTGCGGCCGACCATCCGCTTCGCCTCCGCGCCGATGGCCAGGACGCGCTTGGTCTTGGCGTCGATGGCCACGACGCTCGGCTCGCTCATGACGATCCCGCGGTCGCGGACGTGGACCAGCGTGTTCGCGGTCCCGAGATCGATCCCGATGTCGCGGGAGAAGAGGCCGAGCAGGCGGTCGAGCATGGTAGGGGAAGGTCCTCGTCGTGCAGTCGCGGGGTCGTCGCAGGCGCATCACCGTGCGCGGGATCGTGGCCGGGCCGCGCCGCGTCCGGTCAGGGCGCCAGAAGCCCGGGCAGTATACCCGAGGCTCCCGCGGCGGTCCGGCTCGACCGTCAGGTGGCCGCGGTCAGGGCGGTCGAAGGCGACGCCGCGGTCGCGCAGTGAGACGTAGGCGTCGTGCCCGATGACGAGGTGGTCGAGCAGGGCGATGTCGAGCAGGCGACCGGCGGCCAGCGCCTCCGCGGTGAGATGCAGGTCGTCGGGTGATGGCGTCGGGTCGCCGCTCGGATGGTTGTGGACGAGGATGAGCCCCGCCGCATTGACCCGGACCGCATCCCGGAACAGCTCGCCGACCCGCACCAGCGAGGCGGACACGTTGCCCTGGTAGACCGTCTGGACGCGCAGGACGTGGTTCTTCGTGTCGAGCAGGACGACGCGCAGCTCCTCGCGCTCGAGGCGGCCCATCTGGAGGATGAGCCGGTCGGCGACGTCGCCCGGGCCGCGGATCGACCAGCGCCCGGACGGCCAGTCGGCGAGCAGCCGACGACCGAGCTCGAAGGCCGCCACCAGCTGCGCGGCACGGACCGGCCCGATCCCCGGCAGTCCGGCCAGCTCGAGCTCGCTGGCACGAGCGAGACCGGCCAGGTCGTCGTGGGCGGCGAGGGCGTCCGCGGCGAGGTCGACCGCCGAGCGCCCGCGCGTCCCGCTGCCCCAGAGCAGGCCGATGAGCTCCGCGGCCGTGAGCCCGCCGGGGCCTCGAGCGGCCAGGCGCTCGCGCGGTCGCTCCGTCATCGGCAGCTCGCGGATCGCATGACCGGGCCGCGGTCGCTGGTCGAGCACGGGTCCTCCTCCGACGGCGCGGGCGTCCCCGGACCCGGACGACGGAAGCCCGCCGATTCCTCCCGCCATCCGGATCCCAGGGACGCTGCGCAGCCTAGCGAGCGGGGCTCACCAGCCACTCACCGCCGACTTCGCCGCGCTCGCCCACGCCGATCCCCGTCGGTCGCTCAGGCGACGGGGTTCTGGAGCGCGACCTCGGCGAGCACCAGCAGGATGCCGTTGAACGCGGAGTGGAGGCCGATCGACGCCCAGATCGAGCCGCGACGCAGGAACAGCCAGCCAAGCGCGAGGGAGACCGGGACCCGCGCCGCGAAGCCGAGGACCGCCAGCCCGAACGCCTCGCCCAACGACGCGCCGCTGATGGTGATGACGTGGACCACGGCGAAGAACAGCGCACCCTGGATGAGTGCCCGCCGCGCACCGAGGTCGCGCGCCCAGGCCGTCGTCGCGAAGCCGCGGAACAGGATCTCCTCGCCGACCGGGGCGATGATCGCGCCGGCCACGAGGTTCAGGGCGAAGCCGACCGGCTCGCCGGCCGGGGGCAGCGGGCTGACCGGCGTGACCGGGAAGAGCTGCCCGAGGATGGCCACGACCGGGACGGTGGCCGCGATGATGGGCAGCGCCGAGCGCTGCGCCGAGCGCGAGGTTCGAGGCGGCGGCGCCGATCGAACCGGCGGAGCCCCATCTGGGCCCAGCTCAGCGCCCCGAATCCACGACCAGCAGGCGGATGAGCGCGACGTAGACGATCGCCTGGGCACTGACCGAGAGCCAGGCGGCCGACCGGTCCGTCGACCGCGATGCCGAGCAGGCCCAGCGGCACGCCGACGACGATGACCGCCAGCAACGAGACCGGGATGGACGTCGCGAAGACGAGGAACGGCGACGGACCGACGTAGGCGGTGCGAGCGCGCGCTCGGCGCTCGATGCCCTGCGACCCGGCGCCCGCGATGAGCCCGACCGACAGGAGCGACGAGGCCGACGATGAGCACGATCCGGCTGGCCGTGGTCCCGCCGGCGAGGACGGCGACGACGATCGAGCCGAGGCCGAGCAGCGTGGCCAGCCAGCCGACGACGAACAGGCCGGGCGCGCTGCGGCCCTCGATGGTGAAGGTGCCACTGCCCGGAGGCCCGGTCGGCGGCTCGGCGACGCCCGGCGGGGTCGCTGGCGGCACTGGCGCGGGTGAACCTCGATCGGGCGGGACGAGCACGGGCGCCGACGGCTCGTCCGGCGAGGACGACGCGTCGTCAGGCGGGATCAACGCTCGGGCAGCGGATCCCCGGCCGGGGCGGCGGCCGCGGCCGACCGCGTCGAGCGGGTCGAGCGGCTCGAGCGGACCGTGGTCTGGATGGCGGCCGCACTGGCCGGGCCGGTCAGGCGGGCGGTCGACTCGAGGCCGGACGGCAGCGGCTCGATGGTCGCCGCGGCAGCCACCTCACGACGCTCGAAGTCCTTGCCGCACCAGGCGCACAGCGACCAGTCGAGCCCGACGAGGCGCGAGCAGTTGGGGCAGACCCGATTGAGGCGCGTCCGACAGGACGGGCAGATGATCCATTCCTCGTTGACCCGGCGCTCGCAGGTCGGGCAGTGGCGGATGGCCTCGACCTCGGCGAGGAGTGCCTCCTCGGCCAGGTTCCGCTCCCAGACCTCGCCGATCTTCTCGTGGGGCCGGATGATCTTGTAGACCCACACCGCGAAGATGAAGAAGACCGGGGTGAACAGGATGATCCCGGCCGCGACGAAGTACGGCAGGATCGCGTTGTCCGACCGTTGCTGCATGTCGCGGAACGCCCAGTACGCCGTGGCGATCCACAGGATGATCAGGTAGAGGCCGATCATCTGGAGCCCGAACTGGACGACCGGGCTCTCGAAGATGTCGCCGATCGTGTCGCCGATGCCGGCGAGGATCTGGTCCATCCCTGGAGGGTGCCTCCGTAGGTAGCGGGTCGCGCCGGTCGCGCCCGGTCACCCGGTCACGCTCGGCGTCGGCAGGAGTGTAGCAGGGGTCCTCCCGGGCTCCTGCTCGCCGCCGTCAGACGCCCGAGGGTGCGCCGGAGTGACGGTCGGTGACGAGGCAGGCGATCGCGGCGGCGCCAAGGACGAGCGCGCCGAGCAGGGTCAGATAGGTCCCGACCTGCGGCCCGAGCGGGCCGAACGCATAGGGCCAGACGAGCCCGACGAGCAGGCTGCCGAGGACGAGCCCGGGGATGCCGAGCCGAAGCCAGGCCGGGATCCGGTTGGGCACGACGTTGAGGGCGATGATGGCGCCGAGCGCGATGCCGAAGACCAGGTGGCCGGGACCGGCGAGGCCCCAGTTGTCGATGTAGCGGTCGCCACCCGACCCGATCATGGTCCGCGCCCACGGCACGACGAACCCGAGCATCGCCAGCACGCCGCCGGCGATGGCCACCCAGCCGATGCCCTCCGCGATGTGGGCTGCCGCTTCGGCCGTCTCGGCCGGCGTCGAGTCGGACGCGACGGCGGCCGATGCGGGCGCCCAGGCCCGGGCAGGCGCCGGCGGTCCAGCCGGGATCGCAACGGCCATGGGGGCGGAGGCCGCGACCATGACCGGCCGGGGACCCGGGTCGCGCTGGGCCGTCGGCGGGACATAGGCCCCCGGTGGCGGCGGCGCGGCCGGGGAGGGTGCCTGCGACGCGACCGGCGCGGATGCGGACGGTGCCGGCCATGCCGGCGCCGGATCCGGCCATGCCGGGCGCCGGCCTGCCGGCGCCGGCTGGCCGGCTGCGGCGCAGGTTCAGCCTCGAACTCCGCCGCGGCGGTCAAGCACGGGTTCGGGCTCGGGCTCGGGCTCGAGGTCGAACAGGGTCGGAGCCGGCTCGGTCGGGAGATCGACGGCGATCGCCATCAGCCCATCGGTCGCGTCCGCTCCGTCGTCGGCCACGTCATGCAGGACGGACGGCTGCGAACGACCGTTCGACCAGACGCTCGCTCGGAACCCGCCGCTCACGGATGCCAGCAGCTCACCACAGGCCGGACACGACAGCCTTCCAAGCGGCACAGGTGCCCCGCAGGCACCGCATTCGACGGCTCGCTCCGTCATGACGCACCTCGATCCGATCCGGCACCCGGTGGCCGAAGGTCGCCCAGCGTGCCAGAGGTCGGCTCGACTTCCAACTCCCCCGGTCGGGTCGAAGTGACCCCCCCGAACGTCCGGGCCACCTGGACCGTCCAGACCGCACCCCGCCACGCGCAGACGAGCCCGATGAGGACCAGACCCGCCAGCCACAGGGCGACGGCCAGGCCCACGATCAGCGGCGCGAGCAGGTCCGGAGGGCCGCCGCCCAGTGCCGGACCGGACCGCCCCCCAGATCGGTCCCGCGGCCGCGACGAGCGCCGCCAGGACGACGACGAGGGCGGCCGTCGGGACGAGCGATCCGACGAGCACCCGCACCGGCTGGCGGAGCGCGTCGACGATGGCGCCGCCGAGCGCCCCGAGCACGCCGGCATCGCCGAGCACGATCCGGCGGGCGGCCAGGGCACCGACGAGCTCTGCCACGAACCAGGTGACGACGATGCCGACGACCGCACCGGTCGCGCCACCGACCACCCGGAAGGCGATGGGCACGGCCGTGTCCGACGGCAGGGTCAGCTCACGGTACGTGACGATGACGATGTGGACCCCGCCGACACCGATGGCCAGGATGACCGGGAGGAGCACGACGACGCGGGCGATGAGGATCCGGCCGGCCGCCCCGCGTCGAGTCGGGCGCGGCGGGCCGACGGCCGCCACGAGGTCCTCGTCCGCGGCGATGCGCCGGATCGACTCGGCCTCCGCGACCGACGCCAGCCCCCAGGCGACGACCAGCCAGGCCAGGAGGATGGCGACGCTGGCCGATCCCAGGATGAGCAGGCCGCGGGTCGTGTCGCCGAGGGCGAGGTCGGTCAGGGCAGGGCCGAGCAGGTTGCCCAGGCCGACCGCCGATGGCAGGACGACGATCGGTGCGAGGACCACGACGACGCCGCCGCGCAGCAGGAAGGCGAGCAATCCCAGCAGCCACGTGGCCGGGTCCGCGAGAGCGGCGAGCAGGGCGGTCCCAAGACCCGCCCCCCGGGTCATGGCGCGGCGCTGGGCGGGGGTGCCACGAGGCCGGGCGCGAGCTGCTCGAGACGCTGGAGCGCGGCCTCGACCCTGGCGATCTCGCGGCCGTAGCCGGCGAAGTCACCCGCCTGGAGCGCGACCTGGGCGAGCTCGAAGTGCGTGTTGGCGTAGTCGATGAGCCCGGAGACGTCGTTCGGCAGCGGATCGTTCGGGTCGGGCGTCGCCGTCGGTCCGGTGGTCGGGCTCGGTCCGGGTGAGCCGCCGGGTGTCGGGCTCGGGCCCGTCGTCGGAGTCGCCGGGTCCGCCCCTTCGCTCGCCAGCAGGAGCCGGAGCGCCTCCTCGAGGGTCGTCCCCCACACGACCTGCCGTGGCGAAGCGACGACGATGCGCCGGAACTCGGGGAACGCCGATCCGGTCGACTGCAGGTAGATCGGCTGGAGATAGATCAGCGAATCGCCGACCGGGACGACGATGAGGTTGCCGCGGATGACGTCGCTGCCGGAGTTGCGCCACAGCGTGAACTGCTCGCTGATGATCGGATCCTGGTCGATGCGCGCCTCGATCTGGGCCGGGCCGAAGATCGTCGTGTCGACCGGGAAGCGATAGACCCGCGAGGAGCCGTACGCCTCGCCGTCGTTGCGCGCGGCGACCCAGGCGATCATGTTCGGCCGGGTGATCGGGATCATCGGCTGGAGCAGGAGGAACTCGGCGGCCGACTCCCCGGGCATCCGCATGATCACGTAGTAGGCCTCCGACGGGAGGCTCTGCTGGTTGGCCTGCCCGGTCGGGACGGTCCAGATGTCGTCGCCGCGGAAGAACTGGAGCGTCTCGGTCACGTGGTAGCGACCCAGGACGCGGGTCTGGACGTTGAACAGCTCCTCGGGGTAGCGGACGTGGGCGCGCAGGTCGTCCGGCACGTCCGCGAGCGGCTTGAACAGCGTCGGGAAGACGCCCTGGTAGGCGCGGATGAGCGGGTCGGTCGGGTCGGCCACGTAGAACTGCATCGTCCCGTCGTAGGCGTCCATGGTGATCTTGACGCTGTTGCGCAGGTAGTTGAACGCCGGCCCCTCCAGCCCGGTGCCGGCGCCGAGCCCGGACGGGTCGAACGGCTGCGCATGCGGGAACCGATCCGAGATCGTGTAGGCGTCCTGGACCCAGACCAGCCGCCCGCCGCCATCGATGACGAGGTACGGGTCCTTGTCGTAGGCAAGGAACGGGGCGATGCGCGGCAGTCGGTCGCCCAGGTAGCGATGCATCAGCAGCTGGCTGTCGGCCGTGACCTGGTCGCTGATGAGCAGGTTCAGGTCGCGGAAGCGCAGCGCGAACAGCAGCCGGTCCAGGGTCGTCCCGAGGCTGATCCCGGTCGTGCCGGCCCAGCGCGTCTCGGTGCCGCTGTCCGGCGCCGCCCTCGCTCGAGCCGGTCGGGAAGTCGAACTCGGTCTGGCGGGCGCCGGTGATGACCCAGTCGTTCGGCCGCTCGCCGAAGTAGATCCGCGGCTGGGTCAGCTCCGGGGCGCCGTCGGACGAGACCGGCGGCAGGTTCCGGATGAACAGCCGCGGCTGGCCCTCGTTGGCGACCTCGTTGACCGGGACCATGGCCACGCCGATGCCGTGGGTGTACACGATCCGCTCGTTGACGAAGCCGGCCGCCGCCCTGGTTCTGGTCGGTCGCCAGCTCGCGGGCCGACAGCATCACCTGGCGCGGGGAGCCGTCGATCTCGTAGCGGTCGGTGTCGACGTCGTAGAAGTCGTAGTAGCGGCCGCAGGCGCTGGAGCTGGTCGAGCGTCGTCGCCGAGCGGGCCGGTAGTCCCACAGCCGGGCGTTGGTGAAGGTGTCGACCTCGTTCTCGATGGCCTCGGCGGTCAGGACGTCCTCGCCGCGGAACGAGCGGTCCTCCCAATCGTCGATGCCGAAGGCGAGTCGCGTCATCGCGATGTTGTTGGCGATGTACGGCTGTTCCTGGGCGTACTCGTTGGGCTTGACCGTCAGCCGCTGGATCGCCGCCGGATACAGCCGGCCGACGACGATCGACGCCAGCAGCCAGACGCCGACGACCAATCCGAGCGGCCACAGCATCCGGGTGAAGGCGCCGCCGACGAGGAGCGCGGCCGCCAGGCCGGACAGGATCGTCAGCACGTCATAGGCGAGGAACTGGGCGTTCTGGTCGGTGAAGCTGACGCCGGCCGCGATGCCACGCGTGCTGTACGCCAGCTCGTACTTGTCGAGCTGGTAGCCGAACGCCACCGACAGCAGGAACAGGCCGCCGAGCACCGCCAGGTGGACGCGGACCGGCGTGGTGAACACGAGGCTGCCCCGCGTCGCGCCGACGAGGTAGCGGGCCAGGGTGACGACGAGCGCCGCCACGACGAGGGCGTTGAACAGCGACTGGATGCTGCGCAGGAACGGCAGCTCGAACAGGAAGTACGCGATGTCGCGGCCGAAGACCGGGTCGGTCACGGCGCTCGCCGTGTCGAGGCCGTAGGGCACGCGGTTCGCCCACAGCAGCACCGTCTCCCAGGCGGCCGCGACCGATCCGCCGATGGTGAGGGCGGCGAGCACGCCGACGACGACGAGCACGACGCGGCGCGATCGGGGTCATGTCCGGGATGTCGTCGGCGTCGAACGTGACCCGCGCTGGCTCGTCCTGCTGCCAGCCGACCACGCGCTGCGCGTCTCGGCCTGCTGCGCGGCCTCGTTCAGCCGGTCGAACAGGCCGCGGAACGATCCGCCCGCCCGTCGTCGGCTCCGGGAGCAGCCGGCCGGCCAGCCACAGGTTGCCGAGGATGACGACGAGGGCGACGGCCGTCGGCCGCCGACGAACAGCCCGAACTGCGCGCCGAGCTGGGTCCAGAAGACGCCGTCGTACCCGACGCTCTGGAACCACAACGCGTCGGTCCACAGGTCCAGCCCGACGGTGAACAGGATGAACAGGGCGAGGACGATGCCACCGACCACCCACCAGATGGTCGGTCCGCCCGCAGGCCGCCGCCGCCCTTCGCGCAGCGGTCATCGGGCGCGGCGGGACGCCGTTCGCGCGGCGGGTCGTCCGACGGTTCGTCGTCGCGATCGCGCGTCGTCGCGATCCCCGTCGTCGTCGCTGCCGTCCGGTCATCGTCGGGTCCGTCGCCCCCGACTCGGCCGGGCACGCTTCGCCCTGTCGGCTTCGGGGTCCTCACCACGAGCGATCGCCTCGCGGCGGCGGAGCTCCTCCAGGAAATCGTCGAACAGGTCGCGCATCGGTCAGCGGAGTCTACGGGAGACGACGGCGAAGGGCCGGACAGCGGTCCGTGCTCAGGGACGGTGCAGTCCTTCGACCGCACGGACGGAACGCGGCCAGGACCGTGTCGGCCAGCTCGTTCGGGGTGAGCGTCGCGGCCCGCGCCGGCTCGAAGCGGAACGCGGCCCGGATCGCGAGCGGGGCGAGCCACGGACGGCTCGGGTCGTCCGGCGGGACCAGCCCGCCGACCCGGAGCTGCAGCCGGCCGGCGTCCTCGAGGATGAACCCGGACAGGGCGCCGGCGAGGGCCGGTCCGAGTCGAGCGAGCGGCGGGTCTGGCGGCGGACCGGCGTCCGGGGCGACCTCGCGGAACGCCACGACGCCGTCGTCGTCGGTCACCCACAGCAGGGACAGCCACCAGCCGTCGGGCGCATCGGACGGGCGGCCCATGCCGGCACGGAGGCGTCCGGTCGCCGATGCGGACCTCGTGCTCGCGCAGGTACGACGGGCCGGGTGGTGGGAGTCGTTCGGGCACCGCCGAAGGATAGGGGCAGACCGGCCGTCGTTCGCGGCGGCGGCCGTCGGGCTAGGCCGGGGTCGCGTCCTCGTCCGGCGTCTCGGTGCTCGCGGCTTCGTCGGCCGCGGCCTCGTCGGTCGCGGCGACCGCATCCGGCGCGACGTCGGCATCGGCGGCGATCGGCACGAGCGGATCGGTCTCCAGCGCCACGTCGATGTGCTCCAGCTCCGCCTCGATGGCGTCGACCTCGGCGACGACCTGCTCGGCGGCGGCCGCGTCCTCGGCGCGTCGCATCGGGCGCGCGGCCCTCGACCGTCGCCTCGGCCACGCAGCGCGTCGGCCTCGGCCTGCAGGTTGGCGACCTCCGCCTCGAGCTCGAGCCGGAGGATCTCGCGGCGGACCTCGAGGTCGGGCGGGGCGAGGGCGCGGTGTCGCCCCCACCCGCGTTGGCCTCTTCCGGGTAGTCGCCGCTGATCCACGACAGCAGGCGGCTGCGCGATCGCGGCGTCGGCATCTTGGCGCGGACGATCGCCGCGGCGTCGATCGCGGTCACCCCGGGCAGGGCGGGATCGGCCAGCTCGCCAGTCCAGCGCGGCGCCGCAGGACGGGCATGTCTGGGGCGCGCCGGCGACGGGCGCCGAGCACCAGGGGCAGACGGAGGCAGCCGACCCGCCCCCGGATTGCGTTTCGTCGACCATGGCCCGAATGCTAGCCGACGCCCGGCGGCCCGGAATACCCCACAGGTCCGGGGTGACCGATGGGGCGTCACTGCCAGCGGTCACTCCCACTCGATCGTCGCTGGCGGCTTGGAGCTGATGTCGTAGACGACGCGGTTGACGCCGGGGACCTCGTTGACGATGCGGGACGAGATCTTGCCGAGGACGTCGTACGGCAGCTTCGCCCAGTCGGCGGTCATGCCGTCCTCGCTGGTCACCGCGCGGATGGCGACGACGTTGGCGTAGGTCCGGCCGTCGCCCATGACCCCGACCGATGCGGACCGGGGTCAGGATCGCGAACGACTGCCACAGCGATCGGTAGAGGTCGGCCGCCTTGATCTCGTCGATGACGATCCAGTCCGCCTCGCGCAGCGTGTCGAGCCGCTCGGCCGTGACCTCGCCGATGATCCGGATGGCCAGACCCGGGCCCGGGGAACGGCTGGCGCAGGACCATCGCCTCGGGCAGGCCCGAGCTCCAGGCCGACCTTGCGCACCTCGTCCTTGAACAGGTAGCGCAGCGGCTCGATGAGCTGGAAGCGCAGGTCGGCCGGCAGCCCGCCGACGTTGTGGTGGGTCTTGATCTTCTGGGCGGCCTTGGTCTCGGAGGTCGCGCTCTCGATGACGTCCGGGTAGAGCGTGCCCTGGGTGAGGAAGTCGATCGTGCCGATCTTCGCGGCTTCCTCCTCGAACACCCGGATGAACTCGTCGCCGATGATCTTGCGCTTCTGCTCGGGGTCCTCGACCCCGGCCAGCCGGGCGAGGAACCGCTCGCGGGCGTCGACCATCACGAGGTCCATGCCCAGGTCGCGCTCGAAGGTCACCCGGAGGAGCTCCGACTCCTTCTTGCGCATGAGGCCGTGGTCGACGTAGATGCAGGTCAGCCGATCGCCCACGGCGCGATGGACGAGGGCCGCGGCCACGGCCGAGTCGACCCCGCCGGACAGCGCGCAGATGACCTTGCCGTCGGAGCCCGGTCGCCCGGGCATGGGCGTCGACCCGGTCGCGGATGCCGTCGACGGTCGTGTCGATGAAGTTCGCGGCGGTCCACGACGGCGCCACGCCGGCGATGCCGGTGACGAAGTTGCGCAGGACGTCGCTTGCCGCGCGGCGTGTGGACGACCTCGGGATGGAACTGGATGCCGTACAGGTTCCGGTCCGGCGCCTGCGAGCCCGGCGAACGGCGTGCTGTCGGTCTGGGCGGTGGACTCGAAGCCCTCGGGCAGGCGGGTGATCGAGTCGCCGTGGCTCATCCAGACCGGCTGGTCGCGCTCCAGGCCGCCGAACAGCGTCGCGTCCGTGGCCGGTGATCGTGACGTTCGCCGGGCCGTACTCGCGGCGTGCCGGCCGGCAGGACGTCGCCGCCGAGCTCGTGGGCCATGAGCTGGGCGCCGTAGCAGATGCCGAGGACCGGGATGCGGCCGCTCCAGACCGCCGGGTCGGGCTTCGGCGCACCGTCGTCGTAGACCGACATCGGGCCGCCGGACAGGATGATCGCGCGGGTGCCGCGGCGCTCCAGCTCCTCGAACGGCGTGTCGTGGGGCAGCAGCTCGGAGTAGACATCGAGCTCGCGCACGCGACGGGCGATGAGCTGGGCGAACTGGCTGCCGAAGTCGAGGACGACGACCGGGCCGGGCGCGCTCGTCGCGTCGCCGTCGATCGTCCGGGAGCGCTCCGGGGCCGGCGCCTTGAGCGCGGTCTCGAGATAGGCCTCGACCTCCGCATCGTCAGGGGCGAGGACCCGGTGCCCGGCGTTGGCCGCCTCGCCGTGGACCGTCTTGCCCCGCCCGGGGTGTGCCGTCTCCGACCCCTCGCCGTCCGCCAATGCCGCCTCCGCTCACCGTGCCGCCCGCCTGCCGAGCAGTGTACCGGTCGGCTCGGTCGATGGCTCAGTCGGCGCGGTTCTGCATCGCGTCGGCGGCCATCTCGAGGTAGCGGTCGAGCTCGGCGGCCGCTTCGGCCGGTGGCGCCGGCGTCACCGCGGCCAGGGCGGCACGCATGTGGACGAGCCAGCGGTCGTGTGCCGCCGGCCCGATCGCGAACGGGACGTGCCGCATCCGCAGCCGCGGGTGGCCGCGCTCGTCGTCGTACGTGCGCGGTCCGCCCCAGTACTGGGCGAGGAAGAGGGTCAGCCGGCGCTGCGCCGGGCCGAGGTCGGCCTCCGGATACAGCGGGCGGAGGATCGGGTCATCGGCGACGCCGGCGTAGAACCGGCCGACGAGAGTCCTCGAAGAACGACATCCCGCCGACGCGGTCGTAGAGGCTGGCCTGGGCGATGACGGGATCGGTCACGGGCGCGAAGGATAGCGCCGACCCGGGGCCGACGGCGTCGGCCAGACCGTCAGGAGAGCGGGGTGGTGCTCCGCGGTGCCGGCTGACGGTTGGGGGTCCGCGGCGGGGTGCTGTGCGAGGTCGCCGAGCTTCGCCGCGCAGGTTGTACGCCGCGAGCTCCAGGCAGGCGAGGCTGCCGACCGCGATCAGGACCAGGCCGACGGTGTCCATGGCGAGCATCGTGC
The DNA here is from genome assembly GCA_963776925.1 of uncultured Chloroflexia bacterium. Classification (GTDB taxonomy): domain Bacteria; phylum Chloroflexota; class Limnocylindria; order Limnocylindrales; family CSP1-4; genus SPCO01. The sequence continues at coordinate 163,600 of CAVZON010000002.1, read as the reverse complement.
GCCGCGTGCCGGAGCCTCGACACCGGACGGACGTCCTATCCGGGATGGGCGGGATGACGTAGTCACGCCGCCCCGAGGTTCGCGAACGGCCGGATCAGGCGGCGGCGAGTGCCCCGCCAGCCGCGGGCCGCGCGGCCGTGGGCCGCGCGTAGGCCTTGCGGGCGAAGCGCATGGCCACGAGCCAGGTCACGATCATCCAGGCGAAGAAGCCGATGGCCGAGGCGTCCGCGGCGCCGAGCACCGCCTCGCCGGCCCGGCCGATCATCAGCAACGCGAAGACCGACACGCCGATCCCGGCCGCGGCCAGGTAGCTGACGAGATCCGGCGCCCAGCTGCGGGCTCGGACCAGGCCGACGACCGCGACGAAGTGGGCGATCCCGGCAGCGGTGCCGAGGATGATCACCCAGGCCGCGAGCGGGTCGGGCAGGCCGACCGCCGGCGCCACGACGAGGGAGGCCCCGAGGACGGCGAACCCGTTGAGGGCGGTGATGAAGGCGGCGAAGCCGCGGGTCCCGCGCTGGAAGCGGATGGGGTCCCAGGTGCGATCGGGGGTCATGCGAGGTCTCCTTGCGGCAGCGTCCAGTCGGGGTCAGGGGCGATGACGCGATCGGCGGTCTCGCCGGCGCGGCGGGCGATGGCGGCGAAGAACGACGCCTTGCGGTGCGACACGATCCGCGCGTCGCGGCAGGGGCAGCCGGCCTGGAGGCAGCCGCGCGTGGTGGTCGTCGACACGGCGGGCGCGACGATCGGCAGCGAGGCGGGGTTCAGCTGGTCGGGATGGAACATGGCGGCGGTCTCCAAGCTGTCGACGCCGAAGGGAGGCTCGGTCGTCGACACCCGGAGGATGCGGTGCGGACCCGGTCGCGCGGCATCGTCGGCCGATGCCGACCGACATGGACGCTTGTCAGTCGCCGGCGACCGACGCGAGTCGACGGCGGAAGCCCTCGACGTCGGATTCGACCGCGCGCTCGACCTGGGGCCGGGCGAGGCCCTCGAAGATGCGGAGGCGGAACGGCAGGGCGATGCGGATCTCGAAGCGGAGCACGGTCTGGACGGCATCGACCGGGATGAGCTGGGCCCCGATCTCGATCGTCACGCCGTCGCGATCCTTGCCGGCGATCGACAGGTGGGTCGGTGCCTCCACCCGGGTCACGCGGCCCTCGAACGTGCCGTGACGACCGGCGGCCTGCTGATCGATGACCAGACGCTCGCCGTCGACGGCTGGGCCGGTGGTCGACCGCTCGATCCGCTCGATGCCGGTGGCGACCAGCCACTCCGGCCAGCGGTCGAGGTCGACGAGCTCGGCGTAGACCGCGTCGATCGGGCGGCCGATCCGGGTCTCGACGACGACGTCGATGGCCATCAGCCGTCCTCGCTCGCGGCGGCGACCGGTCGCAGGCGGAACGACGGCCCGGAACCGAGCCCTTCCGACGGCGTGCCGTAGCGCAGGATGAGCTCGCGGACCGCCCGGCTGTGATCGGCGCGCTCGAGCGGCTCGGCCACGGCCTCGAAGTGCTGGTCGCCGATGTCCACGGTCACCCGCCCATCGTGCTCCAGGTTGCGGCCCCATGCCTGGTCCGGCCCATTGGCAGCCACGAGGACGGTCCCGTCCGACTCCGCCACGAACCCGACGGCGACGCCGCGCGGCTCGCCGGTGCGCCAGCCACGGGTGGTCAGCCAGGCCACCTTCCCCTGGCGGGCCAGCTCGCGACCGATCGAGTCCGGCGGCTCAGCGATGACGACCCCGACGCTCCGTCAGCGCGCTCGCTGCCAGGACTTCCCTTCGGTCTGGGTCGACGGGGCGTAGACCATCTCGACGGCCTGCATCTCGCGGATCGTCCTCGCGCCAAGGGCCGCCATCGACTGCCGCAGCGCGCCGACGAGGTTCTCGCTGCCATCGGTGACGTGCGCCGGCCCGAGCAGGATCCGCTCGAGCGTGCCGGTCGTCCCGACCTTGATGCGCGTGCCGCGCGGCAGTGTCGGCGATGGCGCGGCCATGCCCCAGTTCGTGCCGCGCCCGGGCGCTTCCTCGGCCTTGGCCAGCGGCGACCCGATCATCAGCGCGTCGGCCCCGGCGGCGATGGCCTTGGCCAGCTCGCCGCCCCGGCGCATGCCGCCGTCGGCGACGACCGGGACGTAGCGCCCGGTCTCGCGCTCGAAGGCATCGCGCGCAGCGGCGACGTCGCTGATCGCGGTCACCTGCGGGACGCCGATGCCGAGGACCTCGCGGGTCGTGCAGGCCGCCCCCGGCCCGACCCCGACGAAGACCGCCGCCGCACCCTGCTCCATGAGCGCGAAGGCCGCTTCGGCGTTGGTCGTGTTGCCGACCGCGACCGGGATCGGCATGTAGCGGGTGAACTCCGCCAGCGACAACGGGTCGTAGTCGGTCGCCAGGTGGCGGGCGCTGCTGACCTGGCTCTGGACGAGGAACAGGTCCGCACCGTGCTCCGCGCAGAACGGGCCGAAGCGCCGGGCGGCGCCGGGGGTCGCGGCGACGGCCGCCTTGGACCCGGCGGCATGGATCGCCTCCAGCCGCGCGGCGATGAGGTCCTCGCGGATCGGCTGCTGGTAGACCTCGGCCAGGAGGTCCTGGACCTCGCCGTCCGGCGCGGCGGCGATCCGCGCCAGGATCGCGTCGGGATCGTCGTATCGCGCCTGGACGCCTTCGAGGTTGAGCACCGCCAGGCCACCCAGCCGGGCCAGCTCGCCGGCCATCCGGGCGTCGACGACCGCGTCCATCGCGGATGCCAGGATCGGGATGGCCAGGTCGATCCCGGCGAAGGTCTGCGTCAGGTCGACGTCGGCGGGCTCGACCGTGTCGGTGCCGGGTGCGAGCGAGACGTCCTCGAAGCCGTAGGTCGGACGGATGGTGTCGACCTTGGAATGGAAGACGCGGCGTGCCGCCGCGGTGGACGTCGTGGTTCGCTCGATCACGTGGCCCTCCTGGTCCGCCTCACGGGTGGGCTGGTGGCCCCGAGTCTACACGGAAGGCAGCTCCGGACGGCTGGCCTGCCCGGCCCGGACGGAGGGCGAACGTCGTCAAGACCGAGCCGAGCAGTGGCCGCAGCGTAGGACCCGGCTCGCCGGCCGTCGGTAGCGGCCAGGGGACGGTCAGGAGCGTTCCCGAGTCCGTCGTGGCGACGCATGCCCTCGAGGGTCAACTCGAACCAGGCCGCCCGCTCCGGGTCGCTGAGGTCGTCGCGGATGTGCTCGATGGCGGTGCGGTAGCCCGGCCAGATGACCTCGGCCAGGGCATCGGCGAGCGGCACCCAGCGCGCGCCGTCGTGCTCGTGTCGACAGCGTCGGCTCGGCGTCGGGCCGGAGGCGGACCGCGAACACCGCCGCGGTCATGACCGCGTCGACCGACGGCTCGTGGAACTGGTTGACCAGGTCGATGTCGTAGAACGCCTCGATGTCGGCCGGACCGAAGCCGGTCTCCTCGTGCAGCTCGCGCAAGGCGCGCCGACGGCGACCCGCTCGTCGGCCTCCACCCGCCGGACACGCATTGCCACAGGCCGGGCAGGATGCGACCGGGTGCCCGGCGGATGAGCAGCACCTCGATCGAGGTGACGCTGCGCGCGCTCGTCGCCACGCGGAACATCCAGCAATCGACGAGATCGGGACGGAACGGGCTCATCGGCTTGCCACCAGGTCGTGCAGCTGCTCGAGGTGCATCAGGTCGTGCACGCCGGCGAAGAGCAGCCACTCGCCGCAGCGCAATCGTCCCACGAGCGGGTGCACCAGTGGGCACCGATCCAGCTCATGGCCGGCGACGGTCCGTCCGGCTCGCTCGATGAGGCGCTGGCTCTGGCGGACCTTGTGGTGGAGCTGGCGCCTCGATCGGCGTCGGGCGGACCGGGGACCCCGGGGACGACGACCGGCGCGTCGGCCGGGAACGTGCCGGCGGCCGCCTTCGCCGCGGCCAGGCTGAGCCCGGCCCGCGACTCGCACGCATGCCCGATGGCCTGTGCGACGTTCCAGTCCTCCTCGCCGCCGGGTCGACGGAGGTCCTCCTCGGTCAGCTCGTCGACGATCGCCGCAAGGGCATCGGTGATGGCCCCAGCTGGGCCACGACGCGGTCGGCCGATCCGGCGCCGCCCGCAGGCGGACCTGGCGGCGGACATCGAGGAACGCGCCCGCATCGATGCCCCGCCAGGCGGCCACGATGTCCGGCGCACCCGGCTCCAGGGCATCGACCCAGGCCCAGCGACGCTCGCGTCATCGATGACCGTTCGCCATGTGCAGCGCCTCGGGTCGAGCCCGCAGCCGCCACATCGCCAGGATCCCGGCGACCGGACCGAGCGCGAGCAACCCGAAGGCCACCGTCCACGCCGGCCCGTCCTTCGGCGCCAGCAGGCCGATGAGCGACGATCGTGATCGACGTGAACAGGAACCCCACGGCGGTCTGCAGGGACAGGGCCGACCCCGCGGTGCCCGGCGGCGCCAGCTCCGAGACGGCGGCCGAGAACTGGGCCGAGTCCGCGATGATCGTCACGCCCCACACGATGCCGATCGCCAGGACGAGGCGCCGGCGATGCCCCGAACGCGAACCCGATCAGGACCGCACAGGTGCCCGACGCCGCCATCGCCCCGATCGTCGTCGCCGTCCGTCCGACGCGATCCGCGACGAGCCCGGCGACCACGCACCCGACGATGCCGCCGGCGACCACGATGAAGGCCACGAGGCTCGCGACGCTCGGGTCGTCGACACCCGAGGCGGCGAGGCTAGCCGCGATGAAGACGCGGGATCCACGTCCACATCGCGAACAGCTCCCACATGTGGCCGAGGTAGCCGAAGTTCGCGAGGCGCACGGCCGGTTCAGCGTACGCACGCGCGGCGATCTGCAGCGAGAACCGCGGGGACGGGACGTCGAACGGGCCGGTCCGCACGCCGCGCCACACGACGACCGCGCCGATGCCGCACACCACGCTCGCGCCGACGATGACCGCGCGCCAATCGAGGCCCGCGGCGGCGCCGACCGCCCGGAGCAGGAGCGGGACCGCCGTCCCGACGCACAGCGCGCCGGCCATCACGCCGATGGCCAGACCACGCTCGCGACGGAACCAGCCGGCGGTCAGCTTCATGGCGACGGGGTAGGCCGCCGCCTGGGCGACCCCGGTCAGGAACCGGAACAGCAGGGCCCCGGCGAGATCCGTGGCGACGAGGGCGAATCCGAGGTTGGCCAGCCCCGCGCCCAGGGTCCCGAGTGCGAACAGCCGTGGACCGGGGATGACATCCGGGGCGCCGATGAGGGCCAGGGCGATCGCCGACACGGAGAAGCCGACCAGGACCGCGACCGTCAGCCAGGCGATCCCCAGCGGGTCGAGCCCCCACTCCGTGCGCAGGACCGGTGCGACCGCCGACGACGCGAACGACGGCGACATCGCGCACATGATCCCGATCGAGATGAGCAGCAGCTGGCGCCAGCGGTCCGGGGATTCGAGCGGCGTGACGATCGGCGTCGCCTCGGCGCGAGGCGCCGCGTCCTCGACCACCGCGGCCGGGCCAGCCGGCACGACGGTCAAAGCTTCTCGAAGCGCTCGACCGGGACGACGAAGACCGTCGCGCCGCCGACCTCGACCTCGAGGGGATAGGGCATGAAGAACTCGCCCGGCTCCATGATCGGCGGCATCGGGTTCACGACCTGGGTGCGCGACGTACAGCTCTCGCGGACGATGGCCATGACCTCGTCGACCTCGGCCTCCTCCACCCCGAGCAGGATGGTCGAGTTCGACTGCTTCAGGAACCCGCCGGAGCTGTGCAGGCGGGTCGCCCGGAACTCCTTGTCCAGCAGGGCGTCGACCAGGGCCCCGGCATCTTCGTTGTGGACGACGGCGACGACGAGTTTCATCGCGCGGAGTGTGGATGACGGCTCGTCGCGGGTCAACGCGGATCTGCACGTCGTGCTGTCGCCGGATCGACGACGGACCGAACGGACGAATCGGCGTTGTACGATGCGCGCTCACCCGTCACCTAGCGTGCAGGAGTCACCCGTGACCAGCCCAGGTCCGTCCCGCGACCCTCGCTCCAGCCTGTCCGCGGCGATCGCGTCCGCGGCCCAGGCGGCCGACCTCGATACCGCCCTCGCCGACATCACGGCCGCCGGGCGCGACGCCCTCGGCGCGAGCCTCGGCGCGGTCTTCCTCACCGACCCGGACAAGCCGGGCCTGATCTTCGCCGCGTCGGACGGCCTGCCCGCGGCATCGACGCTTGCCCAGGACGCCCAGGAGCCGGGGCACCCGTTCCACGACGCCGCCATCGGCCGGACCCGCAGCTTCGACCGCGAGGGCGCGAGCGCGGACGGGACCGCCTTCGTCGGTGCGTACCTCCCGCTGCTCGTGAGCTCGGCCGGTGTCGAGACCTGCCTCGGCGCGATCGGCTTCGGCTGGCCGGCGCCGCACGAGCTCGATGACGCCGATCGGGCGACGCTCGTCGACCTGGCCGCCCTGGCGGCCGTCGCCGTCGACCGCGCGCGGCTGGCGTCGACCGCCTCCGAGCGATCGGAGTGGTTCGAGCGGATGGCCCACACCGACCCGCTGACCGGCCTCGCCAACGAGCGGACCGTGAGCCGCATCCTCGAGCTGGAGCTGGCCCGTGCCGGCCGACAGGGCTCCGAGGTGTCGCTGGCGATCTTCGACGTCGATGACTTCCGGGCCACCAATGCGGCCGACGGCCACGATGTCGGGGACGACGTCCTGCGCCGCGTCGCGGCCGTCCTGGCCGACTCGGTCCGGCTCGTCGACACGGTCGGGCGCATCGGCGGTGACGAGTTCGTCCTCGTCGCACCGGGCTCGGCCGGGGCGATGGTCGCCCGACGCGTCCAGGACGGCATCGCCGAGCTGCCTGCGGTCGGCCGGCAAGGCCGTCACCGTCTCGGTCGGCGTCGCGCGGTTCCCGGTCGACGGTGCCGACAGCGAAGCGCTCATCGGCGCGGCGACCGAAGCGCTGGCCCGAGCCAAGGCCACGGGCGTGGGGTCGGTCGCGGACTAGCCGCGGCCGCCGATCAGCCGGCGGACGCCGCCGCAGCCTGCCCGGACGCGACGATCGGCAGGGTCGGGCTGGTCGCACCGGGTGCCGGCTCGCGGGTCAGGGCCAGGACGATCCCGGGCTCGGTCGGCAGACCCGAGCTCGCCAGGGTGCCCGTCCCGGACGCATCGACCTGGAAGCTCCCGAGCGGGACCGGCACGCCGTCCGCGGCGATGACCCACGCCTCGTAGACCTCATCGCCCGACGTCGGGGCCAGGGCCTGCATCGCCATCGTCAAGGCTCCGGCCGCTGTCGACGGCCGCGAGCCCCGTCGGGCCGCCGCCCTCCGCGGTGAGCAGCGCCGTCATCGAGCCGGGCTGGGCCGCGACGTCGAGGACCTGGGAGACGGCATCCTCGTAGGCCTGGGCACTCGACAGCTGGCCCTGGAGCAGCGAGGTTCCAGCCGCCCAGCAGGGCGATCGCCAGGACGGCGGCGATGCCCATGAGCCACGTCCCGACGCCGGGTCCGCGCCGGGCCGCGAGCCGCTGCTCGCGCTCTTCCCCGGTGGGCAGCGTCGTGACGGACGCCGGCACCTCCGGCGCGGGCGATGCGACCGCGGGTGCGTCGCGCTCGGCGAGGTCCGCCGCGGCCGCCGCCCGGATGCGCGCACCCAGGGCGGCGGGGGGTTCGACGACCGGGACGCTGGCCGCCAGGACCGGCACGGCGGAGGCGAGCTCCGCGATCTCGGCATGCGGGTCGTCGCAGGTTTCGAGGTGCTCGCGGACCGCCGCCATCTCGTCCGGCTCGAGGGCATCGAGGACGAACCCGGCGGCCAGGTCGCGGACGTCGTCGCAGGTCATGTGTCGGCCCCCGCATCAGGATCGGCGGCGGTCAGGGCGGCGCGCATCGAGAGCAACCCCAGGCGCATCCGGCTCTTGACCGTCCCGAGCGGCGTCGCGGTGCGTTCGGCGATCTCGACCTGGGTCAGGCCGCCGAAGTAGGCAAGCTCGAGTGCTTCGCGCTGGACATCGGACAACGCCGCGAGCGCGGTCCGGACCATGTCGGCATCGAGCGATGCGGACACCTCGGACCAGACGTCGGGCAGCCGGAGCTGCTGCGGCGGGACGACCTCGGTGTCGGGCAGCTCGGTCGTCGGCCGACGCCGACGGACCGCGTCGATCGCCCGGTGGTGGACGATCGAGAGCAGCCAGGTCTTGACGCTGCCACGGCCGTGGACGTAGCGGGCGGCATTCCGCCAGGCGCCCAGGAACGCGTCCTGGACGACATCCTCGGCGAGGGTCGCGTCATTCGTGATGCGGTAGGCGATCGAGTAGGCCATCGTCTTGTAGCGGTCGTACAGCTCATCGAGTGCGTCGAGTTCCCCGGCCGCGACGCGTTCCAGGACCGCCCGATCTGCGTCATCGGCGACGGTCACGACCCGCAGCGGGAGCGGCCTGGTGGTCTCGCTCATCGGATGATGCGCATGCCGGGTGCTTCCGGTTCACCGACGGCCGAGCCTGGTGTCGACGATCGACGCGATCTCGGCGGCCACGACGTCGCGTGGGCGCGTCGCATCGACCACCACGACGCGCTCCGGTTCGGCCGCCGCGATGGCCAGGAACCCGGCGCGCACCCGCTCGTGGAAGGCGACGTCGAACTCGGCCTCGAAGCGGGTGACATCGGCCGGGGACTTGCGGGCGAGCCCGGTCGCGACCGGCACGTCGAGGACGATCGTGAGATCCGGCGCGAGCCCGTCCGTGGCCGCCGCGGCCAGCTCGCGCAGCCGATCGAGCGGCACGCCGGCGCCGTGCCCCTGGTACGCGGTGGTCGAGTCGGCGAAGCGGGCGCAGACGACGGTCGTCCCGGCATCGAGCGCCGGGCGGATCACCTCGCGCACGAGTTGGCGACGGGCCGCGTTGAACAACAGGGCATCGGTCAACGGATCGCTCGGCGCGGCGCCGGCGGCCGTGCGCGCCAGCAGCACCTCGCGGATGCGCTCTCCAAGCCACGTGCCGCCGGGCTCGCGGGTGAGGTGGACGGGGACGGCGGCCGCCTCGAGGTGCGCCCGGAGTCGTTCCGCCTGGGTCGTCTTGCCCCCGCCGTCCGGCCCGTCGATCGTGATGAACGCCCCGCGCGCAGCGAGGGTCCCGGGTCGCGCCATCGCCGCGAGTGTAGCCGACGGCCCCCGGTCATCCGCCGGGCGGCATCGCGCGTACCCTCCGCGCCATGGGACGTTCGCGACCGCCTCGACATCGCCGCCGCCTGACCGCATCGATCGCGCTGCTCGGCGTCGTCGCGGCCCTCGTCCTGCCTGCGGTCGCCGCGGCGCATCCACTCGGCAACTTCACGATCAACCACTACGCCGGCCTGCACGTGGAGCCGGGTCGCGTCCTGCTGGACGTCGTCGTCGACCAGGCGGAGATCCCGACGTTCCAGGCCCGCATCGACCTCGACACGGACGAGGTCCCGGGCCTGTCCGACGAGGAGATCGCGGCCGGCCGGGTCATCGAATGCGAGGGGCTGCTGCCGCAGCTCGACCTCACGGTCGACGGCGCGGCGACGCCACTGACCCTGACCGCGGCCGGGCTGACCTTCCCGATGGGCGCCGGCGGCCTGCCCACGATGCGCCTGGTGTGCGTCGCCGAAGCGACCCTCGACCCCGGACTCGGGTCGGCGCCGACGACGATCGCCTTCGCCGACCGGTCCTTCCCGGAGCGCCTCGGCTGGCGCGAGATCGTCGTCTCGGCGTCGGAGGCCACGATCGAGCCGGTGGCCGGTGACGACGCCCTGCGCACGACGAGCGTGTCGCAGCGGCTGACGGCCTACCCGGAGGACCTGATCGGTCGACCGCTCGACGACGCCGAGGTGGCGCTGCTGGCGACCGTCGGCGGACCGACGCTGGCCGCTCCGGCCGTCCCGGATGCCCAGCCCGTGGCCGTGCCCGCCGACCCCGACCCGCTCCCCTCGCCCGCCACCGCGCCCGCGGCAGCGGCGCCGACGGCCGCGGCCGTGCCCGGGGGCGTCGGCGGCGAGGTGCCGGACATCTTCCGCGCCGCCGACCTCACGCCGGTCGTCTTCCTCCTGTCGCGTGCTGACGGCCCTGGCGCTCGGCGCCGGCCACGCGCTGACGCCCGGGCACGGCAAGACGCTGATGGCCGCCTACCTCGTCGGGACGCGCGGGACGCCGCTCCACGCCGTCGGGCTGGGGCTGTCGGTCAGCCTGTCGCACACCGTCGGCATCCTCGTCCTCGCGGCGGTCGTCATCGGGGCGGCGGACGTGCTCCCGCCGGACCTCGTCGTCCGCACCGCGCCGGTCGTGGCGGCGATCAGCATCCTCGCCATCGGCGCGTGGATGCTCATCGGGGAGTGGCGCCGGCGCCACACGGCGCGCGCCCACGCGGCGGCGCATGCCCACGGCCACGACCACGACCACGCGGATGACCACGACCACGACCACGGCTCGACGATCGCGCATCGGCACGGCGGCATCGCCCACAGCCACGCCCCGGCCGCGGGCTCGACCATCACCTGGCGCAGCCTGTTCGTCCTCGGCCTGGCCGGCGGCCTCATCCCGTCGACGAGCGCGCTGCTCATCCTGCTCGGCGCCATCGCCGCCGGGCGGCCGGGCTTCGGGTTCGTCCTCGTCGTCGTCTTCGGCCTGGGCATGGCCGCGGTCATGGGCGGCATCGGCCTGGCCCTCGTCCTGGCCCGAGAACGCCTGGATCGCGTGCCGGTCGGGACCGGCCTGCGAGCGGGTCCGGGCCGCCGTCCCGCTGGCCGCCGCGGTCCTCGTCTTCGGCTTCGGGATCTACCTCACGGTCGGTGCCCTCGGCGGTACGGTCAGCCTCTAGCCGAGCGCCGCACCGCCGGATAGGGAGAACGCCCGACTGGTCTCTCCGGCGGGATGCGCTACGCTCCGTCGTCCATGCGAGACCTGACCCAGCGCGCCCTGGACACAGCCACCCAGCTCGGCGCGGGATATGCCGATGTGCGCGTCGTCGCGCCGCGTGGACGAGTCGATCGCGATCAAGAGCGGGCGGGTCGAGGGCGTCGCCACGGGCGAGAACGAAGGCTTCGGGGTCCGCGTCCTGGTCGATGGCGCGTGGGGCTTCGCCAGCAGCCTGCGGCTCACGGCGGACGAGGCCGACCGCGTCGCCGCCGACGCCGTGCGCATCGCCCGGGCGTCCGGCCACGGCGCTCCGCGAGCCGGCCGTCCTCGACGACCGGCCGCCGGCCCACGGCACGTACGAGACGCCGGTCGTCGAGGACCCGTTCGCGGTCCCGCTCGAGCGCAAGATCGCCGACCTGCTGGCCGCCGACGAGGCCGCCTCGAAGGTCAAGGGCATCGCCTTCACCGAGTCGATGTACGCGGCCCAGCGCGAGTGGAAGACGTTCGCCGCGACCGACGGCAGCCTGACCGAGCAGACCATCACCCACGTCGGCTCGGCGGTCGAGGCCAACGCGGTCGACGGCGACGAGCACCAGCGCCGCAGCTACCCCGACTCGGGCGGTGGCTGGAACGCGGCCGGCTACGAGTACGTCCGCGGCCTCGCGCCTCGCCGAGCACGCGGAGCCGCTGGCCGACGAGGCCGTCGCCCTGCTCACCGCCCCGCAGTGCCCCAGCGGGCCGGTACACGATCGTCCTCGACCCGAGCCAGCTCTACCTCCAGGTCCACGAGTCGTGCGGCCATCCGACCGAGCTCGACCGCGTCTACGGCACCGAGGCGAGCTACGCCGGGACGAGCTTCCTGACGACCGACAAGCTCGACGAGGGCTTCCGCTACGGCAGCGACCTGGTGACGATCGTCGCCGACGCCACGGCGCCCGGCGGCATGGGCACGTTCGGCTGGGACGACGAGGGTGTCGCCGCACAGCGCGTGCCGCTCGTCCAGGACGGGATCTTCGTCGGCTACCTGTCGTCGCGCGAGACCGCGCCGCGCATCGGGCGGCGCAGCGGCGGGGCGATGCGGGCCGACGGCTGGAACCGGATCCCGCTCATCCGGATGACGAACATCAACCTCCTGCCCCAGCCGGGGATGAGCCTCGACGACATCGTCGCCGACACCGACGACGGCCTGTACCTGTCCTCCAATCGCTCGTGGTCGATCGACGACCGACGGCTCAACTTCCAGTTCGCGACCGAGGTCGCGTACGAGATCAAGGGCGGCAAGAAGGGTCGGCTGTTCAAGAACCCGACGTACACCGGCATCACCTACGAGTTCTGGCGGTCGTGCGACGCGGTCGGCGACGAGCGCAGCTACGTGATGCTGGGGACGCCGAACTGCGGCAAGGGCGAACCCGGCCAGACCGGCCACGTCGGGCACGCCGTGCCCGGCGCTCGCTTCCGGGACGTCCAGGTCGGGGTCGGCAAGTGGTAGGACGACCGAGGGGGGCGGCCCGGTGAACGACGAGCGCGCCCACGACGCCCTGGCCCTCGCCGAGCGGGCGCTGGCCTTCGCCGAGACCGCCGGCGCGATCGGAGGCCGAGGCCCTGGTCATGGCCGAGGACGCCGCCCTGACCCGCTTCGCCAACAGCCAGATCCACCAGAACGTGGCCGAGACGAACGCGGTGGTCAACCTGCGCTTCGTCGTCGGCAAGCGCATCGGCGTCGCCAGCAGCGGCCGGACCGATGACGAGGGCCTGCGCACGCTGGCCGAACGAGCCGCCGCCATCGCCGGCGTCGTCGAGGAGCTGCAGGACTGGGGCGGGCTGCCCGAGCCCCACGGCCGTCGAGCCGATCGCGGCGGGCTACGCCCCGGCCACCGCCGACGCCTCGCCCGAGCTGCGAGCCGACGGCGTCGCGCCAGGTCATCGCCGCGGCCGACGCGGCCGGGGTGACCGCCTACGGGTCGTTCTCGACCGGGACGGAGACCACGGCCGTCGCCAACACGAAGGGCGTCCGGGTCGGCGAGACGCGCACCGCGGCGCAGCTCCTGACCGTGTCGATGGGACCCGGTGGCGGGTCCGGCTACGCCGAGCAGGCCGCGCGTCGACGCGACGACGATCGATGCGGCGGCGATCGGCCGCGCAGGCGGCGCACACGGCGCGGGCCTCGGTCGACGCCGTCGCCGTGGAGGCCGGCGACTACCCGGTCGTGCTCGAGGAGTACGCGGTCGTCGACCTGCTCGACATGCTCGGCTACCTCGGCTTCTCGGCGCTCGCCGTCCAGGAGGAGCGCTCGTTCGTCGAGGTCGGCAAGCGCGTCGGCAGCGACCTCGTGACGATCGTCGACGACGGTCGCGATCCGGCCGGTCTGCCCATGGCCTTCGACTACGAGGGCGTGGCCAAGCAGCGGGTCTCGCTGCTCGAGGCCGGCATCTGCGGTGGCGTCGTCTACGACGCACAGACCGCGGCCCGGGACGGCGTGTCCTCGACCGGCCATGGGCTGCCGGCCCCGAACACGTACGGGCCGTTCCCGCTCAACCAGGTCATGAGCGCCGGGGCGACGCCGCGCGACGAGCTCATCGCCGGGCTGGAGCGCGGCCTGCTCGTCACCCGCTTCCACTACACCAACCCGGTCCATCCCAAGCTCGTCATCGTCACCGGCATGACCCGCGACGGCACGTTCCTCGTCGAGGACGGGCAGGTCGTCGGGCCCGTGCGGAACCTGCGCTTCACCCAGAGCTACCTCGATGCCATCGCCGCGGTCAGCGCGGTCAGCCAGGAGCGCATGACCGTGAAGGGGTTCCTCGGCGGGGTCGTGGTCCCGGCGCTGCGCATCGACGGCTGGACGTTCACCGGCACGACCGAGCACTGACACCAGACCGACCCGCGGTCGCCTGTGACGTCGTTGTAAGGCGATCGCGCCATCCGGAGCCCGGCGACGGGCCGAACTCCTCGTGCCCCCAGGTCACCGAGGAGCACCCATGACCGAGACCACGAGCGCCACCACCGATCTGCAGGCCGTCGCCGAGCTGCTGGCCAAGCTCGACATCTGCATGCTCACGACCCGCGCCGACGACGGCACCCTCCATGGCCGGCCGATGTCGAACAACGGCGACGTCGAGTTCGATGGCGACAGCTGGTTCTTCGCCCGCGACGACAGCCGCAAGGTCGTCGAGATCGACGCCACCCCGACCGTCGAGCTCGCGTTCATCGACACCGCCCACGGCGTGTGGGTCAACGTCGAGGGCCGGGCCACCATCGTCCGCGACGACGTCGAGCGGAAGCGCGAGCTGTGGCACGACGCGCTGGACCGCTGGTTCGAGGATGGCCCGGAGGACCCGGAGGTCGTGCTCATCAAGGTCGCGGCGGCGCACATCGATGCGTGGAGTGGCGAGGAGGATCGCTCCTTCGACGTCTGACGTGACACCGGCGGACCGCGGTGGGCTACGCTCGCGCCATGCCCACCACGACCGCCTTCGATGTCGATGCCCTGCGTGCCGAGTTCCCGGCCCTGGGACGCCGTGGCCCCGACGGACGACCGGCCGTCTTCCTCGACGGCCCAGGGGGGACCCAGGTGCCGCAGCGGGTCATCGATGCGGTGACCGGCTACTACACCGACCACAACGCCAATGCCGGTGGCGCCTTCGTGACGAGCGAAGCGAGCGACGCCATCGTCGACGAGGCGCACGCGGCGGTCGCCGACTTCCTCGGGGCCGCCAGCCCGGACGAGATCAAGTTCGGCTACAACATGTCGACGCTGACCCTGCACATCGGCCGGTCGATCGGTTCGACGCTCGGCCCGGGCGACGAGATCGTCGTCACGACGCTCGACCACGAGGCCAACGTCAGCACGTGGGAGGCGATGGCCGCGGATCGCGGCGTGACCGTGCGCAAGGTCGATGTCCACCTCGATGACGTGACGCTCGACCTCGAGGACCTCGAGTCGAAGCTCAACGAGCGCACCCGGCTGGTGGCCGTCGGGTATGCCAGCAACGCGGTCGGCACGGTCAATCCCGTCAAGGAGATCGTGGCGCGGGCCCATGAGGTCGGCGCACTGACCTTCGTGGATGCCGTGGCCTTTGCGCCGCACGGCCCGATCGACGTCCGCGACCTGGACACGGACTTCCTTGCCTGTAGCGCCTACAAGTGGTTCGGGCCGCATCTCGGCGCGCTGTACGGCAAGGCTGCCGTGCTCGACGGGCTGCCGGCGTTCAAGGTCCGCCCGGCGCACGACCGGTTCGAGACCGGGACCGCCAACTTCGAGGGCATCGCCGGCACGCTCGCGGCGACCGACTACCTGCGCGACATCGGCCGGTCGTACGGTGACGTGACCGGTGCCGCCGGGGCCGGCGACGGGTCCGAACGCCGCCGCGAGCTGGTCGCCGGCATGACCGCGATCGTGGCCTACGAGCGGGAGCTCGCCCGACGACTGCTCGACGGACTGGCGGCCATCCCGGGGCTGACCATCCACGGCATCACCGACCCGGCTCGAGCGGCGGAGCGGGTCCCGACGATCTCGGTCTCGCTCGACGGCATGACCCCGCGCGCCGCGGCCGAGGCGCTCGGGCGCCAGGGCATCTTCGTGTGGGACGGCGACTTCTACGCGACCGGGCTCATCGAGCGCCTGGGCAAGGCGGACGTCGGCGGCGTGCTGCGACTCGGGCTCGTCCACTACAACACGGCCGACGAGGTCGACCGGACACTCGAGGCGCTCACCGGGCTACGGCGCGGCTGAGCTCGGCGGAAGAGGTAGCCGTGAGCGACGGCCCGACGATCCAGGCACGACTGGCGCGCCCGTTCGACCCGGCGGAGCTGCGGCGGATCAAGCGTCTGTGGGTGCGGCACTCCATCGCCGAGGACCGCCGCGATATCGACGGCCTGATCGCGACGCTCAGCCCGGACTGCATCTACGAGATCGTCGTCACCGGCCAGCGCTGGGACGGCCACGACGGGGCGCGGCGGTTCTACACGGAGCTGTTCGCCGCCTTCCCCGACAACGCGTTCGCCCTGTCCGAGATCGTCGTCGGGCCGCAGGGCGTGTTCGAGGTCGCGACGCTGACCGGCACCAACCAGGGCCCGTGGGCCGGGGTGGAGGCCTCCGGGCTGCGCGTGGCACTCGAAGTGCTGATCCTCTTCCCGTGGGATCCCAGCACGGAACGGTTCACCGGGGAGCGGATCTGGTTCGACCGCGGGTCGATCCCCGCCTGATCCGCGAGCGTCAGCTCGTACGGTGACTGAGGCCCGCCGCGCCGGCGCTCGCCACGACCACCATCGTGATCGCGACCACCTCGCGACCACCGAGCGCCTGGCCGAGCACTACGAAGCCGATCACCGCGGCGACGGCCGGGTCGAGCGACATCAGCACGCCGAACACCGCCGCCGGCAGCCGTCGGAGCGCCTCGAGGTCGAGCGAGTACGGCAGCACCGAGGAGAGGATGGCCACGACGAACGCCGCGCCGAGCAGTTCGGGCTCGACGAGCGCGTCGCCGGCCTGGATCACGCCCGCCGGCAGCACGATCAGCGCACCGACCGCCATCGCGATCGCGAGCCCCGATCCGCCCGCGAATGCCGCGCCGGTGCGCTTGCTCAGGTAGATGTAGGCCATCCAGCACACGGCGGCGGCGAGCGCGAAGGCGACACCGGCCGGGTCGAGTGATCCGCCGGCGGGATCGACGAGCAGCACGATGCCGGCCGCGGCGAGCACGACCCACGCCAGGTCGAGGGGCCGCCGCGACCCGATCACCGCCACCAGCAGGGGGCCGGTGAACTCGATCGTCACCGCGACGCCGAGCGGGATCCGGTCGATCGCTGCGTAGAACGACCAGTTCATCAGCCCGAGCGCGACGCCGAACGCCCCGGCCAGCCGCAGGTCGCCGGACAGCCGTGGACGCCAGATCGCCCACAGCACGATCGCCGCGAACGCCAGCCGCAGGAACGCCGCACCCGCCGGGCCCAGCTGGTCGAACAGCGTCACCGCGAACGCCGCACCGATCTGCGGTGACACCGCCGCGACCAGCACCATGCCCACGGCGACCGCTCGCTCGCGGCTTGCGGGCGGCCGCAACCAGCCAACGTCTCGAGTCATCATGCGAAATCTACGGGCCAGCGCCATCACGGCCTCCAGGGCGGCCGCGTCTCGCGACCCTGCGAGGATCGTCGGGCATGAACATGACACTGAACGTCATGTATCGCCGGTTCGATGCCCGGTCCGCCGCCCGCCCGCAGGAGGATGGTCCGGTTGCGCCGTCCCTGGAGGACGTCCATCATCGCGCCGGACTCGCGGCTGACCTGGCCGCGTGTCGCCACGATCTGGGGGATTCCACGATGACGACTACTTCGCCTGGCCGCGGTCGGCCTCCTTGCCCTGGCCCTCGCCGCATGCGGCGGCACGACCACGACCACCGCACCCGACGGCGGCACGACCGCGCCGGAGCCGACGGCGGCGCCGCCAGAGAGCGCTCCGCCCGTCGACGGCGCCAGCCCGGACGCCTCGGCCATCGTCCTCCCGTCGTTCGACCCGAGCGCCATCCTCGAGAACCTCGAGGGCATCGACTCGTACAAGATCTCGATGTCGACCGATGGCGAGGTCGGCTACAGCGCGGTGGTCGTGACCAAGCCGGAGCTCGCGCGGGACATCACGTTCGGCGCCGGCGATGACGCGCAGCACATCGTGGTCATCGGCGACCAGGCGTGGATGGGCTCCGACGGCGGCTTCCAGCCGGTGCCCGGCGAGATGGCCGGTGGCCTGCTCGCTGCGTTCGACCCGATCCTGCTGGCCGGCGGCTTCGCGACGCCCGGCGCGTGGTCCGGCGCCGAGGATCAGGGCACCGAGGAGCGAAACGGCGTCCAGGCCAAGCACTTCCACATCGACTCGGAGACGTTCTCCGGCACCTTCGCGGGGATGCCGGCCGGCGCCTCCATCGATGCCTGGATCGCCGAGGAGGGTGGCTTCCTCATCGCCCTCGAGGTCGTCAACGAGGACGACGAGGGCTTCGTCATCGATGTGACCGACATCAACGACCCGGCAAACGTGGTCGAGCGACCCAGCTGACCTGCCGGTGTCCTGACTGGGTCGCCCGTCAGGACGCCGACAGCATCCAGATCCCGGGGTCGGGGTCGGCCGGACACGGGCCAGGCTGGTCGACCCGTCGACCAGGTCCCGGACGGCACCATGGGCGGAGTCGTAGCGCACATCACCGTCGGACCGGTCGTCGGCCGGCCGGATCAGGCCGCGACGCGAAAACACCTCGATCGCCTCGACGACCTCGTCCTCGGTCCGGCCGCTCACCTGGCGCAGCGTCGTCAGTTCGAACGACCGGCCGATCGCCGCGGCCGCGCTTAGGACCTGCGCCGGGAGGCCGTCGATGTCGGCCAGCCGTTCCTCGAGCACGGAGCTGTTCGCGGCCTTCCCCGACGACGCGTTCGCATTGTCCGAGATCGTCGTCGGGCCGCAGGGCGTGTTCGAGGTCGCGACGCTGACCGGCACCAACCAGGGCTCATGGGCCAGGGTGGAGGCCTCCGGGCTGCGCGTGGCGCTGGAGGTGCTGATCCTCTTCCCCTGGGACCCGCCACCGAGCCGCTGCAGCGGGGAGCGGCATCTGGTTCGACCGCGGGTCCGAAACGATGACGGATCAAACGGCGACGTGAGGCGCATCGCACCTGGCGGAACGGGGCCGCCGCGTTGGCCGTATGCAGCACCGGCCTACCCTGCGCGGTCGCGAGATCCGAGGCCCGGTGATCGGCCCCTGGGTCGTCAACCGTAACGGCAATGGATGCTGGCGCCAGTCCCGTAACGTTCCTGTGACGTGGGCGGGCGAAGATGGCCGCATGGCGATGCGGTTGCACGACCAGATCGACTTGGCCCATCGGACTCCCGATCTCGATACCACCATCTGCGCGACGACCGCGCCGCGCCCGGTCGACATCTGGCTGCTAGAGAGCCGGCGGTGATGGCGACGACGGATGTGACGGTCCCGCCTCGTCGAGGATGGCTTTCGATCGCATTGATCACGACGTCGATCACGGCATGCTTCGCCATCGCGCTCGCGATGGACATCATCCTCGTCCGCCACTCGACCGATACGGCGGCGGTGATCATCGTGGGCGCTGGCTTGTTCAATGGCACCGCGATCCTGCTGTCGCTGGTCGGCAGCATCATCGAATGGCGACGACCGGGCCACGCCATCGGTCGACTGATGATGCTCGCCGGCCCGTTGTACGCGTTCGTCTCGGCGGGCTGGAGCACGATCACGCTCCTCCAGCCACTCATCGGCCCGACGGCGTACTCGGTGAGCAGTTGGGCACTGTACCTGCTGTCGTGGTCAGGCATGGCGCTGATCATCGGCTGGATCCCCCTCCTCTTCCCGACGGGCAACCTGCCAAGCGCCCGATGGCGCGTGCCTGCCGCGATCGTTCTGACCCTGTTGGGTGTCGGCCTGATCGGCGCCGCGTTCCGTCCCGGAGCGATCGTGGCCGGGTCTGACCTCGTGAACCCGTTCGGCGTCGACTGGTGGCCCGTGACCCTCCAGCCGATCGTCGATGCGATCCCGCTCGCGGTGGTGGCGAGCCTCCTCCTGGGGGTCGCGGCGGTGATCGCTCGATACCGTCGAGGCGATCGGATCGTCCGACTCCAGATCCGGTGGTTCGCCGCCGCCGTCGCCATGATGCCGCTCTCGCTCGTCGTGATCCTCATCGAGGTGGCTCTGCGCACCGCTGGTGGCACGGGTGTCGATGCACCGAACAAGCTCATCGCCACCTTTGTGTTCTATGCGGCCGTCTTCGCTCTGCCGATCGCCATCGGGATCGCCGTCACGCGCTATCGCCTCTATGACATCGACCGGCTGATCAGCCGCACGATCGGCTGGGCGCTCGTCACGGGCGTCCTTGTCGCGGTGTTCGGCGGCACGGTGATCGGCCTCCAGGCGCTCCTCGATCGGGTCATGCAGGGAGAGACCTTCGCGGTCGCCGCCTCCACGCTCGTCGCGTTCGCCCTGTTCCAGCCCGTGCGCCGCCGGGTCCAGGCGCTGGTCGATCATCGGTTCGACCGCGCCCGCTACGACGGCGACCGCACGGCCGCGGCGTTCGCGGAGCGGCTTCGGGAGCAGGTCGATCTCGTGAACCTCGAAGCCGACCTCGCCGGGGTCGTCGATGTGGCGCTCCGGCCGACGACGATCGTCCTGTGGGTCCGTGAAGCCGGGCACCGAGGCGCAACGTGACGCGCCGGATCGTCGCCGTCACCGCCTGGCTGGCCATCGCGACGATGAACGCCCTGTGGGTCTGGGCCGTGGGGCCCGGACAGTTCATGGCGTATATGTACGCGAGCCTGGCTGCGGAGGAACAGCGGTTGCTCACGACCGGGATGATCACGCTGACCTATGTCGCCATGACCGGCATCCTCGTCGTGACCATCGCCTACGCGACCATCGGGTTGCTGTTGACGCTGCGCCCTGGCGGCGGCCGGATGGGAGCGACCCTGCTGGTCGGCAGCGCGGTCTTCGCTGCGGTGCCATTCGGGTACGCGTTCGCCGGCACCATGGCCATCCGGGATCCCCTCGACCCCGTCGCGAACGCGCTCGTGCTGTTGGGACCCGCACTCGTTCCGCTCGGATACGCCCTGATCCTTCCCGTGGTTGCCATCGTGTTTCCGGACGGACGGCTTCCATCGAGCTCGTGGCGCTGGCCCACTCGAATGGCGCTGGGCGCGATGGCGGCCGCGACGGTCCTCACCGTGTTCACGCCGGCCGAGATCCTGGGCATCCTCCCGTGGAATCCCCTCGGGATCGACGCCCTTCCGGCCTGGGTCTGGAGCCTGGCCTGGCCGTTGGCGGGCCTTGGCGGTGTCCTGATCTCGGCGCTCGGGGCCGCGGCTGTCGTCACGCGCTATCGGCGCAGCGTCGGCGCGGAGCGGCAGCAGCTCCGCTGGTTTGTCGCCGCCGTTCTCCTGGCGGTTGTCCCGATCACCGTCGCACCCCTGGGCGGCGGCCCGATCGCGTTCCTGGTTGCCGTATTCGGTCTACTCCTTGTCCCCGTCTGCGATCTGGATCGCCGTCACCCGCTATCGCCTCTATGAGATCGACCGGCTCATCAGCCGCGGCCTGTCGTGGGCTGTCCTCAGTGCGCTGCTGCTGGCGGTGTACGCCGGAGCCGTCCTGCTGCTGCAAACCGTGCTCGGCGACGTCATCCAGGGGGAGACCGTGGCGGTGGCTGGTTCCACGCTCATCGCCGCCGCCCTGTTCCAGCCCCTTCGGCTGCGCGTCCAGGGCGCGGTCGACCACCGCTTCAACCGAGCCCGTTACGACGCCGAGCGAACCGCGGCCGACTTCGCGGAGCGCCTCCGCGATGAACTGGACGTCGACCATCTTCGGACCGCTCTCGCCACCACGGCCGGCGGGGCGGTGGACCCGACCGGCGTGGGCGTCTGGCTGCGACCGACGCCGGGGACCACGCGATGAAAGCGGCGGCGACAGCACTGGTCGGCGTGCAGTTCGCGGTTGGTTGCGCGGTCGCGGCATTCGCGGCGTCAGCCCTCGTGCTCTCGGGAGGCCAGGGGGAGTCTCCCTGATCATCCTCCTCGTGGCATACGTGCCATACGCGGGTGTCGGGTCGATCCTCGTCGCAAGGCGGCCGCGGAGCGTCATCGGTTGGGTGCTGCTGGGGATGGGGTGGACGTTTGCCGTCTCCTTCCTGCCGATCGATGCGACCGCACACGAGCTGGAAACCCTGACAGCGTCACCCCTCCAGGAGGCCATCGCGTGGCTCACTGTATGGACCGTTTCGTTCACATTCGCCTTGTTCGCTCTGCTCGCCTTCACCTTTCCGACAGGCAGGCTCCCGGAGGGGCGGTGGCGGCCATATGCCGCCGTTGTACTCGGGCTGATCTGGGGGATGGTGATCATCTCGGCCTTCTGGCCGGTGCTGACCGTGGAACCGGCCGGGGACACCGGCATCATCGAGGTCCCGAACCCGATCGGCCTCCTGCCACCGAGGATCCTCGACATCGGGCTTCCGGCGCAGGTGATGGGACCTGTCGTGTTGCCGCTCATCCTCGTTGCGTCCATCGTGGCGATCGTGAGTCGCTATAGAGGCTCGCACGACCTGGAGCGCCTGCAGATGCGCTGGCTCGTGGCGGCGTTCGGGTCGATCGCGCTCGCCATACCCGCCGGATTCGTGATCTGGGCCGCGTTCGACCCAAACGCCGAGATGGCGTGGGTGCCCGCGTCGGTGGCGTTCATGCTTCCGCCGATCGCGATCGGCATCGCCGTCACTCGCTACCGCCTCTATGAGATCGACCGGCTGATCAGCCGCGGCCTGTCGTGGGCCGTGCTCAGCGGGTTGCTGCTGGCGGTGTATGCGGCGCCGTCCTGCTGCTCCAGAGCCTCCTCGGCGACCTGATCCAGGGCCAGACCGTCGCCGTGGCGGGCTCCACGCTCCTTGCCGCCGCCCTCTTCCAGCCGCTCCGGCGGCGCGTCCAGAGCGCCGTCGACCATCGCTTCAACCGGGCTCGCTACGACGCCGAGCGGACGGCGACCCTCTTCGCCGAGCGGCTTCGTGACGAGGTCGACCTCCCGGCGGTCCGTGGCGACTTCACGACTGTCGTCGACGCGGCCCTTCACCCAAGCACGATCAGCGTGTGGATCCGCCGGCCGCGCTCGATGACGCCGTAACAAATCCCGGACGACCGGCCCCCAGCATGAGGCTCGACATGACAGCCCTGACCCGTCCGATCCGCCGCCTGCTCGGTCGGGAGCGCCCGCGATCGAGGCTGCGCCCGTCCGCCCCGTTGAATCGATCGACGAGCCGTCGCTGATCGTGGACCCCGCGACCCGCCCGATCGCGCTCGACATCGCCGAGAGCGATCCCCTTCTTGCCTATCTCCAGACCTCCGCAGGCCCGGTGGACGTGGCCCGCCTCGAGCTGGACTCGCCGGCGGTCACCGCCCTCCGCGAGGCCGGCGTGGCGCTGGTGGTCCCACTGGTGTCCCAGGGCGAGCTCATCGGCACCCTCAACCTCGGCCCGCGCCTCTCGGAGCAGGACTACTCCACCGACGACCGTCGACTCCTCACGACACTCGCCGCGCAGGCGGCCCCGGCCATCCGTGTCGCCCAGCTCGTCCGCGAGCAGGCTCTCGAAGCCGCTGAGCGCGAACGGATGGAACAGGAGATGCGCGTCGCGACGCTGATCCAGCAGCAGTTCCTGCCACGGGAGTTGCCGAGCCTGCCGCATTGGCAGATCGCGGCGTACTACGGCCCGGCGCGTGCGGTCGGTGGCGATTTCTACGACTTCATCGAGATGCCGGGCGGGCGCCTCGGGATCGCCGTCGGCGACGTCACGGACAAGGGCGTGCCGGCCGCGTTGGTCATGGCCCGCACGCATTCGATCCTGCGCGCCGAAGCCAGCCGGAGCAATTCGCCGGGCGAGATCCTGGCCCGCGCGAACGCCCTCCTGGAGCCCGAGATGCCGGCCCGGATGTTCGTGACCTGCCTGTTCGCGATCCTGGAGCCCGAGACGGGCAGGATCGTCATGGCCAACGCCGGCCACAACCTCCCGTACATCCGAACTGACGATGGTGTCGTCGAGCTCCGCGCCACGGGGATGCCGCTTGGGCTGATGCCGGACATCCAGTACGAGGAGACGGTCGGCGTCATCGCCCCGGGCAGCAATGTCCTGCTCTATTCGGATGGGCTCGTCGAGGCCCACGACGTGGACCAGCAGATGTACGGGTTCCCTCGCCTGCGGGAAGCGATGACCGTGGACGACGCCGGCAGCGAGCTGCTCGACCGCCTGCTCGAGACACTCCACCAGTTCACGGGCGCCGACTGGGAGCAGGAAGACGACATCACGCTCGTGACCCTGCGGCGCGCCTCGGGTGTTGCCGATCAGGCTGGCGACGCACCGACCATGACGAGCGCTTTCTCGATCTCCGGCGAGGAGGGCAACGAGCGCCTTGCCATGGACCGGGTCGCTGCGGCGGTCGCCGACCTGGGGATCTCGCCTGCCCGCCTCGAGCGCCTCAAGACCGCCGTCAGCGAGGCGACGATGAACGCGATCGAGTACGGCAGCCAAGGCCGTGCCGACGTCCCGGTCGACGTCGAAGTCGAGGCGACGCCGGACGCCGTGATCGTGCGCATCACTGATCGCGCCCTGTCGGGCGCCGTCCCCGGCGACGCCGAGACGCCTGACATCGACCTGAAGCTGGCGGGCGCCCAGAAGGCCCGCGGCTGGGGCCTCTTCCTGATCCGGAACATGGTGGATTCGATGGACGTGACCACGGACGGGACCACCCAGACGGTGGCCCTGACGATGGCGCGGAAGGAGCCGACCGATGGATGAGCGGCGCTTCGGAGCCGAGGTGACGGAGGTCCCGGACGAGGTCCGGGTGCGACTCAGCGGCGACCTCAATGTGCGTGCGGACGAGACCCTCGCCGCGGCGTACGAGCGCGTCGTGGCGCTCGGGCCTCGGCGCGTGAGCCTTGACTTCGGACGCGTCGGCTATATCAACAGCACCGGCATCGCCCTCGTCGTCCGTCTCCTGGCGGAGGCCCGACGCGATGGTCGCGCGGTCCGGGCGATCGGCCTGACCGAGCACTACCGCGAGATCTTTCGCATCACCCGCCTGTCGGACTTCATGGAGATCGTGGAAGGAGACGCCGCATGAACGCCACGACCGTGGCCCTGGACCGAAGTGGGGTGGCCGCCACGCTGCGCATCGCCGGCGATGTCACATCGGCCAGCGAAGGGGAGCTGATGGCTGGCTACACCCGGGCGACCGAGGACGGTGCCAGGGCCATCATCCTCGACTTCTCTGGGCTCGAGTACATGAACAGTGGCGGCATCGGCCTGCTGGTCACGCTGCTCGTGCGCGCGCAGCGTGGCGGTGTCCGCCTGCTCGCGAGCGGCCTGTCTGAGCACTACCGAGAGATCCTGTCCCTGACCCGACTCGACGAGGCGATCGAGATCCACGACGACGAAGGTGCGGCCGTAGCGGCCGTGGAGGTGTGACATGACGCTGACCGACGAGACCCCGCCCCAAGCGCACGAGTCCCGTGACACGGCCAACTGGGCGAAGCCGGTCGACCGGTTGTCCGCCGCGGGCGTCGCTGGCGCGCACGTTGACAGCGTCAGCGGTAAGCGAGTGGCTGGGCCACTGCAGGGTTTCGGGCAGCTCTGGCAGAAGACCCTGCGCGTCCCGCTGCATGGGTCGCCGATGAGCCCACAGCAGGTCATCGCGGCCTGGAAAGAGCAGTTCGCGACGTTCTGGCCAGCGACAGGCCGGTTCTACGCCCCGCTCGCGGGCATCGCGCCGGGTGAGGTCGCCCTTCTCGATGTCTCACCGGTGCCGGGTTCGCCGGTCAGGATGTCGACCGGGATCATGGTCCTCTACGCTGACGACGAATTGTTCACCTTCATGACCCCCGAAGGGCATGCCCTGTCGGCATGGATCACCTTCTCGTCGCATCTCGACGGGGACGTGACCGTCGTCCAAGTCCAGGCCTTGGAGCGGACTTCGGACCCCCTCGACGAGCTGATGCACATGCTCGGCGCCAACCGGATGGTCACGGCGTTCTGGCGCGAAACCCTTACCAACGTGGCGCGAGCGATGGGCGCGACGGACCCGGCCGTGATCGTCGAGGTCGTATGCATCGACAAGCGCCGTCAGTGGCGCCACGCTGCCAACATCCGCAACAGCGCCACGCTTCGGACGATGCGCCACACGCTTACCGCCCCCGCCCGCTGGATCTCCGGCCCACGCTAGGGTGAGGCTGCGATGTCGGGTCGAACGTTCGGGCTGACCCGGCCCTACGACGCGGCCAGCATCCAGACACCCGGATCCGGGTCGGCCGGGTCACCGTCCATCTCGGCAAATGCGGCGACGGCGCGACGGAGGTGTTCCAGCGCCTCGTCGTCACGGCCGGCGGCGTGGAGCAGGTCCGCCAGGTGGTTCTCGACCGCGGCCTCCAAGTGCCGGTCACCGATGCGACGACAGGCCTCGACGGCAGACTGCCCGTGTCCGAGGGCGGCGTCCGGGTCGCCGCTCGCGGCCTCCGCCATCGCCAGACCGACGAGGGCCGCGATGGCCGCCGTCGGGTCTGGGTCGTCGCCGGCCACGGCGAGCGCGAGTCGTAGGTCCACCACGGCCGCCGCGGCCTGCCCGGCGTCGAGCGCGACCAGGCCGGATAGGCGACGAGCCGCCCCCAAGGTCAGCAAGTCGCCAGCGGCATCCGCCGCCTCGATCGCCTCGCGCGCCGCCGCCGCCGCGACTGCCGGGTCGTCCCCACGGCGGGCCAGAACGCTCCGATCGACGGCGATGCGTGCGCGCATGACCGGGTCGTGCGTGCCGCTCGCAGCGGCGTCCAGATGGTGGGCCGCGGCGGCTAGGTCACCGCGGCGCAGGTTGATGCGGGCCAGTCCCCACTCCAGCCGCGGCAGGTCCTCAGTGGCGGCGCCGGCCGCGGCAGCTTGCAGGGCGGTGAGCGCGCCGGCGTAGTCACCGATCCGGGTGCGGAGCCGTCCGATCGCCTCCTGCAGCCCGCCGGGGTCCGCACCACCCAAGCCGAGGGCTGCCTCGTACTGGTCGATGGCCGCTACATTCGCGTACACCGCCGCAGCCCGCTCGCCGGCGGCGCGATGAGCGTCCGCCGCCGCAGCATCGCGTCCGCCGGCGCGCTCGTGCAAGGCGATGAGGACCAGTCGGGCCAGGTCCTCGCGGCCGCTCCCGGACAGGTCCAGGCGATAGGCGTCCGCCACGCGTCGATGGAGGAGCCGGCGGCGGGTCAGACTCGTGTCTTGGTAGGCGAGGTCCCGGAGCGCGGCATGAGCGAAGTCAAGACCGTCGCCGCTTTCGCGCACGAGACCACGGTGGAGCGCTTCATCGGTCGCGTCGACGATCTCGTCCTCGGAGCGGCCACTGGCGTGGCGCAGGGTGGAAAGGTCGAAGCTCCGCCCGATCACCGCGGCCGCGGCCAGGACTTGAGAGGTCGTCTCCGAGACGACCGCGAGTCGCTCCCGAAGCACCGCGCCGACCCCGGCCGGTAATGTGTCGGGCGCCATCGGACCAGGCGCGGCCAGGACCTCGACGACGTACAGCGGCAGGCCTTCGGACGCGGCATGCAGGCGATCCGCCTCCGCTTCGACGGCGCTCCCGACACGTCCGGCAGCCCGGACGAGATCCGCGATCGCGGATCGGTCGAGTCGGCCGAGGGGGACGTCGGTCGCGGACGGGCTGGCCAGCGCCCGAGCGGCGAACGCCGCGCCCTCGACATCGAGATCCTCCGGCCGCCAAGTCACGATGACCACCAAGGGCCGTCCAGCGAGTCGTCGGACGAGGTGGCTCAGCGCCTCCTGCGAGGCACCATCGAGCCACTGGACATCGTCGATCCAGACCATGCCAGGGACCGGTCCGCGGACCGCGGCGGTGAGTCCATCGGCGACTGCCGCGACGAGCCGGGCGTGGGCACCAGGCGTGGCCGGCGCGGGATCCCCTGGTCGCCCGTCGGGATCGAGAGCCGGGAGGAGCCGGCCGAGCTCCGTCCGGGTCGTGGCGGGCAGGGCGGCGAGACGGGTCGCGGAGGATGACTGGGCCATGGCGTCCCGCAAGAGGTCGACGATCGGACCGTAGGCGACCGCCCGCTCGCTCGGGAAGGCCGTTGCGGCGATGACCGTCCCGCCGATTCCGCGGACCACGTCGGCCGCTTCGTCCACGAGCCGCGTCTTGCCGATGCCGGCCTCGCCGCGGACCGCGATGAGCCGGCCGTCGCCGTCGGACGGGGCGTCGAGCGCCGACCGGACGGCGCTCAGCTCGGTCGTCCGGCCGACGAGGGGGAGCCTGGGGGCCGGTGGGTCCACGGTCGATACGGCGACCGGTGGTTCCGACCCGGACGGGGTCCTCGGTCGGGTAGGCGTCCCGCCATCGCGAATTGCTTCGTAGGCTGCGGTGGTCGTGGCCAGCGGCTCGACCCCCAGCTCGCGGTCCAGGATCGCGACGCAGGCTCGGTACTGGCGTAGCGCCGCCGAGCGGTCGCCACTCTCGGCAAGCAGCTCCATGAGTCGAACATGGGCGGCCTCATCGAGCGGGTCCAACTCAAGGCGGCGGTCGGTCGCGGCGATCGCCCCAGCCAAGTCGTTCGACCCCTGAAGTGCGACAGCAAGCCGGTCCATGGCGCCAAGGACAATGCGCTCGATGGCGACAGCGCGCGCGGCCCGCCAGTCGTCGAACTCGGGGCTGTCGCGCAACGTGAAGCCAGCCAGGAACGGCCCACGGGCAAGCTCGCCGATGCTCCGCAGATCCGCGACCGCGTCGGATGCGGAGCGCCGCTCCAGGTCGGCGATATCCGAGCGCACCTCCGCGTCGACGAGCACGACACGGCTACGATCGATGACGATCGCCTCGCTCCCGACGGCAGCCCGCAGGGTCGACAGCGTTCGGCGCAGGGAGCCCCGGGCCCTCGCGTCGTCAGCATCCGGCCAGAGGAGGGCCGCCAGCTCCTCCCGGGCGTAGGCTCGTCCGTCTGCGGCCAGCAGGGCAAGGATGGCCACCGCCTTGCGCGTATCGACAGCCAGGGGGCGGCCGCGGACGAGGATCATCGGCGGGCCTAGCAGCCGGATGTCGAGGATGGGCGCGGTCGCGGGCGGCATCGCTCGTAACGGTACCCACTCTGGACCCGGTCTCGTAACGTATGCCGGATGATGGTCGCGGAAACTCCCAGCATGGACCGACCGACGGGCCGACAGCTCGGGGTGTACGCATGACCGCCAGCGATGCGTCGGATCGCCGCCTGCGGAAGCTCGGCGTACTGAGCGCCCTCGGCCTGGCCTTCGGGCTGGTGAGCCGGGCCACCGTCACGGGCTCGCTTGCGGCTGTCTTCCCAGTAGACGACGCGGGCCGGCTTGGCGCGCGCCCTGGGCGCGGGGAACCCGAGGGTCGACGTCGGGCTCGGCTGCATGGATCGCAAGTGGCAGTGGCGGCACGTCCGAACCGTCCGCAACAGCGCGATCCTGCCGACCGCGCGCCAGATCCTGGGCGCCCCGTCCCGCTGGCTCGACGGACGCGGCTGAGGCCAGGGCGGTGACCGCGCCGACCCTCGACGCGGTCGTCATCGGCGCCGGGCCCGAACGGCCTGGCCGCTGCCCTCACCCTGGCCCGCGCCGGTCGTTCGGTGCGCGTCTACGAGGCCGCCCCGACGATCGGTGGCGGGACCCGAACGCAGGAGCTGACGCTCCCCGGGTTCCGCCACGACGTGTGCTCGACGATCGTGCCCCTGACCCTCGCCTCGCCGTTCTTCCGGACGGTCGACTGGGCGGCCCACGGCGTCGAGCTCGTCCAGCCCGACGCGCCACTTGCCCACGCGCTGACACCGGATCGTGCGGTCGTCCTGGAGCGGTCCGTGATGGCGACCGCCGCCGGGCTCGGGGACGCACGTGACGCGCGCGCCTGGCGCCGGCTGTTCGGGCCCCTCACGCGCGACGCAGGCAAGCTCTCGCACGAGCTGCTCCGGCCGGTCGTCCACCTGCCGCGCCACCCGCTGGCCCTGGCCCGCTTCGGGCTGCCGGCACTGCGTTCCGCCACCGGGCTGGCCCGTTCGCGGTTCCGCAGCGACGGCGCGCGGGCCCTGTTCGCCGGCCTCGCCGCGCACTCCATGCTGCCGCTGGATGCGCCGCTGTCGGCGTCGTTCGGGCTGGTCCTCGGCGACGTACGCCCACGCCATCGGCTGGCCGATGGTCCGGGGCGGCTCGTCGGCCATCGCCGACGCGCTTGGCGACGGAGATCCGGTCGCTGGGCGGCGAGATCGCCGTCGGCCATCACGTGGCCTCGCTGTCGGATGTCGCCGGCATCGCGGGTCGTCATCGCCGACACGACGCCGCAGGCGCTGGCGGCGATCGCCGGCGACCGGATGCCGGTGAAGGTCCGCGATCGCTACGACCGGTTCCGCTACGGCCCGGGCGTGGTCAAGGTCGACTGGGCGCTGGACGGTCCGATCCCGTGGTCCGCCCCGGGCTGGCGCGGGCGGCGACGGTCCACCTCGGCGGTCCGCTCGAGGAGCTCGCGGCTTCGGAGGCCGCGGTCGCCGCCGGCCGGGTCAGCGATCGGCCGTTCACGCTGCTCGTGCAGTACGTGCCGTGGGACACCAGCGCGTGCGCCGGACGGCCAGACCACCGCCTGGGCCTACTGCCACGTGCCCAACGGTTCGGACATCGACGCGAGCGACGCCATCGAGGCCCAGGTCGAGCGGTTCGCGCCGGGCTTCCGCGACCGCATCCTGGCCCGGTCGGTCCACGGGCCGGCGGCGATGGCGGCCCACGACGCGAACTACGTCGGCGGCGACATCAACGCCGGCGTGTCCGACTGGCGCCAGCTGCTGTTCCGGCCGATCGTCGGCCTGGACCCGTATCACGCCGGCCCGGGGCTGTACCTGGCCTCATCGTCGACCCCGCCCGGGCGGCGGCGTCCACGGCATGGGCGGCTACCACGCCGCGCGCTCCGCGCTCCGTCGCGACCTCGGCTAGACCGCGTCCCAGGCCGTGTCCGGCGTCGCCAGCTCGCCGCCGCAGCCACCAGCCGAACAGCAGCGCACCGACGGCGGGCAGCGCGGTCCACGCCACGAGCAGGAACGCGAGCACGGTGATGACGAGCCGGACGTCGTCGAGCGAGTCCTGGATGAACCCGCTGCGCAGCTCGCTCGGCGATCTCGTCGAGCCGCTCGCCGAGCGCGGTCGAGCGACGCGGCGTTCGGCCAGCAGCTTGTCCTTGTTGTCCTCGAGGTCGGTGGCGATGAGGTCGAGCCGCGAGTCCAGGCCCTCGAGATCGCGCCGCGATCTCGCCCGAACTGGTCGGCGACGCCGCCGAGCGGCTGGGAGCCGAGGATCGACAGCGCGCCGCAGCTGGCTCTGGATCGTGAGCATCGTCCCGCGCATCGCCCTCGATCGTCGCGGCTGCCTGGCGGATGGTCGGCGGGGTGCGCTCCAGCGTGGCGGCGAAGGAGATGGCCGTCGAGCCGGCGTCCTTGAGCACGGTCGCCGAGTCCTCGACGCGTCCCGATGAGCAGCTCCACGCGCTCACCGGTCGCATCGGCCAGCGACGAGACCCGGTTGCCCACGTACAGCATCGCGATGAGGCCGGCGACCGCCAGGACGAGCCCGATCGACCCCGTACACGAGCAGCCCGGTGCTCAGGCGACGGAGCCCGGCGCGCAGGCTGACGGGACGCGGTCCGGATGCTGGTCGGCGGCGGCGCCACCGGTGCGTGTCGGGGCGGTCATGGCCGCCCAGTCTGCCAGACCGTCAGGCGCCGTCGGCCACTCGACCGTCGTGCCGACCTCCGTCGGCAGGACGCGCACGTCCGGCGCCAGCTCGGAGGCGTACTCGGCGAACGCCGCCGGCGGCTCCACCAGCCGCTCCGGGTAGACCCGACCCATCGCGTGCGGCCAGTACGTCCCCCAGTGGATCGGCACCGCCGCGCGCGGCCGGATGCAGCCGCAGCGCCTCGGCGGCGCGGAGCGGGTCCATGTGCAGCCCGCGACCGAGCGTCGGGCCCCAGCCCCAGACCGGCAGCAGCGCGAGGTCGATCGGACCGCCCAGGTCGGCCATCCCGTCGAACAGGTCGGTGTCGCCGGCGAAGTACACCGCTGCGCGTGCCGCGCAGCACGAACCCGAGTGGCCGGCGCGGTCGGCCCGAGCGGCGGGCGGAAGCCGGAGTGGAGGGCCGGCACCGCCTGGACGCGTGACCCCGCCGACGTCGATCGACGTCGCCGGCCGCGATCTCGGCGACGTGCGCCGAAGCCGGCCCCGGCCAGCCACGGCCCGGCGCCCGCCGGCGACGAGGATCGGGACGGTCCGGCCGAGGTCGCGCAGCGACGGCACGTCGAGGTGGTCCCAGTGGAGGTGCGACAGGAGGACGAGGTCGATGCCGCGCAGCGGTCGATGGCGCTGCGGCACCGGCACGATGCGCTGGAGCGGCCCGATCCGTGCCCGCGTCGCCGGGTCGGTCAGGATGCGGACCCCGTCGAGCTCGACGAGCAGCGCCGAATGTCCGACGAACTCGACCGTCAGCGCCACGAAGCGGCGAGCGGCGTCCGGATAGAGCCGGACCCGCCGGAACGGCTCGCGCCCGCGCGAGCGCGAGACGAGGTTGGCCCGCTCCGCCATCTGGTGCTGCAGCCGCCGGATGTAGGCGTTCTGCGGCGACAGCTCGATCGGCTCGGACGAGCGACAGGACCGACGTCGATCGCGTCCTCGGTCTCGCGCATCGCCGCCTCGCGCGGGTCGATCTCGAGCGAGAAGATCGAGGTCAGGCTCGACTGCATCTGCGGGATGGTGTTGCTCTTGAGGACGTAGATCGGCATCGCCCGCTCCTCCGCCTCGCGGAGCATCGGGCGTCTTCTGCTTGTACTCGTTGCTTCAGGGTCATGACCACGTCGGCCTCGTCGACCTCGCGGGCGATGACGACCGGCAGGCCCAGGTCGCGGACGGCCTGCTCGAGCCGCTTGCGGCTGATGCCCTGCGGCAGGACCCGCAGCGTCGGCAGCGGCGAGCCGCCGGGCACGAGCACGGTCTCGCCGTCGGCGGCCCTCCTCGGCGCCGAGCGGCGCGCGATCGAGGTCGTCGTCCTCCTGACGTCGTCGGCAAGGTCGCCGGCGTTGACCGGCCCCGTCCCCTCCTCCGCCTTGAACGCCTGGAGGGCCCTGGCGGCCTGGTCGCGCCACGCCTTCTGGCGCTCGAGCTCGCGCGCGTCGCGGGCGCGCGTGTCGATGACGCGGTCGCGGCGCCGCCGCGCTCGAGCGGGCCGCGATCGGCGATGTCACCGGCGACGAACGGGGTCTCTCGGCGTCGCGCGCGAACTCGTTCTCCCGGCATCGTGCCGGCTAGTCCACCCTCCTGGCCGGAGCCGCGCGAACTGGATTCGCGGGAGGACCCGCGGGTCTGCCGCCAGCCACCGGACGCGCCGGCGCGGTAGCCCGGGCGGTGGGCAGCGCCGCCGCGCTCCGCCTCGCGATACGCCGCCGCTCGATCGATACGAGCCGTCGCCGCGCCAGCCCGGCTCCATGCGCCACGGCGAGCCGCTGCCGACGAGGCCGGCGAACCGCTCCTGCGCCGAGCTGCTCCCGCGGCGACGGGCGGGGCCGGCCCTGCGACCGGTGGACGCCCTCCTCGTCGCGCCAGCGCAGCTCCGGGGCGACCGGGTCGCCGCGCAGCATCGCGTCGATGGTCTCGGCGACGTCGCTGTGGACGGTCACCCGCTCGCGGTCGACGATCTCGACGATGACGTCGAACGTCGGCGGGGCCTTGCGCTCGAGGACGCTCTTCTGGGTCCGCCGGCGGCGCGCCTCCTCGTCGCCGAGGGTCACGCTCTGGATGCCGCCGATGAGGTCGGACAGGGTCGGGTTGAGCATCAGGTTGTCGAGGTTGTTGCCGTGGGCCGTGCCGATGAGCTGGACGCCGCGCTCGGCGATGGTCCGTGCGGCCGCGGCCTCGAGCTCCGTGCCGATCTCGTCGATGACGATGACCTGGGGCATGTGGTTCTCGACCGCCTCGATCATCACCTCGTGCTGGAGCGACGGGGTGCGGACCTGCATCCGGCGGGCCTTGCCGATGGCCGGGTGCGGGATGTCGCCGTCGCCGGCGATCTCGTTGCTCGTGTCGACCACGACGACGCGCTTGCCCATGTCGTCGGCCAGCACGCGGGCGGCCTCGCGCAGCATCGTCGTCTTGCCGATGCCCGGCCGACCCATGATGAGGATCGACTTCCCGGTCTCGACGAAGTCGTTGATGATCTCGATCGTCCCGTACACCGCCCGGCCGATGCGACAGGTCAGCCCGACGATCTTGCCGTTGCGGTTGCGGATGGCGCGAGATGCGATGGAGCGTGCGCTCGATGCCGGCCCGGTTGTCGTCGCCGAACGAGCCGATGTGCTCGACGACGAAGGCGATGTCGGCGTCGGTCGATCTCCCGGTCCAGGAGCGAGACCTCCGAGTCGGGGAACCGTGCCTCCGGTCGTCGACCGAGGTCCATGACGACCTCGATCAGCGCCTCCTTGTCGGGCAGCGCATGGACGGCGGCGACGATCTCGGGCGGGAGGGACGAGAGCAGGGCGTCGAGGTCGTCGATCGATTCCCGCTGGCGGTCCGCAGTTCCCACACTGACCTCCATCGCTAGGGTGTCTGGCGCACGCCCGCCGGCATGAGGGCCGGCTCGGCGACGCGAACGAGGGTTTCCTTCATCAGCAGCGTCACGCTCGACACGCGTTCGAACCCGGCGTCCTCGAGGCGGCGGTCGAGCGGTGCTTCATAGGTTCGCACGGGTGCGATGACCCCGTGGTCGTGACGATGGTCGGCGCCCTTCGCGGTGCGCGCTTCGATGATGCCCAGACCGTACTCGATGAGCGCTGTCGCGTCCGCGTCCGGACGGGTGACGACCTTCAGATAGTGTGGCTGGTCTTCCTTGGCGACGCCGATCTGGACGAGGCCGTCGAGCTGCGTGCCGTCCTTGCCACCGTCCTTCGATGCCTGCACGAAGACCTCGACGTCGGCGAAGCGCAGGATCGGGGCGAGGCTGGAGCGTGGGACCCGCCAATGCGTGCCCTGGCGTTCCCAGTCGGGCAGGCGGACCGCCTCGAGTCGGGCAACGGGGTTCGGCGTCGCCGTCATGTACAGGCGGTGCAGCGCGAGGGCGTCGACGCCCTGTGCCGCACGGATCCGTGCCTTCGCGGCCGCCTGGTCCGACCACGGCTCCGGCAGTTCCGCACTGGCCGCCCGGACGAGGATGTGCTCCTCGCCGTAGCGGATGAAGCCGGCCTGCATGAGCATCTCGACGTTGCCGTCGGTATCGGCGCAGGCGACGTGGAAGCGTGCGGCACCACGCTTCGCGCCCTCGCGCAGCAGCTGCTGGACGAGCCGATAGCGGATGTCGCCGGCGTCGGTCAGCCCGACCGCATCGAGCTCGACGATGGTCCACTCGTCGCGGGTGGATTCGCGCTCGACCCGGACGAGCCCGGCGATGCGGCCGTCCTGCTCGTAGACGTACATCAGGTCGTTGGGGCGAAAGGCACCGAGCGGCAGGCGGAACAGGCTGAACACGCCGATCGGTGGGCCGCTCACCGGCAGGCCCAGCGACCGCGTCGCGGAGTCGTCGCTCTGGCACAGCCGTGACAGCTCGCCGAGGGCCGCGAGGTCGGTCAGGCGCGCCGCGCGGACCTTGCCCGGGCTGCGGGGTGGCCGCGTCGCGGTCATCGCGCTTGCGCCCGCCGCGTGGGGTGCGGACGTCGGCCGGCGCCCTCGCCGGGTTCGTGGTGCTCGCTGGCCATCGCCGCCACCAGCCGATGGAAGCGCGTCTCGCCGGCGAGCTCCGGATGGAACGCGGTGGCGACGATGTTCCGCTCCCGGACCGCGACGACCCGGCCGTCGTCGAGGCGAGCCAGGACGTCGACACCGGGACCGGTGCGTTCGATGATCGGGGCCCGGATGAACACCGCA
Organism: uncultured Chloroflexia bacterium; assembly: GCA_963776925.1. Lineage (GTDB taxonomy): Bacteria > Chloroflexota > Limnocylindria > Limnocylindrales > CSP1-4 > SPCO01. The sequence goes on along the minus strand of CAVZON010000002.1, from coordinate 128,284 downwards.
TGGACGGGGCGGTCGCCGAGGACCGGGACGGACAGCTCCGCCTCGAACGAGTCGAGCTGGCGGCCGAAGGCGTTGCGCTCGACGGTCACGTCGAGCAGGGGCAGGACGGGCGGCTCGCCGCCGGCGATGTCGCGACTCAGGACGATCATCCCGGCGCACGTCCCGAACAGCGGCGCTCCCGACTCGGCCAGGTCGAGGATCGGCTGGCGCAGCCCCCAGCGATCGATGAGCTGGCGCATCGTCGTGCTCTCGCCGCCGGGCAGGATCAGGCCGCTGACGTCGCGCAGGTCGCGCGGTTCGCGCACGCGCACGCCCTCGACGCCGATGGCGGCAAGCGTGTCGAGATGCTCGCGGAACGCCCCCTGGAGGGCGAGCACGCCGATCTTCATGCCTGGAACCCGGTGCGGGTGGTCGTGTCTGCCCGCCTACCAGCCGCGGACCGCGAGTCGCTCCTGCTCCGGGATCTCCTCGAGGGCGATGCCGCGCATCGGGGCGCCCAGACCCTTGCTGACCTCGGCGATCTTGGCCGCGTCATCGAAGAAGGTCGTGGCCTGGACGATGGCGTTGGCCATCCGGGCCGGGTCCTCGCTCTTGAAGATGCCGGAGCCGACGAAGACGCCCTCCGCGCCGAGCTGCATGACCAGGGCGGCGTCGGCCGGGGTGCTGATGCCGCCGGCGACGAAGTTGACGACCGGCAGCTTGCCGTGCTCGGCGACGTCCCTGACCAGCTCGTACGGGGCGCCGACCTCCTTGGCCGCCACGAACAGCTCGTCCTCGCGGGCGCCCTGCAGGCGTCGGATCTCGCGGTTGACGTCGCGCAGCTGGCGGACGGCCTCGACGATGTTGCCGGTGCCGGCCTCGCCCTTGGTGCGCATCATCGCCGCGCCCTCGTTGATGCGGCGGAGCGCCTCGCCGATGTTCCGGCAGCCGCACACGAACGGGACCTTGAAGGCGTGCTTGTCGATGTGGTTGGTCTCGTCGGCCGGGGTGAGGACCTCGGACTCGTCGATGTAGTCGACACCGAGGGCCTCGAGGATCTGCGCCTCGACGAAGTGGCCGATGCGGGCCTTGGCCATCACCGGGATGGTCACCGCGTCCATGATCCCGACGATCATCTCGGGATCGGACATGCGGGCGACCCCGCCGGCCTTGCGGATGTCGGCCGGGACGCGCTCGAGCGCCATGACGGCGACTGCGCCGGCGTCCTCGGCGATCTTGGCCTGGTCCGGGGTGACGACGTCCATGATGACGCCGCCCTTGAGCATCTGGGCGAGGCCGGTCTTGGTGGCCCAGGTGGAGGTCTCGACGGTCATGTGAACAGGGATCCTCGTGGTGGCGTGGCGGTCGGATTCGCCGGTCGGTCCTTGCCCCGGGGTCCTCGCCCGTTCGAGGCGACCGAGCCTCCTCGCGCGGCCGGATTATCGCACGGGTCCCGTTCAGGCCCAAGAGGGCAGCGGCGGACGTGTCGCGACGCGGTTCGTGGCCTGATTTGGACCGGTGCCGCCCTCGGGCGCCGTCAGCTCAGCGGGCGACGGTCCGAACGACCCCCGACATCAGCTTCGTCGCACGACGAGCAGCCGTCGGCGACAGCCGCGACAGGGCATCGACGAGCTCCAGCACGTCGCCGTCGTCCAGACCCCCCAGCAGGTCGAACAGCCGCAGGATCGTCGCATCCGGCACGCGGCCGAGCAGCTCGAGCGACCGCTGCAGCTCGCGCGGCTCCAGCTGCGGCACGAGTCCGACCGCGCGGTCGAACAGCCGGACGAACGCGACGAACGACGTCAGCCAGTCGCGCAGGGCGGACAGCTCGGCGTCCTCGGGATGCGCGGCCGAGGCCGTCGCGGCCTCCGCCGCCTTCTGCTCGAGCACGGCCACGACCGGGTCGCCCTCGCGGATCTTGCGCTCGGCGATGACCCGTCCGAACCACTGCCAGTGGTCGCCGACGGCGAGGTAGGCGACGCCGGCCGGTCCGCGCCGACCGACCCGTCGCGGCTCCGAGACCCGCTCGACGATGCCCCACGTCTCGGCCTCCGCAAGCGCCAGGCTGGCCGCTCGATGGGACAGACCGAGCGCCTCTCGGACCTCGCGTTCGGTGAGCGGCTCCTGGCGGGCCATGAGGTAGGCCTGCACCCGGGCGATGGCCGGGGTCACGCCCCAGGCCGCGCCCATCTCGCCCCACGCCTGGGCGAGCTCGAGACGGATCGTCTCGGCGGTCGCACCAGCGTCGCCGGGGGCAGCCACGTTCTCGGTCGAATCTGGCGCCTTGACAGTAGCGAGTTTCTGCGTCCATAACTTGCTATGTCAGAGTAGCACGCTGGAGTCGAGCCATGGACGCATCGACATTCCTTCCCCCACCCGCGCCCGTCACGTCGCGGCCAGCCACGCCGGCGGTCGACCGTCCCGGTCGCTGGATCGGCGGCCTGATCGGGGCGCTGGTCTCGCTGGCCTTGGCGATCGTGGCGGTCCTCGTGGGGCGCATCGCCACCGTCGACGTCGAGTCGCTGACCATCGTCGGCCTGTTGGGCGTACCGGTCGCCTTCGTCCTCGGCCGAGCCGCGCTGCCGTGGATCCGCGACGGCGGATGGCGCCATGCGGTGGTCGTCGGGATGGCGCTCGGCTGGGCGGCGCCGCCGCTCGGGGCGATCGAGATCGTCCTCGGGATGGGGATGCTGGAGGGCCTCGTAGGGGAGACCGCGGTCATCAGCTGCAGCGTCCCGGGGCTCGTCGCCGCGTCGCTCCTCCTGCTGTACGCGGTCCCGGTCTCCTTCATCGCGATCGTCGTGACGATCCCGCTCGGCATCGCCTGGGGGCTCGCGACTCGCGCCGTGCCCGACCGCTGGCTGGAGCGTGCCCGGATGCCGGAGCCGGTCGCGGCGTTCGGGGTGCGACACGTGGTCCTGATCGTCGCCGTCGTCGTGGGCGCCGTCGCGGTCGCGCAGATCGCAGCCACGCCGTCGTGCCCGGCGTGGTGAGGCGTCGTCGCCGGTGGTCGATCGGGCTCCTGGTCGGCGTGGTGGCCGGAGCAGGGACGTTGATCACCGGCTTCCTCGGTGGGTTGCTCGGGCTCGCCGCCATCGCGCTCGCGGTCGCGGAACCGCCACGGGCAGCAGCGATCGGGGGCGTGCTCGTCGGACTGGGTGGCGCGTGGCTCGCGCTGTTCGGTCGCGTCGCCCTGACGTGCCGCGACGGCTGCGTCGCGCCAGACCTGGGTCCGTGGCTGCTGGTCGCGGGCGTCCTGACCGGACTCGGCGTCCTGGTGACGACCCGCGAACGTCGGGCTCGCTAGCCGCCTGCGGGCACCGTCTGGACGGCAGCCAGCGCCGCGTCGACCGCCGCGAACAGGGGGTGATCCGGGTCCACCTCGGTCTCGCACGACGCGATGCGTTCGACCCCGGCCGGTGCCGCGAACTCGTACACGACCTCCTGCCCGTCGAAGTTGACCGGGCACTCGCCGGTGAACGCGACGGCGCGGATGGCCTCGAAGTCGGTCGTCTTGATCGCCGCGTCGAGCGCGGTGAGGATCACCGGTGGCACCTCGCCGAGGTCCGCAGCGACCGGTTCGATCTGGTGGACCTGGCCATCGCGGGCGATCACCGTCGCGCTGCCGCACGCGCCGTCGGGGCACTCGCCGCCGCGGGTCGTGACCGTCACCAGCGGACCGCCCTGGTCGGGGATGGTCGAGCCGAACGGGAGCGCCTGACACCCGGCCAGCAGGACAACGGAGAGCACCGCGACGGCGGCGCGCACGGCGGTCGACATGGCTGCCGGACGGCAGCGCACGCGGCTCGGTTCCATTGACGCGGGAGGAGATATCGAGTAACTGAGCCTAGAGCTGACGTCATACCAGACAACACGCACCGGCACCACGGCGCGTGTCAGCGAGGGAGTGGCCATGCAACGTGACCTCGTCGAGGCGGCCCGCCGCGGCGACCACGAGGCGTTCGAGGTCCTGGCTTCGACGGCCGGCGACCGGCTCTACGCGACGGCCCGGTTGATCCTTCGTTCGTCGGACCTGGCAGAGGATGCGGTGCAGGAGGCCCTCGTCCGGGCGTGGCGACAGCTCCCATCGCTGCGCGACCCGGATCGATTCGATGCGTGGCTGTATCGCTTGGTCGTCAACGCGTGTGCTGACCAGGGTCGCCAGGCGCGGCGATGGTCCCAGCGCGTGCGCCTGCTTCCGGTCGACTTCGCGATCACTGACGACACCGCGTCGATCGCGGACCGGGACCAACTGGAGCGTGGGTTCCATCGGCTCAAGCCCGCGTACCGAGCGATCGTCGTCCTCCACTACTACAACGGGTTTTCGGCATCGGAGATCGCTCGGATCCTCCAGATCCCGGAAGGGACTGCGAGGTCTCGACTGCACTACGCGATCGGGGCGATGCGTGCCGCGCTCGACGCCGACGCGCGGCCGCCCGCGGTAGCCAAGGACGGGATGGCGTGATGGACGACCGACGACCGCTTCGATCACACGATCACCCTGGTTCGAGGCACGTCGCGCCGCCCGGTTTGCCAGAGCGAGTCCTCGACGCCACATTCGAGCGGACGCGCAAGAGCCGACAGGACGTCGACTGGCAAGCACCGGCTGGCGACCTTGCCGCTCGACGGTGCCCGCGTTGGGTGGCGTCGCCGTGATCCTGGTGACGATCGCGCTGGTGGCCGGACTCATCGGCCTCACGGGGTCGCCGCATCCAGACCCGTCGCCGACGCCGGACCCGTCGACGACGCCGATCCAGACGTCGGGCGGCATGTGGCCGCAATCCAGCCTTGCGGAGGTCCGCCAGGCCCAGGCGCTCGCGGATGCGGGTGATCCCGGCCTGATGTGGCAGGTCACCGGGGTGATCGAATGGCAGCTCGCCCAGCATCACCCCAAGGACGCGCCGATCTTCCTCCGCTTCCTCGAAGACCAGCTCGGCTGGGAGAACTACCGCTGGGATGAGGCCTTCGCCCATCCCGATGGGCTGGTGGACGGCGATGTCGTGTACGTCCGCTGCGCTGATGGCGACGCGATCGATCGGTACCGCGCATCGGACCGACGACTCCGTGGCTGCGCGCCGACCTCCGACGATGGCCGACACGAGACCGTGAAGATCAACATCGCCCAGCCGGACCGCAAGGGCCCCGGCGGGATCTGGGTCGTCACGAGCTGGGAGATCATCGAGCCCGCGACCGAGGCTGGCGCCCCATCCGATGCGGAGATCCAGGCATCGCTCGGAGCGTTCCTCCAGGCCCGAATCGACGGCGAAGGCGCCGACGCATTCGTCGACGTCAGCGAGTACGCCTTCCTTGCCGAGGAGTGGGTCGAACCGACGGTCCCCCTGCTGTACGCCACGAGCTCCGGGGAGCCATACGTGCGTTCGGCATTCGACGTCGTGGACGGGCCGGCGTGGCCCACGGGGACCATGCAGGTCGAGGTCCGACTCTTCGCAGACGACGACGCGACGGTCGTCGAGCAGCGGTTCTGGCTGGAGCGAGACGAGTCCGGACGCGTGCGCGTCGTCTACCGCTTCGAGCCGGGAACCGAGGACGGGAAGTCCGTACGCGTGACGTACGGCTTCCTCGACGGCGTGGTCACGTACCGCGCCGACCTCCCGCTTGCCCCGAGCCAGGATGGGTTCCGGGCCCCAGATCGCCTCGCCGTCGACGGCCTCCTCCCGAACGACGGCGCGCCCCGACGAGTCGCCGTCTTCCTGGCCGACCCGCGGGCGATCGGGCCGGACTGCACGGAGGCGGCGGTTTCCGCAGACGCCGAGACGCTGGCTGCACGCATCCGTGCGAACCCCACGTTCGACGCCGCCGCTCCGGCAGAGATCACCGTCGGGGGGATCCCGGCCCTCCAGATGGACGTCGTGCTCGCCCCGGAGGCGGGTCGCTGCTCAGCACCGCTGTTGACGCATGCCGCCTTCCACGTCGGAGCTGATCGGGCGCGGATCACCCTGCTCGATCTGCCCGCAGGATCGGGCGCCAGGGTCCTAGCCATCGTGACCATCACCGACGAGGACAGCTTCGAGACGGTGACGAGCACGCAGCCCGGCTCGTGGGATCGATCGAGATCCACGCCCAGTGACGCAGCCCCGGTCCCACCCACGACCTTGCGTACGAAGGAGCGACCGGCGAGCGGCCTATCATCGCGGGCATGCCCGTCCTGCGCAGCCGCCTGGACCCGACCGACCCGCAGACCCAGGCCAACCACGAGGCGATGACGGCCCTCGTCGACGAGCTGCGCGGGCGCCAGGTCGCGGTGGCCGGTCGTGGCGCCGGCGGCGACGAGCGGTCGATCGAGCGCCACCGCGAGCGTGGCAAGCTGCCGGTCCGCGAGCGCATCGACCGGCTGCTCGACCCCGACAGCGCGTTCCTCGAGCTCAGTCCACTGGCCGCCGGCGGGCTGTACGACGACGACGCGCCGAGCGCCGGCATCGTCACCGGCATCGGTCGGGTCGAAGGCACGACCTGCGTCATCGTCGCCAACGATGCCACGGTCAAGGGCGGCACCTATTACCCGATGACGGTCCGCAAGCACCTCCGGGCCCAGGAGATCGCCCTCGAGAACCGACTGCCGTGCGTCTACCTGGTCGACAGCGGCGGCGCGTTCCTGCCGCTCCAGGCGGAGGTCTTCCCGGATCGCGACCACTTCGGTCGGATCTTCTACAACCAGGCGCGGATGTCTGCCGCCGGCATCCCCCAGGTCGCCCTGGTGATGGGCAGCTGCACCGCCGGCGGCGCGTACGTCCCGGCGATGAGCGACGAGACCGTCATCGTCAAGGGCACCGGCACGATCTTCCTCGGCGGCCCACCGCTCGTGAAGGCTGCCACCGGTGAGGACGTGACGGCCGAGGAGCTCGGCGGGTCCGAGGTCCACACGCGTCGGTCCGGCGTGGCCGACCACGAGGCGCTCGACGACGAGCACGCCCTGGCCCTCGGGCGGTCGATCGTCGCCAATCTCCAGCGCAAGGCCCCGACCCCTCCGTGGGACCGGCGCGAGCCCGAACCGCCGGCGGTCGACCCGGCCGGGCTGTACAGCGCCGTGTCAGCCGATCCGCGTCGACCCGTGCCGGTCCGCGAGATCATCGCCCGCCTCGTCGACGGTTCGCGGTTCCACGAGTTCAAGCCGAGCTATGGCGAGACCCTGGTGACCGGCTTCGCCCACATCGATGGCGTGCCGGTCGGCATCCTCGCCAACGACGGGATCCTGTTCAGCCAGTCGGCGCTCAAGGGCACCCACTTCATCGAGCTCGCGTGCCAGCGCCGCATCCCGCTCGTCTTCCTCCAGAACATCACCGGCTTCATGGTCGGGCGGGAGTACGAGGAAGCCGGCATCGCCAAGGACGGGGCCAAGCTGGTGACCGCGGTGGCCAGCGCAGAGGTCCCCAAGTTCACGGTGCTCATCGGCGGCTCGTTCGGGGCCGGCAACTACGCGATGGCCGGCCGTGCCTACCAGCCCCGCTTCCTGTGGACGTGGCCCAACGCCCGGATCAGCGTCATGGGCGGCGCGCAGGCGGCCCGCGTCCTGTCGACGGTCCGCGGCGAGTTCGCTGATGACGCCGCGCGCGACGCGTTCGAGGCGCCGATCCTCGAGACCTACGAGCGCGAGGGATCGCCCTACTACGCCACGGCTCGGCTGTGGGACGACGGGGTGATCGATCCGCTCGATACCCGTCGGGTCCTGGCGCTCGGCCTCGACGCCGCCCTGCATGCCCCGATCCCGGAGACCCGCTTCGGCGTCTTCCGGATGTGACGAACGCCGTGCCGACCGGGCACGGCTGCCAGGAGGACGCGATGTTGCCGTTCTACAGCGAGGCGCCGCGGATGCGGACGCGCGAGGTCGTGACGGACGTCGTCACCTGGCTGTGGGTCGCGCTGTGGACGGTGATCGGCCTGCGGATCCACGACGCGATCTCGGCGTTCTCGGAGGCCGGCCGCATCCTCCAGGGCGGCGGTGCGAACCTCCAGGCGGCGGGTGCCGACCTGGGCGACGCGCTGGGCTCGGTACCGATCGTCGGGGGCGGGCTGGACACGCTCGCGACCGGGGCGTTCAGCACGGCCGGCGAGCCGTTCGTCGTCGTCGGGCAGGAGCTCGAGTCGATGCTCATCCTGGTCGCCCGGTTGCTCGCCGCGCTGGTCATCGGCGTCGCGCTCGTCCCGTGGCTGGCGCGCTACCTGCCGTGGCGGGCCGACCGGCTGGCGACGCTCCGGGCCGCGAGCCGGGCCATCCGCACGGCACCGGCCGACGTCGCGCCGGCCACGCTCGAGCAGGCCCTTGCGACGCGCGCCATCAACCGGCTCGACTACGACGACCTGCTGGCCTTCACGCCTGATCCGTTCGGCGACTTCGCCGCGGGCCGCTTCGATCGCCTGGCCCGGGCCGAGCGCGCCAGCGTGGGACTGCTCTGACCGCTAGCATCCGCGCGATGCCCACCGTCGCCCGTCTGTCGATCGCCCCCGTCCGCAGTCTCGGGCTGCAGCACCCGACCGAGATCGAGGTGACGACGGCCGGCGTGGCCGAGGATCGCCGCTTCTACCTGGTCGACGACACGGGGCGGCTGGTCGACCGGCTCATCGTCGGTGAGCTCGTCCGGATCGCCGCGGAGACCGACCCCGACGGCACGCGGCTGCGCCTGACGATGGCCGATGGCGAGGTCATCGACGACGAGGTCCGGACCGCGGACGCGATCGAGACCCCGATGTACGGCCGGACCGCGATCGGCCACGTCGTCGTGGGGCCGTGGGCGGAGGCGCTGTCGGCCTTCGCCGGGCGGACGGTCCGACTCGTCCGCTGCGACAAGCCCGCCGGGACGCGTGCCGGCAACCCGACCAGCCTCATCGGCGACGGCACGCTGCGGGCGCTGGCCGGATCGATGGCCGTCGCGTCGCTCGATGGGCGACGGTTCCGGATGCTCATCGAGCTGGCCGATGCGTCGGCCTACGAGGAGGACGGCTGGGTCGGACGCGACATCGCGGTCGGCGACGCGGTCCTCCACGTCACCAAGCCCGACGCCCGCTGCGCCATCACGACCCAGCATCCGGACAGCGGCGTCCGCGACCTGGACACGCTGCGCGGGATCATCGCCGCACGCGGCCTGCGCGACGGCAAGCACGCCGATCTGGGGGTCCTCGCCGACGTCACCGTGCCCGGCCGGATCCGGGTCGGCGATGCGGTCCGACCGCTCGACTGACGGAGACCTTGCGGGAGGCGGTCAGGGACGCGGTCGCTGCCACCAGCTGAATCGGGCGGCATAGCGACGCACGCCGATGACCCAGCCCGCGGCCGCGACCGCCACGAGCGGGGCGACCGCCACCGCGGCCAGGACACCGGTCCGCAGGATCGTCCCGGGCAGATCGTCGACCTCGGCGAACGCCGCATCGAGGATCGCCCCGGCGATGATCGCCGAGGTGACCGCCGCGACCGGCGCGCCGATCCCGAGCGCGACCCCCGCGACGACGGCATCGATCCGTGACCCGATCGCGGCCGGCGTGAGGCCCGCGCCGAGGAGGGCGACACCCGCAGAGCCGACCACGACGATGGCGACGGTCGTCGGCGGCTCGATGGCCGCGCGCCACGTCGCGACGAGCGCCACCGGGACCCACACGGCCGCGGCCAACAGCGCGCCACGGCGCGCGGTGAGGATCCGGACGAACCGCTCCCGGCCGTCGTCGGGCTGCCACTGCGGTGACCATGGATCGTCCGGGCCCATGCGCGCACGGTAGTCGACGGCGGACCGGCCAGGCACGCGCGACCGGGTGTACGCTGGCCCGCGCGATGCGACCGCTCCACTGGCTCCTTGCCCCATTTCGCGCCGCCCGCCGGTTCCTCGATTGGGTCTATGCCCCCGATACGCAGACCGGCCCGAGCCGCGGCGAGGCGATCGTCCACCTGTGGGCCGCCGGGGCCGGCCACGACTCCACGCGCTGGATGGAGATCGAGGCCGAGGAGCGCCGTCGGCGCAGCGCGGACATCCGGCGCGTCCGTTGACGGACGCCCTGCACCTCGAGCGCAGCGGGCCTGGCGGCGTCGTCGCCCGGGTCACCCTCGACCGACCCGATGTCCATAACGCCTTCGATGCGTCGACCATCGCCGCGCTTCGGACCGCGTTCGCCGCGCTCGCGCGAGAGGAACCCGCGGACCTCCGGGCGGTCGTCCTGGCCGGCTCCGGCCCTTCGTTCTGCGCCGGCGCCGACATCGCCTGGATGCGTGCCGCCGTCGCCCTCGATGTCGAGGGCAACGAGCAGGACGCGATGGCGATGGCCGACATGTTCGAGACGCTCGACAGCTGCCCCGTTCCGGTCATCGCCCGGGTCCACGGGGCGGCGCTGGGTGGCGGGATGGGTCTGTGCGCCGTGAGCGACATCGTCATCGCCGAGAGCGGCACGAAGTTCGGCTTCACCGAGACGCGCCTGGGCATCCTGCCCGCGGTGATCGCGCCGTTCGTGATCCCCAAGATCGGCGAGTCGCACGCCCGGGCGCTGTTCCCGGGCGGTCGCCGCTTCGATGCCATCCGGGCCCAGCGGATCGGGCTCGTCCACGAGGTCGTCGAGGGCGAGGCCGCGCTGGACGCTGCGGTCGAATCGGCGGTGCGCGATGTGCTGGCGGCCGGACCGACCGCGGCGCGCGCGGCCAAGGCCGTCGTCCGCGAGGTGCGCGGCCTGGGCCACGGGTCGGCCAAATGGCACACCGCCCGCGTCATCGCCCGGCAGCGCGTGAGCGCCGAGGCGCGCGAGGGCTTCGCCGCGTTCGACGAGCACCGGCCACCGGCCTGGGCCTCGTCGACCGACGACGGTTGACGGCGACCCAGGAGCAGCCCGCCGCGGCCCGCGTCACCCCGGTCGGCAGGCTGCTGCCGCCCGCGCTGGGCCGGGACTTCCGCTGGTTGTGGGCCTCGTCGACGGCGTCCAACCTCGGCGACGGGCTGCTGCTCTCGGCGGGGCCGCTGCTGGTCACGACCATCACGCGCGATCCGTTCGCGGTGGCCATGGCGACGCTCATGTCGTTCCTGCCATGGGTCGTCTTCGGGATCCCCGGTGGCGCACTCATCGACCGTGTCGACCGCCGCCGCCTGTCGGTGCTCGTGAACATCGCCCGGGCGCTCGTGCTGCTCGTGCTGACCGCGACGATCGTGACCGGCACCGCCTCCCTGCCCGTGATCCTGATCAGCCTCCTCGTCCTCGGGACGGCGGAGATGTTCGCCGACAACGCGGGCAGCGCCCTGCTGGCGACCCACGTCCCGAAGGAGCATCTCGGCGTCGCCAACTCCAGGCTCACCGGCACGCGCATCCTGACCAACGAACTCGCCGGCCCGCCGATCGGCGCGGTGCTCATCGGGCTCGGCCTGGCGGTCCCGTTCACGGTCGATGCGATCTGTGCCCTGGCGGCGGCGTTCCTGGTCGGGCGGATCGCGGCGACACCGCGGCCGGACCCGTCGACCGTGGAGCGCCGCCATCTCCGACACGAGATCAGCGATGGGGTTCGCTGGCTGTGGGGACACCCGCCGATCCGGGCGCTGGCCCTCACCATCTTCCTGTTCAACGTCACGTTCTGGGCGCCGTACTCGCTGTACGTGCTGTACGCCACCGAGCGACTCGGGCTGGATGATCTCGGGTATGGCGTGCTGATCACGGCCGGGGCGCTCGGCGGGCTGGCCGGCTCGATCGCCTACCCCACGCTCGAACGGCGATTCGCGCTCGCCACGTTGATGCGGGTCGGGCTCCTCCTCGAGACCGTGACCCACCTGATCCTGGCGGTCTCGACCTCGGCGCTCGTCGTCGGCGCGACGATGACCCTGTTCGGCATCCACGCCGTCGTCTGGGGGACGACGTCGACGACGGTCCGCCAGCGCGCCGTGCCCTCGGCCTACCTGGGACGGGTCACGAGCGTGTACATGCTGCTCAACGTCGGTGGCGCCGCGATCGGCTCGATCCTCGGCGGCCTCATCGCCCAGCAGCTCGGGATCGTGGCGCCGTTCTGGTTCGCGTTCATCGGCTCGGCCGTGTTGCTCCTGGCGATCTGGCGCACGCTCGACGACATCGCCCATGCCCCGATCGCCGACGATGCGGTGCCGGCGCCCGGCGCGGGCTGACAGGCGGTCGCTCGTATGCGACGATCGCGACACGATGGCTGAAGAACTCCGCCCGAGCGAGGTCGCACGACGACTCGGGACCTCGACGCGGACCGTCCAGCGCTGGATCGACCAAGGCCGCCTGCCTGCCCGACGTGTTGGTGGTCGATGGCGTGTCGCGTCTGACGCGTTTGACGCATTCCTGACCGAGACGGCACCAGAGCCCGCCCGGGCACGACCGATCCGCACGCTGTTCGTGGCCAATCGTGGGGAGATCGCCGCGCGCATCCGGCGCACCGGCGACCGGCTCGGCCTGCGCACGGTCGTCCCATCGACCGAGGGCGAGGAGGCGCTCGACCTGCTCGACATCGAGGCGGTCGTCGACGGCCGCGGTGACCGCCGAGGCCGACGCCGTCCATCCCGGCTTCGGGTTCCTGGCGGAGAACGCCGCCTTCGCCGATGCGGTGCTCGCGGCCGGCGTCCTGTGGGTGGGCCCGCCGCCGGCGGCCATCCGGGCGATGGGCGACAAGGCAGCCGCGCGGCGACTTGCCGCCCGGCTCGGCGTCCCCACCCCGGCGGGCTACGACGATGCCGACCAGACCGATGCGTCGCTGCTCGCGGCCGCGCGACGGATCGGCGCCCCGGTCCTCGTCAAGCCCGCGGCCGGCGGCGGCGGCAAGGGGATGCGCACCGTCCGGGACCTCGACCGGATGCCCGATGAGCTCGCGGCCGCACGGCGGGAGGCTCGCGCCGCGTTCGGCGACGAGCGGCTCATCCTCGAGCGGCTGGTCGAGGGTGCGCGCCACGTCGAGATCCAGGTGCTGTTCGACGCGTACGGGCACGGCGTCCATCTCGGCGAGCGGGATTGCTCGCTCCAGCGCCGCCACCAGAAGGTCCTCGAGGAGGCGCCGGCGCCACGCCTCGACGCCGGCGAGCGGGCAGCGTCTCGGCGCGATGGCGGTCGAGCTGGCGGCCGCGGTGGACTACGTCGGGGCGGGGACCTGCGAGTTCCTCGTCGACGAGCGTGGCGCCGCGACGTTCCTCGAGATGAACACGCGACTCCAGGTCGAGCATCCCGTGACCGAGCTCGTCACCGGGCGAGACCTCGTCGCCGACCAGCTGCGCATCGCGGCCGGCGAGCCGCTCGGGTTCGACCAGGCCGGGGTCGCGATCGCCGGGCACGCCGTCGAGGTCCGGCTGTATGCGGAGGATGCCGAGGACGGGTTCCTCCCGGCGACCGGACGGCTCGAGCACATCCGCTGGCCGAGCGGCGAGGGCATCCGGGTCGATACGGGTGTCGCGGTGGGTGACGAGGTGACGAGCCGCTTCGACCCGATGCTGGCCAAGATCGTGGGCCATGGTCCGGACCGGGCGACGGCCCTGGACCGGCTGACCGCGGCCCTCGATGCCACGATCGTGCTCGGCGTCACGACCAACCTGCGGTTCCTGCGCTGGCTCGTCCGCGAGCCGGTCGTTCGGGACGGCCGGGCTCGCACCGACACGCTCGACCGCATCTGGCCGCCGGACGGATGGGCCGACCGAACGACGCTCCCGGAGCGACGACTGGTCGGCGGCCGCAGCCCTCCTCGCCGCGCCGACCGCGGGCGACCCGTGGTCCGGCGGGTGGCGGCTCAACGCACCACCGCACGTCACCGTCACCGATGGGACGACCCGCCGCAGCGTCGCCCCGCAGCCCGACCCGACGGTCACGGCGGTCCGGGTCGGGGACGTGGTCCACGTCGACGCCGCGGGACGCAGCGTGGCCATCACGCTCGCGCCGCCGCCGGATGTCGATCGCGCCGCGCGCGCCGCCGCGGCCCATGGCCAGGGCGGCGGCGCGATCGACCTGGTCGCCCCGATGCCCGGTCGGGTCATCGCCATCCATGCGGTGGTCGGGGAGCCACTCGAGGCCGGTGCGGCGGTCGTCACCCTGGAGGCGATGAAGATGGAGCACGTCGTGGCCACGCCGCGCGACGGCCGTGTCGCAGAGATCGACGTCACCGTGGGGGCCCAGGTCGACCGAGGCATGCGCCTGGCGAGCGTGGAGCCATGACCCGCGACGCGCTACCCTGACCGCCATGGCCCACAAGACGACCGCTCCCAAGTCGACCGCCCACCAGGCGACCGACACCGAGCCGCTGCCCCAGACCCGCGCCGAGCTCGAGGCGCTCCACACCGTGACGCGCAAGCGCCGCAACGCCGCGAAGCACGGCAGCGAGGAGCACAAGGCGGCCATCGACCTGATCGGCCGGATCGAGATCGAGATCGCCCGCATCGAGCGGGCGATGGACCCGCCGCTCGTCTGACCGGCCGACCCGACCGATGACCGACCCCGGCCGGCGGGTCCGCATCACCGAGGTCGGGCCGCGCGACGGCCTGCAGAACGAGTCGGCCATCGTCCCGACGGCGGTCAAGGCGCGGTTCATCGAGCTGCTCGCCGACGCCGGACTGGGCGACATCGAGGCCACCTCCTTCGTGTCGCCCCGGGCCATCCCGCAGCTGGCCGACGCCGACGAGCTCATGGCCGGCCTCGACCGACGGCCCGGCGTGCGCTACCCGGTGCTCGTCCCGAACGAGCGTGGTCTCGAGCGTGCCGAGGCGGCCGGCGTCGACGCCATCGCCGTCTTCACCGCCGCGACCGACGCGTTCACGACCGCCAACATCGGGATGACCATCGAGGCGTCGATCGCGGCCTTCCGGCCGGTCCTGGCTCGGGCCGGCGAGCGTGGCTGGTGGCGTCGCGCCTATGTCTCGACCGCATTCGGCTGCCCCTACACGGGCCGGGTCGATCCGGCGGTGGCCGTCGATGTCGCCCGGCGCCTGCAGGACCTGGGCGTCGACGAGGTCTGCTTCGGGGACACGATCGGCGTCGGCGTGCCGGACCAGGTCGCCGAGCTCGTGTCGCTGGCGGAGGCGGGCGGCATCCCGGTCGAGCGGCAGGCCTACCACTTCCACGACACGCGTGGCACGGCCCTCGCCAACGTCGCGATGGCGCTCGCGGCCGGGGTGCGCTCGTTCGACAGCGCGGCCGGCGGGACGGGTGGCTGCCCGTACGCCCCGGGAGCGGCGGGCAACCTCGCGACGGAGGACCTCGTGTATCTCCTCGACGCCTCGGGCTGGGAGCACGGGGTGGCCCTTGACGGCGTGCTCGTGGCGGCGCGCTTCATCGCCGACGCGCTCGGCAAGCCCCTCGCGACGAAGGTCGGGCAGGCCGGCGGGTGGGACCCGCGGACCGGGGCGGCCACCGGTCGCTGACGTGGCGGCGAGCACGATGCGGCGTGCTTGGTATGCTCGCGCCACGATGAACGGCGTCGTGCTCGTGCTGAACCAGAACTACGAGCCGCTCAACGTCTGCAACCTGCCGCGGGCCTTCCGGCTCGTGTTCGGCGACAAGGCCGAAGTGATCGAGTTCGACCACCAGGTGATCCGGACGCCGCGGACGGAATACCGCGCGCCCTCCGTCATCCGCCTGCAGCACATGGTCAAGCGCCCTCGACCGCGGGTCAAGCTGAGCCGTCGTGAGGTCTTCGCGCGGGACCGGCACACCTGCCAGTACTGCGGACGCCAGACGCACGACCTGACACTGGACCACGTCGTCCCGCGCCACCGCGGGGGCGGCCACACGTGGGAGAACCTGGTCACCGCCTGCAAGTCGTGCAACCACCGCAAGGGCGGCAAGCTCCTCGAGGAGGCCCGGCTGCGGCTGGACAAGGAGCCACACGAGCCACGCAGCGACCTCTACTCGCTGTTCACGCCGTATCTCGCCGACGATCGCAACGACGCCTGGCGGTCGTACCTGTTCCTGGGTCGGAACTGACGACGACCGACATCGCCGCGGCGGTCCCGGCGAGTGTCCACGATCTCCTGCGGACGCTCTGGTCGAACGGCCACGCCGCGTACGTGGTCGGTGGCTCGCTGCGCGACGTGCTCCTCGAGCGGGTCCCGTGGGACTGGGACCTGACGACCGCGGCACTGCCGGAGGAGACCCAGGCGCTGTTCCCTGGCGCCCGCTACGAGAACGCCTTCGGCACGGTCGCGGTCGAGACCGACGACCCGGCCGTCGGGATCGTCGAGATCACGACGCTGCGCTCCGACCATGCCTACGCCGACCATCGCCGGCCGCACCGCGTCGAGTTCACCGACTCGATCGAGGCCGACCTGGACCGCCGCGACCTGACCATCAACGCGATCGCCTGGGGAGCGGCGGCCGGTGCCGCCCCGGACCTCATCGACCCGCATGGTGGCCAGGGCGACCTCGTCGGTCGGTTGCTCCGTGCCGTCGGCGACCCGCGCACGCGGTTCGAGGAGGACGCCCTCCGGATGCTCCGCGCGGTCCGTCTCGCGGCGACGCTCGGCTTCGGGATCGAGGCGAAGACCCTCGCCGGCATCCAGGCCAGGGCCGGCGACGCGGCGCACCTGTCCGGCGAGCGGATCGCCGAGGAGCTGCGGCGGATGCTGGCGGCGCCCGTCCCGTCGATCGCCCTGCGGCTGCTGGCGGACACGGGCCTGCTCGCGCCGATCTCGCCGGAGCTCGCGCTGCAGCCGGGCATCCCGCAGAACAAGATCCCCGGCGAGGACCTCTGGGACCACACGCTGCGCGCGGTCGACGGCGCCGCCTCCGACCCGCCGACGATCCGCCTCGCCGCCCTGCTCCACGACATCGGCAAGCCGGCGGCCATGGCGGACGGCCGGTTCCTGGGCCACGACACGGTCGGGGCCGACCTCGCCGATGCGTTCCTCGACCGACTGCGTTGGCCGCGGGCAGAACGCGACATGGTGGTCCGACTCGTCCGCCATCACATGTACGGCTACGAGCCGACCTGGTCGGACGCAGCCGTTCGCCGGTTCATCGCCAAGATCGGTCCGGACGAGCTGCCGGCGCTGTTCCTGCTGCGCGAAGCCGACAACGTCGGCTCCGGCCGCGAGCGGGATGGTGGCGGTCTGGCCGAGATCCGGGCTCGCGTGGCGGCGCAGCTCGATGCCGGGGTCGTGCTGTCGGTGCGCGACCTGGCGATCGATGGCGACGACCTCATGGCCGAGCTGGGCCTGACGCCGTCGCCACGCGTCGGCGAGATCCTGCGCGACCTGCTGGCGCGGGCGGTCGCCGATCCGTCGATCAACACGCGTGGCCGGCTGCTGGCCATCGCCAGGTCGATCGTGGTCGAGCGTGGCGACGAGGGGACGCCGGCATGATCGAGCTCCTGCTCGAGGCGGAGCGTGCCATCTCGTTCGGTCAGCTGGACCGGGCCGAGCAGCTCTATCGCCAGGTCGCCGACGCGGATCCGCGCAACTCGATCGCGGTGGTCGGGCTGGCCCGGGTCGCGCTCGACCGGCGCGACGACCTCGGGTCCTACCTGCTCGCCCGGCGCGCGCTGGCGATCGACCCGGAGAACGACGCCGCCCGGCGGCTCGCCATCCGACTCGAGGAGGTCCTGGCGACGCGCGGTGACCCGGTCGACGACCCGATGCCGACCGAGCCGATGCCGGTCATCGCGCCGCCACCGCCCGACCCCGTGGACGCGATCCAGGCCGAGGCAGCCTCACGTCCTGCGCCCGCCGACGCGGCGTCCAGCTCGTCCGCGGCTGCCGAGCGACGGTCGCTGCTCGACCGGCTGCGCCGACGCTGACCGACCCGTATCGTTCCGCCATGACCTCCATCCTCGTCACGGGCGGCGCCGGCTACGTCGGCTCGGTGTCGGTCGCGGCCCTGCTCGAGTCCGGCCACGAGGTCGTCGTGCTCGACGACCTGACCACGGGCCATCGGGCGGCGCTCGCCGACGGCGCGTCGCTCGTGGTCGGCGACTACGGGGATCGCGCGACCATCGACCGCGTCCTGGCCGAACACCGGGTCGATGCCATCCTCCACTGCGCCGCCCGCTCGCTCGTCGGCGAATCGATCCAGGACCCGGGGCGCTACTACCGCGACAACGTCAGCGGCGGGATCACCTTGCTCGACGCGGCCCGGGCGGCCGGGGTCCAGCGCCTGGTCTTCTCGTCGACCGCGGCCGTGCTACGGCATCCCCGGAACGACGCCGATCGGCGAGGATGCCCCGCTCCGGCCGATCAACCCGTACGGCGAGACGAAGCGCTCGTTCGAAGGGGCGCTCGCCTGGTACGGCCGCGCGTACGGCCTGCGCAGCGTGTCGCTGCGCTACTTCAACGTCGCCGGCGCGACCGAGCCAGCACGGCGAGGACCACGATCCGGAGACCCACCTCATCCCGGCGGTCCTGCGCTCGGTCGAGACCGGCCAGCCGGCGGTCCTCTTCGGCGACGACTACCCGACCCCGGACGGGACGTGCATCCGCGACTACATCCATGTCGAGGACCTGGCCGACGCGCACGTGCGCGCGCTCGAGGCGACGGCGCTCGACGATCCCCGGACCGACGAGGGCGCCATCGCCTGCAACCTCGGGAACGGCGGCGGGTTCAGCGTCCGCGAGGTGCTCGCGGCGGCGGCGGCCGTCGTCGGCCACGACATCCCGGTCTCGGTCGCGGCGCGACGAGCAGGCGATGCACCGGTCCTCGTCGCCTCGGCGGAGCGGGTCGCCTCCGTGCTCGGCTGGCGACCGGCGCGGCCGGAGCTCGAGGGGATGGTGGCGTCGGCCTGGGCATGGCGGCGCGCCCACCCGTCCGGCTACGAGGACTGAGGCCTCGCCGCGATGCGCTGCGCGATACCGTCGAGCACCCGGTCCAGGCCATAGCGGTAGTCGTCCAGGGCGAACGTCAGGGTGTACGACTCGGCGTCCTCGGCGACGTCGTAGCCGCCGGCCTCGCTGACCCTGGTCACGGTGGGGAACGCGGCACCGTCACCGACCTTCTCGGACAGGATGCGGACCCGCTCCAGCCACCACTCGTCGTCGGTCTGGCCGGTCGCGGCCGGCGCCTGGGCCGCCTCGACGGCGCCGCGCGCCGCGCCCCCGACGTAGACCGCGACGAGGTCGATGATGGCGACCATCTCGCGTCCCGACAGGCCTGACCCGTCGATCGACCCGAAGGCTGGCGTCCTGGAGACGCATCTCGTTCGGCCCCAGGACGGACCGGCTGTGGGCCATCTGCAGGATCCAGCGATGGCGATGGTAGAGGTCCCATGCGCTCTGGGCGACCGCGGTGAGGCCGGCGCGCCAGTCGACGGTGAGCGGCGCGGCCGGATCGTCGGGATCGCTCGTCGTCGCCGCGCGGAGGTCCGTCACCTGCTCGCCGTAGACCGTATCGAGCATGAGGTCGAGCAGCTCGGCCTTGGACGGCACGTAGGTGTAGAGCGACATCGTCCCGACGCCGAGTCGCTCGGCCACCCGACGCATCGACAGGCCATCGAGGCCATCGGCGTCCGCGAGCTCGATCGCGGCGGCGACGACCGATGCGACGTCCAGACCCGGCTTGGGCCCACGGCTCGGACGCGGGGCGTCGCCCCACAGCAGGTCGAGGCTGCGTCGGGGATCGCCGCGCCCGGCGTACTCGGGTGACATCGGCATGGATGATGCCCTGTTGCAAACTCCGTAGGCCGTACGCTATCATGCCGGTCCAACGGCGTACTGCGTACGGAATGGAGGGCGACGGGATGACGACGAGCGATCCACCGGCGGTCCGGGCGAGCGGCCTGGTCAAGCGCTACGGGACCACGGCGGCCCTCGACGGGTTCGACCTGGAGGTCGCCCAGGGCAGCGTGTGCGGGCTGCTCGGCCCCAACGGCGCGGGCAAGACGACAGCGGTCCGGATCCTTGCCACGCTCGTCCGGCCGGACGGCGGCCGGGCCGAGGTGGCCGGGCACGACGTCGTCCGCGATGCCGCCGCGGTCCGCCGCCGGATCGGGCTCGTCGGACAGCACGCGGCGCTCGACGAGTCGTTGAGCGGGCGCGAGAACCTGGTCATGTTCGGGCGCCTCTTCCACGTCGGGACGGCCAGCGCGCGCCGGCGTGCGGACGAGCTGCTTGGGCGCTTCCGACTGGAGGACGCGGCCGACCGACCGGTCAAGCACTACTCGGGCGGCATGCGCCGTCGGCTCGACCTTGCGACGAGCCTGATCCTCGCCCCGGCGGTCCTCTTCCTCGACGAGCCGACCACCGGCCTGGACCCACGCGGCCGGAACGAGGTTGGTCGGAGATCCGGGCGCTCGTGCGGGAGGGGACCACGGTCCTGCTCACGACGCAGTACCTCGACGAGGCCGACCAGCTGGCCGACCAGATCAGCGTCGTCGACCGCGGGCGGGTCATCGCCGACGGCACACCCGACGAGCTCAAGTCACGGGTCGGCGGCGATCGCCTGGAGTGCATCGTCCGCGACGTCGAGACGCTCGAGCAGGCGGCGGCCATCGTCGCCCGGGTCGCCGGAGCGGCCGCGGACCAGGACCGGGACGGTCGTCGGGTCAGCGCCCCGGTCAGCGACCGGATGGCCGCCCTCGGCAGCCTGCTCCCGGCGCTGATCGCGGCCGGCATCGACGCGGAGGACGTCAGCGTCCGCCGGCCGACGCTCGACGAGGCATTCCTGCACCTGACCGGCCATGGCATCGCCGACGATGCGTCCGGCGCCGCCGGGACGACCGACGAGGAGGTGGCGGCATGACCGCGACGACGACCCGACCACCGGCAGCGATCGCGGGCAGCGGTCTGCGCTGGTTGCTGGCGGATGCCTGGACGCTGACCCTGCGCGGCCTGCAGTACTGGCGTCGCGAGCCGACCCAGATCATCGCCGGCCTGGGGTTCAGCATCATGCTCGTGGTGCTGTTCGCGTTCCTGTTCGGCGGGGCGATGACCGTGCCGGGCGGCGGTTCGTACATCGACTTCCTGATGCCCGGGATGTTCGTCATGACCATGGCCTTCGGGACCGGCGAGACGATGATCGCGGTGACCCAGGACGCGGACAAGGGCGTCACCGATCGCTTCCGCTCGATGCCCATGTCGTCGGCGGCCGTGCTGCTCGGTCGGGCCTGCTCGGACATGCTCTACGCCACGCTCGGGCTGGCGGTGATGATCGGCTGCGGGCTCGTGCTCGGCTGGCGCTGGCACACCGGGCCGGCCGAGGTCGCCGCGGCGATCGGGCTTCTCCTGTTCCTGCGCCTCGCGGTCCTCTGGGCCGGGATGTGGATGGGCCTGATCTTCACCGGCGCGGCCGCGTTGGCCATCGTCCAGACCGTGATGTTCCCGGTCACGATGGTCACGAATACGTTCGCGCCGACCGACACGATGCCCGCCTGGCTGGGCACCCTGGCCGAATGGAACCCGCTGTCCGCCACGGTGACAGCCACGCGACAGCTGTTCGGCAACCCGGGTGTCGGCGGCGACTCGTTCGTCGCCCAGAACGCCATCCAGCTGGCAGTCTTCTGGCCGGTCGTGATCATCGCCGTGTTCCTGCCCCTGGCCGTGCGCCGCTATCGGCGGCTGGACCGCTAGGCCCGTCGGTCAGGCCCGCGGTTCGAGCGGGGTCGTCGCGGGCGCCAGGCGCTCCGGTGGCACCTCGGCGTGGATGCGTTCGCCGCTCCCCGCCCAGTCGTCCCGCACCGGCCACAGCAGCCACAGCCCGATGAGCATCGTCACGAGCAGGCTCAGCACGGCCAGCTGGTAGGCGCCGGAACCCAGGGTGTCGAGGAACAGGAAGATGATCAGCCCGTAGAGCAGGGTGCCGATGACCTGTGAGCCCTTGCCCACCAGCCCGTACAGGCCGAAGAACTCGCCGATCCGCTCGGGCGGCGACAGCCGGACCATGAGCACCCGGTCGGCGACGGTCACGCCGCCCAGGCCGGAGCCGAGGATCGCCCCGGCCACGAGGAACGGGATGAGCCCGTCGGGCCCGAAGCCGAGCGAGATCCCGCCGAGGATGAGCCCGACGGCCCACGAGATGAGCACGATGACGAGCGTGCGCTTGGGCCCGAGCCGGTCGGCCAGGGCGCCCCACACGAAGCTCATCACGACCGCCACCACGGTCAGCAGCAGCAGGATCAGGTTGGCGTCGGCCTCGCTCACGTCGAGTGCGCTGACCGTGACCACGCTCATCACGACGATGACCGTGTTGACCGCGTCGCTGTAGAAGAACCGCCCGATCAGGAAGCGACCCAGCCCCGGCACGGCGCGGGCGTGCTGGATGGACGCCTTGAGCTGTCCGAACGACGCGGTGACGTCATTCGCCCTGACCAGCGATCCGGGGTCGCGTGGCTCGCGGACGATGAGGAAGATCGGGATGGAGAAGACGAGGAACAGGACGGCGGTCAGGCGGAACCGGTCCTCGACCGGGATCTCGAGCAGGAAGATCAGGAGGCCGACGAAGATCGTCCCGCAATAGCCGATGCCGGTCCCGATGCCGCTCAGCCGGCCGCGCGTCTCCGGGATAGGACACGACCTTGAGCGTCGCGTCGTAGTAGATGAGTGCCGCCTGGTAGGCGAAGTTGGCGACGATGAACAACGTCGAGCCCGACGAGCGGCGAGACGTCGGCGATGAAGAACGTCGTGGCGATGCACAGCAGCGTGAAGAACAGCAGGAACGGCATCCGCCGGCCGCCACGATCCGACAGTGCGCCGAGGATCGGCGAGACCGCCGCGTTGATGGCCACGCTGATCGCGACCGCCAGCGAGAGCATGACGTTGCCGTCGCGCTCGCCGAACTGCTCGGGCTTGACGAGGTACAGGCCGATCGCGCCGGACACGACCGCGAAGCTGAAGATCGTGTTGGCGAAGTCGTACAGCGACCAGGCCGCCGGGACCACCGACCGCCCGCTCGGGGTCAGGCCGGCCAACCCACCGGGACGTGACGCGGGTCCGGGCGGATCGGCGGCAGTAGCCACGACGCGATGATACGGCCCTGCGCCGCGTACGATGCCGTGCCATGGACGCGTCCTCCGCACCCGACCGAGCGGCAGCCCGGGTCGCGAGCGAGCTTCGACCCCAGGTCTTCGGGCGCACCTCGCCTGACCGCATCCGCGAGCCCGTGGTCGAGCCCGGCTGGCCCGGACAACGGCTCATCGCCGGCGTCGACGGTGACGAGGTCGCACTCTTCGCCGACGGCGTGGCGTTGGAGGGCCAGGAGCGCATCTGCTGGCACCTCGCCCATCAGCTCGAGGCGTCGGCCGCGAGCGCGGTCGTCGATGGCTATCCTGACCAAGCAGGTCGCCGACGACGACGGCGGCGTCTATACGGGGACGGATGCGCTGCCATCGACCGGCAAGCTCATCGCGCAGTCGATGGTCGGCGTCCGACGCAACCGGGCGGACGAGGCGGCGGAGGCGCGCGAGGCGGAGGTGGCGGCTCGGACGTTCGCGCGAGACGACCCGGTCAACCTCGTCGTCACCGATCTGCTCTGGCTCGACGGCCAGTCGCTCCTCGACGTGCCGCTCATGGAGCGGCTCCGACTCCTCGATTCGCTGTTCCCCGGCGATGAGCTGGTCCGCCCCGGCATCTCCGTCCGACCGCCGCTCGCGACCTGGATCGGTTCGTGGCGGGCCCAGGGGTTCACGTCGATCACGTTCAAGGAGGCCAACTCGCGCTACCAGTCGGGCGCCACCGCGCGGTCGATTGGGCCGATCGACGTGCGCGATGCCCGCGCGCGCTGAGCACGAGGCGCCGTCGGCCGGTCGCGCCTGCGTGCGCAGCGACGCGCATGCCGCGCGGCGCGTTGCAAGGCCGGGGGCGGGTCAACCTCGCTATGCTGGGCTCGATGCCCACCGCCCTCTCGCCGGCGATCCGCGACCAGATCGCCGCACTCGGCACCGCCGACATCATGGTCGGCATCCCGAGCTTCAAGAATGCCGCGACGATCGGCTATGTCGTCCGGGCCGCCCAGGCCGGCCTGGTCCAGTACTTCCCCGATCTCCATCCGGTCGTCGTCAACAGCGACGCCGGATCGCCCGACGGCACCGGTCGTGTCGTCGTCGAGACCGAGCCGCCGGACTACGTCGAGCAGATCCTGCTCGTCCGGCCCAACCACAAGCTCGAGCGGGTCAGCCTGACCTACCCCGAGATCGACGGGGTCGGCGGCAAGGGCGCGGCGCTGCGGACGATCTTCGAGATCGCCGCGGCCCTCGACGTCCAGGCGCTCGTCGTCGTCGACTCCGACCTGCGCTCGATCGTGCCCGAATGGATCGAGCTCCTTGCCGGCCCGATCCTCAAGGGTGGCTACGACTTCGTCGCGCCGCTCTACGCGCGCTACAAGTACGACGGCACGATCACCAACACCGTCACCTACCCGCTGACCCGCGCGCTCTACGGCCACCGGATCCGCCAGCCGATCGGCGGCGACTTCGGGGTCAGCGGCGACCTGGTCCGGCACTACCTGACGCTCGACGACTGGACCGACGACATCAGCCGCTTCGGCATCGACATCTGGATGACGACCTCGGCGCTGGCCGGCGGCTTCGCGGTCTGCCAGACCCGGCTCGGGGCCAAGATCCACGACCCCAAGGACCCGGGCGCCGACCTCGGACCGATGTTCCGCCAGGTCGTCGGCACGATCCTGCGCCTGGCCGAGCGCTACGCCGATCACTGGCTGCCGATCCGCGGCAGCCACGACGTCCCGGCCTACGGCTTCGAGCGGATCATCGACCCGCCGCCGCTCGAGGTGAACACGCTGCGCCTGCTGTCGGAGTTCCACGCCGGCTCATTGACGCTGGCCGAGACGTGGCGCTCGATGCTCGCCCCGGCGACGGTCGAGACGGTCCTCGAGCTCGCGGCCGAGGCTGGCCGGCTGGGCGACCAGGCCCGTGCCAAGCTCGGCATCGGCGGTGATGTCGCGTCGACCTCGGTGACCACCCTGGAGATGGCCGAGGCGGTCAGCACGTTCCACTTCCCGGACGACCTCTGGGCTCGCGTCATCTACGACCTCGTGGTGACCGCGCGGACCCGCCGGCCCCGCTCGAGACGCTGGTCGCGTCGCTCGTCCCGATCTACTTCGGTCGGGTCGGCTCGTTCGTCATCGAGAACCGCCACATCACGACCGAGCAGGCGGAGGACCGGGTCGAGCGCCAGGCCCGCGAGTTCGAGCTGCTCAAGCCGTACCTCGTCGAGCGCTGGAACGCGGCGGAGACCCGCGCGTGAGCCCCCGCTCGCCGCTGCCGGCCAGGATCCTCATCCCGGTCGCGAACCCGGGCACCGCCGAGGAGCTGATCCGGCTGGGCGCGGCGATGATGGACCCGCGGGCCGGCGAGCTGTCCGCCCTGGGCATCGTCGAGGTGCCCGAAGGGATGCCCCTGTCCGAGGGCGCGACCCGCGCGCGGCACGCCCGGCGCCTGCTCCAGAAGGTCCTCGACTACGCCCCCGAGGGCACGACGATCCATCCCATCGTGCGCATCGGCCGCCACGCCGCCGAGGGCATCATCGAGGCGTCCGCCGAGCAGGAGGCCGACCTCATCATCTTCGGCTGGGGCGGCAAGGCGCCGGCCGGCAGCGACGGACGTACCGGCCCCACCGTCTTCTCGCCGACCATCGACGAGGTCGTCCGCGAGTCGCCGGCCGACATCGCCGTCGTCAAGCAGCGCGGCGCCCGCGAGATCAAGCGCGTCCTCGTCCCGTCCGCGGCGGCCCGCATGCCGAGCTGGCGATGCGCTTCGCCGACGCCATCGCGACCCACCACGGCGCGACGGTCGTCGTCCTCCACCTCGTCCCCCCGGGCATCACGATGGCGGTCCGGGCCCAGGCGGAACGGGCCCTGGCGACGTTCGTCAAGCAGCACCTCAAGGGCCACGGCGAGGGCCTCCTCCGCGAGGCGCCGAACGTCCGCAACGCCATCCTGCGCGAGGCCGAGCAGGCCGACCTCGTGGTCATGGGCGCGTCCGCGTCGCCCGGCGGCGAGGGCGCCGACAGCTATCTGTTCGGGGCCCTGCCGGAGGCCATCGCGGCCCGCTCACGCTCGAGCGTCGTCGTGGTCAAGACCCGCGAGGCCATCGGCCGCCCGACCTTCGAGGCCCTCGCGTCGCGGGCCGAGACGCTGGCCGCCGCCGACCGCGCCGCCGAGGAGGCGCGCGCCGTGCCGGCCCGGGTCGAGCGCTGGTTCGGCGAGTCGAACTTCCATCACGCCGAGTTCGGCGACCTGCGCCGGCTCGTCCAGCTCAAGGAGAAGCAGGGCGTCACGGTCAGCCTCGTCCTGCCGACGCTCGACGAGGAGGAGACGATCGGGCCGATCGTCCGGCGCGCGATGCGCGAGATGGTCGGCCGCGTGCCGCTCCTCGACGAGGTCCTCGTCATCGACTCCGCGTCGTCCGACCGGACCCGCGAGATCGCCGAGGCGGAAGGCGCGCGCGTCGTCCAGCACCCCGACGTGCTGACGCGCTATGGCTCGTTCAAGGGCAAGGGCGAGGCGCTCTGGAAGTCGCTGTTCGAGACGACCGGCGACATCGTCGTGTGGGCCGACACCGACGTGAAGCACTGGCACCACCGGATGGTCTACGGGACCCTCGGACCGCTCCTCCACGAGCCGCGGCTGCAGTACGTCAAGGGCTACTACCAGCGGCCGATCGTCGAGGCCGGGCAGCTCAAGGAAGGCGGCGGCGGCCGGGTCACGGAGCTCGTCGCGCGACCGCTCATCAACCTGTTCTACCCGGAGCTGTCCGGGCTCATCCAGCCCCTCGCCGGCGAGTACGCCGGGCGCCGGACGCTGCTCGAGTCGATCCCGTTCTTCACCGGCTACGCGGTCGAGATCGGCCACCTCATCGACGCCGCCGAGCGGGTCGGCATCGAGGGGCTCGGCCAGGTCGACCTGGAGCGACGGGTCCATCGCAACCAGGAGCTCGAAGGCCTGTCGCGGATGTCGTTCGTCATCCTGCACGCGGTCATGAAGCGCCTCGAGGAGCGCCGCAAGGCCCGCCTGTTCGCGGAGCTCGGCTCGACGATGAAGCTGCCGCGCTCGGGCAAGGGCCGGCTGTCGCTGGAGGTCATCGAGCTGGCCGACCAGGAGCGGCCGCCGATGATCCGCATCCCGGAGTACCTCGAGCGCCGACGAGGTGCCACCGCCACCGTCGACGGATGATCGTGGCGGCCCTCGACCCGGCGGACTACGAGGCGGCGATCCCGCGGCTGGCGGAGCTCGTCGTCGATGCGGTCGACCATGGCGCATCGATCAACTTCCTGTCCGGGGTGACCGAGGACCAGGCAGCGCGGCTGGTGGGTGGCCCGGCGCGACGAGGTGGCGAACGGCGCGACGACCCTGTTCGTGGCCCGCGACGACACCGCGTCGGACCAGCCGATCGTCGGCTGCACGCTGCTGATGCGCTCGACCAACCAGAACTCGCCGCATCGCGCGGAGATCGGCAAGGTCATCGTCCACAGCTCGTGTCGGCGGCAGGGCCTGGGCAGCGCCTTGATGCAGGCCGCGGAGGACCAGGCCCGCGCCGAGGGACGCTGGATGCTCGTCCTCGACACGGTCACCGACTCGCCGGCCGACGCGCTGTATCGCTCGATGGGCTGGCAGGTGACGGGCACCGTGCCCGGACTACGCGTTGCTGCCCGACGGGACGCCCGGGCCTGCGACGTTCTTCTGGAAGGACCTGCGCTGATGGCGGCCCGCGGGTCGGGCCGGCGGACCGTGTGCATCGCGCCCGATTCGTTCAAGGGCTCGCTGACCTCGGTGCAGGTCGCGACCGCCATCGCCGACGGCTGGCGGCGGGCGAGGCCCGACGACGAGCTGCTGCTGTGCCCGCTCGCGGACGGTGGCGAGGGCACGCTCGCGGCGATCGAGGCGGCCGGCGGCTGGACGGTCCGGACGACCGAGGTCCGCGATCCGATCGGGCGACCGGTCGAGGCGCGGTGGCTGCGCTCGGCCGATGGCCGGCGGGCGTTCGTCGAGATGGCCCAGGCGTCCGGGCTGTCACGGCTCACACCGGCGGAGCGTGACCCGATCGGTGCCACGACCCACGGCACCGGGGAGCTGCTGCGCGCCGTCGTCGCCGACGGGGTCCGGCACATCACCCTCGGCATCGGCGGCACCGCCACCACCGACGGCGGGCGTGGCCTGCTCGACGGGCTCGGCGACGACCTGGACCTCGGCGGCGTCGAGCTCGAGGTCGCGTGCGACGTCAGCAACCCGCTGCTCGGGTCGGACGGGGCGGCGGCCGTCTACGGCCCGCAGAAGGGCGCGACGCCCGACGACGTCGCCACGCTCGACGCGCGGAACGCCGCGTGGGCCGACGAGCTGGAGGCCCGAACGGGACGTCGCGAGCGCGACTCGGCGGGCGCCGGGGCGGCGGGCGGGGTCGGGTTCGCGCTGCTCGCCAGCCAGGACCGGTTCGCCGCCTTCGCCCTGCGACCGGGTGTGGACCTCGTCATCGAGGCGACCGACTTCCCTGCCCGGCTGGCGCGCTCGGACCTCGTCATCACCGGCGAGGGACGCATCGACGCGCAGACCGGGTTCGGCAAGACGGCGCTCGGCGTCGCGCGCGCCGCACAGGCGGCCGAGGTGCCGTGCATCGCGGTCGGTGGCGGTGTCGAGGTCGACGGGATCGACGCGCTCGCAGCCGTGGGTGCCATCGCCGTGCCGGTCGCCGAACGCCCCGGGACCGTCGAGGCGGCGATGGCCGCCGGC
This sequence comes from uncultured Chloroflexia bacterium, assembly GCA_963776925.1. Classification (GTDB taxonomy): domain Bacteria; phylum Chloroflexota; class Limnocylindria; order Limnocylindrales; family CSP1-4; genus SPCO01. Next base: position 99,739 of record CAVZON010000002.1, on the reverse strand, counting down.
ACCGAACCGCTCGAACGGTGTGGTGAACGGCTGGCGCGTCTGGTATCACTCGCCTGATGGGTGAGATCGAAGACGTCGGGCTGATCGAGGTCGTGATCGTCGCGCCGTCGGCCGGCGCCAAGCCCAAGCCGAAACGCAAGCGGCCGAAGAAGCGCAAGTTCTCGCGATCCCGGCGTCGAGCTACGCGAAGCGTCTCGAGCGCTATCGACCGGGGCTCGCCGCGGTTCACCCTGGACGCGCTCGCCGACCGCTACGGCCACCCGCAGTGGGAGCGCCGGCTCGACCCCACGAGCGAGTTGATCCTCACGATCCTCACGCAGAGCACCGCCGACACGAACGCCGAGGTCGCGTTCGAGGCGCTGCGGCAGGCCTATCCGGGCGTCGGCGAGGCGCAGGCCCACCACCCCGGCGCCGGTTGGGGTGGAGACGGGCTGCCGGACGGGGTCGCGCCGGACTGGGCGGCCGTCGAGTTCGCGCCACTGGCCGAGCTGACCGACGTCATCCGGCCGGGCGGGCTGCCGAACCAGAAGGCACCACGCCTGCAATCGACCCTTCGCCGGATCCGCGAGGAGCGCGGCGACTACTCGCTCGAGTTCCTCGGCGACATGCCCGCCATCGAGGCGCGTGACTGGCTCGACCAGTTCGACGGGATCGGCAAGAAGACCGCCTCGGTGCTGCTCCTGTTCTCGTTCGGGCAGCCACTCCTGCCGATCGACCGCCACGTCGAGCGGGTCATGCGCCGGGTCGGGCTGCTCCCGCCCAAGGCGACCCTCGACCAGGGCCACGACCTCGTGTTGGGACTCTTCGAGCCTGACGACCTGTACGAGGCCCACGTCAACCTCATCCAGCACGGCCGCAAGGTCTGCCACGCCCAGCGCCCGGACCACGAGGCGTGCCCGCTCCGGACGCGCTGCCGCTTCGTCGACCCGAAGGCGCCCTAGGCCCTGCGAGGCCGGACATGGCGGGTGCCCCGCCCGACGAGCGGACGAGGCACCCATGCGCTTGGAGATCGAGCGCTCTGGAGCGACCGCTACTTCTTGATGTCGAAGTTGACAGGTCTCCTGGAGTTGGGAGCCGACCCAGATCTTCAACATGTAGGTTCCTTGCGTGAGGTCGCCGCCCGCATTGAACTGACTGCGCTTGGTCGACAGATTGAAGATGTACTGCTGGCCGTCGGCGGACCAACGCATCGTGTTGCCGGCGTCTGACGAGGCCGCCGGAGGAGCCTCGGTGACCTCAGAGGCGGGTGTCGGGTCCACCCGGCGGAGTTCGATCGTCGGCGCGAGCGAGCTCACGACGACGCCGTTGCAGTCCGTGATCCTGATCTTCACCGGGATCGGTGCTTCCGAGCTTGAAGACGCTCGGCGTGCCCGCTGCGTTGATGGGTTGCAGGATGCCGCTGTCATTCCACGTCAGCGAGACGTTGGCGGTAGCCGAGGCGGAGCCCCCATCGTCATCGGTGACCGTGACGCTGATCGTGTAGTTCCCCGCGGTGGCGTAGGCATGGCTGGTAGCCACCGGCGAGGCGGTGAACGCCGTGTCCGTCGAGCCGTCACCCCAGTCGATCGTCCCGGTGAAGGTGTCGGCTCCGACATCTGTCCAGCTGAAGCTGAGCCCGACCGTGTTCCCGGTCAGGCATGCCGTTGCCGTCGCACCCGTGAGCAGCGAGGGCGCTGAGCACCGGGTCGGCGTTTGCTGCGGAGTAGTCGAACGAATCGGTGGCGTTGGCGTGCTCGCCATCGCTGGCCGTGACGGTGATCGTGCCGCCGGTGACGTCATCCGTCGTCGGCAGGCTCCAGCTCCAGGTGCCATCACCGTTGTCGGTGAAGGTGCCTTCCGTGGCGTCCGACGTGAGGTCAAGGCTGTCGTTTCCGTCCAGATCGGTGAACGCGCCACTGGCCGTCAGGGTGTCCCCTTCGGTCCCGTTGGCGTCCGCCGCCGCAGTATCGAGTTCGGCCGGGTAGCTATTGGGATCGCAAGCATTCCCCAGAGCGTCGCCGTCGGCGTTCGCCTGGTCTGGGTTGGCCACCGTCGGGCAGTTGTCGGAGGTGTCGGCGACGCCATCGTTGTCGTCATCCGGATCGCAGACGTCACCGGCGCCATCGCCGTCGTTGTCGGCCTGGTCGGCGTTGGCGATGGTCGGGCAGTTGTCGGAGGTGTCGGCGACACCGTCGCCGTCATCGTCGGCGTCGCAGGCATCACCCGTGCCGTCACCGTCGTGGTCCGCCTGATCGGCATTGGCGACGGTCGGGCAGTTGTCCGCGCCGTCGGCGACACCGTCGCCGTCATCGTCGGCGTCGCAGGCATCACCCGCGCCGTCGCCGTCAAGGTCCGCCTGGTTCGCATTCGCGACGGTCGGGCAGTTGTCGGACGTGTCGGCGACACCGTCGCCGTCATCGTCGGCGTCGCAGGCATCACCGGCGCCGTCACCGTCGAGATCCGCCTGACCGGCATTAGCCACGGTCGGGCAGTTGTCCGAAGCGTTGGGGACGCCGTCGCCATCCGAGTCGGTGGGGACGCCCGCGATGGTGAATTTGATCGTGATCGATGCTGGGCTCTCGTTGATCGTCGTGTTCGCGTCGAAGCGTGACGGCGATCTCGTAGTTCTGGGCGGTGGCCCCAGCCGCGGGCGTCGTCCAACTGACCGTGCCCGTCTGCCCGTTCGCGGTTCCGGGGCCACTGATCGTCACGCCCCCGAACGTCGCGCCGAGGTTCCCGCTGCCGGTGACCGAGAAGGGATACGTCGGGTTGTTCGTCGCCCCCGGTGTCTCGTCGACAAAGAGGAACACGCTCTGTGTGTAGGCGGTGCCTGGCGACAGCGTTCCCCGCTCGACCGTCTTGTCGAGTCCGCCCGTCGTCGTGTTGAGGTCCGACTGCAGATTGTCGGCAAACGCCACCGTCGATGTGAGCAGCGCGGCAGCCATCGCGACCACCAGTGCCCGAACGAATCGTCTCGCGATCATTCGCCTACCCCTTGTGCATGCCCGCCCATGAGCCGACGAGGAGACGATGCGGATGAGGGCGTAGGTAGAAGACGATCAGTGCTGGATGCGCGCGCCCTCGACCGATGATCGCCTCGCCCGACCGGGGCGGGACTGTCTTCGGTTGCCTTCCCCGACTGGGCGCCGGAAGGTCGCCAACGGTACTCCCCGGTGCGTCGGATTCATCCCCCATTTGGGCTACCAGACCGCACACGAGTGCGATTTACGGTGCCGTCGCGCACCGACGGCGACCGCCGGGCGCGCACGCGCGGGCGCCATACTGGCGGGCATGCTCAGCGGCCCGTCCGGCGGCGTCGTCCCGCGGATCCTCATCGTCGACGACGACCCGAACCTGCTCGTCCTGCTGGCTGACCAGCTCCGGGCGGATGGCTACGAGATCGCGACCGCCCGCGACGGCGACGAGGCCCTCAAGCGGCTGCGCACCTCGTGGCCGGACCTGCTCATCATCGACATGATGATGCCGCGCATGGACGGCCTCACCCTGGCCCGCGAGATCAAGGCCCAGGCCGACCTGCCGATCATCGTCCTGTCCGCCATCGACGCCGGCGACTCGAAGGCCGACCTGCTCGAAGAGGTCGCCGAGGACTACGTCACCAAGCCGTACCACTACCCGGAGCTGCGGGCGCGCATCAACCGGGTCCTCAAGCGGCTCGGCGACAAGGTGCCGCGCCAGAGCCTGATCCTCGGCCCGGACCTCATCCTCGACCTGCACCGGCGGGAGGCGACGGTCGGTGGCCAGATCGTCCAGCTCACGCCGACCGAGTCGCGCCTGCTCTACGCCCTCGCCGCCAACCTTGGCCAGACGGTGTCGACCGAGACGCTCCTCGCCCGCGGCTGGGCCGAGACCGAGGACGCCGATCCGTCGTACGTGTGGGTCACGATGCGTCGCCTGCGCCAGAAGGTGGAGGTCGACCCGAACAAGCCGGCCCACGTCCAGACGGTGCGCGGCATCGGCTATCGGCTGGTCGCCACGCCGACCGATCCGTGAGCGACCGACTCGGGTTCCGCGCCCGGCTCACCCTGGCCCTGATCCTGACCGCGGTCGTCCCGCTCCTGGCGCTGCTCGTCGTCGTCGTCATCCTGGAGCGCGTGCTCGGGGGCCCGGTCAGCGGCGGCACGGCCGGCCCGATCCTGCTGTTCACGATCGTCAGCATCCTGGCGCTGGCCATCCTCGCCGCGTTCGCCATCACCGGCGCCCTCCTCGCACCGCTCCGCTCGGTGGCGTCGGCCGTCGACCGCGTGTCGGCCGGCGACCTGTCGACACCGATGCCGGTGACCGGCGATGACGAGCTGGCTCGACTCGCCGAGAGCCACAACCGCCTCGCCGCCGACCTGTCACGGCGCAACCGCGAGCTCGGCCGGATCCTGGCCGCCATCGACGAGGTCTCGCCACGCGACGACGTCGAGAGCCTCGTCGACCGCGCGGCCACCGAAGCCACGTCGGCCTTCGCGCTGATCGATGCGCTGGTCGTGCTGGGCGATCCGAGGACGGTCGAGGAGGAAGAGGTCGTCCCCGGTGTCTCGCGGCCGTTGCGCGCGGTCCTCCGTGCCGGCGGCGGCGACCTCGGGGTGCTCATCGGTCGTCTGCCGGCGACGCGACGCTGGGAGCCCGCCGACCAGGACCTGCTCGAGCTGTTCGCGAGTGCGATGGCCGCCGCGATCCGCAACGCCCAGCTGTTCGCCACCATCGAGGACCAGAACCAGCAGCTGCTCGAGCTCGACGCGGCCAAGGACGACTTCCTGCGTGGCGTGAGCCACAACCTCCAGACCCCGCTCACGAGCATCCGGGCATACGCGGAGCAGCTCGATGAGGCGCGGCCGGATCGACGGCTCGGGATCATCGCCGAGCAGTCGGAGCGGCTGTCCCGGATGGTCCGCCAGCTGTTGACGGTCACCCGGCTCGAGTCGGGTGCGCTGCGGCCACGGAGCGAGGTCCTCGCCCTCGGGACGCGGGTCCGCAAGGCGTGGGAGGCGCTCGGCGTCGACGATGTCGCGTTCACCCTCGACGACGCGGCCGGCGGCTGGCTCGCCGTCGCCGACGCGGACCAGCTCGACCAGGTCCTGTGGGCCCTGCTCGACAACGCCGTGAAGTACGGCGGCGGGACGCCGGTCAGCGCGACGATCGTGGCCGACGCGGCTGCCCGTCAGGCCCGGCTGACCATCGCCGATGGCGGGCCAGGCATCGCCGAAGCCGACCGCGAGCGGCTGTTCGCTCGCTTCGCTCGGGGCGGCGAAGCAGCGCCGGACGGCGGCAGCGGCCTGGGTCTCTACGTGTCCCGCGAGCTGTGTCGAGCGATGCAGGGCGACCTCGTCCTCGAGCCGGCGATGGCCGGTCGCGGGGCGGCGTTCACGGTCATCCTGCCCGGGGAATCAGCCGAGGAAGGCTAGGCAGCGCACCTCGGACGGTGCCGTCCTGCACCGCCGCGTCGTACCGGACCCTCATCATCGAATACATCTGGGGAACGGGTGAGCCCCGGGCGACGACAGGCGCCCGGGGCTCACCTTGTTCCGTGAAGGCGGTCAGGCCGGCTCGGCCACGGCCTCCACTTGCATCGCTCCCGACGGGGCCGTCGAGCGCTTCCAGATGAGGTGGCGCGGGTCGCCCGCGATCAGGCCGGCCGCGGCGGCGCCGATCAACGGGCCGAGCACGGGGCTGACGCCGATGAACTCGGCGAGCATCGCCCCGGCATACCAGCCGGTGTAGAACCACAGCATCGCGGCGAAGAAGCGCTTGGTCATGGCGCGGATGGTGCGCGCTCGCCCGGCCGGTTCCAACCCACCTACTGGTCCCGTCCGGTCCTGTCCTACGACCTCCGTCCAGGTGTCGCTCGACGGCACCACGCGCAAGGTGCACTGCAAGGTCGGCCGGGCACCATCCGGTACCTTCGTACCAACCCGACCGGGGGACCCATGCGCATCCCGCTCCTGCACCGCCGCCGAGATCGCCGACCATCGCGTGGCCAAACGGTCGTCGAGTTCGCCCTCATCCTGCCCGTCCTGATCCTGCTCCTCCTGGTCACGATCGACTTCGGGCGGGCATTCCTCGGCTGGGTGTCGCTGAACAATGCGGCCAGGGTCGGCGCGAACTACGCCGCGCAGCATCCGAACGACAGCTGGGCTGCCGGGTCCACCTACCAGATCCTGATGGCCGACAACATGGACGCCATCAACTGCACGCCCGATCCCGATCCGGCGGCGGCGCCCGTGTTCGGACCGACGAAGGATCCCGGCGACGTCGTTCGGGTCAACCTCTCCTGCGACTTCACGATCCTCACGCCGATCATCGGCGCGATCGTGGGAAACACCGTGACGGTGAGCTCCTCGTCCGCATTCCCCATCACGTCCGGCTGCCTTGCCGACTGTCCGACTGGGCCCGGAGCCCCGCCGCCGCCCCCTCCCGATGACCTGTGCCGAACCGTCCCGAACGTGATCGGCATGTCGGTCGCCGGTGCGAGGCTTGCCTGGGAATCGGCGGGTTTCCCAGCCGGTCAGGTCGTTCCCGCGACGGGTGATGACACCCGTACCGTCGACAACCAGTCGGTCACCGAAGCGTCGAATACCGAGGGGTGCTCCGGTTCGGAGCGGTATTTCGACTCGACGCTGACCGTGACGCTCGAGCCGATCGAACCGGTCGTCGCGGGCTGCCAGACGCTGCCGAACCTCGTCGGGATCAGCGTCGCGGATGCCAGGGACACGTGGACGGCCGACGGTTTCACGGGTGCGTTCCTGCCGACCGGCAATGACACCCGGGTCGTCCTGAGCCAGGTGACGGACCCGGATGCCTCGCCGGGCGCTTGCGTGCCGCCGACGACCGCGGTGATCGTCGCGCATGGCCCCGGGTGGCCCACGCCACCGCCGCCGCCGTGCACGGTTCCGAGCTTCGTGAACACGATGTCGAACCTTGCCGCCACGACGTGGACGCAGGCCGGGTTTGACGTGGCCAACCTCGACTTCTCCCGCGGCGGTACGTTCCTTGTCGTCTCGCAATCACTCGTCGGTGGGACGAAGATCAACTGCACCGCGGAGATCGAGTTGAGCCACCAGCGCAGGGAACAACCCGTGATCCGCCGACGAGAGGGCCAGTCACTCGTCGAGGTCGCGTTCGTCCTGCCCGTGTTGCTGCTGATCCTGCTGGGCATCTTCGACTTCGGACGGGCGATCTTCGCCTACAACCTCGTCTCCAATGCCGCCCGTGAGGGAGCGAGGGCCGCGATCGTCGACCAGAACCCGGACGTGGTCGAGGACGACGCTCGGGCGACGGCGATCAGCCTTGACCCGACCCTCATGACCGTCACGTTCACGACCTGCGCGCCGCCGATCAAGATCGGCTGCGAGGCGGTCGTCACCGTCGACTACCAATGGTCGGCGATCACCCCCCTGATGTCCTCCATCGTCGGGCCGATCACGGTCTCGTCGACCACGCAGATGCCCATCGAGCGCGTGTATGTCTCTCCGTAGGCCGAGGTTCGACTCCATGAACACCCGTCGTCAGCGCACCGGCCAGTCGGGCCAGGTCATCGTCCTTCTTGCGGGAGGCCTGGTGGCGATCGTCCTCGGCGTCGGTCTGGTCGTCGACGTCGGGTTCGCCTGGGCGCAGATGCGGTCGACACAGAACGGCGCAGACGCCGCGGCACGAGCCGGCGCGCTGGTCCTGGCGCAACACCAGGCCGATCACGTCTGCGCCGAAGGTGGGCGCGGACGTATGGAACGCGATCACGGGGACCGCCGCCCAGAACGAGGTCACCGTCGACGCGGCGCATTACACCGATTGGCAAGGGAATCCCCTCGCAGGGAACCCGCCCGTCCTGCCGAGCGGCTTCATCCCTTCTGGGGCGGCTGGTGTCAAGGTCGACGGCGCGAAGGATCAGGAGACCTTCCTGGTCCGGGTCATCGGCATGAATGAGTTCCACATCGGCCAAACGGCGACCGCCGTCTCCGGACCGACGACGGGCTGCGTCGACGTGGAGACGGGATGCAACCTGCTTCCCGATCACCTATCCGGTGACCGTCTTCGCGTGCACGAACAACGGCAAGACCGCGCCGATCTTTCCACCACAGGCATGGGAGGTCGGTCAGCTGATCACGCTACCGCTGTGCGGCGGCAATCCCGGAAGCGTCGGATGGCTCGACTGGACGCCTCCCGCCGGTGGAACGAATGAGATCGTGGACGTGATCGAGAATCCGCCCGACATCTCGGTCCCGCTGCCGTCCTGGCAGTACATCACGGAGACGGGTGATATCAGCGCGCTGACGGTCGAGAACGCGATCAACGAATACGCCGGCGAGTTGGTGTTGCTGCCCTTCTTCGACAGCACCTGCGACGAGGAGCCGACGAACAACGAATTGGACGGTTGCCCTGTTCCGCCCGGGGGCGAAGGCGTGAACCAGTGGTATCACATCACCAAGTTCCTCTCGTTCCAGCTCGATGACCCGAAGGGCGCCTTCATCAACGGCAACAACGAGGTCGAGTGCGGCGTGACGAATGCCAGGGAGTGTCTCCGCGGCGCGTTCGTCACCTTCATCACGGAAGGGCCGGTCGGTCCGCCGTGCCCGGTCGGCGGGTGTACGCCCGGAACCGGCTTCAGCGTCCAGCTCATCAAGTAGCTCATCCCGTTCGGGGAACGCAGAAGGGCCGCGCCGGTGGGCGCGGCCCTTCTGCTTTTGCGCCCCGGACTTGGCCAGGGCGACCTGCGGGTGCTGACCATCTCGCCCCCATCGGTGGCCCTTCCGGGCTATGCAGTCGCGCACCGATTTAAGGGACCGTGCAAGGTGCCACGCCGAGCATCGGCGCCATGACCCGCTTCTTGCACCCAGGGACCCTGATGCGCCACCTGTCGACCGAGCGCCCACGCCGACGCGAGCGGAACCGCGGCCAGAGCCTGGTCGAGTTCGCCCTCGTCGTGCCGATCCTGCTGTTCCTCACGGTCATCGCCCTCGACTTCGGGCGCGTGTACCTCGGCTGGATCAACCTCCAGAGCATGACCCGGATCGCCGCCAACACCGCGGCCAACAACCCGACCGCGTGGAGCGGCGGCGGCGAACCCGACGTCCTGGCGACCTATCAGGCGCAGATCCGCAACGACGCGTCTGCCACGAACTGCCAGCTCCCCATGGTCGGTGGCAAGCCGACCGCCCCCGCGCCCGTCTTCAGCGGCACGAACATCGGCGACACCGTGACGGTCGCGATGTCGTGCACGTTCGGCGTCATCACGCCCGGGCATCTCCAACGTCCTCGGCGGGTCGATCACCGTCTCGTCGTCCTCGACCTTCCCGGTCAAGGCCGGGATGACCGATCCCGGCGCGGGGGGTCCAGGCACTTCCCGCCCCGAGCGCCGCGTTCACCGGCAACGGCACGCTCGCTCCCAACGCGATCAGCGGCACGGCCCCGTTCACGGTCGTCTTCCGCGACACGTCCGGTGGCTCGCCGAGCAGCTGGCTGTGGAACTTCCCCGATGACGGCACGACCTCCATCGCCCAGGACCCGCTCGGCCATACCTTCACGACCCCCGGCACCTACGTGGTCGAAGATGACCGCGACGAACTCGACGGGCACGAGCACGACGTCGATGGGCGTGACGGTCACCTCGCCGACGACCACCGACTTCACGTTCACCCAGTCCGCCCCCAACATCCCGTCGCTGGTGACCTTCACCGATGCCTCGGCCACTGGCGCGACCGCATGGGACTGGTCGTTCGGGACGGGTGAGGGCACCGGGACCGGGCAGACCACGACGCATACCTACACCACCGCAGGCACGTTCACGGTCACCCTCACGGTCACCTATCCGACCGAGACCCTGACCGTGAGCAAGACGGTCACGGTCGGATCCGGCCTGTGCGAGGTGCCGAAGCTCGAGGGCGAGCACCGCAACAACGCCCCGGGCATCTGGCCCGGCGACGGATTCACCGGCACGGTGTCCGACGGCCCGGGCGCGCCGAACGGCAACTACGTCATCACGTCGCAGTCGTTGACGTATCCGACGTCCGTCCCCTGCAACAGCAGCATCACGGTGAATCGACAATGAACTCCAGACCCACACACCGCTTGGTCCATGGCGACCGCCGCCGCGGACAGGCCCTCGTCGAGTTCGCACTGATCATCCCGCTGTTCCTGCTCCTGCTCGTCGGCCTGTTCGACCTCGGTCGGGCGGTGTTCGCCTACAACACGCTGACCAACGCCGCCCGCGAGGGCGCCCGGACCGCCATCGTCAACCAGTACAAGCCGAGCATCATCGCCCGGGCCAAGCAGCAGACCGCGATCGTCGAGCTCAACGACCCGAGCGTCGACATCGACTTCGTCCAGGTCAAGAGCGACGGCACGCCGGACCTGTCGATCCCGTGCGCGACGATCGCCGTCGGCTGCCTTGCCGTCGTCAGCTTCGAGGCGACGTACAACCCGATCACCCCGTTCATCAGCAACATCATCTTCGCGAGCGGGGTGACCTTCGAAGCGAAGTCCGTGCTGTCGGTCGAATACAGCTGCCCGCTCGTCCCGACGGATGGGGCGGCCGCGGCGCTCTGCCCGAAGCAGCCATGAGGAAGCCATCCATGCGTCATCTCTCGCCCCGATCGCCCGGTGCCGTCCGGCCGTCCGCGCCAGCGCGGCCAGGTCATCGTCATCGCGGCCATGGCCATGGTGGCGCTGGTCGGCGGCGTGTCGCTCGTCGTCGAAGCCGGCAACGCCTACGCCCACCAGCGCGATGTCCAGAACGCGGCCGACGCGGTCGCCAATGCCGGGGCGACCGTCCTCGCCCAGCGGCTCGGCGGCACGGCCAAGACCGACGCCGACGTCGCGAGCGCGATGGCCTCGCTCGCCACCACCAATCGCCTGGGCAGCCACCAGGCCTGGTACACCGATGTCAAGGGCAAGCTGCTCAACAGCGGCGGCGTCGTCGTCGGCAACACGGCGGCCGCTGCCGAGGTCGGTGTCGTCGGCACGATCCCGCCCAACACGCAGGGCGTCCAGGTCGGCGGCACGCAGTCGTTCGGGACGACGTTCGCCCGGGTCCTCGGCATCGACCAGTTCAGCGCCTCGGCCGAGGCGACGGCCGTGACCGGCGCGCTCACCGGCGGCGATGTTCCTGCCGGTCGTCTTCCCGGTCAACATCGTCGACTGCGACGTCAACGGCGACCTCGGCGCCGGCGAGGCGAACTGGACGATCAGCGATCCGGACCCGAACGGCGGCCACCCCATCGGCCAGGAGTACATCGTGCCCCTGTGCAAGACCGAAGGCGGCTCGTTCATGATCCTCGACCTCGACGGCATGCTCGACCCGCCCGGCCCGATGAACAACTGCGATGAGGAGGTCACGCAACCCGCCGGCCATCCAGTTCGTCGAGTTCCCCGTCCATGTCCCGTCCGACAACGGCAACAACTGCGCCAAGGAGCTGGTCGACGAGGTCAACGCCCTGTCCGGCAAGGTCGTCCTCATCCCGATCTGCGACGGCGAGTGCGTGACGAGTGGCGGTTCGCACGCCGAGTACCACGTCATCCGCGTCACGGCCTTCTACCTCGACTACATGTCGGACCAGAACGGCGGCAACAACGCGGCCTGCGAGGGCAACGGCACGACCCTCGTCCCCATCCGCGGCAACGGCAGCAGCTCGCTGCATGGCCGGCTGGTTCGTCCGCTACATCACGTCCGGGCCGGTCGGCTCGGGGACCATCGAAGGGGCCGGCGCCATCGGCGTCCAGCTCATCAAGTGATCCGCCCGGCCTGACCGGCCGGCCGTCGGCTCAGCCGAGCCGGTACGACGCCGGACGGCGGTTGGCCAACGACGGGATCTGACGACGGACCGCGGCGACGCGGTCCGTCTCGATGTCCGCCCGGATGATGCCGACGACGTCCGGCGCCTGGGCGATGACCGTGCCCCACGGGTCGACGATCGTGGAGCGCCCGTACGCCGGTGAGCCGGGCGGGCCGTTGACCTGCGACGGCGCCAGGACGTAGGCCCCGTTCTCGATCGCCCGCGCGCGCAGGAGCACCTCCCAGTGGTCACGCCCCGTGCGCTCGGTGAAGTTGGCGGGGACGGTCAGGACCTCGGCACCGGCGAGGGCGAGCGAGCGGTACAGCTCCGGGAAGCGCAGGTCGTAGCACACGCTCAGCCCGATGCGGACACCGTCCACGTCGGCGCAGACCGGCTCCTCCCCCGGCGACACCCGCGCGGACTCGGTATCGACCGGGCCGTCATCGACGGCCACATCGAACAGGTGGATCTTGCGGTAGCGCGCCGCGACCGACCCATCCGGATCGATCAGGACGCTCGTGTTGTACGGCCGCTCCGGGTCGTCCGAGGTCTCGGCGACGCTGCCGACGAGGATCCACGCCCCGCGTCGCCGGGCGACCTCGGCGAAGGGCTGGGTCGTGGGTCCCGGCACGGACCGGGCGGAGGCGCGGTAGCCGGCGTCCGGGCCGCGGTACTGGAGGTACTCGGGCAGGGCCACGAGCCGGGCGCCGCCCGCAGCGGCCTCGTCGGCGAGCGCGGCGGCCTGTGCGACGTTGGCCTCGACGTCGGGGCCGGCATCGGTCTGGACGAGGGCGACGGGAAGGCGCATGCCGCGATGCTACGCCGCGGCGAGTGTCGCGGTCAGTCGCCGGTCGCGGCGGGCTGGTCCTTGCAATGGCCTGGCGGCCAGCACGACGCCCCGTGGCGGGCGGCCTGCTCGGCCCGCTTGGCGGCCCACCGGTCGGCCTTCTCCTGGGTCCAGCCGGGATGCGCCGAGCCGACGGCCTTCCAGCCACCGGCCCATGGTGGCTTGCCGGGCTCGCGGATGCGCGACACCATCGACGGTCTCGACGTCGACCTCCGCCTCGCCGGCGCGCTGCGTCCCGGCGATCGAGACCTGCTTGCCGACGTCATCGGCCAGCGGATGGTCGTCGCCATAGAACCAGGTCGGACCGGCATCGAGGACGACGACGGTCGAGCCGGACGTCAGGGTGTACTCGGTCCGGCCATCGGCATCCGTCCGCGTCCCGACCGTGCCGCTCACCGTGACCGGATCGCCCTTCGGCTTGGCCGCCTTGCCCGGCTTCGGGCTCTTGTCCGGCTTGGCGCTGGCGGCGGGCGGCGCGACGGCCTCGGTCGACCGGTCGACGGGGCGATCCGCGGCGAGCGCCGGCAGCGCGATGAGGGCCGACGAGCGCGACCAGCGCCACGAACGCGGTGACGATCCGAAGGGAGCCGACGGAGCGGGTCATCGGCCGCAGCGTACGCCGTCGCCGTTCGAGCGTCGATGGGCGGCGACGCACGCCACGGTGCCCGACCGCACCGGAACGATCACGAGCGCTCTAGGACGCGTCGCTGGTGGCCCCGTCCGGGAAGGCGTCCGGCGGGACGCTGTCGCCCGATTCCGACTGCAGCGTGACCGTCCCGTCGGGGCCGACGGCGTACTGCCAGGTGTGCTCCTCGATGCACCCGGCCTGGCAATCGCCCCAGCCGATCGTGATCGTCACGATGTACGCACCGACCCCCGACGCCGGCTCCACCTCGTACCACGCGGACTGGCCGATGAGGTCCGGATCGAGCGGCTCGACGTCGGCGAAGCGCGGCTCGGCGGCGACGACGGCAGCCCACGCCTGCTCCGGGGTCGTGACCGGTCCGACGAGCTCGAAGGATGGCGCGGGGCTGGCGCCCGGGTCGATCGAGGCGGGGGCCCCGGACGCGCCGGCCGAGGCGCCGCCACTCGCCGCGCAGCCGGCAGCCAGGAAGGCGACGGCGAGGAGGGAGAGCGGGGCGGCGAGTCGGTTGGTCATGGGTGACCCGACGATGATGCCTCACCATCGGTTCCGGCGGGCGCCAATCGGTCGGCGACGAGGGAGCCACCGATGGCCACGACCAGGATCCCCACGATGATCCCCAGCGACAGCGGGATCGGGATGTGGATGTGGGCGATCTCGGCGAGCAGGATCTTCAGCCCGGCGAAGATGAGCAGGGCCGCCAGGCCCGGCTTGAGATAGCGGAACTTGTCGACGGCGCCGGCCAGCAGGAAGTACAGCGAGCGCAGGCCGAGGATCGCGAACGCGTTCGAGCTGAACACGAGGAACGTGTCGGTCGTCACGGAGAAGATCGCCGGCACCGAGTCGATGGCGAACAGGATGTCGCTCGACTCGACGACGACGAGGACGGCCATCAGCGGCGTCGCCAGGCGTCGACCGCCCTCGTGGACGATGAACCGCTGGCCGCGATAGCCGTCGGTCGTCGGGACGAAGCGGCGGAACAGACGCAGCAGCACGTTGTTCGTCGGGTCGATCATGTGCTCGTTGCGCTGCGCCCACATCCGGTAGCCCGTGTACAGCAGCAGCACGCCGAAGACGATGATCGCCCAGCTGAAGCGCTCGATGATCGCCGCGCCAAGGCCGATGAAGATCGCACGGAAGACGATCGCGCCGAGGATCCCGTAGAACAGCACGCGATGCTGGAACTTCAGGGGCACGACGAACGCGGTGAAGATCAGCGCGAAGACGAAGACGTTGTCGACCGACAGGCTGAGCTCGAGCAGGTAGCCCGCGAGATAGGCCGTGCCGTCATCCACGCCGCGGGTCAGGAACACCAGGGCGCCGAAGGCCAGGCCGAGCGAGATGTAGAAGGCGCTGAACAGCGCCGCTTCCTTGAACGACGGGGCGTGCGCCTCGCGGTTGAAGACGAGCAGGTCCAGGGTCAGGACCACGGCGATGGTCACGCCGAGGACGATCCAGAGGATCGTGTCGATGGGCACGGGTGCGGACCTCAAGGCGCGGCAGGAAGCTGCCGCCGAAGGTCTCCGCCAGCCGAGACGCTGCGCGCTCGGCCGATGCACGCGGGTCGCAATGAGCGACCGTGATGACGCGATGCATCCGGGGCCCGGGGTACTCCCCCTCGGTCGTGCGATGCTAGCAGACCCGTCTCGACCACGGCTTACCGGAGGTTCCCGTGCCCCTCGACTTCGATGCGCTTCGACGCGCTGACGTTCGACTGCTACGGGACGCTCATCGACTGGGAGGCCGGCCTGCTCGGCGCCTTCGCTCCGGTGCTCGCGGCGCACGACGTGCACATCGACGACGAAGCCCTCCTCGTGCGCTACGCCGCGCATGAGGCACGGCTCGAGGCCGGTCCGTACCTGCGCTACCGCGACCTCCTGGCCGAGGCGCTGCGCGGGGTCGGCGCCGAGCTCGGGTTCCGCCCGACCGAGGAAGAGGCTGCGACCTTCGGCGGCTCGGTCGCCGATTGGCCGGCGTTCCCGGACTCGACGGCCGCCCTGGCCCTCCTCGCCACCCGCTATCGGCTGGGCGTCCTGACCAACTGCGACGACGACCTGTTCGCCGCCTCCAACGAGCGGCTCGGGGTCCGCTTCGACTGGATCGTCACGGCCGAGCAGGTCGGCTCGTACAAGCCGTCACCGGCAAACTTCGAGCGGCTGCTCGCGACCGTCGACGTCCCGAGCGAGCGCATCCTGCACGTCGCGCAGAGCCTGTACCACGACCACGCACCGGCGAAGCGGATGGGGCTGTCGTCGGTCTGGATCGACCGCCGCCACGATCGACCGGGTGCCGGCGCGACCCCGCCGGCCGAGGCCGCGCCGGATGCGACCTTCCCGTCGATGGCGTCGTTCGCGGAGGTCGCCCTCTCGGGCTGACCCGACGCACGACCGCCATCGCCCCTTGACGGGCAGCGTCGGCGATGCTACCTTGCGTCGACAAGGTAGCATCAGGTGAACATGGACGCATCCAAGCTCGCTCCGCTCCGCAAGGGGCTGCTGGAGTTCCTCATCCTCGACATCGTCGCCACCGGCGATGTCTACGTGGCGGACATCCTGGATCGCCTGGGCGACACCGACTTCGCGACCAGCGAAGGCACGCTCTACCCGCTCCTGAGCCGGATGCGGCGCGAGGGACTGCTCGACTACGACTGGCGCGAGTCGGCAGCCGGGCCACCGCGCAAGTACTACCGCCTGACGTCGACCGGACGCGACAACCTCGCCGAGTTCCGGTCGTACTGGGCCTCCCTGACCTCTCTCATCGACGCACTGGGGACACGACCATGAACAAGACCACCCTGGTCAGCCTGGCGGCCAGACCCGAGGGTTCCAGCTGGACGACGACGCCGTACCGGCGGCTCACGCAGTATCTCGACCAGGCAGCGTCCGACTGCAGGACGACCCGGATCGGGCCGAGGTCCTCGACGACCTGGAGCGATCGATCGGCACCAAGCTGGCGACCGCGCTCGGCGCCGAGGACCGGGTCCTGACCGTCGCCGACATCGACGCGGTCATCCGGCAGATCGGCACGGTCGACACGGGACGCGAGCCGGCAGCCGGACACGCGCCGGCGGCCCCGCGGCGGCGCCGGCTCCGCCGGATCAAGGAGGGCCAGCAGATCGCCGGCGTGTGCACCGGCCTCGCCGACTACTCCGAGATCGACGTCGACTGGGTCCGCACGATCTTCGTCCTCGGCGCGCTCGTGACTGCCGGGCTCCTGATCGTCGTCTACATCGCGATGGCGTTCATCCTGCCGATCGACGCGACGCGGGACGCCACGACCTAGGCGGCCGGGAGCTCCCGGAGCACCCGATCCAGGGTCGCGGCGAACGCCTCGGCGACCACCTCGAACCCCATGTGGTCGCCGGCCGGAAGAGCAGTCGTTGGCATCGGTCAGTGGGCGTCGCGCAGGCAGCCGCTGATCCGTCGCGTAGTCCGCTGATCGCGGCCTTTCCTTGCGTGGTAGCCGTTCACGGGCTGCCGTACTCGTCGTGGCGGCGGATCCAGAGCTGGAACCCATCGTCCTCGTCGCGGCCTTTCGGCGCGCGATCCAGGATCGGGTAGTAGCCCATCAGGAACTCGAGCCCACGCCACCCGGTCGAATAGCTGTGGTAGATGGCACCGCCGTCCAGCACGAAGGCGCTGAAGCCGGGGCTCTCCGTCAGGTATCCGACGACGTCGGTGCCGCTGGCGCTGGCGTTGACACCGACGATCGGCGGCAGGGACCCGAGGTTCTGCGTGACCCATTCGCGCGTCTGTTCCTCGCTGCTCGAGTACCCGAGATCGAGGTTGAACTCGCTGCGGGCCGACGACGCCCAGGGAACGCTCCAGCCCATGCGCGCCCTGTATGCCTGCAGCTTCTCGAGTGGAGCCTGCGACACCAAGAGCATCGTCACGTCCCGGGCGTTCAGGTGGGGGATCAGGCCGTTGATGCCGTCGGCGATCGACGAATTGACGGGGCAGCCGGCCTCGTAGCTCGGGCCGAACATGAAGTGGTAGACGAGCAACTGACTGCGACCATCGAAGAGGTCCGCGAGCGCGCGTGGGCCGTCGTCCGTGTCGAGGCGGTACTCCTTCTCGACGCGGACCCATGGCAGCTCGCGTCGCTGGCGCGCCAGCTCGTCGCCCAGCTTCGTGTGCTCCTTCTCGGCAGTGAGCAGCGCTTCGCGCGCGACGGCCCATTCTTCTCGCGTGCCGATCCGGTGATCGGTACCGGTCCGTCGATCTGGCAGCCACTCCGGAGGACGGGTCCAGGTACCCATGGTGTCGTTGTTCATGACTCGCTCGTTCCTTCATCGCTTCGCGCCGACAGGTCCCCCGTGGCGGCGTCGAGATGTGCCTGCAGGGCATCGAACTGGCGGTCCCAGTCCCGGGCCAGTGCGGCCAGGAACTGCTGCGCCACCTGCATGGGGGCAGACTGCAGCCGGTAGCGCACGCGACGCCCCACCCCTGCCTCGGCCGCTACCAATCCGGCGTCGGCCAGTAGGGCCAGGTGTTTGGCGATCGCCTGACGGGTGATGGGCAGGCGAGTCGCCAGGTCCGTGGCCGTGGCAGGCCCGCCTGCCGCGAGCGCCGCGAGGATCCCGCGGCGGCTCGGGTCGGCCAGGGCGGTGAAGACCGCTTCCGCGACGGCCTCGATATCAGGCCGCGTTGGCATCGAGGTACTCGACCAGCTCGCCCAGCTCGCTGGCCCATCCCTCGGTGTTGCCCTCGAACGCCTTGCGGTAGCCGTCCTCCGGCAGTTGCGCGAAGCCCGATTCGACGACGGTCAACCGGGTCCCTGTGCCGGTCGGCTCGAGCGTGAACTCGACGTACGTGCGGCGCGGATCGTCGTCCGGCAGGCCGTAGATGCCCCAGGTGAAGCCGAACACGGTCGGCGCTTCGACCCGTTCGATGCGCATGGACGCCTTGTCTCCGCTCGTCCATGTCATCTGGGCCGCGCCGCCCGGCCGCAGCTCGATCGTCGCCGCATTCCCGAACCACGTGCCGAGACCTTCGGCAGTGGTCAGGGCGGCCCACACCCTGGCCGGTGGATGGCCGATCTCGACAGTCCGCTCGATCCGATCGGGGAAGCCCATGTCATTTCTCCTGTGCAGTAGCAACCATGTGGTTGCTACTCACGGTATAGCAACTATCCGGTTGCGTCAACGACGCATCGGAAGGCTGCGGACCGTCACCGAGGCGCACGACCCTCGGGCGTGGGACAGCTCCTGATCGAGAGCATCGCCTCCTATACTCGCGCTCCGGCCGACATAGCTCAGCGGTAGAGCAGCTGTTTCGTAAGTCTCTGGCCTCTGCGCAGTGCTACCGTGCTTGAGGGGTCGATACAAACGGGCACACGTATCAGCTATTCGGCTCCAACCCATGACCGTCGTAGACCGACGCTGCGGGCCGATCGCCTCCGAGACGACCCAGATGCCCTGACTTGGGTGGGAATCGGCGGGTCCACGCGTGGTTCAACAGTCATCTCCTCGGGAGATCCTTGGATGACAGCTGGACGCTCGGTTGGACTTCACGACGCTCCCCGGTGCTTGCCTCGGTGTTGAGTGAGGACGTTCAGGGCTGCCGTCTGAACGGGGCGGTGCAGTAGAACGCGATGGTGTATCGCCGATGCTTCGCCTTGTCCTCGGTGGTTCCCTGCTCGGTCGAGTCGATGCATCGAAGGGAAAGCTCGTCGCCCGCCAGGGTCGCCTCAAACGTGTACGTGTCGATGTTGCCCGGCTCGCCGGGCGTAAGCACCAGCTCGATTCCCGGAGAGCGCGAACGTTCCAAGCTCCCCGACCTGCATCGCCATGTCCGGGGTCTCCTCTGAGTGAGTGAAGGTCGTGCCGGCGAAATCCAGCAGGAAGGAGTACCGGGTCGGCGAGCCGACCTCGGCGATCCAGCTATCTACATCGCCCACCTCGATGCCCGCCGCGAGCATCGAGGCCTTGATGTCGGCGGTCGGGATAGATCCGGTCGCCCAGCGTCCTTCGAGAGGACTGGCGATCGTACCCGTGGACGGTGACGCGAGCTGCGTGGCCGAAGGTGAAGCTGACGCCGCCACGACAGCGTTTGCGCTGGGCGTTGGGCTTGTGGATGGAGTCGCCGCGGCCGAGCAGCCGACGAGCGCGAGGGACAGGACCAGCAACCGCCAGACGGTCCGCATCGCGGTCTCGAGCATGCCGAGTAGAGGACGACCGCGACCATGAGCCAGCGAAGGCGTTCCTCCCGTGGCCTGCTCCACCGCCTCTGTGGGCATACTCAGCCTCGCCCGCATCAATGCTTTTACGACTCTCCCCTTGTTTCGGTCCGATAGTCGGCTACCACGAGGCTCAAACCCGATAGCCGACCAGGGCAACTTCAATTTCCGCTGCCCGGGTCGTACAGCTCGGCGGATGCCAGATCAACAGAGCCGGGCGGGACCTTGAACCCGATGCCGCCCGCCACGAGCACCCTGCCATCGGGCAGCAGCGTGGCCGTGTGACCGCCGCGCGAGGCGACCATGCTCGAGGTTGCGCTCCAGCTCCCGCTGGCCGGGTCGTAGAGCTCGACGGATGCCAACGGTTCATGTAACCGACTGGCGCTGGTGTCGGCGCTACCTGTGCCGCCGGCCACGAGCACCCTGCCATCCGGCAACAGCGTGGCCGTGTGCCCAGCGCGTGGCGCGACCATGTCCTGGGGGGCGCTCCATGCCCCGGTCTGTGGGTCGTACAGCTCGGCCGAGGCCAGCGGGTTCATGCAGTCGACGCTCGGCGAGCCCGCCGGCTGCCCACAAAGCTCCCGGGTGCTGCGGATATAGCCGCCCGCCACGAGCACCTTGCCATTCGGCAGCAACGTCGCCGTGTGGGAGGAGCGCATGGTGGCCATGTTCCCGGCTGCCGTCCATGTCCCGCTGAGCGGGTCATAGAGCTCAGCGAACGGCCCGTCCGGGGACCCGTCCTGTAAGCCACCCACAACGAGCACCTTGCCATCCGGTAGCAGCGTGGCCGTATGGAGGTAGCGATCGGCGGCCATGGGCCCGGTGGCAGTCCAGCTTCCGCTGGCCGGGTCGTAGAGCTCGCCGGGGGGCATCTGGTCGTCGGCAGCATCACCCGCCACGATGCCGCCCGCAACGAGCACCTTGCCATCGCGTAGCAGTGTGGCCGTGTGATAGTAGCGAGCGGTGGCCATGGCCCCGGTGGCAGTCCACATGCCCCTGACCGGATCGTAGACCTCGGCGGAGGCCAGCGCGCCGGAGTTATCGGCGCCTCCCGCCACGAGCACCTTGCCATCGGCCAACGACGTGGCCGAGTAGCTGGAGCGTGGCGCGACCATGCTCGCGGTGGAGGCCCATGTCCCGGTGCCCGGGTCGTACAACTCAGCGCGCATGAGGCGGCCGGTCGGGTCGACGACGTCCTCCACGACGAGCACTCTGCCGTCGGGCAGCAGCGTGGCCTTGTGGCCGAAGAGAGGTTTGGCCATGGCCCCGGTGGCGGTCCACGCTGGCGCCCTCGGTGGAACGACAGCCGCGCTCGGGCCGGCCGATGGACTGGAGAGCGTGCTCGGGCTGGACGTCGCGCCGGGCGTCGGGCTTGGTCCGCCGACCGCGGGCTGGTCGGGTCTCGTAACGAAGAAAGCGGCCCCGACCGCGATCATGCCGACGACGGTCGCCGCAACAACGCCCCTGAGCAACGCCGGGCTAAGGACAAAGGTCGACATGGTGCTCCTGAACTGCGGCCGCCACGGCGAGCGTTGGCTCGATGCGGCGCTCAAGGCGACGATGGTGTCGCGCAGGTCGGCTGGATCGGCCCGCCCAGCGCGTCGCTCGAAGGCGGCCTCAATCAGTTCGTCAATCAGCCAGTCGGATCGGTTCATTGTCGTTCGACCTCGAGCGCACGCTCGAGCGAGCGACGCGCACTGAAGAGACGGGATTTCACGGTCTTGCTCGGCACGCCGAGCCGCTCGCCGATCTCGCCGAGCGAGAGGTGCTCGAAGTGATGGAGCACCAGGAGCGTCCGATCGGCCAGCGACAGGCGGTCGAGCGCCCGCTCCAGCACGTCGAGGTCGGCGGTCCGGTCGTCGTGTGGGCTCGCCGGGGATGGCGACTGCTCGCCGTCGTCGGGCAGCGCGCCGACCGAGATCTCGCGGACGATCCGACGCCGGCGCCCGCGGATCGCGGTGCGACAGGTATTGACCACGATCCGGCCGAACCAGGCTGAGAAGTGGTCCGGTTCGCGAAGCTCCGGCAGATTCCGCCAGGCCCGCAGAAAGATCTCCTGGGTCGCATCGCGGGCGTCGCTCTCATTGCCGAGGATGGCTAGTGCGGTCCGGAACGTCGCCGCAAGCCGAGCGTCGACGAGGGCGGCGAACGCCTCGTGGTCGCCTCTGCAGGCGCGTTGCACGAGCGCTGTTTCGCCCGTTCGGATCACCGGTGCCTCCAGGACGCTATCCACGATCGTCGAAGTCCCTCGCTCTGCCGTGTGCAGAGGATGACTCCGCCCGCATAGCGATGGTTGGTGGAAGGCAGTTCGGTCGCCGCCCAGGGTCGAGGTGGCTGAAACCTGAACGACAGTCGCATCGAAGGATGGAACGCTTGTGCGCTTTCAGGACCGCTACGTGCCGCGTCGCCCTCGGCCATCAGCACACTCATCAGCTGTTCGAGCGTTGTGCTAGCGTCTTGGGCGCGATCTCGAGAGTGGTCGTGTGACCGCGAAAAGCTGATGTCCGTGAGCATCGGCTATTGTTGATCGGCGCCGACATAGCTCAGCGGTAGAGCAGCTGTTTCGTAAACAGCAGGTCCTCGGTTCAAATCCGAGTGTCGGCTCCACTCCCCCCGGTCACGGCTCGACGCCGCCAAGGGCTGCGAGTACCCGACGCCGGATCCCGGCGACATCCAGTCCGACCTTGGCATCGAGGTCCTCGGCGGTCCCATAGCCGTGGATGAAGGCCCGCGGAACGCCCGATCGAATTGAATCGCGACGGCACGTGCCGCAGCGCCTCGGCAAGCACCGGCACCATCGTCCCCTCGTAGCAGGGTTCGACCACGATCACGACCGGCCCGTCGCCGCGACGGCGGCGAGGGTCGCGGCGTCGAACGGCCGCATGCTCGTCGCGTACAGGACGGTCACATCGAGGTCGGCGACCGCCGCGAGGGTTCTCGTCGCCATCGGCCCGACCGCCACGATCGTGGCGCCGGTCGCCGCGTGCGCAGCACCTCGATGCGGCCGACCGCCACGCGACGGCGTCGGGTTGGCCGTCGAGCTGGTCCGAACGTACGTCGGCTCGGCCGTTCGCGTAGATCGCGCGCAGGAGCGGCTCGACCTCGTGCGCCGTGACCCGGCGCCAGCACCTGCATCCGGGGGATCGCGCGCATCACCCCCACGTCACCGGGCGCGTGGTGCGTCGCGCCCTCGGCCGCGTAGTCGTAGGAACCACCGATCGCCACGAACGTCCCACCGAGCCCCTGGTAGCCGATGTCGAGCTTCATCTGTTCGTACGGGCCGCTCGGCGACGAACGGCGCCGATCGAGTGGGCGATCGGGTGGAACCCCTCCATCGCGAAGCCGGCCGCGACGCCCACCATCGCCTGCCTCCGCGATCCCGATGTTGATCGCCCGCTCCGGGTGCCGGCGATCGCGCGCCGTCAGGTACCGCCTCGCTGATCTCGGCGAGCACGAGCGCCACCCGTGGGTCTTCGTCGAGCAGGGCGCTCGCCGTCCGCGCGAACGCGGCCCGCATCGTCGGCCATCACCACTCCCCTGGGGGATGTCGGCGACCACCGCGACTGGCGTGCGGTCGTGGCGACGTCGGGGAGGGCCGTCTCGAGCGCGTCCTGTCGTGCCCGTCGACCGCGGCGACGTCCCACCCGAACGCGCCGAGCCGCGCCTCCCACGGCGACATTCGGGTCGTCGAGCTGTGGTTGTCGATCACGAGCATCGTGAGGTTGCCGAGCCGCAGGTGCGGCGCCAGGAGCACCGCCTCCCAGTTCGAGCCCTCGTTCATCTCGGCGTCGCCCGACGAGGCAGATCGTCCCGCGGCTCGTGTGCACCCTTGGCGCGCAGCGCGAGCGCGATCCCGACCGCGATCGCGAGCCGTGCCCGAGCGACCCGGTCGACGCCTCGATCCCGGGCACCAGCGTCCGGTCCGGGTGCGAGCCGAGCCGACCGTCGTGCTCCATGAACCGTGTCGAGCCGTCGGCTCGGGAAGAACCCCTTCGTGCGCGAGGATGGCGTACAGCGACGCCGGCCCGTGGCCCTTCGCTGAGGACGAACCGGTCGCGCTCCGGTCCCTTGCGGATCGGCCGGATCCACGCGCAGGACTCGGTCGTACAGGACCCACAGCGCGTCGAGGGTCGAGGTGCTGCTCTCCTCGTGCTTCTCGTCGCCGGTCGCCCGGGCCATCAGCGCGCGGACGCGCGCGAGCGCGTCCGGTCGTGGTATCCATGGCGGCGCACGCTACGAGTTCAAGTGCACTTGAAGTCAAGGATGCGTGCGTGACCGTGGCCGCGAAGGACGACGTGCTCACGATCGGCGACGCTCGCGGCGCGCAGCGGTCACGCGACCGCGCGCGATCCGCTTCTACGAGGACGAGCGGCCTGATGCCGTCGCGGCCCGGACGCCCGGCGGGCATCGCGTCTATCCGCGGCACGTGCTTCGGCGGCTCGCGTTCATCCGGTCGGCGCAGCGCGTGGGGCTCACCCTCGACGAGATCGCCGACGCTGCTCGCCGGTCTCCCGCTCGATCGCGCGCCGACGAAGGCGCACTGGGCGTCGCTGTCGCGGGCGATGCGCCGTCCGGCTCGACGCACGGATGGCCGAGCTCGAGCAGCTGCGCGAGACGCTCACGTCGTTGCATCGGCTGCGGGTGCCTATCGCTGGCGACGTGCCGTCTGTATAACCCGCAGGATGCCGCCGCGGGGGCGGGCGACGGCCCGCGGTTCCTCCTCGGCGATGACCGCGATTCCTACCTCGTCGATCGCGGGATGGCGACCTCCGAGGATCGGGGATGATCTGGTGCGCCGGCCCGTTCGCCCACCAAGTGGCGGTGGGATGCAAGGCCGCCGCTCGGCAGGGCCGGTTGACCGGCCCGGGTCCCGGTCCGTACGGTTGACCGATGTTCCGATCTCCCCAGGCGACCCTCGTAGCCACGACCTGCCACACGGCGATCCCATCCAGCTGGCACAGCAGCGATCGAGCCCGGATCCCCGGTAGCGAACCCTGATGCGGACCTTCCACCTGCTGGTCGCCAACACGCTGGTGGCCAGCGTCACCAACAACTTCCTGTGGTTCGCCCTGACGTTCTGGGTCTACCTCGAGACCCTGTCGGTCCTCGCGACGGCGATCATCGGCGGCGGCTACATGCTGCTGGTGGCGGCGTCGGCGATGGTCTTCGGGACCTTCGTGGACCGGCATCGACGGCGGACATCGATGCTGTTGTCGAGCGCGTTGTCGCTCGTGGCCTTCTCCCTGGCCGGGGTGGTCTTCCTCGTCGCGCCGGGCTCGGCTCTCCGCGACCTCGGCGACATCGCGTTCTGGGCGTTCATCACGCTGGTGTTGTTGGGAGCGATCGCCGGCAATCTCCGGTCCGTCGCGCTGTCGACGACGGTCACCCTCCTGGTCCCCGAGGACGAGCGCGACCGCGCCAACGGGCTGGTCGGCACCGCCAACGGCGTGTCGTTCGCCCTGACCTCCGTGTTCAGCGGTCTCGCCATCGGCCTGCTCGGGATGGGCGCGTGCGTGCTCATCGCGATCGTCATCACCGCGATCGCGGGGCTGCACCTGCTGACGATCCGGATCGACGAGGACGCCCCCGAGCCGAGCGAGGACAGCGCTCGCGTCATCGATGTGCGTGGGGCGATCCGCGAGGTCCGCATCATCCCGGGGTTGCTCGGCCTGTTGTTGTTCTCGACGTTCAACAACTTCCTGGGCGGGGTGTTCATGGCGCTGATGGACCCGTATGGGCTGACGCTCATGTCGGTCGAGGCGTGGGGCATCCTCATCGCGTTCACCAGTCTCGGGTTCATCGTTGGCGGGATCGCGGTAGCCCGACGTGGCCTGGGTGCCAACCCGGTCCGGACCCTGCTCCTCGCCAACGTCGTCATGTGGGTCGTGACGATCGGCTTCCCGATCCGGTCAGAGATCCTGCCGCTCGCGCTCGGCTTCTTCATCTACCTGGTGCTCGCCCCGGTGGCCGAGGCGTCGGAGCAAACGGTCATCCAGAAGGTCGTGCCGTTCAGCGCACAGGGGCGCGTCTTCGGGTTCGCCCAGAGTCTCGAGACCGCGGCCGCGCCGGTCACGGCGTTCCTGATCGGCCCGATCGCGCAGTTCTGGATCCTCCCATCGATGACCGACGGCGCGCTCGCCGGGCTTATCGGGCCGTGGTTCGGCACCGGCCCGGCGCGAGGGATGGCATTGATCTTCATCGTCGTCGGCATCATCGGCCTGCTCGTGACGGTTGCCGCCCTACGGTCCCGGCCGTATCACCGCCTCTCCGACCGGTACCTGTCGGCCCGGAGCGAAGCCACCGAGGACGACCAAGCCCCTGCGGCGGCCGCCTGACCGGATCGTCGAGCAGCGCTAGAACCGCCAGCGCGTGGCGCCGCCCGGCTCCTCGCTGAGCACCGCGAAGACCGTCCTCGGCGCGACCTCGTAGAGGTCCCACGGCGGCGGACCGGCGCTCGGGGCGCTGTACTCGTGGGTGAACGCACCATCCTTGACCGTCGCCGGCCAGCCCTGGTCGCCGTACCGCTTCGCCAACCGGTGGAGCGTCCCGTCATCGGACACCTTCACGGCCGTGCCCTCGATCTCGATGTCGATGCCCTTGAGCGACATCGCGATCACGCAGTCCGGGTTCTCGGCCAGGTTCCGGCTCTTGCGCGTCCCGGCGCCGCTGACGAAGTAGACCTTGCCCTCGTCCCACAGCGCGCCGACCCCCGCGACGTGCGGCCGGCCATCGGGGCGCGTCGTCGCCAGGAACGGCGTCTGCTGCTGTGCGTCGGCGGCCTCGAGCGCCGCGAGTGCTCGTGACCACGGGATCGGGTCGAGGCTGTACAGGTCGGCGAGGTTCTTCTGGTCCATCCGGTGCTCCTTCACGGCTCTGGCACCGTCGTACCAGACGGCCGGGCTACGGTGCGCCGATCCGTCGGGTCGGCGCCGTGCAGAAGGGTTGCATCCTCGTCGGCCCGATACCTGGCCGTCGATCTGGGGACGCGGGGCTCGGCAGGCAGCTCAGGGTGCGAGGCGCTGCCAGGATGCTCCCCCGGATGTGCGCCACGCCGGCTGCTCCAGGGTCATCCCGTCCGGGTCAAGCATCACGGCGCCGTCACCCGACCCCGGATCCACGAGGACCCACCGGTCGTCCGGTGCCCACTGCACGCTGGCACGGGTCGTCCCCGCGTACGCCAGGTCTGGAGTCCCGATCCTCTGGCACTCCCCGCCCGTCGTCGGCGCGACGCACATCCAGCCCTGCGGGTCGAGCCCGACCACCCGACTGCCGTCGTTCGAGACGTGGGCGAAGGCCGCGTCGATGCGAACCTCGTCGCCGGTCTCCAGGTCCAGCACGTGGGTGACTGCCGGGCCGTCGGGCTCCATCGTCATGTACACGGCGCGGCGTCCGTCCGGCGTCCAGCCGGTCGGCCTGATGAATCCGGCAGGCGTGGCTGGTCTGGCGATGTCGGTCGCGGTCAAGTCGTCGAGCGTGAGGAGCCGCAGGATCGGACCGGTACCCGTCTCGTCCACGAACATCAGCTGACGCCCATCCGCAGGACGCCAGTGGGCTTCGCCGCCGAAGTCGACGGCCACCCTCGTGACGACGCCCGACGTGGTGTCCATGACGTGGAGGCCGCCCAGACCGGCACCCTGGGGCGCGCCCGCGAACATGATCGAGCGACCGTCCGGTGACCACTCGATGCCGTCGGTGTCGATATCGAGGACGGCAGCCGAGGTCACCAGGTGGGTCGGTCGGTCGTGATCGACGATGGCAAGCAGGTACCCGGTCCCCGAGGCCCGCAGGAACGCGATCCGGGTCCCATCGAGGGACCAGCGCGGCTCCAGGTCGACCGATGCGTCGCTGGTGATCGGCATCCGCTCACCGGTGGACGGATCGACCACGAGGATGTCCCCCTGGTCGGCGTACGCGACGAGGCCGTTGGCGGCGGGACCGAACGGCGGCGGGAAGCGTGAGATGCTCCCGACGAAGGATCCGGCCAGGGCCGCGACCGACAGGGCGAGCGCCGCAAACAGACCGACCGTTCGCCATCGGAGTGGCCGCGTGCTGACGCGGGCGACCGTGACGATGCCACGTGGGAGCCACCGATCGGAGAAGCTCCAGCGCGGCCGCTGCCGGGTGCCGACGGCGGCCCGGACGATGTCCTCCGTGTAGTCGGGGACACGCGGCGACGCGGCTTCCGCGAACCAGTCAGTGAGCTGGCGCTCGAGGGCGTCCGGTCGGTTCATGCGGTGACCGGCCGGGGATCCAGCGGGAGCCGCTCATCGGCCGCGACGGCGGCACGGAGTTCGGCCATCGCCCGGTGCAGGCGCGACTGGGCGGTGCCCGTCGGGATATCGAGCGTCTCGGCCACCGCGGAGGCGGACAGGCCGAGGTAGTAGTGCAGGACGAGCACGGCCCGCATGTCCGCCCGGAGATGGCGGAAGGCCCGCTCGAGCTGGTCCCGGTCGACGACGCTGCTGCTCTGGTCGGCGACGGTCGGTGGGAGGAGCGGCGACAGCTCGACCTCGATCGGTCGGCGTCGGCGTCGGCGCATGGCATCGAGGCTGCTGTTCACGGTCAGCCGATGGAGCCAGGCATCGAACCGATCGGGATCGCGCAGGCCCGGCAGGTCGCGCCAGGCGCGGATGTAGGCATCCTGGACGGCGTCCCGCGCGAGCTCCTGGTCCCGGAGGATGAGGCGGGAGACGGCTTCCAGCCGGGCGATGGACGCGCCGACGAGCAAGGCGAACGCATCGTGATCGCCTCGAGCGGCTCGCTCGACGAGCTCGCGCTGGTCCACGGACTCCCTCGGTCGCGCTTGCCCCGGACACGCAACGGTAATCGGGCCCCGTCACGGACCTGTTGCACCCGGGGACGCGACCAAACGCGGGTCAGCGGGCGAGCGTGCCCTCGACGACGCTGGCCATCGCCTCGATCAGCCGCGGGTCCGTGTTCAGCGACTCGATGCGCTCGAAGTGCAGGCCGCAGGGCTCGGCCTGCTCG
This sequence comes from uncultured Chloroflexia bacterium, assembly GCA_963776925.1. Classification (GTDB taxonomy): domain Bacteria; phylum Chloroflexota; class Limnocylindria; order Limnocylindrales; family CSP1-4; genus SPCO01. The sequence continues at coordinate 71,334 of CAVZON010000002.1, read as the reverse complement.
CGTGCCCCGACGTCGATGTCGTAGAGGACCTCGAGGTGGTCGGCCAGGAACTGGACCGGAGCCACGAGCACGGACCGGCCGCCGGCAGCGGCGATCACGGGCATCAGGTCGGCGAAGTCCGGGGTCATCCACTCCCCGGGCTCGTGGCCCGCGCTCTGCCAGCAGAAGGTCCACGCCGAGGCGTCCAGCCCCGCCGCGACCGCGACGGCCTCCGCGGTCGTCCGCAGCTGGGCGAGATAGTCGGGTTCCTGGTCGGCGACGCGCCGCGGCAGGCTGTGTGCGGTCAACAGGACGTGCGTCGTGTTTCGCTCCTCCGACCCGAGCCGCTCGAGCGCCTCCCGGATCCGCCCGGCCAGGGCCGCGATGAACGATGGCTCCCCGTGCCAGGCGCCGGCCACGCTGACCTCGGGCGCACCGCCGACCCATGGCCTCGCGCGCCGCATCGATCGCCTGCGCATAGCCCCGCATCAGCAGCGGCGAGTACTGGGGCGACAGGATGATCGCGACGACCGCCGTCACGCCGTCGGCTGCGAGCGCTCGCAGGCCAGCCTCGACGGATGGCTCCGAGAAGCGCATCCCGACCTCGACCGACAAGCCGGTGCACGCCGCGAGCGCCGCGGCCTGCGCGCGGGTGATCCCGATGAGCGGTGAGCCACCGATGACCTGGTACCGGCGGGTGAACTCATCGACGAGATCCGGGTCGGGCTCCCGTCCGCCGCGAACCCGGGCGAGGTAGTCGTGGACGTCGAGGCGCGCCACCGTCGCCGGCGAGCCGTAGGTCATGAGCAGGACCCCGACCCGCTCGTGTCCGGTCATGCGACCACCTCGACGGGTGCCTCGGTCCGCGCCGTCGTCTCGTGGACGTGCTCGACGAGCCGTCGCAGGAGGTCCGTGTCGGTCGCAGGAAGGACCCCGTGGCCGAGGTTGAACACGTGACCGGGTCGCCCGGCGGCCTCGCGGAGCACGGCGTCGGCACCGGACCGGGTCGCCTCCCAGCCCGCGAGCAGTCGAGCCGAGTCCAGGTTGCCCTGGACCCCTCGATCGTGGCCGATCCGCCGCCAGCCGTCGGCGAGCGACACCCGATGGTCGAGGCCGATGACATCGCCGCCGGCATCGGCCATGAGCTCGAGGATGGCCGCCGTCCCGGTCCCGAAGTGGATCGTCGACACGTCTTCCAGCGCACCGAAGATGCGTCGCACGTGTGGCTGGACGAACGCCACGTAGTCGGACGGACCAAGGCCACCGACCCAGCTGTCGAACAGCTGGACGACGTCGGCGCCGGCATCGACCTGGGCGCGGAGGTAGGTCACGACCATCGTGGACAGGCGATCCATCAGCGCGTGCCAGGCCTCGGGCTCGCGGTACATGAACGCCTTGGCCGTGGCGAAGTCGCGCGATGGGCGACCCTCGATGAGGTAACAGGCAAGCGTGAACGGCGCCCCGGAGAACCCGATGACGCCGGCCGAGCCGCCGAGCTCCCGACGGACCAGCCGGATCGCGTCGAGCGTGAACGACACGTCGCCAGCCTCGAACGGCTGGAGCGCCGCGACGTCGGCTGCGGACCGGATCGGCCGGTCGATGATCGGGCCGATCTCCGGCTCGATGCGCAGGCCGACGCCCATCGGCTCGAGCGGCAACATGATGTCGGCGAACAGGACGGCCGCGTCGACGCCAAGCTCACGGACGGGCATGAGGGTCACCTCGGCGCACAGCTCCGGCGTCTTGGCGAGTTCGAGGATGCCGTAGCGCTCGCGCAGCGAGCGGTAGGCGGCGAACGATCGACCGGCCTGGCGCATGAACCAGACCGGGGTCGCGTCGACGGGCTCGCGCCGGCACGCGCGCACGAACCGATCGCGCATCAGGCCGCCCCCAGCAGGCCGAGGATCTCCTCGACCGGCCGGTGGATCCCGAGCAGGATCGGCGTGTCGCTGACCGTCGAGCGTCGGCTCTCGGTCGAGCGCAGCGCCCGGACGAGGTCGCCGAACGCGACGAGATCGTCGGTCTCGTAGGCGACGACGAAGTCCTGCGAGTCGAGGCCGAACGAGTAGGCAAGGGCCTGCCGGATCGTCGGGTACCGGTGGCCGACCCGCATGTGCTCGTTCATCACGCCCTGCCGGGATTCCTGCGACAGGAGGTACCAGTCGGTCGACTTCGTGAATGGATAGACGACGAGGTAGCGCGAGCGATCGCCGGCGAACAGCGACTGCTCCTGGTCGGTCGGCTTGCGCACGTACTGCGACGGCCCGATCCGGCCGAGGAGCGAGTGCGTCACGGTGCACCACCGGCCCAGCCCGGCGCGGAGCAGGGCCGCGGCGCTCGCCTCGAGCGCGTCGACCGTCTCGGCCATCCGCCACAGCAGGACGTCGACCCCCGGCTCGAGGCCGACCGACGAGTAGGCGAGGCTGCGCACGCCGTGCTCGTCGCTCGCGTCGGCTGCGGCACGGAACTGCCGGCCATCGTCGAGACGTTCTTCGTCCGACCGCCGACGCCACGCCGGATCGAGCCCGAGCGCGAGCGCCTGGATGTAGGTCTGCGGGTCGGTCGTCATCGCTCGTCCCGGATCCAGGTCGCGAGATCCGCGGCCGCGTAGGTGATGACGATGTCGGCGCCGGCCCGCACGATCGCCGTGACCGCCTCGGTCATCGCCCGGCGTCCGTCCAGCCAGCCTCGCTGCGCCGCGGCGGCGATCATCGCGAACTCGCCGGACACCTGGTATGCCGCGATGGGCAGGTCGAACCTGCTCGGGCTGCGGCGACGAGGTCGAGTGCGGGCAGGGCCGGCTTGACGAGCAGGATGTCGGCGCCCTCGTCGACGTCGAGCGTCATCTCGCGCAGCGCTTCACGGCCGTTGGCCGGATCCATCTGGTAGCCGCGCCGGTCCCCGAACGCGGGCGCGCTGTCGGCGGCATCACGGAACGGGCCGTAGAAGGCGGAGGCGTGCTTCGCGGCGTAGGCCATGATCGCCGTCTCGGCGAAGCCGGCGGCGTCGAGCGCCGCACGGATCGCGGCGACCTGGCCGTCCATCATCGCGCTGGGGGCGACGATGTCGGCGCCGGCGCGGGCCTGGCTGACCGCGCTGTCGGCGAGGCGGATGCAGCGTCGCATCGTTGTCGACCGAGCCGTCGGCCGCGAGGCGACCGCAGTGGCCGTGGTCGGTGTACTCGCACAGGCAGGTGTCGGCGATCGTCGCGAGCGGCAGCTCCAGGCTGCGGATGCGCCGCAGGGCGTCCTGGACGATCCCGTCGTCGGCGGAGGCCTCCGTGCCATCGGCATCCTTGGTGGCCGGCAGCCCGAACAGGATCACGCCACCGACACCAAGATCCGCCAGGCGAGCCGCCTCGTCCGCGGCGACATCCGGCGACACGCGCGCGACGCCGGGCATCGAGGCGACCGGTTCGCGGAGGCCTGTACCCGGGGCACACGAACAATGGCGCGACGAGCATCGAGGGATGGAGCCGGGTCTCGCGGACGAGTGCCCGGAGCGCGGCCGTCCGCCGCAGTCGACGGGGTCGACCGCGGGGGATCGTGCGGTTCGTCGCGGGACTCGGCGGCGCGTCGAGATCGAGGGTCATCGTGCCTCCTGGAGCGGTCGTGCGAGGGCGTCGGCCGTGGCTGCGGCGAGCGCCGATGGGTCGGGGGTTGGCGAGACGGCGAGGACGCGGAACCCGGCTGCCGTCGCCAGCGCGGCCGTCTCGGGGCCAAGACACACGGCCGGGATCGACCGCACGTCGACGGCCTCCCGCTCGCCGAGGGTGAGCAGTCCGCGGATCGTGGACCCGCTGGTGAACACGGTGGCGGCGAGGTAGCCATCGACCGCGGAGCGGAGCAAGGCGCCGGACCGTGCCGGTGCTTCGCAGGTCCGGTAGGCGACGACGGCGTCGACGACGGCTCCCCGGGTCCGGAGGGTGGCCGCGACGTCGTGGGCGGCCTGGTCGCCCCGAACGACGAGCACCGCTCGCCCGGTCCGACCGGGACCTCGGCGCGACGGTCGCCGCGTCGGCACGGCGCGGCGACGAACGCGACATCCAGCCCTTCGCGCGCCAGGACGTCCCGCGTCGCCGGCCCGATCGCCGCGAAGCGGGTCGCCTCGAATGGCACGAACACCCGCTCGGCGGCGCGAAGGAGCGCCTGCGCCCCGTTCGCGCTGGTGAGGACGACCCAGGCGTAGCGGCCGATGTCGCGGGCCGCTTCGTCGAGCGCTCCGCCGGCCGGCTCGAGCTCGACCTCGATCGTCGGGACCAGCACGGGCTCGAGACCGGCGGTGCGGAGTGCGGACAGGAGGCCATCGGCCTGCTCGGCCGCCCTGGTCACGAGGACACGCGCCGGCCCGGGCCGGCGCAGCTCGTCGGCCAGCTCCCGACCGAGGTCCGCTCGCGCGCCGACCGGCGCGGAACGCCGCACGACCAGCGCATCGCCGCCGTCGGGATCGGCCCGACCGACGAGCAGGTCGAGCGTGTCGCCGGCGATCGTGGCGAGGGCGCCGACCGGCGCCCGGCAGCCACCACCGGTCGCGACCAGGAACGCGCGTTCGGCCTCGACCGCCTGCCGGGTCGATCGGTCGTCGATCGCGCCGACGAGGTCGTGCAGGGTCCGGTCGTCGGCACGGACCTGGACGGCGATCGCGCCCTGGCCGGGCGCCGGCGGCACCACCTCCGGCGAGAGGCGCTCGGCGATCCGATCGCCGCAGCCCAGGCGATCCAGCCCGGCGCATGCCAGCACGAGCGCGTCGGTCGCGCCGGCGTCGAGTCGACCCAGGCGCGTGTCGACGTTGCCATGCAGCGGGTGGACGAGCAGGTCCGGTCGACGGGCGAGCAGGAAGCCCGTCCGACGCGGGCTGTCGGTCCCGATGCGGGTCCCTGGGGGCAGGTCGTCCAGACGTCGATGGGTCGCGTCCCGACGGACGACGAGGGCGTCACGCGGATCCGCCCTGGACAGGTAGGCGGCGATCCACAGCCGGGGATCCTCGTCCGTCGGGACGTCCTTCGCGCTGTGGACCGCGACATCGATGCGGCCGTCGAGCAGCGCCCCCTCGATCGCACCGACGAAGGCCCCCTCGCCCCAGGCCGTGTCCGGAGCGCGGCGATCGCCCTCGGTCTCGATGACGACGATCCGGTTGGGACGGCCGGCCCGAGTCAGCGCATCGCGCACGAGACCCGCCTGGATCAGCGCCAGTGCACTGCCCCGGGAGCCGATGGCGATGATCCGGTCGGTCACCGGGCGCTGCGGCCGCGACCGGCGCGGTCCGCCACCTGGCCATGCCCGGTCATCGTGGCGACGAGCAGCCGATCCATGACCCGTTCCGCGGACTCGAGCAGGTCCGTCGTCTCGGCGGTGTCGAAACCACGCCGACGGGCGGCCACGGCGAGCTCGTGGTGGAACGGCGCCCGGAAGCGCAGGAAGCCCTCGACGGTCTGACTCAGCGACAGGCCGAGCCCGGCCGCGACGGTCCCGTACTCGGTCGCGGAGCCGGTCGCCTCGCTGAGGTGATGCGCCGCGGCATCCGGTCGCGTGGCATCGAGGTACTGCAGGAGGCTCGCGGCAAGGACGTGGCCGCGCTCGCGGAACAGCACCCGCTGCTCATCGGTCAGGGTGAGGACCCAGGGCAGGTCCGGCGCGACGTCGCGACTGGCGCGTCGATAGCTCTGCGCGATGCGGCTCGGGGTCAGCCCTCCCCCACCGATCGATGGACGCCGCGATCGGTCCGCGGGCAGGAGGCGCTCCAGTGACTCGCGAGAGAACCGGCGATGGCCGCCCGGGGTCGTGAAGACCTTCAGCCGGCCGGCATCGCTCCAGCGGCGGAGGGTGGCGGGCGAGACACCGAGCATGCGACTGGCTTCGGCGAGCCCGACCCAGTCGGGATCACGGGACGTCGGACGGCCCAAAACCTACTCAAATCTATCAGAACATGGACGACCCGCTCACTCTACCACCCCGTGATCGGCGTGCGCCAGCCGCTAGCTCGCCTCCGGCGGTGGCGCGTAGAACGTCGTCGTGCTGGCGATGTTGCGCTCGACCGTCGCCGGATCCGCACCGGCCGCGAGGCTCGCGTCGCCCCACGCCCGGGCGCAACGGGTGTAGAAGTCGCGCCCTTCGTCGGACATCTGCCAGGCCATCGAGTCGCCGATGGATCCGCCCTGCAGATGGAGGGCCAGACCCAGCATGCCGCCGTCCCAGCCGACGCCCACGGCGCCCGGCCCGTACTCGTCCCACATCTCGTCGGGGACAGCAGCGGTGTGCGCGAAGTCGAGTCGCGTGGAGGCGTCGCCGATGCTCGAGAGGCGCACCTCGACGACCGAGGTATTCGCCTCGGTGATCTCCTCGCCGTAGGCCCACGTCACCTGCAGGCGATTCGGTCGCTCGCACGCCACGATCTCGCCGCCGGCGTTGCCCTCGAACTGGTACCGACCGCCGAGCCGATAGTCACCGCTGATCGGCAGGAACCAGCGACCGATCCGGTCCGGGTCCGTGAAGGCATCCCAGACGTCCTCGATCGGGGCGGCGTAGTCACGCTGCAGCCGGACGACGTGGCCGGGGCCGGTCGGCGTCGATGCCTCCCCGACCTCGCGCTTCGTGGCGTCGATCTCCTTGACGATGTCGATCATCGGGTCAGTGCTCCTTTCGGATTCGGTGGCGGCGTGCTGCAGCCGGCGCTCGCGCTTGCCCCGCGCCAGTTCTGTCGCGAGCGAATCGAGCCGCTGCTCCCAGAACGGGCGGAAGTGCTCGATCCAGTCGTCGAGCTCGCGGAATGGCTCCGCCTGGACCGCGTACAGCCGGCGGGCGCCCTCGGGCCGGACCCTCGCGAAGCCGCTGTCCCGCAGGACCCGGAGGTGCTGCGACACGGCCGGCTGCGAGATCCCGAACTCCGCCTGGACGACCGCCGTGATCGCCCCGGAGCTCAGCTCGCCGTCGGCGAGGAGCTCGAGGACGCGGCGTCGGACGGGGTCGCCGAGGACATCGAACGCGTGCATGAGCCGGATTATAGAAGGTGCGACTTATATAAGTCAAGGCAGGTATCCGGCGAGCCTGCGGGCGGTGGTACAGTCCGTTGCGTGAGCAACGAACAAGGACCCGAGAACCGCGACCCGCCGGTCGGGGCGCCAGCCATCGACCCCGCGGAGCCCGAAGTCTCGACCGCGCCCCTGCTGATCCTGGCCGGCGATGCCGATGTCGTGTGCATCGACGACGCGTGCGCCCCATCGGACCTGGCGCGATGAAGGTGGAGATCTGGTCCGACGTCGTCTGCCCGTGGTGCTACATCGGGAAGCGACGGTTCGAGCATGCGCTGGCGGCGACCGACGTGCCCGTGCCGGTCGAGGTCGTGTGGCGCAGCTTCCAGCTCAACCCCGACCATCCACGCGGGCTGCGCCGTCGCCATGACGAGTACCTGGCGGAGAAGACGAGGCGCTCGCTCGCCGACGTCAAGGTCATGGACGAGCGGGTCACGGCCCTGGCCGCGGCAGAGGGCCTCGCCTATGACTTCGACCGGTACACGGTCGTGAACACGTTCGATGCGCATCGGGTCGCGCACCTGGCTGCGAGCCAGGGGTTCGGCGATGCGATCCAGGAGCGGTTCCTGCGTGCCCAGCTGGTCGAGGGGGAGGTCCTCGACGAGCCGGCGACGCTCGTCCGGCTGGCCGGCGAGGTCGGCGTGCCGGCGGCGGACGTCGAGGCGGTCCTGGCGAGCGATGCCTTCACCGCCGAGGTCGAGGACGACATCAGGACCGGCGTCGCGCTCGGGCTGACGGGTGTCCCGTTCTTCGTCTTCGATCGCGCCGTCGGCGTGTCCGGCGCGCAGCCTGCGGAGGTCTTCGCGCAGGCACTCGAGATGGCCGCCGCCGGCCCCGCGGTGACGCCCGGCTGAGCCGGCCTCCGATCAGTCCCCCGGCGCCGGGCCCCGGCGTCAGGCGCCGGCGTCAGTCGCCCGTCGCCGCTCCAGGCCGTCGATGATCAGGTCGAGGGCGAAGGCGAACTCCACGTCGTCGTCGCAACCGCCGAGACCACCGTCATGGCTGACCGCGAGCGCCATCTCGGCGACGCGCGGGTAGCCCGCCGCGAACTGGGCCGCCATCGCCGCGGCGGCGGCCGGATCCGGGCGCTCTGCCGACTTGTCCTCGAACAGGTCCTGGCTGAAACCCAGGACGCGACTGCCGAGCACATGCACGGCGTGATGGGTGAGGTCGAGCGAGACGCCGCCATCGCGAAGGATCGCCATGAGCCGCTCCATGTAGCCCAGGGTCGCCGGACCCGGATCGCGTGGGCGGGCCACGACGGTCGCCGCCCAGGGATGGCGGAGCATCGTGGCGCGGGCCGCCATGATCTGCGCGCGGAGGGCGGACGGCCAGGCGGCGGCGTCGGTCCGCGGCTCGATGGTGGCGACCACCGCATCGGCCATGGCGTCGAGGAGGTCGTCCTTGTCGCCCACGTGGTTGTACAGCGACATGGGGTCGACGCCGAGCCGCTGCCCCAGGCGACGCATGCTCACGGCCTCCAGACCGTCGCTGTCGGCGAGCTCGACCGCCACGCCGACGATCGCCTCGCGGGTCAGCGGTGGACGCGTCGTCGCACGCGGGGGGCCGGTCGCCGGTCGTCGAGCCATGGCGGCATCGTACAGCCTTCGGGGTTGACGAACCTACAGCGTAGGTCTAGGATGCCCTACACCGTAGACCTACGGCGTAGATTCGACCAGGAGGAGCCACCGTGACGGACGCACAGACAGCCCCGAGTCGACTCCCACCGCGCTGGGTCATCCGGACCGCGTGGGTCGGGCATCGGACGATCCACCGGGTCACCGGCGGCCGCCGCGGGCTCGCCCCTCCGAACGAGGACGGCCATTTCGGCTACCTGCGCCTGCGGACGATCGGCCGGAAGTCCGGCAAGGAGCGCATCGCGATCCTTGGCTACATCGAGGACGGGCCCAACCTCGTGACCCTCGCGATGAACGGCTGGGCAGCCCCCGAGCCCGCCTGGTGGCTCAACCTGCTCGACCGGCCCGACGCGGTGGTCGACCTCAAGGACGGCGCGCGACCCGTGCACGCCCGCACGGCCGAGGGCGACGAGCGCGACCGGCTGTGGGCCGAGCTGGCACGCGGCAGCGGTTACGGGAGCCTCGACGGGTTCGCCACTCGCCGACCGAACGGGACGGCGGTCGTCGTCTTCGAACCTCGGGACGTCGCCACTGGCCGCTGAGCGGCCTCAGCCGACCGCCCGGTCGTCGTCCTCGACCGTGACCACCACCCGCACCTGGCGGACCGTCATCGATCGGCGTCCGGCTCCGTCCGGAGCTGGATCCAGATCGTCTTCGTCTCGGTGTACTGGTCGTGCGCCTGGAGCGACTTGTCGTGGCCACCGAATCCGGACTGCTTGTAGCCGCCGAACGGCGTCGTCATGTCGCCCTCGGAGTAGCAGTTCACCCCGACGGTGCCGGCCTTGAGCGCACGCGACACGCGATGGGCCACGTGCAGGTCGTCCGTGTACAGGGAGGCGCCCAGCCCGTACGGCGTGTCATTGGCGATGGCGATCGCCTCTGCCTCGGTGCGGAAGGTCATGACTGACAGGACCGGGCCGAAGATCTCCTCGCGGGCGATGCGCATGTCGTTGGTCGTGCCGTCGAAGATCGTCGGCTGGACGAACCAGCCGCCGGAGTCCTCGCGGACGCGCTGGCCGCCGGTCGCCACCCGAGCGCCCTCGGCGCGGCCGGTCGCGACGTAGTCGAGCACGCGCTCCATGTGGCCCTTCGAGATGAGCGCCCCGATGCGCGTCGCCGGGTCCATCGGGTCGCCGACGACCCATTCCCGCTCGACATGGGCGACGAGCCGGTCGAGGACCTCGTCGCGCCGTGACTCGTGGACGACCATCCGCGAGCCGGCCGAGCAGTTCTCGCCCATGTTCCAGAAGATCGCGTTGGCCGCGTTGGCGACGAGGTTGTCGAGGTCGCTGACGTCCTGCATCACGACCTGCGGCGACTTCCCGCCGAGCTCGAGCATGACCCGCTTGAGGTTCGACTCGGCCGCGTAGTGCAGGAAATCGCGGCCGACCTCGGTCGAGCCGGTGAAGGCGACGGCATCGATGTCCGGGTGTCGGCCGATGGCCTGGCCGGCGGTGGCACCGCCGCCGGTGACGACATTGAGCACGCCCGGCGGGAGCCCCGCCTCGGTCGCCAGCTCGGCGATGCGCAGCAGGCTCAGGGCGGTATAGCTGGCGGGCTTGATGACGACCGCGTTGCCGGTGGCCAGCGCCGGGCCGAGCTTCCAGGCCGCCATGAGCGCCGGGTAGTTCCATGGGATGACCGCGCCGACCACCCCGACCGGCTCGCGCACGACCATCGCCAGGGCGTCCCGGCCGGTCGGGCTCACGTCGTCGTTGCGCTTGTCGATGGCCTCGGCGTGCCAGCGGATCGTGTTGGCCGTCTCGGGGATGTCGATCGTCCGGCAGTCCTCGATCGGCTTGCCCGCGTCCAGGCTCTCGATGCGAGCCAGCTCCTCGGTGTTGGCATCGATGGCGTCGGCGACCGCCAGCAGGACGCGCTTGCGCTCGGCCGGGGCCAGGCTCGCCCACGGACCGTGCTCGACGGCCGCGCGCGCCGCGCGGACGGCGGTGTCGACGTCGGCGGCGTCACCCTCGGCGACGTCGGCGAGTGGCTGGCCGGTGGCCGGGTTCTCGGTCGTGAAGCGCCCGCCGGCGGCGGCGTCGACGAAGCGGCCGTCGATGAACAGGCGGGTGCGCAGGTCGAGGTCGCGGTCGGGGGTGACGGTGGCCATCGGTGGGTCCTCGATCGAACGGTGGACGGGGCTCGATGGTGGGCTGGGGGCGGGGGCGCGTCAACCGCTGCGGCAGCGAAGGATTGCGATTCCTTGACCTTCGCTCTCACCGAACCCTCATGAACGTTGGGCATGGTTGTCGCCACGCACGGGCATCCCCCACTCCGCCCGGCCCGCAGCACGAGTCGCCACCCATGACCGAGACCACGTCTACGCCCACGTCCGACCTGCGCGCCCTGCCCGATCTGGCCGATGCGCGCGCCGTGTCCGAGTCCATCCTGTTCGAGGTCCGACGCGTCATCGTCGGCCAGGACCAGATGCTCGAGCGGATCCTCGTCGGCCTCCTGTCCGGCGGTCACATCCTGCTCGAGGGCGTGCCCGGCCTGGCCAAGACGCTGACCATCAAGACCCTTGCCGATGTCCTGGGTGGCAGCTTCAAGCGCATCCAGTTCACCCCGGACCTCATGCCGTCCGACCTCGTCGGCACGCGCATCTACCGTCCGTCCGACGGCTCGTTCGAGACGGAGCTCGGCCCGGTCTTCGCCAACTTCCTGCTGGCCGACGAGATCAACCGCGCCCCGGCCAAGGTCCAGTCCGCCCTGCTCGAGGTCATGCAGGAGCACCAGGTCACGATCGGCGGCGACGACCCACAAGGTCCCCGAGCCGTTCATCGTCCTGGCCACCGAGAACCCGATCGAGGCGGAGGGCACCTACCCGCTGCCGGAGGCCCAGGTCGACCGGTTCATGCTCAAGATCGTCGTCGGCTACCCGGATCCGTCCGAGGAGGCGCAGATCGTCGCCCGCTCGCTGCGACCGGGGCTGCCGCCGCGCGAGGTCCTCGACGCCGAGGGGCTGGCCGCGCTGCAGCGCCGCGTCGACGACATCTACGTCGACCCGCGGATCATCAGCTACGCCGTCGGCCTGGTCGAGGCGACCCGCAAGCTCACCTACTGGGGCGCCCCGGAGCTCGAGGGCTACGTCGCCTACGGCGCCAGCCCGCGCGGCTCGATCAACCTCGTCCATGGCGCCCGCGCCCTGGCCGTCCTGCGCGGCCGGCGCTACGTCCTGCCGTCGGATGTCGCCGAGCTGGCCCCGGACGTCCTGCGCCACCGCCTCGTCCTGTCGCTACGCCGCCCTGACCGACGGCATCACGCCGGACAGCGTCATCCAGCGGGTCCTGAGCCTCGTGCCGGCCCCGCAGCTCGACCTCGCCAACCAGGGCGCGGCCACGGCATGACCCTCGACCCGACGCGCGGCGGCGACCTCGCCCGGCTCGCCGGGCGGGAGCGCAGCGCCGCACGACCCGGTCCGGGCCCGATCGCCGAGGACCTCGTCCGCCGGCTGGAGATCGCCCTGACCCGACGCTCGGGGGCTCGCCTCGTCGGCGACCACCGCGGGCTGGGCCTTGGCGCCGGCCTGGAGCTCGACCGCATCCGGCCGTACGAGCCGGGCGACGACGTCCGGCGCATCGACTGGAAGGCCACCGCGCGCAGCGGCATCCCGCAGGTCCGCGAGGACGTGCCCGACCGCCAGCTGACGGCCTGGCTGCTCGTCGACCGCTCCGCGTCGATGCACTTCGGCACCGCCGACCGGCGCAAGGCGGACGTGGCCGAGGGCGCCGCCCTCGTCATCGGCCGCTTCGTCGCCCGCCGCTCCGATCGGCTCGGCGTGGTCGCCTTCGGCGGTCCGGGCGCTCGCGCGGTCGTCCGGCCGCCCGCCGGTGGTCGGAACGGCATGCTCGGCCTGCTCCGGACGCTCGCCGACGAACCGGCCGAGGAAGGCGCGAGCGCAGTCGTCGATCGCCGACGCGCTGCGGACCGTCGCTGCCTCGCGCACGACGGCCGGCCTCGTGACCATCGTCTCCGACTTCCGCGGACCGCTCGATTGGCGCCGCGCGCTGACCGACGTCGTCGCTCGGCACACGGTCCTCGCGATCGAGGTGACCGACCCGCGCGAGGAGACCCTCGTCGACATCGGCGAGCTGACCCTGATCGATCCGGAGACGGGTCGGACGCATGCGCGTCGACACCGCCGACCGGCGGCTGCGCGACGCGTTCGAGTCCGGGGCGCGCGACGAGCGCGCCGCCGTCGCCGCCGAGTTCCAGCGGCTCGGCATCCGCCATCTCCGACTCTCCACCCAGGGCTCGTGGCTCGCCTCGATGGCGCGCGGGCTCGATAGCACGGGACGCATCGCATGACCTTCCTCGCCCCGCTCCTCCTGCTCGGCCTCCTCCTGGTGCCGGTCCTCATCGGGCTGTACCTGTGGGCCCAGCGCCGCCGCTCGCGCTACGCGGTCCGGTTCACGAACCTGGACCTGCTTGCCAACATCGCCCCCAAGCGCCCCTCGTGGCGACGCCACCTCCCGCCGGTGCTGTACCTCACCGCGGTCGCCTTCCTCGTCCTCGGCCTCGCCCGACCCTCGATGGTCGTGGCCGTGCCGCGCGAGGACGCCACGGTGATGCTCGCCATCGACGTGTCCGGCTCGATGAAGGCGACGGACGTCGCCCCGACCCGCCTCGATGCCGCCAAGGACGCGGCGCGCTCCTTCGTCGCCCAGCTCCCCGAGGGCATCCGGGTCGGCGTCGTGTCGTTCGCCTCACGACCGCAGACCCTCGTCCAGCCGACCGACGACCGCGACCAGGTCATCCAGGCCATCGATCGCCTCGAGCCGCTCGACGGGACGGCCATGGGCGACGCGCTCATGCAGGTCCTCGACATCGCCGAGGACATCCAGGCGGCCGACGCCGCCGCGGCGACGCCCGACCCGGCCCCGACCGCGAGCGACGACGCCCGCCGCGAGCGACGACCCCGCCGCCTCGCCGGGCACCGCCGACGACCAGCCGGACGACGAGCCGCTCGTCGCGGCGATCCTCCTCTCGGATGGGGCCAACTCGGTCGGCCAGGCCGAGCCGCTCGATGCCGCGGAGCGCGCCGCTGCGCTCGGCGTGCCGATCTACACCATCGCCCTGGGCACGGCCGACGGCCGGGTCACGGTCGAGGACCAGTTCGGCCAGCCGGTCACGCTCGACGTGCCGCCCGACACCGAGACGCTCGCCCAGATCGCCGAGGTCACCGGTGCGACCGCCTTCGACGCGCCGACCGCGGAGGACCTGCGGGCCGTCTACGACAACCTCGAGTCGCGCCTCGGCTCGACCGAGGAGCAGCAGGAGGTCACGGCCTGGTTCGCCGCCGGAGCCCTCGTCCTCGTCGTCCTCGCCGCCGGCCTGTCGGCCGTGTGGTTCGGGCGCCTGCCCTAGGCGGATCGTCCGGGGCAGCAGGCCGGCATCGACCGTCCGTCGCGTACGCTACGACGGCGGCTGACGACACGGACTTGCAGGGGACCGGGGAGCCTTCGCAAGCGTGGAAGAGCCGACCGGAGGAGCGAACGACCGTGGATCCCGAGGCACGTCGCCGGTTCATCGTGGCGCACACCCGCCTCGAGCCGTGCCCGTTCGTGCCGGAGGTGCGGCTGCACGTCGGCGGCGAGGCGATGCCGCTGTGGGAAGCGGCGGCCCTGGCCGACCCACGGCTGCCGGTGCCACCGCCGTACTGGGCGTGGCCCTGGGCGGGCGGCCAGGTCCTGGCGCGCTACGTGCTGGACAACCCCGGGCTGGTTCGTGATCGACGGGTCGCCGACATCGGCGCGGGCGGGGGCGTGGTCGCGATCGCGGCAGCGCTGGCCGGGGCGACCGAGGTGGTCGCGGTCGACATCGAGCCGTATGCGATCGAGGCGGCCCGGCTGAACGCAGCGGCCAACCACGTGTCGCTGACCCTGCAGGAGACCGACCCGATCGGGAGCGATGACGGCTGGGACGTGGTCCTGGCCGGCGACGTGTGGTACGAGTCCGAGCTGGCCGACCGGATGGGGCCGTGGCTGCGGGCGCTGGCCGGCCGGGGGGCGCTGGTGCTGACCGGCGACCTGGGCCGGGCGTACCTGCCGGAGAGCGGGCTGGAGGAGCTGGCGCGGGCCGAGGTGCCGACCCTGGTCGACCTGGAGGACGTGCCGTCGAAGGTCGCGCGCGTCCTCCGCCTGGGTGACCCGGGCGCGACCGGCTCGGCACCGTCTTGACACCGTCCTGACCCGTCGCTACTGTCCCTAAACCGGTTTGCTAAACCGCTTTTCACGCGGTGAGCCAGCATCCCCGTCGGTGGCGCGTCGGTAGCGGGGACCGGAGCGGAGGACCCGTGCAGTCGACGTTGCGGCGGACGACCATCGCGGACGTGGCCAAGGCGGCCGGCGTGTCCAAGACCGCCGTGTCGTTCGCGTTCAACGCCCCGACGCGCCTGAGCGCCGAGACGGTCAGCCACATCCACGACATCGCCTCGGCGATGAACTACCGGCCCGATCCGGTGGCGCGCTCCCTGGCCCAGCGACGGACCGGGACGCTGGGCATCCTCACACCGCAATCGCTGGAGCTGACGTTCAACAACCCGTACCACGCGGCGTTCGCGGCCGGCGTGGCGGTGGAGGCCGAGCGGGCGGGCTACGCGCTCCAGTTCATCTCCCCGCTGCATGGATCGCTGGGCCGGGCGGTCGACCGGGCGAGCGTCGACGGGATCATCGCGGTCGGCCTGTCGTCGAGCCATCCGGATGTCGCGCGGGTCCGAAGGTCGGGCATGCGCCTGGTCGTGGTGGACGCCCCGGAGACCGACGACGAGCCGAGCATCAGCGTGGACAACGAGGGCGGTGGCCGGATGGCCGCCGAACACCTGCTCGGGCTGGGCCATCGGCGCTTCCTCGTGCTCGGTGTGGAGCCGCCGGCCGGCTCCGGGGGCCGGACCGCGGCCGTCGGGGCGGCGCGCATGCGCGGCTATCGGACGGTCCTGCGCGGGGCCGGGATCAACCTCGGCGACGAGGACCTCGTCATCGCCCCGACGACGATCGAGGGTGGCCGCCAGGCGTTCCATGCCGCGTGGGGTGACGGGCTGCGCCCGACCGCGGTGCTGGCGATGAGCGACGCGACGGCGATCGGGGCGCTGCATGCGGCACGGGAGCAGCGCATCCGGGTCCCGGCCGAGCTGTCGATCGTCGGGTTCGACGACATCGACCTCGCTCGCTACACCGACCCGCCGCTGACGACCATCCACCAGCCGATCCACCAGAAGGGCGAGGAGGCCGTGCGCCTCCTCCTGCGCGAGCCGTCCACGGATCCCGCCGGCCCGTCTGCCCATCGCCGACTCGACGTGCGCCTCGTCATCCGAGGCAGCACCAGCCACGCGATCGAAGCAGGAGGTGACCGAGACCCTGTCCTGAGCCAGTGAACTCGTGACCCATGCGATCGGTGCCACCGGGGCCCGGTCGAACGACACGTCATCGATGGAGGAGATACAGAGATGACCGACAAGCGACGCAGCGTCGCGGCGATCCTGGGACTTGACCCTGATCGTCGCCGCCTGCAGCGGTGGCGGCGGAACGTCCGCCGCCCCGAGTGCCGCGGAGTCCGCCGCGGCCCCATCCGCCGACGCATCGGCGGCACCGTCCGCCGCGGCCAGTGGCGCCGCAGGCGATGCCGACCTGGTGATCTGGGCGGACGACAAGCGCGCTGCCGCCCTGGAGCCGCTCGCCGCGCAGTTCGGCGAGGACAACGGGGTGACCGTGCGGGTCGAGGCGATCTCGGCCGACATCATCCCGAACTTCCTGACCGCGAGTGAAGCCGGCACGGCGCCGGACATCGTCGTCTGGGCGCATGACGTGGTCGGGCAGCTGGTCGCCAACAGCGCGATCGACCCGATCCAGATGTCGGACACCTCCGGGTTCGACCCACTGGCGGTCCAGGGCATGACCTTCGACGGCCAGCTGTACGGCATCCCGTACTCGGTCGAGAACATCGGCCTGTTCATGAACACCGACATGGTCGACGCCTGCCCGGCCACGATGGAGGCGCTCGTCTCGACCGGCGAGGCACTCGTCGCCGACGGCACCGCCACCGAGGTCATGTCGCTGCAGAGCGGCCAGGCCGGCGACGCGTATCACATCTATCCGCTGTTCGCGTCGGGCGGCGGCTCGTTCTTCGGGCTGACCCCCGAGGGCGATCCCGATCCCGAGAACGTGACGGTCGACTCCGAAGGCTCGATCGCCGCAGGCGAGCTGCTCAAGGGCATCGGCGAGACCGGGTCCGGGGCACTCAAGACGTCGATCGACAACACCAACGCCATCCCGCTGTTCTTCGACAAGAAGGCGCCGTTCCTGGTCTCCGGACCGTGGGCCGTCGCCGACATCGAGAAGTCCGGCACCCCGTACGAGATCTGCCCGATCCCGGGCTGGGAAGGCAAGGAGGCGGCTGGCCCGTTCATCGGCGTCAACGGCTTCTATCTCGCCAGCAAGGGGCAGAACAAGGCCCTGGCCCAGGAGTTCGCCACGAACTTCCTGACCACCGCTGAGGTCCAGTCAGCCCTGTTCGCGGCCGAGCCGCGGCGCCCGGCGCTGAACGAGTCCCTTGAGGCGGCCAAGGCCACCGACCCGAACATCGCGAAGTTCCAGACCGCCGCAGCAGGCGGCACCATCCTGCCGGCCATCCCGGCGATGGGCCAGGTCTGGGCGCCCGTTCGGCGTCGCGGAGGCGGCGATCATCAAGGGTGATGATCCCAAGACCGCGCTCGAATCGGCGGCCAAGGCCATCCGCGACGGCATCGCCGCCCAGTAACCCCGCGCCACCGCGCACCGGGCGTCGCCACGAGGCGGCGCCCGGTGGCAACCCCATCGTTCAGGTCCAGGGAGGAGCCCACCGATGATGGAGCCGGATGCGGGCAGGCCGAGTGGCTTCAGCCTGCAGGCGCAGACCACGGGGGGTCTGATCGGGAAGATCATCCTGCTGGCGGTCGTGACCGCGATCGCCGTCTGGCTCGCCATCCCGCTGATCGCGACGGAGCAGTGGGTCCTGCTGGCGATCGTCGTGGTCACGACGATCGCGCTCTACGCCATCTACCTCCAGCCGGTCCACATCCCGATCAAGTACCTCGTCCCGGGCACGATCTTCCTGATCATCTTCCAGGTCATCCCGGTGATCTTCACGGGGGCCACCGCCTTCACCAACTTCGGTGACGGCCATCGCGGCACCAAGGAGGACGCCATCGCCGCAGTCGAGCGCGGCAGCGTCCAGCAGGTCGAGGGCTCGACCGAGTACGTCCTGACGATCGCCGCCGAGGGCGACGCGGCCACCGGCGACCTGGTGTTCCTGCTCGTCGACCCCGAGACGATGACCGCCCAGCAGGGCGACGCCGAGGGTCTGACCCCGCTGCCCGACGCGGTGCTCAACGAGCGCGGCAAGGTCACCGAGGCGCCGGAGGGCCTGGTCCTGCTGAGCGCCGATGAGGTCGGCGCCCGATCCGAGGAGCTGGAGACATTCTTCGTCCCGACCGAGAACGGGCGCGATCAAGAGCCAGGGGTTGAGTCGCGCCTTCGAGGGCAATCCGACGCCGGTCCTACGACGAGGCCTGCGACTGCATCACCGATTCGGCGACCGGCGAGGTCTGGACGGCCGACAACGATGTGGGCTCGTTCGTCGCCGAGGACGGCACGACCCTGCCACAGGGCTGGCAGGTCAACGTCGGCCTGTCGAACTTCACCCGCGCCTTCACCGACCCGGCCGTGTCCGGCCCGTTCCTGAGCATCCTCGTCTGGAACTTCGGGTTCGCCTTCCTGTCGGTGCTCATCACGTTCATCGCCGGGCTGCTGGTGGCGATGGCCCTCAACTCGCCCGACCTGCGCGCGCTGCGCTGCTACCGGGTCCTCATCGTCCTGCCCTACGCGATGCCGTCGTTCGCGATGCTCCTGGTCTGGCGCGACATGTTCAACCAGGACTTCGGCCTGATCAACACGCTGACCGGGCAGTCGATCAACTGGTTCGGCGAGGTCTGGACCGCCCGTGCCGCGATCCTGTTCATCCAGTTCTGGCTGGGCTATCCGTACATGTTCCTGGTCTGCCTGGGTGCGCTCCAGGCGATCCCCAAGGACCTGACGGAGGCCGCGGCGGTCGACGGGGCGAGGCGCTACCAGGCGTTCCGCGCGGTCGTCTTCCCGCTGCTCCTCGTGGCGATCGCGCCACTGCTCATCTCGTCGTTCGCGTTCAACTTCAACAACTTCAACATCATCGCCCTGACCACCAACGGTGGCCCGTTCCCGCCGGACAACCCGCGCGCCGGAGCGACCGACCTGCTGGTCAGCCTGGTCTACAAGCTGGCCTTCGCGGCCGGCGGCGCGCAGTACGGCTTCGCCGCCGCCGTCTCGATCCTCATCTTCCTGATCGTCGCCACCGTGTCGATCATCGGCTTCCGCCGCACCGCAGCTCTCGAGGAGGTGAACCGATGACCGGTCAGAACTGGTTCAGCCGCGTCGGCTGGCGTCACCTGGTCGCCATCGGGGCCTGCATCTTCGCGCTGTTCCCGATCCTGTTCGTGGCGTCGGCGGCGTTCAACCCGCAGGGCACCCTCAGCTCGAGCACGCTCATCCCGACGGGCGCCAGCCTGGTCAACTTCGAGAACCTGTTCAACCGGACCGACTTCACCGACTGGTTCATCAACTCGGTCGTCGTCGCCGGCGGCGCGACCCTGTTCTCGCTGAGCCTGTCGACGTTCGCGGCCTATGCGTTCTCGCGCTTCCGCTTCTCCGGGCCGCCGACCGGGGCTGCTGTTCCTGCTGCTCATCCAGATGTTCCCGCAGTTCCTGGCCATCGTGACCATCTACATCATGTTCACGCAGATCTCGGAGCTGTACCCGCCGATCGGCTTCAACACCTCGTGGAGCCTGATCCTGCTGTACATGGGCGGCGCCCTCGGCGTGAACACGTGGCTGATGAAGGGCTTCTTCGACACCGTGCCGATCGAGCTCGACGAGTCGGCCAAGGTCGACGGGGCGTCGCACTCCGTGACGTTCTTCCGGATCATCCTGCCGCTGGTGACGCCGATCCTCGCCGTCGTCGGCGTGCTGTCGTTCATCGGCGCCATCAACGAGTTCCTGATGGCCAGCGTGTTCCTCACCCAGAGCGAGAGCAAGACGCTGGCGGTCGGGCTGTATGGCCTGGTCGCCGGCGAGCGCAACGCGAACTTCGGGCTGTTCGCGGCCGGCACGCTGCTGACCGCCATCCCGACGGTCCTGCTCTTCTTCTACTTCCAGAAGTACATCGCCGGCGGCCTGACGGCCGGCGCCGTGAAGGGCTGACGGGTCGACCGCCCGCCCGTGACCGACACCGCATCGGACGCGTCCTGGACCCCAGCCTGGGTCCGGGACGCGGTCTTCTACCAGGTCTTCCCCGACCGCTTCGCCCGGAGCGGCCGGGTGCCGGCGCCCGGGCCGCTGGAGCCGTGGGACAGCCCGCCGACCGTGTACGGGTTCAAGGGCGGCGACCTGTACGGGATCGCCGACCATCTCGACCACATCCAGGCACTCGGCGCCACGGCCATCTACTGCAACCCGATCTTCCAGTCGGCGTCGAATCACCGCTATCACACCTATGACTACCTGTCGGTCGACCCGCTCCTCGGCGGTGACGCGGCGCTGCGCGAGCTCATCGACGCCTGTCACGCCCGGGGCATGCGATTCGTGCTCGACGGCGTGTTCAACCACGCCAGCCGCGGGTTCTGGCCGTTCCACCACGTGATGGAGGCGGGGCTTGCCTCGCCCTACGTCGACTGGTTCTACTTCGACCGCGAGGCGCTCGCGGCCGGCCGCACGGTGCGTGCCTACCCGCTGGAGGATGTGACCGTCGACCTGGCGACGATCACCGATGAGCAACGGGCCGGCCATGACTCGGTGGCCCGCTTCGGCTACCAGGCCTGGTGGGGCCTCCCCGCGCTGCCCAAGCTGAACACCGACAATCCCGCCGTCCGGTCCTACCTGCTCGACGTCGCCGAGCACTGGATCCGGTTCGGCGCCGACGGCTGGCGGCTGGATGTCCCGAACGAGGTCCCCGACGAGTTCTGGCGCGAGTTCCGCCGGCGGGTCAAGGCCATCGACCCCGATGCGTACATCGTGGCCGAGATCTGGAACGAGCAGCCGCACGTCCTCCAGGGCGACCAGTACGACGCGCTCATGAACTACCCGCTCGGCGCGGCCATCACCTCGTTCGTCGGGGCCGGCCACCTGGATCGACGGGTGCTCGACCAGCACTACACGATCGGCGCCGCCGTGCGCGAGGAGGATGGCCCGACCTTCGCCGGCCGGCTGGAGCGCGCGTTGACCGTGTATCCGCCGTCGGTCATCGCGTCGCAGCTCAACCTGCTCGACAGCCACGACACGCCGCGCTTCCTGTCGATGGTCAGCGGCGACACGACGTCGCTGCGGCTGGCGACGCTGCTCCAGATGACCGTCCCGGGCGCGCCGTCGATCTACTACGGCGACGAGGTCGGGATGACCGGCGAGCTGGACCCACACAACCGCGGGGCCTTCCCGTGGGACCACCCCGAGACGTGGGACCGACCACTGCTGGCGGCGATGTCCGGAGCGGCGGCCCTGCGGCATGCGCAGCCGGTGTTGCGCCATGGCTCGTTCCGGGTCGTCGCCGCGGACGGGCCGGCGATCGCGTTCGTGCGTGAGGACGGGCCGGCGGTCGCCCTCGTGGCGATCAACAGCGGGCACGGGCCACACGAGCTGTCGATCGACCTGGCCTGGCTGGATGGCCGGACGTTCGCGACCCAACGCTGGTCGGGGCAGCCGGCCGGGCCATGGCCGGACGTGGCGACGGTGGTCGACGGTCGCCTCACCCTCACGCTGCCGCCACGCGACGGCGCGGTCCTGCTCATCGGCTGAGCCATGACGACGCGCTCCACCGTCGGCGGCGCCATGAGCCGCCTCGAGTCGCTCCACCACGACGGGTCCGGTCGCTACGTCGTGCCCTGCCCGGGAGTGGAGCCCGACCGGTTGCGGATCGGCGACCGCCTGCGGCTGCGGGTCCGCGCGGCGCCGGACGCGCCGATCGAGCGGATCCTGCTGCGCTGGACACCCGACGGCGAGCAGGTCTTCGTGGAGATGGTCGAAGCGGACGCCGGACCCGCCGCTCGCTGGTGGGAGGTGGAGCTCGAGCTGACGATGCCATCGACCGGCTACCGCTTCCTCGCGTTGACCGAGGACGGCCCACGCTGGCTCAACGGGACCGGCGTCCACACCGCCACGCCGACCGATCGCGACGACTTCGTGCTGGTCGCGGGCTACGATCCGCCGCGCTGGCTCGCCGATCGCGTCGTCTACCAGATCTTCCCGGACCGGTTCGCCAACGGCGACCCTGCCAACGACGTGGGGGACGGCGCCTGGACGTATCGCGGCCAGACCGCCCGACACATGCCGTGGGATGCCCGGCCATCACGCGACATGCGCGGGATCGTCGAGTTCTTCGGCGGCGACCTGCAGGGCATCGCCGAGCATCTCGACCACCTCGTCGACCTCGGGGTCGGTGCGATCTACCTCACCCCGATCTTCGACACGCGCTCGAATCATGGCTACGACATCCTCGACTACGAGCATGTCGCCCCCCATCTCGGGGGTGACGACGCGCTCGTCGCCCTGCGCCAGGCGACGCGCGAGCGCGATCTGCGGCTGATCCTCGACATCGCCCCCAACCACCTCGGCGTCGAGCATCCGTGGTTCCGCGCGGCCCAGGCCGATCCAGCGGCGCCGACCGCGCCGTACTTCGTGTTCCGCGAGCACCCGGACGACTATGCGTCGTGGCTCGGCGTCGCTTCGCTGCCCAAGCTCGACTACCGCTCGGCCGACCTGCGGGCGGCGATGTACGACGGTCCGGACGGCGTCCTGCGCCGCTGGCTGCGGCCGCCGTATTCGGTCGACGGCTGGCGCATCGACGTCGCCAACATGCTCGGGCGGCTGGGGCCCGACCAGCTGGGACCGGACGTGGCTCGCGGGATGCGTGCCGCGGTCAAGGCCGAGCAGCCCGACGCCTACCTGCTCGGCGAGCACGCCTACGACGCCACGGACCACCTGGCCGGCGACCAGTGGGACGGCGTGATGGACTACTGGGGCTTCCAGCGGCCGGTCCTCGACTGGCTCGTCGGCATCGAGATGTGGAGCCACACGACCGGACGGGTCATCCGCGCCGGCCGCTCGGCGACGCCCGACCTCGCCGCCACGATGACGGCCTTCCGCGCGGCGATCCCATGGGCCGTGGCACGCCACCAGCTCGCCCTGCTCGACAGCCACGACACGCCACGGATCCAGACCATGCTCGACGGCGACGAGGGGCGCATCCGGGCCGCGTTCGGCCTGCTGCTGACCGGGGTCGGCGTGCCCTGCCTGCTGTACGGCGACGAGATCGGGATGGAGGGCGAGGACGATCGCGACACCCGCCGGCCGATGCCCTGGGACCGGGCGGCCTGGGACCTCGACCGCCTGGCGTTCGTGCGCGAGCTGGTCCACGCCCGGACCTCCACGCCCGCGCTCCATCGCGGCGGCTTCCAGGTGCTCGAGACGGGTGCGGATCACCTCGCCTACCTGCGCGACACCGACACGTCCTGGGCGGTCGTCGTCGTGTGCCGGGGCCCGATGTCGCGACCGGCCGGTGGGCTCGATGTCGGACGCGGGGCGATCCCCGACGGAACGACCTTCCACGAACGGCTGACCGGAGGCCGGGCGACCGTGACCGGCGGGCACCTCCCCCTGCCGTCCACGCCGCCAGGCGTCGCGCTGTGGCTGGCGGATCCGGCGGCGCCGCGATGACCGACGAGCCGACGAGCGGCGGCGCCGGTGCGGCCGTGCCGGCGGTCTCGCAGGACTTCGTGTTCGGGACCCTGGCGACGGATGCGCTGCGGCTCGCCCAGCTCCGTGCGGCTGCGGCCGGCGTCCACCATGGCCACGACCTCGACGCCGCTCGATCCCGACCCGGGCGAACCGGTGACGGTCCGGGTCACGGTCGGTCCGACCGTCCGCGCCGACCACGTCACGGCCTACGTCACGACCGACGGCGCCGACCCGGCCGGGTCGCTCGGCGTGGCCTCGAGCGGCACGGCCGTGGAGCTGACCCGGACCGCGGTCGACGTGGGACACGCTGACCTGGGGCTATCGCGAGACGTGGACCGGGACGCTGCCCGGGCAGCCCGACGGGACGCTCGTCCGCTACCGCCTCGAAGCCTGGGCCGGCGACACCGGTACGAGCGCCTGGGCCTCGGACATCGCCGGGGTCGTGCGTGGCGCCCGCCCGCCCGGGCGTGCGCGACGACGACGCGGCCATGTTCGCCTTCGACCCCGGCCTGTGGCCGATCCGCCGCTCGGCCGCGGATGCCTATCGGGTCGATCGCGACCGCGTCCCGGACTGGCTGCGCGAGGCGGTCATCTACCAGGTCTTCGTCGACCGGTTCGCGACGATGGGTGGCCGCCCGTTCGACGAGCCGTCGACGCCCGGCGGGTTCTACGGCGGCACGCTGCGCGGCGTGACCGAGCGGCTCGACCACGTCGTCGACCTCGGGGCGACCTGCATCTGGCTGTCGCCGATCTTCCCCAGCCCGTCGCACCACGGCTACGACGCCACCGACTATCGCTCGGTCGAGCCGCGGCTTGGGACCGAGGCGGACCTGGTCGAGCTGGTCGAGGCGGCCCACGCCCGCGGCCTGCGCGTCCTGCTCGACTTCGTCGTCAACCACGTGTCATCGGCACATCCGGCGTTCCTTGCCGCTCGTCGCGACCGGGACAGCCCCGAGGCCCGCTGGTTCACCTTCACCGACTGGCCGGACGAGTACCTGTCGTTCTTCGGCGTGCTCGACCACCCGCAGATCGACAGCGACGACCCGGGCGCCCGCGCGGCGATGATCGAGGCAGCCGAGCATTGGCTCCACCTCGGCGTCGATGGCTTCCGGCTCGACTACGCGCAGGGCCCGTCGCACGCGTTCTGGACGGCATTCCGGGCGGCGACCCGCGCCATCGCGCCGGACAGCGCGACGATCGGCGAGGTCGTCGAGACGCCGGCCGTGCAGCTGACCTACCAGGGCCGGCTGGATGGCTGCCTCGACTTCTTCCTGCTCGGCGCCCTGCGCGGGGCGTTCGCGTTCGGGACGCTGCCGCCGAGCGGGCTCGACGACGTCGTGCGCCGCCACCTGGCGACGCGCCCGGCCGACTTCGTCCGGCCGACCTTCCTCGACAACCACGACATGAACCGGTTCCTGTGGGTCGTGGGCGGCGACACCCGGCGGCTTCGGCTGGCGGCCCTGTTCCAGTGCACCCTGCCCGATCCGCCGATCATCTACTACGGCACCGAGGTCGGGCGATCCCAGGCAGCGCGACGTGCGCTCGGCCGACGGCAGCGGCCATCCCGAGGAATCGCGCCTGCCGATGCCCTGGGGGGACGACCAGGACGCGGCCCTTCTCGCCTGGTACCGCCGGCTCGTGGCGCTACGTCGCGCGACGCCCGGACGCTGGGCCGGCACCCGCCGGACGGTCCTTCTCGACGACGACGCTGGAACGTATGCCGTGGGGATCGGCGATGACGCCGAGCGCGCGATCGTCGTGCTCAACCTGTCGGCGGAGCCGCGCCGGGTCGTCCTCCCGGACCGAGCCGGGCTCGGCCTGGAGCTGGCCACCGACGAGGGCGTCTCCGATGACGGGACCGCGCTCGACCTTCCTGGCTACGCGGGCGCCGTCCTGGCCTGAGCGCTGGCGCACCGGGCGTACGATGGAGGTGCGCCGCCGGCCGGCGCACGGGAACGGTGATGCGATGTCGAACGAGACGCTGCTGTCGCTGACCGGGGCCGTCATCGTGGTCCTGGTCGCCATCCGGATCTACCGCTGGATGGAGCTGACCGCCGACCTGCGCCTGTCGCTCTTCCGGCCGTACCGGGGCGACGCGTGGCCACAGGGCGTCCAGGAGGACGACGAGGTCCACTGGCAGTGGACCGACGACCCGACACGACCGACCGCCCATCCGCCGACGAGACCTGACCCCGCGCGATATCGATGCGGCGGTCGCGACCGCCCGGCTCGAACGCATCCGCGTTCGGGGCGGTCCGCACCCCGAGGACGACGCCGGCCTCAGTTGACCCTCGGGCCTCCGGCCGGACGGCTCGTCATCTCGTCGACGCGTCGCTCCAGGAAGGCGCGCTCCGGGCCGTTGTCGGTCAGCGCGACCGCGCGGCGATAGGCGTCGGCCGCCTCCGACCGACGCTCGAGCCGACGAAGGAGGTCGGCCCGGGCGGCATGGAAGTACGGGTAGTCCTCGAGCGCGCCGTCGGCCCCGATCGCGTCGACCATCGCCAATCCGGTCGCGGGCGAGTCGGCCATCGCCACCGCCACGGCCTGGTTGAGCGCCACGACCGGTGACGGATCCATCCGGCGCATCGCGTCGTAGAGCAGGGCGATCTGGCGCCAGTCCGTCTCGGCGGCGGTCGGCGCGCCGTCGTGCAGCGCGGCGATCGCCGCCTGGATCTGGTACGGACCGGGCCGACCCATCCGCAGCGACCCCTCGACCAGGGCCGTCCCCTCGGCGATCCGCGCCGCGTCCCAGCGAGACCGATCCTGGTCCTCGAGCAGCACGAGGTCGCCGTCGGCGTCGACCCGCGCGTCGCGCCGGGCGTCGTGCAGGAGCATGAGGGCGAGCAGGCCCAGCGTCTCGGGCTCATCGGGCATGAGGCCGGCCACGAGCCGGGCCAGCCGGATCGCCTCGACGCTCAGCTCGCGCCGGACGAGGGCATCGCCGGACGATGCGCTGTAGCCCTCGTTGTAGACGAGGTAGAGGACGCGCAGCACGCCATCGAGCCGCTCCGGGAGCAGCTCACGCGGCG
This sequence comes from uncultured Chloroflexia bacterium, assembly GCA_963776925.1. Taxonomy (GTDB): domain Bacteria; phylum Chloroflexota; class Limnocylindria; order Limnocylindrales; family CSP1-4; genus SPCO01. The sequence goes on along the minus strand of CAVZON010000002.1, from coordinate 44,867 downwards.
GGACGCGGTACGGGATGCCGGCGTCGCGGATCTTGCGCTTGGCGCGGACCAGCCGCTGCGCCAGGGTCGGCTCGGGGACGAGGAACGCGCGCGCGATCTCCGGCGTCGTCAGGCCGCCGAGCGTGCGCAGCGTCAGCGCCACCCGGCCATCGAGCGGCAGGGCCGGATGACAGCAGGTGAAGATGAGCCGAAGCCGATCGTCCGCGATGGCCATGCCGTCCTCCGCCTCGCCAGGCTCGATGGCCGCCAGCTCCGCCTCGATCGACCGACTCGCGCCCGAGCTGCTCGGTCTTCTCGCGCAGGCGCGCGCGACGTCGCAGTCGGTCGATGGCCCGGTTGCGCGCGGTCGTCGTGATCCACGCGCCCGGGTTGTCGGGCACGCCGCGGTCCGGCCAGGTCTCCAGGGCGATGATGAACGCGTCCTGGACGGCCTCCTCGGCGAGGTCGAAGTCGCCGAGGACGCGGATGAGCGTCGCGACGGCGCGGCCCTGCTCGGCGCGGAACAGTCGGTCGACGACCTCGTGGGCGGCGGCGATCGAGGGGCTCAGCCGGCGACCGCCTCGGACGTCGGGGCACCCGCGAACGCCGGGTCGTTCCAGTCGATGACGGGCCGGATCTCGACCGATCCCGACTTCGCGCTCGGGATCAGGACGGCCATCGCGATGGCCTCGTCGAGATCGGCGGCGTTGACGAGGTAGAAGCCACCGAGGACCTCCTTGGTCTCGGCGAACGGTCCATCGGTCGTCAGCGTCTGGCCGTCGCGGATGCGGACCGTCGTGGCGGTCGGCGACGGGTGGAGGGCCTCACCGGCGACGAAGGCGCCACTCTCGCGGACCGACCTGGTGAAGACGTCGTAGGCCTCGATCTCCGCCTGGATCTGCTCCGGGGTGGGCGCCGAGGTCGGTTCCTCGGTGTAGATCAGCAGGGCGTACTGCATGGCTCGGCCTCCTGTCGCTGGTCGCAGCGCTGGTCTCGCTGCCGTCATGAGCACGACGAACGGGTCCGATGGGAATTGACACGTCGATGCTACGCGCTCTTCGCGACCCGGGCGTAGCATCGGCCGGTGGCCGACGATCCGTTCCCGTCCGATGCCTTCGGCGCCCTCGTGCGCCGCGTGCCGCGCTACGCGAAGCTGTCGTTCGCCCTCGGCCGCGATCCGCGCATCGCCAAGGCCCGACGGGCGGCGGTCCTGGCCGGCGCCATCTACCTCGTCTCGCCGATCGATCTCGTCCCGGGCATCGTCCCCATCCTCGGCCAGCTCGACGACCTGCTGGTCGTGCTCGTCGCGCTCAAGGTCGCCCTCGACGGGCTGTCCCCCGAACGGCGTCGCGCCCATCTGGCCGCGGTCGGCCTCCTCGAGGACGACCTCGCGAGCGACGTGCGCACGGTCGGCGTCTCCACGGCCTGGGTCGCGCGGCGCGGCGCCCGGGTCGGCCGACGCGTGGTGACGACCGGTGCGCGTGGGGCAGCACGGAGTGCCCGCTGGGCCGGGCGGTCGGCGGCCCGGGCTGGACGCGACCTGGCGCGTCGACGACCGCGGCGCACGCATTCGGACGACGAGCCGGAGCGGCCGCCGGGCACCTGATCCGGCGACGCAGCCCGGCCATCCGCGTATCGTTCGGGGATGCCGTCGCCCAAGGAGATCCTGGAGATCGCCGGCCGTGAGGTCGCCGTCTCCAACCCCCAGAAGGTGTACTTCCCCGATGCGGGCTACACCAAGCTCGACGTCGTCCACTACTACCTGGCCATCGCCGATGGGGCGCTGGCCGGGGTGCGCGGCCGCCCGATGGCGCTCAAGCGCTTCGTCGACGGCATCACCAAGGAGCCGTTCTTCCAGAAGCGGGCACCCGACAACACGCCCGACTGGATCCGCACCGCCGAGCTGACGTTCCCGTCCGGCCGGACGGCCGACGAGATCGTCGTCGACGACGCGGCCGGGCTGGCCTGGATCGTCAACCTCGGCTGCATCGACCTGAACCCGCACCCGGTCCGGGCGGACGACCTGGACCACCCCGACGAGCTGCGCATCGACCTGGACCCGGTCCCGGGCGTGCCCTGGTCGCAGATCCGTGACGTCGCGATGGTCTGCAAGGACGCGCTCGAGGCCGTCGGGCTGGTCGGCTGGCCCAAGACGTCCGGCTCGCGGGGCATCCACATCAACGTGCGCATCGAGCGACGCTGGACGTACCCCGAGGTCCGGCGGGCCGCGCTGGCCCTGGCCCGGGACGTGGAGCGACGCGCGCCCGACGCGGCGACCTCGAAGTGGTGGAAGGAGGAGCGCCACGGCGTCTTCCTCGACTACAACCAGAACGCCAAGGACCGGACCGTGGCGTCGGCCTACTCCATCCGCCCGCTGCCCGATGCGCGCGTCTCGACCCCGCTGACCTGGGACGAGGTCCCGACCGTCGAGGCCGAGGCCTTCACCATCCAGACCGTCCCGGCGCGCTACGCGGAGATCGGCGACCCGGGGGCGGGGATCGACGGGGCGGTCGGCTCGCTCGAGGCCCTGCTGGAGCTGTCGGCCGAGCACGAGCGCGAGGGCGAGGGCGATGCCCCGTGGCCGCCCAACTACGCCAAGCAGGCAGGCGAGCCGCCACGCGTCCAGCCCTCACGCAAGCGCCGACCCGACACCGAGTACGAGCCCGGCCGTGGCGAGGCCGGTGGACCGCCGCCGGAGGTCCAGGCCGAGCGCGCGGCGGCGGTCGCGGCCGGCGACCCCAACGCCGGGCTGCCCACGGAGTGGGAGGGCAGCCGCCCGACCCCGACCGGGCGGCGCAAGACGAGCGTGCCGGTCATCGAGATCTCGCGGGCCGCGTCCAAGGCCGAGGCGCTGGAGGGCCTGGAGCGCTGGAAGGCGACGGCACCCGGGCGTCGGCGATCATCTCGAGCCGGCGGACGTGCTGGTCGACGGGATGCGTGGCCGCTCCTCGCTGTGGTACCGCGTCCGGGTCAACCTCACCCACGTCCCCGAGGCGGAGCGACCGGCGCAGGAACCGCTCGATCCGGACTACGACCCGTGGGCCGGCTTCGAGTGGCCCGATCGCGCCGGGCAGCTGGAACGCGCGCCGCGCAAGCGCAAGGCGACCACGACCGACGACGCGTGACCGCGGCGGCCTCGTCGGCGACGGCTCGGCCGGCGACGCGCGTCGCTAGGTCGCGGCTCGGGCGTACAGGACCACTCGCCAGAAGGTCGTCGTCGCCTCGGACGTGGGGTGGAACCCCGCCTCGGCGGCCAGCGCATCGACGCGTGCGTTGGGATGCACGAACGCCCGGTAGGCGCGCCCACGCAGGCGATACCAGCCGTTGACCATGGCGAGACCCACGCGGATCAGCAGGCGGTCGCGCGGCAGGACGAGACCGTACAGCTGGGTGGCCTTCCGACTCGATGTCCGGACCAGCGCGTCGACGTCGGGATAGCAGCACACGACGCGAACCAGGGTCACGACGTCCGCCGGTCCGACCCGGTCCGCGACCCGCACGAAGTCACCCTCGATGAACGACACGCGGTCGAGGGTCCCACGCGCCGTCGACTCGTCCCGCGCGGCCGCCAGGTACGCCGACGAGCCGTCCACGAGGACGGCGTGCTGCAACCCCTGGCCCAACAGCTCGTGGTCGATGACGCCGATCCCGGCGCCGATATCCAGGAGGGTCCGGCCGATCACGCCGTGCGCCCGGACCATGTCGAGCAGCAGTCGCGTCGTGTCATCCGGCCCGCGGCGTCGGTAGCGCGCAAGGTCATGCCGCGCGGTGCGGGCATCGAAGATCTCGGTGAAGCCGTCGCACCCGCAGGCATCCATCGCCGCGTCAGGCCCCGAAGATCTGGGCCAGCTCGTAGGGCGTGGACGTCTCGAGCTGGTCGTAGCGGCAGTCGGCCGGCGGCTTGTCCGGACGCCAGCGCTTGAACGTCGTGCCGTGGCGGAAGCGATCGCCCTGGAGGTGGTCGTAGGCGACCTCGGCGACCCGTTCCGCGCGCAGCGGCTCCCACGACAGGTCCTTGCCGCGGTTCCAGCGCGAGGTCGCGCCGGGCAGCCGCTGGCCCGAGGCGTCCGCCTCGCCGGCGACGGCCCACTCGGCCCACTCCTTCCATGGATGCGTCGTCGAGCGCGTGCTCGCGCAGCGGCGCGAGCTCCTCGGTCAGGGCGGCGCGTTTGTCCCAGGTGAACGACGACGTGACGCCGACGTGATGGAGCGTGCCTTCGTCGTCGAACAGCCCCAGGAGCAGCGAGCCGACATGGGTCCCCGGGCCGTTCTTGTGCCAGCGGAACCCGGCGACCACGCAGTCCGCCGTGCGCTGGTGCTTGATCTTCAGCATCGCCCGCTTGCCCGGTTGGTACGGCGCGTCGAGGCGCTTGGCCACGACGCCGTCGAGGCCGGCACCCTCGAACCGGTCGAACCAATCGGCGGCGAGGGCCCGGTCGCGAGTGGCGGGCGTCAGGTGGACCGGCGGCTCCGCCGCACCGAGCACGGACTCGAGCCGGGCACGCCGCTCGCCCTGCGGCACGTCCCGCAGGTCCTCGTCACCGAGGGCGAGCAGGTCCCAGGCGACGAACGAGGCCGGTGACTGCTCGGCCAGCATCTTCACCCGCGACGCCGCCGGGTGGATGCGCAGCAGGAGCGACTCGAACTGGAGGCCCCCGTCGGCGGCGATGACGACCTCGCCATCGAGGACGCAGCGCTCGGGCAGCGCGGCCTTGAGCGGTTCGGCCAGCTCCGGGAAGTAGCGGTCGAGCGGCTTCAGGTCCCGCGACTGGGTGAAGACCTCGTCGCCGTCGCGGAACACGAGCGCGCGGAAGCCGTCCCACTTCGGCTCGTACAGCCAGCCCTCGCCATCCGGCAGGGAATCGGCCGCCTTGGCCAGCATCGGCTCGAGGGGCGGCGGGAACGGCAGGTCGAGGGCCATGACCCCTCGAGTGTAGCCGTCAGGGCAGGGTCGCCAGCGCCTCCCGGGCTCGCTCCCGCCCGAGATCCCAGGCTGCCGGCGCGGTGAGCGCAGGATCGGCGGCCAGCGCCTGGCGGCGAGCGAGCAGCATCGAATGGACGAGCCCGGCCTCCGGCTCGGGCAGCACCGGCAGGCGGCGACGAGCGCCGGGACCGCGTCGTCGGGCAGCACCCGCAGGTACTCGCACATCGGCGTGACGGGCGGAACCGGCCGGCACGGACCGGCGTCCGGACGATGCCGTCGCACTCCGGAGTGGGTGCTGACGAGCCACGGAGGGCCACTGCGATGCGCACCATCCGTCCCGCGATCGCGGCGATCGCGCTCATCCTCCTCGCCACGAGCCTCCTGGCCTGTGCGGGGAGCGCGTCGGCACCGGAGCTCGCGCCGGTCGGCGACGACGTCGGTTCCGGCGACTTCGCGGCTGCGAGCGCGGCTGCGAGCTTCGCGCCGGCCGCGCCCGACGAGGGCCAGGGCGAGGGCTCGGGCGAGGATGGCGACGGGGTCGGAGCCCCGATCGACGACGCCAGCATCATCCGCACCGGATCGATCGACCTCGAGGTCGCCGACGTCGGCGCGTCCCTGCGTGCCGCCCGCGACGGCATCCGCGCGATGGGTGGCTACATCGGCGCCTCGACGACCGAGAACGACGGCGATACGCCGGTCGCCAGCGTCAGCTACCGCGTCCCGTCCGACCGCTGGGAGGAGGCGCTCGACCTCCTCCGCGGCATCAGCGGCCCGGGCACCAAGGTCGTCACCGAGCGGACCGACGCCGTCGAGGTCACGGGCCAGGTCATCGACCTCGAGGCACGCATCCGCAACCTGCAGGCGAGCGAGTCGGCCCTGCAGGCCATCGCGGCCGATGCCGTGCGGATCGCCGACGTCCTCGAGGTCCAGGCACAGCTGACCCAGGTTCGCGGCGAGATCGAGCAGCTCACGGCACAGCTGGCCGACCTGGAGGACCGAGCGGCCTACGCCACGCTGACGGCCACGTTCCGCATGCCGGTCGTCGCGGTCGAGGTCGCGCAGCAGGACTGGGACCCGGCGCTCGTCGTCGACGAGGCGTCGGCCAGCCTCATCGACGTGCTCCAGGGCCTGACCACGGCCGGCATCTGGTTCGCGATCGTGTGGCTGCCGATCCTGCTCGTCGTGGGGGCCGTCGCGCTGGTCGCGGCATGGATCGTCCGACGCGTGCGACGCGGGACACCGCCGGCCTCGCCCGGCCCGACCGAGGGCGCCGTCGCCGGATGACCTGCCGTCGCTGCGCGCCGGCGTGGCACCATCGGAGGCGATGACCGACCAGACCGAACGCTACGACCGGATCTCGGCGGGCTACGAGCGCTGGTGGGCGCCGGTCCTCCGACCGAGCACGGCCGCCTTGCTCGACCTGCTGGCGCCGGCACTGGCGGCGCCGGGCACGGTCGCCCTCGACGTGGGGGCCGGGACCGGCAACCTGACCCTCGCCGCCCTGGCGCGCTGGCCCGACCTGCGCGTGACGGCGGCCGATGTCTCATCCGAGATGCTGGCGGTGCTGGCCGGCGCCGCCGACGAGCGGCTGGTCGATGGGCGGGCGCGGCTGACGACCCGGGCCGCGCCAGCCGCCGAGCTGCCCGACCCCGACGCGACGTACGACGTGGCGATGGCCTCGTTCGTCCTGCAGCTGGTCCCGAACCGGGCCAAGGCCCTGCGCGAATTGCGGCGGGTCCTTCGTCCGGGCGGCCGGATCGGCCACGTGACCTGGCTGGAGGATCGTCGTCCGTTCGCCCCCGACCGGATCTTCGATGCGCTGCTCGGCGAGGCCGGCTACGACGAGGAGCCGGCCGAGGCGCGCCACGGCGACATCCCGTCGGCGCCGATCGCTGCCGGCGAGCTGCGGCACGCCGGGTTCCGGGCCGTCACGGCCGAGCCCTCGGAGCTGGCGTTCGCCTTCAGCGTCGAGTCGTACCTCGGCTTCCTGACCGAGTTCGACGAGGAGACGCTGTTCGATGAGATGCCCCGCCGAGAACGGCAGCGATTCCTCGCCACGCTGCGGGAGCGATTGATGCGGCTGTCCGAGGAGGAGCTGACCTTCCGGGCGCCGATCGTCTACGCGACGGGGATCCGCTCGGACGGCTGATCGACCGGGGCGGCGTCATCGACGGCGTCGACCCGACCGTGCCGGGCCAGGAACCCGGTCATCGCCTCGAGGAGCTCGGCCGTACCGCGGTCGATGTCGATGTCCCGCCGCAGGACGACGAGCCGCCGGCCGGGCACATCGTCGACGGCGACCGCCTCGACGCCGGCGAGGGCGTGCCCCTGGGCGTCCTCGATCGTCAACAGCATTCGGTCGGACCAGGCGTCGGCTGGGCGGAGCTCGATCGTCAGCGGGACGGGCACCGCGTGGCGGATCGCCCAGCCGCGCAACTCCTCCTCGAGGTCGGCGGTCGTGGGCTCGATGGCGACGAGATGCTGCCGATGGGTCGAGGCGGCGCCCATCGCCCGCGTCGCGGCGGTCCGGCCCGACGTCGCCAGGAGTGCGGCATCGCCCCGCGCCCCGCCGACGAGCGCCTGCGGTGTCCGGTACGGCGACTCGAGGAGCCGGAGCCGACGCTGCAGCCGGGCCAGCGCGAGCATCCCGTCGCGGCGGAGCGCCGTGCTGAACTCCTCGGCGGCCAGGCCATCGATCTGGTGCCCGCCGTAGGTGATGAACGTGAACACGAACCCGAGCGCACCGAGCTCCGCCGGGAAGCGGCGCATCGCCGCGTCGTCCATGCCGGTCGTGTCCCAGTTGAACGAGGGAGACAGGTTGTAGGCGAGCATCGCCCGCGGGTGCACGGCGTGGACGGCGTCGGCGAACCGGCGAGCGTCGCCGAGGTCAGCGGTCGCGGTCTCCATCCACAGCAGGTCGGCGAACGGCGCCGCCGCGATCGAGCGAGCGACCGCCAGGTCGAGGCCGCCCTGGATCCGGTAGAAGCCATCCGGTGTCCGGGGCAGCTCCGGATCCCACGGCCCCGCACCGGCATCGGCGCGAGTCCGGAGCTGCGCATCGGCAGCCCAGCGAGCGGCGACCAGGCCGTCGATCGCGTCGTGGACCAGGCCGCCATCCGGGCGCTCGCCGACCGGTGCCGCCTCCGCCCAGGCGGCATCGACCATGGAGACGAGCCGATCGGCCAGGCCCGTCCGGTCGAGCCAGGCGAGCGCGGCCGCGCGGTCATCCGCGCCGATCGCGAACAGCCGGTGGCCGCGCACGTCGTCGAGGCCCAGCTCGAACAGCCGCTCCTGGACGACGATCGCGACGATCCGGTACGGCGGCACGTCCGGCGCGGTGGCCCCGAGGATGAACGGCCGGTCGCGCTCGTCGCTCGGGTCGTCGATGAGCTGGGCAGCCTCGGCGTCGGTCCGGGCGACGATGAGGCCGGGCACGCCCATGACGTCGAGCTGGAAACGGGCCGCGTTGAGGCGCTTGAGCTGCTCGGCGGTCGAGACCAGGACCTTGCCGGCCTGGTGGCCGCACTTCTTGGCGCCGGCCCGCTGGTCCTCGAGGTGATAGCCGGGCACGCCGACCTCGACGAATTGCCGGATCACGTTGCGCACGTGGCCGTCGCCGCCGTGCCCCGTATCGGCGTCGGCGATGATGAACGGTCGGAAGTCGACGGCGGGCGTCGCGCAGCGTTGCGCCGGCGTCATCCGGCGGCGTGCGAAGTGCTGGTCGCGGTCGGCCGCCAGCAGGGCCCGGACGATCGCCGCCGCCTCCTCCGGCACGGCGCTCAGCGGATAGCTGGCAAGGTCCGGTCCCGGGTCCTCGTGCACCGATCCCTTGGCCGAGGTCGCCCAGCCACCGAGATAGACGGCCTCGATGCCGTGCCGGCGCTGGACGACGGCCTGCCCTGGCGAGTACGGACCGAACGTCGTGATGGCCCGGCCCTCGACGAACCGCTCGCGCAGCAACGCGTGGAAGCCCTCGGCCGCGCCTCGGGCCACGGCGTGGTCGATCGGGATCGTGCCCTGCTGCTCGGCGACGTCGCGCGCCGTATGGAGCCGCTCGGTGTCGCGGAAGCGCGGTCCGCCCATCCACTGGCTCGAGCGTTGCCAGGTCGGGATCGCTGGCGGTCGTCATCACCGGTGCCTCACTCGTTGGCGTGGTCGCGCTCGCAGAAGTCGGGGCAGGCGCAGTCCGCCGAGAGCGCCGTGGCTCGTGACCGCTGCAGGCGGGTCGGCACCGGGCCGGCGAGGGTCGCGCCCAGCGCCCCGTCGAAGGCCAGCAGGTCGACCCGGGCTCGCCCTCGTCCCCGATGCCGAGGATCCACGTCCGCGACGGATGGAGCGCGTCACGGAAGTCGATGGTGATGCGGGTCGGGACGGCGGTCGGACTCATCGTGGCCTCCTCGCGTTCGACGGCTTGGGTCGGAGCGGGAGCCTAGGCCGGTCGCAACGTATCAGTCCAATCGCTTGTCGTGATGTCAGCCATCGACGTGATCGATACCACGTCGTACCATCGCACGGTGCTCACGTCGCAGGTCGAAGCGTTCCTCGAGATCGCCCGCCAGGGGAACCTGAGCCGGGCTGCCGAAGCGTTGCACGTGTCGCAACCGGCGCTGACGGCGCGCGTCCAGGCGCTCGAGTCGGAGCTCGGCCAGGCGCTGTTCCTCCGCGGCCGCCGGGGCATGACCCTGTCCGACGCGGGACGGGCGTTCCTGCCGTACGCCGAACGTGCCGTCATCGCCCTGGACGAGGGCGCGAGCCTGGTCCGCGACCTCGGCCAGGGTGGGACCGGCGAGCTCGTCCTCGGCGCCGCGCCGGCGGTCAGCACGTACGTCCTGCCGGCCCTGCTCGTCCGCTTCGTCGACCGGCATCCGCGGGTGCGGCTCGTCGTCCGGACCGGGCACTCGGAGGAGATCCTGGCGATGGCACTGCGCCGCGAGATCGACCTTGGCCTGGTCCGCGAGCTGCGCCACCGCGACATCGAGAGCGTGCCGCTGTACGAGGACGAGCTGGTGCTCGTGGCGCATCCGATCCCATCCCCTGGCGGGGCATGGCCGGGTCGTCGGTCGAGGACGTCGCCGGGGCACGGCTCATCCTGTTCGACCGGACGTCGAGCTACTACGACCTGACCAATGCCCTCTTCCGCAGCGCGGGCGTCACTCCCGACGGCGTCATGGAGCTGGACAACATCGATGCCGCCAAGCAGATGGTCGGGAAGGGCCTCGGGATCGCGCTGCTCCCGTCGACGGCCGTGGCCGGCGAAGTCCGCGACGGGCGACTCGTGGCCATCCCGATGCGCGGCGCGGCGCCGATCCGGCGCCGCATCACGGCCATCCGACGACGCGACCTGGGCGCGATGACCGGCCCGGTCGCGGCCTTCCTCGAGATCCTGTCCGGGGTCGGAGAGCTCCTACCCGGACGCGCGGTGCGGGCCGACTAGCCCTCGTCCGAGCCGGACGCGCCCGAGCCGCCCTCGGCGCTGGCACCCTCGGCGGCCGCGCCCTCGGCACCTTCCTCGCCCTCGGCACCTTCCTCGCCCTCGGCGACGACCGGGACTTCCTCGACCTCGACGCGCGGCGGCTGGACCTTGGCGATGATCTCCTCGCCGTCGGTCAACAGGGTCACGTCGCCGGGGATGGTCAGGGCGCTGACGAGGATCGTCCCGTCGAAGTCGACCAGCGACTCGATGGAGTACTCGATCGACTGCGGCAGGTGATCGGGCAGGGCCCTGACGCGAACCGTCTCGGTCGGGTGCAGCAGCGTGCCACCGAGCTGCGCGACCGCGACCGACTCGCCGGTCGGGATGAGCGGCACGTCGACGGTCAGCTCCTCGGTCATGCGGACCAGGAACAGGTCGGCGTGGAGCGGGCGGCGATGGACCGGATGCACCTGGACGCTGTTGATCAGCACGGGCTGGGCCTTCTTGCCGTCGACCGACAGGTCGACCAGGGCGTTCGGGCCGGTGTGCTTGCGCAGCTGGTCGAACTCGTGGGCATCGATGGTCACGTTGCTCGAGGCCTCACCGTGGCCGTACACGACGGCCGGCAGGAGGCCTTCCTTGCGCAGGCGGGCGACGTGCTTGCCGGTGACCTCGCGGTGCTCGGCGGCGAGCGTCGGACGGGCGGTGGACATGGGGTCGGGACCTCAGGCTGTGATCGGTTCGTGGTTCGGGCTGCGGCTCGCCGGCGGGGCCGGAGTGGCGAGGCGCCCGGAGCGGCGCACAGGGTACCACGAGCGCCCCGGTCGGGCCGACATGACCGCCACGCGTTACAGTCGCGCCGACATGGCAGCAACCATCCTCATCGTCGAAGACGAGCACGCGGTCGCGCGTGGCATCCAGTACGCCCTGCAGCAGGAGGGCTACGAGGTCCAGGTCGCGCGATCCGGCGAGGAAGGCCTGGAGATCGCCACTCGCGAGGCGCCCGACCTCGTCGTGCTCGATGTGCGCCTGCCCGGCATCGACGGGTTCGAGGTCCTCCGTCGCGTCCGTGCGGCCGGCGCCAAGATGCCGATCCTCGTGCTGACCGCCCGGGACGACGAGGTCGACAAGGTCATCGGCCTCGAGCTGGGCGCCGACGACTACCTGACCAAGCCGTTCGGCCTGCGCGAGCTGATGAGCCGGATCAAGGCCCTCCTGCGGCGCTCGTACGGCGACCTCGCCGATGCCGGCGGCGGGCGGGTCATCCGCCATCGCGACCTGGTCATCGACCTCGAGCGGCGGCGGGTCCAGCGCGGGGCGCGCCGCATCAGCCTGACCCCGACCGAGTTCGAGATCCTGCGCCACCTGGCCTCGCGGCCGGGCCGGGTCTACACGCGCAGCGAGCTGCTCGAGCTGCTGCGCGACTACGAGGCCCTCGACCAGGACGAGAAGACGATCAACGTCCACGTCAGCCACCTGCGCGAGAAGATCGAGGACGACCCGGCCACCCCGGTGTTCGTGCTGACGGTGCGGGGTGTCGGCTACGCCTTCGCCGAGCGCTGAGGCCGGCGCAGGGACGGGACCCGGACCGGGGCGATCGTTCGGTCGCCGCTTCGACGGCTGGCTGGCCCGCGCCCGTCGCCAGGTCCGCCGCCTCATGCCCAGGACCTTCCAGGGTCGGCTCACCGTCGCCTTCGTCGCGGTCATCGCCCTGACCCTCGGCCTGGTCAGCGTCCTCGTCCTCAACCGACTCGACGACTTCTTCACCCAGCAGCAGCAGCGCCGACCTCGAGAGCCGCGGGCAGACCGTCGCGGTCTACGTCGTCCTTGGCGTCGAGGCGCAGGTCGGGCCGGGCGCCCCGGTCGGTCGGCGCGGACGGCGATGCTCGACCCGGCCGTCGTGGCCTTCCTGTCCGACCCCGAGAACGAGCAGTTCATCGCCGACCGGCTGGGCCAGGCCGACGTCGTCCTCGACTTCGGCCTGACCGTGCCCGGTGGCGAGACGAGCGGCACGTTCGTGCCCGCCGACGACGGCCACTTCGTCATGCCGCTGCAGTCGCCCGCCGAGCGAGGGCCAGAGCCGCGAGGACATCGCCTGGGCGGACTACTTCGCCGGGGGCGTCGTGACCCAGCAGTACACGGTTCGGGTCACCCTCGAGGATCCGTACACCTACCGCCGTGCGGCGATCGCCAACGTGACCGGCCTGCTCGCCGCGATCGGGCTGTTCGCGCTCGGCCTGTCGGTCGTCGTCTCGGCCGCGCTCGCCCGGCGGTTCACGACCCCGCTGCGCCAGCTGACCGACGCGTCCCGCGCGATCGCCGAGGGCGATCTCGGACAACGCGTGCCGACATCGCCGCTCAAGACCGGCTCGTCGGAGATCGGCGAGCTCGCGGTCCAGTTCAACACCATGGCCGATCGACTCCAGGAGAGCGTCGAGATCATCCGCCGCGACAGCGACCGCAGCCGCGACTTCCTGGCCGACGTGTCGCACGAGCTGCGCACGCCGCTGGCCGCCCTGCGCACGTTCAACCAGCTCCTGATGGAGGGCGCCGGTGACGACCCCGACGCTCGCGCCGAGTTCCTCGAGTCGAGCGCCGGCCAGATCGAGCGGCTCGACTGGCTCGCCCAGAACCTGCTCGAGCTGTCCAAGCTCGACTCCGGGCCTGGTGCTGCTCGACCTGCGTCCGGACGACCTGCGCGCGGCGGTCGAATCGGCCGCCCATCAGCTCGATGCGGTCGCGGCCCGGCGCGGCGTCATCCTCCAGGTCGACCTGCCCGCGACGCCCGGTCCGCATCCGCCACGACCCACCGCGCATCGGCCAGGTCGTGGCCAACCTCGTGGGCAACGCGGTCAAGTTCACGCCGCGTGGCGGCACCGTCCGCGTGACCGTGGCCGCGACGCCGGACGGGGCCCGCATCGACGTGACCGACAGCGGGGTCGGCATCGACGCCGCGGAGCTGCCGCACATCTTCGAGCGGTTCTATCGCGGCTCGCGCGCCAACGAGGCCCGTGGCAGCGGCAGCGGCCTGGGCCTGGCCATCGTCCGCTCGATCGTCGACATCCACGGCGGGTCGGTCGAGGTCGAGAGCGGACCGGGCGTCGGCTCGCGATTCACCGTGCGCCTGCCCGATGACCCACGCACGGTCGCCGGGACGCCGTCGGCCCAGCGCTCGGACGTGGCCAGCGCAGCCGAGGGCGAAGAACGCCGAGCCGCCGAAGGTGCGCCGGGTGACCCACAGGACGAGAACGGCGAGATGACGGAAACTTCACCGTCCGACGCCCCCCAGGTGAATCCGTCGGCGGCACCCTAAGGGTCGACCACCACGGACACCGCGGCCTGCTCACCGGGCCCACCATCACAGGATCCCCCACCCGATGACCGACCACCTGTCTCCCGACGACGCCGACGCGACGCGACGTCACGACCAGCCGACGAGCCCCGTGACGCCGGGCCAGCCCGCGGTCGACCGCTACTCCCCGGCGCCGGACCCGCGTCCTGTCTGGACGCGCCACGAGCCGGAGCTTGCCCCCGCCGTCACCCCGGAGCGCTGGTACGAACCGGCCCCGGTGACGTCCGCCGGGTCGACCACGCCCGTGGCGACGCCTCCGACCAGCACGACCACCACCGCCGGCCGGACCGGCCGCAGCTCCACCGGCTCCGTCGTCCTCGCGGCCGCGCTGTCCGCGATCCTCGCCTCGGGCGGGACCGTCGTCGCCCTGTCCGCGACCGGCGCGCTCGATCGCACCGGTGCGGCACCCGTCTCGAACAGCGGCACGAACGTCAGCGCCAGCCAGCCGGTGACCATCGACGAGCAGTCGGCCACCATCGACGTGGCGTCCAAGGTCAGCCCGGCGGTCGTCCGGATCACGGTCTCCGGCAGCGCCGACACGAGCAACGGGATCATCCCGGAGACCGGCGTCGGCTCCGGCGTCATCTACGACGCGGCCGGCTGGATCCTGACCAACCGCCACGTCGTCGAAGGGAGCTCGGACCTCGAGGTCGAGCTCAACGACGGCCGGCGTCCTCAACGGCACCGTCTACGGCATCGACACCCTGACCGACCTCGCCATCGTCAAGGTCGAGGGCACGGACCTGCCGACCGCCGCGCTCGGCGACTCCGACGCGCTCAAGGTCGGACAGCTCGTCGTCGCCATCGGCAGCCCGCTCGGCACCTACTCGAACTCGGTCACCAGCGGCATCGTGTCGGCCAAGGGCCGGAGCATCACGACCGACGGCAACCAGAACCTCAACAACCTCATCCAGACCGACGCGGCGATCAACCCCGGCAACTCGGGTGGCCCGCTGCTCGACGCCAACGGCGCGGTCGTCGGCATCAACACCGCCATCGCCCGGGACAGCAACGGCATCGGCTTCGCCATCCCGATCAACATCGCCCGCCCGATCATGGAGCAGGCCGTCGCGGGCAAGGAGCTGGCCCGCCCGTACATGGGCGTCAGCTACGTGACCATCACCAAGCAGCTCGCGACCGAAGAGGACCTGCCGGTCGAGGACGGCGCGTGGATCGGCGGCGGCGAGGGCAGCTCGCCCGCGATCCAGCCCGGGACGCCGGCCGCCGATGCCGGTCTCCAGGACGGCGACATCATCGTCAAGATCAACGGCACGGCGGTCGACGACGAGCATCCGCTCGACGCCACGCTGAGCCAGTACGCCCCCGACGAGACGGTCTCGCTGGAGGTCCTCCGGGACGGCCAGACGGTGACCATCCAGCTCACCCTGGGGACCCGCCCCGCCGACTTCTAGGTCGCATCCCCGTCGCCGCTCCACGGCCGGTCCGGTCCTCCGGGCCGGCCGTTCGCGTGCGCGTCAGCCGCGCTCGCGTCGGATCTCGACCGCCGCGTGGTCCAGCGGGCCGGCCAGCTTGACCGCCGGCTTGCGGACGCGGACGACCACGGCATCGACCGGGAACGCCGCCAGCAGGTCGCGCGAGATGCGCTCGGCGAGGGTCTCCAGCAGGTCGACCGAGGGACCGTCGACGACGGCCGCCACGACCTGGTACGCCCGCCCGTAGTCGATGGTCAGGCTCAGGTCGTCGGCGACGCCGGCTGGACGCAGGTCGAGCCAGAGCTCGACGTCGACCTCGAACGGCTGGGCGGTCTCGCGCTCCCAGGCGTGGACGCCGTGCCGCGCCTCGAAGCGCAGGTTCGTGAGGACGATGCGGTCGGTCATGCCGGGCCTCCAGCTCCGTGGTGCGCATCGCGCTCCCGCCACGTCCCACGGACGATGGCGTCGCTGACCCTGGCGACCCGGATGTTCGCGCGCACGTCGTGGACTCGCACGATGTCGACGCCGGCCGCGATGCCCAGGGCCGTCGTCGCCAGGGTCCCTTCGAGCCGCTCCTCGACCGGCAGGTCGAGGATCCTGCCGATCGTCGACTTGCGCGAGGTCCCGAGCAGGATCGGCCGGCCGATCCCGCGGAGCCGGCCGAGGTCGTGGAGGACGGCGACGTTGTGCTCCGCGGTCTTGCCGAACCCGATGCCCGGATCGACGATGACGTTCCCCGCTGCGACCCCGGCGGCAGTCGCCCGGTCGACCGCTGCCCGGAGGTCGGCCACGACCTCGGCCACGACGTCCGCGTAGCGGGCCTCCGCCCGCGTGTGCATGAGCACGATGGGCACGCCGCGCGCGGCGGCGACGGCCGTGATCGGCGAGTCCGGGTCGGTGCCGCTGACGTCGTTGAGGAGGTCCGCACCGGCGTCCAGGGCCGCCTCGGCGACCGCGGCCTTGGTCGTGTCGATGCTGATCGGCGTCGAGGGCAGGGCGGCGCGGAGGGCGGCGACCACCGGCACCACCCGGGCCGCCTCGGCATCGACGTCGACCGTGGCATGCCCCGGTCGGGTCGACTCCCCGCCGATGTCGAGCAGGTCCGCACCGTCGGCGACCATCGCCCGAGCCTGCGCCGACGGCGGCTGCGATCGGATCGGACGCGGCGAGCAGCCCGTCGCCGGAGAACGAGTCCGGGGTCAGGTTGAGGATGCCCATGACGTACGTCCGCGATCCCCAGGTGAACGTCGCCGGACCGATGCGGGTGGGCGCGAGGGCCGTGGTCACGGCGCCATGGTGGCGCGCGGCGGCGGATCGCGCAGGACCGGGTCGTCGACGAGCCGGGCGCGGACGGCCCCGACGAGGTAGAGCGACCCGGCCACGACCAGGACCCCGGTCCCGTCGGTCGAGTGGGCGGCGTCGAGGGCGGTCACGGGATCGTCGACGGCCGTCACCGTGTCCGCCCCGGCTGCACGCCAGCGCGCCGCGAGCTCGTCGGCCGGCATCGCCCGCGGCAGGTCGGGCAGGCTCGTGGCGATGACGCGGGCGGTGCGCACCACCGCCGAGCCACGCAACGCCGCGATGACGCCGTCGACGTCCTTGTCGGCCATCGCGGCCACGAGCAGCGTCACCGGACCGGCCGCGAGCGTCGGCCGGAGGTCGTCGAGCGCCGCGGCCAGGGCTGCGGCACCGGCCGGGTTGTGCGCGCCGTCCAGCAGGACATCCCCGCCGTCGGGTCCGGGCAGCAGCTCGAGCCGGCCCGGCCAGCGGGCAGCGGCGTAGCCCCGTCGCCGCGCGTCGTCGTCGGCCGTGGCGATCCCGGCCGCATCGAGCGCGTCGAGCAGCGCATCGGCGACCGCCACGTTGGCCGCCTGGTGCCGCCCCAGCAGCCCGACGCGGGTCCTGCCCAGGCGCGGCAGCTCGACCTCGATGCCGGTCCGGTCCTGGGCGAGCAGCGCCGCGGGCTCGACCACGCGCAGCGGCACGTCGAGTCGTCGCGCCCGGCGCCGGATGATGGCCAGCGCCTCGCCCGTCGCCCCGGTCACGGCGAGGTCGCCGCGCTCGATGATCGCCGCCTTCTCGCGCGCGATGTGCGCGATCGTCGGTCCCAGGCGGTCCATGTGGTCGAGGTCGACGTTGGTGACGGCCGCCACGCCACCATCCCACGCGTGCGTGGCGTCGAGCCGCCCGCCGAGCCCGACCTCGACCAGGGCCACGTCCAGTCGCGACTCGGCGAAGTGCCGGAACACGACCGCGGTCAGCAGCTCGAACTCGGTCGGATCGCCATGCCGGCGGGCGACGCGGTCGGCCACGGCAAGGACGGCGGCCACGTGCCGGGTGAAGTCGGCGGCACCGATCGGCTCGCCGTCGACGACGATCCGCTCGCGATACGACACGAGGTGCGGCTTGGGCGTCTCGCCGACGCGCAGACCGGCCGCGCGCAGGGCGCTGCCGGCGATGGCCAGCACGCTGCCCTTCCCGTTCGTGCCCGCGACGAGCGCGCCGCGCACGGTGCGCTGCGGATCGCCGAGCGCGTGGAGGAGGGCGCGCGTGCGGCCCAGCCCGAGACGGATGCCGAACCGGCCACGGTCGGCGAGGGCGGCCAGCGCCGCGTGGTAGTCGAGCTCGGCGGCCGCGGGATCGGGCGTCACTCGCGGGACAGCTCGTCCTCGTAGAAGACGCACTGGTTGAACCGCGGCGTGAGGCACACGTCGTTGACGTAGCCCTGGTCGAGGTGGACCCCGCCGCGCAGCTGGCAGCGCGACACGTTGGCGTCCTGGCGGATGAGCGCCTTGAGCAGGTGCGGGGCCTGGATGGGGATCGCGCCGCGCGCGCCGGTCATGTAGAAGTGCGGGCAGACGTTGCGCCGCAGGTTGGGCAGGCCGAAGCCCGCGCGCGGCCCCATCGGCATGGGCGGGAGCGTCGATTCGGGCGCGCGGGACGCGAGCGGGGACGGGGTGACCCGGGCGATGGGTCCGAGGCCGAAGGCTGGGCGACCATGCGACGGCCCGGTGGCGCGACCGGACGATCCGCCGGTCGACCCGCCATGGGCACCCGAGGTGCGTCCGGAACGGGGATCGCGGGCCTGCATCCATCCCTCTTCGACAGCGCGCGGCCAGGGTGCGCGCGCCCTACCGCCGCAGAGTACTACGCACCACTCGCCTCCGACACGCGTCGTCCACGCACCGGGCGAGGCCCGTCGACCGGATGTGACGCGCCCACGGTGCCCGCGCGTCGCTCGTGCGACAATCCGCCGCGAATGGCCGACCGGCGATCCGCCCGCTCCAGCCACGTTCGACCGCGACAGCCGTCGAGCGGGCGGCCCGTCCCCGCCAAGGTCCGCACGCGCGCGCCCGCCCCTGGACGCCTGGCCGTCCACACCCCGATCCAGCGCAGCCGGGGGATCCCCCTGGTCGGTCGGCTGCTGCTCGGCCTCGCCGTCATCGCGGTCGCCGTCGGCGTGCTCTACGTCGGCGCGCGTGGGCTGGGCACGGTCGCGACCTCGGTCGGGGGCGTCGTCACCGGCTTCATCGAGGGCGTCACCGCCACGCCCGTCCCGTCGCCGACGCCGGTCGTCGCGCCACGCTCGCCGTCGATCGTCGTGCCCAACGAGCCGTACACCAACCTGGACACGGTCGACCTGACGGTGACCGTCGAGGATGCGGTCGTCGGCGATCCGGACTACCGGATCCGCGTCTACCTCGCCCTCGAGGACCAGGCCCCCGCGCCGATCCAGGAGTCCCCGCTGGCCGCGACGCCGCAGACGATCATCCCGGTCGCGCTGACACCGGGCATCAACGACTTCACGGTGACGCTCGTCGGTCCCGGCGGCGAGTCGGAGCAGTCGCCACTGGTCCGGTATGCCCTCGACCAGAACAAGCCGCCGATCAAGCTCGCCTCCGTCCGGGATGGTGCGACGGTCAATCGCAAGGCGGTCGACCTGGAGGGCCGCACCCAGGCTCGCTCGACGCTCATGGCGCGCAACGAGGACACCGGCGACTCCATCGGCGGGGCGGCCGACACCGACGGCGCGTTCGCGCTGCGGCTGCCGCTCGCGTCGGGCGCCAACCACATCGTCATCACCTCCACCGACCCGGCCGGCAACGTCAACGAGCAGGCGCTGACGGTGAGCCGCGGATCGGGCGAGCTGCGCGCCTCACTGAGCGCCGACACCTATCGCTTCAAGAAGGGTTCGCTGCCGGCGACCATCACCCTGACCGCGACCGTCGACGATCCCGACGGCAAGCCGCTCGAGGGCGCGGACGTGACCTTCACCCTCAGCGTTCCCGGCATCAAGACCGTGACCGGCGAGGCGACCACCGACAAGAACGGCCAGGCATCGTGGGAGGCGACGATCCCCGACTCGGCCGACCGCGGTGGTGGGAACGCCGCGGTCCTCGTCCGGACCCGCGAATTCGGCTCGACCTCGGACGAAGCGCCGATCACCATCACGAAATGACCGACGGGCGTGACACGCCCGAGGATCGCAGCTACCATCCGGCCATGCCGATGTGGCGCTGTCCGCACTGTGGGACGCCCCAGGCGGAGACGTCTCGCTGCTGGGTCTGCCGACGGTCCTCGACCGCCTGCGGGACGTGCCGGCACTTCCGACGCTCGGTCGCCGCCCAGGTCGGCTACTGCGGGCTCGATCGGCGTCGCACCCCGCTCCAGGGCGACGAGATCCGGGCGTGCTGGGAACCCGGCGGCGCCGCCGCCGCGACCACCTCGCCCGTCCCGGTCTTCGTGCCGGTCGGCGCGCTGCGCGGCGATGGGACGCCCGCAGCCACGCGTCGTGACTTCGTCGAGGTCCGCTCCGACGACCCGATCGTGACGCCGTCGCGGGATGCCGGGACCGAACCGACGTTCGATGTCGAGGGAGCGCGGCCACCGGCGACGACCGCTGCCACGGAGCCGCGCTGGTCGCTCTGGACCGACCTGGAGACCTGACCCGCGCCGCGGGCGACCGCCCGCGCTACGGGGCCGGTGTCGGCGTGGGTGCCTCGGTCGGGGTCGGGGTCGGCTCTTCGGTCGGGGTCGGGGTCGGCTCTTCGGTCGGGGTCGGGGTCGGTTCCGGCGTCGGACTGGGTGTCGGCTCCGGCGTCGGACTGGGTGTCGGCGTCGGGGTCGGGGTCGGCTCGGGACCACGCGAGATGACGTAGTCGATCGACGCGTCGCGGGCGACGATCACGCCCGGCGCCGGGTTCTGCGACACGATCAGGCCGACCGGCACGGTGGGGTCGAACGCCTCGGTCTTGGTCCCCGGCCGCAGGCCGACAGAGACGAGCTCGGTGACCGCCTGGGCCTCGGACTTGTTGCGCAGGTCGGGCGCGGGGATCTGGGTCAGCCCGGCGGCCACGGTGACCGCGACCTCGGAGCCGGTCGGCACCTCCGTGTCCGGCGGCGTGTCCTGGCTGAGGATCGTGCCCGTGGGCTGGTCGGAGGTCTCGTCCGGCGTCTGGACCAGGGTGATCTCCAGGCCATCCGCTTCACGCGTCGCGTCGGCGATGAGCTGGCCGACGAAGTTCGGGACGACGACGGTGGTCGGCTCCCGCTCGCCCGGGCCGGACAGCAGCTGGAAGACGAGGAAGGCGATCGCGCCGAGCAGCAGCACCGCCGCGATCCCGGCCGCCCAGACCATCGGGCTGGTGCCCTGGTCGTCCTCGACGACCGCGGGTGGCGGTGGCGGTGGGGTATCGACGACCGCCGCGGCGCCGGCGTACGCGTCGGGCGGGTAGGCGACGGTCGGGTTCGGCGTTGGCGACCCCGGCCGCGGCGGCCCCGAGCGCTGCCACCCCGGCCGCGGCTGCGGCAGCCGAGCCGGGCGGCAGGGTCGCCTCGAGCGCGTCGGCCAGCGCCGTCGCGGTCGCGTAGCGGTCGTCCGGGTCCAGGGCGAGGGCCGTGCGCACGACGAGGGCGATGTCGGCCGGCGTCGAGGGCCGGATCGTGGTCGGGTCCGGGATCGGGCCGCTGAGCCTTGCCAGCGCGACGGCCGCGGCGCTGTCGCCTTCCCATGGCCGCTTGCCGGTCAGCATCTCGTACAGGACGATGCCGAGCGAGTAGATGTCGGAGGCGGCCGTGGTCGGCTCGCCGCGGGCCTGCTCCGGGACTGAAGTAGTGCACGCTGCCGAGGGTCGTCCCGGGCAGGGTCATCTGGGCCTCGGCGATGGCCCGGGCGATGCCGAAGTCGACGACCTTGACCCGTCCGTCGCGACCGATGAGCACATTGCCCGGCTTCACGTCGCGGTGGACGATGCCGCGGGCATGCGCGGCGGCCAGGGCTTTCGCCACGGCCGCCCCGATGCGGGCCGTCTGGGTCGGTGGGAGGGGGCCGTTGTTGCGCAGGATGGTGGCCAGGTCCTCGCCGTCGACGTACTCCATGACGATGTACGGGCCGGATGGGTCCTCGCCGTAGTCGTAGACGGTGACGACGTTGGGGTGGCTCAGCGACGCGGCGTTCTGGGCTTCCTGCCGGAAGCGCGAGCCGAAGTCGGGGTCGCGCAGGTATTCCGGACGCAGGACCTTGACCGCGACCTCACGCCCGAGCTGCGTGTCCATGGCGTGGTAGATCGTCGCCATGCCGCCCTGCCCGAGCGTGCCGAGGACGCGGTAGCGCCCACCCAGGATCGTCCCGACGTCAGCCACGTGGTTCCCTCAATGGTGCGGGCGACACGGTCTCCGCGTCGCCGCCTCGGCCGGCATCGTACCGCATGGACCACCCCCGACCGGCCCGGGTGTCGACCGGGTTCAGAGCTGCAGGCCGCTGAGGTAGGCGCGCATCGCCGGCGCCAGCTCCGGGCGCTGGAGCGACAGCTCGATCGACGCCTGGAGCCAGCCGAGCGTGGTCCCCGCGTCGTACCGCGTGCCTTCGAATTCGTAGGCGAAGACCTGCTGCTCCTCCATCAGCGCCTGGATCGCATCGGTGAGCTGGATCTCCCCGCCGGCGCCGCGCTGGGTCTGCTCCAGCTTGTCGAAGATCTTCGGGGTCAGGACGTAGCGGCCGATGATGGCCAGGTCGGACGGTGCCTTGTCCGGGGCCGGCTTCTCGACGAGCCCGGTGACCCGGTGCAGCCGGCCGTGATCGAGCGGGTCCTCGGTCGGCTCGGCGGCGATGACGCCGTAGCGGCTCGTCTCCTCCGCCGGGACCTCCATGACCGCGACGACCGAGCCGTGGGTCTGCTGGTAGGCATGGATCAGCTGGCCGATCACCGGTCGGTCGCCGACGCACACGTCATCCGGGAGGATGACCGCGAACGGCTCGTGGCCGATGAGGTCCTTGGCCATGAGCACCGCGTGCCCGAGGCCGAGCTGCTCCTTCTGGCGGACGTACGCCACCTGGGCCAGGTCGCTGATGTGGCGCACCTGCCGGAGCATCTCGATGTCGCCCTTCTCCTCGAGCAGGTGCTCGAGCTCGTAGGACAGGTCGAAGTGATCCTCGATCGCGCGCTTCTGGCTGGACGTGACGATGATGACCTGCTCGATGCCCGCAGCGACCGCCTCTTCGACGGCGTACTGGATGATCGGCTTGTCCACCAGCGGCAGCATCTCCTTGGGCATCGCCTTGGTGGCGGGCAGGAAACGGGTCCCCCAGCCGGCGGCAGGGAAGACGGCCTTGCGAACGCGCATGGAACCTCAGG
Source organism: uncultured Chloroflexia bacterium (assembly GCA_963776925.1). Classification (GTDB taxonomy): domain Bacteria; phylum Chloroflexota; class Limnocylindria; order Limnocylindrales; family CSP1-4; genus SPCO01. Next base: position 22,132 of record CAVZON010000002.1, on the reverse strand, counting down.
GGTGTGGTGTCAGGGGCCGGGCCAGTCTACCATCGGACCCCCCTCCGACCCCATCGGGGGCCGGCTCGAGGGCGTCCATGAAGCGCCGGATCGCGACATCGAAGGCGCGCGGCCGGTCGAGGTTGGCGAGGTGCGTGGCGCCGGCCAGACGCACCCGGCGCGGTCGCCTGGCGGCCCGCGCGAAGGTCGCCGCGGACAGCCGGAACGGCAGGTCCCACGTCCCGTTGAGGAACAGCGTCGGGCCGTCGTAGGCCGCCAGCGCCGGCACGAAGGAGCGCCCCACGAGCGAGCGCAGGGCCGTCGCCCCGCCGGCGTACCAGAACCCGCCGGCGACGATCGGCTCGGCGGTCGCCGCCGGGAAGCGGGTCCGGAAGAACCAGCGATTGAGCCGGTCCAGCCGTTCCCCGGCGAACCGCTCCATGACCCAGGCCAGGCCGCGATACGGCAGCGCGCGCCACGCCACCGGCTCGGCCGTCGACCCGGACAGGACGAGCCCACGGACGAGCTCCGGCTGGCGGCTGACGAGATGCATCCCGACGTAGCCGCCGAGCGACAGCCCGACCACGACCGCCCGCGGGTCGTCGGCCGGGGCCGTCGCCCGGATGACCGCGGCGACCTGGTCGGCGGCCGCATCGAGCTCGAACGGCTCGCCCCGGAGCACGCCGTGGCCGGGGAGGTCGAGCGCGGCGACCCGATAGGTGTCCGACAGGTCGTCGAGCTGGGCGGTCCAGAGCGCCCGGGTCAGGCGCGTGCCGTGGACGAACACGATGGCCGGGGCGCCGATCGGTCCCGCGACATCGAACGTCGCGGGGTCGGCGACGAATGGTCGGCGCATGGCCGTCATCGCTCGCCCAGGCCGTGCTCCGCGGCGAGCAGGGCGGCCTGCGTCCGGCTGGTCAGCCCCAGCTTGGCCAGGATGTTCGAGACGTGGGTCCGGGCCGTCCGCTCGGTGATCCCGAGCTCGTCGGCGATGGCCTGGTTGGACAGACCTCGCGCGACGCCGGCGAGGACGTCCCGCTCGCGTGGGGTCAGGCGGGCGAGCCGGTCGCCCGGAGCGTCCGCGGACCCGTCGGCCGCCCGCCCGCTACCACCCGCGGCCCGACCACGCAGCCGGCGCGCGACGATGCCGGCCACGGCCGGATCGAGGTGGACCTCGCCGGCTGCGGCCGCCCGGATCGCGGCGGCCAGGTCGTCCGCCTCGGCGTCCTTGAGCAGGAACCCGGCCGCGCCGGCCTCGATGGCGCCGACGATGCGGTCCTCCTCGATGAACGAGGTCAGGGCCACGACCTCCACCTCGGGCTGGGCGGCCTTGATCCGGCGGGTCGCCTCGATCCCGTCGAGACCGGGCATCAGCAGGTCCATGATCACGACGTCCGGCTGCGCGGTCGCCACGACCTCGACCGCCGACAGCCCGTCGGACGCCTCACCGACGACATCGAGGTCGTCGTGCAGGTCGAGGAAGTCGCGCATGCCCCGTCGGACCATGGCGTGGTCGTCGACGATCACGATGCGGATGGGAACGGCGCGAGCGGCCATCGGCTACGGGCCGCCGGGGATCGCGACGGCGGCGTCGTCCGGATCGATCGTCCGCGACGCACGCTGCAGGATGACCGCCGCGGCGAGGATCGCCACGGCGCCGAGGATCTGGATCGGCACGAGCGACTCGTCGAGCAGCCACGCCGCGAGGGCGACGCCGACGACCGGCTCGAACAGCATCAGGACGCCGGCGCGGAAGCCGCCGATGGTCCGGATCCCCGTCAGGAACCCGAGCGACGGGATCGCCGCCGCGAAGATGCCGGTGAACAGCAGGAGCGGCAGGACGGACGGCTGCTCGACCGGCCAGGCCAGCGATGCCGCGTTGCCACCCAGGATGGCCATGATCGTCGCCCCGACCAGGGTCACCGCGAGCACGATGGTGATGGCCTGCTCGGTCGGGACGTCCGGGTAGCCGTCGCGGCTGACCGTGACGTAGATGGTCTGGCTGACGGCCGCGCCAAGGGCCAGGCCGAGCCCGAGCGCGTCGAGTCGGATGCCCGACGCCGGATCGAGCTGGGAGGCGACCACGGCGGCCATCCCGGCCAGGGCGAGCAGCAGCGCGACGACCCGGGGCCGGTCGAGCGGCTCGCGCCCGAGGGCCACGTTCACGACGGCGATCATCGCCGGGTAGGTGTAGAAGCCGAGCAGCGCGAGCGCCACGCTGATCCGGTCGAACGCGAAGAACATGAACAGGTTGAGGGTGAAGCCGGTGACCGCTGCGACGAGCAGGGTGACCTGCGCGCGTCGGGGCATCGCCCGGAAGCGCAGCCACGTCCCCTGCCCACGGACGACCTGGACGGTGACGACGGCCAGCAGGACGACGAGCGCGACCCCGGCGCGCCAGGCGACGAACGCCGCCGGCTGCATGCCCTGGTCGTAGGCGAAGCGCGACAGCGGCCCGAGCATGCCGAACAGCGCCGCTGCGCCGATGACCACGAGGAAGCCGATCGCGGGCGGACGCGCGGCGCCGGCCAGCGCCGGGGACGTCGGAGCGGACGACGCGGATGGCGCGATGACGGCGGGCTGGGTCGAGCCGGACACCGCGCCATGGTAGGGCGTCGTCGTGGGCTAGCGGACCTCTGCTCCCGGTGTCCCGCCGCCGACCGGCGGGTCGATGGTCTCGGCGGTCGCGGCCGTGACCTGGGCCAGCGGCTGACTCGCGTCGGCCCGTCGCCAGCCGGATGCCCGTGAACGGCACGCGGATCTCGCGGAAGACGTCGATCGACACGAGGAACCCGGCGAACAGGAAGAGCACGCCGAGGAACTTGCCGAGCTGGAACAGCTCCGTCGATCCCGAACCGGTTCAGGCTGTCGGTGATGGTCGGGATGAACGCCCCGATCGCGATGAGGATCGTCGCCGGCACGCGCGAGTGGATGGTGCCGGTCGCCAGGGCCCGCAGGGTCCCCGGCAGCGAGGCGACGAGGTTGACCGCGATCGCCACCGGCGCGATGAGCAGGTTGAACAGGAACTCGTCACCCGGCTGGTTGGGGTCGAGCGAGTACGGCAGCACCCGCTTCTTGGGCATGAACACGTACGTCGAGAAGACGGCGCCGAGGATGAGCGCGAACGCGCCGGTGATGTTCATGAACGGCGTGAGCAGGCGGATCGTGCCCGGGAACAGGTCGCCGACCGGGATGCCGGTCGCCGGGTCGAGCGCGTAGCCGGGCGGCGGCAGGGCGGTCGTGGCCATGAGCACGACGCTCAGCAGCGTCACGCCGACCACGCCACCCGCGGCGATCCGCGGCCAGCGCTCGTTCTGGAAGTACGTCTCGCTGGCGATGGCCAGCGCGAGCACGATCGGCCCCGACGAGGTACAGGAACGGGGCCGCCCCAGCGCCCGGGTAGTCGTAGCGGCGCTGCGTCAGCAGGGTGAACACGCCGGCCAGCGCGAGGCAGAAGGCGAAGGTGTACCCGAACCGGGTCCGACCCAGGAGATAGGCCGTCCCGAGACCGAGCCAGCCGGCCGTCCAGATGGCCCCGGTCAGGTACCACACGCGGTACAGCGGCTCGTTCCAGCCGCCGACCTCGGCCAGGGCCTCCGCGCCGGCGGCGACCCCGTAGAAGAGCATCCCGAGGGCCCAGATGAGCTGGAACCCCCCGCGGCGCTCCCACCACTGGTCGAACAGGGCGAGGCTGAAGCCGAGGGCAAGGACGGCGGTCGCGGCCGGCAGGAAGAGGGTCAGGTCCATGGCTCAGCCGCACGGCGGCGTCGCTGCCCGCTGCGCGGACCGCGGCTCAGGCGGGGACGAACTCGTGGTCGTCGCGATGGATCCCGTCGCACAGTCCCCAGCGCGCGGCATCCGGCGTTGACTCGGCCGGCGGCAGCGCTACCGGCCGCATGATCTCGCGGACCTCGCCGCGGCGGCAGAACAGATAGCCCTTCTCGGCCATCCAGGAGCGCACGCAGGTCGGGGAGCCATGGAACTGGAACGGGCCGGGATTGATCACCGGGCGCTCGGCCCACGACACGGGCGTCTCGGCGGCCACGATGTCGAGCAGGTTGACCCGCCACGGCGTGCCCTCGATGACCTGGCGACAGCCATCGCAACGACGCGCGATGTTGTCGCTGATGACCGTCCGGATCTCGATGCCCATGATCTCCATCGGCGGCGATGGTAGCAGGGCGTCTCCGTCGACCGCGGGAGGTTGGTACCCCCAAGGGGATTCGAACCCCTGATCTCCACCTTGAAAGGGTGGCGTCCTAGGCCTCTAGACGATGGGGGCCCGGGCTCGACGGCCCGGCGAGTCTAGCAGAGGGTCGCGGCCGGACCGGTCAGGTCGGCGTCCCGGCGAGCTGGAACAGGATGAAGGCCCCGGCCAGGCTGCCGGCCGCGACCATCGCCGCGATGCCGCCGAGGAGGGCCAAGGCCATCGCCCGCCCGCCACGACCGTTCTTGCCGGCCCGAACGATGGCCCGCAGGCAGTAGATGGCCAGCGCGCCGAACGTCAGCCCGACCACGACCGCCCCGGCCGCCAGCAGCGGGATCTGGTCGGCCTCGCGGACCGTGACCGCGTACAGCGAGAACGCCACCGACGCGACGATGGCCACACCGAAGAACACGGCACCGGGCGAGATCCGGCGTCGGGCAGGGGTCCGGCGGGCGGCTCGGGTCATGCGGCGGGCTCCCCGATCGTGCGGTGGTAGACGGCGACGTTGTACGACAGCCGGGGTCGTTGCAGTGTGGCGCCGACGTCGCGTCCGGTCGACCCGAAGGCATCCTCGAGGAACGAGCGGGTCGCCTCGAGGTCCTCGAACGTCCAGAAGCAGTGGACGACCCGGATGCGGAAGCCGGCGCCCAGGAACGGCCCGTCGCGGCGGCTCCAGTCCAGGGGCTCAGGCGGCTCGCCCGTCAGCCTGGCCACGTCGTCGCGACCGTAGTCGTGGACGGCCAACAGCCGGCCACCGGGCCGGGCGAGGGCTGCCGCGCGATCGACCTCGTCGGGGATCGCTCCGCGCAGGGCCGACCACAGCCCGATCACGCTGTCGGCGGACCCGGGCGGCGCATCCCAGCCGTCGTCCTCGGTCCGCGGCGCAGGGCGGACGCGCGCGCCGAGGGCACGCAGCTGGGTCGAGCGCAGGTCGCCGTCGTGACCGTCGAGCAGGGTCACGTCGCGATCCGCCACCGGGCCGAGGGCCTCGAGCGCGCGGAGGATCTTGCCGTCGGCATCGAGGGCGCCCTGCAGTCGCCCCGCGAGCGAAGCGTCGAGGGCGATCGGAAGGTCTGCCACCAGGCGGGGAGTATAGGGTGGACGCTACGATCGGCGGCATGGTCCAACGGATCCGCGCGATGCCCGGCGGCATCCGGCTCCTCCTCGTCTACGCCGCCCTCATCCTCGCCGGCATCGGGCTCAGCCTGCGCTTCGTCGTCGACGAGGCGATCGCCGCCCCGATCAGCCCCCTCGGCGTCCTCGTCATGGTCCTGCTGGCGTACACGATCTTCACCACGACCCTCGTGCTCCAGCGCAAGCAGGCGGCTCGTGGCCTCGCCCTGGGCCTGGCCAGCCTGATCATCCCGGCCATCGTCATCCTGGCGACGAGTCCCGGTCCATCCGGCCACGCCGTTCTTCGTGGCGGCGTTCGGGGTGCTCCTGTTCCGTGGGCTGCTGCGGCCCGAGGTGCGCACCTACCTGAGCGAGCCGTAGGCATCCGCGCGCACCGATTCGCGCCGAACCGGTACCCTCACGCGGACGCGGCCCTCGTCGCCGCCGGACGCCAGCATGCCCGGCGACCCATCGACCGCACCGAGGCACCACCGACTTGAGCAAGGAATCCCGCCGGCGCCAGCGCACGGCCAGCCAGACGACACCGCCCGCCGGCACGACCAGCCGGCCATCCACGACCGGCGCCGGCTCCCCGTCGAGCCCCGTGTCCACGAGCCCGACCGGGACGCCGCGGGTCGGCCGACGCGAACGGTCGCGGACCTACGCCGGGGCGAAGCCGTCGTTCATCCAGCGCAACCGCAACCTGCTCGTCGGCATCGCGGTCATCGCCATCGTCGGCCTGGCCGGCATCGGCATGTTCGCGGCCGCCAGCCAGCCGGTCTACGCCTGCTCCACGATCTGGGAGCCCGATGCCACGCCGACGCCGGCCGAGGGTGCGTCGCCCCAGCCCGGCTACGCCCAGCCGGACATGGGCCAGACCCACATCGCCAACGGCACGGCCGTGACCTATACCTACTGCCCGCCGGCCAGCGGCCGCCACTACAACGCGTCGGGCAGCGGCCCGATCGCGCCGCGGCTGTACGGCCCGGATGACCGCGTCAACCCGCAGGGCTGGATCCACAACCTGGAGCACGGTGGACTCGTCGTCCTGTACCGCGGCGACAGCGACGGCGCGACCGAGGCGGGCCAGGAACAGCTCCGCTCGTTCTTCGACAGCTACCCGCCCAGCCCCGTGTGCGGCTTCGAGGCCGGCTCGAGCGTCGGGCCGGTCTTCGCCCGCTTCGACGACATGGCCACGCCGTACGCGGCCCTCGTCTGGGGTCGGGTGCTCCCGCTCGAGACGCTCGACGAGGCGGCCATCAAGGAGTTCGACGCGACCTTCGGCGAGCGGACCAACCCCGAGCAGTTCTGCAACCCGCCGAGCGCCTCGCCGGATGGCTCCGCCGACCCGAGCGGGTCCGCGGCCCCGAGCGCCGCGCCGTCGGTCGAGCCGTCGGCCGAACCGTCGCCGAGCGCCAGCTAGGCCGGCAGCGGCATGCGCATCCGTGCCTACCGTGACCGGTTCGGCCACGACCGCTTCGGCGTGGAGGTCAAGGGCCAGCTCCTGACCGGTCGCGCCCTCGAACGACGCGGTGGGCTCGATGCGCCGGACACGCACCTCGGACTCGATTGGATGCTGGCCGTCGGACAGGGGTGGCAGCGCCAGCTGGCCAAGGCAGCCCGTCGGGCCCTGAAGCGCGGAGCGAAGCCGCTGGCGGTCCACCGGCGAGCGCCGGCCGCCCCCTTCCCGGCGCCGGGCAAGATCGTCTGCGTCGGCCTCAACTACGCGGAGCACGTCGCGGAGGGCGGCCGCGCCGTCGCCGAGCGACCGCTGCTCTTCGCCAAGTTCGCCAACGCGGTCATCGCCGACGGCGAGCCGGTCATCCGACCGGAGGGCACGGTGGCGCTCGACCTCGAGGTCGAGCTCGGCGTCGTGATCGGCAAGCGGGCCAGGCGCGTCACCGTCGGCGACGCCATGGACCACGTCGCCGGCTACGTCGTCGTCAACGACATCAGCGCCCGCGACTGGCAGGGCACGCCGGCCGCGCTCAAGCCCGGCCAGAAGGGCGACGGCCAGTGGCTCCGGGCCAAGGGCTCCGACACGTTCCTGCCGATGGGCCCGGTGTTCGTCACGGCGGACGAGGTCGACCCCAAGGCCGGCCTCCGCCATCCGCTCCTGGCGCATCACCCCGGACGGCACCGAGCACCTGATGCAGGACGGCACGACCGCCGACCTCATCCACGACGTCCCGGCGCTGATCAGCATGATCTCGCAGAGCATCACCCTGGAGCCCGGCGACATCATCGCCACCGGCACGCCCGGCGGGGTCGGCGTCTTCCGCGACCCGCCGGTCTTCCTCGAGCCGGGTGACCGCGTCCGCTGCGAGATCGAGGGCATCGGCACCGTCGAGAACCCGATCGTCGACGGGACCACGACCGTCTAGCGCCTGCCGGCGCGCCGGCGCACCGGCAACGGGCCCTCTCGAGCGCGACCACCGGTACCATCGGGACGATGCGCGCGCTCGTCAAGACCGCCCCGGGCCCGGGCCTGGAGCTCACGGACGTCCCCGAACCGTCGATGACCATCAACGACGTCCGCATCCGCGTCCGCAAGACCGGCATCTGCGGCACGGACCTGCACATCGCGGACTGGGATGCCTGGGCGCAGAAGACGATCCAGCCGCCGCTCGTCGTCGGCCACGAGTTCGTCGGCGAGGTCCTCGAGGTCGGCAGCAACGTCCGCGACATCGCGCCCGGCGACATCGTCAGCGGCGAGGGCCACGTCATCTGCGGTCGGTGCCGGCATTGCCGCGCCGGCCGCTGGCACCTGTGCGCCAACACGATCGGCCTCGGGGTCCAGCGCGACGGGGCGTTCGCCGAGCAGGTCGTGCTGCCGGTGACGAACGTGTGGCACCACTGGCCGGGCATCGACGAGGAGGTCGCCGCGATCTTCGACCCGTTCGGCAACGCGGTCCACACCGCGCTCGCCTTCCCGGTCCTCGGCGAGGACGTGCTCGTCGTCGGCGCCGGGCCCGATCGGGCTTGATGGCCAGCGCCGTCGCGCGGCATGCCGGCGCCCGCCACATCGTCGTCAGCGAGCCGAACGCGTTCCGCCGCGAGCTCGCGATCGCGCATGGGCGCCACGATCGCCGTCGATCCGCGCGAGCGCGACCTCAAGGACGTCCAGCGCGAGCTCGGCATGGTCGAGGGCTTCGACGTCGTCCTCGAGATGTCGGGCAACGCCGGAGGCCCTGCGCGACGCCATCGACAACATGGCCCACGGCGCCGGGATGGCCATCCTCGGCATCCCGACCGGCCGAGATCCCGCTCGACGTCAGCCGCATCGTCTTCGACCAGCTGACGCCTGCGCGGCATCTACGGCCGGGAGATGTACGAGACCTGGTACCAGATGTCGGTCATGCTCCAGTCGGGCCTCGACATCGCGCCGGCCATCACCCACCGCTTCCGGTTCACCGAGCACGAGGCCGCGTTCGCCGCCGCTCGGAGCGGCGACTCCGGCAAAGTGGTGATGGACTGGGGTACCTGAGCATGCGACCATCCCCGGTCCGATGACCACGACCCCGCGCACCGACCCGCTGGCGTTCCTCGACGACGAGGTCGCCGCGCTCGCGAGCGCCACCTCTACCGCGCCCTGCGGGTGATGAGCAGCGGCCCAGGGCCCGATCGTCTCGGTCGACGAGCGGCGGCTCATCAGCCTGTCCTCCAACGACTACCTGGGCCTGACCCACCATCCGCGGCTGCGCGAGGCGGCGCTCGAGGCGGTCCGCGACTTCGGGGTCGGCTCCGGCGCGGTCCGCACGATCGCCGGCACGATGTCGATGCACGAGGCGCTGGAGGCCGGAGCTGGCCGAGTTCAAGGGCACGCCCGCCGTCCTGACCTTCCAGTCCGGCTTCACCGCCAACACCGGGGTCATCCCGACGATCACCGGCGAGACCGACCTGATCGTCAGCGACAGCCTCAACCACGCCTCGATCATCGACGGCATGCGCCTGTCCAAGGCGCCGCGCAAGGTCTACCCGCACGCCGACGTCGAGGCCCTCCGCGCGATCCTGGCGACCGCGCGCGAGCACGGCCGCGAGGGCTCCGGCGAGCCGCACCGGCTGATCCTCGTCGTGACCGACGGCGTGTTCTCGATGGACGGCGACATCGCGCCGCTGCCGGGGATCGTCGAGGCGGCCGAGGCGTTCGGCGCGGCCGTCTTCGTCGACGACGCCCACGCCTCGGGCGTCCTCGGTCGGGACGGCCGCGGCACGGTCGACCACTTCGGGCTGCACGGCCGCGTCGCCATCCAGGTCGGGACGCTGTCCAAGGCGGTCGGCGCCCTCGGTGGCTACGTCGCCGGGAGCGAGGCGCTGCGCGAGATCCTGACCCAGCGCGCGCGCCCGTTCCTGTTCTCGACGTCGCATCCACCGGCGGTCGTGGCCGCCTGCCGCGAGGCCATCCGGGTGATGCAGGACGAGCCGGAGCTGCTCGAGCGGCTGTGGGCCAACACCCGTCGGTTCAAGGCGGAGCTGACGCGGCTCGGCTTCGACACGGGCCGCTCCGAGACCCCGATCACGCCGGTGATGATGGGCGACCCGGAGACCGCGATGCGCTTCAGCGACCGCCTGCTCGGCGAGGGCGTGTTCGCCCAGCCGGTCGTCTTCCCGACCGTCGCCCTCGACCAGTGCCGGCTGCGCACGATCGTCACCGCCGCCCATGCCGACGACCAGCTCGACCGGGCGCTGGAGGCGTTCGCGACGGTCGGCCGCGAGCTGGGGGTGATCGGGGGATGACCGCACGCCGGGGGGCGATCCGGGGGACACGGCGGACCGCGGGACGGCCGTGACGATGGCCGCTCCGGCGCGGGGCCGCCAGGCGCGCGACCTGCCGCTCGACGCCCACGTGCACACCGACCTGTCGCCCGACAGCGACGTCGCCATCGACGCCTACGCGCAGCGGGCCGTCGAGCGCGGCATCGCCGAGCTCGCCATCACCGACCACGTCGACTTCGACCCGTCCGCCCCGGGCTTCGGCAACTCGACGTTCGAGCAGCGCGAGCGCTACGTGCGCGATGCCGCCGAGCGCTGGGCCGATCGCGGCGTGGCCATCCGGTTCGGGGCGGAGATCACCTGGGACAGCCAGTGGGCCGAGGCCATCCGCGACCACCTGGCCCGCCACGCCTACGACTTCGTCATCGGCTCCGTCCACGTCTATCGCGACTCGCCGTACGCCGCCGACCACGTCGCCGCCTGGGTCGCCGGCAAGTCGCTGCCCGAGATCGTCCGCCCTACTTCGACGAGGTCGCCGCCGGCGCCCGCAGCGGGCCTGTTCGACGCGATCGGCCACATCGACTTCGTCAAGCGCTTCCTCGCGCCCCACGTCACGGCGGCGGACCTCGCCGCGGCGCCGGAGCTGTACAAGCCGATCCTCGACGCGCTCGTCGACAGCGGCACCGCGCTGGAGGTCAACACGAGCGGCCTGCGCTCCCCGGCCGCCGCCGCATTCCCCGCTCCGGACGTCGTCGCCCGGTTCCGCGAGCTGGGCGGCCGGGCGGTCAGCATCGGGTCGGACGCGCACCTCGAGGACAGCCTCGCGTGGGGGCTCGACGACGGCTACGCCAGCGCGTGGGACGCGGGGTTCCGCGAGCTCACCTTCCGTCGCGGCGGCGAGCCGGTGGCGATCGCGCTGCCGGCGGCACCTAACGCGATGGCTGGACGTTCGTTGTGACCCTCGACGACGCCGCGATCGAGCGGCTGGTGGCGGAAGCCCGCGCGGGGGACGCCTGGGCTTTCGGTCGACTGTTCGACCACTACCACCTGCCGGTCTATCGCTACATCGCCAGCCGCGTCCATCGCCCGGCGGACGCGGAGGACCTGACGCAGCTGGTCTTCGTCAAGGCCCTGGAAGCCCTGCCGCGCTACGAGTCGCGGGGCATCCCGTTCGGGGGCTGGCTCTTCCGGCTGGCCAGGAACACGATCATCGACCACGTCCGGACGCGACACGACCACGCGGACCTGGACGCCGCAGCCGGTCACGCCGGGCGCGAGGCGGGACCGGATGAGGTCACCGTCGCCCGTCAGGAGATGGACGAGGTGGCCGTGGCGCTGGGGTCGCTGACGGACGAGCAACGAGACGCCATCGCGCTTCGCTTCTTCGCCGGCCTCTCCGCCCGCGAGGCGGCCGAGGTGATGGGCAAGCAGGAAGGGACGATCCGAGGGCTCCAGTTCCGGGCCATCGCCGCGTTGCGGCGACAGCTCGGGATCGACGACGACGACCGCCGCGAGGGCGACCGGGATGTCGCCAGGAAGCGGGCCCGCTGATGGATGACGCGATGTTGGATCTGATGGCCGATCACGGGGAGTTGCGGCGCCGCCTGGACGGCGTACGCCGAGGCGCGCCTGACCCCGGATCTGGCCGCCTCGAGCCGGATGCGTGCCCGCGTCCTGGCCGTCGCCCATCGCCAGTCCTCGGTCGTCCGCGCCGACGCGACCCTCGCCCTGGTCGCCGATCCCGGACGAGGCGACGACGTCCACGCCGACGCGATCGCGGTCCTCGGGTCGCTCGCGAACGATGCGTCGGGGAGCCGCGCTCCTGGTCGCGGCCGCCCTGGCCGCCGGAGCCATGTCCAGCGTGGCCCTGGCCGCCCAGCCCGGCGGCGGGCTGTACGGCGCTCGCGTCTGGGCGGAGACGCTCACGCTGCCGGCGTCACCTCGAGAGCGCGCGGTCGCCGAGCTCGCCCGTCTCGACGAGCGGCTGGCCGAGATCACGTCCGCGACGGCGCGAGGCGACGATGCGGCCGCGGAGGCGGCCCTCGCCGCGTACCAGTCCATCCTCGAGTCGGCGGCGGCCTCGGCGCTGCTGTCCGACGATGCCATCGCGATGCTGACCATCGAGGAAGGCGCCAGGCACAACATCACCGTCCTGAACGGACTGGTCGCGATCCTCCCCGACCGGGCGAGCGACGCCGTCGAGCACGCGCTGCAGCGAGCGATCGACCGCAGCACCGAGACCGTCGACGGCATCGGCAACGACACCGCGCCGAACGGTGGCGGCAGCGGGAACGGCCCGGACGAGAACGATGCCGGCGGCAACGGCGGCGGTCCAGCAGCGACCCCCGACCCGGCGGCCACGCCAAAGCCGACCAAGGAACCCAAGCCGACGAGCCGACGCCCAAGCCGACCGCGACGCCGAAGCCGACCCAGGCCACCGCTCCCGAGCCGACGGCCCACGTCCGCGCCGAGCCCGCCCGACACCGCGACCTACCCCGGACCCGCCGAACCGCCGGCGCGCGGCGGCGGTGGCGGCGGCGGCGGTGGCGGCAACCCCGGGACCCGCGGCAGCGACGCCGACGAGCAGAGCCAGCCGACGCCGCGCGGACAGGGGGACTGACCCCCGACCCGTCGGCTACGCTGCCGACGACATGGAAGACGCGACGGGCCTTCGGGTCGATGTCCTCGGCGCGGGTCCCGCCTACACCGACCGAGCCGGCGCGACCGGTGCCGCGTATCTCGTGCGCGGCGGCCGCAGCTCCATCCTGCTGGACCTCGGCCAGGGCTCGTTCCCGCGCCTCTTCCCGCACGTCGACCCGGCGGAGCTCGGGGCCGTGGCCATCAGCCACCTCCACCCCGACCACTTCATCGACCTCGTCCCGCTGCGCCACTACCTGCGCTGGGAGCACGACCCGGTCCGCCGCGTCCGGGTCATCGGCCCGGCCCGGCTGCGCGACCGGCTGGACGCGCTCCACGGCGAACGGGACTGGACGATCGCGGCGCTCGACGTCGAACCGGTGTCGGTCGCCTCGCCGACGATCGTCGGCGACCTGCGCCTCGACGCGCGACGCGTCGCCCACACGCCGAGCAGCGTCGCCTATCGCGTCTCGCTCGCCGCGGACCACCTGGCGGCGGGGCTCGTCTACTCCGGCGACTGCGGCCGTGCGGAGGACCTCGACGGCGCTGATCCGGCCGGGCGACACGCTCCTCGTCGAGGTCTCGTTCGGGCCCGGACCGGTCACGCCAGGCGCGATGCACCTCGACGGTCCGGCCGTCGGGGCGCTGGCGGCCCGGACGTCGCCCGGGGCCGTGCTGCTGACCCACCTGCAGATGGGCTACGACGCCGACGCGACGATCGCCTCCGTCCGGGCGCTGTACGACGGTCCGGTCTCGCCTGGTCGAGCCGGGCACGACCGCGGAGGTCGTCGGCCGGCGCTGACGCCGCGCGACGAACGAAGACCGGAGCGCACCCACGACGGGCACGCTCCGGTCAGGTGTCGCTCTCGAAGACAGCGACGGGAAGAGACCGGGTGGACGGAACGCATCACGGACAGCGATGCGTTCCGTCCGGGTCTCGGGGACCCCGATGGGACGGCGCCCTGCGGCGCCGAGATGGCCCGGTCGATCGCCTGCGGGACGACCGACCGGACGTGATGCGCTAGCGGCGGTTCCGCTCCCGGACCGAGGCCGGCACCGGAGTGACGAACCCGACCACGAGGACGATGGCCGCCAGGGTCAGGAGCACGAGCATCATCGTGAAGCCCGGGTTGGCCTGCCCCTGTGGGGTGGCGATGGTATCCGTCGGCGGGAGCGTCGGCGGATTGGTGATCGCCAGGGAATGGTCGGCACGAAGACCGGCGAGTCAGCCTCGTCGGGCTCCGTCTGATCCGAGTCGATGCTGGCGATGTTGATGAGCGGCTGGATCAGCTCGGCCGCACCCTCGTCGACCGTGGCCTGGTACGACACCGTGCCGTCCTCGGACACGTCGTCGGCCGTCCACGTGAGCGTGCGCGTCGTGGCGTCGTAGCCCTGGAAGGTGAACTCGGCGTTGCCGGTCGCCGACCCGCCGATGTAGGTGACGCCGGCAGGCAGGACATCCGTGATGACGCCATCGGTCACCGGATCGCCGAACAGGTCGTACTCGAGCGTGTACGTGACCGTCTCACCCTCGTCCGCCGTCGGGAGATCCGCGGTGCTGCCATCGGGCAGCTCGAGGGTCTCGAGCGGGGCATCGTTGGACTTGTCGATGACCAGGCCGAGACTCGAGGACCACCACCTCCGCGTCGTCGCCGTCCTCGACGGGGTTGCCCCCGGCCGTGACGCCGCGAGCGACCGCGACGTTGACCGTGTCGGCGAGGACGTCGATCGTGAAGGTGCAGGTCATCGTCTCGGCGACGGCCAGCGTGGTCTGCGGGCAGTCCGCGCCGAAGTCGTCGCTGGGGTCGTCCGGCGTGCCGGCGTCATCGGTGACGGTGACGTCGACCAGCGGGAGCGATCCGTCGTTGGTGACCTCGTAGGTGTAGTCGACCGGTCCGGGCACCGTCGCGAAGACGTCGCCGTCGGCCGCGTCGCCCGCGGTCTTGATGAGCTCGATATCAGGCAGCTGCGGCGTGACATCCTCATCGTCCGAGTCGCACAGCCCGTTCTCGGAGATGCAGATCTTGGCCACATTCACCTGCGTGGCGGTCGACGCGTCGGCGTCGATCGTCACGTCGTACATGATCGTCACGGACGGGTCGCCGGTCGCCAGGCTGGCGAACTCCCAGGAGAGGGTCCGACCATCGGGTGACACAGTGGGCTCGTCCGGACTGAACGTCGCTGCGGGGCTGACCTTCGACTCGGCACTGCCGGCGACGTAGGTCTGACCGACCGGGAGCGTGTCGGTGACGACCGCGTCGGTCACCGGCCCGTCCACGACCTGCACCTCAAGCAGGAAGCTGACGGTCTGGTTCGGTTCGACGAGATCGTCATTCGCGCCCTTGATGAGCTCGACACCCGGGCAGCGGACCGTCTCGCTGGCTTCCGCCGTGGTCGGCGGGATGCTCGGGTGATCGAGGACGGCGGCATTCGGGACGAGCCCGCACTGATCGCCATCACCGACGGTCGTCGGGGCCGTGACGTGGACCGAGGAGTCCGCGCCGGCCGCGAGGTTGCCCTGGAAGCTCAGCACGTTGCCGACGAGGGTCCAACCGGGGTCGGACGACTCGATCGACCAGGTGAAGTCACTGTCGAGCGTGTCGGAGACGCTGAGGAGGAAGGCGGTGCCATCGCCGTTGTTCTGGATCGTGACCGTGAAGCCGATCGGGTTGCCGATCGAGCACCGGATCGACGTGGTCCGCGTCCTTGTCGATCGCCAGCTCGGGGCAATCGACGAGGATCGTCGCCCCGTCGGTGTTGTTCTCGGTGAACTCCGGATCGTCGGACTCGTTCGACGCGTCGATCGTCACGTTGTTGACGCGCAGACCGCAGTCGTCGAGGTCGGTGTCGGCGAAGATGGTGATGGAGATCTCGCCGTCGGGGGCGAGGTCACCCAGGTCCAGGCAGTTCAGCGAGGTGCCGCTGATCGTGCACAGCGCATCGGGATCGCGACCGCCACGCCGTTGTACGCGATCTCGTCGAGGTTCCAATCGATGCCGCTCGGCAGGGTATCGGTGAGGCTGACGTCGTTCGCCGTCCCCAGGCCGATGTTGGTGATGACGATGGTGAATTCGGCGACCTCGCCAGCGCTGATGGCATTGTCCGTCGCGGTCTTGACCACCTGGACGTCCGGGCACAGGACCGTGACGAGGTCCGTGGCGGTGTTGTCATCGGTGACCGACGCGTCGTTCGACTCGTTGGTCGCATCGACCGTGACCGTGTTCGGGACGAAACCGCAGTCGGCGGCATCGGTCGTGCCCACGATGTGGACGCTGGCCGAGGCGCCGGGGGCGAATCGGCGGGCCGAAGCTCAGGACGCCCGCGGTGATCACCAACCGTTGGCCGCACCGTCGATCGTCCAGTCGATGCCGGCCGGCAGGGTGTCGGAGCCGGTGGCGCCATAGGCCGTGCCGGTCCCGTTGTTGACGATGGTGACCGTGAAGCCGATCTCATCACCGGCGTTGACCGGCGAGGCATCGGCGACCTTGAGGGCCTCGACGTCGGGGCAGTCCACGACGACCGAGTCGGTCGAGGTGTTGTTGCCCGTGGCGCTCTGCCGCCTTGTTGCTCGCCGACACGACTGCCGTGTTGGTGAGCGTGCCGCAGTCGGCCGCATCGGTCGTGCCGGTCAGATGGACCTCGACCGAGGCGCCCGGCGCGAGATCGCCGAAGTCGCACGACAGGACACCGGCCGCGATCGAGCAGGCGTCGCTGTCCTCCGACCAGGCGATGCCGGCGGGAAGGTTGTCGGTCAGGGCGACGTCATACGCGACGCCCGCACCGGCGTTGCCGACGGTGATGGTGAAGCCGATCGGGTCCCCGGCATTGACCGGGCTCGCGTCAGCCTCCTTGAGGACGGTAACGTCCGGGCGGTTGACCGTGATCGCGCCCGAGTCCGTGTTGTCATCGGTGGCCGAAGCGTCGTTCGACTCGTTGGTCGCGTCGACCGTCGCAACGTTCGGGTAGGTGGCGCACTGGGCCGACGAGGTCGTCGTCGTCACGGTGACCGTGAACGCCTGACCGGTCGTCATGCCGTCGTTGTCGGCGCACTGCAGGATCTGGGCGCCGGGCGCCCCGTTGACCGCGCAGGCGACGCCGCTGATGTCGCCGGTGACCGTGCCGAGCGTCCAGGTGAGCGGCGCCGGCAAGGGATCGTTGAGCGTGACGATGGTGGCGGTGCCCGCGCCGGCGTTGGACACCACGATCGAGAACGACGCCGGATCGCCGGCGTTCACCTGGCCGTCATTCGGCGTCTTCACGACGTTGACGTCCGGGCAGTTGACGGTGATCGACGCGCTGTCGGCGGCGATCCCGTCGTTGGAGGTCGTGACGTTGGCCGTGTTGTCGACCGTGCCGCACGTGGCGGCGGTCGTCGGGCTGGTGATGCGGACGGTGAACGAGTCACCGTTCGGCATCGAGCCGTCGGTGCAGGTCAGGACACCCGCGGCGATGTTGCACGCGGCGCCGGCATCGCCCTGCGGGTAACCCGCGGCGATCGTCCAGCTGAGGCCGGCATTCGTCGGCAGGGTGTCGGTCACCGAGACGCCGAGGGCCGTGCCGTGCCGTCATTGGTGACGGTGACGTCGAAGCCGATCTCGTCGCCGGCGCTGACCGGGCCTTCCGGATTTGCGACCTTGACGATATTGATGTCGGCCGCCAGGACCTGGAAGCACTCGGTCGTGTCGTTCGTGTGGCCCGCCTCGAGGTACTGCGACGCATCGTCGGGCGTGTACTGGACGCGGAAGCAGTAGAAGCCCGCTTCCGTGGGCGTGAACGCATCGGACGTGGCGGTCCCGCCATTCGCGCTCGTGTCGACATCGACGGATCCGCCGATCTGGCTGCCACCGGCGCAGTCGGCCGGAGCGTCCGTCGGTCCGCAGACGAAGAAGTCGACGGTGCCGGAAGCCGGGCCGTCATCGCCGGACAGGGTCGCCGTGTCGGTGACGCTGCCGCCGAGATCGATCGTCGTGTCGGAGACCTCGGTCTCGATCTCCGGCGGGGCGCAGGTGTTGAAGTCGCCCGAGGGCGAAGTCCTTCAGCTGCGCGTGGTCTCCGCGAGGAGCGGGTCTCGACGAGGAAGCTGCCGAAGCACGGCGGATTGCCGCCGAACATGTCGGACAGGTTGATGCCGCCCTCGAAGAACTGGCCGACGCCGAAGTCGGTCTCGCCGTCCTTGTTCAGGAAGGGCCACGGCGCATCCTCGACGTCGTCGATCGTTCTGGGCGCAGATGTCGAACGTGCCGTCGGCCAGGTCGCACGCCGGCGCCGGCCGCGACGAGGTTCAGGTTGCTGCCGTCGGTGGCCGGGTCGCAGATGCCGACGGCTGGCGATGTTCGCCCGCCCCCGGCGCCGTCCCACTCGTACGCGCAGACCGAGCTCGACGACGCCGCCGTTCGTGTACTCGCTGAGGATGAGGACATCGCCATCGACATGTTCGCCTGTGAAGTCGCCGTTGGGATGGCGATATTGTTCTGGAAGAACCCGAAGCCGATCTGGGCGTCCCGTCGTTGTCGAAGCGGTCAGCCCCGAAATAGACCCAGGTGTCGCCACCGGCCTGGTAGACCGCCGCGTAGGCGTCGAGCAGCTCGTTCTTGTCCGGGACCGTTGTCGTGATCCCCCACGCGGGATGTCGTTCTCGTCCTTCGAGCCGCCGCCGTGAAGTATCTGGTGTCGTTGATCGGGGCCTCGCATCGCCGGCCGACGAAGAACTGTCGGCCGCCCCTTCGGGGCCGTTTTCCCAGTCGGCGCCGGCGGCGGCCTCGTCGATCGCGTTCCTTCGAGCTCGAAGATCCCCTCGTCGTGCGCGGCCAGGGCCGGCGCCGGTGCGCCGGCCTGAACTATTGCAATGGGAGCGAACACAGGAAGAGCGCGGTCCACAGCGGGACGAGCCTCCTTCGTGTCCGCGCACCCATCGCGAACCAGATTCCCCGAGTCATTCGATATGCCTCCCGGTCCCTCGACCGTTGGATCCCGGGATTTGCCGATGCCGATTGCCGTACAGCGTGCGACGCCTTGGCGGTGCCCCTGGTCGCCGTCATCGGCGACCCTGAGAGCCTTGTTGTCCGTTTCGCGCGCTGCTGGTGGCTGACAGGACCCCCGGTAGTACCAGCCGGCGACAGGACTTGAAGCCGCCACTCTAGGCCGCAAGGGTCGCGGATGGTACTCCTAGGTCGTCACTTGTCTGCACGCCTGGTGCCGGTGCAGACCCACCAGACCGCACCGACGATGCTGGTGCGGCCCTGCAACGAGGGTCCTGCCGCATGGAGGACCGTCCGCGGCGGACATGGACGGACCGCCGGGCCGGAGGTGGCCGGGCAGTCCGTCCACGCTGGGAAAGGTTTTGGTCGAGCCCGACCAGGTCATCACTGGGGCGACGACGACCGGTGTCGGACGTTGTGCGAGGCGGCGGCCCGTGTCCCCGAGATCTGCTTCGCGCTCCGCTGGTCCCCGACGGGTTCCCCGCCCGTCCACGGCCGATGCTACCGGGCGACGATGCGGCTGCCTAGTCCCGCCCGCGGCAGCATCGTGGTCGCCTACCCGACACCGTGCAGACACGGACGGACCGCCTGACCATCGGCCAGGCGGTCCGTCATGCGCGCTCGGGATCGGTGGCAATCAGCCCTGCTGGTAGTCCTTGCGGCTGACGGCGCTGGCCGGGGTCAGGAGCGGGGCGCCAGCCAGGAGGCCGGCCATCGCAGGAGATGAGGCGCCAGCCGTCGCCTGGGGCCACGCCACCCTGGGCGAGGTCCATGTCCGTCGGCGGGAGGGTCACGCCGGAGATCCGTTACACCACCGACCTCGCCTTCCGGCGGGTTGGCGTCGCAGTCCGGGGAGGACGGCGGGTAGTCGACGGTCACGGTCGCCTCGGCATCGGCATCAGCCTCGAAGCGGACCTGGACCGACGGGCGGACCCAGTCGAACTCGTCACCCTCGACCCACACACCGTCGACGAAGCTCCAGCCCGGCCAATCGACGGGGTTGCCCTCGTCGTCGATCTCGGCGCCGGGCCACAGGAGCGAGCCGCTGAACGGCACGTCGCTGTAGACGACGTTCTGGGACGGGTCGGTCGGGTGCAGGAAGGTGATGGTCAGCGTGTCGGCTTCGGTGCCGGTGACCTCGACCTCATAGTCGAGGGTGGGCACGTCGCCATCGCACACGGGCGTGTGGATGAGGACGCCGAACACCAGCTCCGGGGTCGGCTCAGGCGTCGCGGTCGGCGCCGGGGTCGCAGTCGGGCCAGGGTATCCAGGTCGGCGCCGGGGTCGGCGTCGGCTCGACGGGGCACTCCCCGATCGTGAACTCGATCGGCTCCTCGGACACGATCTCGCCCTCGAAGCGGACGATGGCGGTGTGGGCGCCCGGGTCGAGCGGGTAGGTGCCGTTCTCGGTGATGACGAGTTCCGCCCTCTCACCGGGGTCGATCACCAGCTCGCCGCCGTTGGTGGCCGCGAAGCCGCTGACGACGATCGCGCCCTGGCCGCCCGGCTTCTCGCAATGGGTGAACCCGATCGTCGGGAAGGCGAACTGGGACGGCTCCGGGGTCGCGGTCGGCGTCGGCTCGGGCGTCGCCGTGGGGGTGGGCGTCGGCTCCGGGGTCGCCGTGGGCGTCGCTCCGGGGTCGGCGTCGGCTCCCGGCGTCGCGGTCGGCGTCGGCGTCGGCGTCGGCTCCGGCCCGAGCTTGCCGGTCGAAGCAGAACTCGACGTGGCTGATCTGGGCCTGCTGGTCGCCACCGTTCGACGGGGGCACCAGGTTGGTGTCGCTGTCGTCACCGGGTAGTAGTAGTAGTAGACGATCGCGTTGTTGGCCTTGATGGCCGGCCGGGACATGTCGTAGTCATGGAGGGCCTGCTCGGTCATCGCCCAGTCGAACGAGAAGTTCGTGGCGTTGCTGATGATGATCGGGCCATGGGTGCCGTTGGTCGGCGTGGCATCGATCTTGAACGAGAAGTACTGGTCATCCTATCACATGTGGGATTGCCAGTGACCAGCTCGTGGCGATCGGCGTTCGGCGCGCTGTTCGGATCGTGGGAGGCCAGCGCCGGTGTGGGTACAAGGGCTGCGACGAGCAGCGCCCCCACCGCTAGCCAGGAAAGGCGACGCGCAAATCCCGCGCGTCGACGACGTGGTGTCGACATGTTCTAGGTCCCCGAGCGTGAGGCCGAAAAGCCTCGGATGGATGATGGCGCCGCCTGTGGCTCCCCCGGACTGTCCGTGCACCTGGCGGCGGCGTTGGCCGATGTTCGCAGGTGGAACCGGTACTCGTCTAGTACCGATGGTGTCCGATTGACGTCACTTGACCGCACAAAAGCATAGCAACGACTGGAATTCGGTGCGGTAGAGCACCGGGAAGGTCCCGTCGCGACCCTGACCACGGGGCCATGCTGACGACCGGTACCATGGTCCGGCCCGCAGGAGGTCGCCGACGCCCGTGCTCCCAGGAACCGATCAGGACCCAGGCTCGCCAGGCCATCGCGCGTGCGTAGGACGAGGCGATCCGCAGCAGCGCTGCCCGAGCTCGAAGTGGACGCCCGCCCGCCGATCGAGGTCGAACAGCAGGCCGATCCGGGGCATGGCGACCTCGCCACCAACCTGGCGATGAAGTCGGCCCCAACCCTACCGCCGGGCACCGCTCGAGATCGCCACGCTCCTCGCCGCCAAGCTGGTGCGAGATCGCAGCATCTAACGGCCACCGTCGATCGTCGAAGCGGCCGAGGTCGCGCCACCAGGGTTCCTGAACATCCGGCTTCGCCCAGACGCCCTGCGAGGGCCTGGTCGACGGCATCCTCAGTGATCCCGCGGCGTGGGGCCGCGTCGAGCCGATCCGGCCACGCGCGGTCAACGTCGAGTTCGTGTCCGCCAACCCGACCGGCCCCCTCACGGTCGGCAATGCCCGGGGTGCGTTCGTGGGTGACCTGCTCAGCCGGTGCTCGAAGCCGGTGGCCACCGGTCACACGGAGTACTACTTCAACGACTCGGGCCGGCAGATGGACCTCTCGGTGCCTCGGTCCCTGCCCTCCGGCGCGGTGAGGAGGTGCCCGAGGAGGCTACCGGGGGAGTACGTCGCGAGCTGTCGACGCGGTCCCGATCGACGTGTGGCAGGCGGCGTCCCGGTCGGGGCCGACCCGCCGACGGACCTCGGCCCTGGGCGGCCGGACAGATCCGGGCGGGGATCGAGGCCAGCCTCGACCGCCTCGGCGTCCACTTCGACGTCTGGACGACCGAGGGCCCGCTGCACCGGGACGGCTGGGTCGAGCGGGCGATCGACCGGCTGCGCGACAACGACCACGTCTACGAGCAGGACGGCGCGACTGTGGTTCCGCTCCACCGCGTTCGGCCACGACAAGGACCGGGTGATCTACCGGTCCAACGGGGAACCAACCTACTTCGCCGCCGACATCGGCTACGTCACCGAGAAGTTCTCACGTGGCTTCGACCAACTGATCTACGTCTGGGGCGACGATCATCACGGCACCGTCGCGCGCG
>CAVZON010000001.1:0-899097 GCA_963776925.1 uncultured Chloroflexia bacterium | reverse complement strand
GCCGACCATCGAGCCGGGATCCTCGTACAGACGGTCGTCCAGGTAGCACCACCACCAGTCCTCGCCGGGCTCGGCGCTCCGGATCATCGGATGTCTCGTGGCGTCGAAATGCGCCGTGGCATGCCGGTTCGGGCTGAGGTCGCAGCAGCCCATCTGCCCGCACGCCAGGCATTGGCGGAGGTGGTGCCAGGTGGCGCCCGTCTCCACGCATGCCGGACAGACGCGAAGCGGGGGGTCGATCCGCCGGTCGATGTCGAGGTGTTCGCAGGAGGCCGTCACCTGTCGCTCCGTTGGGCCGCCTCGGGGAGGTCGAAGGGTTCCACGAGCGATAACTCTAGCCGCCGCCCCCGAAACATCGTCACCGCAGATGTACGCTGCCGCGATGGATGCGCGGCCTCGGGTCACCGTCGGTGTCGACAATGGGGGAACCAGCAACAACGCGACGGTGATGGACGTCACCGGTCGGTTCCTCGTCGACGAGCTGTTGGAGTCACCGAGTCACGTCACGCAAGGCCCCGCGATCGCGATCGAGTCACTCGCCGAGCGCTGTCGACGCCGTGCTGCAGCACACCGGACTGGACCGATCAAGCGTCGACGCGATCGGCCTTTCGAGCCCCGGGCCGGCCAGCCCGACGGGCGTCATCTCATCGCGTGGGTCCACCAACTTCGTTGATCCTGGCTGGCGCTCCTTTGATTACCGCGGCGCCCTCGAGCGCCGCCTCGAGATCCCGGTCACCTACATCAACGACGGGAACGCCGCAGCCCTCTACGCGCATACGACGTTCTTCGGAGCACAGGCCGATCGGAAGTCCTCGCTCTCCGCCATCGTGGGAACCGGCCTCGGGGGCGGCGTCGTCGAGTCGGGTCGCGTGGTCGTCGGCGCGACAGGGACGGCCGCCGAGCTTGGCCACATCCGGCTCCAGCTCGACGGGATCCTGGCGCCGGGGCAACCGATCCCGCGGTGCAACTGCGGAGCGTCGGGCGACGTCGAAAGCTTCGCCTCGTTGACCGGGATCGAGGTCAATCTCCTTCCGTATTGGCTGGGTCAGTACCCCGGTCACCCGCTCGCGCTGGAGCCGTTGCCGACAGCCGCCAAACGCGTTCGAAGCTTCGGCGAGCGCGGCGACGAGATGGCCCTGCGACTGTTCGAACAGCAGGCCATCGCGATCGGGCGCCTGTTCTCGCTCGGGGCCAACTTCCTGGACGCCGATGCCTACTTCGTCGGCGGCGGTGTGATCGAGGCGTCCGCAGACTTCCGGGACTGGTTCGTCGGGCGCGTCACGCAGCACGCTGAGTTCCGCGACGAGCAGCGCGCCGTCGTGCGAGTCGCCGTCGTTCCAGACGGCGATATGGCGGGTGCTCGCGGAGCGGCCATGGCGGCCTCGCCGAGGACGTAGGGCGGGGCGGCCGCCGGTCAGTCGTCGAGCTCGCGTTCGTGACCCTGCGGGCAGACCCCGTAGGTGGCGTCGTAGAAGCCTTCGTCGAAGGTCATCCACGAGCGGTAGTCGTCGCCGCAGTACGACGCGCTGCATCGCGGACACCAGAACGGCGCGTACTCGGGGTTGATGGCGAAGAGGGCGGCCGCGTCGCCGGCCTCGAGCGCGGCGGTCGCCTGTTCGACCGGTGGGAACCCGTGCGTCACGGGGACGGGACCGCCGACGATGGACAGGCGCGCCTGATCCGGGAATGCCGAGCCGAGGATCATGCCGACCCCGGTCGGGACGCCCGGTGGCTCGGGTGTCGGCGTCGGGTCCGGCTCACCGGGCTCGATGAGGCTCACGGTCGCGGCGACGTTGCCACAGGCCGCACAGGAGAAGGTCGCACTCGTGGTCAATTCGGTCCGCATCCTGCGTGCCCTGCGTGTCGGTCACCAGCCGGGTCGAGTTCGTCGATGAGGCTGGCTGGCACCTGGTCAAGTGCCTGCACGAGTTTAGGCGGACGGAGCGGAGCGCAGACAGAGCGTGCCGTACGACACGGCTTTCTGGGCCGTTCGGCATAGGCGGTGCTGGCGGCCGAGTCTGACAATCTGGACACGCCCGACCGGGGGAGGGCCGTCGACCCAGGGAGACCGATCGTGTCGGCCGTCCGCCCGACGGCGCAGCGTCGACCTTGCTCCCGACTCGTCGACTCATCCGAAGTCGCCGCCCGGATCCGCGACCGGGTCATGGGAAGGGAGCCCTACGATGCCGATCTCGAGGCGTCAGTTCCTCGTTGGCTCCGCAGCGGCGGGGACCGGTCTCTTCCTCGTGTCGTTCGCCGGCGGTACGCGGATCGTCCGCGCAGTGCCGATCCCCAACGCCTCGCTCGATCCGGGCGAGATCGGCAAGTTCATGAGCCCGCTGCTCATCCCGCCCGTGATGCCGCGGGCTGGGGTGATCAACGCCAGGGGCGGCAAGCCGATCGACTATTACGAGATCTCGATGCGGCAGTTCGCGCAGCAGATCCTGCCGGCGGGCATGCCCGCGACGCCGGTCTGGGGCTACGGCGCGGTCTCGAGTGAGAGCAACCGCGGCCTGCTGGTCCATCAACGCCCCGTCGCTCACCATCGAGGCGCAATGGAAGCGACCCGTCAGGGTCAAGTGGATCAACGACCTGGTCGACGCCAGCGGCGATTATCTGCCGCATCTCCTTCCGGTCGATCCGACGCTTCACTGGGCGAACCCGGCCGCCGGGGTGGGCGGACGCGACACCCGCCCGACCTACGCAGCGACGCCCGGCCCGTACACCGGCCCGGTTCCGATGGTCACCCACGTCCACGGCGCGGTCGGTGTCGGTGACGAGAGCGACGGCTACGCGGAAGCGTGGTACCTGCCGGCGGCCGGAGACATCCCGGCCGGCTATGCGACCAACGGAACCTGGTACGACTTCTTCGCGGGCAAGGCGCAGGCTGGCTATGGCGAGATCTGGGGTCCCGGGTACGCCACGTTCCAGTACCCCAACGCCAATCGTGCCTCGACCATCTGGTATCACGACCACACGCTGGGAATGACCCGCCTCAACGTCTATGCGGGTCCGGCTGGCTTCTATCTCGTCCGCGGTGGACCAGATGACGTCGTCCTCGATACGCGCAGCGGCGGCATGGCCGTCCTGCCTGGCCCGGCCCCGAAGGCCAACGACAAGGTCCCTTCGACCAAGACCTACTACGAGATCCCGATCGCGATCCAGGACCGCGCATTCAACGTCGACGGGTCGCTCTTCTACCCGGACACCCGCACCTACTTCGACGGCCTTGTCGGGCCGTTCATCCCAGACGGCGGGGCGGAGGGCTTCTCGCCGATCTGGAACCCGGAGTACTTCGGCAACACCATCATGGTCAACGGCAACACCTGGCCGTTCCAGGTCGTCGAACAGCGCCGCTACCGGTTCCGCTTCCTCAACGGCTGCCAGTCGCGATTCCTGATCCTCGACTTCAACGAGATCCCGAGTGTCGAGGCCTGGCAGATCGGCAATGAGGGCGGATTCCTGGCTGCGCCCGTGAACATCACCGCGAACCATGACAACCGGCTCCTGATCGGACTGGCCGAGCGTGCAGACGTCATCGTCGACTTCACGAATGTCCCGATCGGGAACTACGTCCTCGGGAACGTCGGTCCCGATGAGCCGTTCGGGGGCGGCGAGCCCGGCGATGACTTCCCGATCGCCGATCCGAACTCCACCGGCCAGGTCATGCAGTTCCGCGTCGTCGCGGCTGCGACGATGGACCCGACGACACCGCCGCAGTACCTCGGGCTGCCCGCGATCATCCGGCTGCCGGAGGCGATCCGGACCCGTCAGCTCGGGCTCATCGAGAAGGCCGGGACCGGCGAGGATCACGACGGTCAGGAGGTCGAGGGCCCGATCGAGGCGGTCCTCGGCACGATCGAAGCCGGCCTGCCCGTCGAGCACCTTGGATGGATGCCGTGACCGAAAACCCAGGCGTCGGCGACACCGAGATCTGGGAGCTCTACAACACGACCGCCGACGCGCATCCGATGCACGTCCACGAGGTGACGTTCGAGGTCGTCGATCGCGAGGGCCTGGTCATGGACGATGAGCGAACCCGGCGTTGCCGCTGAGAACGACCGGGGACGTCACCGGACCCGAGCCGTGGGAGACCGGGTTCAAGGACACGGTCATCGCCTACCCGGGTCAGGTCACCCGCATCAAGGCGACGTTCGCAACACCGGGCCAATACGTCTGGCACTGCCACATCGTCGAGCACGAGGACAACGAGATGATGCGGCCATACCGCATCGGCCCGGAGCAGCCTGGCCAGCCGGATCCGAAGGCGTGACCGCGCGGCGGTCCCGTTCGGAGCGTCGGTCGTGATGTTGGAGTGGGAGACGGGATTCGAACCCCCGACACTCTGCTTGGGAAGCTGACACCCTGCCTGCTGAGGTACTCCCGCTCGGGCCTCGATCCTGAACCGTCGCGCGCCGCGAGCGTTCCCTTCTTTCGGCGCGTCCCGCGAAAGAAGCCGGCCATGGGTCCAGCAGCCTCGAGGCGGAGCGCCCCCGCCCGGCTGGTCGTGACAGACTCCCCGAGGAGGTTCCGCGTCACGACGTCCACCGACCGCTCGACTGCCGCACCGGTCGCCCGCAACGAACGCCTGCTCATGCTCGGGCTGGTGGGCTATGTCGTGCTCGTCGTGGCCCTGATGATCGAGCGCGGCGTCGGCATCACGCCCGACGTCCTGGCCATGGCCTTCGGGCTGGGGGCGGTCGTGCTCGGCCGCGGGCGGCTGTTCCTGCGCGACTGGATCCCGTTCATCGCGCTGCTGCTGGCCTACGAACTCATGCGCGGCGTGGCCGATGAGACCGGCATCGCCGTCCACATCGGGGACCTGGTGTCGGCCGAGCGACTGATCGCGTTCGGCACGATCCCGACCCAGGTCCTGCAGGACGCGTTACGCCACGTCGGCCCGGGACCCGACCCGGTCGCGCTCGTCGCCACCGTCGTGTACATGCTCCACTTTGCCCTGCCGCTCGCGACGGGCTTCGTGCTGTGGGTGTGGCGGCGCCCGCAGTACTACGACTACGTCGGGAGTCTCATCGTCCTGAGCCTGGCCGCCTTCGTGACCTACCTGCTCATCCCGGCCGCGCCGCCCTGGTTCGCCGCCAACGAGGGAGCCCTTGCAGGACCGGATGGTCGACCGGTCATCGCCTACCTCAAGCCGGTCGCCTTCGAGCAGCTGGCCCAGGCGCTCGGCTTCGATGGCCGGTACATCTACTCGTTCGCGTTCGGCGGGGTGAATCCGAACCTCGTGGCGGCGTTCCCGTCGCTCCACGTCGCCTTCCCGTTCCTCGCGTTCCTCGCGCTCCGCCGCGCGTTCGGACCCATCGGCTGGCTGGCCTTCGGGTACACGCTGCTCGTCGCGTTTTCCGTCATCTACACCGGCGATCACTGGATCATCGACATCATCGCCGGCATGGCGTACGCCTACGTCGCTCACTATCTCGTCGTCCACACGCCGGTCATCGTGCGCGAGCGTGCCGAGACGGCGTGGCGCTCCGCCACGGGGCATCTCGCACGGGGGTGACGGCGGCGCGGGCGCTGCTCGGGGTGCCGGCGCTCGAATCGGGCACCTTCGCGTCGGTGGCCGACAAGTCCGAACGGCCCTTGGAGAAATGGAGCGGGAGGCGCGATCCGAACTCGCGACATTCTGCTTGGGAAGCCTAGCGGTCGGTACGGCGTGCTACGAGGGTGACCGAGCGAGCGAATGGCCGATGGTCATGGTGTCGCCACCGTGGATGGGTTCGTGCGCGGATTCGTGGCCGCGAAGATCGCCATCGAGCCGATCGTCTCGAGCTCCACCTGGTCGAACGATGCCTGCAGGATCTCGGATAGCCCCTCTTGCGTGTCCCCGAGGTTGTCGAAGGTGCCGCGCCGGTTGAGGACGTCGAGCGCCCTTCGGGACAGCCACGTATGCGACCCCGAGGTGCCGAGGATCGAACTGCCGAAGAGCACGCCAGTCGGTGCGAGGACGGCGGCGACGTTGGCCACGGCCTGGGCTTTGCGAGAGAGCGGTCCGGGAAGGCAGTGAAGCACGCCGGCGAGTGCGGCGGAGTCGAAGGGGCCATCGACGGGAAGCGGCTTGCAGACATCGGCTTCGACCGTCGTGATATCGAGGTGCTGCAGACGCTGAGACGCATGATCCAGGACATGCGCATTCGGGTCGAGGAGCGTGACCGGGCTGTGCTCCGGAAGCCCGGCACGTTCCAGGAAGTAGCCCGTGCCCGGGCCGATATCCAGGTGCCGGTGGCCGACGTACCGCCGGTACGGCTCCACGAGTCGGATGCTCGGGCAGCGCCACACGACTCGGGTGAAGAAGCCGAGGATGACGGGGTCGTAGATCTTGAGGAACTGCGGTGAGTACTCCCGTTGGCCTGCGTAGGCGGGATCGTCACGCTCCATCGGGCTCGAGCGCTCCTCCATCGTGATCGCGGCGAGAGGATCGGCCCAAGATGGACTCGCCAACGAGCGGGGTCAAGGCTGAGACCCTTGCAGCTCGAGATCCCGTCAGACGAGGGGGAAGGTGGAGCGGGAGACGGGATTCGAACCCGCGACATTCTGCTTGGGAAGCAGACACTCTGCCAGCTGAGTTACTCCCGCTCGGGAGGCTGACAGTCTACCCAGATGACTGGCACTGAGCCAAGCGGGGCGTCCTCGAAGAGTCACCGCCAGTCATGCGGTCACCCTACACGCCTGTGGCTTCGTGACGGCTTCCACGTCCTGACAAGCCATCATGGAGCCTATGGGATCTGCCACACCCCCTTGAGGTAGCGGCCGCCGGGCAGCGTTCCGATGAAGGACTGTTGAAGTGTGTCGACCTCCAGCTGGCCGAGATGCATCGTGGGCGAGCCGATCATGTCGATATACACGAGCGCTCGACTGTCAGCCGACCAGTTCTGCGGCAATATGACCTGGTTCGGGCGCAGGATCCGGGTGGCTGCCCCACCCGTGGCGGGCACGAGATAGCCAACGGCAGCCTCGAGAGTTCGGTCCCAACCGAGGAAGGCGAGCCAGCGACCGTCCGGCGAGAAGGCGCCACCGGACAACGGCGAATCGACGAGATCGCCCAGCGGGTCGATGCGACCGATGACCGTTGATGTTTGCGCTACCACATCGAACGACTCGATCGACATCCTGCCCCGAGGTCCACCTGATGGCACACGGACGATGAGGAGGTGCGTATCGTCGGTCCAGGTGAATGGCAGCGAATCTCCGTTCGGCGGAATATGGATCGGCGTTACGGCGCCGCGGGAGTCGATGATCGCGAGGTCCGCGTCGCAATGTGTGACGACGCGGTCGCCCCCTGGCGACCAGGACACGCGCAGCGGGTCGATGACCGGTCGGCCTTCGCATGGCAGTTCGGTCGTCAGCTCCGTCGCAAGGTCGGTGATGGTCGGCGTCCCAGGGCCCCAGGCGGAATAGGCCACGCGAACGCCATCGGGCGCGAAGCCGGCCCCGGCGATGACCCACCCCGCCTCGAGCGTAGTCAGGCGCGTGGCGCTCGAACCATCGGTCGCCACGATGAAGAGGTCGGCGCATCCCGGAGTCACTCTCGCATCGAGGGCGATATGCCCGGCTCTGACGAGTGCCCTGGATCCGTCGGGAGACAGTTCCAGAACCTCCAGAACGCTCGGCTCGGACGTGAACTTCGCGATGCGGCTCGCGGAGCCCTGTCCGGAGACTACGGCCCAGAGGTCGCCGGTGTCGCCGGCATAGACGCCTCGCCCAACGTCCAGGCCGACCAGAGGATCCGTCAGTGGCGGCAGGGCCACACCAGGAAGCACATCGATCGTCCCCCCTGCACACGGGTCGGGACCAGGGTCGGACACCGACGACGGAAGAGGCGAGGCCCGCAGGCTGGGGCTCGCCGACGGATCGACCGTGACGGCCATTTCCGGCGGACGGGGCCCACCGCCTCCGACGATCAGCGTGGCGACCGCGAGCAGCAATGCCATGACGACCGCGATCCAGGCGAGGTGGACGGGCACGCGTGCCGGCAAGGATGAGACTGGACGCCGCGAACGCAGCTGTGGCGTTGCCGCGGCCGCGAACATGATCGATTTCGAGGAGTGCGCCGTCGGGCCCATGCGGCGCACGACGGGCGAGGCTCTCCTCGATGGCGTCATCGGACAAGCGTTCGACCTGGTCACTCATCGCCGTTCTCCCGCAAGGGCCTTTTCGAGCGCGGCGCGCGCGGCGTGCAATCGCCACTTGACCGTGCCGGAAGGTATCCCGAGGGAAGCCGCGATGGACGACACAGGCTCGTGGCGCAGGTGGTGCAGGACGAGGATGGCGCGCGAGTCCGGTGTGAGCCGATCGAACGCCCGTGAGATCGCGTCCGCCTCGCCGATGGCGTCCGGATCCCCTTCCACAGGAGCCGCTCGATCGTGCGCAGGCATGATCGGGATCTCGCGCACCCGAGCTCGCTGGCGAAGCTTGAGCAGGCAGGCATTCACAAGGATTCGTGACAGCCAGGCATCAAAACGTTCCACGTCACGGAGCCTTGGCAGCTGGCGCCAGGTCGCGATGCACGCCTCCTGGGTAGCATCACGTGCGTCAGCTTCGCTGCCGAGGATCGCGCAGGCGGTCCTGAAGAGCTTGTCCAGCCGTCCGGTCAGGAGCGCCTCGAATGCGGCCGAGTCCCCCTGACGGGCCCGTTCGACGAGCCCGGCCTCGACCGCGTTCGGCCCCACGTGGCCTCGGAGTGCTACTGGATCCATGCCCACATCGATCGCCTGTTCATACCCAGTAGATGCTCGGCGAGAGCCGCAGGTTTGAACGGTACGGCGGATCGCGGCCCCTAGTGATCGCCGCGGAGCCGCCAGGGCGCTCCGGTCGCAGCGACCGACAGCGGTGGGCGAGGGTGATCGACGAGATCGCCCGGAGGCACCGAGCTGCTCCTCTGTCATAGCAGCCGTCAGCCGGCTTCCTTGTCTCTGCGGTCAGGTGCCGCCGCGACCAGGGCGCCGGTCTCGGCTGTCGCGGCCTTGCGTTCATCCAGACCAACGAGTCGCTCGAGGTCCGGAGGGCGGCAGGCCACCTAGAAGACGGTCTTGTGGGAGATCGGTGCTGCGAGGGGTACATCTGCTTGGAAGCAGACACTCCGCTAGCCGAGTTAGTGCCGCTCGGGCGGCTGACAGCCTACCCAGTGACCAGCACTGAGCCAAGTAGCGGGCGTGCGAGCCGATGCCAGCTCGATGGTGTCCGCGGGCGCCCGCCACCCGACGGTGACGGGCCTACTGCCACAGCGTGAGGCTGCCGTCCGGTCGCTGGTAGACCCACGTCCCGATGGAGCCCGGGGCGATGCTGCTGGTGATGGGGATGTCGGCGTAGCCATCGGGGTAGGTCCCCTCGACGTACCAGCAGCGCGTGGCAGTCCGTTCCACCATGACGTCGAGGTCCGCGCAGTCCGCTGCCCCAACCTTGACGGTCGTCATGACGATCGCATCCGGTCTGCCCTCTTGGAGCATGACGCTCAGTTCGCGCACGGCGAGGTCCGCGACGCGGATGCAGATGTCGTCGGGTGTCGCCTCGCAGGTGAGGTCGCGTCCCGTCACGACCTCGCTGACGGTGGCGCAGGCGACGACGAGAGCCACCATGGCGACGAGCGCGACCGACAGGACGGTCCGGTGGATCGGCATGGCCGAGAACGTAGCAGCGCGCCGTTCCCTGAATGGCGCGCGACTGCGGGGCGAAATGAAGTCCGCGGAGCGCCCGCCACGTGACGGTGGCGCGCGCTCCGCAGGAGCTGGGCTAGTGGGCGGCCTTGTGCGGGTTGCAGGCGATGCCCGGATTCTCACCGATGCTGGTCAGGAAGACGCGGAACTCCTTGGGGATCTGGCCCCACGACTGCGCGTGACCCGGGACGCCCTTGGTCGCCTCGGGCTTGGGCAGGGTGTTCCCGTCATCGAAGTACCACTGCAGGTCCTCCTGCCCGGAGAACGCACATGCCGACTTGCCGTTGACGTCCTTGAGCTTGCCGTTGCCGGTGATCTCGCCCGCGAGGGCGGAACCGGCGCCGATGCCCAGGACGAGTGCCGCCACCGCGGTCGCCATCCCGAGCCGTGCCATGCGTCGATGCATCGCGTGTTGCCTCCACCGGACGAGGTCGGTCTCGCCACTGGCAACGACGCGCGTCAGGGCGACCGGTCATCGGGACGCCGCGTCGTGGAACCTCCCCCTTCCCCGATAGGTTCCGCCACCTCTCCGTGTCGGGGCATGATGCCGCGCCGATGTCATGGTGCGTAGGCCCACCGCGTCGATTCGGTGCTCGGCTGCACCACGTTGCGTGGGAGCGACGCCGGCGGACGCGGCCGCTGGCTAGCGCTTGCGGGCGATGACCACCATCTCCAGGGTCGTCGAGGTCCGCGGCGAGCCGTCCCAGGCACCGTGGATCGCCTCGAGATCCATGCCGGCGGCGTCGAGCATGACCGCGAGCTCAGCGGGCGTGGCGTACCGCAATCGTCCGGCCGTGCGGCGTTCGTCGACGACCTGCCCCTCGGCCATCGTGCGCTCGATCATCAGGTAGTCCTGCAGGCCGGTCGCCAGGTCATACGACCATTCCACCGTCGCCACGATCGTCCGGCCACCAGGCAGCCGCGTCGTCTGCCACGGTTGCTCGCCCGGTGCCCGCTCGAGGTTCGCCGGCGAGGGATCTCGGGTGTCGAAGACGAACGCGCCGCCGGGGCGGAGGTGACGCGCGACCCCTGCCAGCAGCGACCGGACGTCGTCCTCGGCAAGGACCTCCTGGAACGCGTTGCCGGTCATCGTCACCAGCCCGAACGGTCCCCGGACATCCAGGCGACACACGTCCTGCTCGACGAAGACGGCATCGACCTCCATGGCCGCGGCCTTCGCCCGGGCTCGATCGAGCATCGGCCGGCTGCGGTCGACGCCGGTCAGCGCGTACCCGGCGACCGCCAGCGGCAGCGACGTGCGCCCGGTCCCACAGGCGAGGTCGAGGATCGGCCCGCCCGTCGTCACGGCCAGGTCCAGCAGCAGCGGGACCTCGTCGGTGTCGGGGTACTCGAGGTCGTAGGTGTCAGGGTCGTCGTAGACGTTGACCGGCTCCACGGGCGGGACGGTAGCAGCCGGACCGGTCGGTCAGGCGGGCTCCAGGTAGACCTCGTCGACGAAGCACCAGATCCAGTCCTCGCCCGGCTCCAGCGAGCGGATGATCGGGTGGCCGGCCTCGTTCGCGTGAGCCGAGGCGTGCTTGTTCGGCGAATCGTCGCAACACCCGACGCGACCGCACGTCATGCACTGCCGAAGGTGGACCCACCACGAGCCGATGCGCAGGCACTCCTCGCACCCGGTCGCGACCGGCTCCACCGGTCGGATCATGTCCAGATGGTCACATGGCATGGTCGTCATCCTCGGCAAGCGGCAGGCTGACGCTGAACGCGGCGCCACCGGAGGGCCGACCGGCCGCCGCGATCGAACCGCCCATCGCGGTCGACAGTTCCCTGGCCACGTACAGCCCGATGCCCGTCCCGGTCGCCCGATTCGAGGTGTGTGGCGCGCGGTAGAACAGGTCGAACAGTGCGTCCGGGTCGGACCCCGGACCGGGGCCCACGTCGAGCACTTCGATCGTGGCCTCCTGGTCGGTGGCCGAGGCCAGGACGGTGACCGGACCGGCCGTGCCGGCGTACTTCGCCGCATTCGACAGCAGGTTGAAGAGGACCTGCCGGAGCGCGGTCGGGTCCGCGGACACGGGCGGCAGGAGCGGGACGTCGACATCGATCGTCACCGATGGGTGGCGCCGTCGCACGTCCTGCACGACCTCCGCCACCGCGTGGTGCAGGAGCATCGGCTCCGGCGACAGCTGGAGGAACCCGCGCTCGACCCCGGACAGGACGAGCAGGTCGTCGATGATGCGCTGGAGTCGTTCGGTCTCCGCGACGATGTCCTGGGCCAGCTCGCCGGCGTCCGCTCGGTCCCCGCCGCGCGCCAGCAGGGACGCCGCCCCATAGATGCTCGTCACCGGCGTTCGCAGCTCGTGCGACATGACGGCCAGGAAGGCCTCCGCCGCGGCCCGGGCGCGTCGCTCGCGCTCGTACAGCGCCTCGCGCTCCTTGTCGGCCTCCACCCGGGCGGTGATGTCGTTGAACAGGACGGCGATCCGCAGCGAGTCCGGCTCGCCGATCGGCACGGCGCGGACGTCGAACCAGCGGCCCATCGCCGGCGAGTGCTGGGTGACGTGCGTCGGCTGCCGGGTGATGGCGACGTCGCCGTACATCTCGATCCAGACCTCCTCGAGACCAGGGACCAGCTCGCGGGCCGTCTTCCCGACGGCATCGTGCAGACCGCTGTGGCGCTCGTAGGCCGGGTTGAGCTCGTCGATGCGGTAGTCGATCGGCCGGCCGGTCTCGTCGACGATGATCGTCGCGAGGCAGAAGCCTTCGTCGATCGAGTCGAACAGGGTGCGATAGCGCAGCTCGCTCTCACGCACGGCCTCCGCCGCCAGCCGATCCGCGGTGACATCGCGGTTCGTGCCGACCAGCCCGGTCGGTCGGCCGTCGGCGTCGGTCAGGACGAGGGCCCGCGAGGCGACGAAGCGGACCGATCCGTCCTGGTCGACGATCCGGTACTCCAGGTCGAACGAGCCGCCGCGCTCGATACCGGCAGCGAGCTCGCGGTCGAGGGCGGCCAGGTCGTCCGGATGGACCCGCGCTCGCTGGGCCGCGAACACGTCGCTGAGGTCGCCTGACGGCAGGCCGACGATCTGGGCGCCGCGGTCGTCGATGTCCCCGGTCCCGGTGGCAAGGTCCCACGACCAGGTCCCGAGCTCCGCGATGCGGAGCGCAAGCTCGAGTCGAACGTCGGAGATGTGGTCGCTCATGGGCCTCGCGACTGCGACCGGGCCGTGGGGTTCGGCCGGCGGCGCACAGTGTATGGCGGGGCCGGTCTAGCGGCGACGGGCCTCCACGGCGACCGGCTGCAGGGTCATGACGATGACCCGCTCCGGCTCGATCGTCCGGCGCATGGTCGCGACGGCGTGGAGCACGGCGCGCGGCGTGTGTGGCCGGCGCAGGGTCAGGACCTGGGGGAGGTCCACGGTCGCCATCCTGGCGAGCTCGGCGTCGGCGATGGCGGAACGCGGTCGGATACGGGTCGACATGCGGTGACGGGTTCCCACTGGCAGGCGGATGACTGACCTGGGAACCGTAGCGGGCGACCGGCGCTCGGCCCAGCTACCCGGTGGGACCGGGTGCCCCAGTACGGACGGGTCAGTGCCGGCTCACTCGGCCGCGCGACCGCCGACCGCGACGACCGGATTGCGCAGCCGCCCCAGCCCGTCGATGGCGATGTCCACGACGTCGCCCGGCGAGAGGGTGAACGCGGCATCGGGCACCACCCCGGTACCGGTCAGGAGGATGGCGCCGTCAGGGAAGGTCAGGGCGCGGACGAGCGCCGCGGCGAGGTCCTCGAAGCGCCGGACGATGGCGCTGGTCGACGTCGAGCCCTCGAACGCCACGGCGCCGTCGCGCTCGATGCGGAGGTGGATCTCGAACGGGTCGGCCAACGCAGTCCGGGGGACGAGGCACGGGCCGAGCGCGCAGGACCGGTCGTAGACCTTGGCCTGGGGCAGGTACAGCGGGTTCTCGCCCTCGATCGTGCGTGAGCTGACGTCGTTGCCGATGACCCACCCGGCGATCGAGCCATCCGCGGCGACGACCAGGCCGAGCTCCGGCTCCGGGACGTTCCAGGCGGAGTCCGTCCGGACGCCGATCGCGTCTTCCGGCCCGACCACGCGCCAGCCCGGCGCCTTGAAGAACAGCTCCGGTCGTTCGGCCTCGTAGACGAGGTCGTACACGTCGGCCACGCTCGACTCGTCCTTGCGCGCATCGCGCGACCGTCGATAGGTGACGCCCGCGGCCCAGATCTCCTGGTCGTCGACCGGTGCCAGGATCGCGGCGACCCTGGCCGGATCGACCAGATCCCCGGCCGTGGGGGTGGAGAGCGCGTCGGCCAGCCCGGTCGCCCCGGCGCGCAGGATGGCCGCGATCGTCAGGTCCGCGTCCAGCCATCGGCGGGGTCCCTCGTCGGGCGGACCGGCCGCCAGGCGGATGGTGGCATCGTCCAGGCGGACACGGAACAGGCCTTCGACCACGGAACCCCTCCTTCGCCGCGAAGGGTATGCCACGGACGCAGGTGTGAGATGGTCCCGGTGGACGACAGCAGCAGGGCGATCGACCCCGCGCGGGGAGGAGACGTCCGCGCGGAGCCGACCGGGGCCGGCGCATCCGACCGGGCGCGTGGCACCGCGCCCCGCGCTAGGATAGCAGGGCGCATACGATTGCGGTACGACGTATGCATTGAGTGGAGGCAGCCGATGGCGACGTATACCGTCGGGATCGACTTCGGGACCGCGTCCGGCCGTGCCGTCCTGGTCGACACGGCCGATGGTCGCGTCGTCGCCACGAGCACCCACGCCTATCGCCACGGCGTCATCGACGACACGACTGCCGCTCGACGACCGGACCGTCCGCCTGCCGCCCGACTGGGCCCTCCAGGACGCGACCGACTATCTCGACGTCATCCGCCAGACCGTGCCCGGCCCTGCTCGCGGACAGCGGCGTCGATCCGGACGCGGTCATCGGCCTCGGGCCTCGACGTCACCGCCTGCACGATGCTGCCGACGCTGGCCGACGGGACGCCGCTGTGCGCGGTCCCGCGCTGGCGCGCCGAGCCACACGCCTGGGTCAAGCTCTGGAAGCACCACGCCGCCCAGCCCGAGGCCGATCGCATCAACGCCACGGCCCGGACGACCGGCCAGGCCTGGCTCGACC
Organism: uncultured Chloroflexia bacterium; assembly: GCA_963776925.1. Lineage (GTDB taxonomy): Bacteria > Chloroflexota > Limnocylindria > Limnocylindrales > CSP1-4 > SPCO01. Next base: position 884,314 of record CAVZON010000001.1, on the reverse strand, counting down.
GCTACGGCGGCCGCATCTCGTCGGAGTGGTTCTTCTCCAAGGTCCTCCAGATCCTCGACGAGGCGCCCGAGGCCTACGCGGCCGCCGACCGATTCATCGAGGCGACCGACTGGATCGTCTGGCGACTGACCGGGGTCGAGACCCGCAACGCCTGCACCGCCGGCTACAAGGCGATGTGGTCGCGAGCGGGACGGCTTCCCGGACGGCGGACTTACTTCGGCGCCCTGGATCCCGCGCCTCGCCGACGTCGTCGACACGAAGCTGTCCGCGTGACATCCGGCCGGTGGGGGAGCGCGCCGGCGGACTGACCGAGCGAGGCCGCGGCCTGGACCGGGCTTCGTCCCGGGACCGCGGTCGCCATCGGCAACGTCGACGCGCATGTCGCCGTCCCGGCGGTCACGGTCACGACCCCCGGACGGATGGTCATGATCATGGGCACCTCGACCTGCCACATGGTCCTCGGTCCCGACGAGCGACCGGTCGCCGGGATGTGCGGGTCGGTCGAGGACGGGATCCTGCCCGGGTTCGTCGGGTACGAGGCCGGGCAGTCCTGCGTCGGCGATGCCTTCGCCTGGTTCGTCGAGCAACGCCGTGCCGCCGGCCGACCACGAGGCCGCGCGAGCGGCGGGCGTCGACATCCACGCCCACCTGCAGGCGCAGGGCTTCGGCGCACCGCCCGGGGCGTCCGGCCTGCTCGCGCTCGACTGGTGGAACGGCAATCGATCGGTCCTCGTCGATGCCGAGCTGAGTGGCCTGCTCCTCGGCGCCACGCTGTCGACGACCGCCGCGGAGATCTACCGGGCGCTCGTCGAGGCGACGGCGTTCGGCACACGCGTCATCGTCGATGCGTTCCGCGACGCGGGCGTCGCCGTCGACGAGGTCGTGGCCTGCGGTGGCCTGGCCGACAAGAGCCCGGCCATCGTCCAGCTCTACGCCGACATCGTCGGCCTGCCGTTCCGGGTCAGCGCCTCGGACCAGGCGCCGGCCCTCGGGTCGGCGATGTTCGGGGCCGTGGCGGCAGGCGCCGCGGCCGGCGGACACGCCACGATCCAGGCGGCCTCCGCAGCGATGGCCCGCGTGCGCGACGAGGTCGTCCGACCGACGCCCGCGCATCGGCGAGTCGTACGACGTCCTGTACCGCGAATACGTCCGACTCCACGACTACTTCGGGCGCGGCGAGAACGACGTCATGAAGACCCTGCGCCGGCTGCGCGAGGCGGCCGTCGACCGACGCGCACGCTCGACCCCGGTGCCCGGCATGAAGCTCCGCGCGCTGCGCGAGCAGCTCGTCGCCCTCCACGAGGAGCTGCCGCGCCACGGCCTCGTCGTGTGGACCGGCGGCAACGTCAGCGCCCGCGACCCGGAGACGGGCCTCGTGGCGATCAAGCCGTCCGGCGTCCGCTACGAGGACCTGACGGCCGAGTCGATGGTCGTCGTCGACCTCGACGGCGCGGTCGTCGACGGCGCGCTGAAGCCGTCGTCGGACACGATCAGCCACCTGTACATCTACCGCCACCGCCCCGACGTCGGTGGTGATCGTCCACACCCACTCGCGCTACGCGACGGCGTTGGCCGCGGTCGGGCGGCCGATCCCGGTCGTGCTGACCGGGCAGGCCGACGAGTTCGGCGGCGAGATCCCGTGTGCCGGCCTGAGCCTGGTCGGCGACGAGGGCATCGGCCAGCTCGTCGTCGATGGCGATCGGCACGTCACCGGCGATCCTGCTCAAGCACCACGGCGTGGTCACCGTCGGCCCCACGGCGGAGGCCGCGGTCAAGGCCGCGGTCATGACCGAGGACGTCGCCGCGACGACGTTCCTCGCCCTCCAGCTCGGCGACCCGGAGGCCATCCCGGCCGACCTCGTCGAGCGCTTCCACCATCGCTACACGAAGGTGTACGGCCAATGACCGACGCACCGACGAGACCCGCCCGGTCATCGGCCTGCCGACCGGCCGAGATCTGGTTCGTGACCGGCAGCCAGCACCTGTACGGCCCGGACACGCTGCGGACCGTGGCCGAGGACAGCGCCGACATCGCGGCCGCGCTGGATGCCGCGACCGGCCATCCCGGCCCGGGTCGTGGTCAAGCCGGTCCTGACCGATGCCGCGGGCATCCGGGCGCTGTGCCAGGACGCCGACCGCGATCCCGGCCTGTGTCGGGCTGATCGTGTGGATGCACACGTTCTCCCCGGCCAAGATGTGGATCGCCGGGCTGCAGGGCCTGCACAAGCCGTTCCTCCACCTCCATACCCAGCACCATCGCCACATCCCGTGGGCGACGATCGACATGGACTTCATGAACCTCCACCAGGCCGCCCACGGCGACCGGGAGTTCGGGTTCATGGCCGCCCGGCTGCGGCTGGAGCGGACGATCGTCGCCGGCCACTGGTCGGACCCCGAGGTCCAGGACCGGATCGGGACCTGGGCGCGGGCGGCGCGGGCACGGCACGATTGGGACGGCGGCCGCATCGCCCGGTTCGGCGAGAACATGCGCGACGTCGCGGTGACCGACGGCGACAAGGTCGAGGCCATCCGCCGGCTGGGCTTCTCGACCGACGGGTATGGCGTCGGCGACCTCGTCCGCGCCATCGACGACGCCAGCGACGCTGAGGTCGACACGCTCGTCGCGACCTACCTCGACGAGTACGACGTCGTCCCCGCGCTCCGTCCCGGCGGCGACCGCGCCGACTCGCTGCGGGACGGTGCGCGCATCGAGCTCGGGCTGCGCGCGTTCCTGGCCGACGGCCGGTTCATCGCCTTCACCGACACCTTCGAGGACCTGCACGGGCTGGCCCAGCTGCCCGGCCTCGCCGTCCAGCGGCTGATGCGCGACGGCTACGGCTTCGGTGCGGAGGGCGACTGGAAGACCGCCGCCATGGTCCGGGCGATGAAGGTCATGGCCGACGGCCTGCCGGGCGGCGTGTCGTTCATGGAGGACTACACCTACCACCTCGACGAGCGCGGCGACGACCTCGTCCTCGGGGCGCACATGCTCGAGGTGTGCGAGTCGATCGCCGGCGGCCGGCCGCGCCTCGAGATCCACCCGCTGTCGATCGGCGGCAAGGCCGATCCGGTCCGGCTCGTCTTCGACGCGCATCCCGGGACGGCGGTCATCGGCTCGCTGACCGACCTCGGCGACCGGTTCCGCATGGTCGTCGACGACCGTCGACGTCATCGACCCGCCGGCGGCGCTCCCGCGCCTGCCGGTCGCCCGGGCGGTCTGGCGACCGCGCCCCGACCTCCGTCGCAATGCCACGGCCTGGATCATGGCCGGCGGCTCCCACCACACCGTCGCTGGCCTACGCGCTCGACTGGCAGCACCTCGCCGACCTGGCCGCGATGTGCGGCATCGAGCGGGTCCGGATCGACGAGTCGATCGACCTCGAGGCCTTCGCCGAGCGACTACGCTGGAACGACGTCGCGTTCCGCATCGGCGACGCCCACTAGGCCCGTTCCGCCACCCGCGGACCGCCCTCCAGCCGGAGATCCATTGCTCGTCGCTCGCCTGCGCGCCGCCCACGACCTGACGCCTGGCCGACGAGCCGATGCCCGTCCCCGCGCCTGGGGAGGTGCTGGTCCGGGTCGACGCGGTCGGGCTGTGCGGCTCCGACACGCACTGGTGGGAGACCGGCGGGATCGGCGACACGCGGCTGCCGCGGCGCGCCTCGTCCTCGGCCACGAGATCGTGGGCACGATCCAGGACGACACCGGTCGGTCGATCCCGGTCGCCATCGATCCATCCCAGCCGTGCCACGCATGTCCGACCTGCGCGGCCGGTCGCGACGACCTGTGTCCGGCGACGCGCTTCGCCGGCTACGCCGGCACCGACGGCGGGCTGCGCGACTGGATGACCTGGCCACGTGACCTGTGCGTGCCGATCCCGGCGGCGCTGGACCCCGCCGAGGCGTGCCAGCTCGAGGCGCTCGGCGTTGCCCTGCGTGCCGTGGACCGTGCCGACATCGGACCGGCGACCCGGGTCGCCGTCGTCGGCGCCGGCCCGATCGGTCAGCTCGTCATCCGTGCCTGCCGGGCTCGTGGCGCGACCGACATCGTGGCCACGGATCCGCCTGGCCCACCGCGTCGAGGCTGCCCGTGTCGTCCGGGGCGTCCGTGGCGATCCGGACCGATGGCGCGCCGCCCGAGGTCGCGCCCGTCGACGTCGCGATCGAGTGCGCCGGCACCGACGACGGCGTCGCGGCAGCGCTCGAGCTGGTCCGCCCCGGCGGCCACGTCGTGCTCGTGGGCATCCCCGATGACGACCGGACCACGTTCCGGGCGTCGCTCGCCCGGCGCAAGGGCGTCACGATCTCGCTCAGCCGCCGGATGCGGGCGAGCGACCTGGTCGACGCCGTCGCCCTCGTGACGGACGGCCGGATCTCCCTGGATGGCCTCGTGACCCACCAGTTCGACCTTGCCGCGGCCCCCGCCGCATTCGCCGCCCAGGCGGCCCGAGATGGACTCAAGGTCGTCGTCCGACCCCAACATGCAATCGTATGACCGCATCGCCGATGGTAGGCTTCGTCGATGGTGACGACGATGCGCGACATCGCGCGCGTGGCGGGGGTGTCGCAGAGCACCGTCTCCCGGGTCCTCAACGATGCGGCGACCAGCGTGCCGATCGCCGCGGACACCCGTGCCCGCGTCCTGCGGGCGGCTGAGGACCTCGGCTACCGGCCGAATCCGCTGGCCCGCGGCCTGCGTGGCGCCCCGACGATGCTCATCGGGGCGGTCGTGCGCGACTTCAGCGACCCGTTCTTCGCCGGCGCCATCGAGGCGCTCGCGGTCGAGGCGATGGGCCACGGCTACAACATCGTGCTCGGCCACGCCCAGGGACGGCTCGACGAGAGCATCGCCCTGACCACGGTGCTCGAGACCCGCCACACCGACGCCATCGTGCTGCTCGGTGACATGCAGGACCAGCCGCGCCTGCTCGACGACCTGCGGCGCTCGACCGTGCCGGTCGTCGCCATGTGGCAGGGCTCCAGCCCGCTCGAGTTCCCGACCGCCGAGCCGGACGACCGGGCCGGCATCCGGGCCGGGCTGGACCACGTCGTCGACCTGGGCCATCGCCGGATCGCCTTCGTGAGCGCCCATCTGCAGGGCGACTTCCGGCAGCGCGAGGACGCCTACGTCGAGTTCATGACCGAGCGCTTCGGCGGCGTGCCCGAGGGCTACCTCCAGCGAGTCGAGAACACCCTGGCCGGCGGCGAGAGCGCGTTGCGTGCCCTGTTCGAGCTGCCCGAGCCGCCGTCGGCGGTATCGACGTCGACCGACCTGGTGGCCATCGGCGTGCTCCACGCCGCGCACATGATCGGCGCGTCCGTGCCGGACCGGCTGTCGGTCGTCGGCTTCGACGACATCTTCATCGCCGCCCACACCGTGCCCGCCCTGACGACCGTGCGCATGCCGATCGCGGAGATGGTCCGGGAGGCGGTCGGCACGGCCATCGAGCTGGCTCGCCGCTCCGGCGCGCCCAGGCCCGAGCCGACCAAGGAGGTCTTCGAGCCGCGACTCGTCGTCCGCCACTCGACGGCGGCACCGCGCGCCTGACCGTCAGTCGCGACCGTTCGCGTCGCTCGCGTCGCCCGGCTGGTCACTCGGTCTTGCCGGGATCCAGACGCGCATCGCCTCGACGCTCCGGTTCGCCCAGGCGAAGTAGGGGATGGCCCGCAGCTCGATCGACTCGGACCCGGCGCCGGATCGCTGGACGCGGGCCGGCATCGTCAGGCCGATGATCCCGGGAGCGATGTCTGCACGGTCCTCGACGGCCGGGCGCGACGGTCGCCTCGACCTCGACGTCCTCGAGCTCCGTGCCGTCCGGCAGGTCGGCCGTCTCGATGCTGTAGACGAGTGGGCCCCGCTGCAGGGCGACGCAGCCGCGGGTCGCGTCGACCCGCGGGTCGGACGGCGTGACGGTCGTCGCCAGCTCGAGGTCGAGCACGACGACATCGCCCGCCCGCCAGCGGCGACGCTCGGCGGCGACCGCGCCGGTCGACTGCCCTCGACGGCTCCCCGGGCAGCGTCAGCCTCGCCGCGCTCGCGCCCGGCGGGATGCGCAGCGACAGGGTCCACGGCGCATCCGGCGTCTCGAGCACGCGGATCTCGACCCGCCCGGACCACGGGTAGTCGGTCGTCATCGCGAGCCGGACCGGCCCGGCGGCCGGCTCGGCCGCGATCGTCGCGGTCGCGTACTGGTGGACCTGGATCCCGTCGTCGTCGGACGTGGCGAGGTACTGCTCCCACGACGCCAGCAGGCGCATGAGGTTGGGCGGGCAGCAGGCGCACGGATACCACGGCGCACGAGCGCCATCGGCGTGGGTCGCCCCGGAGCGATGGCTCCGCCGCTGGAGCGGGTTGACGTAGAAGAACGACGTCCCATCGAGCGAGAGGCCCGACAGCATCCCGTTGTAGATCGTCCGCTCGATCTGGTCGGCGAAGCGCGGCTCGCCGGTCGCCAGCAGCAGGCGCCACGACGAGCATGATGCTGGCGATGGCCGCACAGGTCTCCGCGTAGGCCCGATCCGGCGGCAGTTCGTACGGGTCGCCGAACGCCTCGTCCCGGTGGCGGCTGCCCAACCCGCCGGTCAGGTACGTCCGCGTCGCGACCATGTCCGTCCAGCGGCGGATGACCGCGTCGAGCAATGCCCGGTCGCCGGTCTCGACCGCGACGTCGACCGCGCCGGCGTCGAGGTACAGCTGACGCACCGCATGCCCGGTCACGGTCGGTGCCTCACGCACCGGCCGGTGATCCTGCCAGTAGCCGCGTCCGAAGCGCCCGTCACCCAGCAGCCCGTGGCCGCGCAGGTCGATCTGGCGGGTGGCCAGCGCGAGATAGCGGCCCTCGCCGGTCACCCGCCACAGCTCGACGAGCGCCATCTCGACCTCGGGGTGGCCGTCGACCCCGTCACGTGCACCGGCGCCGAGCGCCCGGTCGACGGCATCGGCCTCCCGCCGCGCCACGGCCAGCAGCCGCCCGTCACCGAGTGCGCGTTGCCAGGCCACAGCCGCCTGGATGAGGTGACCGAGGCAGTACAGCTCGTGACCCCATGCCAGGTCCTGGAACGGCTCGCCACCGGCGACGACCTGGACGTAGCTGTTGAGGTAGCCGTCCGGCCGTTGCGCGGCCTCGACCAGCGCGATCGCGGTGTCGGCGTCGGCCGCCAGCTGCGGGTCGTGCGCTCGCCCCAGCTCCCAGCCGGCCGCCTCGAGCCACTTGTAGACGTCCGAGTCGAGGAACGGGAATGCCGCCCCGGACGAATCCTGGAGCGCCTGGTACGTCCCCTGCGCGCCGGCGGCCAGCCGCAGGTTGTCCAGCGTCCCGGCGGCACCGAGCTGGTCGAACCCGTGGGGGATGGTGCGCGCCCGATTCATCGCCTGGCGGTCCGCCCAGAACCCGCCGTCCAGTCGGACCTGTCGCCGCCCCGAGCGGTCGGAGCGTCCCGATGGCGCCGTCGCTCGGCCGGACCACGCTGGCCATGGCCCGCGGATCCGTGGCGCCGCCCACGTCGACGGTCTGCTCGCGCGTCACTTGACCGCTCCGCTGAGCAGCCCGGACACGTAGTGCTTCTGCAGCAGCACGTAGACGAGCACGCACGGGATGATCGAGATCGTGACCCCGGCCTGGAGCATCCCCCAGTCGGTCCCGCCCAGGCTCGTCTCGGTCCGCGCGGCGGCGAGGATGACCGGCAGGGTGAACGCCGAGTCCTTGCTCATCATCACGATCGCGCCGAGGAACTCGTTCCACGACGTGATGAAGGCGAACAGGGCGACGGTCACGATGGCCGGGACCAGGTTCGGCAGGAAGACCCGGCGCAGGACCTGGAGTGGCCCGCCCCCGTCGATGACCGCCGCCTCCTCGAGCTCCCGCGGGATCTGCTCGAAGTTGTTGCGCATGATGTACAGGCTGAACGGCAGCTGGATCGTGGTGTGGACGATCGCCAGGCCCAGCGCGGTGTTGGTCAGCTTGAGCCCCGCGAACATCAGGAACATCGGGGTCAGCAGCGCCTGGTAGGGGACGATGAGGGCGAGCAGGAGGAAGACGAACAGGCCCTCCTTGCCCGGGATGGGGAAGCGCGCCAGGGCATAGCCGGCGGGGATGGTCAGGGCCAGCGTGATGGCGATGGTCAGGAAGGCCGTCGCGAAGCTGTTCGCCAGGTACACCGGCAGGCCGGCCTGGTAGTCCCACAGCCGTTGGTAGCTGTCGAGGCTGATCTCGCTCGGCAGGTAGGTCGGCGGGATGGCCGCCGCCTCCGCGGTCGTCTTCAGCGAGGCCATGACCGAGAGGAAGACCGGCGCGACCATCACCGCGCAGATGGCCACGCAGATGGCGGCGGCGAGATACCGATTCCGTCCGGACCACGTCCGCCCCGCGACGCGGCGCGCGAGCCCCTCCGACGGTCGATCCGGCCGACACGAGGTCCGCGCTCATGCGTGGCTCCGCCGCGTCAGCACCAGCTGACCGAGCGTCACGGCCAGGACGAGGAGCGCCAGCAGCAGCGACAGCGCCGCCCCGTAGCCCAGCTTCAGGTACGGGAACGAGTTGAGGTAGACGTAGAAGACCGAGGTCGCCGTGAGGTTCTGCGGCTGGCCCGCGGTCATGATGTAGAACTGGTCGAACGCGAGCAGCGAGCCGATGACGCTGATCAGCGTCACGAGCAGGATCGTGCGCATGGTCAGCGGGATCGTGACCCGCGTGATCCGCTGCCAGGCGCTCGCGCCGTCGACCTCGGTCGCCTCGTCGATCTCGCGCGGGATGGCCTGGATGGCGCCGATGAACAGGATCATCCCGAAGCCGATGACCTTCCAGGTGACCGACCCGATGATCGCCCACGTCGAGCGGTCGGCGTCGACACCGAGCCACAGGACCGGCTCGTCGATGACCCCGATGTCGAGCAGGAACCGGTTGACCAGCCCGAACTCGGGGCTGAACAGCCAGTACCACAGCAGGCTGGAGACGCCCAGGCCGATGACGACCGGGATGAAGATCATCGTCCGGGTCACGCGATGGAGCCGGCTGTTCCGGACGGTGAGGAGGGCGAGCAGGTAGCCGCCGACCATGAGGATCGGCGTGATGAGCAGGGTGTACTTGAGGCTGTACCCGAGCGACACCCAGAACTGGTCGTCACCGAAGGCGCGCTCGAAGTTGCCGGTGCCCACGAACTTGGGCGGTGAGATGAGCGACCAGTTGTGGAACGAGATGCCGATCATCCCCATCAGGGGCAGGAAGGTGAACACGAACACGAACAGGAGCGCGGGCGTGAGGAAGGCGAGACCGATCAGCTTGTCGCGCCGTGTCCGATACATGTCCGATCTCCCGAGGGTCGAGGGTGGGCCGCGGGCATCGGTGAGGATGCGCCGCGGCCCGGGTCCGCCGTCAACCGGGGACGGTCACGCGGCCGCGCAGGAGATGTCCTTCATCTGCTGCTTGGCGTCAGCGATGATCGTGTCGATCTCGTCGTCCGTGTAGTAGGCCCGCTGGAGCATCTGCAGCCACGGGCCCTGCGGGGAGTTGATCTGCTCGAAGAAGGTCAGCGTGTACGGCGTGGTCCCGACTTCGAGGGCCTTGGCCACATCCTGGACGAGCGGCTCGGCCTGGAAGTACTTGTTGTCGGCCATGTCGGAGCGGGTCGTCAGGTTGAGGAGCTTGGCGTAGCCCTCGACCTGCTCGTTGTCCGACAGGATGAACTTCATGAACTCGACGGCGTCGTCGACGCGCTCGCTGCCGTTCGGGATGACGACGAGGTCGCCGCCGATGAACGACGCGGACGAACCCGGCTCGACGCCCGGCAGATTGGCGATGCCGTACTCGAACTCGTGGCCCGGCCATCTGGTCGTTGGCCAGGGTGATGTTGAAGTTGCCGGTGCCCATCATGCCGAGCTTGCCGGAGCCGAACTGGAGGTGGAACGTCTCACCGGTCTCGGCCTGGGCGCTCTCGGGGACGTTGCCGGCCTTGACCTGCGCACGCGTCCACTGGAGGACCTGCTTGACGCCGTCGCCGACGAGCGGCTCGTCGCCGCACGTGCCGGCCTCGATCGTCGCGCCCGACGCCCACATCAGCGGGCCGACGGTGAAGATGTTGCAGCCGGCGCAGTTGCCCGGCAGGTAGTAGCCCTTGATGTCACCGCCGAGGGCGGTGATCGCCGTGGCGTACTCCTCCAGCTCGGCCAGGCTGGTCGGCGGCTTGTTCGGGTCGAGGCCGGCCTGCTCGAACAGGTCCTTGTTGTAGAACAGCGCGGACACGTCGGCGTACAGCGGGACGCCGAACAGGCGGTCGTTGAACGTCGCGACGGTCATGTGACCGGGGCTGGCGGTGGTGAGCTCGGGCCAGTCCTTGATCTTGTCGGTGATGTCGACGAGCTGGCCGGCGTTCTCGAACTGCGGGGCGTAGATCAGGTCCATGCCCATCAGGTCGGGAACGTCACCGGTCGCGATGCCACGGGCGATCTTGTCGACCATCTCGGTGTGCGGGATGTACGACAGGTTGATCGTCTTCTCGGGATTGGCCGTGTTCCAGTCGCAGACCAGCTGGTCGACCATGCCCTTGTTGCCGCCCGAGCGCTCCCACATCTGCATCGCGTTGTCGGCATCGCTCTGGGCGCACTCCGCGGCAGGCTCGGGCGTGGCCGGTGCGGCCGCCGCCGACTCCGACGGCGAGGCCTCCGCGCTCGGGGCATCCGACGCGGCTGGGGCCGATGCCCCGCCACCACCGTCGGATGGGGCTGTCGAGGCGGTCCCACCGCTGCATGCGGCGACGACCAAGAGCGCTACGAGTGCGAGGGTCGGCAGCCTGAGATGGTTCAGCATCGCGTGCTCCTCCATGGCGAACCCTGGGCGGTATCGTCGGCTCTGACGGAGGTCCGACGACCCGCAGCTGTGGCAACATACCACAGCTGCAATCGAGTGCATACATACGATTTCATGCGTGGGAGGGCCAGATGGCCGACATCCGCTTGGGCATCAACCTGTGGAGCCAGGCGGCCTCCTGGCCGGACATCCTGGCGGCCGCGCAGGCGGCCGATCGGCTCGGCTACGACCATCTCTGGACGTGGGATCACCTGCTCCCGATCTTCGGCGACGTGGACCAGCCGATCGTCGAGGGGTACACCACGCTGGCCGCCCTGGCGGGGGCCACGGAACGCATCCGTCTCGGGCTGTTCGTCGGCGCCAACACCTTCCGCAATCCGGGCGTGGCCGTGAAGTCGATCGTGACCATCGACCACATCAGCGCCGGGCGGGCGATGCTCGGCCTCGGCGGCGCGTGGTTCGAGCTCGAGCACCGCGCCTTCGGCATCGACTTCGGGTCGGGCTTCGGCCAGCGCCTCGACTGGCTGGCGGAGGCGGTCCCCGCGGCGCGTGCCCTGCTCGACGGCGAGACGGTGACGAGCGCCCCGGGCGGGCGCTACGCCTTCGACGACCTGCGCATCCTGCCGCCGCCGGTGCAGGCCCACCTGCCGATCGTCATCGGCGGATCCGGCGAGCGCAAGACGCTGCCGATCGTCGCGCGCTGGGCGGACATGTGGAACGCGTTCGGCTCGCCCGACGAGCTGGCCGCGAAGGACGCCGTGCTGCGCGCCCGGTGCGAGGACGTCGGCCGCGACCCGGGCACGATCGAGCGCTCGGTCGGATGCAAGGTGACGATCCGATCGACGCTGGCCGAGGCCAAGGCTGTCGTGGAGCGATCGCTCGACCACAACAAGGCGTCGCGATCGCTGCCCGACACCGACGCCACCTTCTGGACCGGCACGCCCGAGTCGGTGGCCGAGACGATGCGCGCCTACAGCCGGATCGGATTCGACACGTTCATCGTCGAGCTGCCCGCGCCGTATGACCTCGAGACGATGACGACGCTGATCGAGGTGGTTCGGCCGATGGTCGAGGCCGCCTGAGGCGCAGCCGAGGGGCCACGGCATCCGGCGGATCCCCGAGGCGGCTGACCGCGGGTCCCCTGCTATCGTGCGGAGGTGGAGGCCACCCTGACCGCACCCGCCGCGACCGCGCCGCTGCATGCCCGCTGGCTCGGCCGCATCGACTACCCGACGGCGCATGCGCTGCAGCGCCGTCTCGTCGACGAGCGCGTCGCCGGCACGATCGGGGATCAGCTCCTGCTGCTCGAGCATCCGGCCGTCCTGACCCTCGGCCGCAACAGTGACCCCGGCCACATCCTCGCCTCGGACGCCGAGCTCGCCCGGCGGGGGATCGCGGTCGAGCGGGTCGAGCGCGGTGGCGAGGTCACCTATCACGGGCCGGGCCAGCTCGTGGCCTATCCGATCCTCCGGCTGCACGAGCGCGACCTCCTGGTCCGCCCGTTCGTGCGAGCCCTGGAGGCGGCCCTCATCGCGACCTGCGCAGCGCTCGGTGTCGCGGCCGCTCGGCGCGACGGGCATCCCGGCTGCTGGTGCGACCCGGATGGCGCGACGCCGCGCAAGATCGGCGCCCTCGGCCTGCGCGTCGAGCGGGGCGTCAGCTACCACGGCATCGCCCTCAACATCGACGTCGATCTCGACGACTTCGCGCTCATCGACGCCTGCGGCATGCCCGGCGTCGCGTCGACCTCCATCGCCAGGGAGCGCGGCGTCGCCGACCGCTCCGCCATCGACGGCCGCCGTCGAGCGTGCCGCGTGGATCTTCGCGGATGCGTTCGCCGCCGCCATCGACGCCCCGCTCCGGCGCGAGGCCTGACGGCCGTGGCCGGCGGGCTGTTCGAGCTGCGCAAGGACCCGATCACCGGCTGGTGGGTCGCGACCGTGGTCGACCGCGCAGTTCCATCGCGACCGCTTCGCCCGCCCCGCCGAGCCGGTCGACGACCACCTGTTCGGATGCGCCAACTGCTCCACGCCGGAGGGCGAGGGGGTCCGCACCCGGATGCTCAAGGACTTCGCGTTCCACGTCGTCGGGACCGACGAGGAGGCCCGCGAGCTCGATCGCGACCACGGCATCGCCCAGGTCTCGCTGGCCCAGGCCCGCGCCACCGGCTCGTGGCGGACGGTCGTCGCGCCACCACAGCGAGCACCGGCCGCTGCACGCCGTCGGCAGCGAGCTCATCGAGGGCCTCGTGCGCGGCGCGCGCGACGCCCTGCGCGAGGCCCGGGCGACCGACCAGACCGAGTACCTCACGGTCGTCCAGAACTGGGGTGCCCAGGCCGGCGCCCGGACCAACCACCTGTGCCTCGACCTGTACGACCTGCCGCAGATCCCGCACCGCATCGCCGAGGAGCTGGGCGGCGCCGCGCGCTTCGTCATCCGCGAGGGCGAGTGCCCGTTCTGCCGCCTGGTGCGCGACGAGGTCCGGCGCCCCGACCGGCTGGTCTGGGAGGACGACGACAGCGTGGCCTTCGCGCCGTACGCCTCGCGCTCGCCGTTCGAGGTCTGGATCGTGCCCGCGCCGCCACGACGCCGACTTCGGCCGGGCGGACGACACCGCCATCCGGGCCACGGCCGAGGCGCTCCGCCAGGTCCTCGGCCGGCTCGCCGCGGCGCTCGACGGGCCGCCCTACAACCTCGTCCTGCACACCGCGCCGCTGCGCGAGCAGGTCGACGGCACCTACCACTGGCACTGGGAGATCCACCCCCGGCTGCGCGAGATCGCCGGCCTGGAGCTGGGAACCGGACTCCCGGTCAACCCCGTCTCGCCCGAGGACGCGGTCGAGGAGTTGCTGGGGCGGGCCGGATCCGGGGGAGGTGGGTCGGGTTGAGGCGCGCCGGGCCCGCGACGCTGCGGGCGTCACATGGGGGGAGCGCGCCTCGTCTTGTGCGCGTCGAGCGTGCGGAGCCCATCGCCCACGTCGCGTTGCATCCACCCCTGCACGGAGACCACGTGGCCATCGACCCTCAGCTCACCACGATCTGCGCGATCCGCTCGGCCGCCCCGCGCACTGGCGGCTGGCGAGGCCGCGCGATGAGCGGGATGTGGGACCGCGACGAGGCCGCGATCTTCGTCGAGACGCTGTTCGCCAAGCACCAGGGCGAGATCTACGCCTACCTCCTGCGGATGATGCGCGACCCGGAGGTCGCGGCCGACATGACCCAGGACGCGTTCATCAAGGCGTACAAGAACTACGAGACGCTCGAGAAGCCGGAGAACGCGCGGGCGTGGCTGTACCAGATCGCCCACCGCGTGGCGCTCGACGAGATCCGCCGGCGCAAGATCATCCGCTTCCTGCCGTGGACCGGCGAGTCGAAGGGGTCGGCGCCGTCGGCCGAGCACCTGGTCATGGACGCGCGCCTGTCCGGCGACATGCAGCGCGCCCTGGCGAAGATCCCCGAGCGCCAGCGCGCTGCGCTCCTGCTCGCCGAGCTGCACGACCTGACCGGCCTCGAGCTTGCCGCGGCCCTCGGCGTCAGTCACGTCGCCGCCCGCGCCCTGCTGACCCGCGCCCGCGAGAGCCTGCGCCAGGCCCTCGCCGCCGAGCGCGCCGCGGATGCCGCAGCCGAGGCGGCCCGCGATGCCGCCCGGGCCACGGGGTCCGATCGATGAGCCGCTTCAGCCGCATCCGCCGCCGCCCCGACCACTGGTCGTCGCCGCACGAGCGCGCCCGCGTCCGCGCCGCCGAGCGCCTCGACGGACCGCTCGGCCTGGCCGAGGCGACCTGGCTCGACGAGCATCTCGCCGGTTGTCCGGCGTGTACCGCCATCGCCGCGGCGTACGAGGCCGATCGCGAGACGCTGCGCTCGATGCGCGGCACCGCGCCGGAGCCACCCCGCGACCTGTGGGCGCGGACCGTCGGCCGCCATCGAACAGGAATCCGCGAAGCGCGGCCGACGGCCGGCCACGAGCGGTCGGCGCGTGCCCCTTGGGGCGCTGTCGGGCCTCGCGGTCATCGCCGTCGTCGTCGGCGTCAGCACCGTCTCGTCCGGGCTGTTCCTCGGGTCGACGCCGTCGCCCGACGCCGCCACGGCCCCGAACGGCTCGCCCGAACTCGCTCGGCACTCGGTGAAGCGGATGGCGGCGGACTCGTCGAAGCCGCCGCGGAAGCCACGCCCATCGCAGTCGGTGCGGGTGGCGTGGCCTGGATCGAGTCGCAGGCCGACGGCACGTTGGCGTACAACACCAGCGCGATCGACGAGGTCTGCCCGATCGAAGCGAAGGCCGGACTGCGCGACGCTCGGCGACGCCGCATCGCGCCGGCTGAGCATCGACACGGCACCAGAGACGATCATCGCGTCGCCGGCTCGCGACCAGGCCGTCGCCGTCACCCGTGACGCGACCGGCGGTCAGAGCCTCGTCATCGTCGACCTGCCTGAGACGACCGGCGACGGCGTCGCGGCATCCCCGTCGCCCGAGGCTGGCGAGACGCCCGCGGTCGGGACGTCGGCGTCCCCGCCGCCCGCATCGGATGCCCCGCTGGCAAGCCCGAGCGCCGAGACCTCCCTCGACCCGCTCGAGACCGCGGCGCCGACGAGCGTCCCGCTCGAGTCGGCACCGGTCGCCTCGGCGCCACCGGAGGTCGCGGTCGCCCCGTCCGAGGAGCCACTCCCCGACCCGACCCCGTCCGACGCCGGAGGCCACCGTTGCGGCCGTGCGCAGCCTCGCGAGCGACGTCGAGATCGATCGAGTCGTCGGCCGCATTCTCGCCGGACGGCGAGTGGTTCGCCTTCACGGCGCAGCCGTCCGACGGGTCGGGCGGCCCCGACGTCTATGTCTGGCGCGTCGGCGACGCCGAAACGCAGCGCCTGACCGAACGACGGCACGTCGTCCTTCGCCTCGTGGTCCGGCGACCAGATCGTCGTGAGCCGGTCCACCGAGCTCGAACCGTCCGCTTCGTCCGAGGGGGAGCGGGCGACACGTCGGCCGGACAGGACGGTACGCCGACCAGCCTGGTGATCGATCCGGCGACCGGTTCCGCCACCGGATCGACGATACCGTGGCGGCCCGCCGTCGACCCGACAGAGCGGTGGGCGGTCACGTTCGGATGGGCTCGCTGGCTGCCGACGGTTGCGACGGATGCTGGAAGCCGGATACGGGCCAGCTC
This sequence comes from uncultured Chloroflexia bacterium, assembly GCA_963776925.1. GTDB lineage: Bacteria > Chloroflexota > Limnocylindria > Limnocylindrales > CSP1-4 > SPCO01. Next base: position 868,348 of record CAVZON010000001.1, on the reverse strand, counting down.
GAACTGCGTCCGTGGTCGCCGACCGGCGAGGCAGCGAGGATCCACCGGCACGGTCGTCGCCGATGACGGCCGCGGTCGACTTCGATGTCCGCTGGGACGAGACCGGCGAGTGGTTCGCGGTCTGGATCGCCGACCCGAATTACGGGCGTTCGGCCGCCTGAGCCTGTACCGCATCGATCCGGCGACCGGCGAGCTCGAGCAGCCCGACGGCTCGCCGATCGATGTCCTCGCGCTGCCGGCTTCTCGATCGGCGAGGGCCGGCTCGCATGGGCCACGCCGCCGGGCCAGGGGGGCGAGGGCAGCCGCGTCCAGATCGCGGCATGGACCGAGGACGGCGTCGGAGCGGTCGAGAGCGTGCCCGGCGACGAGCTCGTCGTCGTTCGCTGACCCGTCTCCGCGTTGCGCGGGCGTCAGCGCTGACCACCAGGGAGATGCTCGTCGTCATCCGCTGACGCGGACGTCCTGCAGCGGGTGCACCGACCCGTTATCGTTCCCCGCCTATCGTGCGACCCAGATGGTTGGTCGTAGGGTCGGTGCTCACCGCCGCCCTCGCCCTGGTCGCGCTGCCGGGCCTTGCCGGTTCCCGCACGTCCAGCGCCGTGCACCCGGTCCCCGCCGGCGCATTCCAGCCGCTCCTCGCACCGGCTTCCGCGCCGGACTCGGCGATCCCCGATCGCCGGGCTTGACGTCGGCACCTGTCGGCGGGGTACGTCCTGACCGACGCGCGCATCGTCGAGCGGGCCGACCTGCCGCCGGTCGATGCCCCGGCTCGAGCGCAGGTCGACCAGCCGGATCCGGGGTCGACGTCGGCGCGCAAGCCACCGCTCCAGACGCTGAACGGCGAGGCGACGTTCTATGACGCCGGCCACACCGCCATGCGGCTGCCCCGCGGCACGGTCATCGTCGTCTGCGGCGACGGCGGCTGCATCGAGCGGGTCGTCAACGACTACGGCCCGCAGCCGGAACGGCGCGGATCATCGACCTCTATCGCCCCGACTTCTTCCGGATCTGCGGCTGCCCGTCGTGCAGCGGCATCACCGACGTCACGGTCTACGTCTACTGACCCTCCGGCCCGCGGTATCCTTGCGGCTGACCCTTCGGCTGCGGCCCCGTGAGGCCGCCCGCGTGGCCCTGTGAGGCCGGGAAGGAGCGATGACCGGACGCCGGATCATGACCGCCGACGAGATCCGTCGCGCGACGATCCGCCTTTCCCACGAGATCGTCGAGAAGCAGGCGGGCACCGACGGCCTGCTGCTCATCGGCATCCAGCGGCGCGGCGTGCCGCTCGCCCGCCGCATCGCCGCGGCCATCCCCGAGAACGAGGGCGTCGACGTCCCGGTCGGGGCGCTCGACATCACGTTCTACCGCGACGACCTGTCGATGGTCGCCCAGCAGCCGGTCGTCAAGGGCACGGAGCTGCCGTCGGGCATCGACGGCCGGACGATCGTCCTCGTCGACGACGTGCTGTACACCGGCCGGACGATCCGCGCCGCGATGGACGCGCTCGTCGACTTCGGCCGGCCGCAGGCGATCCGCCTGGCGGTGCTCGTCGATCGCGGCCATCGCGAGCTGCCGATCCGCGCCGACCACGTCGGCAAGAACGTCCCGACGTCGCGCGAGGAGCTCGTCAGGGTCCACCTCGAGGAGACCGACGGCGAGGACGGGGTCGAGATCGAGCGCGTCGTCGATAGCGCCGCTGGCGGTCGAGCCGGTCGCGTGACCGACGTCATGGACGGGCCTGACGCGACCCCGGAGGTCGTCGTCCCGTCCGTCGATGTGGCGCCCGAGACGCAGCCGGTCGGCTGGCGCCACCGCACCTGCTCGATGTCGACGGGCTGTCGGCGGCCGACATCGACCTGGTCATGCGCACGGCCGACGCGATGCGCGAGGTGCTGGCCCGGCCGATCGCCAAGGTCCCGGCGCTGCGCGGCCGGAACGTCACGATCCTGTTCTACGAGGCGTCGACCCGGACCCGGGTGTCGTTCGAGGTCGCGGCCAAGAACCTGTCGGCCGACGTCGTCAACATCGCGGCGGCGACCTCGTCGGTGACGAAGGGCGAGTCGCTCGTCGACACGGTCCGGACGGTCGAGGCGCTCGGCGCCCAGATGCTGGTCATGCGCCACGGCGTGTCGGGCGCGCCGTACCTCGCGGCCGAGGTGTTCGGCGGGTCGGTGCTCAACGGCGGCGACGGCTGGCACGCCCACCCGACCCAGGCGCTGCTCGACCTGTACACGATGCGGTCGCGGCTGCCCGGCGGGTCGGTCGCCGGGCGCAAGGTCGTGATCCTCGGCGACGTGCTCCATTCGCGGGTCGCGCGCTCGAACATCTGGACGCTGACCGCGGCCGGCGCCGACCTGTGGCTGTGCGGGCCGCCGACGCTCCTGCGCGGGTTCGAGGCGTGGGCCGGCCGGGGCGCCGCGGCGGGCCGGCGGTTCACCGTCACGACCGACGTCGAGGCCGCGCTGCGCGACGCCGACGTCGTGATGGCCCTGCGCATCCAGCGCGAGCGGATGGCGGCCGGGCTGCTGCCGTCGCTGCGCGAGTACGCGGCGCGCTACGGGCTGACCCGCGAGCGGCTGGCGCTGGCGCGCGAGCCCGACGCCCTGGTCATGCATCCGGGCCCGATGAACGAGGGCGTCGAGATCGCGCCGGATGTGGCGGCCGGGTCGCAGTCGGTCATCACCGACCAGGTGACCAACGGCGTCGCGATCCGGATGGCGCTGCTCTACCTGCTCGCCGGCGTGTCCGCATCCGGCTCGTCCGGCGACGACCGCGCATCGGGCACCGGCGCCTCGTGACCGACCTCGACCTGAGCCGCGCCTGGCTGGTCGATCCGGCGGGCGGGCGCGAGGGCCCGGGCGAGCTCGTCGTCCGCGACGGCGTGCTCGAGGCGGTGACGTGGCTCGACGGGGCGGACGCGGATGGCATCGACGCCGACCGGCGTCGTCGTCGCGCCCGGGTTCATCGACCTGCACGCGCACCTGCGCGAGCCGGGCAACGAGGATGCCGAGACCATCGCGTCCGGGCTCGCGGCGGCGGCGCACGGCGGGTTCACGACGGTCTGCGCGATGCCGAACACGACGCCGGCGCTCGACGAGCCCGGGGTGCTGGCGCGCGATGCGACGGCTGCGGCCGCCGCGTCCGGATCGCCGGTCGAGCTGCTCGCCCATGGCGCGGTGACGGTCGGGCGGGGAGGGGAGACCCTGGCGGCGCTCGGCGAGCTGGCCGACGCCGGCGTCGTCGGCTTCTCCGATGACGGCGCGCCGGTCCGCTCCGCGACGATCCTGCGCAACGCCCTGGCGTACGCGGGCGCGCTCGGGCTGCCGATCGTCGACCACCCCGAGGACGCCACCCAGACCGAGGGCGCCGAGGCGAACGACGGGTTCGTCGCGACCGTGCTGGGCCTGCGCGGCTGGCCGGCCGCGGCCGAGGCAGGCGGCCGTCGCCCGCGACCTGGCGATCCTCGCGGAGGTCGTCCGCGACGTGCCCGGCGCCCGCCTGCACCTCACCCACGTCTCGACCGCGGCGTCGCTGGACGCTCATCCGCGCGCGCCAAGGCCGCTGGCCTGCCGGTGACCTGCGACGTCACGCCCCATCACCTGGCGCTCACCGACGAGTGGATCGCCGGCGCGCGGCGGTTCGCCTGGGAGGCCGGTCCCGACGGCGATCCGTGGCGTGACGACGCGATCGTCGCCCCGCCGTTCGACTCGTCGCTCCGCGTCAACCCGCCGCTGCGGACGCCCGCCGACGCCCTCGCCTGCCTGGCCGCCCTCGCCGACGGCACGGTCGACGCCATCGCCACCGACCACGCCCCGCACACCGAGGTCGACAAGGCGGTCGAGTTCGGGCTGGCGGCGAACGGGATCAGCGGCATCGAGACCGCGCTCGGGCTCGTGCTCGCGGCGGTCGACGCCGGGCAGCTGACGCTCGCCCGGGCGATCGAGGCGCTGACGACGGGCCGGCACGCCTGCTCGGCGCCCGGACGCGACGCGTCGGCGGCGTCGGCCTGGTCGAGGGCGCGCCGGCCGACCTCGTGGTCTTCGATCGGTCGGCGTCGTGGACGGTCACGCCGGACGCGCTGGCGTCGCGGGGCAAGAACACGCCGCTGCTCGGTCGGGAGCTGGGCGGTCGCGTGCTGCTGACGATGGCCGCGGGACGGGTCGCGTACGAGGCGTCCGACCCGAACTGACTCGGCCTAGTTTGCGGGCTCAGCCAGCGAGTCGGTGGTGCCGTCGACGCGGCCGATCCCCGACGACCTCGTCGCCGACGATCTCGGTCGCACCCCGCGCCGTCCCGTCGCGTGCAGCGACGGCCTCCTCGTCGGTCGATCAGGATGGTTCGGACGCGATCCCGTCGTCCAGAATCGTCACATGCCAGACCCACGGTGCAGCCGCAGCGCCGCATCCCGGCCGTGGCGCGGGTTCGAGGTTCAGCAAGTTCAGGCGCCGCTGATGCGCCCGACCGAAAGCACCTGCGACCGTGATCCGGCGAACCGACGCGCACGATCGCCGGGCGATGAAGTCGGGCGTCGCTTCTGGCCAACCGACGAGTCCTCCATCCCGTGCCATGCCCAGTCCCAGTCGCGGTCGGAGAGCCGGCCGTTCGAGCCAGCACCGCATTCGACGCAGGAAGATCATCGGCGCATGTCGCGAGCAGTCGCGTCACCTGGCGCAGTCAGATCGATTCGACGATCGTCGAAGTGGCCGATGAAGACGACCGGGACTGTTTCGGCGTCCCGAGCGCTGAGCGCGTCTGCGATGCCACGGCGGCAGCGGTTACCCGCAGATCCGGCTCGTCGCTTTTCGGTCGGCCTCGGCCGAGATCGCCGGCGTCGATGCTGGCGGCACAGATGCCGAGGACGAACGGAGCCGGCCGGTCCGGGAAGCAAGCCGGCCCGCGACCGGATGATCGGGTAGTACCAGCCGCGGACCGCAAGTTCCGATGCGTCGTCGGTTGCATCGCGCCGAACGCGATCGCGGCCGCGACATCGATCACCGGCAGGCCGAGGACCTCCTGAGGTGGGAGGTAGGTCGAGTCGTCGTCGAGCTGCGATGCCGTCCAGCGGTGCTGGATGCCTGGAGCACGATGGCTGCTAAGACCAGCGCACCGCCTGGGCGTGGCTTGGGCACACGAATCGGTTCGGTGTCGTTGCGCTCGAACTCCACCGACACGACGGGTGGGTCCATCTGCTCGAGGACCAACGTCGACGACCATGCAGCCGCTCGATCCCCACCGGATCAAGGCTTCCGTCGACGACAGCACGGTCGTACCCCGAACCGTGTTGGGATCGAGCGATCGCTCCTTATCCGTCGGTCGACGGATACCCGTGAGCGTCCCCGTCCTGTCGACGACGGTGATCCCGTCCAACTGCCACGTGCCGAGGCTGGGAGCCTCCGACCCCTCCGGAGCGGATGTCGCGCTCGGGGAGGCATCGGGTGGCGCCGTCCCGATGATGGCCTGCGGGATTGATGGGATCGCAATGACGGCGACCACCGCCACGAAGGCCCCAATCAGCCCGACGATCGGCAGCGGGTGACGCCACGACCACCGGGACTTCGGCTCGAGCGGCGGATGGCATCGATCGTCGAGGCGGAGAGCCCTTCCGGTGACTGCGCGGTACCTGCTGCGGCCGCGAATGCTGCCTCGAGTCGCGCGTCGTCCCAGGGTTCCTGTGGTGCGTTCACGAGCTCAACAGCCTCCGCGTCGATGGCGGCCTGCAGCGCCCGCCGGGCCGTGTGCAGCCGCGACTTCACGGTGCCGACGGGGATCGCCAGGATCTCGGCCAGCTCGGCCAGCGGCCGGCCGTCCAGGTGATGCAGGACGAGGATCGAACGCTGGTCGATGTCGAGCCGGCGCATCGCCGCCTCGAGCGTGCGAGCGTCGCGCTCGGCCGGTGACGCGGTCGCCGGCAGGTCAGCCATGCCCTGGACCCGGCTGGTCGGGATCTCGCGGACGCCGCGTCGGCGCCGACCACGGTGCGCCATCCTCGCAGCGTTGACCGTGATCCGCTGGAACCAGGCGTCGAATCGATCGGCTTCCCGCAGGTCGCCGATCCGCTGCCACGCGGCGACGAACGCCTCCTGGGCAGCGTCACGCGCCTCGGCGGGGTCGCCGAGGATGGCGTAGGTCAGGCGGTAGGTGGCATCCATCCGTGCGCGCACGATCTCCTCGAACGCCTCGAGGTCGCCGTGTCGGGCCCGGTCGATGAGTGACCGGTCGGGCTCGGGTGGGATCGGCTGCCTCCTGTCGACGCGTTCGATCACTTGATGCCGATCGGACGGTCGAGGTTCAGGGTGGGATCAAGCTCGGATCACGGCGAGCCCCGGGACCTCGATGTAGTCGTCATCCAGCGTCACCACCGGGACTCGCAGCGCCATCGCCGTAGCGGCGATCCAGGAGTCGTTGACGGGCATCCGTCGGCCGCGGATCTGGAGCTCCACCCGCAGCCGAGCCCACGCGGTCGCGACATCGTGATCGACATCGACGGCATCGAACGACTCCGCGAGCCGGAGTGTCTCCAGCCGTGCCGCCCGTGCTGTCGGGTCCGCGGCCGCGAGGACGCCCGCGATCAGTTCCCCGACCGTGATGACCGACACAAGGATGGATTCCGGGAGGATGGAGCCAAGATCCCGACCGCGCTCGTTCGCAATGAACACGCTGGTGTCGACCAGGGCTTCGGTCATCGCCAAGGCACGTCATCGGTCGTGTCGGGAGCCAGTTTGCGGAGGTCGTCGACGAGACCCGGATCAGCTTTGGCGTGCTCCAACCGACGGAGGAACTCTGCCCGCGGCATCGCTCGGCGCCGGTATCCGATCGGCTCCAGCGACGCCACGGGCCGGCCATCCACCGTGATCGTGATGGACTCGCCAGCCTCCACGCGAGCCAGCAAGGCCCGAGTGTTGTTTCGCAGTTCCCTCGATGCGACGTCGGCCATGCGACGACTGTAGCACATGTGCGACAGCGCGTCGAGGTCGAGGGGTCGCTACGCTCCACCTCGATGGGAAGGACCCCGCCCCTCAACACCGACTACGAACGCCGCGCCTACTGGCAGGCGACGATGCCGGCCATGCCAGATCGCTCCGGCCGGCCGTTGCCGGATGCGACCGACGTCGTGGTCATCGGCGGGGGCTATGCCGGCATCAACGCCGCGCGCGAGCTCGCTCGTGCCGGCCGGGCGGTGACGTTGCTCGAGACCCACACCCTCGGCTGGGGCGCCTCGACGCGAAACGGCGGCATCGTCCACAGCGGCTACAAGTGGAGTGCCCGCGAGCTCATCGCGAAGTACGGCGCTGACACCGGTCGCGCGCTGTACCGGGAGACCCTCGACTCGTACCAGCTGGTGAAGCAGCTCATCGCCGACGAGGCCATCGACTGCGAGTTCCGCGAGGTCGGGCACCTGGAGCTGGCGTACGCCCCAGCGCACGTCCCGGAGCTCGATCACGCCCGCGACGCCCTGGAGGCGGTCGGCGTCACGGCCCACGTCGTGCCGCGCGAGCGCATCCGCGAGGAGATCGGCACGGACGCGTACTACGGCGCTCTCGTCGTCGAGGGCAGCGGCCTGCTCCATCCGGGCAAGTACTTCGTCGGCCTGGCCGAGGCGGCCGCGAGCGCCGGCGCCGACCTCCACGAAGGCATCCGGGCACGCAAGATCCGGCGCCAGGCAGATGGCCGGTTCCTCGTCGAGACCTCGCGCGGGGCGATCGTGGCACGGGACGTGTTCGTGGCCACGAACGGCTACACCGACGGCGTCGCCCCGTCGCTGCGGCGGCGGATCATGGGCATCGGCTCGTTCATCATCGCGTCGGAGCCGCTGCCGGAGGACCTTGCCCACGAGCTGTCGCCGAAGGGCCGGTCGTTCTTCGACACCAAGAACTTCCTGTACTACTGGCACGTGTCGCAGGACCGCCGGATGATCTTCGGCGGCCGCGCCTCGTTCCTGCCGACCTCGATCGACAAGACCGCCCGGATCCTCTGGAAGGGCCTGGTCGAGGTCCATCCGCAGCTCGCCGTCGTATCGCATCGAGTACGCCTGGGGCGGCAACGTGGGCTTCACCTTCGACCGCATGCCGCACGTCGGGCGGACGAGGGACGGGGTGACCTACGCGCTCGGTTGCTGCGGGACCGGCGTCGCGCTGATGACGTACCTCGGGACGCGCGTCGGCCAGTGGCTGGCCGGGGGCGAGGCACCGGCACTCACGAAGCTCGGATTCCCGATCGTGCCGGCGCCGTATGAGGGCCGTCCCTGGTTCCTGCCGGTGGTCGGCGAGTGGTACCGCCTGCAGGACCGCCTTGCAGCGAGGTCACGTGGCGACGGATAGTCCGCAGCACACCCAGCGTCTGCCGTCGTCCGTCACCCACTGGAGAGCGCCATGACCCAGACCGCCGAGCTGCTCGCTGCAGTCCCACTCCTGTCGAGCCTCGACCGCAAGGAGCTGGAGCGCCTGTCGAAGGACTTCACCGAGCGGACGTTCCCGGCCGGCAGCGTCGTCGTCCGGGAAGGCGACACCCACGGCATGGGCTTCTTCGTCGTGGTCGAGGGCGAGGGCGTCGTGACCGTCGACGGCAGCCAGGTCGACAAGATCGGGCCGGGCAGCTACTTCGGCGAGGTCGCCCTCATCAGCGACCGGACCCGCACCGCGACGGTCACGGCGACGACCGACCTCAAGACGCTGGTGATGACGTACTGGGACTTCCGGGCGTTCGTGAAGGGCGATGCCGAGGTCGCCTGGAAGCTGCTCGAGCACGTCGGTGGCCTGCTCCACGGCCGACACTGAGCCGTTCGTCGATGACCCTTCCCCTCGCGGTCCAGCTGTACACCTTCCGTGACCCCGCCCGCTTCGGCGGCGCCGGGATGGGCCTGGATGTCCCCACCCTGACGACGCTCGCGGCCGCCGGCTTCGCCGGGGTCGAGACGGTCGACGTCCCGGGTGGCGACCCGGCCGTCGCGCGGCAGGTCCTCGACGACCTCGACCTCCGGATCGCCAGCTCGCACACGTGGGCGGACGTCGCCGACCCCGATGCCGTCGCGCGCGCGGCGGATGCGCTGGCGGCGCTCGGCTCCGGCCGCATGATCGTGTCGAACCCGCCACTCGACAGCCTGGCCGCCGTCGACGGCCTCGCGGATCGGCTGGCGGCAGCCTCGGAGGTGACGGCTGCCCGGGGGATCCGGCTCGGCTACCACAACCACGACGCCGAGCTGCGACCCCTCGACGGGACGACGGGGCTGGATCGGCTGGCCGCGAGGCTCGGCGACGCGATCGACCTGCAGGTCGACATCTTCTGGGTGGCGGTCGGCGGGGCGGATCCGGCCGAGGTCATCACCCGGCTCGGCCCGCGGGTCGTCTCGCTGCACATCAAGGACGGGATCGACCTGCCGGCCGGCGCCTACCGCGACGAGCCGTTCGTCAACGTGCCGGCGGGGGATGGGATCGTCGACCCGGGACCGGCCATCGCCGCGGCCGAGGCGTTGCCCTCCGTCGAGTGGCTCATCGCCGAGTTCGACCACGTCGCCGGGGATCCGCTGGCCGCGGCCCGACGGACGCACGACACCCTCGTCGAGCGCGGGCTGGCGCGCGGGCGCGGGGCATGACGACGGCCGTCCGGCCTGGCCGCGTCGGCATCGTCGGCTGCGGCAACGTCACCGACCTGTATCTGCCGGGGAGCGCGCGCTTCCCGATCATCGAGCTGGCGGCCTGCGCGGACATGGACGCGGGACGTGCGGCGGACCTGGCCGCGCGGGGCGGCTTCCCGGCCATGGCGGTCGAGGACCTCATCGCCGACCCGTCGATCGAGGTCGTGCTGGTCCTGACCCCGCCGACGGCGCACGCAGCCGTGTCACGCGCGGCGATCGCGGCCGGCAAGCACGTCTACTCCGAGAAGCCCCTGGCGACCAGCCGCGATGACGCGGCCGCGATCCTGGCCGACGCCACCGCGGCGGGTGTGCGGCTCGGCGCGGCGCCGGACACGTTCCTCGGCGGCGGCCTGCAGACCGCCCGGGCGCTCATCGACGAGGGGGCGATCGGGACGCCGCTCAGCGCGAGCGCGGCCGTCGCCCACCTGGGGCCCGAGCGCTGGCACCCGAACCCCGGGATCTTCTACGCGCAGGGTGGCGGACCGCTGCTCGACGTCGGGCCGTACTACGTCGCCGCCCTGGTCAGCCTGCTCGGGCCGATCCGGCGGGTCGCGGCGGTGGGCCGTGGGCTGGGCACGGAGCGCCTCATCGCGTCCGGACCGCGGGCCGGCATGACGATCGTCTCCGAGACGCCGACCACGGTCGTGGGCACGCTCGACTTCGTGTCCGGGGTCGTCGGCGGGCTGACCGCGTCCTTCGACGTCGTCGCCTCGCTCGCGCCGCACCTCGAGATCCACGGCACGGCCGGCTCGCTCAGCCTCGGCGACCCGAACACGTTCGACGGCGAGGTCCGCTATCGGCCGCTCGGCAGCGAGGACTGGGAGGACGTGCCACTCCGCTTCGACGCGACGGTCGCGCGGGGCGTCGGCCTGGCCGACCTCATCCTGGCCGTCCGGACCGGGTCACCGCTGCGGGCCTCGGGCGAGTTCGCATTCCACGTCCTGGACGTGCTCCTCGCGCTCGAGACGGCCACCACGACGGATCGCTGGGAGCCGGTGGATTCGACCACCGAGCGGCCGGCGCCACTGACCGTCGACTGAGGTTCAGCCCGGCGGTGCGAGCTCGACCGGGAGGCATGACTGGATGGCCTCGCGGGCGCCGTCGTCCGCGTTCGCGAACGAGACCTGGAGCTGGCCGTCCTCGATCGGCGACTCGATGCTCGGGACAGCGACGACGACCCCGTCCACGTCCAGGGCGATGAAGCCGCCGAGGTGATCCCGCGTGTGCTGCGCGAAGCGCTCGGCGGCATCAGGGCGCAGCCGCAGCTCGGCCACCAGGCCGACATCGGGATCCTCGGTGAGGACCCAGCCGTTCGGGTCCACGTCGGCCGGTCGGACGAGCACTTCCGCGTCGGCCGGGAGCGCCTCGATCCCCGGGTCATCGACGGCCGCGATGGTCAGGTCGCAGCCGCCGCCCGGCAGCGTGCAGCCGGCGCCGACCGCGACGGCCACGACCAGGCCCGCGGCCAGGATCCGTCCGATCCCGCTCACCCGGCGAGGCGCCGCAAGGTCGCGAGCAGGTGCTCCAGGTCGTCCTCGGTCGAGAGGTAGTTGACGATCCCGGCGCGCAGCCAGGTCGAGCCCCGCAGGCGGGTCGTCGTCAGCCAGCCGTCGCCGGACGCCTCGAGTGCCGCCTGCAGTCGGTCCTGGTGCGCGTCGAGCGCTGCCGGGTCGTCGCGCAGCGCCGCCGGGACGTGGCGGAAGCACACGACGCTCAGCTCCGGGATGGCGGGCACGGCCTCGAAGTCGTCCGCCTCGGCGCAGCGCCGAGCGAGCGACGCCGCGAGGTCGTCGGTCCGCTCGATGAGCCGGCCGAAGCCGGTCGTGCCGAGGTGCTTCCAGGTCATCCACAGCTTGAGCGCGCGCCAGCGACGCGTGCCCTCGAACGAGAGCTTGTAGAAGTTCAGCTGCCCGGCATGGTCGTCGCCGTGGTCGTCGGACTCGACCACGCCCCCGCCGGCCACGGGCGTCTCGCCGCCGCGGTAGTACTCGGGCGCTCGCCCCCCGAACACGGCGGCGAGCTGGGCGCCGTCCCGGACCAGCAGCCCACCGATGTCGTACGCCTGGAAGAACCACTTGTGCGGGTCGACGGTCACCGAGTCCGCGCGCTCGAGGTCCGGCACGCGGTCGGCATCCCTGGCCGACAGCCGCGCCGCGCCGCCGTAGGCCGCGTCGACGTGGAGCCACAGCCCGTCTGCCTCGGCGACGTCGGCCAGCTCGCCGATGGCATCGACGCTGCCGGTGTTGGTCGAGCCGGCGACCGCGGCGATCGCGAACGGGGTCAGCCCGGCGGCGCGGTCACGAGCGACCGCCGCGGCGACCCCCGCTCCCCGCAGGTGGAAGTCGTCATCGGCCGGCAGGACGACGAGCGTGTCCGTCGGGAAGCCCAGCTCGTCGAGGGCACGGGCGATCGAGAAGTGGGTCTGGTCGCTGGTGTAGACCCGGGCGCCCTCCAGGTCCTTGCCACGCGGCGGGCCGCCGAGGCCACGGAGCCGCCCGAGATGCAGGTCGCGGGCCAGCGTCATCGCCATGAAGTTGGCCATCACCCCGCCGCTCGTCAGCAGCCCGAAGCCTCGCGCGTCGTAGCCGACGAGGTCGCACAGCCAGCGCACGACCTCCTCCTCGACGAAGGCCGCGAACGGACCCGCATGCCACACGTCGACGCCCTGGTTGGCCACCTGCGCGAGGAGCTCGCCCATGATCGACATCGGCAGCGGCGGTGGCGTGAAGTAGCCGAACTGGCGCGGATGCTGGCTGTTCATGAGCCCGCCGGCGACCCGCGCCTGGAACTCGGCGATGACGTCGGCGGCCGGGACCGGGTCGCGCGGCGCCGGCGCGGGACCACCAGCGGACGGGGCGTAGTAGCGGCGCCGCGCCTCGTCGTACGGCGACGGGTCGCCCATCGCCCGCTCGACGGCGATGCCGTACAGGTAGTCGAGCGCCGCCGTCCACGTGTCCGCCCCGAGGCGCTCCATGGCCGCCCGCGAGGCGCCCGCATCGCGATAGCCGATCAGCTCCGGCTCCGGATGCCAGTCGAAGCCGGCGAGGTATGCGTCGATGTCCGGCGGCGCGGTCGGCGATCCCATGGCGTGTGCCGTCAGTCGTCGTGGTCGTCGAACGCGACGGCCTGGAGCCGACGGCGATCGACGCGGAGCGAGAGCACGTCGGACCGCGCGTAGTGGCCGGTCGGGTCGAAGTTCTGGCGCTCTTCGCGGACGCGGGCCAGGTCGATGTCGGCGCAGACCAGACGCTCCTCGTCGACGACCGGCGCGACGACCCACTCACCGTCCGGGCCGGCGATGCACGAGCCGCCGTCCTCGAACGGCGTCGAGACGGCTGCGCGGACGGCATCGGCCAGCGGGAAGTCGTCCTGCACGTCGTCCGGCCCGAACAGGACCGCGGCACTCAGCACGTAGACGCGGCCCTCGCGGGCGATGAACCGGGTGATGTCCCGGGTCAGGTCGGGGCCACCGGGCCACACCGCCACGTGGAGGTCCTCGCCGCCGGCGTACATCGCGGTCCGCGTCAGCGGCATCCAGTTCTCCCAGCAGTTCAGGCCGCCGACCTGCCAGCCCGCCGGCCCGTCGTGGACGCGCAGCCCGTGGCCATCGCCGACACCCCAGGCGAGGCGCTCCTCGTAGGTCGGCATGAGCTTGCGGTGCGCCCCGACGAGGCCGCGCTCCGGGTCGATGGCGAGGAGCGTGCAATAGACGGTGCCGCGCGCCCCGCCCGTCCCACCATGGCCGCGCTCGGCGGTGCCGAGATAGGTGAAGACGCCATGATCCCGGACGGCCTCGACGACCGTCGCGACCTCCGGGCCATCGAGCTCGACCGCCGCATCGAGGTACGCCGCGAAGGCGCGCTTCTGGTCGGGCGCATCGAAGCGTGCCCCGTCGGTGAACCCGATCCAGCGCGGATAGCCACCGAGGAACGTCTCGCCGAAGGCGAGCAGGTCGACGTCCTCACGGGCCGCCTTGCCGATCCACTCGGTGACGATGGTGGTGGTCCGCGGCGTGTCGAGCCACGGGGCGTGGGCCTGGGCGGCAGCGATGCGCATCCGCCGCATCGTACGCTTCCGCCATGACGGAGCGCGCGCCCTCGGGCATCGACCTGGCAACGCACGATCCCGCCGGCCGTGACCGGCTCATCGCCGCGCTGGAGCCGCTCGGCATCGACTACGAGCTGTTCGCCTGCGACCCGGCCCTGGCCGACACGGCCGCGTTCTGCGCGGCCTACGGGTTCGCCCCGGAGGACTCGGCCAACACGATCCTGGTCATCGGCAAGGCCGACCCGCCGCGGTACGCCGCGTGCGTCGTCCTCGCCCCGAACCGGCTCGACGTCAACCGCGCCGTGCGCGATCGGCTCGGCACCCGCAAGGCGTCCTTCGCGCCGGCCGAGTCGACGCGCGAGATCACCGGCATGGAGATCGGCGGGGTCACCGTGTTCGGGTTGCCTGACGACCTCCCGATCTGGATCGATGCGCGGGTCCTCGCCCGCGAGCAGGTCGTCGTCGGCGGCGGCTCGCGCTCGTGGAAGGTGATCCTGCCGCCGGCGGAGCTGCTGGGCATCCCGGGCGCGGTCGTCGTCGATGGCCTGGCGACGGATCCGGCCCCTCCACCGGCGGGCTGACGACAGCGCACGGTATCGTTCCGCCTCGTGACCGATCCGACGCCGCCCCCCGTCGACCCCGCCCGTCGATCCCGCCGTCGACCCGACGCCGCCGCGTCCCCCGCGCCCGACCGGCCCGATCCAGTACAAGGGCGACGACCTCGAGGCGGAGCGTGGCCCCGGTCTCGGCTGCTTCCGGTTCCAGCTCGTCATCCTCGTCGTGTTCATCTTCCTGACCCCGCTGAGCGTGGTCTGGAACTGGCCGCCGGTCGTCAGCGCGGTGCTCCTCTTCGCGGTGATCTTCCTGCTCCTCATCACCGGCCAGACGATCATCTTCCTGCTCCGGCTCGTGGCCGCCGACCGGCGGACGCGGCGTCGACCGCTGGGGAGCGCCACCAAGACGGTCGGCGAGCTCGAGGACGAGGCGGAGCCTGCCAACGCGACGGGGCGACCGACCCCGGCGCCGACGCTGACGATCTCGTCAAACACCCGCCCGGGGAGTAGTCGGCGCGCCGCTGCGGCTCCACGGCGGGCAGGCCGCAGCGCTGTCGGCTCGCCCGAGCGTGATCCGACCGACCCGTCGGCCGCGACAGCCCGGACCGGCGCCCGACGGGCCGCCCAAGACCCCGGTGGCGGGTTCGTGACGAGGATGCTCGCGACGCCGGAGACAGGCCAGCGCCACGGTCTCCACACCCCTCGCCCGGACCGGGCCTCGTGCGACAATGCGCCCATGCCCGTGCTCGCGACCTACTTCTCCGTCCGCCGCGGCCGCGACCCGTTCTTCAAGTTCTTCATGCGCACGATCTTCCCGCGCCAGGTGAAGGACTACGAGGAGAAGTTCGGGATCCGCTTCATCGGCTGGTACAACGTCGCCCACGGCTGGGACTTCGACAACGTGATCCTCCTGGACCTGCCCGACTACGCCACGCTCGACAAGCTCGAGGCCGACGAGGCCACCCGCGCCCTCGGCCATCGTGCCGGCGAGTGGATCTTCGAACGCCACCATTCGATGTTCCTGCGCGAGCGCATGGGCACCGACCTCGAATACCATCCGTGACCCGATGAGCATCCGACGCGAACAGCTCCCACCAGGCGACGAACCAGACCGGAGGCGACGACATGGACACCGGCCGACAACGACCTGCTCGGCGAGCTCGCATCCGATGCCGCGCTCGAACGCTCCGACTTCCTCGTCCAGTCCACGGACCAGCTCCGCCGCTTCCTCGACCGCCACAAGGAGCGCATCGCCACCGTCGGTGGCCTGACCCTCATCGACGAGGATCCCGACTACCTGTCGATCGCCCCCGACCTGTCGTTCCGCAGCCGGAGCCGGTACCAGGACGAGCTGACCGGGGAATGGGTCAGCGAGACCGAGGTCATCGAGTCCGCGGCCGAGCTCGTCGAGCTGTACAACCCGGCCGACATCTACGCCGCCTTCGCCGAGGCTGCCAGGGAAGCGGCCGGGATGGGCGCCGAGCCGACCGCGAGCGACGACCTGATCGATGCCGCCGGCATCTCGCCGGAGGAGACGATCTCGCTCGGCGAGGATCCGTACGCCGCGGCCGCCGACTCGTGGGCCGCCGGCCAGCCGGAGGACGTCGCCGTGAGCGACGACGAGGCGGCCGCCCGCCGGCTGTACGACCTCGCCCTCGAGTACCAGGAGCGCAGCCAGCGCAGCGAAGCGCGCCTGCTCGACGAGTTCGAGGCCGCGGCGGCCGGCGCCGCGGCGCTGGTCGGCGACCTCGTCATCGTCGACGACGACGACGAGCGCCTCGTGCTGACGGCCACCGGCGCGTTCCGCGCCGAGGTCGTCCCGGAGGAGGCCGACGGCGAGTGGCGCACCCTGGCCGGCGCCGAGGAGCTCGTCGAGTTCTACGACCCGACCGACGTCTTCGGGGACCTCGCCGACGCGCTGGCCGAGGCGTTCCCCGCCGTGTCGCCCGACTACGAGGATGCCGCGGCCGCGGAGGCCGCCGACGAGGACGCGGTCGAGGACGCCGGCGAGGTGGCCGCCACCGACGACGCCGACGAGACGGACGAGGCCGCCGACGAGGGCGCGGAGGGCCGCCCGACCGCGTGACCATGCGGCTCGCCGCGGCGGAGCTCGTCGAGAGCCGCGAGATCCTGCCCGGCCAGTGGCTCCAGGCCTATCACGCACCGGACCTGGCGAGCGGCTCGCGCGCCGGCCAGTTCGTCCACGTCCGGACCGGCGACCTGTCCGGGATGGTCCTGCGCCGGCCGTTCTCGCTGAACACGACGGACGCGGTGACCGGCATCGTGACCGTCCACTTCCGGGTCATCGGGCGCGGGACCGACTGGTTCACGCGGCTCCGCCCGGGCGACGAGGTCGACCTGCTCGGACCGCTCGGGCGACCGTTCGAGGTCGATCCGCGCAGCCAGCACGTGCTGCTCATCGCCGGCGGCCTGGGGATGGCCGGCGTCCGGATGCTGGCCGACGAGGCCATCCGCGACGGCCGCCAGGTCACGCTCCTGTTCGGCGCGGCCAGCTCCCGCGAGGTCTACCCGTCGAGCCTGCTGCCCGACGAGGTCGAGTACGTCGTCGCCACCGACGACGGCTCGCTCGGCCACCACGGCTTCGTGACCGACCTCGTGCCCGAGTACGAGGCGTGGGCCGACCAGGCCTTCGCCTGCGGCCCGCACCGCATGCTCGCCGCGCTCGCCCGCCAGGCCGCGGGTCGCCGTCAGCGGCTCGGCGTCGCCACCCTCGGGTCGCAAGCGCGGTGGCGGGAAGCAGGACCCACCCGGCTCGGCCGCGGCGCGTCGGAAGGCATTCCTCCAGGTATCGATGGAGCAGAACATGGGCTGCGCGGTCGGGGCGTGCCTGGGCTGCGTGGTGATGGCCACGAGCGGGACGCCGCAGCGGGTCTGCCGCGAGGGTCCGGTGTTCGCCGCCGAGGAGCTCGTCTGGGAAGGCGCCTGGGCGTGAAGGCCAAGCGCAAGGTCGTGACCTCGCGGCCGGTCGGTCGGGGCCGAGCCGCCAGCCCAGGCCCGCCGCGGCCGCCCGGTCGTCGAGCCGCCGCGGCCTCGGCCACGCGTCGAGGACCGGACACCGCCGGTCCGCCGCGCCCACCGATCCGATCCCGCCCGCGTCGGTCGACCTGTCGGTCGACCTCGGCCGTGGGCTCGTCCTGCCCAACCCGATCCTCGTGGCGTCGGGCACGTTCGGCTACGGCATCGAGTACGGCGACGTCGTCGATGTCGACCGGCTCGGGGCGATCTGCTGCAAGGGCACGACCCTCAAGGCCCGCATCGGCAATCCGACGCCGCGGGTGACCGAGACGCCGGGCGGCATGCTCAACTCGATCGGCCTGCAGAACCCGGGCGTCGACGCGGTCATCGACAAGTACGCCGCGACGTGGGCCGGCTGGGCGGTCGCCGGTCATCGTCAACGTCGCCGGCGAGTCGGTCGGCGACTACGTCGAGGTCACCCGCCGGCTGGAGGGCGTGCCCGGCATCGCCGGCATCGAGCTGAACATCTCGTGCCCCAACGTCGGCAAGGGCGGCCTGCAGTTCGCCATCGATGCCGGCGCGGCCGCCGAGGTCACCGCCGCCGTCCGCCGCGCGACCGACCTCCCGCTGCTCGTCAAGCTGTCGCCGAACGTCGCCGACATCCGCCCGATCGCCCGGGCCATCGCCGATGCCGGCGCGGATGCCCTGACCGCGATCAACACGCTGTCGGGGATCGCCGTCGGGCCGACCCGCCAGCGGCCGCTGCTCGGCAACGTCTACGGCGGCCTGAGCGGACCGGCGGTCAAGCCGGTCGCCCTGCGCATCGTCTACGAGGCCGCCCAGACGGTGTCGATCCCGATCGTCGCCATCGGCGGCGTGACCGAGCTGGCCGACGTGCTCGACTTCCTGGCGGTCGGCGCGGTCGCGGTCCAGGTCGGCACGGCGATCTTCGCCGACCCGACCCTGCCGGTCCGGCTCGTCGACGAGCTGGCCGCCGAGTGCGCCGGGCGCGGGCTGACGACCCATCGCGACCTCATCGGGACGGCGCTCCCGCGCAAGGCCGCCGCACCATCCTCGAAGGGGGTCGAGTACCGGCCATGAGCACGCCATGAAGCGGATCGGGTTCCTGTCGTTCGGGCACTGGTCGGGCACGCCGTACTCGCAGGTCCGGTCGGCGGGCGATGCGCTCCTCCAGTCGATCGATCTGGCCGTCGCCGCCGAGGAGCTCGGCGCCGACGGCGCGTACTTCCGGGTCCATCACTTCGCCCAGCAGCTCGCCTCGCCGTTCCCGCTGCTGGCCGCGATCGGCGCCCGCACGAGCCGGATCGAGATCGGGACGGCCGTCATCGACATGCGCTACGAGAACCCGCTGTACATGGTCGAGGACGCCGGGGCGGCCGACATCATCGCCGGCGGTCGGCTGCAGCTCGGGATCAGCCGCGGCTCGCCGGAGCAGGTGATCGATGGCTTCCGCTACTTCGGCTACCAGCCGGCCGAGGGCGAGACCGACGCCGACATGGCCCGCCAGCACGCCGCCGTGTTCCTCCAGATGCTCGACGGTCAGGGCTTCGCCGAGCCGAACCCCCGGCCGATGTTCCCCAACCCGCCCGGGCTCCTCCGCCTCGAGCCGCACTCGGCCGGCCTGCGCGACCGGATCTGGTGGGGTGCCGGCACGCGCGCCACCGCCGAGTGGACCGGCCGAGCAGGGGATGAACCTCATGTCGTCGACCCTCCTGACCGAGGATGCCGGCGTCCCGTTCCACCAGCTCCAGGCCGAGCAGATCCAGCGCTTCCGTGACGCCTGGACCGCCGCCGGCCACGCGCGCGAGCCGCGCGTGTCGGTCAGCCGCAGCATCTTCCCCATCGTCGACGACCGCGACCGGGCGTACTTCGGACGGAGCGGCGACGAGGGGGACCACGTCGGCTACATCGATGCGGGGACCCTGGCGACCTTCGGTCGGACCTACGCGGCCGAGCCCGACGTGCTCGTCCGGCAGCTCGCCGAGGACACGGCCATCGCCGCGGCCGACACGCTGCTGCTGACCGTCCCGAACCAGCTCGGCGTCGAGTACAACGCCCACGTCATCGAGAGCCTGCTGCGCCACGTGGCCCCGGAGCTGGGCTGGCGCTGACCGGTCGCGTGCGCTCGGCGGCCGGACCCGGTCCGTCGAACCGGTAGCATTCGGCGCCGTGACGACGATCAAGCCCGCGCTCGACCTGGCGGCCCGCGCCGCGATCGCCGCCCGGACCGAGGCCCTGTTCCGGGCGTCCGGGGCGTTCCGCGAGGGCCACTTCCAGCTCAAGAGCGGTCGCCACGGCGACGCCTACGTCGAGAAGTTCGCGGTCCTGTCCGACCCGGCGGCGACCTCCGAGCTGTGCGGCTACTGGGCGGCGTGCGGTGCGCGAGACCGGCGTCGACCTCGTCGCCGGACCGACGACCGGCGGCGTCATCCTCGCCTTCGAGACCGCGCGCCAGCTCGGCACCCGCTCGATCTTCGCCGAGGAGGTCCGCGCCGACGACGGCAGCACCCGACGCGAGTTCCGGCGCGGCTTCGCCATCGAGCCCGGCGAGCGCGTCCTCCTCGTCGACGACATCCTGACCACGGGTGGCTCGCTGCTGGCGATGATCCCGGCCGTCGAGGCGATGGGCGGCGAGATCGTCGCCTGCGTGGTCATGGTCGACCGGAGCGGCGGCCGGGCGACCCTCACCTCGCCGACGACCGGCCGGACCTATCCGCTCCAGGCGCTGTGGCAGCTGGACCTGCCGACCTACGAGCCTGGCCCGGAGACCTGTCCGCGCTGCGCCGCCGGCGACCCGATCGTCGCGCCCGGCAGCACGGGGACGGCACCGGCGACTGGGACCGGACCGGCCGCCTGACGGCGCCATGGACCGCCGCACCCGGAACGTGTTCGCCGCCGCGCTCGTCGTCCTCATCGTCCTGACGCGGGGGCGCCGCGCTCGCTGCTCGGCGATGGTGGCGGCCCTGGATCCTCGCAGGCGCCCGGCGTCCGGCCGACCGACGCCCCGTCGATGGTCGGCGTGATCGTCGGGGTCGATGCCCAGGACCTCGCGAGCGTGCGGGCCTTCACCCTCCGCCGACGGCGACGACAACGTGCTCGTCGACTTCGGTCTCGAGGAGCTGCGAAACGGGACCGAGTTCCCGCCCGGCCACCTCGCCGAGCACCAGGTGACGGCGGAACCGGTGCGCGTCTTCTATCGCGACGAGGGCGGGACGCTGCAGGCGATCTGGGTGGACGACGCCGGCAGCTAGCTGCCCGGCGACACGGCCGCGACGGCGGCCTCCAGCTCGTCGTCGCCGACGATGAGCGCGAACGAGCCCTGGACGATCCCGTCGCCATCGACGACGAAGATCCACGGCTCGGACGGCAGGCGCCACGCCTCGGTCGCCGGAGCGGCCGTCAGCTGCCCGTCGGTCAGGACCGGCTGGAGCTGGCCCTCGACCTCCTCGAGCAGGTACGGCTCGACGTTGATGAAGGTCAGGTCCGGGTTGGCCGCCGCGATCGGCTTGAGCCGGTCGAGGGTCGGGCCGCACTGGGCCGTGGCGCAGAACTTGGGGGTCGCGAACACGAGCACGAACGGCTCGTGCGCGGTGAGCGCGTCGGCGATCGACGTCTCGTAGAACGCCTCGACCGGCTCGGGGTCGGTCGAGATCAGCGACACGTCGCCGTCGACGTCGTCCAGCGTCGGCGTGTCGACCGACGGCGCCTCGTCCCCGACGCCGACGACCGTGGCCTCGGGTCGGACCGGGAAGGTGACCCGGATCGTCTCCGGTGCGGCGTCCCCGACCGCGGTCGTGAACTCGGCACCCCACAGCCCGGCCGTCGGGCAGGTCGACCGGGGCGACGTACACGCCGCGCTCGCCCTCGATCGCCCAGATGAAGTGCGCGTCGACCGTGGTGACGGGGGTGTCCGGGTCGGCGCCGAGGTCGTACAGCGCGACGGAGACGGTCCGGTCCGGCGCGGCGACCGGGACGTTCGACGCGTCAAGGAACGAGAACATCATGCGGTTCTGCCCACAGGCCAACGTGCCGCCCGGATCGATGATCTGCGGGAACACGCTCGGGGCCTGGCTGCCCTGCCACGCCGTGACGACGTCGCTCGCCGGCTCGGGCGTCGTGACGCACGCCTCGGTGCTGCCGGAGGCGGCCGCCGACGGGGAGCTCGTCGACCCGCCGCCGGGGCCGCCGCAGCCGACCGCGACGAGGCCGACGGCGAGCACGACGAGCAGGGGACGGAGACGTCGGGGGGTCATGCGCCGAACGATAGCCGAGGTGGCCGCGGGGCGCCCTCGCGCTAGAATGGCGCGTCGCTGCCGACCGTCCCCCGGAGACCCGTTGACCCGCTTCCAGAAGCTCGCCGGCCTCACCCTGCTGACCGCCATCCTGCTCGTCACGGTCGGCGTCGTCGTGCGGGCCACGGAATCCGGGCTCGGCTGCCCGGATTGGCCGCTGTGCCACGGGCAGCTCATCCCGCCGCTGGATGACCCGAAGGCCTGGATCGAGTGGATCCACCGTGGCATCGCGGTCGTCATCGGGTTCGAGATCCTCGGCCTGGCGGCGCTGGCCATCCGCGACCACCGCGACCGCCGCTCGCTCGTCGTCGGCTCCCTCGCCTCGGTCGGCCTCGTCGGCTTCCAGGCGTGGCTGGGCCGTGAGACCGTGCGCCTCGGCAACAGCGGCAAATCGGTGACCGCCCACCTCGCGGCGGCCATGCTGCTCGTCGGCCTGCTCGTGTTCCTGACCGTCCGGGCCGGCTATCCGGCACGCTTCCCCGCGCGCGGGGCCAGCCAGCGCTTCACGCTGCTCGCGACGTTCGCGGCCGGCGCCACGTTCGCCCTGCTGCTCTTCGGCTCGAACGTGACGGCGACGGACACCGCGCTCGTCTTCCCCGACTGGCCGCTGATGGGTGGCTCGATCCTCCCGCAGCTCAGCGAGGTCGCCTCGGCGCACATCCTCCATCGCTGGGTGGCGGCCGTCGTGGCCGTGATCGTGGCGATCGTCGCGATCGTCGCCTGGCGGACGCAACGCGATCACCCGGCCATCGTCCGCCTGGCCACGTGGGCCGCGGCGCTGTTCGCGATCCAGGTCGTCGTCGGCGGGCTGCAGGTCCTGACCCGACTGTCGGGCTGGACGCAGACCCTGCACCTCGCCCTCGGTGCGGTCATCTGGGCGCTGCTGGCGGCCCTCGCCGTGACGAGCTACGCGACCGCCCGGATGACGGCCGTCGAGACGCCGGCCGACCCGTCCGGGACCACCGACCCCGGCCTCCCGGCGTCGGAGTCCGGCGCCGCGCTCCCGTGGCGATTCCGTCCGCGCCTACATCGCCCTGACCAAGCCGCGGATCATCGAGCTCCTGCTGGTCACCACGGTCCCGGCCATGGTCCTGGCGACCCGCTGGCTGCCCGGCGTGGACTGGGCGGAGTGGGGTTGGCTCGTCGCCTGGACGCTCATCGGCGGCACGCTCGCGGCAGGCAGCGCCAACGCCATCAACTGCTACCTCGACCGCGACATCGACGAGCTCATGGCGCGGACCCGTCGCCGGCCGCTGCCGGCCCACCAGGTCGAGCCCGAACGGGCGGTCGTCTTCGGCGTCGTCCTCGGGCATCATCTCGTTCGCGGTGATGGCCTACTTCGTCAACCTGCTGGCCGCGTTCCTGACCCTGCTCGCCATCGCCTTCTACGTCGTCGTCTACACGATGATGCTGAAGCGCACGACCCCCCAGAACATCGTCATCGGTGGCGCCGCCGGGGCGCTCCCGCCGGTCATCGGCTGGGCGGCGGTCACCGGGCAACGTGGCCATCCCCGCGCTCATCCTGTTCGCCATCGTCTTCTACTGGACGCCGCCCCACTTCTGGGCGCTGAGCCTGCGCATCCGCAAGGACTACGCGGCGGCCGGCGTCCCGATGCTGCCGGTGGTCAAGGGCGTCGCCGAGACGACGCGCCAGATCGCCCTCTACACCGTCCTGATGGTGGCCATCTCGCTGCTGCTCTGGCCGGTCGGCCGGATGGGTCTCGATCTATCTCGGTGCGGCCGTCGGCCTCGGTGCCGTGTTCATCTGGCAGGCCTGGGCGCTGTGGCGACGCGGGTCGTCGGAGGAGGCATCGACGCAGGGCGCGATCGCGCTCTACAAGTACTCGATCAGCTACCTGTCGCTGCTGTTCCTCGCCGTCGCGGTCGACACGCTCATCGTCATCTGACCGCGGACCCCTGGCCCGCGGCTCCCCGCACGGCTGTCACTCGCCGACGACGCCCTCCGCCTCGACCTGCACGCGCCGCCGCCCGAGGTGATCGTCCGGGTCGAGCACCCGGAACACGATCTGGACGAGCGGCCCGATCCCGAAGGCGAAGACGACCGTCCCGATGCCCACGGTCCCGCCGAGCAGCCACCCGAGCACGAGCACCGTCAGTTCCACGAACGTCCGCGACCGGCGGATGGACCAGCCGAATCGATGGTGGATGCCGGTCATGATCCCGTCGCGCGGCCCGGGACCCAGGTCGGTCGAGAGGTACAGGCCGCTGCCGACGGCGATGACGACGACCCCGCCGAGCATGAGGGCGACGCGGATGGCCAGGGCGGACGCGTCGGGCGTCGGCAGCAACGCCAGGGCGAGGTTGGTCGAGGTGCCGATCAGCAGGACGTTGCACACGGTCCCGATGCCGGGCCGCTCACCGAGCGGCAGCCACAGCGCCAGGATCGGGATGCCGAGCAGCACGCTGACCGTGCCGATCTCCAGCCCGAGCTGTCGGGCGATGCCCTGGTTGAGCACCTCCCACGGCCCGAGCCCGAGCCCGGCCTCGACCATCATCGCGATGCCCGTCCCGAACGCGACCAGCCCGACCAGCAGTCGCGGCAGCCGGGGGGCAGCGGCGCGCAGGTCGAATCGCTCCCGCATCGAGGGCGGGGGCAGGCGCGGTCGTCACGTGCTCGTCACGTCGCATGGCCTCGGACGATACCCGGGCGTCGGGTCCGCCTGTCACGATGCGCGCATGCACATCCAGTTCCTCGGCGGTGCCACGACCGTCACCGGCTCGCAGTTCCTGCTGACCACCGAGCGTGCCCGCGTCCTCATCGACTGCGGCATGTTCCAGGGCAGCCCCAATGAGGCGGTCCGCAACCGGATCCCGTTCGGATTCGATCCGGGCACGCTCGATGCGGTCGTCCTGACCCATGCCCACCTCGACCACTGCGGGCTCCTGCCGCTGCTCGTCAAGGCGGGCTACCAGGGGCCGATCCATGCGACGACCGGGAGCGTCGAGCTGGCGACCCTCGTGCTCCTCGACTCGGGCCATCTCCACGAGGAGTTCGCCAAGCGCGAGGCGCGCTGGGAGAAGCGCCACCCGGACGAGGTCGAGGCCGACGACGCCAAGGAGCTGGCGGCCTACCAGGCGGCCATCGACCTGGCCGCTGCGGGCGGGTCGGAGGAGGCGGCCGTCGAGACCGAAGGCGACCCGGCGGGAGCCTCGGTCGCCACGGCCGCGGCCGAGCACGCCGCGGACCGAGGAGCACGTCCCGACGAGCGTCGAGCCGCACCCGCCGAGCTGGCCCCGCGACCCCGAGGCCGAGCTTCGGGCGCAGCCGCCCGCACCTGATGATCGACCTCGACGCAGGCGCTGTACACGGTCAAGGACGCCGAGCGCACGTTGGAGCACTTCCGCCCGATCGACTACGAGGAGGAGCGCGAGGTCGCGCCCGGCGTATGGGCGACGTTCCTCGACGCCGGGCCACATCCTCGGCTCGGCGATCATCCGGCTCCGCGTCCAGGATCGACCGGACGGCGAGGAGCGGGTCATCGTCTGCTCCGGCGACCTCGGCCGGCCCGGCACGCCGATCCTCCGGGACCCGACCGCCATGACCGCCGCGGACTACGTCCTCGTCGAGTCGACGTACGGCGGCCGCGAACACGACCCGCACGACGAAGCGATCCGCGTCCTCGCCGAGACGATCCGCATGGTCGACGAGGCCAACGGCGTCCTGCTCGTCCCGTCGTTCGCGATCGGGCGGACGCAGGAGGTCGTCTGGGAGCTCGACCGGCTCATCGAGCGCGGCGAGATCCCGCTGCTGCCGCTGTACCTCGACTCCCCGATGGCGTCCAAGGCCTCGGACATCTACCGGCATCACCCCGAGTACTACGACGCCGAGACGAGCCAGCTCCTTCGGGACGGGGACACGCCGCTCGACTATCCGGACCAGCGGCTCACCAACACGATCAAGGACTCGCAGGCGATCCAGCGCGCGCCGCGGCCGTACATGATCGTCGCCTCGAACGGGATGCTCACGGGCGGGCGCGTGGTCGGCCACCTGCGCAACCTCATCGACGACCCCGACGCCACCATCCTGTTCGTGGGCTACCAGGGCGAGGGGACGCTCGGCGCGCACCTCCAGGCCGGGGCCAAGGAGGTGCGCCTCGATGGCCAGATCCGGCAGGTCCATTGCCAGACCCGGTCGATCAGTGGCTTCTCCGCCCACGCCGACGAGACGGAGCTGCTCGACTGGCTGGGCAAGTTCGGCGCCGGCAAGCGACCAGGCGACCCGGGCTATCCGCGCCGGGTGTTCCTCGTCCACGGCGATCCGGAGGCACAGGTCGCCCTGGAGCCGAAGGTCCGCGAGCTCGGCTTCGCGACGCACGTCCCACACTGGCACGAGCGGGTCGCGCTGGACTGACGTACGGCGCGAGCGGTGACGTCCCGCACCGACAGCAGGGACCAGGGACTTGTCCGGAGGGGTCCGGTCGAGTACCTTCGTACATGGCCTTATTTCCGGGGGATATCGGCCTGATGCCCGACACGGACCTCGTCCGTGACCGGGCATCATCCATGTCCGGGACGCCTTCCTGTTGCGTCTGATGGATTCGTGGGAGCGCCTGATGGGACACAACAGGCAATAGGATCCCCCTGAGGCACGATCGGGCGACCCCGCCCCAGTGCGCTCAGGAGGCCCGACCGCCCATGGCCACGCCGCTCGCGACCCCGGCGACGACCGAGTCCTCGACCCTCTACTTCGGACCGTGGTATCGCCGCTCGCCCTTCTTCGAGAAGACCCTCGAGGCCGGCTGCAGCGCGTACGACATCTACAACCACATGTACCTGCCGGGCTACTACGCCGACCCGGTCGAGGAGTACTGGGCGCTGCTCAACGACGTCACCGTGTGGGACGTCAGCGTCGAGCGCATCGTCGAGATCACGGGTCCGGACGCGACGGCCTTCACCAACAGCCTCACCTGTCGCGACCTGACGAAGTGCGCGGTCGGCCAGGGCAAGTACATGCTCGTGACCGCCGAGGACGGTGGCATCGTCAACGACCCGGTCCTGCTGCGCATCGAGGAAGACCGCTGGTGGATGGCGCTGGCCGACTCGGATGCCGGGCTGTGGGCACGTGGCGTGGCCATCCACAGCGGGCTCGACGTCAAGGTCCGCGAGCCCGAGGTCTATCCGATCCAGGTCCAGGGCCCCAAGTCGCGCGACACGCTGCGCACGATCTTCGGCCCGGCCATCGACGACATCAAGTACTACTGGACGCTCACGACCGAGGTCGACGGCATCCCGGTCGTCATCAGCCGGACCGGCTGGACCGGCGAGGTCGGCTACGAGATCTACCTGCGCGATCCGTCGCGCGGCGGCGACCTGTGGGATCGCGTCATGGAGGCCGGCAAGCCCCACGACATCCGGCCGATCGCCCCGTGTGAGGCCCGCCGGATCGAGGCCGGCATCTTCAACTACGGCTCGGACATCACGATCGCGGACACGCCCTTCCACGTCATGGGCCTGGAGCGGCTCGTCGAGGAGCAGGACGCCGACTACATCGGCAAGGCGGCCCTCGAGGAGATCCGCCGGACCGGCGTCGACCGCAAGCTCATCGGCATCGAGATGGCCGGCGACGCGCTGCCGTTCGAGGTCCCGCGCAAGCTCGCGGCGTTCCACGACGGGGTCGCCGTCGGGACCGTGACCGACTTCATCTGGTCGCCGCGGCTCGAGAAGAACATCGGCTACGTCTGGATGCCGATCGGCCTGACCGATCCCGGCATCGCGCTCGATGTCGAGGCGCCGGATGGCGGCCGCTGGGCGGCGACCACGGCGGCCATCCCGTTCATCGACGCGAAGAAGCAGGTGCCGCTCGGAAAGTCGGTGCCGTCGGCATGAGCCTCGCGACCCCTGCCACGCCGATCCTCACCCCGGACGAGCTCGCCTCGATCCGCCGCGAGTACCGCGGCGCCTCGCTGCTGCCCAAGCGGACGTATCACGACCCCGAGATCTTCGCGTGGGAGCGGGCCAACGTCGTGCGCCGCGACTGGATCATGGTCGCCCGCGAGGAGGAGGTCGCCGAGCCCGGCACGTACCTCCTCGTCGAGCTCGACGACGACCCGCTCATCGTGGTCCGCGGCCGTGACGGCGTGCTCCGTGCCTTCCACAACGTGTGCCGCCACCGCGGCACGGCAGTGGCGGAGGAGTCGTGCGGCAAGGTCGTCCGGTTCCAGTGTCCGTACCACGCCTGGATCTACGACCTCGACGGGTCGCTGATCCGGGCCAAGCACACCGACGACCTGGACGACTTCGCGTTCGAGGACTACGGGCTGGCGTCGGTCAGCCTGGACACCTGGCAGGGCTTCATCTTCCTCAACCTGGACGGGACGGCCGCGCCGCTGCGCGCGCAGCTGGGCGACCTCGTCGAGCACTGGTCGCGCTTCGACTTCTCGACGCTGCGTCGGGCCAAGCGCATCGAGTACGACGTCAAGGCCAACTGGAAGTTCATCGCCGAGAACTACAGCGAGTGCTACCACTGCCCGGGCGTCCACCCGCAGCTCAACAAGCTGACGCCCTACGACCTTGGCGGGGACTTCGACCCGAACGGGGCCTGGCAGGGTGGCTGGATGGAGCTCGCCGACGGGGCCGAGACGATGTCGCTCGCCGCCGCGGAGGGTGGCGTGGCCGCCGGCCAGCGCGACGGCCGGCCGCCGATGGCCGGCATCACCCCGCACGACGAGCGCTGTGTCTACTACTACGTGGTGTGGCCGACGACCTTCCTGTCGATCCACCCCGACTACCTGCTCGTGCACCGGCTGGTGCCGGTCGGCCCGGACCGGACGACCGTCATCTGCGACTGGCTGTTCGAGGCCTCGACGATGGCCGAGCCCGGCTTCGACCCGTCCGACGAGGTCGCCTTCTGGGACCTCACGAACTCCCAGGACTGGCACGTCTGCGAGCTCCAGCAGCGCGGCACGCGCTCGTCCTCGTGGGTCGCCGGGCGGTACTCCAACGCCGAGGCGTCGGTCCACGCGTTCGACCAGATGGTCGCCGATCGCTACGTCGGCGAGGCAGCGTGGTCCAGGCGCATCGTGCGCGAGCACTACGACCAGCCGGTGCCCAAGACGAACCGCGGGCTGACGAACGGCGCCGATGGCGGCGAGGCCGTGGTCAAGGATCGCTCCGCGGCGCGTGCGAAGGCGACTGCCGGCGGCTGAGCCGGTCAGACGCTCGGCAGCTGCAAGGTCGCCCCGGCCGGGACGGTCAGCCAGCCATCGGCATCGCGTGCCGGTGACAGGGGTTCGAGCCGGAGTCCGTCCACCTCGATGATCCGGGCGCGGAACGTCCCCCAACGGACGTGGATGGCGATCCCGGGATCGTCGGGAGCGACGACGACTCCCCACGCGTCGCCGGTGAGGAAGGGATAGCGGCCCGCCCCTGATCGCAGGCGGATCGTGCCCGTCAGGGCATCCGCGGACCAGCCGGTCCAGGCCGGCAGGTGACTCCAGCCCGAGAGCGCCCGGACGTAGTGGTCGCCGCACTCGACCTCGTTGAAGGGATTGCGCCGGGTGCCGTCCTGGCGGGCGCGGGCCGCGCGCACGACGGCCAGGGACTCTTCGACGAGGCCCTCGAACGCGCAGTGGGCAGCCAGCTGGTACTCGCTGCCGCTCCAGACCTCGTCGGCGTAGCGGACCGGGACGGCCGGTCGCCCGCCGCGCGGCCAGGTGCACACCAGCACGCCCGAGTCGTCGGCATCTGCGAAGGCTCGCTCCTGGTGGACGTGATCGCGGAACCCGGTCCGCAGGTTGTAGCGAACGATGTTGCGCAGCGCCATCCGGATGTGGTCTTCGGGGAACAGGTGCCCGAGGTCCAGGAGATGCGCCCACCACTGGCCCACCAGCTGGTCGGTCAGGCAGCCGTCACCGAAGTCGAAGTCCGCGCCGGTCGCCGGTTGGCCGTAGTACTCGCCGTTCCACAACAGCGTGTCGTAGGCGAGCGACGCGGTTCCGGCAAGATCCCGGTACGTCCGGGCCGCGGTGGTCTCGCCGAGGATGTCGCCCATGGCGGCGGCCGCTCGCAGTGCCGCGACCCACAGCGAGCCGACGAACAGGTTCGGTCCTGTCAGATCGATGTCGAACGTGACCGGCTGGCGGCCGCGGAGGATGCCATCCGCGTCGGCCCATCCGTCGCGGACATGGTCGAGCAACTGGACAACGTGGGGCCAGGTCGTCGCGAGCCATCCCCGATCGCCGCTGCCCCGGGCTTCCCGGTACGTCTTGAGGACCGCCCCGAGCATCCCGTCGATGGCCGGTTCGAGCGGACCTCCGATCGCGACGCCGTGGAACTGCGGCTCGTCGAGGGGGAGCCGGACCCGATGCGGGAGCGAGCCGTCCGGGCCCCTGGACGCGCTGCCATTCGATGTCCCGCATCGTGCGCTCCAGCGACGGGAACATCGCGGCGAGCGCCTGCTCGTAGTTCCAGACATGGGTGCAGTTGAGCGGACAGGAACCGCCGGTCTCGCCGTTCCAGTTCAGGGTCGATGCGCCCAGCCCGCCCTCGAAGCCGAACGTGTTGCCGTCATCGGCCACGAAGATGACCGGGCTGCGCACGCCGGCGGGCTGCGCCGTCAGCAGTTCCACGATCGGATCCGGAAGGTCGACGTCCCCCCAGCCGGTCGCCCAGGCTCGGGACGCCGCATCCGACGGTTCCCGCTGTGCGAGCCAGCCATCGATGACCGCGCTGGCATCGGCGAAGGGCCGGGCATAGGCGTTCCCGAGCCAGTCGTCCTCCGGCGCCGGACGGGCAGGCCCGAATTGGTCGAAGTCGATGCGTCGGTCGGGGAACCACCAGGCCTGGGCGAAGGTCATGGTCTGCGTCTCGCCGGGTGCCAGCGCGAACGCTGCGGCCAGGCCGCCGATCCACGTCCGGCCGGCAGGGCTCGGACCGCCGGGTCCGGCCATCGTGGGACGGGCCAGGCGCGTGGCACGGCGCAGCGTCGCGTCGTCCCAGATGCCCGGTCTGGGTCGGTTCGAGGAGGCTGAGCGTGCCGACCCAGCGCAGCAGATCGGCGACGTCGGCGGCCTGCGGAAAGGCGATGGCCGGGGCATCCGTCCAGAGCGCCTGGCTGCCGCGTTGGCGCGGCGGCTCGACGTCGGTCGGGCCGTCAAGGACGAGCCGGACATCCCGCTCGCCGTGGACCGACCGGATCTGGCGCCACCAACACCCCGCAGCTCGTGCCGTGGATCGGCGTGATGCCGTCCCATCCGACCGTGTCGAGCAACGTGCCCAGAACCCACCCATGCCGTCGGTGCTCGGACCGGTTCGTGACCCGGAAGGTGGTCACGAGGATCGGCAGGCTGCTGGCCGCGACATCGAGCGGAACGAACGGATTCGACACCTCCATGCGGACGTCGAGGGGCAGCGCGGGATCGTCGAAGTCGACGGTCGCGAACGGGTAGGCCGCCGCGAACCGGCTCGACTCGACCGGTGCCCAGCCCTCGGCCAGGGTCGGCCACGGGGCCGGGAGGTGATCCGAGACGTTCGGTGCGGGCGGGGCAGGCCCATCGCCCACGAACCCGGCCGGGCGCGCAGCCAGCGACGGACATCGTCCGGTGGCTCGATCGACGAGACGCGCAGCGCGAATCCGGTCCCGGGGACCTGGGCCTGGTGGTCGATCTGGTTGTGGATCTCCCACTGCGTCAGGGAACCGTCGGCGGCCACGCTGATGGTGCCGGTCCCGAGGCCGCCGATGGGCAGGGCGACGGCCGATCCGAGGTATGGCCGCAGGACGCCATCCAGGGCAGTCACGGGCACACGCAACGCACTCCTGCTGATTTCGATTTCTCAGAAGTCTCGCGGCGCAGGGACGGCAATGTCAAGACTCGAGCGTCGGATCCGGCTCACATCGGATGATCGATCTCGGCGACTTGACCCGACGTGCCCCCGCTTCCACACTGCGGCGACGATGAGCCTCCGCCCCGCCTCGAGAAATCGAACTCTGCAATGCCCGGGATGAAGGCCGCCGTCCGCCTGCGCGATGTGGCGGAGCACGCTGGCGTCTCGCCGGCCACCGTATCCCGGACGCTGAACGGCGATCCGCGCGTCGATGCCGGGTTGCGGGAACGGGTCGAGGCCTCCGTGGAGGTGCTGGGGTATCGGCGCAACATGCTCGCCCGAAACCTGCGCCTGCAGCGGATCGACCTCATCGGGCTGGTCGTCTCGGACATCGAGAACCCGCACTTCAGCGAGATGATCAAGGTCGCCGAGTCAGAGTGTTTCCGGCGAGGCTTCCGGGTCATGATCTGTGCTACCGACGAGGCGGCCGACAAGCAGGCCCGCTACCTGCGCATGCTGTCCGATCAGCGGGTGGCCGGCGTGGTCCTGTCGCCCTCGTCGCCGGACGCGCCCGAGATCGGCGAGCTGATCGAGGCGGGCATCCCGGTCGTGGCGTTCGACCGGGAGGTCGCCGACCCGCGCGTGGACACGGTCATCGTCGACAACGTGAACGGTGTCGCGGCCGCGACGCGTCTGCTCATCGACGGCGGGCATCGCTCGATCGGCTTCATCGGCGGGCGGAAGGGGGTCGAGACCGGTGTCGAGCGACTCCTCGGCTACCGAAAGGCGATGCGGGCGGCCGGCCTCCGGCCCCTCGCCGTCGCCGCCGACTTCCGGATCGAGGGTGGTCGCCGCGCCCTCGCCAGCCTGCTCGACCGGCCAGAACCCCCGAGCGCCGTGGTCGTCGCCAACAACCTGATGACGCTCGGGGCGCTGCGCGCTGCCCACGACGCCGGGGTCCGTATCCCCGACGACCTGGCCGTCGTCGGCGTCGACGACCCGTATTGGGCGGAGTTCGTGAATCCCAGCATCACCACCCTGGCCCAACCGGTCGCAGCCATGGCCCGCGAAGCGATCGACATGCTCATCTCGCGCATCGAAGGTAACGAGGGCCCGCCGCGCCGGTCACTGCACTCCCTCGGACTGGTCATCCGAGCCTCGTCGGGGCCGCGCACCACCTGAGCCCATCGAACGCGACCCTAGGTCGCGGACGGGTGGAGACCACGCTTGCCGACACGGTCCACGACCTTGCGAACCGGTGTGATTCACCTATTGACGAAATCGATTTCTCACTATTTACTACCGGCACCCTGCGGGGTCATTACTGGAGGAGGTAGCCGATGATGCGCGCCAACGTCGCCCTGGTCCGGTCGATCGCCATCCTGGCGGTGGTCGCGATCGTCGCCGCTTGTGGGGCCGAGGCCTCACCGAGTCCGAGTTCCGCCGCGAGCCCAGCGTCGCAGCCACCCGCGAGCGCCAGCGCTGGGGCGTCCAGCGGCGCATCCGGCACGCTCAACATCGCGTACTGGAACTACGGGCCGGCCGCCGAGACCGGCAACCAGGCCATCGCAGACGGGTTCATGGCCGCCAATCCCGGCGTCACGGTCACGATCACGCCGGTCGCCGGCGAGAACTGGGGCGGCTACTACGCAAATCTTGCGACGCTGATCGCCAGTGGCGAGAAGCCCGACATCGCGTTCACCGCATCCGAGGGCATCAAGTTCCTGGCCGAGAACGGCCTGGTCGTCCCGGTCAACGCGTACCTCGATAGCGCGGCCGAGGCCACGCTGAAGGACGACATCGCTCCGGCCCTGCTGCAGTCCTTCGGATTCCAGGGCGAGACCACGGCCATCCCGAACGGCTGGAACAACATGGTCGTGTACTACAACAAGCAGCTCTTCGCGGACGCCGGCATCCCCGAGCCGACCGCCGACTGGGACTGGGACAAGTTCAAGGAGACCGCCCAGGCCCTGACCAAGGACACCGACGGCGACGGCGCGACCGACCAGTACGGCTTCACCTGGGCCAGCAATGAGATCTTCCCGGGCATCCTGCCGTGGGTGGCCAACGCCGACGGCAACCTCGTCAACGACGACGTCTCGGCGGCGACCGCCAACAGCCCCGAGGTGACCGAGGCGGTCACGTACCTGAAGGCGCTCCTGGACGAGGGCATCGCCGCCACGCCGAGCCCGATGGGCGACATCTTCACCGCCTTCCAGAACGGATCGGTCGCCATGTTCGGCGGTGGCCGCTGGCCGAGCGCCACGTTGCTCGGCAATGGCTTCACGGACTGGGACATCCAGCTCTACCCGACGGGCAAGACCTACAAGACGGTCGCCGGCGCCGCCGGCTACGCGATCCTGACCTCCGCCGCCGATCCGGAGCTCGCCTGGCAACTCCAGCGATACACGGTGAGCCCGGAGATCCAGGACGCCCAGATCGGCACGCCGGAGGCCCCGCGTGACTCGATCCCGACCCTGCGATCGACCGCCGAGAAGACCGTCGCTGCCGGCATCCCGCCGGACCACGGCGACCTCTTCTACGGGAGCGTCGACGATCACCCGACCCTGACGCCGTTCCCGGCACCGGCCAAGTACTCTGAGTACGAGGCGACGGTCCTCCGGCACCTCCAGCTCATCTTTGCGGGCGAGACCTCCGTCGACCGACGGCCTCGACGCGATGCAACAGGAGCTGACGACCATCATCGGTGGCTGA
Organism: uncultured Chloroflexia bacterium; assembly: GCA_963776925.1. GTDB lineage: Bacteria > Chloroflexota > Limnocylindria > Limnocylindrales > CSP1-4 > SPCO01. The sequence goes on along the minus strand of CAVZON010000001.1, from coordinate 834,329 downwards.
AACGGCCGGACCCGAGGAGTTCGCGAGGGTGTCCAGGACTGATCGCGAACCTCGGGCCCGCCGATCGCATCGCAACCGCGACGGGCTCGCGGCCGTGGGGTTCCTCGCCCCGTCGGCCGTGAGCTTCATCCTCTTCGTGGTCGTGCCGGCGACCGGCGTCTTCGTGCTGAGCCTGTTCGACTGGAACCTGCTCAGCGCCGGCACCTTCGTCGGCACCGAGAACTTCGCCCGACTCGCCTCCGACGAGCGGCTGCGGGCGGTGTATGGCTCGACGACCTACATGGCCGTTTGCGATCCTCGCCATCAACGTCGGCATCGGTCTCCTCCTGGCCGTCCTGCTGGAGACGCGCATGCCGCGTCGGCTGCGCAACGTCTTCCAGCTGTCGTACCTGTTCCCGTTCGTGGTGTCGGCGTCGGCCGTGGCGCTCATCTGGCGGTTCCTGCTCAACAAGGACTTCGGCCTCATCAACTACTGGCTCACCCAGCTCGGCCTGGACAAGATCGACTGGCTCGGCTCGAGCGCGTGGGCTCCCATCTCGGTGATCATCGTGACCAGCTGGAAGACGATGGGTTTCTCGATCCTGGTCTATGTCGCGGGCCTTCGTGCCATCCCCAACGAATACCGGGAGGCGGCGGTCGTCGATGGCGCCGGAGCGTGGGCGCGGTTCTGGCATGTGACCTTGCCGCTGCTCTCGCCGACCGTCCTCTTCCTGCTCGTCATCAACACGATCAGTGCCTTCCAGATCTTCGCCGAGCCGCGCGTCCTGACGCAGGGCGGCCCGGGCGACGCGAGTCGCAGCATCGTCCAATTCATCTACGACACGGCCTTCCAGAGCTTCGAGCTCGGGTATGCCTCGGCGATCGCCCTGACGCTCATGGTCCTGCTCGTCGGCCTGACCGACCATCCAGTTCGCCGTGTCGCGCCGCTGGATGCACTACGAATGACGGCCCTGGCTGGCCATCGGGTCCGAGCGGCACTCTCACGGGTGTCGGTCGTGGCTGTCCTGGCCATCGCGGCCCTGGCCATCGCCCTCCCGTTCGCGTGGATCCTGCGCGGCGCCCTGTCGCCGACCGACGGCGATTGGTACAGCCTGCCGCCGAGCCTCATCCCGGACGAGCCGACCCTGGCCAACTTCGGGAAGGTCTTCGAGCAGGTCCCGTTCGGGCGCTTCGTGCTCAACTCGCTCATCGTGGCGACGAGCATCACCGTCGCCCAGCTCTTCACCTGCTCGACCGCCGCCTACGCGTTCGCCCGGCTGCGGTTCCGCGGACGCGACCTGGCGTTCGCGATCGTCATCCTGTCGCTGATGATCCCCATCCAGGTGACGATCGTGCCGCTGTTCCTGGTCATGGCCGAGCTGGGCCTGACGAACACGCTGTGGGCGCTGATCCTGCCGCCGATCTTCAGCGCGTTCGGGATCTTCTTCCTGCGGCAGCACATCCTGTCGCTCCCGCGGGAGCTCGATGAGGCCGCCAAGATGGACGGAGCGGGCCACATCCGGATCTTCGCCAACGTCATCCTGCCGCTGTCCGGCCCGGCCCTCGCGACCCTCGGGATCATCTGCTTCACGTACTGGTGGAATGACCTCCTGATGCCCCTGGTGATGATCAACGACACGGAGACCCAGACCCTCCCGGTCGGTCTGGTCCTCCTGGCGGGCCGATTCTCGACCGGGTCGCTGACCACCATCGCGGCCGGGATCACGATGGCGGTCGTGCCCGTGCTCATCGTCTTCCTGGCCCTCCAGCGATCGATCGTGCAGTCGATCGCCCAAAGTGGGCTGAAGCTGTGAGCGCCACGATCACGGCGTCCGCGGTACCGGCCCACCGCACGTTCATCGCGGCCTGCCGGGCGCTCTGGCACGGCTTGCCGACGATGGTCGGCATCAGCCTGATCTGGGCATCAGCCACCGGGCTGACCGTGCTGCCCGCGATCGCCGGGGCGGGAGCATGGTCGGTCCTGCTGGTCGGCCCGTGGTTGCTGCTCACGACGGCGGCGTTCGGCGCGACCGACGCGGTGGTCGCAGGTCGGTCCGCCCGTCGCGGGGCGTGGCGTGCCGCAGACGCGATCGTGGCCCTGGTCGGCTGGTGGGCGGTGGCGGCGAGTGCGGCCCTGATCGCCTTCGACAACCCGGTCCGGCTCGCCGGCTTCGCGCTCGCCGCGCTGACCATCCTCCTCGGTCCGCTCGTCCTCGCCTATGGCGCGGTCCGCGGGCGGCGCGGCCTGGGGGCGATCCGCGGCGGCGCCCTCCTCGGCATCCTCCGACCGGACATGGCTGTGTCGATCGCCAGCCTGACCGTCGTCGCGGCGTTCCTGATCGTCATCACCGCCGGCGCGCTTGGGCTGTGCCTGCCCGCGCTGGTCGCGACCTTCACGTGCCTGGCCGTCCGGGCCGAACTGCAGCGACGAGGAGTGGACCCCGAGTGACCGCAACCAACACCCGCCAGCGCGGATCGATCGGAGCCCGCTCGTGACCCGCGAGGTCGTCCTGGTTGCGAGCGGCGACCTCCGCGAGACCGCCAACCAGTTGGGGTGGCCGGCGCAGGCGGCGCTCGAACGGCAGGTCGATGCGGCCTTCGCCCGGCACGGCGCGACCATCCGCCGTGCCCACCCTGTGGACGCTGGGCGCGGCCATGGCTTCATCTCGAGCCAGCGGATGGGCATGGACATCTTCGCCGGGATCGATCGGGACGCCCCACTCGTCGTGGCCGAGGCCGTCTGGCAGTACAGCCATCACGTCCTGCCCGGTCTGCGCCGACATCGCGGCCCGATCCTGACCGTCGCGAACTGGGATGGGACGTGGCCCGGGCTGGTCGGCATGCTCAACATCAATGCCTCCCTCACCAAGATGGGCCGGCCGTACAGCACGGTCTGGGGCGAGGACCTCGGCGACCCGTTCGCCGATGCGGCCATCGTCGAGTGGCTCGAGACGGGGCTCGTCGAGCACGACACGAGCCACGTTCGGGACCTCGACGCCGCCGCGCTCGGTCCGGCCGCGGCCGCGATCGGCCGCCGCCTGGCTGGCGAGCTGGCCGACCGGATGGCGATCCTCGGCGTCTTCGACGAGGGCTGCATGGGGATGTACAACGCCATCATCGACGACGAGTACCTGAACCCCGCCGGGCTGTTCAAGGAGCGGCTCAGCCAGTCCGCCATCGTCGCCGAGATGCGGCTCGTCAGCGACGCCGAGGCGATGGCCGGCTACCGATGGCTGTGCGACCGGGGCATGGAGTTCCACTTCGGGACCGATGCCTCGACCGAGTTGACGGAGAGCCAGGTCCTCGACCAGATCCGGCTGTACACGGCCGCGATGCGCATCGCGGATCGCTTCGGTTGCGATGCCATCGGGATCCAGTACCAGCAGGGCCTCAAGGATCTGGTCCCGGCCTCGGATCTCGCCGAGGGCCTGTTCAACGACGTCGACCGGCCGCCGGTCCGCCACCTCGAGACCGGGGCCGAGCTGTATCCCGGTCGCGCCGCTGCCGCACTTCAACGAAGTCGACGAGGGCTCGGCCGTCGACGCGCTCGTGACCAACCGGGTCTGGACCGCCCTCGGTCTGGATCCCGCGACGACGCTCCATGACGTCCGGTGGGGTGCCCCCTACGGCGATGCCTACGTGTGGGTCTTCCAGATCTCCGGGGCGATGCCGCCGTCGCACGCGGTCGGTTCGTACGCGGGCGTGGTCAGCGAGCGCCAGCCACCGGTCTACTTCGGCCAGGGCGGCGGCACGATCAAGGGCGTCGCACGACCCGGCGAGATCGTCTGGAGCCGGGTCTTCCTGATGGACGGCGCGCTCCATGTCGACCTCGGCCGCGGCACGGTCGTGGAGCTGCCGGCCGCAGAGACGGAGCGGCGCTGGCAGGCGACCACCCCGCAGTGGCCGATCATGCACGCGGTCCTCCACGGGGTGACCCGAGACCAGATGATGGCTCGCCACAGGGCCAACCACATCCAGGTCGCCTACGGCGCGGACGAAGCCTCCGCGGACACCGCGCTGCAGGCCAAGGCCGCCATGTTCGACGCCATGGGCATCCGCGTCCATCTGTGCGGCGACGTCACGGTCGGCTGACCATTGGGTGAACTCCTCCTCGGCATCGACGTCGGCACCGCGAGCACGAAGGGCGTCCTCCTCCGCCCCGATGGCTCGTCGGTCGCCGACGCTCGAGCCGACCACGGGATGTCCATCCCGCGCCCAGGCTGGGCGGAGCAGGACGCCGACACCGTGTGGTGGGCGGATGTCGTCGCGGTCGCGCGCCAGCTGACCGCCTCGGTCCCGACCGGTGATCGCATCGCCGCGGTCGCCGTCAGCGCCATCGGGCCGACGCTCGCTCGCCCTCGACGAGGACGGCCGACCACTGCGACCGGGGATCCTGTACGGCGTGGACACGCGAGCGACGGCGCAGATCGCCGCGCTGGAGGCGCGCTACGGCACCGAGGCCCTGGAGGCCGACGCGGGCATGGCCCTGTCCAGCCAGGCGGTCGGACCGAAGATCGCCTGGCTCGTCGAGCACGAGTCCCAGGTCGCCGCGGCAGCGCGTTGGTATGTCACGGCCAGTACCTACCTCGTGTATCGATTGACGGGGGAGCTCCGCATCGACGCCCACACGGCGTCGCATTGGAACCCGCTGTTCGATCCGTCGACGATCGGCTGGTCCGACCGCTTCGCAGACGGCATCACCCCGCTCGACCGCCTGCCGCCCGATCGGCTGGCCGGCCGATGTCGCCGGCGTCGTCAGTCCGGTCGCGGCCGCCGAGACCGGCCTGCCGCCCGGCACGCCGGTGGCGGTCGGGACGGTCGATGCGCTGGCCGAGGCGATCAGCGTCGGGGTCACCGAGCCGGGTGACCTGATGCTGATGTACGGCAGCACGACGTTCCTCATCCTCCTGACCGAGCGAGCCGTGCAGGCGACCCCGCTGTGGTCGACGGCAGGACCCGCACCCGGGACCTGGGCGATCGCGGCGGGTCTTGCCACCGGCGGGTCCGCGCTGGCGTGGTTCCGCGACCAGTTCGCGCCGGATCTCGTGGCGGCCGAAGCGGCCGGCGGCCGCAACGCCTACGCCGCGCTGGCCGCCGAGGCGGGGGCCGATGTGGGGGGCGTGACGCCAGTGGTCCTGCCATATCTGAGTGGCGAACGCACGCCCATCAACGACCCGCTGGCGCGCGGGGTGATCGCGGGGCTGTCGCTGCAAACGGGTCGCGGCGATGTCTACCGTGGCCTGGTGGATGGCATCGCCCAGGCCGTGCGCGCGAACGTCGAGGCGATGCGGGCGCTCGGCGTGCCCATCCGACGGACCGTCGCCGTCGGCGGTGGGACGGCCGACCGGCGGCTGCTCCAGGCGGTGACCGACGCGACCGGCCTGCGCCAGACGCTCCCGACCGACACGATCGGGGCGGCACGCGGTGATGCATTCCTCGCCGGACTGGCTGGTGGTCTCGTCCGCCGCCCGGACCTCGAGGCGTGGGTCGAGACCCGCGAGGCCATCGAGCCGGAACCGGGGGCAGCCGCCATGGCGGACCTCGCCGCGGACCACTTCCGACGGCTCTACAAGGACACGCGGGACGTCGTCCATGAGCTGGCCGCAGGGACGTCGGGACGATGACCTGGTTCGACCTCGCGCCGAGCGAACTGGAGCGCTACCGACCCGACATCCCCGAACCTGCCGACTTCGACGCGTCCTGGGCGGCCACGCTCGCGGCGGCTCGTGCGCACCGCATCGGCCTGGAGGGGCAGCCGTTCGCCGCGCGCCTCGCCACGGTCGACGTCGAGGACGCCAGCTTCCGCGGCTTCGACGGCCAGCCGATCCGGGCCTGGATCATCAAGCCGCGAGAGACCGGCGCACGAGCCCTGCCTGCCGTCGTGCAATACGTCGGGTACGGCGGCGGGCGCAGCCTGCCGTACGATTGGCTGCTGTGGCCGTCTGCCGGCTTCCTGACCCTGGTCATGGATACGCGCGGACAGGGCAGCGCCTGGTCGCCCGGCGATACGCCGGATCGCGCCGACGACCAGGGTCCGCAGTACCCGGGCTTCGTGACCAAGGGCGTGGCCGACCCGACCACCCACTACTACCGACGGCTGTACACGGACGCCGTGCGCGCCGTGGACGCGGTGCGGTCGCATCCCTCGGCCGATCCGACACGGACCCTCGTGACCGGGGCGAGTCAGGGTGGCGGCATGGCGCTGGCCGTCGCCGCGCTCGTGCCGGACCTCCTGGCGGCTCTCATCGACGTCCCGTTCCTGTGCGATATCGAGCGCGCCATCACCATCACCGACGAGATGCCCTACGCCGAGCTCGCCCGGTACCTCGCGGTCCATCGCGACAAGGTCGAGGCCACGCTGGCGACCGTGCGCTATGTCGACGGCGTCAACTTCGCCCGACGGTCCCGGGTGCCGGCACTCTTCTCGGTGGGCCTGACGGACAAGATCACGCCGCCATCGACCGTGTACGCCGCCTTCAACCACTACGCCGGGCCCAAGGCGCTGCGTGTCTGGCCGTACAGCGGCCACGAGGCTGGGGAGCTCCAGCACCATGCGGAACAGCTCGCATGGCTCGACGGTCGCGGCCTGCTCCCGAGCTGACGCCCGTTCGCGGCTCCGCCGGTGGCGAGTCGACCTGGACGACGCGTATGACCGTGAGCAGCCCGACCAGCGTGTGCCCGGACGGACCGCGGCCTCTCCGATGGCGCCGCCTGCGACCGGCACGGTCTGGCACGCGCCTGCAACGGGGCTTCCGTCCGGGGCGTCGCGCCGCCCGGACGGTCGCTCGTAGGCTGACGGGACCCACCACGGAGGTCCCCATGTCCCTGACCCATCTCAACCCTGCCGGGCTGCACACGAACCCGGCCTTCTCCCAGGGCGTTCGCATCGACGGCGGCGGAAGCCTGCTCATCGTGGGCGGCCAGAATGGCGTCGACGCCGAGGGCGCGGTCGTCAGCGACGATCCGGGCGAGCAGTCGGCCCAGGCCCTGCGCAACGTCCTGACGGTGCTGGAGACGGCGGGCGCGTCGCAGGCCGACGTGGCCAAGCTGACCATCTTCCTGCAGGCCGACGTCGACCTCGAGGCGGCCTACGGTGCCGCAGCGGCGGTCTGGGGTCAGCACCCGACCGCGGTCACGGTCGTGCGCGTCGCCGCGCTCGGCCGGCCGGAATGCCTCGTCGAGGTCGAGGCGCTCGCGCAGCTCCCCGCAGGCTAGCGCCGGCGGCCCTCGCGCAGCTCCCCGCCGGCTGACGCCGGCGATCGCGCGCGTCATCCGGCGGCGAGTGCCGCCTTCGTCTGGGCGTCACGGCGGGTGTTGATCCGCCAGGCGGCCAGGATGACGATCGCGGTCACGGCCACGATGATCGTCGAGATGGCGTTGATCTCGGGGGTGACCCCGAACTTGACCTTGCCGTAGATGTACAGCGGCAGCGTCGACGAGCCGACGCCGGCGTTGAACGTCGTCACCACGTAGTCGTCGAACGACAGGGCGAAGGCGAGCAGCGCCCCGCTGATGACGGCCGGGGCGATGAGCGGCAGCGTGACGTACCGGAACGCGCCGAGCGCCGTCGCGCCGAGGTCGCGCGCCGCCTCCTCGAGGCGCGGGTCCATGCCCGCCGCCCGGGCGCGCACGACGATGGCCACGTAGCTCACGCAGAACGTGATGTGCGCGATCGACAGCTGCCAGAAGCCGCCGCGTCCGTTGACCGCCGTGAAGAAGAAGATGAGCAGGCTGAGGCCCATCACGATCTCCGGCGTGACCATCGGCACGAGCAGCAGGGTCTCGGTGGCGGTCTTGCCGCGGAAGCGACGCCGCGCGAGGGCGAGCCCCAGGAGCGTCCCGAGGACGGTCGACACGAGGACCGCCACGAAGGCGACCTGGAGCGTGACGACGAGTGCCTCGAGCAGGTCCTCGTTCTCGAACACGGTCGGATACCAGTCGAGGGTGAAGCCCTTCCACTGGAAGTTCCGCTTCGAGTCGTTGAACGAGAACGCGATGAGGACGACGATCGGGGCGAACAGGAACGCATAGGTCGCGACGGCGAACGCGGTCAGCCAGCGGTTCCGGCCGGTCATCGGGTCACGCCCCCACCACTTCCCGGCGGAGCGGCCGCAGGGCGAGGAACGTGCCGCCCAGGGTGATGACCATGAGGACGAACCCGAGCGCGGCGCCGTACGGCCAGTCGCGGCCCTCGAGGAACAGCTCCTGGACCACCTTGGCGATGGTCGTCGTCTCGGCGCCGCCGAGCAGGTCGGGGGTCACGAAGTCGCCGATCGACGGGATGAACGTCAGGATCGAGGCGGCCACGATGCCCGGCATCGTCAGCGGCAGCGTGACGTGGCGGAACGCCTGGCGTCCGCTGGCGTACAGGTCGCGCGCGGCCGGGACGAGGGCCGGGTCGAGCCGGTCGATCGAGACGTACAGCGGCAGGATCGCGAACGGCAGGAACCCGTAGGTCATGCCGAGGATGACCGAGAAGTCGGTGTTGAGCAGGATGATCGGCTCGCTCGTGAGGCCGAGCGCCTGGAGGATCGAGTTGGCGACCCCGTTGTCGCGCAGGATGATCATCCAGGCGTACGTGCGGATCAGGTAGCTCGTCCAGAACGGCAGCATCACGAGGATGAGCAGGAGCGCCTTGTGCCGCCCGCCGTAGCGGCTGATCCAGTAGGCGATCGGGTAGCCGATGGCCAGGCACAGGATCGTCGTCGCGCCGGCGTAGCGGAGCGAGTTGAAGAACGTCGGCAGGAACGCCGGATCGAGCGCCCGGCGGTAGTTGTCCAGGGTCAGCGGGTCGTAGACGATCCGGTCCAGCTCGTCGGTGCTGCCCAGGCTGACCAGCAGGATCAGCCCGAGCGGCACCACGAAGAACAGGACGAGCCAGGCGACCGCCGGGACGACGAGGATCGCCGAGGTGAGGCGTTCGATGAGCGGGGCGCGGACCGACTGGTCCGCCGAGGCAGCCGGTCGGGCCGTCGCCTCAACCGCCACGCAGCGTCTGCCAGCGGGTCAGGTACTCGTCGCGCACCTCCGGGCCGAGGTCGAGCAGCTCCTCGAGCTTGGCGACGATCTCCTGGTCCGGGTTGAGCGCCGGGTCCTCGAGGATGGCCGGGTCGATGAACTCCTTGGCCGCGGCGTTGGGGCCCATGTAGTAGATGTAGTTCGTGTTGGCCGCCGAGACCTCGGCGTCGAGCATGTGGTTCAGGAACAGGTGCGCCGCGATCGGGTGCTGCGCGCCGGAGAAGATGGCCAGCGTGTCGGAGCCCTTCACGCCGCCTTCCTCGGGGATGTAGTAGAGGACGTTCTCGTTCTCTTCCTGGATGGCGAACGTGTCCGCGCCCCAGATGTGGCCGATCCACACGTCGCCCGAGCTCATCGTCCCGATGGTGTCCGTGCTGTAGACGCGGACCAGCGGCTTCTGCTGCTCGAGCAGGGCCAGGGCCTCGTCCATCTGGGTCGTATCGGTGGTGTTGGCCGAGTAGCCGAGCTGGATGAGGGCCAGCGCGAAGACCTCCTGGAAGTCATCGAGCATCGAGATGTGGCCGTCGTAGCGCGGATCCCACAGGGCCTTGCTGCTGGTCGGCGAGTCGGTCACCTTCGTCGAGTCGTAGCCGATGCCCGTCGTCCACCACATGTACGGGACCGAGTGGGCGTTGCCCGGGTCGTAGCCCGGATCGGACCACTCCGTGCCGAGGTTGCCGATGTTCGTCAGGAGCCTCTTGTCGAGCGTCAGCAGGGCGCCCTTCTCGATGAACGCCGGGATGTCGACCGAGATCGGGAACGAGATGTCGTAGCCGCCACCGTCGCTGCCGAGCTTGGCGTACGCCTCTTCGGTGTTGGAGAAGAAGTCCTGGGTGACCTTGACCCCGTACTGCTCCTCGAACGACTCGATGACGCCCTCGCCGAGGTAGTCCGTCCAGTTGTAGATGAACAGCTCGTCCTCGGGGGAGGGGACCGGGGTCGGGGCGGCCGACTCGACCGCGCCGGCGGCCGTGGCCGATGGCGCGGCGGATGCGGCCGACGCGGCCGCCGACGGCGCGCTGCTGGCCCCGGCACTGGTGCACGCGGCGATGACCGGCGCGAGTGCGGCGGCCGCGCCGACCTTGCCGATGCGCTCCAGCATCGTCCGTCGGGTGATGCGCTCGCGGACCATGTAGCGGGTGAGCTCGCGCTCGAGGTCGATGCTCGAGCCGTCGTATCGATGGGTCACGAGGGGTCCTCCTGCTCGATGGGTTCGCTCGACGCCGGACCTGCCCCCAGCACGAGGGCATCCGACGGCGACCAACTGACAGCCACCGCGCTCCCGACCGGGAGTCGGACCCCGGACTTGGTGGCAAGGACGGAAAGGATGAGTCCGCCCGCGGTGCGGACCTGGTACGACATCGTGGTCCCGAGGTAGGCCGCCTGGTCGACGGTCCCCGGCAGGGCGCCCTCCGCCTCGGCGGGGACGAGGTCGATCGACTCCGGTCGCAGGCTGACCTCGATGGTCTGCCCGGCCGGGATGCCGTCATGGGCGATGCGCACGAGCTCGCCGTTGTCCAGCCGGACGCGCCCGTCGGCCTCGACGGTCCCGTGCAGCAGGTTGGTCGTGCCGATGAAGTCCGCCACGAAGCGGGTCGCGGGGCGCTCGTACAGCTCCTCCGGCGTGCCCGAGCTGCTCGAGACGGCCGTTCGACATGATCGCGATCCGGTCGCTCATCGTGAGCGCCTCTTCCTGGTCGTGGGTCACGTACACGAACGTGATGCCGACCTCGTGCTGGATGCGCTTCAGCTCGAGCTGGAGCTGGCGGCGGAGCTTGAGGTCGAGCGCGCCGAGGGGCTCATCGAGGAGCAGCACCGTGGGCCGGTTGACCAGGGCCCGCGCCAGCGCGACCCGCTGCTGCTGGCCGCCCGAGAGCTGGTTCGGCTTGCGCCGCTCGTAGCCCTCCAGGTGGACGAGGGCGAGGGCCTCCGCCGACGCGCCGCTTGATGTCGGCATCCGGGACCTTGCGGCGCTTCAGCCCGAAGGCCACGTTGCTGCCGACGTCGAGGTGCGGGAACAGCGCGTAGTTCTGGAAGACCATGTTCACCGGGACGCTTGTCCGGTGGGTCCATCGTGATGTCGCGATCGCGCAGCAGGATCCGGCCGGCGGTCGGAAGCTCGAAACCGCCGATCATCCGCAGGGTCGTGGTCTTGCCACAGCCCGACGGCCCGAGCAGCGAGAAGAATTCGCCCGCCTGGACGTCGAGGGATACGCCGTCGACCGCCCGGACGGCACCGAAGCGCTTCTCCAGGTCGATGAGGCGGATCTCGGCGGGGGATGCGTCGGTGGGGGCCGTCATCGGGGGCCGAGCCTACGGGCGCCCGATGCGAGGCAGCGCACGCCGTCCCGTTCTCCGCAACGGCGTCTCATGCGGTGGTCGCGGATGGCCCGCCGGGTGCCTTTCTGCCTCGACGCACCGCCTAAAGGGTCGGCCGGCCGAGATGAAGGCTCGCGGTCGCAAGGACGGACCGGTCGCCCGATGTCTCCGGCGGGGTGCGGGACGGATGCTCCTCTCGACCCACCCGACCGCGGATGGGCACCTGGAGGACACGACGATGAACGCACTGCAGTTCGAGACCATGGCCCGCGACCGGCAGGCGGAGCGCGAACGCACCTTCGCGTCCTGGGCGCTCGCCCGGTCGACTCGCACGTCGTGGCCACCGTCCCCGGCGCCGCTGCCGCCGATGCCGCCCAGCCCGCGACTCCGTGCCCGGCTCGCCGCCCTCCCGGCGGCGACCTGGCTCCACCGCCTGCAGGTCCTGCTCGTGGGGGCGATCGCCTGACCGGTGGTCCGATCGATCGCCCCCGGTCCTATGATCGAGGGCATGGCCGTCCGGACCGTCACCTCCGCGATCGTCTCCCGCGAGCCGGAGCTCGAGATCATCTCCGAGGCGCTCGACGCGGTCGCGCTCGACAGCGCCGCGCTCGACGCGGCCCGGCCCCCCGCCCATCTCGTCATCAGCGGCGAGGCGGGTATCGGCAAGACGCGCCTGGTCGAGGAGCTGCGCCGGATGGCGGAAGGCCGCGACTGCCTCGTCCTGTGGGGATCGGCCACCGATCTCGGCGATGGCGACGTGCCGTACGGGGCGCTCGTCGAAGCGCTCCGACCGCTGCCGGCCGTGCTGGGACCCGACGCGCTGGCCGCTGGTGGTCGGGGCGGCCACCACCGACCTCGCCCGGCTGATCCCGGCGCTCGGACCGTCGGTCGCCCGGCCCGATGCCGAGTCGATCGGTGTCGGCTCCACCCAGAGCCGCATCCTGGAGGCTCTCCTTGGCACGCTCCAGCGACTGGCCGAGCGCGGTCCCGTCGTCGTCATCGTCGAGGACCTGCACTGGGCGGACCCGGCCACGCGCGACGCGCTGGCATTCCTCATCCGGAACCTCCGCGACGAGCGCGTCCTCCTCGTCCTGACCGTCCGCTCCGACGACCTGTTCCGGCGGCATCCGCTCGTGCCGTGGCTGGCCGAGGTGGCGCGCAGCGGTCGCACCCGCCGGCTGGATCTCGGCCGACTCGATCCGGCCGGCACGTCGCGGTTGGTGACCGCCATGGCCGCCGACACCGCCGTCCACGGCGCGGCGTTCTCCGCCGGCGACCTCCAGACGATCCATGACCGGTCGGACGGCAACCCGTTCTTCGTCGAGGAGCTGGTCATGGCGGCCGGGTCCTACGGTCGCGAGACCGGGGACGGCCGCCTGCCCCCGACGCTGCAGGACATCCTGACCGCGCGCCTCGCGGCCGTACCGCCGTCAGCCCAGACCGTGATCGGCGTCATCGCCGTCGCCGGCCGCACGATCGACCACGACCTGCTCGTCGCGGTCGCCGACGTGCCCGATGACCTGCTCCTGGACGGGCTTCGCGGGGCCATCGAACGGCAACTCCTCGTCATCGACGCCGGGCCCGGCGGTCGCGAACGCTATGCCTTCCGGCACGCCCTGCTGCAGGAAGCCGCGTATGACCTGCTCCTGCCGGCGGAGCGGCGGCGGCTGCACCGGCGGATGGCCGAGGCGCTGGCCGCTCGACCGGCCGGTTCCGGCGCGGACGCGGCGGCCCACTGGTCGACGCTCGCGGCGCACTGGTCCGCAGCGCACGAGTCCGGGCCGGCCTTCGAGGCATCGGTCCGGGCCGGATCCGCCGCCGCGGACATGTTCGCCTTCGCCGAGGCACGTCGCCAGTTCGAACGGGCCATCGATGGCTGGGCAGCGGCCGAGGACCCGGAGGCGGTGGCCGGGATGGATCGCGTGACGCTCCTGACCCGGGCCGCGCAGGCCGCCTGGCTGATGGGCGACGCTCGCCAGGCCGTCGCCTGGCGTCGCGAGGCGGCCGAGGCGATCGACCCGGCGGTCGATCCGGTCCGGGCCTCCGTCCTGCTCGCGCAGCTCTCCCAGGCGCTGTGGCACCACGGGCTGACCGAGGAGGCCATCCCGATGTCAGAGCGGGCCGTGGCCACGATGCCGAGCGACTCCCGGACGCCCGAACGGGCCAGGGTCCTGGCCGGCCACGCCAAGCTGCTCATGCTGACGGACCGGCTGGGGGAGTCGATCGAGGTCGCCGACGCGGCCATCGACCTCGCGGTCGCCACCGGCGCGCGCCCGATCGAGGGTCACGCCCGCGCGACGAAGGGCCTCGCGCTGTCCGCGACGTGGCAGTGCGCGGAATCGGAGGCAGAGTCCGCGATCGCCCTGGCCATCGCGCTGGAGACCCGTGGACCCGGACGACCTGGGGCGGTGCCACATCAACCGCGCCGAGGGGTTCATCCGGTGCGGCCGTCCGGAGATGGGCCTCGACGTCCTGGAGGCGGGACTGCGGGCCGTGACGGAGGCCGGGGCGTCCAGCACGTACGGACGGTTCGTCCGTGCCGATGCGGTCCTCACCTCGGTCGAGATCGGCCGCTGGGACGACGCCCGGCGGTACATGGACGACCCGTTCGTCCACGAGTACACCAGCCCGCAGACCCGCCGCTACGAGCTCGGCCGGCATGTCCAGCTGCTCGTCGGGACGGGTGACCCCAGCGCGGCGGCCGCCCTCGACGAACTGTGGGACCTCCTCCGCGACACCCCCGTCGAGTCCCAGTTCCACGGCCCGTACTGGGTCGCCCGGATCGAGCATGAGCTCTCGGCGGGTCGTCCGGCCGAAGCCCTCCAGGCGGCCGATGCGGGGCTCCTCCAGCTGGCGGGTGTCGAGTGGACGCTGGCCGACGCTCCGACTCATCCGTCTCGGCGTGCGGGCGGCGGCCGACCTCGCCACGCTCGAGCGGGCCCGGCGGCGTCCGGAGACCGCGGACCGAGGCGGCGTCACGGGCCGCCGAGCTGGTCGCGGGACTGCCCGACCTCCTCGCCGCGTGGCCGGCCGACGGGCCGGCGCGGCGCGAGGCCGACGCCGAGGTCGCCACGACGACCGCCGAGGTGGCACGGGCGATGGGCGCGGACGACGCCACGTCGTGGCGGCGCGTGGCCGTGGAATGGTCGGCCATCGGCCGTCCCCCGCTGGCTGCGTACGCCGGCTGGCGTGCCGCGGAGGCCGCGGCGGCCGGCGGAGACCGGGCCCTCGCCCAGACATCGCTCAGCGACGCCTACCGGATCGCGTCGAGTCTCGGCGCGACGCCCATCGTCGACGCCTGTCGGTCGCTCGCGACGCGCAGCCGGATGAGCCTGGAGGCCGACGCGCCCACGCCGGTCGTCGAGGCCGACGCCGATCCGTTCGGGCTGACCGAGCGCGAGCGCGCCGTCCTGACGCTCGTCGCGCGGGGCTACACCAACCGCCAGATCGGGACGGAGCTGTTCATCAGCGAGAGCACCGCGGGCGTCCACGTGTCCAACATCCTGGGCAAGCTCGGGGTGACCAGCCGGACCGAAGCCGCGGCGATCGCGGTCCGCCTCGACCTGGCCGGGTAGGTCGGTCAGCCCGGCTCGGCGGCCGCCAGTGCCGCCGCGACGTTGCGGTCGTTGACGACCAGCCCGCCGAGCCCCGACGCGAACACGACCAGCGCCGCGACGACGAACACGGCCGGCAGCCCGACCAGGCCGCCGATCAGCCCACCGACGATCCCGCCGGCGAGGGCGGCGCCACGATTGAGCAGTCGATGGCCGGCGTGCACCCGACCGTACAGGTTGCCGGGGATGAACCGCTGGCGGAGCGAGACGTTGGTCACGTTCCAGGTCATCGTCGCGACCCCGCTCAGCACGAACGCCATGGTGATCGCCGGCACGTTCGCGGTCAGGGCCGGCACCAGGAAGGCGACGGCGAACGCCACCTGACTGACGAGCAGCGTCCTGGCGATGCCCAACCTCCGCTCGACCGGCTCGACGATGGCCGTCCCGACCAGGCTCCCGGCACCCATCGCGGTCAGGAGCAGGCCGAACTCGAACTCGGACAGGCCCATCGGACCCGGCGCCACGGCGTACAGCACGAAGACCGAGAACACGGCCGCCCCGGAGAACGCCCCGCAGGCGACCATCAGCGACAGCGTGCGCTGCAGCGGATGCCCGAACAGCCAGCGCAGCCCCTCGACGATGTCCTCGCGCATCGTCTGCGACGATCCACTGCGGTCGACCCGGAACGTCCCGCGGAGCAACGTCATGCCGAACAGCGCGACCAGGTAGCCGAGCGTCGCCCCGCCCCAGGCCAGGGCGATCCCGACGGTCACGAGGGCGCCGCCGAGCGGGGGGCCGAGGAAGGTATCGGTCAGGGTCTCGGCCGCGAACAGCCGGCTGTTGGCACGGGTCAGCACGGCCGATCCGGCGACCATCGGGACGATGGCCTGCGAGGTCGTGTCGTAGAAGGTCTGGCCGATCGACAGGACGAACGCGGCGACGATGAGGACGGGCAGGCTCAGCAGGCCCGCCGCGGTCGCGACTGCCAGGCCGCCGATCACGAGGATGCGCAGCACCTGGACGCTCACCATCAGCCGGCGTCGGTCGACCCGATCGGCGATCGCGCCGGCATGGAGCGCGGTGAGCACCGGCGGGATCCCGGCCGCGACCGACACCGCGGCGACGAGGAACGCGTCGGTCGTCAGCGAGACCGCGGCCAGCGCGAACGTGACCGCCGTGATGCCGTCGGCCAGGTTGGACGCGAGGGTCGCCGTCCACAGCCGTCGGAAGTCGGCGGGCAGGTCGCCCAGGCCGACGACGCGGGCGAGCACCCGATCAGCGCGACCGCTTGGCGATGCGAGCCAGGGCGCCGGCCCAGTCGGGGTCGATCGGCGAGCCCGGCTCGTCGAGGTCGATGGTCACGGGCGCGTGGTCGGACGGGATCGGCTTGGGCCCTTTGCGCGCCTGGCGGTCGATCTCGGCGTCGACGATGCGGCCGGCCACCGCAGCGCCGACGAGCAGCAGGTCGATGCGCATCCCGAAGTTCTTGTGGAACATGCCCGCCCGGTAGTCCCACCACGAGAAGCGGCCCGGCTCGTCGTGGCGGAGCCGATAGCCGTCGGCCAGGCCGCGATCGACGAGGGCCTGGACGGCCGCGCGCTCCGCCTCCGAGACGTGCGTGCCGCCATGGGCGGCCTTCGGATCCCACACGTCCTGGTCGGTCGGGGCGACGTTGTAGTCGCCGGCCACGATGAGGGCATCGCCACGGCCGGCCGCGATCTCGTCGTCGATCCAGCGCCCGAGGCGCTCGAACCAGGCCAGCTTGCCGGCGTAGAACGGCGAGCCGACGACCCGGCCGTTGGGGGCGTAGACGCAGACCAGCCGCAGCCCGTCGACCGTGGCGGCGACCATGCGTGCCTCGTCGAACGGGTCGAAGTCGTCCTCGCCGGCGTCGGCGGCCAGCCCGCCCGGCCCGGAGTCGCGGACCGGCCCGTCGCCGAAGTTCGTGACGACGTCGTCGATGGCCAGGCCGTCCCGTGCGGCGATCGCCACGCCGTTCCAGCGCCCCTCCCCGTGATGGACGAGCTGGTAGCCGGCCATCGCGAAGGCCATCACCGGCGCGTCGGTGTCGCCGAGCTTGGTCTCCTGCATCAGCAGGATGTCGGGCTTGGCCCGCGTCCAGCCAGATCTCGACCGCCTCCTGGCGGGCCTTCAGCGAGTTGACGTTCCAGGTCGCGATGCGCATCGACCAAGCGTATCGTGTCCACGGCCGGGGCCCACCACATCCCGGCGACAGGGGAGGACCTGACGATGCGGCAGATGCGTGTGGCTGCGGTCGCGGCCGGGCTGATGCTGGCGCTCGCGGCGTGCGGAGCGAGCGGCGATGGCGGGAGCACGCCGCCCTCGGAGGCGCCGGTGAACGCGGGTGGCGGTGGCTCCGGGCCATGTTCGGTCGCCAGCGCGACCGGCGAAGTCGCCGGCACGATCCAGGGCAACGCCTTCGCCCCGAGCCCGGTCGCGCTCACGGCCGGCCAGACCGTGACGTTCACCAACGAGGACAGCGTCAGCCACACCGTGACGCTCGACGACGGTACCTGTGACACCGGCCCGATCACCGGCGGCGCGACCGCCGGCATGCACGTTCTCGGCGGCCGGGACCTATCCGTTCCACTGCAACATCCACCCGAGCATGACCGGGACGTTCGAGGTCAGCTAGCTCGCTGCGGGTCGCCGCCCGGCTCAGTAGCGGCGGCCGCGCTGGCGCTCCAGGTCGAACGTGGCCGTGTCGGCGACGGCCATGACGGCCATCGTCCCGGCCTGGACCGGGTCGCTCGACGACGAGGTCCACGTGGTCGGTGATCGAGCCGACCATGTTCAGGGCGATGATCGGGATGCCGACGGCGCGCAGCTCCTCGGCGGCCACGCTGATGTCGCCGCCCATGATCGAGCCGGCCAGGACGAGCAGCCGGGCACGCGGCAGGTCGGCGACGGCTCGGACGGCCGCGGCGATGGCCGGCTCGCCGACGAGCGGGATGGTGTCGACCGAGATCCGCTCGCCGCGCAGGTTGTGCCGGTCCGCCTCGCTGACCGCGCCGAGCGCGACCTGGGCGACCTGCGCCCCGCCGCCGACGACGATGATCCGCTTGCCGAAGATGCGTCCCGAGCGCCTGCGTCCGATGGATCGGTCCGGACGTCCTCGAGCGCCTCGAGCGCCTCGACCAGCGCGTCCTCGGTGACGCCCTCGACCTCGAGCTCGATCTCGACCAGCGGCGGCGTCGCCCTCGATCGGACGGACCGTGGCCAGCGTCCGGATCCGGCCGCCGAGCGCCGCGGTCGCCGCGGTGATCGCCGAGATCGCCTCGGCCCGGTCGACGACGTCGAAGCGGATGGCGACCGCGTCGGTCGCGCGCGACGGGCATCTCGGCGTCGGGTCGGGCGCGGCTAGCCGAGGAGCCGCGGCCGGCCGCGCCCGGTCGCAGGTCGCCGACGGTCATCGACTCGGGCTCCAGCCCGCCGGTCGGGTCGTGCTCCTCGAAGGCCAGCGCCAGGCCCTGCGAACGCCTCGCGGGTGGCGGCCGCATCGGAGGTCGTGAGCATCAGCGCGCCATCGGTGTCCTCGGCGACGCCGACGATGCCGGTGATGTTGACGCCGCGCTCGGCGAGGGCCGTCGCGACCCGCGCCAGCGACCCCGGTGCGATCGTCGAGCTTGACCGTGAACCAGACCGTCACGCGGACACCTCCTGTGCCTCGATGGTACCCGGGCCGACGACTACGCTATCGGGCGTGGCCACCGTCCTGCCGCGTCGCGTCTACCTCGCCATCGGCCTGGTCCTGACCCACCCATGGTTCCATCCGATCCATCGCCGCCTGTTCGCCCTGACCGGCGGGCGTGGGCCGGTCGGCCGGGCGCTGGGCATGGACATGATCCTGGTCCGGATGCGCGGCCGGCGCACCGGCGCCGACCGCTCGATCCCGCTCGGGGCCGTGCGCGAGGGCGACACCTGGATCCTCATCGCCTCGAATGCCGGGAAGGAGCAGATGCCGGCGTGGGTCCACAACCTGCGTGCGGACGGGCTCGTGACGGTGGAGCACGCCGGTCGCTCGGTCGCGTATCCGCGCCCGCGAGGCGAGCGGCGCGGATTGGGATCGGCTGTGGGCGGTCGTGACGGCGGCCTACCCGGGGTACCAGGTGTATCGCGAGCGCACCGACCGCCCGATCCCGCTGTTCGTGCTGGAGCCTGTCGCCTGATGCCGGCACCGCTCGGCAAGACCCCGACGAGGAAGATGCCGGACATCCAGGTCTTCGGCTTCAGCGACTCGTCGGCCGACACGCGCGGCGCAGCGCTTCTTCCGCGAGCGTCGGATCGTGGTCCACCAGGTCGACCTGCGCAAGCGGCCGATCGCGCCGGCGAGCTGCGTCGGTTCGTCGACCGGCTCGGGGCGCGGGCGCTGCTCGACGAGACGTCGCGGGCCTATCGCGACGCCGGCCTGGCTCACCTGCAGCCTGGACGACGCCGGGATCGTCGACCGGCTGCTCGCCGACCACCGGCTGCTCCGCGCTGCCGCTCGTCCGCCACGGCAACGAGGTGACCGCCGGCACGGCCGAGGCGACGTGGGCCGCCTGGCTCAAGCCTCCGGGCCGGCGGCGGCGGCGCCAGGCGCTGATCCCGAGCGCGATCCCGGCGACGACGCAGGACCGCGCCGATGACCGCCCAGCGTGACGTCGCCGTCCATGAAGCCGCTGCCCGGCAGGAGGCCGAGTCCCTGGGCCGATCCAGCACCAGCCCGACGACGCCGAGCAACACCGCTGCCAGCATCCGTCCGCGCATCGATCCCTCCGCGTGATGGTCCGGGTGGCATCCTACGCCCCGTGCCTGATCGACGCCGCCAGCGGCCGCCTCGCCGATCCGACGCGACAGCCGCCGCATCCCGGCGGTCCAGCGCGCCCGCGCGGACCGAGGACGAGGCGCTCCTGCGAGCGACCGACCCGGCCCGAGTTCCTCGACACCGACCCGTGGCGCGCCCTGCGGATCCTGGCCGAGTTCGTCGAGGGCTTCGATGCGCTCGCCGCGGTCGGTCCGGCGGTCAGCGTGTTCGGCTCGGCGCGGACGCAAGCCGAGCCACCCGATGTACCGGCACGCCCGGACGCTCGGCGAGCTCGCTGGCCGAGGCCGGCTACGCGGTCATCACCGGCGGCGGGCCGGGGATCATGGAGGCCGCCAACCGCGGCTGCCAGGAGGGCGGCGGCCTGTCGGTCGGCTGCAACATCGAGCTGCCGCATGGAGCAGGGCCTCAACCCGTACGTCGACCTCGGCGTCGAGTTCCGCTACTTCTTCGCGCGCAAGGTCATGTTCGTGAAGTACGCCGACGCGTTCGTCATCTTCCCCGGCGGCTTCGGGACGCTCGACGAGCTGTTCGAGGCGCTGACCCTCATCCAGACCAGAAGGTCCAGGACTTCCCGGTGATCCTGATCGGCACCGACTACTGGGCCGGGCTCATCGACTGGATCCGCGGCCCGCTCGTCGCGGAGGCGGCGATCGCACCCGCCGACGTCGACCTGCTGCGCGCTCACCGACGACCCGGCCGAGGCGTGCGACGATCATCGACACGCTACGTCACCGAAGCGACGGGACACGGCCGCCGAGGTCGCGCCGGACACGCAGGCCGATCGACGCAGGCGCGAGGTCCGAGCCACCGGCCGGCGCGCGACGGAGCGGCCGAGAGCTGACCGGCCGCGTCAGTCCGCGCGGCAGCGGCGACCTCGATGGCGCCGTCGCTGATGCGGACCGGGTAGTAGCGGAACCGCCGGACGCGGGTCAGCCGCCGCGCCTCGGCCTTCTTGCCGGGCGGGTCGACCTTGGGGTCGCGGCCGGCCGGCGACCAGGTCGGGTGGTAGACGCCGTCGGGGTCGAGCCCGCCGGTCGTCGGCATCTGGGCGGGATCGCCGGAGCACAGGTCGAACCGGCCCTCGTGGAGCGGGCAGGCCACGATGCAGCCGTCGAGCTCGCCGATCGACAGCGGCGCGGTCATGTGCGGGCAGCGGTCGTCGGTCGCGACGATGCCCGCGGTCGCGTGTGGGCGAGCAGGACGTCGAGCTCGCCGACGGTCACCCGCCGCAGCGTGCCCGGCGGCAGGGCGCGCGGCGTCGAGGACGGCCCGGAATCCGGCGCATCGCGGTCGACGCCGGGCGCCAGGAGGCGGGGCGGGAACGGGGCAGGTCGGTCAACGGCATGTCGCCGGAATGCTAGCGCCGACGCACGGCCCCGATGGGACCATCGGGACGGGCGGGTGGAGGAGCGCGGTGGACGACGGCGTCAGTCGACCGTCGGCGCCGGCGGGTGCCCGGGCGCCTGGGACGCCTGCCGTCGACCGGGGTCGTGCCCGCGGCCGCCGACGTGGTCGGGACCGGCGCGTCGTTGGTGGCGCGGAGCGGGATCTCCTTGATCGCGACCGCCGCGACGGCCGCGACGACCGAGCCGACGACGCCGAGCCAGAAGGTCTGGGCGGTGGCGAGGCTGAACGCCGCGTGGATGCCCTCGACCATGGCTGGTCGATGAACGGCGTCCGCGGCCGATGGCAGCGCCGGCGACGATGATCTGGCCCGAGGTCGCCGACGCCGGTCAGCTGGTTGAAGTCGAACGCGCCCGGCCCATCGCCTGGGCGAACCCGCCGAGGACCTGCGGCGGCACGCCGGCGGCGAGCATCTGCGGCGCGAGCTGCTCCTGGAACGACGTCGGCGAAGATCGTGCCGACGAAGGCCAGCGCGATCGTGCCGCCGATCTGGCGGAAGAACGTCAGGTTCGAGGTCGCCACGCCGAGCTGGCGGAACGGCACGGCGTTCTGGATGACGATCGTGAAGACCGAGAAGGTCGGGCCGACGCCGAGGCCGACGATGAACATCCACAGCCACACGACCGGCACCGGCGTGTCCTTGGTCAGCTGGGTCATGAACAGCGTCGCCGAGGCCCATGAGGGCGATCGCGCCGACGAGCAGCCACTTGTAGCGGCCGGTCCGCGACACGATCAGGCCGGACACGATGGAGCTGAAGATGAGGCCGACCATGAGCGGCAGGGCGGCCAGGCCCGAGTCCGTCGGCGAGAAGCCCTCGACGACCTGGAACCAGCGCGGCAGGAAGACGATCGCGCCGAAGAAGGCGAAGGCCGCGAAGAAGGTCGAGACCATCGACGCCGAGTAGGTCCGGTTCCGTCCACAGGTCGAGCGGGACGATCGGCTCCTTGGCCCGCGACTCGGCGAGCAGGAACAGCAGCGATGCCGATGATGCCGATGAGGATGAAGCCGCCGACGGTCGGGTCGGTCCACGTCGCCGAACTGCTTGTTGGTCAGGCCGACCAGCAGGAACGCCGATCGCGACCGTGAAGATCGCCCCGCCGAGGAGGTCGAAGTTGCGTGTCGCCGCGTCGCGGTCTTGACCGTCGGCAGCAGCCGCTGGATGACGATCAGGGCGACGATGCCGATCGGGATGTTGACGTAGAAGATCCAGTGCCAGCCGAAGTTCTCGGTCAGGAACCCGCCGATGAGCGGGCCGACCACGAAGGCGATGCCGAAGACGGCCCCGAACAGGCCCTGGTACTTGCCGCGCTCCTGCGGCGTGAACAGGTCGCCGATGATCGCCAGCGCGACCGGGAACAGTGAGCCGGCGCCGATGCCCTGGATGCCTCGGAAGAGGATGAGCATGCCCATGTTCTGGCTCAGGCCGGACAGCGCCGAGCCGACCAGGAAGATGACGATGCCGATCATGAAGATCGGCTTGCGGCCGTAGATGTCGGACAGCTTGCCCCAGAACGGGACGCTGATCGTGCTCGTGAGCAGGTAGATGGTGATCGCCCAGACGTAGTAGTCGTTGCCGACTAGCTGGGTGACGATGGTCGGCAGGGCCGGACCGACGATGGTCTGGTCGAGCGCGCCGAGGAACAGGCCGAGCATGACCGCGAAGAGGACCTCCATCTTCGCGCGGTGGCTCAGGCCGAGGGCCGGGTCCTCCTCGAGCGACGGGGTGTAGTCGTCGTGGCTCGGTCGGGAAAGGCTTCCATGACGGGTCGAGGTCCTCCTTGGGGCTTGGGCGGGTCCGTGGGCCTCGCGGGCCGGGTTCGCGGACGGTGGCGATGGTCTACGGGATCGTGGAGCGGGTGTGGACGCGGCATGGCGATCCCGGCGGGCACTCGACGGTCGTCTCGAGCGACGCTCCGCAGGTCGGCGACCGCCTGGCGACGACCTGCAGCTGCGTCGGATCGAGGCGGCCGAGCACCGTCGCGCATCAGCTCGTCGGTCAGCGCATCGATCTCCTCGAGCATCCGCTCGCCGGCCGTCGGTGATGCGGACGAGCACGACCCGGCGGTCCTCCGGGACGCGCGTGCGCTCGATGAACCCGCGCTCCTCGATCCGGTCGACGAGGCCGGTCGCGTTCGAGACCGAGACGTTGAGGACGTCCGCCAGCCGGCTCATCGGCATCTCGCCGGTGCCGCTGGAGCGTGTACAGGATGTTCAGCTGCGCCATGCTGATGCCGAGCCGGACCAGGCGCTCGCTCATGGCGCACTTCATCGCCACGATCGTCGCCCGAAAGTCGGCGATGATGCGCTCGGTCGGGTCGTCGTCCGGGGCCGGGCCATCGAGCGGCGAGGTCGCGCGCTGGGCGGCTGCGATCGGTTCGATACTTCGTGTCACGTGAACTATCATACTCCGATGAACCATCGTGTCAAGACGGATGGTCCATCGCACGTGCAGGAGTCGAGATGCGCTTCGTCCTCATGACCGAGCCCCAGCAGGGGATGAGCTACGCCGACCAGCTGGCGATCGCCAAGCGCGCCGAGGCGCAACGGCTTCGACGCGTTCTTCCGGTCCGACCACTTCGCGAGCTTCCCGGGCGAGGCCGGCCAGCCCACGACCGACGCCTGGACGGTCATCGCCGGCCTGGCCCGGGAGACGGAGCGGATCGGGCTCGGCGTGCTCGTCTCGCCGGTCACGTTCCGCCATCCCGGCACGTTCGCCAAGGTCGTCGACGACGGTCGACGAGATGAGCGGCGGCCGGATCGAGGTCGGGGTCGGCGCCGGCTGGAACGACGATCGAGCACCGCCAGCTCGGGCTCGCCTTCCCGCCGATCAAGGAGCGCGCCGACCTGATGGAGGACCAGCTGGCGATCCTCCACGGGCTGTGGGGCGAGCCGGACGGCTGGTCGTACGACGGGCGTGACCGGCATCACGGATCGACGGACGCGCTGTTCCGGCCGCGACCCGGTCGACGTGCCCGGGCGGCCGCGGACGCCGGTCGGCGGCGCGCGGCCCCGGATCATCGTCGGCGGGCAGGGCTCGCCGCGGTCCTACCGGCTCGCGGCCCGCTACGCCGACGAGTTCAACCTGTCGTCGTCGTCGCCGGACAAGGCGGCGCGAGGTCGGTCTGCCGAGCTCGACGCGGCGTGCGCGCGCGATCGGGCGCGACCCGTCGACGCTGGCCCGCTCGACGATGGCCGGCGTGCTCGTCGGCCGGACCGGACGAGGTGCGTGCCCGCGAGCAGGCGCTGCTGGCCGCCTTCGGGCCGATGCTCGAGGACGGCGAGGCGTGGCTCGAGGAGCGGCGCGAGCGCTGGGTCTACGGCACGCCGGACGAGGCGCGCGCGCAGCTCGACGCCGGTTCGCCGAGGCCGGGCATGGAGCGGATCATGCTCCAGGACTTCCTGCCCGTGGGACCTCGACATGTCGACCTCATGGGCGAGGAGCTCGTCGGGCGGGCCTGACCCGGCCGGCGCGGATCAGGCCGGCGGCGTCCGCCGCCTCGCGGTAGACGTCGACGTCCGCGGTGGATCGGGTCGGGGTCGATGCCACGGGCGCGGGCCAGCCGCTCGGTCAGCGTCTGGAGCGGCGTCGCGGTCGAGCAG
The DNA here is from genome assembly GCA_963776925.1 of uncultured Chloroflexia bacterium. Classification (GTDB taxonomy): domain Bacteria; phylum Chloroflexota; class Limnocylindria; order Limnocylindrales; family CSP1-4; genus SPCO01. Next base: position 809,626 of record CAVZON010000001.1, on the reverse strand, counting down.
GAGCGCCGCGATCGCGGCCGGCACGCCGGCCGGGGCCTCCGGCACGACGATCCGCCCGGCCGAGGTCAGGTCCGACGGCACCGCCGCGCCGATCGAGCGCGAGACGATCGCGGCCGTCGGCATCCCGATCGACGCGCGCCGCCGCGCAGGGCCCCGGCCAGTCGCCCGGCCGTTCCGCCGGCGGCGCGTCGATCCGTGGCGATCGGCCACGAGCCCCGTCGACGGTCCGGTCGCGGCGAGATGGCCGTGCAGGAACGTCTCGAGGTCGCGGTAGGCGGCCGGGAGCCAGGCGCCCTCCTCGACCTTGAGCGTGAGCTCGCGGCCGGCCGACGCGATCCGCTCCCGACGCGACCACGAGCAGGCGGTCGCACGCCGGCGAGGCCGTCGGCGATCTCGGTGCCCGGCGACGCGGCCTCGCCGGCCGTCCCGGCCGCGACGAGTCCGCGCGACCTGGCCGGCGCGTCGACCGGGGCCCGGTCAGGTGCGCCGGCCACCGCCGCGGCCGCCGCGATCGGGCTCAGGTAGCCGACCGTGTGGCACCAGCTCTGGTCCAGCTCGTCGGTCTCGACGACGACGTCGGCCAGGGCGGCGCCCGGGGAGCGCCGGGTGACGGTGATGAGCGCGGTCGACGCACCGGCTTCCCGGGCGGCGCCGCAGCGCCGCGTTCGTGGCCGTCGTCCCGCCCTCGTGCGAGATGCCGATGACGAGGCCGTCGGACGGCGGATCCAGCGACAGCTCGAAGGCCTGGGCGCTGGCGATGCGCCGCTCGATCCGGTCGCCTCGCGCAGGATCTCGGCGACGGCCAGCGCGCCGTGCTCGGACGTCCCGCAGCCGGTCACGACGACCGGGTCGCCGGCATCCAGTGCCGCGCGGACGGCGTCCGCGAGCGCCGCAGCCGTCGCTGCCGGGTGCCGCGCCGGCGGCCGAGGATCCGTTCGGCGACCGCACGGCTCGGCCGCGATCATGTCGGTCATGTGGAACGGCGGTCCGTCGCGGCGGCTCGGTGTGTCGGTGCCCGCCCACGGGTCCGGCGGACCGGGCAGCGGCGCGGTCGGGTCGAAGTCGATGACGTCCATGCCGGCAGCATAGGCACGGCCCGGCCGCGACCGGCCGAACGACCCGCCCGGCGCGACATCCGCCCGACTGCGGCACCATGGACGCTCCGCACGCACGATCGGGAGGTCTGGATGCAGGTCGGGTTGTTGATCCCGCAGGGCTGGAAGGGCGAGTACGACGGCTGGGACCCGGCCGAGGCCTGGGCGCGCACGATGAGCCCTGACCCGTCAGGCGGAGGCGCTCGGATTCGAGTCGCTGTGGGTGTTCGACCACTTCCACACCGTGCCCGATCCGACCGACGAGATCACCTTCGAGTCGTTCACCTGCTCACCGCGATGGCCATGGCGACCGAGCGCGTCCGGCTCGGGCACATGGTCGTGTGCACCGGCTTCCGCAACCCGGGCGTGACGGCCAAGATGGCCTCGACGATCGACGTCATCACCGGCGGCCGCTTCGAGCTCGGCATCGGGGCCGGCTGGAAGGAAGACGAGTGGCTGGCCTACGGCTACGGCTTCCCGCCGATCGGCGAGCGGATCGACGTCTTCGGTGACCATCTCGAGGTCATCACCCGGATGTTCGAGCCGGGTCGCGCGACGTACGCGGGCGAGCACGCCAGCGTGACGCGACGCGATCAATGAGCCGCGCGGGCTCCAGCAGCCGCGCATCCCGATCATCGTCGGCGGCAATGGCCGGGACCGGACGGCCGGCCTCGCGATCCGCTTCGCCGACGAGCTGAACTTCGTGATGATCGAGCCGCCGCAGGTCGCCGAGCGCATCGCCGAGGTCCGGGCACGGTGCGAGGCCGAGGGTCGCGACCCGGCGACGCTGCGCTTCTCGCTCTACACCTTCGACGAGGCCGTGCGACGACCGGGCCAGCGGCGGATCGACCATCTCGCGGCGTTGGCGGAGGCCGGGCTCGACCGGCTCGTCGCGTTCCCGACGCGCTGGTCGCCGACCGAGGAGGCGCAGGCCGCCTTCGCGGAGGACGTCCTGGCGGCCGGCCTCAGCCTGGCGGCACCGGTGGCGGTCGCCTGACCGGCCCGATCCGGCGCAAGCGGCGCGTAGCGGAACCAGACCCGCCCGACGAGCATCGCGACGGGCACCGGCCCGTAGCGCTCGGAGTCGCGTGGCGGCCCGAGCTCGGCCTCGGCCGTCGTCTCCGGCGACGCGTCGGCCAGTCAGCCAGGCCTCGTCGTCGGCCAGCTCGAGGTAGCCCTCGGCGAACGGCACCCGTCGCCCGGGACCGGCGGCCACGCGCTTGACCGCGAGCGCGCCGGTATCCGGCTCCAGGAACGCGACGATCGACCCGCGACCGCGGCCAGCGCGTGGTGGTCGGGTCGACGAGCAGCCAGTCGCCCTCGGTCAGGGTCGGCTCCATGCTCGCCTGGCGGATGGCCAGCCGCCACGGGCCACGCAGTCGATGGCGCAGCGACTCGGTACGACGAGGCCCCGCCGTCCGGCGGGGCCCCAGGAAGCGCATGTGGCTAGTCGTCGGTCAGCTCGGTCGGCCGGCGACCCGCGTCTTCTCCTCGCCACCGGTCTTCTTCCAGGCGGCGTCGATCTCGTCGATCATGTCGAGCAGCTTCTTGGAGTCGGCAGCGTCGGTGCTCGCCTTCACCTTGGAGACCTGCTTGTTCGCGTTCCAGAACAGCTCGTGCAGGTTCGGCACGGCCTCGAGGTGCTCCGGCTTGAAGTAGTCGTGCCACAGGACGTCGAGGTGGTGCTTGACCAGGTCGGCCTGCTTCTCCTTGATGGCGATCGCCCGCGTCCGGAAGGTCGCGTCCTCGTTGGCCGCGTACTTCTCGATGATGCGGTGGCAGGACTCGGCCTCGATGCGCGCCTGCTCCGGGTCGTACACGCCGCACGGCAGGTCGCAATGGGCAAGGGCGGTGGTCGTCGGGCGCAAGCCAGCGGGTCAGGCGAGACATGGGACTCCTTCTTTCTGGGTCGAGGGTCACACCCTATCGTCTCGGTGGATGCACCTGAGTGTCCGAGCCGCACGGGGGCGTGTCAAACGCGCATCGCGGAGACCGACGGCCGTGCCGCGGGTATCATCGCGGCGATGACCGAGCGAGGGCTGCCCAGCGCGGACGCGTCCCCGGCCTGCCCCTTCGTCGCGTTCGAGGACGACCGCGACTCGCGCGCCGACCGGCCGGATCACCGCCACCGCTGTTTCGCCGAGGCCGAGCCTGCGCCGCGGGCCGTGGCGCACCAGGAGGCGTACTGCCTGTCGAGCGCCTTTCCGGTGTGCCCGGTGTTCCAGACCTGGGCGCGACGCGAGGCGGCGCAGGCGCGGGCGACCGATGCCGCCGCCGGCGCCGCGGCGGCCGCCGGGGCCGCTGCGGCCGGATCCGCTGCCGGCGAAGCCGAGGAGTGGTCCCGCCATCCCGGTGACAGCGACGGCGCGGATGGGGACCTCGACGGCCAGGATGGATCGCCGGGATCCATGGATCCGCCGGTGCGCCGCAATCCCCCGCGCGACTGGGCGGCGCCGCCGCCATGGGCACCTGGTGCCGGGTCGGCGGCGGCCGGGGCTGCAGCCGCCGCATCGCCGCGTGCAGCCGCGCCCAGCGGCGGGGCCACGGCGCCGGACTTCCTGACCACCCGGGCGAGGGCTCCGGCCTGGCCGGCAGCGCCGCCGATCGGCTGGCCAGCGGCGGCAGCGTCGCCGACCCGAAGTCGAGCGGTCCGCACCCCGAGCTGGCCGGGCTCGTCGGCGGTGCCGCCGCGGCCTCGACGAGGGCCACGCCGGACGAGCAGCTGGACGCCATGCGGGTCTCGGAGCGTGATGCGGACATGGCGGCGTATGCCCGCTCCGTCACCGAGCCGGCCAAGCCCGGCAAGCGACCCAGCGTCAGCTCGACCCGGCCCAAGGACTCGACGACCCGGCCGCCCCAACGCGACACCGTCCAGGCGCACGACGGGCCGGTGTGGGAGCGCGCTCGGCGCGCCGAGGCGTATCCCCAGATCCGCGGTGGCGGCTCGCTGCCGGCGATCCCTCGGGTCGCGGTCCTCGCCGGCGCCCTGGCGCTCGCGGCGGTCGCGGTGTTCTTCCTGCCGGCGATGTTCGGCATCGGTGGCGACGACACGGCGACGCCGAGCCCGTCCGCGTCACGGCCGGTCGCGACCGCCACGCCGGAGCCGACGCCGGTCCCTGCGCCGACGCCGCAGACCTACGTCATCCAGGAAGGCGACACGCTCTCGAAGATCGCTCGCGAGCACGACCTGACGCTCGATGAGCTGCTGGCCGCCAATACCGAGACCATCGAGGACCCGGATCAGATCGCGGTCGGGGACCAGATCATCATCCCGGTGCCGCCGACGGACGAGGTCGACGGCGGGGCCAGTCCGGCCGGCGAGGAGGCCACGCCGGAGCCCTGACGGGCGCGGGCCGGCGCGGCCCTATCTGGGCGCGATGTTGATGGCGGTGATCTTGCCGGCCTCGACGCGGAACGTGGCGTCGATGTGCTGGCTCGGCGCGCCCGGCCGGACGACCAGGAGGTCGGCCTCGTAGGTCGTCCCGGTGTCGCGGATCTCGCCGGGGATCATCCGCAGGCCGGCGTCACCGCGCAGGAACCAGCCGCCCACACGCTCGACGCCGCGCAGCGTCTGCACGCTGTCGCCGACGTGCACGCGCATCTCGGTCTTCTCGTCCATCAGCGCGACCGCACCCTCGCGGTCCCCGCCGTTGAGCTTCTCGAAGAAGTCTTCCATCGTCTCGACAGCACCCATGCCCGGAGTGTAGCGTCGGCCGACCATGGCCGCCCCCGAGCCCGACGTCCGCGCGCGCCTGGCCGACGCCTGGCCGCTCTTCGGCCTGGTCGTCCGATCCGAGCACCTCGTCCTGCGCATCCCCACCGACGAGGAGCTGCTCGACCTGATGGACCTCGCCCTGGAGGGCATCCACCCGCCGGAGGAGATGCCCTTCGGCGTCGGCCTGGTCGACGATCCCGAGCCCGCGGTTCGAGCGGAACTACCTGACGTACCACTGGGGCAACCGGGCCTCCTGGGCACCCGACGCCTGGGAGCTCGGGCTGGCCGCGTCCCTCGACGGGCGGCTGATCGGGATGCAGGGGATGCACGCGCGGTCGTACGCGGTGCATCGGACGATCGGCACCGGGTCGTGGCTCGGCAGCGGGACGCAGGGCCGCGGCTACGGCAAGGAGATGCGCTCGGCGGTGCTGTCGCTGGCGTTCGACGGGCTCGGGGCGCAGGTCGCCGAGACCGAGGCGTTCCTCGACAACCACGCGTCGCTCGGGGTGACCAGGGCGCTCGGCTACGCCGAGAACGGGCTCGGGTCGCTCGCCCCGGAGGGCGTCCCGCGCGTGACGCAGCGGTTCCGGATGACGCTGGACGAGTGGCGCGCCCGACCGCGACCCGCGGTCACGATCGAGGGGCTCGACGCGTGTCGGGAGCTGTTCGGCGCGAGCTAGTCGACCCAGCCGAGGCGCCGCGCCACGGCATCCGCGGCCGCGGTCGGGAACGCGGGCCAGCCCGGCTCGAGTGTCGTGCGGAGGAGGTCGAAGGTACCGCGGGCGGCGGGCTCGAGCGGCTGGTCCAGGACGGCGGCCAGGCGAGCCCCGAGGTCCGGGTAGTCGCGCTCCAGGCGCCGCACCGGGTCCAGCGGGTCCCGATGGATCGCGCCGGGCGGCGGCACGCGGGTCCGGATCGCCATCGCCAGGTGCGTCAGGGCGTGGCTGTGGATGAACTGGTTGGCGCTGGCGATCTCGCCTCGCCGGGCGCGACCCACGCCCACCATGAGCTTGATGATGGCCAGGGCGGTGTGGTCGGCCGGCGTCACGGGATCCGACCGCGGGCCGGCTGGTCCGGTCGGCGATCGCGGCGAGCGTGCCGTCGGCCGTGTCGTGGACGACCTCGAACTGCCCGCTGCGGACCACGTCCAGCTCGGCCGCTGTGCCCGCCGCGAACTCCAGCAGGTGGCCGTCGTCGTACAGCACCGCGAACCCGAGATGGCTCTCGCGGGCCCGCGCCGCGATCCGCTCCGGCTCGGGCACGAACGCCAGCGTCGACCGGAGCTCGTCGGCGCGATCGTCCGCCAGCAGCACGTAGACGTCGTGATCCGACCACTCGTCGCGACGGGTGGCAGCACGCGCGGAGGCCGAGCCGAGCAGGACGAGTCCGTCGACGCCCTCGGTCGCACGGCAGGACCGCGTCAGGGCCGCGGTCAGCGCATCGAAGTCCATCTAGAACCCGCCGCCGGCGCCCCCGCCGCCACCACCCGATGAGCCGCCGCTGAACCCGCCGCCACCGCTGCTGCCGGACGACGAGGGCGAGTTCCCGATCGTCCCCAGCGCCGACATCATCCCGCCGAGGTCGGGCATCGCCGAGCCGGAGAAGATCGAGCCGCCGCTGCCGGTCGCCGCGGCGCTCGCGAAGGACTGACCATCCGAGCCGTGGTACCAGATCGGGAAGTAGGTCGACTGCAGCCCGGCGCGGCCGGCCTGGACATCCTCCATCGAGCGGTCGAGCACCGCCTCGATCTCGTGCTGCAGGCCCAGCGCCGTGCCCCACACGACGGCCTGGTCGGGCGTCTCGAGCCACGACAGGCCCGGCGCCGTCGACGACCTGCTGCATCGAGCGAGCCTGCTCCATCGTCTTCTGCAGCGTCCGCCGATACGCCGCGAGCATCGCCCGGATCATCGCGCCCGGCATCGTCACCGACGGCATGCCCTGGGCGAACAGGCAGATCACGACGCCGCCGGCGATGGCCGCGCCACCGACGAGCACGAGCCCGGAGATCGGCATGTTGAGCCCGATGAAGATCGGCGACGACCCCGAGGATGATCGCGACGACCCCGCGTCCGACCCACCGCGACACGACCTTCGACGGCTTCTCGACCAGCCAGCCCTTGGCCACGACGTGGCTCTCCAGCGCGCGGTCGAAGTCGTCCACCGCCGCCCCGAACTTGGGCAGGTCGTCCGGCTCGATGTAGTGCTCGGTGCCGTCGAGGCCGCGCAGCCGCTGCAACGCCACGGCCTCCGCCGGCCCGGTCGGACGGCGGGCGTTGCGCGTCCGCTGCGCCTCCTCGACCGCGTCGCCGGCGTCGGGCTGCGTCTCCACGCCGACCTTGGTCGACAGCCCGAGCAGCCCCTTCTCCTCGCGGAAGGCGATGAGCCCGCGCGAGGCCAGGTCGAGCATCGCCGTCGTGAGCGCCCGTCGGGAGGTGCCGCCGTCGATGACGAACGCCCCCGACGCCGCGGTCAGGTCCTCCGGCGGGGCCGGCATGAGGATCGACGGGTCGTCGAGGTAGACCGGGTCCTTGCCGAAGCGCCGCCATGAGAAGAACGCCCAGCCGGCGAGCCCCATGAACACGACCGGCGCCATGATCAGGCCCAGGACGGCGTTGACCTGGCGGCCGGCCTGGAGTCGCGCGGCGTTCTCCGCCGTGGCCGCCTCGTCGACCCTGGTCATCGCCGCCGCCAGGGCGGCGTCGAGGTCGGCCGACTGGAGGTGCGGCAGCATGTCCTCGTCGAAGATCCGCTGGCGCGCGGCGTTGTCGAGGAACGTCGCCTCGAAGCCGGGCGCCGCGTACAGCTGCACCTGGCCGTGCTCGAGCGACGGATCGAGGTCGAAGAAGATGACCAGCCCGTCGTCGAAGCCTGCCCGGCCGATGCCCCATTGGTCGATGAGCGCCCGGGCGCGAGCCTCGGTCTCGTCCTCGGTCACGCCGTAGTCGACGACCTGGCTGTAGACGGCGACCTCGGCGCCGGTCCGCTGCTCGATCGCGTCGATCGATCGACTCGACATCGGCGATCGTCGACGGGTCGAACACCCCGGCGAAGTCGTAGACCGCCTGCCCTTCGACGGGATCCGGGAACGGCGGGCCGGGTGCGGGGGCGTCGGCGGGCGCACCCGGGGCGTCCGGGACCGCCGGGACGCCGGGCGTCGTTTCGGCGGCGAGGGACTCGCGGAGGATCTCCGCCAGGCCGACGATGACCGCGGTGTCGAGGGAGTCGCTGGCCACCCACTCGGCCACCTCCGCCTCGATCGCGGCGAGCTCCGCGGCGTCGATGGTGCCTTCGATGTCGGTCCCCGGGTCGATGGCGATCTGCCCGAGCGTCCCGTCCGGCTCCAGCTCGACGAGCATCACCACCCCGTCCTGCTGCCCCGCGGATGCCTGCCAAGCGTCGCGCAGCGCCGCCGCGTGCTCCCGGGTCGACGCGGCGTCGACCGGACCCGCGTCGGCCTGCTGCGTGTAGACGACGACCTCGATGCCGCTGGACGCGGCGATGGCATGCGCGATCTGCTCGGCGTGCTCGCGGGTGGCCGGCAGCAGGGCGTCGGCGGTGTCGTAGACGCGCTGATCCGGCAGCGGGGACGGGAACGGCGGGCCTGCGGCCGCGACGGCGCCCGGCACCGACGACCGTGAGCAGCGCGACGAGCACGAGGGCGATCCGGATGGCGCGCATCGCGCGCAAGGATGGCAGGTCGCGCATCACTCAGGCGCCGACGAGCACGGTCCGGGCGAGCGGCCGGCCGTTGTAGCGCGAGGCCTGGCTGGCCCCATAGGCGCCGGCATCGGCGATGGCCACGAGGTCGCCACGCCGAAGCGGCGGCAGGTCGTGCGTTCCGAGGCTGTCGGTGGACTCGCAGATCGGTCCCTCGACCCGAGTCGCGACCAGCGCGGCGTGGCCGGGTCGCGCGACGTCGTGCGCGACCGGACGCCCGAGGGACGTCAGCGCGACGACGGGGTGGCGGCCGCCGTACAGTGCCGGTCGGATGAGCTCGGTCATCCCGGCGTCGATGACGACCTGCGGCCCGGACCGGTCGCGCACGTGCAGCACGCGGGCCACCAGCCAGCCGGCGCGCGCGACGAGCGCTCGTCCGGGCTCGATGGCCAGGCGGGTCGGCCGCCGGTCGGCGGGGATCGCCTCGAGCATCGCGGGCAGCTCGCGCGCGAACCGGGCCGGCATCTGGCGCCGGGTCGCCCTCGGGCAGGACCGGGAACCCGCCACCCATGTCGAGCGTGTCGAACGAGTCGATCGATCCGCGCCACAGGGCGGTCAGTGCCAGGCCCTTGCGGACCGCGTCGCGCCAGGCGTCGACCGCGCCGAGTTGCGAACCGACGTGCAGGTGGATGCCCCGCGGGCGGAGCGGTCCGTCCGGACCGCCGCCGGCCTCGACCGCCCGGGCGATCGCCGACTCGTCCATCCCGAACTTGCTCAGCCCGGCCCCGACCGCCAACCCGGCCTGCGTCTCCGGCGCGACGTCCGGGTTGAGCCGGTACAGGACGTCGAGGCGGACGCCTGCCCGCGCCGCCTGCCATGCCAGCTCCTCGGCCTCCTCGGGCGATTCGATGGCGATCCAGCGCAGCGGATGCCCTGCCGCGGCCGCCCGGACCGCGGCACGCAGGTCGGCGCTCGTCTTGCCCACGCCCTCGAGGGTGATCCGGTCGTCCGGCACGCCAGCGCGCGTGGCCGCGGCCCACTCCCCGCGCGACACGACGTTCGCGCCGAAGCCGCGCGCCGCGACCGCGCCGATGACGAGCGGGACGTCGTTGGCCTTGACCGAGTACTGGCGGACGATGGGATCCGGGAACGCCGCACGGACCGCCGCGGCCGCCGCGTCGAGGGCGACCGCGTCCATCGCGTAGATCGGCGTGGTCCGGCGGCGAGCGACGTCCCGGAGGGCGGCAGCCAGCTCAGGGGTCAGTCGTGCACCACCAGGCTGACGATGGACCCGACGATCGTCAGCGCGATGGCCCCGATGAACGCGGCGGTGATGGCGCTGAGTCCGAAGTCCGGTGGGAACCCGCCGACGGTGAAGGTGATCCCGACGAGGTCGGACAGCCAGGCGATGAACAGCAGCAACCCGGCGTTGATGACGATCCCGAACAGCCCGAGGGTCATCACGGTCAGCGGCAGCGAGAACAGCTTGATGATCGGCTTGATCAGGCCGTTGACGAGGCCGGCGATGACGGCCAGCACCAGCAGTCCTGGGATGTTGCCGTCGAAGTCGATCTGGGGAAGGAAGTAGGCGACGACGAAGAAGGTGATCGCGGTCGCGACCGTCCTGATGATGAAGCCCACCGATGACCTCCGGTCCAGTCGGCGTCAACGCCGCCGCGTGCGTCGGTCGAGCATAGCCGCCCGCCGTCGCTATCGGAGCAGGAACCCGTCGCCCAGCGCGTCCCGCGGATCGAGCTCGAATCGGTGGGTCCCGGTCCGGTAGGCGCTGCCCTCGACCCAGGTCGTGACTGCCGGCATCCCGGCGACCTCGGTCGTGCCGTCGATGCCGGCCGCGAACACGCTGTCGACGATGGAGCGATTCACGAACGGAGCACCCACGTCGATCTCGCCGCGGCGATGGAGCACGGCCAGCCTGGCGCTCGTCCCCGAGCCGCACGGCGAACGGTCGACCTCGCCGTCGGCGAAGACCGTGACATTGCGCTCGGCGACGGTCCGACCGTCTGGCGCCGCCACGGGCTCCCAGAAGATGACGCCGTAGATGCCGCGCAGGTCCGGCTCGAGCGGATGGGTCACATCGATGGCGGCCTCGAGCGCCGGGCGCAGCTCGCGCTGCAACGCGATGAGGGCAGGGAGCGCTTCCGGCTCCACTGCCAGGCCCAGCGTCCGGACGTCGACCACGCCGTAGAAGGCCCCGCCGAACCCGATGTCGACGGTCACGAACCCGCGCGTCGTCGGCACCTCCAGGTCGAGCGCCAGCGCGAATGAGGGGACGTTGTAGAAGCGGACCTGCTCGACGCGGCCGGCGTCGTCGACCCTGGCGACGCAGCGGACGCGGCCGGACGGGACGTCGACGACGACCTCCGGGCCGGCGACGCGTCCCGAGTCGATCGCCCAGGTCACGAGCGCGATCGTGCCGTGGCCGCAGGCCGTCGAGTAGCCCTCGTTGTGGAAGAACACGACGCCAAGGTCCGCGCCCGCGTCGTTCGGCGGGGTGACGAAGCAGCCGTACATGTCGGCATGGCCCCGCGGCTCGTTGACCAGCAGCCGGCGGACCGGATCGAGATGCGACGCCGCCCATCGACGCCGGGCCGGCACGTCACGACCCTCGGGGACCGGCACGCCCCCGGTCACGATCCGGAACGGCTCGCCGGCGGTGTGGTAGTCGTCGGTCGTGATCGGCCCGTCGATCGGTCCCGCCCCGCTCACCGGTCGAGCTTGGCTTCGAGCCTGGCCTTGACCGCGGGCCACTCGGGCGCGATCACGCCGTAGAAGGCGGAGTCCCGGTTCGAGCCGTCGGGCATGATCGTGTGGTGGCGCAGGACGCCCTCGAACGTCGCCCCGATGCCGAGCAGCGCGCCGCGGGACGCGAGGTTCCGGGCGTGGGTCTTGAACTCGACCCGCTCCGCGCCGAGCGTGTCGAACGCATGGGTCAGCTGCAGCAGCTTGGCCTCGCGGTTCGCCCCGGTCCGCTGGTATGCGGTCCCGACCCAGGTCCAGCCGATCTCGACGCGTCGGTGCTCCGGCGCGATCGTCATGAACCGGCTGCTGCCGATGGCCCGCTCCTCCTCGAGATGGACCGTCGCGAACGGGACCTCGATCCCGGCCGCCGCGTTCGCCAGGGCCGTCGCCAGCCACGACCGCAGCCCCGCATCGTCGATGGGGCGGGCGATCGTCCAGCGCCACACCGCGGCGTCGAAGGCCACCCGCGCGAGATCGTCGAGATGGTGCTCGGCGAGCGGCTCCATCCGGATCCGTCGGCCGGTCAGGGTGACGGGCGTGACCCAGGTCTGGGCTGGCGCAGCGGGCGTGACCACCCGGCGATGGTAGCGCCGGCTCAGCCCGCGGTGGCCGCTAGACTCGACCCCATGACGACCTTCGCGGAGCTGACCTCCGCCTTCCTCGACGCGGCGACCGCCGCTGACCCGGTGTTCTCCACCGACATCGGTGACCACCGCCACGACGACCGTTGGCCCGACGCCGGCCCGACCGCTGCCGCCGACCGGCTGGCCTTCGCCGCCCACTGGCGGGCTGCGTTCGAGGCGGTCGACCCGGCCTCGCTCAGCCCGGAGGACGCGCTCGACCGGGACATCGTCCTCGACGCGCTGGCCGCCCATCGGTTCGCCGACGAGGTCCTCCAGGAAGAGCGCTGGGACCCGCTCGCCTGGGTGTACCTGCTGGGCGAGGGCCTGTTCCTCCTGCTGTCGCGCGAGTTCGCCCCGCTCGATGTGCGGCTGGCGAGCATCGCCGGGCGGCTGGAGGGGATCCCGGACCTGCTGGACGGGGCTCGCGCCACGCTCGTCGGCGCGACCGACGGCCGACCGGTCGGCAGATTCCAGACCGAGACCGCGCTCACCCAGCTGCCGGGGATCGCCGAGCTGGTCGACGAGACCATCGCCGCGGCCGAGGCGGCCGCAGACGACGATGCGGTGCGCGCCGTTCGGCCACGGCTGGATGCCGCCGCCGCCACGGCACGGGCCGCGCTCACCGCCTTCGAGGAGCACCTGCGCTCGGTCGTGCTGCCGGCCAGCGTCGGCGAGGCTCGCCTGGGAGGCGAGCTGTTCGCTCGCAAGATGCGCCACACGATGCGCTCGGCGACGCTCACGCCGGAGCACATCCTGACCGCGGCCCAGCGCGAGTTCCATGCGGTCCGCGCCGAGATGGTTCGGCTGGCCGGCGACCTGTGGCCGACCTGGTGTGCCGGTGTGGACCGGCCGTCCGACGACGGTGCCCTGGTCCGCGGCGTGCTCGATGCCATCGCGGCCGAGCATCCCGAGGCCGACGACCTCCTTGCGTTCTGCCGTGCCGAGAACGATCGGATCGAGGCGTTCTGTCGCGAGCACGACCTCATCGGCCTCGGAGACGAGCCGATGGACATCCGCTGGACGCCGACGTTCCTGCGCGCCTTCGGTGGGGCGATGCTCATCGCCCCCGGTCCCCTCGACCGTGGCCTGACCACGTTCTTCGCGATCACCCCGATGCCCGACGACTGGCCGCCGGAGCGCCGCGAGTCGTACCTGCGCGAGGACAACAGCCGGATGCTTCGCCTGCTGACCATCCACGAGGCGAACCCGGGGCACTACCTCCAGGGCGTCTACGCGAACCGCTCCGCCTCGCTGACCCGGGCGGTGTTCGCGAGCGGGCTCTTCGCCGAGGGCTGGGCCGTGTACGTGACCCAGGTGATGATGGACGTCGGGTATGGCGCGGACGACCCGGCCCTGCTGCTGACCCACTGGAAGTTCTACCTGCGCTCGGTCACCAACGCGATCCTCGACGCGCGCATCCACGTCGACGGCATCGACGAGGCGGCCGCGCTCGACCTGATGGTCGGCCAGGGCTTCCAGGAGGAGGCCGAGGCCAGGGCCAAGTACGACCGAGCCCGGCTGTCGTCGACCCAGCTGTCGACCTACTTCGCGGGCTCGATGGAGATGTGGGCGATCGAGCTGGAGGCGCGACGACGGGCCGCCGGCGATCCCGACCTGCGGCCGACGCGCGACCTGCCCGGCGGTTTCGGGACCACCCCCGGGTTCCGCTACCGCGACCACCTCGAGGCGGTCCTGTCGCACGGGGCGCCGCCGACGGCGATCCTCCGCCGGGCGCTGTTCGACTGAGGGTCGCTCAGGCTCGCGGCGGGCGTTTCGCCGCACGCGGCGAGCTCGCAGATGACCGCTTGGGCCGGGTCGTCGGTCCCGAAGCCGGGGTCGCGAGGAGCCGGTCCAGCCGATAGCCCGCCGCCTCGGCGCGGGCTGCCATCCGCCGCACGAACGCGGCATCCGGCGCTGTCCCCGTCTCGATCCCGTCGAGCCGAGCCGCCCAGGCGACGGTGTCCTCGAAGCGCGCGCGGTCGAGCCACTCGGCGCCCTCCCAGGTATTGACCCCGATCGCGGTCCGCACCCGGTCGTCGGCGAGCCAGCGGCGCAGGAGACGCTCGTCGCGAGCCGCCACCGACCGGCCGCTGCTCGACGATGGCCGGGGGAGCGCCAGCAGGACGCGGATCCGGTCGGCCGTCGTCCATGCCTCGGCTTCCTCGAGGCCGGCAGCGCGCAGCCCGCCCGCGACGACCGGCCCGAGGCGCAGCTCCTCGTACCAGGCCGCGCTCGTGGCGGCCACGTCGGCGCCCGGTGCCAGCTCGCCGATGCGCGACAGCACCAGCCAGCCGAGGGCGGTCGCCCGCTCGACTCGGGTCCGGAGCCCCTCGACGTCGGCGGCGAAGCCGGCCTCCGTCCGGGATCGCAGCCGCGCGGCCAGGGCCGCGACCTCGGGCACGTCGCTCGGGACACCGGTCGCGGCGGCGATCGCCAGCAACGTCGCCGCCAGTCGTGTTTCGAGGATGTCGAGGTCGGCATCGCTCGCCTCGCGGTCGAGGACCGCCCGGACCTCGGGACCGTCGAACACCGCCCGCAGCGGGGCGTGGACGGGTTCCAGGAGCAGGTCTCCGAGCGCCGCCTCCAGGGACGGGACGCCGGAACCCCCGAGTCGATCCGCCAGGCGCCGCCACTGGCCGGCGGACCCGTCGACGAGGTCGCGGAACTCCCAGAAGACATGACCGCGGTAGGCATCCAGGTGCAGGGCCAGGCCGTGCTCGCGGAGGTCGCGCCCGGAGCGGAGGTACTCGAGGCCGGTGCGGGCGTCCCGGAAGGCGACGAACGCGGCCGGGTCGTCGGACACCCCGAGGCCGTCCGCCAACGATCGGCGGACGAGTCGCTTCCCGCCACGCGGACCCTTGCGCGCGACCGGCGTCGAGACATGGATCGTCCCGGCGGTCGAGCCGAAGCGCAGGTGGTAGACGACGAGCGAGCGGGTCGGGCCGGAACCGTTCGAGTAGGCGAGCACCGCCTCGTCGACACCGTCGGCGGTCACGAAGTCGTAGAGCAGGAAGTCGTGCGCCTCGGCGAACCAGGCGCGGCGATGGAGCAGCGGGAAGATCTCGCGCTCGTGCCGCGCGACCAGCCACGGGTCCGCGTGCTCCTCGAGCGTGGCCCGTCGGAACTCCATCCCGTACTTCTCGGTGAAGCCCTCGACCTGCCCGTGGCCCAGCATCGGCAGGCCCGGCATCGTGGCCAGGACCGTGGCCACGCCGACGTACTTGTCGCCCTTCCCGAACTGCTCGACCGCGGTCTTCTCGTCGGGGTTGTTCATGAAGTTGACGTAGCGCTTGAGGATCTCGGGGTCGAACTCGAGGGTCTCGCGGATCAGCCGCCGATAGCCCGCGCCGTCCTCGTCGCGGAGCATGTGCATGAACGCGCTGTTGTAGACGCGATGCATCCCGAGGGTCCGCACGAAGTACCCCTCGAGCATCCAGAACGCCTCGGCCAGGAGGAGCGTGTCGGGAACCTCGGCCGCGACCCGGTCGACGACCTCGCGCCAGAACTCGGCCGGCATGGCGGCGTCGAACTGGGCCTGGGTGAGCGCGTGCTCGGCGCGGGAGGGGATGCCGTCGCCGCCGCCCGGCAGCGGCCACCACAGGCGCTGCACGTGGCGCCGGGCGAGGACCATGGCCGCATCGAAGCGGATGACCGGGAAGCGGCGGGCGACGTCGAGGATGGTCCGGATGACCTGCTCGCGGACCTCGGCCTGGAGGAAGTCGAGCTGGGCCGTGTCGTTCCACGGGAAGCTCGTGCCGTCGTTGCCGTGGTAGACGTAGCGTCGGTCGCCGCTCCATCGGTCGATGCGCTGGAAGGTCACGGCCGCGTCGCTGTCGTTCCAGTAGTGGTCCTCCAGGACGATGCCGACGCGCTCGTCGGTGGACAGGTCCGCGCCGGTGTACGCGTACGCCGGGTACGGCGGCTCGGGCAGCGACAGGAACCACTCGGGATGCTCGACGACCCAGCGCGAGTCGAGGCCCATGTGGTTGGGGACCATGTCGCTGGCCAGCCGGATGCCGCGTGCCCACGCCCGGTCGCGCAGGTCGGCGTGGGCCGCCTCACCGCCGAGGTCGTCGGCGATCCGGTAGTCGTCGAGCGAGTAAGCGCTGGCCACGGCGTCCTGGTTGCCGCGCATGCGCTTGATCCGCTCGGAGGCGATCGAGCGCTGCCACAGGCCGATGAGCCACAGGCCGGTGACGCCCCAGCGAGCCAGGATGTCGAGCTCCTCGTCCGGGATCGCGTCGAGGGTGTGGATCTCGCGGCCGTAGCGCCGCGACAGCTGGTCCAGCCAGACGTGGGTGCTCTTGGCCATGAGCACGAGCCGGGGCATCCAGGCCGAGTCGACGCTGAACGCCTCGGGTTCATCGGCTGCGCCCTCGATCGACGGAGCATGGACCGGACCAGCGCCGAACCCACCGTCACCGCCGCCACCGAAGCGCCGATGCAGCCCCAGCTCCTCCTCGTGAGAGGACGCCGATCGTCCGATCGAGCCGGCCGATGAGGGCCACCAGCTCGTCGCCGAGGAACGCCGCCCAGTGCAGAGCGGATGTAGCGCAACTGACCCAGCAGGGAGGTCGGCGCCTCGCGCGCGGGCGTGCGCATGAGCTCGATGAGGGACGTCCCGCTGGCGCCGAACGGCGGACCGTCGGCGAAGGCACGCTCCAGCCCGGCGACGGCTGCCTCGTAGCGCGTCCCGTCGGCGAGGATCCGGTCGTCGACCAGCTCACGGAGCGGCCCGATCGCCGGGTTCTCGTTGGCGATCCTCGTCAGCAGCAGCTCCTCGAGACGCGCCTCGGGCGGCGGCGGGCTCGCCTGCGGGTCCGGACCGGGGAACTCCCGGGCGAAGCGATCCAGCAGCCGATCCGTGTCGGCCGGCCCGAGCCGTTGCCGGACCACGGTCAGGGCGACGACCATCGACGGGTCCCCGCGCTGGCGGTCGTAGCGGTCGATGAGCAGGTGGCCGATCTCGTGGATGAGGCCGAGCGCCGCGATCTCACGCGGCGAGGACCGACGGCACGCCGAACGGCCGCTCGGCGTTCATCCGGGCGGCCACCCGCCGGATGGCGGCGAGGTCGGTCGTCAGCAGGTCGCCGCGCGACCCGATGAGCGCCGCCTCGATGGCGTAGCGCTCGCGCGCGGAACGACGGACGTGGAAGGCCCGGTCCGTCGGAGGGCTGGTCCGCATGCCGGAAGGATGGCACCCCACCCGGTCCGGCGTCAGGCGGTGACCGCCTCCGCGGGACGTTCGGCGACGACGTGCTCGACGGCCCGGCGGAGCAGCTCCAGGCCGGACGGATCGAACTCGTAGGTCCATGGCCGGATGCGCTCCGGCCGGGCGAAGCGACGCTCCAGGCCGGCGTTCAGCGCGTCGCGGGACACGAGGATCAGGTCGGCGGTCTGGTCGACCTGATCCAGCCCCTCCGGGTCGTCGGTCAGGCCGGAGACGATCTCGACGCCGGTCGCGCCGGCCAGCCGGAGCACCTCCTGCATGTTGTCGGAGCCGCGGGCGCTGCTGCACACGAGCCCGACACGCGACCCAGCCGGCAGGCCCGCGATCTCGTGGACGAGCTCGAGGTAGCCCGGCCCGACGAGCATCGCCACGACCGGGACCCGGCCGGCGGCCAGGACCTGGCACTCGTCGGCGTGGAACGTCGTCGTCGCGACGAGGTCGTAGTGGAACCGGTCGAGCCGCTCGGGCATGTCGTCGATGAGCGTGCCCTCGACCTCGATGACGCCAGGGAACGCGTCGACCAGGCGCTCGGCGTCGTAGCCCGCGTCGGAGCTCGTGCACTCGGCGAACAGGACGCGGACGAGCGGACCGGGTCGCTTGCGCTCGCTGGCGGCGGCGAACGTGGCGGACGCGACCTCGTCGGCGGTGAACCCGGCAGCGGCAGCGCGCCGGATCATCTCGGCGACGATCCCGGCCAGGGCCTCCGCGCCACGGCGCTGGGGCGGTCGGTCGGCGACATGGGTGCCGGCGCCGTGGCGACTCGTGACGTAGCCGGCGTCGGCCAAACGTCGATAGACCGCCCGGATGGTGTTGGGGTTCACTCGCAGTGCGGCCCCGAGTTCTCGGACCGGGGGCAACCGCGAACCAGGCAGGAGCCGACCGGAATCGATCTGGTAGGCGAGCTGCCAGAAGATCTGGGTCGAGATCGGGACGTCGGAATCACGTTCGACGTCGAGACCGCCGCTGGCGGCTCCGCCGGGCACAGCGCCGAGGATCGAAGGGTCGTCGGTTGACATATCAGACTAGTCCAAGTTACCGTCGTACTTGGCCTAATGCACTATAGCAATACAAGGTAGGTGCCCGATGATCGGGTTGGTTCTCTTCATCGCGATCGGTGCGGTGTTCGCGGCGTTCGGCCTCGCGGCCATGCGCTGGGGCGTCGACACCCGCGACTGGCAGTTCGGGATCCGCTAGGACCGCGACGCCACGCCGTCGACCGACGGCTGCAACGACTCACTCGCCGAAGGGCCGGACCGCGCAGGGTCCGGCCTTTCGCTGTTCCTCGGCATCACGGCACGACGATGCCGGCGGCCGCCAGGTCGGCGCGCAGCCGCGCCTCCAGGCCGGTCCCGCATCGCCGTCGAGCATCCGCGCGGCATGGATGGCGGCGCGGATGCGCGCCGGCGGTCTCGATGCGCTGGTGCCACTCCCAGAACCAGGCACACGACGCGAACATCGACAGACGCCAGCGCTGGGCCTCCATCAGGTCGAGGAAGGTCGCGCGCTCGGCCTCCGTGGCGCTCGCGCCGAGCCACGCGTCGGCGAACGCCGTCCGGTCGATCGCGCCGATGACGACGTCGACGTAGGCCTCGCGGGCGGCCCACGGATCGGGTCGCGCCGGGGAGCGGTCCGGCCACCGCCTCGGTCGCCGCGTCGATCCCGCCGGCGAGTCGCTCGAACGCCGTGCGCAGGGGCAGCTTCCACTCGGACGTCGGCAGCGCAGTCGCAGCCGGCCGCCCAGCGGGCGATGCCGTGATGGCAGCTCCACGACGTGCGTTCGCGCAGGCGGACGTCGGGCAGCGGCCGCTCTGATGCCGCCGCAGCGGCCAGCGCCGCGCCGAGCGAGGGCGTCGCGAACGCCCGATCCGCCGGCGCGGTCGCGCCGACGAGCCGGGCCAGGAAGTGCTCGCGTAGCGGCTGGTGATGGCCGTACAGCTCGCCGTCGGTCGCGATGATGACGAGCGGGTCGACGCCGTCGGGGAGCGGCGCCTCGGGCGAAGCGCGGCACGATCCGGTCGCGGACGAAGGCATCGGCGTCGACCGTCGCCGGCGGCTCGAACGAGACCGCCGACGACAGCAGCGCCGTCGTAGATGCGCCACGACCATCGACCGGCCGTCGCCCAGGTCGACGCGGTACCGGCCGCCGGGTGTCGAGGTCGTGCGCCGTCGACCTGCCACGGGGCGAGGATGGTGTGGTCGATGCCCTCGTCGGCCAGCAGCCGGAGCGATGCCAGGTCGACCGCGGTCTCGGGCAGCCACATCCCGGTCGCGCCGCCGCCCGAACCGGACCTCGAAGTCGCGCAGGCCCCAGCGGATCTCGGTCCGCCGGTCGGCGGCCGACGCCAGCGGCAGGATGGTGTGGTGGAACGGCTGGGCCAGCCCGTTGACGCCCGCGATCGCCGTCGACGAACCCGCGGTAGGCGACCGGGTCGCCGCCGTCGTCGCCATCCAGCCGGCCAGCGTCGGCCCGAGGTCCCACGACATCGCGCCGAGGTTGCCGAGCTCGGCGTTCGGGCGGTAGCAGTCGGCGCTGATCCGGCTGTTCCAGTCGCGGGCGGGCGCGGCCGTCGGATCGCACCGGGGTCCGTCCGGTGACGGGTCCAGGCGCGGCGGCTGGTAGAAGTGCCCGTGGACGACGAGGCTCGGTCGGCTCACGTCGCCTCGTCGGCGCGGTCACGGTCCGTCGTCGACCGCGGTGGCGGACGATGCGCGACCAGCGTCTCGCCCGGGGCCAGCCGGAGCGGCCACGACAGGAGCAGCGCGCCGCCCTGGTACACGCGCTCGAACCCGCTCTCCGAGTTGGAGACGGTCTCGATCGGCGCCCACCAGGCGTCGGCCGGCTCGTCGACGATGGTCTCGACGGCGACCCCGATGTAGTCGTTGCCCTGGGAGAGGCGCGTCACGCCCGCCGGCCTGCCGGCGACGTCGTGGCCGGTCCGCGTCCCGTCGACGTCCCACCAGGCCGACGGGTTGCCGCCGCCGCCGAGCATCGTCAGCGCCCACTCGAGCCCGAGCCGGGCATCGACCGCCGGGCCGTCGCGATGCTCCAGGTCGGACCTGGGCCTCGAGGGTCGGCGTCCGCCGGTCGCCGCCGAGGATGAGCGTCTTGGTGATCGGTCACGCCGCGCCTCGGCGATGGCCGCCTCGCGCCGCGTGACCAGAGCCGGTCCTGGCCGAGGTCGACGACCGCGAACGCGCCGTCGACGGCGTCGCCGAGCTCGGTCGCCCGCGGCCGTCGCCCAGTCCTCGGGCGTGGCGTCGGGGCCAGGACCCGGACGAGGTCCGCTGCGCCGCTCGTAGGCGTCGTACACGAGACGCTCGGCGAGGCCGGGCTCCTTGACCCGGAACGATGTCGTGGATGGACGTCGGGGCGCCGCCGTCGCCGCCCTGCGCCGCCGCCGCCTCGGCCGACCGCGCCGCGGAGCGATCGTCGTGGTAGGCCTCCGGCCGGCGGCGCATCACCGAGGCCAGCGCGTGGCGGACCGCCCGGATGTCCCAGCCGCCGATGCCCGCGCCACCGTCGAGGTCGACGGTCACGACCTGGCCCGGCGCCGGCCAGGCGGACCTCGTCGACGCCGTCCATGTCGAGGTCGCGCAGCTCGGCGGCGACGAGCGCGCCGCGCCGCCGGTCTCGGCCAGGTCCTCGGCCGCGATGAGGTGCTCGTAGGTGGCCAGGCGCATGTGGCTGATGTAGATCCCGCCGAACAGGCCGTGCCAGTAGCAGTCGTTCGACTGGCCCTGGTAGAGGTGGTCGAGGGCCCGGTCGCGGGTCGGCGCCGGCGCGGCATCGCGTCGACCGCGGCCGAGGCCGCGCAGCATCTGCTTGTGGAGGTCGTTGATCTCGCGGTACTTGACCTGGAAGTTGCGCCAGAACGCGCCGCGCAGCCAGCGCGCCTCGGGCCGGCGCTCGTCCTGCGCGCGGTGGAGGACCTCGGTGAAGACGAGGCTCTCGTCCGCCGGCAGCGCCCACTCGCCCATCTCGGCGTACGAGCCCGGTCGGGACGTAGACCCGGCCGATCGGCGGGTGGTCGGCCAGCCACGCCGACGGGGTCGTCGTGGTCAGCCAGTCGGCGTTCGCCTCGAGCGCCTCGAAGAACCGCTCCACCCAGCGGCCCTCGCCCCAGCAGTGCTCCCAGGTCGTCGGCCAGGCCCCGAACTTCTCGCCGTCGTCGCCCATCATCCCGACCGGTCGCCGCGCCTCGGTGGCGTGGTCGCGCAGGTAGTCGATGACCTCCTCGACGTCGCGGAACGGGATCCGGTAGCGCAGGCCCTGCTCGGTCCCGAACACGCGCAGGAGGTGGCCCTGGTCCTCGGTCGTGTACGGGCCCCACAGGTCGTCCTCGGGGATCGCCGCGGCGCGGAAGTGCGCGTCGTCGAGGATCGTCCAGCGGTAGCCGGCCGCGACCAGCGAGGTCGGCAGGTCCGGCTCCCAGACCCGCTCGGCCAGCCACGCGCCGTCCGGCCGGCGTCCGAACAGGCGCTCCAGCTCGTCGCCCATCCGGCGCAGCTGGCCGATCCGGTCGCGCTCCGGGCAGCGAGGCGAGGACCGGCTCGTAGTAGCCGCCGCCCAGGATCTCGACCTGGCCGCGTCGCGACGAGCGCGCGCAGCCGGTCGATGAACTCCGGGCGCTCGGCGCGCAGCCATTCGAGCAGGGGACCGGTGTAGTGGAGCGACAGGCGGACGCCGGGATGGCGCTCCAGGGCCGCGACCATCGGCTCGTAGGCCTGCTCGTAGACCTCGGCGAAGACCCACCCGAAGTTGCCGACCGGCTGGTGGTTGTGGAGCGCGAGCGCGAGCGAGATGCCGGGCGCCACGGCGCTCAGCCCGGCTTCGGTGACGGCGGTGACGGGCTCCGGCGGCTCGGACGACCGGGCACCGCCGGCCGCCGGCAGGTACAGCTGCTCCGTGTACTCGTGGAGCATCCGCGTCGTCGAGAAGCGCCACAGCGAGGTCGACATCGAGCGGCGCATGACCTCCACCCAGCGCGAGCGGGATGCCCGGCCGCGTCGCGCTCGTAGTAGCGCGGGATGATCTCGCTCCTCGAGCAGGCCGGTACAGGTCCTGGGCGTCGGCCCAGTCCTGGGCCGCCTCGTCGGGGTCCGATTCGCGACCGCCGATGGCCCAGCCGTTGTCGCCGTCGAAGCCCTCGTCCCACCAGCCGTCGAGGACGCTGATGTTGGGCACGCCGTTCTGGGCGGCCTTCATGCCCGACGTCCCGGACGCCTCGAGCGGCCGGCGCGGGTTGTTGAGCCAGACATCGACGCCCTGGACGAGGAACCGCCCGACGCGCATGTCGTAGTCCTCGAGGATGAACACGCGGCCGCGGAGCTGCGGCGAGCGCGAGCGCTGGAAGATCTCCTGGATGACGCGCCTGGCCCGGGTCGGTCGGCGGGGTGGGCCTTGCCCGCGAACACGATCTGGACCGGGCGGTCGGCGTCCCAGATGCAGGCCGGGCCAGGCGGTCGATGTCGCTGAACAGCAGGCCGGCCCGCTTGTAGGTCGCGAAGCGCCGGGCGAAGCCGATGGTCATGATCGCCGGGTCGAAGGCGTCGTCGATCTCGGCCAGGACGGCCGGCGCCTCGCCGTGGCGGGCGAACTGGCTGCGCAGCCGGCCGCGGGCGAAGATCGCCAGCTCGCGCTTCTGGCGCAGGTGGGCCTCCCACAGCTCACCCGCCGGGATGCGCACCGAGGCGATCCCAGAACGGATCCTGCCTCGACGCTCGTCGTCGACCTGGTCGAGGTCGGCGTCGAGCTGGCGCTCGAGCAGCTCGACGATCGGCGAGCCGACCCAGGTCGGCGAGTGGACGCCGTTGGTGATGCCCAGGATCGGCGTGCTCGATGACCCCCTGCCAGGTCGAGTTCGCGGTCTCCGCGTGGAGCTGGCTGACCGCGTTGGCGCCGTTGGTCAGGCGCAGGCTGAAGGCCGTCATGTCGAACTGGCCGCGGTCGCCGTCGATGCCGAGCCCGAGGTCCAGGACGCGCTCGACCGGCACGTCGCCGGCATCGAGCAGGGGACCGGCCACGCGCCGGACGAGGTCGGCGTCGAAGCGCTCGTTGCCGGCCGAGACCGGCGTGTGGATGGTGAACACGCTGTCGCGCCTGACCCGCCGCCACGCGTCGTCGAGCGGCAGCCCCTCGCCGACGTACTCGCGGGCACGCTCGGCGAGCAGGAACGCGGAGTGGCCCTCGTTGAGGTGCCAGACCGCCGGCTCCAGCCCGAGCGCGCGGATCGCGCGGACGCCGCCGATGCCGAGGACGAGCTCCTGGTGGAGCCGCATCTCGCGGCCGCGGACGTACAGGATGTGGGTGATCGGCCGGTCCTCGACGGCGTTCGCCGGCACGTCGGTGTCGAGCAGCAGGACCGGCACGCGTCCGACCTGGGCGAGCCACACGGCGACCGACAGGTCGCGCCCGGGCAGCTCGACGCTGATCGTCAGGGGCGTGCCGTTCGCATCCTGGACCCGCGACAGGGGCAGCCGCGATCAGGTCGTAGTCGGGGTAGTCGTGCTCCTGGTGGCCGTCGGCGTCGATCGCTGCCGGAAGTAGCCCTTGCGGTAGAGCAGGCCGACCCCGAGGAACGGCAGGGCCATGTCGCTGGCCGACTTCATGTGGTCGCCGGCGAGGACGCCGAGGCCGCCGGAGTAGATGCCGAGCGACTCGTGGACGCCGTACTCGGCACAGAAGTAGGCGATCGGACCGCGGAGCGCATCGCCGTGGGTCCGCTGGAACCAGTGGTCGGAGCCGTTGGCCATGTAGCGGTCGAAGTCGGCCAGGACGTCGTGGTACTCGGCCAGGAACTTGTCGTCGTCGAGGACCTGCGACCACTCGGTCGGACCGCTGATGACCGGGATCGGGTTCCGGTAGCGGTTCCACGCCGTCCGGTCGATCAGGCTCCACAGGTTGCGCGTCCGCGGGTGCCACGCCCAATGCAGGTTGTAGGCGAGTCGCCGGAGACCCTCGAGTCGCGGCGGGAGCGGGAAGGACGCCGCCGGGCAGCGACGGGATGTGGACGGGGTCCATAGGCCGCGCATGATAGCCCGGTCGGCGCTCGTGCGTGAACCGGTTTAGGCGCCCGGACCGCCTGCCGGCACGGTCGGTGCGTGCGCCACGGCGACGGTGCCACGAGCGCGCCCGTACCATGCCCATCGATGGGGCTGCGCGTGGCGTTCCTGACCTCCGAGTGCGAGCCATGGGCCAAGACGGGCGGCCTGGCCGATGTGACCGACGCCCTGGCGCGGGCGCTCGGCCGGCTCGGCGACGACGATCGACGGACCGGTCGACGTGTTCCTGCCGCGACTACCGGGGCGTCCCCGAGCCCGACGCGGACGCGGTCGATCGACGAGCGCGCTGATCCGCGTCCCCGACCCACGGGCGCGGACCGGCGTCACCGAGGTCACGGTCCGCGACGTCGCGGCCGATGGCTACCGGCTGCGCCTCGTCGACCATCCCCGCGGCCTTCGACCGCGCCGGGTTGTACGGCGACGCGGCCGGCGACTACGCCGACAACGCGTGGCGGTTCGGGCTGTACGGGCGGGCGGCGCTGGAGGCACTCCGCGCCGACGGGCGGCCGGTCGACGTCCTCCACCTCCACGACTGGCAGGCGGGCCCGGTCGCGGTCTTCCGCGCGCTGCGCTACGCCGACGATCCGATCGTCGGACGAGCGGCGATCGTCGACGACCCTGCACAACCTCGCCTACCACGGCTGGACCGCCAACCCGGCCGTGCCGCCAGCTCGGGCTCGCGTCCCGGCGACGGGGCGCCGGGCCAGAACGCGGACGGCATCGACCTGCTCGCCGCCGCCATCGAGGACGCCGAGCTGGTCAACACCGTCTCGCCGGGCTATGCCCGCGAGGCGCTGACGCCCGAGTTCGGGATGGGCCTGGACGGCGCAGCTGCGCGGGCTCGGGCGACCGGTTCATCGGCATCCTCAACGGGCTCGACACGAGCGTCTGGGACCCAGCGCGCGACGCGGACCTTGCGGCGCCGTACTGCGCGCTCCGACCGAGCGGGCATGGCCACCTGTCGCGCCGATCTGCTCGACCCGCGTCGGGATGGACCCGGAGGACCCGGGGCCGGTGCTCGGGCATGATCGGCCGGCTCGACCCGCAGAAGGGCTTCGACCTCCTGGCCGATGCCGCGCCGATGCTCCTTCGTCGTGGCTGGCGGCTCGTCGTCCAGGGTGCGGGCCACCCGTCGCTGGCCGACCCGTTCCGGGCGCTGGCCGGCGGCGTCGCCGGGCCGCGTCGCGTTCATCGAGGCGTTCGACCGGGCCATGGCCCGGCGCATCTACGCCGGCGCCGACTGCTTCGCGATGCCGTCGCGATTCGAGCCCTGCGGGCAGGGCCAGATGATCGCGCTGCGCTACGGGACGCCGCCGATCGTCCATCGCACGGGCGGGCTGGCCGACACCGTCGTCGACGAGACGTCGGCTCCCGGCGCCGGGACCGGGTTCGTGTTCGACGATGCGACCGTCGACGGTCTGGTCTGGGCGTGCGACCAGGCGGCGGCGCTACGGGCCGACGCGGCGGCCTGGGAGGGCCTGCTCGACCGCGGCATGGCCGTCGACTTCGACTGGGTGACCGGATCGGCGCCGCGCTACGTCGAGGCGTACCGGCGGGCCGTCGCCCTGCGCCGGGCCGTGACGACGTCGGCTGCCAGTCCTCCTCGAGCGCGCGCAGGATGTCGGCCGTCGTCTCGACGGGGTGGGTGCGCATCGGCGAGTGCGGCGCGCCCTTGATGGTCAGGATGTGGTCCGCCCCGATGCGGGCGGCGAACCGCGGGATCCAGCGCGTCGGGCAGGTAGCCGCCGGCGTTCGGATCGCCCCGGACGACCCAGATGTCCAGGCCGTCGGCCGCCGGATCCTCGAGATCGGCCAGGCCGCCATCCCAGTCGCCGTTGTCGAGGACGACCGCGCGCGCGGCGATCTCGTCCACCTGGGTCAGCGCCTCGGCCTTGTTGCGGACGTCGCCATCGGACCAGTCGGGATTGGCGGCACGCACGGACGCGATCGCCTCGTCGAGGTCGTCGTAGCCGTGTTCGGTGGGATCGGTCGCCTTCTGGGCGATGAGCGCGAACGGCAGGGCCGGCGGATCGACGAGGACGATCGTGGCCGGCCGGAGCCCGGCGACCGGGAAGGCGGCTGCGGTGACCGCGCCCCAGCTGTGCCCGACGACCTGGAGGTCGTCGCTGACGAGGCCGGCGCGATCGGCGAAGTCGATGAGCCCGGCCGCGTTGTCACGGAAGCGCACCTGCCCGCGCCAGTTCCCGGTCAGCCCGTGACCGGGCAGGTCCGGGGCGACGACACGGCGCCCGGTCGCGGCGAGGGCAGGACCGACGCGCCACCAGTTGCCGGCCGAGCTCGTCACGCCGTGGAGGAGGAGCAGCGGTCGTCCGATCGGGTCGCCCCAGGCCAGCGCCGAGTAGGTGATCCCGGCGGCATCGACGGTCAGGCGCTCGCCCGGTGGCGGGTCGTCGAGGACGCTCGCCACGGCGATGGGCAGGGTTCGATCGGTCATCGTTCAGGACGGTACCAAGGCGACCGTGCGCGCGCGGGTAGAATCCGCGTACCCAGTCGCCCCGCCGGAGGACGTGCACCGTCATGGCCAACCAATTCGTGGTCCAGCTGAAGAACGAGCCCGGCGCGATGGCCACCCTGGCCGAGGCGCTGGCGGCCCGCGGCGTGGACCTGCGCGCGATCGGTGGCGGGCAGCATCGGCGACTCCGGCCACGTGATCATGACCACCGCCGACGACGAGGCGACCAAGGCGGTCCTCGACGAGGAGGGCTACACCTACATCGAGGGCGAGTCGCTCGTGACCGAGGTCGACGACCGACCGGGTGGGATGGCGCGCCTGTCGCGAGCGCTTGCCGATGCCGGCGTCAACATCTACGGCCACCTGTTCCTGGGCCGGTGGGGCGACCGCGCGATGTTCGCGTTCGTCGTCGACAAGCCGGACATCGCCCGGCCGATCCTCGAACGCAAGGGCTGACCCGCCAGCCGCGATCGCGCCAGGCATGACGACGCCCGGCACGTGGGGGAACGTGCCGGGCGCGCGTCGCCGTTCGGACGAGGGGGATCAGGCGCCGGGAACGAACCTGGCGCTGACGTCCGCGGCCGAGACGGCTGTGGCGACGTCGATGATGAGGACGCGGTCCGCGCCCATCGCATCGGTGTTCTCGTAGGGCATCTTCTGGGTGAAGGTCAGGGCGTAGCCATCGCCGTCGGCGGCGACCGCGACCGTGATGACCTCGTCGATCGGCCAGCCGGCCCAGGTCAGGCGCAGCGTGTCCTCGTCGACGTTCTCGACGACGATGTCGTTCCAGCGGACGGACATGCCGTCGGCCGCACGCCCGGACTGGGCGCCGACGATCGAGCCGGTCGCGTCGTCGATGACGACGGACACGTCATTGGCATCGGCCGTGTCGAGATGGACGATGAAGCCGTCGGGGACCTGCGTCGCCGGGGGCGTCGCGGTCGGGACGGGCGTGGGGTTCGCGGTCGGTGCCGGGTACGGGGCCGGCGTGACGACCGGGGCGGGTGTGACGAACGGCGCGAGGGTCGGATACGGTGCCGGGTCGTTGTTTGCGGCGACTCCCGCCGCGGCGAACATGCCGACGACGAGGGCGCCGGCGATGACGAACCCCGCAGCGGCCCGAGTCTGGGTGGTGCGATCCATGGTGGTCTCTTTGGTTCCTCAGTGGCATGTGCGCGGGCGCGGCAGAAGTCGAGGGTCGCGTCCGTGGTGCTGACACTCGCGGCCGGCGCGCACGGCGGCCATCCGCGTGCGTCGTGCCGCGGCCACGACGAACGTCCACGGTCGTTGCGGCCGACCGTCGCGGGCCTCGACTCAAGCCGCATCGATAGCTAGCGATTCGACGCGTCACGTGCCACAATCCCTAGCTATGGACGATCACGCTGGCGATGGACTCCGACTCGGCCAGGCGGCCGAGATGCTGCAGGTCTCGGTCGAGACCTTGCGGCGCTGGGAGCGCGAGGGCCGGATCCGCGTCGAGCGGTCAGCCGGCGGCCAGCGGCTCGTCCCGCTGTCCGAGGTGACCAGGCTGGCCGCCGAACGCCGCGCGAGCGGAGGGGAGCGTCCGACGGTCGCCCGGTCGGCTCGGAACACCTTCGCCGGGGTCGTGACCCGGGTCGAGGTCGACCGGGTGGCCGCGGTGGTCGAGGTCCAGGCCGGGCCACATCGCCTCGTCAGCCTGATGACCGCGGAGGCGGTCCACGAGCTGGATCTCAAGGTCGGTGACGAGGCCGTGTGCGTCGTCAAGGCCACGAACGTGATCGTCGAGATCCCGGCCGCCCGCAGGGAGTCCCGCTAGATGCGTCGCCGCCTCGTCCTCGCTCGCGACCCTGGCCGTGATCGTCGCGGCGTGCTCGAGTGGCGGAGCGTCATCGGCGCCGTCCGTCGCCCCATCGACCGCGCCCGAGCGAAGCTCCGAGTGCGGCGCCGAGCGCGGCCGCCGTCGACCTGACGATCTTCGGGGCCGCCTCGCTGGCCAAGGTCCTCGACGAGGTCAAGACCGCCTACGAGGCGGCCAACCCGGGCTCGACGCTGACCATCTCGACGGACTCGTCCGCCGCGCTGGCCACCCAGATCACCGAGGGCGCTCCGGCGGACGTCTTCCTGTCGGCCGACACGACCAACCCGCAGAAGCTGGTCGACGCCGGGCTGGCCGACGGCGACCCGGTCCCGTTCGCCGGCAACGAGCTGACGGTCATCACCCCGACGACGAATCCCGGCGGGCTGACCACGCCGTTCGACCTCGGCAAGGCCGGCGTGCGCGTCATCGCCGCCGGCGACGAGGTGCCGATCACCAAGTACGCGACGCAGCTCGTCGAGAACCTCGCCGCGGCGCCGGGCGCCCCGGCCGACTTCGCTGCGGCCTACGCGGCCAACGTCGCCTCCAAGGAGGACAACGTCGCCGCCGTCCGCACCAAGATCGAGCTGGGTGAAGGCGACGCGGCGATCGTCTACGTGACGGATGCGGCGGCGTCCGACAAGGTCGCCACCATCGAGGTCGCCGATGACGTCAACGTCCCGGCGACGTACGCCGGGGTCGTCGTCAAGGCCTCACCGAACGTGGAAGCGGCGCGAGCCTTCCTCGACTGGATCGCCGGTCCGGACGGCCAGGCGATCCTCGCCGGGTTCGGATTCCTGCCACCCGCCTCGTGACCAGCATCGCCGGCAGCCAGCCCGCGGGCGAGGCCATCGCGGGACGACCGCCGAGCCGACCGCGTCGCGGCTGGGGCGATCGCGTCGTCGTGCTCGTGGCGACGGTGGCGACGCTGTTCCTCGGGCTGCCCGTCGTCGCCCTCACCGTCCGGGCCATCGCCAACGGCGCGATCGGGATCGCGCTCACCTCCGAGGTCGTGCTCACCGCGCTGGCGCTCAGCCTGGTCACGACCGCCGTCAGCCTCGTGCTCGTCGTCGTGCTCGGCCTGCCGCTCGCCTTCGTCCTGGCGCGCCGCCGATTTCGTGGGCAGTGGCTGGTCGAGTCCGTCGTCGACCTGCCGATCGTCCTGCCGCCGTCGGTCGCGGGCCTGGCGCTGCTGCTCGTGTTCGGTCGACGCGGGATCATCGGCGAGACGCTGGCCGTCGCCGGCATCGAGATCCCGTTCACGATCGTCGCCGTGGTCCTCGCCCAGACGTTCGTGGCTGCGCCGTTCTTCATCCGCTCGGCGCGCGCGGGCCTGGTCGCGGTCGACCGCGAGATCGAGGACGCGGCGCGGGTCGATGGGGCCTCGGAGCGGTACCTGTTCCGGCGGATCACCGTGCCGCTCGCCGCCGGCACGCTGGCGGCCGGGATCGTCATGAGCTGGGCGCGGGCCCTCGGGGAGTTCGGCGCGACGATCATGTTCGCCGGCAACATCGAGGGCCGGACCCAGACGCTGCCGCTCGTCGTCTACGCCGAGTTCCAGGCCGGCGACCTCGATGCCTCGGTGGCGGCGGCGGCGATCCTCATCCTGGCCGCGCTCGGCGTGCTCCTCGCCGTGCGCGTCTTCCACTGGGGCCGCGTCCTCGACGTCCGAAGCGTGGGCTGACGGCCGCGCGACCCGTCGATGGCGTCGCGCGGCCGTGATCGTGGTCGATGCTCAGCCGATGGGCTCGCCGTTCCCGAGCACCGGGCAGCGGAAGTCGGCGGCGGCGTCGCGGACCAGCGACAGCTGGCCGCTGTCGACGTAGGCCTGCAGCTCGGCCCAGCTCGTCACCAGGCTGGACGGATCACCCGTCGTCCAGGTCGCGCGATAGACCGCCCAGCGGCCGCCGTGGTGCCCGCCCGCCGAGCCCGGCGCGAACGCCGCGACGCCGAGCTGGTCGTCGTTGGTCGAGTTGGTGAACGTGGCGAACGGGTCGGTGCCCGTCCCGTCTGGCACATTGGCCGCATTGCCGAACACCCGGTAGACCGTGTCATCGGCGTAGACCGCACCGAACGATCGCGCGCTCACCGGCCCTGCGATGGCCATCAGGGCGATCCCCAGCACCGTGGCACTCACCATTAGTCGTCGCATCCCGAACCTCCTTGGTCCCGTGTCGGCCGACGGTTCTCGTCGGCGTCATGGGCGCAGGTTCGAGGTCGGCGATGTCGCCCTGACGACGGTGGCGTGACGGTTCCGTGACCGCACCGCGACCGACATCCGATTAGGCGGCAGAGCCTCCGCGGCTGGCACGATCCATCTCGACCCACCGATCGTTCCACGGACCCTGGCCGTAGATCTTGTCGATGACGACCCGGAAGGTCCAGCCCACCGGCATGTCGCGAGCCGGGTATGTGGCGCCCGGACCGATGTACCACTCGGCGAGGTGGTCCATCACCGCGAGCGCGCCGCCGTCCTCGACGCTCGCCCGGCCGTTCACGACCAGGTAGGGAAACAGCCCGCCCCCGTCGTATCCCTTCGCCTGGAACGACAGGGTGACCCGTGGGTCACGCCTGAGGCGGGCCGCCCGCTTGGCGTCGAAGAACGACGCGAAGACGATCTCGTCGCCATCGAAGCCCGCCCAACACAGGTTGACGTGGGGCTGGCCATGCTTGTTCATCGTCACGACGTGGGCCCAAAGCCCGTCCGCGACGAACTCGCGGACGCTGTCAGGAATGGTGGTCATGGCGTGCATCCTAGGACGAATCCATCGGCTGGTCGTTCGGAGCGGGACGCACGCGGGAAAGGGCACCATGACCATGTATAGGATCGGCTACTTCGTCGGCAGCCTCTCGTCGACATCGATCAACCGTGAACTCGCGAAGGCGCTGATCCGCCTTGCCCCCGACGACATGGAGTTCACCGAGATCCCGATCGGGGATCTTCCGCTGTACAGCCCGGACTATGACGCCGACTTCCCACCGGAGGCCACGGCGCTGAAGGAGGCGATCGCGGCGTCGGACGCGATCCTCTTCGTCACCCCGGAGTACAACCGCTCCATTCCCGGCGCGCTCAAGAATGCGATCGACTGGGCATCGCGGCCGGCGGGCGACAACTCCTTCGACCAGATGGCTGCCGCCGTGATCGGGACCTCTCGCGGGCAGATCGGTACCGCGATGGCCCAGCAGAGCCTGCGCGGCGTGCTCAGCTTCTGCAATGCCCGGCAGATGACCGCACCCGAGGCGTACATCCGGTATTCGCCGGAGACCTTCCCTGGCGATGGAGAGGTCGCCGACGAGTCGACCAGGGCCTTCCTCAGCAGATACATCGAGGAGTTCCACATCTACATCGAACGCGTTCTGACCGTGATCCCTCGGCCCTAGGGAGCGCGGCCGAGCCTCGGGCCATTCGAGCGTGACCTCCAGGCACCACTGGTAGACTTCCTCGCCTCGGGCGGGAGTAGCTCAGTTGGCAGAGCGGCAGCCTTCCAAGCTGCATGTCGCGAGTTCGAACCTCGTCTCCCGCTCCAAACCTTCGCTGCGGCGATGCGGCCCCTACGGTGGGTACGGACCGAAGTCGGGCTCGAGCTCATCCACGCGCAGGCCTGCCAGGAGGCTGGTCCGGAGCTCCGCCTGCGCGACCTCGTCCTTGGGCCGTGGGGGACCGAAGACACCGGTGCGCATGACCGCCGCACGCAGTTGATACAACGCGAGCGGCGAGATGGTCCGGATCGACACGCCGTCGATGTGGCCCAGCGGATGGCTCAAGGAGTCGCCGGGGAGCGTGACCCTGGTCAGCCCCTCGCCCGCGGGCAGGACGAACGACGGCCGTCCAGGCACCAGCTCGTCGTAGACGCCGAGCTCGAGGTCGATCCCGTCCGCAGCCGCGTGATAGACGAGCGGGCTGCCAGGCACCACCTCGAAGTAGACCTCGAAGCTCGCGAATCCCCACTCGGCAAACCGCTGGAGATGTTCGGCGAGGTCGACCTTCGCGACCAGGACGTCGATGTCGTCGTGCTGTCGCGTCGTCCTGCCCGCGAGCAGCGCATCTTCGGCGTAGCCGCCGAAGACGAAGACCGGCGGTCGAACCGCGGTCAGCCGCTCGATGAGCGCGAGGTAGCCGGCATCAGCCCACATGGCCATCCCTTGAGGTCACCCTGACTCGTAGTGTCGCAGGCCCGAGTGCGCCAACGCCGAAGCAAACAGGCGCGTGATAGCTTCACGCCACTTCTGACTGGGGGCGTACTGGTGACCACATGAGCGCCTCCTCTCGCCTCCCGGTGTCGCGCGCGTCCGGCGCGTTGCTTCCACTCCTGACAGCGCTGCTGGTTGCGGGCTGCGCATCGTCCGGGGGATCGTCGCCCGCAGGCTCGGTGCCCGCCCCGACACCGTCGACCGCAGCGGCTTCCATCGCCGCGTCGCCGGCGATCCCGGGTGTCGTGCCGGCGATGACGACCGTCCAGCCCGCCGCCGTGATCGACGCCGCCGGCTCGATCGGCCTGATCGCGCTGACGACGGACGGGACGACCGTCTGGGCGGGGACGAGCGGCGAGATGCTTCGCATCGACGCCGCGACCAATGCGGTCGAACGGCTCGAGGCGCCAACGGAGGCTGACGACACGACGTTGGCGATCGCCGACGATGGCCTGTGGGTGACCCGCTGGGCCGGAGGCCATCTCTATCGCCTCGACCCGACGACCGGGGCCGTGGAGCTATCGGTCGACATGCCACAGGCGGTCAAGATCGCCTTCATCGACGATGACCTCTGGGTCGGGCTGGAGGGTACCGATGAGATGGCCCTCGTCGACCGAGAGACCGGGGCGATCGGCCGGGCCGTGGACGCCGGCGCCTACGGGATGGCCGGTCTCGGTGACCTGTGGTTCAACCCCGACATGGGCACGACGATCGAGCGCGTCGATCCGGCTTCTGGTTCGGCGATCGCCTCGATCGAGGGACAGGGGGAGGGCAACTGCATCCTGTCTGGCGCCTTTCCCGACGGTGTCTGGAGCAGCTGTTTCGGTCGCGAACTGATCGAGCGCTCGGCCACCCGGATCGATCCCGCGTCGAATACCGTCGCGACGGTCGCAACGCTTCCCCCGATGCATGGTGGCTCGGTCGTGATCGCCGACGGCGACGCATGGTTCGTCGGGAGCTTCGAGGACGCGAACGGCGTGCCGTTCGGCGGGCTCCTTCGCCTCGATCCGGACTCCGGCGCGATCGAGAAGTTCGTGTCGATCGGGCCTTCTGACCCGAGCCAGTTCGCCGTCGCAGGGGACGCGATATGGATCTCGGACGAGTTGAATCATCAGATCCTGCGCGTGGACCTCGCCGACCTGGCCGACTGACCACGCGGACGACCGCCCCGCAGACGACCGCGCGAACCGTCACCATCGCCGTCATGCGTGTCGGTACCCGTCGCCTTCTTGGACCGCTCGTCGCTTTGGCGCTCGTCGGCTGCGCCTCGCCGCCGGCCAGCGATCCGGCCCCGTCGTCGGCCATCGCCCCGTCGTCGCCATCGTCGTCCGCCGCGGTCGTCGACTGGCACGACCCGAGCCTGCCACCGGCGGCTCGTGCCGCGGCGCTGCTGGCCGAGATGACGATCGACGAGAAGATCGGGCAGATGACCCAGCTCGAGCAGGGCTCGGTCGACCCGCAGGGCGTCGCTGACCAACTCCTCGGCTCGGTGCTGAGCGGTGGCGGCGGAGCACCAGTGCAGAACGACGCCGCGGGGTGGGCCGGGATGGTCGGCGCCTTCCAGTCCGCTGCGCTGGGCACGCGCCTGGGCATCCCGATCCTGTACGGGGTCGATGCGGTCCACGGCCACAACAATGTCGTCGGCGCCACGATCTTCCCGCACCAGATCGGTCTGGGTGCGGCCGGCGATGCCGATCTCGTCGAGCGCATCGGTGCTGCGACGGCCGAGGAGATGGTGCGCGACCGGCATCCGCTGGGACTTCGGGCCGGTCGTGGCCGTCCCGCAGGACGTGCGCTGGGGTCGGACGTACGAGGGCTACGGCGAGGATCCCGCGCTGGTCGCCACGCTGGGTGCGGCCGCCATCCGCGGTCTGCAGGGCAGCGACCTCGCGGCGCCGGGCGCCGTGCTGGCGACGCCGAAGCACTTCGCCGGGGACGGCGGCACGGCCTGGGGCTCGTCGACCACCAACGGCTACCCCATCGACCAGGGCGTGACCGATGTCGACGCCGCCACCTTCGACGCCGTCCACGTCGCGCCCTATCGAGCCGCGATCGACGCCGGGGCGCGCATCGTGATGGCCTCGTTCTCGAGCACCGGCGCCGGCAAGGTCCACGGCGACCGGCACCTGCTGACGGACGTGCTCAAGGGCGAGCTCGGGTTCAGCGGGTTCGTGGTGTCCGACTGGGCGGGCGTGGACCAGGTCGACGCGGACTACACCGCCGCGGTCGCGCGGGCGATCTCGGCCGGCATCGACATGGTCATGGTCCCGTCTGATGGCCCGCGCTTCGCGGAGGCCGTCCGCGCAGGGCTCGCGGCGGGCACGATCGATCCGGCACGGATCGACGATGCCGTCGCCCGCATCCTGCAGGTCAAGTTCGAGCTCGGCCTGTTCGAAGCGCCGATGCCGTCGGCGATGGATCCGAGCGTGGTTGGGTCCGCTGAGCACCGCGCCCTGGGCCGCGAGGCCGCCGCGCGGTCCGCGGTCCTGCTCCAGACGGTGGCAGACGCACTGCCGCTGGCCGAGGACGATGCGGTGCTGTTGGCCGGGACCGGCGCGGACGACATCGGCCGCCAATCGGGTGGCTGGACGATCTCGTGGCAGGGGAGCGACGGTCCGATCACGCCGGGCACGACGATCGCGGCCGCCCTGGAGGAACGGCTCGGCGACCGCCTCCAGCGCTTCGATCCGACCGGCGACCCTGGCACGGGCGACCGTGTCCCGGTCGGCATCGTCGTCGCGAGCGAGCCGCCGTACGCCGAGGGTGTCGGTGACTCGGCGACGCTGACCCTGCCGTCGAGCGACCTCGAGGCCATCGCTGCGCTGCGACCCCGGGTCGAGCGCCTCATCGTCGTCGTGCTCTCGGGTCGCCCGGTCCTGCTCGACGACGTCCTGCCGCACGCCGACGCGGTGGTCGCCGGCTGGTTGCCGGGGACGGAGGGCGCCGGCGTCGTCGACGTGCTGTATGGCGACGTGCCCTTGGGTGCGACGACCCCGGTCACCTGGCCACGGACGCCGGCCGACGCGCCGCGGACCGGCAAGGACCCGTGCGACGGCGCGGTGTTCCCGCGCGGCTTCGGCCTGCGCACGGATGGGTCCCTGCTCGGGGCCGCGGCCTGCCCTTGAGCCTCGACGGCGTGTCGGCGCGCGTCCGGCGTCGGATCACCAGGGACTTCCCGCCGTCGGATCGGGACCAGGTCGAGCGCACCCTGGCGGCACTCCTGCCCGCATCGGACGCGGCGGGCCGCGAGCGGATCCAGGCGGCCGTGCTCATCGTCGCTGCTGGCCGGATGGACCGCCTCGAGCGCCAGGCCAGCGAGGTCGACATCGACTGGCGCGACGTCCTCATGGCTGCCGACCTCGGCTTCGACGACTGGCCGATCCGCGTCGACGCCTTCCTCGACGAGACCTGATCGGTAGCTCGGCCTCCTCGATATCTGCTATCCTGCAAACATCTCGTGCTCGATGGGCGCTCCGGTCAGCGCCCCGGCGGACCTGTGGGTCCTGCCCAGATCCCGAACCAACCACTGCCCTGACCGGGCCCCGCGGACGACGCTGTCCGACGGGAGGGCCCCGTCAGGAGAACCGTTCCCTCATGTCCTTCGATCAGCTCGGGCTCGCGCCCGTGTTCCTCCGCGCCGTCGCGGACCAGGGCTACACCGAGCCCACCCCCATCCAGGACCAGGCGATCCCGCTCGTCCTGGCCGGCCGTGACCTCATGGCCGGCGCCCAGACCGGCACCGGCAAGACGGCGGCCTTCGTGCTGCCGATGCTCCAGCTCCTCGGCGCCGACAAGCCGGTCGACCCGCGCCAGGCGCGCCGGCCGATCCGAGCCCTCATCCTCGCCCCGACCCGGGAGCTCGCGCTCCAGGTCGAGGAGAGTGTTCGCGTCTACGGCGCCCACAGCGGCATCCGCTCGACCGCCATCTACGGCGGCGTCGGCTTTGCCCCGCAGGTCAACGCCCTGCGCCGCGGTGTCGACATCGTCGTCGCCACACCGGGTCGCCTGCTCGACCACGTCGGCCAGCGCACGATCGACCTGTCGAGTGTCGAGATCCTCGTCCTCGACGAGGCCGACCGCATGCTCGACATGGGCTTCATCCGCGACATCCGGCGCGTCCTCGAGGTCCTGCCGCGCCAGCGCCAGAACCTGCTGTTCAGCGCCACCTTCTCGAACGAGATCCGGTCGCTGGCGTCGGGCTTCCTGCACGACCCGGCCACGGTCCAGGTCACGCCGCGCAACACCGCCGCGCCGCTCGTGACCCAGGTCGTCCATCCGGTCGATCGGGAGCGCAAGCGCGAGCTGCTGGCGCATCTCATCCGCACCGGCGTCATCGACCAGGCGCTCGTCTTCACGCGCACCAAGCACGGCGCCAATCGACTCGCCGAACAGCTCGCGCGCGAGGGCATCGCGGCCATCGCCATCCACGGCAACAAGAGCCAGGGCCAGCGGGTCCGTGCCCTAGCCGACTTCAAGTCCGGCCGGACGCCGATCCTCGTCGCGACCGAGATCGCCGCGCGCGGCCTCGACATCGACAGCCTGCCGCACGTCGTCAACTTCGAGCTGCCGATGGTCCCCGAGGACTACGTCCATCGCATCGGGCGCACGGGCCGGGCGGGCCTGACCGGGCATGCCGTGTCGCTCGTGTGCGTCGACGAGATGAAGCTGCTCCACGACATCGAGCGCGTGCTCGGCGCCCCCATCCCGAGCGAGGTCATCCAGGGCTTCGAGCCCGACCGCGCCATCCGACCGGAGCCGATCCTGCGCGGTGGACTCGGACGCGGCCGGCCGACCGGGCATCGCCCGCAGGCGCCGCGCCAGGGCGGCCAGCGTCCGCACGCACCAAGTCGTGCTCCGGAGCGGGCATGGGGTGGCGAGGCCCCGGCACGGCACCACGCCGGGCCACGGCCGAACACCGCCCCGTCGCACGGCCAGCGTCGCCACGACGGCCGCCCAGCCGCACCGCGTCCGGCCGGGTCGCAGCCTCGCGGCCCGCGTCCCGATGGCGCGCGCCCGGGCACCTCGATCGGCCAGCATCCGAACGGCTCGCAGCCGCGCGGACCGCGGCCGCACGTCCAGCACGTCAGCGGCTCACAGCCGCGTGGTGGGCGACCGCAGGGCCAGCGGCCGCAGTGGGACGATCGATCGCGGCCTGCCGGCTCCTCGCACGCGCCACAGGCGATGCCCGGTGAGCGGCTGTCGAAGGTCGGCCGCCAGGGCTGAGCGCCCGCACGACGGTGACGATGCCGCCACGGTCGCGGCGTATGCTCGATGGTCCACGGGCCTGTCCACGTGACCCCCGGCCCGCCGGTCAATGAGGTCTCGTCATGCACAGGGTGGTGAACGCGACGACGGCAGGGTCGGTCGGTGATCTCGGGCGGATCGCCCGACGACTGGCTGACAACAACATCAACATCGCGGCCGTGGGCGGCGGTGAGGGGTTCGCCCGTGGCGGGTCCGTGGGGCATATCGCCTTCCTCATCGACGCCGATGATCGGCCGATACCGACGCGGAGATCATCGACAAGCTGATCGGCATGGAGCTGTCGACGCCGCAGGGTCAACCACAGCGCACGCTCGACTCGGTCGAGATCTTCCAGGCCATCGACCTGGAGCTCGACGACAAGATCGGTGAGCTGGCCGAGGTCGGTGAGCTGTTGGGCCGCGAAGAGATCGACATCAAGGGCGCGCTGTCCGTCGACATCCATGCCGACTGGGGCATCCTGGCCCTTGCCTTCGCGGACGACGACGTCGACCGGGCACGCGATCTCCTGACCAACGCCCAGGACGACGCAGGGCAACCCGTCGCTTCAAGGTCTACCCGAAGCATGGCGGGCAGAAGCGCCGGCGCAAGGTCGACGATGCGATCAGGGGCAAGGTCAGCAGGCGCGACGACTGATCGTCCGCTCGCCGCGGACTGACGCGGCTGCCTAGCGGTCGCGCCAGGCCTGCTCGACGGGTTCGCCGGCCCCGATCCGGATGGCGATCGTCGCCGCCTCGATCCGGCTGTTCACGCCGAGCTTGTCGAGGATATGGGTGACGTGGACGCTGGCCGTCTTGGGGCTGATGAACAGCGTCTCGGCGATCTCGCCATTGCTCCGTCCGGCCGCGACCAGCTCCAGGACCTCCCACTCGCGACCGGACAGGCCGAGGATCTCGGCCGGGCTGCGCTGCGCGATCACCGTCGTCGCTTCCAGGTCATCGACGACGGACGCGACGGGCTTGCCACCGAGGTCGACCCGCGCGCGTCCCGCGATGGCCTCGATCGAGGTGCGGAGCGGTTCCGCACCGAGGCTGGTCGCGGCGGCGTGGGCATCCCGTAGCAGCCCGGCGGCGATGTCGCGCGGTCCACGCGCGAGCAGGTGCGCCTCGCCGGCGCGGGCACGGGCGACCGCCGCCGGATAGGGCATCGGCACCGCGTCCCACGCCTCGGCCGCCGTCGTCCAGCGGTCCGGATCGGACGGTCCCTCCAGGCGTGAAGCCTCGGCCGCCGTCGTCGCCAGCGCGGCGCGGAGCGACGCGGTCGACGTTCCGGGCGGGCCCGACTCCAGGTCGGCCGCGCGCGCGAGCAGCCGGACACCTGCCGCGCGCGCCTCGTCGACGCGCCCGTCGTCGCGGAAGGCGCGGCCGTTGTCGGCCAGGTTCGCCGCCGCCTGCATCCCCACCACGAGCAGCGGGGCCACGAGCAGCGTCTCGTCCGACCCTTCGTACTCGGCCAGCGCATCGTCGATGTCGCGCAGCGCGTCGAGGGTCCGATCCTCCAGGAGGGCCGCCTCCGCCGACGCCTGCAGCACGTACGCGCGGACATCCGGGTCGAGATCGCCAGTGGCCGCCTCGTTGAGCGCCACCAACTCCTCGGACAGTCTCGGCCGGTCGCCCCGCGCGGCCAGGAGCATGACCCGCGTCGCCCGCAGGTAGAGCGACCCGGAGTAATCCGCGTCGTCGTGCTCGAGACCCTCGGCGGTGATCCGCTCCGCCTCCTCCCAGCGCCCCAGTCGGAACAGGATGTCGCCCGAGCTGGCACGCAAGCCCTGCCCGTAGCGCAGGTGCATGCCGATCTTGCGCGCGGCCTCGAGGCCGTCGAGGGCGACTGTCAGCCCCTCCTCGAGGTGGTCGGTCTGGAGCAGGAAGAAGGCCAGATTGTGGGTGGCGGCGAGCGCGGCCTCGGCAGGCCCGACCTCGCGGCCGATCTCGACGCCTCGGCGCAGGCTCGCCAATCCCGCCTCCACCTCGCCGAGGCCCACCAGGTCGACCCCGAGGATGTTGCGCAGCCGCGCCTCGCCCTCGTGCGACCCGGTCGCGGCCAGTGTCGCCAGCGCTTCCTCCGCGAGGGCCCGCGACTCGCGATAGTGGCCGGTCGGCATGAGCGCCGAGGCGAGGCCCCCGACGACGCGTGCCCGATCGACGGTCGGGGGGTCGGACGGGACGAGCTCGACCGCGCGACGCTGCTCCTCGACCATGACCTGGTGCTCGCCGAGGAGCCACCGGTAGTAGCCGATCCTGCTGTGGACCAGGCCGGCCCGGACCGGATCGACCGTCTCATCGAGCTCGGCCAGTGCCTGCGTCCCGAGCGCGACCGCGCGCTCGCGCTCGCCGGCGATGTCCGCCGCATCAGCGGCGTCGCGGAGCAGCTCCACGTGATCCTTCCCGATCCGCTCTGCGGCGTCCGGGACCCGCGGCCACGACGACAGCGCTCGTTCGAGCTGGCGCAGGGCATCGGCGTAGGCATGGACCCTCATGGCGTCGCGCGCCGCACGGACCGAGGCATCGAGCGCCTCGGCTGGCACATCGGCAGCTGACCAGTGCAGGGCGAGATCGGCCGCGGTCGGCGGTGGGGCGCCGGCAGCCAGGCGATCGGGGTCCGTAAGCCAGCGGGCGACGGCCTCGTGGAGGCGGCGTCGCTCGCCGGGCAGCAGGTCGGCGGCCGCTGCCTCGGCCAGCAGCGCGTGGCGGAACCGGATCGCTCCCGTGCGTTCGTCGATGGTCACGATGTGCCGGGCGATGACCTCGCGCAGGACATCGTCGAGTTCCGTGGGTGGGATGCCGGTGACCGAGCCGAGCAGCGCATCGTCGCTCGCCGGACCGGCCACGGCAGCGACGCGCAGCACCTGGCGTGCCGGGTCGGACAGGGCCGCGATCCGGCCGACGAGGATCTCTCGCAGCGACGCCGGCAACGGGCCACCGGAACCGGCGGCCTCCAGCTCACCGGCCAGCAGCTCCTCCGCGAAGAACGGATTGCCACCAGAGCGCGTGTGGATGCGCTCGACGAGCGTCCGCTCCGGCCGGCGTCCCAGGATGCCGGCCAGCTGCTGGCCCTGCTCCTTCGTGTCGAACGGCCGGAGGTCGAGCCGTTCGACGTTCGCGTTCCGGCCCATCTCGGCCAGTCGCACGAGCAGCGGGTCGCCGCGTTCGAGATCGTCGGTGCGATAGGTGCCGACGACCATGACCCGGCCATGGCGCAGGTTGCGGACGAGGAAGACCAGCAGGTCCTGGGACGTCGGATCGCTCCAGTGGAGGTCTTCGAGGACGAGGACCAGTGGCCGGTCGGCTCCCAGCCGGTCGAGCAGGACGAGGGTCAGCTCGAACAGGCGGCCCTGGTCGCCGGGACCGGGCAGCCCCAGGGCCGTCGGGGCACCATCCGCGGCCAGCTCGCCCCCGTCGCCGGCGTCGTCGATCTGGATATAGCGGGCGAGTCCTGGAGCGACGGCCACGAGGCCCGGTCCGATGTCACCGACCACCACCGCCAGGTCGTCGGGTGGCACTTCCTCGCGCAGCGCCCGCAATGCCTCGACGAACGGCCCGAGGGGCAGACCCTCGCCGTCGAGGTCCAGGCATGCCCCCACGAGGACGCGGGCACCCTGGTCCCTGCGCGCGATCAGCGAACGCGGTGACCAGTCGGGATTTGCCGATGCCCGCATCGCCACCGACGATGACGACCGCGGGAGTCCCGGTCGTGACCCGCGCCAACGTGTCGTCGAGCATCGAGCGCTCGGCGACGCGACCCACGAGGTTCGGGCTGGTGGCGGCGCCCGGCATGCGCCGGATGATAGGCGCGCGCCGTCGTGCTGCCTACGCGCTCCCGAACATGCGGAGGCGCCGGCGATCCACTGGGGACCACCGGCGCCCGGAAGGGCTCACGCGCCGACGGGACGGAACAGGGACCAGCGCAGGTCGCGGATGCGGAAACGGTCCCGCTGCTCCTGACGCGGGGTCGAGGTCAGCGCACGAACGGAGTCGTGACGCCGGGCCTCGGCCTTGAACTGGTCTTGCCGCTCGCGGGCCAGCCGCAGCATCGTCTCGGGGTGGTACATGTCACCCTCCTTGGTGTACGACCGGCGTCCGCCGGCGATGACACCACGATGGCCGGTCGGCGACGGCGGGCCATCGGGCCGTGTCCGCACCGTGATCGAGCGCGCGCCTCAACCTTCGATCCGTCGTAAGGCGGGCTACCTTAGGCCGCCGCACGGCCACCGTCGGCGGACCGTTCCGGCGGTCTCGGCTATGGTCGCTGCGTGAGCGAGCCGCGCGACCCCGCC
Organism: uncultured Chloroflexia bacterium; assembly: GCA_963776925.1. Lineage (GTDB taxonomy): Bacteria > Chloroflexota > Limnocylindria > Limnocylindrales > CSP1-4 > SPCO01. The sequence continues at coordinate 767,449 of CAVZON010000001.1, read as the reverse complement.
ACGGATGCCCCAAGCCGCGCCGGACGGCGCCGGATCGGGGAGCGCTACGACCTCGGCGAGGTCATCGGTCGGGGCGGCATGGCGACCATCCATCGGGCGACCGACATCCGGCTCGAGCGCGAGGTCGCGGTCAAGCTCCTCAAGCCCGAGATCACCGCCGATCCGGACCTGGCCCAGCGCTTCCGGCGCGAGGCCCTGGCGGCGACCGTCCTGCGCCACCCGAACATCGTGGCCTGCCTGGACACCGGCACGGACGGCGATCAGCCGTACCTGGTCATGGAGCTCGTCGACGGCGAGGACCTCGCGGCTCGCTTGCGACGCGGCGGCCGGCTCGCCCCGTGGGCGGCGGCGCGGATCGGGCTCGACGTTGCGCGGGCCCTCGGCGTCGCCCACGTCCGCGGCATCGTCCATCGCGACATCAAGCCCGGGAACATCCTGCTCGCGGGTGACGGGCGGGCCATGGTCACCGACTTCGGCATCGCCCGATTGGCCATGGACGCCGAGGCCGCCTCGCCCGGCACCACGCTCGGCTCGGTCCACTACTTCAGCCCGGAACAGGCACGCGGCACGACGACGACGCCGGCCTCGGACGTGTACGAGCTGGGCCTGGTCCTGTTCGAGTCGGTCACGGGACAGCGTCCGTGGTCAGGCGACACGACCGCCGCCATCGCCCTCGCTCGGGTCGACCATGTCGCGCCGGACGTCCGCGACCTGCGACCGGAGGTCCCGGCCTCGCTGGCGCTCATCATCGCCCGGGCCCTGTCGCCGGACCCCGCCGAGCGTTATCCGAACGGCGCCGCGATGGCGGCGGCCCTCGAGCCGATCGTCCTGGCCGGCGACGCCGCGATGCCGACCGCGACGGTCCAGCCGGCGCCCGCCGGTCCTCCGCCCGCGGCCGACCACGGCCCCGGTCCGGCGCCGATCCCGGCCGCTGCCGCGATGGCCGGCGCCGGTGCCGGCGTCGCGATCGCGACGGCTGCGCCACTGACCCCGTCGGCCGTCGCCTCGAGCGTCGTCTTCCGTGGGTCGGCCCGCTCCGGCGGTCCACGACTGCCCGTGCTCGCGGGGGGCATGGCCCTGCTTGCGCTCGTGGGCGGATCGCTCCTGCTCGCCGCTCGTCCGGCCGCGGATGACCCGAGGCCAGCGCGGGGCCGCCGGCGTCCGATCCGGTGGCGGTCGTCCCGACGGCGGCGCCCACCGAGACGCCGGCACCGACCGAGACCGCGGCCCCGACCCCGACACCCGAGCCGACCGAGGAACCGACGGCGGTCCCGCCGGGCGAGGTCGCCGACCTGTGCGAACCGTTCTTCGACGTGCCATGCGGGCTCGGGCCTGGGCGCTACGCTCCCGCGCGCTTCGCGATCCCGTTCGACATGGAGCTCGGGGAGGGGTGGTCGGCCGCCGCCCACGGCGAGGATGTCGTCGCGCTGACTCGCGACGAGGGGCTGATGACGCTCATCACCGGCGTGACGGTCGTCGACCCGGTCGGTGAGCCGCGCGACATCCGCGACCGTGCCCGCGACCTGATCGAGGCGATCGTGACGCTCGACGGCGTGGCCGCCAGCGAGCCAGCGGCCGTGCGCATCGGTCGCCGACGCGGATTGTCCACGGACCTCGCGCCGACGGAGGCGGTCCGCCTGGCGCTGTTCTCGACGGGCGGCAGCACGTTCTACCTGGAGCCGTCACGAACCACGCGCATCGTCGCCATCGACACCCGCGACGGCATGGTCGTGCTGTGCATCGAGCCGCACGAGGACATCGTGCTGCGGGCCATCCTCGATACCGCGGATCCGGCGGCGGGCACGCTGCGCTGGCGCTGACCTAGACGGGCGTCGACGAGGGATCCGCCTCCACATCGAGCGCCCGCAGCAGGAACGCCCGGCGGTCGGCACGGATCTGCGGATCGCGCATCGCGTGGTCGTCGTCATACGGGAGCAGCTCGGCGCCGTCCGGGGCGGCGGCGCGGAACTCCAGGCCGGTCATGGGGGCGATGAAGAAGTCGCGCCGGCCGAACTGGAACAGGACGCGGGCATCGCCGACGGCCGCGATGCGCTCGATGGGGTCGAGGGTCCGCAGCGCCCGGAGATAGTCGAGCCGATCGTCCGGGATCGGCCAGAACGGCAGGAACCAGTCGCCCCAGCGCGGCGTGGCGGCGATGAGCACGAGCGCCCGGAGGTCGGCCACGTCCGGCGCAGCGACCGCGGCGAACATCCCGCCGAAGTCGTGACCGACCAGCGCGATCCGGCTCGGGTCGACCGAGGCCAGTGCGCGCAGGACGGCGACACCCGCATGGATGCGGGCCACCTCGCCCTCGATGGCTCCCCGGTCGGCGTCCGCGCCGGTCGGTGACGTCGACCACGGGAAGCGGCCCTGGGGCAGGAGGCTCGTCACACCACGGCCGGCGAGCTCGACGGCCTCGTCGACGAACTGGGAACGGTCGTTGTCGTCGGCCGCCGTGTCGAACCAGTGCCAGGCGAGGACCGCCGGCCCGGGCGGCCCATGGACGGCGCCGCCGTCGGGATACCTGGGCGCGACCAGGAAGGCCTCGAGCGGCGGGTCGTCGCCCGCGTCGATGGCGATGTCGTCGATGACGACCGAGCCGCGCGTCTCGCGTCCGATCGACCGGGATCCGACGGTCATGGTCCCTCCTCGTGGCCGCATGACGTCGACCGGGCCCGGCTGGTGCCCGACCCGGTCCGAGGACGTGGGCCGGGTCCACTCCGGTAGGCTTGCGGGCCTATGCCGCTCATCGCCATCGATGCCCTGACCAAGCGCTACCCGGCGGGGGTCACCGCGCTCGACGCGCTGACGCTGGAGCTCGAGCCCGGGATCATCGGGCTGGTCGGCGCCAACGGGGCCGGCAAGAGCACCCTGCTGCGCATCCTGCTCGGACTCCTGGAACCGACCTCCGGGCAGCGCCAGCGTCCTCGGCGAGGACGTGCGCACCGCGGGCCCCGAGCTGCGCCGGTTCATCGGCTACATGCCCGAGTCCGACTGCCTTCCGCCCGACACCAGCGCGACCGACTTCGTGGGCCAGATGGGCCGCCTGTCCGGGCTGCCGGCCGCCGCCGCGCGCGAGCGGGCCGCCGAGGTCCTCCGCCACGTCGGGTTGTACGAGGAGCGCTATCGACCGATGGGCGGGTACTCGACCGGCATGAAGCAGCGGGTCAAGCTCGCCCAGGCGCTCGTCCACGATCCGCGGCTGCTGCTGCTCGACGAGCCGACCAACGGCCTCGACCCGGCCGGGCGCGACGAGATGCTCGCCCTGGTCCGCCGGACCGGTACCGAGTTCGGCATCGCGGTCATCGTGGCCAGCCACCTGCTCGGCGAGATCGAGCGGGTGTGCGACTTCCTCGTCGCCATCGATGCCGGGCGGCTGGTCCGCGCCGCGCCGCTGAGCACCTTCACCGAGCACACCGGCACGCTCCTCGTCGAGGTCGACGACGGCGCGGCCGGCCTTGGCGAGGCCCTGCGCGGCCATGGCATCAAGGTCGAGGTCGATGGCCGGATGGTGCTCATCGAGGCACCCGGCGAGGCGCCGTGGGACCTGGTCCGGGACACGGTCGCGGCCCTGGATCTCTCGCTCGTGCGCCTGGAGCAGCGGCGACGCGGGCTCGAGGAGCTGTTCCGATGACGAGCGGCGGCAGCATCTACGACCTCGGCTACCAGCGCTACGACGGGGCTCGGCTCGGTCGACTGGCGGTGACCCGTGGGCTCCTGCGGGCGTCCCTTGCCGCGGCCTACGGGATCGGGCGTGGTGGACGGGCCAAGATCGCGCCGTTCACCTTCGCCGTCCTCGGCCTGCTGCCGGCGGTCGTCGCGGTCGGCATCGTCGCCCTCGCCGCACAGGCCGGGGCAGGGGAGGCGATCGAGGAAGCCGGCTTCATCAGCCACGCCAACTACCAGGGCATCGTCGGCACGTTCGTGACGCTGTTCCTGGCGGCACAGGCGCCCGAGCTGTTCGGCCGCGACCAGCGCTACGGGACGCTGCCGCTGTACTTCTCGCGCCTGCTCACCCGGACCGACTACGCGCTCGCCCGGCTCGGTGGCCTGGTCCTGGCCGTGCTCCTCGTGTCGCTCGTCCCGCACCTCGTGCTGACGGTCGGGGCGGCGCTGGGCGCGGCCGACCCGGTGGCCGGGCTGTCCGAGGACGCCGCCGACATCCCGCGCTACATCGCGATCACCGTCGTCTCGTCGCTGCTGCTCTCCGCGGTCGCCTCCGTCATCGCCGCCTGGACGCCGCGCCGGGCCTACGCCACGGCCGGGATCATCGCCGCGTTCCTCATCCCCTCGGTCATCGTCCTGATCGTGTCCGAGCTGCTCCCCGGTGACACGGCCGGGTTCGTCGTGCTGGCCAGCCCGAGCGACGTGGTGGACGGGCTCAATGCGGCGATCTTCGGGACCGTCCCGGACAGCCCGGCGGTCTCCTCGTCCGGCCTGCCGGACTGGGCGTTCGCCGCCGCGGCCGCCGTCTGGATCGTCGCCCTCCTCGCGGTCATCCTGCGCCGCTACCAGACGCTCGACACATGACCGCGACGCCCGAACCCCCCGTCACGCCGCCCGCCGGACCGGCCGCCCCGGCCCCGGTCGCGGTTCCACCGGCGCCCGCACCGGCGACGCGCGCGCCGGCCATCGAGCTCGAGCACGTCTCGCGCTGGTACGGCAACGTCGTCGCGGTCAACGACATCACGTTCGCGCTCGGCCCGGGCGTGACCGGCCTGCTCGGGCCGAACGGCGCCGGCAAGTCGACCCTGCTCAACCTGCTGGCCGGGCTGCTCGCCCCGTCCGCCGGGGTCGTGCGGATCGCCGGGCAACCGGCCTTCGGCACGCCGTCGATCTATCGCGAGGTCGGGCTCGTGCCGGAACGCGAGGCCGTGCCGGGCTACCTGTCGGCGCGCCAGTTCGCCCACTACAACGCGGTCCTGCAGGGCGTCGCGGATCCGGCTGCCGCCGCGGCCCAGGCGCTCGCCACGGTCGAGCTGACCGACGCGGCCGACCGCCCGTTGCGGACCTACTCCAAGGGCATGCGCCAGCGGGCCAAGGTCGCAGCCGCGCTCGTCCACGACCCGCGGATCCTGCTCCTCGACGAGCCGTTCAACGGGATGGACCCGCGCCAGCGGCTGCACATGATCGGCCTCCTCCGCCAGATGGCCCGCGACGGCAAGGTCATCCTCTTCTCGTCGCACATCCTCGAGGAGGTCGAGCGGCTGGCCGATGCGGTCCTCGTCGTCGTCTCGGGCCGCCTCGCCGCCTCCGGCGACTTCCGCTCGATCCGCCGGCTGATGACCGACCGACCCCACCGCTTCACCGTCCGCTCCTCGGACGACCGGGCTCTGGGCGCCGCCCTGCTGGCCCAGCCGGCGGTCTTCGGGGCGTCCCTCGTCGATGGCGCGCTCGCCATCCAGACATCGGACTACGCAGCGTTCACCCGGACCATCGCCCCGACGGCTCGCGGCGCCGGCGTCCGCCTGTTCGAGGTCCTGCCGGCGGACGACTCGCTCGAGAGCGTGTTCGGCTACCTGGTGCGTCGATGAGCGCGGTCACGGCGGTCGGCGGCGTCACCCTGCGGGCCCTGCTGGGACGACGGCGGGCGATCCTCGTCGGGTTGCTGGCCGCCCTGCCCATCCTCGTCGCGCTGCTCATCCGGGTGGCCGGTGGGCGGTCCGACATCGGCGAGATCCTCGACACGCTGGTCGTCCGGACGGTCCTCCCGCTCATCGCGCTCATCGTCGGCACCGCGGCCATCGGCTCGGAGATCGAGGACGGCACGCTGGTGTTCACGCTCATCAAGCCCGTCGCTCGCTGGCGGATCGCGCTGGCCAAGGTCGCCGTCGCCGCGGGGCTCACGGCGCTGCTCGTCATCCCGCCGATCCTCATCGCCGCCCTGCTCATGGCCGGCGCGGGCAGCGACACGCTCGGGACCGCGGTCGGCTTCGCGGTCGCCGCGGCGCTCGGTGGGGCGGCCTACGCCATCGCGTTCACGGCGCTCGGGGCGCTCACCAGCCGGGCGCTCCTCATCGGCCTTGCCTACACGCTCATCTGGGAGGGCGTCCTGTCGGGCCTGCTCGAGGGCACGCGGTTCCTGTCGATCCGGCAGGCGACGCTCGGCGTGGCGGCCGAGCTGACCGGTGACGACATGGGCGTCGACCCGCTCGATCCGGTCGTGTCGGTGGTCATCCTCGTCGTCGTGATCATCGGTGGGTATGCGCTGACCAGCCAGGCACTCACCCGGTTCCAGATCCGCTCCGCCGACTGAGGTCACGCCGCCGCGCCGCGGCCCGGCCCGAGGTTTGACGGGATCGCGCAGGGTGCCTAGCATCACCGAGTCAAGTCCCCTTGCATCGAGTGAGGCCAGACCCGCCCCGTGACCGCCGCGTTCTTCCTGATGCTCCGCGAAGGCCTCGAGGCCGCGCTCATCGTCGGCATCATCTGCGCCTACCTGGTCAAGCTCGGACGACGCGACGCGTTGCCACGCGTGTTCATCGGGGTCGCCGCCGCGGTCGGGCTGTCGATCGCCGCGGGCATCGCGGTCGTCCTGACCGTCGGCCGTCTGCCGCTCGTCGTCCAGGAGACGATCGAGGGCCTGGCAGCCGTGTTCGCCGTCGTGGTCCTGACCTGGATGCTGTTCTGGATGCGCCGCCAGGGCCGGGCGATGAAGGGCGCCCTGGAACGCGATGTCGATGAGGCGCTGGCCATCGGCTCGACGACGGCGCTCATCTGGCTGGCCTTCGTCGCGGTCATCCGCGAGGGCCTCGAGACGGTCCTCTTCCTGTTCGCGATCGGCGCCTCAGCCGGCGACATCGGGCCGCTGCTCGTGGCCTCGCTGGCGGGGCTCGCCGTGGCCGTCGCCGTCGGCTATGGGATCTTCGCCCTCGGCATCCGGATCGACCTGCGGCGCTTCTTCACGATCACGGGCATCGTGCTCATCTTCGTGTCGGCCGGACTCGTGGCCTTCGCCATCGGCGAGTTCACCGAGGCCGGTCTGCTGCCGGCGACGCCGGTGGTGTTCGACCTCGGCAGCGTGCTGCCCGGAGTCGAGCCCGCTGGGCTCGGTGCTCGCCGGGTTGTTCGGCTATCGCTCGGCGCCGACCGTCCTCGAGGTCGTGGGCTACCTCGCCTACCTCGTCCCGGTGCTGACCTTGTTCGTGTTCGGCGGGCGCCCGTCGCGCGTCGCTCCGACCCCGGCCGCGAGCGCCTAGCCCGGCGGCCGCCTGGGTCGCCGCCTCAGAACGGCAGGAGCGCGTCCATCTCCGGGACGATGCTGTCCATCCCGAACACGTAGATCAGGCCGAGCCCAAGGCTGAACAGCCCGGCGACCAGCCCGATCGCGACGTAGATGCGCTCGCGCGTCTGGCTGGCGACGAAGCCGAGCGAGGTCAGGAGGACGATCGCGAAGTTCGACACGAGCAACCCGGCCACGAAGGCGAACAGCATCGGGATCCCGAGCCCGGCGCTGGCCGCCCCGCCGACCGCTGCGATGAGCAGGACCTGCGAACCGGTCTCCGCGCCGACGCCATGGATCATCCCGACACCGAACGAGGTCCGCGGCCCGTACGAGCTCATCTCGAGGGGCTCGACGTGCTCGTGACCGTGCAGTCGCGCCTGGAACCGCCGCCAGCCGTAGCGAGCCCAGTCGAACATGAGCATCCAGCGGCTGCGCAGCCGGAACGTATCGCCGGCGCGCGCATAGCGGTAGACCGAGTACAGGACCCACGCGCCGAGCAGGACGAGGGTCAGGCCGACGATGCGGCCCATGATCGGGTCCAGCCACTCGGGCAGGAGCGCCCCGAAGGCCAGGGCGGCGATGCCCAGGGCGATGACCACGGCGCCATGCCCCAACGCATAGAGCGTGCCGAGCTTGACCGCTTCGACCTGCTCGCTGGCGATCCGGGGCCGTCGCTCGGAGCGCATGGCGGGGGCGATGGTCGCCGCGCCCGGCCCCTGGTCATGCGCCCGGAGCTCGCCAGCGCCACCGTGGGTGTGGTGCGGCCCCGTGACCTGGTCGTGCTGCTCCGCGTGGGCGTCCTCGGCGACGCCGGCGGATGACGTCGTGCTCGTGATGTCGGTGATCGCCGCGATGTGATCCCAGTCGATGCCGTGGCGCAGGCCGAGCGCGAACCCGGTCAGGAGCACGCCGATCCCGGCGGGAGAGGCGGCGACTTGGGCGACGAGATCGAGCAACGAGAGCCTCGCGGTGGTGCTTGGACGAAACAGGGTAGGCCAGCCCGGACCATATCGCAACACGTTGCATCTGCGGGCCGTGGCAGCCTCTCGTCCTATACTTCGCGCGATGACGCTCGACGGTTCACTCGACCACGCGTCGACCTGGGATGACGTCCCCGGTCGGTTGCGCGCCCGCGGCCTGCGCTGGACGCCGCAGCGCCGGATCCTCGTCGAGGTCCTGTCCCACGCCGACGGCCACGTCACCGGCGCCGAGCTGGTCGACCGCTGTCGCGCCATCGATCCCGGGACCATCCCCTCGACGGTGTACCGGACGCTCGACGTCCTCGAGGACCTCGGGATCGTCAGCCACAGCCACGCCGCCGACGGCCGCGAGGAGTTCCACGTCCTGCCGTCGGCCGAGCACGGTCACCTCTACTGTCGTCGCTGCGGCAGCGAGGCGGACCTGGCCGCCGATGACCCGGCCGTCCGGACGGCGCTCCGAGCGTTCGCCACGGAGCGCGACTTCGAGATCGACGTGTCGCACCTGACGCTCATCGGCCGCTGCGCCGACTGCCGCGCGGCCGACGCGCTCGACGCGGCCGGGGTGCCCGCGGCCTCGACGGCCGACGCCGACGTGACCTCCGCCTGACCGCGTGGCCATCCTGCCGATCGTCCAGTTGGGCGACCCGATCCTGCGCACGCCCGCCATCGATGTCGTCCGCTTCGATCGGACCCTGGGTCACCTCATCGACGACATGACCGAGACGATGCGCGACGCTCCCGGCGTCGGGCTGGCGGCGAACCAGGTCGGCCGGCCGGAGCGCGTCTGCGTCATCGAGATCGAGGGCCGGCACATCGAGCTCGTCAACCCGACGCTGCTGCGGACGGACGGGACGCAGCGCGACCTGGAGGGCTGCCTGTCCGTCGCCGGGTTCTACGGGGAGACGACCCGGGCGAACCACGCGGTGGTGCAGGGCCGCGACCGGCAGGGCAGGCCGGTCCGGGTCGCCGGCCGCGGGTTCCTCGCGCGGGCGCTGCAGCACGAGCTGGATCATCTCGACGGAGTCGTCTACGTCGACCGGCTCGACAGCCTCGACGACCTGCAGCGAGTCGGCGAGGATGGAGAGCTCGAGGATGTCTGAGGCCGGACGGCCCAGCGGATCGGGCCGAACGGCCCCTCGCGCCCGAGCTCGGATCGAGGTCAGATAGCCACCATGACCGTCGTCGCCGTGGAGACCTTCTACGGGCTGCTCGCGCTCGTCGCCTGGGTCGTCATCCTCGGCCTCGGTGGACTGCGCCTGGTGGCCGCGACGACCGGTGGCGGTGCGACCATGGTCGAGGACCTTCGCGCCCGGATCGGCCCGTACGCGCTGTGGCTGGCATTCCTGGTCGCCCTGCTGGCGACCGTCGGTAGCCTGTACTTCTCGGAGATCGCCCACTTCGAGCCGTGTCTGCTGTGCTGGTACCAGCGCATCGCGATGTACCCGCTCGTCGTCATCCTCGGTCTCGCCGCGTGGCGCGATGACGTCGACGCGTGGATCTACGCGACCGCGCTGGCCGCCATCGGGGTGGGGATCAGCACGTACCACGTCCTGCTCGAGTGGTTCCCGTCACTGTCCAGCGGTGCGTGCGATCCGGACAACCCGTGCACGCTCGTGTGGTTCCGCGTGTTCGGCTTCATCAGCCTGCCGACCCTGGCGCTGACCGCATTCCTGTTGATCATCACCCTCGTCTCGTACCGGAGGTCCTCATGACCCGCTCGTCTCGCGAGTCCCGCCGCGAAGCGGCTCGCGCCAGGGAGCGCGCGGCGTCCCGCCAGCGCTGGCTCATCCCGGCCGTCGTGGTGGGCATCGTGGTCGTGGCCGCGATCGCGGCCCTCGTGCTGACCAGCGGGACCGGCGGTGGCGGCTCGAGCGACCGGCCGTCGGACCTGCCGTCCGCCTCCGTCCCGGCCGCCGGGGCACCGGTCATCAGCGGCACGCCACTGCCGCTGTTCCAGAACCCGGCCGCCGATCCGGCCGTCGGCCAGACCATCCCGACCGTCACCGCACCCGGTGGCTCGATCGAGCTCGACGGCCAGGCCAAGGTGCTCATGTTCATCGCCCACTGGTGCCCGCACTGCCAGGCCGCGGTGCCGCTCGTCCAGTCGTGGGTCGACGCCGGCGGGCTGCCGCCCGACGTCGAGCTCATCTCGGTCTCGACGTCGATCGATCCGAGCCGCCCGAACTACCCGCCCGACGCATGGCTGGAGCGGGAGGGCTGGACGGCGCCGGTGATCGTGGACGAGACCGGCAGCGTGGGCGATGCCTACGGCCTGCCGGCGTTCCCGTACTGGGTCTTCGTCAACGCCGATGGCACGGTCGCCGGACGACTGACCGGCGAGCTGACGACCGACCAGCTCGAGCAGATCATCAGCAGCCTCCAGCAGTAGGCATCAGGCCGGCCGAAGGGCCGCGGCCGGCTGGAACAACCGGATCCAGGGTCGGGTCTTGCCAAATGGCGAGATATACGTATACTCCTACGTATCTTTAGTCGACCCGAATTTGGAGTAGGATGCTGATGTGCCGAACAAGACGATCTACGTCTCTGACGACGACCTGCCGATCTACAACCGAGCGCAGCAGTTGGCCGGCGGGAACCTCTCCGCGGCCATCTCGCGCGCGCTCCGTCGATTCGTCGACGCCGAGGAGGATCGACGCGAGGGGTATCAAGAGTTCACCGTCCGCACCGGACCGACCCCGAGCAAGAAGATCCGCTTCACCGGCGTCCCACTCGGTGAATGGGCCAGCACCAACAACGGTGCCAGCGAGCGGGTCCGCGTCTTCGGGACCCGCTCGGGCAAGTACGTCATCCACACGGAGCGATCCGAAGGCTTCACGATGGTCGACAGCCAGGGCAAGCCGGCCGGTTGGCGTGGCCACCTCGGCATCGGCGATGTCAGCTACGGCACCATCCCGGCGCGCTCGACGCTCGACATCGTCGACGACCTGGATGGCGTCCGCGAGAAGGTCCCACCCCCGCTCTACGACATCGTCATCAGCACCGTCCATCCGTCGCCTGTCGAGGATCTCGAGGTCTGATCGCCGGTCCTCCGTCGTCCGGCTCGCGGGCGGTGCGGCATGACCACCGCGACACGCACCGCGATCCAGGTCCGGGGCCTGCACAAGGCTACGGAAAGCAGGTCGTCCTCGACGGGATCGACCTGGACATCGCCGAGGGCTCGGTCTTCGCCCTGCTCGGTCCCAACGGGGCCGGCAAGACGACCACGGTCCAGATCCTGTCCACGCTGATCCCCGCCGACGGCGGCGACGTGACGGTCGCCGGCCATGACCTCGCCACCGACCCAGACGGCGTGCGCAGCGCGATCGGCGTGACCGGCCAGTTCTCGGCCGTCGACGGCTTCCTGACGGGCGAGGAGAACCTCGTGCTCATGACCCGCCTCCGGCGGATCACGGGCGACGCCGGACGACGCCGCGTCGCCGAGCTGCTCGAGCGGTTCGACCTCGTCGACGCCGCCAAGAAGCCGGTCTCGACCTATTCCGGCGGCATGAAGCGGCGGCTCGACCTGGCGATGACCCTGGTCGGCGATCCGCGGATCATCTTCCTCGACGAGCCGACCGCGGGACTCGACCCGCGCAGCCGGCGCGAGGTCTGGCGCATCGTCCGCGACCTCGTGGCCGACGGCGTGACCATCCTGTTGACCACCCAGTACCTCGACGAGGCCGACCGCCTCGCGCATCGGATCGCCGTGCTCGACCAGGGCCGGTTGGTCGCCGAGGGAACCCCCGACGAGCTGAAGCGGATGGTCCCGGGCGGCCACATCCGCATCGAGTTCAGCGATGCCCAGGAGATGGATCGCGCCGCGCGCGTGCTCGGCGCGGAGTGGCGTGACGAGGAGACCCTCGCGCTCCAGGTCCCCAGCGACGGGGGCGTGGGCTCGCTGCGCACGCTGCTCGATCGCCTCGACGGTGCGTCCATCGAGGTCGACACGCTGTCCGTGCGCATGCCCGATCTCGACGACGTCTTCCTGTCCCTCACCGACCGCCAGGACCAGCCGCACGACCAACCACAGGTGACCCGATCATGACGACCCAGACCCGTGTCTTCGGCGACTCGCTGACGATGTTCCAGCGCAGCGTCCTGCACATCAAACGCTATCCCTCGCTGATCATGTTCATCGCCGGCATGCCGGTGGTGTTCCTGCTGCTCATGGTCTATGTCTTCGGCGGCACGCTCGGCTCCGGGCTCGGCTCGGTGGCCGGCGGGCGGGAGGCGTACATCGCCTATGTCGTGCCCGGCATCCTGCTGGTCACGATCGCCGGGGCGGCCACGGGCACGTCGATCTCGGTGGCGATGGACATGACCGAGGGGATCGTCGCCCGCTTCCGGACGATGTCGATCGCTCGCGCCGCCGTCCTGACCGGGCACGTCGGCGGGAGTCTCGTCCAGATCGCGATCGCCCTGGGGATCGTCATGATCGCCGCCGTGCTCATCGGGTTCCGCCCGACGACCGGGCCGCTGGCCTGGGCCGCGGCGGCCGGGATGCTCGGGCTGGCGGCCCTCGCCATCACGTGGCTGGCCGTCGCCCTCGGCATGGTCACGAAGAGCGTCGAGACCGCCAGCAACCTGCCGATGATCCTGCTGCTCTTCGTCTTCCTGAGCAGCGGGTTCGTGCCCACGGAGTCCCTGCCCGGACCGCTCGCCTGGTTCGCCGAGCACCAGCCGTTCACGCCGATCATCGAGACCGTGCGCGGGCTCCTGCTCGGCACGCCGATCGGGACCGACGGGATCGTCGCGGTCGCGTGGTGCGCCGTGATCTCGGTCGGCAGCTACCTGTGGGCTCGCAAGCTGTACGAGCGGGACCCGTCCCCCTCGGTGAGCCTAGCCCTCGCTGGGCACGCCCATCACGTTGAACCCGGCGTCGACGAACATGACCTCGCCGGTCACCGCGCTCGACAGGTCCGAGGCCAGATAGACCGCTGCGCCGCCGACGTCCTCGATGGACACGTTGCGGCGCAGCGGCGCGACCTCGTCGAAGGCGCCGTACATCTTCTTGAACCCGGCGATGCCGGCGGCCGCCAGCGTCCGGATCGGCCCGGCGCTGATGGCGTTGACCCGGATGCCCTCCGGCCCGAGGTCGGCGGCGAGATAGCGGACCGACGCCTCCAGGGCGGCCTTGGCCACGCCCATGACGTTGTAGTTGGCGGTGACCTTGTCCGAGCCGTAGTAGGTCAGGGTCATGATCGACGACCCCTCGCGGAGCAGCGGATGGGCGCCCCGGGCGAGCGCGACGAGCGAGTAGGCCGACACGTCGAGCGCGAGCGCGAACCCGTCGCGCGAGGTGTCGACGAACGCGCCGGTCAGGTCCTCGCGCTTGGCGAAGGCGAGGGCGTGGACGAGGATGTCGAGCGAGTCGTGGGTCTCGGCCCAGCGCGCGAAGACGCGCTCGATGTCGGCGTCGGACTGGACGTCGCAGGGTTCGACGAAGGTCGAGCCGATCGACGCGGCAAGGGGCCGGACGCGCTTGTCGATGAGGCTCTCGATCGACGAGAAGCCGACCTCGGCGCCCTGCTCGTGGAGCGCCCTGGCGATGCCCCACGCGATCGAGTGGTCGTTGGCGACGCCGAAGACGAGCGCGGTCTTGCCGTCGAGCAGGCCCATCCGTGTGCACCTCAGCAACGATCGCCGCGCATCGCGGCCGGGCGGCCAGCCTACCATCGCGCCCATGCCGACCGACGACCTCCCGACCGCCCTGCGCGGCGTCCGCGCCCTCCTCCTCGACCTCGACGGGGTCATCCTCGTCGCCGGGCAGCCGGTCCCCGGATCGCCCGAGGCCGTGGCCACGCTCGAACGGCGCGGCGTGCCCTACCGGATCGTGACCAACACCTCCGCCCTGAGCCGGGCGACGATGGCGCGCTGGGCGGCGTCGATCGGGGCGCCGGTGCCGGCCGAGCGCTTCCAGTCGGCGCTGTCGGCGTCCGCGGCGTGGGCGCGACGCCGGTTCCCGGACGGGCCGCTGTACGTGCTCGCCTCGGACGACGCCAGGACCGAGTTCGCGGGGCAGCGCCTGCTGAGCCACGAGGAGGCCGGCGTTCGCGGCGCGCGGGCCGCGGCGGTCATCGTCGGCGACTCGCCGGAGGAGGCCTCGTTCGACAACCTCAACCGGGCGTTCCGCCTGGTCAAGAACGGTGCCCGGCTGATCGGGATGCACCGCAACCCGTGGTGGCTCACCCCGGACGGCCCGACGCTCGACTCGGGCGCGTACGTCGCCGGGCTGGAGTTCGCGGCCGAGACCCGGGCGACGGTCATCGGCAAGCCGGCGTCGACCTTCTTCTCGATGGCCGTCGCCGACCTGCGGCGCGAGGTCGGGCGCGACCTGGCCCGGGCGGACATCGCGATGGTCGGCGACGACGTCCGGACCGATGTCCGCGCCGCGCAGCGGGCCGGGCTGCGGGGCATCTTCGTCGCTGTCCGGCAAGCACGGCCATCGCCGATGTCGAGGCGGCCGCCGGCGAGCGTGGCGGACGTCGTCCCGATGCCATCGCTCCGGACCTCGCGACCGTCGTGACCGCGCTGACCGCCGCGCTAGACTGACCGCACTGCTGTCGCCCGCGCCACCGGGCCTCGACGACCGATCCGACACCCGACCCGAACCCGAGGGACCCACCCATGACGACCGACGAGAAGCCGCGCATCAAGATCACGTACGCGACCCTGAAAGCGGACAACGAGGAGCTGCACAGCGGCTTCGAGGCCGCCGTCGAGCGGGTCCGCGCCGGACTGGGTCGCAGCCACCGCAACCACATCGACGGGGCCTGGACCGACGGCTCGGCCGGGTCGTTCGAGGTCCGCTCGCCGATCGACCGGGACATCGTCCTCGGGACGTTCGCGAAGGGCACGGCCGAGGACATCGACCGCGCTGTCGCCGCGGCGCGGGCCGCCCAGCCGGCCTGGGCCGCGACCCCGTGGCAGGAGCGCCTGGCGATCGTGCGCAAGGCCGCCGAGCTCATCAGCGACCGGCTGATGGACCTCTCGGCGATCATGGCCTTCGAGGTCGGCAAGAACCGGATCGAGGCGCTCGGCGAGGTCGAGGAGTCGGCCGACCTCATCCGCTACTACGCGCAGACGATGCAGGACAACGACGGGTACGACCACCCGATGGACAACCTGGGTGACCCGGCCGTCCACACGCGCTCGATCCTGCGCCCGCACGGCGTGTTCGCGGTCGTCAGCCCGTTCAACTTCCCGATGGCCCTGGCCGCCGGCCCGACGAGCGCGGCGATGATGGCCGGCAACACCGTGGTCTTCAAGCCCTCGTCGGCGTCGCCGCTGTCCGCGGTGATGCTCATGCAGGCGTACGAGGATGCCGGCGTGCCCAAGGGCGTCGTCAACATGGTCATGGGGCCCGGCGAGACGGTCGGCCAGGCGCTCCAGGACCACCCCGGCATCGACGGCATCGTCTTCACCGGCTCGTACGAGGTCGGGATGCGCCTGTTCCACTCGTTCTCGACGACGTGGCCGCGGCCGTGCATCGTCGAGATGGGTGGCAAGAACCCCGCCATCGTGACCCGCCACGCCGACCTCGACGAGGCCGCGGAGGGGATCATGCGCGCGGCGTTCGGCTTCGGCGGCCAGAAGTGCTCGGCCAACTCGCGCGTCTACGTCGAGCGGCCCGTCCACGACGAGCTCGTGGCGAAGCTGGTCGAGAAGAGCGAGCAGATCGTCATCGGCGACCCGCTGGTCCGCGCCAACTGGCTCGGCCCGATCATCGACCAGAAGGCCGTCGATCGGCACCAGGCCGCGGTCTCCGAGGCGCGCCGCGACGGCACGGTCTTCACCGGTGGCGAGCACCTCACGGACGGCGACCTGGCTCGCGGCTTCTATGTCGAGCCGACGGTCGTCGGCGGGCTGCCCGCCTCGCATCGGGTCTTCCGCGATGAGTTCTTCGCGCCGCTGACCGCGGTCCACGCGGTGGACTCGCTCGATGAGGCGCTGACCCTGGCCAACGACACGGTCTACGGCCTGACGGCGGGCGTCTACAGCGAGGACCCGGGCGAGGTGCAGACGTTCCTCGACCGCATCCAGGCGGGCGTCCTGTACATCAACCGCCGGGCGGGCGCGACGACCGGGGCGTGGCCGGGCGTCCAGGCGTTCGGTGGCTGGAAGGGCAGCGGCTCGACCGGCAAGGCCGGCCTGTCGATGTACTACGTCGCGCAGTTCCTCCGGGAGCAGTCGCACACGGTCGT
Source organism: uncultured Chloroflexia bacterium (assembly GCA_963776925.1). Classification (GTDB taxonomy): domain Bacteria; phylum Chloroflexota; class Limnocylindria; order Limnocylindrales; family CSP1-4; genus SPCO01. Next base: position 751,040 of record CAVZON010000001.1, on the reverse strand, counting down.
CGACTAGGCGACCGCTCGCGACGCCGACTGCGTGCGCGGCTGCGCCGATCTAGACCGCCACGACCCGGTCGCGGCCGGCTCGCTTCGCGGCGAGCAGCGCTGAGTCGGCTGCGCGGAAGAGGGCGTGGCCGTCGAGCTCGTCGATGACCGAGGCGACCCCGGCCGAGATCGTGACGTCGATGTCGGCGCCCGGGACATCCGCCTCCACCTCGGCGATCGACGCCGCGACCGCGGCCCGGATGCGCTCGGCGACGACGACGGCGGCCGCGCCGTCGGCGCCGGGGGCGATGACCACGAACTCCTCGCCGCCATAGCGGGCGAGGATGTCGCCGTTGCGGGTCGTGGCCGCCATCGCCCGCGCGACACGACGCAGCACCGCGTCGCCGACGGCGTGACCGTGCTCGTTGTTGACCGCCGAGAAGCGATCCAGGTCGAAGACGATGAGACTGAGCGGGGTGTCGTACCGGCGGGCGGCGGCGAACGCCGTCTCGACCGCCTCGTCGAAGTAGCGCCGGTTGAGCAGCCCGGTCAACGGGTCGCGCACCGCCGCGTCGCTGACCGCTGCCAGCGTCGCCTCCATCACCGTGAGCTGCTCGCGCCGGGCCTGGTCAAGGCTGGCCTGGCGGAGTGAGGCCGCCATCGCCCGGGCGACGAGCTCGGCGAGGGCCACGTGGCGGGTCCCGAGCGGGCGTTGGAGCGTGCCCTCGAAGTTGACGACGCCGATGAGCTCGTCGCCGAGCAGGATCGGGACGGCCACCTCGTTGCGCACGTCGTCGCGGGCGGCCCTGTAGTCGGGGTCGGCAAGCACGTCGGTCACGAACTGGGTCGTCCGTGTCGAGGCCGCCCGGCCGATGACGCCGACCCCGATGTCGATGACGTGGAACGGGCTGTGATAGCCGGCCACGCCGATCATCGACAGGCGGCCGTCGGCGTCCGGCAGGTAGACCGAGATGAGGGCGATCTCGAACGTCCGCGACAGGTCGTCGACGACGGCCTGGGTGACCTCGCGGATGGGCAGGGAGCCATCGAATCGGCGCAGGATCCGGTGGACCGCCTCGAGGTCGTCGACCCGCCGACGCTGTCGCTCGGCCAGCCGTGCGGCCCGCGCCTCGGCGTCGGTCGCGATGCGGACGACGACGAACATGCCCGTCGCGGCGAGCATCGTGACCGCGACCTGGACGACGAACTCGTCGCGGACGAGGTCGGTCAGGGTCGGGCTCAGGATGGCGTGCTGGACGCCGACCCACGTCGCGATGCCCAGGACGAGGGCGGCGGCGATCGGGTAGCCGGGGGTCAGCGCGGAGAACGACAGGGCGAGCACGACGAACGGCCCGGCCGATGGGATGGCCAGCGTGGCGATGTCCATCGGCGCCGCCGCGATGACGGCGAGGACGACGACGGCGGGCCCGAGCAGCCGGCGCACGGCGATGTGGTGGACGAGGGGCATCGCACCGGGCGACCAGCCGAAGGCGATGGCCGCGAGCGCGGCCGGCAGGAACAGCACGACGGCCCGGTCGAACTGGTGGTCCGTCGGGTCCAGCAGCTTGGCGAGGATGGCGAGGGCGCCCATCGCCACGAGGGTGATCGCCGCCCAGCGGACCTCGGCGAGGGCTCGGTCGCGCAGCCACATCACGCGGGCGACGCGCACGAGCACCCTGGCCGGATCGGCCACGAGATGGGCTCGTCCGATCGCCGCCAGGTCGTCCAGGTCCAGCGCCTGCTGGACGGGCGTGCCGGTCATGCGGACGACCCTACGCGGCGCGCGCGCCCCGCGGTGAGTGACCCGACAGGGCTACCCCGTACTAGCCGGGGATGCTCTGCTAGACTCCGCGCCGATATCCAGTCTGCATACTTGCTATGCATCCACCCGTCACCTGAGGTGTCCCTTGAGCTCGGCCGCTGCGCGGATCGCCGCTGATCGCCCCGTCCCGCACATCGTCACCGAGTTGCCAGGTCCGAAGGCCCGGGCGCACGTCGCGTATGACGAGACCTGGACCTCGCCGAGCCTGCCGCGGGCCTACCCGATCGTGCCGGTCCGCGGCGAGGGCCTCACCGTCGAGGACATCGACGGGAACCTGTTCCTCGACTTCGCCGCGGGGATCGCGGTCAACTCGACCGGCCACAGCCATCCGCAGGTCGTGGCCGCGATCAAGGAGCAGGCCGCCGAGCTCATCCACTTCAGTGCCTCGGACTTCTACCTGCCCATCTACCCGGAGGTCTGCCAGCGCCTGGCCGAGCGCACGCCGATCAAGGGCGGTCGGGCGCGGACCTATCTCGGCAACTCCGGGGCCGAGGTCGTCGAGGCGTCGATCAAGCTCGCTCGCTACGCGACCCATCGACCGTATGTCGTGGCCTTCCTCGGCGCGTTCCACGGGCGGACGTACGGCGCCGTCTCGCTGACCGCGTCGAAGGCGAAGTACCACGCCGGCTTCGGGCCGCTGCTGCCGGGCGTCTTCCATGCGCCGTACGGCCGGGTCGAGGACCTGCGCTGGTTCGACGAGGTCCTGTTCGACAAGCTCGCGCCGGCCAACGAGGTCGCGGCGATCATCGTCGAGCCGGTCCAGGGCGAGGGCGGCTACATCGTGCCCGAGGACGGGTTCCTGCAGGGCCTCCGCGACATCTGCGACCGTCACGGCATCCTGCTCATCGCCGATGAGATCCAGTCCGGCGCCGGACGCACCGGGAAGATGTGGGCGGTCGAGCACTGGGGCGTCGAGCCCGACATCCTGCTCACCGCCAAGGGCATCGCCTCGGGCATGCCGCTCGGTGGCATGGTCGCCCGGGCTGACCTGCTCGAGTCGTGGGGCATCGGTGCCCATGGCTCGACGTACGGCGGCAACCCGGTCGCCTGCGCCGCGGCGCTCGCGACCATCGATCTCCTCGATGGTGGCCTCGTGGCCAACGCCGCCACCCGCGGGGAACAGGCCCTGGCCGGGCTGCGGCCGCTGGCCGAGCGGTTCGACGGACTCATCACCGACGTCCGCGGGATCGGCCTCATGCTCGGCGTCGAGTTCGACACGGCGGAGCACGCCGAAGAGGTCCAGTGGGCGTGCTTCGAGCGCGGCCTGCTCGTCCTCGAGTGCGGCAAGAGCTCCGTCCGGATGTCGCCGGCGCTGACCGTGACCGAGGCCGAGCTGTCGACCGCGTTGCGGATCTTCGGGGAGGCGGTCGCCCGCGTCGCCGGGCACGGCTCGGAGGTCCTTGCCGAGGCCGAGGCCGCCGGCGCTGTCCACGGGGTCGAGGCCGCCGGCTGACCCCGAGCGTGCGCGTCGACCCGCTAGGCTGACCCGATGGCCACGTCCAAGGTCGCGTCGATGCGCGACGCGATCGCGACGCTCGTGCGCGACGGCGACACCGTCGCCATCGAGGGCTTCACCCACCTCATCGGGTTCGCGGCCGGGCACGAGATCATCCGCCAGCGCAAGCGCGACCTGACGCTGGCCCGGCTCACCCCGGACGTCATCTACGACCAGATGATCGCCGGTGGGGTGGCGTCCAAGCTCGTCTTCTCGTGGCTGGGCAACCCGGGGGTGGGTGGCCTTGGCGCCATCCGCCGCCGGATCGAGGGGGACATCCCGACGGAGCCCCTCGCCGTCGAGGAGTACAGCCACTTCGGGATGGTCGGGCGCTACACGGCGGGCGCGATGAACCTGCCGTTCTTCCCGCTGCGCTCGTACTTCGAGACCGACCTGCCGGTCGCCAACCCGCTGATCCGACCCATCGCCTCGCCCTACGGCGACGAGACGATCTACGCCGTCCCGCCGCTCAAGCCGGACGTCGCCATCGTCCACGCCCAGCGCGCGTCGGCCGGCGGCGACACCCAGGTCTGGGGCCTGCTCGGCTGCCAGAAGGAGGCGGCCTTCGCGGCCGACCGGGTCATCGTCGTGGTCGAGGAGGTGGTCGACGAGGCGGTCATCCGGGCCGACCCGAACCGGACGATCATCCCCGGCCTCATCGTCGATGCCGTCGTCGTCGAGCCGTGGGGCGCGCATCCGTCGTACGTCCAGGGCGCGTATGACCGCGACAACCGGTTCTACCTCGACTGGGACCCGATCACCCGCGACGAGGATGCGGTGCAGGCCTGGCTGCGCGAGTGGGTCTACGACCTCGATGGGCGGGCGGCGTACATCGAGAAGCTCGGCGCGGAGCGGATCGCGTCGCTGCGACCGTCGGATGCCGCGCCGTCCGGTTCCGTCGATTACGGGACCTACCGATGACGGCGCCGCAGATGATCCTTGTCGCGGGCCCGTATCGGTCCGGCACGGACGGGGATCCGGCGCGCATCGCGGCCAACGTCGAGGCGATGACCCGGGCCTCGCTCGAGCTGTACCGACGGGGCCATCTCCCGGTCATGGGCGAGTGGTTCGCCCTGCCGCTCATCGAGCAGGCCCTGGCCGAGGGCGACCCGGCCGATCCGGACACCGGCGATCTTCCACCCGATCGCCGAGGCCATCCTCGCCCGCTGCGATGCCTGTCTGCGCATCGGCGGGCCGTCGGAAGGGGCGGACCGGATGGTCGCCACCGCGCGGCGGCTGGGCAAGGCCGTCTACACCTCGCTGGACGAGATCCCGTGAGCGACGCCGGCTTCAGCAAGTCCGAGATGATGATCGTGGCCGCCGCCCGGGCCCTCGAGGGCCAGCATGTCTGCTTCGTCGGCGTCGGCCTGCCGAACATCGCGGTCAACCTCGCCCAGCGCACGGTCGCCCCGGACCTCGAGATGGTCTACGAGGCGGGCGTGTTCGGGGCGCGTCCGCAGCGACTGCCACTGAGCATCGGCGACCCGACCATCGTCACCGGCTCGACCGCCGTCGTGAGCATGCTGGAGCTGTTCGGCTACTACCTGCAGGGCGGGCTCATCGACGTCGGGTTCCTGGGCGCCGCGCAGATCGACCGGTTCGGCAACATCAACACGACGGTCATCGGCGACTACGCCGCGCCGACGACGCGACTGCCCGGCAGCGGCGGCGCGTGCGAGATCGCCATCAACGCCCGCCAGGTCTTCGTGATCATGCGCCAGAGCGCGCGCTCGTTCGTCGAGCGCATCGACTTCCGGACCTCGCCCGGCAACCTCGGCGGTGCCGAACAGGCCGAGCGCATCCGGCGTGCGGGTGGCTGGCTGGGCCGCGGCCCGTCCGTCGTCGTGACCGACCTCGGGATCTACCACTTCGACGAGACCGGCGAGATGCGGCTCGACTCCCTCCACCCGGGCGCGACCCTCGAGGAGGTCCGGGCCACGATCGGCTGGGAGGTCAAGGTCGCCGACGACCTGGCGACGACCCCGGCACCGACCGCCGATGAGTTGCGACTCGTGCGCGAGGAGCTGGACCCCGAGGGCGTCTACACCCGCTGAGCACGAACATCGGCCCGCGACGCGCGCTGCAATGCGCGTGCGATGTCCTGGACCGGTTTCGTCACGCCGCCGCAAGACCTCGCGCCCGTACGATGACCGGACATCCGGCGTCCGGTGACGGCCCGCTGCGAAGGGCCGGCGCGCGGGACCGAGCGCCCAGCGGAGGAGTGACCATGGTGTCACCACGTCCCTCGCCGAGCCGGCATGGCCGTGCTCGCCGCCCTTCTCGTCGCGGCCGTCGCGGCACCTGCAGCGCAGGCCGACGACATCTCGGAGTCGAAGGGGTTCCGGAAGGGAGTCACGCTGGCCGGGGTGCGCGAGCACCAGGCGGCGTTCCAGGCGATCTCGGATGCCTCGGGCGGCAACCGGGTCGGTGGCTCGCCGGGCTTCAACGCGTCACGCGACTACGTGATGGAGCGGATGGAGGACGCTGGCTACGAGGTCTCGCTCCATTCGTTCACGTTCGTGTACAACGCCGACGCGACGCCGCCCACCCTGAGCCAGGTCAGCCCGGACTCCGACGGACTACGTCGACGGCGTCGACTACGCGTCGATGACCTACTCCGGCTCGATCCCGACCACGACGAGGCAGGTGTACGCCGTCGACATCGTCCTGCCACAGGCGCCCGGGCCGGGAGCGACGACCTCCGGTTGCGAGGCCGCGGACTTCGCCGGGTTCCCGGCCGGAGCCATCGCGCTCATGCAGCGCGGGACGTGCCCATTCGGCCAGAAGGCGCGACATGGCGACCGCCGCGCGGCGCCGCTGCCTCGATCATCTTCAACGACGGCGGTGACGCCGGCCGGATCGGGGTCATCAACGGGACCCTCGGTGAAGGCGTGCATGGACCGGCCGTCGGCACCTCGCTGGCCGTCGGCACAGGACCTTGCCAACGGGATCACGACCGGGAATACCGGATCGACCGTGACGATCCGGATCGACCGGGTCGAGGAGGTCCGCACGACCCACAACGTCATCGCCGAGACGCCCGGGGGCGATCCGGATCGGGTCGTCGTCGTCGGCGCCCACCTGGACAGCGTCCCGCGCGGACCGGGCATCAACGACAACGGCAGCGGCTCGGCGACCATCCTCGAGATCGCCGAGGTCTACGCCGCGCAGGACCGCGACCCGCGCAACAAGCTGCGCTTCATGTGGTACGGCGCGGAAGAGTTCGGTCTGATCGGGTCGACGAGGTATGTCGAGTCCCGCTCCCAGGCTGAGCTGGACGCGATCATGGCGATGGTCAACTTCGACATGGTCGGCTCGCCGAACTACGTCCGGTTCGTCTATGACGGCGACAACTCGGACTTCCCGGTCGGTCCGGGCGCCGCCGCCGGGCCCCCCGGCTCGGCCTACCTCGAGACGCTCTTCGTCGACTACTTCAACAGCCAGGGTCTGGCCAGTGACCCGACCCCGTTCAGCGGGCGGTCCGACTACGGCCCGTTCATCGCCGAAGGCATCCCGGCCGGTGGCCTGTTCACGGGTGCCGAAGGCGTCAAGACGGCCGCGCAGGCAGGCGACCTATGGCGGCACGGCCGGGCAGGCGTACGATCCGTGCTACCACCTCTACTGCGACACCTACGACAACAACTCGAACATCGGGTTGGACCAGATGTCGGACGCGGCGGCCCACGTCGTCCTGACACTGTCACGCGACAAGGTCGACACCCGCCTGCAGGACGCGTCGACTGCGCTCCGGACGTCGGGCACGCTGCAGGCCGTGGACTTCCACGACCATACCGAGGACGCAGCGATCGATCGCTGACCGATCATCGTCCCAGGCATCGAAGGGCCCGGTCGGCATCGCCGACCGGGCCCTTCCTCATGCTCGGGGGATCCGGATCAGCCCTTCGCGAACGCGACCAGGAACTCGAGCGCGCCCTCGTCGGCGATCGACACGATGAAGCCACCGACGTTGGGAGCGACGATGTCGAAGTCGCTCAACGGGAAGGTGTAGGAGCCGGCGACCTGGACCTGGCCGTCGACCAGCTGCGCCTGGGCCGGGATCTCGACCGACTGGGTCACGCCGTGCAGGGTCAGGTCACCGACGAGCGTGATATCGGTCGCCGTCCCGGCCAGGGCGGCGGCCGGCACATCGAGCGGCTGGGTGATGACGAACGTGGCCGTCGGGAACGCGTCGGTCTCCAGGCCCTCGCTCCGCATCCGGTTGTCGCGCCTGCCCTCATCGGAGGCGATGGTCGTCGTGTCGACCTCGAGGCTGCCCTCGGTCAGCTGGACGGCGTCGCCGTCTCCGGCCAGGGTGATCGAGCCGGTCACGGCGTCGGTCCGGCCGACCGCGTCGGACTCCGCCGGCAGGTTGGCGAGCTGCTCGCGGACGCGGTAGCCGGCCTCGGCGGCGGCGACCGTCCAGACGCCCGCCAGGTCGCCCGACCCGGCGTCGGCGCTGGCGGACGGATCCGTGGCGTCAGATGCGGCGGCGCTGGGCTCGGTCGAGGCCTCGGTCGATGGCTCGGTCGAGGCACCGGCCTCCGGGCTCGATGACGGCAGCGCGAGCGCCGGGACGGCGTCGCCGCGCAGGAAGGTGTCGTAGGCGAGGTAGCCACCGATACCGACCGCCACGATGGCGACGACGACGAGGGCGGTCAAGGTGGAGCGGGACATCGGGATGGGCCTCCGGAGGGCGGGCTGGTCGGGCCCGTCGACCGAACCTTCTCAGGATTCGCTGAGAGTCGCCTGAGAGCCGAGGTCGCCGAACGGTGGCAGGATGGACACGAACGATAGCGATAGGAGATCGAGATGCAGGTCGACGACGTCCTCGCGCAGGCGCGCGATTCCATCCACGTCCAGCGAGTCTTCGGGACGCCCATCGAGCGCGACGGGACGACCGTGGTCCCGGTCGCCAACGTCATGGGCGGTGGTGGCGGGGGCTCCGGCGACAGCGAGACCGAGGGCAGCGGCAGCGGTGCCGGCTTCGGCGTGCGGGCGACACCGGCCGGTGTCTACGTCATCCGTGACGGCGCTGTGGACTGGCAGCCGGCCGTCGACATGGGCCGGGTCATCCTCGTCGGCCAGCTGGTGGCGATCGTCGCCCTGCTCGTCCTGCGCAGCGTCCTCAAGCGCGGCTAGGCACCGCCGCGGCCGTCAGCCGCCGGCCGCCACGATCGACTCGGCGATGCGCATCGTCTCCGCGCGTCCGAGCGCGGACTCGATCCGCCAGGTCGTCGTGCCGTCCGACCAGAGCAGCGCATCGCCGACCCAGCGCCGGGGGTCGTCCACGGTCCGTCCATCCGCCCCGTCGTAGAAGAAGATGTGGGGCAGGTCGGAGATCCAGTAGCCGCGCTGACCGGCGACCTGCACGTCCTCGACGGTCGTGCCGCTGCTGATGGCCTTGCCGAAGAACTCCGGCTCGACCGTCCCGTCGAACGACATGAGGATGAGGCCGATGCCCGGGTCGAGCGTGGCCGGGAGGTCGGGTCGGGCCGCCCATACGAGCGCCACCTGGTTCGCCTTGTTGCGGTCGACCCAGGCGGCATCCGGTGGGCCGAGGAGCGGGTCGTCCGGGAGGACGATCGGCCGACCTGCCGCCGCTTCGAGTTCGTCCAGCGGCACGGTCGTGCCGAGCCCGAGCCCGGTGCCGGGCGCGCCGGCGGGTGCGGTCGCGCTCGGGGCCGGCGTCGGTGGCGCACTCGGCACCGGGCCACCTTCGAAGAACAGCCGCAGGCCGGGCAGCCCGAGGCCGACCGCCCCGGCGATGGCGACGAGCGCAAGCAGGGCGACGAGCGCCAGGACGAGGGCCCGGGTCATCGGGCGGCCCCACCAGCGCGGTCGGCGGGTCGGCTGTGCCCGCGGGTCGCCGGCGAGGATGGCGACGCGCACTCGCGTCGCCGGATCGGGCGTGCGATCCGTGGTCTCCGGCCAGGCGATCGCCGGGCCCATGGCCCGCAGCGCGTCGACCAGGGCGTCGTCGTCCATCGCGCGCAGTCGCTCGGCGGTCATGGCTGGCCCCCCTCGATCGAGCCGAAGGCCGTCCGCAGCCGACCGAGCGCCCGCGACGTTCGCGACTTGACGGTCCCGCGCGCGATCCCGAGCGCCTCCGCCGTCTCCGCCTCGGACAGGCCGAGGAAGAAGCGCGCGCCGAGGATCTCGCGATCGTCGTCACCGAGTCGGCGCAGGGCGCGCAGGAGCTCGCCGCGGGTCTCGGCGGCCATCACGTCGTCCTCGGGCGCCGGGACCGTCGCGACCCCGGGACCACCACTCGGGTCGGCCGCCGCGGCGCGGAGCGCCAGTCCCTGTCGGCGACCCGCCGAGCGGCGCCGGTTGCGAGCCTCGTTGGCGACGATCCGCAGGAGCCACGGCCGGAACGGCGCCTCGTCACGAAAGCGGGGAAGGGCGGCGTGGGCCTTGAGGAATGCGTCCTGGACCGCATCGTCGGCATCGGCCTCCGGGCAGACGAGGTACGCGGTCCGCAGGGCGACGTCCTGGTAGCGGCGTACGAGGTCCTCGTACGCCGCGACGTCACCGTTGCGGGCGCGCGCGATGAGTTCGGCGTCTTCGATGTGGACGGCCCTCCACGATCAACCGTACCCCGTACACCGCGCGCGGCTTCCGGGTTCCCGCCCCGGAGGCGACGAGACCCGCCGCCCTCGAGCCGAGGCGGTCGCTCGGCGCTACGATCGCGCGATGCGATCCGGACGTGTCTTCCGCCGCGCGACCGTCGCCGATCCGCCCGTCGCCGTCGAGGCGCACGGCGCGACCATCGTGGACGCGACCGGGCGTTCGTACCTCGACGCAGCGGGTGGCGCCATCGTCGTCAACGTCGGGCACGGTCGTCGCGAGATCGCCGCCGCGATGGCCGACCAGGCCGCGCGGGTCGCCTATGCCCACGGCAGCGTGTTCACCACCGAGCCGCTCGAGCGCTACGCGGCGGAGATCGGGCCGCTGCTCCCGGTCGACGATCCGGCGATCTACCCGGTGTCCGGTGGCTCGGAGGCGATCGAGACGGCCCTGAAGCTCGCCCGTTCCTACCACCTGGCCCGACGCGAGCCGGACCGCGACGTCGTCATCTCGAGGTGGGGGAGCTACCACGGCAACTCGCTGGGCGCCCTCGACCTGTCGGGGCGTCCGCCGCTGCGACGGCCGTACGAGCCGTGGCTGGGGCGCTTCCGCCATGTCTCGGCGCCCTACCCCTACCGGGCCGGGTTGCCGGGCGCGCACGCCCTCGCCGACGGCGCCGCCCTGGCCGCGGAGCTCGAGGCGACCATCGTCGAGATCGGCCCTGGTCGGGTCGCGGCGTTCGTCGCCGAGCCGATCGTCGGGGCGACGCTCGGTGCGGTCGTGCCGCCCGACGACTACTGGCCGGCCATCGCCGAGGTCTGCCGGCGGCACGGCGTGCTGCTCGTCGCCGATGAGGTCATGACCGGCTTCGGGCGGACCGGGCGGTGGTTCGGGCTCGACCACTGGGACACCCGCGCCGACATCGTGGTCGCGGCCAAGGGCGCGACCTCGGGATACTGGCCATTCGGCTTCGTCGCCGCGTCGGGAGCGGTGTTCGAGACGGTGACCGCCCCGGGCGGCGGGTTCACCCACGGCTTCACCTTCTCGCATGCGGCCGTCGGTGCGACCGTCGCCCGCGAGGTGCTGCGGATCCTGCGCGACGAGGACCTCGTGGCCGCCAGCGCCGCCAAGGGCGACGGGCTGCAGCGACGACTCGCCGATCGCCTCGCGGCGCATCCCGCCGTCGGCGAGATCCGGGGCCGAGGCCTCATGGTCGGCGTCGAGCTGGTTGCCGACCGCGCGACGCGCGCGCCGTACCCCCGCGCGGCGCGCGTCACCGAAGCCGTGGTGACCGCCGCGCGCGACCTCGGCGTGCTGCTCTACTCCGGGACCGGCAACGCCGACGGCACCGACGGCGACACGCTCCTGCTCGGCCCGCCGTTCGTGGTGACCGACGACGAGCTCGACCGCATCGCCGACGTCACGGCCGAGGCCGTCGAGATCGGCGTGGCCGCGGCTCGGGAGGCACCGGCCCGCCGCTGACCGGGCCGCGCCGGGGTCGCCGTCAGCGGGTCGGCCGCGGTGGCTGGCCATGGCGGTACTGCGCCCAGGTCTCGGTGACCAGGTCGCGCACCGCGTCGTCCGGGACCGTCGACGGGTCCTTGATGTTCAGGCAGGACCGCCCGACCGTCGTCCCCGGGAACCGATCCTGGACCGCTTCGACCAGGTAGCCGCCGTCCCGGCCGGCCATCGAGAACAGCGAGATGTACGACTTGCGACTGGCCAGTCCGACCGCGAACCACTCGCCGGCCGGGCCCTTGCTGTTGGTGTAGGCATAGGGGCCGTAGCCGATGAGCGTGCCGCTGTACTCGAACAGGCGGATCGGCGCGTCCGGGATCGCGGCCGTGATGACGTCGTGCAGGTGCTGCATCTGCGAGCGTCGTGGCTCGTCGAGCGAGGCGATGTGGGCCGCCGCGGCGGCCGCTCCGTCCTGGGTCATGGCACCCCCTCCGGCCGGGGTCAGGTCGACGACCCTCGCCGACCGAGCCCGCCGCCGAAGATGAGGATCGCACCGACCAGCACGAGCGCCAGCGGCACGACCAGGCCACCGATCTCCGGCGTGATCATGTTGACCCCGCCGAGCAGCGCCAGCAACCCGCCGATGATCGCCTGCCAGCCCCAGCCGCCGCCGGACGCGGCGCGGACGGCGGCGATGAACAGGAACGCCAGACCGAAGCAGAACGTGCCGAGCCCGTCGACGTCGAAGCCGAGCGCGTTGATCACGCCCGGCGCCGCGAGGGCGGTGATGATCGCCCCGGCATAGAGGGACGGCGTCCCGCGGTCGATCGCCCACTTGACGAGGAATGCGAGGCCGATCGCGAGCACCAGGACCGAGCCGAGCTCCTCGAACTGCGGGAACACCTGCTGGAGCAGGAGCAGCCCGCCGAAGATGAGCAGGAAGATGCCGATCCAGGGCAGGCCGGGTCGACGCGCCTGGTCGGGGCCCCACTCCCACGTGTAGACCTGGACGTCCGGGTCGATGCCTGGCCCGCGGCCGCCGCTGCCGGGTGGCAGGCGGGTGACGTTCGGATCGTGCGGCTGCGAGTCGGTCGGTTGGGTCATGTCAGCACCAGCGTAGCCGTGTCACGACCGGATGGACAGCCGCACGAGGGCCTCGTCACCGACCGCCAGCTCCTCGGCATGACGCACATGGTCCTTGATCGGCACGATGTAGCGACCGTCCTTGGGCCACAGCGAGGTGGTCCACTCGGTGTCACCGATGCGGACCGTGACCGGGATCATCCCCCAGCCGTAGGTGACCATCGAGGACAGGGCCTTGATCTCGCGACCGGCGTCATCCGGCACCGAGATGAAGTGGAACGGCGAGGGGCCGCGCCAGGTCCAGATCTCGCCACTGAACGTCCATTCCACCGGGTCAGGATACGGGCGCGATCGCCGGTCGGTCCGCGGCGTACGCTGCCGCGCATGGAGGCGATCCGACCGCCGCGGCTGGAGATCCCCGGCCTGCGGATGCTCCGCACGTACGAGCGCGCCTGGCTGCCGCGCGACGTCCTTGCCGGTCTCGTGCTCACCGCCATCCTCGTCCCGGTCGGGATGGGCTACGCGGAGGCGGCCGGGCTGCCGGCGATCACCGGCCTGTACGCGACCATCGTCCCGCTGCTCGTCTACGCGCTCCTCGGGCCGAGTCGCATCCTCGTGCTTGGCCCGGACTCGTCGCTGGCCGCGCTCATCGCGGCATCCATCCTGCCCCTGGCCGCCGGCGATCCGGAGCGGGCGATCGCCCTGGCCGGCGGCCTCGCCCTCATCTCGGGGGCGTTCGGCGTGGCCTTCGGGCTGTTCCACCTGGGGTTGCTCACGGACCTCCTGTCGAAGCCGATCCGCATCGGCTATCTCAACGGGATCGCCCTGACCGTCCTCGTGGGCCAGCTGCCCAAGCTGTTCGGGTTCTCGGTCGACGCGGACGGGCTGATCGGCGAGACCCGCGGGTTCATCGAGGGCCTCGCCAGCGGCGCGACCGTCCCGGCCGCGCTCGGGATCGGCGTGCTCGCCCTGATCGTGATGATCATCGCCCGTGTCCTCCGTCAGGGTGCCCTCGGGATCTTCGCCGCGGCCGTCGTCACGACGATCGTCACCGCCGTGGCCGGGCTCGCGGCGGCCGGCGTCGACGTCGTCGGGGCGTTGCCGCAGGGACTCCCACGGGTGGCCATCCCGGCCGTGTCCATCGCCGACCTGCTGGCGATGCTGACCGGTGGCTTCGCCATCGCCATCGTGTCGCTCGCCGACACGAGCGTGCTGTCGCGGACGTTCGCCCTGCGCGGGGGCCAGCGGGTCGACCAGGATCAGGAGCTCATCGCGCTCGGCGCCGCGAACCTCGGCGCGGCGCTGACGAGTGGCTTCCCGATCAGCGCGAGCGCCTCGCGAACGCCGGTGGCCGAGGCGGCCGGTGGGCGCACCCAGCTGACCGGGGTCGTCGGGGCGCTGGCCATCGTCGCCCTGCTGCTGTTCGTGCCGTGGCTGACCACGGACCTCCCGCAGCCGACCCTGGCCGCGATCGTCATCGTGGCCTGCACGTCGCTCGTCGACCTGCGCGGCACCGCCCGGCTCTGGCGGCTGCGCCGCAGCGAGTTCGTCCTGGCCGTGACCTGCTTCGCTGGTGTCGCCGTGAGCGGGGTCGTGACCGGCATCTTCGTGGCCGTCTTCCTGGCCCTCGGATTGTTCTTCTGGCGGGCGTGGCGCCCCCACTCCGCGATCATGGGCCGCGTCGAGGGGCTCAAGGGCTACCACGACGTGACCCGCTACCCGGAGGCGCGCCAGCTCGACGGGCTTCTGCTGTTCCGCTGGGATGCGCCGCTCTTCTTCGCCAACGCCGAGGCATTCCGCGAGGCCGTCGAGTCAGCCATCGAGGCGGCCCCGACGCCGATCCGCTGGGTGGTCGTCGCGGCCGAGCCGGTGACCGACATCGACATGACCGCCGCCGACGTCCTCGAGGAGCTCCTGGTCGGACTGGAGCGGACCGGCACCGAGCTCCGCTTCGCCGAGCTCAAGGACCCGGTCAAGGACCACCTTCGCCGCTATGGCCTGCTCGAGCGGATCGGCGAGGACGCGTTCTACCCGACCGTCGGGACGGCCGTCGACGGGTACGTCCAGGCGTCCGGCATCGACTGGGTCGACTGGGAGGATCGCCCCGCGCCGGGTCCCGCCTAGGGATCCAGGCGGGGGGCGATGCTTAGTTCGTCGCGGTCGCCGGCCCCGAGGCGTGGCCGGCCGGGTCGGCCGCGATCTCGTCCGCCTCATCGTGGCTGAACCCGAGCCGGTCGGCGAACCGGCCCAGCGGCCCAGGCGCCCACCAGTTCCAGCGGCCCATCAGTCGCATCGTCGCCGGGACGAGCAGGATGCGCACGATCGTCGCGTCGATGAGGACGGCGATGGCCATGCCCACGCCGATGCTCTTGATGGTGATCGACTCGGCCAGCGCGAATGCGGCGAAGACCGTGACCATGATCAACGCGGCCCCGGTGATGACGCCCGGCCGTCTTGGCCAGTCCTTCAGCCACCGATGCCGTGTTGTCGCCGGTCCGTCGATACGCCTCCTGGATGCGCGACAGGAGCAGGACCTCGTAGTCCATCGACAGCCCGAACAGGACGCTGAACATGATGATCGGATTGCCGGCCACGGTGAACCCGGGGGAGACGAAGCCGAGCGGTCCCGAGAAGTTGCCCTCCTGGAAGATGAACACGAGGGCACCGAACGAGGCGGTGATCGACAGCAGGGTCATGATCACGGCCTTGATCGGGATGACGACCGAGCCGAACAGCAGGAACAGGATGATCGCGCTCGCGCCGAGGGTCAGCCCGATCGCGTACGGCACCGTCGCGGCCTGGCTGGCCATGAAGTCCGAGCCGTCGGCGGCCAGGCCACCGACCTGGGTCGTGACCCCGTCGATCGGCGACCGCGCGCACGGCCGGCACGACCGCGGTCCCGTCCGGGCTGAGCGGGGCGAGCGGGCTGATCGCATCGAGCCGGACGGTCGAGTCGCGCAGGTAGGCCGCCTCGAGGCGCTCGAGCCCGGCCGCGAGCTCCGGCGGCAGCTGCTCGCGCGGGGCGGCGAACAGGGCCGCGATGCCGGCCGCGTCGAGCTCGGCGCCGGTGGCCGGATCGCGCAGGTCGGCGAACGGCCCCTCGACCCGGTCGACGCCATCGAGCGGCATCGATCGGCCGCGGCGAGATCGAGGATGCGCTGGACGTTGGCCTCGTCGGTGGGGCTGCCGTCGACGGCGGCGAGGACGATGATCGGCGAGGTCTCGCCGGCGCGGAAGTCGCGGGACAGGGCGACCGCGGCCTCGCGGCTCTCGATGCCCGGCGGCAGGATCGAGGCGTCCGGGATGCCCTGCTCCAGGCGCAGGAACGGCGTGCCGAGGATGAGCAGGAAGGCGAGCGTCGGGATGAGCACCATGACCGGCCGAGCCATCACCCAGTGGGCCATGCGCTCCCAGCGCGACTCGCGCGCGGCGGCGGCATCGGCCCCGGTCGGTCGACCGAAGACGCCGCCGGATCCGATCGCGCAGGCCGGCCACGCCGCCGGCGTTGACCCGTGGGCCGAGCATGCCGAGGACGGCCGGCAGGAAGGTCAGGGCGTAGAGCACCGAGGCGGCCACCGTCAGCGCGCCGCCGATGCCGAACGAGCGCAGGGCGGCCGGCTCGAACAGGAGCAGGCCGGACAGCCCGACGGCAACGGCCAGCCCGGAGAACGTGACGGCCTTGCCGCTCGTCGCGACGGTGATCTCGACGGCCGTGGCGACGTCGCGGCCGCGCCGCAGCTCCTCGCGGAATCGGCTGACCATGAACAGCGAGTAGTCGATGGCGAGGGCGAGGCCGAGCATCGTCGCCACGTTCTGGACGTAGATCGACAGCTCCGTGATCTGGGCCGCGATGTACACGCCGGCGAGCGTCGTCGGGATGGCCAGGACGGCGACGACGAGGGGCATGCCGGCCGCCACGAGCGAGGCGAAGACGAGGACGAGGATGAGCGCGGCGAACGGCAGCGAGACGGTCTCGGCCTGGAGGAGCTCCTTCTCCGACTGCTCGGCCTGGTCCTGGGTGGCCGGCGCCACGCCGGTCAGGAGCAGGGTCGCGCCGGTGGGCTGGTCGATGAGCTCGCGGAGCTCGTGCATCTCGTCGACGGCCGCCTCGTCGGTGATGCCGAGCTGGACGACGACGTACGCGGACGTGCCGTCGGTGCTGATGAACCGGTCGTCGGCCGTCTCCGCCCAGCCGATCGTCCCGTCGACGCGGTCGTCGGCGACCAGCCGGTCGAGCGAGTCGGTGATGGTGGCCTGGAACGCCTCGGACCGGGCGTCGTTCCCGGGCTCGCCCTGGAAGACGGCCACGATCGAGCCGCCGGAGGCCCCGAACTGGTCCTGCAGCTGCTGCCGACACAGCGGCGGACTCGGAGTCGGGGTCGGTCCAGCCGCCGGCGCTCAGCGAGCCGGTGACCTGTGCGGCGAGGAAGGTCGAGGCGATCGCCAGGAGGACGGACAGGACGACGATCGGGCGACGGAAGCGGTAGGTGAAGGCTCCCCAGCGGCGGAACATGGCAGCGGTACCCCAGTGGCGGTCAGGTGGGTCGGTCGGCATTCGTGTGACCGGGCCACCATAGGGAATGGCTATTCTCTTTGTCAAGACCAGAACGGTTGCGCAGACACCGACCTGCCGCTACGCTCAGGGAACGGTCACTCCCCATGGGCGACCGAGACGAACCGATCAAGGGAACCGATGCCGCGCATCTCCGCCGACCGCGAAGCCGCCGTTCGCGAGCGCATCGTCCGCGCCGCGGTCGAGGTCTTCGCCGAGAAGGGCTACCACCGCGCCACCATCGCCGACGTCGTCCGACGCTCCGGGCTGTCGGTCGGTGCCATCTACACGCACTTCACGGGCAAGGAGCAGCTGTTCCTGTCGAGCTGCGACCTCATCGCCGAGCAGGGCCTCGACGAGCTCGGGCAGCGGCTGGCGCCGCTCACCACGACCGAGTCGCGCCTGCGCGCCGCGATCGACTACTACGTCGAGACGATCGACGAGTTCCACGGCGCGCCGGGCCAGACGCCGCTCGTCTCGGCGTGGGCGGAGGCGGACGCCGAACCCGGGCTGCGCGACATGCTCGTCCGCCGGCGCGAGCGCCTGGTCGGCGCCGCGACGCTGCTGCTGCAGGAGGGGATCGCCCGCGGCGACCTCCCGACCTGGCTCGACGTCGATGGCTTCGCCCGCGGCTTCGTCGCCCTCCTCGACGGTCTGATCCTCCAGCGGATCGAGGCCGGCGACGCCTTCCGCCCGGCGGACCTGACCCGCCGCGCCAACGCGGTGCTCGACGTCCTGCTGGCCGCGACCCGGGTGCCGGCGTAGCATCGCCCGCGATGGCCCACGTCCAGACCGTCCTCGGCCCGATCGACCCGGCTGACCTGGGCTGGACGCTGCCCCACGAGCACACCCAGATCGCCCTGTGGCACATCCCGGATCGCTGGGACTACTGGCAGCTGACCCGCGACCGCGAGGTCATCCTCGAGGAGCTCCTCGGCTTCCGGCAGGCCGGCGGCAGCGCCCTGGTCGACCTGACGCCGGCCGGGGTCGGACGCGATCCCGAGTGGCTCGCCGACCTTTCGACGGCGTCCGGCCTGCACCTGGTGATGGGCAGTGGCTGGTATCGCGAGGCCTACTACCCGCCGACCCTCGACGTCGACCGGCGCACCGTCGACGACCTCGCCGACGAGCTGGTCCGGGAGGCGACCGACGGGGTGGGGGAGACCGGCATCCAGCCCGGCATCCTCGGCGAGATCGGCACCGACAAGCCGTGGGTGACCGCGCGCGAGGAGCGCGTCCACCGGGCAGTGGCCCGGGCCGCTCGACGGACCGGGCTGGCGATCACGACCCACGCCGTGCTGTCGCCGGTCGGGCTCGAGCAGCTGCGGATCTTCGAGGCCGAGGGCGCCGACCCGACGCGGGTCGTCATCGGCCACGCCGACTCCTACCCGCACCTCGACCACTACCTGGCCATCATCGAGCGCGGCGCGAGCGTCGAGTTCGACTTCCTGGGGATGACCTTCACGCCGGCCGAGCGCCACGGCGAGGGTCGCATCGTCGACCTCGTGTGCGAGCTGCTCGCCCGCGGCCACGCCGAGCACGTCCTCCTCTCGCAGGACGTCTGCCATGACTCGCAGCTGCGGCGCTACGAGGGCAACGGCTACACCTACCTGGCCGTGACCTTCCTGCCACGACTCCGGGCCGCCGGGGTCAGCGACGCCGAGATCGAGACGATCACGGTCGCCAACCCGCGGCGGCTGCTGACGATCGACTAGGCCCGCACCGGCGCGGCCACCAGCGGCCGATCCCAGTCGACCCGGTGGTCGTACAGCCAGGCGGTCGAGCGATCGGTCACGAAGACCCGGAAGACGAGGCGCATGGCCAGGTCGCGGATCACCCGACCGACGCCGCCCGGGATCTTGGCGCTGCTGCCGCGGGCGCCATAGGCCACGATCCGCTCGACCCGTTCCCGGCGGGCGGTCTCGTACGCGGCCAGGGCCTCGTCGACCGTCGGACGGTCCCGCAGCGCCATGGCCAGGACGACACCGTCCTCGGCCGCCATCGCCGCGCCCTGTCCTGAGGTCGGCGACGGTGCATGTGCCGCGTCCCCGATGACGACCATCCCATCGCGATGCCAGACGGGCACGTGGGGCAGGTCGAACGTGTTGTCGGCGGCCAGCTCGAGCTGCCCCGATCGGATCAGCGCCGCGGCCGGGCCGTGGTCTCCCCGCACGAGCTCGATGAGCTGCTCCCGCCAGGCGGCCTCTGTGGTCGCGGCACGCTCCTCCGGCTCGATCGCCGGGCGTGGCCAGTTGACGAACCAGATGGCATCGCCGGCAGGCGTCGCCTGGAAGCCGAAGAACGCCCGGCGCCCGAAGATCATGTGCCACGCCCCCGGCTCGACGTCGAGACCGGCGGCTCGAGTGACGCCACCGAAGTTCGTCAGTCCCACGTATCGACCCGAGGGCGCGCCCGGGTCGATGAGCCGACGCGTGACCGAGTGGATGCCATCGGCGCCGACGAGCAGATCGCCGACGACCTCCGATCCGTCGTCGAACCGCGCTACCACCCGCCGGTCAGCGTGACGCTCCGCCGCCACGAGCCGACGACCCGTCTGGACGGCGATCCCGCGGCGTCCGGCCTCCTCGAGCAGGCGGCGGCTGAGCGTGGCGCGCTTGAGCGTCTGGGCGACGGTGCCATCCGGCAGCGCCGCGCCCAGGCCGGTCGAGCCGAGGCGTCCGCCGTCGGCGTCCCACAGCACGTTCCGTCGGGTCGGCAGGCCATCGGTCGTCGCGAGCGGCAGGGTGCCGACCGCGGCCAGGGCGTCGAGGCCGTTCGGCGCGACCGTGAAGTACGAGCCGACGTCCATGGCGGTCGGTGGATGGGCCTCGAAGATGGTGGCCTCGATGCCGGCTTGCTGGAGTGCGAGCCCGGTCACCGACCCGGCGATCCCGCCACCCGCGATGAGGATGTGCACGGTGCTATCCTTCCTTTGGATATCGTATATCTCTAGAACAAGATAGTTCTAAAACGGAAGGATACGCGGGATGGCAAGCCGTCGTCAACGGGCGATCGGAGCGCTGGGCCAGGCGATGCAGGCCTACCAGCGGAGCACCACCGCATTCGACGATGCGGTCGGGAGCGCCCTCGACCTCAACCCGACCGACCTGCGCGGTCTGGATTGGCTCGTCGACGGCCCGAAGACCGCTGGTGAGCTGCGTGACGGGACCGGACTGTCATCGCCGGCGACGACGACACTCATCGATCGGCTGGAGCGAAAGGGATTCGTCCAGCGCGTCCGGGATCCCGGCGATCGACGGCGGGTCCTCGTCGAGATGACACCCGACGGCGCCGCGCGGGTCGGGGCCTACTACGGGCCGCTGGTGCGGGAGGGCGATGCGTTGCTGGCGGCGTTCCCCGACGAGCAGCTCGAGGCGATGCGCGAGTTCCTGGTCGCCGCCCGCGACCTGACCGATCGCCAGCGGCGGGCGATCCGCGGCTAGGTCGCGGCTGCGCCGACCGGCGGTCCGGTCAGGACTCGAGCGTCGCGTCCACCGACAGCTGCACGTTGCCGACGAGCGCACGGCTGACCGGGCAGCCGTCCTTGGCGGCATCGGCCGCGGCGGCGAAGCCCGCCTGGTCCATGCCGGGCACCACGCCGCGCACGGTCAGGGCGGACGACTGGACCGTCCACTTGCCGTCGACCTTGTCGAAGCTCACCGCCGCCGAGACGGCCAGGCGCTGCGGCGGGGTGCCGGCCTTGGCCAGGTCCGACGAGAAGGCCATCGCGAAGCAGGACGCATGGGCGGCCGCGATGAGCTCTTCGGGGCTCGTCTTGTCGGGATGCTCGGTCCGGGCGGCCCAGCTGACCGGCAGCTCGGTGAAGGCGTGGCTGGACGAGGCGCTGACGACCCCACCGCCGCTGGCGAGGTCACCCTCCCACGAGACATCGGCGAGACGGATGGCGGACATGGCAGCTCCTTGGTGGTCGGTGGTGGCAGGCGCCGGAGCGGCTGCTGGGGAGGCTTCGATGGTCGCACACCATGCCGTGACGTGACGGCTGCGGGCCGGACCGATGCGTCCGCGCACCACCCCGGCATCGGCGATGCGTCGGTCGAGTGCGGTCCGCATGGCCCCGGTGTGGTGAAGGGGGATGACCTTCACCGTTCGGTGGCTGGGACGGGTGACCGGTGTCGCCGGCCACCACGTCCGGACACCATCCGGCCATGCGATCCATCACCCGTGCCCCGCTCATCCTGGCCCTCGCCGCCGTCCTGCTGGCGAGCCTCGTCCCCGCCGCTTCGGCTGCCGTCGTGCTGCCGTCGGCGGACGCCGTCGGCCAGGCCGAACAGGGTGCGCTGACGCTCACCAACAAGCGCCGGACGGATCGCGGCCTCATCGCCCTGCGCTGGGATACCCGCCTCGCCGAGCTCGCTCGGGCGCGGGCGACCTACATGGCCAAGACCGGCACGTTCTCCCACGAGCAGAACGGCGAGAACGTGTTCGACATGATGTCCGACGAGGGCATCAAGTGGTACGGCGGCGGCGAGATCATCGCCTGGAACACCGCGGCCGACCTGTCCCACTCCGCGGCGTTCGCGGTCAAGGGCTGGATGGAGTCGGCCCCGCACAAGGCCATCCTGCTGTCGACCGGCTACAACTACGTGGCCTTCGGCCTGGCCGTCTCCCCGACCACCGGCAAGCGCTATTGGGCCGGCGTCTACCTCAAGGGTCCGGACCGGACGTCGGCCTGGATCAAGGCCGGCACCGTGGCCAAGTCCGTGGTCGATGCGACCCATGTCAAGGTGACCATCACCTGGAGCGGCGGCGACCGGCGCCTTCAGGTCCTGACCAGCGGCTTCCGCGACTACCAGCTGCAGCGCCGCCGGGTCGGCGGCGAGTGGTACACGTTCTCGCCGACGACGTCGAAGACCTACAGCCGGGTGTGGGACCGCGGTGCCACCTACGAGTTCCGCGTCCGCTCCCGCGACAAGGCCGGCATCTGGAGCCCGTGGGTCACGTACAAGATCAGCACGTAACGACGAACCCGCGACGGCCCGTCAGGGACGGGCCGCGACGGTCGTCCGCTCCGGTACCCGCCAGCCGGTGTCCAGCGCGACCTTGACCTGACGTCCGAGCGCCGCGTGTCGCGCCGCGCGCGGCCAGCGGATCCGCGTCGCATCGAGCGTCCGGGCGTGGGCCGTGAGCGCCGCGCGAAAGGCATCGACGAAGCCGTCCTCGACGAGCGGATCGAACCCGTCCTCCCACCACAGGTCGAGCACGGCCAGCGTCCCCGTCCGACGCTCGATGCGCGGCTCGATCCGCCCGACCAGCCGGTCGCCCCACAGCAGCGGCAGCACGTAGTACCCCCAGCGGCGCTTGGCGGCCGGGACGTACACCTCCCAGATGTAGTCGAAGTCGAACAGGCTGCGCAGCAGGTCGCGGTCCCAGGCCAGCGGATCGAGCGGCGCCAGGAACGCGACGCCCGGGATCGCCGGCTCACCGCGGGCCACGGCCCCGGCCGCCGCGTCGAGCAATCGGCAGCTCCTCGGCCAGCACCAGCCGCTCGCCCCTTGACGCCTTCGACGACGACGGGGACGAGCACGCCGGACTCGATGAGCGCGTCTCGATGGCGGTAGCGCTCGGCGGCGGTCGGCGCGGTGCCCAGCCAGACCTCCTGCTGGCCGCCGCGCATCCCGAGCAGGCCGTGGGCGCGATAGCGGGACAGGAGCTTGTGGCGACGCTGCTCGTCCTCGGCCGGGCGCTCCGCCAGCAGGTCGGCGGGGAACAGCCGCTCGGCCAGGTCGTAGACGCGGATGTTGCCGTCGCGCCGGGCGAGGCCCAGGACGCCGGCCTGGGCGAGCGCCTCGAGGACCGCCCGGACCTGGTTGGTCGGCCGCCAGTACCAGTCGATCGCCGCGCGTGGCTCGACGTCGGTCGTGGCCAGCGGACCGTCGCGCCGGATGCGCTCGAGGAGCTCGGCCGACGAGGTCCGCGTGCGCCTCGAACGTCGCGGCGCCGTGTCCGGCGGCGAACCGGTCCCAGCTGATCCGATACCACGGCAGCTCCGCGGTCGGCAGCAGGGAGAGGCCCTTGTTGTAGGCCTCGTACAGCCAGCGCTCGCGGTAGAGCGCCTCGTCCGTCCACGCCCGCCGATAGCCGTCGATGCGGGCGGCCAGGACGAGGTCGTGGTTGCGCCCGGTGACGTCGAGCGGGTCGAACTGGAGCGACCCGAGGCGGGCGATGACCCGCCGCACCGATGCCGGCTCGGGCGGCAGCGAGCGAGGCGGGGCGAGCAGGTGGCGGTGCACGAGGAAGCGGCGCGCGGTGGCGCGGTCGATGGTCCGGGGAGGCACGCGGCGATGGTAGCCGCTGCACATCTCGCGGACATTCGATATAGTCCGGCTACACCCGATAGTACGGAGATACCGAAGTACCGACCATGACCCGACCCCACACCGCACCGCCCGGCCCCGACGTCGATGTCGATCTCGATCGGATCGTCGGCGCGTTCGACGGCCTGATGCATCGCCTGATGGCGACCCATGCGCCCGAGCTCAACCTGCTCGAGCTGACCATGTCCCAGACCAAGGCCCTGTACCTCATCGTGGCCGCCGGGCAGCTTCGGATGTCCGAGCTGGCCGGCCGGCTCGGGGTCACGTCGTCGACCGCCACGGGCGTCGTCGATGGCCTGGTCGAGCCACGGGCTGCTCGTCCGCCACGAGGACCCCGCCGACCGGCGGCAGGTCGTCGTCACGGCCACACCGGAGGCGGAGGCGACCCTCGAGTCGTTCCGCGAGCTCAGCGCGCAGCCGCATGCGCGAGCTGCTCGACCCATGTCGACGCCGCCGATCTGGCGGTCATCGAGCGCGCCATCCACGTCCTCGACGCGGCCGTCACGGCGGACGCACGCCACCACCACCGACCCAGAGGGGGACCGTTCGTGAACCGTCTCACGGAGTTCGCCGTCAGCAAGCGCAGCGTCACGCTGCTGCTCGCCGGCGCCCTGTTCATCGCCGGCATCTCGGCCTGGGGCAGCCTCAAGCAGGAGCTGCTCCCGGACATCGAGTTCCCGGTCATCACCGTCGTCGCCCCGTACCCGGGTGCCGGCTCGCAGGACGTCGCCGACAAGGTCGCGGTCCCCATCGAGCAGGCCATCTCCGGCGTGCCCCGGCTGCAGACCGTCCAGTCGACCTCGGCCAACTCGATCGCCCTGGTCATCGCCCAGTTCGAGTACGGGACCGACGTCAAGGAGGCGCTCGCCGCCATCGAGGAGGGCATCGTCGACGCCGGTCTGCCCGAAGGCGTGGACCCGACCGCCCAGGCGCTCAACATCAACGCCTCGCCGGTCATCATCGCCTCGATCGCGGCGACCTCGGAGGACGGCCTGGAGGCCGCCGCGACCATCGCCCGCGACGAGATCATCCCGGAGCTGACCGCCATCGAGGGCGTGTCGCGCGCGGACGTCACGGGTGGCCTCGAGCAGCGCCTGCTCATCACGCTCGACCCGACCAAGCTCGCCGAGAGCGGCGTCAGCGTCGCCCAGATCAGCGGCGTGCTGACCGCCAACAACCTGACCCTGCCCTCCGGCCAGCTGTCGGATGACGGCACGAAGATCCCGGTCTCGACGATCGGGACGCTGACCTCCGAGGAGCAGATCGAGGACCTCGTCGTCGGGGTCACGATGCCGGCGGTCCCGCCGACCGTGCCGGTCGACCCGACCGCGCTCGGTCGACCCCAACGCGTCGCCGGCTCCGGTCACCCCGCCGGCGGCCCCGACCCCGATCACCATCGGCGACCTCGGGACGGTCGAGACCGTCGACGTCGCCACGACCGGCTATGCGCGCACGGACGGCAACCCGGCCCTGTCGCTGTCGGTGACCAAGACCTCTGACGCCAACACCGTCCTCGTCGCCGAGGACGTCCAGGCCAAGCTCGACGAGATCGCCGCGCGTCACCCGGACACGCTGACGATCACCACCGTGTCCGACCTGTCCGACTTCATCAAGGAGTCGACCGACGGCCTGCTCCGCGAGGGCGGCCTGGGCGCCATGTTCGCGGTCCTGACGATCTTCCTGTTCCTGTTCAGCGTCCGCTCGACGCTGGTCGCCGCGATCTCCATCCCGCTGTCGATCCTGACCGCGCTCGTGGTCATGCAGCTGACCGGGATCAGCCTGAACATCATGACCCTGGGTGGCCTCGCGGTCGCCGTCGGTCGCGTCGTCGACGACGCCATCGTCGTCCTCGAGAACATCTATCGACATCGCGCCCTGGGCGAAGACCGCCTGACGGCCTCGCTCCGGGGACCCAAGGAGGTCGCCGGCGCGATCACCGCCAGCACCCTGACCACGGTCGCGGTGTTCCTGCCGCTCGGCTTCGTCGGCGGCCTGGTCAGCCAGTTCTTCCTGCCCTTCGCGCTGACCGTGACCTTCGCCCTGCTGGCGTCGCTGATCTGCGCGCTGACCGTCGTGCCGGTCCTCGCCTTCCTGTTCATCAAGCAGGTCAAGGTCGACGTCGACGAGGACGGCGAGCCGAAGCGCTCCTTCTGGGTGCGCACCTACACGCCGATCATCACCTTCGTCCTGAAGACCCGCTGGACCGCGCTGGGCATCGTCGCCCTGGCCGGCGTGCTGTTCTTCGCGTCGCTGGCGCTCGTCCCGTTGCTGCCGACCCAGTTCATCGATCCGGGCGGCGAGAAGCTCGTCCAGGTCAGCATCGCCCCGCCGACGGGTGCCTCGTCCGAGTCGGTCCTCGAGGTGGCGATCGCCGCCGAGGCGATCGTCATGGCGGACCCCGACGTGGAGCTCGTCCAGACGAGCATCCCCGGCGAGGGTGACACCAGCTTCCAGACCATCATCGCGGCGCAGAGCGGCCGACCGGCCAACAGCGCGACGATGACCGTCCGACTCGCGGATGACAGCGACATCACCGTCAAGTCGGCGGAGCTCGCGACGGCCCTCGAGCCGATCAAGACCGACGGCTACGACGTCCAGGTCTCGCAGGCCGCCGGGTTCACCTCCAACGGCCTCCAGGTCATCGTCAGCAGCGACGACCGCGACGAGGTCGCGACGGTGACGGCCGCGGTGGTCGACGCCCTCGAGGGCAACGCCGACCTGGCCAACCTCCAGAGCGACCTGGTCCAGGCCACCGCGGAGATCCAGGTCATCGTCGACCCGTCCAAGGCCTTCGCCGTCGGCTTGACCGCGGCCCAGGTCGCCAACGAGGTGCGCACCGCGCTCGTCTCCCAGACGGTCACCGAGGTGACCTTCGAGGACGGCCAGCCGATCGAGCTCGTGCTCCAGGTCGACCCCGACGCGACGACCTCCGTCGAGGAGCTCGCGGCCATGCCGGTCGGGACCGTCACCAAGGTCCCGCTCGACCAGGTCGCGACCGTCGAGCAGGCAGATGTCCAGGGCAGCATCACCCGCATCGACCAGTCACCCGGCCGCATCGATCACCGCCGAGATCACCTCGGAGGACACCGGTGCCGTGTCGCAGTCGGTCCAGGCCACCATCGACGGGCTCGTCGCCGACGGGACCATCCCGGCCGGCGTGACCGTCGAGCTGGCGGGCGTGTCCCAGCAGCAGTCCGAAGCCTTCAGCGGCCTGTTCGTCTCGATGGGCGTCGCGGTCCTGCTGGTCTACGTGATGCTGGTGCTGACCTTCAACTCGCTGATCACCCCGTTCATCATCCTGTTCAGCCTGCCGCTGGCGCTCATCGGCGCCTTCCCGGCCCTGTACCTGACGGACCGCCCGATCGGCGTCTCCGCGCTCATCGGCTTCCTGATGCTCATCGGCATCGTGGTCACCAACGCCATCGTCCTGCTCGACCTCGTGGAGCGCCTGCGCCGCCAGGGGATGGGGACGCGCGACGCGCTGATCCACGGCGGGCGCACCCGTGTCCGGCCGATCCTCATGACGGCCATCGCCACGATCCTGGCCCTGATCCCGCTCGCTGCGGGCTTCAACCAGGGCTCGATCATCGCGGCCGAGCTCGGGACCGTCGTCATCGGCGGCCTGTTCAGCTCGACGTTCCTGACCCTCATCGTCGTCCCGGCGGTCTACCTGCTGGTCGACGGGGTCAAGCGCCGGCTGTCCCGCAGCAGCGACCCGGAGCCGGCGGTGCCGCCGGCCTCCCCGCCGGCGCCGGCCGCGCCGCCCGCCACCGCCTGACCCACGGCGCCGACCGGCGCCCCACCGCACCGATGGCGACGACCCGACCGGGATCCCGGCCGGGTCGTTCGTCGTCCCGGCCGCGGATCGTGGCTAGTCGGTCGTCGCGTGGCGGACGATGGACCGTCGGGTCGGCACCGCGGTGGTCGGCTCGCGATCGGGGGCGTCGTCCGGCAGGCGGTCGACGGCCCGGGCGTAGGCGGCCACGCCCGGGCCGGCCGTCAGGCCGTGGGCGATGACGCTGAAGACGACCGTGACCACGACCGCGCCGATGATCGCCGGCGCGATCCGCGGTTCGCCGGCGTCGTCGCCGAGCGCGACGAGGGCGAGGACGATCGACGCGAGGCCACGTGGTCCGAACCAGCCCATGAACGCGATCGTCGAGGGCGCCAGCCGCGTGCCGATCAGCGCCACGGCGACCGGGAGCATCCGGACCACCGTGAGGGCGAGGACCGCGAACACGACGGACGGCACGCCGATGCCGCCGATGCCGGCGACGATCGTCCCGAACAGGAAGAACACGATCAGGCCGATCAGGTCGCCGCCGCGGGCCGCGAACTCCAGGACGGCCTCCGGGACGCGGCCGTAGGTGGCGGTCATCGCGATGCCCGCGACGAAGGCCGCGACGAAGGCGTTGCCGCCGAGCTGCATGGCCAGGGCCCAGGCCAGGAGGGCCAGGGCCGGTCCGGCCGTCCAGCGCGCCTCGTCGAGGATCGAGCTGCGCGCGACGGCGACGCGAAGCAGCAGCGCGCCGCCGACGCCGACCACGACCCCGGCGACCGTCCCGAACACGATCTGGGAGACCGCGTCGGCCAGACCGCCGCCACTTCCGGTCGTGCCCTCGGCGACGACGAGCGCGGCGACCACGACGAGCGGCGTGACGAGGCCGTCGTTGAGCCCCGACTCCACGTTGAGGGCCTGCCGGATGCGGAGCGGGACGCGGGGGCTGTTGACGACCTGGGCGCCGAGGGCGGCGTCGGTCGGCGCGACGAGCGCGGCCAGCAGGATGGCCTCGACGAGGGTCAGGTCCGGGAAGATGACCACCGCGACGATGCGCCCCCAGGACGACGGTCAGCGGCAGGCCGATCGCCAGCAGCCGCACCGGCAGGCCGGCCGAGCCACGCAGGGCGCCGACGTCGATGCGGGCGGCGTCGACGAACAGGGCAAGGATGAGGGCCACCTCGCCGGCTTCGTGGAGGATCGTCGCGTCGGCGATGAGCTCCGGCTGGTCGCGGATGGCGAGGCCGAGCAGCAGTCCGAGCAGTCATCAGCACGATCTGCGGGGTCAGGCTGCGCGCCTCGAGCCGGCTGGACAGCAGGCCGACCGCGAGCAGGCCGAGGCAGAACAGGCCGACGGTCAGCACCCGCGGACGGCCGCGAGCTCATGGGTCGGCCGTCACGACGAAGACCTGCGATGGGACATACTCGACGCGCAGGTCGACCGGGCTCCCGAACAGCGGCGCGAGGCCCCTGGCCAGGCCGCGGCGGTTCCCGGTGGCTCCGGGCCGGAGAGGAGGAGGTGACGTCGTCGCCGTCGATCGACCAGTCGACGACCGTGAGGTCCCGATCGCCGATCCAGGCGTCGACGACGGGGCGGCGCTCGACGCCAGCATCGCGGTGCGCGCGGTCTGGAGGCCGTGCCAGGCCAGCGGGATGGCGATGAGGCCGAGCAGGACCGCGGCGCCGATCAGGCGGTTGCGCACCCGATACGGCTTGGCGGCGTTTGCGGCGATCGGCTTCGCCCCGGTCAGGATGAACACGACGCTGGCGACGACCACGATGGCCGAGAAGTTGGTCAGGAACAGGAGCATCGCCCCGGCAGCGTCGTCGAGGCGGCCAGCTCGAGGCAGATGCCGACCGTCGCGAGGGGCGGGACCAGGGACACGGCGATGGCCACTCCCGGCAGCGCATCGGTGCCGGTCCGCCGGGCCGCGACATAGGCACCGGCCGCGCCGGCGGCGAGGGCGACACCGAGGTCGAGGAGGCCCGGGCGCGGTCCGCGCCTCGAGCGAGGCGTTGAGGTCGATCGGGTCGGGGATGATCCAGCGAGACGAGGAAGCCGATGGCGATGACCATCGCGCCGCCGAGGACGACCTCCAGGAAGGTCGTGACCTGGGCACGTGTCCGTGCCGTGACGAGCGCGCCGGCGAAGGCCATGATCGCGCCGCCCAGGGGCGCCACGACCATCGCCCCGATGATCGCTGCGACCGAGTCCTCGTACAGCCCGAACGACGCGATGAACGCCGCCAGTGCGAGCAGGATGACGTACGTGCGGATCGATGCCCGAAGCGCGTCGCCCTCGGGGTACAGGTCGTCGAGCGTCGCGCTGCCGAGGGACAGTCGCGCATCCGGGGCCTGCTGCCGTCGCGTCCATCGCGGTCACACCTCCCGGCGCATTCTGCGATAGCCGGTCCCGGGCGCGGGCGGCGGACACGCCGACGCCGCCACGGGATGCCCCGCGGCGGCGTCGTGAGCGGCGATCGGGCTAGGCGAGGAGCTTGGCCTTGGCGGCCGCGAACTCCTGGTCGGTGAGGACGCCGGCGGCCTTGAGGTCGGCCAGCTTCATCAGCTCGGCGGTCACGTCGACCGGAGCCGCCGCCGGAGCGGGGGCCGGAGCGGGCGGGGGCGCGTACGCAGCCTGGGCATCAGCGGCACCGGCGTCGTACGCCTGCTGCTGTACGGCCTGCGCATCGGCCGCCTGGCCGGCGTACTTCTGCTCCTGGTGATGGCGCACGGCTCCTGCCGTGCCGGCCACGACGGCCGTGCCGACCGCCATCCCGACGAGGCCCGGGCCTCGGCGTCGCATTCGCATCAGCGCTACTCCTTCCCTGCCGGCGCGGCGGCGTAATCGATGGCTGCCTGGACGATCTCGTTCGGGATGCGCTGGATGTCGACGAGCACGCCGCCGGCATTGCGCACGGCATCCGCGAAGCGGGCGGCCCAGAGGTCCTCCCACACGAGGATGGCGGCGGACGACTCCGGCTCGAGCGCCTCGCCGATCTCGATGATGTCGTTGTCGCTGATCAGGCCACCACGCTCGAAGGTCAGGGCCTCGAAGGCGTTGATGACCTCGGAGCCGGCATCCTCGAGCTCGGCGCCGACGACGTTGCCCTCGGCGTCCTTCATGATGAAGGCGAGGTCGAGGACGCGGATCGTCCCGTTGTCGACGAGGTCACCGAGGGCCGGGGCGATCTCCCCCTTGAACTGGTTGCCCGGAAAGGCGACCACCATGTATTCGACTGGTCCGATCCCCATTGCTTCCTCCAGTGTGTGGCGGTCGCCCGCGGCGACCGTGATGCTCGTTGGTCGGGTCTATTGTCGCGCCATCGCGACGCGATAGCGCTCCTCCGGCGTGATCAGGTGGTCAGTATCCGCGGCGGCCTCGTCGAGGTCGATCTGGACCCAGCGCACCTTGCCCGTGAAGGCCGTCTTGCCCTCCACGAGATCATCCGTCACCGGCGTCGCGGAGTCGACGCCCACGTCGGTCGTCTCATCGGCCGAGAAGGCGATCGGGACGGTCGCATCGACCCGGCCTTCGCCGACCTTGGCGCCATCAGCGTACAGGGTCGCGGTGCCGCCCTTGCCGATGCCGCCGCCGTCGTAGGTGAACTCGACGCGGACCTGGTGTTCCCCGGCCGGCAGGGCTTCAGTCCCGACGACCTTGAACCGCTGCAGGCCGAACAGGTTGTAGCAGTACGCCGGCCTGCCATCGACCATGTACAGGGTCCAGCCGCCGAACGCCCCGCCCTGGGCGATGAGCGCGCCGTGGCCGCCACCATCCGGG
This sequence comes from uncultured Chloroflexia bacterium, assembly GCA_963776925.1. Classification (GTDB taxonomy): domain Bacteria; phylum Chloroflexota; class Limnocylindria; order Limnocylindrales; family CSP1-4; genus SPCO01. Next base: position 720,187 of record CAVZON010000001.1, on the reverse strand, counting down.
ACGACGAAGTCGGCCGTCACGGCGTGCGACTTGTTCTTGATGACGACGACGGAGTTCTCCGACAGGCGGCCCATCCGCCGAAGAGGAGCTGGGTCGCGCCGCGGACGAGCTGTGGGCGCCCGGCCATGTCCGGGTTGAACCGCTCGAACCGGCGGTCGTCGAGCGGCAGGACGTTGTACTTGCCGGCCTCGATGATGAACTGCCGCTGCAGGTCGCGAAGCTTGTCCGGCTGCTCGGCCGCGAGGTCGTGGGCCTGGGTCCAATCGTCCGGACCGTAGAGCTCCCACGCGTCGTCGTCGAAGGCCGGCATCGCCGTCGGCATCCACGGGATGCTGTGGCGGGTCACCGCCGTCCAGCCCTCGTGGTAGATGCCCCGGTTGCAGAACATCTCGAAGTACTGGGTGGTGTGGCGATCGTCGGCCTTCGGCGTCGTCGAACGTGTAGGCCATCGAGACGCCCTCGATCGGCTTCTGCTGGACGCCGTTGACGAACAGCGGGTGGGGCAGCCCGGCCGCCTCGAGGATGGTCGGGGCGACGTCGATGACGTGGTGGAACTGGGCACGGATCTCGCCCTTGGCCTTGATCCCGCCCGGCCAGTGGACGATCGTGCCGTTGCGGGTGCCGCCCCAGTGCGAGGCGACCTGCTTGGTCCACTGGTAGGGCGTGTCCATCGCGTGCGCCCAGCCGACCGCGTAGTGGTTGTAGGCCTCGGGCGTGCCGAACTTGTCGATCTTCGAGACCATGAACTCGGTCGTCTCGATGCCGACCGCGCCGTTGAGCACGACCAGCTCGTTGAAGCATCCGATCGGGGTGCCTTCGGCCGATGCCCCGTTGTCGCCGATGATGTAGTAGACGAGGGTGTCATCGGCGATGCCGAGGTCGTCGAGCGAGTCGAGCAGGCGCCCGACGTGGTGGTCGGTGTGCTCGAGGAACCCGGCATAGACCTCCATCTGTCGCGCCAGGACGGGCTTGAGGTCATCGGGCATGTCGTCCCAGCCGGGGATCTCGGCGGGCCTGGCCGTCAGCTCGGCGTCGGCCGGGATGACCCCGATCTCCTTCTGGCGGGCGAACGTCCGCTCGCGCTGCTTGTCCCAGCCGTCGTCGAACTTGCCCTTGTACTTGTCCGACCACTCGACCGGCACGTGGTGCGGCGCGTGCGTCGCACCCGGCGCGAAGTACACGAAGAACGGCTTGTCCCCCATCAGGGCCTTCTGCTGGCGGATCCAGTCGATGGCGTGGTCGGTCATGTCCTCGGTGAAGTGGTAGCCCTCGGCCGCGGTCTTGTCCGGCTCGACGGGCACCGTGTCCTGGTAGATGGCCGGGGCGTACTGGTTGGTCTCGCCACCGATGAAGCCGTAGAAGTGCTGGAAGCCCGAGCCGGTGGGCCAGTTGTCGAACGGCCCCATCGGGCTCGTCTGCCAGACCGGGACCTCGTGGCACTTGCCGAACTGGGCGGTGCTGTAGCCATTCAGCTTGAGCACCTCGGCGACCGGCGCGGCGGTGTTGGGCCGGACGGAGCTGTAGCCCGGAGCGCTCGTCGCGATCTCGGTGATGCCGCCCATACCGACGCTGTGGTGGTTGCGGCCGTTGAGCAGGGCAGCCCGCGTCGGCGAGCACAGGGCGGTCGTGTGGAAGCGGTTGTACTTGAGCCCGCGGGCGGCGAGCCGTTCTGCATTGGGCGTGTGGACCGGACCACCGAAGGCGCTGCTCGCGGCGAAGCCGGTGTCGTCGATGAGGACGATGAGGACGTTCGGGGCGCCGGCGGGCGGGCGGATGTCCTGGATCGGCGGGAACCTGGTCGCCGGATCCTTCGCATCGTAGGTCGTCAGGCCGACGTGCCCCCGGTCGGGGATGGGCAGCACTTCGCGGCCGATGGGTGCAGTCATCGGATCTCCCTCCATCGTTCCCCCCGGGAGCGCGCACGGCTCCCGATGGACCTGCGGTCCTCGCAGCCACCAAGTGTGCGCCCTGGTGACCGGCCTCGGGGTCGTATCCCGGTGCATGGGCCGACGGTCACGCGAGAACACCTGATGCCACGATCGATCCCGGACCGGGTGGACCTGACGCAGCGGCCCGCCGTGCACCATCCTTTCGTCGGCATGCCACGACATGAGGCCAACAGCGACCGCGGGCGCGAGATAGCCTGACGCCATGACATCGATCCCCCTGCTCGACATCGCTGTCGCGTTCTTCATCGGCATGGGTCCGATCAAGATCACGGCCGCCTATCTGGAGGTGACCCACGGCGCGACGCCGGAGTTGCGCCGGCTCGTGGCGATCCGGACGGTCCTGGCCGCGACGATCACGGCCCTCGCCCTCGTGGTCACGGGGGTCATCCTGATCCGGCTGCTCCACCTGAGCGGCGCCGGGCTGGTCATCGGCGGATCGATCGTCATGCTTGCGGTCGGGCTGCGCACGGTCCTGCAGCCTGACGCCCCCGAGGCGCACGCCACGCGCTCACGGGAGACGCTGCTTCGCCAGTCGATCCATCCGCTGGCCGTGCCGACGCTGTTGAATCCGGCCGGGATCGCCGCGGCCATCCTCCTGTCCGCCGAGATCGCCAACAACGGGGGATACCTCGCCAGCATGGCGATCGTCATCGGCATCGCCGCGCTCGACCTCGTGGTCCTCCTCACGCTCGCGCGGTTCGGCGATCGCGTCCACCTCGACGCGGTGGTCATCCTCGAGCGGATCTTCGGGATGCTCCTCGTCGCCATCGGCGTCCAGCTGCTGCTGTACGGGCTCGTCCAGATCCACCTCATCGACGCCGCCTTCCTGCATTGAGTGGGTCCCCGTCGGCAGTGACGGCATCCGGGACTGAACGGTCGCGGCCATGAGCTGGCTGTTCTCGTCGCTGCGGGGGTACCAGCCGGCGTGGCTGCGCAGCGACCTCATCGCGGGCCTGACGGTCTGGGCCGTCCTCGTGCCCGAGGCCCTGGCCTACGCGACGATCGCCGGGGTGTCGCCGGTCGTCGGGCTGTACGCCGCACCCGGAGCCCTGCTCCTCTACGCGGCGTTCGGCAGCTCCCGGCATCTCGTCACGGGCCCGATGGCCGCGACGGCGGCCCTGTCCGCGGCAGCGGTCGGCGACTTCGCCGCGGGCGGGTCAGACGCCTTCCTGGCGATGACCATCGGGCTCGCGCTGTGTGTCGGCCTCCTGGCCCTCGTCGCCGGCCTCGCCCGCCTGGGGTTCCTCGCCAACTTCATCTCCGAGCCCGTCCTGAAGGGCTTCATCATCGGCCTCGCGCTGACCATCATCGTGGGCCAGTTGCCCAAGCTGTTCGGGATCGAGAAGGTCGAGGGCGACTTCTTCGACGAGCTCTTCGGGTTCATCGGCGGCCTCAGCCAGACCCACCTGCCGACGCTCATCGTCGGGGTCATCTCGCTGGTCATCGTGATCGGCCTCAAGGAGGTCGCGCCGGTCGTGCCCGGGTCGCTCGTCGCGGTCGGGTTCGGCATCGCCGCGGTCTGGATCTTCGGCCTCGACCAGCTCGGCATCGCCATCGTCGGGCCGATCCAGCCCGGTCTGCCGACGTTCGGGCTGCCGTCGCTCGCCCTGTCGGACTACCTGGAGCTCATGCCGTCGGCCATCGGCGTCGCGCTCGTCGGGTTCGCCGAGGGCCTCGGGGCGGCCAAGACCTACGCGGCCCGGAACCACTACGACATCGACTCGAACCGTGAGCTGCTGGGCCTCGGCGCCGCCAACCTCGCCTCGGGCCTGAGCGGCGGGATGGTCGTCAACGGCAGCCTGTCGAAGACCGCCGTGAACGGGGGCGCCGGGGCGAGGACCCAGCTATCGGGCCTCGTCGTGGCGGTCATGACCGTGATCACGCTGCTGTTCCTGACCGGACTGTTCGAGAAGCTGCCGGAGGCGACCCTCGCCGCGGTCGTCATCGCCGCGCTCATCGAGCTCGTCGACATCCGGTCGTTGCGCACGGTTCTACGGGCTGACCAACACGCGCCTCGGTCGGATCTACGGCATCGCCGCCCGGCCGGACTTCATCGCCGCCACGGCCGCCCTGTTCGGGGTCCTCATCTTCGACACCCTGCCGGGGCTGTTCATCGGGATCGTCGTGTCGATCATCCTGCTCGTGTACCGGACGTCGAGGCCGCACGTCGCCGTCCTCGGCCGGGTCCCGGGCACGACCGACCAGTTCGCCGACATCGAGCGCCACACCGAGAACCGGCCGGTCCCCGGCGTCGTCATCCTGCGGCCGGAGAGCAGCCTGTTCTTCGCCAACGCCGACCGGGTCCGCGACGCGATCCGCACGGCCGCCGCCGACCCCGGCACGACGGCCGTCGTGCTCGACCTGGGGACCGTCCCGGATGTCGACCTGACCGCGGCGAAGATGCTCGCGGACGAGCGCGAGGAGCTGGCCGGGCGCGGGCTCCGGCTGATCTACGCTCGCGACGTCGGCCAGGTCCGCGACATGCTGGGGATGGAGGATGCGACCGGCCGGGTCTATCCGTCGATCCGCGCGGCGCTCGACGACATCGCGGCGACCGCGCCGGCCGCGGAACCGCCATCGGAGGTCGGGTCATGAGCCACGTCCCCGACGACCCCGCCACCGACCCGGAGGGCGACATCACCGACACCGCGCCGGACGAGACCACGCCCGAGGCGCTCGGCCGGTCGATGCGCAAGGCGGCGATGCTGACGGCGGGCGTCGGCATCGTGTTCAGCGCCCTGTTCACGGTCGCGTTCGTGCTCCTGCTCGACCTCCCGGCGATCGACGCGACCGACGCCGAGCTCATCGCCTACTACTCGTCGCCCGAGCGGGTGCTGCCGGTCGCGGTCGGCCTGTACCTGCTGCCGTTCGCCGGGATCGCCTTCCTGTGGTTCATCGTCGCGCTGCGCTTGTGGTCGGCCGCGTCCACGAAGCGGCTCAACAACCTGCAGTCGAATCTCCAGCTCATCAGCGGCATCGTGTTCGTCGCCTTGTTCTTCGTCGGTGCGGCCGCGATGTCGGTCCTCGCCAGCAGCGTGCAGTTCGCGGACGGCCCGATCGACCCGGTCGCGGCGCGCCAGTTCCCGATCTTCGGCAAGACCGTGATCCTGTTCTTCGCCATGCGCATGGCGGCGATGTTCGTGTTCACGAGCTCTGCGCTCGGCCGCTCGGCGAGGATCCTGCCCGGGTGGTTCGCCTGGGTCGGCTTCGTCGTCGGGGTCTTCCTCCTGTTCAGCGCGACGCTCACGGCCGAGCCTCGTCCTCGTCTTCCCGGCCTGGGTCGCGGTGCTCAGCCTCATCCTGTTGCGGTCGGCCCGGGAGATCCCGCGAGACGCGCGCTTGCCGGCCAGTGCGGGCGGGGTGATGAACCCGCTCGGCCTGCCCATCCGAAGGAGGTAGTCGGTGTTCGGTGGCGTCCTCGGCGACCTGCTCCCGCTGGCGATCGGGATCGCCATCAGCCCGATCCCGATCATCGCCTGCATCCTGATGCTGTTCACGGCGAAGGCCAGGGTGAACGGCCCGGCCTTCCTCCTTGGCTGGGTGCTCGGCGTGACCGTCGTCACGACGCTCGTCGTCGTGCTGTCCGATGCGACGGCGGCGACCGACGACACGGCCAGCGGCCCGAGCCTCGGCGACATCATCCTGCTGCTGCTCGGGATCGGGGCCATCCTCCTGGGCATCCGCCAGTGGCGCGGTCGGCCGAAGCCCGGCGAGGACGCGAAGATGCCGCCGTGGATGGCCGCCATCGACCAGTTCACCCCGGTCAAGGCGCTCGGCTTCGGGTTCCTGCTGTCGGCCATCAACCCCAAGAACCTGGGGCTCGCCGCGGCCGCCGGCCTGGTCATCGATCAGGGTGTCGCCGCCGGCGGCAGCGCGCTCGGGATGGAGCTCCTGTTCATCATCCTGGCCAGCCTGTCGATCGCCGTCCCGGTGGTCTATGTCCTCGTCGGCGGGGAGGGGGCGAAGCACACGCTGGAGGGCTGGCGGACGTGGCTCGCGGCCCATAACGCCGCGGTCATGGCGGTCCTGTTCATCGTCATCGGCGCGAAGCTCGTCGGCAGCGGCCTCGACGCGATCCTGGGCTGAGCGTCAGCCGCTGGGGGCGGCACCCTGGCCCGGTCGGATCGGGACGACGCCGCGCGCGGCCATGCCCGCGGCGACGCGGCGCCGGAGCTCGGCTTCGACCTGTCGCCGGGCCTCCGGGTGGACGCGTCCGCGGAGGCGGAGCGTCGCGCCGGTCGCGTCCAGGCGGATCGTCCCGGAGTACGCCGGGGCATCGATGATCCGGTCCGTCCAGGCAGGATCCTCCGCGATCGATCGACCGACCTCGTTGACCACCTCGATCACCGTCTCGACGTCGCCGTCGGCGATGCCGGCGACATCGACCGTGGCGACCGCGTCGGTCCGGGTCAGGTTGGCGACCTCGCGGATGAGCCCGTTCGAGATCGAGTGGAGGATGCCCTGGTTGTCGCGGATGACGGTCCGCCGGAAGCCCACTTCGATGACGGTCCCTTCGACCAGCCCGACGCGCACGATGTCGCCCTTGAAGAACTGCGCCTCGAGCAGGATGAGCAGGCCCATCAGGTAGTCGAGCACGATCGACTGGCCGGCCAGCGTGATGCCCGCGATGACCAGGCCGAGACCGGCCAGGATCGGCCACAGGTCGAAGACGCCGAGGAACAGGAGGAACAGGGCGACGCCGACGGCCAGGCGCAGCAGCCGGTGGAGCAGGTCCTCGATGGTGTCGACCCGCTTGTCGGTCTGGCCGTGCATGCCCTCCTCCTCGAGGGCCGCCGTCTGCGCCCGCACGATGCGAACGAGAAGGCGATGGAGGGCCGGCCTGGACCAGCGGTAGAGGAGGAAGATCACGATCGTCCCGATGGCCAGTGGGAGCCCGTTCGTGCTCAGCCAGGCGACGAGCTGGTCGGTGGTCAGCGTCATGCGCACATCATGTCCGACGCGCCGCGATCCATGCCCGTCCGGCTGCCATCGCCCCTGCCGTTGGACCAGGGTCGATCGCGTCCGTCACACGCCGGTACGAGCGGGCGTACGCTAGACGGGTTCTTGAGCGGACCGCTTTGGAGGGAAAGAGCGCCGATGGGCTTCAACCTGCGCGATCGCAGCTTCACCAAACTGCTGGACTTCACGCCTCGCGAGATCCACTACCTGCTCGACCTCAGCCGCGACCTGAAGCGGGCGAAGTACGGCGGCTACGAGCAGCAGCGGCTCCGCGGGAAGAACATCGCCATCATCTTCGAGAAGGCATCGACGCGGACGCGCGTGTCCTTCGAGGTCGCCGCCTACGACCAGGGCGCCCACGTCACCTACCTCGGACCCGAGGGCTCGCAGATCGGCTACAAGGAGTCGATGAAGGACACGGCCCGTGTCCTCGGCCGGATCTTCGACGGCATCGAGTACCGCGGCTTCGGCCAGGAGATCGTCGAGGACCTCGCCGCATTCGCCGGCGTGCCGGTCTGGAACGGGCTGACCGACGAGTTCCACCCGACCCAGATCCTCGCCGACGTCCTGACCATGACCGAGTTCAGCGACAAGCCGCTGACCCAGATCGCGTACTGCTACCTCGGCGACGCCAGGAACAACATGGGCGACTCGCTGCTCGTCGGTGGGGCCAAGCTCGGGATGGATGTGCGCCTGTGCGCACCCGAAGGACCTGTGGCCGGCCGACGAGCTCGTCGCCGAGTGCCGGCGCATCGCCGACGACACCGGTGCCCGGATCACGATCACCGATGACGCGGCCGAGGGCGTCAAGGGCGTCGACTACCTGTATACCGACGTGTGGGTCTCGATGGGCGAGGACAAGTCGGTCTGGGACGAGCGGGTCAAGCTCCTCCTGCCGTACCAGGTCAACGCCGACCTCGTCGCGAAGACCGGCAACAAGCAGGTCAAGTTCATGCACTGCCTGCCGGCCTTCCACGACCGCCACACGACCGTCGGCGAGGAGATGTTCCAGCGCTTCGGCCTTGACGGCATGGAGGTCACGAACGAGGTCTTCGAGTCCGAGCGGTCGATCGTGTTCCAGCAGGCCGAGAACCGGATGCACACGATCAAGGCCGTGATGGTCGCCACGCTCGGCGACTGAGGAACCGACATGCGAATCGTCATCGCACTCGGCGGCAACGCCCTGCTCAAGCGCGGCGAACCCATGACCGCCGGCCACCAGCGCGCGAACGTGCGCGTGGCAGCCGGTGCACTGGCGCGGGTCGCGCGTGACCACGAGCTCGTCATCTCGCACGGGAACGGTCCGCAGGTCGGGCTGCTCGCCCTGCAGGGCGCCGCCTACAAGGACGTCGAGGCGTATCCGCTGGACGTCCTCGGCGCCGAGACCCAGGGGATGATCGGCTACCTCGTCGAGCAGGAGGTCGGCAACCTGCTGCCGATGGATCGGCCGCTCGCGACGATCCTGACGATGGTCGAGGTCGACCCGGACGACCCCGCCTTCGGCGATCCGACGAAGTTCGTCGGACCGATCTATGACCAGGCGACGGCCGACGCGTTGGCCGCGGACAAGGGCTGGGTCGTCAAGCCCGACGGCCCGCACTGGCGCCGCGTGGTGCCCTCACCACGGCCGCAGCGCATCTTCGAGATCCGGCCGATGCGCTGGCTCCTGGAGCAGGGCGCGGTCGTCATCTGCGCCGGCGGCGGCGGCATCCCGACGATGTACGCGCCGGGCGACGAGCGCCAGCTGGTCGGCGTCGAGGCCGTCATCGACAAGGACCTCGCCAGCAGCCTGCTCGCGCGCGAGCTCGGCGCCGACCTGTACGTGATGGCGACCGACGTGGACGGCGTCTACCTCGATTGGGGGACGCCGACGCAGACGCGGATCGACCGCGCGACGCCGCCGGAGCTCGACGGGATGGACCTGCCCGCCGGGTCGATGGGTCCCAAGGTCGCCGCGGCGACCGAGTTCGTGACGGCGACCGGGAAGCGGGCGGCGATCGGCTCGCTCGACCAGATCGATGGTCTCGTCGATGGCAGTGCGGGGACGCAGGTCGTCCCGAAGGAGAACGCGTAGATGACAGCACTCGGCGTCCACTCGGAGGTCGGCAAGCTCCGCAAGGTCATCGTCCACCGACCCGACCTCAGCCTCAAGCGGCTGACCCCGACCAACCATGACGACCTGCTGTTCGACGACGTCCTGTGGGTCGAGCGGGCGCAGTGGGAGCACGACCAGTTCGTCGCCCGGATGCGCGAGCGCGACATCGAGGTCCACTACGTCCACGACCTGCTCGCCGAGGCGCTCGCGGCGAGCGACGAGGCGCGCCGCCGCCTCATCGAGCTCGTGGCCTCGGCCGCCGTCGTCGGCCCGACGCTCGTCGAGGCGGTCGGCGAGGCGTTGTCGGCGCTGCCGGCCGATGCCCTCGGACGACACCTGGTCGGTGGCCTCACCGTGGCCGAATCCGGCCTGGACCTCGGCCGCCTCAAGAAGTCGTCGCTCATCGGCGCGGCCATCGACGACGACTCGACCTTCGTCCTCCCGCCGCTGCCGAACTCGCTGTTCACGCGCGACTCGTCGTGCTGGATCTACGGCGGCGTCTCGATCAACCCGATGTACTGGCCGGCCCGGCGGCGCGAGGCCTACAACATGGCCGCCATCTATCGCGCCCACCCGATGTTCCGCGACGAGTCGTTCGAGTACTGGTATCCGACCCTCGGCGAGGACGACCGGTTCCGGATCGAGGACTTCGGGCGCTCGTCGCTGGAGGGCGGCGACGTCGAGATCATCGGCCGCGGCACGGTCGCGATCGGGATGTCGGAGCGGACGACCGGTCGGATGATCGAGCAGATCGCGCTGGCGCTGTTCGAGAAGGGCGCGGCCGAGCGGGTCATCGCCGCGGTCATGACCAAGGACCGCGCGCACATGCACCTCGACACGGTCTTCACCCTGCTCGACCGCGACAAGGCGACCGCCTACCCGCAGGTCGTCAGCGGCATCCGCTCGATCAGCCTGCGCCCGGGCAAGAAGCCCGGCACGCTCGACGTCCGCGAGGACAAGGACTTCCTGTCGGCGGTCGGCGATGCGCTCGGCACCAAGCTGCACGTCGTCGAGACCGGTGGCGATGCCTACCAGCAGGCGCGCGAGCAGTGGGACGACGGCAACAACGTCGTCGCGCTGGAGCCCGGCGTCGTCGTCGCCTATGAGCGCAACACCTTCACCATCTCCAAGATGCGCGAGGCGGGCGTGGAGGTCGTGGAGATCGCCGGGTTCGAGCTCGGCAAGGGACGCGGTGGGGGCCATTGCATGACCTGTCCGGTCGTGCGCGATCCGATCTAGGAGGGCGTCATGGACCGCTGGCTGCAGTGGGTCATCGTGATCCTGATCGTGGCAGGCATCATCGCCATCGTCGCCTTCGCTCGCGGGGACCTCGGTCACGACGACCTGCCGCCCGCGGCGATCGTCAGCGTGACGTCCTGATGCGCGCCGACCGCGCGACGCGCGACACGGCCATGAGCGACGACCCACAGCCAGCGACCGGCGGACGAGCACCGTCCCTGCTCGACGCGCTCATCCCGGTCGTCGCCCTGGTCAGCCTCATCGGGCTGACCATCGCCCTGTTCGGGACGGATGCGACCGGCGGCCCGCTGCAGGTCGCCCTGTTCACGAGCGCCGTCATCGCGGCCCTCGTCGCGTTCAAGAACGGCCACTCGAGCGCGCAAGGTCCGGGACGCCGCGATCGGTGGCATCACGTCGGCGATGAGCGCCGTGTTCATCCTGCTCGCGGTCGGCGCGCTCATCGGTGCGTGGAACATGGCCGGCACCATCCCGACGGTCGTGTACTACGGCGTCGGGCTTGCTGAGCGTGACCTGGTTCTACCCGGTACCGCGATCATCTGCGGCGTCGTCGGGCTGGCCATCGGCAGCTCGTGGACGACCGCCGCGACGCTCGGTGTCGCGTTCGTCGCCCTGGCGCCGTTGCTCGGCGCGGATCCGGCGATCACCGCCGGAGCCGTCATCTCCGGCGCCTACTTCGGCGACAAGATGACCCCGATCTCGGAGACGACCGTGCTCGTGCCGTCCGTCGTCGGCGGGGTGACCACGCCAACAGCACGTCGGCGCGATGATCTGGACGTCGGGGCCGGCGATCATCCTCGCCCTCATCGGGTTCGTCGATCCTCGGCCTGGTCGCGCCCGACGTCCGACGTGGCGTTCGATCCGGCGGCCGCCCAGGCCGCACTGGCCGGGGAGTTCTGGATCTCGCCGATCAACCTCCTGCCGCTGGTCCTGCTGGTCATCCTGTCGCTGCGCCGCGCGCCGCCGTTCCTGTCGATCTTCGGCAGCGCGCTCTTCGCGGCCGTGCTCGCCTGCTTCACCCAGGCGCCGGTGGTCAGCGCGTTCGTCGACCGTCCGGACGCCGGCCCGCTGGAGACCTCGCTCGTCGCGATCTACACGGTCATGGCCAACGGCTTCGTCTCGAACACGGGCAACGCCACGATCGACGCCCTGTTCTCCCGCGGCGGCATGGACTCCATGCTCACGACGATCTGGCTCGTGCTCGGCGCGCTGAGCTTCGCCGCGATCATGGAGGACGCCGGCTTCCTGGAGCGGCTGATCCGGCCGGTCCTCGCCGGGGCGAAGTCGACCGGACGCCTCCTCGCGTCGGTCATCGCCACGTGCATCGGCCTGAACATCATCGCCGGCGACCAGTACGTGGCCATCGTCATGCCCAGCCGCATCTACCGGCTGGAGTTCGCGAAGCGAGGGATCGCGCCGCGGATGCTGTCGCGGGCCGTCGAGGACTCCGGGACCGTCACCTCGCCGCTCGTGCCGTGGAACAGCTGTGGCGCCTACATGGCCGGCGTCCTCGGCGTGGCGACGGTCGCCTACCTGCCGTTCGCCTTCTTCAACCTGCTCAGCCCGTTGATCTCGCTCATCTACGGCTTCACCGGGTTCCGCATCGAGCACGTGCCGCCGATCCGGTGAAGGCGACGCGCCGGCCGGCGATCCCACCTGACCGCCTGGTCCTCGAAGGAGACACCGCATGACCGCTGCCGCCGCGGCGCCGGAACCCGGTCGATCGCGCTTCGCGCTGCCCGTCCGCCTACACGATCCTGTTCGTCCTCATCGTCATCACCGCGCTGGCGACGTGGATCATCCCGGCCGGCGCGTACGACGTCGACGCCGGACGGCGAGCCGATCCCCGGCTCGTATCACCAGGTCGAGGCGAACCCGCAGCGGGTCATCGTCGACTCGCTCATGGCGCCGATCAACGGCCTCTACGGCATCGAGGGCGAGGACGGCAGCATCAGCGTCTGGAACTCGGGCGAGCTGTTCGGCGCCATCGACGTCGCGCTGTTCATCCTCGTCATCGGCGGCTTCCTCGGCGTGACGATGAAGACCGGGGCGATCCAGGCCGGGATCGCCCGGATCGTGACCCGGCTGCGCGGCCGCGAGAGCTGGATGATCCCGATCCTCATGATCGTCTTCGCCATCGGCGGGACGACCTACGGGATGGCCGAGGAGAGCCTGGCGTTCTACGCGCTGATCATCACGGTGATGATCGCGGCCGGGTTCGACGCCCTGGTCGGGGCGTCGATCCTGCTGCTCGGCTGCGGCATCGGCGTCCTCGGCTCGACCATCAACCCGTTCGCGACCGGGCATCGCGTCCGGGTTCGCCGGCGTGTCGATCGAGGAAGGCATCGTCGGTCGCATCGTCATCCTCGTCGTCGGGACGGCGATCGGCATCGTCTTCGTCATCGCGCTACGCCGCGCGGGTCAAGGCCGACCCGGAACGATCGCTCGTGGCGCGCGCAGACGGCCGAGAACGAGGCGCAGTTCCCGCGGCGGCAGCGCGACGCGGACGAGGCCGCGGCCTCCCTGACCGGACCGCCAGCGCTGGTCGCTCATCCTGTTCGTCCTCGCCTTCGCGGTCATGATCTACGGCGTCATCCCCTGGGAGGACCTCGGCATCCCGCTGCCCACCCTGTGGTGGTGGTTCCCGGAGATGACCGCATCGTTCCTGCTGTTCGCCATCCTCATCGGCGTCGTCGCCCGGATGCCGGAAGGCAGCTTCACGTCGACCTTCGTCGACGGTGTCGCGGGACCTGCTCGGCGTCGCCCTGATCATCGGCATCGCCCGCGGCATCACCGTGATCATGAACAACGGCCTCATCACGGACACCGTGCTCAACTGGGCGGAGGTGGCGGTCAGCGACCTCGGTGGCGTCGCGTTCATCAACCTGATGTACATCCTGTTCCTGCCGCTGTCGTTCCTCATCCCGTCGTCGTCGGGACTGGCCACCGTGGCCATGCCGATCATGGCCCCGCTCGCCTCGTTCGCCGACGTCCCGGCCCAGTTGGTCGTGACCGCCTACCAGAGCGCCAACGGCCTGGTGAACCTCGTCACGCCGACGTCGGCCGTCGTCATGGGCGGCCTGGCCATCGCCCGGGTCGGCTATGGCACGTGGTTGAAGTTCGTGGCGCCAGTGCTCATCCTGCTGGCAGTGCTGACGATCGTGGTGCTCACGGTGGCCGTGCTCCTGCCATGATCGACACCCGCACGCCGCCGTCACCGTCCCGCGACGGTTCGCCGCGCCACGAGAGAAGGAGACCGCCGATGACGCAGTCAGCCGCCGCCACGGACCCGGAGGTCGCCTGGCACGGCTTGACCGCGGACGCCGCCCTGGAGCGCCAGGGCGTCGCCATCGAGCGGGGCCTGACCGGCGCCGAGGTCGAGAGCCGCCGCGCCAAGTACGGCGCCGAACCGGTTCGCCGATGCGCCCAAGGAGCCGCGCTGGCAGGCGTTCCTCCGCCAGTACAAGGACCCGATGCAGATCGTGCTGCTGGCGGCCGGCATCCTGAGCCTGTTCCTGCCGGACCAGGTGCCCGACCGGCGTCGTGCTCATCGGCCTGACCCTGCTCAACGCGGCCATGGGCCTGAGCCAGGAAGGCAAGGCCTCGGCGAGCGTCGACGCCCTCCAGAAGATGATGGTCGTCAAGGCCAAGGTCCGGCGCGACGGGGCGCTCGTCGAGGTCCCGATGGAGGAGCTCGTCCCGGGCGACATCGTCAACATCGAGGCGGGCGACCTCGTCCCGGCCGACGGCCGGATCCTCACCGCCGCGACCCTCGAGATCGACGAGTCCGCGCTCACCGGCGAGAGCGTCCCGGTGCCCAAGCAGGTCGACGCGGTCGCGGCCGACGCGGGGCTCGGCGACCGGGTCGACCTCGCGTTCATGAACACCCAGGTCACCCGCGGCGCCGGCACGCTCCTCGTCGTCGGCACCGGCATGGCCACCGAGGTCGGGCACATCAGCGGCATGCTCCAGGAGACCAAGGACGAGGTCACGCCGCTCACCCGGCAGCTCAACTCGCTGACCAACCAGATCCTGCTCATCGCCGGCATCTCGCTGGCGCATCTCGATCGGCATCGGGCTGTGGCGGGACACGCCGTTCGACGAGCTGTTCCTGACGGCGATCGCGTTCTCCGTGTCGGCCATCCCGACCGGCCTGCCCGCCGTCGTCACCGCGGTCCTGTCGGCCGGGACCCAGAAGCTGGCGGCCACCGGGGCGATCGTGAAGCGCCTGCGCTCGGTCGAGACGCTGGGCTCGACCTCGGCCATCAACTCGGACAAGACCGGCACGCTCACGCTCAACCAGATGACCGCGGTCCAGATGGCCGTCGTCAACGGTCGCTACGCGATCACCGGCGAGGGCTACTCGACCGAGGGCCAGATCACCCACGTCGGCGGGCAGGCCGCCGGGCCACTCGACGAGTTCATGCTGCCGATGGCCCTGTGCGCGGACGCCGAGGTCAAGGACGGCGGCCTCGTCGGCGACCCGACCGAGGGCGCCCTCGTCGTGCTGGCGGCCAAGGGCGGGGTGGATCCCGACCCTGACCCGCGAGCAGTACCCGCGGGTCGCGACGCTGCCGTTCGACGCGGCGTACAAGTTCATGGCCACGTTCCACCGGATGACCGACGCGAACGGCAAGGCGGTCATCCGCTGCTTCGTCAAGGGCGCCCCGGACCAGCTCCTGGCGCGGGCCAGGGCCGCGGTCGGTCCCGACGGCACGCGCTACCCGATCGGCGATGTCCGCGAGCCGTATCTCGCCGAGAACGAGCGGCTCGGCGCCCAGGGCCTGCGGGTCATGGCCACGGGCCGACGCGACTTCGACCCGGCGACGTTCGACGCCGGCGCCGACCTGCTGCCGCTCATCGCGGACCTCGACCTCCTGGCGCTCGTCGGCATCGTCGACCCGCCGCGGGCCGAGGCGCGCGACGCGATCGCCCTCGCCCATTCGGCCGGCATCCAGGTCCGGATGATCACCGGCGACCACGCCATCACGGCCGAGGCCATCGCCCGCCAGCTGGGCATCGTCGGCAAGGCCATCAGCGGCGCCGAGTTCTCGGCCATGTCCGACGACGAAGCCGACCGGCAGATCGACGACATCGGCGTCATCGCCCGGGTCGCGCCGGAGGACAAGGTCCGCCTCGTCGAGATCCTTCGCCGCAAGGGCCACATCGTGGCCATGACCGGCGACGGCGTGAACGACGCCCCCGCGCTCAAGATGGCCGACATCGGCGTGGCCATGGGCATCACCGGCACCGAGGTCTCCAAGGAGGCCGCGGTGATGATCCTGACCGACGACAACTTCGCGACCATCGTCAAGGCCGTCGAGCTGGGCCGGGCCCTCTACGACAACCTGATGCGCTACATCCGGTTCCAGATGGCCTGCCTGTTCGGCTTCATCGGGACGTTCCTCGGCGCGAGCATCTTCAACATCCTCGGCGGCGTCCCGTTCCTGCCCCTGCAGACCCTGTGGATCAACTTCACGATCGACATCCTGCAGGCGATCGGCCTCGGCTACGGCCGGCCGCGCGCCGGCCTGATGGAGGAGCGGCCGCGGCCCAAGGAGCTGCCGATCCTGACCCGCGGCCAGTTCGGCTGGCTGGTCTTCATCGGGCTGGCGATGGCGGCCGGGACGCTCGGGGTCATCACCTGGGCCGGCAACGAGTTCGACGAGACCATCGCCCACACGATGGGCCTCGTGACGTTCTCGATGTTCCACCTGTTCTACTCGCTCGAGACCTCGAACGAGGAGCGCACGCTGTTCAGCAGTGAGCTGCTGGAGAACCCGATCCTGGTCAAGACCTCGCTCGTGTCGCTGCTGACGATCTTCCTGGCCACGACCTTCGGTCCGCTCCAGCGGATCCTCGACACCGCGGAGCTGGACGTGAGCCAGTGGGCCGTCTGCATCGTGGTCGGGGCCATCGATCCTCGTCATCGCCGAGGTCCGCAAGTTCCTGCGCCGTCGGTCGGGACCGCAGACGGCGCCCGCCGTCGCGACCCCCGCGCTGCGCCCGCCGCCGCATGACCTCTGCGACCGCACAGCCGGCGCCGGCATCCGGCGTCGCCGAGGTCTTCGACCGTCGGCTGGCCCTGCTCCTCGCGGCGGCCATGTTCGTCCTCGTCGTCGACACGTCGCTGATGAACGTGTCGATCTCGGCGGTCGTCACGGACCTGGGCACGACCGTCAGCGGGGTCCAGTCGGCCATCGCCCTGGAAGCCCTCGTGTCGGCGGCGTTCATCCTCATCAGCAGCAAGGTCGGCGACCTCATCGGTCGCAAGAAGGCGTACACCCTCGGGCTGCTCGGCTATGCCGTCGGCGCGCTGGCCATGGTCCTCGCGCAGGAGCTGCGCGCGGTGATCATCTTCTGGGCGATCTTCGGCGGGCTCGGGGCGTCGCTCCTGCTGCCGTCGATGCAGTCGCTCATCCACGGCAACTTCGAGGGGGCCAACCAGAAGCGGGTCTACGCGCTGGTCGGCGCCTCGGCCGCGATCGCGGCGGCCATCGGGCCGCTCCTCGGCGGGTTCATCACGACGTTCCTGTCGTGGCGGGTCGGGTTCGCCCTGGAGCTCGTCGTCATCATCGTCGTCCTGTCGGGCCTCGGTCGGATCAAGGACGTGCTCTACACCGGGGCCAAGGGGATCGACCTCGTCGGCGCCGTCTTCTCCGTCCTCGGGATGGGCGGTCTCGTCCTCGGCATCCTCGTCTGGCAGGAGGGCGGCGAGGCCGTCGGCGCGTTCCTGGCGGTCGGCGCCATCTCGCTCGCGTCGCTGGCCTGGTGGCTCGTCCGGCGCAAGCGCGAGGGCAAGCTGCCGCTGATCGATCCGGACCTGTTCCGATCCAAGATGTTCCGCCTCGGCATCTCCGGCCAGACGCTCCAGCAGATCGCCCTGGGCGGCGCGATGATCGCCCTGCCGATCTTCCTGCAGATGGTCCTCGAGTACAACGCGCTCCAGGCCGGCCTGTCGCTCGCGCCGCTGTCGCTGAGCATGTTCGCGGTGGCGACGCTGGCCGGGAAGCGGGCCGGTGATCGCCGGCCGGCCAGCATCATCCGCTTCGGCTTCCTGCTGCTGACCATCGGCATCGGCGCCTGCATCCTGGTCGTCCCGCGCGCCGACTCCGGGCTGTGGTTCGCCATCCCGCTGGCTCGTCGCCGGCTCGGGTCTGGGCCTGCTGGTCTCCCAGCTCAACAACTTCACCCTCGCCCCGATCTCCGAGGAGCGCATCAGCGAGGCGGCCGGGGTCAACTCGGCCGGCGGGTCGTTCGGGCTGTCGCTCGGTCTCGCCCTGGCCGGCAGCCTGATGCTGGCCTCGCTCGCGTTCGTGTTCACGGACCTGGCCGAGTCGAGCACGGTCCTGCCGCCCGCGGAGCAGCAGCTGGTCGCGACGGCCCTCGACGAGGACGCCCAGCTCATGAGCAACACCGCGCTCGATGCGCTGATCGTCAACCAGCCGCCCGAGTACGAGGCCGAGATCATCCGGATCAACACCGAGGCGCGGCCGATCGCGCTCCAGGTCGCGCTGCTCGTGCCGTTGCTGGCCGGGTTGCTCGGCCTGATCACCTCGTTCCGGATGATGCGGCTGCCGGACGTCAAGCCGTCGGCCGACCTGGAGGGCCTGGCGCTGGGCTGACGGTCAGTCCCTAGCGAGCCTCCGGCCCGGCGATCGCGGCCTCGATCGTGCGGTAGGTCGGGACCGCCGCCACGGCGCCCTTCGAGTCCGGCCGGTCGAGGACGTCCTGGACCGCCGTCCGGACCGCCGCGAGCCGCAGCTCGACGCCCTGGGTGGCCAGTTGCCTGGCCGCCCCGTCGAGGACGTCGCGGCTCTCGGGATCCAGGTCGGCGCTCGCCCCGAGGTCGATGACCAGGACCTGGATCGGTCGATCTGCCCCGCGCGACCAGGACGCGTGCCTCGTCCCGCAGCTTCCTGGCGTTGAGGAACAGGAGCGGCGCCTCCATCCGCAGGACGAGCGCGCCGTCGACGGGCGTCGCCGCCGGGTCGTTGTGCCGCGCCCGCCAGATCCCATCCGGTGTCCGACCGAGCTCGACGACCGGGGCGCGCGCGATCGCGGTCAGGACGAACAGGAGCGCGAGGAGGACCGACGGTGATGAGCCCGGCGAGGATGCCGAGGCCGATCGTCGCGAACAGCGCGATGAGCGCGAGCACGATGCTCGAGCGGCGCAGGGAGGCCAGCCGTCGGAGCGCATCGACACGCAGGAACCCGACGACCGCGCTGATGACGATGGCCGCGAGGGCCGCCTGCGGCAGGTCCTGGAACAGCGGCAGCAGGGCGAGCATCGTGAGGACCGCCAGGCCGGCGACGAGCAGGCCCATGACCTGGGAGCGGGCGCCAGCCTTGTCGGATGCCGCCGACTGGCTCGCGCCGCCGGCCACGATGAACCCGCCGACGAGGCTCGACAGGATGTTGGAGCCACCGACCGCGAACAGCTCCTGGTCGGGCCGGATCTCGTAGTCGTGCTCCTCGGCGAACGATTCCGCGACCTGGTTGGTCTCGGCGTAGCCGAGGACGGCCAGGGCGATGGCGCCGGGCACGAGGACGAACAGGTCGTCGAGCGGGATGATCGGCAGCGCCGGGGTCGGGAAGCCGCCCTCGATGACGCCGAGCACGTCGACGCCGCGCTCGTCGAGGCCGAAGAGCGCGACCACCGCGATGGACCCGAGCACGACGACGAGCGCCATCGGGACCGCCGGGAGCCAGCGCGTGCCGACGACCATCGCGGCGAGGGAGATGGACCCGATCGCCAGCGTGAGCGGGTCGACGTCTGCCAAGCTCGCCGAGGAGCTGGACGGTCTGCTGGATGAACGTGCCCTCGCTTCCCGGCACGCCCAGGATCTTGGCCAGCTGGCCGACGATGATGGTCAGTCCCAGGCCGAACATGAAGCCGACCGAGATGGCCATCGGGATGAAGCGCGAGATGAACCCGATGCGGGCGAAGGCCAGGATGACGAACACGATGCCGAGCGTCAGCGCGAGGGCCGAGGACAGCGCCTCGAAGCTCGCCGTGCTGGTCGCCACGAGCGCCCCGATGAGGGTGGCCGAGATGGCCGCCGTCGACGACGTGGGGCTCACGACCAGCTGCCGCGACGTGCCCAGGAGGGCGTAGGCGAACAGGCCGGCGGCGGTGGCGGCCAGACCGGCCTGCGGCGGCAGCCCGGCGATCTCCGCGTAGGCGATCGACTGGGGGACGACCACGGCCCACACGGTCAGCGCCGCGATGAGGTCGAAGCGGATCCACGACCGGTCGTAGTGCGGGAGCCAGTCGAGGATGGGGATGCAGGCCGCGCACGGTCGAGCGGCTGGTCGGGGCGGCCATGGCGCGCATCGTAGGTCGACGCGACCTGGCCGGACGAGGCTGCGCTGCGCACCGACGGCACGCGCCGTCGGCCATCGTCCTAGACTGGCCGAACGACGACTGACAGGGGGACGCTGCTCATCCGATGGCGCCCCGGCACGCGGAGGCGACTCGATGGGCAGACCGTTCGGCGACCCGGTCGAACCGACCGCCACCGATCCTCGGCGATGCGGCGCGTCCGTCGACCGCGATCCGCGACCGATGACCGGCGACCCGTCCCGGATCCGTGCGATGACCGATCGCGACTGACAGGCCAATTCGGCGTCGGTGCCACCGGCGCCAGGACGCAAGGGAAGGGGAGACCGATGGCCAAGCCGTTCAAGGGTGTCATCAAGCTCGACGTCCGCGACTCGACGCCGGACTGGGCGCCGTTCACGCCGCCGCGAGCGCCGGAAGGCGCGCCGAACGTCCTCATCATCCTGTACGACGACACCGGCCTCGCGGCCTGGTCGCCGTTCGGTGGGCGGATCAACATGCCGACGCTGCAGAAGCTCGCCGACGGCGGCTTGATGTACAGCCAGTGGCACACGACGGCCCTGTGCTCGCCGACGCGCTCGACCTTCCTGACCGGCCGCAACCATCATCAGAACGGGATGGCCTGCATCACCGAAGGCTCGATCGGCTACCCGGGTGCCAGTGCCCACATCCCGCCGGAGTGCGGGACGATGGCCGAAGTCATGCGGCAGGCCGGCTGGAGCACGTTCTGGCTCGGCAAGAACCACAACGTGCCGGTCGATGACCTCGCGTCGGGCGGGACCAAGCAGACGTGGCCGCTGCACCAGGGCTGGGACCGGTTCTACGGCTTCCTCGGCGGCGAGACCAACAACTGGTACCCGGACCTCGTCAACGACAACCACTACATCGACCCGCCGGCCACCCCCGAGGAGGGCTACCACCTCTCGAAGGACCTCGCCGACCAGGCCATCCAGATGATCCGCGACGTCAAGGCGAGCGCGCCGTCGCGACCGTGGCTGCAGTGGTTCTGCCCGGGCGCCAACCACGCGCCGCATCACGCGCCGCAGGAGTACATCGAGAAGTACAAGGGCCAGTTCGACGACGGCTACGAGGCCTACCGGGAGTGGGTCCTGCCGCGGATGATCGCGAAGGGCATCCTGCCCGAGGGCACCGAGCTGACCCCGATGAACCCGATGCCCGAGGGACCCACTCACCGTTCGACGACGTCCGGCCGTGGGACACGCCTGTCGGCACGAGGAGAAGGCGCTGTTCAGCCGGATGGCCGAGGTCTACGCCGGCTTCTCCGAGTACACCGACGCCCAGGTCGGCCGGATCATCGACTACCTCGAGGAGACCGGCCAGCTCGACAACACCCTGATCTTCTACTGCGCCGACAACGGCGCGTCCGGCGAAGGCAACGCCCAACGGCTCGGTCAACGAGAACAAGTTCTTCAACGGCTTCCCGGACGAGATGGCCGAGAACCTCAAGCACCTCGACGACCTGGGCAGCCCGAACACGCTACAACCACTACCCGACCGGCTGGGCGATGGCGTTCTCCACCCCGTTCCGGATGTTCAAGCGCTACAGCTACCAGGGTGGCGTGAGCGACCCGATGGTCATCCACTGGCCAAAGGGCTTCAAGGCCAAGGGCGAGGTCCGCGCACCAGTACCACCACTCGATCGACATCGTGCCGACGATCCTCGAGTGCGTCGGACTCGAGTTCCCCAAGACCCTCAACGGCCACGAGCAGGTCGCCGCTGCCCGGCGACTCGATGAAGTACTGCTTCGATGCAGCGGACGCCCCGACGCCCAAGGAGCGCCAGTACTACGCGATGCTCGGCACGCGCGGGATCTGGGAGAAGGGCTGGAAGGCCGTCACCGTCCACGGCCCGACCTCCGGCCTCGGCAACTTCGACAAGGACGTCTGGCAGCTCTTCCACACCGACGTCGACCGGTCCGAGGCGCATGACCTCGCGGCGGAGCATCCGGACAAGCTCAAGCAGCTCATCGACGTCTGGTTCGAGGAGGCCGGACAAGTACAACGTCCTGCCGCTGGACGACCGGTTCCCGTACGAGATCATCAACGATCCGCGGCCGCAGCCCGGAGCCGCCACGGTACACTTCATCTACTACCCGGATACGGCCGATGTCCCGGAGTCCGTGTCGGTCAACGTCCGCGGCCGCTCGTTCCGGATCCTCGCCGAGGTCACCATCGACACGCCGGAGGCGAGCGGCGTCGATCTTCGCGCATGGCTCGCGGTTCGGCGGTCACGCCCTGTTCCTCAAGGACCAGAAGCTGTACTACGTCTACAACTTCCTCGGGCATCCCGCCGGAGCAGGAGTTCGTGTCCGGCCAACTCGACGCCCGGCAAGTACGTGCTCGGCATGGAGTTCACCAAGGAGTCGATGGGCCAGTACCACGAGGCCCACGGCACGACCAAGCTGTACGTCAACGACAGCGTCGTGGCGACCGGGACGATGCGCACGCAGATCGCGCTCGTTCACGCTGTGCGGTGACGGCCTGTGCATCGGCTGTGACTCCGGCGACGCCGTGAGCGCCCAGTACACGGCCCCGTTCCGGTTCACCGGCGGGACCATCCACCAGGTCGAGGTCAACGTCGGCGACGACCAGTACGTCGACCTCGAGCGGGACGCAGCCGCGATGCTCGCCCGCGAGTAGTCATCACCACGCCGACCGGGCGGCCACGCCCGGTCGGCAGACCATGCCGACCGGGAGATCCACACGATGCCGAACGGGAAGCCCAACATCCTCGTCCTGTGGGGCGACGACATCGGCTGGTGGAACCCGAGCATCTACAACCACGGGTCGATGGGCTACCAGACGCCCGAACATCGACCGCATCGGCCGCGAAGGCGCGATGTTCACCGACTGGTACGGGCAGCAGAGCTGCACCGCCGGCCGGGCCGCGTTCCTGACCGGCCAGTCGCCGATCCGGACCGGCCTGACCAAGGTCGGGCTGCCCGGCGCCAAGGAGGGCTGACCGCGCCGAGGACCCGACCATCGCCGACCTGCTCAAGGACCACGGCTACGCCACCGGGCAGTTCGGCAAGAACCACGTCGGCGACCGCAACGAGCACCTGCCCACGGTCCACGGGTTCGACGAGTTCTTCGGCAACCTCTACCACCTCAACGCCGAGGAGGAGCCGGAGCACGAGGACTACCCGCGCCCGGAGCGGTTCCCGAACTTCAAGGACCGATTCGGGCCGCGCGGCGTCCTCCACACGCTGGGCGACCGACGAGGACGACGCCGACCGAGGACCCGCGCTTCGGCGCGGTCGGCAAGCAGCGCATCGAGGACACCGGGCCGCTGACCAAGAAGCGGATGGAGACCGTCGACGAGGAGTTCCTCGCCGGCGCGCATGGACTTCATCGGCCGGGCGCACGCCGACGACACAGCCGTTCTTCGTCTGGTTCAACACGACCCGGATGCACGTCTTCACGCACCTCAAGGCCGAGTCGAAGGGCGTGACCGGGCTGGGCGTCTATCCGGACGGCATGGTCGAGCACGACGGGCACATCGGGCAGATGCTCGACAAGCTCGACGAGCTCGGGCATCGCCGACGACACGATCGTCGTGTACTCGACCGACAACGGCGCCGAGGTCATGACCTGGCCGGACGGCGGCTCGACGCCGTTCCGTGGCGAGAAGGCGACGAACTGGGAGGGCGGCTTCCGCGTCCCGATGGTCATCCGCTGGCCGGGCGTTATCGAGCCGGGCACGATCAACAACGAGATCTGCGCCCACGAGGACCTCATCCCGACGTTCCTGGCCGCCGCCGGCGAGCCGGACATCGTCGAGAAGTGCCAGGACCGGCCACACGGTCGGCGGACCGGACCTACAAGGTCCATCTCGATGGCGTCAACCTGCTGCCGGCGTTCACAGGACGCCGCCCGCCAGCACCAGTGGCCGCGCAAGCTGTTCCCATACTGGGGCGACGACGGCGAGTTCCTCGCCATCCGCTACGAGCACTGGAAGGTCGTCTTCCAGGAGCAGCGGGCGCACGGCCTCGCACGTCTGGGAGGAGCCGTTCGTCGAGCTCCGGGCGCCGCACATGTTCAACATCCGCTCGGATCCGTTCGAGCGCGGGCCCGGAGGGCATCTACTACGGCGCCTTCAAGGCCGAGCACCTGTTCATCGTCGTGCCGGCGGCGGCGCTCGCCGCGCGAGTGGCTGATGAGCTTCCGGGAGTTCCCGCCGCGGATGAAGCCGGGCTCGTTCAACCTCGACCGGGTCATGGAGCAGGTGCACCGCGCCGGCGGGCAAGAACTGATCGAGTGACGACACCCTCGCCTCCTGGCGCGACACCGCCGACCAGGCAGGCCATCGTCGACTTCGTCGAGGGTCACGCCGGGCCGCGACGACGTCCCGGCCGAGGAGCGCATCGCCGTCTTCGACAACGACGGCACGCTGTGGGCCGAGAAGCCGATGCCGGTCGAGCTCGGTGTTCATCCTCAAGCGCTGGGGCGAGATGGCCGAGGCCGACCCATCGCTCAAGGACCGGCAGCCGTGGAAGGCCGCGGTCGAGCGGGACTACGCCTTCCTGGCCGGGGCCTTCGACAAGCACTACCAGGGCGACGACACCGACATCAAGGTGATCATGGCCGGCGTCATCGGGGCCTTCGCCGGGATGGAGGTCGAGGCCTACGGCGCGGCCGCAGCCGCGTTCATCCGGGAGGGCCAGCACCCCAGCCTCAAGCGACCGTTCGGCTCGGTCGGCTACCAGCCGATGATCGAGCTGCTGCGCTACCTCGAGGCGAACGGGTTCACGACGTTCATCGCCTCGGGCGGCAACCGCGACTTCATGCGCGGCTTCGCGGCCGACATGTACGGCCTGCCGCCCGAGCGCATCATCGGCTCCTCGAACGAGCTCACCTGGGTCGAGGACGGCGACGGGTCCGTCGTCTACGCGGCGGCGCCCGACGTGTTCGACGACGGGCCGGCCAAGCCCGTCCGGATCTGGAGCCGGATCGGCCGGCGCCCGCTCGTCGCCGGCGGCAACTCCAACGGCGACATCCCGATGCTGGCGTTCGCCGGGACGGCGGCGCGCCCGGGCCTTCGGCTGCTCGTGCTCCACGACGACCCCGAGCGCGAGTTCGACTACGTCAAGGGGGCCGAGACGGCGCTCGAGCGGGCGAAGGCCGAAGGCTGGACGGTGATCAGCGTCAAGGACGACTGGGCGACGGTCTTCGCCGACGCCTGATCCGGGTCAGTCCTCGGGGACGCGAACGATGCAGCGGAACCCGATGTGGGCGGTGCTCGTGTCGACCGCCTCGCCCTGGCGCGCGGCCGGCCGGTATCGGAGGCAGTAGTTCGGCGCGCACAGGTGCGAGCCGCCCTTGGTCACGCGCCGCGGGATGTTCGAGCCCGGGGCGCCGTGGTCGTAGGACTGGTCCGGTGACACGGTCCGCGGGTTGTGCGGCGCGCAGCACGGGTGCTCGACCTCGCCCGGATGCTTGGGCGTGTAGAAGTCGGCGGTCCACTCCCAGACGTTGCCGGCCATGTCGAACAGGCCGTAGCCGTTGGGCGGGAACGTCTTGACCGGCGCGGTGCCGAGGAAGCCGTCGTCGAGCGTGTTCTGCCAGGGGAACTCGCCCTGCCACACGTTGGCCATCGCCCGGCCCTTGGGCGAGTGCTCGTCGCCCCACACGTAGGCCTTCTGGTCGAGGCCGCCGCGCGCGGCGAACTCCCACTCGGCCTCCGTCGGCAGGTCCTTGCCGGCCCACGCCGCGTAGGCGTCGACGTCCTCGGCGGCGACGTGGGTGACCGGATGTCGATCGCGGCCATCGAGGTTCGAGCCCGGTCCCTCCGGCGCCTTCCATGACGCCCCGGGCACGTAGCGCCACCACTGCCGGTAGTCGTCGAGGCGGACCGGCCCGCGGGTCCCGCTGAACACGAGCGAGCCGGGGACGAGCAGGTCCGGGTCCGCCTCGGGGTAGTCGGCCGCGTCGAGCGGGCGCTCCGCCGTCGTCACGTAGCCGGTGTCCTTCACGAACCGCCGGTACTCGGCGACGGTGACCTGGTGCTCGTCCATCCAGAAGCCGTCGACGGACACGGTGTGGACCGGCCGCTCCTCCGGGTAGAAGTCCTCCGACCCCATGCGGAACGTGCCGCCGGGGATCCAGACCATGTCCTTGGCCGGGGCGCGGCCCGGTGCCGTGAGCGTCATGCCTGCCTCGCGTTGGGTCGGTCGGGTCCCGATGCTACGACGTCGCGCCGCCCTTGGGCGAGCGCGGGGCGCGGGCGGCCGGCGGCGCGCCATCGGAGGTCTCGTCGGCGAGCGACCGCACGATGAGTGCATCGGCGACATCGCCGCCCGGATCCGACCTGGACCATCGCCCGGCTGTTGCCGGCGAGCGCGCGAGCGACCGCGAGCCGCTGGTCGTCGAGGTCCCGCCGGGCGGCCTGGGGATACGCCGCGAGGCGAGCCTGGAGGTGCTTCAGGCGGAGGTCCTCGTTCGCGGCTTCGAGCTCGATCCGCTCGCGCTGGGCCGTGATGCGCTGGCGCTCGAGCGCCTCGCGGTCGGCCAGCAGGCGCTCCTCGAGGGCGTGGCGGTCGGTCTGCTCGTCGCGCTGGACCGCGGCCAGCTTGCGCGACTCGCGCGAGGCCATGAACGGCCGCGGCGGGAGCACGTGGGTGATCACGACGCGCTGGATCTCGACGCCATAGGAGGCGATCGCCGCCCCGATCACGCTCCCGAGGTGGTCGGTATCGTCGGCGGTCAGGTCGAGGATCTCGTCCGACGACTTGGACCGCACGAGCAGGCGGATGGCATCCTGCGCGGCTGCCTGGCAGACCTGGTCGAAGTCAGGCGCCGAGATCGCGAAGACGAACTTCTCGGGGGCGATGATCGTGAACGTCATCAGGACCTCGATGTCCACGCGCACCTCGTCGACCGTCGGGGTCTCGGCAACGAGCGCGTTGAAGGGGATCTCGCGAACGGTCACGACATGCGAGACCACGATCCACGGCGGCACGATGTGGCGGCCGGCACCGACCGTCCGCCAGTAGCGCCCGCTCTTGAGCAACAGGGCGCGAGCCCCTTCCGGCACGGCGACCATGAACGACTGGAAGACGCCAAGGAAGACGAGGAGCGCGCCGACCCCGATGAGGCCGCCCCGGACCTGCAGCGACAGGTCGAGCACGAAGCCGACGACGATGGCGATCGCGCCGGCGATGACGAGCTCGTTGCGGATCCGGAACGGCTGCTTGGGCAGCAGGACGATGGGCAGGCGCCCCGACGCGTCGGGGACCGTGAACGCCTCGCCGGCGTCATCCAGATCGACCCGCGCCTGCGTGAGCTGCAGATAGCTGGTCGGCTGGTACGGGTCGCCGGGGACCGCCGCGGCCGTCGCGGGAGCGCTGCCGCCGGTCGGTTCGGCCTGGGCGGGATCGGTCATCTGGTCACCTCGGGGCGGCAGGGGCTGTGGCGGCCATGGTCGGATCGGTCGTCGCCCTCGTCGTCGACGTCGTGGCCGGCGTCGGGATCAGGGGTGGGGGACCGCTGCGACGGCGGCGGTAGACGGGCGGGACGGCGATCGACGTGGTGCGTGCGGCGACGCTCGACGGGATCGGCTCGCCGGGCAGGACCCCAGCCGGTCGCGGTGGCTCCGAGAACCGGCCGTGCAGGTAGCGCACGAGGTCGCTGCCGAACGACAGGATCGGCCCGGACAGGAGGAGCAGGACGAACCCGATCTGGCCGAGCACGACCACGCCCGGGATGAGGATGGCCGGGTGGACGCGGACCTCCGAGCGGACGCGGCGGCCGCCGACCAGCCAGCCGGCGATGACCCGGCTTGCGATGTACGCGGCGAGATAGGTGACCGCCCGTTCAGGGGCGACGAGGAGGAGCAGGAGTGCCGGGAGGAGACCGAGGATCGGTCCGAGCTCCGGGACGAGCTGGACGAGGCCGGCCAGCGTCGAGAGCGCGAGCGCGCCCGCGAAGCGCGGTCCGCCGAGCTCCGGCGAGACGGTGAGCCCGATCCAGGTCAGGACACCGGTGGCGATCGCGATGACCACGAACCCGCGGAGGTAGGTCCCGGCCGACCGATCGAACATCCGGATGACGGCCCAGGCATCCGGACGCAGCCAGCCGGCGAACCGGCGATCGACGGCGGCACGCGCCTTCCGCTGATCGGTCAGCACCGTCAACAGCCACGCCGGCAGCACGAGCAGGCCGAGCAACGCACCGACGACGCCGAGCGCCGCCTGGAACACCGCGGGGGCGATCGAGCCGAGGCTCCCGGACGCGTTGTCGAGCCCGCTCCGCACCGTCGTGGCGATCTCCGTGGCGATCGGCAGGATCGCGGCTCGGGAGTCCGCCGGCAGTCCGCCGAGCGCGTTCTCCACGGCCTCGTCGATGGAATCCGCCGGCGGGATCTGCTGGGCCAGCTCGAGGAGCGCCCCGGTCAGGGGCGGGACGACGATGACGAACGCGGCCACGAGGGCGGCGACGGCGGCGAGCATCGTGACGGCCGCTGCCAGCGCCCGCGGCATGATCCGGTCGAGCGCGTTGACGACCGGCAGGACGGCATAGGCGACCAGGCCGCCGATGACGAACGGGAGCAGTGTCGGCCAGGTGGCGGCCACGAACCCGAACATCAGGGCGACCACCCCGACGGTCAGGACGGCACGACCGAGCGCCGCCGGCGTGACCGTCGACAGCCGGCCGCCCAGGTCCGCCCACGCGGCGCGAGCCCGCGCCTGGGCCTGCGCGCGATCGCGGCTGGCCGACGGTCGTGGTCCGGCGGGCAGGGTCATCTGGGTATCCGACAGCGCGACATGGCGACATGATGCCCGGTCCGGCGTTCTGCGGCATCACCCCGACCGGGCGACCGCCTCAGGGCGCCGGCGTCGGGTCGTCGGCGGGCGGCTCGCTCGTCGATGGCGAGGGCGCCTCGGTCGGTGCGGGCGTCGGGTCCGGGGTCGGGGCGTCGCTCGGCGCGATCGGATCGCTTGGCGAGGGGACCGGCGTGGCGGTCGGTCCAGGGCTCGGCGTCGGCGTCGACGTCGGCGCGGTCGTCGGCCCCACCGGCGGGCCGCCCGAGACGGTCACCCGGACGGAGGTGTCGATGACCACGTCGCGCCCGGCGGTCGGTTCGGTCGCCAGCACGATGCCGACCGGCGTGTTCACGTCCGCGACCGTCACGACCGAGCCGACGCGCAGACCCGCCGAGGTCGAGCGCCACGATCGCGTCCGCCTCGGACAGGCCGATGACGTCCGGGACCGTGACGAGCCCGCGTTGGCTGGTGATCGTGGGCACGATGACCGACCCGCTGTCCACGACGGCGCCCGGATCCGGGTCCTGGGCGATGACGGTCCCTTCCGGCAGCGCCGTCGAGCGCACGACCCCGGGCTCGCCGAGGAACAACCCGACGCTCTCGGTCGCGGATCGGGCCCGGTCGTAGGTGAGGCCGATGAGGTTCGGCGC
This sequence comes from uncultured Chloroflexia bacterium, assembly GCA_963776925.1. Classification (GTDB taxonomy): domain Bacteria; phylum Chloroflexota; class Limnocylindria; order Limnocylindrales; family CSP1-4; genus SPCO01. The sequence goes on along the minus strand of CAVZON010000001.1, from coordinate 691,151 downwards.
CTGGACCTCGCCGGGCGGCTCGTCACCGGCACTGGCGCTCCACAGGGCGACGCCGAGGATGGCCACGACGAGGGTCCCGAGGAGCACGACGCCGATCGACAGGCGATGGCGTCTCGGGCTGGGCTCGCCGCCGGACGGCATGTCGGGGAGCGGACCCTCGATGTCGCTGTCGTCGCCGGTCGCCGGCGTCCCCGCTCGGCCGGCCTCGACGACCGTGGCCAGGTCCCGGTACACGTCATCGCCGCTTGCGACGAGGTCGGCCAGGCCATAGCGTCGCAGGAGGTCACGAAGGGCCCCGGTGGGCCGGGCGAGCACCAACTCGATGCCGCGATCCGCGAGGTCCTCGCGGAGGGCCTTCAGGCCATCGGCGGCCGTCAGGTCGAGGTCGACGACCCCGCTGGCGTCCAGGGCGACGACCTGGGCGTCCGGCCGCTCGACCAGCAGGCTCCGGATCCGTGCGCGGAAGCCGTTGGTCGTCGCGAAGAACAGCGGCCCCTGGTAGCGCACGACGAGGACCCCGGGGACGCGCTGGGCCGTGGGATCGCGGCCGAGGTCGGCGAAGGTCGAGGAGCCGGGCAGGCGACCGAGCTCGTCGATGCGGGGTTGCGCTGCGCGCCGGAAGACGTTGATCGCGGCGAGCAGGACCGCGATGCCCACGCCCGCCAACGTCCCGTAGACGATCACGCCGACGAGGGCCGCGATGGCGATCGCCCCTTCGACCCGCTCCAGCTGCCAGATCCGCCGGACCCCCGGCAGGTCGATGAAGCGGATGGCGGCGGCCAGCACGACCGCGCCGAGTGCGGGGATCGGCAGCCCGGCGAGGGGTGCGGTCAGGGCGATCAGGACGATCGAGAGCGCGCCGGCTGCGACGATGCCGGTCAGCTGGGTGGTGGAGCCGGCCGCCTCCGCCGCCGAGGTTCGTGATGGGCTCGACGAGACCGGGTAGCCGCTCGTCAGGCTGGCGCCGAGATCGGCCATCGACAGGGCCACGAGCTCGCGGTCCGCGTTCGTCTCCTCCCGCTGCCGGGCGGCGAAGCTCCGTCCGGTGAGGACCGTGTCGGCGAAGCTGAGGATGGCGATGCCCAGGGCGCCGGGCAGGAGCGCGAGCGCCTCATCGACCGAGACGAGGGGGAGGGCGAGCGGCGGCAGCCCGGGCGGGACCGGCCCGAGGACCTGCATCCCGCCCGCGGGCAGGTCCAGCACGGTGCTCGCGATGAGCGCGACGATGAGCGCCGGGAGGGCGATCGGGACGCCCGGGAGCACCCGGTCGCCGATGACGATGGCGCCGAAGACCGCGCCGCCGACGATGAGGGACGGCAGGTCGATCGAGGCTCGACCGAGCGCGACGCCGATGGCATCAAGGAACGCGCCGCCGCCGACACCGGCGATGTCCGTCCCGGACACGACGCTGGTCAGCTCGGCCAGCGGGGTCGCACCGAGGATCTTCGGGATCTGATCGAGGGCGACGCTGATGCCGACCCCGGTCATGTACCCGACGAGGATCGGCCGCGACAGGAGGTCGGCCAGGAAGCCCAGGGTCGCCAGCCGCATCGCGATGAACACGAGCGCGACGAGCAGTGCCAGGGCGCTGGCCAGCCGGATGCGCTCGTCCGGGGCGCTGGCCAGCGGGACGATCGCCGCCGCCACGAGCGCTGCGGTCGCGGCGTCCGGGCCGATGACCAGGCGTCGGGCCGACCCGAACACGGCGTAGGCGAGCAGCGGCACGAGCGAGGCGTAGAGGCCAGCCTCCGGCGGCAGGCCGGCGACCTGCGCGTAGCCGATGCTGAGCGGCACGATGAGTGCCGCCACCGTGATCCCGGCCAGCAGGTCGCCGCGCAGCCACGACCGCTGGTACCCGCGCATCGTCCAGGCCAGCGGCGGGTCCGCGGACCGCAGGCGCGTGCGCAGGCCGTCGAGCATCGACATCGGGCCATGATGACGGGCCACGTGGTGCCCGACACGGCCCCATCCGACCTCGACCCGACGGGTAGACTCGGGGCACGGGATGTGCCCATCGCCGTCCCGCTCGGGCAGCGTGCCGGTGCGTTCGAGAACGATCCGCAGCCGGCACGATCACCTGCGGGCCACAGGACCGGCGACGCCGTTCGTGTCGGGATCGAGGGGGGCGACGACGATGACCACCACCGCGGACCGAGTGACCAGGGCCGTGCCCGGGTTCGACCCCATCCCATCCTGGCGCCCGGCCGAACGGGTCACCGTCGACGTGGCCGACAGCACCCCGAGCGACGCCACGGTCATCGGCGTGCCGACGTTCAGCGACGGGGACGTCCCGGAGCGCGTGCCCCTCGACCGGGCCACGCTGGAGGCGGCCGGGTTCGGCGCCGCGCGTGGCCAGACCCTCGTCCTGCCACGGACCGACGGGCCGACCGTCATCGAGACCGGCGTCGGCGAGCGTCGGTCCCTCGACGCGGCCGCCGTCCGTGATGCGGCGGCAGCGTTCGCCCGGGCCGCCGTCCGACATGAGCGACTGGTCGCGGACCTCACCGGGATCCAGGGGCTCGATCCGGCCGAGGCCGGGCAGGCCGTCGTCGAGGGCGTCCTCCTCGCTCGCTACCGCTACCGCGTCTTCCGGGACCTCCCGAACGAGGCGCACCTCCGCGGGCTGACCCTGGTCGTCCGTCCCGAGCACATCGAGGCCGTCCGCGCGGGCGCGGGACGTGGCGAGATCCTCGCCCGTGCCACCGCGCTGGCACGTGACCTCGGCAACACCCCGGCGACGCACCTGACCGCGACCCGCATGGGCGAGATCGCCGAGGAGGTCGGGGCCGCGTCCGGGCTGGCGGTCGAGGTGTTCGACCAGGCGGCCGTGACCGAGATGGGGCTCGGCGGCCTGCTCGGCGTCAATGCCGGCAGCACCGAGGAAGCGCGCTGCATCAAGCTGACCTACACGCCGGATGGGGCGTCGACCGGCCGGGTCGCGTTGGTCGGCAAGGGGATCATGTACGACGCGGGCGGGATCAGCCTCAAGCCATCGGATGCGATGCACGCCCTGATGAAGCTGGACATGTCGGGCGCCGGCGCGATCTTCGCCGCGATGACCACGCTTCGCGACCTCGATTGCCGGGCGACCGTCATCGGCTATCTCATGTGCACCGACAACATGCCCTCGGGGACCGCCACCAGGCTCGGTGACGTCCTGACCATCCGCGACGGCCGGACCGTGGAGGTCGTCAACGCCGATGCCGAGGGCCGGCTGGTCATGGCCGACGGGATCGCCCTGGCGGTCGAGGACGGGGTCGATGCGATCGTCACCGTCGCCACCCTGACCGGGGCCGCGATGCGCACGTTCGGGACCGCGCTCGCCCCGGTGATGGGCTCCGACCCGGCCCTGGTCGCGCAGCTGGAGGCTGCCGGCGCTGCGGTCGACGAGCCGCTCTGGGAGCTCCCGCTCGTCCGTGCCTACCGCCGCCAGATCGACTCGAAGATCGCCGACATCAAGAACATGGGCGGCGAGAACGCCGGGACGATCACGGCCGCCCTGTTCCTCGACGAGTTCACCGGCGGCACCGCGTTCGGCCATCTCGACATCTGTGGCCCGATGACGTCCGACACCGATGACGGCTGGCGCTCGACCGGCGCGACCGGCTTCGGGACGCGGCTGCTGGCCGCCTTCGCCCTCGACTTCCAGCCATCAGCCGGTTGAGCCGGCACCGCCGCCACGGAGGGACCCAGCCCGATGAGTGAGGCCATCGCCGCCCCGCAGACCGCCGGAACCGGCGGCTTCCTCGGCTTCATCGAACGCGCGGGGAACAAGGTCCCGCACCCGGTCCTGATGTTCCTCTACCTGATCATCGGGGTGATCGTGCTGTCGTCGGTCCTGGCGTTCCTGGGCGTGAGCGTGACGGAGACGATCGCCGTCCCCGACGCGGTCGAGGTCAGCCCGAACTACTACGAGGACTCGACCCAGCCGATCATCGAGCCCCCGGTCGGCGATCTCGCCGATGGCTACGAGGGCGACTGGCACCTCGAGGAGGTGACGATCCCGATCAACGGCCTGCTCTCGGTCGAGGGCATCCGGTTCATCTTCACCTCGTTCGTGCCCAACTTCGCCGGCTTCGGGGTCGTGGCCGTGACCTTCGTGGCGCTCATGGGCGCCGGCGTCGCCGAGGCGAGCGGGCTCATGGCGGCACTCATCCGGCTGCTCGTCGGTGCGTCCCCTCGTCGGCTGCTGGCGTTCATCCTCATCTTCGTCGGCGTGCTCTCGAGCATCGCGTCCGATGCCGGGTACCTGATCCTCGTCCCCCTCGGGGCGGCGGCCTTCGCCAGCGTCGGGCGACACCCGCTGGCCGGGATGGCCGCCTGTTTCGCCGGCGTCGGGGCGATCTTCACGGTCAACCCCATCCTCGGCCCCATCGACGCGATGATCACCGAGATCACCAACGAGGCCCTCGGCGTCGACGACGGCCGCGCCGCTGACGATCGTGGCCAACTGGTTCTTCAGCATCGTGTCGTCGATCGTCCTGGCCGTGGTCGCCGCGATCGTGACCGAGCGCATCGTCGAGCCGCGCCTGGGCGCCTACCAGCCGGCCGCGGTGGGCGGGCCGGACGGGATCTCCATCGAGGACGAGGCGGACACCGTGCACGACCCGGCGTCCGAGAAGAAGGGCCTGCGCTACGCGCTGTTCGGGTTCCTGGGGTTCCTCGCGCTGATCCTCGTGTTCACGGTGCCGGAGGGCGCCCCGCTGCGCGACCCGGAGACCGGCGACATCATCGGCACGACGCCATTCATGGACAGCCTGCTGTTCATCATCGCGATGTTCTTCCTCATCGCGGGCATCGCCTACGGCCGGGGTGCCGGCACGTTCCGGTCGGCGAACGACGTCATCGCGGCGGTCACGAAGACGTTCGCCGGGCTGGCCGGCCTCGTCTTCATGCTCCTGATGATCAGCCAGTTCATCGCGTACTTCAATTACAGCAACCTGCCGAGCGTGCTGGCCATCGCCCTCGCGGAGTGGCTCCAGAGCGCGGGCATCGGCGCCCTGCCGCTGCTCATCGGGATGATCGTCATCATCCTGTTCCTGGACGTGATCATCCCGGGCGTCATCCCCAAGTGGGCGATCTTCGCGCCGATCTTCGTCCCGCTGTTCGTGCAGCTGGGGATCCCGCCGCAGACCGGCCTGGCCGCCTATCGCGTCGCCGACTCGCCGCTGAACGTGGTCACGCCCCTGATGGTCTACCTGCCGTTCATGGTGACCATCGCCCAGCGCTATCAGAAGGAGTCGGGCATCGGGACGATCATCGCCCTGATGCTGCCCTACGTGATCACCATCGCCATCGTCTGGATCCTGCTCGTTCATCCTGTGGTTCGTCCTCGGATTGCCGCTCGGGCCGGGCTACCCCGTCCAGGGGTGACCGTCCGTCCGTCGTCTGCCGGCCGACCGGGCCTGCCATGAGTGACATCGCGATCGTCTTCGCGATCCTGCTGGCGGTCGTCGTCGCCTTCGTCTCGAACCGGATCCCGGTCGGGATCGTCGCCATCGGGGCGTCGCTCGCCCTGTTCTTCACGGGCATCCTCGACGCGAGCCAGGCGCTTGCCGGCTTCGGCGACCAGGCGGTGATCTTCATCGCCGCGCTCTTCGTCGTCAGTGAGGGCCTCGACGCGAGCGGGGTGACGGCGTGGGCCGGCCAGGCGCTCATCGCGCGGGTCGGCGAGAGCCGGACACGGCTGCTCGTCCTGATGATGCTGCTCGTCGCCGGTCTCACCGCGCTGATCAGCGTCAACGGGGCGGTCGCCGCCCTGCTCCCGGTCGTGGTCGTGATCGCGATCCGCCTGGGGCGGCCACCGTCGCAGCTGCTCATCCCGCTCGTGTTCGCGGCGCACGCCGGGTCGATGCTGGCCCTGACCGGCACGCCGGTCAACGTGATCATCAACGAGGCCGCGGTCGACTACGGCGTGTCGTCGTTCGGGTTCTTCGAATTCGCCCTGGTCGGCATCCCGCTCGTCATCGGGGCCATCGCCATCTCGGTCCTGCTCGGTGAGCGGCTCCTCCCGACCCGAACCCCGAGGAACATGCCATCCGACTTCAGCCGGCATGCCCGGACGCTGGTCGACCAGTACCGCCTGAGCCAGTCGCCGGACGCGCTCGTCTCGCGAACGTCCGGCGTCGCCGAGGTGGTGATCCCGCCACGGTCCGATCTCATCGGCGAGGCCGTCTACCCGGGGCAGGTCACCGACAGCGGCGATCTCGTCGTCCTGGCCGTGCAACGGCGCGGCGAGGAGTTGCGCGGCGAGTCGGCCCTGGCTGTCGGCGACACGCTGCTCCTGCAGGGCACGTGGGCGGCACTCGACGAGAACCTCGACGACCCGAGCGTCCTCGTCGTCGACCGACCCGACGCCATCCGGCGCCAGGCCGTGCCGCTCAGCCTGAAGGCCGCGGAGGCCATCCTCGTCCTCGTCGGGATGGTCGTCCTCCTGGCGACCGGGATCGTGCCCGTCGGCGATCGCCGGGCTGTTGGCGGCGTGCGCGATGGTCCTGCTCGGGGTCGTGACGCCCGAGGGGGCCTACCGGTCGATCTCGTGGACGACGGTCGTCCTGGTGGCCGGGATGATCCCGCTGTCGACGGCGATGCGTGAGACCGGCGCGGCCGACCTCGTCGCCGACACGCTCGTGTCGGTCGTCGGACCGTTCGGGCCCGTCGCGCTGCTCGCCGGCCTGTTCCTCGATCACGGCGACGCTCGGCCAGCTCATCAGCAACATGGCCACGGCGCTCATCGTCATCCCCATCGCCGCGGCGGCCGCGTTCGAGCTGGGCATCTCGCCCCAACCGGTCCTGATGAGCGTCACCGTCGCGGCCGCCGCATCGTTCCTGACCCCGGTTGCCACGCCCGTCAACATGATGGTCATGGGTCCGGGCGGCTATCGCTTCGGCGACTACTGGAAGCTGGGTCTGGCGTACATGGCGATGTTCTTCGCGGCCGCGGTCTTCCTCGTGCCCGTCGTGTGGCCGTTCTGATGGCGCGACTCGCACCCCGCGCCGCGGCCCGCACGGTCGCCCGGGCCGGCATGCCGGCCGCGAGGCGAACGTCACCTACGAGCTGTTCATCGCTCTGGTGACGCTGCTGTCGATGATCGTCCTGGCGCTCTACATCGTGCTGCCGGGGGAGCAGGTCGACACCGTCCTGTTCGAGACCGATGCATTCATCTCCGTGATCTTCCTGTTCGACGTCGCCCGCAACCTCTCGCGTTCGCCCGATCGCCGGGCCTACATGCTCGGTGACCGGATCGGCCGGTCGATCCCGAACGGCCTGATCGAGCTCATCGGCAGCCTGCCCGGGCTCATCTTCCTGCGCCCGTTGCGGCTCATCCGGCTGCGCGAGACGACGAACGTCATCGGCCTGCACCGTCCGCGCTGGCTGATCGCCCAATTCGTGGCGCGGCGCGCCGAGTCGGCCGCCTATCTCGTGGTCCTTGCCGCGCTGCTGACGCTGATGATCGGCGCGTCGCTGATGGTCATCGTCGAAGCGCCCGCGCCAGACAGCAACATCAAGACCGGCGGGGAATCGTTCTGGTGGGCCTTCGTGACGATGACGACGGTCGGTTATGGCGACTACTACCCGGTCACGGAAGGCGGACGGTTCATCGGGATGGTCACGATGGCCGTCGGCGTGGCCATCCTCGGCGTGCTCTCGAGCTTCCTGGCGTCGTGGTTCCTGTCGCCGTCGCGAAGCCGGCCGGCTGAGGAGGCACCGGTGCCGTCTGCGACCGATGCCGCCACCGCGATGGACGATGGTCCCGACCGACGCGGCAGCAGCGACCGACCAGGCCGTCGCGGCCACGGCCGGGCCATCCGCCGACGCGCTTGACGCCCTCACCGACGAGATCCGGGCGATGCGTGCACAGCTCGCGGAGATGGAGCACCGCCTGGACGGGGAGTCTGGCACCCTGTCGCGATGACGACGCCAGCGAGCGCGCCTGCCCTCGACCCGGTCGACGCGGACGGAGCCGATCTCGTTCCTGGCTGGTTGCGCCGCCTGGCCGAAGGCGCGACCGCCGGAGCCTCACCGCCTGCGCCGCCGGCCGCGACCGCCGCGCCGGCACCCGGCTAGAGCAAGCGCGAGACCCGATCCATCGAGGCGTCCCACACCCGCTCCCGCCACGCGCTCGGGACGGTCGCCGGGACGGACATCGCCGCGAGCTCGTCGAACACCGTCGCCTCGGCGAGGCCCGGCATCGACGGGTCCTCGAGCAGCAGGTCGAGCTCGTCGTTCCGGTAGAGCGACAGGTCGTCCAGGTTGCAGCCGCCGATGAACACCTTGTCGTCGATGCGCAGGACCTTGGCGTGGGCCATCTCCGGGTGGAGCAGGATCTCGACCCCGGCGTCGATGAGCCGCCCATAGTGGTGGCGGAACGCGGCGGCGGGATACGGCGGTGTCGGCTTGCCCGGCGCGATGAGGCGGACCGGGACGCCGCGCGTCGCCGCGGCCAGGAGCGCCGCGAGGATCGCCTGGTTGCTGATGTACGGGTTGACGATGTCGATGCGTTCGCTCGCCTCGGCCAGGGCCCCCTCGATGGCGTCGGAGATCGGACGGTGGCCGGTCCCGGGCACGTTCCACAGGATCGTCGTGGCGACGCCGGGCGCTGCGTCGGCCGGGACGTCGAGGGTCGCCGGCGGGAACCAGCGGTCGAAGTGGTCGTCGTCCGGCAGCCGGCCGGCCTCGTTGTGCCAGCTGGCGAGGAAGACGAGCTGGAGCTGGGCGACGACCGGACCGGTCACCCGGCACATGACGTCGTAGAACCGCTCGTCGTTGTAGTGGTCCTCGATCCCGCTCCCGCCGACGTAGCCGATCGCCCCATCGACGACGACCATCTTGCGGTGGTCGAAGTGGAGGACGTCCTCCAGCCGCAGTGCCGGACGGCGCTGACCCGGCTCGCCCTCGCGGAAGACGAACGACGCCGTCGTGGGCCACGACCTGCACGCCCACCTCGCGCAGATCCCGGAACAGGTCCTTGCTGCCGAAGTCGACCTCGCTGCCGATGGCATCGACCTGCAGGCGGACCTCGACGCCGGCGGCGACCCGGGCCGCCAGCGCATCGCGGAAGGTCGTCCCGATGTCACCCGGCTTGTAGCCGTAGATGAGCAGGTGGACGTGGTCCTGGGCGGCCTCGATGTCGGCCAGCATCCGCGGGAAGTAGCGGTGTCCGTGGAGCAGCGGCTCGACGCTCGTGGCTGCCGCCGGGGCGAAGTCCATGGCCAGGTCCCGACGACGAACGGACGATGCCCGGAGCAGGGCCTCAGCGAGGCCTCGCGCATCGTCGGCGGTGACCGGGCCGTCGTGCGTGGGGGCTGCGACTCGCCGAGCCGTCGACCGCCGGCGCGCGAGGGCCGCGACCGTCGCCGCGCCGAGGCCGACGATGGCCAGGCCGCGCTTGCTCATCGGGAGTCCATCGCGCGGATCGCCCGCGCCGTCGCTCGGATCGGGCTGCCGTCGGGTCCCATCGCTCGGTCGTCCTCCTGCGCGCCGTCGTCGGCGTCCGGGCCAGCGTACGACGCCACCGACCGACACGTCGCGATGCCCGTGTCACCTTCCGGTCCGCAAGCGACCGTCGACCCGCAAGGTGGGCGGGCGTATCCTGAGGCCCCACCCGTGCGCTCATCCCGCGCACCGACGAGGAGGCCCGACGATGCCTGAGTTGCGCATCAAGGAGGTCCGACTGCCGGAGCTCCATCTGCCCGAGATGTCCCGCGACGACATCACCCGCGCGATCGGCGATGCCACGCGCGACATCGACCTGTCCAGGCTCGATCCACGCCGCGTGGACCTGCCGGAGGTCGCCTCCGACATCTCTCGCGAGCTGTCGAAGATCGACGTGCCCAAGGCCATCGCCGATGCGACCGGCAAGACTCGCTCGCGTTGGCCGTTCGTGGCCATCGGGGCCGCGATCCTGGGCCTGTTGGCCGTCGCCATCGCGACCTCGCCGCGCATCCGCCCCAAGCTGGAGCAGGCGGCCGGCGAGGCGAAGCGCCGCATCGACGAGATGCGCGCCGAGCGCGAGATCAGGGACCAGGAGGCCCACGCCTTCGACAGCGCGGTCGCCGTCCCGATCGAGCCGTCGGCGTTCGCCGCCGAGGCACCGACGACCGGCTCGCCGTTCGATGGCTCCAGCGAGCTGCCAGACGGCTTCGGGGCCGATGTCGCGTCCGACACCCCGGCCGAGGACCTCGTCCCGCGCGCCTGACGGCGCTCCGGCTCAGGCGCGCAGCTCGCGGACGTTGTCGATGATCGCGAGCAGCGCGATGCCGGCGACCGCGCCGACGATGATGAGCGGGAGGTAATTCAGCGCGAGGATCACCGCGCTGATGCCGGCGAGCACGAGGGTCACCCGCAACCCGAACTGGACGAGCCGACGCCGGAAGGCGGCCTCCAGGGCCAGATAGCCGCCGACGGCCAGCAGGATCGCCGCCCAGATCGGGATGATGGCGAGATACATCGTGATGACCAGCACGATCACGAGGACGCCGGCGCTGACCGCCGACCAGAACTCGACCAGCCGGCCGTAGGCCTGGACCTCCGGCGGCTGCGGTCGCTGGTCGTGCCGAAGATGCGCCCGTGGGTCGCCCGGGTCGCCGGCCTCGATCCGCGCCAGCTCGCGTTCGGAGACCTCGATCCGGTCGCCGAGGGCAGCGTCGGCGGCACGCGCCGCAGCGAGCTCCTCCTCGGCGACGTGGAGGGCCAGCTCCTCCTTCGTCGGTCCTGTCGCCTCGACCACGTCTGCAGACCGGACGGGAACGACGACGGCCATCCGCCTGACCGAATCGGCCTGGACCTCGATGGCCGCGGCACCGGCTTCGCGCTCCAGGTGCAGGGCGGCGATCCGTTCGCGCAGCACGATCGGCATCAGCCCCGGCGGCGGGAGCTTGTCCAGGCCGAGGAAGCCGAGCGGGTCGTTCCATGACTGGCGTGCCGTCGCCGTCCGGGTGTACTTGGGCCCGGCAGGCGCCCGCTCGCCGGCGAACCGGTCCCGCGTATCGAGGCCCCACAGGCCGCGGAACCCGTCGATCCAGTCGGTCGTGTCGGTGACGACGATCGGCGTCCATTCGGCGCTGGCGCCCGGACCGACCGACAGGCCGTCGCCGCGCGCGTAGTCCACGAACGGGATCGACAGGGCGGACTCCAGCTTCGTCGCCAGGTCTCCAGGGTCGTCCTGGCGCAGGATGTCGCGCCAGAAGTGCCGAAGGCCGGTGAGGAGGCCGCGGACCGGTCGGAGCGCCGGCAGCGGCACCTGCGTCACGTACTCGCCCTGTTCGAAGTAGGAGGCGTGTGACCCGGCACCGGCATAGATGACCGGGTGGTCGTCCTCGAAGGTGAGCGTGGGATCGTCCCAGCGACGACGCAGGTCGTCGCCGACGTAGTCGTGCGCGGCGCAGCCGAACCAGCGCGGGACGGCGTCGCCGTTCGGGATGTCCTCGAGGACGACGAACGCCTGCTCCAGGTCCGCTTCGTGGTCGTTCGCCCCGTAGAACGACGAGCGCCAGTCGTTCATGGCGTAGATGAAGAGGTAGTGCAGCACGATCCAGCCGTCCTGACGGATGACGCGGCCGTGATACACGACCCGGGGGTCCTTGGCCCGGATCCCCTCGTAGCGCTGTGCCGCCGCAGCGGCTGTCCCACCGGGCACCCGGCCGCGGACCAGCAGCGATGCGGTGAAGCCGGCATCGACGAGGCGGGCGAACAGGCCCACGCGAGCGAGGCGGCCAGGGGCGCGGAATACCGGGCGGCCGGGCCGTCGGTTCCAGCGATTGAGCTCGAACCCGTCCATGGGCTTCGGCACGAACCGGAGATAGCGCTCTTCGCCGGCGACGGGCACCTCCGAGGCCAGCCGTTCCAGGGTCAGCTGGCCGGCCGGGACGAGGACCTCGATCGGGCGGCCGACGGCCGCCAGCAGCATGTCGCACGACTCGACGTAGCTCTCCGCCGCCATCGGGAAGAAGTGCTCCCCGTTGGTGAATCGGACGATCGGCTCGTAGCGCCGCAGGAGTTCCAGGTCGTCGGTCATGCGTGCGTCGGTGCCGGCTCGTGCAGGACGGACTCGGCCATCGAGCGAACGGATCGCTGGTTCAGATAGAACGCGGTCACGACGTGGATGAGCAGGACGATGAAGCGAGGCTCGCCGATGGCCACGTCGATGAGGCCGACGAGCAGGTTGATCCCGACGAGGAGCATCGTCATGACCCAGCCCCAGCGGGTCCGGAGGAGGAGCCCGATCGCGCCGATGATGGTCAGGATGGCCAGGACCACCTCCACCACGGCCGCGATCTGGGGATTCGTGAACAGCGGCAGGCCCGCCTGGAGCGGCGCGTTGAACAGGGCCACGAGCAACAGGCCGGCCGCGTCCAGGAAGCGCAGGAACGCGACGAAGATCGACCCCGACCGGCAGCCGCTGGCGCTCGGCGGGGGCGACGATGGGCGCGTCGTCGGGCTGGCTGATCGACGGGGCGGTCACGACGGCGTGAGCGTACGCCCCGCGAGGGGTGCTCTGTCATCCCCTTGTGCGGGTGACGCGGAAGCCCGGATCGGGCCCTCGTTGACGCTGGCGGTGCTAATCCCGATAATCTGACTCGGAATTACCGACGCTTGCCGCACACGCCAGCATCCGCGTCGATGCTGCCCGAGGATGCACGATCGCATGACCACCACCCGAGACCTCGTCGCCGACCAGCGCGAGCAGTTCGCCTTCCACGATGACATCGTCTACCTCGCCGAGACGAAGCGTGGCCTGACGCGCGATACCGTCGAGGAGATCAGTCGGTTCAAGGACGAGCCGGAGTGGATGCTCCAGTTCCGTCTGCGCGCGTACGACCACTTCGTGCAGCGCGCGATGCCGGCATGGGCCGAGGGCCTCGACAAGATCGATTTCGACAAGATCGTCTACTACCGCAAGCCGTCCGAGCGCGAAGAGAAGTCGTGGGACGACGTCCCCGAGCAGATCAAGCAGACGTTCGAGCGGCTCGGCATCCCCGAGGCGGAGCGCAAGTTCCTGGCCGGTGTCGGCGCGCAGTACGACTCCGAGGTCGTCTACCACAGCGTCCGCGAAGAGCTGACCAAGATCGGCGTCGTGTTCATGGGCACCGACCAGGCGCTCAAGGAATACCCCGAGATCTTCAAGAAGTACTTCGGCACGGTCGTCCCGCCCGAGGACAACAAGTTCGCCGCGCTCAACAGCGCCGTCTGGTCGGGCGGCTCGTTCGTGTACGTCCCCAAGGGCGTCGAGGTGCCGCTCCCGCTGCAGGCCTACTTCCGCATCAACGGCGAGAACACCGGCCAGTTCGAGCGGACGCTCATCGTGGTCGACGAGGGTGCCAAGGTCCACTACATCGAGGGTTGCACCGCCCCGATCTACGCGACCGACTCGCTCCACGCGGCGGTCGTCGAGGTCGTCGCCCTGCCCGGCTCCAAGGTCCGCTACACGACCATCCAGAACTGGAGCAACGACGTCTACAACCTCGTGACCAAGCGAGCGCACGCCTACGAGTACAGCACCGTCGAGTGGATCGACGCCAACACCGGCTCGAAGAAGACGGTCAAGTTCCCGGCCATCTACCTTCGCGGCGAGGGCGCCACGGCGGACATCATCTCGGTCGCGGTCGCCGGCCGGGGCCAGCACCAGGACACCGGCGCCAAGGCCATCCACCTCGCCCCGAACACCCGCTCGCGGATCGTCTCCAAGTCGGTCTCGAAGGATGGCGGCCGGGCGACGTATCGCGGCCAGCTCAAGGTCGCGCCGGGTGCCACGAACGTCGTCGCCAGCGTCCGCTGCGACGCGCTGATGCTCGACGACGAGAGTCGCAGCGACACGTACCCGTACATCGACATCCAGGAAGACGACACGACGATGAGCCACGAGGCGACCGTCGGGAAGGTCTCGGCCGACCAGGTCTTCTACCTGATGGCCCGCGGGCTGACCGAGAACGAGGCGACCAACCTCATCGTCCAGGGCTTCCTCGAGGTGTTCACCAAGGAACTGCCGATGGAGTACGCCATCGAGTTCAACCGGCTGGTGAAGCTCGAGATGGAGGGGTCGCTCGGATGACGGCCCCGGCGGCCAGCCCCGCCTCACGACCCCGGCCCGCACGGCGGGCCATCGACGACCTCGGCCTCGCCGTCGATGCGGCGTCCCTGGCCGCGGCCGCGGCAGGCGAGCCCGCCTGGCTCCAGGCCGACCGCGCCAAGGCCGCCGAGGCCTACGCGGCCCTGCCGGCCGAGGCCAACCTGCTGTACAGCACGTACATCGACCTGCGCGCCGCGCAGCTCGGTGAGGCGCGGCTGGTCAGCGGCCCCGCCACCGCGAGCGAGGTCAGCCTGCCCGACGACGCCGACGCGATCATCGCCATCGATGAGGGCGAGCGAGTGGCCGTTGCCCTGTCGCCGACCGCAGCCGACCGGGGCGTGCGCGTCTCGGAGGGCGTGACCGACGCCGATCGATCCTCGGTGCTCGAGACCTCGCTGCCGGCGACCGACAAGTTCGCCCAGCTCACCCGCGCCGCGTGGTCCCGCCTGGTCGTCATCGACGTGCCGGCCGGCGTCGTCCTCGACAAGCCGATCATCGTGCGCTGGGCGCTCGGAGCGGCCGACCGGGCGCTCATCACGCGGACGATCGTGCGCCTCGGTGCTGGTGCCCAGGCGTCCGTCGTCGAGGAGCTCGTCGCATCCACGGCAGCCGCCGGCGCGACTCGCCAGGCGTTCTTCGCGGGCACGACCGAGGTGGCCCTCGGGGCCGGCGCCACCCTCAGCGTCGCCAGCCTCCAGGAGCTGCCGACCAACGTCGTCGCGATCCAGCACCGCGTGGCCGAGATCGGCGAGGACGCGACGCTCCATTGGGCGCTCGCCCAGCTCGGCGGACGACTCGTGCGGGCGCGCTCCGACAACCGGCTGGCCGGCGACCGCAGCTCGGTCGAGCAGGTCGAGATCCTGTTCGGCAGCGAGGACCAGCTGTTCGACCTGACCTCGTACACGACCCACGTCGGTCGCGACACGACCGGCGACCTGCTCTCGAAGGGCGCCCTGCTCGACAAGGCCCGGACCTACCTCAAGGGCCTGATCATCATCGAGAAGACGGCCATCGGGACCGACAGCTTCCTCGGCGAGTTCGGGATGAACCTGTCCAAGCAGGCGCGGTCGGTGGCCATCCCGAGCCTCGAGATCGACCAGCCGGATTGCCGGCGCGCGGCGCACAGCTCGTCGGTCGGTCCGATCGACGAGACGCAGCTGTTCTATCTCGAGTCGCGGGGCATCCCGTCGGACGAGGCGCGCAAGTTCATCGTCCTCGGGTTCCTGGAGCCGGTCGTGGCGCGCGTGCCGCTGGCCTCCGCCCAGCAGCGACTGCGGGATCTGCTCGAAGCCAAGTGGGCCGCCGGCCTCGCCGGGGACACGGAGGCGGCAGCCTGAACCCACCACGACCTCGGCCGCGCCGATGAGGCGGATCGACCTGCTCGGCGTCGACGAGATCGGCGACGGCGAGATGCGGATGGTCTGGGTCGATGGGACCGACCAGGTCCTCGTCATCCGCCAGGGCGACGACTTCACGGCGGTCCAGGGCGTCTGCTCGCACGAGTACTTCGAGCTCGACAAGGGGTTCCTGACGAACGGCACGCTCACCTGCGCGCTGCACCTCTCGCGCTTCGACCTGTCCGACGGCGAACCGCTCGACCCGCCGGCCGAGGACCCGCTCGCCGTCTACCCGGTCGTCGTCGAGGGCGGCCGGGTCCGCATCGAGGTCCCCGACGGTCCGCTGGAGGTCAACGAGGGCTGACACGCCCGCCACCTGCGTGCTGGTACCCGCCCGTACCAACGACCGGATGCTGCCGAGGAGTGCTCCACGTACCGTCGTCGCATGCAGGGTGTCGAGTTCCAGGCCTTCGCCGGCGATTGCACGATCGCGGGCAAGCTCACGATGTTCGGCGAGCGGCTGACCGACTTCCTCAACGGCCAGGAGCGGTTCCGCGTCCACCACGTCACCTTCCAGAGCCTCGACGACGGGCACACCGTGACCGAGGACTCGGTCAGCCTGGAGCGCGACGACCTCCTTGCCGTGGTCGCGACCGGGCCGCGCGGCTCGGAACGCCAACGCGTGCGGCTCGAGGAGGCCCGGATGCAGCTGTCGATCGGGCCCTACGTCATCCTCGGCCGGTTGCACCTGCCGCCCGGCCAGGACCCGATGAAGAACGTGCTCCAGCGCGAGCCGATGATCCCGCTGACGAGCGCGACGATCGCCTACTCGGTGGCCGGCGCCGTCGAGGCGCGCGACGTCGACACGGTCATCGTCAACCGCCTCCAGGTCGACTGGATCGCCGCGACCGCCGACGAGGCCTCGATCTTCCCGGATGCGACGCTGCGCTCGCCGTACACGATGAACCTGCGCAAGGACTTCACCGGTCCGGCGACCCTGTAGCCGCCACGGACGGCGCGCCGGTGCGCAGATGCGAACCGGATCGACGCTCCCGGGTCAGCGAGAAGCGCGCCTCCTCCGCACTCGCCGGTGCCCCGGCCAGGCGTGACACCAGGTAGCTCCCGATGACCGGGCCGTGCTTGAACGCGTGCCCGGAGCCACCGCCGGCGATCCACACGTTGGCCAGGTCGGGATGGCGGTCGAGGATGAATTCGGTGTCCGGCGTCGTCTCGTACTGGCAGACCCGGGTCTCGACCACGGGTGCGCTGGCGAGGGCCGGGAAGCGGCCACGGGCGTAGGCCCGCACCTGGCGGATGGTGTCCGGATCGATGAGCCGCTCCCCGTCGGTCGGATCGAACGCCGGGCCGTCGCGGTCGGGAGCGATCTTCACGCCGCGGCCGTCGACCGCGGGCACCCCGTAGTAGCCGCCGTCGTAGTCGACCCAGCAGGGGAGCCACTCCGCCCCGAACCGCCCGTCGCCGCCGCGCGGCCCGAGGAACACGACGTCCTGCTTGGTCACGGTGATGAGCGGCCCGAGCAGGTCCGGGAAGAGCTGTGGCAGCCACGGGCCTGCGGCGAACACGAACGTGCCGCCGGGGTGGCGCGTGCCATCCGCGGCGACCACGTCGACCAGCCGATCGCCCTCGATCCGGCCGGGGCGGACGTCCGCGAGCTCCAGCCGTCCGCCCTCGGCGCCGAACGCGCGGACGACGGCCGCGATCCCGGCACGGGCAAGGACCAGGCCGGCCTCCGGCTCGTACGCGGCGAATGCCAGGCCGTCGACGCCGACCTGCGGCCACAGCGATCGCACCTCGTCGGTCGACATCCGGGAGACGGGGATGCCGAGCTCCCGGAGCGTCGCCAGCGAGCGCGCCTCGAAGCCGTCCTCGCGGCGCGCGAACCAGAGCATCCCGACCTCGTGGAACAGCTGCTGGCCGACCTCGTCGCCGAACTGACGCCACCCGGTCCGGGCCTCGCGCGCCCAGCGGGCATAGAACGCGTCCGCGCCGTGCGACGAACGGAGGATGCGCGTCTCGTCCCCGGAGGTCGCCCGTGGATGGCCGACCCCGTAGGCGTCGAAGAGCGTCGTCGACCAGCCTGCCTTGCGACAGCGAAGGGCGGTCCACGCACCCATCACGCCTGCCCCGACGACGACGACGTCGCTGCTCACGGGCCCGGACGGAGGGTCAGCGTGTCGACCGTGGCGGCGGCGACGGCCGCGGCGGTGAACGGGAAGGGGAGCGTCTGCCCGGTCCGCCACGGGTCGATCTGGTCGTCGTAGTGGGCGTGGAACGGGTTGCCCGACTGACCGGTGGTGATGACGATCCGCGCGCCGTCGAGGTCACCCATGTCGATGAGCAGCCGGTACGACGGCAGGTTGGTGACCGTGAACAGGCCACCGAGCCCGGCCGGCACGGACTCCGGATCGTTCGGGTCCGCGTAGCCGCGCGACAGCTGGTAGTAGGTGTTGTTGACCGCGCCGGCCGCGCCCGGCACCTCGACCGGCCCTCGGTTCATGTACGACTCCAACGGTCCGATCCCGCTGGTGCCGAGGGTCTGCTCCGCGAAGGTCGCCGTGTGGAGCACGCCCCAGCGCCAGGCCGGGGGATCGCCGAGCGTCGCCCGGAGGTCCGCCCCGGCGGCATCCAGCGCCGCGAGCATCTGGCCGTCGGCCGTCTCGATGCCCGGCGTCGTCGTGTCGTCCCACCACGGCGCCGGGACCTCGTCGCGGACGAACCGCTCGAGCGCGGTCCACGACCATGGGCTGCCGACGTAGTCGCGCGCCAGCGACCCGAGCTCGTCGTCGAACGTGCGCCGCTGCAGGTGGTACTCCCAGGTCATGTAGGCGGCGCAGCCGATGCTGTCGGTCGTGCACGCCCCGTCCCAGTCGAGGATGGCGTCGTGGACGGCCACGCCATCGAGCGTCGCCGGCGGGTCCATCTGGGCCAGACGGAAGACGAAGGTCATCGCCCGGGTCGGGGCCGTGTCGGTCTGGACCGAGGCCATCTCCCCGAGGTCGATGCCACCCTCGCCGAACTGGCTGACCTGGTCGATGATCCGCTCCGCGCGGTACCCGGGATCCCACTCGGCGCCGATGAAGTCCGGCCACGCGGCGTCGACGGCGGCGTTGTTGGCGGTGACGATCATGGCCTCGGCGGGGTCGAGCTGGCGCGGCAGGTCGTCGTACGGGATGAATCCCGTCCACTCGCCGCGTCCTGTCGTCGCCGCGGACCGGGCGCAGCCCGCGGTCGGCGGGATCGGCGCGGACCGGCACCTTGCCCGGGAGCTGATAGCCGATGTGGCCGTCGACGTCGGCGTAGACGAAGTTCTGGGCCGGCGCCTGGTAGGTCGACAGGGCGTCGCGGAAGTCCTCGTAGTCATCGGCCACGTTCAGGGCGAGGATGGCATCGAGCGTCCCGTCCGGGCCGGCCGATGGGTGGATGCCCGTCCAGCGCAGGGCCATCGGCGGGGCGTCGGCGAGACGGCTGTCGACGTCGTTGAGGATCGGACCGTGGACCGTCTCGCGGACCGTGAGCTCGACCGGGTCGGCGCCGCTGACGGCGATCGTCTCCGTGCGGGTGGTGAACGGCTGCGAGCGGCCGTCCGGGTCGAGATAGCGGGTCGGATCGGCCGGGTCGACCGTCTCGATGACGAGATCCTGCACGTCCGGGTCGACGTTGGTGGCCCCCCAGGCGATCCGCGCGTTGTGGCCGAGGACGACACCGGGCACCCCCGGGAAGCTGACCCCCGCCACGTCGTACGGACAGGCCGCATCGACCGTCGCGCAGTGCAGGCCGTTGATGAACCAGATCGACGGCATCGAGATGCCGAGGTGCGGGTCGTTCGCCAGCAGCGCGCCGCCGGTCGCCGACAGCGTCGGGCCGACGACCCAGTCGTTGGAGCCGATGCCGTGGTCGGAGGCGAGGGCATCGCCGCCATCGAGGCCCGCGATCGCGCGATGGCGACCCGGCCAGGGCGCCGAGCGCGCGCCAGGCGGCCGCCTGCTCGTCGGTGAGCGTCGCGACGCGCGACGACACGGCAGCGGTCGTGCCCGAGGTCGAGCCGGTCGCCCCGCCGGAGCCGCCGGACCCGGGTGCCCCGGTCGTCGTGATGACCGGCGCGTCCTCGCGCAGCGTCAGCAGGTCGTCCGTCCGCGCCGGGTCGCCGAGCTGGGCGTCCGCGAGCATCCGGAAGATCTCGCTCTCGAGGTTGCCACCGAGGTTCCAAGCCTGGACCTTGCCCCAGCGCCAGGGTGTCGAGGTCGGTCCATGGTTCGGGTTCGGCGCCGGCCATGACGAACGGGATGCCGAGCGAGCCGCGGTGTTCGTCGAGCCAGGCGTTGACGCCCCTGGCGTAGCCGTCGAGCGCCACGCGGGTGGCCGGCGAGACCGACTCGCGATCGCGTTCCGCGGCGCCGCGCCAGTCGAGGGTCCGGATGAACCGGTCCGTGTCGAGCTGGCCGGCGCCGAACAGCTCGGACAGCCGACCGGACGAGATGTGGCGCCACACCTCCATCTGCCACATCCGCTCGGAGGCGTGGACCCAGCCCTGGGCGTAGAACAGGTCGGCTGCGGTCGCGGCGGTGATGTGGGCGATGCCGTAGGCGTCACGTCGGACCGTCACGGGCTCGCGCAGCTCGGGCTCCTCGACCGTGCCGCTGGTCTCCGGATGCGCGCGGACCGTCAGCCACGTCAGGGCGCCCGCCCCGAGCACGACCACGGCCAGCGCGAGCACGAGACCGACCATCGCCGCGCGCTTCAGCATGCGGCGTTCATCTCGGCAGCTCCATGCCCAGACCCTGTTCCCGGGCCCTTGTGACGATGGCGTCGGCGAAGACGAGGTCCGCCAGGCCGACACCGAGGTGCGTCGCCACGACCCGGCCGTGCGACGGCCGCGGCGTACCGGCGAAGATCGCCTCGCCGATGGTCATCGTCGGGTCCGGATAGCCGTCGAACAGGCCCGCGTCGCGATTCGCCAGGAACTGGCCGCGGTCGTCGGTCAGGAAGAGCGCCGCGTCCCGCGCGACGGCCGCGGAGCACATCGCCGCGTAGTCGACCGGCACGACCAGCGCATCGGGTCGCAGCCAATCGGGGGTCATCGACTGGCGGTCCTCGGGTCGTGCGAAGGTGACCGCGCTGATGACGACGTCCGCCTGGGCCGTGGCGTCGCGTGCCGTCGGGGCGGTCGTCCCGACCCACGGCAGTCGCCAGCGCTGCCGCCCGATCGGCGTGCCGATCGTGGATGACGATCGTCGCGTCGGGGAGGACGCCGGCGAGCATCTCGGCATGACTCCGGCCCTGGACCCCGGCGCCGATGATGGCCACGCGCTCAGCCCCCGTGCCGAACCGGCGGACCACGACGCCGGACACGGCCGCCGTGCGCTGGGCGGTGATCGGGCCGCCGTCCAGCACGGCCACCGGCTGGCCCGTCGCCGGGTCGCTCAGGATGACGATGGCGTTGATCGGCGCGATCCCGTCGGCGCGGTTCGCCGGGACCCCGGTGACCCATTTCATGCCCAGCAGGTCGTCGGCCGTGGTCGCGGTCGGAGCGGCCGGTCGGAGGGCGGCCGGCATGGCGTGGGCGAACGAGCCCTCGGGCCGGGGATGCACGCCGATCTTCGGGGGCAGCTCGGCGTCGGCGATGAGCGCGGTCATCGCCCGCTCCGCCAGCTCCAGCCGCGCATCGAGCGGGGGCATGGCGGCGATGACCTCCGCGCCACGCAGGTACAGGATGCCGGTCCCCATCGACGCGGAGTCTACGGCCGCGCGGCGTGCGAGGCGCGTGCCGTCGTGGTCGGACGACGGCGTCCGCTCACCCGGCGTCGAGCGCGGCCGTCAGGTCGGCGACGAGATCGTCGACACCCTCGATCCCGACCGACAGGCGGATCAGCGCCGGATCCACCTCCAGCGGCGAGCCGGCGACCGACAGGTGGGTCATCACGGCCGGCACCTCGATGAGCGATTCGACCCCGCCGAGCGACTCGGCCAGCGTGAACAGGACGGTCCCCTCGGCGATGGCGATGGCCCGGTCGGCGGCGCTCCGCCCCGGCCGTCGGTGCGGGCGTGAACGAGACCATCCCGCCGAACCCCGGATAGCGGACCTCGGCCACGTCCGGGCGGGCCTGGAGCATCGCGACGATGGCCGCGGCGTTGGCCGGTGCCGCTCGACGCGCAGGTGGAGCGTGCGCAGGCCGCGCAGGACGAGGAAGCAATCGAGCGGACCGGGGACGCCGCCCATCGCGTTCTGCAGGAAGCGCAGTCGCTCGGCCACGGCGTCGTCGGAGGTGACCGCGATCCCGAGGATCGTGTCGGAGTGGCCGGCCAGGTACTTGGTCGCCGAGTGGAACACGATGTCCGCGCCGAGGGTGAGCGGCTGCTGGATGGCCGGCGAGGCGAACGTGTTGTCGACCACGAGCAGCGGCCGCCGCCCGCCCTCGCGCCGCCCGGCGATCCAGCGTGTCGGCCATCGCCCGGATGTCGACGACCTTGAGCAGCGGATTGGTCGGCGTCTCGAACCAGACGAGGCGGGTCCGCTCGTTCAGGGTCTCCCACAGCTCGTCGGGTCCCGCGGCGAGGTCGACGAAGCGCGGCTCGACCCCGGCGCCGGGCCGGCGCACGCGCTCGAGATACCGGAACGTGCCGCCGTACACGTCGTCGCCGACGACGATCTCGTCGCCGGTCGAGGCGAGCTCGGCGATCGCGGCCGTGGCGGCGGAACCGGACGAGAACGCGATGCCGTGCGTGCCCGCTTCGAGCGCCGCGACGGCCCGCTCCAGTCGCTCACGGGTCGGGTTCTGACCGAGCGGGCGTAGTCGTAGCCGCCACGCGGCCGGCCGACGCCGTCCTGACGATACGTCGAGGTCTGGTAGATCGGCGGGGAGACGGCCCCGGTCAACTCGTCCGGCTCGGCACCGGCGTGGACGGCGAGCGTGTCGAAGGAGGGGGTCCGCTCGGTCGGGTCGGGCATGGCCGCATGGTAGCGGTCCGGGTCGGCCGGGCGGGTCTCGGGAGAGAACCTGATACCATGCACAACGCATGTTTTCGGCACGTCTGAAGGACCCAGATGAGCACCGACGCCGTCGTCACCGCCCCCCTCACCCTCCGCGACCGGCTCCTTGGCTGGAAGGAGATCCTCGAGACCGCCAACCCGCCCGAGCATCGCCCGCTCGACACGGTCGGCAAGTGGCTGGTCATCACCCGCGCGGCCGTCTTCCCGATGACCATCTGGTCCGGGCTCATCGGCGGCCTGCTGGCGGTCGAGGCCGCGCGGACCAAGGGCGGCGCCCCGGTCGACTGGGGCCTGTTCCTGCTGGCGGTCGTCGGGCTCGTGCTGGCCCACGCCGCCAACAACATGATCAACGACTACTTCGACACGACCGGCGGCGTCGACACCGAGGGCTACGTCCGGGCCCTGTATGCGCCGCATCCCATCCTGTCCGGCTGGGTGACCAAGCGCCAGCTCGAGATCGCCATCCTCGCCGTCAACGTCGTCGGCGCCGCGATCATGCTGTTCCTGGCCGCGCAGCGCGGGCCGCTCATCATCGCCTTCGCGCTGGCCGGGCTGTTCGTCTCGGTCTTCTACGTCGCCCCGCCCATCCGGCTCAAGCACCACGGCCTGGGCGAGCCCGGCGTGTTCCTCGTGTGGGGGCCGCTCATGGTCGGCGGCACGTTCCTGGCCGCGACCGGGGCCGTCGGCTGGTGGGTGCTCCTCACGTCGGTCCCGTACGCCCTGCTGGTCACGAGCGTGCTGTTCGGCAAGCACATCGACAAGATCGAGGCCGACGGGAAGCTCGGGGTCCGAACGCTGCCGGTGATCCTCGGCGAGACCCGGGCGCGGCTGGTCGGGCAGTGGCTGATGATCCTGTTCTACCCGCTGACGCTGCTGCTCGTGCTCGTCGGCTGGGTCGGGCCGTGGGTCCTGCTCGTCGCCCTCGCCCTGCCGCGCCTGGCCTACGTCCTGCGCATCTTCCGCCAGCCCAAGCCCGACGCCCCGCCTGACTGGTACCCGTCCCGTGGCTGGCCGCTGTGGTTCGTCGGGTTCGCGTTCATCCACGTCCGACGGGCCGGCGGCCTCCTGACCCTGGGCCTGCTGCTCAACGCCCTGCTGCCGGTCACGCTGCCCTGGCTGTAAGCACGGCCGCTCGACTTTGAGGCGTTCGACCCTCCGCCGATAAGGCTTCCGACGATGGCAGGCCGCCTCGAACGCGCGAACCTCCTGGATACAAGGAGGTCGACACCATGCATCCATTCGGCAGCTTCCTCGGCACGAAGTCACGGCTCCAGGGAGCCATCTGGGATCACGAGGCAGAACGGCAGGCGATGTATCGCCGGCCCGACGCCGAGCCACTCCCGCCCGAGCCCGTCCGACCGAGTCGGATGGAGCGGGTCGCCGGTGGCGTGCCCGTCCTGCGCTGGCTGACCGCGCGTCGCACCTAGCGTCGACGGACCGTCCCGCGTGACGGTGGCCACCGCGCTGCGTGATCGTTGCCTGCCCGACACGGGCAGCGCATGATCGAGGGCGTGTCGGGTCGAGTCTCCAGTCCGATCCTCGTCGGTCGCGAGGCCGAATCCGAGCGTCTGCTGGCCGCCTACGCGCGTGCCACGACCGAGGGCGCCGGCCTCGTCGATCCGCCTGCGGGATAGCGGAGGCCGCGCGGCGGGTCAGCCGGATGGCACCGGGTGGTGGGCCAGGTACTCGAGGATGTCGAGCTTGGTCACGACCCCCGCCGGGCGCTCGCTGCGGACGGCCACGAGCGCGTTGGCACCGCCACTGAGCAGGGCGAACGCCTCGTCGAGCGTGGCCGACGCCTCGACCAGCGGCAACGGCGCGTCCATCACCTCACCGACCGTGCGCTCCACGACCGACGGGTCGCGGTAGGCCCGGTCGAGCAGGCCCTTCTCGCTGATCGAGCCGACGAGCCCGACGACGTCGTCGCCCTCGGGCTCCTCCGAGACCGGCAACTGGCTGATGCCGTAGGCCTGGAGGGTGGCGATGGCCGTCGCCGACCCGCTCGGTCGTGCGCGCCACGACGACCGCCGGTCGCTCGGCATCGTGGTGGCGATCGTCGAGCAGCGCGTCGACCCGCGTGGCCGCGCCGGTCGTCGGCATCAGGCCGTTGGCCCGCATCCATTCGTCGTTGTAGACCTTGGACAGGTACGAGCGCCCGCTGTCCGGCAGGAGGACGACGACGACCGCCTCCTGGCCGCCGTCGGTCGCCGTCAGGTCGCGCACGACCTCGCGGGCCGCGACCATCGCCGTCCCGCACGAGCCGCCGCTGAGGATGCCCTCCTCGCGGGTGAGGCGACGGGCCATGGCGAAGGCGTCGCGATCGCTGACCCGCACCCAGCGATCGATGACCGACGCGTCGTACGTGCCCGGGAAGAAGTCCTCGCCGACCCCCTCGGTCAGATAGGGACGGGCGGTGTCGCCGCTCAGCACGGACCCCTCGGGATCGGCGCCGATGACCTGGATGTCGGGGTTGTTCGCCTTGAGCACCCGCGCGGCGCCGCTGATCGTGCCGCCCGTCCCGACGCTCGCCACGAAGTGGGTGATCCGGCCGTCGGTCTGCTCCCAGAGCTCGGGTCCGGTCGTCCGCTCGTGGGCCTTCGGGTTCTCCATGTTCCAGTACTGGTCGGGCTTGAACGCCCCGGGGATGTCGCGGGCGAGCCGCGCGGCGACGCTGTAGTAGCTCTCCGGGCGACTCGGGCGGGACGTTGGTCGGACACAGGACGACCTCGGCCCCGTAGGCTCGCAACAGCGTCTGCTTCTCGACCGACTGCTTGTCGGCCATGACGAAGATGCAGCGGTAGCCCTTGAGGGCGGCGGCGATGGCCAGGCCGTGGCCGGTGTTGCCGGAGGTCGGCTCGATGATGGTGCCGCCGGGCTGGAGCAGGCCCTCGCGCTCGGCGGCCTCGATCATCGGCAGGCCGATGCGGTCCTTGACCGAGCCGCCGGGGTTCAGCATCTCGAGCTTGGCCAGCAGCAGCGGCTGGCGATCGGCCGGGCCCAGGTCGCGCGTCAGGCGGCTGATGCGCACGAGGGGGGTGCCGCCGACGAGATCGAGGATCGACTCGGCGTACTGGAGGGCCATCGCGGCCGAGTATAGGGTCGCCGGACATGGTGAGGCCCGGGCCTTGCGGCCCGGGCCTCACGCTGCCCCAGGAGGAGGCGGGTTCAGCGGTGGGAGATCCCCACCGTCTCGGTGTACTGCTCGTCGGCCGAGCCGGTCCAGCCGGCGCGAGCGTCGAAGTAGTCACCGACGTTGGTCGCCGCGCCAGGGCATGGCGAGGCTGCCGTCGGCGCCCGGAAGGACGAACGGCGGATAGGCGGGCACGGGGTACGGGACCGCGACCTTGCCGGGGTTCCAACCGCCACCGCTGTGGACGATCGGCGACCTGGCCGGCGCCGGCGAAGATGTCGTCGACCGTCGTCTTGCCGCTGACGGCAGCGGCGCCGGTGGAGTTCTTGGCGGCGACGCCGGCGGCGATGCTGTCGGCCGGGTTCCCGGAGGTCGGGCTCGTGAACGCCTCAGCGTGGTTCTTGGCGGCGATGCCCTGCTCGATCCCGGTCGCCGAGCCGGCGGTCGGGGCCGCGACGGGCCGCGGGGTGAGCGCCACCACGGCGCCGATGGCGACCGCGAGGGCGAGGATGGCCGCCATGCCGAGCGCCAGATACGCGCTGGGCTTGGACTGGGCCAGGGTCGGGGTGGACGTTGCCTGCATGACTGGATCTCCTTCGAACCGTTCCGGCGGTGTGTCCGCCGATCTGGGTCGATAGTCGATCCGGGGGTAGGTCCCTCACATCGGGCCGTGCCTTATCGCGGCCGTCGTACGTCGCCTCAAAGGTGACGCCGTGCCACGGCCGCCGCCTCACGGCCCGCACGACCGCGTGCGTGGGTCAGACCTCGCGGTCGAGGCGCCCGGGGCGCAGGAGCAGCCAGGTCAGGCGCCGGCGCAGGCGTCGCGGGTGCTCCGGCGGATCGATCGTCCAGGGTTGGAGCTCCTCGACGACCGGTCCGAGCCGGGTGGCCAGCGCCTCGCTGATCCGCCGTGCGAGGTCCAGCTCCTCCCGTGATCCCGCGACCGGCAGGAGCTGCGGACGGCCGAGGCCGGCGAGCTCGCGCACGGTCGTCGACGGCAGGACGCGCGAGGCCAGCCGCCGGCCGACGTACAGCTCCTCGGTCCCGGCCATCGCCAGGGGCACGATCACCGGGTCGAGGCGCAGGGCGATGATCGCCCAGCCGGTCCGGAACGAGCCGATCCGCCCGGGCGGGCCGCTGACCGTCCCCTCCGGCATCTGGACGAAGACCGCGCCGGCATCGATGACCGCGCGCGCCGACGCGATGTGCTGGTCGATGCCCGACGCCGCCGCGCCAGACCGGGAGCAGGCCACCGATCCGCCGGAGGAGCCACTCACGCCACGGCGCGGTGAACGTGGACGGGCCGCTGCCCAGGAACCACGAGCGTGGCTCGGGTGGCAGGGCGTGCATCGCCACGAACGGGTCCATCCAGCCGCGATGCGCGGCCGCGACGAGGAAGTAGCCACCGGAGCGCGGGAGGTGCTCCTGTCCGTCGGTCCGGATCCGGAAGCGCAGCAGGACGAACGCGACGAAGCGGACCACGAGCCGGAGGAGGTGGTACGACCACGGCCCACGGGCCCATGGGGGTCGGCCGAGCCACGTGAGGCCCTCCTGGGCGCCGCCGGCTCTGGCGGCGGCGAGCGCTTCGGGCGAGATGCGCGCCGGTGGCGGGCGGCGTCTCGGCTCGGTCACGCGCCGGGCCGCGCCTCCGGCTCGGGCGGCCCGTCACCGTCCTGCGGGGTGCCAGGGTCGTCGTCGGGCGTGGTGTCGGCGCCGACGGCGGGCGCAGGTTCGTCGTCGACGTCCGTGTCGTCGGCACGCTCGTCGTCATCGGGCTCCGGTTCGCCGATCCCGAGCTCCGCCGGGGTCTTGCCCTCGATGGATCCGCCCGACAGGTCCCCGGCGTGCGCCCAGGGCTCGTCGATCGGGCTGGTGCGCCAGTCCGGCGTGCCGATCGCGCCCCAGGTCGCCTTCTCCGGCATGGCCGGCGGCCGATCCGGCTCGCGGCCGGGGCGGTGGCGATACAGCAGCCCGGCGATGCCGACCACGATGAACGCGAGCGACACGATCTGCGCCGTCGGGACGCCGAAGAACAGCCAGTTGCCCTCGCGCAGCGTCTCGAGCAGGAACCGCGTCGCGCCGTACCAGATGAAGAAGCCGAGCAGCAGGTCGCCGGGCCGCAGCCGCTCGCGTGCCTTGAAGCCCAGGGCGATGAGGAACAGCGCGCCAAGGATGCCGCTGATCGACTCGTACAGGAACAGCGGATGGAAGCGGGTCGTGGCTTCGGGGAAGGCGGAGCAGGCGTAGACCACGAGCCGATGCGTGCAGTCGATGGGGATGCCCCACGGCAGCGTGGTCGGCGGCCCGTACAGCTCCTGGTTGAAGTAGTTGCCCCAGCGGCCGATGGCCTGCATCACGAACAGCGTCGGCGCGACGATGTCCGCCCAGCGGGAGAACGACACGCCGCGGCGCCGCGCGTACCACCACGCGGCCAGCGTCCCGGTGATGATCCCGCCGTAGACCCCCAGGCCGCTGTACGGCGGGCAGGATGATCTTGAGCGGGTCGCCGGCGTACAGCTGCCACTGGTCGATGACGTGGTACAGCCGCCCGCCGATCAGCGCCGCGATCGCCACGATGATGATGCCGTTGCTGGCGACGCTCTCATCCTCGCCCGCGCGTCGCGCCAGCCAGACGAGCAGCACGTAGACGGCCGCGAGGCCGATCGCATAGCCCAGGCCGTACCAGCCGATGCTGAGCGGACCGATGGTGAACGCGATCGGATCAGGCGGGGTGTCGAACATCTCGCGGAGTGTATCCGGGGCGGGCACGGCCCATCGCCGGCCGGCTCGCCGGTCGCTCCCTATACTTCGCGGCGGTGAACGCCGAGTTCAACTGGTGGCTGCTCATCGTCGGGCTCGTCGTGGGAGCCGGGCTGGTCTGGTTCGTCGTCCTCGACTCGCGGCGGCGCGAGACGGACGTCGACGCCGGCGAGCGCGAGCGAGAGGCGGTCTGGCTTGCTGCGGTCCTGGCCGACGAGGGCTGGGACGTCCCGCCCGAGGCGACGACGCGGCTCCTCGAGCTGCACCGGCGCTACCTCGAGGCGCCACCACCCGACGAGGCGGCCCCGGACGAGGACCCGGACGCGGCGCCGGACGCGGCAGCCGACGAGTCGCCCCAGTCTCCCGAGTCGGCCGCTGGACCGGCAGCGACGGAGGCGAGCGACGACGTCATGTCGGCGACGGCGGCGTCGGCCGGCTCAGAGCGCCCCGACGATGACCGGGTCGGCATCGAGCGAGGGGCTGTCGACGCTCGTCAGTGACACCCCGAAGGTCGCGCCGTCGCTGATCGTGGCGACCGCGGGCGTGTCGCCCACCCAGTACGCCAGGTCGTCCGCGAAGAACATCTTGCCGACATCCTGCCGCGCCCCGTCGACGAGCAGCCAGCAGCGGTACTCCTGGCCCTCCGGCGGCGTCGTCAGCCCATCGGCGACGACCACGAGCTCGGTGGTCGACGGGGAGAACAGCAGCGTCCCCGACGTGGCGGACCCGTCCGTCGAGGCGAGCGCCACGCGGCCCGAGTCCGGATCGGCGGTGATCGTCGAGGGTCGCGCTCGTCACGGCTTCGAGACCGGCGATCGCGCGCGACTGTGCCGTGAGCTGCTCGTCGACTCGGGCTCCCACGATGAGCGTGCTGGCGACGACGGAGAGCACGACCGCGGCCGCGATCCCGGCGACCCACGGCAGGACGGACCCGCGGCGCGGCGCGGTCGTCGCCGCGCGGCACCGTGCCGGCGGCTACCGAGCCGGCGGCGACCGGGACGGCCACGGGGTCGCGCGACGTCACGGTCGTCGGTCCCGCCGCGGATGCCTCGGCCACGGCGGCGGGCGCCCCGCGCGCGATGCCCTGGTCGCGGACCAGCGCGAGCGTGCGCGCGCGCAGGTCGGCCGGCGGCGTCGTCCGGACGACGTCGCGCAGGAGCGGGACCGCTCGGCGCAGTCGCTCCAGCTCGGTCGCGCAGCGGTCACAGCCGGCCACGTGCCCGGCCAGTGCGGCGGCCTGCGGCGTATCGCCGGCCATCACCCGGTCGAGCCCGCCCGGCTCTGCGGCCGCGAGCTGGAGCGCCTCGAGCGCGTCGTCGTGATCCATCGTGGTCGGTGTATCCCTCGTTCTGTCAGCTGTCGGGTTCGGCCGGGTCGACCGGCGCAAGGTAGCGGGTGAACTCCGGCCCCACGTCGGTGGTGAACACGCCACGCAGTCGGGCGAGCCCCCGCCGGGTCCGGGTCTTGACGGTGCCGAGCGGCCAATCCAGCCGCTCGGCGATCTCGGTCTGGGTGAGGTCCTCGCCGTAGGCCATGACGAGGACCGTGCGCTCGTCGTCGGGCATCGCCGCGAGTGCCGTCTGGAGGGCCATCCGCAGCTCGTGCAGCGCCGCGGTCATCTCGGGCGATCGATCGGGGACGCTGCCGGCGACGAGGACGCCACCGGCCAGGACCCGGTCGAGCGTGTCGGCATCCGGCTCATCCCAGCCCCCGTTGCCCACGACCGACGAGAGCGGGGTCAGTGCGGGGCGACGGCCGGCCGCCCGCAGCCGGTCGACGGTCCGGTTGCGGGCGATGGTGTGGAGCCACGCCGCCAGCGAGCCCAGGGCCGGGTCGAACGTGTCGGCCCGGTTCCACAACGCCAGGAACGTCTCTTGCACCACCTCTTCTGCCAATCCCCGATCCGACGTCAGGCGACACGACGCCGCGAAGACCGCATCACCGTGACGATCGTAGAGAGCGGCCAGCGCGTCATGCGAGCCGCCCGCGACCGCGCGGACGAGTGCGGCGTCGTCGCGTCCCCCCGCGTCGAGGCCCGTCATCCGATACGTCCGCGGGTCGCGCATCGGTTTCCTACCACGACCCGGCCTCGCGTCTGGCCAGGCCGGCCAGCGTCCCCGACGGTCGATGCGCCTCGAGGCAGGTCACACCGTCTCCCCCGACGACCGCATCGTGGGATGTCCCGGCCGGAAGCTCCAGCCGGTCGCCGACGGCGAGCCCGATCGTCCGGCCGCTGGCCGGCAGCCCGAAGTCGATGCTGCCGTCCACCACGACGATGACCTTGTCGTAGCCGTGGTCGTGCGCGCCGTAGCGGTCGCCGGGCCCGTTGGACCAGGCGCCGGGGTCCAGTCCCTCGGCGCGCAGCCGGTCCCGAAGCGTCGAGCCATCGCCCATCACCGCGTCATCCTGCCACCGATACGCCGATGAGCGAGCCGATGAGGTAGGTCACGAGGGCGGCACCGAGGCCGATGCCGAGCTGGCGGAACCCGGAGAACAGGACGCCACGCCCGGTCAGCAGGCTGACCCCGGCCCCGACCACGAACAGCGCGACGAGACTGATCGCGAGGCTGACGATGACCGCCGGGAGCTCGTTGCTGAACACGAACGGGATGACCGGGATGGCGGCCCCGATGGCGAACGACACGAACGAGCCGAACGCGGCCCCCCACGCGGAGCCGAGCTCGTCCGGATCGAGACCGAGCTCCTCGCGGACGAGCATGTCGAGGGCGATGTCGGGCTGCTCGAACAGGCGGGCGGCGATCATGTCCGCCTCGTCCGCCGTGAAGCCCTTGGCCCGGAAGACCGTGGCCAGCTCCGCCTGCTCCTCCTCCGGCATCGCCTCCATCTCGGCGCGCTCCAGGGCGATCTGGCGCTCGAACAGCTCGCGCTGGCTCTGCATCGAGATGTACTCGCCGGCGGCCATGCTGAACGCGCCGGCCAACAGGCCGGCGATGCCGGTCAGCAGGATGATGCTGCCGTTCTCCTGGGCCGCTCCGGCGACGCCCATGACCAGCGCCAGGTTGCTGACCAGGCCGTCGCTGACCCCGAAGATGACCGCCCGCAGGGTGCCCGAGCGGCCGCCCGCCCGGTGCCATGCCTCGCGCTGGCCGATCTCGGTCGCGGATCTGGCGACGCTGGCGACGGACACCGCCCCTCCGGCCCGATCGGCCGGCTCGGCGCCGAGGCGGTCCCAGATCCTGGCGTGCTCGCGCTCGTCCTCGGCGATGGCCGCGACGTCGGGCGCGGTCTGGCTGAACGACTCGTAGAGGTCCTCCTCGTCGCCTTCGAGGGCCTTGACCAGGTCGGCCACGGCCCTGGTCCCGAACAGCCGGGCGAGGAGCAGGATGACCCGGATCCGTGGGCGAGGGCTGCCGGGGTCGGGCGGGACGGTGGCGCCGGCCTCGGTCAGCTTGGTACGCCCAGATGTCGGCGTGCCGGCGCTCGTTGCCGGCGATGCGCTCGAACGCGGCGCGGCGCCGCGGCTCCTGCTCGATCGTCGCCAGCGTGTCGTACAGCGCGATGGCGTCGCGCTCCAGCTTCAGGTTCTCGAGGCTGGTCGCGACGTCGATGGGAGGCACGGGCGCATCCTAGCCGGGGTCGTCGGCCGACGTGCCGACCGACGGGGGACGGACAGCGACGGGTCAGCCGCCGGCCATCGCGGGGAGCAGGACGAGCGTGTCGGTCTCGGCCACCTGGGTATCCAGCGCCTGGAGGTGGCGGATGTCGACGTCGTTGAGGAAGGCGTTGACGAAGCGGTTCAGGTCACCGTCGGGCGCGATGAGCTGCGGGGCCAGCGCCGGGTGCGACGTGACGAGCTCGTCGAGCACGTCGCGGACCGTCCCCGCCGGCACGGTCACGAGCTTGGCCCCGCCGGTCGAGGTGCGCAGGGTCGGAGGGATGCGGACGGTGCTCATGCCAGCGCCGGCCCGTCGGTCGTGGCCAGCCACGACTCGAACGCGGTGAGCGACGGTCGCAGGACCGGCGCCAGCCGGGGCGCCTCCTCCCCGAGCGTGCGGGCGTCCGGCGTCTTGAGGCCGTTGCCGGTGAGCAGCGCCACCACCTCGTCGCCGTCGCGGATGACGCCGCGCCGGCGGGCCGCCGCGACCGCCCCCAGCGTCACGCCGCCTGCCGTCTCGGGGTACAGGCCCTCGAGCCGGGCGACGTCGCGGATGCGCGCCGCCGTGTCGAGGTCGTCGATGGCCTCGATCGACCCGCCGCTGGCGCGCGCCAGCTCGACGGCGTAGCGACCGTCGGCCGGGTTGCCGATGGCCAGCGAGCGGACGATCGTGTCCGGCGTGCGGACGGGCTCGATCTCGGTCGGCGCCGGTCGCGAACGCCGTCGCCACCGGGGCGCAGCCGGCCGCCTGGCCGCCGACGAAGCGGATCGGCCGGCGCTCGATGAGCCCGAGCTCGGCCAGCTCCTCGAAGCCGCGCGCGACCCGCGTGAACATGGCCCCGCTGGCGACGGGTCCGACCACGACGTCCGGTGAGCGCCAGCCGAGCGTCTCGGCGATCTCGTAGGCGAGCGTCTTCGATCCCTCCGCGTAGAACGGCCGGAGGTTGATGTTGACGAAGCCCCAGCCGGTCTCGTCGGCGATCTCCAGGCACAGCCGATTGACGTCGTCGTACGTGCCGTCGATGGGCACGACCGTCGCCCCGTAGGCCAGCGCGTGGTCGACCTTGGCCGGCTCGAGGTCCGACGGGATGAACACGTAGGCGGGCAGCCCGACCGCGGCCGCCGCGGCCGCCGTCGCGCCGGCCAGGTTGCCGGTGGAGGCGCAGGCCAGGGCCGGCACGCCGAACGACGACCGCCCGGGCGGCGGCCAGGGCGACCGCCCGATCCTTGAACGACAGCGTCGGGTTGCGGGTGTCGTCCTTGAGCCACAGCCGCTCGACGCCGAGGGTCGGGGCCAGGCGGTCGGCGGCCAGGAGCGGCGTGGAGCCGACCGGCAGCGAACGGCTCGGCGGTGTCTCGACCGGCAGCAGCTCGAGATAGCGCCAGATGCCCGGCGCCCGTGCCGCGATCGATGCCCGATCGAACGTCGCCGCCACGACGCCGAGGTCGTAGGCCACCTCCAGTGGCCCGAAACAGGCGGGACAGACGTAGGCGATCGCGAGCGGCTGGTGATGACCGCAGTTCCGACAGGCCATGCCCGATGATGCGCGGGCGGGCGGCCTCGTCGGCGGTCGCCGGGGCCGTGGCGGTCGGTCGTGGGGTGCTCAGCGTCGGGGCGGTCATCGTCGGATCTCCGGTGCGCGGCTGGCACGGAGGACCGGATGGATGGGCGTCGTCCCGAACGATGGGGCTCCGGAGAACCCGTATCTCGCAGGTGGACCTGCCCGGATTGGCACCTTGCCGACCTCGCGTCGGTAGGTTGTCGTGGCGTCGACGGGCCGGTCCCTCAGCCAACTCTTGATACGTGCTCTTCGGTTGTGCGCCGATGGTAGGCAGGCGGTCGGCGGCCCGTCAATCGCGGGGCGGCGCCTGATGCGACGCCGCCGCTCAGCCGTAACCGTGACGCAACCCCACGACAACCTTGCGCGGTCGTGTAGCATCGTCGGAACGCGACTGCGGAAGCCGACTCCTGCGTCCGCCCAGGCGGACCCGACGCGCGGCCGGTCGATCGATGTGATCGTCCGCGCCGAGGTGTCCGACACGATGGCTACCACCCTTCCGCCCCGACCCGACCACCCTCCGACAGCCGGCGCCGTGCGCGCGCGACCGGAGTTCGGGCGTCGCCTGCTCGCCAACCTGTCGACCGCGGAGCTGGTCGAGGACGCCGTCCGGGCGGGCGAGGGCGTCGCTCGCCGCCGAGGGCCCCCTCGTCGTGCGCACCGGCAAGCACACCGGCCGCAGCCCGCTCGACAAGTTCATCGTCGACGAGCCGTCGAGCCGGGACCGGATCTGGTGGGGCGAGGTCAACCGGCCGATCAGCGAGGCGCACTACGACCGACTCCGATCGCGCCTCGTGGCCTACTGCGCCGAGAAGGACCTGTACGCGCAGGACTGCTGCATCGGGGCCGATCCGGCCCACCAGCGTCGCCTGCGGGTCGTGACCGAGACGGCCTGGGCGAGCATCTTCGCGCGGAACCTGTTCCGCCGCCCGGACGCGGGCCGCGCTGACCGGCTTCGAGCCGAACTTCACGATCCTCTGCGTGCCCGTCGTTCCAGGCCGATCCGGCGACCGAGGGCACGCGCACGGGCACCGCCATCCTGCTCCACCTCGAGCGGATGGAGATCATCATCGTCGGCACCGAGTACGCCGGCGAGATCAAGAAGAGCGCGTTCACGGTCATGAACTACCTCATGCCCGACGAGGGCGTGCTGCCGATGCACAGCTCGGTCAACGTCGGGCGAGGCCGGCGACAGCGTCGTCTTCTTCGGACTGAGCGGGACCGGCAAGACGACCCTGTCGGCCGACCCGCTGCGCAGCCTCATCGGCGACGACGAGCACGGCTGGGGCCCGACGGGCTGTTCAACTTCGAGGGCGGCTGCTACGCCAAGACCATCCGGCTGTCGCCGATGTACGAGCCCGACATCTTCCAGACGACGCGGCGCTTCGGCACGGTCCTCGAGAACGTCGACCTGGATGCCCGCGACCCGGGAGCTGGACCTCGACTCGGAGCGGTTCACCGAGAACACCCGCGGCGCCTACCCGCTCGCACTTCATCGGCAACGCCGACCCGACCGGCGTGGCCGGCCAGCCGCGCGACGGTCATCCTGCTCACCGCCGACGCGTTCGGCGTGCTGCCGCCGATCGCGCGGCTGACCCACGCCCAGGCCGCGTACCACTTCATCAGCGGCTACACCGCCAAGCTGGCCGGCACCGAAGTCGGGGTCGACCGAGCCGAAGGCCACGTTCAGCGCCTGCTTCGGGGCGCCGTTCATGCCCCGCCACCCGGGCGAGTACGCCGCCGATGCTGATCGAGCGCCTGGCGCGCCACGACGTGACCGGTCTGGCTGGTCAACACGGGCTGGACCGGCGGACCGTACGGGACGGGCGAGCGGATGAACATCGCCCACACCCGGGCGATGGTCCGGGCGGCGATCGACGGCGCGCCTGGCCGACGGCCGAGATGCGCGTCGACCCGACCTTCGGCGTCGAGGTCCCGACGGTCGTGCCCGGAGGTGCCGGCGTCGTTCCTCGATCCGCGCGCGACGTGGGCCGACCCGGACGCCTACGACGCGGCCGCGACGCGGGCTGGCCGGGATGTTCGCGGTCAACTTCGGGGCCTATGCCGACGGCGTGACGCCGGACGTCCTGGCCGCCGGTCCGCGGTTGCCCGAAGGCTGGGAACCGCCCCCGGACCTGGACATCGGTGGGGCGCTGGCCGGCTGAGGCCTGCCGCCCAAGGGTCCGAGCGGTCGTCAGGCTCGGCTGCGCAACAGCCGGCCCTCGTCGAGGTCCGCGGCCGCCAGCCCGGCGATCCCCAGGCCGATGACGGTCAGGATCGCCAGCAGCAGCGCCGCCGGAAGGATGATGATCGCGGCCAGGGCCAGCGAGCTCGCCGATCACGCGGCGGCCCCCGGTTCCGTCCACGAGGCGGCGACGTGGCGCCAGCCCAGGGCGACGACGACGACGCCCAGCGCCAGCGGCGCGAACATCAGGCCGAACGGGATGGCGACGATGATGAGCAGGATGCCGAGGAGGGTCGCGATGGCAGCCATGTCCTGGCGGTTCTCCATGCAGCGGGGAGTGGTCGATGGACCAGATGCTCGCCGCCGTCCCATCGCCCGGCCATCGTCACGCGTCCATCCGCGCCGGCCACGAACGACGACCTAGAATCGCCCGACCCAACGAGAGGAGCACATCGACCCCATGGCTCGCAACAAGGTCACCGTCATCGGTGCCGGCAACGTCGGCGCCACCACCGCCCAGCGGATCGCCGAGGCCGGCCTGGCCGACGTCGTCCTCGTCGACATCGTCGAGGGGCTGCCCCAGGGCAAGGGCCTCGACCTGGCCGAGGCGGCGCCGGTCGTCGGTCACGACGCCCGGATCGTCGGCACCAACGACTACGCCGATACGCGCCGGCAGCGACATCATCGTCGTGACCTCCGGCCTGGCCCGCCAGCCCGGCATGAGCCGCGACGATCTGCTGGCCAAGAACGCCGGCATCGTCAGGACCGTCGTGAGCGCGGCCGCCGCCCAGTCGCCCGACGCCATCCTCATCATCGTCACCAACCCGCTCGACGCGATGTGCCATGTGGCGATGGCCGCCTCCGGGTTCCCGCGTGAGCGCGTCCTGGGCATGGCCGGCGTCCTCGACGGGGCGCGATTCCGGACGTTCATCGCCGAGGAGCTCGGGGTCAGCGTCGAGGACACCCACGCGTTCGTCCTGGGCGGCCACGGCGACACGATGGTCCCGCTGTCGCGCTACTCGACGGTCGCCGGCGTGCCGATCACCGAGCTCCTGCCCGCCGAGCGGGTCACCGCGCTCGAGCAGCGGACCGCCAACGGCGGGGCCGAGGTCGTGGCCCTGCTCAAGACCGGCTCGGCGTTCTACGCCCCGGCCGCCAGCACCTTCGAGATGGTCGAGTCCATCCTGCTCGACCGCAAGCGCGTCCTGCCCTGCGCCGTCCTGCTCCAGGGCGAGTTCGGGACGGACGGGCTGTTCGTCGGCGTCCCGGTCGTGCTCGGGTCGGGCGGCATGGAGCGGATCTTCGAGATCACGCTGACCGCCGACGAGCAGGCCGCGTTCGACGCGTCCGCGGCGGCCGTCCGGGAGCTGGTGGACAAGCTGCCCGCCTGACCGATGCGGGTGCGTCGGGCGCACCACCGGCGTGCGCATGCGCCGCGTGCACGGCGAGCCGACCGGCTGCGTAGCATCGGCCGACCAATGCGGCCGGATGCCTAGTCCGGCCCCGCCGAGCGCCGGCCGGAGGACCGCGCCGGCGCCACGCCCACGCCCTGGAGGTCCATCCATCGTGCGTCGATTCAAGTTCGCGCTCGCCGCGGCCGATCGCTCGCCGTCGGTCGCCATCGCGGCCCCGGCGGCGGCCATCACCAACAACTACGTCGAAGACAACGTCCACACCTACGTCGGGCTGATCGCCTTCTACGACGAGGCGGGCGAGTTCGCGCACCGCTGCTCGGGCTCGCTCCTCTCGCCGACCGTCTTCCTGACCGCCGGCCACTGCACCGACGACGGCGCGGGTGGCGTCAACGCGTCGGCCCGGGTCTGGTTCCAGCAGGATGCCGGCGCCCACTACGACCCGGCGACCCAGCACGACCCGGTCAGCGGCTACCCGGACGAGTGCGCCGCCGGGACGCTCGGCGTGGTCGTGCGCCGACGTCGACCGAGATGTACAACTACGGCTTCGACAACTTCGCCGGGCTTCCCGGACACGAAGGATGCCGGGCGTCGTCATCCTCGACGCAGCCGCATCACGGTCGTCGAAGTACGCCACGGTGGCGCCGCGTCGGGACCCTGGACGCCCTGTGCAACGCACGCAGCCCAGGCCTGTACTTCACGGTCAGCGGCTACGGCATCAGCTACTGGCCAAGTCCGGCGGCGGCCGTGTCGTTCCGGGTCGCGCCTGATGGCGACGTCCACCCTGGTCAACCTCAACGCCCCGTACAACGCGGGCTCAACATCCAGACGCAGGGCAACGGCGGCTGGCGCGGTGGCACGTGCTCGGGTGACTCGGGTGGCCCGATCTTCCTCCGGCGACACCGACGTCAATCGTCGGCATCACCTCGTTCGGCAGTCGAACGCGGGCTGCCGCGGCACCGACTTCGACCTACCGGGTCGACCGTCAGCCGTCCAGGACTTCATCGCGGAGTCCATCGGCGACTGACGGCCCCAGCCGCGCATCGCCATCGACGCCCCGGTCGCCGGACCGGGGCTTCGTCATGTCCGGGCGTCGCGTCGCGTCGCGCGGTGCCGGTCTAGCGGCCGACCACGAGCAGCGGCGCCGGCACGGGCGGCTCGATCTCGACCGCCCGCTCGTGCGAGCGCTCGACCGTCCGCGCGAGTGCCTGGCGATAGGTCGCGTCCGTCTCCGGCAGCGG
The DNA here is from genome assembly GCA_963776925.1 of uncultured Chloroflexia bacterium. Classification (GTDB taxonomy): domain Bacteria; phylum Chloroflexota; class Limnocylindria; order Limnocylindrales; family CSP1-4; genus SPCO01. The sequence continues at coordinate 652,833 of CAVZON010000001.1, read as the reverse complement.
TCCCTCCCCGAGCTCGCGCGCGAGGATCTCGCTGACCCTCCGGTACTGGCGCACGACCTGTGCCCGCGAGCCGGTCAGCCCGTGGACGGCGATGAGCACGGCATGCGCCTCCTCGCGGAGGGGGTCGCGCACGACCAGCCGTTCGGCGGCGACACGGGCGTCGGCCAGGTCGCCGATGAGCAGGGAGCGCTGGGCGACGAGGGCCAGCGCGTCCTCGAAGCGGTCGGCGAGGCGCTCGCGCTCGGCGGCGAAGCAGTCGTGCCCGAGGCCCTCGGCCAGGTCACCACCGTACAGCTCGACGGCCTGCTCCGGGCTGCACGTGACGTCGTCCGAGCAGCGTTCGAAGCGCTCGACGTCGAGCACGGCGACCGCGTCCGGGTGCATGCCGAGCGACTCCGCGTCCGCCTCCAGGACGGCGTCGGGATCCAGGCCGATGGCGGTCATCGCCTGGCGCACCTGGTAGAGCGCCTGGCGCAATGGGCCGGTCGAAACCGCGACCGAGTCGGGCCACAGGTCGGCCGCGATCGCCTCGCGCGTGCGTGGTCGGCGAGTCAGGGCCAGCAGGGCGAACAGTGCCTGGGCGTGACGGCCCAGGAGTCGGAGCTCGCGGCCTGTCGTCGTGCGCACTCGGAAGCGTCCGAGCAACACGATGTCAAGGCGCGGCATCGTCGGTGCGATCCGTTGTGCCACGGCGTCCCTCTCGTGTCGCGGCGCCCGGCCCATCCCCCCACGGGCCGGACGCCGGGACAACCATCGGTCGCGGCCCCCAGACCGGCCGATGTCGTTCCCCTCAGCGGGTCGGTTCGCCCCCTAGCGCAACCGACCGACTGACGACCATCCTGTCGCCTCCGTCAATCCCCGACCACGGCCCACGCGACACCACGAGTGTCGGCGAGCCGACACCCTGCTGATACCCTGCGGCGCCGATACACTGCCGGGACCGTGCCGATCGCCGTCATCACGTTCGACTTCGACCCGCTCGTGACGCTCCCCGGCGACCTCGTCGTGCGCTGGCAGACCATCGCGCTCGCGGCGATCATCCTCGCCACCCTGGTCGTGGTCGCGCTCCTCGCCGGCCGACGCGGCCTGCGCGCGGACGACCTCCTGTCGATCGCGGTCGGCGTGGTCCCCGGCGCCATCATCGGCGGTCGTCTCGGGTATCTCCTCGTGCGGCCGGAAGCGTTCACGACCGGGCCGCTGGCGCTGCTGGACCCGGGGATCCCGGGCCTGGAGCTCGGTCTCGGCGTCGTCGGCGGGATCCTCAGCGGGGCGTACGTGGCGAGCCTGCTCGGTGCTCCGCTCGGGCGGTGGGCGCACCTCCTGGCCGTCCCGCTCCTCGTGGCCATCGGCGCCGGGAAGCTGGCGCTGATCCTCGGCGGCACCGGCCAGGGGCTGCCCTTCGACGGCCAGTGGGCGACGGCCTTCCTCGGGCCTGGGCCATGGGGCTCGCTGGCGCCGGCGCTGCCGTCACATCCGTCCCAGGCCTACGAAGGCATCGGCACGCTGCTGGTGGCCATCGCGCTCGCCATCGTCGTCTGGCTGGGCGGCTTCGAGCGGCCGGACGGCCGCCTCCTGGCCATCGCCGTGGCCGGCTGGGCGTTCGTCCGGGCCGCCACCAGCCTGACCTGGCGAGACCTGCCCGGTCCGGGCGGCCTCCCCGTCGCTGGCTGGCTGTCGCTGGCCATCGGCGTCGGCGCGGTCGTCGTCGCCATCGGTGCGACCGTCGCACTCCGGCGAGGGCCCACGCGGGCAGCCCGAGCAGGCCGCCGAGGACGGTCCGAGCTGGCCGGATCCGGAGGCGCGTCCACGGTTCTGAGGACCGGGTCGCCGGCCGGGCCGCCCGGACGAAGGGAGTACCCTGACGCCACTCGATCGCACCGTGAGGAACCCGTCATGACGTCCGTCGCCGAACCCGAATCCAGTCCCATCACGAGCCCCGGGCGGGTCAGCCACTGGATCGGCGGCCAGTCGGTCGCCGGGACGTCGGGACGCGAGGGGCCGGTCTTCGATCCGGCGACGGGTGCGCTGGCACGGCATGTCGACTTCGCCTCGGTCGAGGAGCTCGATCAGGCCGTCCAGACGGCGAAGGCGGCCTTCCCGGCGTGGCGCGCGACGTCGCTGAGCAAGCGGACCGACATCCTGTTCCGCATCCGGAACCTCGTCGAGCAGCACCGCCACGACCTCGCGGCGCACCTGACCGCGGAGCACGGCAAGGTCCCGTCCGACGCCCTGGGCGAGATCGCCCGCGGCCTCGAGAACCTCGAGTTCGCGTGCGGCATCCCGAACCTGCTCAAGGGCGGGTTCAGCGAGCAGGTCAGCACCGGCGTCGACGTCTACCAGATCCGCCAGCCGCTCGGCGTCGTGGCCGGCATCACGCCGTTCAACTTCCCGGCGATGGTCCCGATGTGGATGTTCGCCAACGCCATCGCCTGCGGCAACACGTTCATCCTCAAGCCGTCCGAGAAGGACCCCTCGGCGTCGATCTACCTGGCCGAGCTGCTCAAGGAAGCGGGCGTCCCGGAAGGCGTGTTCAACGTCGTCCACGGCGACAAGGTCGCGGTCGACGCGATCCTGGAGCACCCGGACATCGCGGCCGTGTCGTTCGTCGGCTCGACGCCCATCGCCCGCTACATCTACGAGACCGGGACCCGCAACGGCAAGCGCGTCCAGGCCCTCGGCGGGGCCAAGAACCACATGATCGTCCTGCCCGACGCGGACATCGACATGGCCGCCGATGCCGCGGTCTCGGCCGGCTACGGGTCGGCCGGCGAGCGCTGCATGGCCATCGCCACGGTCGTCGCCGTCGGTGACGTGGCCGAGCCGCTGGTCAAGGCCATCGAGGCCCGCCTGCCGAAGATCAAGGTCGGCCCGGGGAGCGACCCGACCGCCGAGATGGGTCCGCTGGTCACCGCGCCAGCATCGCGACAAGGTCGCGTCCTACCTCGACAGCTCGGCCGAGCAGGGCGCGACGGTCGTCGCCGACGGCCGCGAACATCCGCTGTACGACGAGTCCGACGGCGGGTTCTTCCTCGGCGTCTCGCTCATCGACCACGTCACGCCGTCGATGGACGCCTATCGCGACGAGATCTTCGGCCCGGTCCTGACGGTCGTGCGCGTCGATACCTACGACGAGGCGGTGACGCTGGTCAACGACAACCCGTACGGCAACGGGACGGCGATCTTCACCCGCGACGGTGGCGCGGCCCGCCAGTTCCAGTTCGAGGTCCAGGCCGGCATGGTCGGCATCAACGTCCCGATCCCGGTGCCGGTCGCCTACTACAGCTTCGGCGGCTGGAAGCACAGCCTGTTCGGCGACGTGCACATGTACGGGCCGGAGGGCATCCAGTTCTACACCCGGGCCAAGATCGTCACGTCTCGCTGGCCGGATCCGGGCACGTCGAAGATCGACCTCGGCTTCCCGCGCACCCGCTGAGGCGCTACGCTCCCGGCGGCGAGGCCCCGCAGGGGTCGGACGCCGTCGCCTAGGAGGGATCGATGGGACTGCTTGCCTGGATCGTGCTCGGCGCGATCGCCGGGTTCCTGGCCAACTACATCATCCGGGGCGGCTTCGGCATGATCCCGTCGCTGGTCATGGGCATCATCGGCGCCGTCATCGCCGGCTGGGTGTCGAACTACCTGCAGGGCTCGCCCGATGCCTTCGCAGCTCGACTTCGTGAGCATCGTGATGTCGACGTTCTTCGCCTTGCTCGTCGTGTTCGGGGCGAAGATCATCGTCGGCCGCAGCGGCGGCGACGCCTGACCGCGACGACCGTGACCACCGAGACCAGCGCCACCGGCGGGCATCCCGGCGCCGTCGGCGCCGGGACGACCTGGCAGCCGCAGCCGACCCTGACCAGCGCCGACTACGTGTCGGCGGAGGTCTACGGCGAGGAGCGCGAGCGGATCTGGTTCGACCGCTGGGTGTGCATCGGGCGCGCCGAGGAGGTGCCGGCGGCCGGTGACTACCTCGTGCGCGAGCTGGCCGGCGAGTCGCTGCTCATCGCCCGCAACCGCGACGGGGCCCTGCGCGCGTTCTACAACGTCTGCGCCCATCGCGGCACGAGCCTGCTCGACGACACCGGCGCGGCCTGCGGGCACGTCAGCAAGGCCTTCAAGTGCCCGTACCACGCGTGGGCCTTCGACCTCGACGGCCGGCTCATCGGCACGCCCAACGTCGATGAGGACGAGCAGTTCGACCGCGACGACTTCCCGCTCCACCCGATCGGCGTCGAGACCTACGCCGGATTCCTGTTCGTCCACCTCGGGCACGCCCCGCGCCCGCTGCTCGACGAGCTGGGCGAGGGCATGGAGTCGATCACCGCGTTCGAGCGCTACCGGATGGACGAGCTGCGGGTCGGCCGGCGCATCGTCTACGAGGTCAAGGCGAACTGGAAGATCGTCGTCGAGAACTACAACGAGTGCCTGCACTGCCCGACGGTCCATCCGGAGCTCGTCGCGATCGTCCCGCTCTACCGCTTCGGCGAGGTCTGGGACGGCGAGACCCGCGACGACGGCAACTGGATGATCGAGGGCGCGACGTCGTTCACGCGGACCGGCACGTCGACGCTGCCGCCGTTCCCGGACCTGCTCGACGACGACCGGCGGATGTACTACGGCACCTTCCAGTTCCCGAACCTGCTGCTCAACCTGCACCCGGACGCGGCGATGGCCTACACCCTGCTGCCACGCGGCCCCGGCCACACGACGGTCGTGTCCGAGTACCTGTTCCGGCCGGAGACGATCGCCGCGCCCGACTTCGCGCCGGAGCCGGTCGTCGAGCTGTGGGACCTCATCTCGCGCCAGGACTGGGAGATCTGCGAGCGGGCGCAGACCGGGGTGGGCTCGCGTGGCTACGCGCGCGGCGGCGTCTATCCGCGCAAGGACCGCTTCCTGTTCGACTTCAACGAGCGCTGGCGCACCGAGATGGGCCGACCGACGATCGGCGGCTGATGCGGCGCCGGCCGTCACGGGCAGGTCTCGCCGTCGGTCGTGCAACGCACCTGCAAGTCGGTCGCGCGACGCTGCGAGTCGGTGACGCTCACGCGTGGGGCAGCCTGACGGTCGTCAGCCTGCGCCGTGAAGGAGCATCGACATGACCGACTACGAGCGGACGACCGTCCGCGAGACCTCCGTGGCCGAACCCGTCCCGACGGCGAGTCGGCGCCGCGGCCGCGTCGACCGTGCGCACGACCGAGCGCGCCTACGAGCCGGCAGGCCCGAGCACGCGTCCAGCTGCTGTCGCGGATCGTCGTCTTCCTGTTCGGCGTGCTGCAGGTGGCGCTCATCCTGCGCATCATCCTGCTGCTGCTCGTCGCCAACCCCGGCAATGACGTGGTCGCCCTGATCCTCAACGTGACCGACCCGTTCGTGGAGCCGTTCCGCGGCATGTTCTCGCTCGATCGCGTGACGGCCGACCAGGGCTCGATGCTCGATGTCGCGGCCATCGTCGCGCTCATCGGCTGGACCCTCGTCGAGGCGCTCATCCTCGCCCTGCTGCGCGTCTTCGACCGGCGGCGCGTCGTCACGGTCTGACCGCAGCCACCAGGGCGGCGATCTCGGCGGGACCGGTCCCGCAGCACCCGCCCAGCCAGCCGACCCGATCGTCGGCCAGGGCAGCGACCGCGTCTGGGTCGTAGCGCCCGCCGCCATCGTCGCCGACCCAGCGTCGAGCGTCGCCGTCCCATCGGTCGCCGCCGTTCGGGTAGGCGATGAGCGGCAGATCCGTCGCCGACACGGGCGGCCGCCAGCAGATCGGGCACGTGGCGCGGCGCGGTGCAGTTGACCCCGACCGCCACGAGCCCGGCGATGCCGTCGGTGATGGCGACCGCGTCGGCGATCGGCTCCCCGGCGGCCGTGTGGCCGCCGTCGCGACACTGGTACGAGAGCCAGCCGGCCGCGCCCAGCTCGTCGAGGAGGCCGACCAGGACCTCCGCCTCGCGCACGGTCGGGATCGTCTCCATCGCCAGCAGGTCGACGCCCGCCTCCAGCAGGGCGTCCATCCGCGGCGCATGCAGCTCGCGGAGCGCGGTCGGGCCCGGGTCGTAGTCGCCGCGGTACTCCGACCCGTCGGCGAGCATCGCCCCGTACGGTCCGACCGATCCGGCGACCAGCCATGTGTCCGGGTCGACCCCGCGCTCGGCCGCGACCTCGTCGCGGGCTCGGCGCGCCACCGTGACGCTCGTCCGGATCGCGTCGAGCGCCGCCGATCGATCCAGGCCTGCCGCGGCGAAGCCGGGGATCGTCGCCTGGTAGCTGGCCGTCGTCGCGACCTGGGCGCCGGCGCGGAAGTACGCGCGATGGACGTCGGCGATGGCGTCCGGATCGGCCACCAGCAGGCGAGCCGACCAGAGGCGATCGGAGAGGTCGTGACCGGCGCGCTCCAGTTCGGTCGCCAGCCCCCCGTCCAGCGCGACCGTCACGACCAGCCGCCGCCGGGCCGCTCCCGCCCGACGGCGACGAGGGTGATGTCGTCGGTCGGCTCGGCACCCGCGACGAACCGGTCGATCGATCCGGTCAGCTCATCGATGACGTCCCGTGGCGAGCCCCCGCGCGCCCGACCCACGGCGGCGAGCAAGCCATCTTCCTCGAAGCAGTCGCCGCCCGAGGTCCGGGCGTCGGTGATGCCGTCGGTGTAGAACAGGACGATGTCGCCGGGCGCCAACGACCACGGTCGATCTCGGGCAGCTCGAGCCGGCCGAACGCCCCGACAAGCGGCCCTGATCCGAGCACGAGCGTCGCCGGGGAACCGTCGCCCGGGATGAACAGCGGAGGTTCATGGCCAGCGTTCGCCATCCGCATGGTGCCGTTCGCCAGGTCGAGTCGCGCCACGATGGCCGTGATGAACAGGCTCGTATGGCGCTCGTGCACGAGCACGCTGTTCGTGCGCTCGAGCGCCTCTGCCGGGCCGGCCGCGTGATCGATGGCCGAATGGATGAGCGGGCGCGAGAACGCCATGAGGAGTGCCGCAGCGATGCCCTTGCCCGTGACATCGGCGATGACGATGCTCAACGGGTGACCTCGGCGACGGAGCCGGAAGAGATCGAAGAAGTCGCCGCCGACCTCGCGCGCCGCCTCGTAGTGGCTGGCGATCGCGTAGCCCGGCACGTCCGGCGGGACGAGCGACACGAAGCTCCGCTGCAGGCGGCGGCCGTGGGCGAGCTCCGCGTCCCGCTGATGTGCCAGCGCGTCACCGGCTGTCCCGGCCGCATCCGCTTCGGCGGCGATCGACAACGCCGCCGCGAGGGCCGCGGCGGCGGCTCGCGCCACGTCAGTCGCGGCGGCCGGGCCGTGGAGGACGACCTGGCCGGCCGGTTCGCCATGCGCGGTGATCGGGGCGGTCGCCTGCGGCGCCCCGGGGTCCGCGCCGCCGCGCGCCGATCGCCGTTCCGGCGACAGGGTGACCGGCGACGTCCTCGATGGTCAGGGAGAGCTCGTCCCCGAGCGCCTCGAACGGCGCGGTGACCGACCCAAGGTCGATGCGCTCGAGGTGCTGCCGCGATCTCACTCAGAACGCGGCGATGGCGGCGGCCCGATCGGGGTGGACGACGAACAGCCGGGACATCCCGGTGCGGTCCAGGACGCGCTCGACCGGCGGCTGCGGGGCGCACAGCTGGACGGCGGCCTGGGGGCCGCCTCCGGACACGTCGTGTCCGAGGTCGTGGAGCACACCCCAGCCAGCCTCCGGGTCGTCGGGCGCGTCGCCCTGGAAGACGCGGACGATCGAGTGGAGGGCGACGAGGCCCGAGCTCGCCATGAAGCGTGAGACCGGCGAGGTCGAGCAACAGGTGGCGGTCGCCCGCCTCGTAGCTCGCCACGGCCGTCGCGACCAGGTCCTGGAAGTTCGAGGCGTCCAGTTCGCCTTTGAGGGCGAAGACCGTGATCGGCACGCGCCCCTCGGCATGCTCCACGGTGGTGTCCAGGGCCATCGGTCGTTCTCCTCTCGATCCGCTAGGTGACAGGTTCGTCGTCGAGGCGCCGGGTCAGGGTCAGGATATTGCCGCCGCCCGGCCGCGGTCGATGGGTCATCGAGTCCGTCGCATGGCGGATCAGGTGGATGCCCATCCCGCCGGGCCGGCGTCGCGCCGGGTCGATCGACATGTCCGGCTCGGCGACCGTCGTCGGATCGAACGTCGGCGCCGTGTCCTCGAGGGTGATGACGATGTGGTCGTCGACGTGCTCGGCGGTGATGTCGAGCCAGCCATCGGCGCCGCGGTATCCGTGGAGGATGGTGTTCGTCGCGGCCTCGTCGACCGCCTGGACGAGGTCGCTCTCGCACGTCTCCGGCGCGTCGCAGCCCACGGCCACCTCGCGGACGGCCGCTCGGACGTCGGCGATCCTCGCGAGGTCGGCGGGGATCCGCAGCTGACTGCGCTCGACGGTCACGGGCTGGCGGCCGACCACGCCTGGAGCTCGACGAGGTTGCCCTCGGGGTCGGTCGCGTAGACCCAGGTGACCTGGCGGCCGTCCTTCGTCTGGGTCGTCACGACCTCGCCGAGGCGCCCGCCACCGGCCGCGTGGACCGCGTCGAGCGCCACCTGGACGTCGGGCACCTGGAAGGCGACATGGCCCCATCCCGGCCGATCGACGCGTGGTCCAGGATGATCGGCGAGGGCGTCGTACGAGAAGATCTCGATCGTCGGGCCGGCATCGCCGTGGCCCGGCAAGCGGAGGTGGGCACCCGTCAGGTGGGCATCCGTGAGTCCGGTCGCCGAATCGAGGGCGGGGCCGCGGATGTCGCGCTCGGGCGGGACGAGGTCACAGCCGAAGACGACCGTGTAGAAGTCGGCCAGGCGGCGCCAGTCATGCGCCGTCACGTTCACGTGTCCGAATCGGACGCCGTCGATGCTCATCGTGGTCCCCTTCGTGGGATCTCAGCCGCCGGCGGCCGCGATCGCCGACGCGCGGTCCGGATGACACTCGAACAGCACGCCCATGCCGGTGTGCGAGAACACGCGATCGACCGTCGGCGGGACAGCGGCCAGCTTGATGACCTCATGGAACCGCGTCGTCGAGACGTCGGCGCCGAACTGCGTCAGGGTCTCCCAGCCAGCCTCGCCGGTCGGTGGATCGATGCCCTGGAAGATGAGGCCGGCCGCATGCAGGGCGACGAGCCCGGCCGAGCCCATGTAGGTCAGCGCGCCGAGATCGACGACCAACGTCCTGGCCCCGTCGGCGTGCGTCCGCCGGGCTTCCGCGATGACGTCCTCGTAGTTGGATGCGTCGAGTTCGCCTTCGAGGACGATGACGGCGACGTCGCCGTGGCGCTCGGTATCGATGCGCATGTGACGCCTCCGTTCGACCTAGTTCAGGCGGGCGTGGTCGGCCGGACCGCGCTTGACGAACTGCCCGTGGCCCTTGCGGCCGGTGAACTCGCCGTCGCGGACGATGACCGACCCGCGCGACAGGACGATGTCGCTCGCGCCCTGGACCTGGCGGCCCTCGTAGCACGAGTAGTCGACGTCCATGTGGTGGGTCGCGGCCGAGATCGTGCGCCGCCGGTCCGGGTCGTAGACGACGATGTCGGCGTCGGCGCCGACGCTGATCGAGCCCTTGCGCGGGTACATCCCGAACATCTTGGCCGGGGCGGTCGAGATGATCTCGACCCAGCGTTCGCGGCTGATGCGGCCGCCGACGACGCCGCCGTCGTGCATCAGGTCGACCCGGTCCTCGACGCCCGGCAGGCCGTTGGGGACCTTGCGGAAGTCGCCGCGACCGAGGTCCTTCTGGCCCTCGAAGTCGAACGGGCAGTGGTCGGTCGACACGATCTGGAGGTCGTCCTTGACGAGCCCGGTCCACAGGTCGTCCCAGTGGTCCTTGGGTCGGAGCGGCGGCGAGCACACGTACTTGGCGCCCTCGAAGCCGTTGCCCAGGTCGTCGAGCGACAGGAACAGGTACTGGGGACAGGTCTCGGCGAAGGCGGCCGTCCCGCGATCACGGGCGGCGCGGACCTCGGCGAGGGCCTCCCTGCGCGGAGAGATGGACGATGTAGACGGGAACGCCGGCCGCCTCGGCCAGGCGGATGACCCGGTTGGTCGCCTCGCCCTCGAACACGGCCTTGCGCGCCAGCCCGTGGCCGATCGGGTCGGTCGTGCCGGCGGCGACGGTCTGCTCGGCCACGACGTCGATGGCCATGCCGTTCTCGGCGTGCATCATGATCAGCCCGCCGTTGGTGGCGGTCTGCTGCATCGCCCGGAAGATCGCCCCGTCGTCGCTGTAGAACACGCCCGGGATAGGCGGTGAACAGCTTGAAGTCGGGCACGCCCTCGGCGACGAGCGTGTCCATCTCCTTGAGCGTGTCGTCGTTGACGTCGCTCATGATCATGTGGAAGCCGTAGTCGGCGACGGCGTTGCCCTCGGCCTTCTCGTGCCAGGCGTCGAGGCCGTCGCGCAGCGAGGCGCCGCGGGTCTGGACCGCGAAGTCGACGATCGTCGTCGTCCCGCCGAACGCGGCGGCTCGCGTCCCGGTCTCGAACGTGTCCTTGGCGAACGTCCCGCCGAACGGCAGCTCCATGTGGGTGTGGACGTCGATCGCGCCCGGGATGACGTACTTGCCGGACGCGTCGATGGTCTCGTCGACGCTGATGCCGGCACCCGCGAGGTCGGCGCCGATGGCGGCGATCGTCTCGCCGTCGATCAGGACGTCGGCTGCCTGCGAGCCCTCCGCCGTGACGACGGTGCCGTTGGTGATGAGCGTGCGCATCGGTCCCTCCTGACACCGCGGACCATGGGTGCGTCGGTCAGGAGGCGATGGTAGGCGATTGGCCGGGCGTGGCGATGGCGGACCGGACGACGGCCGCCGTCGTGCGGCGGACCGTCGAGCAGGGCTCGGCTCAGCGGCGACGGCCGCGTCCGGTGGCCGCGAGACCGCGACGTCAGGGCGAGCGCGGCAGCCGACGCCGCCGGTGGCGACGATGGCCAGGCCGGCGACCAGCGACGACCACGGATCCGGCGTCCCCGGCACGGTGCTGCTCACGGTGCTCGTGGCCGGCGGCGTGAGGCCGGGCCCCGGCGAGCCGACCTGCGCGGCCGGATCCGGCGGCGTGCCGGTCCCGGATCCGCCGCCGCCCGGATCGCCGGGCGGGCGTGCTGTCGGCCCGGGCGCCTGGGGCGTCGCTCGTGGCGTCGGCCGTGGGGTCGGCGCAGGCGCTCGGGGCGCCGGTGTCGCCGTGGGTCGCGGCGTCGGCGCCAGGGCCTGCGGCGCCAGCGTCCCGACGATCGCGCTGGGCTGGATGCTCCGATCCTGGTTCTTGTTGCCCGAGCCGTCGAGCTGCAGCGTGCGCATGTGCCATGGCGCCCCGGACACGAGCGCGGCGCCGTCTGGCGCCACCGCCGCCGGCGACGTCCCAGTAGTCGGACTGGGCCAGGTGGCCGCCCCAGGCGAGGAGCACGGCCGAGCCGGTCGATCGGAAGCGGACCACCATGTCGCCGGTGCTGTTGCCGTTGGGCGACCCGTCGTGCTGGACGGCCCCGATGGCGAGGATGGTGCCGCCCCAGATCGTCAGCCGTCGAGGCGCGCCGGAGTACGCCTCGGCGCCCTTGATCGACAGCCCGTTGAGCTTCGTCCCATCGGACGGGAAGGCGAACGACGAGGACGACGGCAGGCTCGGGCACATCGATGACCGGGCGCCGCCGCCCTTGTCGCAGATGGCGCCCTTGGCGTTCGTCACGTTCCAGGTCGCCAGGAAGTCGTAGGCCTTGTGGCCACCGGCGGTGACGTCGTAGTTGATGTGGATCCGGTGCTCGCCGGCCTTCAGGCCCTCGAGCGCCAGCCGGAACGGGACGATGCCGCCCTCCGGGTAGCGCGAGTTGTTGCCGTTGAGGTTGCCGTTCTGCCAGGCCTTGTCGCTGCTGGCCCACTGGTCCAGGTCGACCGTCGTCCCCGCCTGGACGGACATCGGGGCGAGGGCCTGGATGGCGATGACCGCCACGAGCGTCCCGACCCGAACCGTTCCCCGATGTCCCACGACCGACCTCGCTGTACAGCGACCGATGGCGTGAGTCTCGCGGCTAGCGGGGGTCCCGTCGTCCAGTAGCGAAGGGGTACGGGGGCCGGCGGCCGGACCGCTCGCGATGCCACCGCACCGACTCGAGCGGAGGCGTCCACGCACCGCCCGATCGACGAACGCGGTGTCGCCGGGCACCGACCGGGTCAGCCGAGCGGCGTGCCCCCGAAGAACGGCAGGACGAGCCGGACCCAGGCAGCCGCGGTCAGGCCACAGGCGATGATCGAGATGGCGAAGGCTGCCGAGCCGACGCGGGTCCGACGCGAGCGTGACCGGCGGGCGCCCTGCCCATCGTCCCAGAATGGATCCCGACCCGAGCGCAGGCGCACCATCATCCGATCGACCTCCGATGCACGGCCTGGCGCGCCGGACCTCCCCGGCTGCGATCCCCGACGGCCGCTGTCACCCGATGGTCGGTCAGGCGGGGCCGGCTGACCAGCCTGACCTGTGGGCCATGACCGTCGGGTCAGGGGCGCGGCGAGGGCGGCCGCAGGGGCTCGATGGATTCCTCGGATGCCGGTCCGATCGAGCCTTCGAACGGGAGCTCCGGCAGGTCGCCGAACGGGTCGTCGAGCGGCTCGTCGTCCCGCAGGTCGCGGATCGTGCCCACGGCAGCCGACGCCGGGACCGACCCGAGGGCATGGGCAAGGGTGACCCGGTCGACGATCCCGGCCGCCTGGCCGACGAGGGTCACGCCGACCGTCACGGGATGCCACAGGATGCTGAGGAGCGGCTGCTGCTGGGTGATCGCCAGGACGATCCGGGCAAGGATCAACAGGAGCAGCGGGCCGACGGTCAGCGCGGTCAGCCCGAGCGGCGACCCGTCGGCCAGTGCGAGCAACGGCAGCACGACCGGGAGGGCGAACGCGACCGTCGTCAGCAGGATCCCGACGATGGCCGCGGCCAGGCCGACGTCGCCGCCGCGCGCGGCACGGCGTCGCCAGATGCCGACCGCGCCGGCCACGCTCGTCGTCCGGCGCCGGGCGGCCAGTCGGGCGGCGTGGATGAGCCCGACCCGCTGCCCGTGCGCCACGAACGCGCGGGCGAGTCGCGGGCCGTCGCCGACCGTCCCGCCCCCGGTCGGGTCGGCGTCGACGTCCTGTCCCTGGATGGTCGCGAGGTACGCCTCGCGCCGGACGAGGACGAGGCCGCTGTCGGCGAATGCGGTGCCGGCCGGTCGTCCGCCCGTCAACGACGACCACCACAGCGGCACGAGGCCGAACAGGGTCATGGCGAACCCCGGCACCGCCGCGCGCTCGCCGGTCGTCGGCATGAGGTCGCGGGGCACGCCGGACAGGAGGTCGAGCCGGCGCGCCTGGAGGGTCTCGACGAGCATCCGTGCGGCGACCGGCGCGAGGATCGTGTCGGGCGCCACGAACATGACCAGGTCGGCGTCGGACTCGGTCGCGCCGACATGTCGGCCCCAGTCTCGCGATCCCCAGCCGGGTGGCGCCGGCGGCGCATCCAGGACCACGTCGTCGCCGATCCATGCGGCGGCCTCGTCCGGGCTCCCGTCGGTCGACCCGGTATCGACCACGAGCACGTCGACATCGGCGTAGGTCTGGGCGCGGATCGCGGCGAGGCAGGCCGGCAGGCGATCGGCGTCGTCGTGGGTCGGGCACGACGATGACCAGCGAGGGCGGCTCGCCACCGGTCGACGCGCGAAGGCTCCGACTGGCGATGCGGGTGGCGACGATGTTCGCCAGGACGACGGCGACGAGGGCGCCCGGGAGCAGCACCGCGACGGTCCAGGCATCCCACGTGATGACGCCCCAGTGGCGGGCCAGCAGGAACCCGAGCCAGATCCCCACGATGACGTCGAGGCCGCGACGCTCGCGCAGCGCGTCCCGCGCGGCCGCCACCGCGACGTCCGGGTCGGCCGGCCGGCTGACGACCATCGCCGGGAGCAGCAGGTAGGTCGCGACCCCGATCGCGGCGGCCGCCGCGAGCCCACCGGTCAGCAGCGTCAGGATGGTCGCCAGGGCGATGTCACCGAGGGCGATCCATGCCGTCACCCGAGGGCCGAGGATGCCGGCCGTCCCGCCGCTCGCGCCCGTCGCGAGCTCCTCGGGCAGGACCGCGATGCGTCGGAGCCCGGCGATGCCCATCGACCACGCCGCGAACGCGACCGCCGGCAACCAGGGCAGGGCGTCGACGTCGGCACCGGCGGCCAGCGCGCCGCTCAGCGCCAGGACCAACGCCGCGAGCCCGACGGTCACGAGGTCGATGCCGGGTCGATCGCGGAGCCGGGCGGGTGGCAGGGCGTCGGCGATGGCCAGCCCGGTCAGCCCGGCCAGGGCCAGCGCGGCGAGTGGCCCGGCCACGATGGCGATGAGCAGCAACAGCGGGATCGTCACGACACCGATGGCGAACCAGGTCGTGGCCGGCTTCAGACCGGCCCGGCCGCTGATCAGGTCGTCGGCGCCGTGGCGAGCCAGCCAGAAGGGCAGGAGGAGGTAGAGCAGGCCCAGGACGATCCCCGGCGTCGGCGCGCGGGCCACGTCCCAGGCCACGACGACGAACGGCACGGCGGTCCACGCCCAGTCGCGGGGGCGGCCGACCGCGAGGAGCGTGCGCCACGACGACGCGGCGTCGACGGCGGCGGAGCGGATGGTCAGGCCCAGGTCGTTGCTGGTCAGTGCTGCGTCCCCCAGCTGCGGGCTGGCTGTCCTTGCGACCTCGTCCCTACGAGACGCCCAGCGCGGGGATGATGTCGCGCCCGTAGGCCGCGACCTGATCCTCCTCGTCGCCGCTCATCAGGTACAGGTTGAACTGGTCGACGCCGGCGTCCGCCAGCTCGTGCAGCTTGGCGATGTGCTCGTCCGCCTCGCCGAGGATGCAGAACCGGTCGGTCACCTCGTCGCCGACGAAGCCCGCGTTGCTCGAGCCGACCTCGGCGTGATGCAGGTAGTCGTAGCCCGTGCGATCGGTGATGTAGCCGGTGAGGGCCGGCGGCAGCTCCTCGCGCGGGTACTTGTTGACGAGGTCGACGACGTGGTTCGACACGAGCGCGGGGAACCAGCGCGTGCGCTCGCGCCCGACGTCCCGCGGGCCGACATGGGCCGGCGCGGCGGCCTGGATGCGGATGGCGCTCGGATCCCGCCCGGCGGCGCTCGCCGCCTCGCGGACCTGCGCCCCGAACCAGCGGATCAGGTCCGGATCGGCGAGCTGCAGGATGACGCCATCGGCGACGCGGCCGGTCATCGCCAGGGCCATCGGGCCGTAGCCGGCCACCCACACGGGCAGCGTCCAGCCGCGGGTCCACGGGAAGTGCAGCGGGGTGCCTTCGTACTCGATCGTCTCGCCGGCCACGAGGGCCCGGATGACCCGGATCGCCTGTTCCGTATCGGCCATCGTGATCGGCGGCTTGCCCAGGACGCGTCGCGCGGAGTCCCCGCGTCCGATGCCGAGGTCCATCCGGCCGTCGGAGACTTCATCGAGGGTGGCGAGCACCGAGGCGGTGACCGAGGGCTCGCGGGTGCCCGGGTTGGTGACGCACGTGCCAAGACGCATCCGCTCGGTCACGCCGGCCATCAGCGTGAGGAGGGGATACGGGTCGCGCCACAGCACGTGGCTGTCGAACAGCCAGCCCGCCTCGAAGCCGGCCTCCTCCGCCTGGCGGGTGAGCGCCAGCGTGCGTTCGATGGTGTGCTCAGGCTTGAGCGTGAACCCGAACTGCATCGTGTGCCTCCGATCGTCCGCCTCCGGCGCTGACGGAGAGGCGCGGATGATAGCGCGCGAGGCCGGCCATCGTGACCGGGGGCCGGCGACCAGGGCAGCCGTCACCCGACGCGAGGGCCGTTGGCGAGTCCGCGTCAGCCCGGACCGTCCGACCAGGGGGCCCGGACATGAAAGAGCTCGGCTGTCCTCCTCCAGACAGCCGAGCCGGGCGGATGATAGCGCCTCCCGGCAACCCGTGTCGCGGGTCGCGCGCGAAGGGCGGTGGATAACTAGGGCCGGGTCAGGTCCCCGTACGCGTCCGGTCGACGGTCACGGTAGAACTGCCACGTGTTCCGGACCTCCATGATCTTGTCCATGTCGAGGTCGCGGACGATGAGCTCCTCGTCATGGGCCGACCCGATGTCGCCGACGTACTGCCCGCGCGGATCGACGAAGTAGCTCTGCCCGTAGAAGTCGTCGTCACCGAGCTCCGCCTCGATGCCGACCCGGTTGATCGTCCCCACGTAGTAGCCGTTGGCGACCGCGTGGCTCGGCTGCTCGATCCGCCACAGGTACTCGCTCAGGCCGCGTGACGTGGCCGACGGGATGAACACGATCTCGGCGCCGTTGAGCCCGAGCGCCCGGGCGCCCTCCGGGAAGTGGCGGTCGTAGCAGATGTACACGCCGACCTTGCCGACGGCCGTCTCGAACACCGGGTAGCCGGTGTTGCCGGGCCGGAAGTAGAACTTCTCCCAGAAGCCCTTGACGTGCGGGATGTGGGTCTTGCGGTACTTGCCCAGGTAGCGCCCGTCGGCGTCGATGACGGCGGCGGTGTTGTAGTAGATGCCGGACGCCTGCGCGTCCTCCTCGTACATCGGGACGACGAGGACCATGCCGGTCTGCTTGGCCAGGTCCTGCATCCGCTTCGTCGTCGGGCCGTCCGGGATCAGCTCGGTGTAGCTGTAGTACTTGGCGTCCTGGACCTGGCAGAAGTACGGCCCGTAGAAGAGCTCCTGGAAGAGCATCACCTGGGCGCCCTGCTTCGCCGCCTCGTGGGCGAACCCTTCGTGCTTCTGGATCATCGATTCCTTGTCGCCGGTCCAGCTGGCCTGGAGCAGGGCGCCACGGACGATTCGGGGCATCGCGGAGTCCTCCACGAGTGGATTTCACGGACGGGTGGGTGCCGGCGATGGTACACCGGGCAGCCGGCGCTCCGGCCGCCCGCCGCGAGTCAGCCGGCCGGGGTCAGCCGGCGGCCGGCGGCTCGTCCGGGGCTCGGTCCGGACGACGACGCATGTAGTACTCGGTGAACTCGCGGCAGCGCCCTTCGGCGTCGAAGCGGCAGACGAACACGTTGGCGAACTCGCGCTCGACCTCGGACCGGTCGTCGGTCAGGTAGCGCGTGCGACCGTGGGCCACGAACACGTCGCCGTCGACCGCCAGCGGCTCGTAGTCGGCCTGCCACGAGCCGGGCGCATCCGGGTCGTCGATCCAGTACTCGATGACCGCGTTGCGGCCGACGATCGCCTCCACGAACGGGTCCGTGGCGTAGCGCGCATCCGGGCTGAACAGGTCGCCGATGGCGACCGGATCGCCGAGCCGCCAGGCGTCCACGTAGCGGTCGAGCCAGGCCGCGAAGCCGGCACGGTCCATCGGTCGTCCTCCACTGTATCGACCCACCCTAGCAGGCCGGTCGAGCCCCCGGAATCGCGACGGCCCGGGCGGATGCCCGGGCCGTCGAGGGTGCGTCGAAGGGACGCGGTTCAGTCGGTCACCCACTTGGGGACCCAGCCGGTCCGACTCCCGACCTTGACCTCGATCCAGCGGCGGCCCAGGCGATCCTTGCCCTTGGCGAGCACCGTCATGTGGGTGCCGTCGCGGAGGGTCGTGAGGATCTTCCGCTGGGTGCCCGGGCCGGTCCGCAGGCTGACCTTGCCGTCGGCCACGCGGTCCTCGCCGATGCGGACCGCGGCGACGCGAGCCTTCGCCTTCGCCGCGACCGTCGAGCCGTCGGTCGACTTCTTGTACATCCCGGTGTGGAGGTACGCCGTGAACGACGCCGTGACCGCGTGGACGCCGTGGATGCGCACGCCGCTGGTCAGGGTGCTGATGGCCTTGCCGTTGCCGATGTAGATCCCGACGTGCGTGCCGCCGCCCCAGATGACGAGGTCACCCGGCTTGGGGTTCTTGCGGTCGGCCAGACCCTTGTTCTTGAAGTATCGGTAGAGCCCGCGAGCCGAGCGGATCTTGCCCTTGCCGATGACCTTGGCGTCGCCCGCCTTCTTGAAGCTGTAGACGACGAGCCCGGAGCAGTCGAACGCCCGCGGGCCGGTCGCTCCGTGACGCCACGGATCGCCACGCTGCGCCTTGGCGATCTTGATGATCTGCTGCGCCTCGGTCTTGGGCGAGGCGGCACTGGCGGTCTCGGTCGCACCGGGTGCCAGGGTGAGGAGGACGGCCCCCGCGAGGGCGACGGGGATGAACGCTCGTGCGCCCATGGTCGGCGTGCGCAAATGTAGTTCCTTCCTGCCAGCGCGTCGCATGGGGGCGACGGCGGTGGGGTACGAGCCACGGGCGCACGGAGAACAGGGACATTGGGGGGTGCCGTGCCGGTCGGCTGGGGGGACGACCGGGGGAGACAGGGACCGACGTGAACGCTTGGAACGACGCGGTCGGAACGGCGTGGGCGCGCCGTGCGATCGGGCTCTTCGTGTTTGTCGGGGTCCCTTGTGCTCGACCTGGGGGTCTGGGCGCTCGGGAGTGTATCCCGGATGTCGTGGACCCGCCAGCGCAGGGCCCGCGGTCATCACGGGCGCGTAGCATCCACAGCATGCCCGAGCCGTCGCCCCGAGCCCCGCTGGTCATCGTCAACCCCCGCGCGTCGCACCTCCATGACGCCCGGCGGCGCGAGCGCATCCGGACCGACCTGGAACGGCGCCTCGTCCGCCGCTTCGGCGTCGCACCCGACTGGGCTCCCGAGACGCACGAGGGCGCCCTCGAGGCGCTGCGCGACGCGGTCGGGCGGCCGCTCGTCGTGGCGGTCGGCGGCGATGGCACGGTGCGCGAGGCCGCGTCGGCCCTGGCCGGGACGACGACGCCGCTGGCCATCGTCCCGGGCGGTACCGGCAACGTGCTGGCGGGCTCGCTCCGGCTGGCGCGGCATCCAGCCGGCCCTGGAGGCGATCACGGCCGGGACCGAGCGGCGGCTCGACCTCGGCATGGCGCGCTGGGGTGGCCCCGACGGCACGGTCCACGAGCGGCACTTCACCGTCGCCGCGGGCATGGGCTTCGACGCCCGGGTGATGGCCGCCGCCGAGCACGAGTGGAAGCGGCACCTGCGCTTCGGCGCCTACGTCGGGGCGGCGGTCCGCGAGCTGTCACGGCTCGAGCCGGCCCACTTCCACATCGTCGCCGACGGGGACACGCTCGACATCGAGGGCCTCGTCGTCCTCATCGGCAACTGCGGCGACCTCATCCCGGGTCGCGTCGGCGCTCGACAGCCGCTCGATCCGGCCGACGGTCGCCTGGACCTGTTCGTCGTCGGTGGGCGGAGCCTGGTGGCCGGCGTGCGTGGCGTGCTCGACCTGCTGTGGCGGACCGGCGAGCTCGACGATCACGTCATCCGGCGGCCGGTCAGCGAGGTCCGGGTCGAATCGGTGCCGGCCCAACCCGTCGAGACCGACGGCGATCCGCATCCCCCCGGGTGGCTGGAGGCGCGCGTCCTGCCTGGTGCGCTGCACGTGCTCGTCCCGGGCACCTGACGGGACGAGCGGGCGCCCGGTCCGCTCCGGCGCGCGCCGATGTGCTGTAATCGGGCCTCGCGCCCCCGGGCGCAAGAGGAGGAGCCATGGGCATCGGGACCGCACCCGGCGCGATGACGAGCGAGGAGATCGTCGCCCTCAATCGCGCCCACACGTTCTTCTCGTGGTCGGCCCAGGGCGCCATCGACCCGATCGCCATCGACCGCGCCGAGGGCGTCTGGCTGTACACGCCGGACGGCACGCGCATCCTCGACTTCAACAGCCAGCTGATGTCGGTCAACATCGGCCACGGCGACCGGCGCGTCATCGACGCCATCACCGAGCAGGCGACGAAGCTCCAGTACGTCCAGCCGGCGTTCGCCACCGAGATCCGCGCTCGGCTCGGCCAGAAGCTGGCGGAGATCCTGCCCGGCGACCTCGACAAGGTCTTCTTCACGCTCGGCGGTGCGGAGGCGATCGAGAACGCCATCAAGCTGGCGCGCCACTACACGGGCCGGACGAAGGTGCTGGCGCGCTACCGCGCCTACCACGGCGCCACGCTCGGCGCGATGACGCTGACCGGCGACCCGCGTCGCTGGGCCAACGAGCCGGGGCTGGTCGGCGTGGTCCGCTACCCCGACACCCACCGCTGGGGCGAGGCCGAACCGCGTCCGGTCGAGGAGAGCCTGCAGGGACTCGAGGACGTCATCCGCTACGAGGGGCCGCACACGATCGCGGCCGTCTTCCTCGAGACCATCGTCGGCACCAACGGCATCCTCATCCCGCCGGACGGCTACCTCGCGGGCGTCCGCGAGCTGTGCGATCGGCACGGCATCCTGATGGTCTGCGATGAGGTCATGGCCGGCTTCGGACGGACCGGCCGCTGGTTCGCGGTCGACCACTGGGACGTCGTGCCCGACCTGATGACGATGGCCAAGGGCCTGACGTCGTCGTACCTCCCGCTCGGCGGCGTGGCCATGCGCCACGACATCGCCGCCGCCTTCGACGACCGGATGTTCTACGGCGGCCTGACCTACTCGTCGCACCCGGTCTCGCTGGCCGCCGCCCTGGCGACCATCCGGGTCTACGAGGAGGACGGCCTCATCGACAACGCCGCCCGCCTCGGCGCACGGATGCGGGAGCACCACGAGCGCCTCGCGGCCAGGCACCCGAGCGTCGGCGCCCACCGCAACCTGGGCCTGTTCGGCATCCTCGACCTCGTCCGCACGCGCGATCCGTGGACGCCGATGACCCCGTTCAACGGCACGTCCGACGAGATGAAGGCCATCGGCAAGTACTTCCGCGACCACGGCCTGTACACGATGCTCGCCAACAACTCGATCCACACCAACCCGCCCCTGTGCATCACCGAGGACGAGCTGGCCCACGGCTTCGAGATCATCGACGCGGCGCTCGACATCGCCGACCAGGCGGTCACGGACCGCGCGGTCACGGGCTGAGGGGTCGAGGATCGCACGGGCGCAGGCGACGCCGCCGTGACCGCCGGCCCGGTCGATGGACCGGTCGACCTGCTGCCCCGAGCGCCCCGTGGCCCCGGCCCCGGCACGACCGGCATGGCCACCGCGGACCAGGTCGGTGGCGCGCCCAAGGGCCACTCACGGACCCGCCGGATCGTCCAGTTCGTCCTGTTCGTCGTCGGCCTCCTGCTGCTGTGGGAGGCGGTCAAGTTCTTCGGCGGCGTCCCGTGGCGGCCGATCGGGGCGCTCCCTGGCTCGCCGGTGCTGTGGGACCCGCCCGTTCCGCTGGGGCTTCGCCAGCGACCTCAACCTGCCGCATTGGTGGAACATCGCCTGGCGTGCTGGGTCAGCCGGTCCAGCGCGGCAGCGAGGAGTCGCTCCTCCAGTTCCTGCTGGGCGCCGCGTTCTACACCTTGCGTGAGGCGTTCATCGGGTTCGTCGTCGGGGCGGTCGCTTGGCCTCATCCTGGCCACGGTCTTCGTCCACTCGCGGCTGGCCGAGCGGGCGTTCGTGCCGTACGTCGTCGCCAGCCAGACCATCCCCATCGTCGCGCTCGCCCCGATGATCGTGTTCGCCGTCGGCCAGAACGTGACCTCGGTCGTGATCATCGCGACGTACCTGACGTTCTTCCCGGTGACGATCGCGATGATCCGCGGCCTGCGCTCGCCCGACCCGCGGGCGCTGGAGCTGATGCGCTCGTACGCCGCGACCGCGCTGGGCGGTCTATCGCAAGGTGCGCCTGCCCGCATCGTTGCCGTACCTGTTCACCGCCTTGAAGATCGCCGCCACGGCGTCCATCGTGGGCGCCATCATCGGCGAGGGACCGGGCGGCATCCCGGATGGCCTCGGCCGGGCGATCCTCAACTTCAACCAGGAGTACATCACGTCAGCCCGAGAAGCTGTGGGCGGCCATCTTCGTGTCGGCCATCGCTCGGGGTCATGTTCTTCGCCGTCATCCGCCTCCTGGAGGTCATCGTGCTGCGTGGCCGCTCCGGCTCCTGGACGCCACATGACGAGCCGCATCGCCGAACGCCTGCAGGCCGCGGCCGCTCCGGTCGTCCACCTGGCCGGCGTCGACAAGACGTTCCAGCGGGACGGGACGGTCGTGACGACGGCCCTGTCCGGCATCGACCTCGACATCGTGCGCGGCGAGTTCATCTCGCTCATCGGGCCGTCCGGCTGCGGCAAGTCGACCCTGCTGCGCGTCATCGGCGACCTCATCGCCCCGACCGCGCGGCACGGTCGAGGTCAACGGCAAGCCCGCCGCGCAGGCGCGGCGCGACCGCGACTACGGGATGGTCTTCCAGGCGCCGGTCCTGTTCGACTGGCGGACCGTCGAGGACAACGTCAAGCTGCCGCTCGAGCTGATGGGCTACGACGGCGACCGCGCGCACGGCGCGCGCCAGGGAGATGCTCGAGCTCGTCGAGCTCGGCGACTTCCTCAAGCACCACCCCTACCAGCTGTCGGGCGGGATGCAGCAGCGGGTGGCCATCGCCCGGGCGCTCGCCTTCGAGCCGGCGATCCTGCTCATGGACGAGCCGTTCGGGGCGCTCGACGAGATGACCCGCGAGCGCATGAACCAGGAGGTCCTGCGCATCTGGGAGGCGACCGGCACGACGATCGTGTTCGTGACCCACTCCATCCCCGAGGCGGTCTTCCTGTCGTCGCGGGTCGTCGTCATGAGCGCCCGGCCCGGGCCGGATCACCGATGTCATCGAGGTCGACCTGCCGCGCCCGCGGGGCATCGCGACCCGCGAGGAGCCGCGCTACTTCGAGCTGGTCACCGCGGTCCGCGAAGCGCTTCGGGCCGGCGGCGGCGCGGCGATGCCGAGCCGGGGACGACGCGTCGCCTCTCGACCGGACGGCGGCGGAGGGCGGCATCGGGTGACGGCTGCGAGCACGACCCCGGCCGAGCCGCGTCGCCCGCGGACGCGGCGCGCGCTGGGCCCGACGGCTGGCCTGGTACCTGCCGGCGATCCTCGTCTTCGTCGGCACGATCGTGCTCTGGCAGGTCGTCGTCAGCAACATCGACATCCGGGGCTTCCCGCTGCCGACACCGTCGCAGATCGGCACGGCCCTGGTCGAGAACTGGGGTGCCGGACGCTGGCCGCTGGCCGCCGCTGCTGCCGCCACCCTGTTCGAGGCGCTCGGCGGGCTGCGTCATCGGGACCGTCGCCGGGGTCACCGTGGCCCTCCTGACCGCGCGCTTCGTGACCGCGCGCGAGCTCGTCCTGCCGTTCGCGATCGGGGCCAGCGCGGTACCGATCATCGCCTTCGCACCGCTCATGAACAACTGGTTCGGGGTCCTCAACCCGCTGTCCAAGATGATGATCGTCGCCGTGCTCGTGTTCTTCCCGGTCGTGGTCAACGTGACCCGCGGCCTGACCCAGGTGGAGCCGGCGGCGCTCGAGCTGATGCGCTCCTATGCGGCCTCGGACACGTCGATCCTGCGGCTGGTCCGGGTCCCGAACGCCCTGCCATACTTCTTCACGGCGCTCAAGGTCGGCACCACGCTGAGCCTCATCGGCGCCATCGTCGGCGAGTACTTCGGGGGGAGCAACGACGTGCTCGGCCGGGTCATCGTCCAGAGTGCCAGCGCGCTCCGGTTCGATGTCACCTGGGCGGCCATCGTCATCGGGGCGACGACCGGGATCGTCCTGTACCTGGTGATCGTGGCCATCGAACGGGTGGTCATCCCGTGGCACGCCAGCGTGCGCTCCACGGAACCATAGGACGGCGACCGGACGGCCACTGGTGGGTGTCCGCGAGTCGACCACGGAGGAGGAGTCGAGACGATGCGGAGGATCACGAGGTTTCCTGGCGCTCGCGGTGAGTGCCGGCGTCGCTGGTCGCGGCCTGTTCCGGCGGCGGTAGTGGGCAGCGCGGCCCCGTCCGGTGACGCGTCGCGCCGCGCCATCGGCCGGACGGCATCGAGCGCGCGGCCGCGCTGACGCCGGTCCGGCTGCAGCTCCAGTGGGCGCCGCAGGCCCAGTTCGCCGGCTACTTCGCCGCCGAGGCGCAGGGCTTCTACGAGGCGGCCGGGCTCGACGTCGAGATGCTGTCCGGGCGGGCCGGACGTCATCCCGCAGCAGGTCGGGTCCGCGGCCGACGGTCCGGAGTTCACGATCAGCTGGGTGCCCAAGGTCCTCGAGGCGCGCAACGGCACGCCCGCGTCGGATCTCGTCAACATCGCCCAGATGTTCCAGCGCTCGGGCACCCTGTCGGTGTCGTGGAAGGATTCGAACATCGCCACGCCCGCCGACTTCGCCGACAAGAAGGTCGGCGTCTGGGACTACGGCAACGAGTTCGAGGTGACCGCCGCGGCGCTCAAGGCCGGCCTCGAGGCCGGGACCGACTACGAGAAGGTCATCCAGCCGTTCGACATGACCCTGCTGCTGTCGAACCAGATCGACGTGGCCGAGGCCATGATCTACAACGAGTACGCGCAGGTCCTCGAGGCGACCAACCCGGAGACCGGCAACCTCTACCAGCCGACCGACCTCAACGTCATCAACTACAACGACGAGGGCACCGCGATGCTCCAGGACGCCCTGTTCTCGCGGGCGTCGTGGCTGGCCGAGGAGGGCAACGAGGACATCGCCAAGGCGTTCCTCAAGGCCTCGTTCCAGGGCTGGATCTACTGCCGGGACAATCCGGCTGACTGCATCCAGTACACGGTCGACGCGGGCTCCACGCTCGGTGCCGGCCACCAGGCCTGGATGATGAACGAGATCAACCCGCTCATCTGGCCTGCGCCGAACGGGATCGGGATCATGGACCCCGCCCAGTGGCAGCAGACCGTCGACGTGTCGGTCGGTGCCGGGATCATCCCCGCCGCGCCGCCGGCCGACGCCTACCGCACCGACCTCGCCGAGGCCGCCCTGGCCGAGCTGGCCGATGCGGACACGAAGGGCGAGTCCTTCGCCAAGGGGACCGTGGAGGTCACCCCGGGCGGGGAGTAGCCGCACGGGCGCGACCTGCGCCCATCGCCGATCCGAACGGCCGGCTCCCTCCGGGGGCCGGCCGTTCCACGCGTGCCTGCCGCCGCGCTACCATCGCGCCGTGACGAACCCCGACACGCTCCACGTCTCGAGCCACCCGGCGGTCCTCCACAAGCTCGCCGTCCTGCGCGACGAGGACACCGAGCCCAAGAAGTTCCGCGAGGTCGTCCGCGAGCTGAGCTGGCTGCTCGGCTACGAGGCGCTCCAGGACGCCGCCACGAAGCCGCTCCGCATCACGACCCCGATGGAGGAGATGGAGGCCAGCGAGCTCGGCGAGCGCATCGGGCTCATCCCGATCCTGCGCGCCGGTCTCGGCATGGTCGACGCGATGCTCGAGCTGATGCCGACGGCCCAGGTCTGGCACCTCGGCCTGTTCCGCGACGAGCGCACGCTCCGCCCGGTCGAGTACTACAACAAGCTGCCCGACTCGGCGTCGGTCGACCTGTGCCTCATCCTCGACCCGATGCTGGCGACCGGCGGGTCTGCGACCGCGGCGATCGACGTCCTCAAGCGCTGGGGTGCCGTCAAGCCGGTCCGGATCAAGCTGATCAACCTGATCGCCGCGCCGGAGGGCGTCGAGGCCGTGCAGGCCGCGCACCCCGACGTGCACATCTACTGCGCGGCGCTCGATCGCGGCGCTCAACGAGAAGGGCTACATCATGCCCGGCCTCGGTGACGCCGGGGATCGCCAGTTCGGGACCGGCCACAGCAGCTGACCGCTACACGCCATTCGCTCCCGTCGGTCGAGCATCCGTCGTGCAGTCAGCCGGACTCCGCCGATCGACGTTCGGTCAGCTCCGCGACCCAGGCCCGTAGCCGCGGCAGGTGCTCGGCGAAGTGCTCTGCGGCCGACTTCCTGATCCACCACGCGGCTTCGTCGCTCGGATGCTGCAGGTCGCGCCACGTCTGCAGCAGGACCGTTCGGCCAGCATTCGCCTGGACCCACGTCACATCCCACGGCTGGTCGACCATTGCCCGAGCGAAGGAAGCATTGAGGGCATCGATGTCGATGACGTGGCCTTCATAGGTGCCGGCTTGGATGCGCTCGAACTGGGCGGCGGCTTCTGCCAGCCAGGTGCCGAGATGGGCGACGACGTCGCGCACCGTCCAGTCGGGATCGCGGTAGTAGCCGGGTTCGAGGCACTCCTCGGGTCGGAGCGACTGGATCAGGCCGACGACCTCGTACCAGCCGAGGCGTTCGGCCTCGATGTCGGCCCGGTGCGGGTGGTCCGCCATGTCGTGCCGAGGCGCCATCGCGGTCCCCTCGCTCACGGCGTCGCCACGAACTCGCCCTCGAGCGGAAGCCCTGCCTCCTCCCAATCGAGGAGTCCGCCCGCGTAGCGCCGCACCCTGTCGATAGCCGCGGCGGACCAGATCGCGATACAGGGCCACGCTCGAGAGACAGTCGACGTGCGAGCAGTACACCACGACCTCATCGTCGGGTCGAACGGCGGCATACAGCGCGTCCGGCGTGTCGTAGTGGAGCGAGGTCGGGATGTGCTTCGCCTCGAACGCCCAGCGGTTGAGGGCCATGATCAGCTTGAAATCGTCACCACGATCGAGCTTCGCCATGAGGTCCTCACGCCCGATCGTGCGGATCGGCTCGGTGCCCAGCGCAGCAGCCGGGGATGGTTGGTCCATGACCGACCCATCATCGGACATGCGGCTCACGGATCTCGTTCATCGACGCTGGGGTCGAGTCCGCAGGTCGATGAGCTCTGCGGTCCAGGCGCGCAGCCGATCGAGATGTTCGCCGTAGTGCTCGGCGCCGGCCTTGCGCACCCAGCGATCGGCCGCGGCCGACCGGCCGCTGAGGGCGAACCAGCCCTCGAGCATCCATGCCCGAGCGGCGGCGGCCTGTGGCCACACGAGGTCCCAGGTTCGTCCTTGTGTGCAGCTAGGGTCTCGGCGTTTCGGCGGTCGATCTCGACGTCGTGCGGGTCGTACGTTCGCGACGCGATCTTCAGGAGTTCCGATCTCGGCCTCGGTGTGCCACGCACCCGAGGTGAGCGACGAGGTCCTTGACGCTCCAGTCCGGATCTCGGAAGTAGCCCGGTGCGGCACGTTCCTCGGGCGTGAGCGATCCAAGGAGCTCGGATATCTCGGCCCAGCGCGACGCCTCGAGCGTCCACCTCGGCGGTGGTGGCTGGGTCGGTCGCCTGCTGTCCTTGGAGGGTATCGGCGTTCATCGGCAGGCTCCCTTCGCCTCCGTGGTTACCCGTGCGTTCTAGATGTCGTCCGGGTACCGTCGGCCCGATCGCTCGATCCGGCCAATGACCGCGGCGATCCTTGATCAGCTGCTGGAGCTTCATCATCCCGTAGATGAGTGCCTCCGGCCGCGGCGGGCAGCCGGGGATGAGGACGTCGACCGGCATGATCCGATCGATGCCCTGGATGGTCGAGTAGCTCCGCTTGTAGCGACCCCCTGAGCAGGTGCAGTCCCCAAGGGCGATGCACCACTTGGGCTCCGGGCATCTGCTCCCACAGCCGGATCAGGGGTCCCGCCATCTTCGTCGTGCAGGTGCCGGCGACGATGAGGACATCCGCCTGGCGCGGACTCGCCCGGAACGGGAACATGCCCCAGCGGTCCATGTCGTTCTTGCTGGTCGCCGCCGAGATCATCTCGATGGCACAGCAGGCGAGCCCCGACAGCAGTGGCCACAGGCTGTTGACCCGGATGAGGTCGAGCATGACGTCCGCTCGTGATGGGATGACCTCGAGCGGCGCCGGACCAGCGGGCGTTGTCGCGCCGGCCCTCGCCGCTCGCCTCGAAGTCCGCGAGGTGGGTGATCTCGCTTTGTTGACCGCCTCTGTAGGCCGCCGGGTCACTGGCCTGCCACAGCGTGTTCGGCACCACCAGCGGGCTCGCGGCAACATCAGGCACGGCCTGCGTGCCCACCCCGGAGGCCGGGAGGACGACGGTCATCGATCCGCCCTCAGCCGAAGGTGAAGCAGTAGACCTCGACGCCGGCATCGAGGAACTCGATCTCGAACGTGCGCTCGATGATCGGCCCGGTCTGGCGGATCAGCTGGTAGGTGCGCTGTTCCGCCGACCACTCCGTGCCGTCGCCGTCGACGTCCGTCCCGTGCGCGCCATCCGCGTGCTCGCCATCGAGCAGGACGCGGAACGGGATCGACGTCCCCTTGTGTCGCCGGGCCCATGACGAGGTTCACGTCGCGGGCGTGGAACCGGAACGCGATCCGTCCGCCGGGCTCGGCGAGGATGCTGCGTGCCGGGCGACCGTCCAGGTCCCGGCCAGCTCCCAGTGGTTGAGGGGCAGCCGGCGTGGAGCCGGCATAGCCGTGGAGCTCGTCGAAGCGGCGCGATGGCGTCTGACGCAAACCCCGTGGCCTGCCCGTAGCCGAGGTACGTCTCGGGCGATCGGACGTCGCCCACTCGGCCGCCACCTCGAGCCCGCGCGGCTCCACCGTCGACGAGATCCTGGTCGACGTTCTGCGCGCCGGCGTCGAGCAGCAGCTGCTGGATCGCCATCTCGGTCATCGCGTACTCGCCCTCGCCGAAGTGGTGGAAGCGGATGCGGCCCTCGGCATCGGCGAGGTAGACCGCCGGCCAGAAGTGGTTGGCGAACGCGCTGCCACACGCCGTAGTCGCTGTCGATCGCGACCGGGTACTCGATGCCGAACCGCGCGTCTGCGCGACGATGTTGTCGAGGTCTCGCTCGAAGCCGAACTCGGGCGTGTGGACGCCGACGATGGTCAGGCCGGCGTCCGCGTACTTCGCGGCCCACGCCCGGACGTACGGCAGTGTGCGGATTCAGTTGATGCAGGTGTAGGTCCAGAAGTCGACGAGGACGACTCGGCCACGGAGGCCCTCGGGCGTCAACGGCTCGGAGTTGAGCCAGCCGGTCGCGCGCTCGAACGGGGCCAGCCGGCCCTCGACGGGCAACTCGGCCGGTCTCGCCGCCAGGCGGTGAGCGAGCGTGCGGAGGAGCCCAGCGCTGGTGGGCGGCGCGGGCTGCGTCTGCCCGCCTTCCGCACCGTCGGCGATCTTCCCCTCATCGATCATTCCTGGCCTCCATCGGTGACGCTCGAACGGGTGGGGATGCAACCGTCGGATCGACGGCTACCGTACCGACCGGAAGGCTGCGCGCAGCTCCTCGCTGAAGAGCTGCGGCTCCTCCCAAGCGGCGAAGTGGCCGCCGCGGTCGACTTCGTTGAAGTAGATGAGGTTGGGATAGGCCCGCTCCGCCCAGCTTCGCGGCGCCTGGTATTGCTCGCCCGGAAAGACGGTCACTGCGACGGGGATGGAGACGCCCTTGGCGTCGAAGAAGCCCCCCTTGTATTCCCAGTAGAGGCGCGACGCCGAGATCCCGGTGTTGGTGAGCCAGTACAGCGTGATGTTGTCCAGGATCTCGTCACGCGTCAGTTCGCCCGTGGCGCTCGCCGTACGGCCCAGGGCAGCCACGACGGCCGCGGCCGGCTGGCCGTCTGCGTCGTTATGGTCGAGCAGCCAGGCGGCCAGACCGACCGGTGAATCCGCGATGCCGTACAAGGTCTGCGGGCGCGTCGGCCATCATCCGTGCGTACTCGACCTGCTTGAAGGTCCTGATCAGTTGCTCGTAGGCGCGTCGCTCCGCGCCCGAGAGCCCGGCCGGTGGCGGGTCGCCGGCCAGAGCCGCTTCGTTGACGTCCGCCGGGAACGGTGGCCGGCATGTTCGTGTGGATGGCGAGTAATCCCGCAGGTGCCTGCAGGCCCATCTGGTCGACGACGAACGCTCCCCAGTCGCCGCCCTGGGCGACGTAGCGGTCGTAGCCGAGGCGCTGCATCAGGTTTGCCCAGGCCCGGCCCATGCGCTCGGGGCCCCAGCCGGTGCTGGTCGGCTTGCCGGAGAAGCCGTAGCCCGGCATCGACGGGATGACGACGTGGAACGCGTCCGCGCGCTCCCGCCGTGTGCCGTGGGGTCGGTCAGTCGGTCGATGAGCTTCAGCTGCTCGATGATCGACCCGGGCCACCCGTGATTGACGATGAGGGGCAACGCGTCCGTCGTGGCTGGAACGAACGTGGATGAAGTGGATGTCGAGTCCATCGATCTCGGTGATGAACTGTGGCAGGGCGTTCAACCTCGCCTCACAAGTGCGCCAGTCGTAGTCCGTCGCCCAGTACCGCGCGAGCTTCTGGATCATCGCGAGCGGTACGCCCTGGGATTGGTCCGGGACCGTCTCCTTCTCGGGCCAGTTCGTCGCCGCGAGCCGTCGGCGAAGGTCGTCGAGCTGCCTCCTGCGGGATATTGACCACGAAGGGCCGGATCGATCTCGCTCGCTGAGACGGCCGGCGCTCGTGTGGGGGCGGTGGTCGACATGTCAGTGCCTCCTGGTGCGGTGCATGCCCCTCGCATCGGGGCGCTGTCTGACGTGGACGCGAGAGCGTTCGAGGCTCATCGGGCTGCCGCGGTCGGTCGGTTCCGTGACAGCGAGGCCTCGGCTTCGGTCTCGAGCGAGCCAGCCACGAGCAAGACGACCTTGCCGGGCCCGCCACTCCGGCGACCGGGTCCGTACGCCTCGAGCCCTCGTTCGAGCGGAAGGACGTCCGACACGATCGGGTCGCACCTGCCCGGCGTCGATCCTCCGGCCGATCTCACGCAGCTGCTCGCGGTCAGGCTCGACGACGAACCAGATGGCACGTCGCCCGTCACGCGCCTCGCGCTCCGGAGGACGCGGCACGGCGATCGACACGAGGCGGCCGCCCGGCCGCAGCACGTTCCACGACCGCTCCCATGTCTCGCCGCCGACCGTGTCGAACACGAGATCGAGGTCGGCGACGATGTCCTCGAAGCGCTGCGTCCGGTAGTCGATCACCTCGTCGGCGCCGAGCTCCCGGACCAGTTCGGCGTCGCGTGCCGAGCTGGTCGCCGTGACGTGGGCGCCCTCGCCATCGGGCGAACTGGACCGCGAACGAGCCGACGCCGCCGGCCCCGCCATGGACCAGCACGCGCTGACCGCGTTGCGAGTCGCCGTGCTCGAAGAGCGCCTGCCAGGCGGTCAGCGCCGACAGCGGGACGGCCGCGGCCTGCGCGTGGGTGAGGCGTGCCCGGCTTCGGGACCAGCTCGTCGGCGCGAGCCGCCACGTACTCCGCGTCGGCACCGTCACGCCGGACGTCGATGTAGCCCGAACACCTCATCCCGACGGCGAGGCCCGCTGCAGCTGTCCCGACCGTGTCCACGACACCCGAGACCTCGTGGCCCGGGACGATCGGGGGCGTCCGCGGGCGTGCCGTCGTGGTCGAAGCCAAATCGCCGGGCCAGTCGAGCTCGCCCGGGCTGACGCCACTGGCGTGCACGCGGACAGGACGTCGCCGGGGCCAGCGTGGGAACGGGCGCCTCCTCGTAGACCAGTCGTGAAGGGTCGCTCTTGGCGTAGGCGTGCAAGGCGCGCATGGTGCTCATCTCCTCCTGGCGAGTGGCAGCCTCGCCGTCAGTCGCGGGCCGGACGACGGCGGGGAGCCACGCCGTCCGGCCGTTGCGTCCGTCGCGCGTCGCTAGCGCAGTGCGCTGAACGCGGCCCGCACCTCGTCGGTGAAGAGCTGCGGCTCCTCCCAGGCGGCGAAGTGGCCGCCCTTGTCGGCCTCGTTGAAGTAGGCGAGGCCGGGGTAGACCGCCTCGACCCAGCTCCGCGGCGACGCCCAGATCTCGCCGGGGAACGTCGTGAAGCCGACCGGCACGGTGACCGGCGGAGGAGGCTGGCCGCTCGCGAGCGCTGCGGCCAGCGCTCGTGCGTCCTCCCAGTACGACCGGGCGGCCGACGCCGCGGTGCCGGTCAGCCAGTACAGCGTGATGTTGTCGAGGATGCTGTCCCGGGTGAGCTGCCCACGGGCTCGCCGTCGACGAACGCGCGGGAGATCTTGTAGTAGCTGTCCGTGTCGTGGTCGAGCAGCCATGCCGCCAGCGCGACCGGTGAATCCAGCAGGGCGTAGCCGATCGTCTGTGGCCGCGTCGCCATCTCGAGGAAGTAACCGAAGCCGTCCTGCCTGAACGTCGCGACCGTCTCGGCCGCTGCGCGTTCCTGTTCGGATTCCTTGGGCAGGTGATCGCCGATCGCGAGCACCGCCGTGAGCAGGTTCAGGTGGTAGCCGGCCAGACCCTCGACCGCCTGGCGGCCCATCAGGTCCGTGACGAGGGCACCGACGTCGCCGCCCTGGGCGACGTAGCGGGTGTAGCCGAGGCGGTCCATCAGCTCCGCCCACGCGCGTCCGGTGCGGGCGGCGTCCCAGCCGAGCTCGGTCGGCTCACTGGAGAACCCGTAGCCGGGCAGGGACGGCAGCACCAGGTGGAATGCGTCTTCGGCGCGCGCCGCCGTGGGCGGTCGGGTCGGTCAGCGGACCGACGGTCTCGAGCAGCTCGATGACCGAGCCGGGCCAGCCGTGCGTCATGATCAGCGGCAGCGCGTTCTCGTGCCGCGACCTGACGTGGATGAAGTGGATCTCGACCCCGTCGATCTCGGTCGTGAACTGCGGGAGCGCGTTCAGCCTCGCCTCGATCCGCCCGAAGTCGTAATCGGTCGCCCAGTAGCGGGCGAGTGCCTGCGACCGTCGCCGACTGGACGCCCTGCGACCGATCGTCAACGAGCTCCTTGGTGGGCCAGCGCGTCGCCGCGATGCGCCGGCGCAGGTCGTCGATCTGTTCCCCGGGATCTCGATCGTGAACGACCGGATCTCCGCCTGGGTGGCAACGGCTGTGCTCATGAGGCCCTCCGCTTCGTGCGACGAACGACCCGAACACGGCGCGGTCGCTTCGTCCGCTCGGCGATCTCCAGCAGATCCCTGCGCCTATCGAACCGCGTCGGAGGCGGCCAGTCGATCAGACGAACGTATCGGGCGATACCTTCGTATCGATCCTCGCGCACCTCACCGTCAAGCCGCCCCCCTCGACGCCGACCAGCCACCCGATACCAAGGTCTGATCGACGGCGTCGGCCAGGCCGCTCACACTGCGGCCACGTATACCCGCGCGCACGCCGAAGCCGCATGATGGAGACCTCGAAAGACCCTTCATCGACTTCGACGATGGCGAATACGCCGAGGAGGCTCTCTTGGCGAGCGAGCGGAGTCTCGAGCTCATCATCGACGTGATCCCGGCGTTGGTCTGGTCGGCCGGGCCGGATGGGAGTGCCGACTTCTTCAACCGGCACTACCTGGACTTCATCGGCCTCTCGTCGGAAGCAGGCGAGCGGCTGGGGCTGGAGCGCCGCCGTCCACCCTGATGACATGACCGGCCTGGCGGCGACCTGGGAGCAGATCATGGCGTCCGGCCGCGCCGGGCGAGGCCGAGGCACGGCTCCGTCGCCACGACGGGGAGTACCGGTGGTTCCTGTTCCGGACGAGCCCGCTGCGCGACGCCGACGGCGCGATCGTCAAGTGGTATGGCGTCAACACGGACATCGAGGATCGCAAGCGGGCCGAGGCCGAGCTCAGGCGGGCCTACGACAGCTTCGCCGACGCGCAGCGCCTGAGCAAGACGGGCAACTTCACCGCCGACATCGTGGTCGACGAGCACATCTGGTCCGACGAGCTCTATCGGATCTTCGAGATCGAGCCCGTCGACGAAGATCTCCGTCCAGGCGGTGCGGGACATCATCCATCCGGACGACCTGGCCAAGTTCGATTCCGACTTCACTCGCTCACTCGGCGGGGTGGACTTCGACCAGGTCTTTCGCATCGTCCCAGCGAGTGGGAGGGTGAAGCACGTCCACGCCGTCG
Source organism: uncultured Chloroflexia bacterium (assembly GCA_963776925.1). Classification (GTDB taxonomy): domain Bacteria; phylum Chloroflexota; class Limnocylindria; order Limnocylindrales; family CSP1-4; genus SPCO01. The sequence goes on along the minus strand of CAVZON010000001.1, from coordinate 619,238 downwards.
GTCACCTGATCGAGCGCGTCGCCGGCCGTCCGCTGTTCATCGGCGCCATCCAGGACGTGACCGATCGTGTCGCTCGCCGAGGACGCGTTGGACCGCGCCCGCTCAGACCTCGCCCACGTGGCGCGAGCGACGACGCTGAGCGCCTTGACCGCGTCGATCGCGCACGAGGTGAACCAGCCACTGTCGGGCATCATCACCAACGCCAGCACCTGCCTGCGCATGCTCGATGGTGAGCAGCCCGATATCGATGGCGCGAGGGAGACGGCCCGGCGGACGATCCGCGATGGCAACCGTGCCGCCGATGTCATCGCCACGGTTGCGCGACGCTCTTCAGCAAGAAGGAGTTCACGCTCGATGCGCTCGACCTCAACGAGGCCACCCGGGAGGTGATCGCGCTGTCGGCGACCGAGCTCCAGCGCCAGCGCATCGTCCTGCAGTCGGAGCTCGACGCCGATCTCCCGACCGTCGCCGGCGACCGCATCCAGCTCCAGCAGGTCATCCTGAATCTGCTTCGCAACGCCGCCGATGCGATGGCGGATGTCAACGATCGGCCGCGGCGCCTGCTCATCCGGACCGAGCGGGAGGACGACGATCGCGTGCGGCTGAGCGTGCGAGACACCGGCGTGGGCGTCGATCCCGACGCTCGACAAACTGTTCAATGCGTTCTTCACGACGAAGAGCGGCGGCATGGGGATCGGTCTCTTCGTCAGTCGCTCGATCATCGAGCGCCATCAGGGGCGCCTCTGGGCCGAGCCGAACGCTGACGGGCCCGGCACCACCTTCTCGTTCTCCATCCCCGGCGTCGTCGGCGACCGTCCCCGACGCGGCCACGCTCATCGGGCACCTTGTGACCGGCGAGCGCCCGCTCGTCTCGATCGTCGACGACGACATCTCCGTCCGCGAGTCATTGCCGGACCTGTTGCGGCTGGTCGGTTACGCCGTCGAGGCCTTCTCGTCGGCCGAGGCCTTCCTGGCCTCGGATCGGCTCGAGGAGACACGCTGTCTGCTCCTCGATATCGCGATGCCCGGGATGTCCGGCCCCGAGCTGCAGCAGGAACTCGCGCGGCGGCGGCCCGAGATCCCGATCGTCTTCATCACCGCGCAGCGAGACCGAGACCGTGCGACCGCGTCTCCTCGCCTCCGGGCCGTCGAGTGTCTGTTCAAGCCGTTCAGCGAGGCAGCCCTGCTCGAGGCGCTTGATTGCGCGCTCGCGGACGGCCAGCGACGACCGGCGCGGGGGTGGCCCGCGGACACGAGCCTATACTCGATCGCTCCGACCTCCCGATCGATCGAGGCCGTCACCTTGCTCGGACGGCCCGATCGTTTACGTCGTTGACGACGACGTCTCGGTCCGCGAATCACTGGAGCTGCTGATCGGCGCGCGGGTTGGCGGCCGCGAGCTGTTCGACGTCGGCGCAGGACTTCCTGGCGCACCGCGCGCGGTCGTTCCCAGCTGTCTCATCCTGGATGTCGGACCTCCCGGGGCTCGATGGCCTTGGGCTGCAGCAGCAGCTCGCCGACCGGAACGAGTGCCGATCATCTTCATCACCGGCGATGGCGACGTGCCGATGTCGGTCGGCCATGAAGGCCGGCGCCGTCGAGTTCCTGACGAAGCCGTTCGACGACGATGTGCTGCTGGATGCCGTCGCGAGCGCCGTCGAGCGCAGTCGCTCTAGCCTCGAGCTGCGACTCGGAGATGCGAGCGCTGCGAGCGACTATGCGATCTTGACGCCGCGCGAGCGCGAGGTGATGGCGCTGGTCGTCGCCGGGCTCCTGAACAAACAGATCGGCGGCGAACTCGGCATCAGCGAGATCACGGTGAAGGCGCACCGCGGCCAGGTGATGCGCAAGATGCACGCGGACTCCCTGCCGGACCTGGTGGTCATGGCCGCCCGCCTCGGCATCCCGTCGGGTCGCAGCGTGTGAGATCGTCGACCGCTGTCGCGCCCTAGCGGTTCGTCGGCGGACCGAACCAGGTCGACAGCGCCTCCGTCAGGCCCCGCGGCGTCCCGTCGCCGACCGGGTCGGGAAGTCGCTGATGTCCAATCGGGTGACGGCGAAGCCCGTGATCTGCGCCGTCTGCCCCGCCGAGAGGAATCGCTCCGCGATGCCGCGCTGGTCGAGCACTTCGATGGTGCGCGAGGAGATCCCGAGCGCCCGGGCCCCGGAGAGTCCCTGGTCGGGTCGGCGCTCGACGACGGCGACGTCCACGCCCGCCAGCGCCAGTTCGCCTGCGAGCATGAGCCCCGTCGGTCCGCCGCCCGCGATCACGACCGATCGGTCAGTCATCACGACTCCTGGTCAGCATGAGGCGCGAAGGTACCTCGTACGGGGTCGCGACCGCCACGCTGACGGCCACGACGTGACCGCGGATCCGGGGGTGGTGTCGGAACGAGGCAGAATCGTTCGTAGTGATGGTGAAGGGCCGCCCACGAGGGGCGTCCGACGACCGATGGAGATATTCGAGATGCAGTACCTGGTTTCCGTGATCGACGACACAGCCGGCCTCGCCACCGAGGACGAGATGGCTGCCATCGACACGTTCAACGACCGGCTCCAGGCCGATGGCCACTGGGTCTTCGCCGCCGGCCTCGGGTCGCCGGATACGGCCACGGTCATCGACAACCGGGGTGAAGAGGCGGTGATCACCGACGGGCCGTTCGTGGAATCGAAGGAGTACCTTGCCGGCTTCTGGGTCCTGTAGGCGCCGGACCTCGACGTGGCGCTCAAGCTCGCCACCATGGGGTCGAAGGCGTGCAACCGAAAGGTCGAATTGCGGCCGCTCCTGGGTGAGGGCGCGTGATCGACATCCGCGATGGCGGTGTCGGAACGGCGCGGACGCGTTCGTAGGAGAGATGAGCGGCAGCCCGACCGAGGCGGCCATCCGACGAAAGGAGACGATCCGAGATGACGCAGTACCTGATCGCGTTCGATGACGGCGACATGGTCTTCCCCGAAGAGGACCTGCCCGACGTGGCGAGGGACTCCCAGGCCGTGGTCCAGGAAGCCAGGGACGCCGGGGTGTGGGTCTTCGGGGCCGGGCTGGAGCACCAGGACCCGAGCGTGGTGGCGACCGACGGGACGGTCACCGACGGCCCGTATCCGGAGACCAAGGAGCACCTTGGCGGATTTGTGGTCGTCGACGTGGCCACGCGCGAGGCGGCGATCGAATGGGCGGCCAAGATCGCCGTCGCCTGTCGCTGCGCACAACAGGTCTTCGAGCTGCTGCCCGAGGTTCCTGCTGACCAAGTCGCCGAGGTCCTCCTTCGAAACGATGCGGGAGGTCGGCGGTTGCGCGGATGGGACGAACCTACGGCCTGAGCGAGGAGCCCGGAGAGCGTGATCGACGTCGGGGAGGCGATCGCCCGAGCCCACCACGAGGAGTGGGCGCGGGTCGTCGCTGCCCTGACGAGGCGCTTCGGGGATCTCGACATCGCCGAGGAGGCAACAGCCGAGGCGTTCGCGACCGCCGTCGAGCGGTGGCCGACCGATGGCGTGCCCCCCAACCCGGGCGGCTGGCTGACCACCACGGCCAACCGCAAGGCCATCGACCGGATCCGGCGCGAGCACAAGCGCGACGACAAGCAGCGGGAGGCGCAGATGTCGGTCGACGACCACTCGCCCGAGCCGCTCGGGGCCATCGACGACGATCGCCTCCGGCTGATCTTCACCTGCTGTCACCCGGCGCTCGCGATGGAGACCCGCGTGGCGCTGACGCTGCGCATGGTCGGCGGACTGACCGTGCCCGAGATCGCCCATGCGTTCCTGGTCCAGGAAGACGCCATGGGCCGGCGGATCACCCGGGCCAAGGCCAAGATCAAGGCGACTCGCATCCCGTATCGCGTGCCGTCCGCGGAGGATCTCCCGGTGCGCGTCTCCGGCGTCCTCGGCGTCCTCTTCCTCGTCTTCAACGAGGGCTACCTGGCGACCGGCCCCGAGGCGGACCCGATCCGCCACGAGCTGACCGCGGAGGCGATCCGGCTCACCCGCCTGATCCGTGCGCTCCTGCCGGAGGATGGTGAGGTGGCCGGGCTCCTGGCGCTGATGCTCCTCACGGACGCCCGCCGCACCGCGCGCGTCTCGGGGGGCGGCGAACTGATCCCCCTCGACGAGCAGGACCGCAGCGCCTGGGACCCGGCGCTGATCGCCGAGGGTCATCGGCTGGTGCGCGAGCGCCTCGCCAGCGGGGTGCCTCCGGGTCGCTACCAGATCCTCGCCGCGATCAACGCCGTCCATACCTCCGCCCGCGACGCGACCGAGACCGACTGGTGGCAGATCGTCGCCCTCTACGACCAGCTCGTCCGCCTCGACCCCTCGCCGGTCGTCGCCCTCAACCGGGCCATCGCGGTCGCCGAGCTCGACGGCCCGGCGGTCGCCCTGGCGACCGTCGACCGCCTCGCGGATCCGTTGGCCGGCTACCACGCCTACCACGCGACCCGCGCCGACCTGCTCCGCCGGCTGGACCGCAGCGACCAGTCGCGCGCGGCATACGACCGGGCCATCGAGCTGGCCGGCAACAGCGCCGAGACCGCCTTCCTGACACGCCGCCGCGACGCGCTCGGGTAGGCCATCGGTGGGCTCCCCGTGCTGGACGCCGCAGGACCAGACCGGTGATGCGATATGGCACGTGGTTGATGGTTCGATGACGCCGGACTAACCTCGAGGACGCACGTTGAGCACCCGATCGCCCGTGCCCCATCCCGGTGCGTGGCCAAGAACGTGGAGGCGCCCCATGCGACCAGGGAACCCTCGAGGCCGCGTATTCCGCGCCAGCCTCGCGCTCACGATCCTCGCCGCCGCTGCGGTATCGATCCCCGCCGTCTCGGCGGCGCCGGACAGCGTGCAATTCGCGACGTTCAACGCATCGCTGAACCGCGGAGCGGCTGGACAGGCGCTGGCCGACCTGTCGGCGCCTGGCAACGCCCAGGCGGACGCCGTGGCCGAGATCATCCAGAGGACCCGGCCGGAGGTGCTGCTCATCAACGAGTTCGACTTCTACGCGCCGACCGTGGCAGCCCCGGACGGCCCGCTCGTCGAGGCCTTCCGGGACAACTACCTCGAGGTCGCCCACGGCGACGCTGCGCCGATCGAGTACCCGTACGCCTTCGTCGCGCCGTCGAACACCGGCATCTCCAGTGGCTTCGACCTCAACAACAACGGCGTCATCGACACGACGCCCGGCGACAACCCTCTACGGCGACGACTCGCTGGGGTTCGGCGTGTTCCCCGGCCAGTTCGGCATGGTCGTGTATTCGCAGCACCCGATCCTCGTCGACGATGTCCGCACGTTCCAGCACTTCCTGTGGAAGGACATGCCCGGCGCCCGGCTGCCGGACGATCCGACCACGGCCGCGCCCCATGACTGGTACAGCGCCGCCGAGCTGGCCATCTTCCCGCTCTCGTCGAAGAGCCATTGGGATGTCCCGGTCGACATCGACGGCGACGACCGTGCACTTCCTGGTCAGCCACCCGACACCGCCGGTCTTCGATGGGCCGGAGGACCGCAACGGCACCCGCAACGCCGACGAGATCCGGCTGTGGGCCGACTACATCACGCCGGGCGAGCCCTCCGACTACATCTACGATGACGAAGGTGGCACCGGCGGCCTCGAGGACGACGCGCACTTCGTCATCGCCGGCGACCAGAACTCCGACCCGGTCGACGGCGACAGCATCCCGGGCTCGGCCCAGCAGCTCCTCGATCACCCGGCCGTCAACCACAAGCTCGCACCGGCGAGCGATGGCGGCAGCTATTGGGCCAAGGTCCAGGGCGCGCTCAACGACGACCACATCGGGAACCCGCGATACGACACGGCGGACTTCTGCGACACCCCTGCCTTCCCGCCCTGCAGCGGTCCCGGCAACCTGCGCGCCGACTATGTCCTGCCGAGTGACGGCGTCAAGGTCAAGGGGTCGGGGATCTTCTGGCCCACCGCCGACGACCCGCTCGTGCGCCTGACCGGGTCGGGCTTCCCCGTCCCCTCGTCAGACCACCGGCTCGTGTGGGTCGACGTGCGCCTGCCCGGCTGACGTCCCGACCGGCAACGACGAGGAGCCGGGTCGGCCCGACGGTCGCCTCTGGCTGGAGAGCGGCGCGACCTGGGCGGTCGCGCTCGATCGCCGATGGCGTCGCCGTCAGCCAATTCGTTCCCGTGCCAGTGGCGATCCACGGCGTACGCTTCGGCGGCGATGTTCGAGCAGCTCGACTACGTGTACATGCCGAGTCGCGACGTCGCGGCGGATCTGGCGTTCTTCACCGACGTGCTCGGTGGTCGATGCGTCTTCGCGATCGACGGGATGGGGACGCGCGTCGCGATGGTCGCGCTGACGGAGGAGCCACCGCGCCTCCTCCTGGCTGGACACCTCGAGGGCGACGTTCCGTGCTCGTGTATCGCGTCCCCGACCTCGAGGCGGCCGCGGACGAGCTGCGGGCACGTGGCTGGAGCGGCGCCCATGCGCTCGAGATCCCGCAGGGACCGGTCCGCGCATTCACCGGCCCGGGCGGCCATCGCCTGGCGCTCTATCAGCTGACGCGCCCTGGGGTCGAGGCCTCGTTCGAGGGGCGCCGCGACTTCTAGGCTGCACGCGGAACCCGCCGGACGGTCGACCCGTCTGGGGCGAGACCGCCACCCGTCGTCGGAGGCCTGCCCATGCGAACGGTCCGGATCGCCGCGTCGCTCATTCTCCTGTCGTGCGTCGGCACGTCGCTCGGCGCGTGCGCTGCCTCGTCGGCACCCTCGACACCGCCGACGACCGCGCCGACGACCGCCGTCGCCTCGCCATCAGCCAGCACCGACGACGTCGCGCGCATCGCGCTCGACGGCGATGGGCCGCTGGGCATCGATCTCGACGGGGATCGCGCGTGGGTGGTCCTGACGGACAGCGGCGGTCTCGCCGAGGTCGACCTGCTGACCGGCGAGGTGATCCGGACCATCGACATCGGCACCGGTGGGCAACAGGTGATCGCCGGCCCCGACGAGACGGTCTACGTCGGCCGCTACGCCACCGGTGGGGTGGGGGAGGACATCGTCAAGGTGGATGCCGCGAGCGGGTCCGTGTCCGGGATCGCGCTCGGTCCGATCGGCGGTCTCGGGCTCGACGGCGAGCAGCTGTGGGCGCTCCAGAAGACCGGCGAGGTCACCCGGATCGAAGCCGCGGACCACCGCATCACGGGCTCGGTCGCGGTCCACGTCGATCAGGACGCGCACATGGACCTCGTGGCCGGCAACGGGTCGGCGTGGGTCTCCGGCGATCGGACCCCGGTCCACCGCCTCGGCGGACCCGACGCCACCGTCGGGGCCGATATCGAGACCGGCGGCGGGATCCCACTCGCGGTCGAGGGTGGGCTCGTGTGGGGCGCGAGGCCCGACGAGCTCTGGGCGATCGATCCCGCGACGGACGAGGTCGCCCGCCGGATCGCGCTCGACGGCGTCGACGAGATCCTCGCGCTCGACGTCGACGTCGACGCGGGCGAAGCCTGGATCGCCGTCCGGAAGCCGGGCCGGGTCGGCGCGGTCATCGCCGTCGACCTCGAGTCCGGGGCCGTCCTGTCGGACACGCCCGTGTCGCTGCCGGCGGGTGTCCGCCTGACGGCGGATCGGGCCTGGGTGACCGACTACGAGCGCGACGAGCTGGTCGCAATCCCGCGACCCTGATCGCGCTCCAGGCACGCAGCGTCAGATCGTCGGGTTGACGGCCTCCGACCGTTCGTCGCGGTGCTCGTAGACGGTCGCGAGGGGGTCTCGTCGCCCAAGCGCGACCCACGCGATCGCGCCGCCGATCACGACCACGACGCCGCTCGCGGCCAGGGCGGTCGACACGCCGACCGCGAAGGCCTCGCGATAGGGGGCTGCATCGACCGCGGTGACCGTCTCGGCGACCTGGTGCCATGACGGCGTCCCGACGGCGATCAAGACTTGCCGGAAGGCGTCGATCGCGGCTGTGGCGTCCGTCGGCGATAGCCCGCCGAGGCTTGCGGTGTAGGACGCCAGCGCGGCGTTGGCGACGAGAGCGGTGACGAGGACGATCCCGATCCTTGCGCCGACCGAGATCGACGCCTCGTTGAGCGCGGCGGCGGTCGCCGGCAGCCCGCGCGGCACGCTGCTGAAGATGATCGCCGTCCGCACCGTCGTCGCGATGACGTAGCCCGCCCCGACGAGCAGACACGGGACGACGAAGAAGACGTAGCCGCCCGATGCTGAGACGGTCACCGCCAGGAGCAGGTTGCCCGCCCCGACCACGATCGCGCCAGCACCGACGAGCCGGCGCGGCGACGCGCGCGAGAGCAGGAAGCCGGCGATCGGCCCGGCCAGGATCAGCGCCCCGAACAGCGGGACAAGGGCGACGACCGCCAGGAACGGGCTGACCCGCTCGACGACCTGGAAGTAGAGCGGCAGCTGCATCATCGGAGCTGCCTGGGCGATGCCGAGCAGGACGCCGATGATGACGGCCACCGCCGCCGGCCGTCGATCGATCCGGATGGCGATCGGCCGGCCTGCCGGATCGCCAACGGTCAAATGCGACGGCCAGGCCGAGGACGAGGAGTCCTCCGATGATCATGGCCAGACGCAGCGGGTCATCCCACGGCACCGCGACCCAGGTGAGTCCGACCGTCAGGCAGATGATCCCGAACGCCCAGACCGCGATCCCCACCACGTAGCGTCGCGAGGGGCCGACCGTCCGAGGCAGGTCGACGATCCGGGTGCGGCCAAGCCACAGGGCGATGAGGCAGGCGGCGATCACTGCGGCGAAGGCCGGGACGCGCACGCCGGGGATGACCTGCAGCAGGATCGGCGCGACCGCCACGCCCGCGCCGTACGCGCCGTAGGCCACGCCGATCGCCGTCGCGCGGGTGATGCCGTGGTAGCTCGTCGCGACCAGGGCGAGGGACGCCGGGATGACGAATGCTGCGCCGCCATGCGCGACCAGCCGGGAGCCCAAGAAGACGGGACCGGCCGGACACCAGGAGGCTCACGATGGCCGTTCCAAGGACGACCGCAAGGCCACCGACGATCAGCTTCCGCGCCCGCATCGAGTCCCCCACGGCACCGCCCAACAGCAGCAGGGACGAGCCGCCAAGGGCCGCCAGCAGGACGAGCGCCTCGAGGTCCGGACGCTCGCGGATCGCGGCCTGCACGGACGGCAGCGACGGACCGTAGACCTTGGGGTCGAGGGCCGCCGCGAACAGCGCCGCTGAGCCGGCGAGGAGGCCGCCGCGCGCGGTCGGAGAGACGAACAGGTCGGTGACGAACGGCGGGAGTCGCGACAGCCGAGCGCCCGGTCGCTGTCCCACGTTGCCTCCTCAGGGCTTGGCCGCGTCACCCTCCCGGCGCGCGCTAACCATAGCCATCTCCCCGGACACGGATCGAGCAGGACCGACAGCTGGACGCTGGTTCAGGGGCGCTCGATCGTGATCGCGTCGCCGACCTTGGAGAACACGAGGTCGAGCTCGTAGATGACCCGCTGGAGCTGGCCCACGCCGGCACCGACCCGCGCCTGCCCGCGCAGCGACCACGTCCCCATGTGCGGCAGGCCGTCGTCGTCGATGGCGACCTCGAGCGTGGTCGCGTCGACCTCCTCCTTGACGATGTCGAACGGGATCGTGTTCGGGTGGATGATCACCGCGCCCGGGACGGAGATCCGATGGACGGCCTGGCCGTCGACCGTGTCCGGTCCGAGATACGTCACGTCGCCGACCTCCTCGACGGCCTTGAACGGCACGGCCGAGTGGTGGAGGCCGTAGCCCTTGATCGCGGCCCACAGCTTGCCCGGTCGCTTGATCCAGCCCTCGTCGCCCACGCCGCGGACCTGGACCTTGAACGATCCGAGGCCCTGGTACTCCTCGGAGAAGTCGTAGGTCATCGACGAGGCGAAGTCCGTCCCGGATACGTCGAGCGTGCCGGTGACCGGGAGGACGTCGGTCGACGCGCGGGCGTCACCGCGGTAGGCGATCCGGTAGGTCAGCTCGCCGCCGGTGGCAAGGGCGACGAAGCGTTCGATCGCCGCCTCGTGGGCCGCCGGCGTCGGGGACGCGGTGACGGTCGGGCGGGGCGTCGGCGCCGAGGCCGCGGCGCTCGATCCGGCCGGACTGCGAGCCCGGCGCGCAGGCGACCAGCCCGACGGCGAGGGCGATGAGGGCAGCCGGACGAGCGATCCCCGTGTGGCGCATCGCGCGGAGGGTAGCAGGAGTCCATCGTCGCCACGAGCGATGCATCGCCCCAGGTTCCACGCCCGTCGATGACAATGCGGCCATGCACGCCTCGCGCGCCCATCGCGATCGCCTCGTGGCCGTGTTCGTCATCACCCTGGCCGTCCTCGCCATCGAGGCGGTCGGTGCGGTCATGAGCGGCAGCCTGGCCCTGCTCGCCGACGCCGGCCACGTCCTGACCGATACGGTCGGCATCGGGCTTGCCCTCGGCGCGATGTGGTTCGCCGGCCGCCCGGCGAGCAAGGACCGCACGTTCGGGTACCTGCGGCTGGAGATCCTCGCCGCCGTGCTCAACGCCGTCCTGCTGCTGGCCATCGCGACGATCGTCATCGTCGAGGCCATCCGGCGGATCGACTCGCCGCCCGGACATCGCCACCGGGACGATGCTGGTCGTCGCCGTCATCGGCGGCGTCGGCAACCTGATCGGGATGCTGCTGCTCCACGCGCCGCAGCGCGACAGCCTCAACATGCGTGGCGCCTACCTGGAGCTGATGGGCGACCTGCTGGGCAGCGTGATGGTCGTCATCGCCGCGATCGTCATCGCCGTGACCGGCTGGACACCCATCGACGCCCTGGCCTCGATCGCCATCGGCGTGCTCATCCTGCCGCGCACGCTGCGTCTGCTGCGCGAGGCCGTCGACATCCTGCTCGAGGCGTCACCCAAGGGCCTGCCCCTCGACGAGGTCCGGCAGCACATCCTCGACGCCCCAGGCGTGGCCGACGTCCACGACCTGCACGCCTGGACGATCACCAGCGGGATGAACGTGGTCTCGGCCCACGTCGTCATCGAACCCGGGGCTGATCCGCCGGCCGTCCTCGACGAGCTGTGCCGCTGTCTGTCGGGCGACTTCGACATCGACCACTCCACCTTCCAGCTCGAGACCACGGACCGCCGCCGGCTGGAGGAACGCGCCCACGCGTGACCGCCGCGCGCCGATGCCGCGGTATCCTCGCCGAGTGACCACGACGACGCCTCGCCAGCGAGCGACCGCTGCCCGACCCGCCAAGCGCGGACGCGAGACGCCGATCCTCGTCCGCCAGCTGCGCGACGGCATCGAGGAGAGCGTCCACCGCGGGGACATCGTCGAGGCCGATGCGTCCGGCCGGATCATCCGGCAGCTCGGTGACCCGGACCGGGTCGTGACCCTGCGCTCGACGGTCAAGCCGTTCGGCGTCGTCGCGCTCATCGAGGCCGGCGGCATCGAGGCCTTCGACCTCGAGCCGGCCGAGATCGCGATCATGGCCAGCTCGCACAGCGGCGAGGACATCCACGTCCGCACCCTCCAGGCGATGTTCCGTCGAGCAGGCGTCAGCCAGGCCCTGCTGGCCTGCGGCAACGAGGGCATGCCACTCGACCCGCTGACGGCGGCGCGGCTCGCCCGCGATGGCGAGAAGTGCCGGTCCGGTCCGCCACATGTGCTCCGGGCAGCACGCCGTCTCGCTGCTGCTGTCGCGGCTCAAGGACTGGGACCTGGAGACGTACTGGCAGCCGACGCACCCGTCGCAGGTCGCCTACCGAGCCGCAGTCGCCCGCGCGTACGGCACGCACGCCCGAACGGCTGCGCACGGCGATCGATGGCTGCGGTGTCGAGACCTACGCCTTCCGGCTGCGCGAGGTCGCCCAGGCGTACGCGCTGCTGGCCGATCCGGCGGGCATCCCGTCGAGCGACCCGCGCAGCGAGCTGGCCGCCCCGCTCGGCATCGTGCGCGACGCGATGCTGGCCAATCCCGAGATGGTCGCCGGCCGCCACGACCGGCTCGACACCTCGCTGATGAAGGCGGCCGCCGGGTCGGGTCGATCAGCAAGGCCGGCATGGAGGCCCTGCGCGGGATCGCCGTCCTGGCCGGTCCACGCACCGGGACGAGCGCGACCGGGCCGTCCGGCCTGGCCGTCAAGATCGAGGACGGCGACGGCTACGACCGCGGGACCTGGGCGGCGTCGGTCGAGGCTCTCCGCCAGGCCGGTGTGCTGGATGGCCAGGCCCTGCGCGTCCTCGCGCGCTACCACCGCCCGCAGCTGCTCGACCCGCACGGGCGGCTCGGCGCGGAGTCGATCCCCGCGTTCGAGCTCGCGCCCGTCGGCGAGCTGATCGGCTGAGGCGAGCGCCGACCCGGCGCGTCGACCGACGGACCAGCCATGGCAGCCGAGACCGATCCGTATCGCACCCTCGGACTGTCGCGTGGAGCCTCGCTCGACGAGGTGAAGCGGGCGTACCGGCGCCTGGTCAAGATCAACCACCCTGACGCGGCGGGGGAGGCGGCGCTCCCGCGGTTCCTTGCCATCCAGGCGGCCTACGACCGGATCGTCGGGACCGCTCGGCGAGGGTCCCGACGGCACGCCACGCCGACCCGGCAGCGGACCGACCAGGCCGTGGGAGGCCGACGGCGACCGGGCCGATGCGACCCGCCGCGCGTACGGTGGTCGCTCGCGACGGACCCGCACGTCGCGTCCGTCGGGGACGCCCGGGAGCACGCCGGGCGAGTGGCCGAGGCTGGCCCGGACGCGCCGCCGGGCACCGGGACGCCACCGGGGACGGGTCGGCCGCCGCGACCGCCGAAGAAGGCGACGCTCGGGTCGACCTCGTACGACGGCGTGGAAGCCGAGCCGTTCGAGCCGGACTGGGGTGGCGCCTCGTGGTACGGCACGACGACCGGCACGTACTGGACGCTCAACCCCAAGGAGTACGCCGACCCGCGCAAGCACGGCCCCGAGTACCAGGCCCGGGCCCGTCGTGCCGCGGCAGGCGCAGCGGCTGCCGGCGAGGTGGCCGGCGAGATGGCCGGGGCTGCAGCCGCCGACGGACCCACCGCGGCTCCGGCGCCCGACGACGCGACCGCTCCCGAGCAGCCACCGCCGCCGGCGTCGACGGTCACGGACGACGATCGCCCCGCGGCGCGGACCACGGCGACGTGGTGGGCCGCCTCCGGCGGCGGTGGCGCCGCGACGGCCGAGCCGGTCGGGCCGACCGCCGCTGCCCCAGCCGACACCGCCGCGTCCGGCGCCCCCACGTCCGGCACCGCCGCAGCCGGTGCAGCGCCACGGGTGACGGCCGCCGGTGGCCCGATGCCGCGGACGGACGCGACGTCCGCGTCCGGTGATGGTGCGGGATTCGATGCGGATCGCTGGCTGGAGGCCGGGTCCGGCACGCTCGGCGGCCGTGTGGGTCGTGCGGTGATCGGCTGGGCACCGATCGCCCTCGGGATCAGCTGGCTGGCCGGAGAGCTGAGCGGCTGCGGCCGCTTCTCGGCATCGTGCGATCCGGCCGCCGCACCGCTCAGCCTCGTCGCCCAGGTCGCGGTGCTGGCACTGCTGCTGCTGGTGCCGAGACTCGCCGGTGCCGCCGTCGTGGCGACCGTGGCCACGCTCGCGGCGGCCATCCCCGGGGCGCTCCTCCTCGCCGCGATGGGCGCGGCCGCCGATCCCGCCTCGAGTCGTGGCGCGCTCGGCGTGCTGCTCGTCGTCGGCTGGGTCGTCGGCTTCTGCCTGGGGCTCGTCCGCGAGGTCCGTCGCGCTCGACCGGGGGACGGTCCCGTATCCTGACGGCATGCCCAGACGTCAGGACCCGCGCGATCTATCCGCCGCGGCCCAGGAATACCTCCTTGCCCTCCGCGTCGGAGCCGGTGCCGGCGGACGGCGTCAAGGTCACGGCCGCCGGCGTCGCCCGCCACCTCGGGGTCACCACGCAGGCCGCCAGCGAGATGTTCCGGCGACTCGTCGCCGATGGCCTGGTGGATCACGTCGACGGGGGCCGCGAGCTCCGCCTGACCACGGCCGGCCGGGCGGCCTCGGATGGCATCTTCCGCCGGCATGCCCTCATCGAGTGGCTGCTGACGAGCGTCGTCGGGCTCGGCTGGGCCGAATCCGACGAGGAGGCGATGCGGCTCCAGGGCGCCATCTCGCCGCGGGTCGAAGCCCGCCTCGACGAGATGCTCGGCCACCCGGAGACCTGCCCGCATGGCAACCCGATCGACGCCGCGACGGCGAAGCGTCGCCCGCCGGGCCTGCGCCTGAGCGACATCGAGGCCGGGACCCGCGCCACGATCTACCGGATCACCGAGGAGGCCGAGGAGGACGCCGGGCTGCTGTCCTACCTCGAGGCGAGGGCGCTCAAGCCGGGCGCGCCGATCACGGTCCTTGCCCGGTCCGAGTCGCTCGACTCGCTGACCCTCGACGGTCCGCTCGGTCGGGCGACGCTGGGCCTGCGCCCGGCGGGCCTGGTCCGCGTGCTCAAGGGCAACGCCGATCCGACGCTGTTCCATCGGGTCCCGGCGTCGGCCATCCCGGCCTCGGCCGAGCGGGACGATGCGCCCGCCAAGGCCGCGCCCGCGGACCGGTGAGCGGCGACCGCGTCCGGATCGCGCCCAGCCCGACCGGGCCGCTCCACATCGGGACCGCACGGACAGCCCTGTTCAACTTCCTCCATGCGCGCCGCGTCGGCGGGACCTTCATCCTCCGCCTCGAGGACACCGATGTCGCCCGCTCGACGGCCGAGTACGAGAAGGACATCCTCGACGGCCTGCACTGGCTGGGCCTGACCTGGGACGAGGGCCCGGAGGTGGCTGGCGAGCCGGCTCGAGGGCCGCACGCCCCATACCGCCAGATGGAGCGCCTGCCGTCGTACGCCGCGGCCGCGCTGCGCCTGCTTGCCGACGACCTCGCCTATCCGTGCTTCTGCACGCCCGAGGAGCTCGACGCGGATCGCAAGGCCCAGGAAGCAGCCAAGCTGCCGCCACGCTACGTCGGCCGCTGCGCGCGGCTCACCCCGGAGGAGCGCCAGGCACGAGAGGCCGAGGGTCGCCGCGGCGCCCTGCGCTTCCGGGTCGGCGAGGGCGTCGTCGCCTTCGACGACATCGTCCGCGGCCACATCGAGATCGATGTCAGCAATCTCGGCGGCGACTTCGTCATCGTCCGGGCCGACGGGACACCGCTGTACCACTTCACGGTCGACGGTCGACGACGCGGCGATGGACATCACCGACGTCATCCGCGGCGAGGACCACCTGTCGAACACGCCGAAGCACATCCTGCTGTTCCGGGCGCTCGGCCACGAGCCGCCGCGCTTCGCCCACCTGCCGCTCATCCTCAACCCGGACCGGACGAAGATGAGCAAGCGCAAGACCCAGACCGCGGTCGGCGACTACATCGCGCAGGGCTTCATCCGCGAGGCGCTGGTCAACTACCTCGCGTTCCTCGGCTGGTCGACCGGGACCGAGGAGGAGGTCCTGTCGCTCGACGAGATCGATCGAGCGCTTCGAGCTCGGTGCGGTCCACAAGGGCGGCGCGGTGTTCGACCGCGAGCGACTGGAGTGGCTCAACGGCCAGTGGATCCGCCGGCTCGAGCCGGACGATCTCGTCGACCGGCTGCGACCGTTCGTGGAGGCGGAGCTGGTCGCCGGTCGGATCGACCGGATGCCGTCCGACGACGAGCTGCGGGTGCTGCTGCCGGTCATCCAGGAGCGCCTGCCGACGCTCGGCGCGATCGGTGACCTGGCCGGGTTCCTGTGGGTCGAGGAGGTCCCGCTCGACGCCGGGCTCCTCGTGCCCAAGCGCTGGGATGCCGCCACGACCCTTGACGGACTGCGGGCGGCGCGGGCGACGATCGCCGATGTCGGCGAGGTCGCATTCGAGGCCGACGAGCTGGAGCCGCCGCTGCGAGCGCTCGCGGAGGCCCGCGGCTGGAAGGCCGGCGACCTGTTCATGGCCATCCGCGTCGGCGTGACCGGCCGGACGGCGACACCACCGCTGTTCGACACGCTGGTGGCCCTCGGGCGTGATCGTGTGCTCGATCGGCTGGACCGGGCGGCCGCGGTCCTCGCCGCCGGGTGAGCCCGACCGCCCGACGCATCGGACTGATCGCGGTCGTCGGGCTGGCGACCGGCGTGGTCAGCCAGTTCGCCCAGGATCTCCTGCCGGACGGCTGGTCGCAGATCGGCAACGCCATCTCGCCCTGGCTCCTCGTCGCGTTCCTGCTCGGCTCGGTGATGCCGGATCGGCGCTGGGCGGCTGGTGCCGGCGTCGCCGCCCTGCTCCTGGCCGTGGTCGGGTTCTTTGCGACGACGACGATCCGGTTCGGCATCGGCGGCGGGACCGGCGCGCTCGTGTTCTGGACCCTCGGCTCGCTCGTCGGCGGGAGCGTCTTCGGACTGGCCGGACAGCTGTGGCGGACGAGCGAGGACACCAGGATCCGCGCCGCTGCGGTGGGGCTCGTGGCGGCCGTGTTCGTCGCCGAGGGCGTGTACCTGCGCGGCATCCTGTCCGACCCCGCCGTGGGGACCGGGTTCATCGTGGCCGGGGCGATCGTCCCGCTCGTGCTCGGCCGCGGTCTCCGGGAGCGGGGGCTGGCCTACCTGGCCGCCCTGCCGTGGCTCGTGCTGGGAGCGCTCGGCTACGTCGTGTTCCTGGCCATCTACGGCGCCACGAGCGGGATCGGCTGATGGGTCCGGCGATCCGCTACACGACGTCGCTGGGGGGCATCACGGCGGCCGACCTGGCGGGCGGCTTCTGGGTCGGTTGGCCGACGCCGCCGACGCCCGAGCAGCACCTCGCCCTGCTCGCGGGCAGCGAGGCCGTCGTCCTGGCCGTCGACGACGCGACCGGCGGCGTCGTCGGGTTCGTGACCGCCATCGGCGATGGCGTGCTGGCGGCGTACCTCCCGTTGCTGGAGGTGCTGCCCGAGTGGCAGGGGCAGGGCATCGGCAGCGAGCTGGTCCGACGGGTCCTGGCCGAGCTCGATCCGCGCTACATGGTCGACCTCGTGTGCGACGAGGACCTCGTGCCGTTCTACGAGCGGCTGGGGTTCACGCCGTACCGGGGGATGCTGCGGCGCGACCGGGCGGCCATCGAACGGGCGCGCGGGGCCGACTGAGCGCGTTCCGCACCGAGCCGGTCGAAACATGACAGGGCTTGGCAGGATCCGGCGCGATGATGGCGTCACCGACCCGAAGTGAGGCCCGCATGACCCGAGACGCTGTCCAGACCTGGCTCGACCGCTACGTCGACGCCTGGCGCACCTACGACCCGGCCGCGATCGGCGACCTGTTCGCGGAGAACGCGACGTACAAGTACCACCCATACGACGACGACGCGGTCGTCGGCCGCGACGCGATCGTCGCGAACTGGCTCGAGAGCCCGGACAGCGCCGGGAGCTGGGATGCCACGTACGAACCGTGGGCGGTCGATGGCGATCGCGCGGTGACCGTCGGCGAGAGCCGCTACCTGGAAGCTGATGGTTCGACCCGCACGGTCTTCCACAACATCTGGACGCTCCGCTTCGACGATGACGGCCGCTGCAGCGAGTTCGTCGAGTACTACATGGAGCAGCCGACAGCGGACCAATGATGCGGCCCTACCGGGGCGGTGGCCTCACGGCTCACGCCTGACGGGGCCCGGTCCCGAGCGCGTTCACGGCTCGATGTCGATGGAGTCGACCATCTGCTGGAGCTCGAGCTGCATGCCAGCAGGCGCAGTGACGTCGTGACTCGACATGACGACGAGGCGGAGCCCGTCCACGTCGAGGATCCGGACAGTGCTGTGCATGCCTTCCCGAGTGCTCGACTGACCATGACTCTCCGCCGTCCGGGGGCGTCATGCCACAGTGTCGCGTCGTCTCCACAGCCGGCGGAAGGCTCGATCTCCACCTGCTTGCCGTGCCACCCATCGAGCGTGACATCGACCGGCTCGCTGGACTCGAGGCCCGGCAGCGCCATCAAGCCCCGCAACGAGATCATCGACGGACGGTCCGAGCGGCGCGTCAGCCGCGGTGCCACCGCTGCCATCGGCGCACGGTTCGTTGACCAGGGCGCCGACGCTGCTGACCGTGAGCGCCGCGGGTGCGTCTCCCTTCGCCCCGTTTCAAGCCCAGCACCCCGGACGGCCGAGACCGCGTACCAATGATCCGGGATGGTGACGGTCACGGCGCTGGGCCATCCGACCGGGTTGAAGCCAGGCCCGCGCAGCCGATACCGTCCCGGGTCCACCAGCGTGGACCCCGGACCGCTCACCGGCCCGGTGATGACATACGGGACGGACGCGCGGGCTCCGGCGACACGACCGGTGTCGGCGTCGACGAGGCGCTCGGCAGTGCGCCACCACCGTCCTGTCTGGGCAGCATGTTGATGCCGGCCACGGCGACGACGACGACGGCAGCGGCCGCGACAGCGACTCGGATCGGGACGTTCATCTGGCGGAACCTTCCCGCCGGCTCGAAGGCGCGGCGCTGTGGCGTGCCGTGGACCTCATCGAGGACTGCATCGACGATCCCGACCGAGGGCGAGGCGACATCGTCCTTGAGCCACGAGCGGAAGGCTGCGGGTGACGTCGCGGTCGGTGGTCATCGCACAACCTCCGGGGACACCGGTCTCGCGTCGGCCTCAAGTGCCGCCCGCATCGCGCGGATCGCGTGGTGCATCCGGGATCGGACTGTGCCGATTGGGACGCCGAGCACTGCGGCGACGTCATCGAGCGGGAGGTCGAGGTAGTGGTGGAGGACGACCACTGCGCGATGGTCGAGTGAAAGCCGTTCGAACCCGCGCTCGAGCTGATCCCGATCGACCACAGTACCCAGGCCGTCCGAGTCGGGCGAGTGGTCCGGTCGGCAGCACGCGGACGTGTGGCGATCCAGCGACGGGTCCGGCGGCCCTCGTCGTAGCAGGCATGCACGAGAAGCCGGTACGACCAAGCGTCGAATTGCCCCGGATCGCGCAGTTGGGGCAGGTTGCGCCAGACGGCGAGCAATGCCTGCTGCGTCGCATCCTCGGCGAGTTCGAAGTCGCGCAGGATCCGGTATGCCACGGCGTGAAGCCGGTCGACCATGGCGAGCGCGACCGTCGCGAAGGCTTCCTCGTCGCCTTGCTGTGCTCGCTCGATGAGACTGCGATCCACGTCGATGCCGCCGGTAGGGCGCCCGGTGTCTTCCGGCCGCTCACAAGGGTATGACTCCGTCCGACGCCGAGGCGACTCACTATTCGGTGGTTCACGTCACCCGAGGCGCGGGCCTTTCCATGTTCCGCAAGGCTTGACGGTCCATGAACGAGTCGTTAACACGCGGCGGCTATGCTCAGGGTCAGATGGCACGAACGATCCTCGTCGTCGAGGACGAACCCACGCTACGGGAGACCCTCGCCGACGCCCTGGAAGCAGACGGCTTCCGGGTGGTCCGTGCCGCCGACGGTCGTGAGGCCCTGACGCAATTCAGGGGGAGCGTCCCGACCTCGTCCTGCTCGACCTCATGCTGCCCGAGCTCTCGGGCATCGAGGTCACGCGCATCATCCGCGCCGAGTCGGGCGTGCCGATCGTCATGCTCACGGCCAAGGACGCCGAGCTCGACAAGGTCGTCGGCCTGGAGCTCGGTGCCGACGACTACGTGACCAAGCCGTTCTCGCTGCGCGAGCTGACGGCCCGGATCCGGGCGCTGTTCCGGCGCTCGGAGGCCGCCGCCACGGCCGCGGGGGCGCCGACGATCGTCGACCTCGGCCGCGTCCAGGCGGACCTCGCCGGCCACCGCCTGCTCCGCGACGGGCAGACGCTGCCGGTCAAGCCGAAGGCCTTCGAGCTGCTCGCATTCCTCATCCGGCATCCCGGCCAGGTCTTCACGCGCGACCAGTTGCTGGAGCACGTGTGGGGCTACGACTACGCCGGTGAGACGCGCACGGTCGACGTCCACGTCCACTGGCTGCGCTCGCAGATCGAGGAGGACCCGGGCACCCCGGCGTTCATCCACACGGTCCGCGGCGTCGGGTACGTCTTCCGCCGCCCGACCTGAGCCAGGCGACCGCGTCACATCGTTGACCGGGCGCGAACGTCACGTTGACCCGCCACCTCGACGCTCCAGTCATGTCGATGGTGACCCCTCCGCCCGACGCCCCAGAGCTCCCGGCGACGCACCGCGTCGGGACCGGGCGCGTCGGCGATGGGTCCCGCGGCTGCGCCGCCCCGCTGCCCGAGGATCTCCTCCCCTTGGGTGGCACCGATCACCGCGTCGCAGGACACGATCTCGCCGAGGTCGACATCGTCTTCCGTCTCGAGGTCGAGGTCATCCGCCGCCAGCTCGCCCCGGTCAGCAGCCGGTCGCAGCTGGCCTCGTCGTACGGCCGTGAGGCCGGATGCCGCGCGATCGCCGCGGGGCCGTCCACCCCGGATCGCGGCGTGACGCCGCTGCAGGTCGCCTACGCGCTGCGCTGGCTGGAGCTGGCGACACCGGATCCGGCCTCGGTGTCCTGGGCCGACCTGCTGGACGGCCCGCTCGAGTGACCGCGGGCGGTCAGACCGCCTTGTGGTACATCCGCTCGATGGCCTCGGCGGCATCCTCGGCCGCGTCGATGGCGTCCTCGAGCTCGCGGTAGAGGTCGCGCCACTTGATGACGTCGATCGGGTCGGTCGCCTCACGGAACAGGCGGCCGACCGCCGCGCGCGAGAGCGCATCCGCCTCGTGCTCCAGGTCATGGACCGCGCTCGAGGTGCGACTCGAGGCCCTTGAGGCCGTCGAGCTTGCGCAGCGCCGCGAGCAGCTCGACACCCTGGGCCGCCAGGATGCGGGTCAGGTCGCGGGCCTCGTCGGTCGGCTTGTCGATGGCGTAGATCACGAACGTCTCGGCAGCGGCCTGGATGCCGTCGACGACGTCATCGAGCCGGACCGTCAGGTCGTGGATGTCCTCGCGGTCGAACGGCGTGACGAACGCATCCTCGAGCCGCTGGGTGATCTGACGGTCGATGTGGTCGCCCGCCTTCTCGAGGCGCTGGATCTCCTCGACGTGCCGGTCGAGGTCCGTGTACTCGGACGACCATCTGGTGGAGGCGGGTCGCAGCGGCGTCCAGGTTCTCGCCGTCGGCCACGAACAGGTCGAAGAACTGGACGTCCTTGGGCAGCAGGCGAAAGCTCATCGGGGCGACTCCTTGGGGTTCACGCGAACCCGAGCAGATGGAGGACGGACCACGACAGCGCGGCGACGATGGCCGATGCCGGGATGGTGACGACCCAGGCGAGGAGGATGCGCCGGGCGACGCCCCAGCGCACGCCCTTGGGCCCGCGCGCCGAACCGACGCCCATGATCGCGCTGGAGATGACGTGGGTGGTGGAGACGGGCATCCCGAGCTGGGCCGTGCCGAGCAGGACGGTGGCCGCGGTCGTCTCGGCGGCGAACCCGTGGACGGGCTCCAGCTCGACGACGCGATGGCCCATCGTGCGCATGATCCGCCAGCCGCCGACGGCGGTCCCCAGCGACAGCGCCGTGGCCGACACGATGATCACCCAGGTCGGGACCTCGATGCTGTCGATGACCCCGGCCGAGAACAGCGCGAGGGTGATGATGCCCATCGTCTTCTGCGCGTCGTTCGACCCGTGGCTGAAGGCCATGTAGCCGGCGGAGATGACCTGCAGCCGCCGGAAGATCCGGTTCATCGGCTTGCGCTTCGACTTCCGGAAGATCCAGTACAGGCGACAGCATCAGCAGGAACGCCCCGACGAAGCCGATGAGCGGCGAGGTGAGCATGGGGATGAGGACCTTGTCGACGATGCCCGGGACGTCGAGGGCGCCGACGCCGGCCGCGACGATGGTCGCCCCGATCAGGCCGCCGATGAGGGCCTGCGAGCTCGAGCTGGGGATCGCGTAGTACCAGGTGATGAGGTTCCAGACGATGGCGCCGATGAGCGCGGCCATGACCACCGCCTCGGTCGTCGTCTCCTCGTTGACGAGGCCGGCGCCGATCGTCTTGGCCACGGCCGTGCCGGCGAACGCCCCGATGAAGTTGAACGCGGCGGCCATGAGCACGGCCACGCGCGGGCTGAGGGCGCGGGTGGCCACCGATGTGGCGATGGCGTTGGCCGTGTCGTGGAAGCCGTTGATGTAGTCGAAGACGACGGCGAGCACGATGACGAGGACGAGCGAGAGCGTGACGGCTTCCACTGGGGGCGTGCGACTCCGGGGACGGGGCGACGGGCGACATGCTCGGGTGAGCACGCGGGCGGGGCTGCAGATGAACGTTCGATGAACGTGTGCGCCGACATCCTATCCGGAGTCGGCCGCGGCTATCCTTACGCTCCCATGCGACTGTCCCACCTCTTCTTCGCCACGCTGCGCGACGACCCGGCCGAGGCCGAGATGCCGTCGCACCGCCTCCTGCTCCGCGCCGGCTACGTCCGCCAGCTCGGTTCCGGGATCTACTCCCTGCTGCCGCTCGGCAAGCGGGTCAACGACCGCGTCGAGCAGGTCATCCGCGAGGAGCAGGACCGGATCGGCGGGCAGGAGATGGAGATGCCGGTCGTCCACCCGGCCGATGTCTGGCGCGCCAGCGGTCGCTACGACGCGATCGGTCCGGAGCTCGGGCGGTTCAAGGACCGCAACGGCCGCGACATGGTCCTGGCCTTGACCCACGAGGAGGTCGTCGGGCTGCTGCTGGCCGACGTCGTCAAGTCGTACCGCCAGCTGCCGATGCAGGTCTATCACTTCCAGACGAAGTGGCGCGACGAGCCACGGGCCCGCGGCGGCCTCATCCGGGTGCGCGAGTTCGTGATGAAGGACGCCTACAGCTGCGACCGCGACGAGGCCGGGCTCGACACGAGCTACCGGGCCCAGCACGGCGCCTACGTCCGGACGTTCGAGCGGCTGGGTCTCGACACGATCGCCGTGAGCTCCGACGTCGGGATGATGGGCGGCAGCCAGGCGCACGAGTTCATGGTCCTCAACCCGGCCGGCGAGGACGTCCTCGTCCTGTGCGAGCAGTGCGACTACGCCGCCAACCGCCAGATCGCGGTCGTGCCCAAGGCCGATCCGCCGGCCGAGGACCCCCTGCCGCTCGAGGAGGTCGCGACCCCAGGCACGACGACCATCGCGACGCTCGCCGCGTTCCTCGGGGTCGGGCCGGAGCGGACGGCCAAGGCGGCCTTCTTCGTGGCCGGCGATGGCCGCCTGGTGACGGCGATCGTGCGCGGCGACCACGAGGTCAACGAGACGAAGCTGCTCAACGCGGTCAAGGCGACCGGTGGCATCCGACCCGCGACGGTCGAGGAGATCCGGGCCGCCGGCATGGAGCCGGGCTACGGCTCGCCGATCGGTGCCCGCGACACGGTCGTGGTCATCGACGATCTCGTCGCCCGCTCGCCGAACCTGGTCGCCGGCGCCAACCGCGAGGGGTTCCACTACCGGAACGTCAACGCGGGCCGCGACTACACGCCCGACATCACCGCCGACATCACCAATGCCCAGGAAGGCGACCCCTGCCCGCAGTGCGGCGCACCGATCATCCTGCGCAACGGCATCGAGGTCGGCAACATCTTCAAGCTCGGCACGAAGTACACCGATGCGGCCGGGGCGACGTACCTCGGCGAGGACGGCGAGGCCCACCCGATCGTCATGGGCTCGTACGGCATCGGCGTCGGGCGCAACGTGGCCTGCATCGTCGAGGCGCACCACGACGACAAGGGCATCGTCTGGCCGGCCGAGGTCGCGCCGTACGCCGCCCACCTCGTGTCGATCGGCGCGGCCAAGGAGCCGCAGGTCACCGAGATCGCCGAGCGGCTCCACGGCCTCGCCAAGGACGCCGGTCCACGGCACGAGATCCTGTGGGACGACCGCGACGAGTCGCCGGGCGTCAAGTTCACCGACGCCGAGCTGCTGGGCATGCCCTGGATCCTGACCGTGTCGCCGCGCTCCCTCGCCGCGGGTGGCATCGAGGTCACCGAGCGGGCCACCGGCGAGCGCGGCACGCGCTCGCTCGAGGAGGTCGAGCGACTCCTCGTCGAGGGGTTCGCGCCGACGGCTACTCCGACCGGCTGACCGAGCTCGGGGGCATCGCCTCGCCCTCCGGGCCGGGGATGGCCGCAGCCTTGACGTAGGCCTCCGCCGTCGCCTCGTCGATGGTCGCGCCGTCGAGGGCGATGACGACGTCGCCGGCGGCCGCGGCCGCTTCGACCAGCTCGGCCGACTCGTGGACCTCCCCGACGATCGTGCTCCTCGGAGTCGTCGATCCGGCCGATGGCGAAGGTCACGCCCGGCGGGATGGACGCCGAGATCGAGATCTCCGAGATGCGGTACGGGGAGCCTTTCGAGCGCAACGCGCTGTTGGTCATCTCCTGCAGGGCCGTCGCCTTGACGATCAGGTCGGCCAGCGTCGCCGGGTCGATCCGCTCGATGACGGTGTTGACGCCCCGGCGGGCCAGGCCGACCGCCTCGCGCGCGCCCTGGCCCGCGCCCGACAGGCTCTTGTTGATGCGCTCGGTCGTGGTCGGATCGCTGGCCGTCCGGGTAGCCGCCGTGGCGGCGACCTCGACCTTGCTCTTGGCGGCCTCGGCCGCCTCCTGGGCCCGCTTGATGAAGCTCACGCTCGCGCCTCCCTCGTGCCGCCGCGTCCCGCCCTCGTACCGTCGGACCGCGCGAGCATAGCGAGCCGGCAACGCCCCGACCACTACGATGGCCGTCCATGCCGCCCCGCCCGAGCCTGCCCGACGACGACCTGTACGCCCGACTCGGGGTACCCGTCGATGCCAGCGTCGAGGCGATCGAGGTCGCCTGGCGCGGTCTGCTGCGCACGCACCACCCGGATGTCGCGGGACCGGACGGCCTGGAGACGGCCAAGCGGATCAACGTCGCCCACGACTGGCTGAGCGACCCGGCGCTCCGGGCGCGCTACGACGCCGAGCGCCGGCCGGCGCGCCTCGGGGTGCGCGACGGGGCGAGTCCGCGGGGTGGCGGGGCACGGTCCGCGCCGGCCACCGTGCGGCGCCGCGCCCCGACGGTGGCGGAGCAGGTCGCCGCCGTCATCGAACGGGTCGGACGGCTCGATCGCGACGAGCTCGATCGGCTGGCCCTCGCCGAGCCGGCGCCGATCGCCTTCCTGGCGACCCTCCGACGGTTCGTCAGCCCGGAGCAGGGCGCCGACCTCGACCGCGCCGCGAAGGCCGTGCGCGCGGCCCTGCCCGCGGCGGCGCGACGTCGCCCGGCCATCCGCGACGCGGTCGTCGGCCGGGTCGCCGAGCTGATCCTGGGCGAGACGCTCGAGGAGCTGCTCGGTGGCGCCGGCGGCGAGCGAGCCCGGGAGCGCCTGACCCGCGGCTGGGATGCGGCCGTCGGGCAGCCGCGCTACGGGCCGGCGACGCCGGCCGTCCACGACCTGCTGGTGCGGCTCCGCGCGGCGACCCGCGACGAGGTGACGGCACTTGCCGCGACCGGCGACCGGGACCGGCTCGGCGATGCACCCTGGCCACCGGCCACCTCGCGCGACGAGGACGAGGCCCTGCGCGTCTCGAGCGAGCTCGCCGCCAGCGATGCGGCCGCGGCCATCGGGTCGGCCGGTGGTGGAGCTGCGGCGAGGCGGGCAGCGGCGCGCATCGCCCACCTGCTGGTCCTCCGCCACGCGTTCCCGATCCGCGCCTTCGGCCTCCACGCGGGACCGTGGCTGGGCACGTTCATCGCGACCGCCACGGACCCGCGAGCCAGGGTGCGCCCGCGGCCATAGGCCCGTATGCGATGCTCGCGGCGTGGACCCACTCGTCGTCATCGCGCTCGCGCTGGGGCTCCTGGCCGTCGTCCTTGGCGTGCTCGTGGCACGCTCCGGGACCGCCCTCAGCGGAGCGAGCGGGCGCGATCGGCGCGGCAGGCACGAGAGCTCGAGGCCGCGACCCGCGCCAGCGCGACCGATGCCGCGACTCGTGACCGTTTCCTCGAGGCGGTCGGGCCGGGCGTGCTCGTCGTCGATCCCGAGCTGCGCGTCACGAACGCCAATCCGGCCGCGCACGAGCTGCTGGGTCGACCGGCGCGGTCGCTGACCGGACGGACGGTCATGGAGGCGTTCCTCGACACGACCGTCGAGGCGACGGTGCGCTCGGCGCTGGACATCGGATCGGCCGTGACCGAGATCCGCCTGGCCGGTCCGGATGGCACGGCCATCGTCGTCCGCGCCCGACGAGACGCCGACGGCGGGGCCTGGCTGTTCCTCGATGACGTCTCGGAGCTGCGTCGGCTGCAGCGCATCCGGGCCGAGTTCATCGACAACCTGTCGCACGAGCTGCGCACGCCCGCTGACGACGGTCAGCCTGCTGGCCGAGACGCTGGCCCGCGAGGCGGAGGCGGCCGGCGACGCCGATCCCGGCCCGGATGCGCGAGCGGATCGCCAAGATCGAGGTCGAGACCGGCCACCTCGTCCAGATGGTCAACGAGCTGCTCGACCTGTCGCGGATCGAGGGCGGCGGCACGCTGCAGCTGGTCGACGGCGTCGACCTCGGTCCGCTCGCCGTCGCGGTCGACCGAGCGGCTGCGGCTGTTCGCCGAGCGCCAGGGCGTCGACCTGCGCGACCGCCGTCGAGCCCGACCTGCCGACGGTCCGCGGCGATGCCGCGCGGCTCGGCCAGGTCGTCGTCAACCTCGTCCACAACGCGGTGAAGTTCAGCCCGGACGGCGGCGATCGTGACGGTCGGCGTGTCGACGCTGGCGGCGATGACGTCGTCGTCGCCGTCGAGGACCACGGCGTCGGCATCCCGCGGGCCGCCCAGGACCGGATCTTCGAGCGCTTCTACAAGGTCGATCGCGCCCGCCAGCGTCCGGAACCGGGTGGTGGCACGGGCCTCGGCCTGGCCATCGCCCGCCACGTCATCGAGCAGCACGGCGGCCGGATCTGGGTCGAGTCGGAGGAGGGCGTCGGCTCGACGTTCTCGTTCGCCCTGCCCATCGCCGGCGCCGCGACTGAGCCCGGGAGACTCCGTGGACCGCCTGCACGTCGCGACGCTGAACATCCTCAACCTGGCCGACCGCTGGCCCGAGCGGCAGGGCCTCATCTACGCCGACATGGCGGCGCTCCAGCCCGACCTGCTCGGGCTCCAGGAGGTCGTCTACGTCCTCCAGCAGGACCGCCTGATCGGGGCGGCGGGGGAGGGCCGCTACCGCGAGCACCGGGCCTGGGCCGGCCGGCCCGAGTACGGCAACAGCCTGCTCGTCCGGGAGCCGCTGTCGTTGTCGGCGCCGGAGCGGCTCGACCTCGGGCTTGGGCGGTCGGCGCTGCGCGGCACGGTCGCGCTGCCGGGCGGCACGACCGTCCTCGTCGCCGTGACCCATCTCCACCACCTCGTCCCGGACGACGCGGCACGCGACGAGCAGACCGCGGCAGCTGCTGGCCTGGCTCGACGACGCGCCCGCCGACCGACGCGCAGGTCGCCGTCGGCGACTTCAACGCCGGGCCCGACCGAGCCGACGTACGCACGGATGGTCGCGGCGGGCTTCCGGTCGGCCTACGCCGAGGCCAACGGCGCGGATCCGGCCGTGACCTGGCCGTCCGGGCTGCAGGCGCCGGCGATGGACACCGACGGCGAGCCGGGCTGCCTCGACTACATCTGGATCCGCGGTGCGGTCCGGGTGGAGTCGGCCCGCCTCGTGTTCGACCGACCCGATCCGGAGGATCCGACGCTGTACCCGAGCGACCACCTCGGCATCGCCGCGCAGCTCGAGATCGGCGCGGGATGAGCGGCCCATCGCCCCTCCGGCTGGCCCACCGCGGCGACTGGCGGCACGGCCCGGAGAACACCCTCGCGGCGCTCACCGCCGCCTTGGCCGTGCCCGGCTGCGATGGCGTCGAGTTCGACGTCCGGCGCTCAGCCGACGGCGTGCCGGTCGTCCTCCACGACGAGACCCTCGAGCGGGTCCAGGGCCGGCCGGAGCGACCCGACGCAGCTGGCCGCCAGGGCGCTCGAGGACCTGGGCGTCCCGACCCTGGCCGACGTCCTCGCCGCGCTGCCCCGCCGCGCCTTCCTCGACGTCGAGCTCAAGGAGGACGTCGGGCCGGCCGTCGTCGAGGTCCTGGCCGCCGGCCGCGGCCCGGGCCTCGACCGAGCCGTCGTGTCGTCGTTCGAGCCGGCCGACGCTCGAGCGGGTCGGCTCGCAAGGCCCGGCCTGGCCGCGCTGGCTGAACCGCTGGGACCTCGAACCGGCGACGATCGCGCTGGCCGTGGAGCTCGACTGCCGTGGCCATCGCCGCGGAGTGGCAGGCGATCGATCCGCGGTCGGTCGGCGCGGGTCCGGGCGGCCGGGCTCGACGTCGCGGCCTGGACGGTCCGGCGCCGGCCGACGTTCGACCGGCTCGCGCGCCTCGGGGTCGTCGGCGATCTGCGTCGAGGGGGCCGCGCTCGACGGCTGACCGGCCCGCGACCGCGGCGCGCGGTCGCGACGACGGACCGCGCCCGACGCTGACGCCTATCCTCCGCGATGACCGACCGCGCCGACCTCGTCGTCGTCGGCGCCGGCACGCTCGGCGGCTGGGCCTCGGTGTTCGCGCAGGCGGACGGCGTCGGGCGGGTCGTCGTCCTGGAGCGGGGCCGGCCGGGCCTGGGCGCCATCGTCGCGGGCGGCCGGCATCGTCCGCGCCCAGGGCGGGACGCCCGCCACGGTCGCCCTCGGCCGCTGGTCGATCGACTTCTACCGCGGCCAGCAGGCGGCCTACGGCACCGACTCCGGCTTCCGCGAGCTCGGCTACCTCATCCTCGCCGTGACCGAGGACGACGAGCGGGCCGGTCGCGAGCGGGTCGCGATGCAGCATGCGAGCGGCCTCGCCGATGTGCGCTGGCTGACGGCCGCCGAGGCCGTCGCCACGATCCCGACGCTCGCGCGCGACCGGGCATCGCGGCGGCAGCTACCGGGACGCCGACGGCCACATCGACCCGCCGCGCAACGTCCGGGCCTACTCGCTGGCGATGCAGGCGGCCGGCGTCGAGCTGCGCGAGCGGACGTCGCCTTCACCGGGCTTGCGCACGAGCGCGCAGACGGTTCGCCGGGTCATCGGCGTCGAGACGGATGCCGGGCGTCATCGAGACCGAGCGGGTCCTGCTGACCGGCGGCCCGTCGCTGCGCTCGGTCGGGGAGCGGGCCGGGCTGCGCATCCCGGTCGGCGCGGCACGCCACACGGTCGCGGTCCTGGAGCCACACGATGCCGTCGCCGAGCCGATGCCGATGGTCTTCGACCTCGGCGCCGGCCTGTACTGGCGACTCGAGGAGGGCGGCCTGCTGTTCGGCTGGAGCGATCCCGACGACCGACCCGGCGAGGCCGCGAGATCGACTGGACGGCCTACGAGCGCTACCGCGAGCGGCTGGCCGGCTTCGTGCCCGGTGACCCGCGACCTGGGCCTGCGCAGGATCTGGGCCGCGACGATCGACTACACGCCGGACCACCTGCCGATCGTCGGTCCGGCCATCCGACCGGACGGCTCGACCATCGGCGGGGTCACCGTCGCCTCGGCCGGCGGCCACGGGATGATGTGGGGACCGGGCGTCGCCCGTGCCGCGATCGACCTCGCGTTGCGTGGCGAGACCGAGGTCGTCGATGTCACGGACCTCGGTCTCGATCGCTTCGATGCGCGCGGGTCGGAGCCGGCTCGCGACCGACCCGGTGGCGTTGCCGTACCCGGTCGGGGCGGACTGACCCTCAGCAGCACCCGCCGCTGCCGCAGCCGCAGCTCGCGTCGCTCGCCGCCACCATGTCCAGGGTCGGACGGGGCAGGTCCACGCTCCGGACCTGGTCCGGCGACCAGTCGGCGGGCTTGACCGCCCGGACGATGACGCTGTGGAGGCCGTCACCCACGGCATGCGACGGCGCCAGCTCGATGTCGCCGAGGCCGGCGGCTGCCAGCCCGGCGCGGTACTCGTCGAACGACAGCGCACCGGCGATGCAGCCCACGAAGGAGCCACGGGTCGCACGCTCGACCGGCGTGAGGGCATCGTCGGCGACGACGTCGCTGACGCCCATCCGGCCACCCGGCCGCAGGACCCGCGCGATCTCGCGGAACACCGCCGCCTTGTCGGTCGAGAGGTTGATGACGCAGTTGCTGATGACGACGTCGACGGACGCGTCGGGCAGCGGGATGGCCTCGATCCGGCCTTCGCGGAACTCGACGTTCGTCGCCCCCGCCTCGGCGGCATTGCGCCGCGCCAGGTCGAGCATCTCGTCGGTCATGTCGAGGCCGTAGGCGAACCCGCTCGGACCGACCCGCTGCGCCGACAGGAGGACGTCGATCCCGCCGCCCGAGCCGAGATCGAGCACGGTCTCGCCGGGCCGCAGCTCGGCGACGGCGGTCGGGTTGCCGCAGCCGAGGCTGGCCAGCACGGCGGCTTCGGGCAGCGACTGGCGATCGGCGACGTCGTACAGCTGGTCGCCGAACGCCACCTCGCCGTTGGGGCCGCAGCAGGCCTCCTCGGCGGGCCGGAGCTCGGATACCGCACGAGCGGCGCGGGCGTACCGGTCGCGGACCTCGTCCGTGACGGCATCGGTGGCTGGTGATGGGCGCGGCGTCGGTCGTCATCGGGATGTCCTTCAGGCCGCGCAGCAGTCGAGGGTCGCGGCGGGGGTCGGTCGTGTCTCGACCCGGAACGCCGATGCGAGCCGTTCGCGCCAGCCGACGGCCTGGTGGTCGCGGTCGGGGGCGGCGATGGCGTCGCGCAAGGCCTGGCGATGCTCGTGCTGCAGGCGGGACTCGCGGGTCTCGGCGCGCAGGCCGCCGCTGATCATCCAGGAGATGGACTGGTCGTCCATGGGTGGTTCCTCCGTCGTGGCTGGTCCGATCCATCGGTCGTCGGAGTCGCATCCTGCCCGACATATCGATACTTGTCAATATCGAATCCAGTCGATATGCTGCGCCCATCATGGCACGAACGAAACGCCCCACCTCGCTCGACCCCGACGTCCGGCTCCTGACGGCACTCGCCGACCCGACCCGCCTCGCCATCGTCCGCCAGCTCGCCGCGCAGACCGATGTGTGCGCGTGCGACTTCACGTCGTGCTGCGACGTCGGCCAGCCGACCGTGTCGCACCACCTGCGCGTGCTCCGCGAGGCGGGCGTGGTGACGTCCGAGCGTCGCGGTTCGTGGATCTTCTACCGCCTCGACCCGGCCGTGGCCGACGCGGCTCGCGACGCTCGCCCGCGACCTGGTCCCGGGCGGCGGGCTCATCCAGCTCGGCGGCACACCGGCCGTCCGGGAGATCAGCGCTCGGCCTTGAGCGCGTCCGGGGGGATCAGCCAGCGCAGCGTCCCGCCGCCGGGTTCCAGGGGCACATCGACATCGACCCGGGCGAGGGCGCCCTTGCGCATCGCGACGGAGCTGCCCGACAGGTCCGACACGATGTCGCTGCAGTCCGGGTCGTGGCCCACGAGCAGCGGTCGCTCGGGCAGCCCGTGGTCGCGCAGGATCGCCTCCAGGTGGTCGAGATCGATCCCGCCGGCCAGCCGCGCGTCCTCCACGACGTCCGTGCCGATCCGTTCGGCCACGAGCTCGGCCGTCTCGCGTGCCCGGACCTTCGGCGAGCTGAGCAGGAGGTCGGTCACGAAGCCGTTGTCGGCCAGGAAGCGACCGAGATGCTCGGCCTGGCGCTGCCCCTTGTCGCTGAGCGGACGAGCCGCGTCCGGCCCGACCCACGCCTCGGGGTCGCCGGCGTCGCCGTGCCGGAGCACGAACAGCCGCATCAGGCCGGTTGCCGCTGGGTCAGGACCGCGAACTGCTGGACCCGTTCCCCGAGCTGGATGAACACGCGCCGGAAGACGGCCAGGCGCTGCTCCTCGGTCCCCTCGGCCTCGGCCGGGTCCTCGTAGCCCCAGTGCAGGGACTCGTGGACGCCCGGGAACACCGGGCACACCTGACGGGCCTGGTCGCACACCGTCACGACGTAGTCGAACGTGCTGGCCCAGGAACTCCTGCACGGACTTCGAGTGGGCGAAGGACGCGTCGATCCCGGCCTCCGCCAGGATCTTCAGCGTCAGCGGATTGACCCCCTTCGGCTCGGTGCCGGCGCTGTGGACCTCGAAGCGGTCGCCGCCGTGGTGGCGCAGGAGTGCCTCGGCCATGATGCTGCGGGCCGAGTTGCCGGTGCACACGAACAGGACCCGGATGGGGTCGCGATCGGTGCGGTCGGCGCGGGTCCCGGTCACGGATTGAGGTCCTCCACGTCGCCGGTCACGAGATAGACGATGTCCTCGGCGATGTTGGTCGAGCGGTCGCCGATCCGCTCGAGGTAGTGCGACGCGATGATGATCCGGGTGCCGCGCTCGACGTTGGCCGGATCCTGGCGCATCAGCGCCACGACCTCGTCGAACGTGGCGTGGTAGAGCCGGTCGATCTCGTCGTCCTGGACGGCGATCTCGCGGGCGGCCACGGCATCCGCATCGACCAGCGCGCGCAGCACGCCGTGGACGAGCACGGCGCAGCGCTCGGCCATCTCCGGCAGGTGGACGTAGTCGCTGAGGGGCGGCTCCGGGGCGAGCTTGATGGCCGCCTTGGCGACGGACGAGGCGTGGTCGCCGATCCGCTCGAGCTCGTACATGACGTGGTCGAGGGTGAGCAGGTAGCGCAGGTCGCGGGCGACCGGGCTCTGGGTCGCGATCGTGACCGAGATCAGTCGCGTGACCGAGCGCTGGGCTTCGTTGATGATCGCGTCGCCCTTGATGATGCGCAGGGCCAGCTCGGCGTCATGGGTCTGGAGCGCCGTGCTCGCGCTGCGGATCGCCTCCTCCACGAGCGTGCCCATGCGCAGGACCGCGTCCTTGATGAGCGCCTCCTCGCGGTCGAGGGCCTCCCGTCGCGCCGGCGTGCCGGATGACGGCAGGTACTGCTCCGCCTCGTGGACGATCGCGTCGAGCTGACTGTCGACGGTCGTCGTCTCCCCGTTCCGGGGTTCGGTCATGTCGTCGTCCCCCACGCTCAGCCGAAGCGACCGGAGACGTAGTCCTCGGTCATCTGGTGCTGCGGATTGGTGAAGATGCCGATCGTCTCGCCCTGCTCGACGACGTATCCGGCCCGGTCGTCCGCCATGTTCAGGAACACGGTGAAGTCCGAGGCCCTTGCCGCCTGCTGCATGTTGTGGGTCACGATGACGATCGTGTAGTTCTCCTTGATCTCGGCCATCAGCTCCTCGATCTGGAGGGTCGCGCGCGGATCCAGCGCCGAGCACGGCTCGTCCATGAGGATCACGTCCGGCTGGGTCGCGATGGCCCGGGCGATGCACAGACGCTGCTGCTGGCCACCGGACAGCGACAAGCCTGACTGCTTGAGCTTGTCCTTGACTTCATTCCAGATCGCGGCACGTTGCAGGCTGCTCTCGACGAGCTCGTCGAGGTTGCCCTTGAACCCCATCAGTCGCGGCCCGAAGGCGACGTTGTCGTAGATCGACTTGGGGAACGGGTTGGGCTTCTGGAAGACCATCCCGATGCGCCGCCGGACCTCGACCGGATCGACGCCCGGCGCGTAGATGTCCTGGCCGTGGTACCGGATGTGGCCATCGAGTCGCGTCCCCGGGATCATGTCGTTCATCCGGTTGATGGTCCGCAGGAGCGTCGACTTGCCGCAGCCGGACGGGCCGATCAGCGCGGTGATCCGGTGGGTCGGCATCTCGATGCTGATGTCCTTCACCGCGCGGAAGGCGCCGTAGTAGAACGACACCTGGTCGAGTGCCAGCACGGGCGGGGCGGCCGCCGGCTCGGCCGTGGCCTCGTCACCGGCGGCGCCGGGCGAGGTCGTCCCGGTCGTGCCATTGCCGTCGTCGGACGGGATGGTCGGTGCCGTCGTGGGGTCGGTCAGCAGGTCGGTCATGGTCACTCCATCGGTCCCTGGACGGACCGCGTCGTCGCTGTCGGTGTCGCTGGTCGTCGGGTCGGGGCCCGGCTCCTGTCCGGTCACCATCGGCGGTCATACCGGTTGCGCAGGATGACGGCGATGGCGTTGATGACGAAGGTGACGACGAGCAGCACGATGATCGCGGCCGACGTCAGCGCTCGGAACTCCTCCTGGGGCTTGCGCGCCCAGTCGTAGACGATGACCGGCAACGCCGTGTACGGCCCGGTCAGCAGCTCGGCGATCGACCCGCCCGTGGAGAACGAGCCGAGGACCGCGCCGACCACGATGAGCGGCGCCGTCTCGCCGAGCGCCCGCGCCAGGGCCAGGACGGTCCCGGTCAGGATGCCTGGGACGGCCGACGGCAGGACCAGCCCGCGCACGACCTGCCAGCGCGACGCCCCGAGGCCGAAGCCGCCCTCTCGCAGCGTCGTCGGCACGGATCGGATGGCCTCGGCCGAGGTGATGATGACGAGCGGGAGGATGAGCACCGCGAGCGTCAACCCGCCGGTCAGGACGTTGCGGCCGTTGCCGATGCCGAGCGTGGCGAAGGCCGTCACGAAGATGGCCAGGCCCAGCAGGCCGTACACGACCGACGGCACGCCGGCCAGGTTGCGGATGTTGATGTCGATGAACCGGGTGAGCGCGTTCGCGCCGGCGTACTCCTCGAGGTAGACCGCCGTCAGGATCCCGATCGGGAAGGCGATCAGCGCCACCAGCGTCGCCAGCAGCGCGGTCCCGACGATGCCCTGGGCGACCCCGGCGTTGGCGGGGTTGCTCGACAGCGGCGAAGTCAGGAAATCGGTGCCCCGTTCGATGAACACCGGCATGGCCCGGGTCAGCTGGTCGCCGAGGAGGATGCCGATGATGGCCAGCGAGAACAGCAGGCTGAGCAGCAGGATGGCGCTGAAGACCATCCCGGCGATGTCCGGGCGCGTGCGCCCGAGCTGGCCCTGGATGACGGGGCGGACGACGGACTGGGGCGTACTGGCCATCGCTCGGCTCCCTAGTAGCGCTGCCGCGTGCGGCGCACGAACACGTCGCCGAGCACGTTCAGGCCGAGGGTCATCAGGAACAGGATGAACCCGAGGAAGAAGAGGCTCAAGAAGGCCGCCCCGTCGCCGACGACCTGGTCGGACCCGGTCGCGAGGGCGGCCATCGCCGCGGTCAGGGTCGTGCCCTGCGAGGTGGGATCGACGGTGAACAGGGAGCCGCTCGTGGCACCGGCGGCGACGGCCACGACCATCGTCTCGCCGACCGCCCGCGAGACGGCCAGGATCATCGCCGCGACGATGCCGGAGACGGCGGCCGGCACGACGATCCGCAGGCTGGTCGTGAGTCGACGGGCGCCGAGCCCGTAGGACGCCTCACGCAGGCCCGTCGGGACCGCCCGCATCGCGTCCTCCGACACGGATGCGACGAGCGGGATGGTCAGGATCCCGACGCCGATGCCGGCGGCGGCCAGGCTGAACGGGGTCGGGGCGTCGAAGAACGTCTGCACGATGTTCGGACCGATCCAGACCAGGGCGAAGAACCCCAGCACGACGCTGGGGATGCCGGCCAGGATCTCGAGGATCGGCTTGAGGACGCTGCGCACCCGATGGCTGGCGTACTCCGCCAGGTAGATCGCCGAGAGCAGTCCGATCGGGGCGGCGATGAGCATCGCGATGGCCGACACGATCAACGTGCCGGCGAGGACGGTCGGGATGCTGAACATGCCCCGTCGAGGGAACCAACCCGGGCGCGAACAGCTGGTCGATGGTGATCTCGCCCAGGAACGCCAGGGCCTCGAAGATGAGCGACACCACGATGCCGGCGCTGATCAGCACCGACAGGATGGCCGCGCCCATCAGCATGGCCTTGACCAGTCGCTCGTTGCGGCGGCGCGCAGCAGTGCCCTGCAGATCGCCGGGACCGATCGCTCCGGGGACAGCGCTCATGTGGCCTCAGTCTCGTGCGTGCCCCAGCAGTCTAGCGAGGCGGGACGGTCGAACGGGCCGGACCCTCCGAGCAGGTCCGGCCCGTTCGTGCGGAGGAGCGTTCGGTCAGCGGGCCGCCCAGGTGGCCTGCGTCTCGGCGAGG
Source organism: uncultured Chloroflexia bacterium (assembly GCA_963776925.1). Lineage (GTDB taxonomy): Bacteria > Chloroflexota > Limnocylindria > Limnocylindrales > CSP1-4 > SPCO01. Next base: position 583,381 of record CAVZON010000001.1, on the reverse strand, counting down.
GCCTCCGGGGCGAGGTTCACGTACGGCACCGTCTCCAGCACCGTCGAGATCGTCCCATCGGCCAGGTAGTAGTCGACATAGGCGGCGACAGCGGCGTTCTCCGCGGCCTTGGCCTTGTTGACGTAGATGTACAGGTCGCGCGAGATCGGGTAGCTGTTGTCGGCGATGGACTCGGCCGTCGGCTCGACGCAGGTGCCGTTCGGCTCCTCGCTGACCTGGATGGCCTTGACCGTGTCGAGGTTCTCCTCGTAGAACGCGAACCCGACCCAGCCGAGCGACGTCGGCGACGCCGGCGATGCCCTCGATGATCGCGTTGTCGTTGGCGCTGGCGGTGTAGTCAGGCCGCGTGGTGATCTGGTCCTCGGCGATCTGGCGTGCCTCGGCCGAGTCGGTCAGGACGAGCTCGACGAAGCTGTCGAACGTGCCGGACTCCTCGCCCGGGCCGAAGATCGAGAGGTCCGCGTCAGGCAGGGCCGTCGACGAGCCGAGCGCCGTGGCGATCGCCGCGCCGTCCGCCCACTTGGCGAAGCCGGTCGACTCCGGGCCGACGAGCGAGTAGATGTCGGCGAACGACAGGCAGGTCACGGCGGCGTTGTCCTTGGCCGTCAGGACGCTGATGCCGTCGACGGCGACCTTCAGCTCGATGTACTCGACGCCGTTGGTCGCGCAGACATCGGCCTCGCCCTCGGCGCGGATCGCGCGGGACGCGTCGCTGATGTCGGTCTCGCCGGCGCAGAAGCGCTGGAAGCCGTCGCCGGTGCCCTCGCCCGTGATGGTGTAGTTGAAGTCGGGGTTGGCGGCCTTGAACGCCTCGGCGACGCCGGTCGAGATCGGCTCCACGGTCGACGAGCCGGCCACGATGATCGAGCCGGCCGCGCCCGCTGCCGTGCTTTCGCCCGGGGCCGCGCTCTCTGCGGAACCCTCACTCGGGGCCGCCGCGCTCTCCCCTGAGTTCGGGGCTGCACTGCTGCCGCCACCGCTGCAGGCGGCGACCAACAGGGCCGCGCCCAGGGCCAGCGCCGACAAGCGCTTCGGGTCCTTGATCGTCACTCGATGTTCCTCCATCACTCGTCCGCCGCCGGCTGGGGGCCCGCGGTCGAAATGGGCATCCTTCTCCCATGTCTGCCGCTGCAAGGCTCGGCCGAGCGCGTCAACGCGTCTTTGGTGGTCGGTTAAGGCTCCGTTAACGACGAGGTCGACCCGGCGGCACGAATGGGTGTGCAACGACAAGGGCGAGCAACGGTGACAAGCGGCCAGCCGGGGCGTAGCGCACCCCAGACGGCCGGGGCGTACGGTCACGAGGCGACAACCTGCGGAGGTGACCATGCACAACGTGTCGACGTTCGCTGCCTCATACGCGGCCGGCCGAGGAGAGCGCCCAGTCGAGGCGATCGCGGTCGTGGTGAGCGACGGATCAGGCCCGGAGCCGAGCTTGCGGTTCATCGTCGTGGACGAGCAGGGGCGGGCGTCATTCGCCAACGCCGAGGAACTCGACCTGTACGGCGTGTGGCTGCAAGCGCAGATCCCGGAGGAAGGGGCCGACGCGGGGACTCCGAGCGGCTGATCGACCTTCGCCGAGTCCTCGATGTGTGGGGTGACAGACCGGACTTGGAGCAGCCCGGAACGGTGAGGCCGTCCGGGCCGCAGCCTGGTTCGACGTGCCCCAGCGGCGGTCGCGGTCCTCGATCGCGAGTGAACGTCGGGATAACGGTCCGGAGTCGCGTTGCTGCAAGCCCGCTGTGAGGCTTCAGCGCCCGCTGCAGTCGTGACTGTCCCGGGCGCGCGGGCACGGTGGGGCGATGGATGGCACACGGACCGGACGTTCACCGTCCGTTCACACGGTGTTACGACGGCGCCTCGACGGTCGCCGAAGCGACGCTCCCGTGGCGTCGGCCTCGACAGCGAGGGGGGCGAGTCGGATCGATGTCCACGGGTAAGCGTCGCCGCAAGCTGGCCAGGGCCGCGCGACGCGCGCTCGAGCGTGGCGAGACACCGACGTACGAGCTCGATGTGGATAATCGCCGCGTGACCGAGATGCCGTGGCTCGAGTTCGATGGCCGACGCGAGCCGGAGATCATGGAGGCCGCGCGGCGAGCCATCGCCGCGGACCTCCAGCTCCGTCCCGAGATGGTCGCCGTGGAGCCGTATGACGGCGTGACGTGGGGTCGCCATGAGGGAGCGAGATGGGCGAGGACCGGCATGGCCGGCTATTCGACACGCTGGCGAGCGCGATCGCCGAACTCCGCGCGTTCCTGGATGCGCGTGACCTGGACGGCCCGCTCGACGCCACGGCCGTGCGGCAGCTGGAACGCCTGACCGAGCGCTACCAGCGCGCCGACGAGGCGGTCGACAAGCATGTCGAGGCGATCCTCAAGCGCTCCACGAAGCGGGCGCGGCGTTAACGAGCCGTTGACCTCGTCACCCTAGCCTCGCCCCGTCCACCGCCGACGAAGGAGCGACTTGAGGGTGACCACCAGCATCGATGTCCTGCGCGCCGTCCCGCTGTTCGAGGGGATGACCGATCGTTCCGTGGCGGCCGTCGCCGAGCTGGCCCAGCCCGCCACCTACGCCATGGGTGACACGCTCGTTCGCGAGGGCGAGCCTGGGGAGACGTTCATCGTCCTGACCGCCGGCGAGGCCGACGTCAGCCAGGCCGGGCAGTCGATCCGGACCCTCGCGGCCGGCGACTTCCTCGGCGAGATCTCGCTCATCGACGGCGGTCCGCGAACCGCCACCGTGACCGCCACGACGCCGATCGAGGCGCTCGTCATCGACCGGTCCGGGTTCCGTCGGCTGATGGACGACTTCCCGGTCGTCCGGCACGACCTCGTGTCGGCCCTGACCGAGCGCATGCGAGCCCGCTCCAGCCAGCCGTCCGACTGATTCAGCGGCTGGTCGGATCCAGTCGGTAGCCGACCCCTCGCACCGTCACCAGGTGGATCGGGTCCGCCGGTCGGGCTTCGAGCTTTGCGCGCAGCCAGCGGACGTGCACGTCGACCGTCCTGGGGTCGCCGTCATGCCCTTCGCCCCACACGCGATCCAGCAGTTGCCGGCGCGTGTATGCGCGACCCGGGTGGCCCGCCAGCATGGCCAGCAGTTGGTACTCCTTGGGCCGCAGGTGGACCAGCCGACCATCCCGTCGTACCTCGTGGGCGACCGGGTCGAGGATGACGCCATCGGCGACGGGGATCCCACCGCACGAGCGGACCCTGGCTCGCTGCTCGAGCAGGTCGAGTCGCTGCCCCAGCTCGCTCGGGGCTGATCGTCTCGGCGAGCGCCTCGTCGACCCCGCGGCGAAGGGCATCGAGCCGTCCATCGACGGCCCGGGGCGGGCTGAGGTGCACGAGCCGCAGGCCGGCGCGTCGACGACGCTCGCGGAGCGCGACCTCGAGCTCGGGCTCGCCGGCCGGCGGCGCCTGGAGGACGGCGATGCTCGGACGCGCCGACGTCAGCACCGCGGTGAACCGCTCCGGGTCGGCGAGCACGCACAGCCGGCCGACCGGCAGCGTGGCGGCCAGCTGGACGATCGGTCCGTCGTCCGCGAGGGCGATCCAGGTGGCGTCGACCGGGTCCGTCATGGCGCTCAGGGTCGACCGGTCGGACTAACCCGACGTCGGCGCAACGTTAACGTCGTGTTGACGCTGGTCCCCCGGCGCGCTCGGCGACTCGCCGTCAGCCCGAGGCTCTGCCACTATCCCAGCACTCCGACGGTCCGAGAGAGGACCCCACAGATGACACGATCCACCACCCCTTCCCTGGCCGAGCGCAGCTGCCCAACCTGAGATGACGATGGTGGGCTTCAGTCAGCGGGGAGTTAGGCGTCGTTCTCCGCGCTTCGTCAAGACGTGGTCAACGACGCAGTCGACTCGCGGCGGCGCGGAATCAGGACGGCCGGCCCGATTCGGGCCGGCCGTTCCGGTGTCTGCGAGAGGACGCGAGATCAGCTCGCGAACTGGATCTCGTCCCACTCCTCATCGGAGAGGACCGACTGGATCCAGTCCTGGACCGCCTCGGTGTCGACGCGGAAGCCGAAGTCCTGCCCTCGGCACCAGGCGTTGAGTCCGAACGAGGTCACCGCGACGATGACGTTCGTGTCGGCCGGATAGAAGACCGGACCGCCGGAGTCGCCGCCGCACGTGCCGCTGCGGCCACCGCCGTTGCCCGACGTCTGGAGGTTGAACCCGCCGGTGTTGCCGCCGACGATGTTCGTGATCTTCGACGTGCCCATCTTTCGCTCACGGTACGACAGGTCGTGCCGGCCGCTCGCGTCGCGGTATGTGACGCCGTAGCCGCTCACCGTGACGGTCCGGTCCTGATGCCCGACGCGCGTGGCGAGCGGGTCGAGGGTCCCGATGGCCGGCAGGATCCCGTACTCGTCGAGCGCGATCTCCTGGTCGAGGACGATGATGCCGACGTCCTGGATGTTGGGGAATCCGGCGAAGTCGTCGAAGCCCATGTTGTACAGCTCATCGGACGTCGCGCAGACGTCGCCGAGCGTGTCACCGGCGCATGTCTCCGGGTAGCCGGAGACGGGATCGAGCTGGGTCGCCGGGTCGTAGTTCGCGCCCGCATCCTGCTGGAAATAGACCCGGGCGGTCGTCGCGCCGTCCGTGCAGTGACCGGCCGTCAGGAATACGGTCGGGCTGAGCAGCGAGCCCGAACACCGGTGGAGGAACTCTCCCTCCTCGTCATAGAAGACCGCGAGCCCGACGAACGGGTGCTCGAAGTCGTCGACCAGGTTGGGCCCGGTGATCGCGGCCGCCGGGGCGGCGATGGCGACGGTCAGGGCGGCAACGGCAGCGAGCGAGGCGATCAGCTTTCGCAACGCGCTCCTCCTCTTCATGGTGCGCGCCGGACCCTCCTCCGGGCCGGGCACGCGGGTTGGAACGGGCGCCGGCTAGGCGCCACGATCGAGTGGGTGGACGATAGCGGACGGTGCTCGATTGAGCGTTACATGGGTGTTGCAAGGGCTCGCCGGCAACGACCCGTCGGTGCGGCGGCGCACCATGTCGACTGCGGCGAGGCCGGCCCCCGGCGGCCAACAGTTCGGGCCGGCGTGGCCCAGGGCCCGCCGCGCGTCGCTCCGCCACATGAGGTGTCGATGCGGGGACAGGGCGAGATGCTGGCGCGTTCCTGCGGCTGGGTCGCACCGCGTTCGGCGGGCCGGTGGCGCACATCGGCTACATGCGCACCGAGTTCGTGGCCCGACGGGCGGGCCACAGCGTCGACCGGTCGGACTAGCCGGGCGTCGGCGCAACGTCAACGTCCTGTTGACGCAGGCCCCTCGGCGGGCTCGCGGACTCGCCGTCGGGCCGAGGTTCTGCCACTATTCCACGCTGGGTGGGGTCGTCGTCAGCCATGACCGGCACCCGCCCGAACCGGTCCAACGCTTCCGTCGTCGGGGGACGACGCGCCGACGATCCGAAAGAGGACCCGACCGATGGCACGATCCACCACGCCCTCACTGGCCGAGACGATCGGCAAGGAGCTTGCCGAGCTTGGCGCATCGGCGTCCGGCGCGGGCGCGTCGTTCAGCGCGCAGCTCGACGCACTGGAGGCCGAGCTTGCCAAGGCGCGCAGCCGCGAGGCCAAGCGACTCCGACAGCTGGCGACGGCGGAGTCGAAGAAGGGGAGGAAGTCGATCGCCAAGCGACGCAAGCAGGGGGACGCGGCGGCGGACGACGTCGCGGGGATCGTGCGCCGGATCGCGGCCGCCGCTGCGGACGCCGGTGCCGCCGCGTTCGGGGCGACCGGACGGGTCACCGAGGCGGCTGGGGACACCGTCGGCGGTGCCGCGACCGCCGCCAGGCGGGGCGCGCGCGCGGCAGGGACGACCGTGCGTCGGACCGCCGAGCGCGCGGGCTCCTCGGCTGGCGCGGCCGCAGCGACGGTGGCCACCGTCGTCGGCGCGACGGCGGCCAAGGCGACTCGTGCCGCCAAGGGCGTGACGGGCACGCCGGCCAAGCGCACCACGGCCAGGCGCACCACCGCCAAGCGAGCGGCGGCCAAGCGCACGACCGCCAAGCGCACGACCGCCAAGCGCACGCCGGCGACGCGCACGCCGGCCACGCGAGCGACCTCGAGGACGACCACCGCCGCCTCGGCGGCATCGGCTCCGGACGCGGCTGCCACGCCGCCGGCCGAGCCAACGACGCGGGCAACAGCCGCGTCGACGAAGCCGACCGCGACGAAGAGCGCCACGAAGGCGGGAGCCTCGAAGTCCTCCACGACCAAGCGAACGGCGACGACCAAGCGGTACGACGACCAGGAAGCCGGCCGCGGCGACGGTCCCAGCGGCGACCGCCGCGTCGGGTGCGGCCACCGCCGGGCCGACGAAGCGCCGCCGCTCGACGGCGAAGACCGGCACCAAGCGGAGCACCCGCACCACTGCCACCAAGCCCGCCACGGCGTCCACCGACACGACCGGCGGCTGAGCGCCGCGTGACCCACGACCCGGCGGTCGGCGCCGCGATCGACCTCGGCTCGAACTCGGTCCATCTCGTCGTCGCCCGGATCGATGGGCACGTCCTCGAGCCGCTCGTCGATGAGTCGGCGTTCCTCGGCCTGGGGGCCGCCGTTGACGGCGCGGCGGCATTGGGGCCTATCGCGACCGATCGGCTCGTCGAGACCCTCGCCGGTTACGCCGGGACGGCTCGATCGCTCGGCGCGTCCACGATCAGCCTTCTGGGCACCGAGCCGATCCGGCGGGCTGCAGACGCGGCACGTGTCGTCCTGGCGGTCGGGGAGGGGACGGGCCTGCCGCTCCACGTCCTCAGTCACGAGGAGGAGGCGTGGCTCACGCTGATCGGCGTGACCGGTGGCGCCCCCGTCCGCCACGAGACGCTCGTCGTCGACATCGGCGGCGGGAGCTCGGAGTTCTGTGCGGTCGGACCGCGCACGACGGCCCGTGCCGTCGGGCTGCGCATCGGCAGCCAGCGCCTGACGGTGCGCGTCGGGCCGACGGATCCGCCGAGCCAGGCCGACTTCGCCGCGATGCGCGACGCGGCCCGCGACGCGCTCCGCGCCGCGTTCGACGACCGCCCCCGCGAGGTCCGACTGGTGGGCGGGACGGCCTCCAACCTGCTCAAGGTCGCGCCAGGCGGCCGGGAGGACCCGGTCCTCACCAGGGATCGGCTGGCAGGCGCCATCGAGCACATCGGCGTGACGCCGGCGGCGACGCTCGTCGAGCAGCACGGGGTCAACCCGGTCCGGGCGACGCTGATGGCGGCCGGCGCGATCCTCGTCGAGGCGATCCTCGACCGCTATCGGGTGGACGTGGCGACCGTATCCGAAGCCGGCTTGCGCGAAGGCGCGATCCTCGTCGCCGACCATGCCGGTCTGGGCTGGCGGGACCACCTGGCGCGTCTCGCCCACGGCTGGCGCACCTGACCGAGACGGGGTCTAGAGGCCGGAGACCACCCGCCCGAGCCCGCGCCGGAATCCCGGTCCGACGAGGGGTCGCCACGGCTGCCCGATCGTCCGCCGCAGCCGGGCCGTCTCCCGCTCGCGATCCACGAGGTAGCGGCCGATCGCCGCGGTCTCCAGGCTGCTCAGCTCGGTGCCGTGGTCGACGAGGAACGTCCGCGCCAGCGATGCGGCGAGATCGGCGTCGTGCATCAGCCCGATGTGGTCCTGCAGGGCGACGACGCGGGCGATGAGCGGGGTCGCCCCTGGCCCGAGCGTCTCGCGCACGAACTCGAGCGTGTAGCGCAGCCACTTGCCGGCGATGCGCAGGTCGTGGAGCGTCTCGATGTCGGCCCAGCGCAGCACCGACTCGTAGGCGCGTACGTTCTCGTACGCCGCCCAGATGCGTGACGGTGCGGTGTCGCGGATGCGGTGCGGCGTGGCGGGTCCGGCGGGCTGCACGTGCAGGCCCTCGGTCCTGACGAAGTCGAGGTAGTCGTCCATCCAGCGCCGGTAGCGTTCGCTGTCGAGGTCCCGGAGGAGCAGCACCCGGGCATCGTCGCGGTGCCCACGCCACGATGCCAGCAGGGGCTCGAGGGCGCGCTGCTCGGCGACCGGGAGGCCCCCGCGGTAGACGTCGGCGTTCTCGAGCTGGACGTCGAGGTCGCGGACCGCGCCGAGCCGACCGGCGATCTCGCGCAGGCCGCGTCGGTAGCGCTGTGTCCGCTTGTCGCGGAAGCCGTCACCGAACACCCGCCATGCCGCGCGCTGGCGACGCGTCGCGACGCGCATCTTGTGGAGGTCCTCGGGGTCCTCGCCCGAGCGGGTGCCGGCCTCGTACTCGAGCATCCGGGCGAGGTGGAAGCGCAGGACCTTGCGGCCGGCCTCGGCCACGTGGTCGTCCGCCACGACGCCGGGGCTCTTGCCGACGACCAGGCGCGGGACGAGCCCGGTCAGCGGCTGGCCCGGTCGCAGGTCGCTGTCCTGATCGGCGACCGACAGCGCGGTCATCGCGGCCTCCAGCTTGCTCTCGCTCGAGCGGACCAGGCCGGCCTCCGTGTCGAGCACGGCGGCCAGCCGCTCCAGGACCGCCTCATCGCCCTTGCGCAGCTCCGCCTCCAGCTCGACGAACGACGCGACGATGCGGCCGCGGTGGACGACATCGACCTCGTCGAGGCTCAGCTCGACGCGGGTCGTCCCGGCCTTGAAGATGCGCTGGCGGCGCAGCTGGCGGACGGTCACCTGCTCGACGAGCGGGGCGTCACCGGCGTGTTCCAGGACGAGCGAGCGCGCATCGGACGCGGGCCAGTCGACCGGCGGCGCGACCCGGTCCGCCGGCCCTTCCAGCTCCATCCGGCGGATGGCCCCGCCGGCAGCGCCCTCGTGGGCCAGGGACTTGACCGAGACGATGGTGGTGTCGCGGCGCTGGCGCACGCGGACCGCGAAGCCGGCCCGGGTCAGCTGCCCGTCCGCGCTGTCGACATAGCGGTCCTCGACCTGCACGCCGCGCGGTCGGCCACCGCTCGCGGTCATCCCGGCGAGCTGGTCGGTGCCGATGAGCCGTTCGCCGGTCGCCGGGTCCGTGACCCGGTACTTGAGCTCGACCTCGCTCCCGGAGGTCCCGGTCGTGCCCTCGGTCGTGTCGGTCGCGCTGGTGGTCGCGTCCTCGCTGGGGTCGTCGTTCGGGTCGGTCACGCCCGCGGGTCCAGCGAGCCGGCACCGGCGCCCGGCCGACGCGGGGCCATCGCGACCTCGCCGTTGGCGAGGGCGCGGCCCTTCATCTCGGCGAACGTGTCGATCGTCCCTTCGTGACCCTCGATGGTCTCGGTCCGCACCCAGATCGCGTCCTGTCCGAGCTGCCACGACCGCCGGTCGTCGGCCAGCATGACCTCGACGATGTCGGCGATGCGCGCTCGGGCCTCGCTGTCCTCGACCGGCACGACCGCCTCGACCCGCCGGTCGAGGTTGCGATCCATGAGGTCGGCCGAGCCGATGTACCACTCCGCGTCGCCGCCGTTGGCGAAGCCCCAGATGCGCGAGTGCTCGAGGAACTCGCCGACGATCGACCGTACGCGGATGTGCTCGGACACGCCCGGGACACCGGGTCGCAGCGAGCAGGCGCCACGGACGATCAGGTCGATCTCGACGCCGGCCTGCGCGGCCGAGTAGAGCGCCTCGATGACCGGCGTGTCGACGACCGCGTTCGTCTTGACCACGACCCGTGCCGGTCGGCCGGCGAGCGCATGGGCGCGTTCCCGCTCGAGCAGCTCGAGGAAGCCCGGAGCGCAGGCTGTGCGGGGCGACCAGCAGCCGCCGGAACGTGCGCTGGCGGGACAGGCCGGTCAGCACGTTGAACAGGTCCGTGACGTCGGCGCCGATCTCCGGGCCGGACCGTGAGCAGCCCCAGGTCGACGTACAGGCGGGCCGTCTTGGGGTTGTAGTTGCCGGTCCCGATGTGGACGTAGCGCCGAAGCCCGGAGCCCTCGCGACGGACCACGAGGGCGGTCTTCGAGTGGGTCTTGAGCCCGACCAGGCCGTAGACGACGTGGGCGCCGGCGCGCTCCAGCTTGCGCGCCCAGATGATGTTCGCCTCCTCGTCGAAGCGGGCCTTGATCTCGACGAGGACGACGACCTGCTTGCCGCGCTCGGCCGCCCGGATGAGCGACTGGACGATGGGCGAGTCGCCGGACGTGCGGTACAGCGTCTGCTTGATGCTCAGGACGTCGGGGTCGTCGGCGGCCTGCTGGATGAACCGCTCGACGGACGCGGCGAACGACTCGTACGGGTGGTGGACGAGGATGTCCGCGGCCCGCACGGCGGCGAACACGTCGGCCGGCTCGTCCTCGTCGGGCGGGACGAGGCGCGGCGGCGTGACCGGCGTCCACGGCTCCGTCTTGAGGTCCGGCCGGTCGAGGTCGACGATCCGGTACAGCGCCGTCAGGTCGAGCATGCCGGCGACCTCGTAGACGTCGTCCGGCTCCAGGCCGATGCCGCGCATCAGCAGGTTGCGCGTGCCGGCCGGCATCGTGCGCTCGACCTCGAGGCGGACCGCCTCGCCGAAGCGCCGCCGCCGGAGCTCCTCCTCGATGGCCATGAGCAGGTCGTCGGCCTCGTCCTCCTCGACCGTGAAGTCGGCGTTGCGGGTGACCCGGAAGAGGTGGCTCTCGACGACCTCCATGCCCATGAACAGGTCGGCCAGGTTGGCCTCGATGACCTGGTCGATCGGCACGAATGTCTGGCTGTCGATGTCGATGAGCCGCGGCAGGATCTGCGGCACCTTGACCCGGGCGAAGACGCGCTCCCCGTTCTGCGGGTCGCGCAGGCCGACGGCGATCGACAGGCTCAGCGTCGAGATGTACGGGAACGGATGCCCCGGATCGACCGCGAGCGGCGTGAGGACCGGGAAGATCTCGTCGAGGAAGCGCTGGCGGAGCGCGTCGTGATGCTCCGGCACCGCGCGCGTAGTCGACGATGCGCGACGCCCTCGGCGGCGAGCTCGCGGCGCAGGTCGAGGAAGATCGCCGAGTGCTCGGCGACGAGCTCGAGGGCACGCGCCCGCGCGGCGGCGAGCTGCTCGGCCGGGGTCATCCCATCCGGCGCGCGGGCGACGGCTCCGGCCTCGACCTGCTGGCGCAGGCCGGCGATGCGGACCTGGAAGAACTCGTCGAGGTTGCCGGCGAAGATGGCCAGGAACTTCGCCCGGTCCAGGAGCGGGTTGCGCGGATCGCGCGCCTCGTACAGGACCCGGGCGTTGAAGTCGAGCCAGGACAGCTCGCGGTTGATGACCAGATGCACGGGCTCCTGGCGGACCGCTCGACCGGCCGGGGCGCGCGTCCGCCCGGCAGCCGCGGAAGCGGTCGGGCTACGGGCTCCGGGATCGACGGCGGCCATCGGGTTCGGCAGGCCTCCAGTGGGGTCGACACGAGGGTCGATTGGCCGGCGAGGATAGCACGGGCCGATGAACGGTCCGACCCCGCCGATGGTCAGGTCGAGGCTGATCCTGCGTGCTGGGCGCGGATCGCCGAGCAGGCCGCGCAGGGGCACTGGTGGCGGAGCAGGTCGAACGTGTAGTAGCCCGGTGCGCGTGGCCGTCGCCCCAGTGCGGCGAGACGGCGTAGTTGCCCACGAGATGGACGTCGGTGAGCCGGGTCTGCTCGGCGGTCAGGGTGGGGGCGCTGTCGAGCCAGCCGGGCATCCCGGCCTCGCCGCGGCAGTACGCGCACGGGCACAGCCAGCGCAGCGAGAGGAAGTCGTAGGTCGTGACGTGGCTCGTCGGCCCAGTCGATGCGCAGGGTCCCGGCGGTCCGGTCGGCGTGGATCGCCCGCGGGCGTGGTGGCGGGGCGTCGGGGCGGCGGTCGTCACCGCCCATTCTCGCATCGTGCCCGTTCCCGCGCCCGCGAGCGGCTCGTGCGAGCACGGCCCGTGCGGCCACCGGGACCATCGGGCCACCGGCGGTCCTGGCGGCCCCCGGCTATCCTGCCGCGGTGACCCTGCTCATCGACCACGTCACGAAGCGCTTCGCGCAGACCGTCGCCCTCGACGACCTCACCTTCGAGGTGCCGCGCGGCCGGATCTTCGGGTTCCTCGGCGCCAACGGGGCGGGCAAGACGACGACGATGCGGATCTGCCTGGGCATCCTGCGCGCCGACGAGGGCGAGATCCGCTGGGATGGCACGCCGACGACCGAGCTGCCGCGGCGGCACGTGGGGCTACCTGCCCGAGGAGCGCGGGCTGTACCCGCGCATGACCGTCCTCGACCAGCTCGTCTACTTCGCCAGCCTGTACGGTCGCCCCGGCCGACCAGGCCCGCGCGGATGCCCGCCACTGGCTGGACGCGCTTCCGCATCCCCGACTACGCCGAACGGCGGGCCGAGGAGCTGAGCAAGGGCAACCAGCAGAAGGTCCAGTTCATCGCGGCCATCCTCCATCGGCCGGACGTGCTGCTCATGGACGAGCCGTTCACCGGGCTCGACCCGGTCAACCTGGCCCTCCTGCGCGAGGCCTTCCTCGAGCTGCGCGACGAGGGCCGGACGATCGTCTTCTCGACCCACCAGATGGAGGCGGCCGAGGCCCTGTGCGAGTCGCTGGCCATCGTCGACCACGGGCGGGTCGTGGCCGCCGGCACGCTCGGCGAGCTGAAGCGGTCGAGCGGCGCCCGGACCGTCCGCCTCGGCGTCGACGGCGAGTCGCTGCCGGCGTGGCTGGTCGACCTGCCCGGGGTCGTGGCCGCCCGACCCGGGGCCGGCTTCGCCGAGCTCGAGCTCGGCGCCGACACCGACCCGTCGTCGATCGTCGCGGCGGCCGTCGCGCGCGGCGCGCGGGTGACCCGCTTCGAGGTCGCCGACCCGTCGCTCGAGGCGATCTTCATCGACCTCGTCGGTCGGCCGGCCGATGAGGACACGACCGCTCGCCGACCGACGCCGCAGCGCGGGCGACCTGACGATCGTCGAGGGCGCCGCCTGATGGCCCGCCGCGACCCGCTCCTGCCCGAACGCGGCGATCGTCGCCCGGCGCGAGTACCGCGACCGGACGCGCAGCCCGCTGTTCGTGGCCTCGACGCTCATCCTCATGGTCCTCGCCCTCGGCGTGGCCCTCGCCCCGATCGCCATCCGCTACTTCGACCGCAGACGGTCACGCGCATCGCGGTCGGTCAGCAGCGAGACCCGGCCTGGCGGCGCTCGGGGTCGGCGTGGCCGACAGCCTGCTCAACATCCCGCCCGACGGCGCCGACCCGGACGCGTGGGAGAAGCCGTTCCGCATCGAGCAGGACGACCGACCCGGCGATGGCCGAGCTGCGGCTCATCAGCTCGGCAGATCGGCGGGATCATCCTCGTCGAGCGCGCGCCGGACGGCCAGCTCGTCGTCACGCTACCGGACCGACGGCCAGGCCGACAGCGTCGCGCAGCCAGATGGTCGGCTTCGCGGCCGTGGCGATGGGCATCCTCGACTGGACCGTCATCGCTGCCGACCGACGCCCAGCTCGCGCCGTTCGTGACGCCCGCGCTTCGAGGTCGATCCGCTCAACGTCGCCGATCGACGGCGGCCGGCCGGTCGACCAGCAGGAGCTGGCCAGCCGGTCGTTCCTCGGCATCGTCTTCGTCGTGCTGCTGTTCATCACGGTCGTCATCTACGGCATGTGGGTGGCGACCGGCGTCGCGGCCGAGAAGAGCAGCCGGGTCATGGAGCTGATGATCAGCGCCGCCTCGCCGCGCCAGCTGCTGACCGGCAAGGTCGTGGGGATCGGGCTGGCCGGCCTGACCCAGTACGTGGCGATCGCCATCCCGGCGCTCCTCGTGCTGCTCTTCCAGGACCGGATCGCGTCCGCCATCCTCGGCCCGACCTGGGCGTCCGGCGCGCCGCTCGTCGGGCTGACGCCGGACCTGCTCCTGACCTACGGCGTGTTCTTCCTGCTCGGGTTCACGCTGTTCGCGCTCATCTACGCCGTCGATGGGCGCGTTCGTCAGCCGGCCGGACGACCTCCAGACGCTGTCGCTGCCGCTCAGCCTGCTGGCGATGGCCGGCTACCTCGGCGCCGATCCTCGCCCTCGGCGGCGGCGGCCGCGGGCTCGACCACGCTGCTGTCGTTCGTGCCGCCGTTCAGCCCGTTCGTGATGCTCGCCCGGGTGATGGTCGGGCCGGGTGGCGCCGTGGGAGCTCGCGTTGTCGATCGCGCTGCTCGTGGCCGCCATCGTCGTCGTCGCGATCGTCGCCTCGCGGATGTACGCGGCCGGCGTCCTGCTGTACGGCCAGCGTCCCGGGCTCCGCGCGTTCATCGCGGCGGCGCGTCGCGGCTGATCCGGCGACAGCCGCCGGGACCGTCAGGCGTCGTCGCCGAGGGGGAGCCTGCTGAGCATGGCCAGGACCGGCGCGGTCGCCGAGGCGCTCGCCGCCGGCTCGGCGGGGGCGGCCGCCATCTCCGCCGCCGGGACGGCGTCCGCCCGGGCCGGGATGAGCCGCCACAGCCGGCTGCGCATCCCGGGCAGGTAGGGCCCCTGGCGCTGGCGGGCCATCATGCCGGCGAGGCCCTGGGCCGCGATCGCATCGAACAGCGCCCGGCCCTCGGTCGCGATCGCCGGCACGGCCACGACCTCGTCGCCCGGCCGCAGCATCGCGTCGCAGCGCCTCGCGACGCTTCGACGAGCGGCTGGCCGAGCAGCGACGCCCCGTCGAGATGGAGCAGGTCGAAGGCGAGGAAGGCGACCGGGCCGACCGGCCTCGCCCGCGAGTCGCGCTCGCCAGCGCGTCGGCGTCGGCGCGCCCGGCGGCATCGACCACGACCAGCTCGCCGTCGAGGATGGCCGACCGGGCGGCGACCCGGACGGCCGTGCCGGCCAGCTCGGGGAGGGCGGCGGTGCCGGTCGACCCCGTCCGCGTCGACGATCCGGACGTCGCCGTCGCCCGGCGAGCTCGGCCGGGCCGACGAACACGAGCGCCCGCTGCCCGCCCCACCACGGCTCGAACAGGTGCTCCGTCCGAGTCGAACGCCTCCGGCAGCGGCCGCGGGCAGCATCGGCCGCAGGTCGGGGAGGTCGGGCAGGCGGTCCGCGGTCGCGTCGAGCGGCAGCGCACAGCTGGTCGGCCATGGTCGTGGCCGATGGTACGCCGCGGTCGCGCGGCTCGCGACTGGCCGTCGAGCGACCCCGCCGCCGTCGCCGACCGCCGACCCCGCCGGGCCGCCGCTGTGGGACCCGATCCCCGATCCGCATCGCCGGAGGACTCCTGCCCGTGCCTCGTCCGCCCCGTCCCGACGACCTCTATCGCCTGCGCATCGCGACCGACCCGCGCTCTCGCCCGACGGCCGCTGGGCCGTCGTCACGCTGCAGACCGTCGCCCCGGCCTACGACGGCTACCGGCACGCCCTGTGGCTCGTGCTCGACGACGACGGCGCCGACGCTCCGGCGCCACGGCAGCTGACGCTGGGCGCCAGCGCACGACGCGCACGCCCGGTTCTCGCCCGACGGGCGGACACTCGCCTTCCTGTCCGACCGTCGGCCGGTCGTCGAGGAGGAGCCCGAATCGCCGCAAGGACCGAAGGATCGCGAGGACGAGACACGCAGGTCCACCTGCTGCCGCTCGACGGGCCGGGCGAGGCGCGCCGCCTGACCGACCTGCCGCGCGGCGTCGAGGACGTTCGCCTGGTCGCCCGACGGCAGCCGGCTCGTCGTCGACGTCGACGCTCGGTCGGCGCCACCGCACGACGAGGACGCCAAGCGCCGGACGTGGCCTCGCAAGCCCGCCGCGGCCGGGCGAGCCGCCGGACTCCGACTACCGGTTCATCGACCGGCTCGGCTACATGCTCAACGGCGCCGGGTTCCTGTACGACAAGGTCGACCACCTGTGGCTCGTCGACGCGACGACCGGCGACGCGACCCGCCTGACCGACGGTCCGGTCGCGCGACGCCGAGCCGGCCTGGTCGCCGGACGGCACGCGCATCGCGTTCGCCGTCGAACCGACGACGCGACCACGACCTGCCGTGCGTCCAGGACATCCACGTCGTCGACGTCGCGGACCCGAAGACGATCACGGCGATCACCGGCGGCCCGACGGTCGGTCTTCGGCATCCCGACCTGGATGCCGGACGGACGGACGATCGCGGCGCTCGGACACGAGCTGGAGGGTCGGCGCGGGGAGCCGCAACGACATCTGGCTGTTCGCCGGCCGACGGCTCCGACGCCGGCCCGCGAAGGGCGGCCGGAACCTGTCGCGCCCGGCACGACCTGATGCCGGGCTCGGGCATGAGCAGTGACGTGACGCCCGGCGAGGCGTCCCGGCTGTGGCCCGTCGCCCGACGGCGCGGTCGATCACGCTTCACCGCGCCGATCGAGGGCGCGTACGAGCTGTGGCGGATCGCCGTCAGCCGACGGCGACGTCGAGCGGCTGACCGACCGGCCGCCACTACATCGGCGGCTGGCACGCGGTCCCCGGCCCGCGCGGCCGGACGTCGTATCGCCTACCTGCGCTCCAGCGCCGTACCGAGACCGCCTGACGTGTGGCTCAAGGACGGGGCAGGGGAGCCCCGCCGTCTGACGGCCTTCAACGCCGAGGTCCTTGACGAGCTCACCCTCGTCGAGCCGGTCGAGCGGACGTCGCATGTCGACGGTCGCGACCATCCAGGGCTGGTTCATCCCGGCCGGCGGCAAGGGCCGGCCGCTCGTCGACCGAGATCCACGGCGGTCCGCACACGCTGCTACGGCTGGTCCATCGTCGTGGGAGTTCCAGGTCCTCGCCGCGAACGGGATCGGGGTCTTCTACTGCAACCCGCGCGGCTCCGAGGGCTACGGCCAGGACTTCAACGACGGCCAACCACCGCGACTGGGGCGATGGACCGATGCGCGACGTGCTGGCCGGCGTCGACTCGCTCGTGGCGGACGGGCTCGCCGACCCCGAACGTCTCGGCGTGACCGGCGGCTCGTACGGTGGCTATCTCACGAACTGGATCGTCGGCCACGACGACCGATTCCGCGGCGGCGATGACCTGCCGCTCGGTCAGCGACATGACGATGCTGTTCCTGACCGGCGACATCAGCGGGCGGCGACTGGGCCGAGCTCGAGTTCGACGCCACGCCCTGGGAGCGACCCGGCGTACTACCGCGAGATCTCGCCGATCACGTACGCCGAGCGGATCAGGACGCCGCTGCTCATCCAGCACTCGGAACGCGACCTGCGGACGACGATCGGCCAGGCCGAGGCCCTGTTCACGGTCCTGCGCTCGCTCAAGCGGCCGGTCCGGCTGCTCCGCGTGCCCGAGGAGACCCACGAGCTGACCCGCTCGGGGACGCCGTACCGACGGGTCGAGAACCTCGAGATCGTCCGCGACTGGTTCCAGCCACTTCCTGGTGGACGGCAAGCGCGCGATTGCCGCCGCTGCCCGAGGTCCGCGGCGGGCGGTAGCGGCCGCGCCCCGGGCGTCAGCTGGCGCGGCGCGCGAGTCCGACGACTCCCGCCCGGAACCCGGCTCAGGATCGCCGTGCCGCCGAGCATCGAGAGTCCGAACACGGCGAGGAGCAGCGATCGACGACGACGTCGGTCGCCGGCGCCGGCAGCGACCGACATCGTGTCGGTCGAGGCGGCGCGTGGCCCCCGCCAGTCCGCTGCCACCGGTCGCGCCGGCGGCCTCGGCGTCGGGCGCCGGCGCGGCGGCCTCGACGATGACCGTCCCCGCGCATCGTCGGATGGATGGCGCAGGGGTAGGCGAACGACCCGGCCGCGTCGGAGGAACTGATCGTCGCCGACTCGCCGGTGCCGATCGCCTCGGTGTCGAAGCCGATGCCGGTCGCCGTGTGGTCGATCCCGTCCTGGTTGGTCCACGTCACGGTGTCGCCGGCACCGACCGTGACGGTCCCTGGGTCGAACGCGAAGGCTGCGATCGTCACCGTGGCGTCGGCCGCGATGACGGGTCTCGCGAACACGACAGCAGCACGATCGCCGCCATCGCGGCCGCGTCCGTTCGTCCGTCGACGCATCGTCACCTCCTCCTGCGAGGCCCTCGGATGACGCGTACGACGACGGCGGCCTGACGGATTTTCGCGGTGTATCCTCCTCGTCCCATGACGGCCACCAGCGTGTCGACGCCCCGCCAGCTCCAGCCCCGCCCGCGAGCGCGCCCACGAGCTCATGCGCTCGTGGGACGGCAAGGCGCGCGGCATCGGCAACCCGCTCGGCAGGCTGATGGGCCGGGTCAGCACGGTCGACCAGGTCGGCGTCGAGGCGCGCGTCGACGGCCTGAAGCAGCGCTCGATCAAGAAGGCGTCGAAGCTGTGGGCGCTCGACCTGGCGATCCGGATGATGGACCTGACCACGCTCGAGGGGAAGGACACGCCGGGCAAGGTCCGGGCGATGTGCGCCAAGGCGATGCGCCCGAAGCCGGGCGACCCGACCATCCCGTCGGTCGCCGCGGTCTGCGTCTACCCGGCGATGATGGCCGACGCCAAGGAGGCCCTGGCGCGGCATCGACGGTCAACGTCGCCAGCGTCGCGACCGGGCTTCCCGAGCGGCCAGACGTTCCGCGACATCAAGATCGCCGAGACGCGGGCGGCGGTCGACGCCGGCGCCGACGAGATCGACATGGTCATCGACCGCGGCGCCTTCCTGTCGGGCGACTACGGCGACCGTGTTCGAGGAGATCGTCGAGGTCAAGGACGCGTGCGGCGACGACGCACCTCAAGGTCATCCTCGAGACCGGCGAGCTGGAGACGTACGACAACGTCCGGCGCGCCTCGATCCTGGCGATGGCCGCCGGGGCCGACTTCATCAAGACTTCGACCGGCAAGGTGACGCCGGCCGCGACGATGCCCGTCACGCTCGTCATGCTCGAGGCGATCCGTGACTTCGAGCGGGCGACCGGCCGCCAGGTCGGGATGAAGCCGGCCGGCGGCATCCGGACGGCCAAGGAGGCCATCCAGTACCTGGTCATCCTGTACGAGACCCTCGGGCCGCGCTGGATGTCGCCGGACTGGTTCCGCTTCGGGGCGTCGTCGCTGCTCAACGACGTGCTGCTGCAGATCGACTTCCAGCGCAGCGGCCGCTACGGCGACCCGGACGACTACACGCTCGATTGACGACGATCCCGCGGCTGCGCGTCAGTGGGACCCACCGCGAGGTCGGGCGGGCCATCGGCGCTGCCTGTGCCCCGACGCTCCGCGAGGCGGTCGACTTCGATGCGCAGCTCCCCGCCGGCCGGTCGCGCGACGAGCAGCTCGCCCTGGCCGATCGATATCGTGCGTCGACCCGTGCCGGCACGCCCTGGCTGGTCGACGAGATCGACGGGGCGGCCGAGGGTGCCGGTGTGGACCCGCTGGCGCTGTTCGCCGCCTCGATCGAGGAGATCTGGACGGTGCGGCCGTCGCAGGTCACGGCCGGCGTCGTCGTCGACGGTCGCTGCTCCGACCTCGTCGCCGGTCCGCCGGCAACGGCCGATGGCCACCTGTGGGTCGCCCACACCAATGACCTGTCCCCGGCGTCGCGCGACGACGTCGTGGCCATCGAGTGGCGCGTGCCCGGCGAGCCGGTCGTGTTCTCCCTCGGTATCGGGCCGTGGATCTCGATCGGCTGGAACGACGCGGGGCTGTCGCTGACCGGCAATGAGCTGTCGCCCAACGATGAGGTCGTCGGCGTGCCGCGGCTGCTCATGGTCCGCGAACAGCTGACCGCGACGACGATGGATGACGCCGTGGCGTTGGCCCTGCGCTCGGACCGCGCCTCGTCGTACAACACGGTCTTCGCCACTGCCGAAGGCGAGGTGGCGAACGTCGAAGGCTCGGCTACCGACGCGGAGGTCGAGCACCTCGACGATCGCGGGCGGTTCGCGCACACCAATCACTACGCCTGTGCCCGGATGGCCAGCTACGAGGGCAACCCGGCCTACGCCACGCGCTCGGCGGTGCGATTGACGCGGGCACGCGAGCTGCTCGCTGCCGCACCGGACGGCGCGATCGACGCCGCATGGCTGCGCGCTGCCCTGGCCGACCACGAGACGACCCCGTCGATCTGTCGCCACCCGGAGCAGGACTCGCGGGTCGCGACGGCGTTCTGGTGCGTCGTGGACGTGACCGCCGGCGACGTCCGGTACGGGCTCGGGAATCCGTGCACGGGCGGTGAGGAGCGGTACACCTTCGCCTGACAGGCGGCTCACCTTTACGTCAACGTCAAGGTTGCGGTAGACTGTCCTGGTGCCCACCACCGATGAACGACTCCTCCGGATCCAGGAGGTCGCGGCCGAGACCGGCCTGACGACCCGGGCGATCCGCTACTACGAGGAGCTCGGCCTGCTCGAACCGGCCGCCCGCAGCGATGGCGCGTACCGCCTGTTCGACACGTCCGACCTGGAGCGCCTGCGCTTCATCAAGGAGCTGCGCGACGACGCCGGGTTCAGCCTGGCCCAGATCGGCGCGTTGCTCGAGGACGATGCGGCCCGCGAGCGCAACCGCGAGCGCATCCGCGCGGCGAGCGACCCGCGTGAGCGACGCCAGCTGATGATCGAGGCACGGGATCGCGTCGACAGCCAGATCGCGATGCTCCGTGACAAGCGCGACCGGCTGCAGACCATGCTCGACGAGGCGACGGAGCGTCGCGCCCACCTCGACGCCCACCTCGCCGAGCTCGACGGCGGGCCCGACCCGCATCCGGAGCGATCGCGATGACCGGGGCCCGCACGGCCCGGCGCAGCGTCAGCGCCTTCAACCACCGCAACTATCGACTCTTCTTCGCCGGCCAGGCCGTGTCCCTCGTCGGGACGTGGATGCAGCAGGTGGCGCAGGCCTGGCTCGTCCTCGAGCTGACGGGCGGCGATCCGCTCTGGCTGGGCGTCGTGTCGGCCGCCCAGTTCCTGCCCGTCGTCCTCCTCGGCCTGTTCGCGGGTGTGCTGGCCGATGTCCTGCCCAAGCGACAGACGCTGATGGCGGTCCAGGCCGTGATGATGGTCCTGGCGGTCATGCTCGCGGTCCTGACCCTGTCCGGCACCGTCGAGCTGTGGATGGTCATCGTCCTGGCCCTGGCCCTCGGCTGCGCGAACGCCGTGGACATGCCGGTCCGGCAGTCCTTCGCGATGGAGCTCGTCGGGCCGCGCGACGTCGGCAATGCGGTCGCCCTCAACTCGGCGATGTTCAACGGCGCCCGCGTCCTCGGGTCCGGCCGTCGCCGGGCTGACCATCGGCGCGTTCGGCGTGGGGCTTGCCTTCGTGCTCAACGCCCTCAGCTTCCTCGCCGTGCTCGTGGCCCTGTCCCTGATGCGCGACGACGAGCTCCACGCCCCCCGGCTGCTGCCGCGACCCGGCTCGATGGGCGAGGTCTTCGAGAACCTGCGCGAGGGGCTGGCGTTCGTGCGCAGCACGCCGGTCGTGCTCATGGCCGTCTCGATGGTCGGACTCGTCGCGACCGTCGGCATGAACTTCAACGTCCTCATCCCGCCGCTGGCCCAGGACGTGCTGGGCACGGACGCGGCCGGCTACGGCTTCCTCATGACCGCGTCGGGGATCGGGGCGCTCGGGGCGGCGGTGGCATTGGTCATCGGCGGCCGGCCCCGGCCGGTGCGCATCGCCCTCGGGGCGAGCGTCCTCGGCGTCGCCTCCATCCTGCTCGCGCTGTCGGGCTCGTACCCGCTGTCCCTGCTGCTCATGGTCTTCGTCGGCGGCGGTGGCATCGCGATGGCAGCCACGGCCAACGCCACGATCCAGCTGTCCGTCCCGGATGGCCTCCGCGGCCGCGTGATGAGCGTCTACACCACGGTCTTCTCCGCGTCGGTCCCGGTCGGTGGCCTGCTCATGGGCGCCCTCGCGTCGATCGTCGGGATCCCCGGCACGATCGCCATCGGCGGGATCCTGTCGCTGGCCGTGGGCCTCGTCGGTTGGGTCTGGTGGCGTCGGATCGCGCCGACCTGGACGGCCCGGGGCGTGAGGGTCCCGGTCACGCCGGCATCGCCCGAACCCGAGCGGAGCGAGGCCCCGAGCCCGGTCATCGCTCCCGGGCGGCCACGGGTCCTCGACGCCGGTCGACCGCCGGCGCCGGCCGGGACGCGCCGCCCCTCCTGACCGCGCGCTCCGGGTCGACTCCGGCGGCGTAGCATGCGTCCGGTGACCCAGAACGGCCGGCCGCCCGACGGCCGAGCGAGCCTGCGCCCTGGTGGCGGCCACGTGCCGATGGCGACCGATCTGCTGGACCGGACGCTCGCCGCCGCGATCGAGTCGACGGTCGAGCGGCATCCGGACCGGATCGCGGTCCGTGTCGGCGGGCTGGACGTGCGCTACGTCGACCTCGACCGCGCCGCGAACCGGGTCGCCCATGCGCTCGTCGCAACGGGGGTCGGGCCGGCCGAACCGGTCGTCGTCGTGGCGCGTCAGACTGCCGAGCTGGTGGTGGCCATCCTCGGCGTCCTCAAGGCGGGCGCCGCCTACGTGCCGGTCGACCCGACGCAGCCGGCGAGCCGCGGCCTTGAGGTCGTGGCACGCCTCGGGGCGCGGGTCATCGTCGCCGACACCACGTCCCGCGCCGAGGCCGCCGCGCTGCCCGGCCAACGGATCGTGGCGAACCTGGATCCGGGCGGCCCGGCGGCACCCCCGCCGCGTGTCGACGACCCCGATGCGATGGCCTACGTCTACTTCACCTCGGGCTCCACCGGCCGTCCGAAGGGCGTCATGGATACGCACCGGAACGTGCTCGACAACGTGCGGCGGTACACCGATTCGCTCGCGATCGGGCCGGAGGATCGGTTGTCCCTGCTCCAGACGATCGCGTTCAGCGGAGCGGTCTCGAGCCTGTTCGCCGCGCTCGTCAACGGAGCGACGAGCCTGCCGTTCGATGTCCGCGCGTCCGGCCTGGGGGCGATGCGCGACTGGGTGGTGGAGGAACGTTTGACGATGTTCCACGCCGTCCCGGTCCTCTTCCGTGCCCTCGCGGACGACGGTCGGCGCTACCGCGACCTGCGGGTCGTGCGGCTGGAGGGCGACGCGGCCGCGTGGTCCGACGCCGAGCTTGCGCGCGCCTGTCTCGACGCGCGCGCCGTCCTCGTCAACGGCCTGGGTGCGACCGAGACGGGCCTGGTCCGCCAGTTCTTCGTCGATCGCCGGACCCCACTCGGCAGCGGGGCGCTCCCGCTCGGCTACCCGGTCCCGGGTGTCGAGGTCCGGCTCGAGGACGACGAGATCGTCGTCGTCGGTGCGCGGCTCGCCACGGGCTACTGGGACGACCCGGAACGGACGGCCGCGGCCTTCGCCGACCTCGGCGACGGGCGACGGGCGTACCGGACCGGCGATCTCGGTCGACTCGACGCAGACGGCCGACTCATCGGGCTGGGGCGGCGGGACCAGGCCGAGAAGATCCGCGGGGAGACCGTCGATCTGGCCGAGGTGGAGCGCCGGCTTCGGTCGCGACCCGGCGTCGCGGATGCCGTCGCCATCACCCGACGTGACGGCCGCGCGGAGGCGAGGCTGGTCGCGTATGTCGTCCCGGCCCCGGGACACCGCGTGGAGCCGCCGGCGCTGCGACGCGCCATCGCCGCGGTCCTGCCGGCCACGGCCGTCCCGTCGACCATCGTGCCGCTGGAGAGGATCCCGCTCGACCATTCGGCCAAGGTCGATCGCGCGGCCCTGCCGAGCCCGACACGCACGCGACCGGATCTCGTCACGCCATACCGGCCCGCGAGCGACGACCTGGAGCGGGAGTTGGTGGCCATCTGGGAGGACGTCCTCGGCCTCCAGCCGATCGGGGTCGATGACGAGTTCTTCGACGTCGGCGGCGACTCGCTCGATGCGGCCCGGCTCGTCACCGCGCTCGCGGCGCTGGCGTCACGAGACGTCGCCGATGACGCGATCCTCACGGCGTCGACGGTCGCCGACCTCGCACGTCGCATGCGGTCCGGACGGACCACCGCGCCGGTCTGGTACGCCATCCACGAGGACCCCGGCAACGACGGGTTCTATGCCCACGTGGCTCGCGCGGCCGATGCGGCGATCGACCTGCGGACGATCGGGCCGGGACCCGGGATCCGCACGTCGGTGGCGGTCGACGAGCTCGCGGCCGAGGCGGTCGACCGCATCCGGGCGATGACGCCGGCCGGGCCGTACCGGGTGCTCGGGTTCTGCTTCGCAGCGACGGTCGCCCTGGAGGTCGCGCATCGGCTCCATGCGGCCGGCGAGGTGGTCGATCGTGTCGCCCTGCTCGCCATCAGTCCGCTCGAGTTCCCCGGGCTGGTCGATCGCGGCGCCGTGCTCCGCGAGGACCGAGCCCGGCGGTTCCGCCAACGCGCCCGGGCGCACATCGCCGAGGTGCGTCGGCTCGGCGCCATCGACGGGGCAAGACACCTCCGCGGTCGCACGATCGCACGAAGCGAGCGGATCGTCCGGCACGTGGCGCGGGCCCCGGACCCGGTCGGTGCGAAGGCCATGGCGGCGGGTTCGCATCGGGCGCGACCGTTCGACGGCAGGGTCCACGTCATCATCGGCCGAGGCTCGGCGGCGGTCTACACGCGGTCGCCGGAGGCTGCCTGGCGCGGGATCGGACGAGCGATCGAGCTGACGCTCCTCCCCGGCGACGACCACGCGATGCTCGTGGGGGAGGGGCGCAAGGGATCTGGCCCGGATCCTGGTCGATGCGTCGCCCCGCACTCGACGATCCCGATCGCACCGGACCGCTCCGGGACCAGTGAGCTCGAGCTCGGTCGTGCCCCGCCGGTCTACCCGCCGATCGAGCCGAGCACGAGCGCGGCGTTCAGCCCGCCGAAGCCGAACGAGGTGCTGAGCACCCGCCGGTAGTCGCCCGACCGCCCGCTGTGCAGCAGCCCCGGAAGGAGCGCGCCGACCTCGTCATCGGGCATCGCCAGGTTGACCGATGCCGGCGCCCAGCCGTCGTGGATGGTCAGCGCGGCGATGGCCGCCTCGATCGCACCGGACGCCCCGAGCGGGTGGCCATACAGCGCCTTCGTGCCGCTGACCGGCACGGTCGTGGCCCGTTCCCCAAGGGCCGACGCGATGGCCCGCGCCTCCGCCACGTCGCCGATCGGCGTCGACGAGGCATGCGCGTTCACGTAGTCGATGGTCATCGGATCGACCCCGGCATCGGCCATGGCGATCGTCGCGGCGCGGGCCGCCTCGCGGCCGTCGGCCCGCGGCTGGACCATGTGGTGGGCGTCCGAGGTCGCCCCGTAGCCGAGCAGCTCGGCATACGGTCGCGCTCCGCGCCGCTCGGCCGTGTCCGCGTCCTCGAGCACGAGCAACGCCGCTCCCTCGCCCATGACGAACCCGTCGCGCTCGGCGTCGAACGGTCGGGCAGCCTCGCCGGGGCGGTCGTTGTGTCCGGCCGACAGCGCCCGGATGATGTCGAACGCCCCGAACGCCAGCGGCGACAGTGGTACCTCGCAGCCGCCGGCGATGGCCGCATCGACCCGGCCCTCGCGCAGGTCGCCGAGCGCCTCCCCGAGCGCCACCGCGCCCGACGCGCACGAGTTGGCCGTCGACAGGATCGGGCCGCGGACGTCCAGCGCGATCCCGAGGTTGGCCGGCGCCGCGCCGCCGAACACCGCGAGGGCGAGGTTCGGGGCGACCTGGCGGATGCCCTTCTCGAGGTACCGCTCGTGCTGCGCCTCGGCGTACGCGATCCCGCCGAGCGCCGAGCCGAGGTAGATCCCGGTCCGCTCGGCACTGGCGGTGCCCCGGGCGTCCGGCACGAACCCGGCGTCATCGAGGGCGAGCCGCCCGGCGGCCATGCCCATCTGGCTGAACCGGTCGAGTCGTCGAGCGTGATCGGCCGGCATGTACGCGAGCGGGTCGAAGGCGTCGACCTGGGCGGCGACCTGCGAGCGGAACGGGGAGGGATCGAAGCGATCGATCCGCTGGACCGGCGAGCGGGCGTCGCGCAGGCCCGACCGGAACTGCTCCACGCCGATGCCAGCCGCCGTGACGATGCCGATGCCCGTGATCCAGACGCGACGCGGGGCGGTCATGTCGAACGGTTCGTCAGGAGGGCGCCGCTGGACTGGACGGCCTCGGCGAGCGCCCCGAAGGTCGCCAGCGTGCGGCCGGCGATGGGCCGCGTGAACCAGCGATCGACGAACGCGGCGAGGCCCGGGATGCGCGGCGCGAAGTCGTGCTCGATGGTCACGCAGCAGGCGCTGCCGTCGTCGCGCGGCTCGATCCGCCAGGTCACGTCCATCCCCTTGGTGGCACCGGCGAGATGGACGAAGCGAAGCCGTGACGTGTCGGGCTCATCCCAGGTCCGCGATCGCCAGGTCACCGGGATCGACAGCCCGAGGAGCGGCACGAACGGACGCCTGGCGATGAAGTCGACGACGAGCGACCCGTCGGCGCGGCGCTCCACGACCCGGGCCGAGACGTAGTGGGGCAGCAGGGTGGGCCACCGCTCCACGTCCCGAGCCAGGGCGAAGACCGTCGTTGCCGGCGCCGCCACGTCGATCCCGATCTCGCTGTGCACCTCAGGCCACCGGCTCGCGCAGGCGTTCGATGGTGTGGCGCGCCAGCTCCGCGAGCCGAAGGCCCGCGGTCTGGTCGAGCGTCATCCAGCGACACCGGTCCGTGCTGCCGTCGGACTCGTCGCGGAGGTCGCCGCCGGTGATGCGCACCTCGTAGACGATACGGATGGCGTGCATCCGGACGGTCGTCCCGTCCTCGACGAGATCGGTGAACAGCCGATCGCTCACGTCCACGAGGGCGACGATCTCGCCGTGATAGCCGGTCTCCTCGTGCAGCTCGCGGACGACGGCACGAGCCGGCGACTCGCCGAACTCGAGGCCGCCGCCGGGCAACGTCCAGAGGTCGCCCGCACCGACGGACGGGGCGATGTGGCAGAGCAGGAGGCGGTCGTCCTCGTCCCGGCACAGGGCGTATGCGGCGACGCGGATCCGGTCGCGGCTCACGGTCGCAGGACCGCCGCGAGGAAGCGAGGATCGAGGGCCCGGCGGGCCGGGATCAGGTCGCCCATGACGAGGCCCATCGTCGCACGTGCGTCAGGTCGTGCGGCGAGTCGTCGTGCGGCGTATTCGAGCGCCATCGGCCGGGCGAGGAACGCCTGGAGCAGCCACGACACGCCGTCCTTCGTCGCGAACCGCCGCTGCATCGCCCGGTCGTAGGCCGCTGCCGCCCGCGCGGGATCCGCGCGCCGCCCGACGACGGCCGCGATGGCCGGTGCGGCGAACTCCGCCGAGACGAGCGCCCGATGGAGGCCCTCGCCGCTCAGCGGGTCGAGGAACCCGGCCGCATCGCCGACGAGGAACCAGCCGGGGCCGGCACGGCGGGTCGCCCGGATCCCGAGCGGTGCGGCACCGGCGATCTCGTCGAGCGGCCGGTCGATCGTCGCCCGCCAGGGCAGGGGATCCATCGCGGTCGGGGCGATCGACTCGAGGACACGGACCGAGACCGCGGCCGCCCCATCCGAGCGCAGCGCCGGTCGCCACGACGGCCCGAGCACGATGCCGACGTTGACGCGCGCACCGGGCACCGGGGCGATGCCGACGTAGCCGTCGCGGATGACGGCGAGGCGCGCATCGACCGCCTCGTCGCCGCGCGGATCGGCGAGGTGGAAGCTGAGCCCGACCCGCGGCGCCAGCCGGATCGGCCGGTGGATCCCGGCCGCCCGACCGACCACCGAGTGCGGTCCGTCCGCTCCGACCACGACGCGGGCCTGGACGAGCGACCGGCCATCGCTGTCGCGGACCGTCAGGCGCGCGCCGTCACCGCCGAGCCGGACCTCGGTCACGGTCACGCCGCGTCGGATCTCCGCACCAGAGGTCCAGGCGAGCTCGACCAGGGCAGGATCCAGCCCCGATCGATCGAGCCCGATGGCCATCGGGCCACCGCCCTCGGCGCCGTAGGTCAGCTCGATCAGCGCCCCACCCGGGGTCGACAGGCGCATCGCCGGGATGCGTCGCGCCAGGCGCTCGACCAGGGGGTCCGCGAGACCGGTCCGCCACAGCGCATCGACGACGAGCGGCGAGGCGAACACGCCGGCCGCCCGCCAGTGCCAGGCGGGCGCCCGCTCCAGCACGACGACGTCGAGCCCGGCCCGGGCCAGCCGGGTCGCCAGCGCGGTGCCGGCCACACCCGCCCCGACGATGGCCACGTCGCGGACGCTCATGCCACGCTCACGAGGCGCCGGAGCGGACGGCGGTGATCGCCCAGCGATGACCGGCGAACCCATCGAACCGGTCGACCACGGTCAGCCCGGCGTCGCCGACCAGCCGTTCGAGCTCGGCGCGCGTATAGGCCCGCCGGACCGAGAGCGGGGCGTCGTGCCGCGTGTAGCGGTTGCGGGTCGCGACACGGGTGAGTGCCCACGCCCCGGCGAGCGCCAGCCGTCCCCGGACGAGGTCGTTGACGACCACGCCGATCCGCGCGACCCGGGCCATCTCGCCGAGCAGGAGGACGACGCCATCGGGGTCGAGGTGGTGGACGACGAGCGAGGTGTGGGCCACGTCGAAGGCATCGTCGGCGAACGCCAGGCCGCGGCCGTCGCCGACGTGGAGCGACAGCCCGGGCGTCGCGGTCAGGTGTCGGTCGGTCGCGGCCGCCGCGGCCAGGACCTCCGGGCGGCCGTCGACCCCGGTCACGCGCCAGGCGCGTCCGGTGCGAGCGGCGTGCTCGAGGAGTGCCACCGGGATGTCCGCCCCGCCGGTCCCGACATCGACGATGTCCAGCGCCGATCGGTCGGCGGCGAGCGCGTCGACGGCCCGGATGGACAAGGCCGCGCCACCGAGACGGCGGTTCACGCGGGCCAGGTCGTGCAGATTGCCGCGCAGGGCCGCTGGGTCATCCAACGGCCCGTCCAGCAGCTCGTCCGCATCGCTGACCCGGCGCATCGGGCAAGGGTAGGGGTCGATGCGGGGCGCCGGCAGCGACCGGCCGCACCCGGACGTCGGTCAGCGTCTGCTATACAGCGCCCATGACCCGTGTCGTCGTCGCCGGCGAGGCCCTCATCGACCGCGTGACGCGTGCGGATGGCGCCGTCGCCGCGATCCCGGGCGGCGGGCCGTTCAACACGGCACGGACGCTCGCCCGCCAGGGCATCGCGACGTCGTTCGTCGGCCGCCTCTCCACCGATACGGCCGGCCGGCGACTTCGCGCCGATCTCGCCGCGGACGGCGTCGACCTGACGCACGTCGTCGCGACCGACGACCCGACGACGACCGCCCATGCCAGACTCGACGAGGGCGGCAGCGCGACCTACCGGTTCGACCTCGACGGGACGTCGGCCGCCGGTCTTGCCCTGGATGACGTCCTCGCCACCCGACTCCAGCCGGACCGGATCGAGGCCCTCCACGTCGGGACGCTCGGTCTCGTCCTGGAGCCGAGCGGTACGGCCATCGAGGGCCTCGTCGACGCCGTCACGGGGTCCTGCCTCGTGATGCTCGACCCGAATGCCCGGCCGTCGGCCACGCAAGACCAGGTCGCCCACCGCGCCCGGATCGCCCGGTTGGCTGCCCGGGCCGACGTCATCAAGGTCAGCACCGACGACCTGCGCTACCTCGCGGCCGATGGCGAGGTCGAGACCGGATTGGCCGCCCTGCTCGGCGCCCGCACCACGCCGCTCGTGCTCGTGACCGATGGGGCCGCCTCGGTCGAGATCGTCAGCGCGACCGACCGGCGGCGCCTGCCCGTGCCGCAGGTGGCGGTCGTCGACTCCGTCGGCGCCGGCGACGCGTTCGGGGGCGGGTTCCTGGCCGCCTGGGTCGACGCCGGCCGCGGCGTCGCCGACCTCGCCGACCTCGATGCGGTCGAAGCGGCGACCCGTCGGGCCATCGTCGTGGCGGCACTGACCTGCACGCGCCCGGGCGCCGATCCGCCGACACGCCACGAGGTGGACGCCGCGCTCGACCCGAGGCCGGACCGGTAGGACGTCTGGCCCATGGCGTCCCACGTGGTGCGGTCCGCTACAGTCCGGCGATGTCCCACGTTCGTCGTCGACTGCTTCGGGGCGTCACGTCGCTCGTCGTCGCCAGCACACTCCTGGCTGCCCTGGCCGGTCCGAGCGCGGCCCTGAGCAGCGGCTACCCCACGCTGTCGGGCGGGAACCGCGGGGTGAACGTCAAGGCGCTCCAGCACCTCCTGCGCCAGCACGAGGTCACGATCGCGGTGCAGGTCGACGACACGCCCAACGACCGGCCGATGTTCGAACGACGGCTCATCACGGTCGACGGCGTGTACGGCTCCGGCACGGAGGCCGTCGTCCGCGAGTTCCAGCGGCGGCGCGGCCTGCCGGTCAACGGCCGGACGACACCGGACACGTGGTCGAAGCTCGTCGTCAGCCTCAAGCCCGGCGCTCGCGGCGAGGCCGTCGTCGCCCTGCAGCGGCTGCTCATCGAGAAGCGTCGCGCCGACCTCGACCTCAACGCCACGTTCGACGCGGCGACCCGGTCTGCGGTGATCAGGTTCCAGCGACATGTCGGGCTCGAGGCCACCGGCACGGTGGGGACGGCGACCTGGCGGCGGCTGTTGGCCCACCTCGAGCTGCCGGTCTATGGCTCGATCCTGTGTCCGTACGAGGTCGGCAACGGGAGCGCGAAGTGGGGGACGTCGGAGGCCGTCGGCCAGATCCAGGCCGCCGCCGGACGCGTCGTCGCGGCCGGGCATGGGAAGGTCGGGATCGGCGATATCGGCTGGGAGCACGGCGGTGACATCCCGTTCCACCAGACCCACGAGCAGGGCCTGGACGTCGACATCCGGCCGATGCGCGATGCCGAGGACCAGTGCCGCTGGGGTACCCGCTGGGACTGGTCGACCTACGACCGGGCCGCCACGCGCACGCTGATCCGGGCCATCCGGGCGACCGCGTCGGGGCACATCAAGGTCATCTACTTCAACGACCCGGTCCTGGTCCGCGAGGGGCTCGTGACCCGGTTCGCCGGCCACGACGACCACATCCACGTCCGCTACTGCCAGGCCGTCCACGCACTCTCGTCGTACGACTGCTGATCAGGGCAGGGCCAGCTCCTCGACCGTCGCCGAGACGGTGAGCCCGGGCACCGGCCCGCCGAGCAGGACGTAGGCGCGTCCGTCGACCACGGCGGCCCCGAGGCCATGCCGGGCCTCGCCCAGCTCCGGCAGCACGGTCACGCCGCCGGCGTCGTCCAGGCACTCGACCTGGGCGTTCGCACCATCCGGGGATTCGCCACCGACGAGGCATGCCCCGACCGCCGGCCAGTGGAACGCGGCGACGCCACCCCGCGGCGTCGGCAGGTCACCGATCGGCTCGAGCGTCGCTCCCTCCAGCCGGTCGACTCGGGCGAGGTTGCCCTCGAGGCCACCGGCTCGCCCGCCGAGGAACCAGCTCCGCCCGGCACCGTCGCTCGTCGCCGCCAGGTGCTCGCGGGCCTCCGACAGCCGGGCCACCGGCTCGAAGCCGCCGTGACCGCCGGCGAACACGAGCTCCGACAGCACGCCTGGCCCGACGCCACCGCCGTACACCAGCCGCTCGCCGTCCCACGCCGCGGCGCCGGCCGCCCGTGGCTCGGGCAGGGGAGGACCCGGGCTCCACGCTGCACCCGCCGCCGATGGGTCCAGCATCCAGACCGCGTCGGTCGGCTGGTCGAAGGCATCGCCGACATAGCCGCCGAGAAGCCACAGCGCGGTCCCGTCGGACACCAGGCTCGAGTGATGGACCCGCTCCGGCAGCGCGGGGCCGTCGGTCCATGCACCGGTGGCCGGGTCCAGGACGACCACCCGGTCGATCGCCCGGCCATCGGCGGTCAGGCCGCCGGCGACCCAGATCCGGCCGTCGTGCGCGGCGGCGGCGACCTCGGTGAGTGCCAGCGGGGCGTCCGGGCCGCGCGTCCACGCGGCGGCTGCGCTGGAGGCTGGGCCGTCCGACGCGCGGTCGGTCGCGACGGCGCTCGTGCCGGCGTCGGTCGCGAGCGCGCCCGGACGGCTGCGGCTCGGACGACGCGCACGCCCCCGCGAGGAGGAGCACGAAGCTGCCCGCGAGGGCACGGATGGCAGGGCCGGCACGCATGACCCGACGATGCTAGCCGCACCCATGGGTCACGGGGGGTGCGGCGGTATGATGCCGTGCATGGCCAGCCGGACCGAGTCGCGCGTCGTCCCGAGCACGCCCAGCGCACCCAACAGCTGGGGCCTCGGTGACGGGCAGGGCATCCCGTGGGAGTACGCGCCCGCGCCGGAGGCCCGCGACATCGTCAAGCTCAAGGAGCGCTACGGCCTGTTCATCAACGGCCGCGAGGTCCAGGCCACGGGCGGCGAGACGTTCACCTCGATCGACCCGTCCACCGAGCAGCCCCTGGCCGCGATCGCCAAGGCGACGGGCGCCGACATCGACAAGGCCGTCCGCGCCGCCCGACGCGCCCAACGCCGGTCGTGGGGCCAGCTGTCCGGTCGCGAGCGGGCCAAGTACCTGTTCCGCATCAGCCGCATCCTCCAGGAGCGCTCGCGCGAGTTCGCGGTCCTCGAGTCGATGGACTCCGGCAAGCCGATCAAGGAGTCGCGCGACGTCGACGTCCCGTTGGCGGCGAGCCACTTCTGGTACTACGCCGGCTGGGCCGACAAGCTCGACTACGCGTTCCCCGGTCGGGTCGCCAAGCCGCTCGGGGTCGCCGCCCAGATCATCCCGTGGAACTTCCCGCTGCTGATGCTCGCCTGGAAGATCGCCCCGGCGCTGGCCGCGGGCAACACCGTCGTCCTCAAGCCCGCCTCGACGACGCCGCTCAGCGCGCTGCTCTTCGCCGATGTCTGCGTCCAGGCGGACCTGCCGCCGGGCACGGTCAACATCGTCCCGGGCCCCGGGGCGGTCGGCATGGACCTGGTCACCCATCCCGACGTCGACAAGGTCGCGTTCACTGGCTCGACCGAGATCGGGCGCAAGATCTTCCAGGGCGTCGCCGGGACCGACAAGGCGCTGACCCTGGAGCTCGGTGGCAAGGCCGCCAACATCGTGTTCGACGACGCCCCGCTCGACCAGGCGGTCGAGGGCATCGTCAACGGCATCTACTTCAACCAGGGCGAGGTGTGCTGCGCCGGGTCGCGCCTGCTCGTCCAGGAGTCGATCGCCGAGCCGCTCATCGACAAGCTCAAGGACCGCCTGTCGACGATCCGCGTCGGCGATCCGCTGGACAAGAACACCGATGTCGGGGCGATCAACTCGAAGAGCCAGCTGGAGAAGATCACGGAGCTCGTCCAGAGCGGGGTCGACGAGGGGGCGGAGCTGTACCAGCCGGCCTGCGACCTGCCCGAGCGCGGCTACTTCTT
Source organism: uncultured Chloroflexia bacterium (assembly GCA_963776925.1). GTDB lineage: Bacteria > Chloroflexota > Limnocylindria > Limnocylindrales > CSP1-4 > SPCO01. The sequence continues at coordinate 550,278 of CAVZON010000001.1, read as the reverse complement.
CCGCCCGACGCTGTTCACGAACGTCGCCCAGAGCCATCGCATCGCGCGCGAGGAGATCTTCGGGCCGGTGCTGTCGGTGCTCACGTTCCGGACACCGGACGAGGCGGTCGAGAAGGCCAACAACACCGCGTACGGCCTGTCGGCCGGGGTGTGGACCGACAAGGGGTCGCGGATCCTCGAGATGGTCTCCAGGCTGCAGGCCGGGGTCGTGTGGGCCAACACGTTCAACCGCTTCGACCCGACGTCGCCGTTCGGTGGCTACAAGGAGTCCGGCTTCGGGCGCGAGGGCGGCATGCACGGGCTCCACGCCTACGTCCGGCTCGAGGACCGCTGAGCGTGGCCGACAACGGGCGGATCGAGGTCCGCAAGACCTACAAGCTGTACATCGGCGGGGCCTTCCCGCGCTCCGAGAGTGGCCGCGCCTACGTCGTCCGGGCGGCGGACGGGACGGCGCTCGCCAACGCCTGCCGCGCCTCGCGCAAGGACCTGCGCGACGCGGTGCGTGCGGCCCGCAAGGCGCAGCCCGGGTGGGCCGGCAAGACGGCCATGAATCGGGGCCAGGTGCTGTACCGCGTGGCCGAGCTGATGGAGGGGCGACGCGACCAGTTCGTGGCGGAGGTCGCCACGGCGGAGGGCCTGCGCGACGGCAAGGCTCGCGACGTCGTCGACCGGGCGATCGACCGCTGGGTCTGGTACGCCGGCTGGGCCGACAAGATCACCCAGGTGCTCGGCAGCAGCAACCCGGTCGCCGCGCCGTACTTCAACTTCACGATCCCGGAGGCGACCGGCGTCGTCGGCGTCGTCGCCCCGGAGACATCGTCGCTGCTCGGGCTCGTGTCCCGGCTCGCGCCGCCGCTGGTCAGCGGCAACACGGTCGTCCTGCTCACGTCCGAGACCCGGCCGCTGCCGGCCGTGACCCTGACCGAGGTCCTCGCCACGTCCGACGTGCCCGGCGGCGTGGTCAACGTCCTGACCGGTCTGCGCGAGGAGCTCGTCCCGGTCCTGGCCGGTCACCGCGACGTCGACGCGATCGACACCTGGGGCGTCCCCGAGTCGATGCGCCGTGACACCGAGCTGCTCGTCGCCGAGGACATCAAGCGCCTCCTGCGTCGCCCGACCACGGTCGACGAGGCTCGCTTCGACTGGCTCGATGACCGCGCCACCGAACGCCCTGAATGGATCGCCGCCTTCCTCGAGATGAAGACGGTCTGGCACCCGATCGGGGTCTGAGTCGCGATGGCTGTCCGTCCTGACCCCGAGGTCGGCTTCCGGCGGCCCGGCGACCACCTCCGGGTGGAGCGCCAGGTCGAACGACGCGTGTTCATCCAGGCGCCGCCTCGCGTCGTGTGGGCGACCCTCCACGACCCGTCGGCGATGCAGGCCCTCCTCCCGGAGCTGCACCTCGGGCCTGCCGAACCGGCCTGGCCGGCGGCGGCCACCACGCGCAATGCCCGGGCGCGGCTGGGACTGCTCCGCGAGACGGCCCGGGTCGAGAGCCTGGAGGCACGACCGGAGACGATCTTCCGGGTGCGCGCGAGCGCCTCGGGCTTCGAGAGCGAGTGGCTGTGGCGGCTGGAGCCGGTCGCCGGTGGCACGCGGGTCGTCCATGCCGCCTTGCTGGAGACCAATGACCGCTGGGCCAGCATCCTCATCCGCCTCGGGCGCCGGTCGCTGGGGAGTCGGGTCGAGGCCCACCTGCGCGCGCTCAAGGAGCGATCCGAGCGGTCGAGCGCGACGCTCGCCTAGACGTCCGTCCGATCGGCCGCGTACCAGCCGACGACCGCCTTCCGAACGCGCCGGATCCCGGACGCCACGAGTCAGCGTGCTGAGCTCCGCTGTCGGGCGGCGTCGCTCCGGCGGTTCCAGCTGGGCAGGCGCCGCGCCATGGCCGGCGGGCCGGCGACAGCGATCCGGCCGTCCGCGAGGGCATCGCGCCATTCGATCCGGCCGAGATGCCACTCGGCCAGTGCGCGCGGGTCGGCCTGCACGACGAGGTCCTCGTCATAGCCCGGGTTGGTGAGGCACACCTCCGAGCGTTGGCCATCGAAGATGATCCAGAGCGCCTTGCCGATGCCGCTCCAGCCTCGGACGTCGAAGCGGACGACGATGCGCTGGTCGGGGAGAGCCTCCGAGGCGAGGTACCAGTGGACCCAGGCATGGAGGACCATGCCGGGGTCGAGATGCTCCGGCGCCAACTCGATCCAGCGCTCCCCCCAGCGGCCGAGTGCCGCCATCACCTCGGCCAGGTCCCGCCCGGCGGCGGTCGGTCGATAGACGTGGCCCCGACCCGAGGGATTGGGCGCGGTCTCGACGACGCCGGCGACTTCGAGGTCGCGCAGGCGTTTCGTCAGCAGCGAGTGGGACAGCCCGGGTGCTCCTTCGGCGATCGTCGTGAAGGTCGTGGCCCCGTGGAGCAGGTTGCGCAGGATGAGGGGCGTCCACCGCTCCGCCAGGACCTCCGAGGCCCGGGCGATCGGGCAGTACTGGCCGTACGATCGCATGACGTCGAGTGTCGTCCGGGCGCAGTCGAGCACGCTAGTCCATTTTTTGTCCTTTCCTCCAGCTCGGGCACCGACCACGATGCCTCCACGGAACGAAGGAGGACGGATCGATGACCAGCCGGGCACGGACGGCGACGGCACGCATGGACGCGCGGATGCAGCGCTATCGCGCGGCGGAGGACACGCTGTGGCGGTCGTACGGCCTGGACCCCGTCGAGCGGGACGTCCGGGTCGGCGGTTCCGGAGCCAGGATCCGCGTCCACGATGTCGGCGCCGGCGAGGCGATCCTGTTCGTCCACGGCACCGGCGGCTCCGGCGCCTACTTCGCGCCCTTGTTGGCGACACTGCCCGGCTATCGGCACCTCGTCATCGATCGTCCCGGTTGGGGGGCGAGCGATCCGGTCGACTTCTGCGCTCGCGACTACGCCACGATCGCCGATGAGACGATCCGGGCGGTCCTCGACGATGCATCGATCGACCGGGTCCACCTCGTCGGCGCGTCGATCGGTGATCTCTGGGCCATCCGAGCCGCGCTCGCGGCGCCGTCCCGGGTCGGTCGTGTCGTCCTGCTCGGTGGGGGCCCGATCTCTCCGGAGATCCAGGTCCCACCGTTCATCCGGCTCCTCCGCTCACCACTCGGACAGGTCATCGTGCGGCTGCCGGAGCGGCCCGGGATGTTCCGACGGCAGCTCGACGGGATGGGTCACGCCCACAGCCTGGCGGCCGGCCGCATCCCCGATGCGTTCGTGGAGTGGCACGGCGCCCTGACCCGGGACACGGACTGGGGCCGGAACGAGCGGGCGATGGTCCGCTGCATCGTCGATCGACACGGGTTCATCGATGGCCTCGTGCCCCGTGCGGCGGATCTTGCTCGCATGTCACCGCCGGTGCTGATGGTCGTCGGCACGGAGGACCCCGTCGGGGATACGTCCATCTGGCGGCGCTTCGTCGCGGGCCTGCCGGCCGCGGAGTTGGAGGTCGTGCCCGACGGTGGTCACCTCGTCTGGCTCGACGATCCCGCCGCGGTCGGGACCCGGATCGATCGATTCCTGCGGGGCAGCTGATTCCCTGACTTGGGACCCCAGCGGACGTCCGGGCTCCCCGCATCCGGACTTCTGTTCAGACTTGACTGAAACTTCCGAACAGGCGTAGCATCGCCGTCGTGACGGAAGAAGAGAGCGCCTTCGTCGAGGAGATGGGCCAGGCCCTGGCCGGCTACGGGATGACCCCGATGGCCGGCCGCATGTGGGGCTGGCTGCTCATCTGCGACCCGCCCGAGCAGACCGCGGCCGACCTGGCCGCGGCACTCCACGCGAGCCGCGGGTCGATCAGTGGCACCGCCCGCATCCTCGCCTCGGCCGGGATGATCCGGCGGACGACGAAGCGTGGCGATCGACGCGAGTACTTCAGCGTCGCGCCCGAGACGTTCGAGCAGTTCCTCGCCAGCGCCGGCCGCATCTACCGCTTCTTCCGCGAGATCGCGGAGCGCGGCCTGGACGCCATCGAGGATCGCCCCGAGGCCAGCAAGGCTCGACTCCAGGAATTCCGTGACGTGTTCGCCTTCGTGGAGCGCGAGGTGCCACTGATCGTGGACCGCTTCCTCCGCGAGCATGCCGGACAGGCCGGCAGGAAGGACTGACCATGGACCCCGTCATCCGGACGGACCGCCTGACCAAGATCGTATGGCGCCCATCGCGGCATCATCGACGTCGACCTCGAGATCAGCGAAGGGGAGGCATTCGGCTTCCTCGGACCGAATGGGGCCGGCAAGACCACGACGATCCGGACCATCCTCGACCACCTCCGGCCGACCTCCGGCACGCGCCTTCGTCTTCGGCATCGAGACGACCAGGGATCCGGTCGCGATCCATCGTCGCATCGGCTACCTGCCGGGCGAGTTCGCGCTCTACGACAAGCTGACCGGCGGCCAGACGATCGAGTACTTCGCGAACCTGCGCGGCGGGGTCGACCGGACCTACCAGCAGGACCTCATCGCCCGGCTGGACGTCGACCCGAGCCGCAAGTTCAAGGAGTACTCGAAGGGCAACAAGCAGAAGATCGGGCTCGTCGTCGCGCTCCAGCACCGGCCCGACCTGCTCATCCTCGACGAGCCGACGTCCGGGCTCGACCCGCTCGTCCAGCAGACCTTCTACGACCTCATCCGCGAGACCAAGGCGGACGGTCGGACGATCTTCCTGTCGAGCCACATCCTCGGCGAGGTCGAGAAGACCTGCGACCGCGTGGCGATCATCCGCGAAGGCCGGTTGGCCATGGTCGACCGCGTCGAGGCCCTTCGCGACCTCGCCCACCACCAGGTCGAGCTGCGGTTCACCGGCGACGTCCCGACCGCGGCCTTCGCGGCCATCGACGGCGTGAGCGACGTGTCGACCGACGAGAACCTCCTGCGCATGCGCGTCGCCGGCTCGATCACGCCGGTCGTGCGCGAGGCGGCCAAGTACGAGCTGCTCGACTTCGTCAGCCGCGAGCCGTCGCTCGAGGAGACGTTCCTGGCGCAGTACCAGACCGCAGCCGGCGGAGGCCGCGTCATGAGCGCCGCGACCGTCGCGTCGGGTCCACACCAGCCGTCGCTGGCCGCCGGATCTACGGGTTCGGGAGCGTCTTCGGCAAGACCCTCCGCGACTCCCGCCGGGCGTTGCTCCTCGTCGGCGGCATCCTGGCCATCATCCTCATCGCGGTCAGCCAGGCGATCGTCCGCGAGTTCGCGACACCGGAGTCCCGCGAGGGCCTGGCGGCCGTCATCGCCGCGGTCCCGCCGATCCTGCAGGGCCTGGCCGGTCCGGTCGTCAACGTCGACACGCTGGGCGGCTACATGTCCTACAAGTACGGCACGTTCTTCCCGCTCGTGGCCAGCCTGTGGTCGATCCTCGCGCTGTCGGGGACGCTGGCCAGCGAGGCGCGCCGGGGCAGCCTGGAGTTCGTCGCGGCGGCGCCGATCTCGCGGCAGCGGATCGCGCTCGAGAAGCTGGGTGGGCATCTCGTCGCGCTCGGCATCGCCGTCGCCATGGTCTTCGTCGCCCTGCTCATCGCCGGTGGGGCCGCCACCCTGCCGGGCGACGAGATCCCGGTCGAGGCCGCCGCCGGCTACGCGCTGTGGCTGGGTGCCATGGCCCTCGTCGCCGGCGCCCTCGCGTTCGCCCTGGCCCAGTTCGTCGGTCGGGGCTCGGCCATCGGCATCGCCGGCGCGGTGATGTTCGCCGGCTTCATCCTCAACGGCTATCGCACCGCCATCCCGGAGGTCGCCCCGTTCGCGGACCTGACCTGGTTCGGCTGGACGGCGAGCCACATCCCGCTGGCCGGCATGTTCGACTGGGCGTCGGTCGGGCTCGTGCTCGTCGTCGCCATCGTCTTCCTGGTCATCGGCGTGGCGGCGTTCGTCCGCCGCGACCTCGGGTCGACGAGCGCCATCCCGTCGCCGAGCCTGCCACGGGCGCTGGTCGGCCTGCATGGCCCGACCGGCCGGACGTTCGGGGCGCAGCTGCCGTCGGCGCTCGCGTGGGGCCTCGGGCATCGGCCTGTTCGGCCTCATGATCGCGGGCTCCGGCCAGTCGTTCGTCGACCAGCTCGCCGAGTCGCCGGACTTCCTCCGCCTCCTGTCGAGCGTCTTCCCGAACATCGACATCACGGCGGTCGGCGGGCTTCCTCCAGCTCGTGTTCGTCGAGTTCGGGTACGTGCTGGCCGGGCTGGCGGCGGCGACCCTCGTCGCCGTGTGGGCGTCGGACGAGACGTCCGGTCGCCTCGAGTTCCTGCTGGCGACGCCGTTGTCGCGCGGGCGCTGGGTCATCGCCGGCGGGATCGCCCTGCGTGGCCGGCGTCGTCCTGGTCACCGTCATGGCGGCCATCGGCATCGCCATCGGCGCCTCGATCACCGGCGGCGACATCGCGACGCCGATCGCCGGCACGGCTCGTCCTCGGGCTCTACGCGGCCGCCCTGGTCGGCATCGGCGTGACGGTCGGCGGGGTGTTCGGCACCCGGTTCGCGGCGCCGTTCGTGGCCGTGCTGACGATCGTGATCTGGTTCGTCGACATCATCGTGCCGGCCCTCGGGCTGCCCGATGTCGTGCACGACCTGGCCCTCACCGCCCACTACGGGCTGCCGATGCTCGGGCAGTGGGACCCGGTCGGCATCGTCGTGTCGATCGGCCTGGCCGTCGTCGGCATCGCCGTCGGCGCGTGGGGCTTCCGCCGGCGCGACCTGCGCGCCTGAGGTGCTCGCGGCCCTGACCTGACGGTCGGGGCCGCCGTCGCGCGGCGGCGCTGCACGGGCGACCTCCCACGGGTACCGTCGCGGCGTGGACCCGTTCGTCATCTTCCTGGTCATCGTCAGCGCGGTCCTCCACGTCGCCTGGAACGTCCGGCTCAAGACCGCCGGCGACCCGCTCCGCGCGGCGACCGTGGGCATGCTGGCGGCGACCGTCGGCGTCGTGCCGGCCGGGATCGCGGCCTGGTGGTGGTCCGGGTCGCCACCGCTCCCGATCGAGGGCATCGCCCTTGGCGTCGTCTCGGGCGTCATCGAGGCGGGCTACTTCATCCTGTTGTCGGCGGCCTACCGCCGAGGCGACCTGTCGGTCGTCTACCCGATCGCGCGCGGCACGGCGCCGTTGCTGGCCGTCGCCATCGGCGTCGTCCTGCTCGACGAGCAGCTCGGCATCCCGGGCTCGATCGGGGTCGTGCTGCTGCTCATCGGCTTCCTCGCGCTGCAGCAGCCGTGGCAGGTCCTGCGCGGCCACCGCGGCTTCGACCCGTCCATCGCCTTCGCCCTGGCCACGGGCGTGACCATCGCGACCTACTCCGCGGTCGACCGGGTCGGGACGCGGATCATCGACCCGCTGCCATACGCGGCGATCCTGTGGGTGACGACCTCCGTCGTCCTCGTGCTGTGGGTGCGCCTGGTCGCCGGTGGCGACATCTTCGCGGGTGGACCGGTCGCGGTCCGCCGTGCGGCCGTCGGTGGCTGGCTCACGCTCCTGGCCTACCTGCTGATCCTGTACGCGCTGTCGGTCGCCCCGCTCTCCGGCGTCGCCCCGCTGCGGGAGTCGGCCGCGGTGTTCGCCGCGGCGTGGGGATCGGTCAAGCTGGGCGAGGCGGTGAACCGTGGGGACGCCGTCCGCCGGATCGGCGCGTCGGTGGCGATCGTCGCGGGGGCGATCCTGCTGGCGGTCGGCGCCTAGGGGAGGTCGCGGCTAGCGCGCGCTCGCTAGCGCGCGGTCGAGACGGTCTCGACCGGCGGCGTCCGACCGTACAGGGCTCGACGACCCCAGCGCCCGTTGACGAGGGCGACGCCGACCGTGATGAGCGCGGTCCCGGCCAGGAGCGACGGTCCGATCGGCTCCTGGAGCACGAGGTAGCCAAGGACGATGCCGACGACCGGCAGCAGGTAGGCGACGAGCGCGGTCCGCGTCGCGCCCCATCGGCCGAGCAACCGGAAGTAGGCGAGATAGGCCATGCCCGACCCGAAGATCCCCAGCCAGATGACCGAGAACCACGCCTGGGCGTCGGGCTGCGCGGTCTCCCACGGGCGCTCCAGGACGAGTGCCAGCCCGCCGACGATGAGCAGGCGAAGGTCACCTGGAACACGGCCGGGATGAGCGGGGCCAGGCCGCGGACGTTGCGTCGGTTGTAGACGTTGCCGATGGCGTAGGTCAGCGACGAGCCGAGCAGGGCCAGCTCACCGAGCGGGTTGCCATCCGCCGAGGTCAACCCCGGCGAGACGATGAGGATGACGCCCATGAATCCGACGGCCAGGCCGACCACGCCGTTGACCCGGATCGGCTCGTCGGGCAGGAACATCGGCGCGATGACGAGCACGAACAGCGGGACGGTGGCGTTGATGATCGCGGCCAGGGCGCTGTCGACCGACTGCTCGGCCCAGGTGATGAGCGTGAACGGGATGGTGATGTTGATGACGGCCATCACCAGCAGGTGGCCGTAGACCTTCCGATCGCGCGGCAGGGTCGTCCGCGACATCACCACGACCAGCCACAGGAACGCCGCGCCGATGAGCAGCCGGAACGCGATCAGCGTGAACGTCCCGAACGAATCGACGGCCAGCTTGATGAACAGGTAGCTGGAGCCCCACATCACGCCGAGGGCGAGGAAGATGAACCACTCGAACGGGGTGGCGCGCACGCTCATCGGGGAAGCATACCCGCCGTTGGCCTACGTGGATAGGCCAAGAGGGGTCGAAACGATGGGTCCAGGACGACGCGGCGGGGGTCCATGTCGAGCAGAACCCGGCGGATCGACCGCGGAGCGTTGCGCGAGGTCGCTCAGCGCCAGCGGGTGAGGATCGTCTCCCGGTCGAACAGCTGGACACCGGCGCGCAGGCCGAGCAGCGACACGACGCCGATGATCACGGCCAGGATCGTGTAGCCGGCCGGTCCGACGAGCAGCGTCCCCGTCGCCTGGATGAGGACGAGGCCGATGATCGGGATGATGATCACGCCGCCGATCTGCTGGGCGACCCGTGGGTCGTTGACGCGGGCGCTGACGATGACGCCGGCCACGACCGACGACAGCCCGACCGCCGGGCCGAGCACGAACACGCCGGCCAGCCACGACCCGTCGGTGACGACGCCGAACAGCGCCGGGCCGTAGACGAGCGAGGCGAGGACGACGAACGCGGCGTACGTGACCCAGCCGGCGAGGACGCCCGGCACGAGGGCGGCCACGGCCTTGCCGGCCAGCAGCTCGACCGTGCGGATCGGCGCGGCCAGCACCGGCTCCAGCGTCCGGGCCTGCTTCTCGCCGATGATCGAGAACGTCGCGATCGACAGCGGGATGTACGCCGGCATGAGCAGGAAGAACACGAGGAACTGCTGGACCGCGAACGCGCCGGCCAGCTCGCCGGCGGTGAACGCGGCCCACTCCGGCCGCTGGGCGAGGACCTGCGTGGCGAGCTCCGGCGGCAGGGCGCGCTCGTCGACGAACGCACCGAGCAGGATCGGGGCGATGGTCAGGACGACCGGCGGGACGATGATCGTCGAGACGAGCAGGCGGTTCCGCAGCGTCTCGGTCCACTCGCGGCGCAGCACGGTCCAGACGATGTGGGCGCGCATCAGGCGACCTCGCCGTCGCTGCTCGGGCGGGCGCCCATGACCTGGAAGTAGATGTCCTCGAGCGACGTCCGGGCGACGGTCACCTCGACGACGTCGACGCCCGCCGCGACGAGCGCGCGGACGACGTCCGGGGCGACGGCGGCAGGATCGGCGGCGATGACTTCGAGACCCTGCTCCGCCGGCTTGACGGCGTCCACGCCGCGGAGCGCGCCGAGGGAGGTCGCGACGCCGTCGGTGACCGCGCGCCCATCGCCGGCCAGCCGGACGATGAGCCGGGGCTGCCCGAGCGATCCGCGCAGCCCGCTCGGCGAGTCGACCCGCAGCAGGCCACCGCGCACGAACGCGATCCGGTCGCACAGCCGATCCGCCTCGTCCAGGTTGTGGGTCGCCAGGACGATCGTGCGCCCGGCCCGACGCAGCTGCTCGACCGCGTCGCGCACGACGAACGCGGCCTCCGGATCGAGCGCCGCGGTCGGCTCGTCGAGGAAGACCACCGCCGGCTCGTGGAGCAGCGCCCGGGCGATCGCGAGCTTCTGGCGCATGCCCTTGCTGAACGTGCCGGCGATGTCGTCCCGCCGGTCCCACAGCCCGAACAGCCGCAGCCAGCGCTCGATGGCACGGGCGCGCTCGGCGGCGGTGAGGCCATAGAGCCGCCCGAAGAAGTCGAGGTTGGCCCGGGCCGACAGCTTGTCGTACAGGCCGGGCGTCTCGGTCAGGATGCCGACGCGGCTGCGGACGGCGTCGGCCTGCGTGCGGATGTCGAGACCTTCGACCGACGCCGTCCCCTCGGTCGGCTCGATGAGCGCGGTCAGCATCCGGACCGTCGTCGTCTTGCCCGCGCCGTTGGGCCCGAGCAGACCGAGGACCTCGCCGCGCCGGACGTCGAGCGACACGTCGCGGACCGCCCACCGATCGTCGAATCGGCGACCCAGACCGGTGGCGTGGAGGGTGCGGTCCGGGTCCGTCGTCACCGCGTGAGTGTGCCCGAGCGGCGCTACGCTTGCCGGCGTGCCCGCGCCGATCGACCCCCATGACCTCGCCCGCGACCTGGCCGCGCGCGAGCCGTCGGCAGCCGCCGATCCGGGAGCGATCCGGGTCGTCCATGCGCCGGGCCGGGTCAACCTGATCGGCGAGCACACCGACTACAACGAGGGCTACGTCCTGCCCGCGGCCATCGACCTCGGGATCACGCTGGCCCTCATCCCGACCGACGACCGGCGGGTCGAGGTGACCCTCGCGGCGGACGGCGCACGCGACGGCTTCGACGTGGACGAGCCCGGACCGCGTCGCGACCGCTGGATCGACTACCTCGCCGGGACCGCCTGGGCGATGGCCGAGGCGGGCCTGCCGACGCACGGCTTCCGCGGCCTGCTCGCCTCCGACCTGCCGGCCGGCGCGGGACTGTCGTCATCCGCCGCGATCGAGCTCGTGGCGGCCTGGGCACTCGCCGGCGGCGAGCAGCCGACGCCCGACACGATGGCCCTGGCACGCACCGCCCAGCGGGCCGAGAACGCCTATGTCGGCGTCCAGAGCGGGCTGATGGACCAGTTCGCGGTGGCGTTCGGGCTGGCCGACCACGCGCTCCTCCTGGACTGCCGCTCCCTCGAGCATCGACCGGTGGGGCTGCCGCCAGGCGTCCGGCTCGTGCTCTGTCACTCGGGCGTCCCGCGCGGCCTCGCCGGCTCCGCGTACAACGATCGCCGTGCGGAGTGCGACCGTGCCGTGGCGATCCTGCGCGAGCTGGACCCCGCGATCCGCAGCCTGCGCGACGTCACCCCGGCGCTGTTGGCCGCCGGCGCCGACCGCCTCGACGACGTGGCCCGCCGCCGGGCGACGCACGTCGTCGCCGAGGATCAGCGCGTCCTCGACACGGTCGTCGCGCTCGAGGCCGGCGACCTGGCGACGGTGGGCGAGTCGTTCGCGGCCAGCCATCGTTCGCTGCGCGACGACTACGAGGTCAGCTCGCCGGCCCTCGACGCGCTCGTCGACATCGCCACGGCCGTGCCCGGGGTCATCGGGGCGCGCCTCACCGGAGCCGGGTTCGGCGGGTGCACGGTCAACCTCGTCCGGGACGAGGCGGTGGACGGGCTCCGCGCCGCGGTCCTCGCCGAGTACCCCGCCCGGACCGGCCTGACACCGAGGGTCCTGGAGGTCCGCGCCGCCGACGGCGCCCGGCGCCTCGCGTGATCGCCCTCCATGTCCTGGTCACGGCCGTCGGGGTCGCGCTCGGCGTGCTCTACCCGTTCATCTCGGTCATCCTCGTCGACTTCGGCTTCAGCCCCAGCCAGATCGGGCTGATCTCGTCGGCGGGCGCCGTCGGCTTCACCCTGGCCGTGCCCGCCTGGGGTCACCTGGCCGACGTTCGCCTCGGACGGCCGCGGACCCTGCAGGTCTGTGCGATCGGGGCGGGGCTGGCCGTCGCGTCGCTGCTCCTGCCATCGCCGCCGGGCCTCGTCATCGCCGGCGTTCCTCCTGTTCTGGGTCTTCGAGTCGTCGTGGCAGCCGCTGGCCGACGCGTTGACGGTGAATGCCGTGCGCGGTCGCGACTACGCCCGGGTCCGCACCTTCACCAGCCTGGGCTTCGCGGTCGCGGCGATCGTCGCCGGCCGCCTGTACGACGTCGTCGGCTATGACCTGGCGTTCGTCCTGTTCGTCGGCGCGGCGGCCGCCATCTTCGTGTCGGCGATGTTCCTGCCTGACGTCGCACGGGCCGATCTCGGCCGGCATCGCGCCGGCGTCGTCATCGACGCGGCGCCACGTCCGGCGACGCGCCGCTCCCGGCCGCCGGCCGCTCCCGGTTCAGCTTCGGGTCGAGCGGCGTCGCGCTGCGGGTCGCGCCCGGGCTCGGGCTCGTGCTCCTGGCCAGCGGGCTGCTCCACGTCGCGATCATCAGCGGCTTCACGTTCCTGCCCCTGCGCATCGTCGAGCTCGGCGGCATGCCCTCGGATGTGGCGCTGTCGTCCGGTCTGTCGGCCGCGGTCGAGATCCCGACCATGCTGGCCATGGGCGGCATCGCGGCTCGCTTCGGCGTCCGCCGCATCTTCGTGGCGAGCGCGCTGCTGTACGCGGCATGCCTCCTGTCGTGGACGGTCCTCGACTCGCCGATGGCGATCGTCGCGACCCGGGCCGTGACCGGCATCGCCTTCTCCGGCGTCGTCGTCAGCGTGGTCCTGACCATCGCGATGCTCCTCCCGGCCGACCTCCAGGCGACCGGGCAGTCGCTGTTCCAGACGACGGCCTTCGGCGTCGGGGCGATCCTCGCGAACATCCTCGGCGGGATCCTGTTCGAACGGTTCGGGCCGGCCGCCCTGTTCGGGGTCGGGGCCGGCCTGGCGGTCACCGCCGCCGTCATCGGCTGGGTGGCGTTCCCGGGCCGGCAGCGTCGGGATGTGCGACGATCGGTCACGTGAGCCGCCCGTGGACGAGCCCGGAGCTGACCTCCCAGGGACGTCTGCCGATGCACGCCGTGCGGCACGAGCCGGAGCTCGTGCTCGACGGGACGTGGCGGTTCCAGCTCCTGGCCGACCCCGACGCCGCACCCGATCGACGGAGCGTGGCGCGAGATCGACGTCCCGGGTCTGCTGGACGCGGCAGGACACCTGGGACCGCCCGCACTACACGAACGTCCAGATGCCGTTCGCGGGCCTCCCGCCGGCGCTCCCGGCGGTCCAACCCGACCGGCGTCTACGAGCGGACGTTCGAGGCTGCCGCTGGAGTGGCCGGGTCGACGGGTCGTGCTCCACGTCGGCGCCGCCGAGAGCGTCCTGCTCGTCGAGCTCAACGGCGTCGACATCGGCATCAGCAAGGACTCGCACCTGGCCGCCGAGTTCGACGTCAGCGGCTGCCGTCCGGGCCGGCGCCAACGACGCTCCGCCTGACCGTCGTGAAGTGGTCGGACGCGACCTACGTCGAGGACCAGGACCAGTGGTGGCACGGCGGCATCACGCCGCTCGGTCTACCTGTACGCGACGGGGCCGGTCCACCTCGCGGACATCGCGCGCGATCGCCGGTCTCGCCGACGACCTCGCGCACCGGCACGCTGGACCTGACGGTCGACGTCGGCTTCGCCGACGGTGCGGACGCCGGGTCCGGGCTGGACGGTCGAGGCCGAGATCGCCGGGCTGCTCGCGCCGGTCCGCGGCGGAGGCCGCCGGTCCGCCACCGCCGGCCGCGTGGCCGTTCCCGGACGTCGTCACGCCGGCACATCGTCGCCGGCGACGCCGGGGTCGCCGACGATCCCGCGGCATGGGCCGACCGAGGCCGGCCATCCAGATCCCGCCGCTCGTCGGGCGGGTCGCGATGGCAGCTCGGCGATCCCGGACGTCGCGCCGTGGTCGCCGGAGACGCCCGACGCTCTACGACCTCCACGTGACCGTCCGCGACCCGGCCGGCGACGGTCGTCGAGGAGCGGACCGTCCGGATCGGCTTCCGGCGGGTCGAGATCCGGGGCGTCGACCTGCTGGTCAACGGCGAGCGGCGTGCTCATCCGCGGCGTCAACCGCCACGACTTCGACCAGCACACCGGGCGCGTCGTGTCGCTCGACGTCGATGCGCGCCGACCTCGTCCAGATGAAGCGCTTCGGGTTCAACGCGGTGCGCACCTCGCACTACCCGAACGACCCGGCGTTCCTCGACCTGACCGACGAGCTCGGGCTGTACGTCATCGACGAGGCGGACATCGAGTCGCACGCCTTCCAGAGCACGCTGTGCGACGACCCGCGCTACCTCGGCGCAGTGGGTCGCCCGGGTGTCGCGGATGGTCCTGCGCGACAAGAACCACCCGTCGGTCATCGCCTGGTCGCTGGGCAACGAGTCCGGGCTACGGCGCCAACCACGAGGCCGCGGCGGCCTGGGTCCGGCGCGTACGACCCGTCCCGGCCGCTCCACTACGAGGGCGCGATCCGCTTCGACTGGACGAGCGACCAGGGCGTCAGCGACCTGACCTGCCCGATGTACCCGCACCTCGGCCGACATCGTCGAGCACGCCACGCTCGGGACGGCAGCGGCACCCGCTGATCATGTGCGAGTACTCGCACGCCATGGGCAACAGCAACGGCACGCTGGCCGAGTACTGGGACGCGATCGAGTCGACGCCCGGGCTCCAGGGCGGCTTCATCTGGGAGTGGTGGGACCACGGCCTCGTCCAGACGCTGCCCGACGGCTCGACCCGCTGGGCGTACGGCGGCGACTTCGGCGACACGCCGAACGACGGCAACTTCTGCACCGACGGGCTGGTCTGGCCCGACCGCACGCCCGAAGCCGGCGCTGTGGGAGCACCGAGCGCTGGCCGCGCCGGTCGGCGTCGCCTTCGACCCGAGGAACGACCGGCTGACGATCACCGAACCGGCGCCACTTCACCGACCTGTCGCTGGCTGCGCGGCGCCTGGGAGGTCGCGATCGGCGGCCAGCCCGTCGCCAGCGGCGACATCCGTCCGCTGGACATCCCACCGGGCGGCTCCGCGACCGTCGAGCTCCCGGGCATGCCGTACAACCTGCGCGGATGTCGCCGACGCGTGGCTGACCACCCGCTGGACGACGCGTCGACGACGTGTCGTGGGCGCCGGCCGGCAGCGAGGTCTGCGTGGTGCAGGTGCCGATGGGCGTCGTCGACGAGCAGCCGCAGGCCATCGACGGACGACGCCCGCGACGTCGCGATCGACGCCGACACGACCGTCGTGGTCGCCGACGACGGCACGCTCCGCCACCCGCTGCTCGCCGCCGCGCCGGCGCTCGCCCTGTGGCGCGCACCGACCGACAACGACCGGATCGGTGGGATGGCCGCCGCGTGGGCCGCCGCCGGCCTCGACCGCCTCGAGCGTCGCCTGATCGCGCTCGAGCGCGGTGACGGGTCGGTCCGCGTCGTCGACGAGGTCACGACCGGGACCGGGCATCGTCATCCGCCACGAGCGCTCGATCACGGTCGACCCGGACGGCGGCTTCGGCATCACCGAACGCGTCGAGATCCCGCCGGCCATCACCGACCTCGCGCGGGTCGGGATCGTCCTCGAGACGGTGCCCGGCCTCGAGGCGGTCCGCTGGTTCGGCAGCGGACCGCACGAGACCTACCCCGACCGGCGTCGCGGCGGCATCGTGGCCGTCCACGAGTCGACGGTGACCGACCAGACCGTCCCGTACATCCGGCCGCAGGAGAACGGCGGCCATGCCGACGTCCGCTGGCTCGAGCTGACCGACCCGTCGACGGGCGAGGGGATCCGCCTCGTCCTCGACACGCCGGGCCAGGTCTCGGCGACCCACCACCGCGCCGCCGACCTGGCGGCAGCGACCCACCACCCGGAGCTCGTGCCGCGGCCGGAGACGATCGTCCACCTCGACGCCGCGCACCGCGGCCTGGGCACCGCGTCGTGCGGGCCGGACACGCTGCCCGGCTACCTGGTCGGCCCGGGCCGGTACGAGTGGTCGTGGCACGCTCCGCACGGCGCCGGCCGTGGGCGCATGACCGTCGAGTGGCGGCCGGACGGCCGCCAGTTCCACCTGGCGAATGGGTCCGTCAGCTGCGTGCTGCGCGTCGCCGACGACGACGCGCTGCTCCTCCTCCACCTCGGGGCACCACTGCCGCTCGGACGGGACTACGGGCACCTCGCGCCGACGCCGGATCCGCGCCACGGCGAACGCGTGGGCGACCCGGTGCCGTTCGCCTACCCGACCGCGGGGACCGGCGACTTCCGGATCCCGGCGCTGCTGGCCCGTGGCCCGGACGGCGCGACGACCGCTCCGGCTGCGCTACGACTCGCACGCGGTCGACGCCGGGAAGCCGGAGCTGCCGGGCCTGCCGTCGACCTACGTCGAGTCCCCGGACGAGGCGGACACGCTGACCGTCACGCTCGTCGACGACCCGACCGGCCTGACCGTCGACCTGCGCTGGACGCTGTATCGCGACCGACCGATCGTCACCCGCAGCGCGACGATCCGGGCGACGACGACCGCCCTCGACCTCGACACGGTCGATGAGCGCGGTCGTCGACCTGCCCGACGCCGACTGGACCCTGCTCACCCTCGACGGGACGTGGGCCCGCGAGGCGGAGCTGCACGAGCGGCCGCTCATCCATGGTCGGGTCGCCATCGACAGCACCCGCGGCATCTCCAGCGCCCAGCACAACCCGCTGCTGGTCCTGCGCCGCCCGTCGACCGACGAGGCGCACGGCGAGGCGCTCGGCCTGAGCCTGGTCTACTCCGGCAACTTCCTCGCGGAGGCCGAGGTCGACTCGTTCGCCACGACCCGGCTCCGCATCGGGATCGAGCCGACGACGTTCGGCTGGCACCTCGATCCCGGCGCGACGTTCACCACGCCCGAGGTGGTCGTGGCCTGGTCGGACGCCGGGCTCGGCGGGCTGTCCGACGGCCTTCCACGGCCTGTTCCGCGAGCGCCTGGCCCGCGGCGTCTGGCGCGACCGTGACCGGCCGGTCCTGCTCAACAACTGGGAAGCCACGTACTTCGACTTCGACGCCGATCGGCTCATCGCGATCGCCACGTCCGCGCGTGACCTCGGTGTCGAGCTGTTCGTCCTCGACGACGGCTGGTTCGGGCACCGCGACGCCGACGACTCCTCGCTCGGCGACTGGGTCGTCGACCGGCGCAAGCTGCCCGACGGGCTCGACGCCCTGGCCCGGCGGATCACCGACCTCGGGCTCCGCTTCGGCCTGTGGATCGAGCCCGAGATGGTCAGCCCGGACAGCGACCTGTTCCGGGCGCACCCGGATTGGGCCATCGGCGTCCCGGGCCGCGAGCGGACGCTGAGCCGGCGTCAGCTCGTGCTCGATCTCGGCCGACCGGAGGTCGTCGATCACCTGGTCGGACGCCCTGACGGCGGTCCTCGGCGGCGCCCCGATCTCGTACGTGAAGTGGGACATGAACCGCCCGATCACGGAGCCGTACAGCCTGGGCCTGCCGCCGGAGCGCCAGGGCGAGATGGCCCACCGCGCGGTCCTCGGCACCTACGAGCTGTACCGCCGCCTGACGGAGCGCTTCCCCGACATCCTGTTCGAGTCGTGTGCCAGCGGTGGTGCCCGGTTCGATCCCGGACTGCTGGCGTTCGCGCCGCAGGCCTGGACGAGCGACGACACCGATGCCATCGAGCGCCTGGCCATCCAGTGGGGGACCTCGCTGGCGTACCCGCTCGGCGCGATGGGTGCGCACGTGTCGGCCGTGCCCAACCACCAGACCGGCCGGGTCACCCCGCTCGCGACGCGCGCCGCCGTGGCGATGTTCGGCGTGTTCGGCTACGAGCTGGACCCGACCGCACTGACCGAGGATGAGCGGACCGCGATCCGCGACCAGATCGCGCTGTACGCCCGCCACCGCGCGACGTTCCAGCGCGGGACCTTCCACCGGCTGGCCAGCCCGCTCGATCCCTCGAGTCGGCACGCGGCCTGGATGGTCGTCGCCCCGGACGGCGCGGAGGCCATCGTCGGGGTGTTCGGCACCCTCAACCGCCCGACCCCGGAGTCGCTGCGCGTCCGGCTGCGCGGGCTCGACCCGGCGGCGAGCTATGCCCTGTCGATGTGGCCGGCGATCCCGGGCGACCCGCTCGCGCCGGCCGTCAGCCTCGGGCCCGCGGACCGGCGCCGACCTGCATGCCACCGGCCTCGTCTTCGATCGCGAGCGCCACGACGCGGCGACGCTCGGCGACTTCTGGGCGACGGCTCATCGTGCTCGAGCGACGCTGACCCGACCGGCCGAGACGGAACGGAGGAGGACGCTCCGCCTCAGCCCTTGGTCGAGCCCAGGGTCAGGCCGCTGACGAATTGGCGTTGCAGGACGAAGTAGATGATCAGCGTCGGCAGCGCGACGAGCACGGATCCCGCCGCGAGCAGGTTGTGTCGGTGAAGAACTGGCCCTGGAGGTTGTTCAGGGCGGACGTGATCGGCCGCTTGGCGCCGGTCGGCATGAGGACCAGCGCCCAGAAGAAGTCGTTGTAGATCCACGTCACCTCGAGCGTGGCCAGCGCCGCGAGCGGCGGCTTGCACAGCGGCAGGATGACCGATGCGGTACGTCCGCCAGACCGACGCGCCGTCGACCAGCGCCGCCTCGGTCAGCTCCTTCGGCAGGGTCTTCATGTAGTTGCTCAGGACGAACGTGCAGAAGCCGAGCTGGAAGGCGACGTGGATGGCGATGATGCCGAAGTACTGGTCGTACAAGAGCCGCCGTCGGTCGGCCAGCGGGGGTCGGCAGCGGCAGGGCGAGGTACATCCGGTACAGCGGCGTGATGATGACCTGCGGCGGCAGCAGGTTGCCGCGCCGTGAACAGCATCAGCAGGAAGATGTTGAAGCGCCAGCTGAAGCGCGACACGCGCGAAGGCCATCATCGACGCCAGGAACAGCACGATGACGACCGCCGGGACCACGATGACGACGGTGTTCAGGAAGTAACGTCGACAGCTCGCGCCTGGTTCCAGGCGTTGACGTAGTTGTCGAGCGTCAGGCGTCCGGGGCAGCGACGACGTAGCCGTTCGCCGCGGTGTCCGCGTACGGCCGGAACGACGTGTAGATCGCCCACAGCGATGCGGGAACAGCCAGACGAGGGCTGATCAGCGATGAGGAAGACGTGCAGCGCGACCCGACGCCAGCGGATGCCGCGGCGCTGGCGCGTCGCGGTGACGACCCGCTCGTCGGCGATGCTGGTCACGCGTCTCCCGCATGGCGTCCGGGCCAGGAACACGAGGATCGGGCCGAGCGAGATGACCAGCAGGACGACCGCGATCGCCGACCCGAACCCGACCGCGACTGCCTCACCGATGATGTTGTTGGTGACCAGCACGGAGAGCAGCTCCAGGCCGTTGAGGCCGCGGTTGATGATGTAGACGATGTCGAACGCGCGCAGCGACTCGATGACGGTGATGACCAGGACGACGATGTTGATCGGCCGCAGCACCGGGAAGACGACGCGGAAGAACGTCTGGCGCTCGTTCGCGCCGTCGATCGGCGCGGCCTCCTCGCAGGCTCGGGATCGACGCTCTTCAGGCCGGCCAGGTAGAGGACCATCATGTAGCCGACGTGGCGCCAGCTCGCCGCGACGAGGACCGCCCACAGGTTGATGTCGCGGTTCCCCAGCCAGTCGATGAGGTTGCCCTGCTCGCGTCGTGCCCAGGACGTTGTTGATGAAGCCCTCGTCGGGCGCGTACTCGAGCTCCCAGATGAAGCCGACGATCGCCAGCGACAGGACGACCGGCAGGTAGAGGGCGCTCTGGTAGAAGCGCGTGCCGCGGATGTTCTTGTCCAGGAGGACCGCCAGGAACATGCCGATCGGGCGTGGCGATGAACATGAAGAACGCCAGCCAGATGATGTTGTGGGTCAGACGCCGGGACAGAACGGCGGGTAGCTGCGTGAGCAGGTTCTGGTAGTTCTTGAGCCCGACGAACTCGATGTTGCTCGAGGCCGCCGATGCCGTTCCAGCTCGTGAACGACAGGACGACCGAGGCGAGCGTCGGCACCGCGATGACCAGGACGATGTGGATGAACGTCGGGATGCCGACCATCGAGGGCCAGGGTCGAGCCTGTCCCGGCGGGTCAGCAGGCTGTAGCGCCGCCGCGGCCTGGGGGTCGGACCGCGCCCGCCGCGTCCGTGGCGTCGCCATGGGCGGGATCGGTGCGCTCGGTTCGGTCACCGGCGCTCGTACGTCAGCCTACGGAGGCGGAATGTCCCAGAACGACCTGGATGCGTGCCGAGGTACGCGTCGAGGTCCTGGTCGGGGTCGGTCAGGAAGGTCTGCAGGAAGCCCTGCATGCCGTTCGGGCCGGCGAAGTCCGGGCGGGTGTCGCGGTCGAGGAACTGGGCGATCGCGCCGGAGCCGGCGATGATCTCGGCCGCCTTCTTCTGGAGCGTCGTGTAGCCGCTCGTGTCCGCGTCGTTGGCCGCGGCCACGCTGCTCGGGCTCGCCGTTGAGGAACACGATCTGGGCGGCGCCCGTGGCGAGGCACTCGAGGAAGGCCTTGGCGGCGTCCAGGTTCGGCCGGCGCCTTGCGTCAGCATGAAGCCGTCGATCGGGGCGTCGATGCCGAGCTCGGCGTCGAACTCCGTGCCCAGCGTCGGGAACGGGAAGAAGTCGAGGTCGGTCGAGCGTCGGCCTCGGCCGGCCTGCTCGGCCGGCGAACGTGCCGAGGAAGTACATCCCGGCCTCCTTGTTGAGCATCGCCTGGGCGGCGTCCTGCCAGGTCCGGCCCGAGGGCGCCTTCCTGGAGGTACGGGAGGAGCTCCCGCCACTTCTCGAAGACGGCCTTGACCTTGCGGGTCGGTCCACTTCTCGGTGCCGGCCATCAGGCCGACGTGGAAGTCGTAGCCGTTGAGGCGCATGTTGAGGATGTCGAACGTGCCCATCGCCGGCCAGCCGTCGCTTGTCGGCGAAGGCGATCGGGACGAGGCCGTCGGTCTTCATCTTGTCGCGCGAGGGCGTTGAACTCGTCCCAGGTCGTCGGGACCGTGTAGCCCTTCTCCTCGAACAGGCTCTTGCGGTAGATGACGACCCACGGGTAGTTGTAGATCGGGATGAAGTACTGCTTGCCGTCGTTGCCGGTCGACGCCGACTTGAACGCCTCGGAGTAGTTGCCGCCGATCGTCGCCCACACGTCGCTGATGGGCGTCGCCAGGCCCTGGTCGGCGAAGAACCGCATGCGGAAGCCGGCGAACCAGGTGAAGACGTCGTCCGGCGTGCCCTGCAGGTACGAGTTGATCTGGTCCTGGAACGCGTTGTGCTCGACGGTGTTGACCGTGACGCGTGATGCCCGTCTCGGCGCGTGAACGCGTCGACGACCGCCTGCATCGCGGTCTTCGGCACCTCGTCCGAGTAGTTCGACCCGAGGCTGGTCGAACCGGTGGCGGGCGGGGCGCTGGCCTCGCCGGCACTGGCTGCCGACGCTGCTGCGGCGCCGCTGCGGCGCTCGGCGCGCCACGGCGGCGGGCGTCGCAGGCCGCGATGACGGCTGGGACACTGAGCAGGCCGGCGGTCCCGGCGATCCCCTTGAGGACCGTGCGCCGGTAACGCGATGGCCGCTCGGTCGGTTCTGCCATGAGTCTCCTCCTCCGAAACGCTCCGACAAAACCGACAGGATCACTCGGATTGTCACGCACAGACGCGACGCGATGTCAAGGGCTTCAGCGGCAACGACCCGTGCCGCCACGGTTCGTGTCGGACTGCGTTGACTTTCGTTGATTTGAGCGGCAATCTCTCGATCGAACGGGAGAGGCCACGGCGGCGACGCTCGAGCCGCGTCCCGGCCACAGGGGAGGGAGCACGGATGCTCGCGCGTCAACGCCAGGCGCATCATCCTCGAGCGCGTCCGCGAGGACGGCGCCGTTCGGGTCGCGGACCTCGTGCGCGAGCTCGGCGTGTCCGACATGACCGTCCGCCGCGACCTCGAGATCCTCCACGACCGCGGGCTGCTCGAGAAGGTCCACGGCGGCGCGACGGCACCCGCCGGCAACGCCCTGTTCGAGCCCGGCTTCGCCGCCAAGTCGTCGCTCCAGCAGCTCGAGAAGGACGCCATCGCCGATGCCGCCGTCGGCCTCGTCGAGCCCGGCATGGCCGTCGGGGTGTCCGCCGGGCACGACGACCTTCGCCCTCGCCCGGCGCCTGGTCGACATCCCGGGCCTGACCGTCGTGACCAACTCGGTCCGCGTCGCCGACGTCCTCCACCAGGGCGGCCGGCGGCGACCAGACGATCATCCTGACCGGCGGCGTGCGGACGCCGTCGGACGCGCTGGTCGGGCCGTTCGCGGTCGCCGCGCTGCGGACCGTCCACGTCGACCTCGTCTTCGTCGGCGTCCACGGCATGGACCCGCACTCCGGGTTCACCTGCCCGAACCTCCTCGAGGCCGACACCGACCGGGCGCTCATCGAGGCCGGCCGCCGGCTCGTCGTCGTGGCCGACCACTCGAAGTGGGGCGTGATCGGCATCAGCTCGATCGCCCGGCTCGACCAGGCCGACGTGCTCGTCACCGATGCCGGGCCTCGGCGCCGAGGCGCGATCGATCCTCGACGCAGCCAGGTGCGCCAGCTCATCGTGGTCGACCCGAGCGCCGACGCGATCCCCATCGATCGTGCCGGCTGATCGCGCGTCCCGGCGACGGTCGGCGCCCGGGTGGCGCTCGCGCACGACCCGCACCGCCGCTACGACCCGCTCCTCGACGAGTGGGTCCTCGTCTCGGCCGGGCGGACCGCCCGGCCGTGGCTCGGCGCGGAGGAGCCCGAGGCCAGCCGCGACCGGCCCGACGTACGACCCGACGACTGCTACCTGTGCCCGGGCAACGTCCGCGCCAACGGCGACCGCAACCCGGACTACGCCTCCACCTTCGTGTTCGACAACGACTTCGCGGCGCTGCGCCCGGACACGTCGATCGCGACGCTCGACGACGGGCTCCTGCGCGCCGAGGGCGAGCGCGGGACCTGCCGCGTGGTGTGCTTCTCGCCGCGCCATGACCTGACCCTCGGCTCGCATGGCGCACCGGCGGTCCGGGCCGCGTCGTCGACCTCTGGGCCGACCAGACCGCGGAGCTCGGCGCGGACTATCGCTGGGTCCAGGTCTTCGAGAACCGGGGCGCGGCGATGGGCGCGTCGAACCCGCACCCGCACGGCCAGATCTGGGCCGGCACCGCCCTGCCCGGGCTGGCCGGTCGCGAGGCACGCCAGCCAGCGCGGCCTACCACGCCACGCACGGGACGCCGCCTGCTCCTCGACTACGTCGGCCAGGAGGTCGGCGGGCCACGCGTCGTCGTCGAGAACGACGACTGGCTCGTCGTCGTCCCGTTCTGGGCCGCCTGGCCGTTCGAGACGCTCGTCGTCCCGCGTCGCCCGGCGGCGCGCCTCCCGGAGCTGGACGCGGCCGGCACGCGACGCGCTCGGCCATGTCCTGCGCGAGCTGCTGCGGCGCTACGACGGGCTGTTCCGCCGGCCGTTCCCGTACTCGATGGGCTGGCACCAGGCCCCGTTCGGCGACGACGACGACCGACCGGCTGGCAGGTCCACGCCCACTTCTACCCGCCGCTCCTGCGCGGCAACCTGCGCAAGTTCATGGTCGGCTACGAGCTGCTGGCCGAGACCCAGCGCGACCTGACGCCGGAGGACGCCGCCGCCCGGCTGCGCGCGGTCGTGCCGGCCGCGACCGGCGCGACGGCCGGGACCACGACGCCGGCCTGACCCCTCCGACCGTCGGTCGCGCTCGGCCGCCGCTAGCATGGGCAGGACACGGCAGACGGAGGCAGCATGCGACTCTGGGGCGGGCGCTTCAGCGAGGCCAACGACGCCCGGGTCGAGGCGTTCACCAGCTCGATCGACATCGACCGCGAGCTGGCGGCCGACGACCTGGCCGGGTCCATCGCCCACGTCCGCGGGCTGGGCCGCGCCGGCCTGCTGACCGCCGAGCAGGTCGACGAGCTGGTCGCCGGACTGACCGACGCTCGCCGAGGACGTCGCAGCGGATCGGATCGACTGGGACCCGTCCCTCGAGGACGTCCATCTCAACCTCGAGTCGGCGCTGGCCGAGCGCGTCGGCCCGGTGGCGGGGCGGCTCCACACCGGCCGCTCGCGCAACGACCAGGTCGCGACCGACCTGCGGCTGTGGACTCGCCGCGCCATCGACCGGCTGGACGCCGCCGTGCTCGACTTCGAGCGGTCGCTGGTCGGACCTCGCCGAGCGCGAGGGGACCGCGGTGTTGCCGGGCACGACCCACATCCAGCCGGCCCAGCCGGTCCTGTTCGCCCACCACCTGCTGGCCTACGTCGAGATGGCCGAGCGCGACCGCGGGCGGCTCGCCGATGCGCGTCGACGGGTCAACGTCTCGCCGCTCGGCGCGGGCGCCCTGGCCGGGGCCGGCTACCCGCTCGACCGGGAGGCGACCGCCAGCGAGCTCGGCTTCGATGGCGTGACCGCCAACTCGATGGATGCGGTCAGCGACCGCGACTTCGTGGTCGAGGTGCTCGCGGCCGTCGCCCTCGGGATGGTCCACCTGAGTCGTCTGGCCGAGGAGCTGACCTGGTGGTCGAACCCGCGGTTCGGCTTCGTCCGCGCGTCCGACGCGTTCTCGACCGGCTCATCGATCATGCCCAACAAGAAGAACCCCGATCCGGCCGAGCTCGTGCGCGGCCGGACGGCGCGGGTCGTCGGCGCGGTGACGGCGATGCTGACCCTGCTCAAGGGCCTCCCGCTGACCTACCAGCGGGACCTCCAGGAGGACAAGGCGGCGCTGTTCGACAGCGTGGCGGTCTACGAAGCGAGCCTCGGCATCCTCGCCGGCATGCTCGGGACCCTGGCCGTCGACGCGGAGCGCATGCGTGCGGCCGCCGATGAGGGCTACACGACCGCCACGGCGGTCGCCGACGCGCTCGTCCGGCGCGGCCTGCCGTTCCGCTCGGCGCACCACATCGTGGGCTCGCTCGTCGCGCAGGCGGAGGCGGCCGGTGTCGGTCTCGACGCGGTCGACGATGCGATGGTGGGGTTGGCGCTCGGTGCGAGCGGCGACGCCGAGGCGCGCGAGCTGGCGGCCGACCCCGAGATCGGGGAGACGATCCGCGGCGCCGCCGCCATCGACGGCGCGCTGGCCTCGTGCGACGTCATCGGCGGGACCGCACCGACCCGTGTCGCCGCGGCCCTGGAGGCCGCCCGGGAGCGACTCGGCGCCGGCTGACTCGCTACCATCGCCAGCGATGGGCCTCTCGATCGACACGATCCTCGCGCGCGCCGAAGGCGATGCTCCACGACCACCTCGACGGTGGCCTGCGTCCGTCGACGATCGTCGACCTCGCCCGCGAGTACGGCTACGACGGCCTGCCGACGCTCGATCCCGATGCCCTGACCGCGCACATCCGGCGCGGCGCCGACCGGAAGTCGCTCGAGCTGTACCTCGACACGTTCGCCCACACCGTCGGCGTCATGCAGGAGCGCGACGCGATCATCCGGGTCGCCGCCGAATGCGCCGAGGACCTGGCCGCGGATGGCGTCGTGTACGCCGAGGTCCGCATGGCTCCGGAGCTGTGCACCGAACGCGGCCTGACCCTCGACGAGGTCCAGGACGCGATCCTCGAGGGCTATCGGCTGGGGAGCGCCGCCGCGGAGCTGGCCGGTCGACCGATCGTGATGCGCTCGATCGTGACCGCGATGCGCCAGGCGGCGCGCTCGGTCGAGGTCGCCGAATGCGCGGTCCGCTGGCGCGATGCCGGTGTCGTCGGCTTCGACATCGCCGGCCCCGAAGCCGGCTACCGGCCGACCCTCCACCTCGACGCCTTCGATTACGTGCGCCGCGAGAACTTCCACATCACGATCCATGCCGGGGAGTCGTTCGGGCTGCCGTCGATCTGGGAGGCGCTCCAGTGGTGTGGCGCCGAGCGACTCGGTCACGGCGTGCGCATCGTCGACGACATCACGGTCCGCGACGACGGCTCGGTCGAGCTCGGGCGGCTGGCGACCTTCGTCCGGGACCGGCGCGTCCCGCTGGAGATGTGCCCGACATCGAACATCCACACCGCGGCGGCGCCGACCATCGGCGACCACCCCATCGACCTGCTGCGCCGGCTGCGCTACCGGGTGACGGTCAACACCGACAACCGACTCATGAGCGGCGTCTCGCTGTCCTCGGAGTTCGCGGCCCTGGACGAGGCGTTCGGGATCGGGCTGGGCGAGATGGAGTGGCTGACGATCAACGCCCTCAAGTCGGCCTTCGCGCCGTTCGACGAGCGGCTCCGGCTCATCAACGAGGTCGTCAAGCCCGGCTATGCCCACCTGCGTGCCGACCAGACCCGCGTGTTCGCGCAGTGACCGCCGCGTCGCGCCGGACATGCAGGACGCCGGCCGGATCCGGGGATCCGACCGGCGTCACGGTCGATCTGGGTGATACGGGGCTAGGACACCGGCATCGAGTTCACGAGCTGGCGGACGGTCCGCTCGACCGTCTCACGCCCCTGACCCGTCTTGCGGCTGATCGTGTCGATCAGGGTGTCCGGGTCCTTGCGCGCAGCCTCCCAGTCCTGATCGCTCAGGCTGGTGAACTGGCCCTTCAGCTGCGGCTTGTACTGCTGGAAGTTGGTCTGGAGCTGCTGGCGGGTCTGCTGGTCGAGCATGACGCACCTCCGCTGCGTGATCCGGGGGCATGTCCATGAAACCGCATCGCGCCCCAAGGCCGCGACGGTCAAGCACGAGCCAGGGGTTGCGGGAGGCTTGCATCGGCAGCCCGCCCGCGGCCTCAGAGGCCGGGTCGGCAGACGGCGCGCTCGGCGAGGGCGATGAGGCGGTCCGCCGTGACGTCGGCGCTGCGACCACTGCCGGTGAACAGCTCATCGAACGACTGGAAGCTCGTGATGACCGTCAGCAGGTCGACCGCCTCCTCGACGCTGACGTCGTCGCGCAGGTAGCCCTGCGCGGCCAGCGCCCGGGCCAGGTGCGCCATCCCCGGCCGGCGGCCATCCTCGATGGCCGCCACCGCCGCGACGCCGTCCGGATCGATGGCGGCAAGCGTGAACAGGCCGCGGGCGAGGTCCGGCAGGCGCGCGTACATGGCGACCGCCGCGCGCTGCGAGGCGCGGAGGTTGTCGAGCGCGTCGGGCAGCCGTGACGCCGCGATGAGCGCCTCGAAGCCGGCCTCGTCGCGCAGGTAGCGGCCCAGCGCATCGAACAGTCCGGCCCGCGAGCCGAACAGGAGATAGACCGTCGAGCGAGCGACGCCGGCTTCCCTGGCGACCTCGTCGACCTTCAGGGCCCCCACCGGGCCCCGCTCGAGGCTGGCGCGCGCGGCGTCGAGGATCCGGGCGCGAGTGGCCTCGGATGCCTCGGCGCGACGGGTCTGGCGATACGGACGTTTGTCCATGTTGACAGCCTACCACTTCATCGGACACTCTGTCCGACATCGGACACGCTGTACGACGAAATAGAGGAGCGCAGTCGCCATGACCACCCGTCGCACCATCCACACACCGGTCCTCGTGGTCGGGGCAGGCCCAGCCGGGCTCGTCACCGCCATCGAGCTGGCTCGCTCACGGCGTCCGCCCGCTCGTCATCGAGCGCCATCCCTCGACATCGATCTTCCCGCGGGCGACCGGCGTCAGCACCCGCTCGATGGAGATCTTCCGGTCGTTCGGCCTCGACGAGGCCGTCCGCCGC
The DNA here is from genome assembly GCA_963776925.1 of uncultured Chloroflexia bacterium. Taxonomy (GTDB): domain Bacteria; phylum Chloroflexota; class Limnocylindria; order Limnocylindrales; family CSP1-4; genus SPCO01. The sequence goes on along the minus strand of CAVZON010000001.1, from coordinate 522,599 downwards.
GGTGGCTGGCACGTCATCCCGCGCGAGGCCCGCGTCGGGCGCCTGGACGATCCGGCGCCGATCGAGGGGCCACTCGGCTTCCCCGACACGGCGGCGTGCCTCGCGGTCAGCCCGACGACCGCTGCGATCAGCCCGCAGGACCACCTCGAGCCGGTCCTCGTCGACCACCTGCGGTCGATCGGTGGCCGGGTCGCGTTCTCGACCGAGCTCGTGTCCTTCGAGCAGGACGAGGACGGCGTGCGCGCCGTGGTCCGCGACCGCGAGGACGGCGCCGAGCTGCTCGTCCGTGCCGGCTGGCTGGTCGGGGCGGACGGGCACGGCAGCGCGGTCCGGCGCGCCCTGGACATCCCGATGGAGGGACCGGACGACCTCGGCCGGTTCCTGAGCATCCTGTTCCGAGCGGACCTGGCCGAGGTGCTCGGCGAGCGCCGCTACGGCCTGTACCTCGTCGGCCAGCCCGGTCCGGGCCGGCCACCGACCGTCGTCGTGCCCAGCGGCGCCGACGATCGCTACGTCCTGGCCATCCCGCTGCCCCCGGGCATGGACGACGCGGCGATCGCCGCGGCGTTCCCGCTGGACCGGATGCTGTCGACGATCCGCGAGGTCGCCGGCCGGCCGGAGCTCGAGGTGGAGCTGCTCGCGACGAGCACGTTCGCCTTCGCCGCCCAGGTCGCCGCGCGCTGGCGCGCTGGCCGGGCCTTCCTCGTGGGTGATGCCGCGCACCGGATGACGCCACGTGGCGGCCGGGGCATGAACACGGCCATCGCCGACGGCCACGACCTGGGCTGGAAGCTGGCCGCCGTCGTGAACGGCCAGGCGGGCTCGGACCTGCTCGACACCTACGAGGCGGAGCGCGGGCCGATCGGTCGGCGGAACGTCGCGATGTCGATGATCGAGGGCGGAGGCGGGACGGACGACGGCCTGCTCGAGGACCTCGGACCGCTCGACGCCCAGCCGGGCCAGCGGGCGCCGCACGTCTGGCTGGACGGGCCCGAGGTGTCGGGACGCCGTTCCACGCTCGACCTCGTCGACCGGGGCTTCGCGCTCGTCGCGACCGGAGCGGTCAGGGCATGGGATCAGGCCGTCATGGCCGCCCCGTTCGCCGTCGATGTCCGGCTCCACGCGACGGATGACCCGGCGGTCGCCGTTGCCTTCGGCCTGGCCGATGGCGGCGCGGCGCTGATCCGCCCGGACGGCGTCATCGCCGCCCGCACGGACCTGCTGCCGAGCGATCCGACGGCGTGGCTCGCGTCGGCGCTCGGCGCCGCCCTGCACCGGCCGGTGCCGACGGTCGCCCGACGGCGGCTGGCAGCGGCCTGGTCGCTGGCCGGACGCTCCTTCGCGATGGTGCCCGTGCCCGGGTGGCCGCACCCGGTCGTCGTTCAGCCGGCGGGCAGTCCGACGACGAAGCGCGAGGAGGCGAACCCGTTGGGCTCGATGACGATGCGGCCGCCCATGGCCGTCATCAGCCGCCGCGAGGCGAACAGCCCGATGCCCGAGCCGCGCGAGCGGCCGCGGCCCTCGATGCGCACGAACGGCTCGAAGACGCTCTCCCAGTCCTCGATCGGGACGCCCGGGCCGTCGTCGGTCACGTAGACCTGGATCTCGTCGCCGATGCGCCAGACGCCGATGCTGACCCCCTCGTCACCGGGGGCGTACTTCGACTCGTTCTCGAGCAGCTGCTCGAGGACCTGCCGGAAGCGCGCCTCGTCGCCGATGGCCACGTACGGGCCATCGGGCCGGTCCCAGCGGATGGGATGCGGTCGGAGCAGCAGCCGCAGCGTCTCGACCGTGTCGTCGACCGCCTGGACGACGTCGAACGGGGCCCGGGACAGGCCGGTCAGGCCCTCGCCGCGGACGGATGCCAGGATCGAGTCGACGAGGCGGTCGAGCCGGGCGAGCTGGTCGTCGGCGGCGTCGCGCCAGGCCGGCGCGGCATCCGAGGCCCCTTCGGTCGTGGCCGCCTCGGCCAGCAGGTCCACGTAGACCCGGACGACCGACAGCGGCGTCCGCAGCTCGTGGGTCACGACGCTGAGCAGCTCGGCCCGGGCAGCATCGAGCGCCGTGAGCTGTTCCAGCCGCGCCTCGACCTCGGCCGTCAGCCGGCCCTTCTCGACGATGCCGGCGAGCAGGGCGGCGATCGTCTGGAGGAAGTCGATCTCGTCCGCCGTGAAGCGCCGCAGCTCACGGGTCTGCACGTTGAGCACGCCGACGACATCGTCGTGCCAGACCAGCGGCACGGACAGCATCCCGGCGAGCGCTTCGACGTCGAAGCCGCGGACCCACGCGAAGCGGTCGTCGACCGTCACGTCCTCCACGGCGATCGGCTGCCGTGACGCGGCGACGCGACCCGTGATCCCGTCGCCCCAGGCCAGGCTGACCTTCCCGACCTGGCCACGATCGAGCCCGTTCGTCGCCGCCAGCGTGACCCGCGTCCGCTCGTGATCGGCCAGGTAGAACGAGCAGACCTGGACGTCCATCGCGACCGTCGTGCCCTCGACGATCGTGCGCATCAGCTCGTCCCAGTCCCGGGCCTGGGTGGCCAGTCGCGCGATGTCGTGGAGGAAGGCGAGCTCGCGCAGCCGGTCGCCGGCCTCGTGGAGCTCGGCCAGGTCGGGCGAAGGATCGTGCATGGCACCGCCGATGATGGCCCATCGGGGTGCGGGACGCGGTCCGGACATCGTCATCCGTCCATGCCCGCCGCCGACATCGGTCGATACCCGAGACGCCGACATGGGACCACCCTGCCGCCATGCCTGTGCGTGTCGACCTGCCACCTGGTCCGGCTCGGCCCGGCGGCGGTCCGCTGGATCCCGCCGTGGCGCGTGCCGTCGCCGCCTACGATGCTGCCGCGGACCGTCGCGACGACCGCGCCCTGGGCTTCCTCACCCGGGCGGCCGACCGCACGGTGGCGGCCCTCGACCTGACGCCGGGGATGCATGTCCTCGATGTCGCCTGTGGCACGGGTCCGGCTTCGCTCATGGCCGGGCGGGCCGTCGCGCCGCATGGCCGGGTCCTGGGCGTGGACCTGTCCGGGCAGATGCTCGACGCGGCTCGCGACAAGGCGCAGCGCGCCGGGCTCGACGCGGTCGTGCGGTTCCACCAGGCCGACATGCGCACGACCGGGCTGCCGGACGCCTCGTTCGACGCCGTGGTGTGCGTGTTCGGGCTCGTGCTCGTGCCGGACATGGTCGGGCTCGTGGCCGAGCTGTGGCGGATGGTGCGGCCCGGCGGCACGCTCATCGTCACGACCTGGGGTCCACGCCTGTGGGCGCCGATGTACGACGTCTGGAAGGCGGCGGTCGCGGCCGAGCGGCCGGACCTCATCCGCGCCGACGAGCCTTGGGAGCAGGTCACGGACACGACGTCGCTCGCGGCGCTCTTCGCCGAGGCCGGCGTGCCCGATGACGGCATGACCGTCACCCCGGAGTTCGAGCGCTGGCCACTGCTCGCGCCACGGGATTGGTGGTCGATCGTGATGGGCTCGGGCCTGCGCTGGACGATCGACCAGCTCGGTGACGACGCGGCCGAGCGGGTCCGCCAGACGTGCGTCGACTACGCGCGACGTCATCAGGTCGACTGGATCAGCTGCAACGTGCTGTACGGGAAGGCGATCAAGCCGCTCCGCTGACCGCGTGCTCAGACGGCCGCCGGCTCCGGGTCGGTGACCGTGGTCGGCAGATCCGTCAGCAGCGGGTCGGTCCACGACCAGGCTGCCCCGTGATGCTTGCCGACGGCGCCGTGGCGTGCCGCCTCGACCCGCAGCGGCAGGCCGAAGATCTCGATGAAGCCGACCGCCGAGGCGTGGTCGAAGGCATCGCCCTCGTCGTACGTGGCAAGGCTCTTGTCGTACAGCGACAGCGGCGACTGCCGCCCGGCGACGACCGCCTGACCGTGATCCAGCCGGACCCGGACGTCGCCGCTGACCGACGCGCTGCGACGACGCCACGTAGGCGCGCAGGTCGCGTGACAGGGCGCTGAACCACAGGCCGTCGTAGATGAGTCGTGCCAGCTCGTCGGCCACGAACCGGTTGAACCGGAGGGTGTCGCGCGACAGGGTGAGGCCCTCGAGCGCCCGATGGGCGGCATGCAGGATGGTCGCCGCCGGGGCCTCGTAGATCTCCCGGCTCTTGATGCCGACGAGGCGGTCCTCGACGTGGTCGATGCGCCCGACCCCATGCGCTCCGCCGAGGTCGTGCAGCCGATCCACCAGGTCGACCGGTGGCAGCCGCTCGCCGTCGATCGCGACCGGGATGCCGCCTTCGAAGGCGATGACGAGGTCGATCGGGTCCGGCGCGTCGGATGGCGCGACGGTCCACTCATAGGCATCCGGCGGCGGGGTGACCCACGGGTCCTCCAGCACGCCGGTCTCGCACGACCGACCCCACAGGTTGACGTCGATCGAGTACGGCGACGCCTTGGTGATCGGGATCTCGATGCCCCGCTCGTTGGCGTAGTCGATCTCCTGGTCGCGGGACAGGCCCATGCCGACGCGCATCGGCGCGACGACCTCGAGCCCCGGGTCGAGCGCGTGGGTCGCGACGTCGAAGCGGACCTGGTCGTTGCCCTTGCCCGTGCAGCCGTGGGCGATCGCGTCGGCGCCCTCGCGCTTGGCGACCTCGACGAGGAGCTGGGCGATGAGCGGTCGCGCGAGGGCCGTCGCCAGCGGGTAGGCGCCCTGGTACACCGCGTTCGCCTGCAGGTGGGGCCACACGAAGTCGGTCACGAACCGCTCGCGGGCATCGACGACGTAGGCCCGCGACGCCCCGGCCGACATGGCCCGGCGCTCGACGCCCTCGCGCAGCGAGCCGCCGCCCACGTCGACCGTGAGCGTGATGACCTCGGCGCCGTACTGCTCCTTGAGCCACGCGACGGCGACGGAGGTGTCGAGACCCCCGGAGTAGGCGAGGACGACCTTATCCATGCGCTGGCGGGACCTCCGGGACGGGATGCTGCAGGGCTTCGAAGCGATCGAGCCAGCGCGTCAGGCGCGACTCGTCGGCGAACAGGACGAGGAGCGTATTGTCGCCCGCCAGCGTGCCCTCCTGCTCCTGCAGGCTCGACTCGTCGATGGCCTGGGCGACCATGCTGGCCGTCCCCGGAGTCCCCACGAGGACGAGGGTCAGGCCACTCCGGCCGACCGTCACCGGGACGTCGGCGAGCAGGCGGCGCAAGCGGTCATCGGAGGCCGAGGGGGAGTGCGAGGCGGGCGCGGCGCCGTCGGCCTGGCCGTTCGCGTTCGGGGACGTGGCTGGCGCGAAGTCCTCCGGGGCGACGTAGGCGTGTCCGTCGATGCGCGGCGCCTTGAGCAGGCCGAGCTCCGTGATGTCCCGGCTGACCGTGGCCTGGGTGACCTCGAAGCCTTCGGCCGTGAGCGCGTCGACGAGCTCCCGCTGGCTGCCGATGGGACGACTCGCGATGAGCCGCCGGATCGCCCGTTGGCGCAGGCGCTTGAGCTCCTGACCCGGGGTCATCGTGACGGCCATCTCAGGCGGCCCCGACCCGTGCCGGGCGGGCCGCGGTGATGCGCGTCCCGAAGGTCGGATCGTCGAGGGCCCGCTCCAGGGCACCGTCGGCGGCCGAGTCGGCGATGATCGCCTCCGCCCCGTCCCAGCCGAGCGCGGACAGGGCCGCGCGGACCTTCGGGACCATGCCGCCGGCGATGACCCCGCTCTCGATGAGGTGCTCCGCCTCGGCGACGGTCAGGCTGTCGAGCTTCCGGCCATCGGCGTCGCGAACGCCATCGACGTCGGTCAGCAGCACGAGCTGCCGCGCACCGAGCCCGGCGGCGATCCCGGCCGCGGCGTCATCGGCATTGACGTTGCACACGATGCCCTCGGCATCGCGGGCGAGCGGTGCGATGACCGGGACCTGGTCGCCGACGAGGATCGCGTCGAGCAGGTCGCGACGGAGACCGGTCACGCTGGCCACGAGCCCGAGCTCGGGGATCCGCTCGGCGATGAGCAGGCCGCCGTCGACGCCGCTGAGGCCGACGGCATCGACGCCGAGGTCGCGCAGCCCGGCGACGAGCTCGCTGTTGACGACCCCGCGCAGCACGGCCGCGGCGACCTCCAGGCTCTGGGCGTCGGTCACGCGCAGGCCGCCCTGGAAGGTCGAGGGCACGCCGAGTCGATCGAGCCACTCGGTGATGCGCTTGCCGCCGCCGTGGACGAGGACGACCGGCCGGCGACGCCCGACGTTCGCGACCTCCTGGAGCACCTGGCTCTGCTCCGCGATCGTCGTGCCGCCGAGCTTGACGACGAGGATCTCGCTCACCTGGTGCGTGTACTCGCTGTTCTCGATCACGTACTGCTCGTCAGGTCGCAGCCGAAGGCCTCGCCGCTGCCCGTCGCCGAGACCCGAGGTCCAGCTCGATGACGAGCTCCGGCGCGGTCATCGCCTCGCGAGCGGCGTCGCGGTCGAAGGGGAGGGGACCGCCGGCCGTGCCGTCGAAGACCGGGAAGCCGGCGATGGCGATGTGCAGCCGGTCCGGGTCGAGGCTGGCGGCCTGGCCGGCGCGCGCGGCGGCGTCAGTGGACGACAGCCCGGCAGCCTCCAGCACCGCGGCACTGGCGGTGACGGCGTTCCCCGCCGCGCCGGCGATGCGACCCCAGTTCGGATCACGACCGTGGGCCGCGGCCTTGACCAGGCTGCTGCTGACGACCGCTCGGGCGACGGCGCGTGCATCGGCGTCGTCGACGGCCCCGCGCACGACGGTGGTGATGAGCGTCGCGGCGCCTTCGCCGTCGGCGGCCTGCTGCCGGGCCAGGTCGCGAGCGACCGCCTCGATGGCGCGACCGAGGGCGACGGCGGCGTGGCTGCCGGCGGCGACCGGCGCGCTGCCGGCGGCTCCGGAGGCGAGGACGAACACGGTGTCGTTCGTGCTCGTGTCGCCATCGACCGACAGCTGGTTCCAGGTCCGAGCCGCGGCGGGTCGCAAGAGGCCCCACAGGACCTCCGGGGCGACCGGGGCGTCGGTCAGCATGACCGACAGCATCGTGGCCATGTTGGGATGGATCATCCCGACGCCCTTGGCGATGCCGCTGACGGTGACCGGCACGGGCTCGCCGTCGGCGGCGGGGAGGACGACGGTGGTCGTCGCGACCTTGGTCACCGAGTCGGTCGTGCGCAGCGCCTCGGCGGCCGCGGCGAGCGCGGCATCGTCGGCGGTCAGGGCCGGGGCCAGCGCGGCGATCCCGGCCGCGACCTTGTCGAGCGGCAGGCGCGTCCCGATGACCCCGGTCGACAGGTGCAGCACGCGGGTCTCGTCGATCCCGAGCGCGTCGGCGACGAATCCGCCCACCGCGTCCTGGTCGGCGTCACCGGCGGCGCCGGTCGCGGCGTTGGCGCACCCGCTCGTGGAGACGACCGCGGCGGCGAACCCGAACCCGCCCCGCGCGTCGTCGGAGGACAGCGCGAGGTTCTGGCGGGAGCGTCGGACCGGCGCGGCGGCGAAGGCGTTCGGCGTGAAGACCGCGGCGGCGGCAGCCGGACCGTCGGTCGAGGCGATGAGGACGAGGTCCGGCCGGCCGGAGGCCTTGATCCCCGCAACGGCGCCGCCAGCCCGGAACCCGGCCGGCAGCACGGCGCGGCGCTCGACCGGTGGGAGCGTCGATCGGTGGTCGGTGCGTCGTCGGACAACGTCAGCGTCATCAGGGCGCCAGCGGCAGCTGCTCCAGGCCGGCCGTCTCCGGCAGGCCGTGGACGAGGTTGAACGACTGGACGGCCTGGCCGGCAGCGCCCTTGACCAGGTTGTCCTCGGCGCCGATGGCGATGACCCGCGAGGTTCGCGGGTCGTGTCGGACGTGGATCAGCACGTGGTTGCTCCCGGTCGTGTGCTTCGTGCCCGGCGAGCTCGCCACGACATGCACGAACGGCTCGCCGTCGTAGGCGCTCGCGTAGAGCGCGTCCAGCTCGGCCTGGTCGACCGGGCGCGTCGTGCGGATGTGCGACGTCGACAGGATGCCGCGGACCATCGGGATGAGGTGCGGCAGGAAGTCGACGCCCTGCAGCCCGAGCTCCTGCTCGATCTCGGCCACGTGTCGGTGACCGCCGATGCCGTATGCCGACACGCTCTCGTCGACCTCGCTGAACATCAGGTTGGGCTTGGCTTCCCGGCCCGCTCCGGACACGCCGGACTTGGCATCGACCACGAGGTCGTCGACGAGGCCGGCCCGCGCCAGCGGGGCGACCGCGAGGATCGTCGCGGTCGGGTAGCAGCCGGGCGATCCGACGATGGCGACGGGGGCATCGACCAGGGCCTGGAGCTCGGCGCGATGGAGCTCGGGCAGGCCGTAGACGGCGCTCGCGAGCAGGTCCGGATGGGGATGCTCGAACCCGTACCACGTCGGGTAGTCGGCCGGGTCGCGGAGGCGGAAGTCGGGGCCGAGGTCGATGATCGCCGTGCCGCGCTGGGCGATCGCCGGGACCTGTGCGGCGGCCGCACCGTGGGGCAGCGCCAGGAACACGGCGTCCAGGTCGTCCGGCAGCTCGGTGCCGACCGTCAGGCCCGTCGTCGCCAGGTGCGGGTGGTGGCCGCCGATCGGCTCGTCGTGGCGATCGCGACCGGCCAGGCCGACGATCACGACGTTCGGGTGGCGGGACAGCAGGCGGATGAGCTCGGAGCCGACGTAGCCGGTGGCCCCGATGATGCCGACCCGCAGCCGGCGGATGCCGTCATCGCCGACCACGCCACGCTCACGACGGGAGAGGCTCCCCGACGAGCGGTCCGTCGCGACCCCGACCGCCGGCTCGAGCCCTGCGCTCACGGGCGCACCGTCGCCGGGCGGACACTCGCGTGCACGCTCGGGCGACGCTCCTCACGGGGAGTGAGCTCGGATCGATGGCCGGGAGCGGATGGACCGTCGTCATGGGCGTATGACTATACAGGACCCTTGCATAGTCATGCAAGACGCAGACGACACGAGAAACCCGACTAGACCAGTCGGACTTGTATGGTATGGTCGGGCTTCGTCCCGACGTGCCCCGAGGAGATCCCCCGATGCCCAGCGCCATCCCCAGTGGTGCCACCCAGCAGCTCCCGCCCGCCCGGATGATCGATCCGCGCGGCCATCGCTTCGGAGCGGGGGTCTCGGCGATCGTCCTCGCCATCGCGGTGCTGACCCAGACGGTCTGGCTGGTCCCGATCGTCCTCGTGTCGATCGGCGTCAGCGCGGCATTCGGCATGCGCTGGTCGGTCTACGGCATGGTCTGGCGTCGACTGGTCAAGGTCGTCGGCCTGTCCCCGGCGCAGCCCGAGCACGAGTACCCGCCGCGCTTCGCCCAGGTGCTGGGCTCGGTCGCCCTGACCCTCGCCCTGGTCGCCTTCGCGTTCGGGGCATCGACCCTGGGCTGGGTGTTCGTCGTCGCCGTCGCCGGTCTCCAGACGTTGCTGGCGGTGACCGGCTACTGCCTCGGCTGCCGGCTGTACTTCCTGCGCTGGTGGGTGCCGGACCTCGTCACCCGCATCTGGACGCGCGGCCGGGTCCAGCGCGTCGGGTTCGCCACGGAGCCCATCCGCTACAACTAGGTCAGGACGTCCGGCCGACGGTACGGCCCGGTGGCGATGACCTCGCCCTCCGCCTCGTAGGGCTTCGCCCCGCTGGAGTGGATCCGGTAGCGGTGGTGGACCTGGGTCGCTCCGGCCGAGACCATCGCGTTGACCGGGCAGTACTTCGTCGCTGACAGCTCGATCGCCCGACGGATGGCCGCCTCGGCCAGGTTCGTGCCCCACACCTCGTGGGTCACGGTCACCTCGGTCAGCACCTGCGGGTACTCGTCGCGCTGGTCCCCGACGGCGTCGATCTCATAGCGCTCGATCGCCTGGCGCTTCTTCACCGCGATCGAGTAGACGTCCATCGCCGAGCAGGCCGCCAGGCTGACGACGATCATCTCGACCGGCGACAGCTCGCCGACCACGGCGTCGTCCCCGAACACCACCTGGCGGCCGGTCCCGGTCGTCCCGGCGTAGCGCGCCTCGCCCTGGTGGACCAGCCGGGCGTGTCGGCCGCGACTCATGCCGGCACGCCGGCGTCCTTGGCGTCGGGCAGGAACTGCTCGCGGTACAGCTGCGCGTACAGGCCGCCGTGCGCCAGCAGCTCGGTGTGCGTGCCCCGCTCGACGATCTGGCCACGCTGGTACACGAGGATGCGGTCGGCACGCAGGATGGTCGACAGGCGGTGGGCGATGGCGATCGTGGTGCGGCCCTCCATCAGGCGCTCGAAGGCGGCCTGGATGAGGCGCTCCGAGACGGTATCGAGTGCGGACGTCGCCTCGTCCAGGATCAGGATGCGCGGATCCTTGAGCAGGACCCGGGCGATGGCGATGCGCTGCTTCTCGCCACCTGACAGTTTGTAGCCTCGCTCGCCGACGATGGTGTCGAGCCCGTCGGGCAGTTCGAGGATGCGGTCGTGGATGGCCGCGGCGCGGGTCGCGCGCTCGAGCTCCTCGTCGGTCGCCTCGGGACGGGCGTAGCGCAGGTTGTCGCGGACCGACGCGTGGAACAGGTAGGTCTCCTGGGTCACCACGCCGATGACCTCACCGAGCGATGCGAGGGCGATCTTGCGGACGTCGATGCCGTCGATCTCGATCGCCCCGGCGTCGACGTCATAGAGGCGCGGGATGAGGTAGGTCGTCGTCGTCTTGCCGCTGCCCGACGGCCCGACGAGGGCGACGAGCTCGCCGGGCTGGGCTTCGAAGTCGATGCCGTCGAGGGCGAACTGCGGGGCGATGTCGATGACCGGCACCTCCGGGATGGCCTGACCCGCTGGCGGAGCCTCGGAATCCACGAACTCCTCGAGCGCCGGCATGTCGACCGGGGCCGCCGCGATGGCGATCGCCTCCTCCTCCGGACTCGCCGATGCGACGCCTCCCTCGTTCGCGGCGACCGCCTCGTGCGCCCGGGTCGATGGCACCGCGGCCGTCGGGTAGTGGAAGCGCACGTCGCGCAGGCGGACCCGGCCCTGGACCGTCGCATGATCGAGCTTCACGGCATCCGGAGCGTCGACGATCTCGGGATCCATCTCGAGGTACTCGAAGATCCGATCGAACAGGGCGAGCGCGCCCTGGATCTCGACCTGCACGTTGAGCAGCTGGCCGAGCGGGAAGAACAGGCGCGACTGGAGCGTGGTGAAGGCGACGATGTCGCCGATCGTCGGGGCGGACGGGTCGCCCTGGATGATGAGCACGCCGGCCAGCCAGTACACGAATGCCGGGGTGATGCTGAAGATCGTGCCGATGAGCATGAAGAACCAGCGCCCGACCATCGCCTGGCGGATCTGGAGGGCGGCGAGCTGGGCATTGATGCCGCGGAACGTCTTGATCGAGTTCGCCTGCTGGCCGAACGTCTTCGACAGCAGGATGCCGCTGACGCTCAGCGTCTCCTCCGTGTGCGCGGTGAGCTCGGCCAGGCTCTGCTGCGTCTCGGTCGACACCTCGCGGCGGACCCTGCCGACGCGGAGCGTCAGGTACATGAAGAACGGGGTGAGGCCGAGCGACAGCAGGGTCAGCCGCCAGTCGATGAACAGCATCGCGGCGACCGTGCTGAGGGCGACCGCGATGTTGCTGGTGACGCTCGCCGCCGTGTCGGTGACCACCGCCTGGACGCCGCCGACGTCGTTGGACAGCCGGCTCTGGATCTCCCCGGTGCGGGTCTCGGTGAAGAAGCGCAGCGGCATCGCCTGGAGGTGCGCGTACAGGGCACCGCGCAGGTCCTGCATGACGTTCTGGCCGATGACGTTGTTGAGGTAGGACTGCCCGACGCCGATGAGCCCGGTGATGATCGGCAGGATGATCATCAGCGCGACGAAGACATTGAGCAGGTAGAAGTCCTGCTCCGGGATGGCGACGTCGATGAGCATCTTCAGCAGGATCGGGTTGATCAGGCCAAGGAAGCTCGTGGCCAGGATGGCGCCGAGGACGATCGCGACCTGGAACCGATAGGGCGCGAAGAAGACGAGGATCCGCCGGATCGTCTGGCCGCGCCGCTCCGGGGGCACGGGCACGAAGTCCGCGGCAGGACCGCTCCCGAACATGCCACCGCGGCCACGCCCGCCGCCACCACCGCGGCCACCCGCCGCACCGCCGGTCGCGGACCGGGTCCGCCCGCGAGGGAACGCCATGGCGGTGAGCCTCAGGCCCGCGCGACGATGACGATCGTCGGGCGCCGCGAGAACGTCTGGAGCAGCGGGGTGATGCGGCGCCTGGTCACCAGGCGGTGGCGGTCGCCGCTTCGGTGATGCCCTGCGCTTCCAGCCAGCGTTCGGCGTCGATGGCAGCCTTGCAGCCGTCGGCCGCCGCAGTCACGGCCTGCCGGTAGCGGTGGTCGTGCACGTCGCCGGCGATGAACACGCCGTCGATGGCCGAGCCGGTCTCGTCGTGGACGACGAGATAGCCCTTCGGGTCGACCTCCAGCCAGTCCTTGAAGACGGCGGTATTGGGCTCATAGCCGATGGCGATGAACAGGCCCTCGATCGGCATCTCCGACGGTTCGCCGGTGGCCGTGTCGACCAGGCGCACGCCCTCGACCTTGCCGTCGCCGAGGACCTCAGCGACCTCGACGTTGGGGTGGATCTCGATCTTCGGGTGCTCGAGCGCCCGATCGACCATGATCTTGCTCGCCCGGAACGTGTCGCGCCGATGGAGCAGGTGGACCTTGGTCGCGAAGCGGGTCAGGTAGGTCGCCTCCTCGAACGCGGTGTCGCCACCGCCCACGACGGCGATCTCGCGGTCCTTGAAGAAGAAGCCATCGCAGGTCGCGCAGGCGCTCACACCGCGGCCGCGCAGCCGCGTCTCGGAGTCGATCCCCAGCCACAGGGCCGACGCACCGGTGGCGATGATCAGCGACTGGGCGCGGTATTCCTGGCCGCGGGCCCACAGCCGGAACGGGCGCTCGGACAGGTCGACCTTCTCGACGTCGACATCGACGATGCGCGACCCGAAGCGCTCGGCCTGGGCGCGCATCGCGGCCATCAGCTCCGGGCCCTGGATGCCGTGCTCGAAGCCCGGATAGTTCTCGACGTCGCTGGTCAGCATCAGCTGGCCACCAGGGGCAGAGCCGGCGATGACGACCGGCTCGAGGTCCGCTCGCGCCGCGTAGATGGCGGCGGTCAGGCCGGCGGGGCCGGAACCGACGATCACGACCTTGGCGTCGATGCGGCCTTCGCCGCTCGCGACGATGCTCGGGCCACCGGTCGTGGGGATGGCGGCTGCGTCGGCCGGCGCATCGATCATCGCGATCGAGAAGCCACCGAATGGGTTCGTCGGGGTCGTCCCGTCCTTGTCGTCCATGGTCTCCATCGTAGCACTTCCTGCATACCCCCTAGGGGTATCGCGCTGGGTCAGTCGGGCAAGGCCTGCAGGGCGGGGAGGACCTCCCGCCCGAGCTGCTCCAGGTAGGCGGGGTCGTGGATGTCCTTGAGCTCGACGATGAGGTGCTGGGCGCCGGCGTCGTTGAGCTCGGCGAAGCGGTCGATGGCCTGCTGCGGCGTCTCCGTGCGCGCAGCCCCGACCGGCCCGAGCCGCACGTTCTGGAGCGTCGATCGCTCGATCTCCGCGGGATCGCGGCCGACGTCGGCGCAGTGCGCCTCGAGGATCGCGTACTTGCGAGCGATCGCCTCGGGTGAGCCGAAGACGTTGCACGCATCGGCGTACTGCGCCACCAATCGGAGGGTCTTCCGTTCGCCGCCACCACCGACCATGATCGGCACGCGTGGCTGGCTGATGGCCTGCGGGCTGTTGAGCAGACGCGTCGCCCGCAGGTGGTGCCCGACGAGGGCCTCCTCGGAGCCACGCTCGCCCGACCACATGCCGTGGGCCATGCGCAGCGTGTCCTCGAGCTGCTCGAAGCGGACACCGAGCGGCGGGAAGTCGAAGCCGAGCGAACGCGACTCCTCCTCGTTCCACGCCGCGCCGATGCCGAGCCACGCCCGACCGCCGCTGAGCACGTCCAGCGTCGTGGTCGACTTGATCCACAGGCCCGGGTCGCGGTAATGGACGCCGCCGACCATCAGGCCGAGGCGGGCCCGGGTCGTGTGGCCGGCGATGAATCCGAGGGCGGTCATGCCCTCGAGCATCGGCTCCTCGGGCTTGCCGACCCCGCGGATCTGGAAGAAGTGGTCCATGACCCACAGGCTGTCGAACCCGAGGTCGTCGGCCTGGCGGACGACGCGGGCGAGGGTCGGACCGATCTCCGGCGTCCCGCCGGGCCATGTGAACGAGGAGATCTGGAGGCCGACCTTCATCCGGCGGAGGGTACTCCGGGGCGACGTTGCGCGCGCAACGGGTCGTGGACGTCGGTGACTCGTCGCGCATCCGACGTCCGTGTCAGTCGAGCCCGAGGGCGGCCAGGATGCCGGCACCGACGACCAACACGACGATCGCCCACAGGCAGCCCACGCCGATCGTCGCCATCGACCGACGCACGCTTCGCGCGCGCCCGCGGATGAGCGGGATCTCCCAGCGCATCCAGATGAGCGGGGTGAGGGCGACGCCGAGGACCGCGCCGGCGAGCAGCCAGCCCGGGAGGTCGACGGGCTCGCCCTGGATCGCGCCCCAGATCGGGATGGCGATGGCGACCACGACCCAGATGACGACCATGCCCGGCAGGTCCCGGCGGAACCGACGCCAGACATCCGTTCGCCAGTCCATGCGTGGACCGTACGGCTGGCCGGGCTGCAGGCACGTCGCAGCCGGTGCCGTCGGCGCTATCGGAAGAGGTCGAACTCCGACGGGATGAGCGTGTCGGCCACGCGGCCCTCGCCGCGCTGGAACGTGGCGCCGCGGACGAGGGCAAGGGGTCGGCCGGCGGTCTTGCCGAGGGCGAGCTCGGCGGCTGAGGCGAGCTCGTCGGCGACGGCCCGGACCGTCGAGCGCATCACGCGGCCATCCGCATCGGGCTGTCCACGCAGGTCATCGAGCGGCTGCAGGCCCGAGACACCGATGGCCACATCGACGATGCCGTAGCGCCACGGCCGCCCGAAGCTGTCCGACACGACGACCGGCAGGTCGTGGTCCAGCCGTGCGCGGATGGCGGCACGGATGGCGGTCGCCGACCCGTCCGGATCGATGGGCAGCAACGTGACGACGTTGCCCGAGGCCGGACCGACGTTCGAGGCGTCGATGCCGCCGTTGGCGCACACGAAGCCGTGCGAGGTCTCGGTGATGATGACCCCGTTGGCCATGCGCACGATCCGCCGGGCCTCGCGCAGGACGACCTCGACCTGGCGCGGATCGCGGTCCCAGCGCTCGGCGAAGGCGACGGCCTCGGGGCGCGGCTCGACCGCGGTCAGGTCGACGAGCGCGCCCTCCGCCTTGCTGACGACCTTCTGGGTCACGACCAGGACGTCGTCCTCGCGCAGCGGCAGGAGGTCCGCGCTCGCCGCCAGCGGCATCGGCGATGAGCGCCGGCAGGTCGTCGCCCGGGACGATCTCGCCGAGGCCGCCGACGGCGACGACCTCCAGCCGATCAGCCACGGACGGACTCGACGCCCTCGGCCTGGGCGAGGAGCAGGTCGTCGGGGGTATCGAGGTCCTCGGTCAGCGGACCGTCGAGCTCGACGAGCGCCGCGCCGGCCGCGATCGCCGCCGCCGCATGGGCGGCCCGACTGTCACCGCCGAACTGGACGTCGATGACGTCCGGCGGGGCGAGGAGCAGCGTGTTCGTCCCGCGCCCGTGCCGGTCCGGCACGATCGCCACCAGGGGCGGAGGCGTGCGGTCGAGCACGGCCAGGATCGCCGCCACGGCGTCCGGGGTGATCCGGGGCAGGTCGATCGGGACGATGAGCAGGACGTCGGCACCGCCGGCCACGGCGTCCTCGCGAGCCTGGCGGAGGCCGGCGTTCAGGCCGTGCCCACGCTGGCGCATCGGCCGCGCGCCGGCATCCAGGGCGAGGGCACGGACCTCGTCGTCGGGGGTCACCACGAGCGTGTCCGCGATGGCCGGCACGGCCACGACCGCCCGGATGGTCGCCGCCGCGAGGCGGGTCACGAGGTCGCGCCGCTCTTCCGCGTCGAGCACCGCCCCGAGACGCGACTTGGCGCCGTCGAGGGTCCCGACCGGGATGACCGCGACGATCCGCCGTTCGGTCGTCACGCCACGCCGGCCCGAGCGAGGCGCAGGACATCGGCCGCGAGCCGCGCCCGACCGGCGTCGCCGCCCATGATCGTGTCGGTGACATGGACCCGCAGGCCGGTCGCGGCGACATCCTCCGCGAGCGCCGCATCGACGTCGTCGATGACGAGATCGGTGGCGACGTCCGCGTACAGCCGGGCCACCCCGGCCGCACTCGACTCGTGCCCGAGCGAGGTGAGCATCCGGTCGGCCGGGCCCTTCAGCGCCTTGCCACCGATGATGCCGCTGACCCCGATCACCGGCACGTCCCGGGCACGGGCCGCGCGCGATCGCCTCGCGGATGCCGGGGAGCGCCAGGATCGGCCCGATCGACACGATCGGGTTCGACGGCGCGATGACGACCACCTCGGCGGCGGCGATGGCCTCGATCACCTCGTCGGTCGCGCGGGCCGTCTCGATGCCGCGGAAGCGGACCTCGTGGACGTCCGGTCGCTGGTGCTGGTGGACGAAGTACTCCTGGAACTCGAGCCAGCCCTCGTCGGTCCGGACCTCGGTGCGGACCGGGTCGTCGCTCATCGGCAGGATGGTCGGCGCGTAGCCCAGGCGCGCACGGAGGCCCAGGGCGACGGTCGTCGGGCGCATCCCGGCGCGCAGCCGGTCGGTCCGCCACAGGTGCGTCGCCAGGTCGCGGTCCCCGAGTCGGAACCACGGGTCCTCGCCGATGAGGGTCGCCAGGCCATCCATCACGGCCCAGGTCTCGTCTCGAAGGCCCCAGCCACGCTCCTCGTCGTCGAGGCCGGCCAGCGTGTAGGCCACCGTGTCGTGATCGGGCCACACCGCCAGCCCCGTGACCTCGAGGTCGTCGCCGGTGTTGACCACGACGGTCAGGTCCGACCCCAGGTGGGCCGCCAGTCCCTCGGCCAGCTTGGCGCCGCCGACGCCGCCGGCGAGCTCGACGACCGTCATCGCTCGAGCGCCGCCGCGACCTCGCCGATGCGCTCGATCGTCTGGCCGTCGTAGGGGGCCGGCATGCGCACGATGACCGTCGAGAAGCCACGGTCGATGTACGGCCGGATGGCCGCGGCGATGGTCTCGGGCGAGCCGACCACGTTGCGGACCGCCCGCCGAGGTCACCCCGTTGGCGGCCAGGAGCGCGTCGAGGCGGGCTTGCGCCGCGGTCGTGTCGTCGTCGATGACGAGCGGGAAGCTGACCGTCATCTCGAGGTCGGCCAGGTCGCGTCCCACGGCGTCGGCATGGCCGCGCAGCGCGGCGAGCGCGTCGTCGACCTCCTCCAGGGTGCCGGAGGTGTTCCACGCATCCGCCCGCTCGGCCACGGTGCGCAGGGTCTTGCGGCGGCCCGAGCCGCCGATGAGGATCGGCAGGTGGGCCTGGATCGGCCGCGGCGCGCACAACGCGTCGTGCAGTCGATAGATCGGTCCGTCGTGGCTGAACCGCTCGCCGTCCAGCAGCCGCCGCAGGAGCATGACCGACTCGTCGAGACGATCCAGTCGCTCGCCCGGGCTCGCCCCGAAGTCGATGCCGTAGGCCTCGTGCTCGCGCTCGAACCAGGCGCCACCGATGCCGAGGACCGCACGTCCCTCCGACAGGTGGTCCAGGGTCGTCGCCAGCTTCGCGGTGAGGCCGGGCTCGCGCATCGTGTTGGCCCCGACCATCAGCCCGAGCCGGACGCGCCGGGTCAGCG
The DNA here is from genome assembly GCA_963776925.1 of uncultured Chloroflexia bacterium. Classification (GTDB taxonomy): domain Bacteria; phylum Chloroflexota; class Limnocylindria; order Limnocylindrales; family CSP1-4; genus SPCO01. The sequence goes on along the minus strand of CAVZON010000001.1, from coordinate 504,827 downwards.
GGGCGAGGCCGGCGAGGGCGGTCCAACCCTCGAAGATCGGCTGCTCCCACGGCCCGAAGATCGCGAGCAGGTGGTCCCACGTCCAGACGGAGTCCCAGCCGGCCGCCTCGGCGGCCAGGGCGGCATCGCGGAAGGCCGGCCACGTCGTCGACTGCGACCAGAGCTGGAGACCGAAGCGGGTCGTCACGTCGGCGCTCCTCAGTCGAGGTGGCTGTAGACGTCGTCGAGCGGCACCCGGAAGCTGATGCGGGCCTGGCGCTCGAAGCGGTCGCGGATGAGCGCCTCCGCCTCCGCCGGGTCATCGGCGTGATAGCGACGGGCCATGCCGGCGATGTCGGCCTGGGCGGTCGCCTGGTCCTCGACGACCACCACCCGGCCGGTCACCCCGACCCAGCGGTAGCCGTCGCGATGGTCGGTCACGCTGATCGAGACGCGCGGATCGCGCAGCAGGTTGCTCGGCCAGCGGCGGCCGACGGCGCTGTTGAGCACCAGCTCGTCACCGTCGAGCGTGTACCAGATGACGGCCTGGCGCGGGGTCCCGTCCGGATCGATCGTCGCGATCGTCGCGAAGTGGATGTCGTCGAGGAAGGCGCGGACGGGGTCGACCGCGGTGGGCGACGTGGTCGGGTCGGTCATGCACGGATGGTAGCCCGGCGACGGCCGGGCAGAGCGGACGAGGGCGGTCAGTCCGTCGCGGCGAGGTGCTGGCCGGATCGGAACGCCGCGCGTGCGGATCGGGCGGAGCGTCCGGCGGCGACCCGTGCGGCATCCAGCCGGAGGGTCTCGATCGGCCTGGGCGCGGCCGGCGTCGCCGACGGACGGCCCAGGAGGTAGCCCTGGCCGAGGTCGACCCCGAGCCCGGTGATCATGGCCAGGTCGGCGCGGCGCTCGATGCCCTCGGCGAGCAGCCGCGCGCCGATCCGTCGACCGAACGACACGAAGGCCTCGACCAGTGCCTGCTTGGCGTCGTCCCGGGCGATGCCGCTGACGATGTCGCGATCGATCTTGATGACCGACGGGCGGAGGGCGGCGATGAGCGCGAAGCTGGCGTAGCCCGCCCCGGCATCGTCGACGGCGAAGCCGAACCCGGTCCGACGGAGCGCCCGGACGGCCTTCTGGAGGCGGACGACGTCGGCGACCGCCTGCTGCTCGGTGCATTCGATCGTCAGCTGGCGAGGGTCCAGCCCGGCGTCGCGGACCATCGCCGCGAAGGACGCCGCCTCGAAGTCGGGTCGAGCAGGCTGGACGGCGTGAGGTTGATGGCGAGCCGCAGGGTCGGCTGGCCGGCCGCCCGACGGTCGGCGTCCATGCGGGCGGCCCGCGCGAGGATCGCCCCGACGATGAAGCGGTCGAGCTCGATCGAGCGGCCGGTGTCGATGGCCGCCTGGACGATGGAGCCGATCGACTGCGGCAGCATCGGCATCGACGGCCGGAACAGGCACTCGTACTCGTGGAGCGCGCCGCTCGTCAGCTCGACGATCGGCTGGAAGGCGACGCCATGGAGCGTGCGCAGGCTGAAGAAGTAGTCGAGCGTCTTGGTCTGCACGACCTGTGTCGTCTGGGCCATCCCGATGCGGTCGGCCAGACCGGAGACCTGGACGGCCTCGGACAGCGCGGTGAGGTATCGGTCCGCTTCGGGCAGGCCGGCGTCCACGGTCGCCATGCCGTAGACCGCATCGAGCCACTCGGCGGCCACGTCGTCGGCGAGGGACTCGGTGAGGTCGCCGGCGCTGGCGATCAGCACCGCCCCGGAGTCGAGCTCGAGGGTGCGCGCACCGGGCACCTCGGCCGCCAGGTTGTGGACGAAGCGAACGTCGCGCGACCACAGCAGCCGTTCGACGGCGCTCTTGCGTGGTCCGATGGACAGGCGCACTTGGATCTCCCCGGTGTCGCTCGGCGACTCGTGCACGCGCCGGGGTCGGCAGGACCCGGTCCGGCACCGGCCGATGATGCGCCGCGGGCGGTGTCGGCCAGGTGGTGCCCGGCGGTCCCGCGTGCGACCGTACCTTCGTTCGGGCGGTCAGTCGCGATCCGGGAGGTGCGTACCCGTCGTCCAGCGCACGCAGCGGATCTCGGGCACCACGGCGAGGCCGTCGAAGTCGATGTCGCTGCGGGCCCCGTCAGGCTGGAACCCGGCGGCGGCGTAGAACCGGCGCGTGTCCACGTTCGCCTCGAACACCCACACGACGAGCGGGTCGTGGCCACGCTCGATGAGGTCCTCGGTGGCGGTCGTGAACAGGGCTCGACCGTCGCCCCGGCCGCGGCGCTCCGGACGCAGGTAGATCGCGTACACCTCGCCGGCGCCGGATGGCGCGGCGACCGGATCGCTCCGGGCGGGCCCCGCGTGGGCGAAGCCCGCGACGCCGTCGTCGGCCTCCACGACCCAGATCCGCTCGTCCGGCGCCGCGGACGGATCCGCCAGGCGATCGGCCACCAGGCGGCCCGGCGCGTCACGTCGAACCCGTCGAGGATCGATCGGGCACGAGCCCGCGGTAGGCGGCCTGCCAGCCACGGACGTGGGCGTCGGCGATGGCGAGGCTGTCCTCGGGCGTCGCCGGGCGGACGACGCGTCCGGCGTCCGTCGTCGCCGCAGGTTCGCTCACGCCAGGCGCTCCCCGGCCTCGATGGCCACGTCGAGCCGGTTCTCGGGCGGGGCCAGCGGGCAGGCCCACTTGGGATCGTAGGCGCACGACGGTTGGGTGGCGAAGTTGGCGTCGATGATGAGCTCGCCGGTCGCCTCCGCGACGCCGAGATCGTGGCTCTTGGCGGCATCCAGCAGGTAGCGGCCGGCACCGTACGTGGACGTCCCGTTCGTCGTGTCCCGGAACGGCAGGAACAGCCCGCCGGCATAGCCACTGAGCCAGTACACGGCGAGGCGGCGTGGACCATCGGGCAACGGCAGCTCGACGACCCCGATGCGCCGGAACGCGAGCGTGTCGGCGCCGCTGTTCGGCAGGGCCAGCGGCGGGAGGCCCGGATCGGGCGGCGGAGCCGGCTGGAGCGCGACCGAGAAGCGCAGCGCCGGGTCATACGGATAGTGGCTGGCTCGGAACGCCGCCACGTTTCGCGGCCGGGACCGGCGACTGCGGATGCTCGCGGAACAGTCGTTCCCGGACGGCACGCCAGTGCGCGTGGGCGATGGTCGGGTCGGTCGAGGCCATCGCCCGGACCTCGACGTACAGCTCCGCGACGCGTCGTCGCCAGTCGGCGAGCGTCAGGCGATCGGCGGTCGACCCGTCACCGGGCGTCCAGGTCGACGCGTCGTCGATCACTTGCGGCCGGAACGTCGCGCCCCATACAGGATGAGCAGGCCGATCCCGATGATCAGCAGCGGCCAGAGCTGGCCCCAGCGGATCGTCGGCAGGTCCAGGCCGAGCGTGTGCTGCGCGAAGAACCACAGCCCGACCACGATGAGGATGACGCCGAAGACGACCGCCGGCCAGCGACTGCCCTCGTCCTTGACGGGCGGTGCCCAGCCGGGCGTCTCACCTGACGCCGCTCCCCAGGTCGCCGGCGGCGGTGACGGGGACGATCCGGCGGTCGATGTCTCGACGACGGTCGCGGGTGCCGCGTCATCCGTCGGTGGCGTGCTCGGCGGGGGAGCGTCCACCGGCTCGCTGCTGCCGGCGAGCGGGTCGCTGCCCGGCTCGTCCGGGAGTGGGAAACGCGTCGTCGGGTCGGTCATCAGGGGCGGTCCTCGGCGTGGCGCGTGGCGCGGCCTGACCATCGTAGCCGGGTCCGCCTAGAATTGGTCGGTCACGCCGGGTTCACCGGCTCCGGCCATGGGGTCGGCCGGGACGGATCGGGGATGGAGGTAGACGGTGGCGGACACGGCGGAGATCGGCGTCTTCGGAGGCTCGGGCTTCTACTCGCTCCTCGACGACGTGCGCGAGGTGAAGATCGACACGCCGTACGGCCCGCCGTCCGACTCCCTGTTCCTGGCCGAGGTCGCCGGCCGGCGCGTCGCCTTCCTGCCGCGGCACGGCCGTCGCCACACGCTGCCGCCCCACCGCATCAACTACCGGGCCAACGTGTGGGCGATGAAGTCGCTCGGGGTCAAGGCCGCCATCTCGCCGTGCGCCGCGGGCTCGCTCGCGCTCCACGTCAAGCCCGGCGACTTCGTGGTGTGCGACCAGTTCGTCGACCGCACGTCCGGGCCGCGCCGACACCTTCTACGACGGGCCGATCGTCACCCACCTGTCGTCGGCCGACACGTACCACCCGGTCCTGCGCGAGCTGGCCATCGCGACCATCCGCGACCACGGCATCGAGGTCCACGAGCGGGGCACGGTCGTCGTCATCCAGGGCCCCCGGTTCTCGACCAAGAGCGAGTCGAAGTGGTTCAGCGATGCCGGCTGGGAGGTCATCAACATGACCCAGTACCCGGAGGCATGGCTGTGCCGGGAGCTGGGCATCGCGGTCGTCAACATCAGCCTCATCACCGACTACGACGCCGGCGTCCACGAGGGCACGGAGGCGGTCGACGCGATGTCCGTGCTCGAGGTCTTCCAGATGAACGCGGAGCGCATCCAGCAGGTCGTGCTCGACCTCATCGGCCGGTTCCCCGCGGACCTCGACGCGCTCGGCGCGCGCGATGCCCTGGCCCCGTCGCGTGGCGATGGCCACACCATCAGCCCCGACGACATCCGGCTGTACGAGACCGGCCTGTGACCGACGGCTCCGCGTCGCTGCCGATCGGGATCTGCCTCCGGGCGATCCGCGCCGAGCCCCTGTGGTGGCTGGAGAGCGCCCGACGGCTGGATGAGGCCGGCTACGCCGGGCTGTGGTGCTGGGATCACTTCATGGGCCGCGGCGCGAAGACGGTCCCCGTGGTCGAGAGCTGGACGATGCTGTCGATGGCCGCGGCGCAGACGCGCCGGGTGACGGTCGCCCCGTTCGTGCTCAACGTCATGAACCGGCATCCGGCGCTCGTGGCGCGCATGGCGTCGACCCTGCACATCGCCAGCGGCGGGCGGCTCATCCTGGGCATCGGGATCGGCGGCGCACCGGCCGAGCATGCGGCCTACGGCATGGACTTCCCCGAGACGCCGGAACGGGTGGCCCGCCTCGAGGAGGCCGTCGCCGTCATCCGGGCGCTGTGGACCGGTGGACCGGTCACCCGGCCATCGCCGTACTACCCGCTGGCCGAGGCATCCGCCCACCCGGTGCCCGATCCGGCGCCGCGCATCATCATCGGCGGCGAGACCCCGGCCGGAGCCCGGCTCGCCGCCCGGATCGGCGACGGGTGGAACACCTTCGACGACAACTTCGAGGCGAACCTGCCGCGCTACCTCGAGGCCCTCGAGGCCGCCGGTCGATCGCGCGCCGAACAGACGGTCCTCGTCGGCTTCCAGGGCGACTGGCTCGGCGAGGCGTCGATCCGGGACACCGGCTGGACGCAGGATCCGCGAGCCACGTGGGAGCGCTGGCACGAGGCCGGTGCGGACGGCGCGATCGTGCTCGCCCGCTCGACCGACGACGTGGACGCGCTGGTGGACGCCGTCGCCCGCTGGTGACCGCCGTCGCCCGCGGCACCCGCCGGTGACGCGCGTTCGTGGCACCATCCCATGGTGACCCCGCAGGCGCCCACGAGCCCCACACCCATGCCCTCGCCGGCCAAGCCCGAGCCGACCCATGGCTGCGCGCGCTGCGGCGCCCCGGTCGGGCCCGGGGTCGGGCTGTGCGAGCAGTGCAATCCGCATCGGGTTGCGTGATGTCGCGGCGTCGCAGGTCCACGGCACGGTCATCATCGCCGTCCTCGTCGGCTTCGGCCTGCTGGCGGTCATCGCCCGGCTGGCGGTCGCCGGCGGCGGCCCGTATCCGGCGACCGTCGATGCCGTGACGGCGTCTGGTGCCGGGCTTGCCGTCACGGTGAGCGTGACGAACGAGGGCGACGGCGAGGGTCAGACGACGTGCCGCCTGGAGGACCTTGCCCAGGGCCGCGTCGGGCAGGATGCGTTCGTGCTGAGCCCACGGATCGCCGGCGGAGCGACGACGACGTTCACCACCCAGGTCAACGAGTTCGGTGCGACCCCCGTCGCCCTGACCGTCACGTGCCGGACGCCGTGACGACGCCGACCCTCGCCGACGACCTGACGTTCTGCATCGCCATCGCCGCCCGGGCCGGCGAGATCCTCATGGACCGCTACGAGCGGCTCGAGCGCATCGACTACAAGAGCGCCCGCGACGTCGTGACCGAGGCCGACCACGAGTCGGAGGCGCTCATCCTCGACGCCATCCGCACGATGCACCCGGGCGACGCGATCCTGGCCGAAGAGACCGGGGAGCACCACGCCGTGAGCGGCGAGGCGCCGACCAGTGGTCGCGGCCGGGTCTGGATCGTGGACCCGCTCGACGGCACCGTGAACTACGCCAACGGCATCCCGTTCTTCTGCGTCTCGATCGGCCTCATCGTCGATGGCCAGCCGGCGCTCGGCGTCATCCACGACCCGACGCGCGACGAGACCTTCGCGGCCACGACCGAGACGCCGGCGATGCTGTCGGGCTCGCTGGGGCAGGGGAGCCACGCCGTGACCGCCTCGGACAAGGAGCGCCTGACCGACTTCGTCATCTCGATGTCGCTCAACGGCCGAGGCGCCGCGACGCGCGGCAAGGCCATCCGTCGGGCGATCCGGATCCCGCGCACGATGGGATCGGCCGCGCTCGCCCTGGCCTACGTCGCCAACGGCCGCTTCGACGCGTTCATCCAGGAAGGCGGGCTGTCCGCCTGGGATGTGGCCGCTGCCGGCGTCATCGCCGAGCGGGGTGGCGCCGTCGTCACGAGCATGGACGGTGGGCCGTGGTTCGACTTCGCCCACGCTCCCGACGTCGATCGGGGTCGCTTGCGGCGCCGTCGGCGCACCACGAGGCGCTGCTCAAGCTCGTGCGCTGAGGCGCCCCGCCGACGCGCGCGTCGTACCATCGCCGACGATGGAACCCGTCACGACCATCGAACCCGCGGTCGACGCCGACCCGACGCCTGCGGCCCCATCGACCGGTCGACCGGCGCGCCTCATCGGCGCCATCGTCGGGGCAGTCGTCGGCCTCGCCGTCTTCGCCGTCGTCATCGTGCTGGGTCGACTGACCGGGCTTGCCGAGACACCGGCCCTGGCCATGGTCGCCGGCGAGGAGGGCATCCTGTCGCCGACCGGCGGGGCGCCGCTGGCATGGCTGGTCCCGCCGATCGCTGCTGCGCTGGCCGGCGCGATCGACGGTCCCGCGGCGGCCCGTGGGGTCCGCTGGACCGGGACATGGATGGGGTTCGTGACCTACCTGATCGGGGTCGTCATCGGCGCCGTGCTCCTCGTCGGGGTCCTGGCCAGTGACACGGCGGAGGTGTCGTCCTCGCCGCTGCAGCTGCTGACCGGCGTGCCGATCCTGATCCTCGCCGGGGCGGTCGTCCTGGCGCCCGTGCTGCTTGCCTGTATCGCGATGGGCATCGCCTGGGCCGCGGTCGTGCGGCGTGTCGCGGGGTCACCGGGGGCCACGACCGACGCGGCGCGACCCGTGCTCATCGTCGCCATCGTGGGGGCCGTCCTGGCGGTCCTGTGGCTGATCTGGAGCTTCATCATCTCGGTGCTCGTCGCGACGCAGACCGGCTGAGGGCCGATTCGGGAACCGGATGACGGGCGAGATGCCCCGATATCGATGAGCGTGGCCAGATCGGTCGCGCCGTCCTGTGGAGGCCCGATGCGACGGGACCTGATCCAGCGGGCGATGGCGGGCGATCACGACGCGTTCTCGGAGTTGACGCGCGGCGTGATCGGTCGACTCTACGCCGCCGCCCTGCTGATCCTGCGCGACGAGGCGCGGGCCGAGGACGCGACCCAGGAGGCACTCGTCGCCGCCTGGCGCGACCTGTCCGCGTTGCGCGACCCCGATCGCTTCGATGCCTGGATCCATCGGTTGCTGGCCCGCTCGTGCTATCGCGAGGCACGGCGCGGTCGTCGACGATGGGCCGTGGAGATGGAGGTCCGGCCGTCACAGACGGTCGAGCCCGATCCCGCGCCACACCTCGCCGACCGCGACGAGCTCGAACGTGGCTTCCGCCGCCTCGATGCCGACCAGCGGTCGGTCATCGTCCTGCACTACTACCTCGGCCTGACCCTCGACGAGGTCGGCGAGGCCCTCGGCATCCCGCCGGGGACCGTCCGCTCGCGCCTCCACCGGGCGACGGCCGCGATGCGCGCGGCACTCGACGCCGATGCGCGCCTGCCCATCAACAACGAACGGCGGCTGGCATGACGACCAACGACGACTTCGACGGCCGCCTCGCGTCCTGGCTGACGACGATCGCGCCCTCGGCCGAGCCTGACGGCTTCGCCGATCGCGTGCTCGAGCACACCGCTCGGACCCGACGTCGTCCGGCCTGGCGCATCCCCGAAAGGTGGATCCCGATGGCTACCATCACGACCCAGGCGACATCGGTCGCCCGTCCTCCATGGCGAACGGTCGCCCTGCTCGCGGTCCTGTTGGTGGGACTGCTCGGCGGGGCCCTCCTCCTCGCCGGCGCCCAGCGACAGCAGCTTCCACCCCCGTTCGGGTTGGCGGCCAACGGCGTCATCGCCTACTCGATCGACGGATCGATCGTCACGGCCGAGACGCCGACCAGCGAGCCGACACCGATCATCGCGACGGCGGGCTCCCGTGGTTCTCCCCGGACGGCGCGCGGTTCGTCTTCACGCGTGGCGGTGAACCGGACAGTGCCGACGCACAGCGTCTGGATCGCGAACGCGGACGGCAGCGACGCGCGCGAGCTCGTCGATGTCCCACCGGTGTCCTGGGTCGAATGGTCGCCCCAGGGCGACGTCCTCGCGGTGGTCGATGCAGCGCGACCCCGTCGAGGATCACGCTGGTCCGGACCGATGGCAGCGGGTCGAGCGTCATCGAGACGGACCTCGGCCTCGTCGAGGCGCCGACCTTCCGGCCGCCCGACGGCGCGACGATCACCTTCAAGGGTCGGCTGCGAACGGCGAATGGGGATCTACCAGATCGCGCGGGACGGATCCGACCTGGTCCGCCTGGAGTTGGATCCCGGCTTCCAGACGGACCACAACTACGACGGCAATGCCCAGTACTACTTCAACGATCCCGTCTGGGATCCCGACCGGCGCCACGCTCCTCTACCACACCCTCGAACCGGCCCCCTCGTCGCCGGCCGGGCCCGGCTTCCGCATCCATGTCGCGGACGTCGAGCCGCGGCCGGGGTGGTCGAGGATGAGCGGCTCATCGAGTTCAGTCCGCTGACGGACGACGAGTTCCACGCGACCTTCCTGCCCGACGGCCAGACGATCGTCTTCGAGACGATCGAGGGCGCCGACCACCAGCTGTGGGTCGGCTCGACGGCGGTCGGCGCATCGCCGCGCGCATTGGCTGTCACGGCGCACGACTTCATCAACTACCTGGTGTCGCCCGACGGCACCCAGCTCATCGTCTCCTGGTCGGCGAACGAGAACGCCGCGCCGGAGGTCGTCCATGTGGACATCGCGAGTGGCGCAGCGACACCGCTGGCCATCCGCGACGACTACTCGTGGCAGCGCCGCGCCATGCCGTCCGACTAGCCGTCCTCCAGCCAGCGATGGGGTCTCGACCGCAGCCGGTCGAGGCCCCATTCATCGCAGAATGCCTCCCATGTCGCCCGCGGCGCGCCGTCCCAGCGCAGGTCGTCGGGCTGCCGTTGGCGGATCTGGACGCCGTCGTCCGCGGTCCGCAGCCTGGCGAGGTCGCGGTACAGCTGCGCCTCGTCCCAGTGCTCGCGGAGTGATGCCGACAGGCTGACGGCGCGGCCGCCGCCGACCCCCGACACCTCCCACTGCGATGCCTTCTCCGGGACGTCCTCGAGATGCCCGTACCGGGCGAGGACGGCGGCCGCCCCCTTGGCGCCCCAGCCCGGGATGCCGGGATAGCCGTCCGACGAGTCGCCGACGACGGCGAGCCAGTCGGGGATCGATGGCGGGGCGACGCCCCACTTCTCGCGGACGCCCGCCTCGTCATAGACGATGGCCCGGCGGCGATCCCACAGCACGATCCGCTCGCCGCGCACCAGCTGGGCCATGTCCTTGTCCGGCGTGCACACGAGGATGCGCTCGACCGCCGGGTCCTCGGCGAAGCGCACCGCCGCCGCGGCGATGGCGTCGTCGGCCTCGAACTCGACCATCGGCCAGAGCACGATCCCGAGCGCCTCGACGGCGGCCTCGGCGACCGGGAACTGGTCGAGCAGCTCCGGCGGCATCCCGGCCGACGACTTGTAGCCGGGAAACAGGTCGTTGCGGAACGACTCGATGACGCGGTCCGTGGCGCAGCCGACGTGCGTCGCGCCCTCCTCCCGCAACAGGTACAGGAGCTGGTCGCACAGGCCGGACACGCCCGACAGCACGACGCCCTCGCGGCCGATGACCGGCGGGCGCGGCGCGTAGTGCGCGCGGAACAGCTCGTAGGTCGCGTCGACGAGGTGGAGGTCCATGCCGACCGTCAGCCCGCGCCGGTGGCGGCGCGGTCGACGACCAGGTCGCGCAGCCGCTCGAGGTCGCCCTGGAACAGCCGGCCCAGGACCGGCGCCGCGGCGACGGCCCAGGCATAGGGCATGACCGGGGCGACGAGCGTCTCGTCCCAGCGCACGATCGTCGTGCTGCCGTCCGGGCCCGGTTCCAGCGTCATCTCGCCGTGGCCGGTGAAGTCGCCCTCATGACGGATCGCGAATCGGGTCGGGGCTTCGAAGGCGGTGATCGTCACCGGGTCGGTCGTCGTCATCCCGAGGATGCTGACCGTGGCCTGGGCCCGCGTCCCGACACCGAGCGGGCCGCCGTCGAGGAGCTGCACCTCGGTCATCTCGCGCATCCAGCGCGGTTGGCCCTCGACGTCGGCGAGGACCGACCAGACCCGCTCGATCGGGGCATCGATGACGATCAGGCTCCGTGTCGGCGCCGGCGGCTCACCTCCGGCGCGGTGCCGGAGGACCGTGTCGACGATCCAGGCGACGGCGGCGGCGGCGAGCACCAGCCGGAGCCCAGCTCGAGCGATCGCCGATCACGCGGTGACCGATCCGACGAGCGCCACGCCCGCCTCGCGCATCGCGTCCAGCGCGCGCTCGCCGTCGCCGGGCTCCAGGTCCACGGCGGCGATCCCGTCGAGCAGCACCGTCGTGTCGTAGCCGAGCCGGGCGGCATCGAGCGCGGTCGCCTTGACGCAGTAGTCGGTGGCGAGGCCGGCGATGACCACCCGGTGGACGTTCGCGGAGCGGAGCAATCCGTCGAGGGCGGTCGGTGCCTCGTCGCCGGTCTGCGGATCGCGCGTCGTGAAGCCGGAGTAGCCGTCCTCGCCGTACACGCCCTTGTGGATGCGCGCCGCGTCCTCGGGCAGCGTCAGGTCCGGGTGGAGCTCCGCGCCCCACGTGCCCGCGACGCAATGGACCGGCCAGATGCCGCCGTCGCGGGCGAAGTGGGGGGTCGACTCGGGATGCCAGTCCTGGGTGGCCACGACCAGCGCACCGGCAGCGCGCGCGGCGTCGATCTCCGCGTCGATGGCCGGGATGACCGCGGCGCCGCCGGCGACGCTCAGGCTGCCGGCGGGATCGGCGAAGTCGTTCTGGACGTCGACGATGACGAGGGCGGTCGCGGGATCGTAGGGCTGCATGACCCGAGCGTAGCAGCGCCGGGCGGCGATGCGGTGGACGGCCGCCGCCGCCGTCCACCGATCGATCCGAGGGGCCCGGCATGGTCTGTCAGGACGGGGCCGGGCCCAGGTCGCCACCGTCCCCCGGTCAGGTGGAGCGGCGCGCCGGTCGGAACGGTAGGCGTCCGGGCATCGCACGACGGCACCATGCGGCCCTTCAGACATCACATCCACATATCGGTCGGCGGGTTGGCAGACCGCGAGTGCCGACGCGGAGCGCCGGGACCAGCCGCACCCTGCGAGGGTGCTGCAAGCGGCGGAGCGACCCTCGTTAGGCGGGCTGGGACCGTCGGGGGCTATACCTCGGTCAGCGACCTCCGACTGCGGTGGTCCACGGGACGTGACCGACTGCACGGAGGGAGCCTCGGGCGGCCCATACGACCATGACCACCACCCAACCGCACGAGCCGGCGCCCACGCCCCCGATGGACGTGCTGGGCCAGTTGCCGGTCGGCGTCATGCTCATGAACGCCGAAGGGACCGTGACCCACCAGAACGACGCGCTCCAGGCGATGTGGGGCGACCTGGTCCATCGACCGGCCGAAGCGCCGTTCCCGGCCGACGCCTATGGCCCCGACGGCGTGGTGCTCGGTGCGGACGACTGGCCGATCCGGCGCTCGCTGGCCACCGGCGACGAGCTTCGCGACGTCTCCATCGAGCTCGACCGCCCCGACGATGGGCCCGTCTCGATCGTCGCTGAGAGCCGGCCGCTGGTCGATCCGAGGGGGCACCGTGTCGGCGCCGTCATGGTCGTGCGCGACGTCAGCCGCGAGCACGACCAGGCGATGCTTCGCCAGGCGTTCGTGGGGATCCTGTCGCACGAGCTGCGGACGCCCGTCACGTCCATCTACAGCGGCATCGAGCTGCTCCGGGCGCATCGACTGAGCGAGCCGGTCACGCGCGATGTGCTCAACGACGTCGCGGTCGAGGCCGAGACGCTCCACCGCCTCATCGAAGACCTGCTGGTCATGGTCCGGCTCGAGCGCGGCGTCAGCATGGCCCTCCCGGAGCCCGTCCTCGTCCACCGTGTCGTGGCCCTGGCCCTGGCCGACGAGGCGCGCCGCTGGCCCGATCGGACCGTCGTCGCGGACATCCCGCCGGACCTCCCGACGGCACAGGGCGACGAGGGCCTCCTCCGCCAGGTCCTCCGCAATCTCCTGTCGAACGCGGCGAAGTACGGGTCGCGAAGCGGGACGGTCAGGATCACGGCGGCGGCCGATGTCGATGACCTGACCGTGACCGTGAGCGACGACGGGCCCGGGATCGACGACGACCAGCGCGACCGCATCTTCGACCTGTTCTATCGAGCGGGCGCGAGCCCGCGGATCCAGGGATCCGGCATCGGCCTGTTCGTCGCTCGGGCATTGATGGAGGCGATGGACGGGACGATCACCATCGGTCGGCCCCCGCGAGGCGCGGAGTTCATCGTGCACCTGCCGCGCTATCGCGAGCGTCACGCCGTCGGATCGGCGGCGGAGGCTAGGCGGCGGCTCGACGGCTGCGTCCCGTGGGCCCCGGTCGTGGCGCGGCTCGGACCAAGGGCCGCCGCGCGTCGGACCGCAGCCCGCGCGGCGTCGCGACCTCCTGATCCGCCCCGCACGGTCCGCGTAGGATGACCGCCATGGGACGACCGTGGATCCGCGTGATCGGTGTGCTCGCTGCCATGAGCCTGGGGATCGCGGCGTTGACCGGTTGCGCCCCGTCGTCACCGACCGGCCCGGGTTCCGGGGTCATGGCGGTCGATAACGTGTCCACGGGCACGATCTACATCCGCCTCGACGGGGCGTCGGACAACGGCGTCACCTATCGCATCGATCCTGGCGCGCGCGGCCGCATCCAGTCGCTCGACCCGAACTCGCGCCCGGTCCGCCTCGTCATCTACGCGGGCGATTGCACCGAGATCAGCTCGGAGACCGACCCGGCGCTCGGCCAGCTCCAGGTGACCGGCCCGAGCACCTATGTGTCGAGTGCGGCGGTGCTGCCGGACGTGATGACCCGGCCGTTGCTGACGGTGGACGAGTCCTGCCGCTCGGCGTAGACGACCGGGCCGGCGCGACCCTCAGCCGATGAGGGCGGAGCGCTCGTCGACCGGTTCGGGCTCGGGCTCGACCGGGGCGCTCGGCGGCTCGACGTCGAGCAGGTAGCCGATGCCCTGGAAGGTCTTGATCCGGCCCGGTTCGCCCGGCTCGGCGCCGAGCTTGCGGCGGACGCGCGACACCCAGACCCGCAGGTACTGCAGGTCGTCGCGGTACTCGGGTCCCCAGACCTTGGTCAGGAGCTCGGTGTGGAGCACGACCTTGCCGGCGTTGGCGGCGAGGTGCTGGAGGAGCAGCCACTCGGTCCGCGACAGCTGCACGAGCTCGCCGTTGCGGGTGACCATCCGGCGCTCGAGGTCGATCTCGATGTCGTCGAAGGCGAGGACACCGGAGCCGGGCGAGGCCCCGGACGAGCGGCGCAGGACGGCGCGGACGCGCGCAGCCAGCTCGTCGGGATGGAACGGCTTGGCGATGTAGTCGTCGGCGCCGAGGTCCAGGCCCTTGGCCTTGTCGGTGGTGGACCCCTTGGCGGTCAGGAGGATGACGGCGACCGGTCGTCGCTCGCGCAGCTGGCGCATGACCTCGATGCCATCGAGGTCGGGCATGACGATGTCGAGCAGGACGATGTCGGGCCGGATCTCCTCGGCCTTGAGGAGCGCTTCCTCGCCACCGTTCGCGGTGACGACCCGGAACCCTTCCTCGGCGAGGGCGATCGAGACGAGCTTGGTGATGCGTGGTTCGTCATCCGCGACGAGAACGAGGGGTTGGGTGCTCACCGGTACCTCCTGGGTAGGGCCATGGTGACGGTCGGGACGTCGCTCGGCTAGTCCCGGCCCGATGACGGCAGCCATCGGGCCGGGTGGGGTGGTTTCAGGACGCGTCGGGTGCGACGCTCGGGAGCTCGACGTTGACGTTGACGTCGGTCGGCTGGCTCGTGGAGCCGGCGCCCGGGCCCATGCAGGAAGTACCAGCCGGCGCCGAGGACGAGGATCAGGGCGATGATGCCGACGATGACGCCGGTGCTCGAACCGCCTTCCTTGACGACGACGGTGTCGTGCTGATCGGACATGGTGAAACCTCCTGGGGTGCGTGCAGACTGGGTGGGGGTCCTCCGCCGGAGCGGATGGCCTGCGGGACCGGGTCGGCTGGGGCCGGCAGTCCCTGTCGTCGACCAGACTCGCCCGTGAGGGACCGACAGACGGTGCGCCCCGGTATTGCAAACCCGTTGCATCGGCATATCAACCGCTGGGTCGCCACGAGGGACTCCGTGATCCCGACCCGCAACCTTGCGGTCGGGCGCCGGCCGGGACGCGGATGGGCTAGGCTTGGCGCCTGCGCCCGACGGCGCTGGAACGAGGCTTCGCGAGCATGTATTTCGACGAGTTCAAGCACCAGCTGCCCGACATCGATCCAGCCGAGACCGAGGACTGGCTGGAGTCCCTGGACCAGGTGGTCGAGCAGTCCGGTGAGACCCGCGCCCGGTTCCTCGTCTACAAGCTGCTCAAGCGTGCTCGACAGCTCCAGATCGGCCTTCCGCCGCTGACCCAGACCCGCTACATCAACACGATCAGCCCGGAGCAGGAGCCGTCCTTCCCCGGCGACGAGGCGATGGAGCTGCGCATCCGGCGGATCGTCCGCTGGAACGCGGTCGCGATGGTCCTGCGCGCCAACTCGCAGTTCTCCGGGATCGGCGGCCACCTCTCGACGTACGCCAGCTCCGCGAGCCTGTACGAGACCGGCTTCAACCACTTCTTCCGGGGCAAGGACGGACAGGGGAGCGGCGACCAGATCTTCTACCAGGGGCACGCGGCCCCGGGCATCTATGCCCGGGCCTTCCTCGAGGGTCGCCTGAGCGAAGACCAGCTCGATCACTTCCGCCGGGAGTCGATCCCGGGCAAGTCAGGGCTGAGCTCGTACCCGCACCCGCGGCTGATGCCCGACTTCTGGGAGTACCCGACCGTGTCGATGGGCCTCGGGCCGATCAGCGCCGATCTACCAGGCGCGCTTCAACCGCTACCTCCATAACCGCGGCCTGCTCGACACCAGCGGCTCCCGCGTCTGGGCGTTCCTCGGCGACGGCGAGACCGACGAGCCCGAGTCGCTCGGCGCGCTCCATGTCGCGGCGCGCGAGGGCCTCGACAACCTGACCTTCGTCGTCAACTGCAACCTGCAGCGGCTCGACGGTCCGGTCCGCGGCAACGGCAAGATCATCCAGGAGCTCGAGGCGGTCTTCCGCGGCTCCGGCTGGAACGTCATCAAGGTCGTCTGGGCGCGCGAGTGGGACGAGCTCCTCGCCCGCGATGTCGACGGCGTGCTCGTCCAGCAGATGAACGACACGCTCGACGGCGAGTTCCAGAAGTTCAGCGTGGCCGGCGGCGGGTACATCCGAGAGCACTTCTTCGGTCCCGATCCGCGCCTGCGCAAGCTCGTCGAGCACCTGTCCGACGACGACCTGGCCAAGCTCCGTCGTGGGGGTCACGACTACCGCAAGCTGTACGCCGCGTACAAGGCCGCGACCGAGTTCAAGGGCGCGCCGACGGTCATCCTGGCCAAGACGGTCAAGGGCTGGACGCTGGGCCCCGGCGTCGAGGCCCGCAACATGACGCACCAGGCCAAGAAGCTGTCCGAGAACGAGCTGCGCGTCTTCCGCGATCGCCTCGAGCTGCCGATCCCCGACGCCAAGCTCAAGGACGCGCCGTACTACCACCCCGGCCCCGACTCCGAGGAGGTCCAGTACATCCAGGAGCACCGCCGCCAGCTCGACGGGCCGATCCCGCGCCGCATCGTCCGGTCGGCGCCCCTGCCGACCCCGCCCGACTCGATCGACGCCGAGTTCGCGGCGCGGCAGCCAGACCGCGGTGTCGACGACGATGGTCTTCACCCGGATCCTGCGCAACCTCATCCGCGACAAGGAGCTCGGCCCGCGCATCGTGCCGATCATCCCGGACGAGGCGCGCACGTTCGGCATGGACCCGCTGTTCAAGGAGGTCGGCATCTATGCCGCCCTCGGCCAGCGCTACGAGCCGGTCGACTCCGACCTCGTGCTCAGCTACCGCGAGGCGACCGACGGCCAGGTCCTCGAGGAGGGCATCACCGAGGCCGGCTCGATGGCCTCGTTCCAGGCGGCCGGCACGGCGTACGCCAGCCACGGCCTGGCGATGATCCCGTTCTACATCTTCTACTCGATGTTCGGCTTCCAGCGGACCGGCGACCAGATGTGGGCGTTCGCCGACGCTCGCGGCCGCGGCTTCCTGATGGGCGCGACCGCCGGGCGGACGACGCTCGCCGGTGAGGGCCTGCAGCACGACGACGGCCACACCCACATCCTTGCCAGCACGGTCCCCAACATCCGGGCCTACGACCCGGCGTTCGCCTACGAGCTGGCGACGGTCGTCCGCGACGGCATCGTGCGGATGTACGGGGACAAGCCCGAGGACGTCTTCTACTACATCACGCTGTACAACGAGAACTATGGTCCAGCCGCCGCGGCCCGACGGGCTGCGCGACGAGGACATCCTGCGCGGGATCTATCGGTTCGCCGAGGCCCCGATCGGTCGGACGCGGCGCGCATCCGGCGCGGCTCATCGGATCCGGACCGATCCTGGGCCAGGTCCTCGAAGCCCGCGACCTGCTGGCCGAGAAGTTCGGCGTCGCGGCCGAGGTCTACAGCGCCCCGTCGTTCCCGCTCCTGCGGCGCGAGGCGATCGAGGCCGAGCGCTGGAACCGGCTCCACCCGGACGCCCGCGACCAGCGCGTCCCGCTGGTCAGCCAGGTGCTGCCGCCGGACGGCGGACCGATCGTCGCCGCGACCGACTGGCTGAAGGCACTGCCGGACATGGTCTCGCGCTGGCTCCCGACGACCTACCTGTCGCTCGGCACGGACGGGTTCGGGCGCAGCGGCACCCGCGAGGACCTGCGTTCCCTGTTCGAGATCGACGCCCCGAACATCGCGGCGGCGACGATGGTGTCCCTGGCCCGCTGTGGCGCGCTCCTCGCCGGCGAAGGCCGCCAAGGCGATCGCCGAGCTGGGCGTCGACCCTGAGAAGGCTGACCCGCTCGCCCTCTGACCCGCGACCCGGCCGGCTGACGGAGCTGGCCCGGACGTTCACCCGGCTCGGCCTCACCGCGTTCGGCGGGCCGGCCGCCCACGTCGCGCTGCTGCGGACCGAGCTCGTCGAGCGCCGCCGCTGGCTGGATGACGCCGCATTCCTCGACCTGGTCGGCGCGGCCAACCTCATCCCGGGTCCGACCTCGACCGAGCTGGTCATGCACATCGGATATCGGCGCGCCGGATGGGCCGGCCTGGTCGTCGCCGGGCCTGGCCTTCATCCTCCCGTCGGTCGCCATCGTCGCGGCGCTCGCGTGGGCGTATGTCGAGGGCGGCACGCGACCCGCGGTCGAGCTCGTGCTCGTCGGTGTGGGGCCGGTCGTGATCGCCATCATCGCGCGGGCGGCCTGGTCGATCGGCCGGACGGCCCTGCGCAGCGTCGTCGGCCTCGGCATCGCGGTGTCCGCGGTCGTCGGGGCGTTGGCCGGCCTGCCGGAGATCGCCCTGCTGCTCGGGCTTGGCGTCGTCAGCGTCGTCCTCGCCGCCGGGGCCATGGGGCTGACCCGCATGCGCGGGAGGGCAGGCGGGGTCGCGCTGACCCTGCTGCCTGCGGACCCATCCGGCGCGCCCATGCCGGCGCGGGTCCTTCTCGTGGCGGCCCTCGGTCCGGCGGTCGCCACGCCCCCGGCGATCTTCCTCGAGTTCCTGCGGATCGGCGCCGTCCTGTTCGGGAGCGGCTACCTGCTCGTCGCCTTGCTGCAGGCCGAGCTCGTCGAGCGCCTCGGCTGGATCACCGAGCGCCAGCTCGTCGACGCCGTGGCCGTCGGCCAGGCCACGCCCGGCCCGCTGTTCTCGACCGCGACCTTCGTCGGCTACCTGCTCGACGGGCCGGTCGGCGCGACGGCGGCGACCGTGGGCATCTTCCTGCCCGCCTTCGTGGCGGTGGCCATCAGCATCCCGCTGCTGGCACGGCTCCGAGGCTCGACCACGTTCCGTGCGTTCCTCGACGGCGTCAACGCCGCGGCGGTCGGCCTGCTCGCCGTGGCGGCGTACCGCCTTGGGCTCGACGTCATCGACGACGTCCTCGCCGTGGTCGTCGCGGTCACGGCGTTCGTCGCTGCTGGTGCGGGGCGTCGGGCCGGTCTGGCTCATCGCGGCCGGGGCCGGCGTCGCCGTGGCCCGGGCGGTGATCGTCGGCTGAAGGTCAGCGCGAGCGGCTGAGCTGCCCCGTCTCGTGAGCACGGAGCTGGTCCTCGTCCGAGCGCAGCGTGCGCATCGTGAAGCCGAACTCCGACCCGCCGGTGGGTCGACGGCGTGCCCAGATGCGTCCACCCATCGCGGCAACGAGGCTGGCGCACACGAACAGGCCGATGCCCGAGCCGGCGACCGTCCGGGCGCTCGAGGGGTCCCGGTAGAACAGCTCGAACAATCGGTCGAGGGAGCCCTCGGGGATCCCGGGCCCCTCGTCGAGGACGGTGATGGCGACCTCCTCGCCGATCGTCCTGGCCTCGACCTGGACGGCGGTCCCCGGCGGTGTGTACTTGGCCGCGTTGCCGAGGAGGTTGCGCACGATCTGCTCGACGTACGTGGCCTCGCCGGCGACGATCGGCAGGTCCGGCGGCATGACCAGCTGCAGGTCGATGGTCGGCAGCTCCACGGTCTCGCTGGCGACGATGCGTTCGAGCAGCCGCCGCAGCTCCATCGGCTCGGCTTCGATGACGAGGCGGCCGCGCTCGACCCGACTGAGCACGAGCAGGTCCTCGACGAGACGATGCAGGCGCTCGGTCTCGGACCGGACGTCGTGGAGCAGCGCGTTGCGCGCCACCGGGTCCTCGACACGGTTGGGGCGGGTCAGGATCTGGCTGATGCCGAGGATCGTCGTGATCGGCGTGCGCAGCTCGTGGCTGATCACGTCGATGAACGCCTCGCGGAACTCGGCGGCGGCGCGCTCGTCGGCCAGGAGCTGGTCGCGCTGCTCCTCGGTCCGTCGGCGTTCGGTGATGTCCTGCCCGGTCCCGAGCATGCGCACGGCCGAGCCCTCGGCGTCACGGAAGACGCGGGCCGCGCCGTGGGTCCAGTGCACGCTGCCATCCGACCACACGTTCCGGAACTCGAGGTTGAATGGCGACGTTCCCTCGGCCGCGGCCGTGATCGCCTCGCGGAAGGGCTCGCGATCGTCGGGGTGGATGCGCTCGAGGTACTCCTCGAAGGCCGGCGGCCGCCCCATGGGGTCCATGCCGTTCTGGCGGAAGATCGCCTCGGACCAGCTGAGCTCGCCGGACTCCATGTCCCATTCCCAGAAGCCGGTCTCGGATGCCGACAGCATCAGCTCCAGCCTGGCGTCGCGGGCCTCGACCGCCTCCGACAGCGTCGCCGCCTCGTCGAGCGCCTCGGCCAGGCGGTCGCGCGAGACGCGCCGGGAGCGGACGAGCACGACCAGGCCGATCGGCGATGACGCCGTACAGGATCTGCCGCCAGATCTCGACCCGGTCGACGGTCGCGACCCCCGAGGCGAAGTCGAAGAAGATCAACCCGTTGAGGACGAACGTGACGACGACGGCGGTGATGCCGGCGATCAGGCCGCCGACCCAGGCGGCGGCGATGACGGCGGCGACCATCAGGATGTAGCCGGGGTCGCCGCCGATCGCCTCGGTCAGGGTCGCCTTCAGGAAGATGGCGCCCCAGCCCAGGAACGCACCGGCGACCACCGCAGCCACGGGCTCGAAGCGGATGTCCCGGGCGCGCTCGAGCTCGGTCTTCGCGCGGCGGGACGGCGATCGGTCGAGATCCCTCGGTTCCACGCAGGTGGGTCTCCCAGCTCGGCCTGGGTCATCGGCCGAGCGCAGTATCGCAAACGACGCTGGCATGACGTTGTTAGGCCGGCGACCCGGCATTGACGCGCCGACGGGGATGCCGACCGTACGCTCGCCCCGCCGTTGGCAGCCAGCGGCCGTCGCCCGGTCCGTCGACCGGGTCGGGGACACAGGTTAGGAGCCATCCCATGACACAGGACACGCGCGATCACGTCCATCCGCACGACGAGACGATCGATCACGACCACGATCACGCCGGCGACGGGACCGCCATCGAGAACGAGGAGAGCGGCATGGAGGCCGTCGGTGCCGGCGCCGGTGCGCTCGGCGGCGCGGCGGTCGGGATGGCCGTCGGCGGCCCGGTCGGGGCGGCCATCGGCGGCGCAGTCGGCGCCGTCGGTGGTGCGGTCGCCGGTGAGGCGGCCGAGGGCGACGACGAGGCCGGGTCGGGGACCGGTGCCCTTGGCGGCGGCGCTGCCGGCGCCGTCCTCGGTGGCGCCGTGGCGGGCCCTCCGGGTGCCGTCGTGGGTGGCGCCGTCGGCGCTGCCGCTGGTGCCGGGACCGGCGACCAGGCCGAGGAAGAGGTCGAGGAAGAGCCGACCGGCGTCGACCGCCGCTGATCCGAGGATGCCGGCGATGGGCAGCATCGCCGGCTGGTGCCACACTGACCGCGAGCCCTGCCACCCGGCGGGACTCGCGGTCCATGCCGTCAGAAGGGAACTTCGTGACCCGTCGTCTTCGCATCGCCCAGGTGGCTCCCCCGATGGAGCGCGTGCCGCCGACCGCCTACGGTGGCACCGAGCGCATCGTCCACGGACTCGTGGTGGAGCTGGACCAGCGCGGGCACGAGGTCACGACCTTCGCCTCCGGTGATTCGGAGATCCCCGGCCGCCACATCGCGACCGTCCCGGAGGCCCTGCGCCCGACCGGCTATCTCGGAGACCATGCCCCCTGGTTCCAGCTGACCATCCGCGAGGTCGTCGACCGGGCCGACGAGTTCGACATCATCCACTCCCACCTCGAGTGGATGTCGCTGATGCTGGCCGCGGTCAGTCCGGTCCCGGTGGTGTCGACCTTCCACGGCCGTCTTGACGTCGCCTGGTCGGAGGACGCTCCTGCGTGATCCGCCACGCGGCCTCGTCGCCATCAGCGACAACCAGGCCGCGACCCATCCCGACGTGCCGTGGGAAGGGATCGTCCACAACGGGCTGCGCCTCGACGACGCCCCGTTCGATCGGCGTCGCGGCGACGCCCTGTGCTTCGTCGGCCGGATCGCCGAAGAGAAGGGTCCGGTCGAGGCCATCGAGATCGCCCAGCTCGCCGGCCGGCCGCTGCGGTTGGCCGCCAAGATCGCCCCGGGTGGCCGAGAGCGTGACTACTACGACCGGGTGTTCAAGCCGGCGCTCGACGCCGCGGGCGACGACGTCGAGTTCCTCGGCGAGCTGAGCCAGGCAGACCGCGACCGGCTGTTCGCCGAGAGCTACGCCTCGCTCATGCCGGGCTCGTGGCCGGAGCCGTTCGGGCTCGTCGCCATCGAGGCTCTGGCCACCGGCACGCCGGTCATCGCCAAGCGGATCGGGGCCCTGCCCGAGATCATCCGCGACGGTGTCGATGGCTTCTTCGGCGATGACGCCGCGGCGATGGCATTCAAGCTCGACCGCGTGGACGACCTGGATCGGGCGGCCATCCGCGCCTCGGTCATCGATCGCTTCTCGGTCGAGCGGATGACCGACGGCTACGAGGCCGTGTACGCGCGGATGCTCGGCGGCGACGCGACGGGCCAGGCGTCCGACGGTGATCGGATCATCCCGGCCGATCGGCTGTCGTCTCGTCGCCAGGACCGCGACGTGCGCGCCGCCGGGAAGCGCTGACCCGACCGTCACGTGTCTGCGATGCCGGATCCGTCGGCGCTGGGGCGCCGGTAGCCGGTCGCCCGGCACGCTCGTCTGCGACCCCCGGTCGATGGAGGATCGGTCATGCCGCAGAAGGCCTGGAGCGCGAAGCGCGAGCGCCAGTACGAGCACATCAAGGACGGCTACGAGGACCGCGGCGTCTCCGAGGACGAAGCCGAGGAGCGCGCCGCCCGGACCGTCAACAAGGAGCGCCGCGAAGCCGGCGAGACCAAGGACCAGCGGCGCGCAGCGAGGGCCGATCGTGGCCGCCATCGGCTACGCGCTGTCGAGTGAGGAGCACGGACCCGACGCACCTCGTCCGCAACGCGCGCGCGGCCGAGGAGGCCGGGTTCGAGCTTCGCGCTCATCTCGGACCACTTCCATCCGTGGATCGAGCGGCACCCGCACAGCCCGTTCGTCTGGGCGTGTCCTCGGCGCCATCGCGGAGGCGACCGACGAGCTGCGAGGTCGGGACCGGGGTCACCTGCCCGACGATGCGCATCCATCCGGCGATCATCGCCCACGCTGCCGCGACCGCGGCCGCGCTGATGCCCGGGCGGTTCTTCCTCGGCGTGGGGACCGGCGAGAACCTCAACGAGCACATCCTCGGCGACAGCGCTGGCCGGAGTGGGACGTCCGGGCGGAGATGCTGGAGGAGGCCGTGGAGGTCATCCGGCAGCTCTGGTCACGGGCGAGGTCGTCGAGCCACCGCGGTCGCACTTCCGAGGTCCAGAACGCGCGCCTCTTCACGCTGCCTGACGAGCTGCCACCGATCCACGTCGCCGCCAGCGGCCCGCGCATGGCCGAGCTGGCCGGCCGCATCGGCGACGGGTTCATCGGCACGGGCCCGGACGAGGAGCTCCTCGCCGCCTACGGAGCGGCGGGCGGCGACGGGCCGCGCTACGGCCAGGTCACGCTGTGCTGGGCGTCATCGGAGTCCGAGGCGCGACGGACGGCGCGCGAGTGGTGGCCGACCGCAGCCCTGCACGGCGAGGTGACCCAGGAGCTGCCCAACCCGGCGCAGTTCACCGACCTCGTCAGGACGTGACCGAGGACCAGGTCGCCGAGGTCATCCCGTGCGGCCCGGACGCCGACGTCCACCTCGAGCGATCCGCGACTACATCGACGCCGGCTACGACCACGTGTACCTCCACCAGGTCGGGCCGGACCAGGCTGGCTTCCTGGCGTTCGCCGAGGCCGAGCTCCTCCCCGAGCTGACGAGGACGCCCGCGGCTGTCAGCTAGAGCTGGCGATCGGGGTCTTCGATGTCCGCGGCGTCGGGCGCATCGGCGCCTTCCCGGGCGAGCACGCCGCCGCCGGTCTCCACGTCGGTCTCCTCGCCGACCTCCTCGTCCAGCTCCGGAACGACGCGCCGCGCGTCGCGCGGCTGGTCCAGCTCGCCCTCGCGGTCGTCGGGTCGCTGCAGGTCATCGGTCATCGGTCGGTCCTCGTACGGTGGACGTCGCCACGCCACAGGCTCGCCCCGGGACGGCGACGAGGACGCAAGCGGCGGGTGGACGCTCGTTGCAGCGATGTACCACCGGCATCCGTCATGCCCTGGCCATGCTCCGTCGGAGCAGCGCCCAGGCGGCGATGAGGGTCACCGCCGCGATCGCGCCGAGCGCCCAGAACTCCCAGATCTCCGTCGTGCTGCCGCGCAGCATCAGGTCCTGGAGCAGCCGGATCCCGTGGGTCACCGGCAGCAGGAAGGCCAGCGCCCGGACCGGGTCGGTGAACTCGTCGATCGACAGCACGAAGCCGCTGAAGAACACCGACGCCAGCAGCACGAGCAGCGACAGCTGGACCGCCTGGCGTTCCGAGTCGGAGACGACGGCGATGAACAGACCGAGGCCGAGCGAGGCGACGAGCAGCAGCGCGATGGCCAGGACGATGACGCCGACCGGGCCGAGCATCGGGACGCCGAAGACGGCCACGAGCAGCATCATCGTGATGGCCGCGATGGCCGCCGCCGAGCAGGCCGAAGGCCAGGACCTTGCCGGCCAGGACCTCGCTCGTGCTGACCGGGGCGATGCGGAACAGCTCCATGATGCCGGTCGTCCGCTCGCGCACCAGGGACAGCGCCACGAGGGTCACGGCGAGGTGCTGCAGGATGAGCGCGAGGACGGCCGGCCCGAAGTAGGCGAGGACAGCCGGCGACGACGGCGCGAGGTTGACGACCTCGGATCTGGTCGGGGCGGCGATGACCTCGGGTGGGATGGCCGCAGCCTCGGGCTCGCCGGCGGCCACGGCATAGCCCTGGCCCTCGGCGGCCGCGCGCTGGATGATCTCGCGGTTGATGGCGCTCGACATGCCGGCCGCGAGGAACCCGGCGTAGTTGAGGGCGACCGGGTCGATCTCGTCGACCTGGACCTCGACCACGGACTGCTGCCCGGCACGGAAGGTCGCCTCGGGATCGGTCGGGGCGATGACCACGACGTCCACCTCGCCGGCGGCCAGACGCGCCTCGGCCGCGGCCTGGTCCGGCGTCACCTCGACGACCTCCAGGCCGCCGCCGGCCAGCGCCTGGTAGGTCGCGGCGTCGGTCGGCAGCTCGCTGCCGGCCGGAACGACGATGATCGTCCCGAGCGGCCGCTTCACGCCGTTGTAGCCGAACCCGAAGATGGCCATGATCAGGAACGGGCCGAGGACGAGGCTCACGATGGCGCCGGGTCGGCGGAGGGTCTCGGTCAGCTCCTTGCCGACGAAGGCGAGGAGCCGGATGATGACCGCGAGGAAGGCGCGCATCAGGCGGCCGCCCCGTCATCGGCGGCGGCCTCGGCGGCGGCCGCGGCTGCCGCATCTGCATCGCGCTGGCGCTCGACGAGCGTGGCGAAGACGGTGTCGAACGACGGCCGGGTCTCGCTCGCGCTGCGGACCTCGCCGCCGTGCTGGCCGACGGCCTCGACCACGTCCGGCAGGGCGGTCGACGCGTCGTCGACGATCACCCGGACGTGGGTCGGGTCCTCCTGGTCGACCTCGTGCACCGCGGACAGCGCCTGCAGCGACGTCCCGTCGAACGGTGCCGCCGTCTCGACCTCGATGACGTCGCCGCCGACCGCCATCCGCCGGAGCTCGTCGGGCGTGGCGAGGGCGATGAGCCGACCATCGGAGATGAGGGCGACGCTGTCGCACTCCTCCGCCTCGTTGACGTACTGGGTCGTCACGAGCAGGGTCCGACCCTCGTTGCGCAGACGGTGGAGCTCGTCCCAGATGCGGGACCGCAGGATCGGGTCGATCCCGGCCGTGGGCTCGTCGAGGAACAGCAGCGTCGGGTCGTGGACGAGCGCACAGGCCAGCTCGAGCCGGCGCTGCATGCCGCCCGACAGGTCGCCGGCACGCCGCCCGCGGACGTCCCACAGGTCGACCAGCTCGAGGACCTCGCGCGACCGCCGGTGGCGCGTCCGCCACAGGATCCCGAACAGCGACGCCACGAAGTCGACGTTCTCCCGGGCGGTCAGGTCCGGATAGAGCATGAACAGCTGGGGCATGTAGCCGATCCGTTCCCGGGTCTGGCGGCGGAACCGTCCGTGGATCCTCGCCGAGGACGCGGACCGTGCCCTCGGTCGGGCCAAGGGCCCCGGTGAGCATCCGGATGGTCGTCGTCTTGCCGGCACCGGACGGACCGATGACGCCCAGGATCGTGCCGGTGGGCACGATCAGGCTGATGTCCTCGACCGCGGTCGCATCGCCGAACCGCTTGGTCGCGTGGTCCACGACGACCGCCGCGTCCGCGACCGGAGTCGTCGTCGTCCCGGGCGCGGTCCGTGGGCGGGCGATCGCGGCTCGGGAACGCTCGTCGCGCTCGACTCGGGCTGGGGGTCCATCGGTGCGTCTCCTCTGGGGGTCTCCGACCGCGATCGCAGATGGCCGCCGCAGCACGGGCGGCCCGAGTATCGAGAGCCGGCCGTATCGCGCAGACAGCGCTGTCGGGGGTCGGGCTTGCAGCCGCATCGCGGACCGGGGCGACGCTTCGTCGACGCGGCTCGCAGTTCGGACTGGCATGCGTCTGGCATGCGCATGCGGAGGCCGGCGCAGCCATGGCGCCGACGGTCGGGCGGATGGCATGGTCCGGGGATGCCGACGACCCCCACCGCGGACCCGGCCGTCCCGGATCCTCGCGCCGCAGCCCGCGAAGCCGGCCTGCGCTACGCCTCCGATGACCGTCCCGGCATCAGCCGCCGGCGGAGCGGCCGCGGGTTCAGCTATCGCCGACCCGACGGGACGACCATCCGCGACCGCGACACGCTCGCCAGGATCCGTGCCCTCGCCATCCCGCCGGCCTGGACCGACGTCTGGATCTGCACCCAGCCGAATGGCCACCTGCAGGCCAGCGGCCGTGACGCCCGTGGGCGCAAGCAGTACCGCTACCACCGGCGCTGGCACGAGCATCGCGGCGAGGACAAGTTCGAGCGCATGCTGGCGTTCGCCGAGGCGCTGCCCCGGATCCGCGCCCACTGCGACAAGGACCTGGAGCGGCGGGGCGTGCCGCGAGAGAAGGTGCTGGCGGCGGTCGTCCGGCTCCTGGAGCTCACCCTCATCCGGGTGGGCAATGACGAGTACGCGCGGCTCAACCGCTCGTTCGGGCTGACGACGCTGCGCGATCGACACGCGAAGGTGAACGGCACGTCGATCCGCTTCCGCTTCCGCGGCAAGTCCGGGAAGCAGCACGAGGTCGACCTGCGCGATCGGCGCCTGTCGAGCGTGGTGCGCCGCTGCCAGGAACTGCCGGGCCAGGAGCTGTTCCAGTACGTCGACGAGGACGGCGAGGTCCGCGACGTCACGTCCGACGACGTCAACGAGTACCTGCGCGAGGCGTCCGGCGAGCGGTTCACGGCCAAGGACTTCCGGACCTGGGCCGGCACGGTCCTCGCCTACCGCGCGCTCGCCGCGCTCCAGCCGGTCGACGGTGAGCGCGCCGCGCGCAAGGCGGTCGTCGAGGCGATGCGGACGACGGCGGAACAGCTCGGCAACACGCCGGCCGTCGCCCGCGGGTCGTATGTGCACCCGGCCGTCCTGGACGCCTACCTCGAGGGCAGCCTGCGCGGGGCGCTGGTCGAGGCCGCAGAGGATCAGCGCGAGCCACCGCCGGGAGCCGATCCGGCCGAGGAGCGTGCCGTCATCGCCCTGCTCCGCCAGCAGGCCGGCGCGACCAGCGGTCGCTGACCGCGCAGCGGCCGTCCGCGCGCTCGCGCCGATCGATCCGGCCGGTCCGACCGCCGCGGCGCTCATGAAGGCGTCGGGAGCATGCCACGTCCACGCCGTGACCGTTGCAAACGCATGTCAGTCGGTCGCCGTCCCTTTCCCGCACCGGATGGAGGCCGTACGGTGGCTGCCACGCCCGTGACCGTGCCCAGAGGCCAGTCGGCCATGGGTGACGGGGAGGCACATGTCGATCGAGCACCAGGTCGCGCCGTCGTCCGCCGAGCGGGTCGCGGTCGACGCCGTGCACGGACCGGACCGGACGCCACTGCGTGAGCGCGCCTATCGGGCGATCTTCCAGGCCTCGGACGACGGGCACCTCATCGCAGAGCTCGTCCGGGCGCGCTCCGACGACGGGCGGCCAGGTCGGGTCGTCGACTACCGCTTCCTCGAGGTCAACGACGCCTACCTGCAGCTGACCGGCTTCGATCCGGCGCTGGTCCTCCGGCGGACCGCGCGGCAGCTCGTCCCGGGCCTCGACCCGTCATGGGTCGAACGGGTCGCCGCCGTGGTCGAGGGCGGTCGGCCGACCCGCATCGAGCAGATGTTCCCGACCCTCGGGGTGTCATTCGACTCGCTCATCGTGCCGCTCGACGGTGACCGCTTCGCGGCGACCTTCACCGACTCGACCGAGCGCCGCAGGGCCGAGCGACTGCTCCTCGAGAGCGAGGAGCGCCAGTCGTTCCTGCTGGGCCGCGAGGCCTCCGATACGCGCTACCGCTCGCTGGTCGACGCGATCGACGATGGCCTGGCCGTCCTCGAGATGACCGAGGACCCGCCGGGTGACATCCCCACCTTCCGGGTGACCGAGACCAACCGGGCGTTCGAGCGCGTCCGCGAGCCGTACGATCCGGACGACCCCACCGCACGAGCGGCGTTCCCACTGGAGGGATCGTCCTGGCTGGAGGACCTGCGGCGGGTCATCCAGACCGGCGAGCCACGACGGCTCGAGGACGTGGCGGCGCGTGGGGATCGCTGGTTCGACCTGTCGGCGACACGCATCGGTGGGCCGCGGAGCCGGCAGGTGGCGGTCGTCGCCAGCGACGTGACGGAGCGCAAGCGACGCGAGTCGACCCTGGAGTTCCTCAACGAGGTCCAGGACGAGCTGGCCCGCCTGGCCTCGGTCGAGTCGATCCTTGCGGCCGTCGGTCGGATGGTCAAGGAGTACCTCGGCGTGGACTGGTCGGCGTTCGTCGAGGTCGACGATCCTCGCGACGCCGCTGCCTTCCGGTCGATCTGGCCGACGATCGGCCCCTCGGCCCCGTCGGTCGCCATCTCGTCCGTCGGCGACGAGATCCCGCGCCGACTGCGCGAGGGACAGACCGTCGTCATCCGCGATGCCGCCACGGACTCGCGCATCGACGAGCGCGTGGCCAGAGCCCTCGACCTGCGTGCATCGATCGGGGTGCCGTTCCATCGGGATGGTGTCTGGGTCGCGGTCTTCGCCGTCGGGCATCGTGCCCCACGCGAATGGCGGCCCGACGAGGTCGACCTCGTGCGCGAGCTCGCCTACCGCCTGTTCCCGCGGCTCGAGCGAGCCCAGGCCGAGGCGTCCCTGCGCGACAGCGAGGCCCGGCTCCGCCACAACGAGACCGAGTTGCGCTCGGCGCTGGCGGTCAAGGACGAGTTCCTCGGTCTCGTCTCGCACGAGCTGCGGACGCCGATGACGGTCATCCTCGGCATGAGCGAGATCCTCGACCGCGACGACCTGCCGCTCGATCGCGTCCGCCAGGTCGCGGCCGACATCGCCGAGAGCGCCGAGGTCCTGCATGGGCTGATCGAGAGCATGCTGCTGCTCGCCCGGCTCGACCGGGATGAGGCGCTCCAGCTGCGGGAGCCGGTCCTCCTCCACCGCGCCGCGAGCACGGTGGTCGAGCGCCAGCGCCGCAAGGACCGCACGCGGACCTACGAGCTCGAGGTCGTCGACGACGACGCCCTCGTCGAGGTCAAGCCGGAGTGGCTCGAGCGGGTGCTCGACAACATGCTCGGCAACGCGGCCAAGTACTCGGCCCCGGGCGGCCCGGTGCGCGTTCGCATCGAGTCATCCGAGCTGGAGGTCGAGTGCCGCGTGCTGGATGAGGGCCCGGTCCTGACGGACGAGGATCTCGCCCCGGTGTTCGACCCGTTCTACCGCTCGACGCTGGCGCAGCAGCGGGCGCCCGGCACCGGCCTGGGGCTCGCCGTCTCGAAGCGCATCGTCGAGCTGATGGACGGCCGCATCTGGGCAGCACCACGGCCGACCGGCGGCGCCGAGTTCGGCTTCGCCCTGCCGCGCATCGCCGATCCCGAGCTGTAGTCGATCGACCCGACGGATCCGGGACTTGACTGCGCGCCTCCTCGCTCGCGACGATGGCGCTCCCGCGACCCTGTCGCCGATGACGCCGGACCCGACCGAAAGGACGAGATGACCACCGACGCGACGACCGAGGCGACGATGCTGCTCGACGCCCAGGGTCGGACCCTCGATGCCAGTCCCGAGGCATTGGCCATGCTCGGCGTGAGCCTCGACGAGCTGCGCGCGTTGCCGCCCGGCGCCTTCTCCCCGGAGCGGCCCGATCCCGAGCAGTCGGCGGCGTTCCAGGAGGCCTGGCAAGCCGAGTGGCTCGCCGGACATCTACGGCGAGTCGACCATCGTGCGACCCGATGGCAGCCAGGGCCGCGTCCGCTTCGCGATCCGCGCCACCGAGGGCGACCGCTACGTCGTCGGCCTCGAGCCGGCGAGCAGCCCGTCGACGCGGCGCCCAGGGTCTTCACGGCCGGCGAGATCCTGTCGGCCTGGCGTGCGGCCGAGCGACGGCTGGTCGAGCTCCCGGCGATGAGTCCCGAGCGGGACGCCCTGGAGACCGAGATCGCCGCGTTCCGGGCGCGGTACCAGCGGCTGTTCCCGGCCCGCTGACGGCCGGCGGCCGGACCGCCGCGACAAGACGACGCCCCCGGCGATGCCGGGGGCGTCGTGGTGACTGCGGGAGCGGTCGTCAGCGCGGGGTGTCGGTCGTCGGTTCGCTCGTCGACCTCGCGGTCGATCGTGTCGCCGGCGTTGCCGAGCTCCTTGCGGACGTCGTCGCCGAGGTTCCCGGCCTTGTCGGCCAGGTCCTCTTCGCCGTCGGCCTTGCGCCAGGTCTCCTTGGCCGTCTCCTCGCCTTCGCGATAGTCCTTCTTCACGTCATCCATCGGTGCGGTCCTCCGTGGGTCGCCCGTGAGGTCACGAGCGTTGGTGGATCGACCGTACGTCCGCGGCATCTTGCGCGCCCGTCGCGATGCGGGAGCACGCGTCGTTGCAGCGCGCTTGCGACCGCGGCGGACTCAGGACCGGTTCAGGTCGTCGTCGATCGTCCGGTCGCGCCCGACAGGCCGCCGTCCATGCGCTCGACGAGCGTGGCGCCGATGACCGCCGCCGGCAGCATGGCCAGGACCACGAGGATCCGGTTCGCGCCGCCGAGGAGCAGCCCGACCGCGAGGCCGACCGCCGTCGCGCCGACGAGCTTCAGGGTCTCGTCGGACCCGCTCTGGACCATCCGGTTGGCCTCGGTGAAGGCGTCGCGGGTGGACTGGGCCACCTCGGGCAGCTTGGCGCTGACCTCGCCGGCGGCGCCGGCGACGTTCTCCGCCACCGTCCGGGCGGTCTGGCCGAGTCCCTCGGACTCGCTGGATCTGGTGTGCCCGACGTCGGGCGGTTCGTCGTCGTCATCGGTGTGACCTCCGTGCGCTGTGCTCGGACGGTTTTCTGGCCCAGACAGCGACGGACGGCCCGAGGAGGGGACCCGGACCGTCCGTGCCATTAGGGGTGACGCCCCGTCACAAGCGCTCCCCTGGCGAAATTCGTTCGTCAGTTCTTGCCGTTGACGATACGAGGTGATGCGTGGCGCACCCGCTGCGTGGAAGCCTCGCGACATTGCAACCGCATGTCAGCCGCTGCGGAATCCGTGCCTCTCGCCGGGATCGGCAAGCGCATGCAGCGGGCAGCGAAAGTGTGGCCCCCGGACCCCCAGTGGCACGGGAGCCACGGACTGCCAGTGTCGTGCCGGCGGCCTCTCGGTCGGTCGGTCCCGGACGGGCGATGGCTTGCAGGGACGTCGCAGGACGGCGGCGACCGGCCCGCTCCGGACCGGCCGCCGGCGCACCCGTGTTACCCGTTGACGTCCGGCTGGTCGACCGTCCCGCGCCACGCGCCGGTGGCGACGCCACGATCCTCGACGAACGCCTTGAACCGTTCGAGGTCACCCGTGGCTCGACGCTTGACGAAGCCGAGCGCATCGCCGGCCGACTCGACCGTGCCATCGGGCTCGACGTCGAGCTGCAGGGTCACTCGCGTCTTCCGGTCGTCCAGGCGGTGGAAGGTGACGACGCCGGCGTTCTGCGCACCTTCCGTGGCCTTCCAGGCGATGCGCTGGTCGGGCGTCTGCTCGGTGATCTCGGCCTTCCAGTGCTTCCGGACGCCGAAGACCTCGGCGCTCCACTCGAGGTGCGTGTCATCGAGCTGCCGGACCGACTCGACACCCTCCATGAAGCGGGGGAACTCTTCGAACTGGGTCCACTGGTCGTAGGCGACACGGACCGGGACATCGGCATCGATGGACTCGAGGATCTTGGACATGATGGCCTCCTTGGGACGTTGCTGGGCTGGGCATGGCATAGCGGAAGGCCCACCGATCGCTCGGTGGGCCTTCCGCGTTGGATGGTGCCGGCCGGTTGGGCCGGCGCTGGGGTCAGACCGGGCCGCTGCCGGTCCGCGTGCGGCTGGTGATCATGCTCACCACCACGACGGTGAGGATGGCGCCGATGGTCGCGACGACGATCGAGCTGATGTCGAACGGGCCGTCGATGGGCTGCGAGTTGAACAGGACGCTGGCCAGGAACCCGCCGACGAGTGCGCCGACGATGCCGAGCACGATGTGCCCGATGACACCGAGGCCCTCGTCACCCTTGACGATGAACCCGGCGAGATACCCGGCGATGGCGCCGAGGACGATCCACGCGATGATGCTCACGCTGCTTACCTCCGTTCCCCATGTGCGGGCCTTGCACCCGCCTGCTGGGGGTCTTGCTTGTCCCGGGACCCGGGAGTGCCATCACTCTTGTCCGGTGTCCACGTATCGGCCGGACTACGAGCGATGGCCCCGCGCGTAACAAGCGCGTGAAACGCCCGCGCGGCGGGCCGACCGAGCGCTCCGGCAGCAGGACGCCCGGTCGGCGGACCGACCGGGCGTCTCGGTGTGGACGTGCTTCGGGTCAGGACGCCGACGGCGCCGCCGACTCGACCGGCGGCGTCGACCGACGGATCGGCCGAGCTGCCACTGGCCGGGGAGCAGGCGACCAGGGCCGCGCCGAGGGCGATGAGCATGATGACGCGCTTGAACATGGTGGGAACCTCCAACTGGGCTGTGGGCAGGGCCGCCGGCGGGCGGCGGCCGGTCCACCCCTCCGGGCGGCCTCACGAGGCTACCGGCAGCGGGCGAACGCCCACGATCGGTGCGCGGACGCGCCACCTTGCAAGCACCTCGCAGGTCGTCGCGGCCTTCCGTTGCGATGCATCCGTGATGCGTGCACGCACGCGTGCGCGAATACCGGCCGGTGCCGCGCGGGCCGGCACCATCCGGCACAGCGCTCGGGGATCACCCACCCAGGAGGGAACCATCGATGTTGGCCGAGCACGACGGCCCGACCCTGGCGGCCACGACCGGCACGCCGATCGACGCGGCCGACGCCGAGCCCGACTGACCGGTCGATGGCGATCCTGCAGTGGACTGATCGCCGTCATCGCCGCCGTCGCGGCGATCCTCCTCGCGAGCGTCCGCTGAACGGCGGCCTGCGGGCGCGGCTGTTCGACGCCGAAGGCGAGGATCGGGACTTCGACCCACGCGAGGGCATCCCGGAGAACGGCCACACCCGCCTCGCCTGGGTCGACCTCGACCTGGATGCCGGCGCGAGCCTGGATGTCGTCGCCGAGCGACTCGAGCTGACCGACCGGAGCGTCGGCGGATCGAGGCCGACACCGGCCGAGCCGGGCCTGACCCAGGGCGCCGCCCGCCTGCACCTCACCGTCGAGGCGCTCGAGCCGGACGACCCCGACGACGGACGGGTCCGCCTCACGAGACGCGAGGTCGACCTGCTCGCCGTCCCGGGCATGGTCGTCAGCGTCCATCACGGCGCGGTCCTGGCCCTCGACCGGTTCACCGAGAGCCTGGCCGACGAGACCCTGCTGGGCCTCCTCGACGCCGGCGACCTCCTGTCGGCCCTGGTCGACGAGGTCATCGACGGCTACTACCACCTCGCCGAGGGCCTGGATCGAGACATCGACGTGCTGGACGAGCGGGCGTTGCGCGGTCGAGCCCGGCGACGACGTCCTCGCCGAGATCGTCGCCATCCGACGCCGCATCGGCTTCATCCGCCGGACCCTCGCGCCGCACCGCACGGCGCTGTCGGCCCTGGCCCGCCCGGAGATGGAGATCGACGACGGCCTCGGTCGGCCGTGGCTCGGCCTGACCGACCGGATCGATGCGCGCGCTCGCCAACGTCGAAGCGCTGCGCGACGCGCTGCTGGGCACGTACGACATCTACATGGGCCGCGTCTCCCAGCGGGCCAACGACGTGATGAAGACGTTGACCCTGCATCTCGGCCGTGCTGCTGCCGTCGGTCGTCCTGGCCGGGCGTCATGGGCATGAACTTCAAGGTGCCGTTCTTCGACGAGCCGGCCAACTTCTTCCTCGTCGTCGGCGCGATGGCCGTCTTCGCCATCGTGCTCCTCGGCGTGGCCCGGCTGCGGCGCTGGTGGTGACGGTCAGTCGTCCGGCATGACCCGCAGCGCGAAGGCGAACTGCGCGCCGCCGTCGGCGCCCGGTTCGACCCAGATGCGGCCGCCCATCGCCCGCACGAGCCGGGCGCACACGAACAGGCCGATCCCGGCCCCGGCCGTCGTGTCGGCGGTCGCCTGGGAGCGGTAGAACAGGTCGAACAGCCGATCGACGTCGTCGGGGTGGATGCCCGGCCCGTCGTCGACGATGCGCGTGATGACCTCGTCCCCGACGGCGTCGACCTCGACCCGGACGGCGACGCCCGCACCCCCGTACTTGGCCGCGTTGGACAGCAGGTTGCGCACGACCTGCTCGACGTAGACCGGCTCGGCGGCGACGGTGGGAAGTCCCGGCGTCAGGTCGGTCGTGAAGGTCGCTGCCGGCCAGCGGGCCGCCTCCGAGGCGACGACGCCGGGGATCACGCGCTGGAGCAGCACCGGCTCCTGCCCGAGGTCGCCACCGTCGGCCTCGCCGAATCGGTTCATCGCCACGACATCCTCGACCAGCCGCTGGAGACGCTCGCTCTCGGCGACGAGGTCGTCGAACACCGCGCGCCGGGTCGCGGGGTCGATCGTGGAGTCGGGCCGGGCGAGCAGCTTCGCCCCGCCGTAGATCGTCGTCACCGGCGTGCGCAGCTCGTGGCTGAGCACGCCGATGAACGTCTCGCGGATGGCATCGCGGCGCCGCGCCTCGGTGACGTCACGCAGGACCACGATCGTCTCGTCGGGTTGCTCCGGGGCTCGCTCACCGCCGACCGGGTAGGTCGCGATCTCGATCCAGCGATCCGTGGTGTCCCTGACGGCGAGTGCCACCGGCCCGCCATGGCGGTCGAGCCGAGGCGCATGTCCGTCCGGGTCGTCGAAGCCCGCGAGCAGCTCGTCGTACGTCGCGGGGTCGAGCCGCAGGATCTCGGCCGCCGCCGGATTGCGCAGCACGACCGTGCCGCTCGGATCGAGCACGAGGACACCGTCCCCGATCGCCCCGATGACCGCCTGGAGCTCGGCCGCCCGGGCATGCTCGGCCTCGGCCAGCCGAAGCAACCGCACCTCGGCATCCTTGCGGTCCTGGATGTCGCGCGCGACGGCGACGACGGCCGGGCCGTCCGTCGGCAGGTCGACCCGCTGGAGGAGGATCTCGACCGGCAGGTCGGGTCCGACGCTGCGCTCGATCACCGCGTCGACGGTGCGCGGACCGGATCGGTCGTCGGCGATCGCCGCGACAAGGTCGCGAAGCGCCTCCGGGTCGAGCGATGGCAGCACCGCGGTCAGGGCGCGCCCGACGATCGTGTCGGGTGTGGCGCCGAGCAGGTCGAGCGCTCCCTTGTTGATGTCGACCACGACGGCGTCCGAGGGGCGGACGAGGAAGATCGCCTCGGACACCGCGTCGAGGATTCGTCGGAACCGGTCGGCGGTGCGGAAGGCCTGGGCATTGGCCAGCGCCGCTGCGGCCCGCATCCCGAGGGCCTCCGCCGCCGCGACGTGCTCGTGCCCGAACGCCCCGCGTGCCCGATTGCCGGCGAAGGCGATCGTGCCGAGGACCCGGCCGCCGGCCATCATCGGCACGCCCATCCAGGACGCAAGGTCGAGGGTCTCGAGGAGCTCGGCGTGGCGCGGCGCCCGGGCCGTCCCGGCGATGATCGCCGGCGTCACCTCCAGGGTCATCGACCGGCCCTCGCGGGCGACCCGATACGCCCCGACCGGCGTGTCCGGGTTCGGCCGGATAGTCACGCCGCAGCTCGGCGACGAGGCCGCGCATCGCCGGATCGCGGTGTGCGACCGCGACCGACACCAGCACGCCGTCGGCGTCGAACAGGTCGATCGCGCACCAGTCGGCGATGTCGGGCACCGCCAGGTCGGCGATCTGGTTGAGGGTCGCCTCGACCTCGAGCGAGCCCCCGAGCATGCGTGCCGCGTCCGCGACGAACCGGTCGAGCCGTTGCTGGTCGTGCGTCCCCGTCGTCATCGGCTCAGTCCATCGCTGCGGCCGCGTCGGCCGAATCCGGGAGCTGCGTCCGGCTCGCGTCGCGCGCCTCGTCGGAGGGCGTCGCGATGCCCGCCGGGTCCTGTGCCACCGGCGTCTCACGTGCCTGCAGCCTGGACAGGACGATCTCGATCGCCGCCGCCACCGGAACGGCCAGGAAGGCCCCGACGAGCCCGGCGACCGCGGCCCCGATGAGCAGGCTGACGAGCACCAGCAGCGGAGAGATGCCGACCGTGTTGCGCATCACGAGCGGGACCAGGACGCTGCCCTCGAGGAACTGCAGCACGACGTAGACGAGCGCGACCACGACCGCCAGCTCGGGCGAGACGGTGGCGGCGACGAGCACGGCCGGGATGGCGCCGAGGAGTGGACCGACGATCGGGATCGCCTCGGTCAGCGCGGCGATGAGCCCGAGGAGCAGGGCGCCGGGCAGGCCCAGGACGGCGTAGGTGACGGTCGTCGCGGCGCCCATCGCCCCCATCAGGATCAACTGGCCCCGGACCCACAGGCCAAGGCGGGTCTCGATCTCGTTCCACGCGTCGCGCGCCCCGGCGCGGCTGCCGGCCGGCAGGAAGGCCAGGACGTAGCGCTGGAGCCGGGCGTGCTCGACGAGCCAGAAGTAGACGACCGTCAGCAGCGTGGCGACGGCGACGGTGGCCTCGGCCACGACCGTCCCGACCTCCACGACCGTGTCCGGATCGGGCGGCGGCGGGGGCCGCAGGATCTGGGCGACCTCCTCGACCAGCGCGCCCGACGGTCCGGCCGAACGCCGCCGGCCGCAGATCGCCGGCCCACGCCCGGGCCTGCTCGAAGAAGGGCGGCAGCGCCGCGATGAGGTCCTCCGCCTGGCGGAGCGCGGCCGGCACGACGATGAAGGCGAGCCCGACGACGAGCACGAAGAACGTGACGTAGACGACGAGGATGGTCGCCCCTCGGCCGATCGGGAGGCGCTCGCGCAGCGTCCCGATGCCCGGTTCGAGGGCGGACGCGAGGAGCACCGCCAGGAACAGCAGGAGGAGGACCCCGCCGGCCGCGACCCCGAGCAACACGAGGCCGACGATGACGAGGATCCCGATCGCGAGGCCCATCCCCCGGACGATCCAGGGGCGCATCTCGGAGCGCATGGGTTTCGGTCTACCTGGGTAGCGTGACGGTTCGTTCGGCGGAGGATGCGGTCGACGACGATCCGTCGCCGTGCCCGCCGCCGGGTCCGGCGTTGCAGTCGTCTATCAACCGCCGTCGCCGGGTGGCGGCTTTGGATCCCGCCACCGCCGCCACCGCCACCGCCGCCACCGCCGGGTGGGCCGGGCGGCTGTCCGGGCGGCGTCGACGGTGGACCCTGGCTGGGTTCCGGCTTCGGCTTCGGCTTCGGCTTCGGTCGATAGCACGCGCCGGCCAGCTGCCCACCCCACGACGACTCGCCCCAGAAGTACGCCGTCCGCGAGTCGTGCCGGCCGCCGACGCCGGTGCCGCGACGCGCCCGCGCGAGCCAGTCCTGCACATCCGCCCGCCACGCCCGGGGCCCGAGCTCGGCCTTGACCGGATCGACCCGCCAGCCGCCGCACATCGCGCGGTACAGCAGCCCGTCCTTGTCGACCGCGCCGCGCCGACCCGGCTGGGTGCCGTCGATGAACCACTCGTTGACCGTGTCGCGCGTCCACGGCCCGGGCCGGCCCCCGGTCCACGCATCGATGCGCTTGGACGCGATGCCGTCCGGACGCTTGAACTCGGTCACCGGCCAGTCGCGGCTGTAGTCGCGGACGAAGGCCCGCCACAGCGGTGCGGCAGCGGTGAGGGATGTCGCCGGTCGCCGCGACCGCGGGTACGAGTGGTCGCTGTTCCCGAGCCAGATCCCGACGGTCAGGCCCGGGCCGCCGTCGGGCTGGTCCGGCAGGAACCCGTAGGTGCCGAGGTCCCGGGCGTCGTTGGTCGTCCCCGTCTTGACCGCGGCCGGCCGGTACTCGCCGTCCGGCCCGTTGGTCAGCCGGAGCTTCTCGGCCCAGATCGGGTTCTCGCTGGGGTCGGTGTTGCCCTGGAGGATGTCGGTCACCAGCCAGGCGGCCTCGGCCGAGATCGCTCGTTCGCCGGCGGGCTCCGGCGCAGTCCAGACCACCGTGCCATCGGCACCGACGATCCTGTCGATCATCCGCGGCTCGACCCGGACGCCGCCGTTGGCGATCGTCGCGAAGGCCGTGGTCAGGTCGAGTGGCGTCACCTCGACCGTCCCGAGCGCTCCGGCGAGGCCGGCCTGCAGGAACGCCTCCCGGCCGCCGGTGAAGCGGACGCCCATCGCGGCGGCCGTGTCCGCGACGGTCTCGTTGCCGACCCGCTCGAGCGCCCGGATGGCGGGGATGTTGAGCGAGTACTGCAGGGCACGCCGGACGAGGACCGGTCCGCGGTCGAGCTGGTCGGCGTCGCGCGGCGCCCAGTCCTGGCGCCGGTCGAACTCGGTCGTGATGTCGAGCAGGAGGCTGCCCGGTGTCAGCCGTTCGGCATCGAACGCCGCTGCGTACAGGATCGGCTTGAAGGCGGAACCGGGCTGGCGGGCGCCGTCCCCGGCCGCGTCGTACTTCGGCTCGAACTCGCGGCTGGCCAGGTCGTTGCGCGCGTACCCGGCGCTGCCCACGTAGGCCAGCACGTCGCCGGTCCGGTGGTCCATCGCGACGAGGGCGCCGTTGTGGAGGTCCTTGCCGCGGAGCGCCCGGATCCAGGACCGGTCGGATCGTCCGATCTTGAGGTCCTTGAGGACGCGGTCGCCGACCGAGCGCTTGAGGTTGGGGACGATGGCGGCAGCGGTGAGCCAACGTTCGGCCAGCCGCTGGGCGCGCATGTCGAGGGTGGTCACGACCCGCAACCCGGCCGTCTCGATGTCGTAGTCGGGCCCCAGGATCGATGCCAGCTGCCGGCGGACCTGCCACGTGAACTGGCCGCCGCGCACGGTGGCGGGCTGGTCACCGGCCAGGATCACCGGCTCGTCGAGGGCGGCCTGCAGTTCGTCGGGCTCGAGGTCGGTCCAGTGCGCCCCCAGGGCCAGGCCCTGGAGCACCCAGTCGCGGCGCTCGACCGGGGCGGCATCCGTCGAGACGACGAGCCGGCCATCGGCGTCCGGCTCGGCGAAGCGATACGGGTCGAGCGTCGTGGGCGACTTCGGCAGCCCGGCCAGGAGCGCCGCCTCGGAGACGGTCAACGCGTCGAGCTCCTTGCCGAAGTAGATGCGGGCCGCAGCGGCGATGCCGTAGGCGCCGTGCCCGTAGAAGATCTCGTTCAGATAGGCGGTGATGACCCGACGCTTGCCGTCGTCGCCGGGGAAGGTGTCGGTCACCCGCAGCGACTGGACGATCTCCTTGACCTTCCGCATGTAGCGGTCCGAACCGGGCGCCACGACGTCCTCGGGCAGGAGGCGGGCCCGGACCAGCTGCTGGGTGATGGTCGATGCCCCTCGCTCGCCCTCGCCGGCCGCCTGTTCGGCGACGGCCGACACGATGTTGGGCACGTCGATGCCGGGGTTGTCCCAGAAGCTGCGATCCTCGGCCGTGGTCGTGGCGTCGAGGACGACGGTCGGGATGTCCTGGTATGCGACGACGGATCGGCGTTCCCGCTGGAATCGACCGAGTTCGACGGTCCCGGACCGATCGGTGACGACGGTCGGCTGGGCGAAGGCGAGGCGCCGGAGCGTGTCCGGGTCCGGCAGGTCAGCCGAGACGACACCGAGCGCGGACATGCCGGTGACCACGGTCAGGCCGACGGCGGCGACAAGGACCACCCCGATCGCGCCGAGCGGCAACGACCAGCGCGCGCCACGACGCTGCGCGGCCCGCTGTCGACGGCCACGGTCTGCCTGGCGAACGGTGACGATGCGGAGCGCTCGGCTCACCGCCGGCCCCCTTCGGTGCGACGGAGCACCCCGGAACGGTCCATGGCGGCAGCGTGCTGGCCCGGCGGTGGCGTCCGGACCGATGGCCACCCCGCACCGGTTGCAACCACGTGTCGGATGCGCCGACTACCATGCCCGGACCATCCAGGGGAGGATCCGATGACCGATCGCCAGCCACCGTCCAGCGCCGACCCCGGGACCATCGTCGTGCGCGGCACGGGGCGGGTCAGCGTCGCCCCCGATGTCGCCGAGCTGCGCCTCGGCGTGGCCGTGACCAGGCCGACCGCCGCCGGTGCCCGGGCCGACGCCGCGACGACGATGGGGGCGATCCTCGCGGCCGTCGAGGCCGCCGGCGTGCCGCGCGCCGACGTACGCACCGCGATGCTGTCGGTCCAGCCGCGCTACGACTACCGCGACGGCCGCGCGCCGACGCTCACCGGCTACGAGCTGGCCAACGTCGTGAGCGTCACCGTCCGCGACCTGGCCCGACTCGGCGACGTCGTCGACGGCACGCTCGGCGCCGGGGCCACGAGCATGGACGGGCTGTCGTTCCGGGTGGACGACCCGGTGCCGGCCGAGCGCGCTGCCCGAATGGCGGCGATGGTCGAGGCCCGCGTCCACGCCGACGTCCTGGCCGAGGCGGCCGGACTCACGATCCGTGGCGTGCAGTCGGTCGTGGAGGGCGAGGTGCCAGGGCTGCCCAGCCCGCGGGCCAAGCTCCAGGCCTTCGCGGCGGCCGATGCGGCGACACCGGTGGAGGCCGGCACGACCGAGATCGAGGTCACCGTGACGGTGACCTTCACGACGGCCTGACCCGACGCCTCAATCGGTCGTGGCGACCACCCGCAGCAGCTCGCCGCCACGGAGATCGGTCACGTACAGCTCGCCGTCCGGCCCGGGGGCGATGGCGCTGATCGAGCGGTCGGAGTCGTTCGCACGGATGGGCTTGAGGGACGTCCCGGCCCCAGCGGTCGCGGCGTCTGCGTCGAACAGCCACATCCGGCCGGAGCAGTAGTCGGCGAACACGTACCAGCCGGCCAGACCGGGCTGGGTCGTGCCGCGGTAGACGGCGCCACCGGTCACCGAGCAGCCCTCGTCGTGGCCGTACTCGGCGACGGGGTAGGTCAATCCGGTGTCGTCGCACGGGTCGGTGGCGAAGCAGCGGGTGCCCTCGAGCAGGTTCCAGCCGAAGTCGAGTCCACCGACGCCGGCGGGCGCCAGGTCGATCTCCTCGATCTCACCCTGGCCGACGTCGCCGATCCACAGGTCGCCCGTCGTCTGGTCGATGCGGAACCGGAACGGGTTGCGCAGGCCGGTCAGCCACACCTCGCCGCGGGCGTCGTCCCGGTCGACGAAGGGATTGTCGGCAGGGATCCCGTAGGGCGGATCGCTGTCCGCCGCGACATCGACGTCGATGCGCAGGATCTTGGCCAGCAGCGAGTCGAGATCGCGGCCGGAGTCCAGCGGGTCACCGGCGCCACCGCCGTCCCCGGTCGAGATGTACAGGAAGCCGTCGGGCCCGAACTGCAGGCCGCCGCCGTTGTGGTTCCCGAAGCGGTCATCCATCACGAGCAGCCGCTGCTCGCTGTCGGCCAAGGGCTCGGTCCGGGTCCTCCGGATCGGTCCGGTACGAGGCGACGACCTGGCGCTCGTCCTCGTCGGTGTAGTAGACGAACACGCGGCCATCGGCGGGGTCGGGATGGACGGCCACGCCGAGCAGGCCCTGCTCGCCGCCGGCCGTGACCGACTCGCGGATGTCGAGGAACG
The DNA here is from genome assembly GCA_963776925.1 of uncultured Chloroflexia bacterium. Classification (GTDB taxonomy): domain Bacteria; phylum Chloroflexota; class Limnocylindria; order Limnocylindrales; family CSP1-4; genus SPCO01. The sequence goes on along the minus strand of CAVZON010000001.1, from coordinate 462,756 downwards.
GCGTCCTGACGAGGGCCCCGTCGCGGACCACGCGGAGCCGCCCGATCTGCTCGGCGATGAGCATGGTGCTGGCGTCGCCGGGCCGCGTCGCGATGTCGAGCGGCGAATTCGAGGCCGTCGACCACGGACTCGAGGGTCAGCCCGGTCGGCGGCGGCACCGCGGTGTCGGCACTCGGCGCGGGCGGCGATGCCGTGGCCGAGGCTGAGGCCGCTGGCGTGGCACCCGTCGTCGGCGACGGTTCGGCGGTCGGCGACGGCCGTCGGCACGATCGCGCTCGGCGTTCCGCCCGCGGATCCGCAGGCGAGGACCACGACGGCGATGGCGACGAGGGTGCTGGCGGCCCGGATGGAGCCCGGCGGATTCATGTGCCGAAGCCTAGCGGCCGGGACCGGAATCGGCCCCGACGGCCTGCTACGCTCGATCGGTCATGGACGCTTGGGAGCTGGACGAGGTCGAGGCCGCGCGGGTCGCGGCGGGGCGGCTGTATCACGAGTTCCTCCAGGTGCCGGACCTGTCCGCCGGCCTGTACGTCCTCGAGGCGGGCGCCACCGACCCCCAGTCGCCGCACACCGAGGATGAGCTCTACTACGTCATCGAGGGCCGGGCGGTCGTGACCGTCGGCGACGAGGACCGACCGGTCGGGCCGGGCTCGCTCGTGTTCGTCGCGGCGACCGTGCCGCACCGCTTCCACGACATCACCGAACGGCTCGTCCTGCTCGTGGCGTTCGGGCCGGCCGAGGGCTCGCGGGCCGGCCAGGACCGCGGCGAGCTAGGTCCCCGTCCCGGCGATCTCGGCGAGCGCCAGCGCGAGCTCCGGTCCACGCCCCGTCTCGTCGTGGCGGAAGAAGACGTAGGCGTCGTCGCCGGCGGCCAGGAACGGCTCCAGGCGCGCCGCCCAGGTCGCCAGCTCGTCCGGCGTGTAGTCGTGGCGTCGCAGCCGGAGGTAGAGGAACGGCGCCGTCCGCCGGAGGGTCGGTGGCTCCGGATCCTCGGGCGACTCGGTGGTGCAGATCGCGGCCCCGGCAGCGGCCGCGGCCGCCGTCACCTCGTCGGCAGCCCACGACGGATCCCCGAACTCGAGCGTCAACGGCAGATCGGTCGGCCAGGCTGCCAGCAACCCGGCGAGTCGCTCGTCGTCGCGCTTCGTCGTGTCCGGGACCCGGAAGAGGACGGTGCCAAGCCGCTCGCCGAACGCACGATACGGATCGGTCAGCCAGGGCATGCCCGGCTCGGGATCCTCGCGCATGGCCCGCCAAGAGCCGCCGCGCTGCGCCTTGACGCTGAACCGGAACGACGGCGGCGTGGCGGCCAGCCAGGCGGCGACCTTGGCCGCGGTGGGCTGCTGGTAGAACGTGTTGTTGAGCTCGACCGCGGTCAGGCGTTCGGCATACGAGCCAAGGAAGGCCGGCGCCTTCAGGCCGGGCGGATAGAAGCGAGGGATCCAGCCGGGGTAGGCGAACCCGCTCGTCCCGGTCAGCAGCCGGCCGCGGATCCGCGCCCGGTCAGTCGAGGTCGTCGGCCGCCGAGTCCGGCGGTCGCCAGGTGACGCCGTCGGCGCCGGTCGGGCAGGCACGGTCGGCGACGCGCGCCATCGCGCGCTCGATGACCGGCAGGTCCTCGGGGTCGACGACGTCGAGGAAGTGGCCGGCGATCCCGCGCAGATGGGTGCGCGAGGCGGCGCGCAGGCGCGCCAGGCCGGCCTCCGTGAGGACGGCTTCGGCACCGCGGGCGTCGGACAGGCAGGTGTCGCGTTCGACCAGGCCATCGGCGACGAGCCGATCGATCAATCGGGTGACCCCGCTCTTGCTGAGCAGGATGCTGTCCGCCAGGGTGCGCATGCGAACGCGCCGACCTGGTGCCCAGGCGATGTTCAGCAGCGTGTCGTACTCGGCCAACGACAGGTCGTGCTCCGCGCGGAGCTCCTCGTCGAGGCGCTTGCGTCACGCGGGCGTGCGCCTGGAGGAAGGCGCGCCACGGCTCGAGGCGCGTGTCGCGCGGACTGAGGGGCCGGTCTGCCGGCGCCGTGACGGACATGGTCGGATGCTACACCCTGGTCGTGGTCGGACTGTCGTTGACAATGCAACGATATCGGCGTATGGTTGCGCTGTCAACCAAAAGACACCGTCCGGGTCAACCCTCGGACATCCGACCCCGCGGAGGACCCACGCGACATGACCACCTGGAAGCTCGACGCCGCCCACACCCAGGTCAACTTCTCAGCCAAGCACATGATGGTGACGACCGTCCGTGGCACGTTCCACGACGTCCAGGGCACGATCGAGCTCGACGAGGGGGACCCGACCCGATCCCGCGGCGCGTTCACCGTCGCCGCCGCCAGCGTCGACACCAACTTCGGTGCCCGTGATGCGCATCTGCGCTCGGCGGACTTCTTCGACGCCGAGACCTACCCGTCCATCACCTTCGTCTCGACCGGCATCACCCAGACCGCCGACGACGAGTTCGACGTCATCGGTGACCTGACGATCAAGGACGTCACCCGGCCGGCGACCTTCAAGGTCGAGCTGACCGGCATCGTCCAGGGGATGGGGGGCCAGCGCCACGCCGGCTTCGAGGCGTCGACCAAGCTCCAGCGCTCGGACTGGGGTCTCGACTGGAACGTCGCCCTCGAGCAGGGTGGCTGGCTCGTCGGCAAGGAGATCCGGCTGGAGATCGCCGTCGCCGCCGATGAGGTCGCCCAGGTCGAGTCGGCCGAGCTGGTCGGCGCCGCCTCCTGACCCCCGGCCGTCCGGCGACGCGGAGGCGTCCGGACGGTATCGATCAGCGCTCCTCCGCGCGAGCGGACGCCCTCGTCAGCCTGACGGGGGCGTCATGCTGTCCGGGTGCAGCACGACGTCATCGTCATCGGCGGCGGCATCGTCGGGACCGCCACCGCCGCGCATCTCGCCATGACGGGTCGGTCCGTGCTCCTCGTCGAGCGGGCGACCATCGGTGCGGGGGCGTCCGGGCGCAACTCCGGGCGTCGTCCAGCACCCGTTCGATCCGGTCATGGTCGAGCTCTATCGCGAGACGCTGGCGCTGTATCGCGCCCTGACGACGCGATCCGGGGGGACGTTCGCCCTCCCGGAGCGGCCGGCCGGGATGCTCATGGCCGCCCTCGACGCGGACGTCGCGCGGGCGCTGACCCGCGATGTCGAGGCCGCGATGCCGGAGCTCGAGCCGACCTTCCTCGCGCCGGGCGAGGTGACGGCCCTGGAGCCGGCCTTCCACGACGCGGTCGCGGCATGCCGGCTGGAGATCGCCTTCCCGGTCGAGCCGCTGGCGGCCACGCGCGCCTACGCCGACGATGCGCGTCGCGCCGGCGCTCGCCTGCGGGAAGCGGCGCGACGCGCGGCCGATCGTGCAGCACGGACGAGTCCACGGCGTCGAGCTCATCGACCCGGGCTCGGCGAGCGGGATCCGCGTCTCGGCCGAGACCGTGGTCGTCGCCGCCGGCCCGTGGACGCCGGCGCTCCTCGACCCGTCCGGGACGTGGCGTCCGATCGAGCCGCTGTGGGGGGTCGTCGTCGACGCCCTGCTCGCGGCGCCGCCGGGCCACGTGGTCGAGGAGGTCTGGACCGGGGTGACCCCCGGCGACGAGCATCCGGATCACGCCTTCAGCCTGGTGACCGCCGGCGGGCGGAGCTCCGTCGGGTCCGCGTTCCTGTCCGATGAGCCCGACGCGTCGCTGGTCGCCACCGCGATCCTGGAACGGGCGCAGCGGTTCGTGCCATCGATCGCGACCGCGTCGATCGGAGCGACCCGGGTGTGTGCCCGTCCCCTCAGCCAGGACGAGCGGCCGCTCGTCGGCCCGGTGCCGGGCGTCGAGGGCCTGTATGTCGCGGCCGGCCACGGTCCGTGGGGGATCTCCACCGGTCCGGCGGCCGCCACGCTGCTGACCGATCTCATCGACGGCCGGCGGGATGCCCCGCCGCCCGCGCTCGACCCCGGCCGCTTCGGCCCGATCCCGGTACCCGGGCGCGCCTAGCGCCAGCTGTCAGGGTCGAACAGGAAGAACGTGGCCTGTGCCCAGCGCTCGCGGATGGCGTCCAAGCGCTCGGCGAGGATCGTCCTCGAAGGGTCGACCCGCGAGGTCGATGGGCGTGGGGCCCGCTACCGGATCGCGCGGCCCGCGTCTCCACGCGACGCCTGCCTCGATCCGTCGGGCGAGGCGCGGCGTGACCCGTTCGATGCGGGTGTTCACGGCGTAGCCAGCCATCGTGCGACCCAGCGTACTCCGGCGCCGGGCCCGCGACTAGACTGCGCGGATGACGATGACGGCACGCCGCTACGGGGCCCAGAGCATGTCCGCCGAGTTGCGCGACGTGCTCGTGAAGCGGCCGTGCCCGGCCTTCGGACGCGCCTTCGACGATCCGGCCCATGGCTTCCTGTCGCCGGTCGACCTGGAGCGCGCACAGCGCGAGCACGACGCCTTCGTCGAGGTGCTCGCCTCGCTCGGACCGACCGTCCATGTGCTCGACACCGACCCGGCAGGCGATCCCGACCTCGTCTACACCTTCGACCCGCTGCTCGTCACCGACCGTGGTGCCATCCCGCTTCGCCCGGGCAAGCCGAACCGCGCCGGCGAGCCGGCCATCCTCGAGGCCTGGACGACCGCCGCCGGCATCCCGACCGCCGGCCGCATCGAGCCGCCCGGCACGATCGAGGGCGGCGACACGTTCTGGCTGCGGCCGGACCTGTTCTGCATCGGGCGGACGCTGCGCACCAACCAGTCCGGGGTCGACCAGCTGACCGCGCTCGTGGGGGGTGACGTGCGGGTCTTCGATGTCCCGTACTGGCGCGGCCCGGCGGAGCTCATCCACCTCATGAGCGTCATCTCCCCGGTCGCGGACGACCTCGCGGTCGTCTACCTGCCGCTGCTGCCGGTCGGCCTGTGGCAACTCCTCGGCGACCTCGGCATCCGCCTCGTCGAAGTGCCGGACGAGGAGTTCCCGACCCTTGGCTGCAACGTGCTGGCGGTGCGGCCGGGCGTGGTCATCCTGGCCGAGGGCAACCCGGTCACGGCCGCCGCGCTGGCGGCTGCGGGCTGCGAGGTCCACACCTATCCGGCGGTCCAGGTCGGCATCAACGGCTCCGGTGGTCCGACCTGCATGACGCGGCCGATCCTGCGTGACTGACGTCGCCGTCCCGGCGATCGACCGGGAGCGCATGGTCGCGGACCTCCGCGCACTCGTCCGGACGCCGTCGATCACCGGGTCGGAGGAAGCCGTGGCGGCGTGGTCCGCGGCCGCGCTGACCGACCTCGGGCTCGACGTCGAGGTGGTCACGCCGGACCCGGCGGCGATCCGCGCCGACCCCGACTGGCCGGGCCAGGAGATGGCCCGGACCTCGCTCCCGGTCGTGATCGGCCGGGCTGGTCGCGCTGGGGGTCGCCGGCTCATCCTGTCCGGTCACCTCGACGTCGTGCCGCCCGGCGACCCGGCGACCTGGACGGTCGATCCGTGGGCCGGCGAGATCCGCGACGGCGCGCTGTACGGCCGCGGCGCCTGCGACATGAAGGGCGGCGTGGCCGCCATCCTCGCCGCGCTGCGGGCGCTCGGCGCGGGCGGCGGCGCTGGAGCAGCTCGACGGGGAGCTGCTCGTCGTCCTCGTCCCATCGGAGGAGGACGGTGGCCAGGGGACGCTCGCCGCGATCCGGGCCGGCGCCGTCGGCGACCTGGCGATCATCACCGAGCCATCGAACCTCGACGTCGTGGTCGCCCATGCCGGCGCCATCACGTTCCGGCTGACCGTCCCGGGCAAGGCTGCCCACGCCTCGCAGCGGCGCGAGGGGGTCTCGGCGCTCGACAACCTGGTGACGCTCGTCCGCGCGCTCGAAGCCGACGAGACGGCCCGGAACGCCGCCGAGACCGACCCGCTCATGACCGCCCTCGGCCTGCCGTACCCGACGATCATCGGCATCGTCCAGGGCGGGGAGTGGGCCTCGACCGTGCTCGATCGCGTCGTCGCGGAGGGCCGCTACGGCGTCCGGCTCGGTCAGTCGGCGGCAGCCGCGGCCGACGACCTGCGCGCCTGCATCGAGGCGGCCTGCGCCGCGGACCCGTTCCTGCGCGACCACCCGGCCACGGTCGAGATCACCGGGGGACAGTTCGGCTCGGCGCGCGTCCCGTCCGACCACCCGCTGCCGGTCGCCCTGGCCGCCACGGTCCGCGACGTGACCGGGCGTGCGCCGGCCCTGCTCGGCGAGCCCTACGGCGCCGACATGCAGATGTTCGTCAACGTGGGGCGGACGCCATGCGTGATCTTCGGTCCGGGCGACGTGCGGGTCGCCCACGCGGCCGACGAGCACGTGCCGCTCGACGAGGTGGAGGCCTGCGCGGCCGTGCTCGTCGAGGTCGTGCGCCGGGAGCTCATGCCCGCCTGACCCGCCCCGGGTCGGACCGTCGTCACGGGGCCGACTGCGCGGTCGTGTGCCGGGTGACGGCCTCGCGGCGGGCGATGACGAGCATGGCCGGGACGACCACGAGCGCGGCCCCCAGCAGGCCGAGCGCCGCGTAGCTCGCCGCCGCGACGACGATGCCGGAGCCGAGGCTCGCAGCCGCGGCAGAGCTCCAGATGAGTCCGTCGGTCAGGCCCTGCAGTCGGGTCCGCTCGGCGAGGGACAGGTCCTGGGTCAGGAGCGCCGAGCCGGCGACGTACCCGAGGTTCCAGCCGTAGCCCAGCAGGAACAGGGCGATGAACAGCAGCACGCCGCCGTCGGGCGGAGCGACGGCGGCGAGGACGGCCGCGACGGCGGTGACGAACATCCCGGCCAGGATCACCGGGACGCTGCCGAACCGGTCGGTCAGGCGGCCCGAGATCGGCGACAGCCCGAACATCCCGAAGGTGTGGCCGCTGATGACGATGCCGACGGCCGCGAGGTCGTGGTCGTGCGCGGTCATGTGCAGCGGCGTCATGGTCATGATCAGGACCATCACGACCTGGACCGTGACCAGGGCGACGATCGCGACGGGCACGTTGGGACGGCGCATGACGGACCGCAGCGAGGTGGCCAGGGAGCGGTCCGGCTCACCACCGATGCCGACGGTCGAGTGGTCGGCCAGGGCGTACGGATCCGGCCGCAGCGCGACCATCGTCAGGATCGTGGCGATGCCGACGAACACGATCGGGACGAGGTAGGCGCCGGACAGCGGCGGCAGGCCGATGCTCTCGGCGAACGCCGAGGCCGGCGCGGCGAGGTTGGGCCCGACGATCGCCCCGACCGTCGCCCCCCACACGACGGTCCCGAGGGCCGATGCCCGGCGAGCCGGCGGGTACAGGTCGGCCGCGACGTAGCGCGACAGCTGGTTCGAGGCGTTGCCGAATCCGATGAGGACGGTGCCCACGAGGAGGATCGGCAGCGACGACGGCGATGACCCCGGCCGTCGCGATCACGGCGCCGAGGACGCCGACGGCGTAGCCGGTCGCGAGGCCGACCCGGCGGCCGCGCGGACCATGACCGGGGCGAGCACGATCGCCCCGATCGCCGCGCCGAGCACGACCGTCGCGCCCGGCGCGCCGCTCCACGCGGTACTGCCCGAGATCTCCTGGGCGACGATCGTCGCGACGGTGACCGCGGCGATGTGTCCGGTGCTGCCGAGGGCGACGCCCGCCACGAGCGACCACACCGTCCGCCGCCGCAGGCGGTCGAGCTCGCTGGCAGGCAGGTCGAGCTGGGCGGTCGTGGCGGAGGCGGTCACCGGCGGATGATAGGGGAGGGGCGCCGATCGCCGGGGCTCGACCCCAGTGTCAGTCCAGGCCCAGGGTGAGCAGTGAGATCGCCGGCAGCGGCGATCGGTCGGTGGCCGCTTCGACGGCCCGGCACAGCGCATCCACCAGCCGGATCTGCTCCGGTGTCCGGCACGTGACGTCGAAGCAGTGCCGGGCTCGCCACGAGGAGCGCGACCGCCCGCGCCCGCGACAGCGCGACGTTCAGCCGGTTGCGGCTGTACAGGAACTCCATGTCGCGCGGCGCGTCATCGCGGCTGGAGCTGGCCATCGAGTAGATCGCGACGGCGCCTTCCTGTCCCTGGAACTTGTCCACCGTCCCGACCCTTGCCCGCACGCCGGGCCGAGCTTCGCCTCGACGGCCGCGGCGATCCGGGCGACCTGGGCGTTGTATGGCGCGACGACGAGGACGTCGTCAACACCGATCGACCGCGTCCGGCCATGCCGGTCCGTCCACGGCCGGCCCAGCAGGCCCGACAGCTCGTCGGCGACGCGCTCGGCCTCCTCGGGGGAGTCGCTGCTGTTGCCGATGTGGACCAGGCCGACATACCGGAGGCCGGCGCCGTCGAGATCGGTGGCCGGGGCGTCGATCCGCTGGATCGCCGTCGACGGATGGCTGGTCAGGCGACCGTCGTAGAACGTGTCGGAGATGAACCCGGTCACGGACGGGTGCATCCGCCACGTCGTCCTCGAGGAACAGGCCGCGCCGATCGTCCATCGTCGTCGCCCCGCCGAGCAGGTGCTCCAGACCGGATGCCCCGGCGCCCTCTGGATGGACGCCCTGGCTGACCTGTGGCAGCTGGTTCGGATCGCCGAGCAGGATGACCGATCTCGCGCATCCGCTCATCGCGATGACGTTGGCCAGCGACATCTGGCCGGCCTCATCGACGACCAGGACGTCGACCGCATCGAGCATGTCGTCACGCGCGAACAGCCAGGAGGTACCCGCCGCGATGGCGTGCGTGCCGGACTGGAGTGCGGCGACGACGGTGTCGTTGTCCGTGGTGATGTCGACGACCGGCAGATCCACGGCATCTGCCGCCCGGTCGCACTTCTGCATGGCCCGGATCGGCAACCCGGCCTCGTCGGCGGCTTCGCAGACCTCGGCCAGCAGGTTGCTGATCGCCTTGTGCGACTGCGCCGCGATCCCGATGCGATGTCCGCCCTGGAGCAGGGCGACGATCATCCGCGCGCCCGTGTACGTCTTCCCCGTGCCCGGCGGACCCTGGATGGGCAGGACGGTCCGGTCGAGGTGCGGTGCGATCCGGACGCCCGCGTCGAGGGCGGTCTCACCGGGCCGTGCGAGCGGCGTGCCGGCCGGGTGCCCCGAGATCGCGGGCGGCTGACGCAGCAGCATCGAGCGGGCGGCACGGAACGGGCCGTCACCGTCGACCCCGTACTCGATGACCGCATCGGCGACCCGCAGGAGCGCCGCGGGCATCGGGCCGCTCCCGATCGGCGTCCCCGGGATGAGCGCGGTCGGGTGGTAGCCGAGCAGGCTCGGCCCGCGAACGAGGTCGATGGTGCCGTGGACGTCATCGATGGCGTCGACCATGCCGGCGCCCTTGCCCCAGTCCCCGTGGATCGGTGCCGGGTCGACCACGCTCTCACCGGTCTTGAACTTGTGATCCTGCGGCTCGAACCGATAGCGCCGGACGACACTCTTCTTGCGTGGGCCGAGGTCGCGCTCGTAGACGAGGCCGCCGATGCCTTCGCTCGCCGCGATCAGGTCCTCCATCGACTTCTGGCGCAGGTCGTGCCACAGCCACCACGCCGGTTTCTCGTCGCGCCGATGCCAGTCCAGGAGTTGGGCCAAGAGCCAGCGCGCTGCCTGTTCCGGATCGTGCTCGGAGCGATCCGCCGGGAGCCCGACCGTGAGGCGGTCGACGCGCTCCTGGACCTCGGCAAGGCGGGCCGCGAGCTTCTCCGGGGCGTCGCCGGGACGGGCGGTCGGGCGAGTCCAGTCGACATCAGGGAACGCCCTGGTCGCCTCCGATCGCCGCTCCTCGAGCCAGTCGCGCAGCATGAGCGTCGAGACGCAGTCGTCCTGGTTGTAGGCCGCGATGTCGGCAAGGATCGAGTCGTCCCGCTCGCGCATCCAGCGCTCGTACTCGACGACGCTGAAGCCGGCCTCCGTGACCGGGCCCTCGCGGGCAGGCAGGTAGAACTTCTCGATCTGCTTGAGCGAGTACGACTCGACCGAGGCGCGAACGCCCTGTCGCACGACGTTCAGCAGGTCGACGAGGACCTCGCCGCGCAGGAGGCGGTCGACCTCGTCGGCGCGCGTGCCGTGGCGCTGCATCAGGCGCTTGATCGCGCCGGACTCGTAGCCACCGTAGTGATACAGGTGCATCTCGGGATGCGCGTCGAGTCGGTCGATGACGAGATCGATGAGGGCCTCGAAGGCCGCCTTCTCCCCGGCCCGGTCATGGCCCCAGAAGGGCAGGTAGGCCGGCGAGCCGTCGATGTCGACCGCGACGCCGAGGAGGTACTCCAACCCGCCGTCGAGCGCCCATGGGTCGGCCTCGATATCGAAGAACACGTCGTGCGGCGACGGCTCCGGCAGCCGCGCCAGGCCTCGTCCGGGCTCGTCGTCGTTCGGCGGGATGAGCTCGAAGACCCGCTCCTTCGTCCGACGCTCGTGGAGTTGGAGGCGTGCCTGGTCCTGGAGCCGGACGCGCTGGCGGCGCTGCATGTCGCGGATGGTGTGCTCGGGCGGCAGCTCGGCCAGTGCCGTGAGGGTGGGGACGCCGGCGTCCTGCAGCCGTTCCGTGTCTACCCGCCGCATCCCGGCAACGATCGAGGGGTGGTCGTCGTCGCGCCGGCGCTGGATGCAGGTCGGATACCAGACACAGACGTGGCAGTGCTCGACGGGGTCGGGATACGTGGCGCGCCCGTCGGAGCCACGGAGGACCCGCTCCTCGAACCGTCGCTTCGCATGGCGGTAGTAGGCGGCGAAGTCGGTCAGCCGATGCTCGTGCTCCACGCCATCGCCGGTGACCACGGAGATCGTCGCCGGCGGTACCCCCTGGATCCGCTCCAGCAGGTCGGCGTAGACGCACATCTGGAGGATCGCCGCGCCCTTGACGCCACGCGACAGCTTCGTGTCGGCGACGTCGTAGCTCCACGCCCCGAGCCCAGGGCTCGGCCGGTCTCGGCCCGATAGAGGAAGTCGGCGTGGCCGCGCCAGGTCCCGTCGAAGAACGTCGCCTGGTAGATGACGTCCGCTCCGGTGCGCATGGCGTCGACGGTCCGTGCAGCCGCAGCGCGGAGTGATCGGCCGGAGTCCTCGCAGCGCCGTCCGTGTCGATCTCGATGATCGAGCGACCGGCGGTGCGCAGCCGCTCCAGGTGCGCCGCTTCGTGGGCGACACCGCGGTCCTGCATCAGCTGGACGGTGGGGTCCGCGCGTCGGTGTGGCCGCTCCCAACGGCCTTCGATCACGGCCGATCTCGAGCGTCGGCAGGTGCTCGCAGGCAAGGAAGGCGACGAGGTCGGTGGCACTGACGTATGATCGTGCCGTCGGTCGCTCGTTGCACGGTCCAACCTTAGCCGCGGTCGCTGACAGCTTGCCGGTCACGGCGGGCTACGCTGACGCCGTGAGCCCGACGCGACGCGATCCGGATGGCACGCGGCGGCCCGAGACGACGTGGGAGAGCCTCGTCGAGCGGCAGATCCGCGAGGCGATGGCCGACGGCCGGTTCGACGGGTTGCCGCACCAGGGCGCGCCGCTGCCGGCCGAGGACGATGCCGCGGCCGGCGACTGGGCGATGGCCTACCGGATGCTTCGTGACGCGGGCATGGCGCCGCCATGGATCGAATCGGACAAGGAAGCCCGCGAGGGGCTCCATCGCCTGGACGCGCTCATGGACCGGGCGACACGGGCGCGGCCGGCCGAGCGGGACCGGCTCCGGTCGGCGATGCGCTCGACCGTGCTGGCGACCGATCGAGCGATCGAGCGGGTCAACGCCGAAGCGCCGACGAACCGGCAGCACCGGGCACGGCTCGATGTGGACGCCGAGCTGGCGCGACTCGAGCGCGCGTTCCCCGGCTGACGCTCAGGCGGCGACGTGCCGCCCGATGTGGCTCAGTCGAGCCGGAGGTGGTAGCCGCAGACCGGGCAGGTCGCGACCTCGGTCGCCGGGTCGACGACGAGGAAGCTGGGGCAGCCATTGGTCCGGCAGAACAGCCGGTCCGTGGCGTGATGGGCGCGACGGCGCAGCCGGCGCATGTTGCTCGCTCGACCGGCATAGGTCGAGGTCGCGGTACGGGTCATCATCGGATGGTTTCTCTTCTCGATTCCTGCGCGCCAACGACGTCACTGGGTCGTCGGCTGCGCGACGTGACGCTCCGGACGGCCGTGATGAGGCCGAGGGCGTCGGGTGGTCCGGGGACGGGGATCGGGAGCGTCCATATTCGAGGCGCTCGACCGATGTGCCCTCCATCTCGGTGGACCGGTGACCCCGGAAGCATGCCGTGGATGCACCGCTCCCGTCAAATGGACCCCTTGTCAGGCTCGACTCGGCGCGTACGATGCGGCCATATCCGGCGGTCCCACTGGGGGATCGCCCCGAGGGAGGCGCGAACGCATGAGTGGTTCAACGGCGGCACGACCCACGGGGGTCACGATCCTGGCGGCGCTCGCTGCGATCAGCGGGATCCTCGGCCTGCTCGGCGGCGTCGCGCTGCTCGGGCTCGGTGGCATCGCGGCGGGTGCGACCGGCAACGCTGCATTCTTCGGCTTTGGTGCCCTGGCGGGGATCATGTCGATCGCGATCGCGATCGCCAGCCTGGCGTTCGCCTATGGCGCCTGGATGCTCAAGCCGTGGGCCTGGGCCCTTGGCGTCGTGCTGATGCTGGTCAACCTGGTGTGGTCCGTGCTGTTGGTCATCAGCGGCGGCGACATCTTCAGCCAGGGCATCAGCATCGTGATCGCCGGGATCATCCTCTACTACTTGAACACGCCGACCGTGAAGTCGGCCTTCGGCAAGGCCTAGCCCTCGACACGAGCGCCGGCCATCCGGCGCAGCTCCCGGTACAGCGGCCGCAGACGCCCATACAGCGGCCGATAGACCGAGCGATAGACATCGTCATAGCGCGCATGGACGGCGAGGTCCGGATCCCGGACCTCGCCGTCGTGCACCATGGCGGCGGTCGCGGACGGGACATCGCGGGTACCAGCCGAGCCCGGCGGCCGCATCGATCGCCGCGCCGAGCCCGGCGGCCTCGTGGGTATGGATCCGGGTCACGGGCAGGCCGAACACGTCCGCGGTCAGGCGCACCGCGGCCGGGCTCTGCGACCCGCCACCGGCGATGCGCAGCGCGACCGGCGCCACCCCGGTCCGACCGGCGATCCGCTCCAGGCCATCGCGCAGCGCATAGGCCAGTCCTTCGAGGATCGCCCGATACAGGTGCGCACGCGTGTGGACGTCGCCGAACCCGATGACCGCGCCCCTGGCTTCCGGCCCGGGGATGCGCACGCCCGGTGACCAGTACGGCTGGAGGACGAGCCCGTCGGAGCCGGGTGGGACGCTCGCCACGAGCTCGTCGAGCAGTGATTCGACGGCCACGCCCGTCGGCCGCCGCGCGGGCCATCTCGATGGCCCCGAACTCGCGCTTGAACCACTCGACCATCCAGTAGCCGCGGTAGACCTGGGCCTCGATCGACCAGGCACCCGGCAGGGCGGACGGGAACGGCGGGATGAAGCGGATGGCCTCGACGTACCGGCTCGAGGTGACGTTGACCGTCGCCGCGGTGCCGTACGACAGGCTCGGCGTGTCCGACCGGATCGCGCCCGAGCCCAGGACCTCGCACGCCTTGTCGGCCGCGGCGGCGATGACCGGCAGGCCGGCCGGCAGCCCGGTGGCCTCGGCCGCGGCGGGGCTGATCTCGCCGAGCCGTGCCGTCGGCGGGACCAGCTCCGGCAGCCACGACGGGTCGATCGGAGCCACGGTCCAGCTCCAGTGGCCGGGCGCCGCCCACCGCATCGCCTTGTAGTCGAACGGCAGGTAGCCGACCTGGGCGGCGGCCGAGTCCACGAACCGGCCGTCAACCGATGGCTGAGGTAGCCGCTCAGGAGCAGGTAGTGCCGGACCTGGCGCCACGTCTCCGGCTCCTGCGGTTCGCAGCCAGTTGGCCTCGCAGGCCGCGGCGAAGCCATCGATCGTGTCGCGCAGGCCCAGAGCGCCCGGAACCCGATGGCGGTCAGCCCGCCGACGCCACCGAACGGCGGCAGGCCGGTCGCCCGTCGGTCGTCGAGCCAGATCATCGCCGGCCGGAGCGGCCGACCGTCGTCGTCGGTCACGACGACCGTGCCCCGCTGGGTGGTGAGCGTGACCGCAGCGAGCGCGGCCGCTGGTGTGGCGGTCTCGGCCAGGACCCGTCGGCAGGCCTCGCCGAGCGCCGTCCAGTGGACATCCGGGTCCTGCTCCGCCCAGCCCGGTCGCGGCGAGACGTAGGGCACGATCGGGACGCGGGCAAGGCCGTGGATCGTGCCGTCGGGGCCGACCAGCATCGCTCGGACGCTCTGCGTCCCGACGTCGATGGCGACGATGCGGTCCGCCCCGCTCATCGGTCGTCCTCGAGCAGCACGCCGGGCGCCAGGATGCCCCGCGGGTCGAACCGCTCGACGAGCCCGCGCAGCGTCGCCATCCCGAGCTCGCCCTTCTCGGCCGCCAGGTACGGGGCGTGGATCCGCCCGACGCCGTGCTGATGGCTGATCGTGCCGCCGTGGCGCCACGATCGTCTCGCTGGCCAGGGTCTTGAGCCGTCGCCAGCGGTCGAGCGTGTCGATCCGGGTCTGCCGCGACCCGGAACGCATAGGTCACGTACAGGCTGGAGCCGCTCGGGTAGAGATGCGACAGGTGGGCGTAGGCGTGGACCCGCTCGTCCTCGTCCGCCAGGCCCCCGTCAGCGCCGCGACCACGTCGTCGGCCAGCGCGGGCAGGCGGGCCCAGTCGATGGCCGTCTCCAGCGTCTCGATGGCGTAGCCCGCGGCCCACATCCCGTCACGCAGGTACGGCGCCTGCAGCCGCTCGTGCGCCCACGCCGGCCCGAGCCGCGGGATCCCGATCCCCGCGCTGCGCCTTGACCACGCGCCCGACCTCGCCCTCGACGGCCCGCACGACCCGATCCGGTCCGGCCATGCCGACGAGCACGAGACAGGCGTCGCCGGCGCTGGCCACGCCAGCCGAGGTAGCGCTCGCAGGAGCGAGCGCGAGCGATCCGACCCGATGAGCGCGATGGTCGTCGACGTCTCGACGGGGGTCGCGACGCGGACCATCGACAGCCCGAGCCCCGCCGATGCCAGCGTCCGACCGACCGCCAGTGGCTCGGTCCCAGCTCGGGATGCTGTAGGCCCGGACGACGTCGCGCTCGGGCAGCGGCACCGTGCGCAGGATGGCCTCGGTGACGATGCCGAGGCGGCCCTCCGACCCGAGGACCACCTGGCGCAGGTCCGGGCCGGCGGCACTGGCCGGGAACGGTGGCAGGTCCAGGGCCCCTGCCGGCGATCTCGAGATGCCCCCCGGCGAAGAGGTCCTCGATCCGCCCGAAGCGCATCGAGAAGGCGCCCGACGAGCGGGTCGGCGATCCAGCCACCGACGGTCGAGAACGCCCACGATTGCGGCACGTGGCCGAGCCGTCGGCCGGCGTCGCGCAGCCCGGCCTCCAGCGCCGGCCCGAGGGTCCCGGCCCCGACCGTCGCCAGGCCGCTCACCGCGTCGATGTCGTGGACCCCGGCCAGCCCGCCGAGATCGACCACGACGACCGGTCGTTCCGACGGGACGACGGTGACGCCGCCGACCACGCTCGTGCCGCCACCGCGGGGGAGCAGCGTCCAGCCGTCGCTCGCCGCCCGCTCGAACAGCGCCGCGACGCCCGCGCGGTCGGTCGGGCGGGCCACCGCGTCGGGCAGCGCCGGCAGCCGACCGGAGCGCAGGGCGATGTGGTCGGACACGTCCTGCCCGCGGGCGTGCCGGATCCGGTCCTCGGCGTCGGTCGACAGCCCGGGCTCCGGCGCGAGCCGTGACGCCGGCGCGGCCTGTACGACGTCGGCCAGGCTCGCATCGCGCGGCGGCGTGCCCGGACCGACCAGTGCGGCGAGCGTCTCGAGCGCATGCGGGGTGGGGGACACGCGGGTCGCCGACTCGCCCCAGCCGTCCCAGCGTCGCTCGACCGTCATCGCGGCACATGGTGCCTGAGCCGGACCTCCCCCGGGCGGCCCACCGGGGGATGGGGCACACTGCCGCCGAGATGCCCACCCATCGCGGCGACGATCCCGGCCGGGCGGCCCGGGCGTCGTCAGACCCGCCGCCCACCGCCACGCCGCTCGCCCGGCTGCGGGCGACCGCCGAGGCCGCCGCCGACCCGATCGTCGAGGGCGTCGGCCAGGCCATCGGCGCCGCGATCGGCTCGTTCCGCGAGCTGCCCGGCCGACGGGTCCGGCGTGTGCGCCGGATGGGTGCCCGGCCACTCCCCTCGCTGCCCGAGCTCCACCCGGACTCCCGGCGCGCCCGACCCGTCGAGGTCGGCCTGCGGACCATCGACGTCGCCGACATCCGGGGTACGGCGGTCGGTGGCGGCGCGCAGCGCGGCGGCGACTTCCTGCCGCTCAAGCCGTTCCGTGGCCAGAACTGGGGCGCCCGCTGGCAGCGGCTGCGGCGTGCCCACGAGCGGCTCGTCGACCTGCCGCCGATCGACGTCGTCAAGTACGGCGACGGCTACTGGGTCGAGGACGGCCACAATCGCGTGGCCCTCGCGCTCTACACCGGTCAGGTCGGGATCGACGCCGCGGTGACCGAGCTCGTCCCGCCCGGCCAGCGCCGGACCGAGCCGATCACCACGCTCGCGTCGGAGGTCGAGGAGTCGCGACTGGTGCGCGACCGGGTCGAGACCGAGGCGGCGGTCGACCCCCCGAGGGGCCGCGCGGCCGACGGGCGACGAGCCATGGTGAGACGGCTGACCATCGACTGGCCCGACGCGGCGCCGTTCGCCGCTCGAGGCGGCGCCCCGATCCGCTGGCTGGCCGTGTCGGACGACCCGGATCCGGCCCTCGAGCATGCGGCCAACCGGGAGGGGCTTGGCACCCTCGACACCATCGTCGGCGGCGGCGACCTCGAGCCCGATTACCTCGGGTTCCTGGCCGACGCCTTCGGCGTCCCGCTCGTGTTCGTCCGGGGGAACCACGACCGTGGCGGTCGGTGGGCCGAGAGCGCCGACGCCTCGGCCCCGGGACCGCTCTCGAGCGGCCGCATCCATCGGCTCGATGGGCTTGCCGGTCGCGGCCCTCGAGTGGCCGGGGCTGCGCCACGGCGACCGGCAACGACACGACTCGAGCGCGTGGGCGGACGCCGTGCGGGTCGGCTGGCGGCGATCGCTCGCCGGGCCCGGGACGCGCCGCGGCCCGCTCGTCGTCCTCAGCCATGCGCCGCCGCGCGGGGTCGGCGACCGCGCCGCGGATCCGTATCACGTCGGGTTCGCCGGCTATCGCTGGCTGCTGGATCGGGCGCGGCCGCCGGTCTGGCTCCACGGCCATGTCCCGCCGGCGAGTGTCGAGGGCTGGCGCGTCGAGCACGACGGGACGACGGTGGTCAACGTGACCGGGTCGGTCCTCGTCGAGATCCGCGGCCCGGCCGGGTCAGGTCAGAACGGCGGCCATGGCACGGCCGGCCAGGTCGGCGAGGGATAGGGGAACCGGCCCTCCGCCAGCAACGCGTCCACCCGCCGCGACAGGGCGCGGACCTCGATCGGGCTGAGCAGCGCCCGCAGCTCGGCCCCCAGCAACGGGTCCTCGTCGAGACATCGCCGCAGCCGGTCGAGCCCGGCTCGCTCGTCCGCCGTCGAACGGCTCGCCACGCCAGCCCCACAGCACGGTCCGCAGCTTGGGCACGACCGAGAACGTGACGCCGTGGTCGACGCCGTGGATGTGGCGCCCGCGCGTCGACCGGCAGGATGTGGCCGCCCTTGCGGTCGGTGTTGTTGACCGCCGCATCGAAGACGGCCATGCGCCGCAGCCGCGGGTCGTCCTCGATGACCATCGCGACGACGTCGACCTCCTCGTCGGGCTCGACGAAGGCCTGGACCATCCCGCTCCCGAACGGCCCGTCGCGCAGCACCGTCGGGGGGACGATGTCCCAGCCCATCGCCTCCGACACCAGCCAGGCGGCGACCTCGCGGTGGGCCAGCGTGCCGTCCGGGAAGTCGTCGAGCGGTCGTTCGCCGACGGTCGGCTTGTAGATCGCGTCCAGCACCAGCTGGTCGTCCGGGCCGCCGACGCCGTCCGGACAGGGCCGGGTCAGGCGGACGAACAGCGCGTTGTTCGTCGACTCGACGATGCGCCCGACGACCTCGATGTCGCCCGCGCGCAGGACCTCGAGGGACGTCGGCGCGGTCGAGCATCGGGTGGTCCCGCTCGGCCTAGTTGACGTAGTGGCCGTTGCGCCGCGGGCAGATGTGCCCGCGCGGATCGAGCGGCGCGCCGCACAGCGGGCAGGGCAGCCGGCCGCCGGCCACGAGCTGCTCGGCGCGCTCGATGAACGCCCGCGCCGCGGCCGTCGTGATGCGCACCCGGAGCAGGTCCGGGCCGTCCTCGTCCTCGTCGTCGTCCTCATCCGGGTCGACGGCCTCGCCGTCCTCGTCCTGGGCTCGGGCCTCGACGAGGATCCGGTCCGCCCCGCCGTCCCAGCCGAGGGTCAGCGAGCCGGCGCGGAACGCCTCGACGAGCGGCTCGTCCAGCGGGGCGGTGTCCTCGGGGTCGGCCGTCTCGACGCCCTCGATCCCGCGTCGTTCCAGCTCGTCGAGCAGGTCGCCGAGGCGCTCGGCGAGGACGGCGACCTGGACCTTCTCGAGCACGATCGACACGACGCGACCGCCGTCGCGGGCCTGCAGGAAGAAGGTGCGATCGCCGGGCTCACCGACGGTCCCGGCCACGAAGCGTTCGGGCGGGTCGAAGATGTAGCGGCGTCGTGGCATGGCTGGACTCTAGCGCGAACGGGCGTCAGCTGACCTCGACGCCGATCGTGTGCCAGCCACGCGCCCCGTCCGGGGCCGGCGGGGAGGGGATCTCCTCCTGGAGCTCCCCGTGGCCGTCGGTCGCGCGGACCGACAGCTCGTGCCGGCCGGGAGGCGCGTCCCAGTAGGCGACCCACTGGACCCAGGTCGCGTCGGCGATGGGGGTCGACAGGTCCGCCTCGAACCACTCCCCGTCGATGCCGACCTCGACCTTGCTGATGCCGCGGTCCGGGGCCCAGGCCACGCCGGCCACCGCGACCCGGCCCGCGCTGACCCCGCCTCGCGGGGTGTCGATGCGCGACTGGGTCAGGATCGGGGCCTCCTTGGCCCAGCCCTTCGGGATCCAGTAGGCGTCGAACGCCTCGAGCGTCGTCAGCTCCAGCTCGGTCAGCCACTTCGTCGCCGACACGTAGCCGTACAGCCCGGGGACGATGAGCCGCGCCGGGTAGCCGTGGATCGGCGGCAGCGCCTCGTCGTTCATCTTCACGGCGATGAGCGGCTCGCGGGCCTCGTCCATGACCCAGGCCGTCGGCATGCCGGCGGTGAACCCGTCCACCGACCGTCCGACGAGCTGCGTCGCGCCATCCCGGACGCCGGCGAGGTCGAGCACGTCGCGGAGCCGCACGCCGGTCCACTTGGCATTGCCCACCAGCCCGCCGCCGACCTCGTTGCTGACGCAGGCGATGGTCACGTACTGCTCGATCATCGGCATCGCCACGAGGTCGTCCCAGGACAGGACGACCTCACGATCCACCATGCCGTGGATGCGCAGGGACCACGAGGCGATGTCGACCGACGGGGTGAGCAGCGCGGTGTCGATCCGGTAGAACTCGTCGGTCGGCACGACGATCGGCGTCAGGCCCGGCGTCGTCGGCGCCAGGTCCGCCCCGGCGGCCAGCGGCGCGGCGACCTCGGTCGCGGCTGGGATCGGCGCCCCGACCCCGACGGGAGCCGTGCGCCCGCGCTCGATGAGCCAGCGACCGGTCAGGCCGCCGATGACCGCGGCCACGCCGAGCGCGCCCAGACGGACGAGGAACGATCGACGCAGCGGGTCGGTCGCCAGCGGTGGGCTGCCGGCATCGTCGATGCGGGTCGCGGCGATGGCATCGAGCCGGCCCGATGCCCAGGACAGGACCTGGATGCCGGCGCCCGCGCGACAGCGCGGCCTGCGCGGCGACCATGACCGGGTTGGCCAGCGGCTCGCCCAGCGCTGCCAGGAACCCCAGCGCTCCGAAGGCCAGGAAGCCGCCGGCGGCCAGGTTGAACGAGCGTCGAGCGAGGATGCCGAGGAGCGCCCCGATGCCGACCGCGGCGAGCACGACCACGACCTCCAGGGCGAGCTTGTCGTTGGTCCCGAACAGGGCGACGACGAAGTCCTTGGCGCCCGGCGGCTGGAGATCGATGACGCGCTGGCCGATGGCAGCGACGAGGGATGTGGCGCCCGGCAGCAGCCCGGCGATGAGCTCGGACACGCCGAGGGCCACGGCGGCGGCGATGGCGCCGGACAGCGCCGCCAGGCCGGTCTCGTGGCGGACCGTCGGCTGGACGCGGAGGCTCGGGCTCGTCGGTGGTCGTCATCGAGGCGATGGTGCGCGCTGTCGATGACGTTCGCGTGTCATGCCGTCGTCCCGCGAGCCCGGGCCGTCCAGCGCCCGTCGCGGGCCTCGACCGCCAGGTCCAGGCCGAACGCCGCGGACAGGAGGTCGGGTCGCAGCACGTCGTCGATCGGCCCGGCGCCGGCGACCGTGCCGTCGCGCAGGACGAGGACGTGGTCGAAGCCGAGCGGGATCTCCTCGAGATGATGCGAGACGAGGACGATGGCGGTCGGTCGCCGCTCCTCGGCGAGGGCGGCCAGGTCGTGGAGCAGGTGCTCGCGCGCCGCCAGGTCGAGGCTGGCCGTCGGCTCGTCGAGGAACAGCACCTCCGGGTCGGGCATCAGGGCGCGCGCGATGGACGTGCGCCGTCGCTCCCCGGCGGACAACGTCGAGAACGGCTGATCCAGGTGCCCGGCCAGCCCGAACCGCGCGGCGAGCGCCGCGGCCCGGTCGCGATCGTCGTCGTCGTAGACGTGCCACCACGGTTCGAAGGCGCCGTGCCGCGCGGTCATGATCAGGTCACGCGGCGTGAGGTCGGGCCGCATCGCCGCTTCGACCGCACTCCCGGCCACGCCGATCCGTTGCCACATGTCGCGGGCATCGGTGCGGCCGTAGGTCTCGCCGAGGACCCGGACCGTGCCGGCCGTCGGCCACAGGTGCATCGAGGCGACCGACAGGAGGGTCGTCTTGCCCGATCCGTTGTGGCCGAGCACGACCCAGCGCTGACCGGGCGCGACCGTCCAGTCAAGCGGACCGAGGATGGTGCGACCGGCGCGTCGCACGACGACACCCGACAGCTCGATGACCACGGCCGGATGCTACGCGACGAGGCGACCAGGACGCCGCTGCCGCGGCGCTGGGTCAGGGCGCCGGCGTGGGCTCGGCGCCGTCGTCCGGCGGTGCGGCGGTCGGCTCGGCGGTCGGCTCCGGCGTCGGCGGTTCGGTCGGCGGTTCGGTCGGCGGCTCAGTGGGCGGCTCGGTCGGGGCCTCCGTCGGTGGCTCCGTCGGCGTCTCGGTCGGTGGTGGCGTGGCCGTCGGGGTCGCCGTCGCCGACGGGGACGGGACGGCGGAGCTCGACGGGGCCGGGCAGGGGAGCGCCGCAAGCTCGGAGCCCGATGGCGATGGGATCTCGAACGACGGGATCGCGCCGCTCGCGTCCGGGGTCGGCAGCGGGAAGCAGGTCGGGCTCGGGCTCGGTTCGCCGCAGCCGCCACCCGCGACGAGCACGCCCCAGGTCCGGCCGTACGGGTTGAAGCCGTTGTTGTAGAAGTAGGACGTCCGCGTGTTCTCCGGGCCGCCGCGGGTGCCCGGCCCGCGCTCTGCCCGGCGCAGCCAGTCCTCGTTGGCGTCCATCCAGTTCGGCTTGTCGTCCTCGACGCCCACGGCGAGGATCACGTCGACGCCGCAGGTGTCGCGCGGCAGGCGGTCGGTCGGCTGGGTGCCCGGCAGGAAGTACTCGACCTCGGGTTCGCCGCCGCCGCTTGCGAGATAGCCCGTGAACGGGTCGATCTCCTCGCGCTCGAGGCCATCCGGCCGCTCGAACCGGGTGATCGGCCAGTCGGCGGAGACTTCGCTCAGGAAGCCGTCCCAGACATACGTCGAGACGTCGATCGAGAAGACCGGTTCGTTGGGGGTCGACACCGGCGTGTTGTCGCTGTTGCCGTTCCATACGCCGACGACGAGGGCGTAGGCGCCATCGTCGCGTCCCTCCTGGGTCGGCGGCGCGATGTAGCCATAGGCGTTGAGGTCCTTGGCATCGTTGTTGGTGCCGGTCTTGAGCGTCGCCGGGCGGTAGTCGCCATTGGCGTCGCGGATCTGGAACTGGCCCCAGAACGGGTTGACCGCACGGACCGTGTTCTCGCGCAGGATGTCGGTGACGATGAATGCCGACTGCGGGCTGATGACCTCCTCGCCCTCCGGTGGCACGTACGGGTCGACGGCGGGGTCACCGTTGCGGTCGTTGACCTCGAGGATCGTCGTCGGGTCGATCCGGCGCCCCTCGTTGGCGAGCGTCCCGTACGCCGTCGCGAGGTCGATGGGCCGGGTCTCGGCGACACCGAGCGCCAGGGCCAGACCCGCGTCGGTCGACTCGCGCTGGAAGGTCATGCCGAAGTCCTTGGCCCGGTCGAACACGTGGTCAGGCCCGTTGAGGCCCATGGCCTTGACCGACGGGATGTTCAGCGAGAACTGCAGGGCGTTGCGGACCCGGACCGGCCCACGCTCCAGGTTGTCCGCGTTGGACGGCGTGTAGCCACCACCGAAGTCGGTGGCGCTGTCCATCAGCATCGTGCCGGCGGTGAAGGTCTCGTCGTCGATGCCGACGGCGTAGTTGAACGGCTTGAACGCCGATCCGGGCTGGCGGTAGCCCTGGCTCAGGACGTCGAACTGGGGCTGGAACTCGTCCTTGCCGGCGCCGGAGTAGTAGTCGGCCGAGCCGACGTAGGCGATGACCTCGCCGGTCTGGTAGTCGGTGGCGATGAGCGCCCCGTTGTGGACGTTCTTGCCCTCGAGGTTGCGGACCCAGTCGGGATACTCGTCGAAGCCGAGCTCCTCGGCGACCGCCGCCGGATCCTTGCGTTGGGGCACACGGGCCGCCAGCTTGACCCACTTCTCGGCCGGGCCCTGCACCTTGAGGTCCAGGGTCGAGATGACGCTGTAGCCGCCGGCGTCGAGCTTGTCGCACGTGGCCTCGGTGTCCTCGCCGCACAGCTGCCGGGTCAGCTCGTCGCGCACCGCCCAGACGAAGTGGGGCGCGAGCCAGGCCGGGTCACGCTGCGGAG
This sequence comes from uncultured Chloroflexia bacterium, assembly GCA_963776925.1. Classification (GTDB taxonomy): domain Bacteria; phylum Chloroflexota; class Limnocylindria; order Limnocylindrales; family CSP1-4; genus SPCO01. Next base: position 439,645 of record CAVZON010000001.1, on the reverse strand, counting down.
CGAGGACGACCGGCTCATCCGCGGCCGCGCGGAAGTCCGCAGCGCTGTATTCGTCGCCGGTGACCGGGGTTCGGTCGCCCTCGGCCATCAGTTCGAGGATCATGTTCCGGCGCTGGACGATCTTGGCGTCCTCGGGGACGACGAGGCGCCGCTCGTCCTCGGGGCACGGCTCCTCCTCCTCGACCTCGACGTTGCACTCCTCGACCGCGTTGCGGACGAGGTCGTAGTTCGAGGGCGACTGCGGGAGCGCGGCGATGAGCGCCGCCTCGGACAGCGTCACGTTCTCCGCCGTGAACGGCTTGCCGAAGTAGCGCTCGTACGCGGCCTTCACGCCGTAGGTCTGGTTGCCGTAGTAGTTCTGGTTGAGGTAGGCGGTGATGATGGCTTCCTTGCCCGTCTCGCCCGAGAACTCCTGGGTCACCCGGATCGACTGGATGATCTCCTTGAGCTTGCGCTCGGGTGTCCGCCCGCCGTCCTGGACCAGGTCCTCCTCGAGGAGCCGCGCGCGCACCAGCTGCTGGGTGATGGTCGAGGCACCGCGGCTGTTGCCGCGGATCGAGTCGAGGCCCGCGGCGACGATGCCGAGCGGATCGAACCCGGCGTTCTCCCAGAAGGTCTTGTCCTCGATGGCCGTCGTGGCGTCGAGGATGATCGGCGGGATCTCCTCGAACGTCGACGATGTCGCGCTTGTAGTCGCCGAATCGAGCGAGCTCGATCTCACCGGTGCGGTCGTAGATGACCGTCTCCTCGGGCAGGACGTACTCGGTCAGCTCGGTCGCGGGCGAAAGGTTCGCGGCGAGCGCGTTGTACATCCCGACGGCGGCCAGGGCGCCGATGACGCCGACGCCCGCCAGGAACAGGAAGACGATGATCGCGATCGACGCGACGGCAGAGCGGCCGCGACGCTTGGGGGATCGGCTGGCAGCCGGCCTGGCCTGGCTGGGGGAGGCGTGGGACACGGGTCGGTCTGGTCTCCGGGGGCGTGGCGGGTGACGGTGTCGGGCGACAGCATCGCCGGAATCGTCGATTCGTGGGGTTGCATCGCCGTCGAGCTGGCTTGCAGGCGCGTGACGCGGGGTCGGTGTCGCGGGTGGGACGGCCGGGCCTCGAGCCGGGTGACGGCGGCCGGGACCCTCAGGTCGTGGCGAAGAACCGGGGCAGGTGCGAGCGGTTGGCGTCGAGGATGGCGTCCAGCACGCGCTCGGCGACCTCGGCACCGACCAGTGGATTGGTCGTGAGGGCGCGCAGGGCGAGCCTGCGGTCGCCGCTGCGTGCGGCGGCCACGGTCAGCTCCTCGTACGCCTTGACGAGCTGGACCAGGCCACGCTGGTCAGCCGCAAGCGGAGCCGTCGCGACCGGATGGGCGCCGGTCCGATCGACGACGGCCGGGACCTCCACCACCGCGCCGGCCGCGAGATCCGGGATCGCGCCATCGTTGCGGACGTCGACGACCTGCACATCGCCGCGTCCGTCGTGGAGCGAGGCGATGAGCTGGGCCGCGGCCTCGCTGTAGAAGGCCCCACCGCGATCGTCGAGGAGCGCCGGCTTCTCGGCGAGGGCTGGATCCCGATACAGCTCGAGCAGGCGGGCCTCGATGTCCATGACATCGCGTGCTCGGGTGTGCCCGTCGAGCTGCTCGGCCAGGACCGTCCGGGTCAGGTAGTAGTAGCGAAGGTAATACGACGGGATCGCGCCGACCGAAGCGATGAGTCGGGCCGGGAGGCGCATCTCGGCGGCCAGCTCGTCCAGGTCGTCGGTGAGCAGCTCAGGGAGCCGGTCGATGCCGTCGACGCGGACGGCTCGTTCCCAGCTGAGGTGGTTCAGCCCGACGTGCTCGAGCTGGACGCGATCCGGCTCCACCTCGAAGTGCCGAGCCATCCGACGCTGCAGGGTGATGGCGACGTTGCACAGGCCGACCGCTCGGTGCCCGTCGTCGAGCAGCGCCTGGGTGACGATGCCGACCGGGTTCGTGAAGTCGACGATCCATGCGTCCCGCGCTGCCCGCCGCTCGACGATCTCCGCCAGGTCGAGGACGACCGGGATGGTCCGAAGCGCCTTGGCGAATCCGCCCGCGCCGGTGGTCTCCTGGCCGATGATCCCGAACGTCGGCGGCAGCGTCTCGTCGATCAGGCGCGCGCCCTGACCGCCGACCCGGAGCTGGATGAGCACGAAATCGGCGCCATCGATCGCAGCGTGCGGGTCGGTCGTGCGTGATCAGCCGACCGGTCCAGTCCTGGAGGTCGAGCATGCCGCTGGGCGAGCCCGCCGACGACCTCGAGTCGCTCGGCGTCGATGTCCAGCAGGACGAGCTCATCGATCGCCAGTCGATCGCGTCGCCGGACGAAGCCGTCGACGAGCTCGGGCGTGTACGTGCTCCCGCCGCCGACGACCGTGACCTTGGTGCCCATCCACCCCTCCGACCCCGCGGCCAAGCCCAGGGGCTTGACACGATTGCTTATAACGTTATCAGCAATCGGCGCCCGCGCAAGCCCGTTCCGACCCGCCTGGAGGAGGCACCGTCCCGTTGGCTCGCGTCCGTCTCGAGCTTGGTCCCGTGCCGCTCCACCACCAGGTCTACCTCGACCTGCGCCGTGCCCTCGACGCCGGCGAGTGGGCGCCGGGCGACCAGCTGCCGACCGAGCGCGACCTGGCCGACCAGTACGGCTGCAGCCTGATCACGGTCCGGCGCGCCATCGAGCGAGCTCGTTCGCGACGGCCGCATCGAGCGGACGCGCGGTCGTGGCACGTTCGTGCTCCACCCGCGGCTCGATCGCGACATCGCGGCCAGCGCGAGCTTCAGCGCCGAGATGCAGGCCCGCGGCCTGGACTGCCGAGACCCGGCTGGTCTCCGCCCGGCCCGAGTCGGCCGTCGCGGTCGTCGCCGACGCCCTGGGCCTGGAGACCGGCTCGCCGACCATCTACCTCGAGCGACTCCGGCTTGCCGGCGGTGAGCCGTACCTGCTCGAGCAGGTGCACCTGCCGGCCGAGCGGTTCCCCGGCCTGCTCGCGAGCGACCTGGAACATGAGTCGCTCTACGAGCGCCTGGCCACCGGCTACGGGACCCGTGTCGTGCGCACGCGGGAGGCGCTCGAGCCCGTCCTCCTCCGGGCTCGGGAGGCACGCCTCCTCGGGCAGCGCCGCGGTGCCCCAGCCCTCCTCGTGGAGGGCATCGCCTTCGCCGCGGACGGCGGCCCGGTCGAGTTCGGCCGGACCTACGTCCGCGGCGATCGTTCCCGCTACTACGTCGAACGTGAGGTCGACCGGCCCATCCGCGGCCGTCGCCCACGACGAGGCCATGGCAGTGAGAGGAGGCCTGAGCAGGTGAAGCCCGGCACAGCGAGCCAGCAACAAGATCGGAGGAGACTCGCATGGCAGCAACGTTTCGGGCGGTTCGCGCGTCCTGCTGGCCGTCCTGGCGCTCCTGGTCGCGGCGTGCGGCCAGTCGGCGTCAAGCGGCGCGCCATCCAGCTCGACCGCGGTCGCATCGGCCGAACCCTCTGCGGAGGGGTCGCCTGCGGAGTCGGCCGAGGCGAGTCCGGTCATCACGCCGCTCCCGGTGACCGGCTCGGCGCCGGATCCGGGCGACGTCGTCATCCGCTGGTACTGCTGCCTGGGCACGGGCGACGCCCCCGAGCAGGTCGAGGTCGAACAGAAGGTCGCGGACGACTTCAATGCGACCACACGAAGGCATCCACCTGCAGTTCGAGGGCTTCATCTATGCGGCCGCTCGCGACGCGCTCGCGACGCAGCTTGCCTCCGGCGCCGGCCCGGACATCGTCGGTCCCGTGGGCATCGGCGGCGCCGAGGCGTTCCACGGCCAGTGGCTCGACCTCCAGCCGTACATCGAGGCATCCGACTTCGACATGAGCCAGTTCCCGCAGGCGACGGTCGACCTCTACAACGCAGGCGGCGAAGGCCAGGTCGGGATCCCCTACGCCATCTACCCGTCGGTCCTGTTCTACAAGGCCGACATGTTCCGCGAGGCCGGACTCGCCGAGCCGCCGACGACGTGGAACAGCGACTACACCATGCCCGACGGCTCCACGCGCAAGTGGGACTACGACACGATCCGGGAGATCGCCAAGATCCTGACCGTCGACGAGAACGGCGTCGACGCCACGCCAGGAAGGTTTCGATCCGGACAAGATCGTCCAGTGGGGCTTCGAGCCGCAGCGCGACGACCTGCGCCAGACCGGTGCCTACTTCGGGGCCGGCGGCTTCATGGCCGACGATGGCAAGACCGTCCAGATCCCCGAGGCCTGGGCCGCCGCCTGGAAACACTTCTATGACGGCATCTGGACCGACTCACTTCAGCATGACCGGACCCCAGTTCGAGACGACCGACCTCAACCCGGCGGGCTACCCGTTCTGCGCGGGCAAGGTCGCCATGAGCACGAACTACCTGTGGTCGACCTACTGCGTCGGTGACGCCGGCGATGGACTGGAACATGGCGGCGGCGCCGGCCTACCAGGGCAAGACGACGGCCGCATTCAACGCCGACACGTGGCGCATCCTGAAGTCCAGCAAGAATCCGGACCAGGCCTTCGAAGTGCTGCAGTACCTGCTCGCCAACGAGGACCTGCTCGCGCTCTACGGCGGCATGCCGGCCGTCGAGTCGAAGCAGGACGCGTTCCTGGAGACCCAGTTCGCCGATTACCCGCAGGGGATCGACTGGCAGGTCGCCAAGGATGGCGTCGCCTTCGCCGATGTCCCGAACTTCGAGTCGTTCATGCCCGCCTATAACCAGACGCTCGACCTGATCAACACCTACGGCACGAAGTGGCAGACCACGCCGGGTCTCGACCTCGATGCCGAGATCGAGTCGATGCGAACGGAGATGCAGGCCATCTGGGACGCTGGCGGCAGCTGATCGATGGTCGCCCCCAGCGTCGCGCGACCGCGCAGCCTGCCCCGCTTCTCCGGGCTGGCCTGGCGGCGCGCGCGCTGGGGGTACGTGTTCATCGCCCCGTGGCTGATCGGCTTCGTGCTGTTCACGGCACTGCCGATGATCGCGACGTTCATCTTCACGTTCACCAACATCAACCTCGCCCAGACCGAGCCGCTCCAGTTCGTCGGGCTGCGCAACTGGCAGACGCTGGCCGGCGACCAGCAGGCCTGGACCTCGCTCGGGATCACGCTGAAGTTCGCGGCGCTCGCGATGCCGGTCGCGGTGGCGCTCCCGCTGCTGGTCGCGCTGCTGCTGGCGTCGCGCCATCTCGTCGGCTCGAGCGTCTTCCGGACGCTGTTCTTCATCCCGTTCGTCGTGCCGTTCGTGGCGACCGTGTTCATCTGGGGCGGCATGCTCAACCCGGAGACGGGCTGGATCAATGCCGGCCTCGAGGCGTTCGGCGTGACCGACCCGCCGGCCTGGCTCGAGGACCCCGGCTGGGTGTACCCGGGACTCGCCCTCATCGAGGTGTGGGGCATCGGCGCCGGGATGATCGTCTACCTGGCGGCGCTCAGGGGCGTTCCGACCGACCTGTACGAAGCGGCGCGGATGGACGGGGCCGGGGCGTGGGCGTGCCTGCGCCACATCACGATCCCGATGCTCACGCCGGTGATCTTCTACACGATCGTGCTGTCGGTCGTCGCGGTCATGCAGTACTTCCTCGTGCCACTCGTCCTCCAGGAAGGCACGGGTGAGCCCGGCGGCTCGACGATGTTCTACAACCTGTACATCTACAAGAACTTCTTCACGTTCCAGAACATGTCGTATGGGGCCACGCTGGCCTGGCTGCTGTTCGGGATCACCCTCATCATCACGCTCGTCCTGTTCGGCACCGCGCGGAAGTGGGTGTTCTACGCCGGAGACGCCCGGTGACGGCGAGCTCCTTCGCCGGCAGCCGCCTGCTCCGACGGAATCCACCCGCGTGCACGGCGGCAGCCGGCCACCACCCGAGCGCGGCGACTCGTCGCGCAGGTTCCTCATCACGCTCATCGCGGTGCTCGCCGTCGCGGCCTTCATGTCGCCCCTGCTCCGGTCGGTCGCGTACTCGGTCAAGAGCATCGACCAGATCACCCAGGCCCATTCGCCGCTGTACCCGGCGGACCCGGTGACGTTCTCCTACCAGGGCCAGGAGCTGCCGATCCTCAACGTGCCGATGCCCGACGGCACGATCCGCCAGCTCGCCCTGCTGGAGCCGTTGCGCCGCCAGAGCACCTTCATCGATCCAGCGGCGCCAGATGCGGCGCCGATCGAGTGGCAGGGATCGTGGCGGACGCTGGAGCCGATCTGGCAATTCGCGCCGCACTGGGAGAACTTCGGGAAGGTCTGGGACCTGATCGACTACCCGCGGCTCCTGTTCAACACGGTGTTCATCGGGTCGTGTCGACCATCGGCACGCTCATCTCGTGCACGCTCGTCGCGTACGGCTTCGCGCGCTTCCGGTTCCCCGGCCGCTCACTCCTGTTCACCCTCCTCATCGCGACGATCTTCCTGCCCGCGGCCGTGACCATCATCCCGACCTACACGATCTTCCAGAAGATCGGCTGGGTCGGGACCTGGCTCCCGCTGCTCGTGCCGGCGTTCTTCGCCAACGCCTTCGACGTGTTCCTCATGCGCCAGTACTTCATGACGATCCCGACCGAGATGGATGAGGCCGCGTCGATCGATGGCGCCGGCCCGTTCCGGACGCTGATCTCGGTCGTGCTCCCGCAGGCCTGGCCCGTCGTCGTCGCCGTCGCCGTGTTCCACCTCGTCTACTCCTGGAACGACTTCTTCGGGCCGCTGCTGTACACCGCCGGCAAGACCGACCTGCAGACCGTCGCCCTCGGGCTCCAGCGGTTCAACGGGATCTACTACCGCGAACCGGGGTTCGATCCAGGCGGGCACGCTGATGACCCTGGTGATCCCGGTCATCGCCTTCCTGCTCACCCAGCGCTTCTTCACCCGCGGGATCGTCATCACCGGCGTGGACAAGTAGTCCCGGCGCGATGCCCTTCCGAGTCGCCCTCACCTTCGACGCCGAGCAACCTGACCGGCCCCACCGGGATGGCGCCACCGCGCGGGTGCTCGACACGCTCGCCGCCGCCGACGTCGCCGCCACGTTCTTCGTCCAGGGACGGTGGGCCCAGTCGGATCCCGGGCTCGCTCGAGCGATCCCGGCCGGCGGTCACCTCGTGGGGAACCACTCCTTCTACCATGCGCGGATGCCGCTGCTGACGAACACCGGGATCGCCGCCGACGTCCGTGCCGCCGAGGGCGCGATCGCCCGCGTGACCGGCGCGGACCCGCGACCGTGGTTCCGCTGTCCGTTCGGCGCCGGCGCCGGCGACCCACGCGTCCTCGGGGTGCTGGCGCGCCTGGGCTATCGCGAGATCGGCTGGGACGTCGAGGGGGTCGACTGGGCGATCCGGGCGACTGGCCGTGGCGTGGCTCGGGCCATGCTCGAGCGGACCGTCGCGCACGGCGATGGCGCGATCCTGCTGCTCCATCCGTGGACGACCGCCGCCGACCTCGGTCTGGCGAGCACTGATCGACGGACTGCGAGCCCGGGGCGCCGAGTTCGTGCGCCTCGACGCCGTCGCGTGAGGACCGTCCTGGCCGTCGATGGCGGGAACTCGAAGACCGACGTCGCCCTGATCGACGAGACGGGTCGGCTGCTGGCCGCCGTCCGCGGCCCGACGACATCGCACCAGGCGGTCGGCCTCGACGACGGGATGGCGCGGCTCCACCGACTCGTTGACGACCTGCTGTCGTCGACCGCCGGGTCGGACGGCGCCCAGCCCTCGATCGGGGTGTTCGCGCTTGCCGGTGCCGACACGCCCGTCGACGTGCGGTCACTCCGTGCTGCCCTCGAGGCTCACCGGATTCGTCGATCGAGTCGACGTTCGCAACGACACCCTCGGGGCCCTGCGCGCCGGCACGGATCGTGGCTGGGGCGTGGTGGTGATCTGTGGTTCGGGCGTCGCCGCCGCCGGGCTCGGACCGAGCGGCCGCTCCGTGCGGCTGGCGGCGCTTGGCGACGTTTCCGGCGACTGGGGCGGTGGCCATGACGTCGGCTGGGCCGGTCTCGCCGCCGCTGTGCGTGCCGCGGACGGGCGTGGCGAGCCGACTCGGCTGTCACGCGACGTCCCGGCGTGGTTCGGTCGCCGGACTCCATCGGCTGTGACCATGGGCCTCTACAGCGGTCGATCGACCGCGCCCGGGTCGGCGACATGGCACCGCTCGTGTTCGACGCCGCCGCGGACGGCGACCATGCCGCGCGCCTGATCGTCGATCGGCTGGCCGACGAGGTCATCGCCATGGGCGGGGCGATGCTTCGGCGGCTGCACCTCACCCGCTCCGACCCTGACGTGGTGCTGGCCGGTGGTGTCTTTCGAACGACAGGAGACCGGGTTCTGGGCGCGGATCGCGGCCGGGCTGGCGGCCGTGGCGCCACGGTCGACGATCGTGCCGCTCGCGGCGCCGCCCGTCGCCGGCGCCGCGCTATCGGGCCTGGACCTCCTGGAGCCGGACCGCGATCCAGCGGAGCGAGCGCGACTCGGGCAGGTCGTCCGGCATGCGCTCGCCGGATGGGATGCATCGGTCACCGCCTCGGTGCCGCCTCGACCCACCCGCTGACGCGCGCGCCGGCGTCAGCGACCCGCGCGTGCCGCCGCGACCGCGGCCGTCGCCCGCCGGGCCCGCGCCGTGACGACGGCGGGGTCAGGGTCGGCGAACAGCCACGAGCCGATGCCCACGGCGATGGCGCCCGCTTCGATGAATGCGCCCGCCGTCTCGACCGAGATCCCGCCGGTCGGCTGCAGCGGGATGTCCGGGAAGGGGCCGCGCAGCTCGCGCAGGAAGGCCGGTCCGAGCACCGACGCCGGGAAGACCTTGACCGCGGCCGCCCCGGCACGCCAGGCCGCCAGGACCTCGGTCGGGGTCGCGGCACCGGGCAGCATCGGGATGCCGCGTGCCGCCGCCCAGGCCACGACCTCCGCGTCCAGGTGCGGCGCGACGAGGAACGTGGCCCCGGCGTCCATGGCCCGCTGTGCCGCGTCGACGGACAGGACCGTGCCGGCTCCGACCGCCAGCGCCAGGCCGCCCGCCGCGACGTGATCGGCGGCCGCGGCGAGGGTCGCGAGGGCGTCCGACTCCGGCTCGTTCAGCGTCAGCTCGAACGCGCCGATGCCACCCGCGACGAGGGCGTCGCACAGTCCGGCCACCGTTCCGGCCCGGACGTGGCGGGCGATCGCGACGACGCCGCCATCGGTCATGGCGGTCGGGACGGCGGGGCGCGAGAACGTGGCCACGTCCCGATGATGCCGGACCGGCCGGGTGTCGGTCAGCCTTGCCGCGGATCGTCGCCGCGGCGCATCGCCCGCCAGAGGGCCCGCAACGGCAGCAGCAGCAGGGCGAGCCCGATGGCGATGACGATCTCGAGCACGCCATGCGGCAGCCCGTTGGCCGACTCGAACAGCCCGACCTGACGGGCCGTCTCCCCGAGATCGATGTCCGTGCCATCCGACGGTTCGTCGTCCGCGAACGGAGGTCGTGACTGGTCGTCCATGGACAGAGTCTGCGCCCGGGGCGCAACGGGTCCGTCACGACGAACGGGAGGCGTATCCTGCGCGCGTGACCGCTCGGTCGGCCGCCCCACGCCGCGCCGCCAGGGCCCTCGCCGTGCTGGCGACCCTGCTCATCGCCGGCTGCGCCACGAGCTCGTCATCCGCCAGCCTCACCCCCGACGACAGTGCCGCGCGTCTCCTCCGATGCCCCGCCGCCGTCGGCCGCGGCGGCCGCCCTGACACCCATCGACGGCGCGTGTGGTGGCACGACCCTGGCCGAGGCACCGTGGTGGCAGGACCGGGTCTTCTACGAGGTCTTCGTTCGCAGCTTCCAGGACTCGGATGGCGATGGCATCGGCGACCTGCGCGGCCTGACCGAGCGCCTCGACTACCTGAACGACGGCGACCCGTCGACGACCGACGACCTGGGCGTCACCGGCATCTGGCTGATGCCGATCGCCGAGTCGCCGAGCTATCACGGCTACGACGTCACCGACTACAAGGCCATCGAGGCGGACTACGGCACGACCGAGGACTTCGAGGCGTTCGTGGCCGCCGCGCACGAGCGCGGCATCGCGGTGATCGTCGACCAGGTCCTCAACCACACCTCGGTCGAGCACCCCTGGTTCGAGGAGGCCAAGATCCCCGGCTCGGCACACGACAGCTGGTACGAGTGGTCCGCCACCGAGCCGGGTGTGACCAAGCCCGGTGGCGGCCGCGTCTGGCATCGGGCCGGGTCGCGCTTCTTCTACAGCTACTTCTGGGAAGGCATGGCCGACCTGAACCTCGCCAACCCGGAGGTCACGGCCGAGCTCGACGACGATCGCCCGCTATTGGCTGGAGGACCTCGGCGTCGACGGCTTCCGGATGGACGCGGTCAAGCATCTCTTCGAGCAGGGCGCCGCCCTCGAGGAGCTGCCCGAGACGCACGCCTGGCTCGAGGGCTACCAGGACCGCATCGAGGCCTACAAGCCGGATGCGCTGCTCGTCGGCGAGGTCTACTCGGACACGCCGTTCTCGGCCGGGTACGTCCCCGACGACGTCGACCTGACCTTCGACTTCGGCTTCGCCGAGAGCGTCGTCGGTGGGCTGTACGCCGGTGGCGCACGGACGATCGTGCCCGCCCTCGAGGAGTCGCTGGCTGGCTATCCGCCGGGGCAGCGCGCGGTGTTCCTGACCAACCACGACCAGACCCGGGTGATCGACAAGCTCGGCGGCGACATCCCGACGGCGAAGGCCGCGGCCGCCCTCCTGCTGACCTCGCCCGGGCGTCCCGTTCCTGTACTACGGCGAGGAGGTCGGGCTCGAGGGCGACAAGCCGGACGAGCGCATCCGCACGCCGATGCCGTGGGAGTCGACCCTGCCCGGCGTCGGCTTCACGACCGGCGAGCCGTGGCAGACGCCGTCCGACGGCGCCGATACGGCCAACGTGGCGACCCAGACGGCAGATCCCGACTCGCTCCTGTCGGCCTACCGCGACCTGATCCACCTTCGCGCCGAGCACCCCGCCCTCGCCGGCATCGAGACCGTGCTGCTGACCACGGCCGACGACCCGTTCCTCGCCCAGATCCGCGCGGCCGATGGCGAGGTCGCGCTGGTCGTGACCAACTTCGGCCAGCCGACCGAGTCGCCCACGATCGACCTCAGCGCCATCCCATGCGTCACCGCCGGCGCCGCGACCGAGGCCCTCTACGGCACCGAGACGGTCGCCCCGCTGACCGATCCCGCCGCCTACGTCCCGGTCCCGGCGCTCGAGCCGTACCAGACGATCGTCATCGGCCTCGGCGCGTCCTGACGCGTTCGGGACCCGGATGCGGCAGCGGCGCTCCCGCGCGATGCCCCTGCAGATTCGGTGTCCGCGAACGCATGGCGCGGGCGTAGACTGGACGGTCTGAGGGTGGATCGACAGACGGGGGGGTTCCCCGGCGCTGCTCTCCAGGGAGGTCGCGCATATGGCCAAGAAGACCGTCGTTCTGGCGTACTTCGCCAACGAGATCGCAGCCGACGACGCCGTCGAGTCGCTGAAGCAATGGGACAAGGCCGACGACGACGTCAAGCTGAACGCGATCGGCGTCCTTGTCCTTGATGACAAGGGGAAGCTCAAGACCCACAAGATGGGCAAGCGGAGCGTCGGCAAGGGTGCGGGCATCGGCCTGCTGCTCGCCGTCGTCGCGCCGCCCACGCTGCTCGCCGGCGTGATCGGCGGCGGCATCCTGGGAGCCCTCCACCACAAGAACCTCGGCCTGAGTGGCGACGACAAGGCCAAGCTGCAGTCGGAGCTCGAGGGCGGCAAGGCCGCCGTCGGCGTCCTCGTCCGTGAGGACCAGGCCGACGCCGTGGCCGCGGAGCTCGTCCAACCTCGGCGGCGCCGCCGAGACCCACCCGGTCGTCGAGGAGACGGTCGCCGAGGTCGAAGAGGTGGTCCCGGAGGTCGAGGCTGCAGAGGCCGCGGCCGGTGACGACCTGACCATCATCGATGGGGTCGGACCCGCCTATGCCGACGCGCTGAAGTGCCGGTGGCGTGACCACGTTCGCCGACCTCAGTGCGCTGGACCAGGAAGGCATCGAGACCAAGCTGTCCGCAGCGGGCGCCCCGCTCATCGCCGGCAACAACGCCGCGTCCTGGCCGCGCCAGGCCAAGCTTGCCGCCAATGGCGATTGGTCCGCGCTTCGTCGCTACATCGACTCGACGAAGGTCGCCAGCTGAACCAGCCCGTGCGTCGTCACGGACGCAAGCGCTAGACCGACGGGACGGTCGCCTCAGGGCGGCCGTCCCGTCGACATTCAAGGAGGTCCATCGCGGTGCCCGCGGCTACCGTCGCCGGCCGGCTCGGGATCCGGCCGGGCGCGTCACTCTGGTTCTCACCGATCGAATGGCTGCACGTGCTCGGGCCGCTGCCGCCCAGCGTCCGGATGACGGGTGAGTACGCGGGCGCGACCGTCGCCGTGATCTTCGTGTCGAACGCCAGCACGGTGCAGTGGTTCCTGCGCCGCTACCGGACGGTCCTCACGCTGCCGCCGGCCGTGTGGATCTGCTCGCCGACGCGGCCACGTCCCGACTTCAATCGCGCCTACCTCGTGTCGATGCTGGGCGCCCACGGCCTGCACCCACTCCAGGAGCTACCGATCGACGCCGCGTGGACCGCCATGCGCGTCGGGCCGGGCCGGCCGGTCCAACCTGGCTGATCAGCCGCCGTAGACCTGCCCGTCGACCGCATCGGGCGTCATCGACGCCTCGGGGACGGCATCCGGATCGCGGACCCACGCGTCGATGGTCTCGAGCAAGGAGGCCTTGAGCGCGGCCGGTGCGAAGGCGTTGCGGACGGCACGGCGCTGGAGCTCGGCCAGGTCGTCACGGGTCAGGCCGGCGAGGCGGACGACGTGGCGGAGCTCGTCGGTCAACGTCGTGGCGAAGAACGGCGGGTCGTCACTCGAGATCGTGACGTTCGCGCCGGCGTGCCAGAACGCCGTGACCGGGTGATCCTCCAGCGTCGGGAAGGCGCCGATGCGCGACGTTGGATGTCGGACAGACGTCGAGCGGGACCTGGTCGCGGACGAGCCGGTCGAGCACCGATCGGTCATGGATGGCCGTGACGCCATGGCCGATCCGGTCCGCCTCGAGGACATCGAGCGAGGCCGTGATGCTCGACGGCGGCCCCATCTCGCCGGCATGGACCTCGAAGCCGAGCCCGAGCCGCCGGCTTGCGGCGCGGAAGGGCAGGAACGACTCGACCGGGATGGTGTCCTCGATCCCGGTCAGGCACAGACCGACGATGGGCGCATCGGCCTCCTCGACCAGCCGGAGCGTGGCGTCGGCCTCCTCGGGCCCGAGATGGCGGATGGCATCGATGACGAGGACGATGCGGGTCGACGGCCCGGCGGCCGCGAGTCCGCGCCGGAGGGCGGCCCACATGGCGGTCGGGTCCATCCCGTTCCGGACCTGGATCATCGCGGTGAAGATCGCCTCGGTGTAGATCACCCGCTGGGCGGCCTGCCCGCGCGCGAACGCCGCAGCCACGTCTTCCAGGTCCGCCGGCGTCCGGACGAACTCGTTCGCGGCCAGGTACGTGTCGAGGAAACCCTGGAAGTCGGCGTACGGGCCCGGGTAGCGCCCGTCGACGAGCCCAAGGGCCGACACCGGATCCGCGCCATGGCGCCGTGCCAGCTCCGACGCGGTCGCCTCCGTGATCGAGCCGTTGACGTGGACATGGAGCTCGACCTTCGGAACGGTCGCGATGTCCTGCTCGCTCGCGAGGTCGTGCACGTGGGCTCCTCCGGTCCGTCTGTCGTGGCTCCGGCGATTGCCGCATCATCGCGCGTCCCGCGCCGTCTCGCGCGGCGTCGCGGACACGCCCGGCGCAGCCGAGCATCCCGGGGCCGCGCGGAGCAGAATGGCGCCCGTGCCCCGTCTGCAGCGCAAGAGCTTCTCCACGCCCGACCAGGTCCGCAGCTTCACGCTTGGTCGCATCGACGTCGTCAATCTCGACGAGACGACCCTCGGGCGATACGTCTGGGAACCCGGTTGGCGCTGGTCCAAGGATGTCGCTCCGGTCGTCCACACGCGGTCGTGCGAGAACCGACATGTCGGCTACGTGATCTCCGGACACCTGCACGTGCTCATGGACGACGGCACCGAGCTCGATGTCGTCGCCGGTGATGCCTACGAGATCCCGCCCGGGCACGACGCCTGGGTCATCGGTGACGCGGCCTGGGATACCGTCGAGTTCGCGAGTGCGCGCAGCTTCGGGGTCGGCCCTGACGAGGACGACGAGCGCGACCCTGGCGACGATCCTGTTCACCGACATCGTCGATTCGACGGCGACGCTCGGGCGCCTGGGCGACACGACCTGGCAGCGGGTGCTGCTCGAGCACAACGATCGCCTGCGCTCGGAGCTGGACCGGTTCCGCGGGCGCGAGGTGGTCACGACCGGTGACGGCTTCCTCGCGCTGTTCGACAGCGCGGGCCGCGCCGTGCGCTGCGCCGCAGCGATGACCGAGGCGGTCAGGCCGCTGGGCATCGAGATCCGGGCGGGGCTCCATACCGGCGAGATCACGCTCGTCGGCGGCAACGCCCGTGGCGTCGCCGTCCATGCCGCAGCCCGGATCGCGGGGCTTGCCGGACCGAGTGAGGTCTTCGTGTCGGGGACCACGCGCGACCTGCTCGACGGGTCCGGCCTCCGCTTCGGTGACCGCGGTCTGCACGAGCTGAAGGGACTCGACGGCCAGCGGCCGGTCTACGCCCTCGAGCGTGATGGAGCCGCATCGACGTCGGCCACCGGATAGGGTTCGGCCATGACCGATCCGACTGATCCAGCGGCGACCGCCATCCGTGCCCTCATCGCCGACACGTATGCCGCGATGTCCAGCGGGGAGCCCGGCACCGCGCGCTTCTTCGCGCATCCCGACATCGGCATCGCCGGGTCCGGGCTTGGCGAGCTGGTCACCGGACCGGAGATGGCCGCTGGCATGGCGGAAGGCGTCACCCAGCTGCGCTATCGATGGACGCCGGAGGAGGTCGAGGTCTGGGTTCGGGGCGAGTTCGCCTGGGCGCGGATCCTCGGCACCGTCACCGTCGATCGCGACGGGATCGAGGACGTCGTGCCCTACTGGACGACGGGCGTGTTCGGGCAGGACGACGGCGAATGGACCTGGCGCTACTGGGGCGGGTCGGAGCCGCAGGCCGAGCCCCGCGTCTGACTCGTTCGGGACCCTGACCGGGCGATCACGCTATGCCTTCGGCTGGACCACGGCGAGGACGTTCCGGCTCGGATCGATGAACCATGCCGCCCACGAATGGCCCATGTCGGCCACCCCATCCACCGTCACGGGGTCGGGCGCGACGTACTCCTCGAACCGCACGCCGCGCGTCCGAAGCTCGGCGACCGCCGCGCGGATGTCGGGGACGAGCCAGGCCATCTGGGTCTGGGTGTCCATCGTGCCGACGGTGCTCAAGGTGACGACGAGCCGCGTGCCGTCGCCGGCGCCGAAGACGATGCCGGTCGCCCGGATCCTCGCGCAGCATCTCGAGCCCGAGCACGTCGTGATAGAAGGTCCGGGTCGCGTCGAGGTCCAGCGAGAGCAGGATCGGGAACACCCGGCTGTCGTTCAGGACGCCCATGGTCGAACCTCCCGCTGCTTCCCACGTCATCGACGAACGCTGCCTCAGCTGAGGGGCTCGGCCAGCGCGACGAGGATGCCCTCGGGGCCGCGGAGGTAGCAGAGGCGGTAGCTCTGCTCGTACTGCACGACCTCACCGACGAGCTCGGCCCCGCGGTCGCGCAGTCGGGCGACCGCGTCATCGATGTCGTCGACTTCGAACATGATCCGCCCCATCCCCAGCGTGTTCACGGGCGCAGCCTGCGGCGACCTGGCCGTCGCCGGCGGCGTGTGGAACTTGCTCAGCTCGATCCGCCCGTGGCCGTCCGGGGTGCGCAACATCGCGACGTCGCTCCGCACCTGGTCGAGTCCGATGAGGCGGTCGACCGATGGGCCTTCGACCGTCGTCTCGCCCTCCAGCTCCAGACCAAGTTCGACGAAGAACTCGATCGCCGCCTTGAGGTCGTCGACGACGATGCCGACGTTGTCCATCCGCAGGATGCGCCATGCCCGGAGTCTAGGCCTCGGTGGGCGGAGCCTGACGGTCGACGTCAGCGCGGCAGCGGGTTGGGGCCGGTCGCCGTGACCAGCCGCTGCGGGCACCCAGTCGTCGACGTGGTGGAACCCGTCCTCGAACCGGCCACCATCGAGCTCGACGGATGCCTGCAGTGACAGTCGATAGAACTTCACGTGGGTGAAGTCCTCGAACAGGATGTAGACCGGGTCGGGCGTGCTGTTCGGGCCCTGGAACTGCTGTCCCGTCAGGACGGGCTTGTGGGCTCCGACGAACGTGTCGAACGTGTCGCCGACCACGACGCCGAGGTGCTCCAGCCCCATCTTGTAGACGCGCTGGTGGACGGGCGGGATGAGCTCGATGAGCGGCACGACCTGGCCGTCCAGGACCTCGAGCGGCTCGGCGGGAACGATCAAGGAGATCGGGCGGCCGTTCCAGACGTTCTCCCGATTCGCGATCGCGTGGCGCTCGAGGAGCGTCCGGACCTGGACGTACTGGTCCCACTCGGGCACCCGGTATGCGAGGTGGCTGAGCGCGTACGGGGCGATGTCGATGCCACGCGCCAGCAACCGGTCGCGCTGCTGGGTCGCGAACGCTCGGTAGTCGCCGATGATGTCCGCGATCGGGTCGGTCATCCTGCGCCCTCCTGCCGGCATCGTAGACGCCGGGTCGTCGGACGACCTGTCAACCTCGCGGCGTCGCGCTCCGGCGCTCAGTCCACGTACTGGAGCGGCGTGACCGCGAACCCCTCCGGGAGCTGCACGCCGGTCGCGTGGTTCGGGCAGTAGCCGTTGGGCACCTTGTCCAGGTACTGCTGGTGATAGTCCTCGGCGTAGTAGAACGCGTCGAGGTCCGCGGATCTCGGTCGTGATCGCACCGTAGCCGGCCGCGGTCAGGCGCTCCTGGTAGGCATCGCGTGACGCCTCGGCCAGCCGGCGCTGCTCGTCCGAGGACGTCAGGATGATCGACCGGTACTGGGTGCCGACGTCGTTGCCCTGGCGCATGCCCTGGGTCGGATCGTGGAGCTCCCAGAAGACCTTGAGCAGCTGCTCGTACGAGACCTTCGCGGGGTCGAACGCGACCTGGACGACCTCGGCGTGGCCGGTCTTGCCCGAGCAGACCTCCTGGTACGTCGCATTGGGCGTGTGGCCGCCGGCATAGCCGACCGCCGTCGACACGACGCCAGGGACCTGCCAGAAGTCCTTCTCGTCGCCCCAGAAGCAGCCGAGGCCGAAGACGGCGACCTGGGTGCCGTCCGGCCACGGTCCGGCGATGGGCGTGCCAAGGACCCGGTGGATGCCGGGCGTGATGATGGGATCCGGTCGACCGGGGAGGGCTTCGGCGGGGGAGGGGACGGACTGGGGCTTGGAGAAGGACCACATGGCGGCATCGTACGCCGCTCATGCGACGAACTCATGACGCCTCAGAGACCTCTCAGGGGCGCCGGGCAGGCTTGGCTCACCTGCAGGCGACCAACCCCCTAGCGGAGCACCGAACATGGAACCCCTCACCCCACCCGGGCCGGTCGAGCCGGTGGCCGTCCCGCCGCCGGCCCAGACCGCCCCGACGGCGTCCAGCGGCCCCGGTGGCCTTCGCCGTGGATTGCTGACCGCGGGCCTGGCGATCGGCCTGCTCGTGGTCGGCGGCAGCGCCGTCGTCCTCGCGGCCAGCCCGGAGCCGTCCGCCAGCACCGCCCCGTCCGCGACCGAGACGCCGTCCACCGACGACTCGACCAGCGCACCGAGCGGTACGACCGACACGACCAAGCCGGACTGTCCCGAAGGTGCCGATGGTGGTGCCGATGGCAGCGATGGCGACGACGGGTCGACCCCATCCACCACACCCTCCACCGAGACGCCGACGCCAACGCCGGCGACCTGACCCGGTCCGGCCCCGGTGCGGCTAGCATCGGGGCCGTGACCGACCCGTCCACCCTCGCCGACGTCCTCGCCACGGCAGACACGTGGCACGCGGACCATGCGGCCGCTGCCATCGTCGGACCCGCCGGCGCCGTCGCCATGCACGGCGATGCCGACCGCGTCTTCCGATGGGCATCGATCACCAAGCTCGTCACCGGCGTGGCGGTGCTCACCGCGGTCGATGCGGGCAGCATCGCGCTCGACGAACCTGCGCCCGCACCGGCGCCCGAGGGTGCGACCGTGCGTCACCTTCTGGCCCACGCATCCGGTCTGGCGTTCGACGGGACGATGATCCAGGGACGCCCCGGCACCCGCCGCATCTACTCGAACACCGGCTTCGACACGCTGGGCGCGCTGCTCGCCGAGCGCGACGGCGCGGATGTCGAGACCGCCCTCCGTCGCCGGGTCCTCGACCCGCTCGGGATGTCACGGACGACGCTCATCGAGCGCCCGTCGCAGGGGCTCCACGGTCCGCTCCATGACCTCGTCGCCTTCGCGCGCGAGCTGCTCCGTCCGACCCTGCTTCGGCCGTCGACGTGGGACCTGGCCACCCACGTCGTCCTGCCCGGATTGCCTGGTGTCCTCCCCGCCGTCGCCCGCTACGACGTCCTCGACTGGGGCCTGGCCTTCGAGATCCGCGACGGCAAGCAGCCGCACTGGACGGGGACCCGCAACGACCCGGCGACGTTCGGGCACTTCGGCGGATCGGGCACGTTCATCTGGGTCGACCCGGCGCTCGACCGTGCCCTCGTCGTGCTCACCGATCGCGACTACGGTCCTTGGGCGCTCGAGGCGTGGCCACCGTTCAGCGATGCGGTCATCGGGGCCATCAGCGGTCCGTAGTCGACCCGGCGGCACGACGCACGCCACGCGATCGCCCGGCGATGACGACCCCCGGCAACAGGATGACGCCCGACAGGGCCGCCAGCGCAGACCCGATCCCCAGGGTCGCCACCGCCGCACTGACGACCGCGGGCGCGACGAACAACGCCGCCGCGCGGAAGGTCCCGGACAGCGCCAGCGCGTCGCCCTGCTCGTGCGGGCCGGCGGCGAGGCTGGCGAGCGCCGGCCCAAGCGTCGTCGCCGTCCCACTGGCCGCCCCACCGACGATGAGGAGGGCCGCGTAGACGGCGAGCACCGGCGGGCAGAGGGCGATGCCGGCGAGGGCACCGGCCACGACGATCGCCGCCAGGACCAGCCGTCGGCCGATCCGCGCTCGACCGGAGATGCGCCGCTGGACGAGCAGCGCGACCATCCCGGCGCCTTCCGATGCGGTCGTCAACCAGCCCACGCCGGTCGCCCCGATGCCGGCCCCGACGAGGATGATCGGGACGAACGAGCCGACCATCGCCCACCATGCCCCACCGATGATCCCGGCCCAGCACGCCACGTCGACCCCCGGCCGTCGAAGCAACCCCAACGTGCCGGCGGACCGCCGCCGATCGAATGCCGGTAACGAGTGCAGCCGCAGCGACAGGAGCGACGCGACGAGCCCCGCCCCGACGGCCGCCGCGAGCGCCAGCGGCATGCCGACGATCGCCAGCGTCCCCGCGATCGCCGGCCCGCTCAGCGTCCCGAGGTTGCCGGCCACGTTGACATCGACGATCCGCCGGACCGACGAGCCCGGCCCGCGCACGACGTGGGTCATGCTGCTCGTCCAGAAGATCGCCCGTGAGCCGCCCTGCAGCAGCTGGGCGGCGACGAAGACGGGCAAGGTGGTCGAGACGATGAGCAGGGCGAACGTCCCGGCCAGTCCGATCGCCGACACGGCCATGAGCGACCGGTCCGCGAATCGACCCAGGAGCCACGGCAGCGTCAGGCGGACCCCGAGCTGCGTCGCGGCGGCGACCGCGACGAGCGCCCCGACCGTCGCGGGCGCGTACCCGGCATCGAGCGCCACGAGTGGGATGGCGACCGTCCCGATCCCGAGCGCGAGCGAGAACCCGAGCACGGCCGCGAGCGTCGGCGTCCGGTCGTCCCGGGTCGGCGGCTCCTCGGGGCGCGGTCGATCGGCGGTCACCGAGCCATACTAGGGACGATGCGCTTCACCACGACGGTCGAACTCGGCGGCAAGACGGCGACCGGCTTCAAGGTCCCCAACGACGTCGTCGTGGCCCTTGGCAAGGGCAAGAAGCCGCCGGTCAGCGTGACCATCAACGGCCATACCTACCGCAGCACCATCGCCGCCTACGGCGACATCTCGATGCTGCCGCTGAGCGCCGAGAACCGCGAGGCCGCCGGCGTCAAGGCCGGCGACGAGATCGAGGTCGACCTGGAGCTGGACACCGCGCCGCGCGTCGTCGAGGTCCCGGACGACTTCGCGGCAGCGATCGCCGCTGACCCGGCGGCCGCCGCGTTCTGGCCGACGATCTCGTACAGCAACCAGCGCTGGCACGTCCTGTCGATCGACGGTGCGAAGACGCCGGAGACCCGGCAGCGCCGGATCGACAAGTCCGTTGCGCTGCTCCACGAGGGCCGCGCGCAAGGCTAGCCGGCCGGCCGAGTTAAGGAACCGACACCGCGCCGATATCGGCAAGGGGGTTGTCAAAACACCCCCTCGCGGCGTAGGATATGGGTCACGAAGGCGTGTCAAGACTTGACACGCCTCTCCCCATGTCCTGTCGGCGGAGGACGGGCGCGGGGACCAGAACCGGTCGCTCCCCACATCACATCCCGGCACCCGGCTTCGGCTCGGGCGCCGTCGCGCCATGGAGACACGTTGATCCTGCTCGATACCCCCACTACCACCATCGATCCGGTCGAGGACGCCTCGCCGGCGGCCATCGACGTCGCGGCCATCGCCGACCGCATCGAGACCGTCGCAGCCGAGCCCGTCGTGGCCGAGGTCGCCAAGCCCGCTCCCGACGAGGTCGTCGCCGATGACGCATCGCTCGAGATCGAGGACGGCATCCGGCTGTACCTGCGCGAGATCGCGCGCGTGCCGCTGCTGACCGCCGAGGAAGAGGTCGTCCTGGCCAAGGGCATCGAGCTCGGCCGCCAGATCGTGGCCGAGCCGGCCAAGGCCGTGCTCAGCCTGCGCGAGTGGACCCTCCACGAGACCGAGGCCCGGACCCGAACCTCGAAGACGCAGTACGCCCTGCCCTACGGCAACGAGGCCCAGCGCCTGGTCGCCGACGCCCTCCGCGACGACACGGCCATGGACCTGTTCATGCCGGTCCCGTCGCTCGGGCTGCCCAAGGCCGCCAAGGCGGCGGAAGGCGAGGCGGTCGACCTGCTGATCCGTGCCGAGGAGCTGCGCGTGGCGTATGACTCGGCGCTCGACCCCGAGGCCTTCATCGAGCTGCTCGATTGGACGCACTACCAGATGGGCCGGCGCCAGTCGCCGGTCGGCGAAGTGGCGGCCATGCAGCAACTGCTCGCGTGGACCCGCGACGAGGTGACCCTTCCGGCCATCGATCGCTGGATCGCTGCGGGCAACGACGCCGAGCTGCTCAGCGCGATGGGCTTCCGCCCGGATGCGCCCGAGGGCAGCACGGCCGGTGGCCTGCTCGTCGAGCAGGGCAAGCGCTCGCGCGACCACCTGACCAGCGCCAACCTGCGCCTCGTCGTGTCGGTCGCCAAGAAGTACGTCAACCGCGGCATGGGCCTGCTGGACCTCGTCCAGGAGGGCAACGCCGGCCTCATCCGTGCCGTCGACAAGTTCGAGTACGAGCGCGGCTTCAAGTTCTCGACCTACGCCACGTGGTGGATCCGCCAGGCGGTCCAGCGCGGGCTGGCCGACCAGGCGCGGACCATCCGCATCCCGGTCCACATGGTCGAGACGATGGCCCGCGTCACGCGGGTCACCCGTGACCTGACCGCGACCCTCGGTCGCGAGCCGACCAACGAGGAGATCGCCGCCGCCATGGTCGACGAGCCCGGCACGCCGATGACGGCGACCCGGGTCGAGGAGATCAAGGCCTTCGGCCGCCAGACCGTCTCGCTCGAGACGCCGATCGGCGACGAGGACGGCTCGGAGCTTGGCCACCTCATCGAGGATGAGGACGCCATCGCACCGGACGAGGCGGTCGCCGACTCGATGGTCCGCGAGCAGATCCACAAGGTGCTCGAGAGCCTCGACGGCCGCGAGCAGCGGGTGCTGAAGCTGCGCTTCGGCCTCGAGGATGGGCATCCCCGGACGCTCGAGGAGATCGGTCGCGAGATCGGCCTGACCCGCGAGCGGATCCGCCAGATCGAGGCGGGCGCGCTGCGCAAGCTGCGCCACCCGAGCCGCAGCCGCAAGCTGCGCGGTCTGACCGCGGTCTGACCCGTACCTTCGCACCGAGCAACGGCCGGCCTTCGGGCCGGCCGTTCTAATTCCGGGGCATCGACGCCCCGGCTGTCTGGACGACGCCGACGAGCACCGGCTACGCTCGGTCGACCAGGGCCGTCACGAGGGACCCGAGCTGTCTACCGCTCCGACTGCCGACCAGGTCCGCGTACCGGTCATGGCTCCGTGAGCTTCGTCATCACCAGGCGCTCCGGAGCCGAGACTATCCGATCCGGCGGATGGCTGGCTGGACGAGCTGCTCGAGGAGCTCGAGATCGACGATCCCGAGCACCCGGATATCGCGGTGAGCCACGAGTCCGGCTGGACCGTGAGCGCATTCCCGGATGGCCTGCTGGTCTTCGAGAACGTCGAGGACCCTGCCATCCCTCCGGTCCGGATGACCTCCGACCGGGCGACGGCGAGGCTGGTCCTGCAGGCGGTCGCCGACGGCGACCTCGGATCCCTCGCCCGGCAACCATGGTCGGCATGACCACCGACGACGACCTGGCGGCAGCCCGGGCCGCGTTCGCGGCGACGGCGACCGGTTATTGGGAGGCGATCCGCGAGGCCGACGCTCGGCGTGCCACGGCGCAGACGGACCTTGGCCAGCGGATCGCGGACGACACGGCGGAGCGCGGCGACGTCGCCGCACTCCTGCGGCCGCTCCTCGCCGATCCGTCGCGCGAGGTCCGCTATGCGGCGGCGGCTGAACTGGTGCGCCGCCGCGTGTGCGTCGAGGAGGCCGTCGCCGTGTTGACGACGCTGGCCCGCGACGCGACCGGCCTCGTCGCGGTCACGGCGAAGATGATGCTCATGCAGGTACCGGCGTCGACGGAGACCGGGACGGATGCCTCGCGGGAGGATCGCCGATCGTGAACGACTTCGTCGAGCTCTACCTCAGGAAGAACCGCGGTTGGCCCTGGCCCGAGGACTCGTGGGGTCTGACGCCGATGTACGGCGAGGACGGTTGGTGTCGGTCGTGCGGCATGCCCAGGCACGATCAGACCGGGCTCCATCGTGCTCCGCGTAAGGGTCTGACCGAGCTGTGTGGCGATGGATGCCCCTCGCGTTCGGGGCGCTCCCTCCACTGCGCATCACGCCGCCGCTGGGTGACGTCGACATCGCCGCGAGCCCGGAGTGGTTCGGCGACGGATGGCAGTGCTTTCGGCAGATCCTGGTGCGCCGACCCCTCGCCGAGATGATCGCGGGCGCAAGCCCACGTGACTTCACGGTGCGGGAGGTCTAGCCACACGAGAATGAACGGCGCCCCGGTCTGCAGCGACGAGAGGGGGGAGCCTCGTCGATGCACCAGGGCGCCGGACACAAGGCTATGTCGACCAGGTGCCGGTAACGGTGGACGTCTGGCGGAGATTCCTTAGCGAACGATCAGCGACCGCGGTCGCGCCGGGGGCGGAGCAGGAGCGCACCGGCGGCGATCGAGACCAGCACGCCGAGGATCACCAGCAGGCTGGGGACGCGAGGCGCCGGCCTCGAGTCAGCCACGTCCGTCGCCGGCGGGGTGATCTCGCCGGTCGTCGGCAATGCCCCGCCGGTCGGCGAGTCGCT
This sequence comes from uncultured Chloroflexia bacterium, assembly GCA_963776925.1. Classification (GTDB taxonomy): domain Bacteria; phylum Chloroflexota; class Limnocylindria; order Limnocylindrales; family CSP1-4; genus SPCO01. Next base: position 415,787 of record CAVZON010000001.1, on the reverse strand, counting down.
GACGAAGGTGAGGACGAACCCACCCGATAGGTCGTCGTCGGGCACGCAGGTCACGATCGTCCCGATCACCGAGCAGTTCTGCTGCGCTTGCGCGGCGGAGAACGGGACCAGGATCGGCTCGGCGGTGTCGAAGCCTTCGGGCGCGGACGACTCCGTCACCCAGTAGGAACCCGGAGCGGGCGGATGGAAGACGGCGAAGCCTTCCTCGGCCACGATCGTCTCGAGGACCGGCGCATCGGCCGTGTCGGGCTCGTAGATCCCGTTGCCGTTGTCGAGGCGGAACTCGAACGTCGCGCCGGGCAACAGCACGTCGTCATCGAACTCCGGTGTTCCCTGGTCGTTGATCTTCGCCACGATGAGCGGGCGGACCGGCGGCTCAGGCGTCGGTTCCGGCGGGATGGTCTGGGTCGGTGTCGGAGCCGACGTCTGGGTGGGGAGCGGTGTGGGGCTCGGCGTGGGTGTGGGTGACGCCGTCGGCGACGCTGTCGGGCTCGGCGTCGGCGATGCGGTCGGGCTGGGCGCAGGGGTCGGTGTCGGTCCGGTGGTGGGTGTCGGCGACGGCGACGGCGTCGGACTCGCCGTCGGGCTCGGGGTCGGCGATGGCGTGGGGATCGGCGTCGGACTGTCGGCGGTCGGCGACGGCGTCGGCGTCGGGACATCGGAGCAGTCGATCACGACATCGAGCCGGCGGTTCTCGACGGCGGCGGTCTCGCCGGTGAGGACGAAGCGGGGAAGCACCTGGGCATGGATGTTGAGCGCCCCGTCGTCACCCGTGTACGCGCCGGGCGGGATCTGGAACGAGGCCTCCCAGCCGACCAGCTGCGGGAAGTATTCGAAGTCCGGCGGCGTCCCGTCGTTCCCGGAGTTGCCGTCGACGCGCTTGTCGGTCTGGCCGATCTTCACGTAGTTGTCGCCGCCATTCGGGACGATCTGCCAGCCCGGCTCGGTGCGGACCATCACGTACATCGTCCCGGTGCCGCAGTCGTACTGGCCGTAGGCCGTCGCGAGGACCGGCTTCTCCGGCTTGCCGGCCTGGAACATGTCGGCCAGGTAGTTCGGGTTGCCCGCGCCGAAGGGCGCCTCCCAATCGGCGATCGAGCCGTCGACGGCCACGGTCGCTGGGTCCAGCTCGCGCACGTCCGGTGCGGCAGCGAGGACGGCAGCGGGCATCGACGCACAGGCGAAGAGGAACGCGAGCCATGCGGCGACGACCGTGTGGCGGCGGCGAACGATCAAGTGGGTCTCCCTCGGCAGTTTCGCGAGAGTCTACGTTGCCTGCGACGACCCGATGGTGCGACCGTAGGCAATCGGTCACGAGCGACGTCCAACCTGCACATCCGGCCGGCAACGGGCCGGGAGACGCAGAGGTGGTTCCGATGCATGCAATCCGCAGGCGCGTCGCACGGGTCATCGCCATCGCGGGATCGAGCCTGGTCCTCGTCGGGGCTCTCGCCGGACCGGCGTTCGCCGCCGGCCAGGTCGTGGGCGTTGGCAGGGAGTCGCTGGACGGCGTGTTCCACGACAACATGATCTGTGGCTGGGGTGCGACGTTCACCTCGACGGGCCAGATCCACTGGACGTTCACCAACGACCCGAACCGGCCGACCCACGTCAACGTCCAGGAGTCCGTCACCTACACCTTGACGATCGACGACGACGCGTCCGTGCCGACGGCACTCCGCGGCGTGACCTGGCGTGGCCACAACGTCTATCGCCTTCGTCAGAACCTCGATCCCACCTCGGAGCGAGCGGTCATCCACTCGGTGCAGCCCTTCTGGGAAGGCCCGTTCCGTGGCCTGAGCGAGCGATTCACGCTGACCGTCGCCGCGGATGGCACCGTTCGCGTGGACCGCGCGGTCATCCATTTCGACGTCGACTGTGCCGCACTGGCGGCCGCCGCCTGACGGCGAACTCGCAAGATCGTCGAAGCGCATAACGTCCCGGCCGGCGCTGGCGGCAACTGGAGACCAGGTGGAACCTCGAGCGGAACCGGATCGGCGGCTCGAGCTGGAGCGCATCTTCGCGGACGAAGCGGCGTTCCGGGCCTGGTATGACGTCGCCGCCCGCCGGCTGTACGCCTACCTGTTCGGGCGGTGTGGCGGCGACCCGACGCTCGCCGAGGACCTCACCCAGCAGACGTTCGTCCAGGCGGTCCGCCATCGGGATTCATTCGACGGCCGATCCGATCCGATCACCTGGCTGATCGCGATCGGTCGCAACCGCCTCATCGACCATCTCCGGCAGGAGGAACGGGAAGAGCGCCGACGGTTGCGCCTGATCGTCCGCGAGATCCCGGTCGGCGGCGGCACGGTGGGCCCGGGACCAGGCGCCGGCGACGAGCGGGCCGACATCGTGGATGCGCTACACCGGCTCCCTGCTGCACAACGTGCCGCACTGATCCTCCACCATGTCGACGGCCTGCCCGTCCGGGAAGTCGCGACCGCGCTGCATCGCACCGAAGGCGCGGTCGAGGCCTTGCTCAGCCGCGGTCGCGCCGGCTTCCGGGCGATCTACGAGGAGTCCGACGATGCATGACGGACGAGGGCTCGAGGGCCTCCGCCGGATCGCCGATCCGGCCACGCCCGATCCTGCCTTCCTTGACCGCCTGTACGAGGACCTCGTCGGCGAGCTCGGCTTCCGAGTGGACCGCGCGCCGGTCGTTCCGCGGTCCGGCTGGCTGGCGCGCCGGGCAGATCGTCCGCGCGCCCCGCGCCGGCTGCTCCTGATCGCGGCCGTCGTTGGTCTGACCGCTTGCGCTGATCGGTGGCGCCCTCGCCGCCGGGGCGATCATCGAACGTCAGCGCCAACTCGAGCAACAGACGCTCGACCGGGTCCGCGCCGCGGGTGTCCTGCGCGTCGCCGTCCGGTCCGAGTATCCACAGGTCGTCATCAACGGTGCGCTCCAGGGCGGCTTCGACGTCGACGTGGCGGGCGTTCTCGCCACTCGTCTCGGGGTCCAGCCGGCAGTCCAGGCGACCCTTGGTGATGGGCCGATCGCCGGTGCTGGCGCCGGTGCATGGGATGCGGCTCTGCCCGGCCGGTCGCTGACCGCGACCGAGATGCTGACGCTCGAGGTCAGCCGGCCGTACTACCTCTGGCCGATCCATCTCCTCGCGGCGGACTCCAGCCAGGCCCGGACCGCGGCCGACCTGGCTGGCGCGACGATCTGTGTCGTCCGTGGCTCGGTCGGTGCGAACTGGCTGGGCGGCGGGACAGGCATCCAGACGACCGGCCCCGTGGAGGCGCGGCCCGTCGGCGCGGTCCCGATGCTCGCCGCGTCAGACGACGACTGCCTCGCGAAGGTTGCCAGCGGTGAGGCCGATGCGGCGGTCTCCGCTGCCCTCGCGCCGGTCGACCTCGATGCGCGACCGGCGATCCGGGCGATCGGCCCACCCATCCTTCACGAGCAGCGCGGGGTGGTCGTCGTGCGCGGGCCCGGGTCGGCGGCAGTCATCGCGGCCATCGATGCGGCGATCGTGGATATGCATGCCGACGGCAGCCTCGCAGACATCTCGCGCCGCCGATTCGGCGGTGACGATCTCACCGTCATCGCTCCGTGACCCGTCCCCGGAGGCCCCAGATGCGCCTACGTGCCCGCTCCACCCGCTCGGTCGGCCTGGCCGCCATGCTGCTCATCGTCGTGACAGGTGGGTGCGGCCCCGCGACCGTCGCGACACCCTCGAGCGCTGCAAGTCCGCTCGCGCTCGCGACGGTCGTACCCCAGCCGACCGCGTCGCCACTCGATCCTGCCGCGATCCCGGACGTGACGATGTATCGGGTCGACGCCCGCGCTCGGGCGTGCAGCCCGGACCGGTCCCGCAGACCACGCCGGTCCGCATCTGGTCGCGAACAGCCGACGCCGGCATCGGGCTTCATCCCATCCTGGCCGACGGCGTCCTGTATGTCGGCAGCGACGACGGCCGCCTGTACGCGCTGGACGCCCGCACGGGCGACGAGCTGTGGCGCTATGACGCCGGATCCGCGCTCCAGGGCTCGGCGGCCATCGCGAACGGCATGCTCTTCGCCTCCAGCGAGGACGGGACGCTCCACGCGATCGACCTGGCGACGCACACTCGGGCCTGGCAGGCGATGGGGGTCGAGGACGTCGGGCTGGTCGCCGATGGCGTCGTCTACGTGGCAGGCAGCGCGAATCGCGCGGTCGGATACGACGCAGCCACCGGAACCGAGCGATGGTCATGGATCGCACCCGGCGCGGTGCAGCGGCTGACCGTAGCGGACGGGACCGCGTACGTGACCGTCGCGGGCGGAACGCTCCACGCGATCGCCCTCGCGGATGGGGCCGCCCGTTGGCCTGCGGTGCAGACGATCAGCGACGAGGCCGGCTTCCCGCTCCTGACACCGGACAGGATCGTGTTGAGCACGATCCAGAACCCTGGCGAACCGGTCGGGCAGCTCCTGTTCATCGAGCGAGCCAGTGGCGCCATCGTCTCGCAGTTCCGGAGCCCGTCTGGGCTGCAAGTCAGTGCCTCAGCGATCGTCGACGGCACGCTGTATGCGCCGACCCAGGGCGACGGCACCTACGCCCTTCGGGTGGCCGATGGGACGACCATCTGGCATCAGCCGGTCGACGGCGCCGGATTCACGCCCGCCGCGCTCGCCGACGGCCTGCTGGTCGAGCCGGTCGAGGGGCCGAATGGCATCGTCGCGCTGCGATCGACCGACGGCAAGCCGGCTTGGAGCATCCCGTGGGAGGCGGAGCCATCGGTCTGGCTGGTGGCGAGCGGCGGATACGTCTTCGGCGCCGACGCGAACGGTGGGATCCACGCCTATGCCGACCAGGCCAAGGTCGGCGCGGCCGGCCCCGCCACCGCGTCGGATCCCCTCGGGACGCCGTCGCCGAACGGGTCTGGGGCCGCCGCCGTCCCCGATCCCTTCCACGTCGTCGCGCGGCTCGATGCGGCCGTGACCGGTGTCCGCGGTGCCGCGGGCATCGCGGTCTCGCCGACGACCGGCAACCTGTTCGTCCTGGACGGGCGGCCCGCAGTCAGCGTCGTCGCCCCCGACGGTCGGCTCGTCGACACCTGGGACGCGCGCGGAACGGGCGATGGCGAATTCGACTTCACCTACCCGGAAGGTCAGGGCGGTCCGGCCATCGCGGTCGGTCCGGACGGCCTCGTCTATGTCGCGGACGTCGGCAACGGCCGCGTTCAGGTCTTCCACCCGGACGGCACGTTCGTCCGGAAGTTCGGTAGCTTCGGCGCGGGCGGTGGTCAGTTCATCCGGCCATACCAGCTGAACGCCGATGCCGACGGCAATGTCTATGTCCTCGACGCCGGCTCGTTCACCCTCTCGAAGTTCGATCGGGATGGAGCGTTCGTCGCCCGGTTCGGCGGTGGCGCCGGAGGTCTGCCCGAGTCGCAGGCGCTCGATCACGGCGTCGCGATCGATGGCGAGGGCCGTCTGGTCCTGACGGACGACGCCGCCGCGCAGGTCCTCATCCTCGACCGCGATGGTCGGCTCGTCGACGATTTCGGCGAGCGTGGGCGGGCACCCGGCCAGTTCCAGGCTCCGTGCGCGGTGGATGTCGACCGTGACGGCAACTTCTATGTGTACGACTGCGAGACCCGCGTTGCCCAGGTCTTCGATCGGGATCACCGGTTGCTCGGCGCCTCGGGGCCCAGCCAGGGCCTCGAATTCGAAGGTTGGTACGACTTCGGTCCGGATGGCCGCCTTTACGCGATCGGTGCCGAGGACTCGATCCTCGTGATCGAGGTCAGTCTGCCGACCCATTGAGCCGGGGTAGCTGGCTGGCGAGGAAGGATTGATCCTTCGATCTCCTGATCAGAGAGTCAAAACGCCGGAAATGAGCGTGGAGGACAGATATCTTTGGCCGAGTCCGGGGTGAGTCAAACGCACAACCCGAGAGTAGTTAGGCGCAGATCGTCATCCCGCAGAGAGTCAAGCGCCACGGCTGGCAGTCGCTTCAGCTGGCGATCCCGACTGTCGCTCGACCAGCTCACAAAGGGAAGCTTCGGAGCGCCCGACGCCGACGAGGCGGCCCCCCGAGCCAGCGCGACACGTCGGACCGCGGCTGGGAAGGCCGGCCGCACGGCGGGTCATGACAACGTCGTCCAATGGCCCTTGGCGTGATCCTCGAGCCGCCTGAGCTCGTCGTCGTAGATCGGGCCGAGCATCCGCGCGGCGAGCAACCGATTCAGGACTCCCCGAAGGCCACCCTCGTCGATGACCGTATCGAATCGCACGTAGGCGCCGTCCACAGTCTGCTCAACCGTAAAGGTGGTTTCGATGCCCGAGCCAGTCTCGACGAGCTTGTGTCCAGGTACCGGCTCGGTAACCGCTGTGGTGACCGCACGTCGGCGACCGCCGACGGTCATCACCAAGCGGTACTCCGTCCCGGAGCCGACGCCGCCGCGGGTGATTTCGAGTTGTTCGAACGCCGGCGGCAGAAAGCCGCCTGGACGGTGGTGTTCACGGTAGTCCGCGAGACAGTGGTAGACCACCATCGCCGCAGCATCGATGTACCGTTCTGCCACGAATTCGTGCCTTCATCGGTTCCACTCCGGCGGGTTGCATTGGACGGACCCGGTCATGCGCCCTGCTCGACCTCGTGGAGCGTGTGGGCCACGAGGCCGTGAGCCTCTCGATGGACGCGGTTCGCTGACTCGCGATCGGGCGCGTCGACGAGGCAGAACACCTTGCCGGCCTCCTCGTCCACCCAGTAGTGCTTGTAGTCAACCTGGAATTGCGCTTGGACGCGGAGATCCGCTTCATGCGCACCGATGACGTCGGCGGCCTTGACGCCTGGGATGTCGTGGATGTCCAAATAGGTCGCCACTCTGAGTCTCCGATCCTGGTGCTCGATCGTCCGGGCCAGCTGCCAGGACGTCACCTCTACGACAACCTGGCGCCCGGTGGTTTCCAGCTAGCACGGTGCGAGGCATCCGCCCAGCCCAATGGCCGGCCCTTCGACATGCGCAGGGCGGACTGCCACACCTGCTGCCCGACCTGCCACGGCTGGTGTCAGCGAGCCACTGCCGACCAGCTCAAAACGGTCGCGAAGATGGCGGAGGGCGCGTCTTGTCCGGGTCTTCACGGTCCCGATCGGCCAGCCCAACGAGGCCGCGATCTCGGACTGCGTCAGGCCCCTGTCGTAGGCGAGGACGATCACCCGACGCTCCAGAGGGGCCAGCGAGGCGAGCGCATCCTCGATCGACGCACGCGTTTCCTTGTCGGCCAAGGCGACCTCCGGAAGGGCCTCCGGCCCGCCGGCCGCGATGAGCTCGCCAGAAGCCGTGAGCCAATCGCCGATCGCGCGATCCTCGCGCTCCGCGCCGCCGAACGCCGAAAAGCTCATCGCTCGGTTGTGGCGGGCGGCCGCTCGCATGCGGTCGATCGCCCAATTCCTGGCGATCGTCACGAGCCAGGCCGCCAGCGCTCCGCGCGTCTCATCGAATATCTCGGCCCGATCCCACAGAGCGAGGAAGGCCTCCTGGACGACCTCCGCTGCGATCGCGCGATCGTTGCTCGCTCGGATGGCGGCGGCGAAGACGGCGCTGCCATGTCTGTCGTAGAGGGCCGCAAGCGCATCCTCGGACCCGCCGATCACGGCCCGAACGAGGGTTGCGTCGGAGATGGGGTCGGGGCCGGTCGGTACGCCGGCGAAGCCGTCGGGCTCGATGCCTTCGGTTGTCATCGTATTGTTCCCATCTGGGTATGAAGCTCCTAACTAAGTATCTCGCGAGTTAGATACTAGCGTGAAAGTACGCGAGTGCGCTACCCTGTTCCTCATGAACGACGATGAAACCGATCGTGTCCTCGGCGGCTGGAGCGATGCCCGCCCCGACCTCGAGATCGGGGCGCTCCAGGTGACCGCTCGCCTGAGCCGGATCGGACCGCTCCTGGCCAAGCGACAGGAGACAGTCTTCAGTCGATTCGAACTTGGTCGGGGCGAGGTTGGTGCGTTGAGCGCGCTACGGATCGCTGGCCCGCCGCATCGGCTCTCGCCGACACGGCTCAGTCGTGGGCTCATGTTGTCGTCGGCCGGGATCACGAGCCGGATCGATCGGCTCGAGCGCCGTGGACTCGTCCGCCGCCTGCCGGACCCCGACGACCGCAGGGGTGTCATCGTCGAGCTGACCGATCAGGGTCTCGAAGTCGTGGACGCCGCCGTCGCCGCCGTTGCGATCAGTGATCGTCAGCTGCTCGAGCGTCTCGATGCACAGGAGATCGCACAACTCGAGCCCATCCTGCGCAAGCTCATGGGCGGCCTCGAACCGGCTGGGTGACGGCGAGCATCCTCGAGGGGTCGACGAGGAGGGCAGCCGAAACCGGCATCGAATGAGCGCGAGGTCCGTGAGCGGCCGACGCCCGGAGCCACGTCTCCGGCGGGGTGGATTGATCCTCGCGCTGCCGCCTGCCAGCCGCTCCCGCCAGCCCAGGCCGCAGAGCGCCCGATACTCAGGAGCCGATCCGCGATTTCGGTGATCCAACGCTCGCCCGTGAAACCTGTCGACGTCGTCCCGACGTATGGCCGTCGTTCGGTCTTCCATGATCCCGGCCAACTGTGGTCCGACGAAACGAGAGGAGGCCAGGACAGGAGAACAACGTGAACCGAAAGACATCGCTGCTCGCCGTCGCGCTGACGGCCATCGCAGCCGCAAGCACGGCGCCCGCTGTCATGGCGGCGCCGGCCCTCAAAGCGGACGTGGCTGACGGCGCACTGCGCATCTCGGGTGCTCAATCTTCGGAGACGATCGCTCTCCGCCTGAGCGCGATCGATCGAAACCAGCTCCAGGTCGACGTCGGGGACAACGGTGTCGCGGACTTCAGCTTCGACCTAAACACGTTCGAGACGATCGACGTCCGGGCGGGCAACGGGAACGACACAGTTCGGATCGACCAGATCAACGGTCCCTTCACGACGACCAAGCCGACACGGCTCAGCGGAGGGAACGGCGACGATACGCTCATCGGCGGCAGCGGCGCCGAAGTCTTCGACGGCGGCAATGGCGACGATCTCGTCGACGGCAATCAGGGAGCCGACATCGCGTTCCTCGGTCGCGGCAACGACACCTTTGTCTGGGACCAGGGTGACGGCTCTGACGTCGTCGAGGGCGGCCGCGGCTTCGACACCCAGGTATTCAACGGGTTCGGCGCCAACGAGATCATGGCCGCCACGGCCAGCAGCGGCCGGGTCCTGTTTACCCGAGTCCAGGGCAACATCGTGATGGACCTCGACGACGTGGAGGCGATCGACGTCCGCCCGCTCGGCGGGACCGACACCGTCATCGTCAACGACGTCGCCGGGACCGACCTCGTGCGCGTCGACGTCGATCTCGCCGCCGCCCTTGGCGGCTCGACTTCCGACGATCAGGAAGACAAGGTCACCGTGTTCGGGACGGCCGACGTCGACTCGATCTCGGCTGATGCCGATGGGGCTGCCGTCGAGGTTCGTGGCCTGGCCGCCTTCGTGCGGATCACCCACGCCGACGCGGCTCTCGACAGGCTGATCATCGGCACCCTCGGCGGCGACGACAACGTCACCGTCGATCCGGCGCTCGACGGCCTGATCCAGGTCTCGGTCCAGTAGGTCACGCATCTCGATCGGTGGGAGCCATGGCGGTTTCCACCGATCGGCTCGACTGGTCGATCGCCGCGAACCAAGGAGAAGGTTGGTGAGGGTCCATGATTCTTGAGGCTGGGGTCCAGGAGATGGCCAGGGACCATGTAGCCTCGGCCGGAGGCGACCGGCACGATGCGGCCGAAGCCCGCTGGCTAACAGCTTTCCTTCGCGGCCCACTCCGAACCCGCTGGTCACGACTCCCACCGCAGGTCGGTGACCGAGCTCCGAGGGTGGAACTGCCCGATGCGACTGGTCGCGTCCGGCGTCTCGACGAGTGGTTATCGGTCGGGCCGGTTCACCTCATGTTTCTCCGCCACTTCGGGTGCTCATGCCTGTCCGAGCGATGGGATCGACTGCGGGACGAGCTCGAGGCAATAGACGCCGCGGGCGCCACAACCATCGCAGTCTCCCAGGCTGAGCCGCAGAGAACGGCCGAGGTCGCCGCTCGGCGTGGATACCCATTCCCGATCCTCTGCGACCCGAACCGCGTGACCTACGAGGCGTTCGGCCTAGTCGAGGGCACGCCGGCCCAGGTCCTCCACGACTTCCCGTGGCGTCCGAATGATCGCGCGACCGCCGACAAGCTCATCGGCTCGCGGGCGGGCACCGAGCGCGCCGTCGTCGACGATCCCTGGCAGCTCCCGGGGGAGTTCGTCATCGCCGAGCGCGGCCGGATCGCCCTGGCGCATCGCTATCAGTACTGCGAGGACTTCCCGCCGCAGGCCGTCCTGCTAGGAGCGACCGCCGCGGCGAATGCTGGCGGTTGAGCATCCCGCGTGGATTGCCTGAGCCATCCGCGCCTGGTCTGGTCACGTCGTCAGCCGCGCCTGCTCTTTGGATGCCTGAGCGCAGCCGGAGGCCCGATCTTGCGACGAGCTGCCGTCTTGACCTGGCCGGTCCCGCGGGTGCATCCTTTTCCGTGAGAGCGCTCTCACGGAGCATGAGCCGGAAGCCCTCAAGGTCGATCCCGTTGACTGCCTAGCCCTTAGCTCCGTGACGGGTCGACTCGCCTCGCAGTGGCACGGCGGAACCGGCCCTTCCTCATCCACCTCGGGAGCGCCCCTCGACTGTGAAAGCGCTCCCACGACTGAGCGTGCAGGGTACGGAAAGGATGGACCCGGATGACAGGAACCTCCCGCCGTCTGTCGATCGTCGTGCTGGGGGTGCTGCTTGGCACGGCGCTGGCGATACCCTCGATCGCGGGAGCCAAGGTCAAGGACGACAGCGGGCTCTACGTCCCCAAGCCGAATGACGGGGCGCGCGCTCAGATCAGCGACCTGCATCGCAATGGCCAGAAAGCCGACGCCGAATTGATCGAGGCCCTCGTCGAGACACCCCAGGCCGTGTGGTTCACGAAGGGCACGCCCGCCGAGGTCCAGCAGTCGGTCGGGGCGACGGTTCGACGGGCCAAGGGAACCGTGCCCGTGCTGGTCGCGTACAACATCCCGTTCCGTGATTGTGCCCAGTTCTCGGCCGGCGGCGCGACCAACACCGCCGATTACCTCGCCTGGATCGACGCCTTCGCGGCCGGGATCGGGGATTCGGAGGCGATCGTGATCCTGGAGCCGGATGGTCTGGGCATCATCCCGCACTACGTCACCATCGACGGCGCTGTGGAGTGGTGCCAGCCAAGTGAAGCGGAGGCGGACACCGCGGCGGCGGATCGGTTCTTCCAGCTCAATAGCGCGCTCGATCGACTGAACGAACAACCCAACGTCAGTGTCTACCTCGACGGCACCCACAGCGGGTGGCTGAACGTCGGCGACATCGCCGATCGGCTCGTCAAGGCCGGGGTCGCTCGTGCCGCCGGTTTCTACCTCAACGCCTCCAATTACCAGTTCTCGCCGAACCTGGTCCAGTACGGCACCTGGATCTCCAAGTGCATCGCCGGCGGCACCTTCGGCGGTAGTTGCCCCAACCAGTACTGGAACGGCGGCCCTCAGCCCTCGAAGATCGCGGATCTACTCGGCGAGTGGACGGGCGTGGCCCTGAGCAATCACGGCGTCTGGAGTGACGACTCGGATGATCCGGCCCTCAACACATCCGGCATCAACCTCCGGTACCAGGGCATCGCGGGTACCACCCACTTCGTGATCGACACGAGCCGCAATGGCCTGGGTCCCTGGGCTCCGCCGTCCGGTGTCTATCCCGATGCGCAGGATTGGTGCAACCCGCCGGACCGCGGCGCAGGCCTTCGACCGACCCTGGACACGGGCGTTCCGCTCCTCGATGCCTACCTGTGGATCAAGATCCCAGGTGAGTCCGATGGCGAGTGCACCCGAGGTCTAGGCCCGACAGGAACGATCGATCCAGAATGGGGTCAGGTCGATCCAGCCGCGGGCCAATGGTTCCCAGAGATGGCCCTCGAACTCGCGCGCAACGCCGTGTCGCTGCCATGACTCGACCGTTCAGGTGACGCGCCGCTGCGGGTAGCAGCGACCCAGTCCCTTGACCTCCTTCGCGCCACGGCGAAGGCGAGGCGGCTTTCGCCGTGATGTCACTGGCTCGTGCCTCCGCTCGCCTTCGCACCAGCGCCCCGAGGGTCGACCTCATCTGCTGGTTCTACGGCGGCCGATCGGAACCGACGAACCGCCTCGGGCACCCCGTCGCTCCACGGCTCTCCGTGACCGGGGAGGGCCCAGGTCGCACTCACGTCGCTCAGTCGCTCGAGCGATGCGAGGGCTTGGACGCGATCGAGTGTAAAGGGCGCCGGACGGGGACCAGCCTCGCCGGTCAGGACGCTGCGTGTCGTCATCGCATCCCCGACGAACAGCGCATCGACGCCCAGGAAGTGGTACGCGACGCTGCCCTCGGTGTGGCCGGGCAGGCCGATCACCTTTGGCGCGCCGGGCACGTCGAGGGTCGTGCCGTCGGTGAACGTCACGACCTCGGTCAGGGCCGGGATCCTCAGGCCACCGCGGCGGGCGCTGTAGAGGAGGAAGCGCGCAAGGGGCCGGACCCTGACTTGGCCCCAACCGCCTGTCGCCTTCTTGATCTCGCCGCGCGCTCGGGCGGCGTCGAGCTCGTGGATGTAGATCGGAACGCCGCGCTCGCGATGGAGGCGCGCGGCGAATCCGATGTGGTCGGTGTCGCCATGAGTCAGGACGATCGCACGGACGTCGTCGAGCGACCGACCCATCTGGGCGAGCGTGTCGACGAGCTCGCGCCACTGTCCGGGCAAGCCGGCATCGACGACGGTGATCTGGCCGGCATCCTCGACCAGGTAACAGTTGACGATATTGGAGCCGATCTGGTGGAGGGACGGAGAGAGTTGCATGTCGGGATCGCCTCGTGGGGCTGCTTGCCTTCGCGGTCGGTGTCGGATACGATCGCGGTCATAGCTACGATACATAGGTATCATAGCTACCGTCAATAGCCGAGGGTACGTTGATGCCGACGCCGAGTCGAACCTCAGTGGACGACATCGTCCGTGCCGGCCGCCGGATCGTCGAAGCCGAGGGTCTCGAGAGCCTCACGATGCAGACGGTCGCGCTGGCTGTCGGCGTCCGGCCACCCTCGCTCTACAAGCACGTCCGCGACCGCGGCGACCTCATCAGGCTGATCGGGACCGCTGTCGTGATCGACCTTGGGGAGCGCCTCGATGAGGCCGCGACTTCGGGTGACCCGCGCCGCGATGTACGTGGGATGGTGGAAGCCCTTCGGGCGTTTGCTCACTCGGACCCACAGGCTTACCGACTCCTGTTCGCTGCGTTGCCAGAGACCTGGCGCGTGGATGACGAGCTCAATACTCGGATCAGTCAATCCCTGATCCGGTCGGTCGGCCACCTCACTGGCGGAGATCACACGCTCGAAGCGGCTCGGACGATCGTCGCGTGGGCGCACGGCTTCGTCAGCATGGAACTTGCTGGCGCCTTTCGACTTGGCGGAAACATCGACGAAGCCTTCACCTTCGGGATCGAGCGCCTCACGTCCGCCCTCATGCGGGAGCCGTCGGGGAAGTCGGTGACCGGCGAACGCGACGACGGCGAGGTCAGCGAAGTCTGGACAGGTCCTGGCGCCGAGTGAAGGTCAAGGCCGGAGCCTGTCGCGCTCGACCAGGAATCGGATGAACAGGAGGCGATCGACCTCGCCAACCGCCCACAGCAGCGGCTCAAACCCGGGCGACTCGCGATTCGAGGTAGCGCCGCTCGGGAACGCTCAGGGTGCGACGCGCCGCCAGGCGGTAGGCGCGATCTGCGGCCTCGCGATCCCCGGCCATCTCCAAGAGGTGTGCGCGGACGGCGATCGCGCGGTGGTGGACGGCGAGCGCGTGGTCGGCCTCGGCGTCATCGAGCTGCTGGAGTCCGATCTGCGGCCCGTTGACCATGGCGCTGGCGACGATCCGATTTAGGGTCACCATGGGCCCCGGCGCGATCGTCTCCAAAAGACCGTACAGGCCGAGGATCTGGGTCCAGTCGGTGTCCTCCGCCCGCGCCGCCTCGTCGTGCACGGCAGCGATGGCTGCCTGAAGCTGATACGGACCGATCGGCTCACGCGTCAGCGCCGTGGTCAGGAGCGCCACACCCTCGGCGATCCGATCGGCATCCCAGAGGCTGCGGTCCTGCTCGGCCAGCGGAACGAGCGTGCCGTCCGGACCGGTACGTGCTTGACGTCGCGCATCGGTCAGCAGCATGAGCGCCAGTAGGCCCGCCGCCTCCGTGTCATCCGGCAGCTGGGCGCGCAACTGGCGAGTGAGGCGGATGGCCTCGTTGGAGAGGTCGACTCGGAGCAACGATGGCCCGGAGCTGGCGACGTAGCCCTCATTGAAGATCAGGTACAGGACTCGTTCGACCGTCGCGATCCGACTCGGAAGCTCCGCCGGCGGAGGTAGCTCGAAGCGCGCGCCGGCAGCCGTGATGGTCTGCTTGGCCCGGCTGATGCGCTGGCCCATGGTCGCCTCGGGGACGAGGAGGGCGCGGGCGATCTCCGCGGTGGTCAGGCCGCCCACGGCGCGCAGGGTGAGCGCCACCTGGGAGACAGGGGAGAGGGAGGGGTGGCAGCAGAGGATGAGCAACGTGAGTGAGTCGCGCTCCATCGGGGCCGCCGATGTCGGTTGCACCGCGAGGACCGCGACCTCCTCCCGATGCCGGCGGGCGGACTCATTGCGCCACATCTCGATCATGCGGCGCGTGGCAACGGTGACCAGCCAGCCCTTCGGATTCCTCGGCACGCCCTGCCTGGGCCACTGATCGACCGCTGCCAGGAGCGCTTCCTGGAGCGCGTCCTCGCAGGCGTCGAAGTCACCGTGACGCCGAACCAGCGTCCCGAGTACCTGGGGCGCGAGATCGCGGAGCAGATCCTCGAGCCGCGGCTCCCCCGTCGGCGCGCGATCGGTGGCTGTCATGTCGCGGGGATCCTCACATCTCGAGCCCGCTGTAGGTCATGACCGGCCGCACCTCGATCTGGGCGACTGTCGCCTCGGGGATCCGCGCGGCGATCTCGACGGCCCGTTCCATGCTGTCGCACTCGACGAGATAGATGCCCGCCAGGTGCTCCTTGACCTCGGCGAACGGGCCGTCGCTCGACACGGTCCGCCCGTCCAGGACGGAGACGCGCCTGGCCAGCTGCGGTTCGGCCAGCGCCTCGGACACGATCAGCTCTCCCGAGGCTGCGAGCTCTTCATTGAGCGCGGCGTACGCAGCTAGACCCTCGGCCTGCTGCACCTCTGAGAACGCCTCCCAGATCTGGCGCGTGCCGGGGTTGTGATAGATCAGCAGCAGGTACTTCATCGAGGGCCTCCTGACAAATTGTGGAAGTTCTCCGTCCCGATGTCGAAGCACGGGCGCGCGGCTTCGACATCCCGGTGAACCGCTTGACGCGGAAATCGCAACGGAGGACACCTCATGAGCATCCGAACCCAGCCTCAGCCGCAGGAGCTGATGAGCGGAATGGCCTTTCCCGAGTCACCACGCTGGCGCGACGGCCGATTGTGGGTGTCGGACTGGGGCGCGGGCGAAGTCATTGCCGCTGGGCTCGACGGCAGCATCGAGGTCGTCGTGCGGTTGGAGTCCTTCCCGATGTGCATCGACCATCTGCCTGATGGCCGTCTGCTGATCGTGGACTCCAGCGAGCGGCGGATCGTGCGCCGCGAAGGCGACGGGGCCCTTGTAACCCACGCCGACCTATCGGATCTCGGCGAGCACCCCTGGAACGACATCGTGGTGGACGGGCGAGGCAACGCCTATGTCAACAACATCGGGTTCGACTTCCCCGACGGGGAGTTCACGCCCGGAACGATCGCCCTGGCAGAGCCTGGCGGCTCCGTGCGGCGTGTAGCGGACGGCCTCGCCTTCCCAAACGGCATGGTCGTGACACCCGACAACGCGACGCTGATCGTCGCCGAGTCCTACGGCAACAAGCTGACCGCCTTCGAGATCGCAGCGGACGGCACCCTGACCAACCGCCGGACGTGGGCGGAGGTCGCGGATCACCCAGATGGGATCTGCCTCGATGCCGATGGCGCCATCTGGTACGGCGATGTCGGCTCCAGACGCGCTGTGCGCGTCCGCGAGGGCGGCGAGGTACTGAACGAGATCACGCTCGATCGGGGTTGCTTCGCCTGCATGCTCGGCGGGCCCGATCGGCGAACGCTGTTCATGGTCGCCAACGAGTGGGGCGATGCTGAGGCATCGAGCGATGCGCCGGGCAGGGGCCAGGTCCTCCTCGTTCCTGCCCCCGCGCACGGAGTCGGCTGGCCGTAGATCGGCCACCACCTGAGAACCTGATGGCCAAGGAGCCGAGTGAGGTCGAAGCCGCAACATCCGGTGGTTCAGCGGTCGCTGTGCCCTGGATGTTGCTGTGTGGCTGGCGAGGAAGGATTTGAACCTTCGATCTCCTGATCCAGAGGACCCCCGACGCTTCTACCGATGGTCGGTGCGATCTGAGCGTGGCGCGGACTCGATCTCTGTGTGTCCGGCGGGCAATCAGGTTGGACATGCCGGACGGAGTCAGGTGAACGTCATTCGTTCAAGTAACGCCGGGATCGACCGTATCGCGCACGATGACCGTTGGGAATGGGAGTGTTCCCGCTGTTCTCACTTCTCCCAAGCGGCGTCGGCAAACCGCTCGTTGTCCGAAGTGACGGTCCGGACCTTGCTCGGCCCCGTTGCGGTGGCTCACGATCGGTCTGCCGCCGAGAACTCGCGCGACCTCTGGTTCAAATGGGTGGCCGTTTGTGGAGAAGTCATTTGACGACGCCGTTCGCAGAGCCTTGAAGATGGCTTCGCTCTGGGGAGCCAACGGTTCCCTAATCGCACCGGTTGTCGTCTAGAGCCTGAGAGCGCGCGGACGCCGGTTGGGTGGGGGCGCGCGCGTGTGTAGACCGGCTGTGCGTGCCTCGGTGAAGCGTTTGCGAGTCTGACTGACTGCGGAGGGACAGTGCGGGCGTGGAAGCTAGCCGCGAACCAATCGGCACGGGCGAGCCAGGTTTTCCGTTACTTGATCGCATCTGCCCGACGCAGCGGACGGTTCACGCCTCAGAACGCGGTGAGGTCACCAGGCTGCGCGCCCGTCTCAGACGCCTTCGACACCGCCTCTTCGACGATCGTCAGGTAGTAATGCAGCTGACCGAGCGAGACCGCCACTGCGGTCACGCTTGCGCGGATGTCAGCGACGATCTCGGCGATGCTCCGGTCGGGGAACACCCTCGTGAAGATGTCGGTCATCGACTCCCGGAATGCGGCGCCCAGGATCAACGTGTCGAGCTTGTCGACCTTGAGCGCGTCGTTGACCGCGAGGACGACGTGCTTCTCGGCTACGATCCCCTCCGGCACGAGACGTCTCGCGTGCTCCTCGAGCTGCACCCGACCCTTCCGCCCTGCGTTGGGGTTGAACCGCTGCTCGATCTGGATCTCGTCGGGGCGCGACGCGACATCCACCGGCTCGCCTCCGAGCAATTGCGAGACGAGTGTCGCCGTACGGATGTCGGTGAACCGGTCGTACTCGGCCTTGCGCCGCTGCTCGTCCGCCGTCGCGGTCATCCGGATCGCGTTGACGTCGGCCACAGGTACGAAGATGCGGTCGTGGAGGACCTTGCGGTCGAGCTCGATGAGCCGCTGCTTCTGCAGTTCCCATGATGCTTCGAGGTCGGCGATGCGCCGAAGGGACTCGGCGACGAGTGAACGAAAACCGTCGGCACCCGAGAAGGCCGAAGGCACGAGCCATACGAAGTCGTCGACAAGCCTGAAGGGCGTCGTCGACACGTTCCAGTCGAAGAGCCCGGTGGTCGTCTGCCAGGGCCGCGGGAAGGCGCCGGCATAGATGTCGGCCGCCCGATCGACGAGCGCCCCGTTGGCCAGGATGTTCCGCAGCGCCGTGACCGAGGGCGCGTAACCGTCGTGGTCCGCTTGCATCGACGCGAGATAGTCGGGCAATCCGATCTTGGTGGCCGCCTTGTGGCCGGTCACCTCGGGGATCGGGGCGGGGGCATTGAAGAGCTCGGGGTACACGTACTCGAAGAGGTAGCAGTTCCGCACCATCAGCTCCCACTCGCGCGCGACCTCGGTATAGAAATTGATCGCGGTCTTGTAGAACAGCGACCAGCGTGCGATCTCGGTGTCGTCGTTGCGGTACATCTTCTGGTAGAACCGGTGCGGCGCTTCGCCGGTCATCATGCTCACGGCATCGGACCGCGACCACCACATGCCGAAGGCGTTGGGCTGGCCGAACGACTTCAGGACGTTGCCCGGACTGGGCGTGTTCGTATAGGCCGGAGCGTAGACGCCGGTGGCCGCTACGGCGAGGTACCGCTCGCCGGTCGCGGCGAGCACAGACTCGCCGCCGTCGCAGCTTGCCGTCGAACACCGCAAGGTCCACGCCCTTGTTGCCCATGAGGGAGAACGCGGGCGCGATTTCGTTGAGGCGGAGTTCGCCGCTTTCGAACTCGATGTTGTGCGACAGTGCCGCGCTCGTCGAGTGATCGCCCGTCGACGTGCGGCCTGATCCGCCGTGGCCGGCGAGATAGACGAACACACGGTCGGTTGGGCGCACCACGCGAGCGAGCCGATTGATGAGCTCGACGCCCACCGAAGCGGTGTTCGTGTCGAAAATTGCGTACCCACGCGTTGTGAGCACCTCCTCGGTCTGTGCGACCGCTCCGCCCCATTGCGGGTGATGGAGAAACACACCCCACGCGTGAGCGTGCCCGGACAGCCAGTCGTTGTCGGCGGTGTTGAGGTTCCAGCCGCCGAAGCGAGTGCCGTTCGGTGCGAGCGTGAGCGCGTCGCCGCTTGCGCCGGCGAGGCGGAGGATGCCGATGCCCCATGGACTCGTCACGACGAGCTCGTCGCGACCGTCGCCATCGATATCCATCGCCGGTCCGAACCTGTTGTCACGCGTGTTCAGGTTCCAGCCGCCGAGGTTCGAGCCGTTCTGCTGGGCGAGGAGCGAGGTGAGCGCGCCGTCGCGGAGGGCGAGCACGCCGATGCCCCAATCACTCGTGACGATGAGCCCGTGCTTGCCGGCACCATCGACATCGCCCGTCGCGGCGAACGCGTTGCGCGCCGCGTCGACGGTCCACTGCCCCGCCGAGGCACCGTTGGCCACGAACGCCTTCTGGGCGAGGCTGGTGCCGGAGAGCCCGAGTACGACAACGCCCTGCGGACCGGAGATGACAAGCTCCGCGCGCCCGTCGCCGTCGAGGTCGGCCGCCGCCTCGATCCGGTCCGTCGCGGTGTCGAGCGTCCATGACCCCAAGACGGTGCCGTTCGGCGCCATCGCGATGGACACCAAGGAGGTGCCGTCGAATCGAAGGATGCCGAGGCCCCACGGGCTCGTGATCACCAGCTCGGCGCGTCCATCCCCGTCGAAGTCGCCGACGGCGGGAATCCAGTTGTCGCCCGTATTGAGCAGCCACTCCCCGAGGCGGGTGCCGTTCGGTGAGCGCGTCAACGACGTCAAGGCGCCGCCGCGAAGGCCGAGCAGGCCGATGGCCCAGGGGCTCGTGACCACGATCTCGGCACGGCCGTCTCCATCGGCGTCGGCGGCGTGCAGGAACTGGTTGTTCGAGGTGTCGACGACCCAATCGCCGAGCCCCGTTCCGTTCTGCGCCATCGCCTTGGTGGATGTCGCACCGCCCGCGAACGCCGCGATGCCGATGCCCCACGGGCTGGACATGAGCGCCTCGTGCCGTCCATCGGCATCGAAGTCGCCAACGAGCTGCACTCGGTTCGCAGCGGTGTCGAGCAGCCATTCGCCGATGTGGCTGCCGTTCTGACTCACTGCCCCCGCGGCAAGGCCCGCACCGTCCCAGCCGACCACACCCAGCCCCCAGGGACTAGTCACGATAACGTCGGAACGTCCGTCTCCGGACAAGTCGATTTGCGTCATGATTCTCCGTTCTCTCGGTGGCTGGAGGCCAAGGACACGCCTGGCGCTCGCGTGACGACGAAGCCGCCACGCCTTGGAGATCCTCGGCTGGCTAGCTCTGGGCGCAAGACCGGGCCGAGCAGGTGCCCGGCCCGGTTGCCATCGTCGGTCAGCGGACGCTCAGCGGGTAGTCACGCCTCGCGCTACGAGGTCGTCGCGCAGATTGCCCAGATCCTCAATGTTGGGACCGGATGCACGACGTCGAACTCGCTGACGACGGCGTCATGGTCTTCGACGAGTGTGGCGAAGGCGGTCCAGCCGATCTGTCCGCTCGGGTTCGACATCTCCAAGGCGTAGAACCCGTCGGGGTTCTGTGTGATCTCAGCACCGCCCCCGAGAACGTGCTTGCCGGTAGGGCACAGCACGGTGCCTCCGCCGCCAGGGACGTCACCAGACACGATCTCATAGCCGCTCACTCCACCGGTCGGACCAGCCGGGCCGACTGGACCAGCCGGGCCTCCTGGGCCGACCGGGCCGACCGGGCCGGCTGGACCGGCCGCACCGGTGGCGCCCGCCGCACCGGCGGCGCCCGTCGCACCGGTGAGGCCCGTCTCGCCCTGTGAACCCTGGACGTTCCAGACGAGCAACGTCTCCTTCGACGAGCACGAGCCCGTCGAGGCATCGAGCACGCGCAGCGTGCCCCCACTCTTCAGGTAGCAGGCATTGATCACGCCCGCATTCGGGATGGTGGCAAGCGCGACGCCGGCGACCGTTACGGACATTGCGATGGCCGCGATCAGGACTGCAAGTCTCTTCAGACTCCTTCCATGTCGTTTGGGCTCTGGTGTCTTGCTCATCCGGGTCGAGCTCATGCGCTGAAGCACGGGCTCGGCGGATAGATGGCGTCGCCAAGGCGATCGGTGCTCGCCTCGAAGCCGGTCAGTACCGCTGTGTCGACCGCGGCGGCCGCCAACGCCCCCACCAGGGCCGATCCGATGTGTCTCATCTGTACGCCGCCTTCGTGGTCGTGGATGGTCTCCCTGGACATCGCGACGGTAGGTCGCGGAGACACACCCTCGCAATCGGGTGATTCCCTCTCGGGATCCCGTTGGCACAAATGGCTGCCGAGGTCTCGCTGCGGAGTCGGGAGCCTACGGGGCTGGGTCGAGGAACCGCCTGCCGAGCTCGGCTCGCGAGTGAATACCGAGCTTTTCGTACGCGCGGGAGAGGTTCGCCTCGACGGTCTTCGGGCTGATCAGCAGGCGCTCGGCCACCTGGCGGTTCGATAGGCCGGACGCCGCGAGCCCGGCGATGCGTTGCTCGGATGGGGTGAGCTCATTCGGGGCGCCGCGGACCCAGCCGATGCGCTCGAGCTCTGCATCAGCGCGGTCCTGCCACAGGCGTGCGCCGGACTCTGCAAAGATCCCTGCGGCGCGCTCCAGTGCCTCGGCCGCCGCGCGCCGGCGGCGATGCCGTCGCTCGAGGCGTCCGAGCAGCAGCAGAGCGCGCGCGAGCTCTAGTCGAAGCTCGAGCCCTTGGGCGAGCCCGACGGCTTCGCTCGCGACCTGGACGGCTCCAGCGACATCACCTGTCGCCGCCATGAGCATCGCCCGGCAACGCCGCGCGGCGGCGATCGCCCACGCCCGGCCCAGGGCCAGGCTAGATCGCTCCAGGGCCTCGAGCAGGTGTGCAGCCTCGGCCAGGCGCCCCTGGCCGATCCGCGCCTCGATGGCTTGGGGGACGAATGGCGCGCGAGCGGGTTCGAAGGACTCCTCCGCCTCGACCGAGGTCGCCATGGCATCGAGGGCCGCGCTCGCCGAATCGAAGTCGTCGCGGGCTAGAGTCAGGACCGCCTGAGCCCACTGGACCCAGATCATCGCAGTGCCCAATTGCGTCTCGGCGAGTAACTCCCGGACGCGGTCGATCCGCGAAGTCGCGACCTCGACGTCGCCGCGCCAGGCCGCCGGCAGCGAGCCGAAGGACGTTGCCATGCATTCGAGCGCGGGGCTTCCGAGCCGGACCGCCACGTCGATTGCCTCCACCGCATACGCCTCGGCGATCGACAGGTTTCCGCGCCAGCATTCGGCCCAGATGAGGTGCGACGATGCAATAACGAGGTCGTGCTCGTAGCCCAGCTCCAGGAGGGCGTCATGAAGGGGAACCAGGATCTCGATCGATCGGTCTAGTCGGCCGAGGTACGTCGCAATGTCTCCGGCGATGAGGCTTGGCCGCATTTCGATTGAGATCTCGAGGTTCGGGTCCTCGAGCCGCAATGCCCGCGCGAGTGCCGCCTCGTCGCACCCGTAGCCGAGGAGCATGTCGGCGATCACAACGGTCCCCAGGCTCTCGGCAAGATCCGGGCCGTCACCGACTCGCTCCGCCTGCTGCAACGAGCGATGGGCATGCTCTCTCACTCGTCCGAACTGGCCGGAGTTCATGAGCGCGTACGCCAGGTGTCGCTCCGTGACCGCTCTGAGATGTGCGTCGTCACCTGCGTGTTCCAGCGCTTCCTCGAACGAAGCCACGGCTGCTCCGTAGCTGGTCTGGTGGTACTGGATCTCGCCACGGAGGCGGAGCGCGTCCGCTCGGAACATGCCTTCAGGCTCGGCCGCGAGCAAGGCATCGAGCAGGCTCATGGCCCGGTCGAGTTCGCCCGCGTGGAGCTTGTACTCGGCCACCACGATCGTCCTCCGCACGCGGTCGGCGCGATCGATGGGCGGGGTCAGCGAGCGCGCGTATTCGGCAAGCTGTGCCGCCTCCTCCGGCGCGCCGCGGCGGAGAGCGCTCTCGGCGGCGCGTTCGACGAGATCCGCAACGCCAGCATCGGGCCGATCGGCTCCCAGGGCCGCGTGTCGTGCCCGTTCTTCGTGGTCAGAAACCGTTCGGGCCAGTCGACGATGGAAGGTGCGACGAGTGTCCGGTGGTGCCGAGCTGTACAGGACCGTGGCAAGGATTGGGTGCTCGAATCGGACAGTTGACGCCTCGAAGCGAACGATGCCCGCGGTCGCCGCAACGTGGAGGGCTGCTCTGGCTCGCGTGACCGAGAGGCCCGTCGCGGCTGCGATAGACGCCAGTGACGGTGAGGGCTGAGCGGCGGTGGCCACGAGCACGTCACGAGTGGCCTGGGGAAGCCCGCCGACGCGATCCTCGACGAGCGCGAGCAGGTTCTCGGGTGTCGTCTCGTCCCCGTCGCCGATCGAGGTCGGGCCGACGCTCGCCCGGGCCAGCTCGAGCGCGTAGAAGGGATTACCCCGCGACGCCCGATGGATCCGGACGAGGGTCGGGCGGTTGAACGACGCGCCGAGTCGCTCGACGAGGATGCTTCGCAGTGCGCCGAGACTGAGCGGCGCGAGGGAGACGCGGTGGAGCGGACCCTCCGCCATGGCATCGGTCAACCAGGCGGTCGCGTTCGCGCTCCGCAGGCAACCGAGGATGCCGACGGACTGGTCGGTAAACCGTCGGATCGCGAAGGCGAGGGCGTTGGCCGAGGCCGGATCGAGCCAATGGAGGTCGTCGATGGCCACGACTACGGGCTGTCGCCTGGCGAGTGCCGTCAGGCCTCCGAGCGTCGCGGCCGCGACCGCCCGACGATCGATCGCCGCACCACCGGGCTCTTCGTGCAAGAGCGCGATCGCGAGCGCGCGCCGCTGGGGGCTCGGAAGCTGTCCGAGGACCGAGTCCGCGACGGGTCCGAAGAGATCCGCCAGCCCGTTGAACCCGAGCGGCACCTCGTATTCGGAGGGCCGAGTCGACAGGACTGTCATGCTCCTGGCTTTCGCACGGGCGACCGACTCGCGCCAGACCGTCGTTTTCCCGATGCCGGGCTCGCCCTCGATTATCAGGGAGCCCGGACCTCCCTCGAGCGATGCAAGAAATGCCGATACGTCGTCGAGCTCGGACGCTCGCCCGACGACTTCGCCGTGCACGGGCGAACTCTGGCACAGGCCCGGTGCTCGGTAAAGTCACCTGCCGGCAAGCGGGTTCGATTCGCCGAGCGACGCCAATGATTTGGCCCGAGTCGCGATCAAGCGCTCCAAACAAGTCGGTAGGGAATCGCCCGATGCGCCGCGTTCCGGCGGACGACCAGCCTGCGCTCGTGGATCTGACATTCCTGGTCGAGGCGTACGGCGGCGGGCTCGACGTCGCGGCGATCGGCGCCCGCGTTCTTGCGGCAAGCGCCGTCGGATCGCCCGGAGCCCTGCGCTTCCTTGGGACCGTCCGCGTCCCGAGCGACGAGACCGATTTCTTCCTGTTCGATGCGGCTGACGAGGATGTGCTCAGGCAAGCGCTCGCGAAGGCCAACGTGCATTTCGACCGGATCGTCGTGGTCGATGCGACAGGGCTTGTCGGGACTCGATCAGAGCCCCTTGTCGAGATCGACGACCCCGAGGCACTTCGGTAAATGCCTCGTCATCGGGACGAGGGTCGCTCTCAAGAGCGCCAGACGCCACAAGATGTTGTGGTGGTGTGGCTGGCGAGGAAGGATTCGAACCTTCGATCTCCTGATCCAGAGTCAGGCGCCTTACCGCTTGGCCACTCGCCAGTGGGTGCCCCGAGGGCCGTCCGAGTCTACCGTGCCTGGACCTTGGCCCAGCTGTCCTTGAGGGTCAGCGTGCGGTCGAACACGAGCGCCTCGGGCGACGAGTCCGGGTCCGGCGTGAAGTAGCCCAGCCGCTCGAACTGGACGGTCTGGCCGACCGGGACGTCCGCCAGTGACGGCTCCAGCATCGCGCCGCGGACGACCGTCTCCGACGCCGGGTTCAGGTCCGCCATCAGGTCGCCGTCGGCACCCGGGTCGGGTCGCGTGAACAGGTGGTCGTACAGGCGGACCTCGGCCGGCACAGCCGTCGCGGCGGCCACCCAGTGGAGCGTCGCCTTGGGCCGCCGGCCGTCGGGTGCGTCGCCGCCGCGCGTGGCCGGGTCGTAGGTGCAGCGGATCTCCGAGATCCGGCCGTCTGCGTCCTTGACCACCTCGGTGCAGGTCACGAAGTACGCGCTCCGCAGCCGCACCTCGCGGCCCGGCGCCAGCCGGAAGAACTTCGGGGCAGGCTCCTCCTGGAAGTCGTCGCGCTCGATCCACAGCTCGCGACCGAAGTCGACGGCGCGCGTGCCGGCGCCCGCGTCCTCCGGGTTGTTCGGGACCTCGACCTGCTCGAGCTGGCCCTCCGGGTAGTTCGTGATGACGACCTTGACCGGGTCGAGCACGCCGAACCGGCGCTGCGCGGTCCGGTTCAGCACGCCTCGGACGGCGAACTCGAGCTGGCCGACCTCGATGACGCTGTCCGACCGGGCGACGCCGACGAGCGCGGCGAAGTCGCGGATGCCCTCGGCAGGGAACCCGCGCCGGCGCAGGCCGGCGATGGTCGGCATGCGCGGGTCGTCCCAGCCGCGGACGTGCCCCTCCTCGACGAGGCGCAGCAGGAACCGCTTGGACAGGACCGTGTAGGTCAGGTTGAGCCGGGCGAACTCGTACTGGTGCGGCTGCGAGGGGACGGGCAGGTGGTCGATGAGCCAGTCGTAGAGCGGGCGGTGGTTCTCGAACTCGAGCGTGCAGATCGAGTGCGTCACGCCCTCGATGGCGTCCGACTGCCCATGGGCGAAGTCGTAGGTCGGGTAGATGCTCCAGGCGTCACCCGTGCGCGGATGCGTGGCGTGGAGGATCCGGTACAGGACCGGATCGCGCATCGTGATGTTCGGCGAGGCCATGTCGATCCGCGCGCGCAGCACGCGCGCGCCGTCCGGGAACTCGCCGGCGCGCATCCGGGCGAACAGGTCGAGGCTCTCGTCGGTCGGGCGATCGCGCCACGGGCTCTCGCGTCCCGGCTCGGTCAGCGTGCCGCGGTGGGCGCGGATCTCGTCGGCGGACAGGTCGTCGACGTAGGCGTCGCCGTTGCGGATGAGGTGGACGGCCCAGTCGTACAGCTGCTCGAAGTAGTCCGACGCGTGGTACAGGTGCTCGCCCCAGTCGAAGCCGAGCCAGCGCACATCGGCCTGGATGGCGTCGAGGTACTCCTGCTCCTCCTTGAGCGGGTTGGTGTCGTCGAACCGGAGGTGGCAGCGACCGCCGAACTCCGCGGCGATGCCGAAGTTCAGGCAGATCGACTTGGCGTGGCCGATGTGGAGGTAGCCGTTGGGCTCCGGCGGGAAGCGGGTGACGACGTCGGTGTGGCGGCCCTCGCGCAGGTCGGCGGCGACGATCTCGCGCACGAAGTCACGCCGCTCTGCCGTCTCGATGTCGGGGATGCCCATGCTGTGCGCGCCTCACTGCGACCGGATCAAGGGAGGAGTCGCGCTCACGAGGACGCACCACACTCCGCCGTGGAGTTGGCTGGCGCGCCAGGATTCGAACCTGGAACCCCCTGATCCAGAGTCAGGTGCTCTACCGTTGAGCCACGCGCCAGCGGCCGACCGGGATGATACCGCATCGACCTCCGGCGGCCCTCGATGGACCCGGCCTAGGGTCATGTCCTCAGCGGCGTCAGGGCGCATCCGTGTCGGGCAGGGCTCGTTCGACGTGGGCCGTGCTGCCGGTAGGGCCGACGGCGACCCAACCCGAGGTGACGGCTCCGGTCGTCGAGGCCCGAAGCTCGACCTGGTACCAGTCAAAGCCGTCATCGGTGACCGGTCCGTCGAGGACGTCGACCTTCGTCCCTGGGGGGACATCGGCCATGACCGGCGATCCGGCGTCGGTTCCCGGCGCGGCGCGCAGCCGCAGGCCGTCGACGACGACGACGAGGACGGATCCCGGCCGGAACTCGACCGCTCGTCGGTAGCATCGCCCGAACAGGACACCTTCCGCGATGGCCGGGTCCTCTTGGCCTCCGCCCGGGAATTTGACCTCGACGTGCAGCCGCACTCGTCGCCCTGGCGACCGACGACGTCGACCGCGCTCGTCGCGCAGGACCGGCTCGTCCCCGGTCACCGAGAACCCCTGCCGGCCAGGCGACATGGACGATCCAATCGACTCCGGTCCGTCAGTCGGGCGGCATCGGACGGGTCGTCCTCGTTGAAGATCAGGGTGAGGGGCGGCATGTGCTCGGCCGGCAGATCGCTGCAGTCCGCTGCCGGCACGAGAGGGAACGTGCGCAGGCGGCTGCTGGCCGGCGCGGTCGGCTCTGGCGTCGGCTCGGGTGTCGGCTCGGCTGGGGCGGACCGCCGAGGCCTCTGGGTCCGACCCGAGACTGGGGACTGGTGTCGCCTCGACCGCCGGCACCGTCGGCGACGGCGAGCTGGTCGGGGTCGCGGACGGCGAAGGGGACGGGGTCGGCGACGGCGTTGCCGCAGCGCCGGACTCGACGGCGACCGGCTCGCCGGCTACCGGACCGGACGCGCCGGGCATGCTGCACGCCATCACCACGAGGGTCAGGGCGGCGATAGCGATCGCCCGACCGAGGCTGCGGTCCGCATTCATCGCACCGAACTCCTTCGACACGACGCCGTCGTGATGGCGGGATCGTGGCGTCCTGTCTGACCAGATGACGCAGGGTGCGCCTCGGCTGTCACGGCACCGTCGTGCGATGTCCGCGAGCCGACAGGTCACGCGGTCGGGGCGATCGCCTCCCGGAGGAGTGCCGTCAGCTGGTCCCACTCGACGAGGAACGCGTCGTGGCCCTTGGTCGAGTGGAGCTCCCGGTAGCGCGCGTCCGACGCCGGCCGCGCTCGCCGTCTCGACGAGCGCACGGACCTGGGTCGGGCCGTACAGGATGTCGCCCTCGATGCCGACGCCGGTCAGGCGCGTCCCGCCGGCTGCCAGCAGGCGCAGCGCCGCCTCGAGGCCGCCCCGGCCGTCGCCGGCGTCGTGGCGGTCCATCGCCTCGGTCAGGGCTCGATACGTGAGCGGGTCGAAGCGGTCGACGAGCTTGCGCCCCTGGTACTCGAGATAGCTGACGATGGACAGCGAGCCGTCGCCCTCGCGCGAGCGCGCGAACCGCTCGTCGAAGTCGATCTCGCTGCGGTAGGTCGTCATCGCCAGCTGCCGGGCGAGCGACAGCCCGTCGAGGCCGAGGCGGTCGATGAGTCGGCAGCTGCAGGTGGTTCCAGGCGACCGCCAGCGGCCCGGTCGCGGCCGGCGCCGCGATCGGCATCACGTGGTCGACCGCATCCGGCCGGGCAAGGGCCGTCTCGAGGGCGACCATGCCGCCGAGCGAGCCGCCGACGACGAGCGCCACCCGGTCGATGCCGAGCGCGTCCAGCAGCGCCCACTGGGCCGCGGCCTGGTCACGGGTCGAGACCGACGGGAAGCCGCGCGCCGTACGGCCGCCCGGTCCGGGTCTCGATCGACGTCGGGCCGGACGTGCCGTAGCGCCCGCCGAGCAGGTTCGCGCCGAGGACCCCGACCCGATCCGTGTCGAGCGCCCGCCCGGGACCGATGAGCGGCTCCCACCAGTCGCCGGCGGCGTCCGCCGACCCGGTCAGGGCATGGACGACGACGACCTGTGGGGCAGCACCCGGCGGCGGCCCGTCGTGGCGGTAGGCCACGACGAGCTCGGGCAGGACCGATCCGTCGCCCAGGCGCAGCGGCCCGAGCGACGCGGTCTCCAGCCGACCCGTCCCTGTCGCGAGGGCGAGCGGGGCGCGGGTCGGCCGGGTCGTGGGCGCGTCGACCGTCATCCGGCCGCGCCGACGAGCTCGCCGTCGGCGGTCGCGTCGGAGGTCGATGCCTCCAGCGCCTGGGTCAGGTCGGCGATGAGGTCGTCGACATGCTCCAGGCCGACCGACAGCCGGATGAGGTCCGCGGTCACGCCGGTCGATGCCTGCTCCTCGGGCTCCAGCTGCGAGTGCGTCGTCGAGGCGGGATGGATGATCAGCGACTTGGCGTCGCCGACGTTGGCCAGCAGGCGAGAAGATCTGGACGCTGTCGATGAGCCGGCGACCGGCCTCGACGCCGCCCTTCACGCCGAACGTGACGATCCCGCCGAAGCCACCGGTCAGGTACTGCTTCGCCTGCTTGTGGCTGGGATGCGACTCCAGGCCCGGATAGGACACCCAGGTCACCTCGTCGCGGGTCTCGAGCCAGCGCGCGATGGCCAGGGCGTTCTCGCTGTGCCGGGTGATCCGCAGCGGCAGCGTCTCGAGGCCCTGCAGGAACAGGAACGCGTTGAACGGGCTGAGGGCGGCGCCGACGTCGCGCAGGCCCTGGACGCGCAGCTTCAGGATGAACGCCAGGTTGCCGAACGCGGCCGTGTAGCTGATGCCGTGGTACGACGGATCCGGATCGACGAAGTCCGGCCTTGAACCGCTCGCTCGCCGCCCAGTCGAACGTGCCGCCGTCGACGACGACGCCGCCGATGGCCGTGCCGTGGCCGCCGATCCACTTCGTGGCGCTGTGGATGACGATGTCGGCGCCGTGCTTGATCGGCTGGGCCAGCAGCGGCGCGAACGTGTTGTCGACGATGACCGGCACGCCGCGGGCGTGCGCCACGTCGGCGATCGACGCCAGGTCGTGCACGTCGAGCCGCGGGTTGCCGATGAGCTCGAGGAAGACCGCCTTGGTCCGCTCGTTGATGGCCCGCCCGAACGCCGACGGGTCGCTGCCGTCGACGTAGGTCGTGGTGATGCCGATCTTCGGCAGCGTGTGGGTGAACAGGTTGTAGGTGCCGCCGTACAGCGACGACGAGCTGACGATGTTGTCGCCGGCCCGGGCCAGGTTGAGGATGCTCAGCGTCTCCGCCGCCTGGCCGGAGCTCACCCCCAGGGCGGCGACCCCGCCCTCGAGCGCCGCGACGCGCTGCTCGAACACGTCCGTCGTCGGATTCATGATCCGGGTGTAGATGTTGCCGAACTCCTGGAGCCCGAACAGGCGGGCGGCATGGGCCGCGTCGTCGAACACGTAGCTCGTCGTGGCGTAGATCGGCACGGCGCGGGCGTTCGTCGCCGGGTCGGGCTTCTGCCCGCTGTGCAGGGCGCGGGTCTCCGGACGGAACGTCGTCGGATCGAGTTCGGCCATGGTCGGTGCCTCCTGTGGTCTGTGGATCGAGGGCAAACAAAAAGACCGCGGCTCCGTCATGGAGTCGCGGCCCGGGACCGTGTCTGTCGTCCCGCTCCTGCTAGTGCGTCGCGCGGGACCTCAGACCCGGACCTCTCGGTCGGGCCGCCAGCGCATACACATGGAACGGGTCGTGGTCATCGCCGGCCGATGGTGGAGGAAGCGCGGGTCCCCAGTCAACCCGCGCCACCCAACCGCAACCATCGCCCGGGCCGGACGGGGGAGGGATCATCCGACGAACGGTGCCCCGCCGCCCTGTCGTCGCCCGGCGAAGATGGAGATCGTGCCGTCACCCTCGTTGGCACTGACGAACAGGTTCCGGGCCGGGATGGCAAGCAGGCCTTCCGGTCGATCGCCGGTCGGCAGCAGCTGGACGAGGGCCGGAGCCGTCTCGTCGCCGGTGAGTCGATAGACCGCCACGACGCCGGCCCGTTCTCCGGCGACGAACGCGAAGGTCCGATCGCCGTACGCGCCGATCTCGAGGCCCTCCGGCTCGATGCCCTTGTTGTCCGATCGTCCGTCGTCGTAGAAGCCGGCGTCGGCGACCGCCTGCTCCAGGCTGGCGCCACTCTCCCAGACGACGGAGCCACCCGTCGTGGTGATGATCGCGTCGCGGCTGCCGCCCAGCCAGTCGCCTTCGTTGGCGAAGATCAGGTGGCCGCGAGGCGTCCAGCCGATGGCGTCGGGTTCCCGTTCCTCGACGAGCGTGTCGGTGAAGCTGATGACATCGTCGTCCTCGAGGTCTGCCGCATGGGTCGCGATGCCGGCCGACCAGCTGTCCAGGACGGCGCCGCCGACGAGGTCGATCAGGGCGACCGCATTGTTCTCCTGGAGCGTCAGCGCGGCGACATCATCCGGCCCGATGTCGACGAACTCGGGCTCCGGGTCGGTCGGCTCGGTCAGGCCATCGAGACCGGTCAGCGCGACGACGCGCAGCGACCAGGCCGCGGGTGCCCCGACGAGGTCGACGATGGTCAGATTGCCGGCGGGGAACTGGGGCAGGCCGCCATCGGTCGGCTCGAACTCCTCGTCGCGCTGGTTCTCGATCGCGATCGCGGCGTATCGACCGTCGCTGTCGACGGCGATCGAGTCGGGTTGCCCGCCGAGGTCGATCGTGCGGTCGATGGTCCGCGTCGCGAGGCTCACGACCTGGAGCACGCCGCTCGGCGTCGCGAAGTCGCCGTCGGTCTGGTCGACGGTCACGAGTGCCCAGGCGCCGTTCGGCGTCACGGACACGGCCGTCGGTGACCCATCGACATCGAGCGTGCCATCAGCCGTCGGTGCGGTCGGATCGGTGATGTCGACGAAGCCGATCCGTCCTTCCTCGGCGTCGGTGTGGATGAGCGTCTCGCCGTCCGTGGTCACGGCGACGATCTCGGCGACCTCGCCGTCGACCTGGTACGTCGCGATCGGTTCGAACGAGTTCACCGAGGAAGCGGCCATTGCCGTTCCCGCCACGAGGGCGGTGGCAAGGCCGGCGATGGTGAGGGCACGGGTCGTGACGGCGAGGGACAACGGGGATCCTCCTGCGGGCAACCTGCTTGCGGCTCCGACCGTGCCGACGCCAGGTCGCCGCCGTATCAACGTCCGGTTAACGCCGCGCCATCGCTGTGCGCGGCGGATAGGCTTGCCGCCATGAGCGCCATCCCCGACACCTTCCGTGCCTACGTCGCCGAGCAGCGCAAGGACGCCGACGGCACCGCCCATGTCGACCGCGGGGTCCGCGAGTTCGCGGCCGCCGACCTGCCGCCGGGCGAGGTCGACATCCGGGTCGGCTGGTCGAGCGTCAACTTCAAGGACGGGCTGGCCACGCGCGCCAACGGTCGGGTCGCCCGGATCAGCCCGCTCATCCCCGGCATCGACCTGGCCGGCGAGGTCGTCGCATCCACCGACCCGGATCTGGCCGTGGGGACGCCGGTCCTGGCGCATGGCTACGACCTCGGCGTGTCGCGACACGGCGGGTACAGCGAGTTCCAGCGGGTGCCTGCGGGCTGGGTCGTCCCGCTCGCACCGGGCCTCGACGCGCGCGAGGCGATGGCCATCGGGACGGCCGGGTTCACCGCCGCGATGTCGGTGGTGGCGCTGGAGGAGCGCGGGCTGACGCCGGACGACGGACCGGTCCTCGTGACCGGCGCGAGCGGCGGTGTCGGTGGCACGGCCCTGGCGATCCTGGCCGACCGTGGCTACGAGGTCTGGGTGGTGACCGGGAAGCCCGACGAGCACGAGCGGCTCACGGGTCTCGGTGCGGCCGGGTTCCTGACCCGCGACGAGGTCTCGGCGCCGGGCAAGCCGCTCGAGTCGGAGCGCTGGGCCGCGGCGGTGGACGCGGTCGGGGCGGCGACCCTGCCCTACGTCCTGCGCACGATGCGGACCGGCGCCACGGTCGCTGCCAGCGGCAACGCCGGGGGACCCGCCCTCGAGACGACGGTCTTCCCGTTCATCCTGCGCGGGGTCGCCCTGCTCGGCATGGACTCGGTGCTGGTGCCGATCGCCCGGCGCCGGGCGATCTGGGACCGGCTGGCGACGGACCTGCGGCCGCGCGCGCTCGGCGAGCACTGCCAGGAGGTCACGCTCGACACGCTGGCTGAGGCGCTCGACGGGATCGTCGCCGGGAGCGCGCGAGGCCGCTGGGTGGTCCGCGTCGGCGACTGACCGGCGGTCAGCCGCCGAGCGGTCGTCAGTCGATGACCACGACGGAGCTCCCGGTCGTGGCCGCCCGGTCGGTGCCGGTCCGCGCGCCGACCACGGTCGGTTCCCAGGTGTACCTGCCGGTCGTGACGACCCGTGCCACGTACCGGAGTCGACCGCCCGACGGCTCGTTGTCCGCACAGAAGTAGACGTGCTGGCCGATCTGCGCGTACGGCGCGACGTAGTCCGGCGGCGCATTCCCTTCCTCGGGATCGTAGACCTGGTACAGCGCGCCGACCGGGACGAGGCCTGACGGCACGACCTCGGTCACCGGGTGACAGCCAGACGGGGCGTTCGACGGCAGGTCGACCGTGAGATCCACGACGACGAGGTCGCCGGGCGCGATCGCCCCAGCCGGGTCCATCCGGCGCTGGATCGACAGGCCGGGCTCGGACACCAGGTCGTCGACATCGAGCGGCTCACGCCACGTCGTCGTCACCCCGACCTCACCCTTGACCGGCTCGATCGAGATCGCTCGCAGCTGCCGCTCCGTCAACATCATCCGGAACGATGCTCCCGGCTCGAGCTCGACCACCTTGCGCTCGCCGTCGAGCTCGTAGGCGAACGAGGTCGCCACGGGTGCCGCGCGATCGAGCGCGGCAGCAGCGGCGCCGACCGCCGGCAGGCTGGTCGTCAGCTCCTTGCTCGGATTCGCCAGGACGTATCGCCAGAAGCGCGGGGCCAGCGGATCGCCGACCTCCGCGGTGAGGAGCGCCATGAGCGCCGTCGCGGCGGTCACGTCGGCGTCCCGAGTCGCTGACGCGCAGCCTGGCGGCGTCCTCGTCGATCGACTCACCGACATCGTCGACGAGGCCGGTCGCGATGTCCCGTGCCGTGGCGCCGTCGCCGATGGCGGCCATGCCAAGACCAAGGATGAGCCGCTCGCGGATCGTCAGATCCGGGTCGGACGGCCGCCGCGCGAAGGCGCGGCAGGGCCGGCGCACCAAGGCCGCCGAGGCCCGCCAGTGCATACGCCCGGCGTTCCCGGGTCTCGGCCTCGTCGGCGGCGATGTTCTCGAAGTAGGCCTCGAGCTCGGGCCCATCGAACCGGTCGGGAGCCACGATCGCCGCAAGCGCCGATGCCTCCAGGTCGCTCGATGCGTACGGGAGGATCGCGAGCCCGCCGTCGGCGAGCTGGTAGGCGGAGCCGTCGAAGGTCGCGGCCGCATCGCTCCGGCCGGCGTCCGAGAACCACCGCTCCAGCAGGGAGTCGGCCAGGGATGCCGCAAGGGCGTCCTCCATGCGCGCCGAATCGACGCCGGTAGCGTCCAGCAGGAGCGGCGCGTAGCCGGCGCTGCCGGCTGCCGACACGACGACCTCGTGCAGGCCGTCGCCGCCTTCCAGCCGGGTCGGACCAGTCAGCACCTGGTAGCTCGTCCGTGATCGGGCCAGCCGCGTCTCGACGACCGAGATCGTGCGGGTCAGCCGATCCGTGCGCGCGCTGGCGCCCGAACCGGTCCGTGCGGTCATGGTGATCCGGTGGTTCCCGGCTCGCAGCTTGGGCAGCGCGATGCTGACCGGC
The DNA here is from genome assembly GCA_963776925.1 of uncultured Chloroflexia bacterium. Taxonomy (GTDB): domain Bacteria; phylum Chloroflexota; class Limnocylindria; order Limnocylindrales; family CSP1-4; genus SPCO01. The sequence continues at coordinate 381,683 of CAVZON010000001.1, read as the reverse complement.
TGGAAGGCCTCGCCACGGAGGCCGTCGAGATGCAACCCCAGGCTGTCCGAGTCGACCTTGAACGTGACCCGGTCCTCGGCTTCGATGCCGGATCCGAACGCCCGCACGGCGATCTCCGGGCGATCGGACACGAGGTACTCCGGGGCGATCGTGGCATCGACGAAGAACGGCAGTCCGACGGGTACCGGCAGGAAGGCTTCCCCGGCCGTCAACCCGGCGCCGAATGCCGCGGCGCTGATGCGCCACGACGTCAGGTCGTCGGACAGGTCGAAGGTCACGGTCGCCCGGCCATCAGCACCGGTCTCGACCGTGCGGAAGAGCAGCACGTCCCGGAAGGCGGCGCGATCATCACCGCCGCCCGTGTCGCCGCCGCCGAACTCCGCCTGGGGCGTGCGGTGCGACCGGTAGGTCGCCCGGACACCGGTCGGCACCCATCCGTAGAGCGACGCCAGCGGGTCTGCGGTCTGGCGCGCCGTCGATCGTGAACAGCTTCTCGTCGACGACACGCAGGGTCACGCTGGACGGGACCCGTGCACCGCCGGGATCGCGCGTCGCCACGGTCACCGTGACCTTGTCGCCCGGTGCATAGCGCGCGGCGTCGGTCGAGAGGTCGACACGCAGGGCGCGGTCGGAGGTCCGGAACGACGCCTGGTAGGTCGGGCTGACGACAAACCGGTCCCCCGTGAATCGCACGCCGCTGACGTAGCCGACCGGTGCGACCCATGGCTCGATGGTGGCGCGGTAGCGCGCCGACGACTGGATGACCGCATCGCGCAGGCCGCGCTGGGCGGACAGGAACAGGTAGCGGTCGACCCCGATGCCGGCGCGGACGGGTCGGTCATGGTCAGGTCGAGGGCGTCGCCGACGCTGTACGAATCCGTCGATCGTTCGGTCGTCGTGCGGAGGCTGGGACCCTGGTCCTCGGTACCCTGAGCGCCGGGCTCATCGACGTAGGCGGTGTGCCGGGCCGTGTGGCCGTCTGGATCGCGGACCGACAGCCGAACGATGAAGGAGTGGCCCTCGCCCGGGGCGGGGATGTCGGCCGAGAAGTTGCCGTTGCGGCTGGTCCGCACGCGGACGGTGCCCGCGTCACGCTCCGTCGACTCGTATTCCCAGATCGGGACGGCCTTCTTCTGGATGAAGTCGTATTCCGTCCCGCGCTGGGTCCGATGCGGGATGACCTCGACGAACGTCGCGGTGACGGCCGCGCCGGCGACAGCGTCGCCGGCAGGGTCCGATCCCCAGGTGTCGCCACTCGCGGCGATCTCCCGCTCCAGGCGGTCCCGGTCCACTTCGTGCACGCTGCCGTCGACGACGATCCGGCCGTCGGCCAGCCGCGCGGTCGAGTCGACGACGTAGGCGCTCGGGAAGATGAGGACGTTCGGGCTTGACCCGAGGATCTGGCCCTCCTCGGCACGGGCTGGGCGAGCCTCGACCGATCGCGTCGATGCCCCTTCTTCCGCATGATCCTCGGCACGCGCCGTCCCGCGGACGATGACCGTCCCGGTCGCATCGGTGACGACGCGGTCGTCGACGATCCCCGCCAGCTGGAGGGGGAGGTTCGGGACGGGTGAACCTTCGTAGAAGCTGGCCCGCGCCGTCACCCGGACCCGATCGCCCTCGATGTACACGCGGCGCCCGGTCGTCAGCTCCAACCGGTACCCGGGCTTGAGGATGCGATCGATGCGAACGCCACGCTGATCGACGACCTCGGACCCGACGCGCAGCTCGATCCGGTAACTCGCCTCGGGCAAGTCGTCGAGCGGGACGGTGGCGCTGAACGCGCCGATCTCGTTGGGGTGGACGGCGACCGTGGCGATCGGTGGGCCATCGCCCCCGGCGTCCTCAGCGAAGAGTCGCAGGGTCACCGCGTCCGGCACGGCGCCGGTGTCGCGGTCGCGGATCACGCCGTACGTCCCGACGGTGTCGGTCCGGCTGAAGAGGGTGCGATCGGTCTCGAACACCTGCCAGTAGCGGGACGCCTGCGGCCCGAAGGGATCGAACTCGAACCCCTTGCCCTCGGCATCGCGCGGACCCGTGGCCGGCAGGAACATCGCTTGCCCATCAGCCTGGACCACGACGACGGGCACGCACGGCGACGGACACCGGTCGCCCGTCGGCAGCAGGCTCGCGGGGCTGTCGGCGACGAGTGCGCCATCGGCCGCAGTCCGGCCGAGATCGACACCCTCGGCGCGGACGGTCGCGCCGGCGAGAGGTCCGCGGGTTCGCAGGTCGTTGGCCCATACGAGGGTCGACGTGTCCGACACGGCGAGGTAGGCCGCGATGTCGGTGACCTGGAGCATCGCCTGGATCGGTCGGGTCGGCGATGCGAGCTGGACGAGGTATTCGCCGGCAGGCAGCCGCTCGGGTGGCCTGAACCAGAGCACACCCCCGGCGTCCTGCAGCTCGGCGTCGAACGCGGCGACCCTCGTCAGCCCAGCGGTCCGGACGGCGCCGGTGGTCGACCACTTGGCCCAGGCCGGCGTGCTGCGCACGGCGCGGAAGGCATCGACGGCCGCTGCGAGGTCCGGGAACCGGTAGATCTCGATCGGGGCGCTCGTGGGTGGCTCCGGTTCCTCGTCGCCCTCCCAGTCCTGGAACGCCCAGAGCGCGATGATCGCGGCCTCGTTGGGACGTGCCTCGAAGACATCGTCGGAGAACCGGAAGGTGATGGCCTTGGTTCCGGACGGCGCCGCGGTCTCGAACTCGAACCGGACGTCGGCCTCCAGCCGCTCGCCGGTCGGGGCGACGCTGACCCCGGCGCTGACGGTCACGGTGTACACGGTCGCCGGGCGCAGGCCGGCCTTGGGGATGAAGGTCAGCACCCGCCCGTGCTGCTCGAACCGGCCGTCGACGGCCGGTTCGATGGCCATGTGCGCCGCGGCGTCGACGACGCCATCCTGGTCGAACGTGACCTCGATCCCGGTGTCGAGCGGGACGTCGTTCTCGGTGTCGCCGGGCGTGGTCCCGATGATCCGCAGGGGCCGGCCGGACTGGAAGGCCCACGAGTCGAGCAGGCGACCATCCTCGGCCGCCAGCGTGAAGCGGTAGACCGCGCCGGCCGCCAGCGGCTCGAGCGGGACGATCCGCGCCGATCGACCGCCCGCCTCGGGGGTCACCCTGAACTCGATCGAGGGCTCGACCGTCAGCCGGGCGGCAAGCGCTGCGGCAGGCGTATCGTCGAGGCTGGTCAGGTGGAAGCCGGTCTCCGCGTCCAGGACGCCGCCTGGCGCATCGTCCGCGGTCAGCTCGGCGATCGGGTCCCAGCCGGCGACCGCGAGCGGCTCGCCTGGCGCCAGGGTGGGTGCGAGCGGATCCGCAGACGGCACGGGCATCCCGTCGCTGGGCAGAGCCATCCCGTCGCTCGGCTTCGCGGCGTCCGGCGTCGGGTGGGCCACCACGGCGTCGCGCTTGTCGGATCCGACCTGCCAGGCCAGCGTCCCGGCGATGACGGCCAGGCCGACGACGAGGGCGGTGAGGCCCAGGAGCGGCCAGTGCTTGCGTGGGACGCTGAACCGCGGTCGGCGCGGGGACGGCGGGAGGGTCGGTTCGACCGGTTCGACCGGCCGATCATCCATCGCATCGAAGTCCATCGGATCCACGTTGCGAGGGCGCCCTGACGTCCTCTCTCCGTATCGATCGTCGGCTCACGTGGCTCGACTACCACCACAGACGGTCCCCGCGCTGCGTTGTGGCGCACGACTCGGTGGGTGTCGGCCCGATGACAGCCTGCACGCACGGCGTCGTTGCGGCGTTGGGTCATGCGGCGGTGGGTTGGCAGGCTGCCTGTAACGGGCGCGTGGCCAGACTGGACGTGCCAGGCGGCCGTACGCCGCTCTCCCACGGAGGACCCCACCATGTCCGTCGCCCGCGTGACCGAGATCAGCGCCCGCTCCGACCGGAGCTTCGAAGCCGCGATCAACGAAGGCATCGACCGCGCCAACAAGACGCTGCGCAATGTCAAGAGCGCCTGGATCAAGGAGCAGCAGGTCGACATCGAGAACGGCGCGATCGTCGCCTACCGGGTGAACATGCTCATCACCTTCGTCCTCGACGACTGACCGACCGACCGGCCGGTCGCGACCGTCCGGTCAGCGAAGGCTTCCGTCGAGCTGGGCCAGCGCCCGCTCGGAACGCCTCGCTTGCGTCCTCCGGCGGTTGGTCGGGGAAGGGGTGCTCGGCGATCGCGGCCGTGAGATCCAGGTCCCGATCGTGCACGCGCCGGGCCAGCGCGGCCAGGGCCGCGAACGAACCCGCCTGGGCGTCCGCGAACGCCCGGCCGGCGTGGTCGCCGTGGCCGGGCACGACGACGCCGCCATCCGGGTCGACCAGCGCGGCGACCGCCGCAGACGTGGCCACCCAGTCGAGCGGATAGCCGTCGCCGAAGAACGGGACGTTGCCCTGCTCGAGCAGGTCGCCGGCCCAGACCATGCCCGTGCCCGGCACGGTGATGACCGCGTCGTGGTCGGTGTGGCCGCGGCCCAGGAACCGGAGCTCGACCTCGCGGCCACCGACCGTCGATCGTCGCCGCGTCCGTGAACGTCCGGTCGGGCGGGTCGATGACGACCTCGGCGAGGGCATCCGCCAGGTCCGGCTCGTCGGCGCCGATGGCCGCCTTGCGCCGCTCCCCGGTCCGCTCCATGAACGGCACACAGCCGGCCTGTCCCCAGATGGTGGCCGGTCGGAAGACCGCGTTGCCGAAGGCGTGATCGAAGTGCCCGTGGGTGTCGACGACGACCGTGATCGGGTCGCGGGTGACCTCGCGGACATGCTCGACGATCTCGCGGGCCTGGCCGTACGTCGAGCGGGTGTCGATGACCAGCGCCTCACCATCGCCCAGGATCAGCCCGATGTTCTGGTCGTAGAACGCGTAGCGGCGGACGAAGCATCGATCGCCGATCTCGACCCACCCGTCCGCCGACGCCCATGGCCGGCATCGTAGCCATGTCGGCACCGCCTTCGTCGCGTAGGCTCACGCCATGCCATCGATCGAAGGGCGGGTCACGCGACCGCCGACGGCACGACGCTGCTGACCCGCCACTGGCCGCTCGGCACGGCCGACGCGGGCGGTGCGTGGGCCGGGCCACCGTGGGCGAGCGTGCTGCTGGTCCACGGCCTGGGCGAGCACTCCGGCCGCTACGAGCACGTCGGGGAGCAGCTGGCTCGAGCCGGGCTGGACGTGAGCGCCTACGACCACCGCGGCATGGGCGGCTCCGGCGGACCGCGCGGCGACATCGATCGGTGGTCCACCTTGCACGACGACCTGGCCGATCGACTGCTCGAGGTGCGCTCGCACGCCGGCCGGCCGGCCGGTCGTGCTGTACGGCCACTCGCTCGGCGGCCTCATCGTCGCCGGCTACCTCCTGACCGACCGACCCGCTCCGGACCTCGCGGTCCTGTCCGTCGCCGGCGCTCGACTCGACGCCGTGCCCGGCTGGAAGCGGTCGATGGTCCGCGCGATCGGCCGGCGTGCTGCCCGGCGCTGCGGATCCCGAACCGCGATCGAAGGCAGCACGCTGTCCCGCGATCCGTCGGTGCGGCGAAGACGGCCCTCGCCGACCCGCGCTGCATCAAGGCAAGCACGGCGCGGTTCGGATGCCGAGGCGTTTCGCGAGCAGGAGCGGGTGCGGCGCCGCTGGCGTCCGGCGGGATTTGGCGAGCCGACGCTCGTCCTCCACGGCGAGGACGACGGGCTCGTCCCGGTCGCGGCCTCGGCCGTGCTGCAGGACGCCCCCGGAGTCGAGCGGCGGACCTATCCCGGGCTGCGCCACGAGCTCCACAACGAGCCCGAAGGGCCGGAGATCATCGACGGCATCATCGGCTGGCTGCGCGGGAGGCCGCCTCGGCGTCGTCGGGCCCGGCCGCGGTCGCGGTGTAGACTTCGGTCACAACAGAAGACGCCTCCGGGGAGCGCACGTGCGCTGAGAGTGTGGCCAGGCCACAGACCCGCGGAACCTGATCCGGTTCGTACCGGCGAAGGAAGCAGGCCCGATCGTCCCTCGACACGGTCGATCGACTCCGAACGATGCCGTCCCCGGTGACCCTGGAGTCGGCGTCGCCGCATCTCGGAGGATCGATCGCCATGACCACCACCCTCGACGCGCCGGCCGCGGCGCCGAGCCCGGACCTGCGCTGGCGGACCCGCGACGTCGTCGTCGCGGCCGTCATCGGCGTCGCCTTCGGCGTCGCGTTCGTGCTCGTCAACGGACCATGGGCCGCCCTGGCCGGGCTCGGGCCGCTCCAGAACATCTTCTATGCGGTCTGGCTGCTGCCGGCCATCGTCGCGCCGCTCATCATCCGCAAGCCCGGGGCCGCGATCTTCGCCGAGGTCGTGGCGGCGGCGCTGTCGGCGTTCCTCGGCAGCGTGTGGGGCGTCGACACGTTGCTGTCCGGCGTGATGCAGGGTGCAGCGGCCGAGGTCGTCTTCGCCGCGACCCGCTACCGCTCGTACGGGCCGGTCACGCTCGGCGTCGCCGGGCTGGCCAGTGCCGCCGCGGCGTTCGTCCACGACGTCTACTTCTACTACTCGGGCTACGCCACGGACGTGCTCCTGCTCATCGCCCTGTGGATGGCCATCTCGGGCGGCGATCCTCCTGCCGATCGTGGCCATCGCCCTCGTCCGGGCGCTGCGCTCGACCGGCGTCCTGGACGGGTTCCCCGCCTGACCGCGATCGCCGCCCGCGGCGTCGGGTTCACCTACGACGGGGCAACCGCTCCCGCGCTGCGCGACCTGGACCTGGAGGTCCCGGCCGGCGCGTGCCTGCTCGTGATCGGGCCTTCCGGGTCGGGCAAGAGCACGTTCGCCCTGGCCGTGGCCGGGCTCGTCCCGCGAGAGTTCCCGGGGACGTGGACCGGCGACGCTGACGATCGGTGGTGACGACACGCGGGCGCTCCCGGCGGGGGCGCTCGCCGCCCGGGTCGGGCTCGTGTTCCAGGACCCGGCCCGCCAGCTCGTCATGGACCGGGTCGAGGACGACGTCGCGTTCGGGCTGGAGAACCTGGCGTGGCCCCGGCCGGCCATGGTCGATCGCGTCCCGGTCGCGCTCGGATCGGTCGGGCTGGACGGGGCCGGACGCCGGCTCATCCAGACGCTGTCCGGCGGGGAGCGGCAGCGCCTCGCGCTGGCCGGTGCGCTCGCGCCGGAGCCGGGGATCCTCGTCCTCGATGAGCCGACCGCCAACCTGGACCCGGAGGGCGCGCGGGCCTTCCTGGCCGAGCTCGGCGCGCTGGCGCGCGGCGGACCGCCGCACGATCGTCCTCATCGAGCACCGGGTCGACGCGGCATGGCCGCTGGCCGATCTCGTCCTCGCCCTCGATCGGACCGGGCGGCCGCTGGCGTTCGGGCGGCCCGACGACGTCCTCGTGTCGCGCGAGGCCGCTGGCGGCGGAGGGCATCTGGCTGCCCGGCGATCCGGCTCCGTCGGCTCGACGCCGCGACCCGGCGCCCGCCACGGACCATGCCGGCGGACCGATCGTCACGGCACGGGACCTCGCGTTCGGCTACGAGCCGGGCCAGGTCGGTCCTCCAGGGCATCGACCTGGACGTCGAACGCGGTGAGCGCATCGCGCTCGTCGGGCCGAACGGGAGCGGCAAGTCGACGCTGGCCCGCCTGCTGGTCGGGTCTGCTCCGCCCGTCCGGGGGCATGGTCCGCCTGGCCGGCCGCGACCCGGCGCGGATGCCGCCGGCCGACCTCGCCCGGGCCGCGAGCTACGTGTTCCAGGAACCGGAGTCGCCAGTTCCTCGCGCGGACCGTTCGCGACGAGGTCGAGCTCGGACTCCGCGACGACGAACGACCGCGGGTCGAGCCGCTCATGGCGTCACTCGGCCTGCCCCTGGCGACCTTCGGTGCGCGCAGCCCGTATCGACTGTCCGGCGGCGAACAGCGGCGGCTGTCGCTCGCGACCGCGCTGGTCCGTCGTCCCACGGTGCTCGTCCTCGATGAGCCGACCTTCGGGCAGGACCGGCGCGGCTACGACGGGTTGCTCGCCATCCTCGACGAGCACCTGGCGGCCGGCGCGAGCCTCATCGCGGCGACCCACGACGAGCGCTTCGTGGCCGACGTCGCGACCCGCATCGTTCGAGTCGACGGTGGGCGCGTCGGTCGATGAGGGCGCCCCTTGATCGCGCGTCGGGCGGCCGCCGACGACCGCGACCAGAGCATCCTCGGCCGCTTGAGCCCGTTGACCAAGCTCGGGATCGCCGTCGTGTGGCTCATCGGCATGGCCATCGGGACCCAGCACCTGCCGCCGCTCGTCATCGCGGCCGTCGCCCTCGTCGCGGGTGTCGGCCTGGGCGGCATCCGTCCGGGCGACCTGGCCCGTGCCCTGGTGCCGCTGTGGTCGGTCGCGGCGGTCGTGGTCATCAGCAACATCGTGTTCGGTGCGGCGAACACGGACCCGACCGCGACCGAGGTCGCCCGCATCGGTCCGTTGCGGGTGACCCAGGAGGCCATCGCCACGGCGACGGCCGTCGGTGCGCGGGTCATCGCCATCGCCTCGGTCGGCGTGGTCTTCGCCCTGACCACGGAGCCGACCCGCCTCGTCGACGCCCTGGTCCAGCAGGCCCGCGTGTCCGACCGGTTCGCCTACGGCGCGCTGGCCGCCTACCAGGCCGTCCCGCGCTTCGCCGACGACCTGACGACGCTCCGCCAGGCCCGCCGGATCCGAGGCCTCGGCGGTGGCTGGCATCCGCGGCTCCTCCTCGGCCTGCTGGTGCTGGCCATCCGGCACGGCGACCGGGTCGCGGTGGCCATGGACGCGCGAGGGTTCGGCGCCGGGCCGCGGACGCACTTCCGCCTCGTGCGCTGGACCGTCGGTGACGCGATCGCGGGGGTGGTCGGCCGTGGCTGTGCTGGCGCTGGCGCTTGCCCTCGCCCGGGTCGGATTCGGGCATGCCTGAGATCGGGATCGTCGAGGTGCTCCTGGTCGCTGCGTCGTGGATCATCCCGATCGCGCTGATCGTGGTCATCGCTCGCCTGATCGTCGGCGTGTTGCGCCGCCCGGATCCGGCGATGCAGACGCTCCAGACCCGCCTCGCGAGCGGCGAGATCGACGAGGCGGAGTACCTCCGCCTGCGTTCCGTCCTGCAGCGCGGCTGAGCGTCGGTCGACGCGGGTCGGCATCATCTGCAGCGTCCACTGCAGAAGGAGCCGTCCGTGACCGACGCGCGCACCATCGTCTTCTTCCCCGAGGGCGCCTTCGGCCCGACGAACAACTGCGTCGGGATCGGCAACGTCCTGCGAGAGCGTGGCCATCGGGTCGTGTTCGTCATCGAGGAATCGTTCGCGGGGACGCTCGAGGCGAAGGGGTTCGAGGAGCGCCTGATGCGGCTCGGGCCGCCGCCGACGGAGCCGGAGATCCCCGGCCAGTTCTGGATCGACTTCATCCGCGACACGGCGCCGGTCTTCCGCGAATCGACCCTGCAGCAGCTCGGCGACTTCATCGCACCGACCTGGCAGGCGCTCATCGACGGGGCGAAGTACGTCGACCCGCGGCTGGCCGAGATCTTCGACGAGGTCGACCCCGACGTCATCGTCGAGGACAACGTCGTGGCGTTCCCGGCCATCAGCGCCAGCGGCCGACCATGGGTCCGGATCGTGTCGTGCAACCCGATGGAGATGAAGGACGAGCGGTCGCGCCGTTCTCGTCGGGCTATCCCGTCGCCGACCGCTCGGCCTGGCCGGCGTTCCTGGACGAGGTCCGCCGGACGCACGGCGACATGTGGGCCGATTTCGACGCGTTCTGCCGCGAGCACGGCGAGACGGGCCTCAGCTACGGGCCGCTCGGCCCGGAGTTCATCGCCGAGTCGCCGTTCCTCAACCTGTACTCCTACCCGGCAGAGGCCGACTACGAGCGCGCCCGGCCGCTCGGCCCGACGTGGCATCGCCTCGACTCCACGGTCCGCGCGGCCGACACGACCTGGGACCTGCCGGCGTCGCTGGCCGAGCGGGACGGGGCGTTGATCTACCTCTCGCTGGGGTCGCTCGGCTCGGCGGACGTGGCGCTGATGCAGCGACTCGTCGACGTGCTGGCGACGACGCCGCACCGGGTCATCGTGTCGAAGGGTCCGCTGGCCGACCAGATCACGCTCCACGACAACCAGGTCGGGGAGGGGTTCCTGCCGCAGCCGGCGATCCTGCCCCAGGTCGACCTCGTCATCACCCACGGCGGCAACAACACCGTCACCGAGGCCTTCCATCACGGCAAGCCGATGATCGTGCTGCCGCTCTTCTGGGACCAGGTCGACAACGCCCAGCGGGTCGACGAGACCGGGTTCGGGCGACGCCTCGCGACCTACGACTTCACCGACGACGAGCTGACCGGCGCGATCGACGCGCTCCTGGGCGATCGGGCGCTGGCCGACCGGCTGGCCGCGATGTCCCGGCGGATCCAGGCGTCGTCCGGGACCGTCCGGGCGGCGGGCCTGATCGAGCGGGTCGGCCTCGACTGACGGCGCAGCGGCCGGGCTGGAGCCGCCGCTGGACGCGTCCCGGCTAATGCAAGGGCGCTTGACGTCTGAGGTCAACCAGCCCTAGCATCCCGACGCAACCTACCACGTCGAATCCCGGATCGAGGTCCCTGCCCACCCATGTCTCGACGTTCCACGACCCTCGGCGCGCTCGTCGCCGTGTCGGCCCTCGCCGTCGTCCTGAGCGCCTGCGGCGGCGCGACCGCTTCCGGCGACCCGGCCGAGGGTGCGCGCATCCCGGTCTCCGTCACCGAGAGCGGCTGCGAACCGGGCGAGCTGACCGCGACGTCCGGTCGTGTCGTGTTCGAGGTCACCAACGCCGGCCCCGAGCTCGGCGAGTTCGAGATCCTCGCAGGGGACCGGGTCGTCGACGAGGTCGAGAACATCGTGCCGGGCTTCGTCGTCAACTTCGCGACCCGACTCGACGGCGGCGACTACGAGCTCGTGTGCTACGCGCTGCGCTCGCCGCGCGGCACGCTGGCGGTCAGTGGCGGCGTCGCCGCCCAGCCGTCGAGCACGGTCGTCGACGCCGCGACACTGGCCGGCTACCAGGCAGACGTACACGGCCTACGTCCTGGAGCAGGCCGCCGCTGCTCAAGACCACGCTCGAGCCGTTCGTCGCGGCCATCGAGGCCGGGCGACCTCGAGGCGGCCAAGGCCGCCTATGCCCCGTCGCGTCCCGCCTGGGAGCGGATCGAGCCCGTGGCCGAGCTGTTCAGCGACCTCGACACCCGGATGGACGCGCGCGAGGAGGACTTCGCGGGCGGCGTCGACGACCCCGAGTTCCTCGGCTGGCATCGGCTGGAGAAGGGCCTGTGGGCGGACGGCACGACCGACGGCCTGGCGCGCGATCGCGGCCGGCCTGCGCACGCGACGCGGCCGACCTCGAGACCCGTCTCGCCGAGATGGTCATCGAGCCGCGGGTCATCGCCCGCGGCGCCGGCGAGCTCATCGAGGAGGTCGCCCAGTCGAAGCTGACCGGCGAGGAGGACCGCTACTCGCAGGCGGACCTGTACTCGATCTCGGCCAACGTCGACGGCTCGCGCAAGATCGTCGACATCCTGCGACCGACCCTGCAGTCGCTCGATGCCGGGTATCTTTCCGGCGTCGACGACGCCTTCGCGGGGTCGACGAGGTCATCGCCACGTACGCAGGATGGCGACGGCTACCAGCCGTTCTCCGCCATCAGCGAGGACGACCTGAAGGCGCTGCAGGCCCGCATGGCCAAGCTCTCGGAGGTGCTCGGCGAGCTCCCCGGTCGGCTCGGACTGGAGGCCTGATCGAGGGACCATGACCGACGACACCACCCCGCGCGCACCGGCTGAGACCGGGCCGGCCACGCCGTCGGCCCCGGAGCGGCAGCTCACCCGCCGCCGGTTCCTCGCGGCTGCGGCCGGGGCCGGCGCGGTGCGGTCGCCGGGAGCGCGGTCGCGGGCGCGCTCGTCGGTCCGGCCGTCGCCGATGCCATCGCCGGGCCGGGCGGGCCGGACTGCCGCCCCAGGCTCCTGGCCCGCGGCACGCGATCATCCCGTTCGACGGGGTGCACCAGGCCGGCATCGTGCGGCCGGTCCTCCAGCAGCCGGCCACGCTCGCTGGCGGCGTTCGACGTCGTGGCCTCGGACAAGGACGCGCTGGCGTCGACCGCTGCGCGAACTGACTCGGCGAGGCCGAGACCTGAGCGGCGCCTTCTCCCCGGACGCCGGGGATCCGCTGTTCCCTCCGACCGAGAGCGGCATCACCGGCTGCCACGACCGGACCGGCCGACCTGACGATGACGGTCAGCGTCGGGTCGACGCTGTTCGACGACCGCTACGGACTGGCCGATCGGATCCCCAGCCAGCTTCGACCGATGCCGGTCTTTCCCAACGACGTGCTCGACCCGGACCTGTCGCACGGCGACCTGCTCGTCCAGATCGCGACGGTCGACCAGGTCTCGGCCATCCACGCCCTGCGCTACCTCCAGATGGGCGTCCGCGATGGCCTGCGGCTGCGCTGGCTCATGGAGGGGTTCATCCGACCCGACGCGAAGCCGATCCCGGGTCACACGACGACGCGCAACCTCCTCGGCTTCAAGGACGGGACAGCCAACCCGTCCGCGACCGAGGACGCGCTGATGGACGAGCTCGTGTGGGTCGGCCCCGGTGACTGGTGAGCCGGCCTGGGCGGTCGGCGGCTCGTACGCCGTCGTCCGGATCATCCGGATGTTCGTGGAGCGCTGGGACCGCACCGCCCTGTCCGAGCAGGAGGGGATCATCGGCCGGACCAAGCGGACCGGGGCGCCGATGGGTCACGGTCGCGAGGAAGACGTCCCGGACTACGCGGCCGACCCGGACGGCACGACCATCCCGCTCGCCGCCCACATCCGCCTGGCCAACCCGCGGACAGCGGCGACCGAGCGCAGTCGGATCCTGCGTCGCGGCTACTCGTTCTCGCCGCGGGTTCGACGACGCCGGGCTGCTCGACCAGGGGCTGCTGTTCGTCGCCTACCAGCGCGACCTCGACGCCGGCTTCATGGCCGTCCAGAAGCGCCTCGACGGCGAGCCGCTCGAGGAGTACATCCGGCCGGTCGGCGGCGGGTTCTTCTACACGCTGCCGGGCATCACCGGCGAGGCCGACTACCTGGGACGGACGCTGCTCGAGGGCTGAATCCGGGCGGCGATCATCTGGTGGTGTCCGAGCGCACCATCGGGGCGAATCGGCGCGGGAGTCCATGTATCCTCCGGCCGACGGCGTTCCATCGTTGAGCGACCCAGACGCGAGGAGCTGGTCGGCGTCACTACCGGGACGGGTGGGCTGGTCACGTGGACCGGCCGACACCCGACCGCCGAGCGCGCAGGACAATAGATGGAAGAACGTTCTCGGCCGACGCCGACGTCGCATCCGGGGGCCCATGGATCGCGGATGAGGCCGCCCTTGAGTGTCCGCGTCCTCGTCGTCGATCGGGCGGCCCGCTGGCGCCTGGCCGTCCGCGAGACGCTGTCCGTCCCCGGCATCCACATCGTCGGTGAGGCCGCGACGCCGGTCGCGGCGCTGAAGGCCGCTGTGCTGCTCCGACCGGACGTCGTCCTGCTTGATCCGCATGTCATCCACATGACCGGCCAGGACCTGATCAGGGACCTGACGGTCCGGCTCCCGGGCGTCTCCGTCGTGCTGTTCTCGGAGTCGGCGGACCACCTCGAAGCCGTGCGCGCCCTGAGCTCGGGGGCGAGCGGGTATCTGACCAAGGACATCTCCGAGTCCGCGTTGGTCCGCGTCATCCGCGGTTGCGGGACCGGGGACCTGGCCATGTCGCGTCGCATGGCGGCGGCGACCCTTCGACACTTCGTCGATGCGGCTCGCCGGCGGTCTCGCGGCGACCAGCGACGAGCGGATGGACCTGACCGCGCGGGAAGCGGAGATCCTGGAGAAGCTCGCCGCGGGCCTGACCGACCGGGAGATCGCGGACACGCTGCGCATCTCCACGCGAACGGTGGAGAGTCACGTCGCGAGCGTCCTTCGCAAGCTCGGCGTCCGGAATTGGACCGCCGCGACCCGGCGCTTCCTGTCCTGGCCGACGCGCCACGCCGGCCCAGCGGAGCGACGACCGAGCCCGCGGGTGGCCGTCCGCTCCTAGGGCCTCGCGGACGTCCGTCGAGCCGCGGCGGACCGTCCGACGTGGTGCCTGCACGCACCGGTCGTGCGGTCGCCGGACGACGCCATCTCCGTACTTCTACCGTTGTGAGCCGGTCACGCACCGACATAGCCTCCGGGTCCCTTCGCACCGAACCCAGGGGGGTTCGTCCGGATGTCACGAAGTCGCGTGCTGCGGCGCCTAGTTCGCCGCGGTTCGCGCACCGGCACGCTCGCATCGCCGCTCCCAGCGCCACCCTGGTGTCCATCACCGCGTTGCTCGTCGTCGTCTTCCTCACCAGCCTCCTGCCGACGGCGGTCGCGACGACCCTGGCGGCGCCCCGCGCCCAGGACGGATCCGAGATCGCGGCCGCGGCCGCGCCGATCACCCCCGTGACCCTCGGGTTCGACGCCGCCGTCGGCGGGCACGATCGCCGACAAGGACGGGGAAGGGACCGGCTTCACGAGCGTCCAGCCGAACACCGCCGGCGATCAGCTACCAGGCCGTCGAAGCTCGACCTCGATCACGCGCACCGGACAACTCGTCGTGACGGCGACGACCGGGATCGAACACGGCGCGAACACGATGAAGAACGGCCTGGAGCGTGACCTTCGACGGCACGGAGACCTTCGTCGCCTCGACACGGATCGTCGGACCGCTGACGAACTTCACCGCGTCGCCCCAGCAGGGCGGCTCTTCATTCGGCCCGAACCAGGACAACTACATCAAGTTCGTCGCCAGCGCCAATACCACCGTCGCACGCCAGATCCAGTTCTTCCAGGAAGTCGACAGCCGTCGCGTGCCGAGGTCGGCTACCTGGTGCTTCAGCACTGCGGCGTGGGCAAGCATCCACGACCCTCGATCTCATCCTCATCGCGGAGCCCGCCACGGGCGTCGTCCGCGCCCGCTACGCCATCAACGGGGCGCCGCCCGCAGGACCTGCCGACCGCGATCGGCGGCCGACCGTCGGCCCCGACGTTCACCATCCCTGCCGCGAGCCGCGCAGCGTTCTTCAACGCCGACCTCCAAGGCGGGCATCCTGCCGTTCACCATGACCGGCGGCCGGAGGTCCCGGTCACGTTCGATCGCTTCAGCCTGGCCGCGGCCGACCTGACCGCCCCGGCCGCCCCGACCGGGCTGATCGCGACGACCCCGAGCACGACCTCGGTCGACCTCGACTGGGCCGACAACGGCGAGGCCGACCTGGCCGGCTACGACGTGTACCGGGCGGCCAACCCCGAAGGCCCGTACACGAAGATCACCGCGAGCCCCGTCAGCGCCTCGACGTACACCGACACGGGCCTGACCAGCGGCACCCTGTACGCCTACCAGGTCCGCGCCCTCGACGGCTCGGGCAACGTGTCCGCCGCGAGCGCCGCGGCGACGGCCCTGCACGATGCGGCCAGCCCGCCGGCGGTGACCTTCCCGGTCCAGGTCAACTTCCAGTCCGAGACCGCGCCCGTCCCGGCCGGCTACACCCGCGACTTCGGCCAGAACTACGCCAACGTCCGGGGCTTCGGCTGGGTCGTGCCCGGCACGCGCCACCCCGCGCAGCCTGGTCGGCAACGGCCGCGACCGGACCGACGACCGACGTCCACCGCCCAGCGCCTCGACACGCTCATGCACATGCAGGGCAACAACGTCGCCAACTTCGCCAACGTCGCCCTGCCCGGCGCCTGGGAGATCGCCGTCCCCAACGGCACGTACAGCGTCGAGGTCAGCGTCGGCGACCCGACCCCCGGCGCCGACCTGACGTCCCACGAGCTCAACGTCGAGGGCGTCAAGGCCATCGACAACTTCGGCGTCACCGCGGCCACGACCGGCACCGCGCGCTGGTCCGCGGCGACCGTCAGCGCGACGGTCAGCGACGGCCGCCTGACCATCGACCCGATCGGCGGCACGAACACCAAGATCAACTACGTCGTCATCACCCCGCGCGCCGACACGACCCCGCCCGATGCGCCCGTCATCACGACCCCGGCCGCCGACGGCTATGACCTCGACGGCGACCTGACGATCGCCGGCAGCGCCGAGGCCGGCAGCACGGTCGAGCTGTTCGACGGCGCGACCTCCAAGGGCACCACGACCGCCACCGGCGGGACCTGGAGCATCGCCCTGACCGGCGTCGCCGACGGCGTCCACGTGTACACCGCCAAGGCCACCGACGCCGCGCCCAACACCTCGCCCGCGTCGACCGCCCGGACGATCACCGTCGACACCGTCGACCCGACCGTGACCGACCGCAGCCCGCTCGCCGACGCGACCGGCGTGGCCGTCGACGTGACCGTCACGGCCGAGCTGTCCGAGGCCCTCGACCCGGCGACCGTGACCGCCACCAGCGTGACCCTCGCGGGGCCGGCTCGACCGCGGTCCCGGCGACCGTCGACTACGACGAGCTGACCGACACCATCAGCCTCGACCCGACCACCGACCTCGCCACCGGCACGACCTACACGGTCAGCCTCGGCGCGACCATCGAGGACCTCGCCGGCAACGCCCTGGCCGCCACCTCGTGGGACTTCGCCACGCTCAACCCGACCGACACCACCCCGCCCGACGCGCCCGTCATCACGACCCCGGCCGCCGACGGCTATGACCTCGACGGCGACCTGACGATCGCCGGCACGGCCGAGGCCGGCAGCACGGTCGAGCTGTTCGACGGCGCGACCTCCAAGGGCACCACGACCGCGCACCGGCGGGACCTGGAGCATCGCCCTGACCGGCGTCGCCGACGGCGTCCACGTGTACACCGCCAAGGCCACCGACGCCGCGCCCAACACCTCGCCCGCGTCGGCCGCCCGGACGATCACCGTCGACACCGTCGACCCGACCGTGACCGACCGCAGCCCGCTCGCCGACGCGACCGGCGTGGCCGTCGACGTGACCGTCACGGCCGAGCTGTCCGAGGCCCTCGACCCGGCGACCGTGACCGCCACCAGCGTGACCCTCGTGGGGCCGGCTCGACCGCCGGTCCCGGCGACCGTCGACTACGACGAGCGACCGACACCATCAGCCTCGACCCGACCACCGACCTCGCCACCGGCACGACCTACACGGTCAGCCTCGGCGCGACCATCGAGGACCTCGCCGGCAACGACCCTGGCCGCCACCTCGTGGGACTTCGCCACGCTCAATCCCGACGTGTGCCCCGTTCTCGCCGCTGCCCTGCTCGTCGGTCCCGGTGAGCCTGCCGTTCAGCCTTGGCTGGGGCGCGGGTGAGGGCGGCGTCGTCGACAAGGACGGCCTCGGCACGGGCTTCACGATGATCCAGCCGTCGACGACAGTGGCGGCTACCTGCCGGCGAACCTCGACCTCAACACGACGGCGCCGGGCACGCTCGACATCACCACGACCGCCGGCATCATGTTCAAGACCGCCGGCACCACCGGCGGCAGCTCCAACGGCCAGCACAACGCCCTGGGCGTGGCCTTCAACGGCACTGCCGGCCCGGTCCGCCTCGAGACGACGCTCGTCAACCCGCCCGCCGGCTCACGACCAGGCCGAGCAGGCCGGGCTGTGGTTCGGCACCAGCGAGGACAACTACGCCAAGCTCGTGCTCGCGTCCCCGTCTCGCGACCAGATGCGGGTCCAGCTGGCGCGGGAGATCGCGCTGGCGTCTCAACGGCACGGCGGCCGGCGACGAGATCAACACCGGCCAACTTCGCGACCCTGACGGCCTCACCGTCCGGCTGAGCCTGGTCCTGAATCCGGCGACCAACACCGTGTCCGGCACGTACCAGATCGACAGCGCGGCGCCGGTCACCGTCGGCTCGCGTTCACCGTGCCCGCCGAGCTTCTTCACCGGGATCGCCCTCGAGACCGGCGGCACGGCCAAGACCTTCGCCGGCATCTTCGCGACGCATCGCAACCGCACCGCGACCCCGGCGCGCTCGTCTTCCGCTTCGGCGAGTTCCTGCTGACCGAACGACCTGACCGCCCCGGCCGCCCCGACCGGGCTGTCACCACGACCCCGAGCACGACCTCGGTCGGCCTCGACTGGGCCGACAACGGCGAGGCCGACCTGGCCGGCTACGACGTGTACCGGGCGGCCAACCCCGAAGGCCCGTACACGAAGATCACCGCGAGCCCCATCAGCGCCTCGTCGTACACCGACACGGGCCTGACCAGCGGCACCCTGTACGCCTACCAGGTCCGCGCCCTCGACGGCTCGGGCAACGTGTCCGCCGCGAGCGCCGCGGCGACGGCCCTGCCCGACGCGGCCAGCCCGCCCGCGGTGACCTTCCCGGTCCAGGTCAACTTCCAGTCCGAGACCGCGCCCATCCCGACCGGCTACACCCGCGACTTCGGCCAGAACTACGCCAACGTCCGGGGCTTCGGCTGGGTCGTGCCCGGCACCGCGACCCCGCGCAGCCTGGTCGGCAACGGCCGCGACCGGAACGACGCCGACGTCACCGACCAGCGCCTCGACACGTTCATGCACATGCAGGGCAACAACGTCACCAACTTCGCCAACGTCGCCCTGCCCGGCGCCTGGGAGATCGCCGTCCCCAACGGGACCTACAGCGTCGAGGTCAGCGTCGGCGAACCCAACGCCAGTGCGCGACCCGACGTCCACACGACTCAACGTCGAAGGCGTCAACGCCATCACATGCCTTCGTGCCGTCCGGCGCCCGCCGGCAGCGCGCGCGGTCACGCGCCACCGTCAGGACCGCGACGGTCAGCGACGGCCGCCTGACCATCGACCCGATCGGCGGCACGAACACCAAGATCAACTACGTCGTCATCACCCCGGCGGCGCCACCCGACACCACCCCGCCCGACGCGCCCGTATCACGACCCCGGCCGCCGACGGCTATGACCTCGACGGCGACCTGACGATCGCCGGCACGGCCGAGGCCGGCAGCACCGTCGAGCTGTTCGACGGGGCGACCTCCAGGGGCACCACGACCGCCACCGGCGGGACCTGGAGCATCGCCCTCACCGGCGTCGCCGACGGCGTCCACGTGTACACCGCCAAGGCCACCGACGCCGCGCCCAACACCTCGCCCGCGTCGGCCGCCCGGACGATCACCGTCGACACCATCGACCCGACCGTGACCGACCGCAGCCCGCTCGCCGACGCGACCGGCGTGGCCGTCGACGTGACCGTCACGGCCGAGCTGTCCGAGGCCCTCGACCCGGCCACCGTGACCGCCACCAGCGTGACCCTCGCGGGGCCGGCTCGACCGCGGTCCCGGCGACCGTCGACTACGACGAGCTGACCGACACCATCAGCCTCGACCCGACCACCGACCTCGCCACCGGCACGACCTACACGGTCAGCCTCGGCGCGTCCATCGAGGACCTCGCCGGCAACGCCCTGGCCGCCACCTCGTGGGACTTCGCCACGCTCAACCCGACCGACACCACCCCGCCCGACGCGCCGACCCTCGTCCTGGATCCCGCCAGCGACACCGGGACGTCGAGCAGCGACCGGGTGACCAAGGACATCGACGCCGGACCTGAGCGGCTCGGCCGAAGCCGGCAGCACCGTCACCGTCCGTGATGGCACGACCATCGTCGCCGTGGCCCTGACCGCCGGCGACGGCACCTGGAGCGCGACCGCCGACGCGCTCGCCGACAGGTGAGCGCAGCCTGACCGCCACGGCGACCGATGGCGGCGGCAACGAGTCCGAGTCCTCGACCGCCCTCGTCATCACCATCGACACCTCCGCACCCGGCACGCCGATCATCTCGAGCCCGGCGGACGAGCAGCCACCTCGCGACCACCAGCTTCGACGTCAGCGGGACCGCGGAGGCCGCGGCTGCCATCTCCCTTCGGGACGGCGGCGTCGAGATCCAGACGACCGCCGCCGGACCGGCAGGTGCCTGGCA
The DNA here is from genome assembly GCA_963776925.1 of uncultured Chloroflexia bacterium. Taxonomy (GTDB): domain Bacteria; phylum Chloroflexota; class Limnocylindria; order Limnocylindrales; family CSP1-4; genus SPCO01. The sequence continues at coordinate 361,769 of CAVZON010000001.1, read as the reverse complement.
GGTCAGCCTCACCGGCGTGAGCGTCGGTGCCCACGCCTACACGGCCGTCGCGACCGACGCGGCGGGCAACGCCTCCGTCGCCTCCGACGATCGTCGACGTCATCGTCGATACCGCGGCCCCGACCATCACCAGCCGCGCACCGGTCGCCGGCGCGGTCGACGTGGCCGCCAACCGCGTCGGTCACGGCCACGTTCTCCGAGGCGATGACCGCCGCGACGATCACCGGCACCAGCATGACGCTGGCTGCCGGCGCCTCGACGCCCGTCACCGCGACCGTCTCCTACGACGTCGCCAGCCGACGGCCACCCTGGACCCCGCGGCCGCCCTCCTGCCCGGCACCGTCTACACGGTACCGCTGGCCGGCACCATCACGGACCTCGCCGGCAACGCCCTGTCCGCGACCCAGTGGACGTTCACCACGGCGACGCCCGCCACCGGCATCGCCCTCGAGTTCGATGCGCCACGGCCCGGCACCGTCGTCGACAAGGACGGTGAGGGGACCGGGTTCACCAGCGTCCAGCCGAACCTCGCCGGCAACCAGTACGACCCGACGCGGATCGACCTCCAGCCGACCGGCCAGCTCCAGGTCACCGGGACCGCGGGCACGAACACGGCCGCGAACACGCTGAAGAACGCGCTCCGCGTCGGCTTCGTCGGCACCCAGCCGTTCACGGTCTCGACGCCGCCTCGTCGGCCCGTTGACCAACCTGACCGCGGCGACGCAGCAGGGCGGCATCTATGTCGGCCCGGGCCAGGACGACTACGTCAAGGTCGTCGCGAGCCACAACGGCACGACCAACCTGATCCAGTTCTTCCGCGAGATCAACGGGTCCGCCACGGCCTCGACGCGAGCCGAAGTCGGCTACCTCGAGTTCACGCCGACGGCCTGGGCGGCCATCAACACGCTGGACCTGTACCTGGTCGTGACGCCCTCGACCGGCACCGTCCGGGCCGAGTACGCGATCAACGGCGGGGCGCGCACGCCCTTGCCGACGACCGCTCCGACGACCGCCCACCCTGCGGGCTCCACGGACACCTACATCATCCCGTCGACGAGCCTCGCGTCATTCTTCAATGCGGACTCCAAGGCCGGCATCCTGGCCTTCACCGTCGCCGGGGCCGATGCCAACGTGCGGTTCGAGCGGTTCGAGGTCACAGCCCCGCCGAGCACTCCCGGACACGGATGAGCCGGCCCCCCCGTTCAACCTCATCGCCTCGGCCGGCGACGGCACCATCGGCCTGACCTGGAACGCGAACACCGAGGCGGACCTCGCCGGCTACAACGTCTTCCGAGGCACCAGCGTGCCGGTCGCCACCACGGGCACGCCGCTCAATGGCGCCACCCCGCTGACCGCCACCAGCTACAACGACACGGGCCTGACCAACGGCACGACCTACCACTATGTCGTCGAAGCCGTTGACCTCAGCGGGAATCGCTCGACCGGGCTCGACCGCCTCGCAGACGCCGGCCGCGGGCAGTGGCGCGACGACGATCAAGGTCAACTTCCAGAATGCGGCAGCGACGGTGCCGACCGGCTACTTCCGCGACAACGGCCAGCCCTATGGCCTCCGGACCGGAGCTGACCAGGGGACCGGTCGCACCTACGGTTGGGTGACACCGGGCACGACGACGCCCCTCGACCTGTCGGTCGGCGGCACGATCCCGGGCAACGGTCGCGACCGGGCGACGCCGCAGCCGGACCAGCGCCTCGACACGCTCATGCACATGCAGGGCAACAACGTCCCCACCTTCAACGGGACGCCCCTGCCCGGCTCGTGGGAGATCTCCGTCCCGAACGGCACGTACACCGTCACGATCGGTGTGGGTGACGCGCAGGTCAACACGGACCCCGAGGTCCACACGGTCAACGTCGAAGGGCTGAACGTCATCAGCGGCTTCGTTCCGACGGGCGCCGCGGGCAGCGTCACGCGCCACAGCATCGCCTCGAAGACGGTCATCGTCGCCGATGGTCGGCTGACCGTCGACGCGACCGGCGGCACGAACACGAAGATCGACTACATCGACATCGCGTCCGGCGAGTGCGTCTCGAGCGGCACGCAGCCGTCGGTCCGGAGCTCGAATCCGGCGAACGCGGCGACCAACGTGGCGCTGGACGCGCCCGTGACGGCTGAGGTGATCCTGCCCAACTGCGGCGGCATCGATCGCAACACGCTGACCTCGTCGACGGTCCGGTTGTTCCGGGTCAGCGACAACAGCCAGGTGTCGGCGACCGTCAACAGCAGCGGCGGCGGCGACGTCATCGTCCTCCAGCCGACGGCCCTCCTCGCCGCCAACACGCAGTACCGGTTCGAGGTCACGAACGGCCTGCACGACCTCAGCGGCGCGGCGTTCGTCGCCGTACACGGCCACGTTCACGACCGGCACGAGCGGCGGCGGGCCGGGCGGCGGCTCGTTCACCGGCTCGTTCGAGAAGGTCGTCACCACGGCGCCGGCCCTCGCCGGCGGCATCGGCTACACCGGCGTGGTCATCGGCCCCGACGGCAAGCTGTACGCCGGCACCAACGCCGGCGAGATCAAGCGCTTCGCCATCAACGCCGACGGCACGCTGGGTCCCGAGCAGAGCATCGGCACGATCCAGACGGCGAACGGCGGCTTCCGGCTGCTCATCGGCATGGCCTTCGACCCGGCGTCGACCGCGGACAACCTCGTGCTGTGGGTCGCCCACAACCAGTTCGCGTTCAACAACGCGACCGAGTGGACGGGCAAGATCACCCGCCTGAGCGGCGCCAACCTCGCAGACCGCCCAGGACGTCCTCATCGGGCTTCCGCGATCGTCGAAGGACCACCTCACGAACAGCGTGGCCTGGGGGCCGGACGGCGCGCTGTACTTCAACCAGGGCAGCAACAGCGCCATGGGCGCGCCGGACAACGCCTGGGCCCTGCGCCCGGAGCGGCAGCTCAACGGCGCCGTCCTGCGCCTCGACACCGGCCGGCTGCCGACCTCGCTCCCGCTCGACGTCAAGACCGTCGACGGAGGCGGCACCTACGACCCGTTCGGCGCGAATGCCGCGCTGACGATCTTCGGCAGCGGCGTCCGCAACGCCTACGACCTCGTCTGGCACAGCAACGGCCAGCTCTACGTGCCGACCAACGGCTCGGCATCAGGCGGCAACACGCCGGGCACGCCCACCCCGCTCCCGGCGAGCTGCGCCAACCGCATCGATTCCGTCGAGAACGGCGCATATACCGGGCCGAACGTGAATGCCCTCAATGCCGTCGGTGAGCAGCACGACTACCTGTTCCGCGTCGTCAAGGGCGGCTACTACGGCCATCCCAACCCGGTCCGCTGCGAGTGGGTCCTCAACGGCGGCAACCCGACGTCCGGGACCGATGCCGCCCAGGTCACGGCCTACCCGACCGGCACCCAGCCGGACCGCAACTGGCGCGGCAACGCCTTCGACTTCGGCCTCCACTACTCGCCGAACGGGGTCATCGAGTACCGCAGCAACACGTTCGGTGGCACGCTCCGGGGCAAGCTGCTCGTGGTCCGCTACAGTGCCGCCGATGACGTCATCGTCCTGACCCCGGATGAGCTGACCAAGGACATCGTCGCGTCCCAGACCGGTGTGACCGGGCTGACCGGCTTCACCAACCCGCTCGACCTCATCGAGGACACGACGCGCGGCAACATCTACGTCGCCGAGTATCCGGACCCGTCGCAGAGCACGCTGCCGTCGCGCATCGTCCTGCTCCGGCCTGTCGGCGCCGGCGCCGTGGCGCCGAACATCACGACGAGTCCGGGCCGCCTGATCTTCAACCAGCCCACCGGGTCCGGCTGCCACCGCCGGCCAGGCCGTGACGATCACCAACACCGGCAACGCGCCGCTGTCGATCTCCGGGATCACCATCGCCGGCGCGAGTGCCGCGCAGTTCGCCCTGGTCGGTGCCCCGACGCTGCCCGCCACGGTGCCTGCCGATGGCACGCTCACCCTGCAGGTCACGTTCGATCCGTCGACCGCCGGCCCCAAGGGCGCCGAGCTGCGGATCGTCAGCGACGATGCAGAGACGCCGACCACGGTCGTCGTCCTTCGTGGCTTGGGCACGCTCGGCGTGGGTGGCAGCAACGAGCCGTCCCTGCAGTGGATCCTCGACACCTACGAGATCCCGGTGAACGTCGGTGACCCCGACCCGACCACCAACAGCCTGCCGACGACTGCGCTGCTCGGCGAAGAGGTGTCCATCCAGAGCTTCCAGGTCGCGACCGACGGGGTCGTGACCCTCCAGCCGCTGGCGGTCTTTGGCCCGGAAGGTCCGGCCGGCAACGTCGTCCACGTCGGCTACCACAACACCGGCAGCCCCGCCTCCAAGCAGCAGCTCTTCGTCGTGCCGAACACAAGCGCCCAGAAGCTGGCACCGACCACGACGGGTGCCCTCACCTTCGACCCAGGCCTCACCGCGTTCGGGTTCTACTCGACGTGGCCGTTCTTCGACGACCGTGAGGTCTACAGCGAGGACAGCCTGAACACGTGGGAGACCATCACCGCCAACAGCCACAAGGTCCGCGTCTACCCGATGAAGGACCCGAGCGGCGTCGTGGTGCCGAACACCTACATCATCGCGACGGAAGAGCACGCCAGCGGGTACGACTACCAGGACGTGGTCTACATCGCCCGCAACCTGCGGCCGGCCAGCGATTCGGTCGGCGAGATCGCGACCACCGTCCCCGAGCTCGTCTTCAGCGGTGTCAAGGGGACGACGAGCGCCATCAAGACGCTCGGCATCACCAACACCGGCAACGCCCCGCTGACCATCAGCTCGGTCACGCTCGGCGGGACCAACGCAGCCGCCTTCTCGATCGTCGCGCCCGCCACGCCGTTCATCGTCGGTGCCGGAGAGACGCGGTCAGTCGACGTCCGCTTCACGCCAAGCGCGGCCATCGTCGGGTCCCTGTCGGCGACCATCGCCATCGGGAGCGACGATGCCGACGAGGGCACGACGATGGTCGGCCTCTACGGCCTCAGCACGAACGGCGAGCAGGGCAACAACGAGCCGCCGCTCAAGCAGGTCGTCGACACGCTCGGCTATCCGATCAACGTCGGTGGCACCGGCCTGATCCTCGGGCACCGGCGCGGCGCCGATCGGCGACGAGGTCGCGGCCCCGCTCTTCCAGAAGGCCGGCGCAGGCGTCGTCGGGCTGAAGCCCGTCGCCCGCTACTCGCCGGACGAGCTGCTGCCCTTCGGCTACTACACGATGCCGGCCGGCGAACCCGTCCACAGCGAGATCGCGTCGATCGCCCTCGACCAGGAGCAGACGCTGCTGCCGGCGATCGTCCCTGGCGGCGCGTCCAGCTTCGACCCGGGCTCGACCGCGTTCGGCATCTACGTCCACAGCAATACCTTCGGGCGGAAGAGCTACACGCAGGACGGCCTCAACACGGGCGTGTCGCACGCCGCGCGGATCTACCCGGTCAAGGACCGGTCCGGCCAGCTCGTCCCGAACACCTACCTGGTCACCTTCGAGGACGCGACCAACGGTGACTACCAGGACTACGTCTTCCTCCTCACGAACGCTCGACCGACCTCGTCCGGCTCGGCCGGGCTGACCGCCAAGATCAACTTCCAGCCGGCCGGCTCAACGGTCCCGGCGGGCTACACGCCCGACACCGGCCAGCCGTTCAGCGCGACCACCGGCTCCGGCTGGGTCGTCCCGGGCACGTCCACGCCCGTCGACATGACCCTCCACACCCGCGAGCGAACGGCTCCGGCCGACCAGCGCCTTCGGACGCTCATCCTCATGCAGGGCAACGGTGGGGCGACACAGCCCAACGTCGGATCGTGGGAGTACACGTTGCCCAATGGCATCTACGACGTCACGGTCACGGCCGGCGACGCGGGATTCACCGACAGCATCCATCGACTGACCGTCGAGGGCGTGCTCGCCATCGACGGCTTCGTGCCGACTGCCGCCGAGCTGTTCCGCTCGAACACGGTCGAGGTGAATGTCACGGACGGCCGCCTGACCCTGGCTGCCACCGGCGGCACGAACACCAAGGTCACCCACATCGACATCGCCGGACGCGCCCTCAGCGGGACGGACAACGTCCCGCCGACCGTGAGCGTCGGGCTCGTCGGGACGACGCAATCGGCGGGCGTGTACCGCAACCGCGTGACCATCGACATCGACGCGGACGACAACGTCGGCGGATCCGGCGTGGCCACGACGGCCTACAGCCTCGACGGCGGCGCATTCCAGGCCTACACGAGCCCGTTCATCGTCTCGACGCTGGGCAGCCACTCGATCCGTGCCCGGGCCATCGACGGCGCCGGCAATGCGACGACGACGACGCTCCAGAACTTCTCGATCGTGGCGAGCAACGGCGACATCGCGATCCAGAATCTCGACGGCGTGCCGTTCGCGGATCGGCTCGTCTTCAGCCGCATCCAGACGCCCGAGGACGGCACCGGCACCGTGCCCGCCAACAGCGTCCACGACGTGGCGGTGCTGCGGATCACCAACGTGGGACCGGACCCGGTCGGCATCATCTCACTGCCGATCACCGGGCCGTGGGAGCTGGCCAGCCCGCTCACCCTGCCCGCGACGATCCCCGCCGGCGGACAGTTGGATGTCCCGGTCCGGTTCATCGCCCAGTCCATCGGCGCGGCCGGCGGCATCTGGAACGGCACGCTCACCATCGGCTCCGACGACATCGATGAGCCGACCACGCCCATCGAGCTGTCCGGCTTCTGGCAGAGCATCTCCGAGGGCAACCAGGAACCGAACGTGTCGGAGATCGCGCGGGTCTTCGGCTACGGCACGGCCATCACCTACCCAGGTCAGCCGCTCAATCAGAACGGCCTGATCACGGCCGTGGGCGAGGAAGTCCTGTCCCCGTTCTGGCTCCGGGCGAACACCACGTCAGCCCGTGTCCGTCCGACAGCTGGCCGCGTACCACACGCAGGGAAACACGGCGACCTTCTTCTGGCACGTCAAGGGCTCGACGTCGACACCGGGCGTCGTCACCCACCGCGGCGTGGACGGCCAGTCCGTCCTGCCTCGACTCAACGGCTCGTCGACGCTGCCCGCGACCGGCACGTTCGCGCCGACGGGCGCGTTCGGGATCAAGATCGACCCCGAGTGGAGCGACCCGACCCGGAACAACACCGTCCCCGATGTCGAGGGTGGCTGCCTTGGCCCGTGCGGACACCACGTCCGGTTCTGGCCGGTCCGCGACCGGGATGGCGTCCTGGTCCCCAACACCTGGCTCGTGTCCATGGACTACGCCGGCATCAACTACGACTACAACGACAACGTCTATTTGGTCAGCAACATGAAGCCGGAGAACCCGGCGCTCGATCCGAACCCGGCCGGCGCGGTCCCGGGTGCCCCGAGCCTCGTGCTCGAGTTCGACAAGACGTACCCGGGCACGCTCCTGGACACGAACGGCGAGACCACGGGCTTCGTCTCCACGCAGCCGAACCGACTGGACACGAGCCCCGGAGTGGACTCGTACAAGCCCGCGCTGCTCGACCTCGACCTCGCCGCCGGTGACCTCCGGATCGACACCTTCGGCACGGCGACGACCGGCAGCAACGCGAACCTGGACAACACGCTGGTCAATGGCCTGCAGACTGCCCTTCGACGGGTCGACGGGCATCTTCCACGCGACGACCACGCTCGTCGGGCCCCTGTCGAACCTCGTCGCCGGCAACCAGCAGGGCGGCGTGATGTTCGGTCCGAGCCAGGACAACTACGTCAAGCTCGTCGCGATCAACCAGGCGGGCATCCCCTCGATCCAGTTCTTCAAGGAAGAAGCCGGTGTCGGCGTCACGGTCGGTACGCCCATCGCGATCCCGACCCCGGCCAACGTCTCCTCCCTCGAGCTCGTCCTGATCGCCGATCAGGCGGCGAGGACGGTCCGGGCCGCGTATCGCGTGAATGGCGGCACCTACATCGCGATGCCGGGGACCGTGACCCTGTCGTCCGCGCAGGCGGCGCTGTTCTTCTCGACCCAGGCGAAGGCCGGGGTCCTCACGACCAACAAGGGCGCCGACTCGGTCGAGGTCGTCTTCGAGCGCTTTGCCATCGGAGCCGGCGATCCGACCGCGGCCCCGGTAGCCCGCGACGCCCTGTACAGGCTCGACGTGGCTGGGGCTGCCCCGTACACGGACACGGCGGGCCAGGTCTGGACCCGTGACGTGGGCCTCTTCTCACCCCCGACGGCCATCGACGAGGGCGCGGCCGTCACGCCGCTGGAGATCGCCAACACCGCGGACGACGTCATCTATCGGACCTATCGCGGCAACGTCGGCAGCGTGCCGATCGCCCAGCGTGTCCTGACCTACAACCTCGGCACCCGCGGCCTGACCAGCGTCGACCTGCGGCTGCACTTCGCGGAGCGCGCGGCCGGGAACAACCTGCCCGGCGAGCGCGTGTTCGACATCGAGGCCGAAGGCGAGGTCCTCCGCAACGACTTCGACATCGTCACCGCCGCAGGCGGCCAGAACACCGCCATCGTCGTGCCGTTCGAGGATGTCCAGGTGGCGGATGGGAATCTGACCCTCGTGTTCCGCACGGAGGTCGACTACGCGTCGATCGCCGGCATCGAGGTCCTCTGCCCCGCCACCTGCCCGCCTCCTGACCTCACCGCTCCATCGGCCCCGACCGGCCTGGACGCGACCGGCTCGTCGACCGGCAACGCCCTCGACTGGGCCGACAACACCGAGCCCGACCTGGCCGGCTACAACGTCTATCGCAGCGCGAGCGCCACGGGCACCTTCACCAAGGTCAACGGCAGCCTCGTCGTCGGCTCGGCCTACAACGACGTCGATGCCCCGGCCGGTGTCGCCTCGTTCTACCGGGTCACGGCCGTCGACAGCGCGACGAACGAGTCGCCGGTGTCCAACACGGACGACGCCACCCGCACCACGGCCGCGGTCGCCATCCGGATCAACACCGGTGGCCCCGCCCAGACGGTCGGGCCTGTGACCTGGAGCGGCTGCACCTCGCTGACCGCGTGCAACGGCTACGTGACCGGCGGCTTCCTCTATGCCCAGAACCCGGCCCCGGCGATCACCAACCCGGTCAGCCCGGCCAACCAGGCCGTCTACCAGACCGAGTGGACCGGCGGCCAGACCAACGGCGTCCCGGTCGGCGGGGTGGCCTTCACCTTCGGCGTCCCGGTGCCCAATGGGAACTACCAGGTCCGGCTCCACTTCGCCGAGCTCAACAAGACCGGCGCCGGGCAGCGCGTCTTCGATGTCAACATCGAGGGCGGCGCCAACGAGCTGACCGGCTTCGACGTCTGGACGCAGGCCGCCGGCATCAACCGGGCCATCGTCCGCGAGTTCACGACCACGGTCGTCGACGGGAACCTCACGATCCAGTTCATCCGCCAGGTCGAGAACGCCAAGATCTCGGGCATCGAGATCCTCTCGCTCGAAACGACGCCTCCATTGGCCCCGACCGGCCTGGACGCGACCGGCTCGTCGACCGGCAACGCCCTCGACTGGGCCGACAACACCGAGCCCGACCTGGCCGGCTACAACGTCTATCGCAGCGCGAGCGCCACGGGCACCTTCACCAAGGTCAACGGCAGCCTCGTCGTCGGCTCGGCCTACAACGACGTCGATGCCCCGGCCGGTGTCGCCTCGTTCTACCGGGTCACGGCCGTCGACAGCGCGACGAACGAGTCGCCGGTGTCCAACACGGACGACGCCACCCGCACCACGGCCGCGGTCGCCATCCGGATCAACACCGGTGGCCCCGCCCAGACGGTCGGGCCTGTGACCTGGAGCGGCTGCACCTCGCTGACCGCGTGCAACGGCTACGTGACCGGCGGCTTCCTCTATGCCCAGAACCCGGCCCCGGCGATCACCAACCCGGTCAGCCCGGCCAACCAGGCCGTCTACCAGACCGAGTGGACCGGCGGCCAGACCAACGGCGTCCCGGTCGGCGGGGTGGCCTTCACCTTCGGCGTCCCGGTGCCCAATGGGAACTACCAGGTCCGGCTCCACTTCGCCGAGCTCAACAAGACCGGCGCCGGGCAGCGCGTCTTCGATGTCAACATCGAGGGCGGCGCCAACGAGCTGACCGGCTTCGACGTCTGGACGCAGGCCGCCGGCATCAACCGGGCCATCGTCCGCGAGTTCACGACCACGGTCGTCGACGGGAACCTCACGATCCAGTTCATCCGCCAGGTCGAGAACGCCAAGATCTCGGGCATCGAGATCCTCACCGCCACCGACACGACGCCGCCCCTGGCGCCGGTCATCACGGCACCGGCCAACAACAGCTTCGACACCGACGGCGTGTTCACCGTCTCCGGCACGGCCGAGGCGGGCAGCACCGTCAACCTGCTCGAGGGCGCGCTCAACCGGGGCACGGCCACGACCACCGCCGGTGGCGCCTGGAGCATCCCGTTGACCGGCGTCGCCGACGGCGCCCACACCTACACCGCGACCGCCACCGACGCGGCGACCAACGTCTCGCCGGCATCGGTCGGGCGGACGATCACGGTCGACACGGTCCGACCGCTCGTGTCGAGCACGGTGCCCACCAGCGGGGCCAGCGCGATCGCCGTCGGGGCCAACGTCACGGCCACCTTCTCCGAGGCGATGGCCGCGGCCAGCCTGACCGCGACCAGCTTCAGCCTGGCCCCGACCGCGGGTGGTCCGGCCGTGGCCGCCAGCCCGCCGTCCTACAACGCCGCCACCCGGGTCGTCACGCTCGATCCGACCGCCGCCCTGGTCGCCGGGGTGTCGTACACCGCGACGATCACGACGGCCGCCAGCGACCTCGCCGGCAACACCCTCCTGACTGCTCACACCTGGACGTTCACGACGGCGACCGCCACCGACACGACGCCGCCCCTGGCGCCGGTCATCACGGCACCGGCCAACAACAGCTTCGACACCGACGGCGTGTTCACCGTCTCCGGCACGGCCGAGGCGGGCAGCACCGTCAACCTGCTCGAGGGCGCGCTCAACCGGGGCACGGCCACGACCACCGCCGGTGGCGCCTGGAGCATCCCGTTGACCGGCGTCGCCGACGGCGCCCACACCTACACCGCGACCGCCACCGACGCGGCGACCAACGTCTCGCCGGCATCGGTCGGGCGGACGATCACGGTCGACACGGTCCGACCGCTCGTGTCGAGCACGGTGCCCACCAGCGGGGCCAGCGCGATCGCCGTCGGGGCCAACGTCACGGCCACCTTCTCCGAGGCGATGGCCGCGGCCAGCCTGACCGCGACCAGCTTCAGCCTGGCCCCGACCGCGGGTGGTCCGGCCGTGGCCGCCAGCCCGCCGTCCTACAACGCCGCCACCCGGGTCGTCACGCTCGATCCGACCGCCGCCCTGGTCGCCGGGGTGTCGTACACCGCGACGATCACGACGGCCGCCAGCGACCTCGCCGGCAACACCCTCCTGACTGCTCACACCTGGACGTTCACGACGGCGACCGCCACCGACACGACGCCGCCCCTGGCGCCGGTCATCACGGCACCGGCCAACAACAGCTTCGACACCGACGGCGTGTTCACCGTCTCCGGCACGGCCGAGGCGGGCAGCACCGTCAACCTGCTCGAGGGCGCGCTCAACCGGGGCACGGCCACGACCACCGCCGGTGGCGCCTGGAGCATCCCGTTGACCGGCGTCGCCGACGGCGCCCACACCTACACCGCGACCGCCACCGACGCGGCGACCAACGTCTCGCCGGCATCGGTCGGGCGGACGATCACGGTCGACACGGTCCGACCGCTCGTGTCGAGCACGGTGCCCACCAGCGGGGCCAGCGCGATCGCCGTCGGGGCCAACGTCACGGCCACCTTCTCCGAGGCGATGGCCGCGGCCAGCCTGACCGCGACCAGCTTCAGCCTGGCCCCGACCGCGGGTGGTCCGGCCGTGGCCGCCAGCCCGCCGTCCTACAACGCCGCCACCCGGGTCGTCACGCTCGATCCGACCGCCGCCCTGGTCGCCGGGGTGTCGTACACCGCGACGATCACGACGGCCGCCAGCGACCTCGCCGGCAACACCCTCCTGACTGCCCACACCTGGACGTTCACGACGGCGACGCAGGCGAATACCGCAACCTTCCTGTCGGCTGCGGACACTTATACGCGCGGGGTCACAGCGACGAAGAACTACGGTCTCGAGACCGCCTTCCGCATCCGGACGCCGAACGGCGGAAACAACCAGATCCAGAACGGCTACGTGCGCTTCGATGTGTCCGGCCTGGCTGGTCGGACGGTCACCGGCGTCACGCTCCGTCTCTTCTCGATCGATGCCGGGCCGAACGGTGGTGCGGTGTACCGGACGGCCGCACCCTGGAGCGAAACAAGCGTCACCTACAACGCGGCTCCCGCCGTGATCGGCAGCAAGCTCGCCGACGTCGGTAGCGTCAGTGCGAATGCCTGGCGCGACGTGCAGCTTCCGGCCACGGTCATCGCCCAAGACGGGCCGATCGGGTTCCAGCTCTCGCCGGCCACGTCGAAACTGCTCGGGTTCGCGAGTCGGGAGAGTGCGAATGCTCCTCAGCTCATCCTGACCTTCGCCGCGAGCGGCCTCACAGGGGCCGGCCTGAACATGGCCGGCGCGACGTCCGAGCCGACGATCGGCGTCATGCTTGCACCGGCTGCGTCCACCCCGACGGCTGGCCCGGTGCCGAGTTCGACCCCGGCACCGTCGGCGAGCCCGACGCCCACGCCGAGCTCGACGCCCACGCCGAGCCCGACGCCCACGTCGAGCCCGACGCCCACGCTCACCACTGGGCCGAGCCCGACACCGTCTCCCAGCCCGAACCGAGTCCCCCCAGAGCGAGTCCGTCTCCGAGACCTCGCGGCCGACTACCTGGGACGGATACTGCTCGAGGGCTAGGGCGCCGGCTCGTCGTCCAGGCGGTGGTCGATGTCCTCCATCCGGTGACGCCGGTCGAGGCGAAGGGCACACGTGTCGCCGTCGATCGACAGCGTGGCGTCCGACTCCATGTCCTCAAGCTGGTCGACGACGCCGTCGCAGCGCACGCCATCGACGCTCGCAACGAGCGTCCCGGGAGCGACGATCTGGTGGACGAGCCGCTTGCCGTCCTTGGCGTGGATGTCGGCGCCGCCGCTCGTGGCGAGATCCGTGACGCCGAGGAGCGCTCGCGGCCGGACCTGGAGGTCGCCACCGATCGTGAGCACGATGTCGCGGGTGTCGATGGCCTCGTCCGGCTCGATGGTCAGCAGGTAGTACGCGGGCCCAGGATGGCCCTCGAACGCGGTCTCCTCGGGCTGCAGCTCAGGTGGGAGCGCCGAGCACGCGCCGAGCAGGATCGCGACCGTGACGGCGACCACCGCCAGCCGATGCATCGCGGCATCCTACGCTGCGGGACGGACTACCGCGGCGGGACTAGGATGGCGACACTTCTCGACTCGACCCGTCACGCCCAGGAGGCAGTCCCGTGACCGACACCCTCGAGCGCGTCAAGACCTATCAGCAGCTCATCGGCGGCCAGTTCGTCGATGCCGCCGATGGCCGCACCGCCGACGTCATCAACCCCGCCGACGACCAGGTCATCGCCCAGGTCCCGGCCAGCGCCGCCGAGGACGTGGACCGCGCGGTCGACGCCGCCGAGACGGCCTTCGCGACCTGGAAGAAGACGACCCCGCAGGACCGCTCGTTGCTCATGCTCAAGATCGCCGACGCGATCGAGGCCAGGGGCGACGAGCTCGGCCGGCTGGAGAGCCAGAACGCCGGGAAGCCGGTCGGTGCCGCCATCGACGAGATGGCCGTGTGCGCCGACCTCTTCCGCTTCTTCGCGGGTGCGGGACGGGTGATGGACGGCCTCGCCGCCAACGAGTTCGCGGCGGGCCACACGTCGATCATCCGACGCGACCCGATCGGTGTCGTGGCTTCGATCGCGCCATGGAACTACCCGCTGTACATGGCCAGCTGGAAGCTCGGCCCGGCGCTCGCCGCCGGCAACACGGTCGTCCTCAAGCCGTCGGCGCGGACCCCGCTGACCGCGCTCGCCTTCGCCCAGATCCTGGCGGACATCCTGCCCCCGGGCGTGGTCAACGTCCTGTCCGGTTCGGGTGCCGACATCGGCGACTCGCTGGTGGCCCACCCGAAGGTCCGGATGGTCGCGATCACCGGCGACACGGTGACCGGGAAGCACGTCGCGCGGCTCGCATCGGACACGCTCAAGCGGCTGCACCTGGAACTCGGTGGCAAGGCGCCGGTCATCGTGTTCGACGACGCCGACGTCGACCTCGCGGCGGAGACGCTGCGGTTCGCCGGCTACTGGAACTCCGGCCAGGACTGCACCGCCGCGACGCGCGTGCTGGCCGGTCCGGCCGTGTACGACAAGTTCGTCAGCGCCCTGGCCGAGCAGGTCAGCACGATCAAGTGGGGCGACCCGGCCGAGGGCGACGACATCGAGATGGGCTCGCTCATCGCCCAGGCCCAGGCCGACAAGGTCCAGGGCATGGTCGATCGGGCACGTGACGGCGCCGAGATCGTCGTCGGTGGTGAGCGTCCGGATCGTGCCGGTGCCTACTACGCCCCGACCGTCATCGCCAATCCGGACCAGAAGTCGGAGATCATCCAGGACGAGATCTTCGGGCCGGTCGTGACCGTCCAGCGCTTCAGCGACGAGGAGACCGCGCTGGCCTGGGCGAACGACACGCCGTACGGCCTGGCGTCGTCGATCTTCACCAGCGACATCGGCCGGGCGATGCGCGTGGCCAAGGGCCTCGAATTCGGCCACGTCTGGATCAACGAGCACTTCACCCTGACCTCGGAGACCCCGCACGGCGGCGTCAAGCAGACCGGTTGGGGCAAGGACGGCTCGAAGTACGCGCTCGAGGACTACACGTTCATCAAGCACGTGATGATCAACACGGGGGAGTAGTCGCCGCGGCACCCGTGTGACCTCCGGCGTGCCGACCGGACCGGCGGTCGGCCCCGCCCGCTAGGCTGGCGCGATGCTGGATCGCTCGACCGTCGCCGACGCCGTCGCCCGCCTCGACGTGCCCGTCATCGAGGGTGCGCGCTGGTTCGGCGCCAAAGGGCGTTCGATCACGGACGTCGCGCTGGACGAGGCGTTCGTCCTCGAAGGGGTGACGCCCCACGTCCTCGCGGTCATCACGACGACGATCGATGGCCGGGAGCGGCAGCGCTACCAGGTCGCGTTGACGGGCGACCCGCTGCGCGAGGCTCGGCCCGGCGACGGGGCGTGGCGCGCGCTGGCCGCGGCGATGTCGGCGGGCCAGGCCATCCCGGCCCTGCCGGTCGAGGAGGGAAGGGCACCGCGCGCCGCGCTGGTCTGCCGGCCGGGTCCGGCGATGGTCGAAGGGATCAGGGACGCCGAGGAACGAGACCTCGGGGCGGACCAGAGTCACACCTCCGTCGTGCTCGGCGAGACGATCCTGCTCAAGGCGTACCGCCGGCTCCAGCCCGGCCTCAACCCGGACCTTGAGATGACCGCGTTCCTCAGCGAGGAGGCCGGGTTCAGCGCAGTCCCGCCGCTGGCCGGCTTCGCCGAGCTCATCGAGGCCGACGGCGGCACCACCACGCTGGCCATGGCCCAGGCGTTCATCGCCGACGCCTCGGACGCCTTCGAGGCGGTCGCCGAGGCATTGACTGCCTGGCAGCTCGCTCCGGGCGAGGTCAGCCTGGAGGTCGCGACCGAGATCGCCAGCGACCTGGGCACGTTGACGGCCGGCCTCCACGCGGCCGTCGCCGATGGCCACGGTCTGCCCGACATGGCGCCGCGCCAGGCGACACGCGACGAGGTCCGGGCCTGGGCCTCGACCGCCCACGCGAACCTGGCCCGTGCCCTCGATGTCGCGCCCTCGACCGATGGCGCCGCGGCGACCCTGCATGCGCTCGGTCCACGCATCGGCGAGGCGATCAGCCTCCTCGACGCGTTGCCGTCCGTGCCGGAGGTGATCCGCGCCCACGGCGACTTCCACCTCGGGCAGGTCCTGGTCGCCAACGACGGCTACCGCATCATCGACTTCGAAGGCGAGCCGCTCGGCCGACCGGAGGAACGCCGCGCTCACCGGCATGCGCTGCGCGACGTGGCCTCGATGCTTCGCTCGCTCGATCACGTCGCGGGCAGTGCCCGGCGGCGCGCGGAACAGGCCAACGGCGGTCCCCTCGAGCGGTCCGGTCTGGACCTGCCCGGCTGGCGCCGACGGGCCAGGGAACGCTACCTCGAGGCCTACCGCGAGGGCCTCGCCGAGGCACGCGTCTGGATCGACCAGGATCCCGACCTGTTGCTCGCCTTCGAGGTCGACAAGGAGCTGTACGAATTCGCCTATGCGGCGACGTACCTGCCGTCGTGGCTGTGGGCGCCGACCGAGGGGATGCGCGGCCTGTTCGAGCCAGACGCGTGAGCGCACCCGACCGCGTCGCCGCCTTCCGCGACGACATCGCGGCCTCTCCGCTCGCGCTCGGCCGTCTGCTGGACGCATGGAGCCCACCGGATCTCGGCGGGCGTCGTCGCTTCCTGCTGGCCGGCCTGGGCAGCTCGCGCTACGCCAGCCTCGTCGTGGCGGCCCAGGCCCGTGCGCGTGGCGCGACGGCGTGGGTCGAGGTCGCCGGTGGGGATGCACCCGCCGCACCCGACGATGAGCTCGTGGTCGTGGTCGTGTCGGCCTCCGGACGGACCCCCGAGGCGTTGCGGACGGCAGAGCGCCACGCCGGGCGTGGCCTGGTCATCGCGGTCACCAACCACCCCGACTCCGCACTCGCCGAGCGTTCCGACCTGGTCGTGTCGCTGGAAGCGGGCGAGGAGGAGTCCGGGATCGCGGCGCGGTCCTTCCGCGCGACCCTGGCCGCCCTGGGCCTGCTGACCGGTGCGACCTCCGTGCCGGCGCTGCGGCCCGGCGGTCGACGGCCTCCGCTCCGCCCTCGGGTCGACCGACTGGGTCGGCGCCGCGGCGGACGAGCTCGACCGGGCGGTGTCGATCGACGTCGTCGGTCCGGCGGCGCAGCTTGGTGTCGCGGAGCAGGCCGCGCTGATGCTCCGCGAGGCGCCACGCCTCCAGGCGCACGCGTTCGAGACCGCCGACTGGCTGCACGTCGGGGTCTACCTCGCGCTACCCGGCCATCGCGTCGTCCTGCTGCCTGGCTCGCCCGCCGACGACGAGGTCATCGACACGGTCCAGCGGCGTGGTGGATCGGTGGTCCGGCTGCCGGAGCCGTCGCCAGACCTGGATCCCATCGCCCGGGCCATCGTCGCCTCGCTGGCCGCCGAGCTCCTGTCCGTCGAGCTGTGGGCGCGAACGGGCGCGACCGACGCGAAGCCGCGATCCCGGTGCCCCGCGGTCGACCAGGACCCTCCGGCTACCGCTCCTGTGAGGAGCCCTCGAGGGGAAGCAGCGCCGCACGGACCTCGCCGATGCGCTCGATCGTCTCGAGGTCGAAGGGGTCGCGGAAGACGCACGACGACCTCGCTGATCCCGACCCGCCGGTAGCCGTCGAGGTAGTCGGCCACGATCTCCGGCGGGCCGCCGACCGTCATCCCGCGGCCGGTCCCGTCCGCCCCGATCCGGCCGACCAGGCCGTGGCGCTCCGCGATCGCGTCCCACGCCGCTTCGGCCGCCTCGACCGTGTCGCGGACGACGACATGGACGGTGACCGTGCGCTCGATGGCCTCGAACGGCCGGCCGACCTCGGCGCAACGCTGGCGGAGGACCTCGGACGCCTCGGCGATGCGCGCCGGGTTGCCGTAGCCATTCCACAGGTCGGCGTCGCGGGCGACCGTGCGCAGCGTCTTGGTCGGTCCCGAGCCACCGATGAGGATCGGCAGCCGAGGCTGGATCGGCCTCGGTTCGACGAGAGCGTCATCGAGCCGGTAGAAGCGGCCGCGATGGGCGGTGATCCGCTCGCCATCGAGCAGGCGACGGATGAGCCCGACGGCCTCGTCGAGCCGGTCGAGCCGCTCGCCGAAGCCCGACCCGAAGTCGTACCCGAACGCGTCGTGCTCCCGCTCGAACCAGCCGCCGCCGATCCCGAGCACCGCCCGACCCTCCGACAGGTGGTCGAGCGTCGTCGCCAGCTTGGCCGTGAGGCCCGGCGCTCGGAACCCGTTCGCGGCGACGAGCAGCCCGAGCCGGACCCGCGACGTCTCGGTCGCCAGGGCGGCGAGCGTCGTCCAGCCCTCGAGCTTGCCGTCGGTCCAGTCGCCCTCGTCGGCCAGGAGGTGGTCATCGACCCACAGCGAGTCCCAGCCCGCTCGTTCGACGGCAAGCCCGGCGGCTCGCACGGCCGGCCAGGTCGTGCGATTGATCCAGAACGCCGCCCCGAAACGCACCGCGGCTCGAGCGTTCAGTCGCGCAGGGTGGCGAGGAAGCGCAGGACCGGCATCCCGGCCGCGTACGCGTCGGCCAGCGTGTCGGGCAGGTCGGGCCGCTCGACCTCGACATCGGCCATCGGCCGGCCGAAGACGATGTCCCGGTAGCGGAACAGCTCGGCCATCGGGTGGTCGGCCGGCCAGCCCGGCGGGTTCCGCTTGAGCGGGTCGTGGGTCGAGACGGGTCCGAAGGCGGCCAGGAAGCCGGGCTCCTCGAGCGCCGCGCGGACCCGTTCGGGGTCGTCGACGATGGCCTGCCGGAACGCGGTCAGCCGCTCCTTGCTGGCCATGTACAGCCCGCCACCGACGTAGTGGTTGCCGGGCTCCAGGTTGAAGTAGCCGCCGCCGGCATGGCCGCCCTCACGGTCCTCGCCGCCGGTCCGGGTCGACCCACGGGAAGTTCGCCGCGACGTGGGTCTTGTACGGCGACTTGTCCTTGCTGAACCGGGTGTCGCGGTAGATCCGGAAGATCGAGCGCTTGGGGTCGGCACGCAGGGGGATGCCGCGAGCCGCAAGGCGCTCGGCGAGATCCGTGACGAGGGCCTCCATCGGCTCGCGCAGGAGCCGGTCGAACTCGGCCTTGCGCGGCTGGAACCACGATCGCTCGTTGTTCTCGCGCAGCTCGGCCAGGAAGTCGACCGCATCCGGGCTGAAGCCGGGGAATGTCGTCATGGACGCCATCGTACGGTGGGCCGAACGCTCCGGCTATCCTCGCCCCGTGCCCGCCACCACATCGACCCTGCCGCCCGTGGCGCGTCGCGCGATCCTCGACTGGTACGCCACGGCCGCCCGGCCGCTCGCGTTCCGCCGGACCACCGACCCGTACGCGATCCTCGTGTCGGAGGCGATGGCCCAGCAGACCCAGGCCGCGCGGGCCGCCGAGCACTGGGAGCGGTTCCTCGAGCGGTTCCCGACGGTCGAGGCCCTGGCCGCTGCCAGCCCGGCCGACGTCCTGCGCGCCTGGGCCGGCCTTGGCTACGACCGGCGTGCGCTCGCCCTGTGGCGCGCCGCGCGGGTCATCGTCGACGAGCACGGCGGCAAGGTCCCGTCCGACGTCGCCGCGCTCCAGGCGCTGCCGGGCGTCGGGCCGTACACGGCGCGGGCCGTCGCGGCGCTGGCCTTCGGCGTGCCGGTCGGGGCGGTCGACGTCAACGTCCGACGCGTCCTCGGCCGAGCTGTGGCGGGCTCCCCGGACGCGCTGCCCGCCGCAGCCCTCCAGGCCCTCGCCGACGAGGTCGTGCCACCCGACGACCCGGGTCGCTGGACCCATGCCCTGATGGACCTCGGCGCCACGGTCTGCCGTCCTCGCTCGCCGAGGTGCGACGCCTGTCCGATCCGCCCGTGGTGCCGCGCCGCCGCGGACGGCACAGCAGGCGTGCCCGTGACCGCCGGCACGCGGGCACGGCCGGCTGCGGCTGGCGATCCCGTTCCCGTCGACGAACCGCTGGCTGCGCGGTCGGATCCTCGACCGCCTGCGTGCGGCCACCGCCGACGGCTGGGTCGCGCTCGATGGGCCGATCGGGAGCATGGCCCGGATCGCGTCCTCGCCGCCGCCGAGGCGATGGCCCGCGACGGGGTCGTCGAGCTCCACCCCGACCGGTGGCCGCCGCAGGCGCGTCTGCCCACGCGCTGAGCGCGGCGTAGGCCGCCGGATGACCGGTACTCTTGTCCGGCCATGCCTGCGACGCCCGCCTCACCGCGCGCCACCACGCCGGGCGTCCCGCTGCCTGCCGACGACCCGGCGATCTTCGACCTCGATCTGCGCGGATTGCGAGCGCGCTGGGCGGACCGCGCCGCACTGCCGCCGATCGGCGCGGAGGCGATGACCGGCGCCGACCGCCGGGCCCAGGCCCTCGGCGTCTCCGAGGAGCGGCTGATGGAGCATGCCGGCACCGCCGTCGCCGCGGCCGTGCGCGCGCTGGCGGTCGACACCGAGCGCTGGGGGAGCGGGCCGATCGTCATCCTGTGCGGCCCGGGCAACAACGGCGGGGACGGCCTCGTCGCTGCCCGGCGGCTGGCCCTCAACGGCGCCGGCGGGCAGGTCGTCGTGGCCGTGGTCGCCGCCGAGACACGACCGCGCAACGCCGCGTCGGCCCGGAACTGGGACCGCATCGCCGGCGATGTCGGGATCGCCAAGGTCCACCTGCCGGTCGCTCGCGATGTGGCGGTCTTCGGGCAGGGTCTCGAGCGCGCGGCCGTCATCGTCGACGCCCTCCTCGGGACGGGCGTCCGCGGCACCCTGCGCGAGCCGATCCGGTCCGCCGTCGAGCTCATCGTGCGCTCGCGCGAGCGGGGCATCCCGGTCGTGGCGGTGGACACGCCGTCGGCCGTGGACCTGTCCAGCGGCGAGCCGTCGGATCCGGCGGTCCGGGCCGACCTGACCGTGACCTTCCACCGACCCAAGACCGGGCTGCGCACCAGGCGCGGTGCCGCCCACGCGGGCAAGGTCCTCGTGGCACCGATCGGCATCCCGCTGGACGCCGATCGTGGTTGATCCCGGGCCGCCGCCCGCGTCCCAGCGACCGGCTGGCTGGGTCGACGTCATGCTCGTATCGGCCGCCGTGGTCGCCGTGCGTGTTCGGGGCAGCGGCCCTGACCGGCCTGTTGCCGACCGAGGTGCAGCGGGCGATCTTCCACGGCCCGGTCCTCATCGTCGTGCTCATCGTCGGCACCGGCCTGCTGCTCTGGCGGATCTCGCGCGGCCGCCCCGCGTGACCACGGCCCCGCAACGTCGTGCGGCGGACGTCGCCCGGCTCGTCGACGAGCCCTGGGATCTCGTCATCGTCGGTGGCGGGATCGTCGGTGCCGGGGCCCTGCTCGACGCCGCCGCCCGCGGCTGCCGCGTCGCCCTCATCGAACAGACCGACATCGCGGCGGGGACATCGTCCCGCTCGTCGCGCCTGATCCATGGCGGACTGCGCTATCTCGAGCAGCTCCACGTGCCGCTCGTCCGCGAGTCGCTGGCTGAGCGCCGCCGGCTGCTGCGGCTCGCACCGCACCTCGTTACGCTCCAGCCGCTCCTCTTCCCGATCTACGGGCAGCCGTTCCTGACCAAGGCGTTCTACGACGCCGGCCTGACCCTCTACGACATCCTCGGGGCGCGGCACGACGGGGGATGGCATCGTCGCCTGAGCACGCGCGACACGCTCGGCATCGCCCCGACGCTGCGCACGGACGGGTTGCGCGGCGGCCTCGTCTACCACGACGCGATGGAGGACGACGCACGGTACGCGCTGGGCGTCGTGCGGACCGCCCTGGCCGAGCCGGCGATGCCGGTCGCCGTCACGCGGATCCGCGCCACCGGGCTGCGCCAGGACGGCGGAGACCCGCGTCGTCCTGGCCAGCGACCTGGCATCGCGGGGACGACCTCGCCATCCGGGCCCGCACGGTCATCGACGCGACCGGGGTGTGGTCGGCCGAGCCGGACCACCCGTTCGGCGGGTCGGCGATGCGCATCCTGCCGAGTCGCGGCGCCCACCTCGTCGTGCCCCGGGCGCGCATCCCGTCCACGGCCGGGATGGCCGTCCGGGTGCCGGGCAAGATCGTGTTCCTGGTGCCGTGGCCGGATCACTGGCTGATCGGCACGACCGACGCCCCGTACGACGGCGCCCCGGATCGCCCCAATGCCGACGCCTGGGAGATCGACCGGCTGCTGGCCACCGTCAACGAGACGATCGGCGGCGACCTCACCCGCGACGACGTCGTCGGCACGTACGCCGGCCTGCGGCCGCTGCTCGCTCCGTCCGGCGGGTCGACCGTGAAGGCATCGCGCGAGCACCGCGTGACGATCGACGCGGACGGCGTCGTGCGGGTCGGTGGCGGCAAGTACACGACCTACCGGGTGATGGCCCGCGACGTGGTCGACGCGGCACTGGGGCCGGATGCGGCGCGTGCCAGGCCATCGACGACGGCCGAGCATCGGCTCATCGGTGCGGCCGATCCGGCCGAGCTGGACCGTCTGGCGGCGGAGCTCGGGGAGCGTCCGGCGCTCGCTGCCACGCATCCGGAGGCCGCTCGCCGACTCGTGGCCCGGCACGGGACCGATGCGCCGGCCGTGCTCGACCTGGCCGAGCGCGAGGATCTGCTCCGGCCCCTGGTGCCGGGTCGGCCGTTCCTGGAGGCTGAGGTGGCGTGGGCCGCCCGCGAGGAGCTGGCCGGGTCGGTCGACGACGTGCTGTCACGCCGGCTGCGGCTGAGCCCCGAGCTTCCCGATCGCGGCGAGGCCGTCGCGCCGCGGGTGGCGGCCATCCTCGCTGCCGAGCTCGGCTGGGATGCCGCGCACCAGACGCGGGACGCCGAGGCGTACCTCACCGAGGCGCGTCGGGAGTACGGGGTCGCCGGCTCGGACTGACGTCATCCCCGTGTCACAGCCCGGCGTCAGCATGCCGGGCATGCCGTCGATCGGCGACCTCGCCAACGATGTCGCCCGCACGCTCTACGAGAACCGCATCCCGGTCGCGATCGTGTCGGTCGTGCTGGTCGTCGTCGTCGCCCTCGTGGCCCGTCGGCTGGGCTGGTTCGCCGCTGCCCGCCGCCACCCGGGTCGCACCGCCGGGTTCATGGCGGTGGCGCTCGTCGTGCTCCTGCCCACGGCCTGGTACCTCGGCTCCCCGATCTTCATCCGGACGTCGCTGGTCGAGGCCAGTCCGGTCGAAGCTGCTGTCCCGATCGCGTCGCCGGCGAGCGTGCCCGCTTCGGCCGCGGCCAGCCCGGTCTCGAGCCCGGTCGCGACCGCGACCCCGGCACCGACCCCGAGTGCCACGCCCTTCGCCGCGCTGACCGTCGCGACCGGCGAGTTCCAGGGCACCGACGACTTCCACTACGGCAGCGGGACCGCTTCGATCATCGAGGTCGAGCCCGGGCGGTTCCACCTGCGGCTGGAGGACTTCAGCGTGCGTAACGGCCCGGACCTGTACGTCTACCTCTCACCGTCGCCCGATGACTGGACCGAGGATGCCCTGGAGCTCGGCGTGCTCAAGGCGACCGATGGGTCGTTCGGGTACGACCTGCCGCCCGGCACCGACCCCGTCGCATACCGCAGCGCCATCATCTGGTGCAAGCAGTTCAGCCACCTGTTCGCGACCGCGCCGTTCGGGTCCTGAACGGGGATCCGAAAGTTCGGGCTGTACAACCTCGGCTGACCCGCGTACCATCCCGCCTGCAAACGCCACGGAAGCGTCCGTGGCTAGAAAAGTAGCTCGACGCAACTCGGACTCCTCTCACGGCTGACGCGAGAAAACCCGATGGGATCGCGCCGGCTACCGAGAGGAGTTTCGTTTTCGTGTACAACGACAAGAATCTGACCTGTGCGGACTGTGGACAGGAATTCGTGTTCACCGCATCCGAGCAGGACTTTTATGCACAGCGTGGCTTTACCGAGCCGCGTCGCTGCGGATCGTGCCGGGCCAGCCGTAAGGCTGCCCGCAATTCCGAGGGCGGCGGCTATTCGTCCGGCGGCAGCGCCGGCGGGAGCAGCTACGGCAGCTACGGCGCCAGCGGCGGCTACTCGGCCGGCGGCTACTCGTCCGGCGGCGGTGGCGGTGGTGGCGGTGGGGTACCGCGACCGCGGCCCGCGCGAGATGTTCGCGGCCACGTGCAGCAACTGTGGCAAGGAAGCCCAGGTCCCATTCCGCCCGACGAGCGGCAAGCCCGTCTATTGCAGCGACTGCTTCCGGAGCATGCGCGGCGCCTAGTCTGATCCTCTCGGCGCGGGCCGAATCACGGCCCGCCGAACCAGCGTAGATCCCCGACCCAGGTCGTCAGCCGACCTGGGTCGATCGATTCCCGGGCCTCGTCAGGTGGTCGGCGGGCTTGCCGGCCAGCAGGCCGAAGTCGAACTTGCGCTCCGTGCCGTGCAGCAGCCGGTCGATGTTGTCGGCGTGGGCCAGCCAGATGAGCGCCGCCCCGACCGCCGAGTACAGCACGTACGGCAGTGGCGTCTCCGGGACGACGAGCAGGACCAGGAGCATGGCCGGGAACATCGCGGCCGATCCCAGCAGCGAGCCCAGCGACACGTAGCGGGTCAGCAGGATGACGAGGACGAAGACCGGCGTCGCGAGGATGACCGCGATCGGCTGGATGACGAGCATCGTCCCGACACCGGTGCCGACGCCACGCCCCGAGCGGAACCCGGCGAAGACGCTCCAGATCGCGCCGGCCACGGCAGCCGCGCCACACAGCACCTCGACCAGCGGATCGCCGGTCACGGCGCGGGCGACGAGGACCGGGATCGCGCCCTTGAGCAGGTCGCCGATGACGACGACCGCGGCCCACTTGCGTCCCAGGGCGCGCAGGGCATTGGTGCCGCCAGTCCGCCCCGACCCGACCGAGCGAAGGTCCGGCCCACCGACCCGTCGCGCGACGATCGCTCCGACCGGGATGGACCCCAGCAGGTACGACAGCATCACCAGCGCGAGCGCGGTCAGGATCGGGACGTCCACGCGAGGCTCCGTGCGGGTCCGGGAGTGCGCCCGAGTCTAGCACCGGGAATCGGACCGGCCGGCCCTCGCGGGACCGGCCGGTCGTGTTCGGTCAGCGACGGTGTCGCGGGCCGCTCATTCGATGGTGATGGACGTCTTCACGACGGTCTTGCCGATGACGCCATCGGCGGTCATGGTCGATGTGACGACACCGGTGCCGATGCCCAGGCCACGGACCGTCAGCGAGTAGCTCGCGCTCTCGCCGGGGGTCGGATCCGTGGAGGTCACGACGAGCCCGGTCGTGGCCGACGGCAGGATCGCCGTCATGTCGCCGACGCCGATCTCGTTCTCCGCGCCGACCAGGTAGTCCTGACCAGCCGGATCCGTCTGGGTCTGACCGTAGTAGTACGTGATGTCCTGGACGCCGTTGACGCCGATCCAGGCCTGGAGGGTCCGGAGGTCGGTCGTGCCCCAGACGCGGACACGGAGCTCGATCACGAGCCACGTGTCAACGCCATCGGTCAGGGTCCCGGCGAAGACGCCGTCCGGCGTGACGCCACCGAAGGCGCTGCCGTCGAGGTCGGTCCAGAACATCGCCAGGACGTCGTTCGGTGGAGCCGCGTTCGGCCCGGTCGGGGATGTCGCAGCAGTTGTTGTCCTCGGCCGTGCCACCGCCGGCCACGAGGTAGCCGTTGGAGTCGACGCCGATGGCGGTGTAGGTCACCCCGTTGTACTCGTACGCCGGGACGTTGAAGTTGAGCATGTCCTCGTCGCCGACGGCGATCGGATCGATGCCGAACGCGTCGAGCGGCAGATACAAGGCCGGCCCGGCGCCGGGCGCGACGTCCGGCACGCCGGGCTGCGCGCCGAGCAGGGTGACGCTCGGTCCGCTGGCCGACTTGCCGTTGGTGGCGACCGTGGCGCCGTCGGCGTCGACGATCTTGAGCCGGTTGTTGACGGTCGAGGAGAGCTCGACGGTCTGCGTGTCGAAGCCCTGGTTGGTGGCGACGACGTCGCATTCGGACGTGGCGGTCACGGCGATCGTGTCCGGCGTGCAGGACTGGGTCAGCGTGACCACGCCCTGGGTGTGGACGAAGGCGACCGGCAGATGGAGCGTCGCGCCCTTCTTCACCTGGAGGGTGATCTCGCCGAACTGCTGCTCGTCGAGCGTCGCGTCCGATGTGATCGTCACCTCGAACGACGCGGACTGGCCGGCGTTCAGCTTGAGCTTGTTCGGGCTGACCGTGATCTTCGACCCGGTCGGGGCGGACGCCGACAGCGACACGTCCAGCTTGCCGCCGGTCGTGTTCTTGATGGTGCGGGTCGTGCTGACCGCGCCCGGCATGACCGGCGCGTCGATCGATGGCAGGTTGAGGTGGATGGCCGTCAGCGGGTCGCCGCCGAGGGCGAAGTGGTTGGTCGCGGTCTCGTCGAAGGTGAGCGGCACGGCGGCCGCGTCGTCGACGTCGATGCGGCCCGCGCCCATGTCGAACGGGTCGGCAGGGGTGGCGAGGTCTTCCTTGAGGACGTCGGTGATGGCCGTCGTCATCAGGGCGGACTTGATCTGGCCCGGGGTCCACGTCGGGTGGGCCGCGGCGAGCAGGAGGCCGGCGCCCGCGACATGCGGGGACGACATCGAGGTACCGGCGATCGCCTGGAAGTACTCGCCGGGCGGGCCTTCGATGGGCGACTCCGGGGTCGGCGTCATGCCGGCCAGGATCTGGACGCCGGGGGCGGTCACATCCGGCTTCAGGACGAGGCCGGCCGGACCGCGGGACGAGAACGCGGCGATGACGTCACCCTGGCCGTCCTGCGACTGGCCGGCGGTGAACGACGCCGTGGCGCCCGGATTGGCGGTCATGAACGCGACGAAGGCGGCCCCGTTCGCGAGGTGGACGGTCGGCAGCCAGTGGTTGTCGGTCTCGATGTCGGCGAGGGCCGGGTTGTACAGGATCATCCCGGCGGCGCCGCCCTGCAGGACGTTGAAGCCCTTCTCGACGCGGGCGTTGGTCCCGCGCTGGCAGGCGACGATCTTGCCGGTGAACAGGCCGGCCGGGGCCGGTGCGTCGCACAGGGGTCGGCTGTACGGAGCCGCCGAGGACATGACGACCGGCAGCGCCGGGCTGACGCCGGCCGTGATCGACGCGCCCTGGGTCGTGAACGTCGCCCCGCCCGTGCCGGTCACGGTCAGGGTGGAGGCGAACTCACGGGTCTGGGTGGATGCGGCCACCGTGGTCACCCACGGGGACAGGTGGTTGGCGGTGGAGGCGCCGGGGCCGTCGTTGCCGGCCGAGGTCGACACGAACACGCCCGCGGCGTAGGCGTCGAGGAAGGCGAGCTCGACCGCGTCGGTGTACGGGTCGGTGCCGCCCGAGATCGAGAAGTTGATGACGTCGACGCCATCGAGGATGGCCTGCTGGACGGCGGCCGCGGAGTCGGAGGCGAAGCAGCCACTGATCCCGCAGACCTTGTAGACCGACAGCCATGCGCCGGGGGCGATGCCGTTGATCGGGCCGCGCTCGACGCCGAAGACCTCGGCCGAGTCGAGGACGTTACCGGCCGACGTGGAAGCCGTGTGCGAGCCGTGACCGTTGGAGTCGCGGGCCGTCTTGTACGGCTCGGCGGCCGCGCGGCTCGGGCTCGACAGGTACGTCGCCAGGAACGGTCGCCCGCCGATGAGCTTGTGGTTGCAGGCGAACGGATCGTTCGCCGGGGTCAGCGGGTTGTCGCCGAAGTTGCAGGTCCGGGCGGTGCCGTCGGCCTTGGCCGGCGGTGCGCCGAGGTGGCCCTGGTCGGCGAACGACGGATGCTCCGGCCAGACGCCCGAGTCGAGGTTGCCGTAGATGACGCCGGAACCGGCGTCCGGACGGCCGCCGAGGGCCTCCTGGACCGCCGTCGCGTCGATGAAGTCCGAGCTCGAGTCGGTCAGCAGCGTGTTGAGGCGATCGGCCTGCACGGCCACGACGCCATCGACCTTGAGCGCGGCCTTGATCTCGCGCGCTGACATCGTGGCGGCGATGCCGCCGTAGACGGTTCGCAGCGTCGTCCCGACCTTGATCGACGGGGCGGCCTTCTGGAGGCCCTTCACCGCGGCGGCCTCACGGCCCTTGATGTACGTGGTGTAGCGCGTCTCGGCCTTGGACTTGCCACTGAGGGGCTTGCCGGTCACTCGCGGACTGGTCGCGGCGAGGTCGGCCACGCCGCCCGCATACGAGGCGACGGCGTCGTAGTCCAGCTTGATGAGCACGTTGACCCGGGCGCTGTCGGTGCGCTTGACGAGGGCCGGATCGGACTTCGCCAGGCCGGCCGATGCCGACTTGAAGCCCTCGACGCGTCCGCTCGGGGTCAGCCCGGTGGCCGACCAGCCGTCGGGTGGTTCGACGGCGGCACTCGGCAGGACCGAGGCGAAGATGGCGGCGATGCCGAGCGCACTCGACAACACCAATCGACGATGGGTTCGCGCAGACATGTTCCCTCCGGTTGTGGACCGATAGGGATCCGCATCCGTGGCTCGCGACGACACCACGCGCAGGCGTCGTCAGGATCGGGGCGGATCGGATCCCGGAACGAGCGGCGAGTCGAGCGGGCGCGCAGCCGCTCTCGGGGGGCCCGAAGCCGGGATCAGGGGCGAGGCGCCATCGTCGACCTGCGACGTCGGGCGTCTCCCTGGCCTCGCTGACCGTCCTCCCACGATCGGTCGTCCCGCGAGGTCCCGCTCCGGATGCGCGCGTGATGTGTCGGGGAGTCTACTCCCGTCGTCCGGCGCGTTGTCATCACCATCCGGCGTGCCGCGGCCATCGCGGATGCAAAAGGTGGTGCGTCGGCGCCACGCCGGCTCGGTTGCGCCGCTTGCGACGCCACGCGTACCATCGAACGCGATGACCCACCCGCCCGTCCGGTCACGGCGCGCCCGCTTGCGGCCAGCCGGATCGCGGCTCTCCGAGGCTTCCTGACCCATGGCTGTCGGCTCGTCCAACGACTTCGATCTCGTCGTGCTCGGCGCCGGCACCGGCGGGTACACGGCCGCGTTCCGGGCCGCACAGCTCGGGCTCAAGGTCGCCCTCGTCGACGAGGACAAGATCGGCGGCACGTGCCTCCATCGCGGGTGCATCCCGACCAAGGCGCTGCTCGAATCGGCCGGCCTGGTCGACCGGATCCGCCACTCGAAGGCGATGGGCATCACCCTGCCGGGTGAGCCGGGCATCGACTACGAGGCGATGGCCGCCAACAAGGACGCCATCGTCAAGCGGATGTGGACCGGCCTCAAGAGCCTCGTGACCAAGAACAAGGTCACGTTCATCGAGGGCCGCGGACGGCTGGACGGCCCGACCAAGATCCGGGTCAGCCAGCCGGGCGAGGACGGCACCCCGGGCAAGGGCGGCGAGCGCGTGCTCCAGGCGACCGACGTCATCCTGGCCACGGGGTCCCGGGTCAAGTCGCTGCCGGGCCTCGACCCGAACGGGACGACGATCATCACCAGCGACGACGTGCTCCGGGCCACCACGCTGCCCAAGGACATCATCATCGTCGGCGCCGGAGCGGTCGGCGTCGAGTTCGCCAGCATGTTCCATGACGTCGGCGTCGGCGTGACCGTGCTCGAGTACCTGCCCCAGATCGTCCCGCTCGAGGATGCCGAGGTGAGCAAGGTCGTCGAGCGCTCGTTCACCAAGCGCGGCATCACGGTCATGACCTCCGCCCGGTTCGACGCGGCGAAGGTCAAGACCGGCAAGGACGGGGTCAGCCTGACGGTCGGACCGGAGGGCAAGGACGCCGCCGAGATCCGTGCCGCGCAGCTCCTCGTCGCCACGGGCCGTGCCGCCAACCTCGAGGACGTCGGACTGGACACGACCCGCATCGAGACCGACCGCGGGGTCATCAAGGTCGACGGGCACATGCGCACCAAGGAGCCGCACGTCTACGCGATCGGCGACATCGTCGGCGGACTGTGGCTGGCCCATACCGCGGCCCACGAGGGGATCATCGCGGCGCATGTCATCGCCGGCGAGGCCGACGTCCACCCGATGGACTACGGGGCCCAGCCGCGGGCGACCTACTGTCGCCCGGAGATCGCCTCGATCGGCCTGACCGAGGAGCAGGTCAAGGCCGCGGGCACGCCGTACAAGGTCGGCAAGGTCCCGTTCCAGGCCATCGCCAAGGCGCTCATCGGTCGGCGAGTACGAGGGCTTCGCCAAGGTCATCGGAGCGACCGACAGCGGCGACACGCTCGGTGTCCACGTCGTCGGGCCGCATGCCACCGACCTCATCGCCGAGGCGTCCCTCGGCTTCCTCCTCGATGCCACGCCGTGGGAGATCGGCGCGGCGACGCACGCCCATCCGACCCTCTCGGAGGTCATCGGCGAGGCCGCCATGGCGGTCGACGGACGGTCGATCAACTTCTAGCCCACAACAGGAGGCCGATCGCGGACACGATGGCCACCACTCGGGACAGCGGCACCAGCCTCGGCGCCTCCGTCGGCCTGACCGACGCCGACCTGCTCGAGATGTATCGCTACGTCGCGCTTGCGCGGGCACTCGACGAGCGGATGTGGATCCTCAATCGCGCCGGGCGCATCCCGTTCGTCATCTCCGGCCAGGGCCACGAGGGTGCCCAGGTCGGCATCGCCTGGGCGTTCCAGCGCGGGCATGACTGGATCGCCCCGTTCTACCGCTCGATCGCGACCTGCCTGACGTTCGGGATGCACCCGCGCGACATCCTGACCGCCCAGTACGCGACGGCCAACGACCCGTCCTCGGGCGGGCGCCAGATGCCCGGCCACTACGGCTCACACGAGCACAACCTGGTCAGCGTGTCGTCGCCGGTCGCGACCCAGCTGCTCCACGCCGTGGGCATCGCGCTGGCCGCCAAGATCCGCAAGAGTGGCCAGGTGGCGATGACCTCGATGGGCGAGGGGAGCAGCAACCAGGGCGACGTCCACGAGGGCCTCAACTTCGCGGCCATCCACCAGCTGCCGTTCGTCTTCGTGGTCGAGAACAACGGCTATGCCATCAGCGTCCCGCTGGCCCGGCAGGTCGCCGGCTCCAGCGTGGCCGATCGGGCGGCGGGCTACGGCATCCCCGGCGTGACCGTCGACGGCGCCGACGTGCTCGCCTGCTACGCCGCGGCGCGCGATGCGGTGACCCGCGCCCGGGCCGGCGACGGTCCGACCCTCATCGAGGCCAAGGTCCTGCGGCTGACCGCCCACTCGTCGGACGACCAGCAGACGAAGTACCGCAGCGAGGAGGAGCTGGCCGCCGAGCGGGCGCGCGACCCGCTGCCCACGTTCCGCGACCAGCTGCGCGACGCCGGCGTGCTCGACGAGGCGACCGAGGCCAGGCTCACCGCCGAGGTCAAGGCGGCCGTCGACGATGCGACCGACTACGCCGAGTCGCAGCCGGATCCTGACCCGGCCACGGCGATGCGCTACGTGTACAGCGAGGACGTCGACTGATGGCCGCGCGGACGTTCATCGAGGCCATCCGCGAGACGCTCGCCGACGAGATGCGCCGGGACGAGTCGGTCATCGTCCTCGGCGAGGACGTCGGCAAGAAGGGCGGCGTGTTCCTGGCCACCGACGGGCTGTGGGGCGAGTTCGGCGACGACCGGGTCATCGACACCCCGTTGACCGAGTCGATGATCGTCGGCACGTCGATCGGGGCCGCGGTCAACGGGCTGCGCCCGGTGTGCGAGATCCAGTTCGCCGACTTCATCTTCCCCGCGTTCAACCAGATCGTGTCCGAGGCGGCCCGGATGCGCTATCGCTCGAACAACGGCTACGGCGTGCCGATGGTCATCCGCGCGCCGTACGGTGGCGGGGTCCACGGCGCGCTGTACCACTCGCAGAGCGTCGAGGCGTTCTTCACCCACGTGCCCGGGCTCAAGGTCGTCGTGCCCTCGACCCCGTACGACGCGCGCGGCCTGCTGCGCTCGTCGATCCGCGACGACGACCCGGTCCTGTTCTTCGAGCACAAGAAGATGTACCGCTCGGTGCGCGGCGAGGTGCCCGAGACCGACTACGTCGTGCCGCTCGGCAAGGCGGCCGTGACCCACCCCGGCTCGCACGTGACGGTCATCGCCTACGGCCTGATGGCGCATTACGCGCTGGAGGCGGCCGACCGGGTCGCCGACGACGGCATCAGCGTCGAGGTCGTCGACGTGCGGACGCTCCGGCCGCTCGACCGCGAGACCGTGCTCGAGTCGGTGCGCAAGACCGGCAAGTGCCTGGTCGTCTACGAGGACAACAAGTTCGGTGGCTACGGCGCGGAGATCGCGGCGATCGTCGCCGAGGAGGCGTTCGACTACCTCGACGGTCCGGTCACCCGGGTCGCCGGACCGGAGGTCCCGGCCGTGCCCTACAACCACGTCCTGGAGGAGTGGTTCATGGTCAACCCGGAGAAGATCGCGGACGCGATCCGGACCCTCGCGGCGTACTGAGGACCTCGCTGGTGCGGGACCCGACCGACCTGACGGCGCTGCAGACCCGGCTCGAGGCCGTCCTCGACCCGTACCGGGACCGCCTGGAGGCGTTCGACCTGTACGGCGCGCCGTACCTGCGCCGGCCGGGCGCCAAGGCCCACGACTGGTTCGCCGGCGTGAGCGAGGGCAAGGGCGTGATCCGCTTCTTCCTGCTCCCGATGCACAACCATCCGGACCTGCTCGACGGGATCTCGCCCGAGCTGCGGAAGCGCAAGACCGGCGCGTCGCTGTTCGCGTTCAAGACCCTCGACGACGAGGGGCTGGACGAGCTCAAGGGTCTCGTGGCGCGGGCATTCGATGGCTACATGACGGAGGGCGGCTGATGGCGCGAGTCCGAGTTCCCGGTCCTGTTCGAGCGGTTCAAGGCCATCCTCGAGCCGTACGCCTCGCGGATGTACGTGTCGATGGACTCGCCCGGGATGTACGGGCTGGACCTCGCGCCGGAGAAGGACCGCAAGCCGGCCACATGGTTCGCTGGGGCCCGCCTCGGCAAGCGCTACGTGAGCTACTACCTGATGCCCGTCTACAGCGACCCGTCGATGCTCGCCGACGTGTCACCCGAGCTGCGGAAGCGGATGCAGGGCAAGTCCTGCTTCAACCTCACCCGTGTCGACGAGGGCCTGATCGATGAGCTTGCCGGGCTGACGGCCCGGGGCTACGAGGCGACGGCAGGGGACCCGACCTGGGCGGTCCCGGTCCGAGAGGCCCGAACGGCGGAGCGAACGGCCACGCGGCAGCGCCAAGGCGGCCGCGAAGGGCTGACGCCGTCGGTCGAACGCCCGAGGCATCGGATCCAGGGGTGTCGGCGGACCTCGACGCGCGCTCGGCGGTGGCGCCTCCGGCGCGCCGCATCGGCAACCTCGAGCACGAGGTCGACCGCCTCGTCCAGGGTCATCGGCCGCCCGGCTCGAACGCGGCGTCGTATGCCTCCTCGGCCGAGGGCCGCGCGGGCCGTCCCTCGATCGGGTCGATCTCGGTGATGAAGCAGCTCGAGGGCGGTCGGGTGGCCGGACGCCGTAGCGGTCGCAGGCAGCCTCGAAGGCACCGGCGATGCGCGCCGCCTCCTCGAACCGACCGAGCATCGCCGCGAGCAGCACGCCCGACATGGAGCGAGATCGTCGTCGTCGCCCAGGTCGCGCATGGCCTGGGTCTCGACGATCGCCTCGACGGCGAGCCGGGCAGCGGTCGCTGATGTCGCCGCGCACGAAGGCGGCCCAGCCGAGGCTCGCGCTCGTCATCGCGTGCGTACTGGCGATCGTCGAGTCGCTCGAACTCGGCGCAGCCCGCGCGCCAGCCGATCGGACGCCTCGTCGACCCGGCCGGCGGTCATGGCGATGACGCCATAGGCCCAGCTCGCCCGGGCCACGCCGCGCTCGTCGCCGAGGTCGCGGAAGCGGGCGATGACCTGGTCGGCGATGTCGGCCTCGCTGGAGCTGCCTCGATCGTCGCCCTGGATGAACGAGACGTGCCCGAGGTTGAAGTAGCCGTCGGCGACGCCCGCCTCGTCGCCGGCCGCGGTCGCCATGGCGATCTGCGCCTCGTACTGGCGTCGGGCAGCCGCCGTGTCGGCCTGCCAGTAGGCGAGGCTGCCCGCGGCGGCCTCGGCCCACGCCCGGTCGACCCGGCCGCCGGTGCGTCCGGCATGGCGAGCGCACGTTCGGCGAGCGCCCGGCCGTCGGCGACCTGCCCGAAGGCATGCCACAACCGCCACGACGCGGCCGATGCAGCCGCAGGGCGAGCACGCCGGCGCCGGTCTCGATCGCCCAGCGCGACGCGGAGCGGAAGTTGGCCTGGTCCGGCGCCACTCGATCGATCCACTCGGCATGGCGCGACGTGTTCAGGTGCGGTCCGCATGCGAGGGCAGAGGGCGAGGAACGCCTCGGCATGTCGACGTCGGACGTCCGCCTCCAGCCCGTCTGCGGCCAGCCGATCCAAGCCCGAACGACTCGATCGTCCGCAGCATCCGAAAACGGACCCGGCCGGGGACGTCCGGCACCGCCACGATGAGGCTGTGATCGGCGAGCTCCATGAGGTCGTCGAGCCGGTCGCCGCCGTCGAGGGCTCGGCCCCGCGACCGCGTCGACCTGCTCGAGGTCGAAGCCGCCGTCGAAGACCGCGAGGACGTGGAGCAACGCCTGGCGGTCGGGCGCGAGGAGGTCGTGGCTCCAGGCCACCGCCGATCTCGAGGGTGCGTTGTCGGGCCGGCGCATCGCGCGGCCCGCTGCCGGGCAGGGGCATCCGCGCGGCGAGGCGATCCCGAATGACGGTCGGCGACAGGACCGCGACGCGGGCCGCCGCCAGCTCGATCCCGAGCGGCAGGTCGTCCAGCAGGCGGCAGATCTCCTCGCACGACCGCGCGAGGTCCGACCCGGGATCCCAGCCGGGACGGACGGCCCGCGCACGCTCGACGAAGAGGGCGACCGAGTCGTCGGTCAACGGCTGGACCGGGACTTCGTGCTCGCCGGCCACATGCGAGCGGTGCGCGACTCGTGACGATGATCCGGCTGCGCGGCGAGCCCCGCATGATCGCCGCGATCGACATCCGCTGGCGGTCCAGCAGGTGCTCGAGATTGTCCAGGACGAGCAGGGCGGACCGGTCGGCAAGGTAGGGGACGAGCGCAGTCGCCGCCGTCCGCTCCGGGCCGTCGAGCAGGCCGACACCGCGCGCGACGGCCCCGGCCACGTCGCGCCGGATCCGTCGACCTCGGCGAGCGGCACGAACCACGCCCCGTCGATGAAGCCGCGGCGCGATGGCGCGGGCCACCTCCACGGCCAGGCTCGTCTTCCCGATCCCGCCCGGCCCGGTCAGGGTCACGAGCCGGGCCTCCGTCGTGAGATCGACGATCGAGTCGCAGCTCGGCGTCGCGACCGACGAAGGAGGTCATCCGTTCCGGGCAGGTCACCGACGACCGGCGCCCCCGTCCGCAGGGGCGGGAACTCGGCCCGGCAGCCCGTCGACCGTCACCTGGGCTGAGTCGCTCCGGCCGAGGGACGTCGCGCAGGACATGGGTCCCGAGGTCGTCGAGCTGGCTGCCTGGTGGCAAGCTCGTCGGCGATGAGCGCGCGCGTCGTCTCCGACACGACGATCTGGCCGCCATGGCCCGTGGCCGCGATCCGTGCGGCCCGGTTGACTTCGAAGCCCCCGTAGTCGTCGCCGGCCAGGTGCGCCTCGCCCGCTGTGCAGGCCCATCCGCACCGGCAGCCCCTCCCGGCCGGTCCCTGCAGCGATCGCCGCTGGGCGTCGACCGCCGCCGCCGCCGCGGCTCGGCCTCCGCGAAGGCCGCAAAGCAGGCGTCGCCCTCGGTCCGGACGACGATCGCCGCCCTGCGCCTCGACCGCGCTCGCGGATGATGGCGAGATGGTCGGCGTTGAGCACATCCCATGCCGACCCGAGCGCGTGCACGCGGCCCATCGACCCTTCGACGTCCGTCCGCAGGAACGTGACCGTGCCGACGGGCAGGCGCCCGGTACCCCCCTCGCCGGTCATTGGCGGCTGATGCGTTCGGCCAGCGTGGCGAGCATGGCCATCGCGGCGTCGGGCCGCTCGCGCAGGATGGCCTTGAGCGCCTGGCCGGACACGACCAGCCCGCGGGCCCCGCCCTCCTGGGCCACCACCGTCCCCGCTCGTGGGCGCTCGCGCAGCACCGCCAGCTCGCCGATGTGCTCACCCGCGGCGTACGTCGTCAGATGGCGGACCGTCCCGTCCGGATCGAGTCGATCCACCTGGACGCCGCCTTCGAGCAGGACGACCAGCTCGTCGCCGTCGTCACCCTCGCGCATGAGCACGTCGCCGGGCTCGAAGCGGCGCTCGACAGCCGTCGCCGCGATCCGTTGGAGGTCCTCCGGATCGAGCCCCTCGAAGAGCGGGACACGGCGCAGCGCGAGCATCGTGTCGAGATCGGACAGTGAGCGGGTCGCGTCCGGCACGTCGACGTCTCCCCGGCACGTCTGCGCCAGGCGGCGCAGCCACGGATCCTCATCATGGACCAACCGGTCGAGTGCGGCAGCGCGGTCGCGGCGGTCGCTCCCCGCCGTCGTCCTCGAGCAGGCGGATGACGGCATGGGCCAGCTGTCGATCGCCGATCGAGTCGAGCGCCTCGATGGCCTGCGCGCGGACCTGGACATCCTCGTCCGCGAGGCAGCGGCGGATCAGGCCCGGCGCGTCCGGGGCGCCGAGCACGGCCAGCGCCCCGAGGCCGGCGCGAAGGAGATCGCGCTCGCGATACGCGAGCGTGTCGACGAGCAGGTCGCCCGCGTCGTCCGGCGGGCGCTCCCCATGGGCGCCGAACGCCATCCGATCTCGACGCAGGTCCGCGGCGCGCCCGACCCGATCGAGGGCGAAGGCAAGCACCGGCCCGCGGACCGCCGGATCCGGACCCGACCGCTCGGTCCGCCCGGCGAGCGCGTGCAGCGCCGCCTGCGACGCGATGAACGGCCCGTCCACGACGACCCGGACGACGCCGTCGGTCGGGCCGTCGTCGCCTGCGAGCACGACCGCCGCAGCGTCGCGGACCGGACCACGAGGATCCCCCAGTGCCCGGATCGTGGCGGCCCGGCCATCCGTCCCCAGCGGCATGTCGCCGAGCCGAGCGATGGCGGCGGCACGGACCGCATCCGATGGATCGTCGACGAACGCCAGTGCAGCGTGGCTGTCCTTGCAGGCGAGGGCGACGGTCACGGCCGCGCGCACGACCCGGTCGGGGTCCGTCGAACCGAGATCGGCCACGTCATCGTCCGGCCCGAACCCGCCGGGCAGTCGCGCCAGCGAGCGCACCGCCGCCCTCCGGACCCGGGCATCGGGATCCTGCAACGCCGATCGGAGGGCGACCCGTGCGCCGGGGACGTCGCTCGTCGCGAGCAACGTCGCGGCAAGCTCGCGGATCCCCGGGCTCCGGCGCTTCCAGGGCCGTGACCAGGGCGGCGCCGACGGAGGGGTCGCGGACGAGCACGGTCGTGCCCGGCCCGCCGTCGAGCACGCGCTCGGCCGCGCCCTCGCGCAGCGCCGCCAGGAGGCTCGCCCCGTAGCGGCGCCGGATGCCGACCACGACGACGACCGCCGCTGCCGCCGTGACCGCGCCGAGCCCGAAGATCTGCTCCGGGGCCAGGATCCGACCGGCGGCCAGCAGCAGCAGTCCGCTCAGGATCGTGCCGACCTGGACCGGGACACCGTCGTTGAAGGCGAGGGCCTGCGCCCGTCGGTCGCTCGGGACGACACCGTAGAAGGCGCTCCATGACGCGTTCGACAGGCCGCGCTGGGTGACCTGCTGGCTGAACCGCAGGGCCGCGGCGGTCGGGAACGAGAAGGCGGCCAGCCAGACGAGGAACCCGCCGAGGTAGACGACGGGCAGGGCGAGCGCGCCGGCCGAGATCCCGAACCGGGCGTACACCCGGTTGGCCAGCAGGATCGACACGAGGAACGACGCGGCCGTGATGCCCGACGACAGCAGGCCCAGCGCCGTCGCCAGCTCGGCGTCGGTCTCGAACGTCGCCGACGCGCTGATGTTGAACGGGTACGTGACGGCGAACATGCAGATCGCCAGCAGGACGTAGGCGATGGCCACGAGCCGCAGCAGCGGGGATGCCGCCGACGACGTCGAACCCGGAGCGCATGTCGGCGAACACGGAGCCGCGGACCGCGGCCTCGGTGGTCGTCGGCGTCGACACGACGGGTCGAGCGCGATCGGCCGAGCGCACGAGATCCACGACGAGGGGCAGGGCCATCAGCAGCGCCACGGCCTCGAGGACGACGAGGCTCTCGGCGCCGGCAAGCTGTGTCACCGGGCCGGCGACGAGGGTGCCCGCGAACGAGCCGCCGATGGCGGCCGCCGTCAGCAACGGGAACAGCCGCTTGGCCTGGCGAGCATCGAAGGTCGCCCCGGCCAGGGTCCACATGACGGTCATGACGACGGCACTCGTGCCGAACACGACCAACCACAACACCGGCAGGGCCAGGTCGAGCCCGGCCATGAGTCCGGCCCACGCGACGAGGATGCCGCCGGCCGCGAGCCCCAGCAGCGCCACGAACAGCCGGGCGCGCCGGACCCGGCCGAGGGCCGCGGTATAGACCATCGCGACGACCAGACCGACGACCCCGAGGCCGATGTACAGGAAGGGCAGGACCTCCGGCAGGCGTGCCTCGCCGAAGCCGCGCAGGACGAGCGTGTCGGCCCCGATCTCCCCAAGGCCGCGGCCGATCTCGAGCAGGGCGAACAGCCCGGCGACCGCCCCGGCCCGGCGCCCTTCCCCCGGACGGATCCCGATCGCCCGCACGATGCGAGCAGCGCGCACGTCCATCGCGCGATGATGGCCCACGGCCGGCCGGCCGCGCACGCGACCCCCGCGGATCGGGCACTGACGCATGGCACGCCGCCGCCGGATGGGCGACACTGTGGCAGCGAACCCAGCGAGCGGCCATCGGAGGAAACAACGAACGTGGCGAAGGTGACGATGCCGCAGCTCGGTGAGAGCGTCGCGGAAGGCACGATCGGCAAGTGGCTCAAGGCGCCCGGCGACCACGTCGACAAGTACGAGCCGTTGCTCGAGGTCATCACCGACAAGGTCAACGCCGAGGTCCCGTCGCCGTTCGAGGGCGTGCTCAAGGAGATCCTGGCCGAAGAAGGCGCCACGGTCCCGAACAACGCCGAGATCGCCGTCATCGAGACGGCCGACGACGCGGGTAACGGCGCCGGCACCGCCCCGGCAGCAGAAGCGACGCGCCCCGGTCGCCAGCGCGCCGGCCGAGACCTCGGCCCCTGCCCCCGCCCCGGCTGCCGGTCCGGCCGGCTCTGACGAGTCCAACCCTGCGACCGCCCCCGCCGCGGTGAACGCGCCGGCGCCGCTGGCTGAAGCTGCTGCTGCCGCACCCCGCCAGGGCGACCCGGACGCGCGGATGACCCCCGCCGTCCGACGCCTGCTGCGCGAGCACGGCCTGAGCCCGGATCAGATCGTCGGCACCGGTGGCGGCGGCCGGATCACCCGTGACGACGTGCTGGCCGTGGTCGAGCAGATCCGCACCGGTGGCGCCGCTCCATCGCCGGCCGCGGCCCAGGGCGCTCCCGCGCCGGCCGCCGCGGCACCGACGCCTGCAGCCGCGCCGGCCTCGGGCAGCGCGCCGGCCCCGGTCTCGACGATCGCCTTCCCGGACGGCGCGGACGAGGTCCTGCTGCCGATGACCCAGATGCGCAAGGGCATCGCCGCGCAGATGACCCGGGCGCTCCAGGTCCCGCATGCCTACGTGCACATGGAGGTCGATGCGACCAACCTCGTGCGCGCCCGCGAGCGGGCCAAGAAGGACTACCAGGCCCGCGAGGGCATCTCGCTCAGCTACGTGCCGTTCGTCATCAAGGCGACTGTCGAGGCGCTTCGTCGCCAGCCGGCGTTCAACGCCCACTGGACCGAGCAGGGCCTCCTCGCCAAGCGCCACATCCACATGGGCGTGGCGGTCGCCGTCGATGACGGTCTGCTCGTTCCCGTCGTCCGCGATGTCGACCAGCTGAGCATCAGCGGCCTCAATCGGGCCATCGCCGACGTCGCCGCCCGCGCTCGGGCCGGCAAGCTCCGGCTCGACGACTACGGCGGCAGCACCTTCACCATCGACAACACCGGCTGGTTCGGCTCCAACCTGACGATGCCGATCATCAACGTGCCCGAAGTGGCCATCCTGACCATGGAAGCGATCACCAAGCGCGCGGTCGTCCAGGAGACGCCCGACGGCGACGTCATCGCCATCCGACCGGTCATGAACATGGTCCTGGCCATCGACCACCGGGCCAACGACGGTGCCCAGGCCGCCGCGTTCCTGCGGGTCATCAAGTCCTGGCTCGAGGGCATCGGGCCGGAGACGCCTGTCTACTGAGTCCAGCGCCGGCTCGACCGCCGGCGCGCCCGAGCCGCTCCCGCCCGGCGGCGCCGATCGGACCCCGTCCCGGCCGGACATCGACGAGCGCGCCGCCCGCCGGGCGTCCATCGAATCGCGAAGCGGCGATCGCTACGAGGCGCTCCTGCGCCACCTGCAGGCCGGCCGCGAGCTGCCGGTCCCGGTCCGGCGCCGCCGCGCCCTCGGGCTCGACATCCACCCGTCGGCCGGCAGGATCGTGCTCGTCGCGCTGCTCGTCGCCGCCGGGTGGGTGGCGGCCATCGCGATCACCGACTACGTCCGCGAGAGCGCGGTCGACACGTGGGTCGGGCCCGACGGCAGCGTCCAGTCCGGGCAGCGGCTGCTCGGCTGCCCCGACGTCACCTTCCGCGAGGACGTCTACTTCCCGACCTGGGTCCGATTCGAGGGCAAGGTCTTCCGCTGGGCCGACATCCTGAGCCCGATCGGGCCGAACAGCGTCGGCCAGTCGTTCCGGGAGACCGGCTACCAGAACGGCGATCTGCGGCTGTACCGGGTCGACAACAACCCGGAGGGTCGCGCCGGCAACCAGGTGATGATCCGCCAGGGCGAGTCGCCGGCCGGCGCGATCTACGTCATCTCGGATTGTGGCTGACCGGGTGGCCAGGCGCGTCGTCGTCACCGGGGGAGCGGGCTTCATCGGCGGGGCCGTGGTGCGCCGGCTCGTGGCGCGCGGTGACCAGGTCACCGCGATCGTCCGCGATCCCGACCGAGCCGGGCGCCTGGCCGATCTGGACGTCGAGCTGCGCCGCGGGGACCTGTCGAGGACCATGGCCATCGTCGACGCGATGCGCGGCAGCGACGCGGTCATCCACGTCGCGGGCTCGTATCGCGTGGGCATCCCCGCATCCGAGCGACCGGCGATGCTCGATGCCAACCTCGGCTCGACGAACCGGGTCCTCGATGCGTCGTCCACGGCCGGGCTGGAGCGGATCGTCTACATCTCGACGATCAACGTCTTCGGCAACACGCACGGCCGGATCGTCGACGAGCGCT
The DNA here is from genome assembly GCA_963776925.1 of uncultured Chloroflexia bacterium. Classification (GTDB taxonomy): domain Bacteria; phylum Chloroflexota; class Limnocylindria; order Limnocylindrales; family CSP1-4; genus SPCO01. The sequence goes on along the minus strand of CAVZON010000001.1, from coordinate 320,683 downwards.
ACCGGCGCGACATGTCCGAGGGCTTCCTGACCTACTACGACGAGACGAAGTTCCAGGCGCACCGGGCGGTCGAGGAGCGCATCGCCGGCGGCGCCCCGGTCGTCATCGCGATGCCCGGCGTGACCTACGGTCCCGGCGATCACTCGGGCATCGGGCAGCAGATCGAGGGTGCCTATCGCGGGACCCTGCCGTTCCGCGGGCTCGAGGAGGTCGGCATCTCGGCCGTCTACGTCGAGGACGTCGCGGCCGGCATCGTCGCGGCGCTCGACCGTGGCCGGACCGGCGAGTCGTACTCGCTCGGCGGCGAGAACACCCGGCTTGGCGATGCGATGGTCGTCGCCGCACGCATCGGCGGGCATCCGCTGCCCCGCATCGCCCTGCCGACGGCCGTGCTCCGGCTTGCAGCGGCGCTGCCGCAGTCGGTCGCGCGGGCCGCTGGGCAGCCGGACGATCTCGGCGAGGTCCTGCGCTCGTCGATCGGCGTGACCTACTGGGCCTCGTCCGCCAAGGCGGCGAGCGAGCTCGGCTACACGCCGCGGGATCTCGCGAGCGGGCTCCGCGCCGCCTTCGGCGACGGGTCCTCGCGCGGGTGACCTGTCGGGCGGTCGACGACGGGCCGCCGTACACTCCGCCCATGGCCCGCGAGCTCCCGATGTTCCAGCCCCCGACGGCCGACGGCGCGGCACCGCAGCACCGCGCGGACCTGCCGATCGCGCTCGGTGGCGGGCTTGCCGGGCTGCCGGCGGCGGATGGCTCGGTCGCCCAGCGCCGCCACCCCGACTGGATCCGCGCGCGGCTGCCGTCCGGCGAGAACTACCACGACCTCAAGGGCCTGCTCCGCGGCCTGGACCTCAACACGGTCTGCGAGGAAGCCCACTGCCCCAACATCGGGGAGTGCTGGGACCAGCGCACGGCGACGATCATGATCCTCGGCGACACCTGCACCCGGGCCTGCGGGTTCTGCGCCGTCAAGACCGGACGACCGACCTGGTTCGATGACGACGAGCCGCGGCGGGTGGCCGAGGCGGTGTCGGTGATGCAGCTGGAGCACGTCGTCGTCACCAGCGTCGCCCGCGACGACCTGCCCGACGGCGGATCGAGGATCTTCGCCGAGACGATCCTGGCGATGCGCGACCGCTCGCCCGGCATGGGCATCGAAGTCCTCATCCCCGACTTCGACGGCTCGGACGATCGACTGCGGACGGTGATGGACGCCAGGCCGGACATCCTGAACCACAACCTCGAGACGGTGAAGCGACTCCAGAAGCCGGTCCGCAAGCGCGCCCGCTGGGACCGCTCGCTGTACGTCCTTCGTCGCGCCAAGGAGATGGCCCAGGAGATCGGCTATCCCGTCCACACGAAGTCGAGCCTGATGGTCGGCCTGGGCGAGGATCGAGCCGAGCTCCAGGAAGCCTTCGAGGCCCTGCGCGAGCACGACGTCGACATCCTGACCATCGGCCAGTACCTGCGGCCGTCGCTGCAGCACCTGCCGCTGGAGCGGTACTACCACCCGGACGAGTTCGCCGAGATGAAGACCGCGGCGCTCGCGCTCGGGTTCAAGCACGTCGAATCGGCGCCGCTCGTGCGCTCCAGCTACCACGCCCGCGACCAGGTCCCCGGCGCGGAACTTCGCGCCGCCCGGCGGCGCCAGGCGACGCTCGACGCCGACGGACGGGTGGTCCCGCTCGCCGGCTGAGGCTCGAGCCCGTCAGGCGGGGTCGACGATCGCGCGATCCCCGAGGAACCGGTCTGCCAGGGTCGGCGTCAGGCGGGCGATGAGTCGATCGCGCCGGCCTCGCGCCGTGGTGCTCCCGGTGCTGCTCCTGCTCGGCGTCGCGGCGGCGGCGTGCGGCAGCGGCACCGCTTCGCCATCGGCCAGCGCTGCCGCCACAGCCCCTACGGCTTCGACCGCACCCACCGCGGGACCGACGCCGACCCCCGCGCCGACCCTGTCGCCCGAGCCCGTCCCGACCGCCTGCCTGTCCCTTGGCGACGTCGACTGCCAGCGGGCTGTCGGCCTTGCCCGACAGGTCCTCGTCGAGACCGACCCTCCGGTCGTGTACGTCCAGGCCGGCCCCTTCGCCTGCCGCGAGGGCGACCGGTGCCCGACCACCCTGGTCGCCCGGCCCGAGGGCGACGTGACCTTCGAGTTCGCAGACGGCACGGCGCTCCTCGTCCACGTCAAGGATCAGGCCGGCGCCCCGCAGACAGCCCGCAGCGACGCGATGGGCATCCTGGTCGAGCCGAGCTCGCAGGTCGGCATCCCGGCCGGACCACAGCCATACACCCTGGGCCACTGCGGGATCTTCAGCGGCATCGATGCCGACGGCAGCTGGTGGGATCCGGTCGGCCCGATCGACATGGACAGTGGCGACGCGGTGAACGCCACGGCCGGCGTCCTGAACCTGACCGATCCCACGCATGGCACCTTCACCGCGCCATCCGGGTTCGCCATCCAGCTCCAACGCCGTGACGGGGCCAAGGTCCTCCCGCCGTGCATGTGACCGCCTGCGCCCGGAAGCGATCCCTGCCACGATGACCCGATGAGCGGTCGCGAGCCGGAGTTCGCGGAGTTCGCGCCGGAGCGCCTGACGGGTGGCCGGTCGCGCCGCCTGGACCCGCTCGTGATCGGTGCGGCGGTGGTCGTCGTCGGGCTGGCGGTGGCCATCGTCAAACCATGGGGAGCGACCGAACCGACCGCCTCCGTGCTGCCCTCGGATGCGCCTGCCGTGTCGACGGCACCGGCGGCGTCGGCCGTGGCCCAGGTACCGGCGGTGACCGGCCCCGCCGACGGCCCGATCGGCCTGGCTCTGCCGCCGGTCGGCTGGGAGGAGGCCGCCATCGTCGTGCGCGACCACGAGGCCTGGGGCATCCGGACGCTGATCGACGACCCGGAGCCCGGCAGCTCGGATGCCGTCGAGCGCTGGTCCGCCCTGCCCGGGTCGGGTCGCTCGCCCGACGGGCCTGAGGTCGTGCTCCCGTCCGATGCCGAGGCGATCCTCGCCCTCGGCCTGACGTTCCCGACCGGGGATACCCCGCTCGACGCCCGGATCTGGCGCGCCGTCGGCGACGGCTGGGAGTGGCTCGCAGCGGATCCGCTTGCGGCCGACGGCGTCGGCGCCTTCCTGTTCGCCCCACCGAAGGTCGCCGGCGGCTACCTCCCCACGTGGCCGACCGGTCGGTATCGCATCGAATGGCTGGCACCCCAGGGGATCGGCACGGCGACGATCCGCGTCGAGGGCCGGTTCGAGACCGGGCGAGCCAGCCTCGTCTCGCTGCGACCACCGGACCGGACGCTGCCGAGCCCGCTCACCCCGGACTTCGCGGTCGCCGACGACGAGCGGCTGTTCGCGGTCACCCGGGGCATCGCCGCCGGCCTGTCGGGGAGTGGCTCCATCCCGCTCGACGCGGCCGCGGCCTGGCGTCAGGCGCTCGATGTCCGAGACGAGCTTCCGCCCGCCGTGGCCATGGCCTACCTGCCCGAGGCGAACGGGCTCGGCGTGCTGCTGCCTTCCGGGACGTCCGGCGCGGACGGCGACATCACCAGGCTCGGCCCCGACGGGGCGGTCCTCGATGCGCAGCGATCGATCGGGATGCACTTCGCCACCGGTCGTCGCTCGCCGTACGTCATCTTCCGCGCGCCGGGCGGCGCGACCTGGCTACCCGGCGTGTACCGGCTCGATGTCACCTGGTCGTCACCCGCAGGACCGCGGACCGCTTCCTACCACCTGGAGCTCCGACCGGCCCCGACGCTCTGACCACGCGGGGCTTGTCAACGGCTGCTCCGCGGCAGATATTTGACGCCCATGCGGTGCATGGCGCTCGCGGTCTCGCTGCTCATCGTCGGCTGCGCCTCGACCCCAGAACCCGCGCCCACGCCGGAGCAGGAGAGCGTGCGCCCGGCCTCAGCCTCGCGCGTCGAGCGAGGCATCCGCCTCCCCACCGTCCTCCGACGCACCGTCGCCGTCGCCCACGCCCGCCGCCGTCGGTGGCACGGCGACCGACCAACCGTGCACGCGAACGGTCGCTGACGAGAGCGCGGTCGCGGAGGTGCCGTTCCAGCTGCAGGATCTCGAGCGGATGATCCCGCCGCCGGACGAGGTCCCGGGCCTGGCCGGAGCCGTCGACGACTCGTTCATCCATGGCTACCACGACAACCAGGAGCTGCGCTTCATCATCCCGAACACGCCGTCCACCTGCGAGCTGCTCGCGCGATTCGGCCGGCTGACCGGGTTCGGGGTCGGCTTCCAGGGACCGGACGCGCCGACCCACCACGTCACCTTCGCCGTCCACCTGTTCGCGGACGGCGGAGGACGCGCGGGCGTGGTCGGCGGCGTTCTTCGCGGGTTTTCCGCCGCTGGTCGGCCAGCCTGACGGACCGACGGGGTTCACCCTGGAACGCCCACTGGGCATGCCGGCCGACGCGGTCGTCGCGGAACACGTGGGGCCGGAGGGTGTGCGGAGCTGGGCCGCGATCCCGCGCGGTCGCATCCTCGGCTGGGTCATCGACCTGCATCCCGAGGGTGCCCCGCCCTTCGATCTGCCGGCCGCTGCGAGGGTCCTGGCCGATCGGATCGAGGCCGTCACTGCCCAGGCGGCGGATGGCGCTCCACCGGCGGCCGATGCCGCGCATCTGCTCTCTGCGCCGCTGCCGCTGGCGGCCTGGGGTGAGCGCGGGCAGTTCCTGACCTGGGACTGGTTCCTCGGCGGCTGTGCGGATGCCGTGGAGCGTGGTCTGGTCGCCGGCGATCAGGCCCGCCTCGACGCCGAACGGTTCGGTCGGCTGTCCGGCTGCACCGCCCTGTACGCGCCACCGGTCGCACCGAGACCGGGCGGCACGATCCGGCTGTTCTCGTCGGTCAGCGCGTACGGCGACGACGACGGCGCATCGGCGAGCATGCCCGCGTCGCTGGCCGACCTGGAGCAGGAAGGCGGCGAACGCTTCCCGGTCGAGGACATCGGCGACGAGGCGATCGGGCTGGTCACCACGGAGACCGGTGAGACGCGACACACCGACACGCGCATCGTCCTGCGGCGTGGGCCGTACGTCGGCGTCGTGAACGTCCAATCGTGGGATCCGGCGGACCTGACCGACGAGCTGGTCGGCCAGGCTCGGACGCTCGAGGAGCGGATGACCACCTACCTCGGCGACTGATCCGCGGGATCACCCGCGAGCGGGTCCGGCCCTCCGGCCGGTATGCTGGAGCCGATGGCACGACAGCTCGCTCGCAAGGTCCCGCTGGCGGAGCTCCACTGTCATCTCGGCGGCGCGGTCACCCCGGCGATCATGTGGGGCATCGCCCATGCCCAGGGGATCAAGCTCCCGACCAAGGACTACTGGGAGTTCCGGGACATGATCACGGTCTCGAAGCGCTCCCGGAGCTTCGACGGCTACCTCCAGCTGTTCCACTGGACCGAGCTCATCCAGAGCAGCCCGATCGCGGTCGAGCGCGCCGTCTACGAGGTCGTCGGCGGCGCCTACCGTCGCAACAACGTGACGACGATGGAACTGCGCTTCAACCCGATGAAGCGAAACCGCGGCGGCGAGCAGGACCTCGACCACATCATCGCGGCGGCGGTCCGGGGCATGGACCGGGCGACGCTCGAGTACCCGGTCAAGCCCGGACTCATCTTCTGCCTCGACCGGGCCTTCCCGTACGAGCTCAACGAGATCATCGCGGAGAAGGCCATCGCCTGGCGCGACCGTGGCGTCGTCGGCGTCGACATCGCCGGGCCGGAGTCATCGACCTTCCGCGTCGCCGACTACCGACGACTGTTCCGCCGAGTCCGCCAGTACGGCCTCGGGATCACCGTCCACACCGGCGAGTCGGGCCCGATCGACGAGGTGGCTCGTGTCGTCGAGCTGCTCGAGCCGGACCGCATCGGCCACGGCGTCAAGGCCGCCTACGACCCGCGGGCGATGGAGATGATCCGCGACCGCGGCATCGTCCTCGAGATCTGTCCGACCTCGAACCTCAACACCCGGGTCGTGTCCGGCTGGGAGGAGTTCCGCTGGATCTTCGACACCTTCCGGCGCAACGACATCCGATTCACGATCAACACCGACGGCCCGGAGCTGCTCAAGACCTACATCCGCGACGAGATGGCGACGCTCGGTCGGCTGGGGATCCTGTCCGTCGCCGACCAGGAGCGCGCCGCCGAGACGTCGCTGGCAGCCTCGTTCGTGCCCAACGTCTCGGACGTCCCGCCGCCGACCCTCCAGCCAGCCGCCCGCGTCGCGGTCGATCGCGAAGAGGCGTAGCCGCCGCCGGCGAGAGCAGGCCAAGGGAGGTCGAACCATGACCCTGCCCGAGGTCCGCCGCGGCTTCCCGACGTACCGCTCCGCCTCAGGAGCGGAGCCCGCGCGCGTCGCTGCCAGGGAGGTCGACTCGCGTGGCTTCGGCATCAGCTACGACGATGTCGGCCAAGGGTCGACCGTCGTCCTCAGGATCGGGACCGGCGCACGGCACAAGCCCTCCGAGCCGAGTTCCACGAGCTCCCCGGACTCGATCACCGGACTGGCCTGTCCGACACCGATCGGGTCATGGCGATCGTCGAGCCGTTCCTGACGGCGTTGGCCTCAGCCTAGGCCGATTCGGCCGCCCGCTTCATCCCCTCGGCTTCGAGGTCCATGTACCGGTTGGTGAGGTCCTTGTAGAAGAGGGCCATGATCGGGATGAGGAGGCCACGCATGTCGAGCGTCAGCGTGAGTCGTGCCCGGTCCGCTCCCAGCGCTTCGACGCGGTGGCCGGCGACGCTGGTCGTGCCGCCCGACTTCTGGGTCCACTCGAAGGAGGTCGGCGCATCCCAGACGGTGATGTCCCAGGTGCCCTCGGGGAGCTTCGGCTGCTTGAGGCGCACGCGACTGCCGGTGGTGATCGGCGCCGGCGTCAGGAGCTCGACGCTGTCGACGGTCTCGATGCGCTGCGGCCAGGCCTCGAGGGCGCTGAGCACATCCCAGACACGCTGCTGCGGAGCATCGATCTCGATCGACTTCTCAAAGCGCATGTCGGGTGGCCTGCTCAGGCGGAACGACGGCGCTGGACATGGGCGCAGTCTAGTCCGCACGCGACGCCTGCATCCGTGGTGCCGACCTGACGTTCGATCGTGGCCAGCCAGGCGAGCGCGTAGCCGGGCGCGAGCTGCATCGCGTAGCGTTCCGGCACGATCGATCGGACGACCCAGCCGTCCGCGAACGCGGCCCTGATCTCCGCCTGCGCCACGCGTCGGGGGCCGCCGCCCCATGGCTCGAGGTCGCTGAAGCACAGCAGGAGGACGATCGAGCCTGACCTCGTGACGCGCTCGAGGCTGGGCACGTACGTGGAGCGAGCCTCGTCGCTGAAGGTGTGGAACAGCGCCGAGTCGAGGATCGTGTCGAAGGAACGGCCGAGCAGGTCGAGTCGGTGCGCGTCGGCGACCTCGAACTCCACATCGAGCGCGCGTTCCGCGGCCTTGGCCCGAGCCATCTCGACGGCCGCCGCCGCCCAGTCGACACCGAGGACATGCAGTCCGTGCGCGGCCAGCTCGATCGCGTTCTCGCCCGACCCACAACCGACATCGAGGACATCACCCTGGAATGCACCTGCTTCGAGCAGGCGCTGGACGGCCGGCTGTGGCCGATCGATCTCCCACGGTGGGCGATCCTTCTGATACCAGGCGTCCCACGACTGAGCGGTGTCGCTCCAGTCTTCCTCAGCCATCGTCGGGGTCGAGCTCCAGTGCCGCCGAGTTGATGCAGTAGCGGAGGCCGGTCGGGTTCGGGCCGTCGTCGAAGACGTGGCCGAGGTGGCCCCCACAGGTCGCGCACATCGCCTCGGTCCGGGTCATCAGCCACGACCGGTCGGTCTCGGTCGCCACAGCCTCCGTGGCGGCAGGAGCGAAGAAGCTCGGCCAGCCGGTCCCGGAGTCGAACTTGGTCTCGGAGCGGAACAGCTCCGTCCCGCACCCGGCGCAGCGGTACGTCCCCGGCCGGTGCTCATCCCACAGGGCGCCCGGTGAACGGTCGCTCGGTGCCCTTCTCGCGAAGGACGCGGTACTGCTCGGGGGTCAGCTCGCTGCGCCAGTCGATGTCGGTCTTGGTCTGCGCAGGATCGCGCTCGGTGTCGGTCATGGCTGGATGATGCGCCTCCGTTGTGGCATTCCGATGACGCCGCTCGACGGGCTCAGGCGGTCAGTCCGTCGCGGATCCGATCCGGTACGTGCAGCAGCGGTCGCCGGCGGCGATGTGCGTCTCGCGCTCGACCGATGTGCCGAGGAGCTCGCGGAAGAGGTCGAGCTCGGCCTGGCAGGCGGCGGCATGCTCGGATGACACGCGGTGGATGGCGCAGTTGCGCTCGACCAGCCGGATGGTGCCATCGGCGCCGAGGACCGCCTCGGCGAGGTAGCCCTGCTCGTCCTGGATGACCGCGAGCTCGCGCGCCTTGTCGATCAGCGGCGCGTCGGCCGCCAGGCGCTCGCTGAGCCGCGTCTGCAGTCGGTCCCGCGTCTGTCGACGACGCTCCTCGAAGACCTCGTCGACCAGATGGTCGCCACCGAGCGAGCGGATGGCCGCGAGCAGGCCGCTGGCCAGCCCGTCGTAGTTGGTCGGGAAGAGGTCCTGGGCGGCCGCCGTGACGTCATACACGTGCCGCGGTCTCCCCACGCCGTGCCGCACCGCCTGGCGCGAGACCAGCCCCGCCGCCTCGAGGGCGTGGAGCTGCTGGAGGACGCCCGTGCGCGATAGGCCGAGCGAGCCGGCCAGCTGCTCGGGTGAGCTCGGGCCGTCGTGGCGCAGCCGCACGAGGATGGCCCGACGCAGACCGGATGCGGCAGCATCGGGAGCGCGCGCAGCCTCGGACTGGGCTGGCGACGGCTCGGGCGTGACGGCGCTCGGCTCGGTCATCGTCCGGGAAGGCTAGCACCGGGTCATCGGTCCCGCAGGACACGCCAGTCACGTGCGTGGAGGTGCCACGCGACCGCGGGCCGGACCGGGTAGGCTGGCCGCCGATGGACTTCGACCTCGGCCCGGACCACGCGCTGCTCCGCGACACGATCCGCGAGTTCATGCTCGCCGAGGTCGCCCCGGTCGTCGACGAGCACGAGCGCGAGCGCCGCTTCCCGGTCGACATCGTGCGCCGCATCGGCGAGCTCGGCTGGCTCGGCATCCCGATCCCCGAGGACGAGGGTGGCGCCGGCCTCGACACGCTCGCCTACGCCATCGCCATCGAGGAGATCGGCCGGGTGTGGGGGTCGCTCGGGCTCATCGTCGCGGCCCACACCGAGCCTCGGCTGCGGGCCGCTCCACCTGGCGGGGACCGACGAGCAGAAGCAGCGCTTCCTCGTCCCGATGGCCAGCGGCCAGGTCATCGGCGCATACGGCCTGACCGAGCCGGGCGCGGGCAGCGACGCCGGCGGCACGCGCACGACCGCCCGACGCGATGGCGACGTCTGGGTCCTCGATGGCGCCAAGCGCTTCATCACCAACGCCGGCCAGGCCGGGACCTACATCGTGACCGCGAAGACGGGCGAGACCGACAAGGGCGAGGCCGAGATCAGCGCCTTCATCGTGCCCGCGGACACCCCAGGCTTCAGCGTGGGTCGACTGGAGGACAAGCTCGGTCTCCACGCATCGGCGACCGGCGAGCTGCGCTTCGAGGACGCGCGGATCCCGGCCGGGAACCTGCTCGGCACCCAGGGCGACGGCTTCCGCACGTTCCTCAAGATCCTCGACGGCGGCCGCATCTCGATCGGTGCGCTGGCGGTGGGCCTCGCCCAGGCCGCGCTCGACGCGTCGATCCCGTACGCGCAGACGCGCGAGCAGTTCGGCCGGCCCATCGGCTCGTTCCAGGGGGTCGCGTTCATGATCGCCGACATGGCGACCGAGATCGAAGCCGCCCGGCAGCTCGTCTGGAAGGCCGCCTGGCTCAAGGACCAGGGCCGCGACTACGGGTTGACGGCCGCCCAGGCCAAGCTGTTCGCGTCCGAGGTGAGCAGCCGGGCGACCAACAACGCCATCCAGGTCCACGGCGGCTATGGCTACGTGACCGACTACCCGGTGGAACGCTATCTGCGCGACGCCAAGCTGACCGAGATCGGGGAGGGGACCAGCCAGGTCCAGCGCCTCGTCATCGCCCGACGGATCCTGGGCCTGCGCGTCGTCTGAGACGGGTCCGCGGACCGGGCGGGCTAGCCGGACTTCGTGAGGCGGACGATGAGCCGGTACTGGCTCTTGGCGCCGACACAGGTCTGGAGGGTCAGGCTCGGACGTGACTGGCCGGCGTACGCCCAGGCACCCTTGTCGGGCGTGGTGACCTTCCACCAGCGCACGACATAGGTCGAGACCTTGCCGTTGCCGTCAGCGTAGATGACCTTCATGCCCTTCTTGAGCCGACCGCGGACGTACGCGTCGTGCAGCGGCTTGAACACGCTGTGGGCATGCCCGAAGAGGTAGACGTTGTTGCCGCCGGCGCAGCCCCACCGGTAGACCCGGTCACCCGGATAGGCCTTGGACGAGCACGAGAAGAAGGAGATCGAACGGTTGATCCCGAGGGCGGGGATCCAGACGTGGTTCCTACCGCGGTAGCTCCCGGATCCGCCGGACGAGCCGCTCCCCCCGGAGGTGGCTCGGTCGGCTTCGGTCTCCGTGTGGGCCTTCGGCGCGGGCGTTTCGGTCGTGGGGCGAGCGACCCAGGCGACGCGAGCCGTGCCGGTGTCGCCGGTGGCCGCGCGCTGGAGGGCGCTGGCCCGGATCGCCGCGGCAAGGTCGTCGTCGACGCCACGTGACCAGCCGATCGGAACGGCCGCGGCGGCGATCCGGTCCGCCCGATCCGCTGCCTGGAGCGTGGCCTGTGGCGTCCTTGCGACCGCGGACGGCGCGATGGCCGCGAGCAGAGCGATGAGGACGATGAGGGCCGGCAGGGAGCGGTCGGGGCGAGTCCGGATGAGCACGACCGGAGCGTCCTGCCGCAGACCGCTCCGAACCGTGACCCGGGAGTCCCACCGGGCATGGGAAGGTGCTGGTCACCAGACCGTGACTCGCCACTCCAGACCCCACCGGACGGCACTCCGGGCGATCGCCGAAGATCAGTCGCCGGTGCCGGCGGCGACCTCCAGCGCGGACCGGATGGCGGCCTCGAACTCGGGTGCCCATGGCCCCTGGCCGGCGACGACGAATGGCGACTGTTCGATCGTCTCGAAGGTCGCCGGGTCGGTCACGAACGAGCGAGCGCAGGCATCGATGGTCGACCGCAGTCGATCGAACGAGTCGCGGTTGCGGAAGATGTAGAGGTACAGCCGGACCGTCTCGTCCTGGTCGAGGCCGGTGGCGTCGAGGCCGATCGCGGTCGGGATGAGCACCGGGTCGTCACAGCCCGCGTCGCCGGACACGAGGTGGTCGATGACCACGCCGGCCTTGGTCAGCTCGGCGGCGAGACCCTGGAAGTCGGCCGGTGTGGGGGCCGGTGCGGTGGTCGAGATCGTCCCGCACCCGGCGACGAGGACGGCAGCCGCAAGGAGGAGCGCAGCGACCGCCGGGCGAGGGGACCGTGACATCGCGAGCGAGGCTATCACCGCCCGGCCGACGACGCCGTTGCCCGCGGCTCGCGAGGTCAGCGTTCGCGGGCGCGGCGCTTGGCGTCCCGGAGTCTGGCCATCGTGTCGCCGCCCGGGTCGGCCGCCGGGGGTGTCGGTGCGGCGGCGGCGCGCGGGTCCGGGTGCCGGGGTCGCCGCTGGGGCGGCCGTCGGCGTGGCCGGTGCGTCCGGCGCGACCGGCGCGGTAGGAGCCGGTGTCGCCGGTGCGGCCGTGACCGCGGCCGTCGCGACCGCAGGCGTCACGCTCGCGGTGGCCCCCACTGGAGCCGACGCCGCAACGGCCCCATCGACCGTCGTGGCGGGCGCTTCCGCGCGGATGGCCGCACGGGCACCGGCCGATGATCCCCGTTCGCGCGCCGCGATGAGGCTCTCCCCGGTCGTCGTCCGGGCGGCGACCCGCGAGCGACGGCGCGGCAGTCCGCGGACCCAGGCGCCGGCGGCCGCGAACTCGCGTCGGCCGACCGACACGCGGCGCAGGGCGATGTCGAGCGGCCACAGCAGAAGCGCGAGGACGAGGAGCAGCGGCCACAGGTCGGTGAACCGGCTGGTCTGGTCCAGGTCGTGGACCCATGGATCGAGCGGCGTCGTGACCTCGGCACCACCGGTCGCCGTGCGGACCGCCGACAGGAACGGCTCGTTGGCACCGAGCACCCGGTACTCGGCCGCGGTCGGGGCGACCAGCCCGACCGTCCGACCCAGCGGCGAGTCCCCGGCCCGGGTCTGTGTCACGCGCACCGCGTATGCCCCCGGGTCGATCTCGCCGAGCGGGACCTCGTAGACCCCCGGCGCGACCTGGTTGAGCTGGACCTCGCTCGAGCTGAAGTCCGGCCCGACGACGACGGCCGTCGTGTCGTAGAAGTCGCGCGCGGATCCGTCCGGCTCGACGCTCTCGACGTGGAGGGTGGTCTGGCCGCCGGCCGCGTCGAAGCGCGCCTCGATGCCGCCGGTCTCCTCGCCCGGGAACGTCCACGACACGAGCTGGCTGAAGAAGCGCGAGAACCCGCCCCAGCCGACCCAGTCGCGCGCCCAGCGCCCGGTCGAGTCGGATGTCCACGCGACGGACCGACCGAGGCCGTATTGCCACTGGGCCAGGAGCGGGTCATCGCGGGCCGTCACGAGGACCGTCTGGGCCGCCGGCTTGGCCGTCGTCCCGTTGTAGCCGAGGAGCTGGGGCAGGCCCTCGTCCAGCCCGCGCAGGATCGGCGAGTTCGAGGTCAGGATCGGGAAGAACGGCTCCTCGACGATCTGCTGGCCCGAGACCTGCTGGGTCTCCTTGAGGAAGATGTCCGGGATGCTCGACGGGTTGGCCGCGTCGTAGAACCGGCCGCCGCCACGTTCCGCCAGCCCCTCCAGGAACGGGTTGGAGCCGCCACCCGCCCCGACCGTCGACAGGGTGATGCCGGCCGCCGACATGCGCTGGAGGATCTCCTCGTACTGGCCGGACGACGACCAGCCGTCGGTCAGCAGGATGATGTGGCGACGGGTCGCGCTCGCGCCCTCCAGGGACTCCACGGCCTGCTCCAGCCCGGCGAAGATGTTGGTCTGGCCCTCTGGCTGGATCCCGGCGATCTGGCCACCGAGGTCGTCGATCGACCCGAGCGGCGCGGTGCGAACCACCCAGTGCGCCTGCTCGTTGAACGAGACGACCCCGAGCTCGTCGCGCTCGGTCATCGCCGCGGCCGCGCGGAGGATGGCCTCCTTGCCGATGTCGACCTTGCGCACGCCCTCGACCTGGGTGCCGCCCATGCCGCCCTCGAACGTGTTGCAGTGACAGGCGTCCATCGACCCTGACTGGTCGATGACCACGACGAGCGCGACGTCCGGCTGCTTCTGCCGGTCGCGCACACCCATGTCGACCGGCAGGGTCTCCTCGAGCGGGGTCTTCTGGTAGCCGCCGGCCCCGTACGAGTCGGGTCCGCCGATCATCACCAGGCCCTTGCCGAGGTCGCGGACGTAGACCTGCAGGGCCGCCAGCTGGCGATCCGACATGCGCGTCCGTGGCACGTCGACGAGGACGACGCTGTCGTAGGTCACGAGTGACCCGAAGTCGGTCGGCATGGCCTCCGGCACGATGCTGTCGACGAGCTGCCGCTGGCTCTCGAGCGCGGCGACGAGCTCGGCCGCCGCCGGGGCATCGCCGGCCAGCACCAGCGTGCGTGGCTCGCCCTTGACGATCGTGTTCGAGTCCGCGCGGTCGTTCTCGCTGAACGTGTCGCGTGCCGCCTCGACGACGACCCGGAACGTGTGGAACCCGGCCTCCTCGGGGGTGATGTCGAAGGCCACCCGGGTCACGCCCGCTTCGAGCTGGACGCTCTGGGCGTCACCGGTCGGCTCCCCGTTGACGAACAGGCGGACCGTCGCCGGCTGGGCCACTGACGACCGGATCTCGGCGACCGCCTCGACCGACTCGCCCAGGTTCGCCGTGGACGGCGTCGTCAGCCGCTCGATGAGGACCTCGTCGGACGAGCCGAGCCCGATGAGCCGGGTCTCGATGCGGATGTCGCGGGTCGCGGCGAGGGCGGCCTCGGCCTGGCCGCGGCCACTCGTGTCGTTGCCGTCGGACAGCAGGACGATCCGCTTCTGGGCGTCGTCCGGGAACAGGGCCGTCGCCAGCCGGAGCGCGGCCCCGACATCGCTGGCCGAGCGGACCGGGGTGGACGCGATGCGATCGATCGCGTCCAGGTCGGACGGCAGCCGCTCGACGAGGGCCTCCTTGCCGAACGCGACGATGCCCGCGACGTCGCCGTCGGGGATCACCTCGAGGGTCTCGCGCAGGAAGGCCAGGGCATCCTCGCGTCCCGCGTTGCCGACCGAGTCGGACAGGTCCACGACGAACACCGTCGCCAGCCGGTCGACCGGCAGGACGAGGCGGAACCCGGCCAGGGCGAGGACGAGCGCGCTGAGCAGGACGGTCCGCACGACGAGCGCCGTCCGGCGCCGCCCCGCCCCCACGCGACGACGAGCGCTGAGATACAGCCCGATCGTGATCGCCAGGAGTGGGACCAGCAGGAGCAGCGCGAGCGGGGTCTCGAAGGCGATGCCCATCAGCCGGTCGCCTCGCGACGGAACCGCGCGCCGAGCGAGCGGCGGAGCCGGATGAGCCCATCACGGTGATACAGGGCCCACTCGACGCACAGCGCCGCCAGGACGATGAGCACGATCGGGACCCACAGCTCATCGCGGGTCGTGGGTCGCTGCTCGGCGACCGGCGTCTCTCCGGGCTGCGGTGCCACAGCGGCGGTGCCCAACGCCTCGATCGCTGCCGCCGAGCCCGGAGCGATCGTCGACTCGTCGACGTCGAACAGGTCGACCGCGAACTGCACCGGGGCGAACGGATCGACCGGCACGGCACTCGCCTGCGCGCCCGCGGAGGCGCCCGCCGACGCGCTGGCCGAGGCGACGGGGGACGCGGCGGCACTCGTCGACGGGGCAGCGGACGCCGCCGGGTCGCGGATCGGGGTGACCGTGTAGATGCCGAGCTGCTCGGTCCCCGCGAACGTCACCGCCGAGCCCCCGGTCGTCGAGGGCACGAGCTCCGTGAGCGTTCCGTCGGGATGGGTGACCGTCAGGCTGACCGCGCCCGGCGGGATCGCGAGTTCGACGGGCGTGCCCGGCTCGAGCGCCTCGGTGGGGGCGCCGGAACCGCCGAGCAGCTCACCGGTCAGATTGGCGAGCAGGATCGGGAACGCCACCTGCAGCGGCAGGTCCGAGGCGCGCGGCTCGAAGGCGAGGACCGCGGCCGGCTGGCCATCACGGACACCGGCGTACAGCAGGGGCGCGCCGCCCGGCCCCGGGATGATCGATCCGGGCCCAGTCCGGGAGGGTCAGCCGCTGCGCCGCCGAGATGTGGGTCGTCGACAGGTCGACGTAGCGCAGGATCGGCTCGTCCGGGTCGATCGAGCCGATGCCCGGGTCCTTGAGCCCGCCGTCGACCTCGCCGAGCGGACTCGTCCGGGGCGGGGCGATGGCCAGGATCGGCGCGCGCGGGAGCGTCGACGGGATGAAGTCCTCGAAGATGATGAGGTCCCAGGGTCGACCATCGCGGCGTTCGCTGGCCGGGCCGTACTCGTCCGGTGTGACCCCGTACAGCTCGACGTTGGGCAGGTAGGACAGCGCCGTCTCGAGGTAGGGGTCGCCTTCGCCGACGACGAGCACGAGTCGGGGCCGCTGCTCGGGGACCACCGCCCAGGCACGGTCGTCGACAGCCAGCTGGTCGGCCGGTCCGGTCGCCGCCGGGTCGCGGCCGACGAGGCGGACCTCCAGCGTGGTCACGTCGTCCGGCAGGTCGTCGATGATGACGTCGGCTCGTGCCTGGGGCTCCAGCGTCACGTCACGGACCTCGAGCAGCCGCTCGCCGGACCACAGCTCGACGCGGCGCGCGGCCTGCTCCAGGTCGAGGTTGGCGACGCTGATGAACACGGACCGGGTCACCCCTGACGGCCCGGGCTTGACCGCCAGCGCGACGATCGCCTGGTTCTTCCGGTCGCGTCCCACGGGCAGGACCTTGACCGGGGCGGCGACCCGACCGGCTGCCGCGGTCGCCAGGGCCGCGTCGGTCGCGACCAGGACCTGGGCGTCGCCGGACCGGGCGGCGAGCTTGGAGGCGAGCTCCAGGGCATCGCCGAGGTCGCCACGAGACGAGGTCGCGGTGATGCCCTCGATGGCATCGCGGACCCGGCCGAGATCGGTCGACTCGTTGACCACGATGCGCGCCGCGCGATCGGCGGCGATGACGCTGACCTTGCCACCGGTCGGCAGCTCGCGAAGGGCCTCCACGGCCGCCGCCTTGGCCGCGGTCAGTCGATCCGGCGCCACATCGGACGCCGCCATGCTGGCCGAGGTGTCGACGACGAGGACGATGTCGCGCGCCAGCCCGGCCGGCCGCTCGAGGAACGGCTGGGCCGCGAGCAGCGCCAGGATGATCACGAGCAGCAGCTGGAGCAGCAGCAGCAGGCTGCGCCGCAGCTTCTGCCACGGGGCGTTGGCCTCGACGTCGGCGACCAGCCGCGTCCAGAGCAGGGTCGACGGCACGACCGCCTCGTCGCGGCGCAGCTTGAGCAGGTACATCGCGATGACCGCGGGCACGAACAGCAGGCCGAGCAGCGCGAGCGGCGTGGCGAACGGCATCAGCGGGTCATCACGGGACTAGCCGAGCACCCGGCGGCGGCGCAGCTCGGCGAACATCAGCTCGGCCAGGTTGACGTCGCTGGACAGGTCGACGTAGCTCGCCCGGCGCTTGGCGGCGAGATCGGCGAAGTCCGCCTTCCAGGCCGCTAGGCGGTCGCGGTACTGGTCGATCGTGGCGAGGTCGGCCGTGATGTCGACCTTCTCGCCGGTCTCCGCATCGACCAGGCGGAGGTCGCCCTCGAGGGCCGGGTCCAGCTCGTCCGGCGACAGGATGTGCAGGATGATCAGCTCGGATCCGGTCGCGGCCAGCTCGCGGATGATGCGGTCGGCGTTCGGGTCGAGCAGGTCGGACAGGAGGATGACGACGCCCCGGCCGTGGAGCTGGGCGGCGGCATGGCGGGCCGCGGCGACGAGGTCGGTCGGTCCGTCCGCGACCTGGATGGCGGAGAGGTCGGCGAGGAGCCGGAAGACGCGCCCCGACCCGCGGAGCGCGTTCCGACGACGAGCGATGCGGCCGCTCAGGGCGCTCACGGCCACGCGGTCCTCGCTGGCGAGGCCGATGTAGCCGAGGGCCGCCGCTGCCCGCTTGGCGAACAGCAGCTTCTCCGGCCGGCCGCTGGCCATCGATGCGGAGGCGTCCAGCAGGAGCGTGACGGTCACGTCCTCCTCCTCGACGAAGAGCTTGACGAAGAGCCGCTCCAGCCGGGCGTAGACGTTCCAGTCGAGCTGGCGCAGGTCGTCGCCGGGGGTGTAGTCGCGGTAGTCGGCGAACTCCACCGACTGGCCGCGCTTGACGCTGCGGCGGCCGCCCTTGAGCCCGCCACGGACCGGCGAGCGCATGAGCAGCAGGAGCCGCTCGAGCTGGCGCAGGAACGCCTCGTCGAAGACGGTCGGGTCGACCTCGTTCGGCAGGAAGACCGGGCGCGTGCCGGCGGCCGCGACGGCAGGCGCTGCCGCGGCCCCCGTCTCGAGGCCGGTCTGCTCGGTCATCGCCGGGCCGGTCCTATTCGACCGTCGGGACGGCGACCGCGTCGAGGATCGAACGGACGACGGCTTCGGTCGTGATGCCCTCGGCCTCGCCCTCGAAGTTGAGGATGATGCGATGGCGGAGGGCCGGCAGGGCGACGGCGCGGATGTCGTCGGTCGAGACGTTGAACCGACCGTCGAGCAGGGCGTAGATCTTGCCGGCGGTGACCAGCGCCTGCGCGCCGCGCGGCGAACCGCCATAGCGGACGTACTCGCGGACGAGGCCGGGCGCGCGCGGCTGGTCGGGGTGGGTCGCGGCCAGGACGCTCACGGCGTAGGCGGTGACGTGCGGGGCGATCGGCACGGCCCGGGCCAGCCGCTGCATCTCGACGATCTCCGCCGCGGTGCACACCTTCGATGCGGTCACGCTCTCGGCGCCGGTGGTGCGATCCATGATCGCGATGAGGTCCTCCTCGGAGGGGAACGGGACCATGACCTTGAAGATGAATCGGTCGAGCTGGGCCTCGGGCAGGGGATAGGTCCCCTCCATCTCGAGCGGGTTCTGGGTCGCCAGCACGAAGAACGGCGGATCGAGCGGGAAGCGCTGCCGGGCGACCGTGACCTGGTGCTCCTGCATCGCCTCGAGCAGGCTGGACTGGGTCTTCGGCGTCGCCCGGTTGATCTCGTCGGCGAGGACCAGGTTGGCGAAGATCGGGCCTGGCTGGAAGCGGAAGATCCGCTGGCCGCCTTCCTCGACGAGGATGTTCGTGCCGGTGATGTCGGCCGGCATCAGGTCGGGCGTGAACTGGATCCGGTTGAACGTGCAGTCGATCACGTCGGCGATCGTGCGCACGAGCATCGTCTTGCCCAGGCCCGGCACGCCCTCGAGCAGGACGTGGCTGTTGGCGAGCAGCCCGGTCAGGGTCTGCCGCACGAGCTCGCGCTGGCCGACGATGACCGTGCCGACCTCGCGCTCGATGGCCTGGGCGCGCTCGGCGAACGCCTCGGGAGCGAGCCTCGTCGGATCGGCAGATGCGGCGGTGGTGTCCATGCGGCCTCCGTTCACCCGTGACCGTTCGCAGCGGTCGCGCGGGCGCGCTAGTTCGAGGGATCGAGTGAGCTGAAGTAGTCGCGCACGTAGTCCTTGACCGAGAGCGGCACGTAGCCGCGATCGAGCGAGGTCTGCGCATAGCGGTCGAAGTCGGTGAAGACCTCGTCGTACGGGGTCAGGACGCCGTTGTCGACGCCGCTCCCGACCTGATTGCCCTGCTGGGTCTGGCCATCGCCACCGGTCCCGGCGACATACGACGGGTCACCGGGTCGGCCGACCCGGTCGAAGGGGGCGAACACCGACGAGAGATCCTCGCCGAGCTCTGCCGCTCGATTGGCGCCGGTCGGTGCGCCGGCCTGGCCGTTGTTGCCGGACCCCTGCCCCAGCGAGCGGGCGTTCGAGCCGCCGCCGCCGATCGCGCCCTGACCCTGGCCCTGGCCTTGACCCTGGCCCTGACCTTGACCCTGACCCTGACCCTGGCCCTGACCTTGACCCTGGCCCTGACCTTGACCTTGGCCCTGACCCTGACCTTGGCCCTGGCCCTGACCCTGGCCTTGACCCTGACCCTGACCTGGCCCTGGCCGGAGCCGCTCGGGCGAGGACTTCCCTGGCCCTGACCCTGACCTTGACCCTGACCCTGCTGGCCCTGACCCTGCTGGCCCTGACCCTGCTGCCCTTCGCCCTGGCGGCCGGCGTCGGCCAGCTCGCGACGCGCGTCCTGCAGCCGCGAGGCGGCCTCGGCCAGATCGCGGTTCGTGGTGACCCGAGCCTGCGCTCCGGTCAGCGACTCGCCGAGGCGATCGAGCGCCGCGCGCGCTCCCTCGGTGTCGCCCTGGGCCAGGCTCTGGGCCGCATCCTGGAGGGCCGTCGCGGCGGCGCCATCGGCACCGGCGGCCGTCGCCTCCATCGCCGCCAGCTCGGCCGCGAGCTCCCGGCGTTCGGCCTCGGTCATCTCGTCGAGCTGCTCGCCGAGCTCGTCGAGGTCGCGTTCCGCCTCCTCGGGATCGCCGTCCCGGTTCGCTTCCTCGTTCCCGGTCGCGGTCCGCGACAGCGAACGCGACAGGGACGTCAGCGCAGAGGCGCGTTGTTCGGTGGATGGGTCGAGTCGGGCACGGACGTCCTGCTCCAACGCCCCCAGCTGGCGCAGGTTCGTGGCCAGCTCGCCGGGGTTGTCGCGCAGTTGGCGGGCCAGCTCGCGCAGCTCCTCGGCCAGCTGCGTCCGCGGATCCTCGGTCTCCTGGCCGCGCGACTCGAGGTCGTCGGCAAGGTCGTCGAGCCGCTCGGCCTCGCGTTCCGCGGCTGCCTCGATCTGGCGCTGCTGGGCGATGACCGCGTCCTGCGGGTTGGGGATGACGAGGACCGGCACGAGCAGCGCGGTGGCCACCAGGGCGACGAGCGCCGGCTGTCGCGAGAAGCGCGGCCGGAACAGGGCCGGCACGGTCCGCAACGACGTGAGGGCGTCGCGGCGCTGGCGCCGGATGAAGCGATCGGTCTCTGCCTCGTCGACCTCGAGCGTCGACGGGTCGGTGGCGTCGACGGGTCCGGCCGACGCCGGGAAGGCGACGGCGAGCTCGAACGCCGACGACACGCGGTCGCCCAACCCGCCCTCGACGTCGACCGCGAGGGCTGCTTCGCCCAGGCTGGGACGTGCCCGGACCACGGCGACGAGCAGGCCGATGGCGACGATGATCGGGATGGCGACACCGACGACCGGCGCCCACGGGAGCGGCACGAAGCGCGCCACGGTCCACAGGACGGCCTCGGCGACGGCGACCACGGCCAGGGCGATCCAGGCGCGCCGGACGATGCGTCGGGTCCACAGCCGACGCCGATGCGCCAGCAGCATCGAGCGGATGTCGACGAGCCCCGGGTCGAGTGGGCCATCGAGCGCGCGGCGCGGATCGGGCGGGATGACCGGCGCCGGCGTCAGCTCCTCCGTGGAGCTCGAGCCGGGTCGATCGCGCAGCCGTCGTCGCAGCGGCTTCATGCGCCAGGGGCCTCCGGCGTGCCGGCGGGCGTCTGCGGATCGACCGGCGTCGACGGCGGGTCGATCGGGGTCGACGGGTCGACGGGCGGCGTCGCCGCGGCCGGCGCTGCCCGCTTGCCACGGCGCAGCCGCCAGCGGCGGGTCGGCGAGACCGCCTGGACCGAGAGGAACAGGAAGATGACCGACAGGATGAGCCAGGTGACGACGCTCTTCGGCCACAGCGCATCGCGCACCGGCAGGACCTGCTGGGGCTGGGCCACGAGCGCAGGATCGACATCGGCCACGGCCGCCGCGGCCTTCATCTCCTCCTCGGTGAACACGTCCGCCCCACCCTCGGCGGGGACGGCGACGGGCATCGGCTCCGAGACCGGCGGCTCACGGACGCCCCCGCCGTTGTCCAGGAACACGACGCCGTCCTGCGTCGGGGCGAGGCCCTGGACCGTGCTGCACCACAGGCCGCCGAACGTCGCCTCGGTGCCGCACAGGACGTCGGCCTGGGCGATGAACGGGTTCAGGTAGGCGAGGACGACCGGCGCCCGGATGCCGAACGGTCCGGCCACGCGATTGCCCTGGTCGTCGAAGCGGGCCATCGCCGCCCAGAAGGCGAGGATGAAGATCGTGCCGATGGACACGGCCAGCACGCCGAAGATCGTGATCGCCGTGGCGGCCGTCGTGCGCTTCACCAGGCTCGAGCAGAGGAGACCGAACGAGCCGAGCCCGAGGGCGGTCACGATCAGCACGATGTACCCGTTGAGCACGTCCTCCGGCGCGACCCCGCCGAACACGAACACGACGGCCATCAGCGGGATCGACGCGGCGATGAGCAGGAACACGTAGACCAGCGCCGAGAGCAGCTTCCCGACGACGATGGCGAGCGACGAGATGGGCGTCGCGATGAGCAGCTCGAGCGTCTGCTTCTCGCGTTCCAGGCTGATCGCACCGGCCGTGGATGACGGGGCGAGGAAGACCACCTGCAGCGTCATCAGCATGAGCAGGGCGGCGAAGATGCCCTGGCCGATGGCCGGGCTGGCGAACGCGGACGACGAACCGAAGCCGGTCGTGTACGAGCGCTCGATGAGCGTCTCGATCATCAGGGCGAAGCCGGCCAGCAGCAGCAGGTAGATGGTCAGCACGGCGAAGGCCCGCCGGCCGCGCATCCGGCCGCGCAGCTCCTTGACCCCGATCGCCGCGATGCCGCCGGCCGACCGCCCGAAGGTGATCGCGCGGGCGCGATGCGGTGCCGGGTCCGTCGGCGGGGGCGGCGCCGCCTCGGGCAGCGGTGCGGCGATGTCGGTCATGCCGGCCCCCTCACGCCGCGGCCACGGGTTCGCGATCGGGCGACGTGACCTGGAGGAAGAGCTCCTCGAGGTCGCTCGCCGCCCGGGCGAAGCTGACGATGGGCAGACCCTCGCGCGACGACGTCGGCCAGCAGCCGGGCGCTGGCGGCATCGTCGCCGCGGAAGCCCAGCTCGATGGTGCCGTCGTGGAGGAGGACCGCGCTGGCGACGTCGGCGTCGGTGGCGAAGCGGGCCCGGATGGCTTCGAGGGCCTCGCCCTCGGCCAGCGCACGGACTCGGAGCACCGCCCCGAAGCGAAGCCGCCGCTCGATGTCCGCGACGCGGCCCTGGGCCAGCACCTGGCCGCGATCGACGATGGCCACGCTGGTGCACAGCTCCTCGAGCTCGGGGAGGATGTGGCTGCTGATGAGGATGGTCTTGCCCATCGCGCGCAGCTCGCGGAGCAGCTCGCGCAGCTCGACCCGGGCGCGCGGGTCCAGGCCGGAGGCCGGCTCGTCGAGCAGCAGCACCTCGGGGTCGTGGACCAGCGCGTGGGCCAGGCACAGCCGCTGCTGCATGCCGCGCGACAGCGTCTGGACGTAGGCCTCGCGCTTGTCGGCCAGGTCGACGAGCTCCAGCAGGTCGCCGATCATCCGCCGCCGGGCCGCCGGCGCGATGCCGTAGCAGCGAGCGAAGAAGTCCAGGTACTCCCAGACCTTCATGTCGTCGTACACCCCGAATGCGTCCGGCATGAAGCCGAGGACGCGGCGGACCTGGTCGGGGTTCCGGGTGACCGACCAGCCGGCGATCTCCGCATGGCCGCTCGACGGCAGCAGGAGCGTGGCCAGGATGCGCAGGGTCGTCGTCTTGCCGGCGCCGTTCGGGCCCGACCAGCCCGAAGATCTCGCCGGCCTCGACCTCCAGGTCGACGCCGGCCACGGCGAGCGTGCCGTCGTAGCGCTTGACCAGGCCCTCGGTCCGGACGATCGGACTCATTCGACCTCCCCCGTGATGGCCATCTCGAAGCTGAACCCGGTCTGCTCCTGCTCGTTGACGAAGCGGACGAGGACCGTCCCGGTGGCCGGGTCGACGAAGCGAGCCGGCTCGGCGACCGCGTAGCGCTCGCCGCCCTGGAAGTGCGGCAGGCGGACCCAGGACGCGGTCGTCAGGTCGAACAGCTCGACCTCGGGCAGGCCATCGAAGCCCACCGGACAGCTGTCCGGGTCCTCGTCGCACGGCGGCGGGATCGCGGGCAGCGGCTCGATCGGCTCGGTCGGGACCTCGAAACCGGGCTCACCGGTGTTCATGCCGAGGACCAGCTCGGTGGCGGCGAGCGTGCCGGCGACCGTGATCGGCCGATAGGCCAGCTCCACGTTGCCGCGCCCGAAGCTCATGCTGAACGGGTCCTTGCTGAAGAAGCCGGCGTCGGACGACACGACCGTCGAACGCAGCAGGTCCGACCGGAAGGTCGTCGCGCCGCTGACGGCCAGCTCGGTCGGGAGGAAGTACAGGACGTTGCCGGTGCGGCGCGGGGTCTGGCCCTCGATCTGGACGTCGAGGAGGCCCTCATCGCCCCAGGCCAGGACGACCGGCCCGTCCGCCGGCGAGCTGCCCGGTGAACCCGAAGTTCGGGTCGAATGTCAGCTGATCGATGATCGAGCGTCGGGCGTACATCCGCGCCCCGTCGGCCCCGAGGTCGCTCGGGTCGCCGAACATCATCGGCCCGACCACCTTGTCGGACAGCTGCTGGCCGAACTGGAACGGGGCGAGCTGGATATCCACCTGGCTGGTCGCGCCCGGGGCGATGTCGTCGAGCTTCTGGACGGTGCTGCCGAGGACGACCGCGGGCGACTGCAGGACCATCTCCGACTGGTTGGTGACGCTCCCCTGGAGACGCCCGTCGACGAGCCGGAGGTCCGCCTGGACCAACGGCACGCTGACCGCCGACTCGGCACGGACCGTGCGCAGCGAGCCGAAGCCGACGCCGAGGTTGCGGATGCGGGCGGGATCGCCCTGCAGGATGTCGAGGCTGGCCGAGTTCGCGTCGCCGCCGAAGAAGTCGCCGCTGACCGGGGCGGACAGGAGCGCGCCACCCGGGATGCGGATCTGGTAGGTCCCTCGACTCGGCGAGAAGACGCCGAGATACGACTGGGCGGTCCCCTCGGTCGCGCCGGGGGCGCCGCGCACGATGGCGACCTCGTTGACGATGACTTCGCTGCCGCGGAGGAACGAGCCGATGCCGTACGACGCGACGGCGAAGACGACGATGAGCGCCGGCATCGTGACCCATGCCCACTCGCGCCGGTCGAGGCGCTTGAGGACGAGGTAGTTGATCGGCCCGATGAGCAGGATGTACGCCCCGAGCAGGGCGATCAGCCCGCCGATCGGCGGCAGCGCGAGCGTCGGCAGTTGCGATGCCGCGGACACGATCTGGCTGTCGTCGCCGACGACCGGGCCGCCGCTCGACCGCGCCGGCAGGAGCCGGCGCCACAGGCCCTCGCCGGCCGACGACTCGGCCAGCCAGTCGATGGTCGGGTCGAAGCCGACGATCGTCACCGCCGCCGCTGCCATAGGAACGCTCGGCGGCGATGACCCGGTCGCCGACTGGCGGCCAGGGCGCGTCCGCGCGAGGAGCGGGCCGGCGAGCGCCGGCAGATCGGCGGCACCCTCGGGCAGCTCGCCGAGCAGGCCCAGGAGGGACGCCGGGGCGACATCGGTCGTGGCCTCCGGTCGATAGGGCAGGATGTCGTCGGAGAAGGCGGACAGGCTGGACGGCCCGGCGGTGCCGCCGACGATGATCAGCCGGCCACCGCCGGCGATCCAGCCGCGCATCGCCTCGAGCTGCTCCGTGGACAGCGTGGCGCTGTCGGTGTCCTGCCAGATCAGGCGGTCGAGCGCGCTCCACGCCTCGACCCGATCGGGCAGGTCCGCGACGGACAGCCCCATGGCCAGCGGCGCGACCGCGTTCTGGTTGGGCAGGAGGTCGAGGCCGCCGACGATCTCGCCGGGACGCTCGGCGACGACGCCGATGATCGAGCTGCTGCGCCTCGTGGACGGCGAAGGCCGCCTTGGTCGAGGCGATCTTCGAGTCGCCTTCGATCAGGTCGATCGTCAGCTCGCGTCCGAAGGCGGGCGGCTGCGCGTACAGGCGGTACGACTTCTCGGACTGGGTGGGCAGGTCGACCGGGGTCCCGAAGCGGGTCTTGCCCTGGACCCCGCCGGCGAGTCGCAGCTCCCCGACGATGGGCGGGCCGTCGTTGCGGACGTGCACGTCGATGGCCATCCACGACCCGATGCGGGCGTGCCCATCGAGCATGGCCGTCGCCTCCAGGGTCAGGCCCTCGGGCGTCGCGGCCCGCACGGCGGCGGCAGGCCCCATCGATGCCAGCACGCAGCCGACGACGGCGAGGAGCACGAGGGGGCGGCGGGAGAGCGGAAGGCGCACGAAGACTCCGAGTGACGGTCCGATCGGGAGTGGAACGCAGCAAGGACGTTCGGCCCCGAAGGAAAGTTGCGCCAGATGGCCGGTCCGTACCGTCCGGGAGTTCCCGGACCTCGCCCGATGGAGCCCCGATGGCCGGTCTGACCGTCCGTATCGTACGATGGGATCGTCCCACCAGCCCGGAGCCCCGAGGAGCCCGTGCCCAACGTCCGCCCGTTCCGCGCGCTCCGCTTCGATCCCGCGTCGGTCGGCGACCTGGGGGCCGTGACGGCGCCGCCCTACGACGTCATCGATCCGGCGGCCCGGGCGCGGCTGGTCGCCCGCCATCCGGCGAACGTCGTCCAGCTCGACCTCCCGGCGGAGGAGCCCGGCGACGAGCCCGACGACCGCTACCGACGGACGGCCCGCCTGTTCGCAGCGTGGCGATCGGACGGGACGCTGCGCAAGGACCCACACCCGTCGGTGTACGTGTACGAGCAGACCTACCGCGTGCCCGGGACGACGACGGAACGGACGCAACGCGGCTTCTTCGCTCGCCTCCGGATCGAGGCGTTCGGCGAGGGCGGGGTCCTGCCCCACGAACGGACGATGGATGGCCCCAAGGAGGACCGCTACAAGCTGCTCCGGGCGACCGGGGTCAACACCAGCCCGGTCGTCGTCCTGTTCGACGATCCGGCTGGCGGGACTCCGGGTCGCCTCGCCGGCGTGACCGCGACGGCCGCGGACGTCGAGGTCGACGACGACGACGGCGTGCGCCACCGACTGTGGGCGATCCCGGCCGACGGCGAGGGACCCCAGGCCGACCTCGCGGCAGCGCTCGTCGCGGCGGCGGCAGCCGCCCCGGTGACCATCGCCGACGGGCATCACCGCTACGAGACGGCGCTGCGCTACCGCGACGAGCGACGGATGACCCGCTCGTGCGAGGAGGACCCGGCGTTCGACTACCTGCTGGCCCTGTTCCTCGAGGCGGACGCCGAGCCGCTGACCGTGCTCCCGACCCACCGGCTCGTCCGGTCGATCGGTGACGAGGGCGCCGCGGAGTTGCTTCGCCGCGCCGACGAGCTGTTCGAGGTCGAGCCGGTCGCCTCCAGCGCCGAGCTCGTCGAGCCGTTCGAGGCGGTCGGGCTGGCGCGTGGCGGCGAGGGAGGTTCGGCCTGTGGACCCGTGCCGGTGGCGCCCGTCTCCGCGCCCGCCGACATGCCTTCGCGCCGTTCCTGCCGGCGGGCGGTGACGCCGTGCGCGGTCTCGACGTGACCCTGCTCGGGGTCGCCCTGGAGCGGCTTGCCGGGTCTGGACCCGGCCGCGATCGCCGGTGGCGCGATCGCCTTCGACAAGTCAGCCGCGAGCGCCGTCGCCGCCGTCGATCGCGACGATGGGGTCGACGCCGCCTGGCTGCTGGAGGGCACGCCCGTCGCGTCCATCGAAGCCGTCGCCCGCGACGGCGACGTCATGCCCCAGAAATCGACGTACTTCTATCCGAAGGCCCTGACCGGCCTCGTCATCAACCCCCTGGAGTGGTGAGACCTTCTGTGGAACGAATCCCCAACGAGATCCCCGACCCCATCCTGTCGCGCGCCCAGGTCCCGCCGGTCAACGGCCGACCCGTGCGCAAGGACGAGATCGAGCTGCACGACCGTGGCCTGTACATCGAGTCGTGGCTGCCCGAGCGCCGCTCCCGGCGCAAGCCGTTGCTGTTCATCCATGGCGAGCTTGCCGGCTCGTGGGCGTGGGAGCGCTATCCTCGGCTACTTCGCCGGTCGCGGCTGGGAGGGTCACGCCCTCAACCTGCGCAACCACTTCTGGTCGGCCACGGCCGACCCGACGGAGCTCTCGTTCGAGACCTATACCGAGGATGTCGTCGCCGCGCTCGACCGGCTCGGGCCGACGACCGTCGCGGTCGGCCACGGGATGGGCGGCCTGCTGGCGATGAAGGCCGCCGAGCGGGTGGCCATCTCGGGGCTCGTGCTCATCGGCTCCGAGCTGCCGCGGGACCTGCGCCCGCCGGTCCGGGCCTTCGAGCTGCGCGAGATCCCGGATGTCTACGGTCGGAGCGTCATCGGCTGGGAGACCCTGCCCGAGAAGCTCCTGCGCGAGGACCGCGACCTGACGCTGCCGGACGTGCTGCGCATCCAGCACCTGCTCGGCCAGAAGCCGCACGAGTCGGGCGCGGCCCGGCGGCAGATGCTGGCCGGCGTGCCGGTCGAGCGGCGGGTGCTGTCCGAGGTCCCGCGGCTGGTCATCGGCGGCGGACTGGACCGCGGGGTCACCCTCGACGAGTCGGAGCGCCTTGCCGAGTGGCTGGACGCGGAGTTCGAGCCGTTCGGGGCCCACTCGCACTACGGGCTGATCCTCGGCGAGAACAGCCACCAGCAGGTCGCCGAATCGATCCGCGCGTTCCTCGAGACGCACCGGCTCTGACCCCGGGACGCTAGCGCGCTCGACGGGGGGTCGGGTATCATGCCGCCTCGGCACCGAGGGTCCCACGCGACCGTCGTGCCGCGAGGCCGCATTCGTCTAGAGGCCTAGGACACCGCCCTCTCAAGGCGGAGATCACCGGTTCGAATCCGGTATGCGGTACCAGATGAATCTCCCGACGCCCCCGGACCGCGCCCCGGGGGCGTCTTCGTTTGTGCCCGCCCTCATGGGCGTTCGAGCTGTGAACAGATCCCCGGGTCGGGGCAGGCGGTCTCCCCGCCGACGATGGTCGCGATGACCGTCATCGCCCGGATCTCGTCGGCGGACGAACGGGTGACGTCACCGCTCAGGATCGTGACGTCGCCGATGGTGCCCACCGCCAAGTGCCACGCCGCTCCTCGTCACCCAGGGCGTAAGCGGCGTCCAGGGTCACGGCGCGCAGCCCCTGCTCGGCCGTGAGCCGCTGATCCAGGACCCAGTCGGGTGCCTCCGGGTTGGCCCGACCGCGCCCGTCCATCGCGCCCGCCTCAGGCCCTCAGACCACCGCCGGCGACGCCTGGCCTCGGCGGAGCACGCGTTGGTGAGGGATGCGGTGGAGCCAAGGTTCGAAGCGGGCCGGGTCACGCAGGGTCCGGAGTTCGGTCCAGGCCATGATCAGCGCGGCCTGCACGGCGTCCTCGGCCAGGTCGATGTCGCGGAGGATCCGCACCTCGATCGCCAGGCATCGGTCGCCGGATAGCCGCGCCAGGGTGTCGACGCTTCCGCGTCGCCCCGTTGCGCCTGCTGGACCAATCCTTCCTGCACCCGTCCCTCCGTCCCGTTGCGATCGGCCCAGGCTTGACCACTCGATAGTTCAATTCCGGTCAAGTCTTCGCCGGCTACCCGGAATCCCAGTCACCTGTCGTGAGCCGGAAGACCAGCGCCAGGCCACGGCCGTTGTCGTCCGGGACCGCGCGCATCGACGCGACGATGGCATGGGCCTCGGCCACGTCCTCGGCGCTCGCCCCAGCACGCGCCTCCATCCGGATGGTGATGGTCGTACCCGCGATGTCGGCGACCCACTCCTCCTTGCCGGGATCGGTCCGTCGATGGATCCCGTCGTACCCAGCCACGTTGACCGGCGTCGCATCTTCGTCGATCTCGAGACCTGCCCCTGGGCGCCGATCCGGATCGTTACGTCACCGGACCCGTATCCGTTATGCATGAAGCCCATGACGCAGTACTCCTGCGAGCATTGGACCCCGTCCCAGGAGTACAGACCCGCAGGGATTCGGCCCCGTGCCAGGCCAGCCGCGGATGACCTCGCGGACCTCGGGCGTTGCCTTGACGTCGGGCGTCGCCGTCGCCTGGACCTCGGGCGTCACGGTCTGATCCCGATCGCGCGGCTCGCGCAACATGGCGCCAGCGATCGCCGTGGCGGAGACCGCGCCCGCCAGGGCCATGGCGGCGACGAGGAGGAGCGTCCGGCGGCGAGCGATCGGGTCGGCGTCAGTGAGGCGGCCCAGCGCGGAGGGCAGCCGCCGCTCCTGGGGCGTGGTCGTGATTTCGGCGTTGATCCGCTCGTGCAGGTCGCCGGTGGCGCCGGGCAGGTACGAACGGAGGCCCCCGGCGAGCTGCGCGTCGGTGAGTGGTCGGCGAGTCACGCCTCGGCCTCCATCGCCCGTTCGAGGGCGTTCCGCGCCCGGTGCAGGCGCCACTTGACCGTCCCGACAGGGATGCCCATGGAGCGGGCGATCTCGGCGACCGGCCGTTCCTCTACGTGGTGGAGCACGAGGATCACGCGATCCTGGTCGCGAAGTCGCTCGAAGGCGCGGCCGATGGCATCGGCGGACGCGACGCCCTCGATCTGGCTTCGGGCTACCTGATCATGATGCTCGGCGCCGGAGGCGGCGCCTGCGCGCCCGGGGGCCG
This sequence comes from uncultured Chloroflexia bacterium, assembly GCA_963776925.1. Taxonomy (GTDB): domain Bacteria; phylum Chloroflexota; class Limnocylindria; order Limnocylindrales; family CSP1-4; genus SPCO01. The sequence continues at coordinate 290,939 of CAVZON010000001.1, read as the reverse complement.
GCTCCACGCGGATCTCGCGAAGGCGGACCCGATGTCGCCGCGACATGCGCGCCGAGTTGGCGACGATCCTGTTGAGCCAGCCGTCGAAGGACCGATGATCCCGCAGTCGCGGTAGTTGGCGCCAGGCAGCGACGACCGCCTCCTGGGTCGCATCTGCCGCATCGGCTTCATTGCCGAGGATGGAATACGCCAAGCGGTAGCACCGATCCAGCCGCGGCGTGAGGAGCCGGTCGAATGCCACCGCTTCCCCGAGCGCGGCGCGTCGCACGAGGTCGTCGGCGTCCGACGCGGTCACCTGCTCAGCTGCGGCGATCGATCCCACTGGCCTCCTTTGTCGGGGCGATGCTACCCGTCAGTAGTCCAGATGCCGTCGCCGCCCCAAAGGTTGGCCTGGCCAGCGGCTACCGAGTCTTGCGCAGCGCGACGGCGACGAGCCCGGGGTCCCGGACCGCGCCGTAGACTCCTGCGGTGATCCCCCACGTCCCGCGCCGTCTGGTCATCCTGACCGAGGGCCAATTCGACATCCACGAAGCGAAGACCGCGATGGGCGTCATCCGCTACGGGCGGGACGACATCGTGGCCATCCTCGACTCGACGATGGCCGGTCGCAGCCTGTCGGAGTTCCTGCCTGGCCGCGACATCCCGTTCGTCGCCACGCTCGACGAGGCACTCGCCGGCCCGGTCCGCCCCGACGGCCTGCTCATCGGCATCGCACCGACCGGCGGGCGGTTGCCCGCGGCCTGGCGCTCGATCATCCTCGCGGCGGTCGCCGCCGGGCTCGACATCCACTCGGGCCTGCACGAGTTCGTCGGTGACGACCCCGAGTTCGCCGCCGCGGCCGCCGAGTCGGGCGCCACGCTGATCGACTACCGCCGGCCACCGGACCGCCTCGAGACCACGGTCGGACGACGGCATCGACCCGGTTCCCGGGTGATCCTCACCGTCGGGACCGACTGCGCCATCGGCAAGATGTCGGTCGCGCTCGAGCTGGTGGCCGCTGCCCGCCGTGATGGCGCATCCGCGGTCATGGTCCCGACCGGCCAGACCGGGATGATGATCGAGGGCTGGGGCGTGGCGGTCGACCGGCTCATCAGCGACTTCACCAACGGGACGGTCGAGTGGCTGGTCGAGGAGGGCGAGGCCCGTGGCGACTGGGTCTTCGTCGAGGGCCAGGGCTCGCTCGACCACCCGGCCTACAGCGCCGTCACGCTCGGGCTCATCCACGGCGCGACGCCGCACGCGCTGATCCTCGTCCACAAGCCGGGTCTCGACGAGCACGATTTCGCCCACCTGCCAGAGGCCCACTTCCCGATCGCCGAGCTCGGCCCGTTCATCGACCTCCACGAGCGGGTAGCCGGGCTGATCGCGCCATCGCGGGTGGTCGCCCTGGCGGTCAACACGTCGCGCATCGCCGATGACGACGAGGCGCGCCGCACGATCGAGGCGCTCGCGACCGAGACCGGCCTGCCGGCCGACGACCCGGTCCGCTTCGGGCCGGACCGTCTGTGGGCCGCCGTGCGCGAGCGGGTCGAGGCGCTGCCGTGGGTGGACTGAGCGCCCGACACGAGGTCCTCTCGCTCGGCCTGCGCGATCCGTTCCGCATCGCCCGCTCGGACCATGGCGACGATCCCCAGCGGATCACGACCGTCATCGTCGAGATCCGCCACGCGGACCATCCGGACCTCGTCGGGGTGGGGGAGGGCTACCCGGACCGGTTCTACGGCGAGACGCCACACACGATGGCCGTCGTCGGGCCGGAGCTGCTGCTCGCCCTGGACGGCGCCGCGTCCGAACCGACGGTCGACGGGCTGGCCGCGGCGCGGTCGGCGATGGACGGTGCCATCCGCGGTCATGGCGCGATCAAGTGCGCCTTCGACATCGCCCTGCACGACCTTGCCGGCAAGGTGGCCGGCCTTCCGGTCCACCGGCTCCTGGGCCTGCCAGGCGGTCACGCCGCCGACCGACTTCACCATCGGCATCGACGAGCCGGCTGTCGTGGCCGAGCGCGCCCGCCGCGCCGCCGACTTCCCGGCACTCAAGATCAAGTGCGGTGGCCCGGACGACCTGGCGACGCTCGAGGCCGTCCGGGAGGTCTACGACGGTCCGATCCGGGTCGACGCCAACACGGGCTGGACCCGCGAGTCGGCGGCGACGCTCCTCCCGGCGCTCATCGACCTCGGGGTCGAGCTCATCGAGCAGCCGTTCCCGGCCCGCGCCTATCGCGACCTCGGCTGGCTCCAGGAGCGCTCGGACCTGCCGATCGTCGCGGATGAGTCGGCGGTGTTCGAGGAGGACCTCGACGCGCTCGACGGGGTCGTCGCCGGGGTCAACGTCAAGCTGGCCAAGGTCGGCGGCATCGCCCCGGCGCGATCGATGCTCGAGGCGGCGCGCGAGCGCGGCTTCCGGACGTTCCTCGGGTGCATGGAGGAGACCTCGGTCGGCATCGCCGCATCGGCCGTCGTGGGCTCGCTGGCCGATTGGATCGACCTGGATGGCAGCCTGCTCCTGGCCGACGATCCGTTCGGCGGCTTGACGCTCGACGACGACAAGCGCTGGCACCTTGCCGACGTCCCCGGGCTCGGCCTCGACCGGCGGAGACCGTGATGGAGGCGATCCATGGCTGATGACGACCCGACGCAGACCCTCATCGATCTGCAGCACGCCTGGATGGATGCCTGGGTGCGCGACGACCGGGTGACCCTCGAGGCGATCCTGGCGCCCGAGTTCACGTTGGCCAGCGCCCGAACGAACCGACTGGTCGACCGTGCCGGGTGGCTGGCCCTGCTCGACACGGTCAAGGGCGAATCCTTCACGTACGACGAGGTCCGCGTCGACCTGTTCGGGGATGCCGCGGTCGTCCACTCGCGCTCCACCCAGTCCGCGCGGGTCGGCGACCAGCGCTGGGACGGGGCGTTCGTCCTGACCGACGTGTGGATCCGGCGCGACGGTCGGTGGCAGGTGGTCGCTCGCCACTCGAGCACGCCACCGGACCGCGCCTTCACCGACTGACCCGTCCGGGGCGTCGTGCACGTACCGCACGGACGTTCGGCGAACGCCCGTTCGTGTGGACAAGTTGGTGGATGGATTGGTGGACAAGTTCCCTTCCGGCGGGGCGGTGGCCGCCCTACGATGACGACCGACCGATCGATGACCCGGGCAGTCCCCGCCCGAGCCCACGTCGATCGGCCGATCCGGGAGCCAGGAGGTCCCGGCGGTCGGAGCTCGGAGGGGCTGCCCGCCTGGACCACATCCAGCTTCGCCATGCATGCCGAGCGCGCACGCGATCCCGTCCGGTGGAGCGCGCGGCCCGGCCCACCAAGGGAGGGCTTGCTATCGATGGATCCACGCACCGCTGCCCCGCGCGTCCCGGATCCGGATGCGGTCGAGTTCATCCGGTTCTGCTATCGGCGCCGCCACGTGGGCTGGCCTGAGCTGTACGACGAGATGTGTGCCGTCGCCAGCCGAGGCCTCTTCCGCGGATACGGTCCTGACGACCTGGCCGAGCACGGCGTGGGTTTCGGACTGTTCGACATGCCGGCCCTGGCCGCCATCGCCCGCCAGATCGTCGCCGAGGAGCTGGCGCTCCGACGCCCGGTGAGCGTCGTCATCGCCGATGCCACGGAACCGACCGAGCCCGTTCGACTCGCCCCTGCGCTGGCGGCTTCCGCGACCGCCTGACGGACACCAGTCCCCGCGTCCCCGCACTCATCCGAAGCCCCGCCGACCGACTCGTCGAGCGGGGCTTCACGGTGCCTGGCGGCAGGCGGGGTGGGATGATGGCCGAGCCACGACAACGGAGGACGCACCTCGATGCCTGACGAGATGACCGTCGACGCCTACATCGCCAGCCTGCCCGACGACGCTCGTCCGGCGATGGAGCAGCTCCGAGCGACGGTCCTCGCGGCGGCCCCCGAGGCGACCGAGGTCATGGCCTACAAGATGCCGGCCATGCGCAGTCACGGCGGTCAGTTCCTGGTGTCGTACGACGCCTACGCCCGCCACTACAGCCTGTTCCCGGCGAGCGATGCCGTGGTCGAGGAGCTCGGCGCCGAGATCGAGCCCTACCTCGCCGGGAAGGGGACCATCCGGTTCCCGAAGTCGCGGCCGCTGCCGCTGGAGACCATCCGCAAGGTCGTCGAGATCAGGGTCCGGGAGAACGCCGCGAAGGCTGCCCGCTGAGCGAGGCCTGCCGCGAGCGCGAGCGCTCAGGCGCGGATGCGCCGCCGGGCCATCTCGCCCTCGATCTGGCGCTCCGCCTCGACGTACCGGTCGATCTGCTCGCGCAGCTGGTTCGCCTCCGGCGTATAGAGATGGACCTGCTGCTGGAGGATGTACGACAGTCGGCGGCTCGTCATCCGGACGTGGTCCAGGTTCTTCATCAGGACGAGCGGATCCATCGAGGCGAGGTCCGACGGGTGGTACATCTGCTGCATCGCCAAATCCTACCGTTCGCCGTGGGCGTCCGGCGGCCAGCCCGCACCGGGGTGGCTCGCCAGCCGGCGGTGCCCGGTCAGAGCGAGCGCGCCCGCCGCGGCGGCCAGGCCCAGTCGATGTCGAGCGACGCGCCGGCGAGGGCCCGGCGACGGCCGGCTTCGGTGGCCCCGAGGACGAGGATGCGATCCGTCTTCGTGGCACGCCCGGCCTCGTCGCCCCACAGCTTGGTCATCTTGCGGACCGCGGCCACGTCGTCGAGTGCGACACCGGCGAGGCGATAGCCCTCCGGCTCGGCCGCCTGTTCGAACGCCCGCTCGGCAAGACCGACGCCGCCGCGGATGCGCCGTCCACGGTCGGTCTCGACGTCCCCGATGACGAGGACGACGACGGCGTCATCCGCCAGCACCGGGCGCATCCCGGCCAGGACATCGCGCAGGAAGGCCAGGTACGGCTCGCGGTGGTGGGCATCGTCGAGCGCGGCATCGATGGCCGCGGCGTCGAACCCGAGGAACCAGGTCCGCAGCCAGTTGTAGTAGCCGTACTTCACGACCCGCAGGTACGGCGGCGAGGTCACGACGAGGCGCACGCGGTCGGTGCGCCCACGCGATCGGAGGGCGGCCTGCGCACGAGGCGCGACATCGCGCGCGTCACCGAGCAGGGCGACCCCCTCGACCGGCGGCGGCGGTTGGCGGTACAGCCGGTCGAGCTTGGCCGCCAACCCGTCGAACACGTCGCGCTGGGGCGATGCGAAGTCGGTCCGCCGGGCGAACTCGCGGACGTAGCGCGGGGCCATGCTGAACGTGTTGGGCATGAGCTCCGACAGGTAGCTGGCGCTCTTGCCGTGGAGGATCCCGGTGACCGCCGCGGCCAGGAACCGATCCGTCCGGTCGTCGAGCCGCAACGCGTCGCGCAGGAACAGGAGCTGCGCGAAGGTGGCCGGATGGAAGGCGACGATGACCTCGACCGGGACCGGCTCCGGTCCGCCGTGCACCGGATCGGCGGCGATCGCCGCGGCCTGCGCCTGCCAGGCACCGGGCGCCGATCCATAGGCCAGCCGGAGCTGGGTCAGGCGCGTGACGGCGGCCGCCCGCGTCGCCGGTTCGACCTTGGCCGCGGTCAACAGGTGAGCGAACGGGTTGAGGTCGTTGCCGACGCCGATCCGGCCCTCCGCGCAGGCCTGCAGCGGGGTGGTGCCGCGACCGCTGAACGGATCGAGCACGACGTCGCCGGGTCGCGAATAGCGGGCGATGAAGGCGTGGGTGAGCGCCGCCGGGAAGCTCGCCAGGTACGAACACATGGGATGGAGGCTGTGGCCCCACAGGCGCTGCTGGGCCTTCCACTCGGGCTCGATGGCGATGGCCGGGAGCTCGAGCGGCAGCTCCAGGGCGAGCTGACCCGCCTGCGCGCGCGTCGCGCGGGTCCGTGACGGTCCGGCGGACATCCCGTCCGTATCCTCCCTGGCCCGTGCTCCGGTTCCCGGCCGGCGCTGCGGGTTGCGGAGTCTAGCACGCGGATTCGAGCGCCCAGCGGCCCTAGCCGACGACGATCAGCGCGATGGCCAGACCGGCCGCGGCAAGGCCGACGAGCTGCCATCGACCGATGGGTTCGCGCAGCACGACGGCCGCCAGCACGACCGTCACCGCCGGGTACAGCGATGCGAGCACGGCCACGACGGAGAGCAGCCCGTCGTGGGTCGCCAGGAAGTACGACGTCGCCGCAGCGCCGCTCAGGAGCCCGGCGACCAGGGCCAGCCCGATGTCGCTGGCGCACGGGTCCGCTGGGTCGGGTCCGCAGCGTGCCGGCGGCCAGCGCGATGCCGACGAGCACGACGATGGCGGCGATCTCCCCTGCCACGACCGGCCACAGGCCGGCGACGTCGCCCGCGGCGTCGAGACCGATGAACAGCAGCCCGAAGCCCGCACCCGCCAGCAGGCCGTCGAGCACGTCCGGATCGATGCGGCGCGACGAGGCCGGGGCGACGTCCCGCGGATCGAGCGGGTCTGCTGCCGGGGTCGCCGCGGCCAGGTTCGCGTCCGCCGGTCGGGACACGAGCCAGATCGCCGGCAGCGCGACCGCGATGCCCAGCCACACCGTCGCGGACGGACGATCGCCAACGAGGACGCCGACGAGGATGGGCAGGACCGCGGCGCCGAGCGAGCTGAGGGGCGCGACGACTGCCATCCGGCCGCGGCCCAGGCCGCGGAACAGCATCATCCCGCCGAGCGCGCTGCCCAGGCCACTAGCCGCGCCCCAGGCCAGAGCGATGCCGTCGAGGCGAAGGGCCGGCGTGGCGACGGCCGCGACGAGGGTCACGGCGGTCGCCGACAGGGTCACGAGCAGCGCGACCGACAGGTAGTGCAGCCTCCTGGCCGCGAGACCGCCGAAGAAGTCGCTGAGCCCGTAGGCGAAGGCGGCCGCGAGGGCGAGGACGGCCGGCAGGATCACGCGGTCAGGGTCGCCCGCTCAAGCCAGGCCGCCCCCCGGATCGGATCGGCGGATCAGCTGCGCCCGAAGGCGGCCTTGACGTGTGGCTGGTAGAGATACCAGAGCACGATGACCGCGAGGATCGCCGGGACTGCGGTCCCCGCGATGAGGGCGAGGATCTGGCTCACCAGGGAGTCGCCGAGGAGGGACAGGCCGACGCCGACGAGCCCGACGACGATGCACACGCTCGCCCAGATCCGGGCGATCTGCCAGCCCCAGTCGCGGAGCTGCCACAGCCCGTAGCCGGCGGCCAGGCCAAGGGCGCCGACGCCGACGAGGATCACCCCGATCACGGTCATGACCGAATCCAGGGTCGCGCCGAAGCCCAGATCGGTCAGCAGTCCGCCGCCGACGCCGATGTCACCGAGCCCGGAGACGACGTCCATCACACCGGCGACCGCGGCCACGACGGCCATCGCGGTCACGCCACTCGGTCGAACGGTCGGTGTCGTCATCTCGCCCTCCTGCTGCAGTCGCCCATCGTCCGCTCGAATGGTACGAGCGTCGTCGATCGCCGATGGGCCGTTCGTGCGGGCCGGTCGCGTAGACTCGGGACGCGTCCCCGTAGCTCAGTGGACAGAGCAGGGGCCTTCTAAGCCCAAGGTCGCAGGTTCGAATCCTGCCGGGGACGCCAGACCCGATGGCGCTAGGACCCGAACAGCCGCCAGTGCCCCTCCGAGACCACATCGGCGACCCCATCGACCACCCTGATCGCGGTCTGGTCGTCGATCGCGTAGCCGGACCCGGTCAGGCCGGCCGCCCACCGCTCCGCATCGGCCGTGGTGTTCTCCGGCAGATCGGGGTTGTCGAGGTGCGGGAAGATCTCGAAGTCGACGACGCCCAGCCCTTCGCCCCCGATCGGGCGGGTCCAGGAAGCGAAGACGTCCGCGACGGACGGCGACATGACCAGGCTCCCGGCACTGAGTCCCACGTACACGAGGTCGAGTGACGGGAGCAGCTCCGCCAGCCCGGACTCGCGCATCCAGCGGTCGAGGTAGATCGTGTCGCCACCGTTCACGAGCAGGACGTCGGCCTCCTCGACCGCCGGGAGCCACACGGTTCGCGCGACGCTGGGCAGCGCCGTGAGCTCGAGCACCCCGACGGACTTCCAGCCGAGCTCGGCCATCGGGGTCTGCGGCTGCTGGCCGGCCGTGAAGCTCCAGGCGAGCTGCGGGCCGCCCCGGAGCGGGATAGCTCGCCGTCGAGTTGACGAGGGCCGTGCACGCCTCGATCGGCTTGCCGAGGAGCTCCAGCAGGGCGGCTCGGATGCTGGGGTTCGTGATCCCCGCGGACGTGAGCAGGAGTTTCAAGGCGCGACCCCATGCACTGGTGGCGCAAGGCTACCGCCCGCGGAGGTCGCCCGGACCCTGAGGACCCGGGCGACCCGCAGGAGTCAGGGCGCGGGCGTCGGCGTCGGGGTCGGCGTGGCCGTCCCGTCGTCGTCCGAGCCGTCACCACCGTGGCGTCCCGGTCCGCCCCAGCCGTCACCGAGCCCGAACTCGCCGTGGCCGAACCCGCGGCCGGTCCCGGCGGTCACCACGCTCGCGTCGATGGAGCCGTCGTCCCGGGTCCGACCCTGCACGCCGATCCCCATGTCGACCGTGACGTCGCCGAGGTCGGCGTCGTCGCCGGCGGCCTCGACCCGGTACTCGGTCTCGGCGGAGACATGGACCGTGACGGTCGTGCCGTCCCGCTTGGTCACGGTGATCGTGTCGGCGGTCTTCGCGGTGACCGTGCCGACGACCCGATCCGCGGCGACCCGGACACCGAGCGCGCGGAGGGCGTTGTCGCCGGTCGACTCGCCCTGGACGAGCACGACGACCCCGTTCTCGAGGTCTGTGCGCGTGCCGTCGGCGGCGCCGTACTGGTAGGTCGTCGAGCCGTCGGTGGTGATGGTCCAGACGGACCCGTCCCTGGTCGTGACCTTGAACCCGGAGTCGCTGAGCTCGCTGACCGTGCCGCTCACGTGCGGGACGACGACGGCGACCGCGGTGACCGTGTACGTCCCGTCGTCGTTGCGGGTCTGGGCGAAGCGGACCTGGTCGCCGACCGCGAGGTCGGACACCTCGATGTCCTGGCCGCCCTTGGTCAGCTCGACGTCGTCGGTGATGGCGATCGTCCGCGTCCAGCCGTCCTCGGTCGTGAGGGTCACGTTCGAGCCGCTGATGGCCGAGACGGTGATCTCGCGGAACCCGCGAGGACCGCCGAACCGGCCGAGGTCCGAGCCGTCGACGGCCGGGTCGAGCGCGGGATCCAGGATCGCCGGTACCTGGGCGATGGCGGCTGCGCCGGGCAGGGTGGTCGTGGCGCGCGGTGTCGGTGTCGCGGCGAAGGATGTCGCGACCGCCCCGACGGCGAGCGCGACGGCGGCACCGGACACGACGCCGACCCGGAGCTTGCTTGGCGCCGAGGCCGGCCGGCCGGAGAAGGCGACCGCGGGCGCTGACATGCTGTCCGACATCGGCTCGCCGCCGGCGGCCGGCTCGGCGGGCGCGCGCGGCGGCCGGTTCGGCGGGCCGCGCGGCTGTGGGCCGAAGGGGTTCGGCGATCTCGAGCTCGTCGGGACCGCGCTGGCGATCAGGGCTGGATGACATCGAGGGACCTCCGTGACGCGCCTCGCACCTGGAGGCGACGACTGGGACCACCGTGCCGATGGTTCCTGAGTCGGTCATGAGAACGGGCGCCTCGAGGGCCGATACTGCCGCCATGACCACGCAAGCGCCTCGGATCCTCGCGCTCATCCCCGCCTTCGAGGAGGCACCGCGCATCGCGGCTGTCGTCGGCGCGACCCTCGACCACCTGCCCGTCGTGGTCATCGACGATGGCTCCACCGATGCGACCGCCGCGCTCGCCGAGGCCGCCGGGGCGACCGTCCTGCGACAGGTCCCGAACGCGGGCAAGGGCGCCGCGCTGCGGACGCGGCTTCCGGCACGCCCTCGATGCCGGCGCGGAGGCCGTGCTGACGCTCGACGCGGACGGCCAGCACGACCCGGCCGAGATCCCGTCCTTCGTCGCGGCCTTCGATGCGGCGCGTCCCGAGCTGATCATCGGCCAGCGCGACTTCAGCGAGATGCCGCCCGTCCGGCGACTGTCGAACACGCTCGGCGGCTGGACGCTGACCGCGGCCCTCGGGCAAGGGGTGCCCGACAACCAGTCCGGGTACCGGCTGATCGGCCGGCAGCTGATGGCGGCGCTGCTCGACAGCGACGAGTCCGGCTTCGAGTTCGAGGTCGAGATGATCGCCCGCTGCATCGCGCTGGGCCTGCCGATCGCCTGGGTCCCCATCCGGACCATCTATGCCGGCGAGCCGTCGCACATCCGGCCGTGGCGACACTTCACCGAGTTCCTGCGGGTCACCCGCAAGGCCCGCCGGATCGCGCGCGGCGGCTGACCTCAGGCGTCGGGCTCGTCCCGCCGGTAGGGCACGTTGACGATGACCGTGTGCGGCCGCCCGAGCAGCATCGTCCGGAGCCGCTTGGCCGACTGGTTGTAGAGCAGCCGCTCCCACCAGCTGCGGGCGACGTACTCGGGGATGACCACGAAGGTGATCGGCGCCTCCTTGTCCGGCGGCCACGCGAGGTCCAGCACGTCGAGGTAGGCAAGGAGTGGCGCCGCCAACGAGCGATACGGCGATTCGACCACGACCAGCGGCACGCCCGGCACCTGGCGCTCGAAGTCGGCGCGGAGGAGCGTCGCAGCCGCCGGGTCGTCCGAGATGAACACCGCGCGAACGTCGTCGTCGATCGAGCGAGCGACGTTGATGGCCTGGACCGACGCCCGATCCAAGCCCGGGGATCGGCACCACGACCCGCTCCTCGCGCTGCGGCGGGGCGACGATCGTCTCCGGCCGGACGGCGAGCTCGCGTTTGGCGCTGCTGTACTGGTGGGCGATGAACAGCATCATCCCGACGAGCAGGGGCACGAGGATGACGACGAGATACGCGCCGTGCTCGAACTTCTCGTACACCACGATGGCCAGGACGACGGCGGTGAGGATGCCGCCCGCGGCGTTGATCCCGAGGCGCCAGTGCCAGCCGGACTCGCGGACCCGCAGCCAGTGCCGGACCATCCCGGTCTGGCTCAGCGTGAAGCACAGGAACACGCCGACCGAGTAGAGCGGGATGAGGGCGTGGGTGTCGCCGTCGAACGCCCACAGCAGGCCGAAGGCGACGGCCGCCAGCAGGACGATGCCCCACGAGTACGCGAGCCGATCGCCTCGGAAGGCGAACTGGCGCGGCATGTAGCCGTCCTCGGCGAGGATGGCGGCGAGTCGGGGGAAGGCGTTGAAGCTCGTGTTCGCCGCGAGGAACAGGATGAGCGCCGTGCTCAACGCGAACAGCCAGGCCAGCGGTGAGCCGAAGCCGAAGGCGGCGCCGGCGGCCATCGCCACGATCGATGACCCGCCCTCCTCCGTCGGTCGAAGGCCGTAGCCGATCGACACGACGGTCAGCCCGACGAACAGGATCGCCGAGCAGCACGGCCATGACCGACATCGTGTTGGCGGCGTTCTTCGCCTCGGGCGGCTTGAACGCCGGGACGCCGTTGGCGATGGCCTCGACGCCGGTCAGGGCGACGGATCCACCGGCGAAGGCCTTGAGCAGGAGCAGGACGCCGACCACCTCCGTTCCCATGGGCACCGCGTCCGTCGGGACGGGTACCTGGGTCATCGTGCCCGTGAGCATCTGGTAACGCCGATCGCGATGACCGACAGGGCGAGGCCGATGAACAGGTACGTCGGCACGGCGAAGATGTTCCCGGACTCGCGCAGGCCGCGCAGGTTGGCCACGGTGATCAGGCCGATCGACACGAACGCGATGAGGATCCGGTAGTCGTACGCCGCCGGGCAGCGACCGACTGGATCTGGGTGATGGCGGACGCCGTCGACACCGCGACGGTCATCACGTAGTCGATGAGCAGTGAGGCGGCTGCCACCAGGCCGAAGATCGGGGCGAGGTTGGTCCGCGCGACGATGTACGCCCCACCGCCGTTCGGATAGGCACGACAGACCTGTCGGTACGACAGCGACACCACCGCGAGCAGCACCGCGATGGCGATCGACACCTCGATCGACAGCAGCATCGCGGCGGCGCCACCGAGGAGGAGGACCCGCAGGATCTCCTCGGTCGCGTAGGCGGACGACGAGATGGCGTCGGAGCTGAAGATCGCCAGCGCCTTCTTCTTGTCGAGCCGCTCCTCGATGTCCATGTCGCTGGCCAGCGGGCGACCGAAGACGACCCCGCGACACGCGGGCCGAGGTCCGCCCGAGCGGCGTGCGCGGGATCGAGGCCGCCTCGCGGGCGACGAGCTGGCCTGGCCCGGTGTAGCGGAAGTACGGCGCGTGCGGGCGTTCGACGCGGACGCGCCGGTCGCCGGCCTTGCGACCGGCCAGGGGGACGCGCCCTCCGATCATCGGGGCGTCCCGTCCGTGGTCCGGACGGCATGGAGGATCGGCATGGATCCAGCGTGCCACCGCCGACCGACCGGTTCGGGCCGAACCGCGTCCGGCGCCCTCAAGGTTCGCTCAAGACCGGCCTGCCGGGACCGGGTCTCGAGGGCGTGCCGGGTCGATACTGGACCGGTGGACCCCATCCGATCCATCGACCGGCGCCTGATCGCACGCGACGTCGCGGTCATCGTCGCGGCCGTCGCGCTCGTCACGGTCGTCGCCGCGGTCGCGCAGGCGGCGGGCTTGCACGACGCCTCGCCGGTCTACCTCCTCGCCGTCGTGGCGGTCGCGGTCGTCGCCGGGACCTGGCCGGCCGTCGCGACCGCGTTCGCCGGGTTCCTGCACATATGACCTGCTCTTCGTCGAACCCCGCTTCACGCTGACCGTCGACGATCCCCAGGAGTGGCTCAACCTCTTGCTCCTGCTCCTGGTCGGGATGGTCGTGGGGCGCCTTGCGGGCCGCGAGCGCGACCGTGCCGAGACCGCGATCGAGCGCGAGCGCGTGGCGACCGCCATGTTCCGGACGAGCTTCGAGCTGGCCAGCGCGCCGTCGACGATCGATGCGCTGCCGGTCCTCGCCGATGTCCTCGCCGACGCCCTGCGTGGACGGGTCTGGATCGAGGTCGCCGAGCGGACGCTCGCCGACACCGGGGCTGGACCACGCCCGGCCAGCGGGGTGCACGCGGTCCTGTCGCGGCGCCCGGGCGACCAGCCGGCGGTCTGGACCCGCGTCCGCGCGCCTGCAGCGACCGCGGCCGACCCATCCGCAGCCGCTGCCCATGGCGCCGTCCATCGCGTGGCGATCAGCGCCGGTGAGCGCGGGCTTGGCGCGATCTGGGTCGACCGCCCGCGCGTCGACGGAGCGCCGACGCCGGGCGAGACCCGGCTGCTCGCGGCGGCCGCCGACCAGCTCGGGCGTGGCCTCGAACGGGATCGACTGGCGGCCGACGCCGCGGCGGCCGAGGTCGCGCGGCGGAGTGACGTCCTCAAGTCCGCCCTGCTCGACTCGGTGTCGCACGACCTGCGCACGCCGCTGGCCGCCATCCGCGCGGCGGCGGGCACGCTGATGGACCCCGCCGTGGAACGGTCGTCATCGGAGCGGCGCGCGATCGCGACGGGCATCGACGCCGAGGCCGAGCGGCTGAACCGGCTCGTCACCAACCTGCTCGACATGAGCCGCATCGAGGCGGGCGAGCTGCGGCCGACGACCTCGGCCTTCGTGCTCGACGACCTCGTGCGAGGCGGCGGTCGGGCGGTCGGCGCTCGGCCGCGATCGCGACCGACTGACCGTCGACATCCCCGTCGACCTGCCGCCGGTCGAGGTCGACGACGTGCTGTTCGACCAGGTCCTCGCGAACCTGCTGGACAACGTCGATCGCCATGCCGCCCCGGCCCCGTTCGTCCGGCTCGGGGCCCGTGCCGACGGTGCGTTCGTGGTCCTCACCGTCGAGGACAGCGGGCCCGGCGTGTCCGACGAGGCCCTGCCGCGGCTGTTCGACAAGTTCTACCGCGCCCCGCGACCGGGTGAGGGTGCGCGGCGGGGCACCGGCGCCGGCCTGACGGTGGTCCAGGGTCTGATGGACGCCCTCGGTGGTGGCGTCAGCGCCCGGCGCAGCGGGATGGGTGGCCTGGCCATCGACTGCACCGTGCCGATCGCGGTGGCGCCGGTCGGGCTGGGCGACCCGGCGATGGTGGGGCCGGGATGACCGCCGGAGCATCGCTCCTGCTCGTCGAGGATGACGGAGAGACCCGGCGCAGCATCGCCACATTCCTGCGCGGCCGAGGTCATGTCGTGCGCGAGGCCGGGACCGCGGCGGACGCGCTCCGCGAGTTCGAGGCCGCCCGCCCGGACCTCCTGTTGCTCGATCTCGGGCTTCCGGACCTGGACGGGGCAAGCGTGGTCCGGCGCGTCCGGCGGGAGTCCGCGACCCCGATCCTCATCGTCTCGGCGCGCGATCGGGAGCAGGACAAGATCGCAGCCCTTGACGCCGGCGCCGACGACTACGTCACCAAGCCGGTCGGCATGGGCGAGCTCGCGTCGCGGATCGGGGCGGTCCTGCGCCGCGCCGCCGGCCCGGTCGCCGACCCGGCGGGGATCGTCGCGATCGGTCCCCTCCGGCTCGATGCGACGACCCGCACGGTCGCCGTCGACGACCGCCCGGTCCACCTCACGCCCCGCGAGTACGAGGTGCTCAAGGTCCTCGTCACGCATGCCGGCCGCCTGGTGACCCACGGCCGACTCCTCCGGGCGGTGTGGGGCACGAGCTACGCCGAGGAAGCCCACTACCTCCATGTCTATGTCAGCCAGATCCGGCGGAAGCTGGCGCTCGTCGATCCCGACGGCGCGCTGCGGGACCTGATCGTGGCCGAGCCCGGCGTCGGCTATCGCGTCGGGCGCGGCGAGGCGTCTTGAGCCCTCCCTGAGCGTGGGACGCCCGACCGAGCGCGCTGTCGCTTGGGGCCCGGTGCGATGGTCGAAGCATGGACACGACCGGCGACGACCTCGACCGCGAGGTCGACGTGGTGCTCGGCGCGATCCGGCTGGTCGCGAGTGGTGGGGCGCGGCGGACGATCGTTGCCGGCCTGTGCGCGGGGACCGACGTCCTGGCCATCGCGGCGGCGTCGGCCGAGGCGGTCGGCGTCGTCGTGGAGCCCCTGGCGAGGCGCAACCTGCCCGGTATCGACATCCTCGTCCGTCGCCGGGCGGAGGGGTCCGTGGAGCGCAGCGGCTGATCGGCGACGCTGGGGTGGGCTGGTACTGGCGGGTATCCCAAAGTACGGCTTGGTGGGGTCGCGGCGCACCCATACATTCCGTGGCACAGCGGGCCGGACCCTACCCCTGCGTACCCCAGGGGCCCGGACCGTCGAAGAGTGCGCAGAACGAGGCAACGACCACATGGCATCGATGGCCGTCAACGAACTGGGACCGATGCTCACTGCGACCGAAGTCGCTGAGATGCTCCACCTGCACGTCAACACGGTGAAGCGTCTGGGCGATCGGGGTGAGCTGCCGTTCTATCGCGTCTGCAAGCGGGGCGATCGCCGCTTCCGCCTTGACGACGTGATGAAGTTCCTCGCCCAGAACCGCTAAGCGCATCACCGAACCCGTTCCGGCCGACCGGGCCGGATCGGGACCGCACTGCGCGCTTGCCGAGCGCCCGTCCTGTGCCCAGGATCGGGCGCTCGACCGTGTCCGGCGCACCGCGCATCGGGCGACGGGGCATCCTAGCGACGAGCCCGTTCGGGCCGCAGTGGGGAGATGCCCGTGTCGAACATCCGCGACGTCTATCGCCCGTCCCTGGCGACGCTCACCGACCTGTACGAGCTGACGATGGCCGCCGGCTACGTCGAGACGGGGATGGCCGACCGTGAGGCCGTCTTCAACCTGACCTTCCGGGCGCGCCCGTTCCAGGGTGGCTACGCGGTCGCGGCCGGGTTGGCCGACGCGATCGAGGTCCTCGACACGCTCCGCTACACGGCGGAGGACCTCGCCCACCTGGCGTCGCTCCGGACGGCCGATGGTGGCGCGCTCTTCAAGCCGGCCTTCCTCGACCGCCTGGAGACCTTCCGGTTCTCGTGCGACGTCGACGCCATCCCCGAAGGGACGGTCGTGTTCCCGCACGAGCCCCTCGTCCGGATCCGCGGCCCGCTGCTCCAGGCGCAGCTCGCCGAGACGATGCTGCTGACGATCATCGGCTTCCAGACGCTCGTCGCGACCAAGGCGGCGCGCATCGTCGATGCCGCGGCCGGGGACCCGGTGCTCGAGTTCGGGCTCCGCCGCGCCCAGGGCGTCGATGGCGGGCTGTCGGTGAGTCGGGCGGCCTGGATCGGCGGCGTCGCCGCGACGTCGAACGTGCTGGCCGGGCAGCTGTACGGGATCCCCGTGCGCGGGACGCACGCCCACAGCTGGGTCCAGGCATTCGGTGACGAGCAGGCGGCGTTCGATGCCTATGCCGACGTCCATCCGACCAATGCCGTGCTCCTGGTCGACACGTACGACACGTTGACCGGGGTGACGCGCGCGATCGAGACCGGGCGACGGCTCCGCGAGCGCGGCCACGACCTCGCCGCGATCCGCCTGGACTCGGGAGATCTTGCCTACCTGTCCATCGAGGCCCGGCGGATGCTCGACGCCGCGGGCTTCGAGGCGACCCGGATCGTCGCCTCGAACGACCTCGACGAGGGGACGATCGGCAGCCTGAAGGGCCAGGGCGCTCGCATCGACACGTGGGGCGTCGGCACGCGCCTGGCGACCTGCTACGACCAGCCGGCCCTTGGTGCGGTCTACAAGCTGACCGCCATCCGCGAGGCGGACGGGTCGTGGCGATATCCGGTGAAGGCCTCCGACCAGCTCGAGAAGGTCTCCATCCCCGGCATCCTCGGCGTCCGTCGCTACATCGGAGCCGACGGGCTGTTCCGCGCCGATGGGATCTACGACGAGGCGATGGGGCTCGATGCCGGCGGCACGATCATCTGCCCGTGGAACCTGCTCAAGCGACGCCAGGTCGACGGCCAGGACGCGGTCGAGGAGCTGTTGCAGCCCGTGCTGCGGGACGGGGACCGGGTGGCGCCGGCACCGTCGCTCGAGGCGATCCGCGAGCGGGTCCGGTCACAGCTTGATTCGCTGCACCCGACCATCCGGCGACTGCTCAACCCGCACGAGTACCCGGTCGGGCTGGAGGAACGGGTCCACGAGCGCCGCACGGACCTGGCGCTCGCGGTCAAGGGCCTGCCCCGCCGCGCGGCCTGATCGGACGCCCGCGGCTCAGGCCCGGGGGATCGACCCCAGCGTCTCGCCGAAGATCTCGACCGCCTCGCTGATCTCGGCGGCGGTCACGTCGAGTGGCGGGATCCAGCGCACGACCTCGTGCTGGCGACCACAGGTGAGCACGAGCAGCCCGGCGTCGGCGCACGCGGCCGACAGCGCGTCGGGGAGCGTCCCATCGGGCTCGCGCGTCGCGCGGTCCCGGGTGAACTCCGACGCCGATCATCAGGCCGGGCCCGCGGACGTCGCCGATCCGGTCGTCCTCGGCGGCGACCCGTTCCAGGCCGGCGCGCAGCTCCGCCCCGCGGGCCACGACGTTGTCGAGGATGCGCTCATCGCGGAACGTCTCGAGGACCGCCAGCCCGGCAGCACAGGCGACCGGATTGCCGCCGTACGTCGAGCCGTGCGCGCCGCGACCCCAGCGCTCCTGGAGCGCCGTCGACGACACGACCGCCGACAGCGGCAGGCCGTTGGCGATGGCCTTGGCCACGACCACGACGTCGGGGACGATCCCGGCGTGCTCGAACGCCCACATCCGGCCGGTCCGGCCGTAGCCCGACTGGACCTCGTCGGCGATGAGCAGGATCCCGTGCTCATCGCAGAACGCGCGCAGCTGCTGCAGGAATGCCGGCGGCGCCGGGTTGAAGCCACCCTCGCCCTGGACCGGCTCGATGAGGACCGCGGCGACCTGCGACGGGGCGATGATCGTCTCGGTCAGTGAGCGCAGGATCGCCATGGACGATGCGACCGCGGCCGCCTCGTCGCCATCGTGCTCGGCGTAGACCATCGGGAACGGCGCGAAGTACACGCCGGGCAGGAGCGGCTCGTAGCCCGTGCGGTAGTTGAGGTTCGACGTGGTGACCGTCGTCGCCCCGAAGGTCCGCCCGTGGAACCCGCCACGGAACGCGATGATCCCGGGCCGGCCGCTCACCCGTCGGGCGAGCTTGAGCGCGGCGTCGATCGCCTCCGAGCCGGAGTTCAGGAACATCACCGAGTCGAGCGGGTCCGGGAACGTGGCGGCCAGCTCGTCCGCCAGCCGGCTGATCGGCTCGGCGAAGCCGAGGGCCGACACCGGCCCGACCAGGCGGTCGACCTGGGCGTGGATGGCCGCGGTGACGCGTGGATGGACGTGCCCGAGCGCCGTGACCGCGATGCCGTTGGCGAAGTCGAGGTAGGCCTTGCCGTCGGTGTCGTACAGCCGGTGGCCCTCGCCGTGGCTCCACGAGCGCTGGAAGTAGCGCCCGAGGACGGGCGTCAGGTGCGGGGCAGGGGAGGCGTCGTCCATGCGCCCGAGTGTATCGGCCGGGACGAGGCCCTCGCGTCCCCGCCACGGTCGGTCATGCTGGAGTGGTGTCCGACGTCGAGGATCGCTTTCGCGACGCGGTGACCTCGGCCGACCGTCGGTCGCTCGAGCGTTGGGCGGCGACCGGGTCGGACGGCGTGGCCCTGCTCCGACGCGAGCTCAGCGCACCCGGTCATCCAGCCCGTCGTCGGCCACGACCGCGCGGTTGCCGACCGCGCGTTCCTCGACGGCCTGACCGCGGCCATCGCGGCGATCGCGGAGGCCGCCCCGCACGCCTTCCTGACGGCGTTCATGGACGACGAGTGGGCGGAGAGCGGGCTCGTCTGTATCGGGCTGGGCCGGATCGACGACCCGGAAGCGACCCGGCGGCTCGTCCGGGCGATGGACTCGTGGTCGTGGACGATCCGTGTCGACGCCGTCATGGGTCTCGGTCGCCGGCCCGATCCGCGGGCCACGGCGGCACTCGTCGAGGGCCTCGACGACCCCGAGTACCTCGTCCGCTACCACGCCTTCCGGTCGCTGGCCGCGATCGGCGACGAGACCGCCCTCCGGCCGCTCAGCCGGCCGGCCTGGCCGACGGCCGCCGAGGACGACCTGGCGCGCACGGCCCGGGACGCCATCGAGGCGCGGCGCGCGGCGCGCTAGCATCCACGCCATGGTCGACTTCAGCCTGACCGACGAGAACAAGCTCGTCGCCGAGAGCGCCCGGTCCTTCGCCGAGGCCGAGATCCTGCCGCACATCCGCGAGTGGGACCGCGGCGACGGCTACCCGCGCGCGATGCTCGACAAGATGGCCGAGCAGGGGTTCCTCGGCGCGCCCGATCCCCGAGCGCTACGGCGGCGCGGGCATGGACTACATCAGCTTCGCCATCCTGTGCGAGGAGCTGGAGCGAGCCGACACCGCGTTCCGGGTCGTCCAGAGCGTCCATGTCGGGCTCAACTCGCTGGCCCTCCTCCAGTGGGGCACGGAGGAGCAGCGGCAGCGCTGGCTCGTGCCCCAGGCGAAGGGCGAGAAGCTCGCCACCTTCGGCCTGACCGAGCCGGGGGTCGGGACCGATGCCGGCGAACCTGGCCACGACGGCGCGCCGCGACGGGGACGCCTATCGGCTCAACGGGGCCAAGCAGTGGATCAGCCTGGCCGACATGGCCGACCACTTCCTCGTCTTCGCGACCGTCGACGGAGCAAGGGCCACAAGGGCGTGACGGCCTTCCTGCTCGAGCGCGGGATGCCCGGCCTGTCCACCGGCACGCTCCACGGCAAGCTCGGCATCCGGGCCGGCAACACCGGCACGATCAGCCTTGACGACGTCGTCGTCCCGGTCGAGCACCGCATCGGCGAGGAGGGCGAGGGCTTCCTCGTCGCGATGAGCGCCATCGACCAGGGGCGCTACACCGTCGCGGCCGGGTGCCGTCGGGCTGGCCCAGGCCTGCCTCGACGCCTCCGCCCGCTATGCCCACGAGCGGCGGACGTTCGGCCAGGAGATCGGCCAGCACCAGCTGGTCAAGCAGCTCATCGCCAAGATGGCCGCCGGGACGGAGATGGGTCGCCTGCTCGTGTGGCGAGCCGGCTGGCTCAAGAACCAGGGCCGCCGCAACACGCGCGAGACGAGCCTGGCCAAGTGGCACGCCACCGAGCACGCCGTCCAGAGCGCCCTCGACGCGATCCAGGTCCATGGCGCCAACGGCTACAGCGACGAGTTCCCGGTCGAGCGCTACCTGCGCAACTCGAAGGCGGCCGTGATCTACGAGGGCACGAGCCAGCTCCATACGCTCATCCAGGCCGACTACGCGCTGGGCTATCGCGAGGACCGGCCGCTGCGCTGCGAGCCGTGGCCGGCCGACGGGTGGGAGCGCCCGAGCTAGCCGCTCGGGGCGCAACGTGCGCTAGCCGGCGAGGACCGCCACCTCACGAGTCAGCCGACCGGCGGTCGCGGCGACCGTCCGGAGCAGGTTGCGCAGGATCGTCGCGGCCACCGTCGGGTGTTCTTCGACGAGGACCGCGAAGGCCTCCCGGGTGAGCGCCAGGCACACGACCTCGGTGTCGGCACGGACGTCGGCGCCGCGTCGTTCGCCGTCGAACAGGGCCGACTCGCCGAAGCCCATGCCGGGTCCCAGGGTCGACAGGCGGCGCGGGCCCTGCCCGGGGATGTCGATGGTCACGCTGGCCTGGCCACGCTCGAGGAGGAACAGCGCGTCCGCGACGGCGCCACGTTCCACGACGAGGGCTCCCGGCGCGAACGCGCGCCGCTCGAGGCGCGCGCCGAGCACGGCCAGCTCGTCCGGCGTCAGGTCCCGGACCAGGTCGTGCTCGGACAACGGCACGGCGTCGACGGCGGTCGGGTCCTCGCCCTCGAGGAGGGCATCCTCGATGGTCTCGAGCGCGGCATCCAGGTCGTCGGTCGTGTGGAGCGGCCCACCGCCGGCGCGCCCCACGGCCTCGTCCACGCCGGCCAGGGTCGCCCCGAGCCGGTTGCGACCGGCCACGAGGACGTGCAGCCCGGATCGCGTCCAGCCGGCGATGAGCCGCCCGAGCAGATCCACCGCCGCGCGGTCGATGCGCTCGACCCGCTGCAGGTCGAGGATGATCGCCTCGAGGCCAGGTTCGCGACCCGCGCCGGCCTCGACCCGACCGGCCAGCTCGTCGGGCGTGAGGTACGTCACCACGCCCTGGACCTCGACCACGAGGCAGCGCTGCCCGACCGTCGCCAGCGTCGCCCGCTGACCCGGCGTCCGCCGCCGCTTCGAGCCGACTTCGTGGACGCCGTAGGTCGTCCGCACCGCGGCCGGTCGCGGTCCGTCGGTGCGCAGCGGGTGGAGTCCCAGGTCGCGCACGAGGTCGCGGCACACCCGGACGCCGCGGACGGTGTTGCCGTTGGCGTCGAGCGGCGGCGAGAAGACGGCCAGGCCGAGCTGGCCGGGGACGACGACGAGCAGCCCGCCGGCGACGCCGCTCTTGGCCGGCAGGCCGACCGTGTACAGCCACTCGCCGGCGCCGTCGTACATGCCGCAGGTGGCCATGACCGCGAGCACGGCCTGGGTCGTGGCCGTCGCCAGCACCCGCTCGCCGGTCTGCGGCTGCACCCCGCCGTTGGCCAGGGTGGCCGCGACGGCCGCCAGGTCCGCGGCGGTGACCTCCACCGAGCACTGGCTGAAGTAGCGCTCGACGACGGCATCGGCGTCGCCATCGATGGCCCCGGACGCGCGCAGCAGGTGGGCGATGGCGCGGTTCCGGTGGCCGGTCGCCCGCTCCGAGTCGAGCACGTCGCGGTCGACACCGAGCGATCGCCCGGCGAACCGGCCGTAGGTCGCGATCAGTCGGTCGAGCGCGGTCGTCGTGCCCTCGCCGAGGACGAGGCCGGCGGCGGCGATCGCGCCGGCGTTGACCATCGGGTTGAGCGGCCGGCCGGTCCCGGGCGCCAGGGTGATGCTGTTGAACGCCTCGCCGGTCGGCTCGACGCCGATCCTTGCCCGGACGGCGTCCTCGCCCAGGTCATCGAGGACGAGGCCGTAGGTCAGGGGCTTGGAGATCGACTGGATGGTGAATGCCTGCCGGCTGTCGCCGATCTCGTGCAGGGCCCCGTCGAGGGTCATCGCGGCGATGCCGAACCAGGTCGGATCGGCGCGGCCGAGCTCGGGGATGTACGTGGCGACCGCGCCGTCGTCCGCGCGGCGGTGGCGCTCGTGGGCGCGGGCGAGCACGGCGGCCAGGGGGGACGGACCGAGGTCCAGGGGCAGGGGATCCAGCGCGGTGTGCAGCGGCTCGTCGGGACGGGCCGGCTGTCGTGCCCGTCGGCGCGACGGGATGGATTCGCTCGCGTGGATCGTCACGGGCGCTCCTGGGGGTCGACCGGCCGGTCCGTCGTGGACCGGACGACGCATCGGACCAGCACGAGCGGCCGCGCTGGCGCAGCATGAGCCTAGGCACGCCACGCTCGACCCGACAAGGCCCGCCGAGGCCTCGGACCGAAGCGCATCCGGGGCGTCGCCGAAGCGGAACGCAACCGTCACCGGAGCGGATCGTGGAGGACCCGTGGCCGTCGACTGGACGAGCGATGAGCTGACGACGCTCGGAGCGATCGCCGACGCGTTCGTGCCCGGATCCGACGCCGAGGCCCGTGGATCGCTCATGGCGGAGGCCCTCGCGACGGCCGCCGATCCGGACCAGGTCCGGGACCTGCGCCTCGCGCTGCGGGCCCTGCGCACGCCGGCTGCCAACGCCCTTCTTGGTGGTGGCTGGCGGTCGTTCTCGGCGATGGACCAGGCACGCCGCGAGCGGACCCTCCGGTCGTGGGGCGAGTCGCGGCTCGCCCAGCGGCGCTCCGCGTTCCACGCCCTGCGCAAGCTGGCGACGTTCCTCGCGTATGCCGTCCCGCACGGCCCGGACGGACCGGACACGCCGAACCCGCGCTTCGCGGCGATCGGCTACCAACCGGAGCGTCCGCCCCTGGCCGAGGAGCCGACGACGGTCGTGCCGCTCGCGCTGCCCTTCGACGACGGGGTCGATCGACGAGCCGTTGACGCTCGACGCGGACGTCGTCGTCGTCGGCTCCGGGGCCGGCGGCGGGGTCGTCGCGGCGGACCTCGCTCGCGCCGGTCGATCGGTCGTCGTGCTCGAGGCCGGGCCGTTCGTCGATGAGGCGTCGATGCCGACGAACGAGCTCGATGCGTTCGTCCAGCTGTACCTGGAGCGTGGGCTGCTGGCCACCTGGGACGGGGCGATCACGCTGCTGGCAGGGTCGGGCGTCGGCGGCGGCACCCTCGTCAACTGGATGACGACCATCGCCATCCCGGACCACGTGCGGGACACGTGGCGGACCGAGCACGGCATCGACGGACTGGACGACGGCGGTGCGTGGTCGGCGGACATCGCCACGGTCGAGGCCGAGATCGCGGCGACGCCGGCGGCCTATCAGCCGCCCAAGGACGACGCGATCCTGCGGGGCGCCGCCGCACTCGGCTGGGAGGCCGCTCCGACCCTGCGCAACGCCGTCCGCTGCGACGACTGCGGGAGCTGTCCGTTCGGCTGCCGGCGGGGGGCCAAGCAGTCGGGCCTCCGTGCGCACCTCGCGACGGCCGCCCGGCACGGTGCACGGATCGTGCCCAGGGTGCGGGTCACCCGGGTCCTGCTCGAGGGGGATCGTGCGGTCGGCGTCGAGGGGCTTGCCCTCGTCCCGGACCCGCTGACCGGGGAGCCGATCCCCGACCCGACCGGGCCTCGAGGGGTCCGCGTCCGCCCGCTCCGGGTCAACGCGCCGCAGGTCGTCGTCGCCGGTGGAGCCCTGCGCACCCCGGCCGTCCTGGAAGGCTCCGGCCTGACCCACCCGGCGATCGGGCGCAACCTGCGCATCCACCC
Source organism: uncultured Chloroflexia bacterium (assembly GCA_963776925.1). Lineage (GTDB taxonomy): Bacteria > Chloroflexota > Limnocylindria > Limnocylindrales > CSP1-4 > SPCO01. Next base: position 267,154 of record CAVZON010000001.1, on the reverse strand, counting down.
GGTGTCCGGCGTGCTCACCCGGCAGCCACGTCCGGTCGAGGCCTGGCGGGGTCCGATGCAGGCGGCGCGGTGCCTCGAGTTCGGGACCGCGGTCGACGGCCGCGAGGGCTACGTCATCGAGTCCGCGCCGGCCCATCCCGGTCTGCTGGCGTTGGCGCTCCCGTGGGTCGGGGCCGCCGACCACGCCGGGTGGATGGGCGATGCCCGCCACCTCGGCATCTTCATCGCGGTGACCCGCGACGGCGGTGAGGGCCGCACGACGACGACCCGCTCCGGTCGGGTCCGACTCGACTACCGGCTCGACGCCACCGGGGCGGCGACGCTTCGCCACGCCGTGGCCAGCTGCGCCCGCCTGGCCTGGGCATCGGACGCCCTGGATCTCGTCGTTCCCGGCACCCGTCCCGCGGTGTTCCATGGCGAAGGCGCGAGCGACGCGGCGTTCGAGCGGTACGTCGCGGAGCTGGGCGGGTTCGACTTCCGACCCAACCAGGGCACGGTGATGTCCGCGCACCAGATGGGCACGGCCCGGATGGGCGCCGATCCGAAGCTGCACGCGTGCGATCCCGTCGGGCGCGTCCGGCGCGGCGCCGGCGACGATCGCGTCGTCGGGGGGTTGTACGTCGCCGACTCGTCGCTGTTCCCCACCGGGCTCGGGGTCAATCCGATGCTGACCGTGATGGCGCTGGCGCGGCGGGTGACGCGGACGGTGCTGGCGGAAGGCTGATCGGTCTGCCCGACGGCGCCGGCCGCGGCCGGCTCGCCATCCGTCCCCTTGCGGTCACGATGAGGGCCACGGCGCCGACGATGATGGCCGCGGCAAGCAGGGTCCGGCCGTCGATCGGTTCCTGGAGCACGATCGCCCCGAGGATGACCGCCACGACCGGGTTGACGTAGGCGTACGTGGCGACCAACGGGAGCGGCGCGACCCGCAGCAGCCAGCCGTAGGCCGTGAACGCGATGAGGCTGCCGACCACGGCCAGGTAGCCGAATGCGGCGATCGATGCGAGCGACACACCGGAGGGGTCGAACCGGCCGAACTCGCCGGCCAGCGCCGCCATCCCGAACAGGACGAGCCCGCCCGCGACCATCTGGCCACCCGTGTTGACCAGCGGATCGCGCGGCAGGGTCGCGCGATGCGAGGCGAACAGCGATCCGAGCGACCAGGCGATCGGCGACACGATGACCGCGGCCAGCCCGAGCGGGTCGAGGCCGCCGGACCCACCGCCGAGCGACGGCCCGACGAGGATGCCGACCCCGGCGAACCCGACGACGATGCCGACCACGGCCAGCCACGGCAGTCGTTCGCCGAGCAGGATCCGACCGAAGATCGCGATCCACGCCGGGAGCAGCGCGATGAGCAGGGCCGTGATGCCGGACGGGATGGTCTGCTCGCCGAATGCCACCATGCCCATGCCACCGCCGAGCAGCAGCGCGCCGATGATCGTCATGTCGCGCCACTCGCGCCGGGTCGGGGCGACGAACCCGGTGCCGCCTCGGAAGCGGGTCCAGGCGAGGAGGATCGTGCCGGCGAGCAGGAACCGGGCGCCGGCCATGAGGAACGGCGGGATGGTCTCGACCGCGATGGCGATCGCCAGGTACGTCGAGCCCCACACGACGTAGAGCACGAGCATCCCGAGGGCGATCGACCGCGGGGCCGCTCGTGGTGGGGAAGCCGGAGCGATTGGCATATCTGACTGGTCCAAGTGGCGATGATACGCCCGGGCAGGCAGGGTCCGGGCGGTGGTGCGACCGTCAGGCGGCTGTCGGCACCGCCACGGGCCGGCACACCTTGCATGGCCGGTAGCCGGCGTCCGCCGCATCGGACAGCGACCTGAACGGACGCCGGTTGCGCGGCAGCATCCGCCGGCCGGTGTGACACGACGGCCAGCACACGATGTGCGTCGAAGCGCAGCCGATGAGCCGCTCGCCCCGGCGCGCCGCGTCCTCCATCGCCTCCGGGTCGAGCCCTTCGGCGGCCAGGATCGTCCGCTTGTTCTCCGGCCCGCCGAGCGAGTACTGACCGATCGACCCGTCGGTCCGGACGACGCGATGGCAGGGCACGATGAGCGGTACCGGGTTGTGGCCGAGCGCCGTGCCGACCGCCCGGACCGCCTTCGGGCGGCCGATCTCGGCGGCGACCCAGCCGTACGGCCGGACCTCGCCGCGTGGGATCTCGAGCGCCTTGCGCCAGACGTCCTGCTCGAAGTCCGAGTGGCCGCGCAGGTCGAGGTCGATGCGTACCCGACGGTCGCCGGCCAGCCGCCGCTCGATCTTGTCGGCGAGGACCGGGGGCAGGGTATCGGCCCGGTACGCGGGGCGGCCGGTCGTCGCTCGATGGCGGGTGGCGAAGGCCTCGAGGTCGTCGGTCGCGCTGTCGACCAGGGCGACGCCGCGACCGTTCCAGGCCACGAACAGCGGACCGATGGGCGACTCGATGGCCGCGTAGCGATCGGCCAGCCCGGTCTCGACGAGGACGTTCGGGCGGAGGCTGGGCGGGGCGCTCGCGGTCAGGCCGGTCATCGCGGTCTCGATGTCGGGGCTGCGGTCGGTGGTGGTCATGCGGTCATCTCCTCGCCGAGGCGGGTCTCGGCCTCGAGCATCGTGCGGAGCAGCGCGACCCCGCGGTGGACCTGCGCCTTGACGGTCCCCTCGGGACGGCCCAGCGCGGCGGCGGCTTCGGGATAGGACAGGCCATCGACATGGCGAAGGACGATCGCGGTCCGGTAGGCGACCGGCAGCTCCGCCAGCCGGCGCGCCCAGGTCGCCCGGTCGTCGCGTCGTTCGACGACCGCCGCCGGTCCGGTGGCGGTCGCGGCAGCCGGCTCGATCGGTGGCCTGGTCGCGTCGTCGAGGGTCAGCGGCGTCGGCCCGTGGGCCGACCGTCGAGCGAGGGCCGAGCGACAGCGGTTGAGCACGATCGTCGTCAGCCAGCCGCGCAGGCGGAGCTCGCGGATCCGGGCGGCGTCGTAGCCGCCCAACGCGCGGTAGGCCCGCACGAAGGCGTCCTGGGCGGCTTCCTCGGCCTCGCCCGGGTCGCCGAGCATGCGCAGGGCGATCGTGTACAGCCGGTCCTGGTGGGCAAGCACGACGGCCTCGAAGGTGGCGTCGAGGTCGCGCGCGAGCGCGGCGGTGAGGGCCTCGTCGGGCGGGCGATCGGCGGTGTCCATCAGCGTCCGGAACCCGTCCCGCGCCATGACCGTTGCATCGCCGAACGGTACATCGCAGCATGCGACAATCGCGCCGATGGGCCACGACGACCGGTACGACGACCTGATCGCGAGCCTTGGCGGGTTCCATCGCTCATGGCTCATCTATCTCGGGATCGAGCTCGGGCTGTTCGGGCGGTTGCGCGCCGCCGGACCCGCCGGGCTGACCCCGGCCGAGCTGGCGGCCGCGACATCGACCGACGCGACCGCCGTCGAGGCCTGGGCGTGGGCCAGCGACGCGCACGACCTGACCACGCACGACGGGGAGCGACTGACCGTGGACGACGACGTCGCGGCGATCCTGCTCGACGACCACCGTGCCGAGTATCTCGGCGGCCAGTTCATCCACGCCGTCGTGGCCTCGATGGACTGGGGGTCGATGACGGAGTTCTTCCGCACCGGCCGGCCGCTGGCTGCCCGCCCGGACCGCTACCGCACCGCCATCGAGCGCCTCACGCGGCAGGACATCGCGGTCTTCTTCCAGGAGGTCCTCGCGGCCCTGCCCCAGCTCGTCGCGGACCTGGCCCGTGGCGGCCGCGTCGCCGACGTGCATTGCGGCGGCGGACGCTGGCTGGTGGCGATGGCCCGGCGCTTCCCGGCGATCGACCTCGTCGGCGTCGAGTTCGAAGCCGACTCCGTCGCCAGGGCCCGCGCGACGATCGAGGCCGAAGGCCTGGCCGACCGCATCACGATCCGCGAGGCGAAGGTGACCGAGCCGGGCAAGGAGGGCACCCTCGACCTCGTCTACTTCCAGTACGCCCTGCACCAGCTGCCGGACGCGGCCGCTGCGCTCCGGGCCGCGTGGCACGCCCTGCGGCCGGGCGGCCGCGTGCTCGTGCTCGACTGGCCGCTGCCGTCCGGACAGGACGAGTTCCGCACGCGCCACGGCGAGCTCATCGCCGGCGTCCAGCTCGACGAGCTGTTGCAGGGGACCGCGCTGGCGACCCGCGACCGCTTCCTCGGCTGGTTCTCCGAGGCCGGCATCCCCGCGCCGTCGACGATCGACCTGCCGTCCGGTGCCTCGGCCTTCGTCCTGGAGCGCCCCGCCTGACCTCGCCCGAATACCCCACGGACGCGCCGACGGTCCGTCGGCTGCTGGCCCACGAGGCGGCGGTCCATGCCGTCCCGGGGCGAGACCTGAGCGACCTCGGCGACGCCCTGCTGCTCCTCGACCCGCTCGACCCGGAGCCGTTCTGGAACCGCCTGGAGGCGGTGCGCTGGCCGGACGACCCGGCCGCCTTCGATCGCCGCCTGACCGAGACCGCCCTGCGCTTCGCGGGGGCCGCCCGGCAGCCGCACGTGTGGGTCTCGCCGCCGCATGACACGCCCGGCGACCTCGCGGCCCGGCTCCTGGCGAACGGCTTCGAGTCGGTCGGCGACGGGCTGCTCATGGTCGTCGCCGACGGGTCGGCGGCGCAGGCTGCCGTGCAGGGAGCCCCAGCCGCCAGGCTCCGTCCTGCACCGGTTCCAGCGGCTGCGCGAGGGCCCCGCGAACGAGGCCGCCGAGGCCATCGTGGCGGTGCTCGTCGCGGCATTCGGCGTCGGCGAGGAGCGGCGCGCCTCGATCGTGACCGAGACGATGGCGACGCTGGCCGACCCGCGGTTCGTGCACTACCTCGTGACGGTCGATGACGAACCGGCAACGGTCGCCCGCCGCGCCACGTTCGGCGGGCTCAGCTACCTCAGCTCGATCGGGACCACGCCGAGCGCGCAGGGTCGCGGCCTGGGCCGCTGGGTCACGGCAGCCGCGACGACCGACGGCCTGGGCGCCGGCAGCGCCTGGGTCCACCTCGGGGTGTTCGCCGACAACCCACCGGCCATCCACCTGTACGAGTCGCTCGGGTTCCGCCCGAGCGGGGCACCGGGGCCGGACCTCATCCTCACCGGCCCATGACCGCGCTGGCCGTCGGCTGGGCGACGGTGGATCTCGACCGCGCCGCCGTCGAGCTCACCCCGTGGCTCGTCGCCGGGACGGCGTTCGAGGAGGCGCCGGATTGCGACCTGCTCGGGGCGCACTGCCGGATCGGCCGGCTGTCCGAGCCGGGGACGGATGGCGCGAGGCTGGTGATCCTGCTCGAACCGTCGACGGAGGGGCGGCTGGCCGTGACCCTTGCCCGGCATGACGAAGGCTGGTGCGCGACATGGTGGCCGTCGGGGTCGGACCCGACCGGCGCTCCGGCGCCGCCCACGTCGACCCGTCGTCCGGGCCCGCTCGGCCCGGAGCGTCTGGTCCTCGGTGGGCCGTCGAGCGGTCCGCACCGATTGCTCGTAGAGGCCGCTACCATCGCGTCATGACCGACGCCCCGACCATCCGCCGAGCCACCGCCGCCGACGCGGAGGCCATCGCCACGCTGTTCACCGACGAGGGCTACCCCGCAGGACCGAGCGACATCGTCGAGCGGCTGGCGCGCTTCTCGTCGGACCATTCGCAGGTCCTCGTGGCGGAAGGCGACGGCGTCGTCCTCGGGTTCGTCGCCCTGCACGCCCTGCCACGCTTCGAGCACGACGACCGGATCGTCCGGTTGCTCGCCCTCGTGGTCGACGCCGGGGCTCGCGAGCGTGGGCTCGGCCGGGCGCTCATCGCCGCCGCCGAGGACGTCGCGACCGAGCTCGGCGCCGCCTTCACCGAGATCACCGCCGCCCACCATCGCCCCGAGGCGCGCCGGCTGTACGAGGCGCTCGGCTATGACGCCGGCGTGACCACCTACCTGCGGAAGAAGCTCTGACCGACCCGCCGCTCCCGCCGCTCGCTCCGGGTTTCCCGCGGCTGCGGCTGCGCGAAGGGGCCGCCGACCTGCTCGACCTGCCCTGGGCGCAGCCGCTGGCGGACTGGACCGCCGAGCTCGACGGTGACGGCGCATTCCGGTTCCGGGAGATCCCGGTCGGACCGTCGCGGCACCTCGTCCGGTTCGTGAAGGTCGGCTGGCGGACCTACGCCCTCAAGGAGGAGCCGCTCGAGGTCGCCCGACGCGAGTTCAGCGTGCTGCGCCACCTCGAGGACCTGGGGCTGCCGGCGGTCAAGGCGGTCGGCATCGCCGAGTCGCCCGAGCGGGACACGGCCATCCTCGTCACGGCCTACCTCGACTTCTCGATCCAGTACCGCCGGCTGCTCATGCGCTTCCCGCTCGGACCGGGGCCGTATCGAGATCGTCTCCTGGATGCGATGGCCTGGCTCCTCGTCGACCTCCACCGGGCCGGCGTGTACTGGGGCGACTGCTCGCTCGCCAACACCCTGTTCCGGCGCGACGGCGACAAGATCCAGGCCTTCCTCGTCGATGCCGAGACGAGCGAGATCCACCCCAGCCTGTCCGACGGCCAGCGCGGCTACGACCTCGACATCCTCGTCGAGAACGTCGGCTTCGGCCTGGCCGACCTCGGCGTGATGCAGGGCCGACCGGACGCGGCCGACGATGCCATCGACGCCGCCGACGCCGTCAGCGACCGCTACCGCGCGGTATGGGACGAGCTGCACGTCGAGCCGGAGCTGTCGCCGGACGATCGGCACGCGGTGCGTGCCCGGGTCCGTCGCCTGAACGAGCTCGGGTTCGCCGTCGACGAGATCAGCCTGGAGCCGAGTGCCCACGACCGCGATCGGGTCCGCCTCCGCGTGGCGGTGGCCAATCGCCGCTTCCACGCCCGCGAGCTGGAGCGACTCACCGGTATCCGCGCGCTGGAGGGCCAGGCCCAGCTGCTGCTCAACGACCTGCACGAGTACCGGACCTGGGTCGAGGCGTTCGAGCGTCGCGCCTTGACCGACCAGCAGGGGGCGGAGCGCTGGCTGCAGGACGTCCTCCAGCCGACGTTGGAGGCGATCCTGCCGGCCATCGGTGACGAGCGCGACGCGCTCCAGGCCTACTGCGACGTGCTCGAGGAGAAGTGGATCCTGTCCGAGCTGTCCGGCCGGGACGTCGGACTCCAGGCGGCCATCGATGCCTATCTCGGCCTCGGCGCCCCGGCGCCGGAGACCGACCCGACGGCCGGAGCGCCGATCGCCCTCGACATCGACTGGGCGAGCGGCTGGGACACCGAGGTCGACCTGCCGGGCGACGCCGAGGATGGCACCATGGGCATCCCCGCAGAGGATCCTCGATGACGATCGCGAGCGCGACCGACCCGGCCATCCGGGTCCGTGGGCTGACCAAGCGGTACGGCGACGTGCAGGCCGTGGCCGGCATCGACTTCGACGTCGCGCAGGGCGAGGTGTTCGGCCTGCTCGGGCCGAACGGCGCCGGCAAGAGCACCACGGTCGAGATCCTCGAGGGCCTGCGTGTCCCGGACGCCGGCGAGGTCAGCGTGCTCGGCCACGACGTCACGCGCGACTCCGACGTGCTGAAGCCACGGATCGGCGTCGCCCTCCAGACCGCATCGATGTACCCGAAGCTCACGGTGATCGAGCTCATCGACCTGTTCCGCAGCTTCTACCCGCGGTCACGCCCCACGGCCGAGCTCGTCGAGGCCCTCGGGCTGGGCGAGCGCCAGCACGCCCGCAGCCAGGAGCTGTCCGGCGGCCAGCGCCAGCGGCTGACGGTCGCCCTCGCCCTCGTCAACGACCCGGAGCTGGTCTTCCTCGACGAGCCGACGACGGGCCTGGATCCGGCCGCGCGCCGGTCGTTGTGGGACCTCGTCCGGGGGCTCAAGGCGGAGGGCCGGACGGTCCTGTTGACGACCCACTACATGGAGGAGGCGGAGATCCTGTGCGACCGGCTGGCGATCATGGATCACGGCAAGATCCTGGAGCTGGGGACCGTCGATGAGCTCGTCAGCAAGCGCTTCCAGGAGCGGGCCGTGCGCTTCGACCCGTTGCCGGGCCTCGAGCTCGAGGCCCTCCAGGCCCTGCCGGCGGTGACCTCGGTCAAGGCGGACGACATCGAGGTCCTGCTCTACACGAAGGACGTCGGCCCGACCATCGGGGCGTTCCTCGCGCTGGCCGATTCGCGTGGCCTCGAGCCGCAGAACCTGGCCATCCGCCGGGCGACCCTCGAAGACGTCTTCCTCGACCTGACCGGTCGAGCCCTGCGCGACTGAGGGCCGGACGATGACCGCCCTGTGGGCCCTGACCGTCGCCAACATCAAGAGCTACACGCGCGACCGCGCGGCCCTGTTCTGGACACTGGCCTTCCCGCTCATCTTCATCTTCATGTTCGGCTTCATCTTCCAGGGCGGTGGCGGTGGGGGCGGGCTGTCGATCGGCTGGGTCGACGAGGACGGGTCGCCTGCGTCCGCCGCGCTCCGCGCCGCGTTCGTGGCCCAGGACGGCAACGAGCTGACCGACCTCGGCCGCGATCCGGCAGTCGACCAGATGCGCGAGGGCGAGCTCGACACGGTCATCGTCATCCCGGCCGGCTACGGGGCCGCGGTCGAGGCGGCGTCGGCCGAGGGCGCACCGCCGGCCGCGCCGACGAGCGTGGTCGATCTACACCGACCCGTCGCGCCAGAACCTCACGGCGGCCGTGTTCCAGTCGGTCGGCGCCGTGCTCGGTGTCGTCAACCTCGGCGGTCGTCCGCCGCTGGTCGTCCCGGAGACGGCGACCATCCAGACCGAGAACCTGAACTTCATCTCCTACTTCGTGCCGTCGATGCTCGGCCTGTCGGTCATGCAGGTCGGCATCTTCGCCGCCATCCCGCTCGTCGCCGACCGCGAGAAGCTCATCCTCAAGCGACTTGCCGCCACGCCACTCCATCGCTGGCAGCTGGTCGGCAGCAACATCGTGATGCGCCTGCTCATCGCCCTCGTGCAGGCCGTGATCATCGTCGGCGTCGGGGTCGCCTTCTTCGGGGTCGAGGTCACCGGGCCGTGGGCGCTGTCGATCTTCTTCGTGTCACTCGGCGCCGTCGCGTTCCTGGCGCTCGGCTACGTCATCGCGTCGTTCGCCAAGACCGAGGACTCGGCCAACGGCATGACCAGCGTGGTCCAGTTCCCGATGATGTTCCTGTCCGGGACGTTCTTCCCGATCGAGCAGATGCCGGACTTCCTGCAGACGATCGCCCGGCTCATCCCGTTGACCTACCTGGCCGATGCGCTGCGCCAGGTGATGGTCGGCGGCGCGCCGTTCGCGCCGCTGTGGGTGTGTGCTGCCGTGCTCCTGGGCTGGCTCGTCGTGTGCTTCGCGATCGCGGCCCGCAAGTTCCGCTGGCAGTAGCCGGCGGAGGAGGAGCTCAGGGAGCGGCGTCCGCGTCGGGCGCCTGGGTCGGTCCGGTGGCGCGCAGCGCACCCGGTCGGGCGATGTCGGCCAGGGCGCGGAAGCCGCCGGGCGTGTCCTCGACCGCCGCGAAGCGCGTCTCGCCCTCGGGCAGGCGCTCCGACGGCGTCGCTGCCGCGATGGCCGCCGCCTCCGCCGGATCGAGCGGACCGTCGAGGACCCGGGCCAGGAAGCCCGCGACGGCAGAGCGATAGGCGGGGAACTCGTACAGCCACGAGTGCTGGCCATCCGGCACGACCAGGGTCTCGACCGGCTCGTCGCCGGCGCGTCCGCGTGCTCCGCGCGGCCGCGGCGAGGCGATCGATGTGCGCCACCGGGACGACCGCGTCGTCGTCGCCGTGGGCCAGCAGGATCGGACCGCGGTAGCGGGCGATGGCCTTGGTCGCGGAGACCTCGGGGACCCGGTGTCCGCGCGGCGCGAGGTACACCCGCGTCGTCAGCCAGGCGAGGGGATAGGCGATGACGTCCGGGATGGGCAGGTGGGCGAGGCGGAACGTCTGGCGGGTCAGCCGCAGCGGATCCGCCGGGCCGGAGGTGGCCACCACCGCGGCGACCCGTGGGTCGGCGGCCGCGGCGAGGATCGCCCCGATCGCCCCCATCGAGTGGCCGACGACGGCGCCGCTGGTGACCTCGTCCCGGGCGAGCAAGGTCTCGAAGGTGGCCAGCGCGTCGAGCCCGAACTCGCCGGCGCTGATCGGCAGCGACTCGGGCGGGTTCGCGCCGTGGCCGCGGACATCGATGGTCAGGCAGTGGTAGCCGGCCGCGTGCAGGAAGATGGCGTTGGGCAGGGTCCGGTCACGGGCCGACTCCCAGCCGTGGACGAGCGCGACGCCAGGCCCCGGGGTCCCGCCGCGTGCCGGGATGAACCAGGCCGGCAGCTCGATGTCGCCGGAGCGGACGACGGTCGTCTCGAACGGGAGGCCCAGGTCAGCGGGCGTGACCGCGGGCGGGTACTGGCGCGGATAGCCGGCGCGCTGCCGGTAGATGAGCGCGAAGCGGTACGCCAGCCCCAGCGGCACCGAGGCGAGTGCCGCCACGACCCCGGCGCGTCGAACGAGTCCCATGCGGGTAGGGGAATGCAGACCGGCCGTGCTGTCAAGCGCGAGGCGTCGGACGGTGGGGTCGGTACACTCCGTCCGTGGTCAAACGCGATCCGCACGAGGTGCTCGGGGTCCAGCCAGGGGCGGATCCGGCGACGATCAAGGCCGCCTGGCGGCGGCTCGCCCGGGTCAACCACCCGGACCTCACCGGCGACGACCCCGCGGCCTCGCGGGCGGCGACCCGGCGGATGGCCGCGATCAACGACGCCTACGCGGCGCTCACCAGGGACACCGATGGCCGGACCGGCCGCGGGACGGGCGAGCCCGCCGACTTCGGCCCCGACGGCCAGCGGCGCGGCGGCGGCCCGCCCAAGCCCAAGCCGACACGCCCGGTCACCGCTCGGGTCGATACGACCGGCAACGTCCTGCCGCGCAACCAGACCACGAGCCCCGCGGGCGCGAAGATCCTCAGCGGCCACCCCCCGAAGTCCCGGATGGAGTGGGAGCGCGAGGCGATGCCGCGCGCGTCGACGCCGACCGGCCCGGCCGAGCGCGACCGGATCCGCCACTTCCGGCGGCCGCCGCCGCCACCGCTGGACACGGCCCGCGCCCACGTCATCGAGTTCGGCAAGTTCCACGGCCACACGCTCGGCGAGATCGCCGTGTTCGAGCCGTCGTACATCGACTGGGTGGCCGGGACGGTCACGCGCGATCCGGAGCTGGTGGCCGCGGCACGCGTGCTCCAGGCCGATCTCGACAGCCGGGGCGTGGGTCGACGGGCGCATCCGACACCGGCGCGCCCGAGCCGGACCGCCTGAGCCCGATCTGCCCGACCTGTCAGCGGACGCAGGATCGCCCCCCGGATACCCGGAGGGCGATCGTTCCGCTGATGATGTGGTCCGCGGCCACAGGAGCGATGAGCGCTGCCGTCCCGACGTTCTTCCGGGCCCGAAGGCCGAAGATCCTGTTACTCGGCTCGTGATCTGGACCCGGGATCCCTCCCTCGAACCTCCTCGAGAAAGTGACCGGTTCCTGATCCGTGACCGACGCCCCAGGTTGTTCCCCCGGTTCGATCGCGGGTCGGCGTAAGCAGCACACTACGCCCGCCTCCCAGCATGGGCAATGGTCCCTCCGTCCCGACTTTGCCGGGGTCATCGGTAGGGCGCACGCGCGCACCACCCCGGGACGGGGGTACCAGGTGTCAGGACGCACCACCCGGCCGGTCGTGGCGTGATGCGGGCACCTCCCGTACCCTCCGGGCCATGCCCCACCGGACCCGTGGCGTCGTCCTCCTGATCGCGCTCGCGGCGCTGATCCTTGCCGCATGCGGCGGGACCGCGCCGTCGTTCGATCCGACCGGTCCGTGCACGGTCGACGGATCCGCACCGGGTGCCTACCCGGACCTCGAGGCGACGGTCCCGACGACGTACGAGGGCCGTGCGCCGGACACGCTCGACTCGGGCCGCAACTGCACCGCCGAGAACCTCGGGAGCCTGGCCGACGCCGGCATCACCGAGGTCCGCTTCGCGGGCGGGACCTGGGACTTCGGCGGCAACCGTGCCGCCGCGCTGGTGACCTTCCACGCGCCGGGGCTGACGCGGGACGGCATCGCCGACTTCTATGCCGCCAGTGCCCGTGCGGCCAACCGGACCGAGGTCACCGGCGAGTCGACACCGACCCTCGCCGGCCAGGCGACGCGTCGCCTCGACAGCACGACCGGCAACCGGCTGCAGACCGTCGTCACCTGGGCCGGCGCCGAGCCGGACACGGTCCATGTCGTCATCACCAACGACCTGCCCGACCCCAAGATCGAGGCCGCCGTCGCGGCCTTCGGCGGCAGCTGACCCGGCGGCGCGGCCTCGGCTCGGTGCCGGGCCGGTGCTAGCATCCCGGCCATGACCGAGCGGTCGAAGGCGATCCCGGAGCGCAAGCCGAGCTTCTCGACGATCAGCGACATGCCGATCGCCCCGGTCTACGGGCCGGCGGACCTCGGGGCGGATGCCGAGGCACGGATCGGCACGCCCGGCCGGCCGCCGTTCACCCGCGGCATCCATCCGACCGGCTACCGCTCGCGGCTGTGGACGATGCGGATGTTCGCGGGCTTCGGGGCGGCCGAGGACACCAACGCCCGCTTCCACCAGCTGCTGGCCGCCGGCCAGACCGGCCTGTCGATCGCCTACGACATGCCGACGCTGTACGGCTACGACACCGACGACCCCGAGGCGGAGGGCGAGTTCGGCACGTGCGGCGTGGCCGTCAGCAGCCTGGCCGACATGGAGGTCCTGCTGGCGGGGCTGCCGCTCGACCGGGTCAGCACGTCGATGACGATCAACTCGCCGGCCGCCCCGATCTGGGCGATGTACATCGTGGCCGCCGAAGCCGCCGGCGTGCCCCGCGACCGACTCGAGGGCACGACCCAGAACGACATCCTCAAGGAGTTCATCGCCCAGAAGGAGTTCCTGTTCCCGCCAGAGCCGTCGATGCGCCTGGTGACCGACACGATCGAGTTCGGGACCCGCGAGCTGCCGCGCTGGAACACGATCTCGATCAGCGGCTACCACATCCGCGAGGCCGGCTCGACCGCGGTCCAGGAGCTCGCCTTCACCATCGCCGACGGGATGGCCTACGTCGAGGGCGCGCTCGAGCGCGGGCTGCGCATCGACGACTTCGCGCCGCGCCTGTCGTTCTTCTTCAACAGCCACTCGGACTTCTTCGAGGAGATCGCCAAGTTCCGCGCCGGCCGTCGCATCTGGCACGACCTGATGACGAAGCGCTACCACGCCGAGAACGAGCGGTCCGCCTGGCTCCGATTCCACACCCAGACCGCGGGCGTGTCGCTGACGCCGCAGCAGCCGCTCAACAACCTGACCCGGGTGGCGTTGCAGGCGCTGGCCGGGATCCTGGGCGGGACCCAATCGCTGCACACCGACGCCTACGACGAGGCGCTCGCCGTACCCACGGCCGAGGCGGCCCTCCTGGCGCTCCGCCAGCAGCAGGTCATCGCCGAGGAGAGCGGCGTCGACGCCACGGTCGACCCGCTCGGTGGATCCTGGTTCGTCGAGGCCCTGACCGACGAGACCGAGCGCCAGGTGTGGCGCTACATCGACGAGATCGACCGGCGCGGCGGGATGGTCGCGGCCGTGAGCGAGGGCTACCCGCAGCGCGAGATCGCCGATGCGGCCTATCGCTACCAGCGCGAGTTCGATGCCGGCGAGCGACGCGTCGTCGGGGTCAACGCCTACGTCGACGAGTCGGAGCAGACGAGCGTCCCGGTGCTCGCCGTGCCGCCCGGATCATTCGAGCGCCACATGGCCCGTCTCGAACGCACCCGGAGCGACCGTGACCCGGCTGCGGTCGAGGCTGCCCTCCGGGGCCTGCGCGACGCGGCATCGCGACCCGGGTCGAGCGACACCAACCTCATGCCGCACTTCATCGCCTGTGCCCGTGCCTATGCCACGCTCGGCGAGCAGTGTGCCGTCCTGCGCGGCGTCTTCGGCGAGTACCGCGAGCCGGTCGCCGTCTGACGGGTCGACCGGTCAGTCGTCGGGCGGGATCTCCGGGGGCGACTCGAAGCGCCGCCGCCATTCCCGCGGCAGCCAGCCCACGATCAGCAGGATCCCGACAGCGAGCAGGAGCAGCGGGCGCAGGTCCGTGGCGACGACCGCCACGATGAGCAGGGCCTGGGCGACGAGCAGGGCGACCCATTGGCCGATGATGGTTCCCGGCTGCGGAGCGACGTATGCCGTCCGGCGCGCCCGAGCCCGCGCCGTCGCGTCCCACTCGTCCCAGCGGGCGATCGCGATCTTCTGGACCGCGAACGACAGGATGCCGACCGACAGCACGCCGACGAGCCACGGCCACCAGCCCTCGCCGGGTGGCGGCGGGTCGGTGATGGATCCGGGCAGGCCCAGCACGAAGGCGCCGAACGAGGGGAACCCGCGATCGCCCGCGAGGAACCCGACGACGAACGTCGCCCCCGCGAGGCCGAGCCACAGCAGCCAGAACCGGCTGAGCAGGCTGACCCGGTCGGCACGAGCCTGGATCCGCGGGTCGTCCGCGGCATAGCCCGGGAAGAAGCGGCTGTCGCTGGCCGGTCGCCCGGCCCGATCGATGGCGCGCATGACCGGGATCACGAAGCCCTCCTCGTTGTCCCAGTAGCCGCCGTGGTCGTTGGTCAGGCTGTTGCGGTTGGTGACGAGGTGGCTCGTCGTCGGCAGGCCGACGGAGCGCTGGAGGTCGTCGAGCGGCCCGGCCGGTGCCGGGTCGTGCGACGCCCAGAAGTCCTCCCAGTGGAGGTCGGCGGGCAGCGGCCGGACGAGGCGGTCACCCCGTCGCAGCAGCTCGTCCTCGTCGCCGGCGACCGGCTCGAATTCGGGCAGTGGCCCCTCGAAGTGGCCCAGGCGCCACGCCAGCCCGAGTGCCTGCCCGTGGGTCACCAGGGTGTCGACGTGGAGCTCGGGCTCCAGGTCGGACAGGGTCATGTAGGCGACGATCGTGCCGCCGGAGTGCGCGACGATGACGATCCGCCCGCAGCCGTACTCGCGCAGGGCGTCGATCGTGGTCTCGACCCGGGAGCGGATGTTGGCCGCCTGCGCCCGATCGCCGAGCAGCACCCGGACGTCGCCGAACCAGTCCGCCAGGAACCAGTCGAGCTGGGCCGTCGAGACGCCCTGGACGACGGTCGGGATGGGGAGTGCCGAGAGCAGCTTGATGAGCGCGTAGAGCGGGACCGCGACGAGGGCGAGGACGAGGAAGAAGCCGAGGATGAGGACTCGCTCGAGACCGTCGCGCACGCGTCGACGGGTCTGCTCGGATCCGCTCGCCGGACCGCGCCGTGCGTCGTCGGCGGCGTTGATGCCGGTCACGATGCCCTCGCCGATGCGCCGGGCTTCGCCACGCCAGATGAGCCACCGGAGCATCGCCGCGATGCCCGGCGCCTCGACGTCGGAGGCCCACCACGCCTCGGTCAGGACCCAGCGCTGCGACGGATGGTCGACCGGTGCGGCCGGGTCCGCCGGGACCTCGAGCTCGATGAATGGGGTCGTGCCGCCGGTCAGGTCGACCCGCGACCGCACCACGGGGTCGGCCGGCAGGCCACGATCGTCGGACCACGCCGCCAGCATCCGGATGATCGGCTGCGCCCAGGCGAGCACGGTCTCGCCGGCCCGTTGTGCGCCGATGCCGTGGATGAAGACGACGCCGATCGTCGACGGGTCGGTGACCGGCGGCGGTGGCGTGCTGGGGATCGCCGGCGTCGACGGGCTCGCCGCGCCCGACGGGACGATCGGCGGCGGAGCCATGGGCGCGACCGGCGGGGGCGCGACGGGTGGCGGTGGTGCCCCAGGGATCAGCGCCGGGGCGGTGCCGCCGGCCGACCCCTCTGGCGGCGTTGGGGCGATCGCGCCGCCCGGCTGGGCAGCCGCCGCCGCCTGGGTCGTCTGGGCGGCCTCCTGCGCCCGCGCCTGGCGCCGCTCGGCAGCCCGCTGCGCGGCGTGGTCGAGCTCGTTCGGGACCGGCTGCCCCGGGATCATCCGCGCACCCTAGCCCGCCCCCGCCGTCCTGCCGAGCCTCAGCCGCCCGCCGGCTGACGGGGCAGGAGGCCGTCGGCGAACCGGACCGCGTCCGCGACGCTCGTCGTGGCCCGATCGATGTCGATCTCGCGCAGGACGTCCGGATCGGTCGTCAGCCGCCCGCCGGCGATGATGGCGATGCCCCGTCGGGTCGAGCGCGCGGCGGCGACGGCCTCGTCGAGGTCGTCGAGTCGCGCGCGATCGGACGCGGACAGGGCGAGCAACCGCGCCTCGTTGCGGGCCAGGAAGCGGACGAGGTCCGCCGTCGGCACATCCGCTCCGAGATTGGCGACCGTCCAGCCGCCCTCGGTCAGGACGTGGCCGAGGCAGACGAGTCCCAGCATGTGATGCTCGCCGGTGACACAGGCGAGGACGGCCAGCGGACCGATCCGCCCCTCCGGCCCGGGCTGTGGCCGGACGCGATCGAGAGCGCGCAGGATGGTCTGGCTGGCGAGATGCTCCTCCGCGACGCTCCACTGCCCGCTCGCCCAGCGCTCGCCGACGATCGCCATCGCCGCCGCCAGCAGCCCGTCGTACACGGTCGCCCGGTCGTCGACGGCGAGGGCCTGATCCAGGACCCACGCGGCGAGATCGTCATCGCCGTCCGCCAGCAACCCCGCCAGCAGCTCGGGCGTGATCGCCTCGCCGGGCAGCCGATCGGCCGCCGACGGGTCGACCGGTGGCAGCGGCGGGAGCGTGTCCTGATCGGGTGCCATCGCGGCCGACTCTATCACCGCCTCCCGGCGCCGCCGTACCATGCCGGCATGTATCTCGACGCTCTCGAGTTCCTCGAGGAGGAGCGCGACGCCTGGACGCCCTACGAGGCGCTCGCCGACCTGTCCGACGAGCAGCTCGATCGGTCCGTCGCGACGGCGCACGACTGGTCGGGCCGCGACCTGATGGCCCATCTGCTGGCGTGGCAGTCCGTCGCCCTCGCCGCCGCGCGGGAGCTGGCCGTCGACGAGACGTCGGCGACGATCGAGCGGGCCGACGCCGACTGGGAGGCACGCGGGGGCGAGGTCATCAACGCCGAGCTGACGGCGTCATGGGCTGCCCGGCCGATGGACGAGCTGCGCGCCTCGTTCGGGTCGATCCCCGGGGAGCTGCGCGGGACGCTGACGGTCGTCCCGGAGACCCGCTGGCTCAAGCACGCCGCTCGGCAGGCCTGGTTCCACGACGAGACCATCGCCCACTACGAGGAACATGCGACCGACCTGGCGGCGATCCTGGAGGCAGCCCGATGACCCTGGACGAAGTGCTCGACGAGGCGGCGACCGTCGAGGGCGTGCCCGGCACACGGGCAAACGATGGCTCCGAGCAGTGGAGCGGCACGACCGGTCCGTTCGCCATCCTGGCGGCGGGCGGGCGGACGGTGGAGTTCCGGCTCGACCCCGTCCTGGCCGACGCGGCGCGCCGGACACCGGACGCGACCGGTTCCGACCGTGGCGACGAGTGGGTGTCGTTCACCCCGCTCGTGATCGACGACCACGCCGTCGATCGGGCGACCGCCTGGTTCCACGCCGCGGCGCGACGCTCGGCCGGCTAGGCGACGTCCGGACAGCCGACGACCCCGGTCTGGGGACCGGGGTCGGGTCGGTTGCGCGGTTCGGGGAAGCGGTCAGTCCGCGGCAGCCGCCGTCGCGAACTCGGCCAGGCCGAACTGCTGCTCGAGCTGCTCGAGCGGTCGGAAGCCGACCACGCCCTGGGGCTGGGCGCCGGGCTTGAAGAACGCGATGGTCGGGATGCTCATGATGCTGAAGGCCTGCGACAGCCGCGGGTTGGCGTCGACATCGACCTTGACCACGTCGACGCGGCCGTCGTACTTCTCGGCCAGCTTCTCCATCTCGGGGGCGACCATCTTGCACGGGCCGCACCAGGCAGCCCAGAAGTCGACCACGACGGGACGGTCGGCCTTGAGCACGAGCTCCTCGAACGTCGCGTCGGTCGCGTGCTTGATCTCCACCATGGGAACGATCCTTTCTCCCGCCTGCCTCCTGCGGGATGGGGTTGGTGATCTCGCCGTTAGCGGGCGAGTTCCTGGATGAGTCGGTAGGCGTCGAGGACCCGGGGGTCCGCGAGCCGGTAGAGGATCGTGGTGCCGTCGCGCCGGCTCGTGACGAGCCCTGCGTGCCGGAGCACCGCGAGGTGCTGGCTCATGTTGGGGACCTGGCAGCCCACGCGGGTGCTCAGGTCGCTGACCGAGAGCTCACCGATGGCCAGCGACTCCAGCACGCACAGGCGCTTGGGGTCCGCGAGCGCTCGACCGACGGCGGCGTAGCGCTGTCGATCGGTCTCGGCCGAGACCGGCAGGTAGTCCAACACGTCCTCGACACTATCATTGCTTGCGCAATCATGCAAGTGTCTGCGGCGTTCGTCGGGCCGACGCAACGCGACGGTGCCGCCCGCCGTCGCCGGCGCGACGACGACGGGCGCACGGTGGGTTCCACGCATGGAGGAACGGAACATGTGCCTGACCTGCGGCTGCGGCGACGCCCACCTGGAGATGGGTGAGCACAACATCACCTACGAGGACCTGAAGCGCGCCGCGAACGAGAACGGGAAGACGGTCGACGACACGCTCCAGACGATCGATCGGACGGCGTCGAAGGATCGGTCCGAGCACGCCGAAGGAGTACGAGGTGGCGACCGCCTAGGGCGCCGCTCGCCGGTCAGGCGAAGAATGGCGGCGACGTCAGCACGTAGCGATCCAGTCCGTCGGTCGGACCGTCGGTGAAGAACAGCATCACGAACGGATCGACCCGGAAGCCGCGCGGCAGCAGGTGGTCGAGCGCCGTCCGCGCGGTCATCGCCAGATCGAACGCGACGGTCGGCTGACCCGTCTCGGCCGCATGCGTCTCGGCATCGGCGAGCAGCACCGGCAGGTCGGCTGCGTCGAGCGTGGCCAACGGCCCGCCCCACGACGGCTCGATCGGGTGATAGCCGTACGCCACGATCGCCCCATCGCGCTCGTACAGCCAGCCCGGCCGCTCCGATGCCAGCCACACATGGTCGACGTCGCGGCGGAACCCGAGGACGACGCGGTCGATGGCCGCCAGGTCCTCGAGCGGCGGCGCGGCGGGATCCATGGGCCGGCGCACCAGATCGGTCGCGAGATGGATCGGTCGCGGCGCGGCCTCCACGAAGGCCATCGGGACGCGGCCGTCGAGCCCGGCCTGGAGGTAGCGCATGATCGCCCGCGGGTCGATCGTCGCGATGATCGCTCGGTGCCGCACGCCGTCGGCAGGGAACGCCCGCTCCAGCAGCCCTCGCCCGACGCCCTGGCCCTGTGCCGCCGGCAGGACGAAGAACTCGGTGAGCTCGCGGACGCCGTCGCGCAGGATCGAGCGGGCGTAGCCGACCGCCTCGCCCGTCGCGTCGTCCTCCGCGAACCACCAGCGATCGCCGGTCGCAGCCAGGTGCTCGAACAGCGGTCGACGGCGATCCCAAGCCCGTGACGGCGTGGCGTCGCTCGTGCTGTTGGCGTTGCCGCCCGTGCGCGTGGCGAGGTCGTCGATGGTCGGGATGAACAGGTCGTAGGCCAGCCGCGAATCGGCGGCCGTCCCCTCTCGGTAGTGGACCATGGGCGGATGCTACGGCGTGCCATACTCGGCCGCATGTCGCAGGCCCCCGATGCGCCCGCCGAGCCCACGGCGCTCGACGTCCCGCTCGCCGACATCGAGGCGGCCGCCCAGCGCATCGCCGGGCTCGTCCAGCATCCGCCCCTCCTGTCGTCGGCGACCGCCGCGCGCTGGCTGACGGCCGCGACCGGCGTCCGGCCGGCCGGCGATCGCCTCGTGTTCCAGGCGGAGCACCTGCAGACGACCGGCTCGTTCAAGGCCCGTGGCATGGCCAACCGCATCGCCACGCTCCCGGCCGACGCCCGGGCACGCGGCGCGATCACGCTGTCCGCCGGGAACGCCGGGCAGGCCTACGCCTGGGCCGGGCGGGCGGCGGGCGTCCCCGTCACGGTCGTGATGCCCAAGGGCGCGGTCCGATCGAAGGTCGAGGCGTGCCAGGGCTACGGCGCACGGGTCGTGCTCCACGGCGCCCACGTCGGCGAGACGTTCGCCGAGATGGAGCGGCTGCGCGACGCGGAGGGGCTCACCTTCGTCCACCCGTTCGACGATCCGGCGGTCATCGCCGGCAACGGCACGGCCGGCCTGGAGCTCGTGGAGGCCGTCCCGGACGTCGATGTCGTCGTCGTCGGCATCGGTGGAGGCGGCCTCATCAGCGGCGTCGCCGCGGCGGTCAAGGGCCGGCGGCCCGGGGCACGGGTCATCGGGGTCGAGCCGGTCGGCTCGGAGGCGATGACGCAGGCGCTCGAGCGGGGTGCGGTCGTCACGGTCCAGCCGACGAGCGTCGCCGATGGCCTGGGCGCCCCGTTCGCCGGGCGATGGACGCTGGCCATGGTCCAGCGCCACGTCGATGCGGTCCTGCGCATCGACGACCCGACGATCCTTGCCGGTGTCCGGTTCGCCGTCGAGCGCATGAAGCAGGTCCTCGAGCCGGCCGGCGCCGCCGCACTGGCGGCGGTCCTCAGCGGCGCGGTCCCGATCCGCGACGGCGAGCGGGTCGCCATCGTCCTGTCCGGCGGGAACGTCGAGGTGACCCGGCTCGGCGAGCTCCTCGCCGAGGCCGGCACGCTGCCCGGCGCCCACGCGTGACCGACCGGTCGGACGACGCCGGCCAGCCAGGGGAGCCACCGGCCGAGGCGGCGTCGGGGTCCGAAACCCCGCCGGCGCCGGAGATGCCCCTCGCGCCGCCACTCGTCCCGGGTCCCGCCGAGGCGGCCGACGCGGAGCACGGGGCCGGTGCCGCTGACGCCGCGGCGCCGGCCATGACACCCCTGACGCCACCCGCCGAGCCGCTGGTGCCGCCGCCCGCCGCCACCCGGCCCCGGCCGTGCCGCCGCTCGTTCCGACGCGCGCCCTGCTCGGGGCTGCCTTCGACCTGCTGCTGCGCGCGGCGCCGGAGATGCGGCGAGCGTCGTTCTATGTCGGCGCGATCGTCCTCGGCACGGTCGGGCCGGTCGTCCTGGCGACGCTGTTCCTCGGGACCGGGAGCTTCCTCTTCGACCCCGTGTTCGACGCTGCGGACGGGTGGCAGTCGGCCATGGCCGCCGTCTACGCGATCCTGATCACGATCGCCTTCCTGGGTCTGCTGGTCGCGATCATCGAGGCGCGCAACCTGGGGATCGCCGTGCTCGGCGGTCGGATCGTCGATCGGCCGCTCAGCACGTCCCGGGCGCTGACCCGATCGCGACGCGCCTTCTGGTCGACGGTCGGGGCGGTCCTCCTCGTCGGCATCCCGGTGGGGATCGCCCAGTTCGCGACGTCGGCGATCATCGGCGACGCCGACGAGACCGGCGAGGTGTCGACCGTCGTGTCGACCCTGGTCGGTGCGATCGTCGGGGCGCCGTTCGCCTACACGCTGACCGGCGTGGTCCTGGGCGATGTCGGCCCGATCGAGGCGATGCGACGCTCGTTCCGGGTCTTCGGCGTCCGTCGCTGGGCGGCCTTCCTCGTGGTGCTGTTCGAGTCGGTCGCCTTCCTTCTCGTCGTCCTCGGCCTCGATGCCGGCCTGGGCCTGGTCATCCGCGCCTTCGATGCGGTCGGGCTGAGTCCGGACGCGGGTGGGATCGGCCTCGTGCTGTCGGCCGCCGTGGCCGCCGCGATCGTGTTCGCCAGCGGCACGCTGCTGTTCACGGTCTATGCCCTGACCGTCGCGCCGCAGGTCGTGATGTTCGTGGGCCTGACGCACGCGACCTTCGGCCTCGACCGCGTGCGGCCGGGCGGCCGGGACGATCCGCATCGCCGCGGGTCTGGCGCGTCGAGGTTCCGCTGGTTCAGCGCGGGGATGCTCCTGGCATTCGTGGTCGCCGGCGCCGGCCTCGTGTTCACGGTCTGGTGGTCCATCGCCTGAGGGGCCGCGTCAGTCGACCCCGAGCTCGTGGAGTCGCTCGTCGTCGATGCCGAGGTGGTGCGCCAGCTCGTGGACGACGGTCACCCAGACCTCGTCGGCGAGGTCGTCCGGGTGCGGGAAGTCCTCCTCGAGCGGCAGGCGAAAGAGGGTGATCGTGTTGGGTACCGCGACCCAGTCGGCCCCGTACTCGGTCCGGGCGACGCCCTCGTAGATGCCGTACAGCGTGTCGTCCGGCGGCAGCCCGTTCGCGCGCAGCTGCTCGGGCGTGGGCTCGTCGGCGATGACGATGGCGACCTCGTCGAGGGCCGCAGCGAACGGCATCGGGATGGTCGCCAGGGCCTCGTCCACGAGCGTGTCGAACGGGCGGTGGCGGGGCGCGGGGCGGGGGTGGAGACGGGCGGTCCGCGAACCGCGTCGACGCTTGGCCATCGCTCCGTATCCTAGGCGGCGTGACCGAACAGCCGGCGGGATTCGTGGTGACCGTCGATCCGGGCGACCGGATCCACTTCCTCGACCACGGTGGCGCGGCCTGGCCGGACGCGTCGACGGGCGTGCGTCCTCGTGCCCGGGTTGCGGCAGACGGCCTGGAGCTGGACACCCGTCGCCCGGCGTCTCGCGGAGCGGACGCACACCGTGGCCATGGACCTGCGTGGCCACGGCCTGTCGGATGCGCCGACCGAGACCGGCGCCTACGACGCCGATGTGCTCGCCGAGGACGTGGTCGCCGTGGCCGAGGGCTCGGGCATCCTCGACCCGGCGGAGGCCGGCGCCCGGGTCGTCCTGGCCGGGCACGGGTTCGGTGCCGTCGTCGCCGCGTGGGCCGCGGTCGAGCTCGGAGCCCGGTGCAGCGGTCTGGTCCTGGTCGACGGTGGCTGGGAGCGCCAGGAGGAGGCGACCGGCGCCGACGTCGACGAGTTCCTGCGGACGCTCGACGAGCCCCCGGAGGTCATGGCCTCGATGCGCGCATTCCTGCGCGACCGGCGCGGGTTCGACCCGTCGACCTGGGATGCCGACCAGGAGGCCGCCGCCCTGGCCACGGTCGTCGAGACGCGTGCCGGTCGCGTCGTGCCGACCACGCGACCGCATGCCCTCGAGGCGAGCGTGCGGACGATGTTCCTGTACGACCCACTGACGACGCTGCCGGCGGTGACGGCCCCGGTCGTCGCCCTCGTCGCGGCCGATGACGACGAGGGGACCCGCGTGGCGGCGCTGCGGCGGGCGTCCGATGCCCGGGTCGCTGCCGGCCGGTCGCCGATCGCCGAGGTGGTCTTCGAGGCCACGGGGCACAACCTGATGCGCTACCGTCCGGCCGACGTCACCGCCGCCATCCTGTCGCTCGTCTGACGAGGTCCCCATGCAGGTCGTCTACTCGCCGTCGCACCTTGGCCACGACATCACCCACGAGACGTTCATGGGCGTGCTCGTGCCGGCCAACGAGGTCGCGGAGCGCGCCGAGATCATCCGGACCGCCCTCGACGCCGACGGTGGGTTCCCGCGCCGCGAGCCGACCGAGCACGGCGTCGATCCCATCCGCGCGGTCCACGACGAGGGGCTGATCCGGTTCCTCGAGGTGGCCTGGTCCGAGGTCCGCGCGCAGGGCATCCCACGCCCGTTCCTGTCGGCCGACACGTACCCCAACCGCTCGATGTTCGAGGGCATGAGCGCGGACGCCGTGGCCAGGCTGGTCCGGGAGCCGGTGTTCGCCGGCGGGCGCGCCGGGTTCTGGGGTCTGGACTCGGCCGCACCACTCGTCGCCGGCACGTACGTCGCCGCGCGGGGTGCCGTCGACGTGGCGCTCACCGCGGTCGACCTCGTCCTCGACGGCGGCGAATCGGCGGTGTACGGGCTGTGCCGACCGCCCGGCCACCACAGCGCCCGCTCGATGTACGGCGGGTATTGCTTCTTCAACAACGCGGCCATCGCGGCCGAGGCCATCACGGCCCGGACCGGCGAGCGCGTGGCCGTCCTCGATGTCGATTTCCACCACGGCAACGGGACCCAGCAGATCTTCTGGCGTCGCGGCGACGTCCGCTACGTCTCGATCCACGCGCATCCTGATCGGCAGTACCCGTACTTCCTCGGTCGCGAGGACGAGACCGGCGAGGGCGATGGGGCAGGGGAGAACCTGAACATCCCGTTGCGGGCCGGCGCGACCAACGCCGACTATCTCGAGGCGACCGACCGTGCCTGCGAGGCGATCGCCGCGGTGCCCGGGTCCGTGGTCGTGGTGTCGCTCGGGTTCGATACGTACGGGCTCGACCCGATCGGCGACTTCGCCCTGTCGACCGACGTCTACCACGAGGTCGGCAAGCGGGTCGCTGCGCTCGGTCGACGCCTGGTCATCCTGCAGGAGGGCGGCTACCACCGCCCTTCGCTCGGCGAGAACGCCCGGGCCTGGCTGCGCGGCGCGGAGGGGCGACCGTTCGAGCCGCTGCCGGCGGCCGGCTTCGCTGCCGGCGGCTCGGTCGTGGGCTAGCCGGCGACCGACGACGAGCCGCGCCTCGCGACGGCCGGCGACCTCGTCACCGACTCGCCTGAGGGTTACTCGGCGCGCCACCGGCCCGAATCCGCTCCAGTGACCGGGCCATCTGCTGCCGATCCACGCACGAGCCGACACGGCCAGACCAACCCGAGGGCGATCACCACGCTGGGGTCCCGCCCTGCACTCCGCTGGCGGGTGAGTGACGAGGTGGTGGAGGGCTGGCGCCGTGCGACCGTCAGTCGTCCTCGGGCCGGTACGGCGCGTCGCGTTCGATCGCCCCGACGAACTGGGCGAGCCGCTTGTGGCCGAGCATCTGGCGCACGGCCGAGGCCTCCCCGATGTGGTGCCAGTAGTGGTAGGTGATCCGCTGGAGCCCCGATCCGGCGGCCGGTGGCTCGGACCGGGTGTCGTGCGGCCAGGGCCGGGCAAGGTCGGCGCTGGTCAGCGTGTCCAGGAAGGGATCGGCCAGCTCCGTCATCCGCGTCCAGGACGCCCACATCGCCTTGAGCGATGGCGTCGAGGCGGGCATCCCGTACGCGACCGCGTCGAGCGCGGGCTCGACCTTCAGGCCCTGCGCTCGCTCGACGAACAGCAGCCGCTCGTGCCAGGCCAGGTGCCCGACCATCCACGAGATCGAGTTCATCGGCTCGAGTCGCCGGAGGCCGTCCTCCTCGCGCAGCCCGCGCAGGCCGCGGACCCACTCGGCGCGAGCGAACCGGAACTGCTCGACGCGGGGATGGGCCATCGGCCGCAGCCTAGCAGGGGATGAGGTCCGGATCCGTCATGTTCGGCGTACCATCCACCGACCATGTCAAGCCCGCCCGAGCTGCCCAGCCACGTCCGCAAGATCGTCGACGAGATCGAGACCGAGATCGGCGAGGTCCCGGGCGATGCCGAACACCTCATCGAGGGCGCCGGGCGGCACGACGGCAATGGCCGGGTCGAGGCCGCGGTCCATCAGATCCTGCTCGAGATCGGCGAGGACCCGGAGCGGCAGGGCCTGCAGGGAACCCCGGAACGGGTCCACCGGATGTACACGGAGCTGACCGCGGGCTACCACGTCGATGCGCAGCGACTCATCAACGGGGCCGTCTTCGACGTCGATTACTCCGAGATGGTCATCGTCAAGGACATCCCGTTCTACTCGTTGTGCGAGCACCACCTCCTCCCGTTCTTCGGGACGGCGGCGGTCGCCTACATCCCGCGAGGCCGGGTCATCGGACTGTCGAAGATCCCGCGCGTCGTCGAGATGTATTCGCGGCGCCTGCAGGTCCAGGAGCGCTTGACGCAGCAGATCGCGGACTTCCTCCAGGACAACCTGGCGCCGCAGGGCGTCGGCGTCGTGATGGAGGCGACCCACCTGTGCGCGGTCATGCGCGGCGTGCGCAAGCCGGGCACGATCATGACGACCTCGGCCGTCCTGGGCCTGTTCCGGACGCGAGACCGCACCCGCGCCGAGTTCCTCGACCACCTCGCCCGGCGCCCGCCGGACGCCTGACCCGACGTCCGGTCAGCCGCCGGTCTCGCGCACGACGATCCGGCTCGTCCCGCCGTTGAGCTCGATCGCGTAGCGGTCCGGCGCGGCGCTCGCGTTCGACGTCTCGAGCGTGGTCTTGCCGCCCACCGCGCCGAGCTTCTGGCGATCGAACGCGATCCCGCCGGCGCCGCCGTCGATGCGCAGCTGGACCGGGACGCCGGCCGGCCGCTGGATGGTCAGGCCATTCACCCCGCCGTTGATGCGGACCGGCACCACGCCGACCGGGCGGCCGAACGACAGGTCGAGCCGGTCGGCCCCGCCGTGCATCGTGTACGACCGTACGTCGAGACCGGCCAGGTCGCCGTCGATGCGGTTGGCGCCGCCCTGCAGCTCGATGTCCCAGGGGATGGTCGCGTTAAGGGTCACGTCGGCCTTGCGCTTGCGCCAGTCCCAGGGCATCCCGCCGCCCTTGTACTGGATGGTGACGGTGCCCTCGCGCAGTCGAACGGTCGGCAGTGGGCCGTCGAACGTGGCGCGATAGAGCTCGGGCAGCGACGGCGACCCGCGGACGATGAGCTCGTTGGCGCCGGACCGGAACAGCAGCCGCGCCTCCCGCAGGCCGCCGAGCGGCGCGGCGTGCTGCTGGCCTGTGGCGTCATCGATCGGTGATTCGCGCAGGGCGAGGGCCTCGTCCCGGGTGATGTCGGCGATGCGGGTCAGGAAGTCGTTGATGACCGCGAGCTCCGCCTCGCTGTAGTGCCCGATCTCGACGGCGCTCTTGGCCTCGACGCGGCCGAGCGTGGTCTCGACGGCAGCCGCCTGCTCCGGGACGATCTCGACGATGACCCGACGCCGGTCCGTCGGGTCGGGGACCCGTCGGACGTAGCCGCCCTGCTCGAGACGGTCGATGACGCGGGTGACGGCGCCGGTCGTCAGGCCCATCAGCTCGGACAGGCGACCGGCCGTCGCCGAGCCGGAGTCGAACAGCACCTCGAGGGCCTCGACGTCCGACTCGGACAGTCCGAAGCGGATGGCCACGGTCTGGCCGAAGAGGGAGCCCTGCAGGTTCACCTGGCGCAATGACCGGATGACCGATTCGATGTTCGTGCGATCCATGGTTGACAGACGCTCCTGTTTCGATGAATATCTGCGCCGGGCAGATATTGACCGATATCGCTGAGCGGCGCAAGTGATGCCGCTCGAAGCATACGCCACAGGAGAGCCGCCATGACCCTGATGATCGAGACCCACGAACTGCGTCGGACGTTCACGACGCGGGGCAAGGCGCCGGACGTCGAGGCCGTCCGCGGCGTCGACCTGTCGGTCGACGATGGCGCCATCTTCGGCTTCCTCGGCCCGAACGGGGCGGGCAAGACCACGACCCTGCGCATGCTGGCGACGCTCCTGCCACCCGACCTCGGGCGCGGCCATCGTCGCCGGCGCCGACCTCGGCCCGCGATCCGGGCGAGGTCCGGCGTCGCATCGGCTACGTGCCCCAGGGCGGCTCGACGGACCCGGCCGAGACCGGCCGTGGCGAGCTCGTCCTCCAGGGCCGGCTGTACGGGATGGACGCGAAGACCGCCAAGCGGCGCGCGGCCGAGGTCCTTGCCGCCCTTGAGCTCGAGGACGCGGCCGACCGCTACATCCAGACCTACTCGGGTGGCATGACGCCGCCGGCTCGACGTCGGCCTTGGCATCGTCCACCGGCCGCGCGGTCCTGTTCCTCGACGAGCCGACGACCGGGCCTCGACCCGCAGGCCCGCGCCCGCATGTGGGACGAGATCCGCGCGCCTGCGCGCGAGCCGGGACGACCGTGTTCCTGACGACCCACTACCTCGAGGAAGCCGATGCGCTGGCCGACCGCCTGGCCATCATCGACCACGGTCGGATCGTGGCCGAGGGCACGGCCGACGAGCTGAAGCGGCAGGTCGCCGGTGACGTCATCACGATCGGCGTCGACGGCGCGGTCGAGCACGTGCTCGAGGCCGTTCGCGAGCCAGCCGTTCGTCCGCGAGGCGAGCAGCGAGGACGACCTGGTCCGGCTGTACGTCGACCAGGGCGAGATCGCGGTGCCGCAACTCATCCGCGTGCTCGATGGCGCGGGGCTGCGCCCGCAGACCCTGACCCTTGCCCGTCCGAGCCTCGACGACGTCTTCCTGCGCCAGACCGGGCGCTCCCTCCGGGACGAGGCGGCGGCATGAGCACCGATCAGCACCCCGGCCATCGACTCCGACCATCGCGCTGCCCGAAGGAGCCCCGTTCGTGCACACCATCCGTGACACCTGGCTGATCTACCGCCGCTCGCTGACGCCTGACCCTGCGCCAGCCGGTCTGGGTGGCGATGGGCGATCATCCAGCCGATCCTCTACCTCGTCCTGTTCGGCCCGCTGCTCAACGGCGCGGTCGGCGCGACCGGCGCAGACCGGCAGTGCGTACAACTGGTTCATCCCCGGCCTGCTCGTCCAGACCGCCATGTTCGCGGCCGCGTTCGCCGGCTTCGGCCTCGTCGCGGAGCTGCGCTACGGCGTCGTCGAGCGGATGCGGGTGACCCCGATGAGCCGCTTCGCGATGCTCGCCGGGCGCTCGCTCCGGGACGTGACGATCATGCTCGCCCAGGCGATCGTGATGATCGTCATCGCCATCCCGTTCGGCCTGGAGCTCGTGCCCGGCGGGGCGCTGCTCACGCTTGGCGTGCTCGCGCTCGTCGCGCTGGCCTTCTCGCTGCTGTCGTACACGATCGCCCTCGATCGTGAAGTCCGAGGATGCGCTGGCGCCCATCGTCCAGGGCGTGGCCCTGCCGCTGCTCCTGCTGTCGGGGATCCTGCTCCCGATGGAGCTCGCGCCCGACTGGCTCCAGACGCTGTCGAACCTCAACCCGCTGACCCACGCCGTCGATGCGGCCCGGGCCCTGTTCAACGGCCTGTGGGACGACCCCCAGATCGTCGTCGGGGTCACGGTCATGGCGATCATGACCGTCGCATCGCTGTGGCTCGCCTCGCGGGCCTTCTCGCGGGCCAACGCCTGACGCGACCGCTCACTGCGCTCGGCCGCGCCGACGACCCGGATCCCCTCGCGAGGTCCGGGTCGTTCTCGTGTCCGGACCGGGCTCGGCCCGACGCGGCTGACGGCGGTTCTGGCACCATTGCCGGGTCGACGAGCAACGGGATGGGGAGGTCTGACCGTGTCGAGAGCACGTCATCCACGACTGTCACTGGGGGTCGCGTTCGCCGTGATCCTCGCCGTCGCCGCCCCGGCGGCAGCCGCCGAGCCGGACGTCTCCGTCCTCGTCGATGGCCTCGACAATCCGCGCGGCATCGACGTCGGGGCGAACGGTCGGATCGTCGTGGCCGAGACCGGCGCCGGCCAGGTCATCCAGGTCCGGTCGAACGGGTCGACCGCAGCGCTGGCCAGTGGCTTCCCGGTGGTCGTCACGCCCGAGGGGGCGAGCGGCGTCCACAACGTCTCGCTCAACGGCTCGGGCAACCTGTTCGCGCTGACCGGCGAGGCGGAGCCCGGGAACGATGAGGGGTTCTGGTCGCTCTACCGCCAGCCAGGCGGCGGCAAGCTGCAGACCTTCTCGGACATCCTCGCCTACCAGGCGACCGATCCCGACCCGACCGACGTCGACGACCCGCCCAACCCGACCCAGTCGAACCCGTACGGGCTGCAGACGGTCGGGGCGTCGAAGGCCCTCGTGACCGACGCCGGCAACAACGACCTCCTGCTGCTTTCGACCAAGACCGGGATCACGACCGTCGCGCGCTTCCCGACCGAGCTGGTCGCGACCGATCACCTCCCGTTCCCGTTCCCGGCGCCGCAGATCCCCGCGGAGGCGGTCCCGACCACGGTGGCCATCGGGCCGGACGGTGCGTGGTACGTCGGCGAGCTCAAGGGCTTCCCGTTCCGTCCCGGCAGCTCGAACATCTGGCGCATCGAGACCTGGGCACGCGGCGCGACATGCGACGACGACGAATCGGACGGCTGCAGCCGTTGGGCGACGGGCTTCACGGCCATCGTCGGCATGGCGTTCGCCCCGGACGGCTCGCTGTACGTCGGCGAGATGGTGGCCACCGGACTGTTCTCGTTCTTCGCCGGTGGTCAGACCACGGGCGCGCTGTGGCACGTCGACGGTGGCTCGCGGACCCAGGTCGCGACGGGCGAGCTGCACCTCATCGGCGATGTCGCGGTCGATCAGGGCGGCACGGTCTACGTGACCACGGGCAGCGTGACCAGCGACGGCGCCGTCGTCCGCATCGAGCCCTGACCGCAGCTGATCCAGATCACCCGACGGCCCGGTTCCCAGCAGGGGCCGGGCCGTTCTTCGTGCGAGTCGCTCGGTCGGCGCTCCGCGACTGACTACAATCCCGCCATGGCCGACCGACCGCTCAAGGTGCTCATCGCCAAGCCCGGCCTCGATGGCCACGACCGCGGGGCGAAGGTCCTCGCCCGGGGATTGCGCGACGAAGGCTTCGAGGTCGTCTATACCGGGCTCCGCCAGACCCCCGAGATGGTCGCCACGGCGGCGCTCCAGGAGGACGTCGACGTGGTCGGCCTGTCGATCCTGTCCGGGGCGCACATGACCCTCGTGCCGCGCATCACGAAGCTGCTCGGCGAGCAGGGCCAGGGCGACGTCCTCGTGACGGTGGGCGGGATCATCCCCGACGACGACGTCCCGGCGCTGCAGGCCGCCGGCGTCGCGGCCGTGTTCGGCCCGGGCACCACGATCGCCCAGGTCGCCGACTACCTGCGCGAGCACGCGCCGACCCGCGACTGAGGTGGCGGCCGACGCCACCGCCCGGGCGACCGCCCTGGCCGAGGCCGCGGTCGGTGGCGATCGACTCGCCCTCGCCCGGCTCCTGACCGCGGTCGAGAACCGCTCGGCGCTGGCCGAGGCCGCGCTGCGCGAGCTGTACCCGCGCGCCGGCGCCGCCCACCTCGTCGGGATCACCGGCCCGCCGGGGGCCGGCAAGTCGACCCTGGTCGCGGCGCTCATCGCCGAGGTCCGCGCGGCCGGTCGTCCGGTGGCTGTCGTCGCCGTCGACCCGTCCTCGCCGATCACCGGTGGCGCGCTGCTCGGTGACCGGGTCCGCATGCAGGCCTACGCCGCCGACCGCGACGTCTTCATCCGCTCGATGGCGTCACGCGGGCACGCCGGCGGCCTGGCCTCGACGACGACCGCCGCAGCCGCGGTGCTCGATGCGGCCGGCTTCGACCTCGTGCTCATCGAGACCGTGGGGACCGGCCAGAGCGAGGTCGAGGTCGCCGCGGCGGCCGACACGACGGTCGTCCTGGAGGCGCCCGAGATGGGCGACGAGGTCCAGGCGATCAAGGCCGGCCTGCTCGAGGTCGCCGACCTCGTCGTCGTCAACAAGGGCGACAAGCCGGGCGCCCAGCGGACGGCGGCGCAACTCCGGGCGATGCTGACGCCATCGGTCGGCCGTTCCGACGCCGATCCGGACCGGCCACGACCCAAGCGCCCCGAGGTCCTCGTGACCACGGCCGCGACCGGCGACGGCGTGCCGGCACTCCTGGCGGCACTCGATCGGCATCGCGCGTCCGCGGCCACCGATGGGAACGGGACCTCCGCCGCCCGTCGAGGGCGGGCCGCCGCGCAGCTCCGGGCGATCCTCGCCGATCGCGTCGCCGAGCGGTTGCGTCGTCCCGACCTGGCGCCGCTCGAGGCCGAGCTGGTCGAGGCGGTCGCCGCCCACCGCCTGGATCCCTATGCGGCCGCCGACCGACTGCTCGAGGCCGCCCTGGCGCCGCCGGGATGACCGGCCCGACACCGCCGCCCAGCCGGCTGCGCTCGCCGGCGTTCGTCCGCCTGTTCCTGGCGATCCTGGCGTTCTTCACGGCCGGGGGCATCGTCCTGCCGGTCGCTGCACGGTACGTCGACGGTCCGCTCGGCGCGGATGCCCTTGGCGTCGGCATCGGGATCGGCGCGTTCTCGGTCGCGGCGCTGCTCCTGCGACCGGTCGTCGGCTATGCCTCCGACCGCTACGGCCGTCGGCCGAACCTGCTCCTCGGTGGCGGGCTGACGGTCATCGCGTTGGTGGCGCACCTCGCGGTCGACTCCCTGCCGGCCTTCGTCGTCGTGCGCGCCCTCCTCGGCGTGGGCGAGGCGTTCTTCTTCGTCGCCGCGCTGGCCACGATCAGCGACCTCGCGCCACCCGACCGGCGCGGCGAGGCGATCAACGTCGCCTCGTTGGCCCTCTACCTCGGGCTCGCGATCGGGCCGTTCATCGGGGAGGCGACCCTGTCGGCGGTCGACTACGCCGGTGTCTGGCTGCTCGCCGCGGGCACGGCCGTGCTCGCCACCGGCCTGTGCCTGTTGCTCCCGGAGACGGCGCCGACCGTCGCGCCGGGTGCCACGGCCCGACCCCGGAGTCGCCTGATCCATCCGGCCGGCATCCTGCCCGGGATCCTCATCCTGTGCGGCACGTGGGGCATGGCCGGGTTCCTCGCGTTCGTCCCGCTGCACGCGACGGCCGTCGGCCTCGACGGGGCGGGGTCCGCGCTCGCCCTGTACGCGCTCGTCGTCGTCGGCCTGCGCATCGTCTTCGCCAAGCTGCCCGATCAGGTCGGCGCGCCGCGACTGTCCGGTGCTGCGCTCGTCGTGACGGCCGTCGGCCTGGCGGTCCTCGGGCTTGTCCCGACGGGGACCGGGCTGCTCATCGGGACGGCCATCTTCGCGGCCGGCGTGGCGTTCGTGTTCCCGGCCCTCCTGGCGGTCG
Organism: uncultured Chloroflexia bacterium; assembly: GCA_963776925.1. Lineage (GTDB taxonomy): Bacteria > Chloroflexota > Limnocylindria > Limnocylindrales > CSP1-4 > SPCO01. Next base: position 234,523 of record CAVZON010000001.1, on the reverse strand, counting down.
CGGTAGCGCGGGTCGACGAGACGGAGCGCGGCTCCGTCGTCGGCACGACGAGCGCGTTCCTGGACCTCTCGTTCGGGCTGGCGCCCGCGTCGCTGGGGCTCGTGGCGAGCGCGGCCGGGTACCCCGCGGCGTTCCTGGTCGGGGCAGGCGTCTCGCTCCTGGGCGCCGGCATCATCGCGGTGCGACGCCGGTCGATGACGCTGCCCGCTCGTACACTGGCGGCATGACCGTCGAGCGCGTGTTCGTGGCCGGCGCCGGGCTGATGGGGCATGGCATCGCCCAGGTCCACGCGGCCATCGGCAAGACCGTGGCGCTGTATGAGCCGGAGCTGGCCCGGGCGGAAGCCGGCCGAGCGCGCATCGCCGACAGCCTCGCCCGCGCGGTCGACAAGGGCAAGCTGGAGGCCGCAGCGCGCGAGGCGACCCTGGAGCGGATCGAGGCGACGGACGACCTTGCCGCGGCGGCCGATTCGGACCTCGTCGTCGAGGCCGTGTTCGAGGACCTCGGCGTCAAGCATCGGTTGTGGCGCGACCTCGACAAGATCGCCCCCGCGACCACGATCTTCGCCTCCAACACCAGCTCGATCGCCATCCATCGGCTTGCCGACGTGGTGGGTCGGGGCCGCCGGGCGCGGTTCATCGGCATGCACTTCTTCAGCCCGGTCCCGGTCATGCCGCTCGTCGAGCTGATCCGCTCGAGCGATACCGACGAGGCGACCGTGACGACCGTGCGCGATCTGGCCGGTGAGCTCGGCAAGCAGGTCATCGTGTCGATGGATCGGCCGGGCTTCATCGTCAACCGCATCCTCATGCCGTTCCTGGCCGAGGCGATGGTGGCGTTCGAACAGGGGGTCGGGACGGCTGAGGACATCGACGCCGGTGCGCGGGTCGGGCTCAACCATCCGATGGGGCCGCTCGAGCTGGCCGACTTCATCGGCCTCGACGTGTGCCTGGGGATCATGCGCGTGCTGCAGGACGGCCTTGGCCTCGAACATCGGCGAACGCCGCGCGTCCTCGAGGAGCTCGTCGCCGCCGGCCATCTCGGCCAGAAGACCGGGCGCGGGTTCTACACCTACCCGCGGTCCTGAGCGCCGACCCCGTCGCCGGTCGTCACGATCTCCTCGAGGACGCGCTCGAGCATGTCAAGGTCGAACGGCTTGGCCAGCACGGCCACCGCATTCGTCGTGACGAATGCCGCCAGCTCCGAATCGAGCGTGTCGCCGCTCATCATCACGAAGCGCCGGGCGAGGTCCGGGTCGTCCTCGGCCATCGCCCGGAAGACCTGGACGCCCGACATCCCGGGCATCCGCTGATCGCACAGGATCGCCGCGAACGTCCCGTCGCGGGCCGAGGCGAGGGCCTCGTCGCCATCGCTCGCCACGACCGGGTCGTAGCCCATGCTGGTCAGGGCGCGACGCAGGAACGTGCGCAGTGACGGCTCGTCGTCGAGCACGAGGATGCGCAGCCGGCCCGGCCCGCTCGAGGTGATCGTCGGGCCGGCGCGGCGGTCGCGGACGCCCGGCGGATCGGCCGGCGGCGGCTCGGATCCGGGTGGCTCGTCGGCCGGCGGATCGTCGGCCGGCGGATCGTCGGCCGGTGGTCGGGTCGCCGGTGACTGGATGGTCGTCTGCGCGTCGAGGGTCGTCGTGCCGGTCGGTGCGGCCACCACCGGCAGGTCGAATGTGAACGCGGCACCGCGTCCCCAGGCCGACGGGCCGTAGCGCAGCTCCCCGCCATGCGCCGCGACGATCCCGTACGACACCGACAGGCCGAGGCCGGTGCCGTCGGTGGCGGACTTCGTGGTGAAGAACGCCTCGAACAGGCGCCCGACGTGTTCCGGGTCCACGCCCGGGCCGTCGTCCATGACCGTGACCCGGACCCGCTCGGCCCCCGGCTCACCCTCGAGCCCGGCGGAGATGCGCAGGCGACTGCCACCACCGTTGCGCATGGCGTAGATCGCGTTGCCGGTCAGGTTGACGAGGACCTGCTGGAGCTGTCCACGGTCCAGCTCGACCGGCGGCAGGCCGGCCGGGATGTCGGTGTCGACGACGATGGCGCCCCGCTCGAGGCTGTAGGTCTGGAGCGCCATGACGCTGTCGACGAGGGCACGGATCGAGGTCGGGTGCCGCTCGGGTGGCCGCTGCCGGGTGAAGTCGAGCAGGTTCTGGACGATGCGGCGCGTGCGGGTCGCCTCCTCGACCAGCAGGTCGGCCGAGTGACGGAGCTCCTCCGGCAGGGCCGGGTCGCGCCGGATCACCTGGCTGAAGCCGAGGATCGAGGCGAGGGGGTTGTTGAGCTCGTGGGCGACGCCCGACACCAGCTGGCCCGTCGCCTCCATCTTCTGGGCCTGCACGAGCTCCGCCTGGAGGCGTTCCTGTTCGGTCAGGTCGCGGACCCGGAGCAGGTACCGACGCTGCCCATCGAGATCGATGGCGGTCACGTCGACATCGACGGGGAATGGCGCACCGGGCGCGAGTCGAGCCACCGTGCGGACGCGGAAGGATTGGCCCAGCGACAGCGCCGCCGCGGCCTGGCGCATGCCGGTCAGCTCGACGTCCGCGAGGTCCGTGACGCGTCGTCCGACGAGGCGCGCTCGATCGCTCTGGAACAGGTCGACGGCCGCCGCGTTGGCATCGACGACCGTCCCGTCGGGCGTGCCCACGAGGATGGCGTCGGCGCCGGCCTCGAACAGGGCGCGATAGCGCCCCCGGGCAGCCGACAGCTCCTCGCGAAGGCGGACGTTGGCGAGGCTGATCGAGGCGATCGCCGCCACCCGCTCGAGCGCGTCGCGATCGAGGTCGAGGTCGGCTGCCGGTCGATCGAAGTAGGCGGCGATGCCACCGACGAGCCGGTCCCCGAGCCGGATCGGGATGGCGGCATAGGCGGTGATCCCCGCCTCCTGGGCGAGGCGCAGGCTGTCCGCGGTCACCAGTCCGGGTTCGAACGACTCGATGAACGGGCCCTCGCCCGTCCGCCAGCGCTTGAACGAGGTCCGCTCGTCCGGACGGTGGTCGCGCAGCCAGTCCGCGAGGGCGGGCCGGACCTGGGCCAGCTCGAGGGTCGAGTACGACTCGCCGTCGGGCGCGAGCAGTCCGTAGGCCGTCCCGACCGCGTCGAGCACCGTGTTGACCAGCCGTGCCGATCGGGCCGCAAGCTCGTCGACCGACGTGACGTGGTCGGCCACCCGGGTCAGCTCGTCGAGTGCCCGCAGTCGGCGGGCGAGGTCGCGCTCGGTCTCCGCGCGGCGGACGATCTCCTCGACGAGCCGCGCGTTCTCCATGCCCCGGGCGACGTGGTCGGCGACGAGCAGGATGACGGCATCGGACGGGAGGTCCGGGTCCTTCTGCTCCCAGCCGATGGTGAGCACGCCGATGAGCACGTCGTCGCGGTGGAGCCCGACGAGGATGAGCGAGCGAACGTTCGCGCCGAGGAGCGCGCGTCGGACCGTCGGCGCCAGCGGAAGCAGCTCGACCGGGCCGTTGACGACGTGCCCGACCGGCGCTGCGGCACGGACGGCGGGGGAGTCGTCCCAGCTCCGGTCCCGCACCACCGCGGCCAGCTCGTCGGCGCGACCGCGGGTGGCCAGGACGGCGACGCGCTCACCGTCGGGGACGATGATCGCCCCACCGACCGCACCCATCGACTCGACCAGGACCTCGAGCGCGCGATCCGCGGTCGCCTGCCGCGTCCGACGCTCGCCGGCGGAGGTGAGCGAGATGACCGTCGCCAGCTCCCGCTCGACGCGGACCCCCGAGGTCACGTCGCGCTTGACGCTGATGACGCCGATCGGTCCGCCGTCCGGACCGTCGATCCGCGACAGGACGGCCTCGCTGACGAGCTGGTGATCCATCAGCCGCCCGACCCGTGGTCGGTCGGACACGCGACCGCGCCACGAGCCGGTGGTCAGGGCCAGCGCCCGAGCGCCGGATGCGCTCGTGCCCTCGCCGACGATGTCCGAGTCGAACAGGGTGTCGATCGGCTGGCCGAGGGCCTCCTCGGCGCTGATCCCGTACTGCCGCGCGGCGGCCGCGTTCCAGACCACCACCCGGCGATGCAGGTCGGTGACGGTCACCGCGTCGGTCATGACCCGGGCGATCTCCGGGAGGCCGGGAAGGACCTCCAGCGGTGACGGCTCGGGGCGGTCACCTGGGTCATCCACGCGGCTATCCTAGCCCGCGTGGGTCGGCCGCTGACGAACGAGGAACGCCTGCTCCAGGCGACGGCGCGCGAGTTCGCCCAGCGCGAGGTCGCTCCGGGTGCGGTCGAGCGGGACGAGGCGGAGCGCTACGACCGGTCGCTGTTCGCGTCGATGGGGGCCCTTGGCCTGACCGCGGCGCCGTTCCCCGAGTCGGTCGGCGGGGCCGGCTTCTCGTACCTCGCGTGGACCCTGGTCATGGAGGAGATCGGCGCCGCGGACATGGCGATGGCCGTGTCGCTGTCGGTCCACATCCTGTCGCAGTACCCGGTCGTGACCTGGGGCAGTGACGAGCAGCGCGCCCGCTGGCTCCCCGCGATGCAGACGGGCGAGGCCCTCGGAGCATTCGCCCTGACCGAGCCACATGCCGGGTCCGATGCCGCGGCGCTGCGGACGCGGGCCACGCGCCTTGGCGACGGCGCGGACGCTCCATACCGGCTCGACGGGACGAAGTCATGGATCTCCAACGCCCCGGACGCCGACCGCTACCTGGTCTTCGCGACGGTCGATCCCGAGGCCGGGACGAGTGGCATCACGGCCTTCCTCGTGGAACGCGGTACGCCCGGCTTTCGCACCGGCCCGCACGAACGGAAGATGGGCATCCGGGCGTGTCCGGCCGCGGAGCTCGTGTTCGAGGGCTGCGAGGTCCCGGCCGCGAACCGCCTGGGCGAGGAGGGTGCCGGGTACCGGATCGCCCTGTCCGCGCTGGGCGAGGGACGGATCTCGATCGCCGCAGCCTGCGTCGGGCTCGCGCGCTCGGGTCTGGACGCGGCGGCCGTCTATCTCGGCGAGCGCCAGGCGTTCGGGAAGCCGCTTGCCGACCAGCAGGGGCTGCGGTTCACGCTGGCCGAGATGGCCCGGGACGTGGCGGCGGCGCGAGCCCTGACCCATGAGGCCGCCGAGGCCAAGGATCGCGGCGAGCACCTCGCCGAGGTCTCGTCGCTGGCGAAATGGACGGCGTCCGACACGGCGATGCGGGTGGCCACGGACGCGGTCCAGCTGTTCGGTGGCACGGGCTACAGCCGCGATACGGGCATCGAGCGCCTGATGCGTGACGCCAAGGGCGCCCAGATCTACGAGGGCACCAACCAGATCCATCGCGAGATCGTGGCCGGCGAGGTGCTCAAGCGGGCTCGAGGCGCGTAGGTCGGCCTAGCTCGGGTCCGACGGGCCGAGGTGTTCGGCCACGATCGCATCCGCGGTCGCGGCGCTTCGCCGGTCGCCGCTGACCGCTGCCAGGAAGTGCTCCTGGTCGATACCGGCCAGCCGCACGTCGCCGACCGCGGTGACCGTGGCCGTTCGCGGCACCTCCCGCAGGAGCGCGATCTCGCCGAACCCCTCGCCAGGCCCGAGCCGACGGTCGGGCTGACCCGGGACCTCGACGAGCACCTCGCCCTGGTCGACGACGTAGAAGCACTGGCCGGGCTCACCGCGCTCGATGATCACCTGGCCCGGCGCGACCGACCACCAGCCGAGCCCGCTCGCCAGATCCTCCATCGTCGTCATCGGCAACGGCTCGAACATCGGGATGCCCCGCAGGAGTGTCGACTCGTGGACGGGCACGACCGCGGCCGCATCGGCTCGACGGATGGCCGGGCCGAACAGGAGTGCCGCCAGGCCGACGACGAGCCCCGTCGCGACGCAGGCGATGGCGACACCTGCCGTGTCGATGACCACCGACGCGCCGACCGACCCGAGGGCCAGGGCCGCGGTGACGACGCCCTCCTGGATCCCGAGGACCGGGGCTCGCATCGCGTTGGGGACCGTTCGCTGGAGGAGGGTGGTGCCCGCGACGTCGATGAGCACGCGTCCGATGCCACCGACGGCCAGGGCGACGAGGGCCAGCCCGGCGAGCGGCACGAGGCCGACGACGCCGATGCCGAGCGCCCACACGATGAGCCCGACGAGGAACGTGGGTGCGAGGCGCTGCCGGCCGATCAGGGCGGCGCCGGCCGCGCTGCCGACGAGGCCCCCGAACCCGACCGCGGCAGTGAGCAGGCCGACGCCGGCGTCCCCCAGTCCCAGCAGGTCGACGGCAGCGGCCACGACCAGGACCGTGAGCGCGCCTCGGCCCAGGCGCTGGACCGCGAACGTGGCCACGATCGGGCCGGCCGGGTGACCGGCCAGCCAGCGCAGCGTGGCGAGCGGGCCCCCAGCGCGCGCCGGATCCGCGCCATCGGGGGTGGTCCGGGCCCGACGCGCGGGCGGGCTCCCCGCGTGGAGCCCGAGCAGGGAGACCAGCGACAGCCCGAGCAGGGCGAGACCGGGCAGGAACGTCGCGACCGGCCCGGCGACGGTCAGCACCAACCCGGCCAGGAGCGGTCCGACGAGGCCGGCCAGGCTGTCACCGGTGGTCAGCGCGACGTTGCCGGCCACGACCTCGTCGGGGGACCGCGCGACCGCCGGCAGTGCCGCCCCGCGGAGTGGCCGGAGGAACGTCGCCGCGATGCTGTCGATGCCAGCCAGGACGAGCGCCACGACCACGGAGCCGTCGACCAGCAGCACGCCGGCAAGGAGTGCCACGCTGACCACGCGCACGACGAGGGTCAGGCGCAGGATCCCGTCGATCGGACGATCGGCCGCCAGGGCCGACAACGTCGGCGCCAGCACGATCGACGGGACGGTCCGGACGACCGCCACGAGCGCGACGGCACCCGCGCCGGCGAACGTGTACGCCCACACCAGCAGCCCGACGAGGTACGCCGCGTCGCCGGCCGACCACGCGAACGACGCGAACAGCAGTCGGCGCGTGGCGGGGTCGGCCGCGGCGCGTCGGAACGTCGCGAAGGTTCGTCGCATGTCGGACGCACAGCATGACGTCGTCGTCGGATGCGAGCCGGGTCGCCCCCGGCCACGGGCGTAGAATTGGCGCATGCACGAGTCCCCGAACGGCCAGACCTACCTCGTCAGCGCGGCGCGCACGCCCATCGGCAAGTTCGGCGGCGGGCTCAGCGGCGTCCCCGCGACGACGCTCGGTGGCGTCGCCATCCGTGCCGCGGTGGAGCGCGCCGGGCTGGATCCGGCCGACCGTCCAGGTCGACGACGTGCTGATGGGCCAGGTCCTCCAGGCGGGCAGTGGCCAGGCGCCGGCCCGCCAGGCCGTCCTGCAGGCGGGCCTCCCGGAGACGACCAGTGCCACGACCATCAACCGCGTCTGCGGCTCCGGGCTCAAGGCGATCATGCTCGCCGCCTCCGAGATCCGGGCCGGCGACGCCGATCTCGTCATCGCCGGCGGCATGGAGTCGATGAACGGCGCGCCGTATCTCCTGCCCGGCGCCCGGTTCGGGCTGCGCCTCGGGAACGCCGAGCTCATCGACTCGACCGTCGCGGACGGCCTGTGGTGCGCCATCGAGGATTGCCACATGGGCACCCACGCCGAGCGCGTGGCGATCAAGGACCAGGTCAGCCGCGAGGACCAGGACGCGTTCGCCCTCGCCAGCCATCAGAAGGCCATCGCGGCCATGGACGCCGGGCGGTTCGACGCCGAGCTCGCGCCGGTCACGGTCCGCGACGCGAAGGGCCGCGAGACGGTCGTCGCCGAGGACGAGAACCCGCGGCGCGACACGACGGCCGAGGCGCTGGCCAAGCTCCGTCCGGCCTTCGCCCTGCCCGACGGCGAGGACCGCGGCGATGCCACCGTGGGCACGGTCACGGCCGGCAACGCCCCGGGCATCACCGATGGCGCGGCGGCGACCGTCGTCGCCAGCGAGCGCGCTGTCGAGCGGCTCGGCCTCACGCCCCTCGCACGGATCGTCGGCTACGCCCAGGCCGAGGTCGCTCCGAAGTGGCTGTTCCTCGCCCCGGTCGAGGGCGTCCGTCGCCTCCTCGATCGCATCGAGCTGCCGATCGAGGCGTTCGATCTCATCGAGATCAATGAGGCGTTCGCGGCGCAGACCCTGGCCGACGGCCGGGAGCTCGGGTTCGACTGGGACCGCGTCAACGTCAACGGCGGGGCGATCGCCCTGGGCCATCCGATCGGGGCCAGCGGGGCGCGCATCGTCGCCACGCTGGTCCACGAGCTGGCACGGCGCGATGGTCGGTACGGGCTGGCGACGCTCTGCCTCGGTGGCGGCGGATCGGTCGCCATGGCGGTCGAACGGGTGTGACCCGGCGGGGGGCCGCCGCGTTCGTCGTGGTCGTCCTGACCACGGTGCTCGTGGCCGCGTGCGGCCCGGAGGACCCAGCCGGGACCGGCGGCGTCTCGAGCCCGGAACTCGTCGGGACCCCGGCCCCGGCGCCGACCGCGAGCGAGGCCTCGGTGCCGGCCGGCGACACCTGCGTCATCGAGCAGCCGCCAGGGCCGGATGACGTGCCGCCTGCGGATGCCGAGATCCCCACGACGGACCAGGGTGGCGGGCGCTTCGCGCTGTGCCTGGTCGGTCCGCCGGGCGTCCGGGTCGAGGGCACGGCCTGGTGCACCTGGACGCCCGACCGGTCGGCGGTCCAGGAGGTGAGCGGCCTGCCGACGACCGCCAGCCGGAACACGACGATCGAGGGGTACTTCGACCTCCGGACGAGCGCCATCCAGCTGAGCCTCACCGACCCCCAGGGCATGATCACGACCTACGTCCAGGAGCGCGTCCCGGGCGCGATCCGCGACGACGGCAGCGACGGGCTGGCCGCGTTCGACGCGCCGCTCGACCCGGCGGCGGAAGCGCCGCCGCCCGCCGGTACCCCGCCGCGCCAGACCGGCATCCTGCGCTGGCAGTGTGCGCCGCCGCCGGCCTGAGCCGGCACTAGACTGGGCCGATGACCGACACCGACATCCACCAGCGCCTCACGTCCAAGCTCGCCGAGGAGCAACGCGCCTGGCGGGACCTCGTCGACGTGGTCGGCCAGGACCGGATGACCGAACCCGGGCCGATGGGCGATTGGTCGTTCCATGATCTCGTCGTCCATCTGATGGGCTGGCGCGAGTGGACCCTGTCGCGGCTGGCTGCCGTGGCCACCGGCGAGCCCGATCCGCCCGAGCCGTGGCCGACGGACCTGCCCGGTGGCGACGACGACGATCCGGTCAACGACTGGATCCAGGCGCAGGGCGCCGATCGGCCGGTGCCCGAGGTGCTGGCGGAGATCGACGCTTCGTACGACCGTCTTGCGGCCGCCTTGGCCGCGATCCCGACGGACGTCCTGACCGATCCGAACGGCATCGACTGGCTGGGCGGCACCGCCGCCGTCGACGTCGACTGGGTGAGCCACTACCACGTCGAGCACGAGCCGTCCGTCCAGGCCTGGCTCGCCAGTCGCGATTAGCCCGTCGAGCGACCCGGTGTCCGCACCAGCTCGGCCGCCCTGGACCGTCCGGGTCGCCGGCTGGAGTGCCCGGCACCGCTGGCCCGTCGCCGGGCTGTGGATGATCCTGACCATCGGCCTGTTCGTGGCCAGCATCGCCGCGGGCGGCACGAGGACGGCCGACGCCGTCGATGATGCGGGCGAGGATCCGGCGACCTTCGAGTCGACGCGGGCGCGGGAGCTGTTCGGGGCAGCCGGCGAACAGGATCCGACCCATCGGACGCTGATCGTCCTGGCGGTCGCCTCGGGGACGATCGACGACCCGGCCGGCGCGGCGATCCTGGATGACGTCCTGGCGCGGATGGCGGCCCACACGACGACCATCGACGGGACGGCCGCCCCGACATTCGCCGAGATCGTCGACCCGCGGCTCGCCCCGCCCGAGGCCGGCCTGGTGTCGCCGGATCGGACGGCCGTGCGCATCGCCGCCGTGGTCCCGGGCGAGGGCGCCGAGGTCGAGACCCGCCTGGGCGAGATGGGCGCCTTCCTCGATGCCACGCGCGCGGCGCATCCCGGCATCCGCCTGCACTCCCTCGACGGATCGCTGGCCAACGAACAGATCCAGGAGCTGGTCAACGGCGGGCTGGACAGCTCGCTGCGGCTGACCATCCCGTTGACCTTCCTCATCCTGCTCATCGCCTTCGGGGCGGTCGTGGCCGCGATCGTGCCGCTGGTCCTCGCGGTGACCGCGCTGCTCGGCGCGTTCGGCGTCCTCGGCCTGTTCAGCCAGACCATCGCACCGGTGAGCCCGTACGCCAGCCAGCTCGTCGTCCTCATCGGGTTGGCCGTCGCGGTCGACTACTCCCTGTTCATGATCACTCGCTACCGCACGGAGCGCCGCCACGGCCGCGCCAAGTCCGACGCCATCCGGGTCGCCTCGGCCACGGCGGGTCGGGCCGTGTTCTTCTCGGGTCTGGCCGTCATCTTCTCCATCGGTGGCCTGTTCCTGCTCGACGACATCCTGTTCCACTCGATGGCCATCGGCACGATCTCGGTCGTGCTCATCGCGGTCGTCGGTTCGCTGACCTTCCTGCCGGCGGTGCTGGCGATCCTCGGCGACGGCGTCGACCGGCTGCGCATCCCGATCATCGGGCGGCCACGCCCGGAAGGCAGCGGGATGTGGGCGGTCGTCGTCCGCGCGGTCATGCGCCGGCCGATCCTGGCCTTCGTCGCGGCGACCGCGGTCCTGCTCGTGATGGCCTGGCCGGCGCTTCGCCTCCACCTCGGCCAGAGCGACTTCGCGTCGTTCCCGGACTCCATCGACGCCGTCCAGGGCATCGAGCTGCTCGACGAGCGCTGGCCCGCCGGCTCGACGCTCGCCCTCCAGGTCGTAGTCACCCGTGCCGACGAGCCGCCGACGCAGGCGGCCATCGCGACGTTGACCGAGCGGCTCCTGGCGATCGACGGCCTCGGCGAGCCGGTCACGACCTCGCCATCCGTCGACGGCAGCGTGGCCATGGTCTCGGTGATCATGGCCGGCGGCCAGAACGACGAGCGCAATCACGACATCGTGCGCGAGGTCCGGACGGACGTCGTCCCGGAGGTCTTCGGGACGCTCGACGGCGTCGAGGCCCTGGTCACCGGCCGCGCCGCGGCCACCGTCGACGTCGTCGACTTCTACAGCGACGGCATCCCGCAGGTCATGGCCTTCGTGCTTGCGCTGTCGTTCCTGCTGCTGCTGGTGGCCTTCCGGTCGATCGTCATCCCGCTCAAGGCCATCCTGCTCAACCTGCTGTCGACGGGTGCGGCGTTCGGGCTGCTCGTGCTCGTCTTCCAGGATGGCCACGGGGCGGAGCTGCTGGGGTTCAAGCCCGGCCCGATCGAGTCATTCGTGCCCGTCTTCATCTTCACGATCCTGTTCGGGCTGTCGATGGACTACCACGTGTTCATCCTGACCCGGATCAAGGAGGCCCGCGATCACGGGCTGTCGTCGAACGAGGCCGTCGCCCGGGGCATCTCCATCACGTCCGGGACCATCACCAGCGCGGCGGCGATCATGGTCGTGGTGTTCAGCGTGTTCGTGACCCTCGAGCTGGTGATCATCAAGCAGCTCGGGTTCGGTCTCGCGGTCGCCGTGCTGCTCGACGCGACCATCGTCCGCAGCGTCCTGTTGCCGGCCACGATGCGCTTGCTCGGGGAGTGGAACTGGTGGCTGCCCGGGTTCCTGCGCTGGCTGCCCAACGTGACCATCGAGGGCGACGTCGATGCGCCGCCCGACGGGACCGGCGATGCGCCGGTCGGCCTACACTCGCCGTCATGACCGAGACCACCGTCGAGACGCCCACGTTCCGCCACTTCATCGCCGGGGAGTGGTGCGAGTCGACCAGCGGCCGGACGTTCGAGAGCCGCAACCCGGCCGACGGACGCGACGTCATCGGCCGCTTCCAGCAGGGCACCAAGGCGGACGTGGCCATGGCCGTCAGCGCGGCCTGGGCGGCGCGGCCGATGTGGCAGCGCACGCCGGCGCCGCGACGCGGCGAGATCCTGTTCGCCTTCGCCGAGCTGATGGCTCGCCACAAGGAGCGCCTCGCCCGGGCGATGACCCGGGAGATGGGCAAGGTCCTGGCGGAGGCCCGCGGCGACGTCCAGGAAGGCATCGACATCGCCTACCTGATGGCCGGCGAGGGCCGCCGGATGTTCGGCGACACCGTCCCGAGCGAGCTGCCCGACAAGTGGGCGATGAGCATCCGCCAGCCGATCGGCATCGCCGGGATCATCACGCCCTGGAACTTCCCGATGGCCATCCCGTGCTGGAAGATGATGCCGGCCCTCGTCACCGGCAACGTCGTCGTCTTCAAGCCGGCCAGCGACACGCCGCACTGCGCCACGCTCCTCGTCGAGCTGATGGCCGAGGCGGGCTTCCCGCCCGGGGTCGTGAACCTCGTCACCGGCAGCGGCGCCGAGGTCGGCGACGCGATCGTCGAGAACCCCGGACATCGGGGTCATCTCGTTCACCGGCTCGTCGGCGACGGGGCGAGTCCATCGCGGACGGCGGCCGGCCAGCGGCTCAAGCGGCTCTCGCTCGAGCTCGGCGGCAAGAACGGCGGTGGTCGTCCTGGCCGACGCCGACCTGGACCTCGCCGCCGACGGCATCCTGTGGTCGGCGTTCGGCACGACCGGCCAGCGCTGCACGGCCTGTTCGCGGGTCATCGTCGACCGGTCGGTCGTCGAGCCGCTGCTCGAGCGACTGGAGATCGAAGGCGAAGGCGCTCCGGCTCGGCTCGGGCCTCGACGAGACGACCGATGTCGGGCCGCTCATCAACGCCGGCGCCGGTCGACAAGGTCGCCTCGTACATCGACGTCGGCCGGACGGAAGGGCGAGCTGGTGCTGGGCGGCGGCCGGGCCACGGCCGGCGACCTGGCCCACGGCAAGTTCTTCGAGCCGACGATCTTCAGCGGCGTCCGGCCGATGGATCGCATCGGCCAGGAGGAGATCTTCGGGCCGGTCCTGTCGGTCATCCCGGTCGACGGCTACGGGGAGGCGATGCTCGCGCTCAACCAGACGCGCTACGGGCTGTCGTCGTCGATCTACACGCAGGACGTCAACGTCGCCTTCCGGGCGATGCGCGACTTCGAGACCGGCATCGTCTACGTCAACGCCGGGACGACCGGCGCCGAGACGCACCTGCCGTTCGGCGGCTGGAAGGAGACCGGCAACGGCCACCGCGAGGCCGGCCACGTCGCGATCGACACGTACACCGAGTGGAAGTCGATCTACGTCGACTTCAGCGGTCGGCTCCAGCGCGCCCAGATCGACAACCAGTCCTCGGGCTGATGGCTTCGCGGAGCCCAGCACTGGCGTTCGAGATCCGACCAGTCACGATCGACGATCTCGAGCCGCTCGTCGACATCTACCTGGACACCGCGCGACACCACGCGGCGATCGATCCCGACCGGTTCCGCGTCCCGTCGCGAACCGACGTCGCCGCTCGCCTCCGGCCGCGGATCGACGGTCGCGGCCCCCGCGGTGAATACGTGGCGGCGATCGTCGACGGGCGGATGGTGGGCTCGGCGACGATGTACATCGACGACCTGCCCCACCCGGGTTCGATGGCCGCGCAGCGCCGCGTGGCCGAGTTCGGGGTAGCGGTCCTCGGCGACTGGCGGCGTCGGGGCATCGGCCGGGCGCTCATCGAGCACCTGGAGCGCTGGGCGGCCGACAACGGTGCGGACGAGGTCATGCTCGAGGTCAGCACAGCGAACCCGGATGCCATCCGGCTGTACCGGTCGATGGGCTATGTCGATACGGGACGCACGATGCACAAGCCCACCGTGGACGGCCGATGAGCCGGCGGAGTGCCGGGATCCTGTTGTGGCGGCGGGTGCCGGATAGGGACGGGGTCGAGGTCCTTTTGGCCCACCCGGGCGGTCCGCTGTTCGAGCGGAAGGACGCCGGCCACTGGACCGTGCCCAAGGGCGAGATCGAACCCGATGAGGCCCCGTGGGACGTCGCCCGGCGGGAGTTCCATGAGGAGACCGGGCATCCGGCGCCAGACGGGCCGGCCATCGACCTTGGCCAGATCCGGCAGAAGGGCGGCAAGGAGGTCGTGGCCTGGGCGCTCGAGGGCGACCTGGACCCGACCACGGCACACAGCAACACGTTCCTGTTCGAGTGGCCGCCGCGCTCGGGCAAGCGCATCGAGATCCCCGAGATCGACCGGGTCGAGTGGTTCACCCCCGATGAGGGTCGGCGCCGGGTCAAGGAGACCCAGATCCCGTTCATCGACCGGCTCCTGACCGCCCTGCGGGGCTGACGGGCCGGGCGGGGCGCGTCGAGCGGGCCTCAGACGGGCCTGCGGCGCCAGAGGTCGATGGGCGGCAGCTCGTGGAGCCCGAGGAGCTGCGAGATCTCGCCCACCGTGGAACGCGTCGTGGCTGAACAGGCGGTTCAGCACCGATGCCCGCGTGTGGACCTGCTCGGCACCGTTGACGATCCGCGATGCCGTGTGCTCGATGTCGTCGACCGACCAGCGCGCGAGACAGTCGGCGACGATCGCCCAGGTCGCGTCGAACGCCCCGGCGAGCTCGGTACCCGACCGTGGGTGGTCGAGGTCGTCTTCCCAGCGGATGCCGGTCGGGCTCCGGGAATGGCGTCCGTTCCGCGCCCGGCTCGCCGAACACGCCGCACAGCCAGTACACCCGGTTCCCGACGAGGTGGCCGGCAAGCGCCCAGATCGGGGCGTGCTCCGGGCCGGCCGAGATCGCGAGCTCCTCGGCGGTCAGGTCCTTGACCGCATCGCGGATGCGCGCCGGCGTACTGCGGCCAATCGGGGTACAGGTCGGCGATCGGTCGGTCCATGCGCATCACTCCGGTGCAGGGAACGGCTGCTTGAACGTGAACGCCTCGCTCGTCGGGCCATGGTCGGTCAGGAGCCCCAGTCGACGCTCGGCGTCCTCGAGGGTCGGGATGGTCCCGGCCGGGACCCACCACAGGCACACGTTGGGGGTGCCACGTCGCTCGAACCAGTCGAAGCGGCGCTTGAACACCGCCTTGTGCTCCGAACGATAGGTGAACGCGTGCAGGTCCTCCATCGAGCGCCACACCGTCAGGTTGACGACGTACAGCGGATCGTCGTCGTCGACCTGCAGCTCGACCGAGGTCCCGCCCTCGCCCTTGAGCCGCCAGACGAAGCCCGGGCTGCGCTCTCCGAGCCCGTTGATCTCGTCCAGCCAGGCCACGAAGTCGGCCATGAGCGGATCGTCCATCGGGGCGATGGCATGACCGATGTTGAGCTGCGCGATGTGGTGGGCGATCATCGGGGTTCGTCTCCCTCGAGTGCGGCCGGGACCGCGGCCGGATGGGCTGATGGATCGACCGCTCGACGTCCCCCGAGTGGCGGCGGCAGCGATCCCAGGACCTTGCCGACGCCGTGGCGGACCGCCGTGACGGCAGCCGATGGGTCGATGGCCACGCCCAGGCGGCTGACCGACGGTCGCGGCGGCAGGTCGGCGATGGTCCGGGCCGCCCCGGCCGGCAGCGAAGCGAGATGGAGCAGGTCCGCCAGCCCGGCTCGCGTCGTGACGACGACGACCTCCTCGCCGGCGTCGAGGACCTCGTCCGGCGGGACGTCCCAGCGGGCGACCTCCGAGCCGGGATCGGCCACGGCCAGCAGCCGGATCGCGCCGGGCTGGTCGACCGACCAGGCGGGCTGACCCTCCAGTGCCGACCCGGCCGGCACCTGCAGGCGGGCGAACAGGGCCATCCGTCGATCGCCGATCGGGACGGTGGCCACGACCTCCGTGCGCGTCGCCGCAGCCGCGAACGCCGGCGCGGCGAGCTGTGACACGGAGCGCGTGAAGCGGATCCCGAAGCCGCGCTGGACACGCACCGCGAACTCCGGGTCGAACAGGCGCAGCACGACCCGGAGGTCGGGGCGGATGGCGCGGCCGTTGAGTGCGGTCGACAGGTTGACCAGGTCGTCGGACGTCGCGCACACGAGCGCCCGGGCGCGCGCCAGCTCGGACCTCGTCGAGGACCTGGCGGTGGCGCGCATCGCCGATCACGACCGGGATGCCGGCCGCCCGGGTCGCCGCGACGAATCGGCCCTCGTCCTGCGCCTCGACCACGACGACCGGGACGCCCCGCGCCTGGACCGCAAGGGCGACGCGGTAGCCGATGGCGCCGAGGCCGGCCACGACGACGTGGTCGTGCATGCTGCGCGGGACCGTTCGGGCGCCCAGCGTCTGGAGCAGGCGGGAGCGGATCATCGCGTCGGTGATGAAGGCATAGATGATCGCGATGAGCACCGCGCCGATGAGGCTGAGACCGATGGCGTACACCTGGATGGCGCCGGCGTCGTCGGGGATGTCGAGGGCGATCGGCAGCGACGCTCCGGTCAGCAGGGTGATGGCGTAGGACACGGCCTCGAGCGGATCCCATTCGGTCACGAGCTCGAAGTACAGGGTCGACAGGACGACCAGGAAGACGAGCACGGTCGTGAACCGGAGGAGCCGCTGCTCGGGCGCGCGCAGGCGATCGCGGAACGCCCCGAACGCGCCGGTGATGATCCCGCTCGATGACGCGTCCGCCGTCGGTGCCGCCGCGGTCCCGGTCGCCGCTTCCTCCGCGGTGGCGATGTCGACGAGCACGAGGTCCGGGTCGGACGCCGGGGCGTCGGGCAGCAGGTCGACCGTCCGGTCGTCGTGGAGTCGCGCGATGGGGATCGACCGGGCGGCTCGTGGCGGGTCGGCGGACGTGCGCGACGACAGGACGCGACCGGCCAGCTCGAAGCGGCCACCCGTCTCGCCGTCGATGGCGGCGGACACGAACCCGGGCGCTGCCAGTGCCGATGACGACAGCGCCACGCCGTCGCTGAACAGCTCCGGGATGTGGCGGCCGAGCTCCGTGTCGAACATCCGCAGCACGACCCGGATGTCGGGCTGGAGCTCCTGGGCGGCCAGCGCGATGTTCAGGTTGTCGAGGTCGTTGCCGCCGGTCATGACGATCGCCTCGGCACGCTCGACGTCGGCGTCGCGCAGCGTCCGGGCCAGCAACGGGTCGCCGACCACGAGCCGGACATCGAGCGCGCCGAGGGCCTCAGCGGCGTCGCCGGAGGCCGCGATGGCCACGACCTGCTCGTCACGGCGCCGCAGCTCGTCGATCGTGCGCAGGCCCAGGTGATCGACCCCACAGACGATGACGTGGCCGTGTCCGGACGACTGCGTGGTGGTCGATCGCTCGGGCATGGCGAGCAGTCTACGGTCGCCATCGGTGGGCAGGTGCGGTATCATCCGCGGCCCGTGGGCCCGTAGCTCAATGGCAGAGCAAGTGACTCTTAATCACTGGGTTGAAGGTTCAAGTCCTTCCGGGCTCACCACCGCTCCCACGCACGAAACCGACCCCTGACGGATGTCCGCCGGGGGTCTCGTCTTGTCTCGTGCCCATCCTCCTGCGAGGACCCGCTAGGCTTGCTCACCGTGCGACCAGGACGCGCCCGACTGGATGCCGACGACCTGACCGTCGTTCCCGCGAACGAAGCGGACCTGGAACGACTTTCAGGCGGTCTTCGGTGGCCGCGGCGATGCGTCCCGGTGCCAGATGCCAGCGGTACAAGCTGCAGCCGAAGGAGGCGGTTCTCCTCGTTCCCGGCCGAGGCGCGGGCGGAGCGCCTGTTGGCCCAGACGCACTGCTGGCGATCCCGCTGCCACCTCGACCAGCGGCCTCGTCGCCTACCTCGATGGGGAGCCCGTGGGCTGCTGCGCGGTCGAGCCGCGCACCGCGTACCCGGGCCCGCTGCGGGTCTACCGGGTCCCGTGGGAAGGGTCGAGCCGAGGACAGGACCGACGACAGCGTCTGGGCCGTGACCTGCGTCTTCACCCGGGCCGGGTATCGCCGCCGAGGGATCAGCCGGGCACCCGTTCGGGCGGCCGTCGACTTCGCCCGGGAGCGCGGGCGCGGGCGCTCGAGGGCTACCCGATGCTCCTGGAGCCGGTCAGGACCCCTCGAGCGAGCTGCACGTCGGCGCCCGCAGCATCTTCGCCGACGCCGGCTTCGCGGAGGTCAGCCACCCGACCCTGCGTCGGGTGGTGATGCGGATCGACTTCGCCTGACGGATCCGGCGTCAGGGCTCCAGCTGCAGTCGTGGCTAGGCGCTCGGCTAGGTCTCCGTCGGCCCGAGCCCGCTGGCTTCCACGGGACCCGCATCCTCCAACAGCTCCACGAACAACACGTGCGTTTCCGTGGTGCCGATGTTCTCGCCAGCGTGTTCTTGCGCCGGCAGCCATCGCGTCAGACCGGCCTCCAGCACGACTTCCGCGACACGGTCGCCCTGCGTAAGTCGGCGACGGAAGCTGGTCAGCGTGACCATCACACTGTCCGGGTGCCGGTGCGGCGTCGTCCGATCCCCGGGACGATCCCGGTATTCAAGGACGCGGACACGCTCGTTCTCCATGACCACGCGGTACAGCGTCGGGTTGGTTCCGACAGGGTCATCGTCCATCTCGCGATGGTAGCCAATCCTTTGCAGCCTCCGGTCCTAGATGCCGGATCACCGCCGCGAAGCACTGAAGCCATCGGACGGGCGGTGTACATTCCTCGTCCCTGACGGAGCGGAGTACCGACCGTGCCGACGAAGACGACGCGACCCCCGGAACGGATCCTGGCCGAATGGCGCGCGCTGGAGCACGTCATCGAACAGACGAACGACCGGGATGACGAGGACGTGATCCGGGAACGGATCGAGGAGCTGCGCGGCGCCTACCGCGAGGCGACCGGCACCGAACGCGACGTCCAGCCTAAGCCGCCCCGCCAGCTCGAGCTGCCACTCAAGTTCGCGCCGCGCGTCGTCGCGTCCGCACCGCGGTCCGACGGCCTAGCGGATCGGTCACCGAGCGGGTCGCCAGGTCAGCAGGCCAGTCAGCTCCCTGCATCGCATCAGAACGTGTCAGCACTCTCATGTGGCGGGGGCGTGAGCACCAGGGACCGCTGAATGTCCCGCACGCGCACGTCGTCCCATCGCCGGGCCACGGCGAACATCGGCCCGGGATATTCGGGTGGACACGGCGCGTCCGGTGGCTCGGCCTTGAGCTCAGGATCGGCCATCCCCATCCCGTCGTCACCGACCGTGAACGTCAACCGGTTCACGACGCTGCCGCTCGTCGTCCCGGCGTCGATCAACCCGGCGCCGAGCTCGCCCTCCGGACCGCCGCCGCACATCCAATCGACCTCGTAGTCGCCCTCGACCTCGATCGTGACCTCGGTCCCCGGGAGCAGGCCGTGGACCTCGATGGGCACGCTGATCCCGGTCTCGGTGTCAAAGGTGCCGCTGCCGAGAAGGACCGTCGAGTCTCGCCGGACGGTCGGCCACCCGCGGATCGTCGGCGGAGCGGGCGGGCCGGGCGTGACGTCGACCAGGTCGTCGACCCACGGCGTTCCATCGTGATCGGCGACGGCGACCCAGCCCTCGCGTGATCCCGCCGATGAGGTGCTGGCTCGGCGTTTCCAGCTCGACCCGGTACCACCAATACCCGTCCCCGCTGACGGGTCCCTCCAGGGCATGCAACGCGGTGTCCAGCGGCAAGACCGGCTCGTACTTCGCGGACTCCCTCCCGGTCGATGGTCTGGATCGGACCCGGACCCGGTCGGAGACGGTGACCATCATCAACCCGACGTCGAACGTGGGCCGCTCGGCGGGTCGTCGGGCGCTGCGGTCCCAGTCGGTCGGCTCCGCTGTCGGGGCTCCGCTGCAGCCTCTTCGGTCGACGAGCTCGGACCGATCGATGGCTGGGGCGACCTCGAGGGCAGCCGACTCGACATCGGCGTCGGCGCGCCCTCGATCGGATCGCTCGTGGAGGCAGCCGCACCACACGCGCCGACGAATACGACGATCAGCGCGGTGGTGGCCAACCTGACTGCGGATGGCAGGTTCATCCATCTCCTTAGCCGGTCCCCTCGGATCCGTGCGGAACCTACACGGCGGCCGTCACTCGGATCGTGTCGCTCGCGAACCGGTCGGGCCGTCTCGACGTACCCACTCCCACGGGGCGGTCATGCCCGGCCGCCCACGGACAGGAGGATGGGAATGCGCAAGACCCTGCTGCTCGGCATCGTCGGGGGCAGCCTGCTGATGATCGCCCTGGCCCCGATGGTCGCCGGCGATGGCCATCGCACCTTCAAGGCGAGCCTCGACGGGTATCACGAAGTCCCGTCCATCTCGTCGGCGGCCAGCGGTCGGTTCACCGCCCGCCTGGAAGGCGACGACACGCTGAGCTATCGGCTGGAACTCCGGGACTTCAGCGAGACCCCGCTGTTCGCCCACATCCACTTCGCCCGACCCGACGTCAACGGTGGCGTCATCGCCTTCCTGTGTGGCGGCGGCGGCAAGCCGGCCTGCCCGGCCGATGGGGTCGTCGAAGGCACGGTCACGGCGGCGAACGTCGTGGGACCGACCGACAAGGGCATCACGGCTGGCGAGTTCGGTGAGCTCATCCGGGCGATGCGCAACGGCGCGACGTACGCCAACGCGCACACCAACACGTACCAGCCGGGTGAGATCCGCGGCAACATCACGCGCGGCGACGGCGACTGACCCGCGCGACGAGCGCCTCCCACGCGCGATGCTCCCTGGGGTGACTCGGGGAGCATCGCCGTCCTGACCCGGATCAGCGCGGGCGCGGCTCGCGCGGGCGGATCGGTCGTGCCGGCCCTGCTGGGCGTCCGTGTGCCGGGTGCACGCCACGGCCGCGAGCCACCACCGGCTCGGCGTGTCGAGGCGGCCCCATCGGCCCTTCGCGGTCCGGCCGCACCGGCACCGTTCGCCCACGGATCGTGGCGGTGCGGAGCGCCTGGATCACCCCGTCGGCGACCTCCGCGGCCACGTCGACGAGCGCGTGATGCTCGGCGATCCGGATCGCCCCGACCACGCGGCCGGGCACGCCCGCCTCGTGGGTGATCGCCCCGACCAGGTCCTGCGGACGCAGGCCCGTGCTCCGACCGGCACCGACCCACAGCCGGACCCACGGTCCCTCGTAGCGCGGCCCACCGGGTCCGGGGCCCATCGGCACGCCCGGTCCGGGTCGCATCGGTCCGCCCGGGCCGGGTGGTCGCCCACCCTGTGCCGGTGGCCGGTCATCGAACAGGCGGGCCGGCGCGATGTCGCCACCCTCCTCCACGCCGGCGCGGCCACTCGCATCCTCGGCCAGGGCCAGCGCCGCCATCGCGACGTCGAGCGGGTCAAGCTCCCCGGCCAGTGACTCGACGGTCGAGCGGTACCGATCCAGTTCGCCACCCGCCACCCGGTCCCGCACCTGGCCCTCGAGCGCCTCCAGCCGACGCTCGCGAAGGTCGCCGATGGTCGGGACCGGCGCCACGTCGAGTGGCCGCCGCGTCGCCCGCTCGATGTTGCGGAGCAGGCGGTGCTCCCGCGGCTCGACGAGGGTGATCGCGACGCCGCTGCGACCGGCCCGCCCCGTCCGTCCGATGCGGTGGACGTAGGCCTCCGGGTTCGGCGGGATGTCGAAGTTGACGACGTGCGAGACGTGATCGATGTCCAGGCCGCGCGCCGCGACGTCCGTGGCGACGAGGATGTCGAGCGACCCGTCGCGGAAGCGGCCCATCACCCGATCCCGCTGCTCCTGGGTCATCCCGCCGTGGATCGCCGCAACGTCGTGGCCGTGCGCCGCCAGGCGCTCGGCGAGCTCGTCGACCTCGCCGCGGGTCCGCGCGAACACCAGGGCCGAGGTCGGGTCCTCGAGGTCCAGGATCCTGCCCAGGGCGACCGGCTTGTCCGCGCGCCGGACGACATAGGCGACCTGGCGCACGCGCTCGGCGGCGTCGCCGCCGGCGCCGCTCCGGCTTGACCAGGACCCGGATCGGGTCGCGCAGATGGCGGCCGGCGATGCGCGCGATCGGCGGCGAGATCGTCGCCGAGAACAGCGCGGTCTGGCGCTCCGGCGGCGTCGACGAGAGGATCGTCTCGAGGTCCTCGGCGAAGCCCATGTCGAGCATCTCGTCGGCCTCGTCGAGGACGACGACCTCGACCGCGGCGAGCGACAGCGGGCCACGGGTCAGGTGGTCGACGGCGCGACCCGGTGTCGCGACGACGATGTCGACCCCGCGGCGGAGCGCTCGCGTCTGCTGGCTGATGGCCTGGCCGCCGTACACCGGCAGCACGTGCAGGCCGAACGGCTGGCCGTAGCGATGGATGGCTTCGGCGACCTGCATCGCCAGCTCGCGGGTCGGGACGAGGACGAGTCCCGCGCGGTGCGGATGGCTGCCCACGACCCTCGCCGGCGAGCCGCTGGAGCATGGGCAGGGCGAAGGCCGCGGTCTTGCCGGTGCCGGTCGGTGCTTCGGCGAGGATGTCGCGACCCGCCAGGAGGGGCGGGATCGCCTCACGCTGGATCGGCGTCGGCTCCTCGTAGCCGAGGGCGGTCAGGCCCACGACCAACGGCGCGGCCAGTCCGAGCGCGACGAACGCGCCATCGACGTCGACGTCGGTCGCAGGGGCTGGCTCGTCAGGGTCTCGGTCCGGGGGCGGCTGGTCGGTCACGGCTCCAGTATCGCCCGGCCGGCGATCCGCCGAGCCGGTCAGGCGGGTGGCTCACGCTCCACGACGTCGCCCTCGATGTCGTCGAGCTTCCCGGCGATGTAGGCCGCGGCATCCCGGACGCCCTGGTTGTAGACCGGCGGGCCGAGCTCGCGGACGAACAACTCGACGAGGCCGTCCGCACGAAAGTCGCTGAGCTCCTCGTCGAACTCGTTGGTGAAGTGGTTCTGGACCGCGCGACGCAGCGCGGCGCGGCGATCGTCGGTGAGCTGGATGCGCATCGGGGAGGCTGGGCGGTCGGGCATGACCGGTCGATGATGGCAGGCCCGGATGGTCGACGCCCACCCGTGCCCCGGCCCGAAACTGCTACCCTGACGACGTCCTTGCATGGCCGGCCCTGAGAGACCGGCGTACCGGTCCCGTGAGGCCGGCGAAGGAGGCACCGGATGTCAGCGCACGCCCACGCCCACCACGCCCTCGCGGCGGGTGGGTCGTTTCTTGTGTCGGACGTCGCCGTCGCGTGATCGTCCCACCGTTGCCGCGATCCAGCGCCATCGTCGATCCGCGGATCGGGGATCTGGGACCGGCGTTGCTGGCACTGGAGGACGGGACCGTGTTCCCGGGCGTCGCCTTCGGCGCCCCGACCCAGGCCGGCGGGGACCTCGTCGTCAACACCAGCCAGACCGGCTACCAGGAGGTCTGCACCGACCCCTCGTACGCCGGCCAGGTCGTGGTCATGACCTACCCGCTCATCGGCAACTACGGCCGGCTCGTGGCCGACGACCAGTCGCGCCGGCCGTGGCTCCGGGCGCTCGTCGTGGCCAACGCCACCGCCGCCGTCCTGGAGGACGCCCGCCAGCTCGCCGCCCTGCTGCGCGACGACGACATCCCGGCCATCGCCGGGGTCGATACGCGGGCGCTCGCCCGGCACCTGCGCGCCAACGGCTCCCTGCGCGGCATCGTGACCGCGCCCGGCGAGACCGATCGCGAGGCCGCCGACGGCCGCCGCCCGGGCCGTCACCGCGCTGGGAGGACCAGGACTTCGTGTCGCAGGTCTCGCCCCCGGCGATCACCGAGTTCGGGGCGTCCGACGAGGGCGGCCCGCTCGTCGGCATCGTCGACCTCGGCCTGAAGTCGAACATCGTCCGGGCGATGCGCCATCGCGGCGCTCGCGTCCGCGTCTTCCCGCACACGACGACCGCGGCCGAGGTCCTGTCCAGCGACGTCGACGGGGTCATCCTGTCGCCGGGCCCGGGCGACCCGGCACGCCTCGAGGCACAGGTCGCGCTCGCCCGGCGCGGTCATCGACGACGGCCGGCCGCTGCTCGGCATCTGCCTCGGCCACCAGATCGTCGGGCGGGCCGCCGGCGCCGACACCCGCCGCCTCCGGTTCGGGCATCACGGCGCGAACCACCCGGTCCACGACGTCGACCTCGGTCTGGTCCAGGTCACCGCCCAGAACCACGAGGTCCAGGTCGTCGGCGAGTCGCTGCCGGCCGCGTCCGGCTTCCACGTCAGCCAGCTCAACCTCAACGACCGCTCGGTCGAGGGGCTGCGCCACGCGGACAAGCCGATCGAGACCGTCCAGTACCACCCCGAGGGCTCGCCCGGCCCGCTCGACGCCCTCGCGGTCTTCGACCGCTTCGTCGCCGCCGTGCGCGGCGCCCCGCGGAACCCGTCGCGTGACCCGACCCGGCGCCAAGCCGGCGTCGGTCCTCATCCTCGGCAGCGGCCCGGTCGTCATCGGCCAGGCCGCCGAGTTCGACTACGCCGGGACGCAGGCCTGCCGGGCGCTGCGCGCCGAGGGCGTCCGGACGATCCTCGTCAACTCCAACCCGGCCACGATCATGACCGACCCCCAGGTCGCCGACGCCATCTATCTCGAGCCGCTGACCGTCGAGGCGGTCGAGGCCGTCATCGCCGCGGAGCGACCCGAGGGCCTGCTCGCCGGCCTGGGCGGCCAGACCGCGCTGAACCTGGCGACGAAGCTGGCCGAGGCCGGCGTCTTCGAGCGCCACGCGATCCGCCTCCTCGGCACGCCGCTCGAGGCGATCCACATGGCCGAGGACCGCGAGGCGTTCCGCGACCTGCTCGACCGGATCGACCAGCCGTACGCCCCGAGCTACATCGTCGAGGGCGACGAGCCGACGGACGTCGAGACCGGCGCTCGACGACGATCGGCCTGCCGGCCATCGTCCGGCCGGCCTTCACGCTCGGCGGCACGGGCGGCGGCATCGTCGAGACCGAGGCGGCCTATCGCGAGATCGTCCGGTCCGGCCTGCGGGCCAGCCCCATCGGCCAGGTCATGGTCGAGCGCTGCCTGGTCGGCTGGCAGGAGATCGAGTACGAGGTCATGCGCGACGCCGACGACACGTGCATCGCCGTGTGCTCGATGGAGAACGTCGACCCGCTCGGCGTGCACACCGGCGACTCGATCGTCGTGGCCCCGGTCCAGACCCTGACCGACGCGGTCCACCAGCGCCTGCGCAGCGCGGCGCTCGCCATCATCCGGGCGCTCGGCGTCGAGGGTGGCTGCAACGTCCAGTTCGCCCTGTCGCCCGACTCGACCGAGTACGCGGTCATCGAGGTCAACCCGCGCGTGTCGCGGTCGTCGGCGCTGGCCTCCAAGGCGACCGGCTACCCGATCGCCCGGGTCGCGGCCCAGATCGCCGTCGGGCGGCGGCTGGCCGAGATCCCCAACGTCGTCACCGGCACGACCGTCGCGGCCTTCGAGCCGGCGCTCGACTACGTCGTCGTCAAGCTGCCGCGCTTCCCGTTCGACAAGTTCCCGTCGGCCGACCGGACGCTGGGCAGCCAGATGAAGGCGACCGGCGAGGTCATGGCCATCGACCGCACGTTCGGCTCCGCGCTCAACAAGGCGCTGCGCGGCCTCGAGCAGGCCGGGGTCGGGCCGCTGGCCGAGGATCCGACGTGGACCCCGACGTTCGACTACCTCGCCGCGGTCTACGCCGGCGATCCCGAGGCCGACGAGCCGATCCGCTGGATCGACGAGCGCGGCGAGGCGTGCGAGTCGACCCGCTTCGCCCAGCGCAGCGGCGCGCCGATCGTCCTGAAGCGCTTCCTCGCGCCGTCGGACTCGCGGCTGTGGCGCCTGCTCGGCCTGCTCCGTCGCGGCGTGCCGGAGGCGGTCATCGGCGAGGCGACCGGGATCTCGGCCTGGTTCCTCGCCGAGATGGGCCGCAACGTCGCGCTCGAGCACGAGACGACGGCGATGGGGCCAGCGGCTGGCCGACCCGGGCGACGCCGAGGCCGGCGAGCTGCTGGCCACGGTCAAGCGGGCCGGGTTCGGCGACAAGGACCTCGCCGGGCTGGCCGGCGTCGACACGGACGCGCTGCGCGGCCGCGCGGCTCGCCCTCGGCATCGTGCCCGGGCTACGCGATGGTCGACACGTGCGCGGCCGAGTTCGCGGCCGAGACGCCGTACTTCTACGCCACCTACGCCGCGGCCGGCTCCGCCCCGGAGGCACCGCCGGTCGAGCGCCCGGCGGCGCTGGTCATCGGCAGCGGGCCGGTGCGCATCGGCCAGGGCATCGAGTTCGACTACTGCGCGGTCCAGGCCGCCGACACGCTGCGCCAGCGCGGGCTGGCAGGCGGTGATGATCAACTCGAACCCGGAGACCGTCTCGACCGACTTCGACGCATCGTCGCGGCTGTACTTCGAGCCCCTCGACCCGGAGAGCGTGCGCAGCGTCATCGACGCCGAGACGCCGCGGCCGACGGACCGCACGGCTGCTGCCGGCCGTCGTCGCGTTCGGCGGCCAGACGCCGCTCAACCTCGCCGCGCCGCTGGCCGCCGGTGGCGTGCCGCTGCTCGGCTCGGACCTCGAGGCCATCGACCAGGCCGAGGAGCGCGTCCGCTTCTCCGCCCTGCTCGACCGGCTCGGCATCCCGCAGCCGGAGGGCGGGATGGCCCACAGCGTCGAGGAGGCGCTGACCCTCGCCGAGCGGATCGGCTACCCGGTCATCGTCCGCCCGTCGTTCGTCATCGGCGGCCTGGCCATCGACTTCTGCTACTCGCCCGGAGGACCTGGAGCGCCAGCTCGCGCTGGCCACGGTCGTCGACCCGGATCGGCCCGTGCGCATCGATCGCTATCTCGAGGGCGTCGAGGTCGACGTCGACGCGGTCAGCGACGGCGAGGACGTGCTGATCCCGGGGCTGCTGGAGCATGTCGAGCGGGCCGGCGTCCACAGCGGCGACAGCGTCGGCGTGTTCCCGCCGCAGACCGTCGGCGAGGGCGACCAGGACCTGATCGTGGCGACGATGGAGCGGATCGTGCTGGCGCTCGGGGCGCGCGGCCTGGTCAACGCCCAGTTCATCGTCCGCGAGGACGGCGTCTACCTCATCGAGGTCAACCCGCGCGCCTCCCGCACCGTGCCGTTCCTCTCCAAGGTGACCGGCGTGCCCATGGTCGCGCTGGCGGTCCGGATCGTCGCTCGGCGCGACGCTCGACGAGCTGGGCTGGCCCGGCGGACTGCTGCCGCCGCCGCCGTTCGTGGCGGTCAAGGCGCCGGCCTTCTCGACGGCGAAGCTGCGCGGCGTCGACCCGTCGGTCGGTCCGGGCATGCAGTCGACCGGCGAGGTCATCGGCCTGCACGAGGACCCGCGGGTGGCGCTGGCCAAGGCCCTGCTGGCTGCCTCGCTCGTGCCGCCGCGCCCGGGCGCGAACGGGGACGCTCGCCCTCCTGTCGATCGCCGACCGCGACAAGGAGACTGCTGCCGCGCTCGCCGCGGCCCTGGCCGGCGCGGGCTATCGACTGGCGGCCACGCCCGGGACGCGCCGCGCGCTGCGGCGGCGGGCTACGACGCCGGCCCGTGGCCAAGCTCGGCGAGGCCGCCGGACGAGTCGATCGGCGAGGTCGCCGATCCTCGACGTCATCGCGAGCGGCGAGGTCCGCCTCGTCGTCAACACGCCGTCCCCGCGCTCCGGGGCGGTCCGCGACGCGGCCGCCATCCGTCACGCCGCGGTCGCCGAGGGCATCCTCTGCCTGACCGCGATGGAGACGGCGGTCGCCGCGGCCGAGGCCCTCGCCCCGGACATCGCAGAGGCGCTCAGCTCGGTCCGGTCACTCGACTCCTGGGTCCCGGACCCCGGGCGTCCGCGAGTCGCCGTCCCGGTCTGAGGCGCGGCATCCGGCGGCCGGCGCCCGATCTCGGGATGGGCACCTGTCGGCAGGCCGACATGTAGACGCGGAGCAACATCCCTGAGTCCAGCGTCACACCGGCAATCGCGCTGGAGGTCGTCCGATGCAAAGACTCGGGATCGTGATCGTCTGCATGCTGCTCTCGGCATGCACGGGCGCCGCGGCGTCGACGTCGCCGGCGATCCGGCCCCGTCCGCTTCCCCCGTCGCGACGCGCTCGCTGACGACCTCCCCGATGCCGAGTTCGAGCGCATCGCCGAGCCCGGCCGCCGCGCTGCCGTCGCCGAGCCAGCGACCGCCGAGTCCCCGCGAGACGGCCTACCCGACAAGCTGGGCGCGTCACCAGCTCCCTCCTGATCCCTCGTCAGGGTCACTCCGCGACGCTCCTGCGGGATGGCAGGGTGTTGGTCGTCGGCGGGAGCAGCGGTGGCACCTCCATCGACGAAGCCGAGGTCTACGACCCCGCCTCCGGTACATGGGCCGCTGCCGGCTCGCTCGACGCCGGTCGCACGGGGCATACGGCGACCGTGCTCCCCGATGGCACGGTCCTCGTCGTCGGCGGGTGGTCTGACCCCGACACGGTGCAGCCCGTCGCATCGACAGAGCGATTCGATCCACGAGAAGGGACATGGGTGGCGGGCCCGCCCCTCCACGATGCGCGCACCGCCCACACCGCCGCACTCCTGGCGGACGGTTCCGTCATGGTCGCCGGCGGCTCGACCTACAACGGCGGCAATGGCGCCCCGATCGCCAGCGTGGAGGTCCTGCGGCCGGGGGCGGCGTCCTGGATCATGGCTGCGCCGATGCTCGAGGCGAGAGCAGCGCACACGGCCACCGTCCTGCCAGATGGCGACATCCTTGTGGTCGGTGGGATCGGCAGCGAGACCGATGAGACGGGGCCGATGAACACGACACTCGCGTCGGCGGAGATCTGGGAACCGTCGGATGCGGTCTGGACCGCCACGAGCGGCCTGGACGATGGGCGCGCGAAGCACGCGGCCACCATGCTGCTCGATGGCACGGTCCTCGTGTCACGGATGGGGCAGCAGGGCACAGCGGTCATCTACGACCCGAGCAGCGGCACCTTTGCGCCGACGGACGACATGCAGCACGCTCGCTTCGGATCGACGTCGACCCGACTGGAGAGCGGCGAAGTCCTGGTGGTCGGCGGCTACGGACCGGACGAACTGGAAACCGGCCGGTCTGCCGAGGTGTACGACCCGGTGACCGCGTCGTGGTCGCCCACGGTGGCGATGGCCGATGCCCGGTCCGGTCATACCGCCACCCGGTTGGCCGACGGCGTCGTCCTGGTGGTGGGCGGCCAGAACCCAGGCGGCGAACTCGTGGACCCAAGTGAGATGTACTTCCCCTGATCGGTCTTGACCAGGCCTGATGGCCGCCCGCCCGCCGTGCGGCGCGGTGTCAGGGACCGGCGGGCCGCTCGAGGGCCTTGCGGAGGCGTCGGAAGTCGCCATTCTCGCGATCGCGGGTGGCCCGCTGCATGAGCCGGCTCGCGAGGGCGTCCACGCCCGGGCCCGGGAAGCGTGGCGTGCGGACGGTGAGCGTCACACGGGAGGCCCCGCCGTCGGCGGGTTCGACGCTGATGGACGTCCGGACGCGGTAGCCCTCGATGACCTGGAACGCGACGTGGTTGGGAGGGTCCCACTCGGCGACCTCGGCCACGAACGTCCAGTCCCGCCCCCACAGGTGCCCGACCTGGCGGGCGCGACGCCCGAGACGGGTGGGTCCCTCGTCGATCCACCGGGTCTCGCGCACATGCTCGTGCCAGGAGGCGTTGTTCTCGGCGTCGGCCACGAAGGCGAAGACCTCGTCGGCTGACGCCTGGATCACCCCGATGTAGGTGGCGGTGGGCACGGGACACTCCGCTTCGGCCGAATGGACGATACGCCCGCCGGATGAGGCCACCTCACTCCGGCGGCGTCACCACGATCGCCTGCCCGAGCGACCACAGGGTCAGGGTCGTCAGCGTGACCATGACGATGGCGAGCGGGATCTGCCGGTTGCGGACCTGGGTCTGCGTCAGGCCGGCCGGTGCCTCCATCGCCGCGACGACGTGGCCGGCCCACGCCCCGAGCATGTGGCCGCCGACGACCGCGGCAAGCTGCAGGGTCCAGACGAGGCCCGGCGGCAGCCACGACCCGTCGGGCTCGTGGAAGGCGAAGCCGATGAGGTCCCAGCCGCGCTGGAACGGGTCGGACAGGGCGATGACGATGCGCTGGCCGTCGATCAGGACGTACGTGAGGTAGTGGGCGAACAGGTAGCCGGCAGCGATCGGGATGAGGCCGGCGGCCGTCGCCCCGATGCCGACGGTCCGGGTCACCGCCAGGGCCGCGGCGATGACGATGCCCAGGAACCCGAGCATCACCGCGGTCGCGAGCGGGATGGATGGGAACCCACCGAACAGGTCGAAGAAGATCTGCGTCTGGGACAGACCGTCGTACAGGATCGACCCGACGCCGAGGGCGACGACCACGACGTCGGCGAGCATGAAGCCGGGTTCGAGCAGGCCGCTGGCGAACGGACGTCGGGCGACGCGGCCCTCCTCGTCGACGAGACGCCAGAACGCGAGCCGCCCGAGGAGCCGGAACCAGACGCTGAACACGTCGCCATGGGAGCGCCATTCGTCCCGACCGTACTGGGCCATCATCGCCAGGCTCAGGACCGTGTAGCCGACCAGGACGATGAACAGGATGCCCGGGCCGGCGTCCAGGACCAGCTCCAGCCAGACGATGACGATGAACCCGATCGCGGCCGGCCAGCGACCGAGGCCCGCCGGGTACTCCGCCAGGTCCCAGGGCCGGATGCCCAGGCGTCGGACGACCCACGCCAGCATGTCGTGGATGCTCGAGAACGGGTCGAGGAAGTGCCAGACGGGTCCGACGATGACGGCGAGCATCGCCACCAGGACCCAACCGTAGACCCGCAGGAACAGGGACGCGACGTTGCCGTCGCTCTCGCCGCCGATGATGCCCTGGGCGATGATCCAGGCCCAGCCGAGGAGTCCCGCCACACGCAGGCCGATGCGGATGGCGGCCGGCGGGAGATGGCCAGGGTCGGACAGGTCGGGGCGGGTGGCCCGGACGTCGCGGACGAGGACGAAGATGAACGACAGGGCGACGGTCGCCGCGGCGCCGGCGACGTAGACGGCCAATGGCAGCCGGCTCTGGTACGTCACGTTGAGCGAATGCGCCAGGACCGCTCCGGGCAGGAGCAGGGCGGCCACGGGCGCGGTGGCACCGGCGGCGACCAGCCGCCAGCGACGAGTCGGGCTCACGCCGGTGGCGTCGTCCGGCCGCGCCGGGTCAGCAGGTACAGCCCGACGATCGCCACCAGGGCAAGGGCCGCGACGATCGGCAGGATGACGTCCGTGCCGCTGGCGGCCTGGCCGGCATCACCGCCTGACGGAGACGGCGACGGGGCGACCGACGGGGAGGCGGCGGGGGACGGCGCCGCGGTCGCGCTCGGCGCCGCGGTCGCGCTCGGGGCTGCCGTCGGGCTCGGGCTCGGGCTGGGGGAGGGAGACGGCGCCGCGACCACGGTGAACGTCCATGTGCCCGCGCTCGAGGTGACCGTCGTCGGTCGCGGCGACCCAGCGCGCCTCGTACTCCCCGGGGGCGAGATCCGGGAGATCCTGGATGACGAGCCGCGCCGGGTCGTCCCGAGTCGATGACTTCCCGCTGCGATGTCCGTCCCCGTCGGCGCCGCGGAACGTGCAGGCTGGAGCCATCCGCGAGGAGCGCCTCGCTGAACGTTGCGGAGACCTCGGTCGGCGATCCCTCCACCGTGGCGTCGGCCGCGGGTACGGTCTCCTCGAGCTCGGCGTGGGCGGCGACACCGCTCGGTGCGATGGCCGCGATCGCGAGCAGGAGCAGGAGGAGGAGCGGGCGCGCGCGCATTCGGCGTAGATGTGCTGTCATGGGGCGGAGTCTACGAGAGGACCCGACATCCGGGCGCCGACCATGGACGAACCGGACCGTAGGGCAAGACCGCAGAGGACCGACACCGCGATGACCATCCACTACGCCGACTCCGGCGACGCCTATCGCGCGGGCGCGTGCAACATCGGACCGGAGGAGATCGCCCAACGCCGCCGCG
This sequence comes from uncultured Chloroflexia bacterium, assembly GCA_963776925.1. GTDB lineage: Bacteria > Chloroflexota > Limnocylindria > Limnocylindrales > CSP1-4 > SPCO01. The sequence continues at coordinate 202,773 of CAVZON010000001.1, read as the reverse complement.
CCGGGCTGATCGGCGTCGGCATCGCGGTCGCGATCGGGATCGTCCTGGTGGCGATCGGTGCGCCGGCCTGGCTGCGGCTGCTCGTCTTCGTGCCGCTCGCCGGCGGCCTCGTCTCGCTCGAGCAGGCGCGCCGCCACTTCTGCGTCGGGTTCGCCATGCAGGGCATCCGCAACTTCGGGGCGATCGGGCGACCGGACCACGTGACCGAGGACGCCGACCGGGCCGCCGATCGTCGTGCCGCGCTCGTGATGACCGGCTACATGTCGGCCATCGCCGCGGTCATCACCATCGTCTTCGTGCTCCTGCCGATCTGACACGGACCGGCCGCCGTCCAGCGGAGGGCGGGACGACGGCCGATGGGAGCCGGGGCGCTGCGCACCGGACGGGAGTGCCGGCGCGGGTGGTTCAGGCGGCGTGACGGGCGGTCGAGACGGTCGGCGATTCGCCGCACTGCAGGGCTGCGGACGTCGACAGCGATCGGGAACGGGGTCGGCGCAGGCTGGTCGACGGGCAGCGCTTCGACGGTGGAGCGCAGCTCGCGCTCGCGTCGGATGTCGGCGGCGACGCGCTGCAGCACTTCGGTCCGATCCTGGACGAAGCCAACGATCATCGGGTTCATTTCGTCCTCCTAGGTGTTAGATGGCTATCTAACCGGTGGCCAGCCGGGGGTACGGCCGCTACAGCGGGCTGGTGGGGTCAGGGAGTGAGGAAGCTCTCGAGGTCGGCGGAAGCCGACTCGATGCGCTCGCGGCGGAGGCTGTAGTAGATGACCGACCCGGCCTCGACGACGGTCACGAGCCCGGCGGCTCGCAGTTGCGCGAGATGGTGCTTGATGGTCGGCTTGGACAGGTCCAGCTGCTGGGCGATCTCGGTCAGGTAGAGGTCCCGCCCGGCGAGCAGCTTGAGGATGCGCAGGCGTGTGTCGTCGCCGAGGGCCCGGTGGAGCCGCACGACCGATTGCGGCGGGGCCAGCCGATCCGCGGCCTCCAGCGCTTCGTCGGCGACCGGATAGGCGAAGAACCGCCAGTCCAGCCCGGCAAGCAGGATGTTGTATGGCCGGCTGAAGTAGGTCGGGGCGAGGACGACCCGCTTGATGCTGGCCTCCGGGAGCCAGCGGATGCCGCCGGTCGTGCGCTCGATGAGGTCGGTGCCGGTCATCAGCCCGCGATCGACCGCGCGCAGCGCGTGGTCGCGTTCCAGGTAGGCGAGGATCCTGGGCTCGACCTCGGCGAACGAGACGGCCCATGTCCGGAGGATCGCGATGAGTCGGGCGAGCCCGTCGGCGGGATCCTCGAGGAGGACCTGGAGTCCGACCTTATGCTCGGGGATGGCCTCGCGCAGGGCCGTGAGGGCATCGCGATCGCCGGTCGGACGCCGGGATGACGAGGGAGCCGAGGTCAGGATCGGTCATGAGGTCGCACAACATCGTCGACAGCAGCGCCTGGGTCGGCGTCGCCTCCAGGGCATCGAGGAACGTGTCGACGGTCCGGAGCTCGGGATGCTCGACGGCAAATGAGCCGACGAGGATGGCGATGTCCGAACCGACGACCAGCGCCTCATCGGGATGGGCGGCGGCGAGGGTCGCTCGGGCCTCGCCGATCCAGGTCCGGTCGATTTCCAGTAGGTCGTGCGGGAAGCCGTCCTCGTCACTCAGGCTGAACAGGAAGTCGAAGATCGATCGGATGTCCCACTCGATCCGGAAACCGGCCGCCGAGGTCGCGAAGTCACGGACACGCGGGGCGGTCAGGCCCGATGTCGGACGGGGCGCGGTAGCGGTCGCGGTCTGCTTGCTGGGTCGGGCGGCCATGTCGGTCGGTGGTCCTCGGCTTCTAACGTGTGTTAGATGGATATCTAACTCTTCATCGTGGGTCATGTCAAGTGTTTCGTTCGTTCGCGGACAATTCGGTGCCGATCGCGGGGAGGCGCTACGATCGGTCGCACTCGCCGATCGCCCCTGTCACCCCCATCCCGGAGGGCTGCGTGCCGACCATCGTCCCCACCGTCGAGTTCAGCGACGAGCGCCTGGCCAACGGCCTGCGGCTCATCGTCGCCGAGGACCACCTCGCCCCCGTCGTCGCGGTCAACGTCTGGTACGACGTCGGCTCGAAGCACGAGCAGCCGGGCAAGACCGGGTTCGCCCACCTGTTCGAGCACGTCATGTTCCAGGGCAGCCGGCATGTCGCCAAGGCCGAGCACATCGCGCTCATCCAGGCCGCCGGCGGGACGATGAACGGGACGACCTGGCTCGACCGGACGAACTACTTCGAGACGCTGCCGTCGCACCAGCTGGACATCGGCCTCTGGCTGGAGGCCGACCGGATGGCGACGCTCCTCGATGCGCTCAGCCAGGAGAACCTCGACAACCAGCGCGAGGTCGTCAAGAACGAGAAGCGCTGGTCGTACGACAACCGACCGTACGGCTCGTGGCAGGAGAAGCTCCAGGGGCATCTGTTCCCGGAGGAGCACCCGTATCACCACTCGACGATCGGCTCGATGGAGGACCTCGACGCGGCCTCGCTCGAGGACGTCAGCGGCTTCTTCCGCACGTACTACGCCCCGAACAACGCCGTGTTGACGGTCGTCGGGGACGTCGACACGGCCCAGGTCCGGGCCAGCGTCGAGCGCTACTTCGGCGGCATCCCGGCGAACCCCGACATCCCGCCGCTCGGCGACCTGTCGCTGCCGCCGACGCTCGGCGGTGAGCGCCGCGAGATCGTCCACGACCGGGTCCCGCTGCCGCGGGTGTACCTCGGATTCCGGGCGCCGGTCTACGGTGACCCGCGACTCGACGCCCTCGACGTGGCCGGCCAGATCCTGGCCGGCGGCAAGGGCAGCCGGCTCCATCGGCGGCTGGTTCGCGACGAGCGCATCGCCCAGGACGTCGCCCTGTTCACGCTCGGCTTCGTCGGCGGGTCGATCTGTGCCGGCTGGGTGACCGCCCGACCGGGCGTGTCCGTCGAGCGCATCGAGGCGGTGTTCCTCGAGGAGCTGGAGCGGCTCGCCGTCGAACCGGTCAGCCCGGATGAGCTGGCCCGTGCCTTCGCGCTCATCGAGGCCGATGAGCTCGGCGCCCTCCAGCGGGTCGAGGAGCGGGCCGACCGGCTGTCGATGTACGCCACGTTGTTCGACGATCCGGGCCTCATCAACCGGATGCTCGGTCGCTACCTGGCGGTCACGCCGGAGGCGATCCTCGAGGTCGCCGCGGCGACCTTCCGACCGGACAACCGGCTGGTCCTGACCTACCTGCCCGAGGCGGCGCCCGCCGACAGCGAGGCCGTCGACGCCGAGGCCGGCGAGGCCGACGCCGAGGAGGTGGCCGCATGACCGCCGTCGAGCGCGACGGGCCCGTGGTCGCCACCCGGCCGACGCCGGGGACGCCGCGCCCCTACGACTTCCCGACCATCGGGCGAACCACGCTCGACAACGGGCTGACCGTCCTCATCGCCGACCTGCCCGGCCGCCCACTCGTCACGGCCAGCCTGGTGCTGCCCATCGGTGCCGCCGACGAACCGGCAGCCGCCGGCGGCTCGGCGGTGCTGGCAGCGCGGGCCCTGACCGAGGGCACCGAGCGCTACGACGCGGTCGCCCTTGTCGAAGCATCCGAGCGGCTCGGAGCGTCGCTCCACGCCGAGGCGGGTTGGGACGCCACGAGCATCGGTGTCGACGTGCCGGCCTCGCGGCTGGCCCCCGCACTCGACCTGCTGGCCGAGGTCCTGCTCCGTCCCACGTTCCCGGCTGCCGAGGTCGAGCGCCTGCGGGACGAGCGCCTCAACGACCTCCTGCAGGCCCAGGCCGACCCGCGCCGCCGTGCCGACGAGACCTACATCGGCACGATCTACGCCGCCGACGCGCCATATCACCGGCCATCGGCCGGCACGCGCGAGACGGTGGAGGGCCTGACCGCGGACAGCGCCCGCCGGGCGTTCGAGCGGACCCTCGACCCGGGCCGGGCCACGCTCGTCGTCGCCGGCGACCTCGGCGGCCAGGACGTCGCCGCGCTGGCCGCGGCAGCGCTCGGCGGCTGGCATCGCGCCACCGGCGCAGCCACGGGCGGGGCACCCGTCGACCGAGCGGCCGGATCCGGGCGGCTCGTCCGGGTCGTCCATCGACCGGGCAGTGTCCAGACGGAGATCCGGATCGGCCACGTCGGCCTGCCCCGACGGATCCCGGACTTCCACGCCGTGTCGCTGATGAGCGCCATCCTCGGTGGGCTGTTCAACTCGCGGCTGAACATGCAGCTCCGCGAGGCCAAGGGCTACACGTACGGCGCGGGCGCCGGGTTCGACCTGCGACGCGGTGCCGGTCCATTCACGGCCCGCGCGGCGGTCAACACCGAGGTCACGGTGCCGGCGGTCATCGACACCCTGGCCGAGCTCGAGCGCATGCGCGACACGCGGGTGTCCGAGGAGGAGCTTGCGGCCGCCCGGGACTTCCTGGTCGGCGTCTTCCCGCTCCGGTTCGAGACGCCGGGTGCCGTCGCCGGCGCCCTGGCCGGCCTGGCCGTCCACGGCCTGCCGCTCGACGAGCTGGTCGACTACCGGACGCGGATCGAGGCCGTGGACGTCGACGCGGTCGCCGCCGCTGCCGGTGCGCACCTCGACGTCGATCATGCGGCGATCGTGCTCGTCGGCGACGTCGATGCGTTCGGACCGGCGCTCGAGGCTGCCGGCCTCGGCACCCTGGTCATCGACCGTGACGAGGGGCCGCCGGTCGCGGCGTCGAGCGAGACCGCCGAGGAGCCCGGTCCGACCGACGAGGGCGACGAAGCCGGCCCGACGGCCGGGGCGGAGGATCCGTCGCTCGAGGGGACCGCGGACGAGCCGGCATCGGCCGATGGGACCGGTGCGGGCGCCGTGGTGGACCAGACCGACTGAGCTCGGGCCTGGTCCCGGCCAGACGCCACGGCCGCACGTCCTGAAACCTTTTCGTCGCGGATCGTCTCGATGAGACAGCGACCGGCGACGAGCCCGGTCGTCTCTGGGAGACGACGCGATGACCCTCGATGGACGGATGATCCGAAGCCTGGGAACAGGTCTCGTGGCCCTGTTCCTGCTGGCCGGGGTGGCCCTGGCGACTGACGGCCTCGGTGGCGACGGCGGTGGGCCGTCGGCGCCCGGCGCCGAGCTCGTCGAGGTCGATCCGACCGCCACCGCGACGGGCACAGCGGAGGCGACCGAGACCGCGACCACGGGACCGACGGAGACGGCCGATCCGACCGATACCCCGACGGCCGAACCGACCGACGAGCCGACCGCGCAGCCGACGGACACGCCGACCGCCCAGCCGACGGACCAGCCGACGGCCGAGCCCACCGAGACGGCAGAACCGAGCGAGACGGCCGAGCCCACCGAGACGGCCGAGCCGAGCGAGACCGCGGAGCCGACGGAAACGGCCGAGGCGACCGATGACCATGGCGACGACGAGCGGTCCCGGGCGACGGCGACGACGACCATGACCACAGCGGTCCCGGCGACGGCGACGACGACGGCGGCGACGACCATGACGACAGCGGTCCCGGCGGCGGTGACGATGACCACGACGACCACAGCGGACCTGGCGGCGGCTGACCGTCATCACCACCCGCGTGTCCCGACGAGCCAGCGGACCATGGATCGGCCCTCGCCACGGCATGATGGCGGCGGGCCGGTCCGACATGTCCGTTGCGAGCGGTGCCGAACGGCATGGGAGGCGGGATCATCAGCGACGGACCGGGGAGCGTCGGCCGCCTCGCATCCGACCGGGACGACCGGTCGATCGTGCAGGCCGTGCTCGATGGCGACCGCGATGCCTTCCGCTTGCTGGTCGACCGTGAGTCCGCGGCCATCGTCCGCATCTGCGACCGGATCCTCGCCGATCACGCCGAGGCCGAGGACGTCGCCCAGGAGGCGTTCGTGACCGCGTATCGGTCGCTCGCCTCGTGGCGTGGCGATGGGCCGTTCGGCGCGTGGCTGGGTCGGATCGCCGTTCGACTTGCCCTGCGGCAGGCACAGCGGCGCAAGCCGCTGCCGTGGCTGGAGCCCGCGGCACATGACGGTGGCGCGACCCAGGGACCTGCCGATCGCGCCGCCGACCGAGCCGCGCTCGACGCCATGCCCCGCACGGATCCGGCGATGCTGACCGTTCGCGACGAGCGATCGGCCGAGGTCCGAGGCGCGGTGCTCGCCCTGCCGGAGCCGTATCGCGAGGTCGTCGCCCTGCGCTTCTTCGCCGACGCGACTCTCGATGAGATCGCCCGCCAGACCGGGCGGCCGCTCGGCACCGTCAAGACGCACCTGCACCGCGGGCTGGCCAGGTTGCGCGCGGCCATGGGCGAGGGGACTGCGCGATGACGGCCGCTGGTCGCCGCTTCGATCCGGCCGAGCTGCAGCAGCCCGGGATGACGTCGGCCGAGGTCGCCGCGTTGTCCGATCTGCTCGACATCGCGCGCCGGCTGGAGGACGCGGTCGTCGCGCCGACGCCGGCCGTCTCCTTCGACTTCGAGGACCGGGTCATGACCGCTGTGGCGGCGGAGGCGCCGCCGGTCCCGCTCGCACGGGGCTGGTCGGTCGCCGGCGTCCTCGCCGCCATCCGCGACGCGTGGCGCATCACCTGGGGGACCGGGCGACCCCTGATGGTCCGGGCCCAGGCCCTGGCGCTCGTCCTGCTGGCGGCCCTGGCCATCGGCTCCGTCGGGACGCTCGCCGCGGTCGGCGCGGCGCGGCTGTTCGCCGGCCCGCCACCGACGATCGACGTGACACCGCTGCCCTCGGATGGCCCCAGCCCGTCGACGCCCCCTTCGGCGCTCCCATCCCCGAGCCAGACGCCGGCGCCGACCCTCAGCCCCTCGCCGCCGCCATCCGCGGAGCCCAGCGCGAGCGCGACGCCATCCCAGACGGCCGAGTCGACGGAGACCGCTGAACCGAGCGAGACCGCCGACCCGGACGACACGCCCGGTCCGACCGACACCGAGCGCCCGACCGACACGCCCGACCCGGATGGCACGGCAGACCCCACCGACGACAGCTCGGGACCGGGTGGTGGAGGCGGCTCCGGTGACGACGGCGGCGGGAACAGCGGTCCGGGTGGCGGCTGAGAGCGGCTGACGCCGCGGCGGACGACATCGCCGGCAGATACGCTTGACCCGTGATCGTCGTCATCGGGGAAGTCACCGCCTCCGGATCCGCTGGGGAGGCGCGGCCGGAGGGCCTGGCCGCCGCGGTCGCCCACGGCGCGGCCGCAGAAGGTGGCCAGGTCGAGCTCGTCAGCCGGATCGGTGATGATCCGGTCGGCGATGCCCTCCTGCTCGCGATCGCCGCCGAGGGGATCGGGCACGTCGCCACGCTGCGAGACGCTGCGCGCAGCACACCGCTCGTCGCCGCGGACGTCGAGCCCATGGATCCGGCGGCCACCGACGCCGATGGCACCGAACCGCCAGACGCCGGGCCCGGCGGTCCCGAGCTCGATGGCGCGGACGTCGCCCTGGCCCTCCGCTACCTGCCCGAGTACGGGGTCGTGGTCGTGACCCACCCGAGCCCGACGGTCCTGGCCGAGGCCGGACGAGCGGCGGCCTGGGCGAGTGCCCACCTCGTGGTGCTCGCCCGACCGACCGACGCGACCGAGGCGGGCGAGGGGTTGCCGCCAGACGCCCTGGTCCTGATCGCCGACGGGTGGGCGACCGGCGTCGCGACGACGGTCGGGCGCTACGCGGCGGCGGTCGATGCCGGGTCGCCGCCCGCTGCGGCCTTCGCCGCGGCGTTCGATGGCCTGGACGCGATCTAGAGACCCAGCTCCAGCCCGACCTCCGCCGGCTCCGCGACCGGCAGCGACCCCAACGGCGCCAGCAGCTCCGGACCCTCGTTCCGGACGTTGTTGACGAGGCGCTCGACCGGGTGGATCCGCAGCGCGATCTCGTCGCTCGGCTGGAGCAGGGCGAGCAGCTCCCCGCGGTCAGCGGGCTCCGGATCCAGCCATCGCGTCCAGGCCTCGTCGGGCACCACGACCGGCATGCGATCGTGCAGCTCGGCCATCGCCCGGTTGGGCGTCGTCGTCACGATGCTGAAGGTCCGCCGCACGAGCGGTGCCTCCGGATCGCTGTCCGGATCGCGCCAGCCGGCCCACACCCCAGCCAGGACGAGCGGACGCCCGTCGTCCCGGCCGATGGCGTAGGGCTGGCGGACCGTGCCCTCGCGCTTCCACTCGTAGAACGCATCGACCGGCACGAGGCAACGCCGTCGGGCGAAGGCTGCGCGGAAGGCCGGACTGGTCGTGATCGTCTCCGCCCGGGCGTTGAACATCCGCGAGCCCGCCTTCAGGTCGGTCGACCAATGCGGGACGAGGCCCCAGCGGTAGGCCGTGATCGCGCGGCGATCCTCGCGCTGCACGACGACCAGCGCGTCATCGGTCGGGGCGACGTTGTAGCGCGGCCCGAGGTCGTCGGCCAGCGGCTCCGCGGCGAAGATCTCCGCGAGCTCCGAGGCCGGGCGTTGTTGGGCGAACCGTCCGCACATCGCCCGAAGTCTAGTATCGTCCCGCCGATGGACGACGCCCCGCCACCGACGACACCGCGGGGTCCGGACGCGCCGCGGCATGGCTCCCGGCCGACTGTCGCCCGCCGAGGCCCGTGCCCTGCTCGCCGATGGGGACGCGGCGCTCGCTGCCGGGGAGTTCCGCGACGCGGCGATGCGCTACGGCCGGGTCGTCGGGTTCGACGACCCGGATGTCACCGGGGCCGCCCTCCTCGGGCTCGGGGAAGCGCGCTACCGACTCGACGATGACGCCGCCGCCCTGCAGTCGTGGGTCGCGGCCACGCAGCTCCCCGAGAACCGCACGACCTACCTCGCCTGGCGCAATGTCGCGGCCGGCCGCGTCCGAGGCGGGGACCTGGACGGGGCCATCGCGGCCTATCGAGAGGCGGATCGCCGGGCGCCGGCGGAGGACAAGGCGGAGATCGCCACCCGGCTGGGCTGGCTGACGAAGGAGACCGGCGACCGGCGTGCGGCCGGCCGCTACTTCGCCAGGGGCCGCGGCGACGGTCCGCTCGTGTCGGTCACGATGATCCTCATCGCGGCCACGGTCATCATCTCGGGCTCGGCCATCCTGTCGGACCAGGGCCAGGCACTGACGGCGACCTTCTGGCTCGACAAGCAGCTCATCGCCGAGGGTGAGTGGTGGCGGCTGTTCACCGTGACCCTCGTCCACGGCAGCCTCGTCCACCTGTTCTTCAACATGTACGCCCTGTACCTCGCCGGCCCGATCGCCGAGCGCTGGTACGGCCCGTTCCGGTTCCTCCTGTTCTACCTGGCCTGCGCGGCGGCCGGGTCGATCAGCAGCTTCGTGTTCGGTGGCGACGTCCCGTCGGTCGGCGCGTCCGGCGCGATCTTCGGGATCTTCGGCCTGCTGCTGGCCGCGGGCCGCGTCCACCGCCCGGTCGACCACCAGAGTCGCGCCATCGTCGGGCAGCTCGGGATGCTGATCGCCATCAACATCGTGTTCGGCTTCGCCGTCAGTGGGATCGACAACGCGGCGCATCTCGGCGGCCTGGCCGCCGGCCTGTTCCTGGGCGCCGTCGTGCCGCCGACGCGCGTCCCGACGATGTCGGCGCTGTGGCAGCGTGTCGACGAGGCCGGGCAGCGGCATGTCGCCAAGGTGCCGATGGTCGTCCTCGCGGCGGCCCTCGCGGTCGTCTTCGGCGTCGTCGCCGTCGGGCTGTTCGTCGGGACGCAGCAGCGGATCGCCTGAGCGGCGCTCGCTCAGAGCTCTCCGAACACGACCTGCGGGCCCGGCTCGCCGGTCGCACCGCCGGCCGACTCGAGCGTCACCATCGCCGCGGTCCCGTCCGCGAGGTCGACCCCGAACGGGGCCACGAGCGGACCGTCGCCGTCGTAGGTGAACGTGCCGAGGGCATGCACCCCGGAGGCATCGGCCCACCACAGCTGGTAGACCTGCCCGTCAGGCGTCGACGGCAGGCCTGAGGCGAGCAGGTAGGAATCCGCTGCGCCCGGCCGATACAGGACGACGGCCGAGGCGGCAGGCGCGACCGACTCGGCATGCAGCGCGGCAGCGACGTGCGCCGGATCGGTCACGAGACGCATCGCGGCGATCTCCTCGGTGGTTCGTCGTTCCGTGGCGGCGAGCGCGGCGGTCACGCTGGCGACCTCGTCCGTCAGCTGGACGGTCCGCGCCGCGAAGCCGACGGCGACGACGCCGAGCACCGCGGCCACGCCGAGCGCGGCGATCGTCGCGACACGGTCCCGCCTCGCCGGCTGGGCGGCGCGTGCCGCGACCGACGCCGGCCGTCCACCCACCGAGGACGCCACGATCGACGGGGCACAGCTCGCAGGCTGTCGAGGACGTCGCCACGCAGCGAGGCCGGCGGCTCCAGCTCGGGCGCGGCCAATGCCAGGTCGGCGAGGACCTCGTCGAGCTCGGCGACGAGCGCCTGGCACGAGGCACACGAGGCGAGGTGCGCGTCGAGCGCCGCTCGCTCGGTCGGTTCGAGGTCGTCGAGGGCGGCGCCCGCCGCCAGCTCGGCTAGCGCGCCGTGGTCCACGGCGCCCGTGACGGTTCGGTCGCCTCGGCGAGGTCGCTCGGGTCGTCCTCGGACAGGGACGATCCCAGGGCCTCGCGGAGCTTGAGGAGCGCGGATCGGATGCGTGTCTTCGCCGTGCCCAGCGGGATCCCGAGCCGCTCGGCGACCTCCACATGGGTCAGCCCGGCGAAGAACGCGAGCTCGAGCGCGGTCCGCTGTGGCTCGCTCAGCTGCGCCAGGGCGGCGCGAACGCGGTCGCGACGCACGTTGCGCCAGGCCTCCTGGTCGACGTCGTCGGGCGCGACCTCCCGTTCCGGGTCGACCTCGCCCGCCGCTCGCTTCCGATGGTTGGCCTCGCGACGGACGAGGTCGATGGCCTTGTGGCGCGCGAGGCTGAACAGCCACGGACCGACCGAGCCGCGAGCAGGGTCGAACCGGTCGGCCTGGCGCCAGACGGCGACGAAGACCTCCTGGACGACCTCCTGGGCGAACCGATCCGCCCCCGTCACCTGGTAGGCGAGGGAGTACAGCGGACCGCTGTACCGGGCGTACAAGGCCTCGACCGCTCGCTCGTCGCGCTCCACGATCCGGGCGAGCAGGCTGGCGTCCTCGGCGCGTCGGGCGGCGCGGTCGACGTCGCTCGGCTCGGGCACGGGCGCCTCCCTGTCGCCTCTCGGCACCGCCGCAGTAGCGGCCGGTGCGCAGCGAGGAGCATACCCTCGCGGTCCTGACGCGACCGGTGGAAGGACCCGCGAGGTCAGCAGCACCAGTCCCATGCCCGCCATTCGGGCGAACGTCGCCGGCGGATGGGTCGAGGCGCGCCTCCGGTAGCATCGACGGCGCGATGTTCGCCACCCTCCTCGGCTCCCTGCCGCGCCCGCCGCTCCCGGCGCGATGCGTCGCCGATGGCGGTGCTCGACGCGGTCCTGGAGCTGCAGGCCAGCCACGGCCTGGAGCCGCTGACCGCTGCCGGATGGGGCACCTGGTCGGAGGCGGACCAACGGACCGAGCACCTGGTCAAGGGGACGCTCGCCGGCCCGGTCGGCAACGACCGCCCGGTCGCGGCGGTGCGTCTTCAGCTGGACCGGCTGCTGGACGCCGGCTGCACCTGGATCGAGGTCGACGAGCCGCTCGGCGCCCTGGCCCGCGGCGACGCCACGAGCGCGCGGTTCGCGGACGCCCACGCCGCACTGACCGATGGCCTGGCGGGTGTGCACCTGTCGCTCGCGCTGACCGGAGCGGCCGCGGACTGGCTCGGCGTGGAGGCGCTCCTGGCCGGGGCCTATGCCAGCTACGCCTTCGACCTGCGCGACGGCCCCGACTCGTGGCGGGTCATCACGGCGCTGCCGGGGGACCGAGGCATCATCGCCGGGGCCCTGACCACGACCGTCGATGGCGACGACAGCCCGGAGCTCCTGCTGTATGCGGTCGGCTACGCGGCATCGACCGGCGGTCGTGGCTCGGATCGGGTCGGGCTATCGAGCGCCGGGTCCCTCGGCCACCTCGACTGGGCCGACGCCGAGCGCAAGGTCGCGCGCCTCGGGGAGGTCGCGCTGCTGGCGGCGGCGCCGATCGACGAGCGCCGTGCGGCGATCGATCCGCGGGCGGTCGACATCCGCAGCGCCGCGCTCGGGCGCTACGACCCACCGGCGCAGCGTCCGGGCGGGACCGGTCAGTCGACGAAGTCGAGGAAGTCGAGCTCGCCGGGGGACTGACCGGCCAGCGTCAGCAGCGTCGCCGCGTCGGCGAGCTGGAGCAGGCCGTGCGAGTAGATGTGCATGACGTGGATCCACATCGGGTGACGCGGTGGATCCTCCGCCCCGCACGTGCCCGGCGAGGCCAGCGTCGCCGAGGGCCGCGATCCAGGCCCGCATCGCTGCCTCGTCCTCGCGCCAGCGCTGCCTCGATCGCGTCCACCGTCGGCAGGTCCTCGGTGGTCAGCTCGGCGAGCGCGTCGTCGAACTCGGTCGGATGGTCCGAGGCGAGACGCTCCCGCCACGACCACTCGACATCGAGCTCGTGGACGAGCGTGGCATGCAGGCTGCGGATGGTCGGGCCGTCGGTCGCGGCGAATGCTGCCGGCGCTGCGCGGGTCGCGGCGAGCACGCGGTCGCGCACGCCGTACAGATGATCGAGCAGGGCCTCGACGTCGTCCTGTCGCATGACGCGTCCAGTATCGCAGCGGTGACGACGCCTAGACTGGGTGACCCACCGTCCGTCACCCAGGGAGTCACGCGTGTCGACAACGTTCTGGCACGGCTTCGCCGACATGCACGTCGTGAAGGACGCCGAGGTCGTCATCCGGTCCGCCGATGGCGTGTGGCTCGAGACGACCGACGGACGCCGCCTGCTCGATTCGACGGCAGCCCTGTGGTACTGCGCGGTCGGCTACGGCCGCCGTTCGATCGCCGAGGCCGTCGCGGAGCAGCTGTCGACGGTCGCGGCGTACTCGTCGTTCGGGGCGTACACGACCGAGGCCACGGTCGCCCTGGCCGACCGCCTGTCGGCGCTCGCGCCGATGGACGATGCGGTCGTGTTCCTGGGCTCCGGCGGCTCGGACGGCGTCGACACGGCGGCCAAGCTCGCCCGCCGCTACTGGGATGCCCTGGGTCGTCCCGACAAGCGGATCCTCGTGTCGCGCGAGCACGGCTACCACGGGATGCACGCGTGGGGCACGTCGCTCGCCGGCATCCCGGCGAACAAGGCGGGCTACGGCGGCGCGTTCATCGATGAGGTCGTCACCGTCGGCGTCGACGACACCGAGACCCTCGGCGCGCTGTTCGCCGAGCGGGGCACGGAGATCGCCGCGTTCATCGGCGAGCCGGTCATCGGGGCCGGCGGGGTCTACCCGCCCGAGCCGTCGTACTGGGCCGAGGTCCAGCGGCTGTGCCGCGAGCACGACGTGCTGCTCATCGCCGACGAGGTCATCACCGGGTTCGGACGGACCGGCGTGCTGTGGGGGTCGCAGCGCTACGGCATCGACCCGGACATGGTCATCTTCGCCAAGGTCGTGACGTCCGGCTACCAGCCACTGGGCGGCGTCCTCGTCGCGCCGCGCGTCGCCGCGCCGTTCTGGGACGGCGAGGCCGCCGGGCCGATGTTCCTGCACGGCTACACCTACAGCGGCCACGCCGCCGCGTGCGCCGCGGCGCAGGCCAACCTCGACATCATCGAAGGCGAAGGGCTCGTCGCCCGGGTCGCGGAGCACGAGGCCCCGTTCGCCGCGGCGATCCGCCGCCTGGAAGCGCTGCCGCTCGTCGGTGAGGTCCGGACGGTGGGGCTGACCGCGGCGGTCGCCATCGACCCGGCGCGGCTGGCGGCCGATGCCAGCATCCCGGCCCGGGTCGTCGGCGCGGCGCTCCGCCACGGGGTCGCGACGCGCGTCCTCCGCGGCCACGCCCTCCAGATCTCCCCGGCCTTCACGATCACGCTCGACGAGGTCGACACGATGGTCGACGGGCTGGGTGCCGCGCTCGAGGACATCGCCGCGTCCTGAGCGTCCGAGCCGCCCGACGACCGGGCCGCAACCTCGCCGACTTGATTCCGTAACCCTGCGGTGCCACCATCGGTGTCCCTTCGGCTGCCGCGCCACGCATCACCGTCGACCGAGGGGGACCCGAGTGACTCCCGTGGACGCATCGATCCGTCAACCGTCCCGCCGATCGCCGTGCGACCAGGCCGGATGGACAGTCGTCGAAGGAGGTTCCGGCCCGTGGGCGAACACATCTCCCTGACGGTCAATGGGGCGCAGCGGGAGCTCGACGTCGAGCCTCGACGCCTCCTCGTCCAGGCCCTCCGTGAGGACTTCGACCTCACCGGCACCCATGTCGGCTGCGACACGAGCCAGTGCGGCGCGTGCACCGTCCACGTCGACGGCAAGGCGGTCAAGAGCTGCACGATGCTGGCCGTCCAGGCGCAGGGCGCCACGGTCACCACGATCGAAGGCATGGCCGACGAGGGCGGTGACCTCCATCCGCTCCAGGCGGCGTTCTGGGAGAAGCACGGCCTCCAGTGCGGGTTCTGCACGCCGGGCATGATCATGACCGCCGCCGACCTGCTCAGCCACAACAGCGACCCGAGCGACGACGAGATCCGCCACGCGCTCGAGGGCAACATCTGCCGCTGTACCGGCTACCACAACATCGTGCTCGCGGTGAAGGCCGCGGCCAAGGCCATGCGCGAGACCCCGGCCGCCGCCGGCGCGTCGGCGTAAGGGAGGGACGGTTCGATGACCGACGTGCTCGACGCCCCCACCTCCCCGGTCGGCCAGGCCATCAAGCGGACCGAGGATCCGCGCTTCATCACCGGCGAAGGCCGCTACCTCGACGACATCAAGCTCCAGTCGATGACCCACATGGCCATCCTGCGCAGTCCGTATGCCCACGCCAACATCCGCTCGATCGACACGAGCGCGGCGGCGGCGATGCCCGGCGTCGTGGCCGTCTTCGTCGGCGCAGACATCCCGTACAACCCGTTGCCGATGGCCTGGCCGGCCGGCGGCAGCGCGGGCATCCAGAACAACGTCAGCACCCCGCGCATCCTGGCCACGGACAGCGTCAAGTGGACCGGCGAGGGCGTCGCCGCGGTCGTCGCCGAGACCGAGGCCCAGGCCTACGACGCGCTCGACACCATCCTGGTCGACTGGGAGCCGCTGCCCGCGGTCGTCGACGCGGAGAAGGCCATCCTCGACGGGGCGCCGCAGCTCCACGAGAACGCCCCCAACAACGTCGTGTTCGAGTGGAACGTCGGCGACAAGGCCGGCACCGACGCCGCCGTCGATGGCGCCGAGGTCGTGGTCCGCCAGCGCATCGTCAACCAGCGGCTCATCCCCAACTCGATGGAGACCCGCGGCGACATCGGCTGGTACAACCCGGGCACCGACGAGTACACGATCTGGATGTCCAGCCAGACGCCGCACATCCAGCGGCTGCTGCTGGCCGCCTTCGTCATGGGCGTGCCCGAGCACAAGATCCGCTGCATCAGCCCGGACGTCGGCGGCGCCTTCGGCTCGAAGATCTTCTGCTACGCCGACTTCGCCCTGACCCTGTTCGCCAGCAAGCAGATCGGCGGACGGCCGGTCAAGTGGGTCGAGGGTCGCCGCGAGAACTACCAGAGCACGATCCACGGCCGCGACCACGTCACCTGCCTGGAGATCGCCGGGACCCGCGAGGGCGAGATCACCGGGCTGCGGGTCAAGACCCTGGCCAACCTCGGCGGCCGCCTGTCGACCATCGGCCCAGGCATCCCGACGACGCTGTACGCCCGCGTCCTGCCAGCGGCTGCTACAAGATCCCGAACGTCTACGCCGAGGTCACCGGCGTGTACACGAACACGACGTTCGTCGATGCGTATCGCGGCGCCGGGCGTCCGGAGGCGACGTACGTCATCGAGCGGGCGATGGACCTGTTCGCGGCGGAGATCGGGATGGACCGCGCCGAGCTCCGCCGCCGGAACTTCATCCAGCCCGACCAGTTCCCGTACGAGAACCCGTCCGGCCTCGGGACGGCCAGCGGCGGCGCCAAGATCTACGTCGACTCCGGCAACTACGAGCCGGCGATGGACAAGGCCCTGGCCATGGCCGGGTACAAGGACCTCGCCGCGAAGAAGGCGGAGGCCAAGTCCCGCGGCAAGCGCCTCGGGATGGGCCTCAGCACCTACATCGAGGTGTGCGGCGTCGCCCCGTCGAAGTGGATCGGCGCGGTCGGCGAAGGCTGGGGCGCCGCGATGTGGGAGTCGTCCAACATCAAGATCCACCTGACCGGCAAGGTCGTCGTCACGATGGGCACCCAGCCGCAGGGCCAGGGCCACGAGACGACCTACGCCCAGGTCGTCGCCGCAGAGCTCGGCGTCCCCATGGAGGACGTCATCATCCAGCACTCGGACACCCAGGGCACGCCGTTCGGCTACGGCTCGTACGGCTCGCGGACCAGCTCGGTCGGCATGACCGCGGCGATCAAGGCGACCGACAAGGTCAAGGCCAAGGCCCGGCGCTACGCGGCGCACATGCTGGAGGCCAGCGTCGACGACATCGAGATCGATGGCGCCGAATACCGGGTCAAGGGCTCGCCCGACCGCAAGAAGACGATCCAGGAGATCGCCTTCGCGCTCGACCTGGCGTTCGATGCCCCGGAAGGCATGGAGCCCTATCTCGACGAGACGGCCTACTACGACACGCCGAACTGCACCTGGCCGTTCGGGACGCACATCGCGGTCGTCGAGATCGACGAGGAGACCGGGGTCGTCGACCTCGTGCGCTACCTCGCCGTCGATGACGTCGGCAACAAGATCAACCCGCTCATCGTCGACGGCCAGCTCCACGGCGGCATCGCCCAGGGCGTCGGCCAGGCGCTCTGGGAGCAGGCCATCTACAGCGACGAGGGTCAGCTCCTCACCGGGTCGATGCTCGACTACGCGCTGCCCAAGGCCTCGCGCCTGCCGTCGTTCGAGCTCGACCAGACGGTGACGCCCTCGCCGGTCAACCCGCTCGGGGTCAAGGGCGTCGGCGAGGCCGGGGCGATCGCCTCGACCGCGGCCGTCGCCAACGCCGTGATCGATGCCCTCGGCGATCTCGGGATCCGACATCTCGACATGCCGTACACGGCGCAGAAGGTCTGGGGCGCGATGGAGTCGGCGAAGGGAGGCCAGGCGTGAACACGGCAGCGTTCGACTATCAGCGGGCGACGTCGCTCGACGACGCTCTGGCAGCCATCGCCGGCGGTGACGCCAAGGTCCTGGCCGGCGGGATGAGCCTCCTGCCACTCATGAAGCTGGGCCTGGCCCAGCCCGGCAAGCTCGTCGACATCGGCGGGCTGAGCGAGCTCAAGGCCCTCGGCCCGACGGCCGACGGCGGCTACGAGGTCGGGGCCCTGGCGACCTACGCCGACGTCCTGGCCTCGGCTCCGACCGGGATCTCGCGCGAGTGCATCAGCGACATCGGCGACATCCAGGTCCGCAACCGCGGCACGGTCGGCGGGGCGCTCAGCCACGCCGATCCGGCCAGCGACCTGCCGGCCCTCGCGCCTGGCGCTCGGCTACGAGTTCGTCCTGCGCTCCACGCGGGGCGAGCGGACGGTGGACGCGGACGGCTTCTTCACCGGAGCCTTCACGACGGTCATGGAGCCCGACGAGCTGTTCATCAAGGGCGTCCGCGGCCCGCTCCCGGATGGGGCAGGGGGCGCGTATCGGAAGCTGGAGAACCCGGCGTCGGGGTACAGCATCGTGGGCGTTGCCGCCGTCGTTGCCGCGTCCGGCGGCAGCGTGACCCACGCCCGGGTGGCGCTCACCGGCGTCGGCGAGGTCGCCTATCGGGCCAAGGCCGTGGAAGCGGCCCTGCTCGGCAGCGATGGCTCCCCGGACGCGGTCGCCGCGGCGGCCGAGCACGCCACCGAGGGCCAGACCGTCAACAGCGACATCCACGCGGATCGCGAGTATCGAGCGCGCATGGCCGTGGTGCACACCCGGCGCGCGATCGAGGCCGCGCTCGGCCGCTAGCGCCGACAGGGCGCACGCGCGGAGCCCCCGGCGTGCGCGTCGAACGGGTCATGCCAGGTCGGCGGGTGCCGGCGCGGTTCGCGGGCGCCATCCTCACCCGCGACCTCGTCATCGGCGCGCGCAAGTGGTCCAAGGGTCGCCGACTGTCCGAGGACGACCTGCACGCGTTGTCGTCGGCCGACCCCGGGCCGCCGATCACGCTCGTCATCGCCGAACCGGGTGAGCTGCACGAGGACGACGCGGCGATCCGGCTCGCGAAGGCCATCGCCGGTCCGAACCTCGAGGTCCGTGGGCCGAACCAGAGCCGGCTGGACCTCGTCGCATCCACGCCCGGCGTGGTCAACGTCAACGTCAACGAGCTCGAGCGGCTCAACCGCCTCGACCCGCTCGAGGTCTTCACCGTGTTCGACGGCCAGGTCGTCGAGCGTGGCGACCTGGTGGCCTCGGTCAAGGTCGCGCCACACGTCGTCGACGCCGGCATCGTCGAGGCCGGGGCGCGCATCGCGGCGTTCGGCTCGCAGCCGATCGTGTGGGTCGCGGCGTTCGTGGCCCGGCGGGTCGGGGTCGTCGTCAAGGAGTCGGTCCGGGCGACGGCGCGCGACCGATTCGAGGCGAGTGTCCGGGCCAAGGTCGAGGGCCTCGGCTCCTCGATCATCGACATCGTCTACGTCGACGATGACGTCGACGCCGTGGAGACCGCGGTCGCGCGGTTCACCCGTGGCGCCGACCTGGCCGACCTCATCCTGACGGCGGGATCCGCCTCGACCGACCCGACCGATCCCTTCTTCCTGGCCATCGATTCGCTCGGCGGGCGGCTCGTCCGGCGTGGCGTCCCGTCGCACCCCGGGTCGATGCTCTGGCTCGCGCGGGTCGGCCGGACCGCGATCCTGGGCCTGCCGACGTGCGGTGCGTACTCGAAGGCCACGGCCGCCGACCTGCTCCTGCCGCGCCTCGTCAGCGGCGAGCCCGCGTCGGAGGCGACCGTCGCCAAGCTCGGGCACGGCGGGATCCTGACTCGCTCGCAGCGGTTCCGCTTCCCGCCCTACGCCCGCGAGCTCGACGCCCCGGACGGCTGAAGGCCGGAAGCGATGCACGATGAATCGTATGGGACCGCGGGTCTCGCCGCGCCAAGATTGAACCGACAGGCAGCCCCATGAGTCTGTAGTCCGATCGTGCCCACCCCGGGCACGACATCTCCGTGGCCCGGAGGGACGGGGTGCACGCAGCACTCGTGGAGCAGGCGAAGCGAGGCGATCGAGAGGCCTTCGACGAACTCGCGCGCCTGACCGGTGACCGATGCATGGCGATCGCGTTCAGGATCCTGCGCGACTTCGACGCTGCTGACGACGCCGTCCAATCAGCGCTGCTGACCGCGTGGCGCGAGATCCGCGTCTTGCGTGATCCAGAGCGCTTCGAGCCATGGCTCCACCGGATCCTGACCAATGCGTGCTACACCGAGGCCAGGCGTCGCGCGCGGCGGTACGAGGTGATCCGACTCCTGCCCGTCGAGCCCGTGCACGGGCCTGACGAGTACCTCAACGTCGAACTTCGCGACCAGCTCGATCGAGCGTTCCGGCGGCTCACCGTCGAACAGCGCGCCGTGCTGGTGTTCCACCACTATCTCGAGCTTCCACTGCCCGAGATCGCGGCGCGCATCGGTGTCCCGCTCGGGACCGTGAAGTCGCGCCTGTTCCACGCCAAGAACGCCCTCCGGGCCAGCCTCGAGGCCGAGTCCCGGACACCGCCGACCCCTCTGGAGCGAATGGCATGACCGCGCGCGACGAACTCGACCGACAGGTGGACGCCTTCCTGCAGGACGGTCCGACCGAGTTGCCCGGTCAGTCGTACTACGCGGTCCGCGATCGCACCGAAACGACACGACAGCGGGTCGTCATCGGCCCGTGGAGGATGCCCGACATGAACAAGCTCGTCCCTTTCGGCCTCGGCGCCGCCGCGCTGGTCGCGGTCCTCGCCATCGGTAGCCAGCTTCTCGGTCCTGTCGCCCCTGGCGGGGTGGGCGCTGCTCCAACGGCTGAACCCGCGGCGAGTCCTTCGCCGCCTCCGATCGGCGGCACGGTCGAGTACCAGATGGACGGAGGAGCCGCCACCACAATAGTCACCGCCACCGCCGATGGAGCGAGCGTGTCCGGCACGGCCATTACGACCTTCGTCGGAGGCACCCATACCGTCGGCCTGGAGTGCGCCACCGACTACGGCGACACCTGGGCCCTCGCCGGCACGGTCGAGCAGACCACGGTCCCAGGCGAGCAGGCCGGCGACTGGTCGGTGGTCCTCGTCAAAGACGGCTCCCCCCAGCAGGTCGGGATCGTGTGGTCCATCGAGAAGTCGTCGGGAAGCGACTGCGATGCCTTCCTCCGAAACTTCTCCGGCTGGGATCCTTCGGCCCTCAATCCCGTGGAGTCCGGGGCGTTGGTGCCCCCGCCTGATCTCGCGCCCTGAGCGGGAGCGAGGACTGATGCGCGCAGGCGGCCCGAATCGGGCCGCCTGCTGTCTCGGCGTCGGCCGGTCAGCCCGACCCGGCGACGACCTTCGAGATCTCCGCGGCGACCCCGTCCGGGTCGCTGAGGTGGATGTCATGGCCACCCGTGAGCTCGACCTGCGTTGCGGATGGGCTGATCTCCAGCCACGTTGCCTGGTCTTCGAGGCTCGATGCCCCGTCCGTCGCCGTGATGACCGTCAGCGGTGCCTCGATCGGCATTCGCTCCCGGGCAAACCGGTGTTCGAACCCGGCGAGCGTGTCGGTGTGTTCGGGGTTGGCCGGATGATCCCACGCGATCTCGGGGATCTCCTCCAGGGTCAAGGAAGCGTCTGGCGCGGGCGCATCCAGCAGCACGACGCCCTCCAGCCCGTCCGGGAACATGGCCGCGTAGTAGGTCGCGACCATGCCGCCGAACGACTGGCCGACCAGGACGTACGGGCCGTCGATCCCGGCCGACTCCAGCAGGTCGTGCAGGTCGCCGATGAGGTCGTCGGCCGTGCGTGGCTCCAGTGGTGCGGGGTCGCTGCCCGCGTATCCCGACCGGCTGTAGGCGCACGTTCTCGTCGTCTCGGCCATGCGTGTGCCGAAGGCGGTCGGGAAGAAATCCGCGATCCCGTCCGAGGGGTGGCCGCCGACGAGGATCACCGTCGGGCTGCCCGTCCCCCAGCACTCGATCGCCAGCTCCCGACCGTCAGCGACGGCGAACCGGCCCGCGAGTGATGGAGCAGCCACTGAGGCCGACGCGGTCGCGCTCGCCGACGGCGTCGGACTCGCGGACGGCGGTCGCGACGGCGATCGACGCTGCAGGCGACGGCGTGTCGCCGACGCCTGCCGAGCCGGGTGTGGATCCCGAGCACCCGAGGAGGAACGCCGTGAGCATGATCGCCATCGGTCGCCTGCTCATCTCCGCCTCCGCGATGCGTGGCATGGCGCCCCAGCCCGGCGCGGCGAGAACCTAGCAGACCAGCGTTTGCCCGCCGTCGCCGACGCGCGGTGCGCTTCCGTGTAGAGTCCGGGCCATGACCGATCGTTCCGACCGTCCCGCCAGCACGCACTCGATCGAGGCCCTGACCGAGGCGTTCCGCGCCGGCGACTACATCGCCGATCGGTCGGTCATGACCGCGGTCTTCCTGGCGCTCGAGCTCGGGCGGCCGCTCCTGCTGGAGGGCGAGGCCGGCGTCGGCAAGACCGAGCTGGCCAAGGTCCTCGCGACGACCCTCGGCACGCGCCTCATCCGCCTCCAGTGCTACGAGGGGCTGGACGTCAACACCGCCGTCTACGAGTGGAACTACCCGCGCCAGATGCTCGAGATCCGGCTGCTCGAGGCGCGTGGCGAGGCCGACCATGCGACCGCCCACGACATCTTCGGTGACGCCTTCCTGATCCGTCGCCCACTCCTCCAGGCGCTCGAATCGCCCGACGGCGTCGCACCGGTCCTGCTCATCGACGAGATCGACCGAGCCGACGAGGAGTTCGAGGCGTACCTGCTCGAGATCCTGTCCGACTTCCAGGTGACCGTCCCCGAGATCGGCACGATCAAGGCCGAGCGCCCGCCCCGGGTCATCCTCACCAGCAACCGGACGCGCGAGGTCCACGACGCGCTCAAGCGTCGCTGCCTCTACCACTGGATCGACTATCCGACGGCCCAGAAGGAATACGAGATCGTCCTGGCCCGCGTGCCGGCGGCTCCGGAGCAGCTGGCACGCCAGGTCGTCGGGGTCGTCCATCGCCTGCGCGAGGCGGACCTGACCAAGGTCCCCGGCATCGCCGAGACCCTGGATTGGGCCGCCGCGCTGATGTCGCTCGGCGCCCGCGAGCTGACCCCGGAGCTCATCGACGAGACGCTCGGCGTCGTCCTCAAGTACGAAGAGGACATCCGCCAGCTCCGCGGCGAGCAGACCAAGCGGATGTACCAGGAGGTCGCCGCGCGCGGCTGACCCCCTGATCTGGAGGCGGGCCGAACCCTACGCGGGCTTGGCGGCCGTCTTCCTCGGCGCCCGCGTCGTCGCCTTCGTGGTCTTCGCCTTCGCCGGCGCCTTGGCGGTCGGCGCCGCCGCGCTCGCCGCAGCGGCCCGAGCGGTCGCCGGGGCCCGACGCGTCGTGGTCGCCCGGCCGGCCGAGGCCGTGCGCGTGGTCTTGCGTCGTGTCGGGGCGGTCCGCTTGAGCTCCCCCTGGAAGTAGCGCAGGGCGGTCCTGGTCTTCGTCTGCTGGGCGCCGGTCAGGTTGACCCCCTTGCCGGCGAGGTACGACCGCGATTCCGCCGCGACCTGGAACGCCTCAGCCGGCAGGCACTTGGTCGACAGCTCGAGGATCCGCGAGCCGTCCGGGTAGAGCCACACCTCGGCGACGAAGCGACGCTTGAGCTCCGGCGGCTCGAACACGTCCTTGAGCACGAACGTCGGCCCGAGCACGGTCAGGTCATCGAGGGTCACACCGTCGGGGGCATGGGCCTTGAAGAACGCGCGCTGTTCCTTGGTGAACAGCTTGCGCAGGGGGGTCGCTCCGCTCACGGCCGAGAGCACGTCCTGGCTGCTCGTCCTGGCCTTCATCGAGCCCGAGCAGACGAACCCGCCGGGCAGCGCATCCAGCTCGACGTTGAACGACGCCGAACGGCGGGTGTCGCTCGGCAGCTCGTTCGGGACGACCGGTCGAAGCTTGATGACGGCGTCACCCCGGCCACCGGCAAATCGCCGTGCGCGCGCCACGACGCCCGCCTTGTCCAGCGTGAGCTCCGGCGTGTCGAAGAAGTAGATCTGCCGGGGCTGGGCCTCGACCGGGTCGAGCGGCAGGTTGGCGATCGTCGAGCGATGGCTCGCGACGGGGACGGTGAGCTTGAGCTCGACGCTGTCGGACCCCTTCATGAGGCCCATCATCCGGACGAGGTCCTCGTCGGAGATGCGCGCCGGCGCGCCTGCTGGTCGTGCGGTCATGTCGTTCCTCCACTGGCGATCCGCCCCTCGACGGATCGTGTTCCGAATCGTTCCGAGAGCACGCCATGCCGCAGGCCACGGTCGCTGACCGTCACCGAGGGCTGGTCGAGCAGGTCGAGGATGGTGCGCACGACGCACGCGCCGGCCAGGATGACCTCGGCCCTGGCCGGCTGGAGGCCGACGATGGATCGGCGGGCCTCCGTGTCCGTCGTCCGGTAGGTCTCGATCTGGCGGTCGATGGCGGCGACGTCGAGGACGGTCCCGTGGACGATCGCCGGGTCGTAGACCGCGAGGCCGTGGTGGACCGCAGCCAGGTTGGTCATCGCCCCGCCCATGCCGACGAGACCGCTCGGTTCGGGCCGGTCGCGGAGCGTCGCGAACTCCGCGGCGATCGCCTCCCGGGCCGCCGTGATGGTGGCGACGTCGACCGGCTTGTCCAGCCCGAAGCGCTCGGTCAGGCGGACCGCGCCGAGCGGCACGCTCATCTGCTCGTCGATCCGTCCGTCGTGCCCGAACGTGAACTGGGTGCTGCCACCGCCGGTGTCGAAGACGACGGCCGCGCTCGCCCGCTCGCCGAGTGCCGCGACCGTCGCGAGATAGGCCAGCCGGGCCTCGTCCTCGCCGCTGATGACGCGCACCGTGAGGCCCGTCCGCGCACGGAACGCCGCGACGATCTCGTCGCGGTTGCTGGCGGCCCGCAGGCCGGCGGTCCCGACCACGGCGATCGCCCGGGCGCCTTCCTCGCGGGCTTCTTCGACCATCCCGTCGACGGCGATCCGGGTGCGGTCGCGCGCGGCATCCGAGATGGCGCCCGTCTGGTCGATCCCTTCGCCGAGCCGCGTGACCTCCGCGCGGTCGACGACGGCGTGCCATGCCCCGGAGGACGCTCGTTCGGCGAGGTGGAACTTGACCGAGTTCGTGCCCACGTCGATGACGGCGAACCGGGGCGGTCGGTCGTCGAGCAGGTCGATCAGCCCGCGCGGGTAGGACTGGTTGACGTAGCCGGTCAGGCCGAGGTGCTCGACCGCGGTGACGACGGCCGCGGGGTCGGGTGACTCGGCGGCGACGGTCCTGGTGGTCCGGCCGCCCGCGGTCACCTCGGTGAGCTCAGCCGAGCAGCCGTCGAGCGTCGCCCGGACGCGTCGCTTGTGGACCTCGACGACGCGAACGTCCGGCGACGCGGCGGCGAGCACGACGCCCAGCGCGGCCGCGTCCTCGACCTTCCCGTCGGGTGGCGGCGCAGACAGGCGGAGCGCGTCGAGCGCCGCGGCCACATCGTCGGCGGTCAGCGGGAACCCGGTCTTGAAGATCGGCTGCCAGCGCTCCAGGCCGAACGCGTCGGTCTCCTCGAGCCGCTTGATGTCGAGCAGGCCGCCACGCACCTTGACGACGCGGTCGACAGGCGCGCCGCCCAGACCCTCACGGCCGGTCAGGATGTAGACCTCGTCGCTGAGGAGCGGCTCGCTCGTCGCCAGCTCGCCGAAGACGGCGACCTGGGCGTTGCCGAGGTCGGCCGCGTCCGAGGCAA
Organism: uncultured Chloroflexia bacterium; assembly: GCA_963776925.1. Classification (GTDB taxonomy): domain Bacteria; phylum Chloroflexota; class Limnocylindria; order Limnocylindrales; family CSP1-4; genus SPCO01. The sequence continues at coordinate 177,817 of CAVZON010000001.1, read as the reverse complement.
AGGTCCGCCACTCCCAGCGCGGGATGATCACCTCGCGCTTCGGACCTGTGGCGGCTGGCTGATCGGTCATGGATGCTCCCTCGCAGGACATCATCCATCACCGCGTCATCCCCCGTTCAGGGGGACGCGCACGGACGCGTCCGCGCGACGGGTGCGGCCGGGTCGTGGCACAGTCCACGTATGCCCGTGCATGACGACCCGGCGATCGTCCAGGCCCCGTGGGGTCCGGAGGTCGACGGGCGTCGCCTGCTGGGCGAGGCCGTCGGCTTCGGCCGAGCCCTGCGAGCCGCCGGTCTGCACATCGACCTCGGCGCCGCGGTCGACTACGCCCGGGCCCTGCCGCTCGTCGACGTCGGCGATCGCGAGCAGGTCCGCGCGGCCGGCGAGGCCATCTTCGTCCGCCGTCGCGACGATCGGCCGACCTACGACGCCGTGTTCGACCGCTGGTGGCGCCAGCGCAACCGACGGCAGGGTGACTTCGGGGCGCCGCCGCTGCAGCGCCCGAGCGAGGAGGTCGAGGGCGAGGAGGCGGCCGGCCAGAGCGAGCCCGTCGCCGGCGACCAGCGGTCCCAGCAGGATGCCGACGAGCGCGGCATCCCGATGCCGAGCTCCGGCGACGACGACAGCCAGGACGACAGCGACATCGAGGGTGTCGTGGTGGCGCCCGATGCGTACTCGCGCGGCGAGCTCCTGCGCCACCGTGAGTTCGACCGGATGACCCCCGCCGAGCTGCGCGACGCGGAGCGCCTCGTCGACCGGCTCATCCCGCAGCTGGAGCAGCGTCGCACCCGGCGGTACGAGCTGCACTCCCACGGGCGGCGGCTGGCGCCCCGGGCGATGTTCCGTCGCAACCTGGGGACGGGTGGCCAGCTCATGTCGTGGGTCTGGCGGCGACCGATCCGCGAACCGCGCTCGATCGTGGTCATCGCCGACATCAGCGGCTCGATGGAGCGGCACTCCCGGCTGCTCCTGCGCTTCGTCCAGGCCCTGTCGTCGGCGAGCGAGGTGCGGGTCGAGTCGTTCGTCTTCGGGACGCGACTCACGAGGGTCACGCGGCTGCTCAAGGACCGCGACCGCGATCGCGCGCTCGCCCGGGTCGCCGAGGCGGTCAACGACTGGGCCGGCGGGACGCGGATCGGCGAGAGCTTCCGGACGTTCAACCAGCACTGGGCGCGGCGCACGCTGCGCACGAGCGGCGTGGTCATCGTCATCAGCGACGGCTGGGATCGCGGCGACCCCGCGCTCGTCGCGGCCGAGACGGCACGCCTGCGGCGCAACTGCCATCGCCTGGTCTGGCTCAACCCGCTGGCCGGCACACCCGGGTACCAGCCACTCGCCGGCGGCATGCGGGCCGCCTTCCCGTACATCGACGACTTCCTCCCGGCCGGGACGGTGGCCTCGCTGGAACGGCTCGGCGAGATCCTCGGTGGCGTCCGCTCGGCCGACATCCGGAAGGGGTCGGAGGCCGCCGCCCATGCCGCGCTGCCGACGGCGCCGGTCCTCGACCCGGGAGCGGTGCCACACGCCATCACCGGCACGCCGACCGACCCCACCAGCGCGAGGCCGATCCCATGAAGGAGCTCCTGTCGACCCTCGAGACGTGGCAGGCCGAGGGCGCGGACGTCGGCCGGGCCGTGGTCGTCCGCACGTTCGGGTCCGCGCCGCGGCCGGAGGGCGCCGTCCTGCTGTTCGCTGCCGACGGTCGCATCGCCGGGTCGGTCAGCGGTGGCTGCGTCGAGGGCGCCGCCGCCGAGGAGATCGAGCACGCCCGGGCGACGGGCCGCGCTCGCGTCATCCGCTACGGGATCAGCGACGAGCAGGCGTGGGACGTCGGGCTGGCCTGCGGCGGGACCATCGACGTCCTCGTCGAGCCGACCGTGCCGTCCGCGGCGGTGCGCGCGGCCGTGGCCTCGCAGGGGGCCGGCGGTCACGGGGCGGCGGTCGTGACGCCGCTTCCCGCCGACTCGCCCCCGGCCGGCTTCGGCCAGCACACGCCGGGGGAGGGGGCCCCACCCGAACCCGAGCTGGTCGTGCACGACGACGGTCGCCTGGACGGCACGCTCGGCGATCCCGCGCTCGACGCGGAGCTCGTCGCCGCGGCGGGCGAGGCCCTCAAGCGCGGCCTGTCGCGCACCGCCGAGATCGGCGATCGCTCCCTGTTCATCGAGGTGTTCCCGGTCCGCCCGCGGCTCGTCATCGTCGGCGCGGTGGAGGTCGCACGGTCACTCGTGCGGCTCGCGTCGGAGCTTGGCTTCCAGACCGTCGTCGTCGATGGGCGCGCCTCGTTCGCGACCCCGGAGCGGTTCCCCGACGTCGACACGCTCGTCGTCGGCTGGCCGGACGAGGTGGCGGACGAGATCGGCCTCGGCCCGTACGACGCCGTCGCGGTGCTGACCCACGACGTGAAGTTCGACGAGCCGGCGATCGTGGAGGCGCTCCGCCGGGGCTGTCGATATGTCGGGGCGGTCGGCTCGAAGAAGACCCAGGCTGACCGCCGGCAGCGGCTGCTCGATGCGGGGGTCACCCCGGACGAGCTGGCCCGGCTGCGCGGACCCGTCGGTCTGGACCTCGGCGGTCGCCAGCCGGCCGAGACGGCGCTGGCCATCCTCGCCGAGGTCGTCGCCGAGCGCTACGGCGGGAGCGGTGTCCCGTTGAAGGAGCGGGCGCTGGCCGGGGCCACGGCATGAAGGGCGATCGGGTCGAGGTGGTCGTCGACACGGGCGGCGCGGTGCAGACGTTCGACATCGTCGCGACGCGTGCCGGTCGGCGGATCGAGGTCACGACGGCCCGCGGCGTCGTCGAGGTCACCGAGGTCACCCGCGGCGGGACGCCGGTCCGCACGGGCCGGTTCATGGCCAGCCGGCTCATCGCGCTCGTCGAGCACCCGGCCCGCGAGGGCGACGCGACGGTCGACGTCGTGACCCGCCGGCGGATGGGCGCCACGGCCCCGACCGGGCGTCGGGCCGACCGGACGCCTGGCCTGTTCGACGGCGACGACGGGCCGGAGCCATCGAGCTGACGACGACCGCCGTCGTCCTGGCAGCCGGCGCCGCCTCGCGGTTCGGTGGCGGCAAGCTCCTCGCGTCCCTCGAGGGCCGGCCGGTCCTGCAGCACGTCCTGGACCGGGTGGCGGCGGCGGGCATCGACGACGTCGTCGTCGTGCTGGGCGACGACGCGATCTTCATCGAGGCCTCGATCGACTGGCGGTCCGAGCGGCGCGCCCTGAACCCGCACCCGGCGCGCGGGCTGGCCAGCTCGGTCCGCATCGGCCTGGGCGCGGTGGGTCCGGACGCCGGGGCCGCGCTCATCGTGCTCGGCGACCAGCCGACCGTGGATCCCGACGTGATCCGTGCGCTGCTCGACGTCGGCCCGACCGCGACGCACCCGATCGTCGTCCCGCACTACGACGGCGATGCCGGCCGGAACCCGGTCCTGCTCGGGCGTGCGGCGTTCGCCCTTGCCGCCGAGCTCGATGGCGACCGCGGACTCGGCCCGGTCATCGCGACCCATCCGGACCTCGTCGTCGAGGTCGACGTCGGCGTGGCCGCCAACCCGGACGTCGACACGCGGGAGGACCTCGTCGCCCTGCTCGACGCGGCGTGGGCCGAGCGCGTCCGGGCGAACAACGCGCAGGTCGATCGCCACCGCGAAGTCCCCGACGGCAGCGACTTCTACGCGCCGGTCACCGGCCTCTTCCGCGCCGACCCGACGCGGACCGACGAGCCCGTGCTCGTCGAGCTGCTGCGCGAGGTCGGGGCAGGGGAGACGTGGCTCGACATCGGCGCCGGCGCCGGTCGCTATGCCCTGCCGCTGGCGCGCGAGCTTGCACCGTCCGGTGGCAGCGTCACGGCGGTCGACCCGTCGAGCGGGATGCTGGCGGCGCTCCGCGAGACCGCGGGGGAGCACGACATCGCGAACGTCCGCGTCGTCGAGGGTCGCTGGCCGGACGTGGCCGCCGAGGCAGGCCCGGCCGATGTCGCGCTCATCGCCCACGTCAGCTACGACATCGCCGCGATCGGGCCGTTCGTGGCCGCGATGGAGGCGGCCGCCGGGCGGCTGTGCATCGCCGTGCTCATGGAGCGCCAGCCGTCGTCGATCGCCGACGTGTGCTGGCCGCCGGTCTGGGGCGAGGAGCGCGTGTCACTCCCGGCGCTCCCCGAGTTCGTCGAGCGCCTGCGGGCGCTGGGCCGCGAACCGGTCATCACGATGCTCGAGCGGGAGCCGCGCCGGTTCGCCTCGCGCGAGGAGCTGGAGGGCTTCCTTCGTCGACAGCTGTGGGTCGCCGAGGGCAGCGCCGCCGATGACCGCTTCCGGGCCGCGCTCGACACCCTCATCGAGATCGACGCGGATGGCGGTGTCGGTCTCGTCGGCCAGCGACCGCTCCCGATCGGGATCGTCGCCTGGCATCCGCGGTGACCGAGGAGGGCATCAACCCGAGCGACGGCAAGCCCTGGGTGCTCCCGCCGGACCGGGCCGCCTGGCGCACGTGGCTCGGCGCCAACCACGCGACCTCGAGCGGCGTCCATCTCGTCACCTGGCGGCGAACGACCGGCAAGCCATCGGTCGCCTACGCCGATGCGGTCGAGGAGGCGCTGTGCGTCGGCTGGGTCGATTCCAAGGCCGGCAAGCTCGACGAGGACCGCTCGACGCTGTGGTTCACCGCCGCGGCGGCCACGGAGCGGCTGGTCGCGCCCGAACAAGGAGCGGGTCGAGCGTCTCATCGCCTCGGGCCAGATGCTCCCGGCCGGTCTCGCGGTCATCGAGGAAGCCAAGCGCCGCGGCACCTGGACGCTGCTCGACGACGTCGAGGACCTCGTCGTGCCGGATGACCTTGCCGCGGCGTTCGACGGCGCAGCCGCCGGCGCGGGCGAACTTCGACGCGTTCAGTCGCAGCGCCCGGCGCGCCCTGCTCGAGTGGATCGTCCAGGCCCGCCGCCCGGAGACGCGCGCGAAGCGGATCGCAGAGACCGCCGAGGCCGCGGCTCGCAACGAGCGGGCCAACGAGTGGGTGCCACCCGACAAGCGGGAGCCAGCCGGCTAGTCGGCCGGCCCGTCGTCGCGGTCCATCGCCCGGAGTGCACGCTCGCCGCGGCTCAACAGCGCGACCGCGGCCGCCTCGCGGACCAGCTCGGCACACGCCTGGCGATCGACGCGGTCGCCGACCTCGAACGTCAGCCAGCGCACCTGCTTCGTGATGCCGACGACCCTGGAGCAGGCCGCGCGGGTCGCGCATCGCCCAGCCGTGCTCGAACCCGAGGTGGACGTGGATCGGCTCGGCGCCGACGTAGGCGAAGTACACCGGCTTGCGCCGGCCCTCGACGGGCAGGTCGTAGCCGATGAGGTGCCAGCCGGGGCGGACCCGCTCGATGACCTCCGGGAACGTCGCCTTGACGACGTCCCGCAGCTCGTTCGCGATGCGCTGGAGGGGGAGCGGGGCGACGGCGAGGATGGCCTCGGGCGGGAGCGGATCCCAGTCGCCGGTCACGCCGTCGATCCTTGGTCGTCGCTCGGTGCATCGCGCCTGACTGCGTCGCTTGTGATGGAGCGAGTGGTTGAGCGTGGCTGCGCTGACGAACAGGGCCCCGACCCAGTACATGTAGAAGAGGACCGTCGTCATGGCGCCGAGGACGCCATACAGCGCGGTCGACTCCTGGAGCTTCGGGAACAGGAAGGTGTCGATCAGCTCGTGGATCACCACGATGCCGACCGCGACCCGGAGTGCGCCGGGATGCAGCTCGTGCCATGATGCATCCCCATGTGGGCTGGAGCAGAGAGACCAGGACCCAGAGCCCCGTGATCGCGGCGAGTGCTGACGGCGAACATCGGGAGAACGTCCTCAGGAACGGCGCGTTGTCACGGTGGCACTCCGCTGTGGCCCAGGACCACCAGCATCGCGCACGCGACCCCGGTGAAGACGAGCAACGTCGGCATCGACTTCGTACGGCGGCGGAGGCTCGTCCCAGATCGAGCGCATAGATGAGCTGCGCTGCCTCCGCGCCCTGAGCGTCCCGGCCAGAGGATGCCTGGCACGCCGATCGCGAGCGAGTATGCACCGGTCGAAGCCGGTGGCTCGCGTCGAGTCACCGAGCGTGTCGAGGGCCGATCCCACAAGGCCCCCGCTCCGGATCGCACCCTCGATGTCGTTCGTGTCGTTGATCGCCGAACACGCCCGCCGAGGAGCAGGCCGAACGGGAGCAACCAGAGGAACAGCTTGTCAGGCGGAGCCTCCGGCGATCCTCGTGTTCGGCTCGCCGCCGGCGTCGCGACTCATCGCTCCAGGGGCTCAGCGGGGCGAGCGGCGACGCGATCAACTGTGCTGTTCGACGACGCGGTCGACGACCAGATCGCCTTCGATCGGACGCCGTGCTAGAGCTGTCGCGCATCGAGGAGCTCGGCGCGCGCCCGGATCGGTGGCCTCGTACATCTACAACCAGCGCGATCCTGAGCGTGATCGTCGACCGATCGGTCATCGACCTGCTCGCGCACGTCCGATCTCGACTCACAGTCGGCAGCGGTGCCAAGTACACGTTCCGGTTCACGCGTCGTCGCGCGACTTCCGGCCTTCGACGTCGTCGAGGGTCCGTTCCTGTAAACTTCCGATCGCGCGCGCCGGTCGGTCTGGGGGGTCCGGCGCGGCGCGTCGTCGTGTGCGGACTTGCTGCAGTTGACCGCGGAACGACGACCGTGCACCGTCGCAGACATGACGCGCCGGCTGGTCGCGCTGCTGGGAAGCTGGCTGGGGGCCGGATGGCTCCTGCTGGCGGTCGGCGTCGCTCCGGTGGCGGCATGCAGCCCGGACTTCGAGCCGAGCATCGCCAAGCTCGGCCCCGGGCAGGTCGCGCTCATCGGGACGACCGGGGATCCCGTCGAGGGAGGGCGGGCCTTCCACGTCGAGCGCTGGTTCAACGCGACCGGTCCCGCGACGATCACGATCGCGTTCAAGGAAGGCGAGCCGGTCGGCGACTGCAGCTATCCGGTCTTCCCTGGCTGGCACATGGTCGTGGCGCCGTACCAGGAGGTTCCCGGCCGCCTCAGCGTCGACTTCGGCACGCTCCAGGCCGACGTGGACAGCGACCTCGGGCGTCAGTACATCGCCGAGGCCGAGCAGCTGTTCGGCCCAGGATCGGCGCCGATCGTCGACGCCGGGGCGCCACCGCCGGATGCCGGACATCCCGTGGCTGCCGATCCTGCTGGTGGTCGCCGTGGTCGTCGCGGTCACGGCGCAGGTCGTCCGCGAGCGCCGGAACCGCCTGTCCCCGGAAGAGCAGGTCGAGCAACTCGCCCTTCGGGTCGAGCAGGACCAGTCGCTGTCGCGGGCCATGGCTACGTCGAGACCGACGGCCCCCCAGGCGTCGGGATGTGAGATTGCGCCTTCGATGATGCGCGACGGCTGGAGGTGGGCGACGAGACCCGCCGAGACATCATCTGGCCGGCTGGCTACACCGCTCGGTTCGTCCAACTGATCGAGTCAGGGCGCGTCTTCGACTTGCAGCGTCCATAGGCCAGCGGATCGGCGTCCACAGGCCACGAACGCGCCGTCGGCGTTCAGGGCGGGGCTGTTGGGTGTCACCGCATCGACGTCAGCGACGATGACGTCGTCGAGCTCGTGGTCCGGCCGTTCCGCTCGTAACGCGAACGCTACCTGTGGCGATCGCATGACTCTGCGAACAGCCCTACACGTCTGTCGCACGGTCTCCCATGCCGTCGGGCACGTCGAGCGGCCACGGCGGTCGCGATCCTCATCGGGAAGCCGATTCCCTTGTGCTGAAGTGCTCCTGAAGACGCGGCCGCCCATGACGCTCGGCGGCAAGGTCGTTCGGCCGTGGCGATGGTCCAGCGAGCATGCCGATGCCGGCGCCCTTGTAGGTGCTGTGGCGGCCGACATTGTCTATCGTTCAGCTTGCCATCGTCACCCTCGCGAGATACGCCCATCGACTTGAGCGTGAGTCGCCAGTCGTCGTCCCAGGCCTTGACGAACACGCGGCCGATGCGGCTGCAGTTGACGAGCTCGAGGATCGCGATGGTGAGTTGCTTGCTGGACATGACCTGCCTCCAGACGCTGTCGTGCCGCTCGTCGAGCCGATCCCGGCAGCCTGTGCGCCGGACGTCCATTCGAACCTCGCCGTCGTCCAGAGTCCTCTCCGTCGCCCAGCCTGAGTGCGTTCGCGCATGTCTCGGCTTGACATGTGACCATATAGTCACATAATGTCGGGGCATGACGGACGACATGGCCCCGGTCTTCCGGGCGCTCGCCGACCCGGGTCGACGGACGCTGCTGGACCGGCTCGTCGAGCGCGATGGCCAGACGCTCGGCGAGCTGTGTACGGCGCTGCCGGACATGACCCGGTTCGGGGTCATGAAGCACCTGGGCGTGCTCGAGGCGGCGGATCTCGTGACGACCGAGAAGGTCGGTCGCGAGAAGCGCCACTACCTCAACCCGGTGCCGATCCGTCTGGCCCACGATCGCTGGATCTCGAAGTTCGCCGAGCCGATCGTGGGCTCCATGACCGCCATCAAACGAGGGCTGGAGGCTCCGATGGACACCGTCGACCACGTCTACGCCATCGACATCAAGGCATCACCAGAGCGCGTCTGGCGCGCCATCACCGACGGCGATGACACCGTCGGCTACTACTACGGCACCCGCGTCCGCTCGACCTGGGAGGTCGGCGCGCCGATCGCCTACGACTACCCGGACGGCTCGCTCGCCGCGGACGGGGTCGTCCTCGAGATCGAGCCGGGTCGCCGCGTCGTCATGTCGTTCCACCCGCGTTGGGATCCCTCCGAGGCTGAAGGGCCGGTGCGGATGACCTGGTCGGTCGAGGCAGGGGAGGACGGCGGGCCGACGAAGCTCACCGTGACCTTGGCGCTCGTTCCGGGCTCACGATCGCCGACGAGTTCAGTGGCGGCATCGTCCACATCGTGTCCGGCCTCAAGACGCTGCTCGAGACCGGGACGCCGATCTCGGCCTGATTCCGGCAGGAAGTCAGAGCGGGTCGGCGGCCCGTGCCGTCGACCCGCTTCGTTCGCGTGCCGCTAGCCGACGTCGTGGGTCATCTGGTCGATGGCCACCGTCGCGGCCAGGATCAGCGCCGTGTCCTCGCCGGCCTGGACCTGGACGCCGTACGAGTCCCGGACCCGGAACCACTTCTTCGAGACCTCGGCGACCTTGTTGCCGTCGCGCTCGAAGGTGTAGTTGTGGTCGGTGATCTTGCCCTGGACGTCGTACTTGATGCCGCTGGTCGTCTCCACGTCGAACCGCTCGCGGAGCGGCGTGAACATCGCCTTCTTGATGGTCGCGAAGTGTCTGCCCGCCGCGCTCGATGGTCATCACGTCCCGGACGCTGACGAGCTTCTCCTTGATCGTCGCCACTTCCTGGCCGTTCATGTCCTCGAGGACCAGCGTGTCGCGGACCCGGACCGCCTTGCCGTCGACCTTGTAGACCTTCTGGCCTGCGCCGTTCTCGATCCAGAAGTCGTCGCCGATCGACGCCAGCTTCTCGCGCATGATGAAGACGTCTGCCGGGACGTCATCGCCCCCGCCGCGGTTTCGGAACATGTGGCCCTCCTGCTGTGGTGGCCCCAGGTAGCGAGCACCACCGTCCCCAGCGCATCGCCCGAGCCGGATGCAACGGTCGTGCGAGGGACGTGATGCAGTTTCACACGGATAAGGGGATGCCGATCGGACCCGCATCTGGCGAAGATGGTGCCAGGACCCGAGCTCCGATCGGCTGCACGCGTCGCCGACACGCCCGGCTGCCTTGGGAGGACGCCATGCACACCCTCGACACGACTGCCTCGACCCGCCCCGCCGGACGCCGTGGACCGCGCCTGGGGCTCATCGGCCTCGTCGTCGTGGCCGCGGCCGCGCTTGCTGCCTGCGGCGGTTCCACCGGCAGCGCGGCGCCCGGCCGCGAGCGCCGCCGGCGGCGCCGGCGATGCCTGCGTCGATGCGACGGCCCTGCGGACGGCGGTCGACGACCTCAAGGCGATCGACCTGACCTCGGTCGGGACGGATGGCCTGACCGCTGCCGTCGATGACGTGCAGGCGGCCGGCACGGCGCTGAAGTCGTCCGTCTCCGCGGACCTCACACCCGAGGTGACCGCGCTCGAGACCGCGCTGACCGGGCTCGGCACCGCGGTCGAGGCGATCGGCGAGGGCGAAGTCGGGGCCGCGGCAGCCGACATCCAGACCGCCGTCGCAGCCGTCGACACGGCGGCGTCCACCCTGGTCACCGACGTCCAGTCGGGCTGCTAGCCCCGAACGGACACACCGGGAGCCCGGGCCCGGCTCCCGACTCGAGGGAGGATCCGTGATCTCGTCGAAGGACTCGCGTCGGCGGTCGTCGCCGGCCTGGCCGTCCTGCGCTGGTCGCGACCGGCTCGGCCCTGGCGGCCCGTCAGGTCACGAGTCGCGGCTGAGTCGGCCGGGATTCACTCAAACGGGGTGATGAGGGACGGCGGTCCGTCGCGCGTACGTTGGGAACGTCCCGACGGACCGTGCGAGGGCCACCCCAGCGCCAGCGCATCGACGACACACGCAGACGACACAACGATCACCAGGAGGGATGACAGATGCATCGAGGGATCGGAGTCACGCTGCTCGCCATCGGGGCGGGACTTGCAGGGCTGTTCGAGATCTGGCGGATCCTCGTGTTCCTGGGGATCGCCAGTTTCAACATCGTCGGGCACGGAAGTCAGCTTCACCGAGCCGCAGTGGGGCCAGGCCATCTGGGCCGGGATCATCGCGGCGATCTGGTTCTGGGTCGCCGCCGGCTTCTGGGGCGTCCGCGCCTATGCCTGGCAGTTCGGCATCTTCATCAGCCTGTTCACGATGATCTTCGGGTTCTTCTCGATCCTCGCGAGCAACACCACGACCGAGTTCGAGATGATCGGCTGGCTGCTCGTCGATCGCCATCTTCTTCTACCTGAACTACCCGGGCGTCCGCGAGAACTTCGCGAAGAGCGAGATGTCCCGCCTGACCCCGGAGCAGCGCGCCGCGGTCGAGGCGGCGAACCAGGCCAACGCCGCCGCGCGCAGGCGATGGCGACGCCGGCCCCGGCGGCCGCGCGCTCCCGCCCCCAGCGCGCCGCACCCCGCCGCACCACGACCCCCGTCTGATCCGGCGACCCCCGCGAGCTGATCGCGGATCCACATCGAGGTGCGCCCGGACCCGGACGCCGACCCTGGAGGGACCGAAGCCATGACCGAGAACACCGAAACCGCTCCCGAGACGGTCGACGCCGTGGCCGGCGCGCTCGTCGATGAGGACGGCAACGTCGTCGCCGAGGCCGGCGTCGCCGTGGAGGGCTCGCAGGCACTGCTCGTGGCGCGCTTCGCGGATCCGGATACCGCCGCAGCCGCCTACGACGCGCTGCGCGATGCCGAGTCGCAACAGAGGATCGACATCCAGGGCGTGCTCGTCGTGGACGCCGACGCCGAGGGCAAGATCAAGGTCCGCAAGCTGACCGACCACCACACCCGCAACGGGCATGCTGTTCGGGGCGGTGGCCGGCGCAGCCCTGGCGATCATCTTCCCGCCCTCGCTCCTCGCTGGGGCCGCCCTCGGCGGCGTCGTCGGCGCAGCCGTGGGCAAGGTCGGCAACGTCGCGACCAAGTCCGACATCGCCAAGGAGCTGGCCGACGTCATCACCCCGGGCACGTCCGGCATCGTCGCCGTGGTGGATGTCGCCGCGCTCGACGCCGTCAAGGCCGCGATCCCGGCAGCCGACGAGGTCAAGACCGTGCAGGTCGACGACCAGACGGCATCGGCGGTGACCGAGGCGGCCGGCGCCGCGGCGGGTGAGACCAAGAGCGCCTAAGCGGTCCAGACGCGATCCGCCCGCGGGGTCGGGCATCCCGGATGGGGGAGGGAGGACCAGAGCCATGCCACCGAATGTCGTGTTCATCCTCGTGGACAACGTCGGTTGGGGCGACTTCGGCTGCTATGGCGGCCTGGCCCCGACACCGCGCGTCGACGCGCTTGCCGCGCAGGGCATGCGGCTCAAGAACTACAACGTCGAGGCCCAGTGCACGCCGACGCGATCGGCGGTCCTGACCGGCCGGCTGCCGATCCGGACCGGGAACTGCAGCGTCCCGCTGCCGGGGCAGGGCGACTACGGCCTCGCGCCGTGGGAATACACGATGGGCGAGCTGTTCTCCGATGCCGGCTACGCCACGGGGGCCTTCGGGAAGTGGCACGTCGGTGACGCCGCCGGGCCGACTGCCGACCGACCAGGGGTTCGACGAGTGGTTCGGCATCAAGAACACCTCGGACGAGTCGGGCTACAGCGCCTACGCGTTGTTCGCCGAGTCCGGGTCAGACATGCCCATGATCTGGGAGGGGACGGCCGGCTCGCCGGTCACCCCTGTCGCCGACTTCGACCTGGAGACGCGGCCGCTGCTCGATGAGCAGATCGCGACCCGCGCGACCGCGTTCATCGAACGGGCCGCCAAGGCCGGCAAGCCGTTCTTCACCTACATCTGCTTCACCCAGATGCATCCGCCGTTGATCCCGCACCCGGACTTCGTCGGGCAGTCACGCGGCGGGCCTACTCGGACGCGATCGCCGAGCTGGACCATCGGACGGGCCAGGTCCTGGACGCCATCGACCGCGCCGGCATCGCCGACGACACGATCGTCGTGTGGAGCAGCGACAACCCCGCTGGCAGGTCGCAGTACATGGGCGGATCGAACGGACCCTGGCGCGGCCACTTCGCGTCGGGCTTCGAGGGTGGCATGCGGGCGCCGGCGATCGTGCGCTGGCCCGGACAGGTGCCGGCCGGGGCCGTGAGCGACGAGATCGTGGCCGCGGTCGACTGGTACCCGACGCTGGCCTCGTTGGCCGGCCAGGCGAGCTCGTGCCCGATGACCGTCCGATCGATGGCGTCGACGCCGCCGATTCTTCCTCGGGAAGCGCCCGTCGTCGGGTCGGGACCACATCATCTACTACGGCTCGGACTCGGGCGTCATGTCGGTGAAGTGGAAGACGATGAAGGTCGTCCTCCGCTATGCCGAGAGCACGAGCGGGCCGATCATGAAGCCCCAGTGGCCGTTGATCTTCGACCTGATCGATGACCCGGCCGAGGAGTGGGACCTCATCGACAAGCGCCTCGATTGCGCCTGGGTCATGCGCCCCGTCGCGATGTGTCTCGGCGCACTCCAGCAGAGCATGACGGCATTCCCCAACGTCAAGCCCGGGGAGGAGTTCGCCGGCTACGGCGTCCTCCAGAACGCCTCGTAGCGACCGATCGACGGGGGAGGGAGAGGGTGAGCACCATGGACCAGGCATCGAGTAGTCCGATCACCGGATCGGATCCGGTCGTACCGTCGGCCGATGTCGGGAGCCCCTCCACGGGGCTCAGCGGCGCGACCTCCTTGGGATTGATCCTGCTGTCCGGCGTCGCGATCGGACTCCTGGTCTTCCTGACGAGCTGGGCGTCGTCACTGCTTGCACCGTTGCTCCTTGGCCTGATGGTCGCCGCGCTCGCCTCGCCCCTGTTCGGGTGGGCGATCAAGCGCGGCATGAGCCCCACGAAGGCGATGGTCGTGACCGTCGTCGTCCTCATCCTCGTCGGTGGCACGCTCGTCGTCCTGTCGTTGTATTCGAGCCGGCAGCTCGTCGAGTCGCTCGCCCTGTATGCCGTGGCGCTGCAGCAGCAGTATCCCGCCGTCGCCGACGCGTTGACCGCCCTCGGGAACCCGGGTGGTCTGCGCGAGATCCTGTCACCGGAGGCATTGGTCAGCATCCTCGAGGGGTCGGCTGCTGCCATCTCCGAGGTCGGCGGCAACCTCGCCTTCGCGGTCGTCCTGGCCGCCCTCCTTCTGCTCGACGGCCCGCGCCTCGCAAAGCTGGTCGGTCAGGGTCTCGGCAGCGAGAACCCGGTCTTCCGCGAGTATCCGGCCGTCGCGCAGTCTGCGGTGACGTACTTCACCATCCGCATCCGGGTCAACGCGATCACCGCCGCCGGCCTCCTCGTCGTGCTGGTGCTGCTCGGCGTGGACAACGCGGTCCTCTGGGCCTTAGGGGCGTTCTTCCTGTCCTTCGTGCCGTACGTCGGCCTGGTCATCGCGATGATCCCGCCGACGATCCTGGCCTTCGCGGAATCCGGGCCGGTCGCCGCGCTCATCGTGATCATCGCGGCCATGGTCCTGAACGTCGTCGCCGAGAACGTCCTCGAGCCGTCGATGACCGGCAAGGCGTTGAAGCTGTCGACCTGGCTCGTCTTCGTGATGTTCTTCTTCACGGTCTGGCTGCTCGGCCCGGTCGGCGCGCTGCTGGCGATGCCCCTCACGGTGATGATCGTCCTCGTCCTGCAGGGCAACGAGCACACGCGCTGGCTCGCCACGATCCTCAGCCGCTAGCAGGGAGCGGGCGCGTTTCCCCTCGTCTGGGCGATGGCGGGGAACGCTGACGCAGATACGTTGCGACTGTCCACAGCCCCGATCGGGCGCTGATCCGGACCCTGGGAGGGAAGTCCACATGGTGACCATGCAAGCCGGCGTCTCGGACGAGTCGCTGCGATCCATCTCGACGCCGGACCGGGTCGAGACCCGCCTCGGGACGCTGGAGTTCGATGACGGTGCGCCGTCCGATCGGACCGCGGCGCTGGTCTACGACCACCTCGACTTCTCGCACGCCGTCGAGGCGTACCTCGGGGCCCTGCCCGGCGTCTCGCTGGAGGCGCATCCGCCGTGGGTTCGGTTCGATCGGGGTCGGCGACGGCGAGTTCGTCCTGTATCCACACCAGATGGACTCGGCCTCGCTGTTCCTCACCGCGAACTGCGACACGATCTACTTCTGGGGCTTCATCGACCTGTCGGACGGACCGAAGGTCATCGACATCCCGGCCCTCGGCGCGCCGACCGGGATCCTCGGCACCGTCGACGACATGTGGTTCCGCTGGCTGACCGATGTCGGCCTGCCCGGTCCCGACCGCGCGCAGGGTGGGCGCTACCTGTTCGTCGGACCGGAGTACGACGGAGCCGCTGCCCGACGGCGGCTTCTTCGTGTCGCATTCGGCACGAATCTGATCACCCTGATCGGCCGGGCGTTCCTGGTCGACAACGATCCGGCGCCGGCGCTCGAAGCGATCCGCTCGGGCGTCCGGATCTCCTCGTATGTCCCCGGCTCCACCGGCACCGCGGTGGCCTCGTTCCTCGCCGGTCGATCACCCCTCGGCCAGGCCGCCGGCCGCCCCCGAGACGCGGTTCGTCGACGCGTCGGGCGTGTCCTTCAACACGATCACGCCGAACGACTTCTCGTTCTGGGAGCTCGCCAACGACCTGATCCAGCGCGAGCCGGTCGGGGCGGGCGACCCCGAGCTGTTGGGTCTGCTGGCGTCGGTCGGGATCGTCAAGGGCACGCCGTTCGCACCCGATGCGCGGATGCGCGGCGATCCTCGAGGAGGCCGTCGCGGTCGGCAACGCCACGGCTCGAACGGTCACGTTCGCGCCACGGCCCGAGGAGGGTTTCGCGTTCTACCCAGGCTCTGAATGGAGCAGCGCGCTGTTCGTCGGTGGCTACCAGTTCATGGACCCGCCCGCGGAGATCACGCCGACGGCCCGGTCGCGGTGCCGAGCGATGGCGCACGCAAGCTCGCTTCTCGGACGAACTTCTTCTACATGGCGACCGGGATCACGCCAGCCATGTGCATGCGCCTCAGCGGGATCGGCTCGCAGTACATCTACGCGATGCGCGACAGCGATGGCGCCTTCTTCGACGGCGGCCGAACCTACAAGGTCACCCTCCCAGCGGACATCCCGGAGAGCCGGTTCTGGTCGCTCGTGGCCTACGACCGCCAGACCCGCTCGATGCTCCAGACCGGCCAGGCGAAGCCGTCGATCGGGAGCCAGTCGGGCACGGTCGAAACGAACCCGGACGGAACGACGGACATCTACTTCGGCCCGACCGCGCCGGCCGGCAAGGAGCACAACTGGCTCCAGACGGTCCCCGGCAAGGGCTGGTGGACGATCCTGCGCCTCTACAACCCGCTCCCGCCGTTCTTCGACAAGACGTGGCGGCCAAGCGAGATCGAGCCCGTCTGAGCCAACCGCTTGCGCCATGCCCGACCAGGCCTGTTCGGCCCGGCCGGGCCTTGACGCGCGCACCTGACAAGGCGCACCGTGTGGCCCGTCAAGGATGTCTTGGCGGCGACCATCGCGGGCTCGAGCCCGACTCGAATGGACGATGGCGCTGTCGCCGCCCCGTCGGATGCCTGTCGGCGTTCGAACGGCGGTGGGGGGATTTAACAGCGTCCGGCTTTGAGGGAGGCCATCTCGATCCATGTCCTTGGCCGTGGCACGTCTTCCGTTCCCTGTCGATGAGGCGAAGCTCGCACCGCCCGCGACCCGCACCGGATCCGTGGACAAGACCGGTGTCATCGCACGTCTCATCGCTCCACGACGCCATTCGCGACCATCGTCGCGCCGGCCGGCTACGGGAAATCGACGCTCCTCTCGCGGTGGGCGAACCTCGATCCCCGACCATTCGCCTGGGTCCAGGTCGACGAACGCGACGACGACAGCATCGTCTTCCTGCGCAGCATCGCCGCCGCCGTCGACCGCGTGCATCCGATCGCCGCGGCGCAGATCGAGGCCCTCGTCGGGCCCGGCGAATCGATCTGGTCGCGCGTGCCGTTCATCGGCAATGCCATCGCCGCACTCACGACGCCGCTGGTGCTGGCCATCGACGACATCCACGCCATCACGAATCCGGAGTGTCTCAACGTCCTTGCGTCGCTCTTCGCGTATGTCCCGCCGGGATCGCAGGTCGTCGTCACCAGTCGAGCCGAGCCGGCGCTGCCGATCGCCCGCTGGCGTGCGCAGGGGATGGTGGAAGAGGTCGACGCCTCCGATCTTCGGCTGGACGATCAGGAGGCGGCCACGCTGCTGCGCGGTGCTGACGTCATCCTCGCCGAAGATGAGGTCGCGGAGCTGAACCAGCGCACGGAGGGTTGGGCCGCCGGGATCTACCTGGCGGCCCTGTCGATGCGCGGCGGCGCTGCCGCCCGCGACACCCGGGTCGAACGGTTCAGCGGACACAACAAGATGGTGTCGGCCTACTTCCGGCTCGAGATCCTGTCGCGCCTGGGGGCGCAAGAGGCCGAGTTCCTCGTGCGGACGTCGGTGCTCGAATCGATGAGTGGCCCGCTGTGCGATGTCGTCCTCGAAGCCGATCATTCCGCCGCCATGCTCGAGTCGCTCGAACGGTCCAACCAATTCGTGGTGCCGCTCGACCAGCACGGAGAGTGGTATCGCTATCACCACCTCTTCCGCGAGCTGTTGCGGAACGAGCTCGATCGCAGTGAGCCCGGCGCAGCACGCAAGATCAACCGCCGGGCGATGCGGTGGTGCCTGGCCAACGACCAGCGCGAGGCCGCCCTGCGGTATGCGCAGGCCGCCGGCGAGACGGAGGTCGTCGCCGGACTGGTCGATGAGCTTGGCCTCCCGACGCATTACGACGGCCGGATGCAGACCCTCGAGGAGTGGCTGTCGTGGTTCAGCGACGCGGACCTCCGCCGGTTCCCGGCCCTGGCCGTCTACGCGGGCTGGGTCCGAGCGATGACCGGACGTGCCGCCGAGGCGGAGCGGTTCCTCGCCATCGCCGATGGGGCGACCTCCGACATCCCCCTGGCCGACGGCAGTCCCGACGATCAAACCGTGGGTCGCGACCCTCCGGAGCGCGATGATGCGGGACGGCGCGGAGCAGGCCCTCCGCGACGCCGAGCTGGCGATGGACCTCCTGCCCCCCGACAGCCAATGGCGCTCGGATGCGTTGGTGATGCGGGGGATCAGCAGGGCCGTGCTCGGCGAGCCCGTCCTCGCCAGGGCCGACCTGCGGCTGGCCTTTGCCGAGGCCGAGGCGCTCGGCGCGATCGACAACCTGTTCCTCGCCCAGGGCCAACTCGCGCTCCTCGAGGCGGCCCAGGGTGCATGGAGCGATGCCGCCCGGCACGCAGAGCTATCGCGACGGCTCGTCGACCAGGCCCGCCTGACCCACTATTCGATGGCCGCGATCACGCACGTGGCGGTGGCCCGGGTCGCCCTGCACGACCGACGGCCGGACGACGCCCGCGTCGCCATGACCAAGGCCCATCGCCTGCGGCCGATGCTCGACCTTGGCATGCCGTGGCTCACCGTCCAGGTCGGCAACGAGCTGGTTCGCGCCCACCTTGCCCTTGGTGAGACGGAGGCCGCCCGGGGGGTCCTGGCCGAGACGTTGGCCTTCCTCGACCGAGCCCCGGACCTGGCGGCGCTGGCCGACGAGACGCGATCGCTCGGCGAGCGGGTCACGGCGATGACCGGGGACGGGATCTGGGCGGTCCACCTGACCGGGGCTGAGCTCCGCCTGCTGCCGTACCTCTCGACGCACCTCACGTTCCCGGAGATCGCCGACCGGTTGTTCGTCACCAGCCACACGGTGCGGACCCAGGCCAAGTCGATCTACGGCAAGCTCGACGCGTCGTCGCGCGGCGAGGCGGTCGACCGGGCCGTCGATGTCGGGCTCCTCGAGCCGATGTTCACGCACCGGGCCTCTGTCGCCAGCTAGTCCTCGCTACGTCCGGTCGCGATCAGTCCCGGCGGGCGGCTCCAGGCGGTCCAGCCGCGCGACGATGGCATCGAGCCGCGCATCGAGGGCCGTCCACCGGGCGTCCTCCTCGGCCTCCTCGTCGATGCGATGTGCGGCCTGGCGCGCCTCGATGAATGACGACGTGATCGATGCGGTCAGGATGCTGAGCGTGGCGATGCCCAGGAGCATCACGACGCCGCCGATCAGCCGTCCGATCGGTTCGACCGGGGTCACGTCGCCGTAGCCGACGGTCGTGACGGTTTGGAGGATGTACCAGAACGCCGTCGTCAGGTTCTCGTACTCCTGGCGATCGAAGGTCCAGATGATGAAGCCGCCGATGAACACGACGAGGACGTCCGCAGCGACGATCAGGTAGATCGCATTGCGCGCCGACGACGGGTCGCTGATGAAGCGATTCGAGGCGCGGTGTAGCGGCTTGGGGGCGAGCGGGATGGGGGCCGCCGGCTTGCCCGTCTCTTTGGATCCGTCCGTCACGCTTGCCCTCCGCTCGGATGCGCCCGTACCGTCACGCCGCGCCTGTCGGGATCGTTGGGGCGCGACGGATGCGTCCGGTCCATCGTGCGGACTGTACCCGCGCGGGAAGGGGTCGGTCATCCCCTGAACGAGGCGATGCGTCTCGCGGCCGGGGACCCGGATACCTCAATCCGGGCGATGTGCGTGCGCGGCCTCGTGGCTAGGTTGCCGTCAAGCATACGACCGACTCGACTGGAGGGGAACGATGGCACCCGACCGACACGCCCGCACGATGTTGCCGATCCCGGACCGCCCGGCCACCGGGCTGACCACGTTCGATGCCAAGGACCCGGACACGGCCTTTCCGCCGATCGAGCCGTTGCTGCCGCCAGACGGTGCCCCGAACGTCATCGTCATCCTCGATCGACGACGTCGGCTTCGGGGCGTCGAGCGCCTTCGGCGGCCCGTGTGCGACACCCCAACGCCGAGCGGCTCGCCGCCGGCGGTCTGCGCTACAACCGATTCCACACCACGGCCCTGTGCGCGCCGACCCGTCAGGCGCTGCTCACCGGGCGCAACCACCACTCGGTCGGGATGGGCAACATCACCGAGACGGCGACCTCGGCGCCCTGGCAACAGTTCGCTGCGGTCCGAATACCAAGGCGCCCCTGGCGATGACGCTGAAGCTGAACGGGTACTCGACCGCGCAGTTCGGCAAGTGTCACGAGGTGCCCGGTCTGGCAGACCAGTCGCCGATGGGGCCGTTCGACGCGTGGCCGCCGGCGGCGGCGGCTTCGAGTACTTCTACGGCTTCATCGGCGGCGAGAACAACCAGTGGGATCCGGCGCTGTACGAGGGCACGACCCCGATCGAGCCGCCGGCGACGGCGGAGGAGGGCTATCACCTCACGGAGGACCTCGCCGACCACGCCGTCGGCTGGATCCGCCAGCAGAAGGCGCTGATGCCGGACAAGCCGTTCTTCATCTACTTCGCGCCCGGCGCGACCCACGCTCCGCATCATGTCCCGAAGGAGTGGGCCGACAAGTACAAGGGCAGATTCGACGATGGCTGGGATGCCCAGCGCGAGCGGACCTTCGCCCGGCAGAAGGAGCTCGGCGTGATCCCCGCCGACGCCGAGCTGCCGCCGCGGCATGACGGAGATCTCCGCCTGGGACGAGATGCCTGACGAGCTCAAGCCGGTGCTCGCTCGACGAGATGGAGGTATACGCCGGGTTCCTCGAGCACACCGACCACCACGTCGGCCGGGTCATCGACGCCATCGAGGACCTCGAGATCCTCGACGACACGATCATCTACTACATCATCGGCGACAACGGCGCCTCGGCCGAGGGCACCATGAACGGCGCCTTCAACGAGATGGCCAACTTCAATGGCATGGCCGCGCTCGAGACCCCCGAGTTCATGGTCAGCAAGATGGACGAGTTCGGCTCGCCGAGCTCGTACAACCACTACTCCGTCGGCTGGGCCTGGGCGATGAACTCGCCGTTCCAGTGGACCAAGCAGGTGGCCTCGCACTGGGGCGGCACCCGCAACGGCACGATCGTCCATTGGCCGAACGGCATCAAGGAGAAGCGGTGGGTTGCGCGCGCAGTTCACGCCACGTCATCGACGTCGCGCCCGACGATCCTCGAGGCTGCCGGGCTCCCCGAGCCGGCGATGGTCAACGGCGTCCAGCAGGCGCCCATCGAAGGCACCAGCATGCTCTACAGCTTCAACGACGCTGACGCGTCGGAGCGTCATGACCTGCAGTACTTCGAGATGTTCGGCAACCGCGGCATCTACCACAAGGGCTGGAGCGCGGTCACCAAGCACAAGACGCCGTGGGTCATGGTCGGTCAACAAGATGCCGGCCTTCGACGACGACGTGTGGGAGCTCTACGACGGCAACGTCGACTACAGCCAGGCACACGACCTCGCCGCGGAGCAGCCCGAAGAGCTCGCCTAGCTGCAGCGGCTGTGGCTGCATCGAAGCCGTGAAGTACAACGTCGCTGCCGCTCGACGATCGGAGCGCTCGAGCGGTTCGAGCCGCGACAGCGCCGGACGACCGACCCTGCATCCGCGGGAACTCGCAGCTCTTCTTCGCCGGGCATGGGACGGCTGTCGGAGAACAGCGTCGTCAGCATCAAGAACAAGTCGTTCTCGGTCACCGCCGAGGTCGACATCCCGGACGGCGGTGCCAACGGCGTGATCATCGCGCAGGGCGGCCGCTTCGGCGGCTGGACCGTGCTACGCCCAGGACGGCAAGGCCACGTTCGTCTACAACATCCTCGGGATCAATTCGTATCGCGACGGAGGCCGACGGCGCCGATCCCGGCCGGCACGCATCAGGTGCGCATGGAGTTCACCTACGACGGCGGCGGCCTTGCCAAGGGCGGCGACGTCACGCTCTTCTACGACGGGAAGCCGGTCGGGAGCGGCCGTGTCGACAACACCCAGCCGATGATCTTCTCGGCCGACGAGACGACCGATGTCGGCCAGGAGACCGGGACGACGGTCACCCCGGACTACACCGCTCGGGACAGCCGGTTCACCGGCAAGATCAAGTGGGTCCAGATCGACCTCGGCGTCGACGACCAGGACCACCTGATCACCCCGGACGAGCGTCTCCGGGTCGCGATGGCGCGGCAGTAGCCGTCGCCCCGTGATGCACGAGGAGGGCGGCTGCCCGGCGGCAGCCGCGGGGGGAGGGCGGACCATGCCCGGTGACGAGGTGCGAGGGGCGCCATCACCGGGCGATCCGCCGGACGTTCCATGAAGCTCCCTGGGTCCATCCCGCTGTTCACCACGCTGGCGACGTACGACCGCGCCTGGCTCGCCGCGGACCTCGTGGCCGGGCTGACGCTGTGGGGGCTCATCACGCCGGAGGCGATGGCCTATGCCGGCGTCGCCGGCCTCCCGCCGCAGGCCGGCCTGTACACGCTCGTCGCATCCCTGCTGGTCTATGCCCTGCTCGGCAGCTCACGGCAGCTGAGCGTCGGCGCCACGTCCGCGACGGCGGCCCTGCTGGCGTCCTCGCTGCTCGTCATCGGGGCGGTCTCGGACGACCCAGCGGCGACGATGGCGAACGCGACGGCGCTCGTCCTGGTCGTCGGCATCGTCTTCCTCGTCGCCGCCGTCCTCCGCCTCGGCTTCATCACCCAGTTCATCTCCGAGCCGGTCATGGCCGGCTTCGTGACCGGCCTCGCGGTCTTCGTCGCCGTCGGCCAGCTGAACAAGCTGTTCGGCGTCGAGAAGCCGGACGGCAACACCGTCGAGCGGCTGGTCGGGATCATCCGCGAGCTTCCCGAGGCGAGCATCGCCGCGTCGGTCGTCGGCCTCGTCGCGCTGGCGTTGCTGTTCGTCGTCCCGCGTATCGACCGCCGGCTGCCCGGCGGCCTCATCGTCCTGTTCGGGTCGATCGCCGTCAGCAGCCTGCTCGACCTGTCGGGTCGCTACGGCGTCGAGATCGTCGGCGAGCTGCCCCAGGGCCTGCCCCGGCTGGCGCTCCCGGGGCCGCCGACCATCGGCTGGGCTGAGCTCATCGTCCCGGCCATCGGGATCTTCTTCGTCGCCTACAGCGAAGCCCTCGGGGTCGCCCGGGAGTTCGCCGAGCGTCACGGCTATCGTGTCGATGCCGACCAGGAGCTGCGCGCCCATGCCGGAGTCAACATCGCGACCAGCATCGTCGGCGGCATGGTCGCCTCCGGCGGCATGTCCGGCACGGCGGTCAACGATGGTGGCGGGGCCCGGACGCCGGTGTCGCTCCTCGTCGCGTGGGGCGCCGTCGTGGTCACCCTCCTCGTCCTCACGCCGCTGTTCACGACGCTCCCCGAGGCGGTGCTCGCGGCCCTCATCATCCACGCGGTCTGGCACCTCATCGCGGCACGCAAGCTGCATCGGTTCCGCTCGCTCTCGACCGTCGAATGGACGCTGGGCGTGCATCGACCTTCCTCGGCGTCATCCTCGTCGACGTCCTCGTCGGCATGGTCATCGGCGTGACCTGCGCCATCGCCATGGAGGCGTACCGCTCGAGCCGGCCACACCTGGCGACCCTCGGGTCCGTGCCCGGGCTGCCGGGCGCCTACGTCGACCTGGGACGCCATCCAGACGCCACGGCCCACGCCCGGTGTCCTCGTCGTCCGGCTCGATGCACCGCTGTACTTCGCCAACGCCCTGACCGTCGAGGACCGGCTTCGAGCGTTGCTCGATGCGGCGACGCCAGCACCGCGGGCGCTGGTCATCGACGCGGCCGTCCAGGACGCGATCGACATCACCGGGGCCACAGCCGATCGCGACGATCGGCCGCAGAGCTCGAGCGACGCCGGATCGCCCTGTTCGTCGGCGACCTCCACGCGCCGGTCCGCGACTTCCTTCGCGAGCACGGGTTCCTCGCCATCCCGGCGGATCGTGACTTCGCGACGACCGGTGCTGCCGTCGAGGCCGCGCAGGAGTACGCTGCCACCCCGGTCGCGAACGACGACCGTCAGCCATCCCCCAAGCCGGGTGATGACGTCGACGACCGGGACCGATAGCGTCTGGGACGGGAACCAACCCGCACACGCATCGAACCTGGGAGGGAATGACCATGGCCACCGCAACCAGTGATACCCCCGTCCTCGACCTGCTCGCCGACATGACGGCGAGCTCCGTCGACGCTTCGAGCCTCGACAGCCAGTCCCTCGTCCTCGTCCGCCTCGCCGCCCTGGCGGCGGTCGATGCCCCGACCGCCTCGTACCTCCTCAACCTCGGCGCGGCGAACCGGGTCGGCCTCGACGTCGAGTCGGTCCGCGGCGTCCTTACGGCCATCGCCCCGATCGTCGGGACCGCGCGCGTCGTGTCCGCGTCCGCGCGGATCGTCGACGCCCTCGACGTCGCCCTCGAGATCGCCGAGGAAGAGGCCGAGATCGAGGCCGAGGAGCTCGAGCGCCAGCAGCAGGACGAGCCGGTCCTAGCGCGGTCCCATCGGACCAGGCGGGCCGTCGGCATCCCCCGACAACAGGCGATGACGGCGGCCCCCACGCCCGCTACGGTGCATGACATGAGCAGACTCGTCGACTTCTACGCGACCCAGGTCCGGATCCTGTGGAACTGGCGGGGTGGCCCGTGGGCGCTGTTCAAGCGCCTCGTCATCACCCTGCTGGTGTCGACGATCGCGTTGCTGGTGACGGCCGGCATCCTGCCCGGGATCACCGTCGGCCGGCCCGCTCGACGCGGTCGTCGCGGTCATCATCATGGCGATCTTCAACGCCGTGATCCGACCGGTCCTGCTGACGCTCGTCGCGCCGATCTCGCTGATCCTGCTGGCGATCCTCGTCCTCATCGTCCAGGTCGTGACGTTCCTGTTCATCGCGCCGCTGGCCGGTGGCGTGGTCGTCGACGGGTTCTTCGCCGCGCTCATCGGATCGTTCATCTACGCCGCCGTGAACACGGTCCTGACCTCGCTCCTCGGGGTCGATCGCGACGGGTCGTTCTTCGGCCTGCTGGTCTCGAACATGATGGCCAAGCGCGGCCAGGCCGCGAAGTCGGACAAGCCGGGTCTGGTCATCATCCAGATCGACGGGCTGGCCCATCCGATCCTCGCCGGGCGCGTCCGCGCCGGGTCGGTCAACACGCTCGGCAGCTGGATCCGCGACAAGAGCCACAAGCTGTCGCGCTGGGAGGCGATCCTGCCGTCGATGACCTCGGCCAGCCAGGCCGGCATCCTGCACGGCACCAACGACGGCATCCCGGCCTTCCGCTGGTACGAGCGCGACCGGCAGAAGCTGATGGTCTCGAGCAACCCCGAAGACGCCGCGGAGATCGTCCGCCGCCTGTCGAACGGCGAGGGCCTGCTGTCGAACAACGGCGTGAGCATCTGCAACCTGATGACCGGCGACGCGACGCGCGCCTACGTCACGACCGGCGCGATCAAGGGCGATTCGCCGGGTCTCGGCGACAGTCAGGCGTTCCTCGGCTTCTTCTTCAGCCCGAGCGGCTACCTGCGTTCGTTCTCGATGTTCCTCGGCGAGTTCGTCAAGGAGCGCTTCCAGGCGCGGCGGACCCGGCGCTCCGGCATCACGCCGCAGATGCACCGCGGCATGAAGTACGCCGGGATGCGGGCCGCCAGCAACGTCCTGCTGCGCGACATGAACACGTCGCTGATCATCGAGGAGATGTATCGCGGCGCGAACGTCATCTACTGCGACTTCACCGACTACGACGAGCTCGCCCATCACTGCGGCCCGGAGCGGATCGAGTCGTTCCAGGCGCTCGACGGGGTCGACGCGGCGATCGGCACGCTGGCCAAGGCGGCCGAGGACGCGCCCCGACCGTACAAGTTCGTCATCCTGTCCGACCACGGCCAGAGCCTCGGCGCGACCTTCAAGCAGCGCTACGGCCAGAGCCTCGGCGAGGTCGTGCGCGACCTGATGAGCGGTCGAGCCAGCCTGTACCAGCAGCAGACCGCGGGCGAGGGCTCGACCTTCGTCAACTCGTTCCTGTCGGAGATCACCCGGAGCCGGGGCATCGGCCCGGCCGTCGCCCGCGTCGCGCTCGCCAACCAGACCACGGACGGGATCGTCGACCTCGACAAGGAAGACGTCCCGCCGCCCGCCGACGAGTCGTCGATCGCCGTCGTCGGGTCCGGCAACCTGGGGCTCGTCTGGTTCACCGGCTTCGACCACCGGCTGACGGTCGGGGAGCTCGAGACCATGCACCCGAACCTCATCGGCGACCCTGGCGTCGCATCCCGGCGTCGGCCTGATGATGGTCCGCTCCGCGGAGCGCGGGGCCGTGGTCTTCGGCCGGGACGGCGTCCGCTATCTCGACGAGGACGTCGTCGAGGGCGAGGATCCGACGACGCTCTTCGGCGAGCACACGATCATGAGCCTCAAGCGCGAGGACGCGATGGTCCACGCGCCCGACCTGCTGCTGCTGAGCCAGTACGACCCCGAGATGGGCGAGGTCGCGGCCTTCGAGGAGCTCATCGGGTCGCACGGCGGGCTGGGTGGCCCCCAGACGAAGCCGTTCATCCTGCATCCCAGCGAATGGGAGCTCGACGAGCCGGTCCCGCTCGGCGCCCCGGCCATCTACCGCAACCTCCGGCGCTGGCTCCACGACATCGGCATCGAGCTGGGCAAGCCGGCCGCGGCGGCCTCGGCCGCTCCGGCAGCCGGCGCCGTCGTCCCCGAGTCGATGGCCGCCACGACCGAGGCCTGACGACGTCGGCATGGACTCCGGTCAGGTCGAGGACGTCCGACCGACGAGTCCTGCGACGACGTGCCGTTGGCGGTCGAGCGCGCGACGCCGGCCTCCGCGCCGCCACGGTCGGCGGGCGTCGCCGGGATCATCTTCGCGGTCTTCTTCATCGCGGCGTCGTGGCTGGTCAGCCCGCGGCCACCGGAGGGCCTGGATGCGGCCGGCCTGGTGGACTGGTGGGAGACCAGTGCTCGCACCGCGATCAGCTTCGCGACGCTCTATCTCGCGCCCTTCGCGGGGATCGCCTTCCTGTGGTTCATCGGGGTGGTCCGGGCCCGGATCGGGGACCGGGAGGACCAGCTCTTCAGCACGGTCTTCCTCGGCAGCGGGCTGCTGTTCGTCGCGATGTACTGGGCCGGCGCCGCGCAGCTGGTGAGCCTCCTCGGCGAGAACCGGTACGACGCGGCCCCGGCACTCACCGCTGAAGACATCGAGGCGCGCCCGATCCGAGGCGTACGCCTTCCTGTTCGTGCTCGCCGCGCGGGCGGCCGGCGTCTTCATGTTGGTGACGTCGACGATCATCCTGCGTGCTCGGATCATGCCCAAGGCGCTCGCGTACATCGGCTACCTGATCGCGTTGGTGATGCTCCTCAGCGTCTCGGCGCTGCAGTGGATCGTGCTGCTGTTCCCGGTGTGGGTCCTGGTCGTCAGCGTGTTCGTCCTCGTGGAGGACCGGCTCGTCGGCAGGTCCGGCAACGAACCGACCGTGGCGCCGGCCGCCTGACCGGTCGACGCCTGTTCAACGCCACGCGACAGGCTGTGCGTTCCGCGTTGACGCGGCCATGACCGGCCCCGATACTCGACCGCAACACATCCGTCGCTGACCGGCGACCGTAGGGTCAGGGGAGAGGACCCTTCGCTCAGCCGGGTTCCCGTCGTCGCCATCGACATGCGCCCGTCCAGGGCCGGACGGGCCGACCAGTCCCCGCCCCAGCGGGGAGGAGGTAGGCAGCGCGATGATCCCCGGTCAGTTCGACTATGTCCGGCCGGCGAGCCTGGACGACGCGTTGCGGATCCTCACGCGACCGCGAAGGGGAGGCCAAGCTGCTGTCCGGCGGCTACAGCCTGCTGCCGCTCATCAAGCTCCGGCTTGCCCAGCCCGCCCTGCTCGTCGACATGCAGGCCATCACCGGCCTCGATGGCGTCCGCGAGACGGACGACCACCTCGTCATCGGGGCCCGGGCGACCCATCGCCAGGTCCACGACGCCGATGCCGTCCAGGACCACTACCCGGGCATCGTCGACCTGACCGCGACCATCGGCGACCCGCAGGTCCGCAACTGGGGCACGGTCGGCGGCAGCGTCGCCCATGCCGACCCGGCCAGCGACTGGCCGGCGTTCCTGCTCGCGGTCGACGCCACGATCGTGTGCCGGAGCCAGGGTGGCGAGCGCCAGATCGAGGCCCGCGACTTCTTCCTCGACACGTTCCAGACGGCCATCGAGCCGACCGAGGTCCTGACCGAGATCCGCATGTCGCGCCGGCCCCGGTCGTCGGGCGGCGCCTATACCAAGCTCGAGCGCAAGGTCGGCGACTTCGCCACGTGCGGGGTCGCCGCGTTCGTCCGCCTCGGCGAGGAGGGCCGCATCGCGAGCGCCGGCATCGGCGTCACCGGTGTCGCCGAGACGCCGTTCGCCGCGACCGACGCCGAGAACGTGCTGGCCGGGCGCCTCCCGTCCGAGGAGGTCTTCCGCGATGCCGGCGAGGCCGCAGGCCAGCAGTCCAGGCCCGTCGGACGACATCCGCGGACCCGTCGACTACAAGCGCGCGATGGCCGCCGAGATGACCGTCCGGTCGCTCCGCTCGGCCGTCGCCCGCGCCCTCGACTTCGCGTAGGATCCGAGGAGATCCGATGACCACCCAGCACGTCCTCGGTCACGGTCAACGGGGAGGCGCACGAGGCCGACGTCGAGCCTCGCCTGCTGCTCGTCCACTTCCTGCGCGACACGCTCGGGTTGACCGGCACGCACGTCGGCTGCGACACGAGCAACTGCGGCGCGTGCACCGTCCAGGTCGACGGCGAGAGCGCCAAGAGCTGCACGATGCTCGCCGTCCAGGCCGATGGCCGCGAGGTCAAGACCATCGAGGGCATGGCCGACGGGGCGACCCTCCACCCGCTCCAGCAGGCCTTCTGGGACCAGCACGGTCTGCAGTGCGGCTTCTGCACGCCGGGGATGATCATGCAGGCCGACTGGCTGCTCCACCAGAACGATGACCCGACCGAGGAGGAGATCCGGGTCGGGATCAGCGGCAACCTGTGCCGCTGCACCGGCTACGTGAACATCGTCAAGGCCATCCAGCAGGCCGCCGGCACGCTTCGCGAGGGCGAGTCGGCCCCGGTCGTGGCTGCCGAGACGGTCGAAGGCCAGGAAGTCTCGGCCGAACCGGCCGCGGCCGGCTGAGCGGGGAGAAGCGAGCGACATGACGACCGAAGAAGCGCCCCGCGAGCTCCGCACCAGCCCCGAGATCGGGGGCATGGGCCACTCCGTCAAGCGCAAGGAGGACCCGCGCTTCATCCGCGGCGCGGGCGAGTACATCGAGGACGTCAACCTGCCCGGCCAGCTGTGGCTGGACATCGTGCGCAGCCCGTATGCCCACGCGACGATCAAGGGCATCGACACGTCCGAGGCGCTCAAGGTCCCGGGCGTCCTCGCCGTGATCGACGGCAAGGCCCTGGAGACCTACAAGCTCCACTGGATGCCGACCCTCGCCGGTGACATGCAGATGGTCCTGCCGACCGACACGGTCATGTACCAGAGCCAGGAGGTCGCGGCGGTCATCGCGACGTCCCGCTACGCCGCGGCCGACGGCGTCGCCGCGGTCCTGGTCGACTACGAGCCGCTGCCCGTCGTCATCGACCCGTACAAGGCCCTCGAGGATGACGCCCCGGTCCTGCGCCCGGACCGCGGCGAGGACAAGCAGAACAACCACATCTGGCACTGGGAGTCCGGCGACGCGAGCGCCGCCGACGCCGCCCTCGCCGCGTCGGAGGTCCGGGTCAGCGAGCACATCTACATCCCGCGCATCCACGTCGCCTCGATCGAGACGTGCGGGATCGTCGCCGACTGGGATCCCATCCGCATGCAGCTGACGATGCACATGACGACCCAGGCGCCGCACGCCATCCGGACGGTCGTCGCGCTCGTGGCCGCCGGGGCCGGGCTGCCCATCTCCGAGCAGAACATCCGGGTCAAGACCCACGACATCGGCGGCGGGTTCGGCGGCAAGGTGCCGGTCTACCCGGGCTACGTCCTGGCGGTCGCCGCGTCGTTCCTCATCGGCAAGCCGGTCAAGTGGATCGAGGATCGCTCGGAGAACCTGCAGGCGGACTCGTTCGCCCGTGACTACCACATCGACATCGAGGTCGGCTCGGACAAGGCCGGCAAGATCCAGGCGATGAAGGTCAAGACCATCGCCGACCACGGCTACACGGACGCCGCCGCCGATCCGTCCAAGTACCCGGCCGGGCTGTTCAACGTCATCACCGGCTCGTACGACTTCCAGAACGCCTTCGTCGAGGTCGACGGGGTCTACACCAACAAGCCGCCCGGCGGCGTCGCCTATCGCTGCTCGTTCCGGGTGACCGAGGCGGTCCATGCCGTCGAGCGCATCGTCGACGTGCTGGCCCACGAGATCGGCAAGGACCCGGCGCAGCTCCGGATGGAGAACTTCATCCAGCCCGAGCAGTTCCCGTACAAGACGCCGACCGGCTGGGAGTACGACTCGGGCGACTATCCGCGCGCCCTCCAGCTGGCCCTCGAGACGATCGGCTACGACGACCTGCGCAAGGAGCAGGCCGAGAAGCGCGAGCGCGGCGAGCTCATGGGCATCGGCATCAGCTCGTTCACCGAGATCGTCGGGGCCGGGCCCAGTCCACGACTTCGACATCCTCGGCATCAAGATGTTCGACTCGTGCGAGATCCGGGTCCACCCGACCGGCAAGGTCATCGCCCGCCTCGGGGTCCAGAGCCAGGGCCAGGGCCACGAGACGACGTTCGCCCAGATCATCGCCGAGGAGCTCGGCTTCCCGGTCGCCGACATCAAGATCGAGGAGGGCGACACCGACACCGCGCCGTATGGCCTGGGCACCTACGCATCCCGGTCCACCCCGGTCGCCGGCGCGGCCACGGCCATCGCCGCGCGCAAGATCCGGGACAAGGCACGCAAGCTCGCCGCACATCTGCTCGAGGTGTCCGAGGAGGACCTCGAGTGGGAGCCCGGCAAGTTCAGCGTCAAGGGCTCACCGGACCAATCCAAGACCATCCAGGAGATCGCCTTCGCGGCGTACACCAACCATCCCGCGGGGATGGAGGCCGGGCTCGAGGCCGTCGACTACTACGACCCGCCGAACCTGACCTTCCCGTTCGGCTCGTACATCTGTGTCGTCGACATCGACAAGGGCACCGGCCAGGTCCACATCCGCCGCTTCGTGGCGGTCGACGACTGCGGCAACATCATCAACCCGATGATCGTCGACGGCCAGATCCATGGCGGCCTGACGATGGGCCTCGCGCCGGCGCTGTACGAGCAGATCACCTACGACGAGCTCGGCAACAACATGGCCGGCACGTTCATGGACTACCTCCTCCCGACGGCCGTCGAGACGCCGGCCTGGGAGCTCGAGAAGACGGTCACGCCGTCGCCGCATCACCCGATCGGCGCCAAGGGCGTCGGGGAGTCGGCCACGGTCGGTGCCCCGCCGGCCATCGCCAATGCCGTCGTCGACGCCCTGTGGCATCTCGGCGTGCGCAACATCGACATCCCGATCACGCCGCAGAAGGTGTGGGCCATCCTCCACGAGAACGGCATCAGCTGATCGCGAACCCGTGACCTCGTTCTCGACGTTCTCCCGGGCCGCCGAGCTCGTCGCGGCCGACCGACCGTTCGCGGTCGCCACGGTCGTGGCCGTCCGCAAGCCGACGTCGGCCCGGCCCGGGGCGAGCGGGATCGTCCATCCGGATGGCTCGATCGAGGGCTGGGTCGGTGGCTCGTGCGCCCAGCCGGTCGTCGTGCGCGAGGCGCTGCGCGCCCTCGCCGACGGCCAGCCGCGGCTGCTCCGCCTGTCGCGCGATGGGCCGGGGGAGGGGCGGCGGGCGGACGGGGTCATCGAGCTGGTCATGACCTGCCACTCCGGCGGCACCCTGGAGATCTACGTGGAACCACATGTCCCCGCTCCGCAGCTGTGGGTCGTCGGCACGACCCCGATCGCCGGCGCCCTTGCCCGCCTCGGGACGGCTGCCGGCTGGCGCGTCACGGTCATCGACCCGGTCGCCGATCCCGATGCCTTCGGGGACGCGAGCCGGGTCCATGTCTCGGCCGACATCCGTGGGCTGGATCCGGGGACGTCCCCATACGTCGTCGTCGCCAGCCAGGGCATCTGGGACGAGGAGGCGGTCGGGCTGGCGCTGACCCGCGACGCGGCCTATGTCGGGCTCGTCGCGTCGCCGACCCGTGCCGGCGTGGTCCGCGAATGGCTGCGCGAGGAGACGACCATCGGCGACGAGCGCATCGCCGCGCTGCGCGCCCCGGCGGGCCTCGACCTCGGGCGCCGAGACGGCCGAGGAGATCGCCCTGTCGATCCTGGCCGAGCTGGTCCAGGTGCGACGTGGCCGGGCGGACTTCGTCGCGTCACCCGGCCCGGCGACCGTCGCCGGCGGACTGCCCGAGCACATCACCCTCGAGCCCGTCGTCGACGACATCGTGCTCGTCGATCCGGTCTGCGGGATGACCGTCGATCGTGCCCATGCCCGCCACCTGGCCGAGCACGATGGGACCGTCTACGCCTTCTGCTCGATCGGCTGCCGGACCCGATTCATCCGCGAGCCGGTGACGTATCTTCAGGCGACCGACTACTCGCCGATGCACGACTGACCGAGGTACCCATGCATTTCGAAGGCACCGTCGACATCAACGCCCCGCGCGACCGGGTCTGGGCGTTCGTCATCGACCCGAACCAGGTCGGCCAGTGCGGCCCTGGCGTCGAGTCGATCGAGGTCATCGACGACACCCACTTCAAGGCGACCGCCAAGGTCGGTGTCGGGTTCATCAGCGCCCGGTTCGTGGTCAACATGGAGTTCGCCTCGCTGACCCCGCCGGACGCGGCCGAGATCAAGGCGCATGGCCAGGCACCGGGATCGGCGGTCGACGCCGACGCCGTCGATGCACCTGTCGGACAACGGCAGCGGTGGCACGACCATGGACTGGAAGGCCGACGTGAACATCTCCG
Source organism: uncultured Chloroflexia bacterium (assembly GCA_963776925.1). Classification (GTDB taxonomy): domain Bacteria; phylum Chloroflexota; class Limnocylindria; order Limnocylindrales; family CSP1-4; genus SPCO01. The sequence continues at coordinate 145,310 of CAVZON010000001.1, read as the reverse complement.
GCACGCTGGCCAGCGTCGGCGCGCGGATGATCGAGGGCACGGCCAACAAGATGATCGGCCAGACCTTCACCTGCATGAAGACCAAGCTCGAGGCGCCCGCCGGTTAGGCCCCCGTCAGCGGCGCCGTCCAAGGACGAGCAGCGCGGTCCACGCCGGGGCCGCGGCGAGGTAGAACGGCAGCGCGAAGCCCAGGCCCAGGATCAAGCCCGGTGGTGTCGCCACGGCCGCGAGGGGTCGACCCGCGTGGATCGCCGCGCCAGACCAGGACGCCCGCGGCGACGTCCGCCGCGCACACCGCGCCGAAGGCCGCGAGCAGCGCGCTGAACGCGTCCCGGTCGAAGCCGCTCGAATGGACCGCTCATCGCCCGGAACCCCCATGGGGTCATCGGCAGCTCGCCGGTCCGGCGCAGGTGCGCGAGGACGATCGGGGTCGCGAGCCCGAACCCGAGCCCGATCGTGATGAGGATGCCCGCCGCAGCCCGGTCCGTGAGCGGGACGGTCGCCACCGGTGCGATCGCTCTCAGTTCGGTGCGCAGGACGCGCAGTCGTCGTGCACGGCGGCGGCCGCCGAACAGCACGCGTCGCCGGCCGTGACGTCGGCAGGCGCCGGCCGAGATGGTCCTGGAGGTCACCGAGCCGTGCGTCGAGGGCTCGCAGGCCGGCGATGCGGGCGGCGATCTCGGCGCGCTGGCCGGCGATGACCGATGGCAGCTCGGCCGCGGTCGACTCGCAATGGCCCGCGTGACACGACCGCGCCATCCGCGCGGCATCGTCGAGCGGGATGTCGAGCCGGCGCAGGTCGATCAGCAGGCGAAGGTGATCGGCGTCGGCCGCCGAGTACTCGCGGTAGCCGTTGTCGGTGCGCCCGACCCGCGGGAGCCAGCCGGCGCGCTCGTAGAAGCGGACCGTGTCCGCGGACACGCCGACCTCCCGGGCGAGCTCACCGATGCGCATCGGCCGATGCATACGCCGTGACACCGACGGTGTCAAGGTCCGCCGCGGGCGACTCGGCCGTCGACGTGGGCACCGCCTCGAGGAGCGCCTGCAGCCGCAGGGCCTCGCCGTGCTCGCCGTCCCGCACCTCGCGCGCCACGAACGGCTCGAGCAGCCGTCGCCAGCCGCGCAGGCTGATCTGCCCGGCATAGCGCAACTCGGTGCCGACCTCGACCGGGGTCAGCTCGGACGTCGACGTCCATGACAGCAACGGATGCTCGATGCGCATGACCACCAGATGATCGGGCTCGAGCGTGACGTACTCGGCGTCGAGCGGCCCCTTGATCGGTCCGGCCGCGAGGCGGAACCGGACGTCGATCACCGACCGCCGGCGGCCCGGCGGCGGCCTCGATGTCGACCATGTCGGTCCAGGCACCGAACTGCTGTGGGTCGGTCAGCCCGCGGTAGACGGCCGCCGGCGGCCGGGCGATGCGGACGCGGGATTCGTAGCGGATCATCGTCGATCCCTCCATCGATGGTCGGGCGAGGTCCCGCCCGAGGACCCCCGGCAGCCGGTCGAGCGCCTCCCGTGCGTTCGTCGCGAAGTCGCTCGATGGCTGCCGGATCGGCGAGTCGCGTCGGCGGGCAGTCGCATGCGGAGGGCGAGCGACGTGCCCTCCGTCGTCTCGGTCAGGTCGTAGGTCGCCTCGACCGGCCCGATCCCGGGCACGGCCAGGCGGTAGCGCGAGATGGTCGAACGGCTGCCAGTCGACGACCTCCTCGAGCATCGCGAGTCGACCCGTGACGCAGCTCGCCCGCGTCCCGACGCCACGCGGCGCCATCGGGGTCGTCGAGCACGACGATGGCGCCCTCCCAGGCGGCGCGTCGCGCGGCGAGGTCAGCGCGGCCCAGACCTCGGCGGCCGGGGCCTGGCATGCGCGACGTGCAGGTCGATCGACGACGGGACGCCGACGAGATCGATGCGTCGCTCGTCGCGCTCGGCCTGCCACCGTCCTTCGAGGTCGACTGGAGCAGCTCGACCTCGCCGAAGTGCTCGATGACCTCGCGCGCCTCGGTCACGCCGGCACCAAGGCGGCCCGGCCCGAGCTGCTCCACGGCGTCGGCGGTCAGGAGCGCGAAGCCACGGGCCGCGCCGGCCGCGTCGTGGGCGGCCTCGGCGGTCGTGCCCTTGAGCAGACGATGGACGAGGATGACGCTCGAGTCCGGCGAGCTCGTCGCGACCGGCGATGTGGCTGCGGACCCACGACCCGTGGTGGACGAACAGCTTCAGGTCGAGTCGTGGCGCCAGACCGCACGCCTGGCACGAGCAGGTGGTGGCGACCTCGATGCTGCGCAGTCGACGGCGGAACGCGTGGTAGGCGGCCGTCAGGGCATCGACCAGGAGCGGCGCCGTCGGCGCGCGCATCCTCGACGTACAGGAAGGCCGCATCACCCTCCAGCTTGGCCAGCCGGAACGGTGGCTCGAGCCGGCCGACGACGGTCTCCAGGAGGTCGCCGGCGATGGTCGGCGCGTGCTCCAGCTCGCCGCGGGAGAGGTAGGCGGTGTAGCCCGTGAGGTCGGCGATGACGAGGAAGCCATGTTCGGGGTCGCAGCCATGCGGCGACCGTAGACCCTGGAGTCGCTCCAATGTCAAGGGGGCGCAAGCGACGCTCCCGGGACGGTACGATCGATCGACGATGGAGCACCTCCACCGGGTCGTCGGCCCGATCGCCACGAACGTCCACGTCCTGGCCGACGAGCGGACCCGCGAGGCCATCGCCATCGACACGGCGACGCCGTCGCTGGCCTGGATCGCCGACGAGCTGGCCGCACGCGACTGGACGCTCAAGCTGATCGTCAGCACCCACGGGCACTGGGACCACATCGGCGACAACGCCGCCGTCGCCGCGCACACCGGGGCCGACATCGCGGTCCACCCGCTCGACGCCGATCGCCTGCGGGACCCCCAGCCGCTGTGGGCCCCGTTCGACATCGTCCCGTCCGTGCCCGCTGTCGACCTCGCGGAGGGTGGCGAGGTGCGCTTCGGCGAGATCCGCCTGCGGGTCCTCCACACGCCCGGCCATACCGAGGGCTCCGTCTGCCTGTACGAGGCCGATGGCGGCCGGCTGTTCAGCGGCGACACGCTGTTCGCCGGTGGCTGGGGCCGGGTCGACCTGCCCGGCGGCGACCCGGCGGCGATGGTCGCATCGCTGGGGCGGCTCCTCGACCTCGAGGACCCCGTCGGGGTCTTCCCGGGCCACGGCGACACGACGACGATCGGCCGCGAACGGCCTGGCTCGAGCTCGTGCGCAGCGAGGGTCGCCTGCTGGCCTGAGGCGCGGGACTCAGGCGGTGCCCGCATCCGTCTGGGTGACCACCGTGACCGGCACCCGGACGCTGTCGCGCAATCGACTGGGGACATCCTCGCCGAGCCAGCGCGAGAGGCCGCGCGGCAGCGTCGAGACGATGATCTCGTCGATCTCGCGGCCACGCATCGCGTCGCGAACCGCCGAGACCGGATCGGAGTCGCCGATCTCGCCGTCGGCTTCGGCGCCGAGCGTGCCCAGCCGTTCCAGGGCATCGTCGAGGCGTTCCTGGGCCGCTCCACGGGATGCGGCCTCATCCCAGGTCAGGCGACCGCCGATGCGGGTCAGGGGCACGACGACGTGGGCGCGGACCGGTCCGTCCGCGAGTCGCTCGGCCATCGCATCGGCCAGGGCCTGGCCGGTGAGCGTCTGGTTGGCGACGATCAGGTACGAGCGCATGACCGGACCTCCTTCCAGGTCCGGACATCATCCCACCGGCGGCGAATCCGTCCCGCTGAGCGGCAACCGCCCGGCCGACGCGCGGCTGGCCACGGTGAAGCCCATCGACTCGTACAGGCCAAGCGCGCCGGTCGGGTTGTCGGCATCGACGCCGAGCATCGCCTCGGTCATCCCGGCCGCGCGCATCCGGCGCATCGCCTCGGTCGTGAGTGCCGTCGCGAGGCCGCGTCGACGCCACGCGCGACGCACGCTGATGTGCTCCAGCCAGCCGCGGTGGATGCCGAGCGCCGCGTTCTCGTCCTTCCAGATCCAACCCTGGACGACGCCCGCCACCTCGTCGCCATCCCAGGCCACCACCCACAGCGACGGGTCGTAGTCGGAGCGGGCGAACAGGGTGGCGAAGTCCGAGTCGTCGTGTTCGCGCGCCTGCCAGTGGTCGCGGAAGGCCTCGTTGTCGGCCTCCCAGATCGTCCGGTGGAGGTCCGGCGTGACGGGTCGGATCTCGAGGCCGTCGGGCAATGGCGCGACCTCGACCTCGGACAGGTCGCGGGCCATCTCGAAGAACCAGCGGACGGTGGTGAACCCCGCCTCGTCGATCAGGTGCTGATGGCCCACCTCCGACGCCTGGATGAAGACGCCGGCGAAGGCCGGTCGCCGGTCCGGGTCCGTCGCGGCACGCTGACTGGGCCCGGCGCACATTGGCCGCGAGCAGCGCCCGCCCCAGCCCGCGTCGTCGCCACTCGGGGACGACATGGCCGAACAGCTCGTACACGATCGTGTCGCCGCGTGGCACCCGATCGCTGGCCGCGTTGGCGACCTGCTGCGCCGTCGATCTCGGCGAGGATGAGGTCGTGGTCCGGATCGAAGCTCGGCTGGCCTTCCCACTCCTCGCGCAGGACCGCACCCGACGGGGCGTACGGGATGTCGTCGGCGCCGTTGGCTGCCCGGATGACCGCCGCCGTGGCGTCGTATTCCGCGTCGTCGCGGTGCGAGCGGCGGAAGCGCAGGCCCGGGATCGCCGGGGCGTCCGGGACTCCAGCCAGGTCGTCGTCGGGGTCGCCGTCGGTCGGTCGGTCACGGACGTCATGATGCCTTGCCGACGCCCGGCGCGGCGTCCGCCGGCAGCGGCTTGGTCCAGTCGTACGAGGTGCTGGCGACCTCGAACCCGAGCGATGTGTAGAGGGTCATCGCCTGGTTCGGGTTGAGCCCGTCGACGCCGAGGTAGGCGCTGGTCATGCCGTGGTCGCGGAGACGGACGAGGCAGCGGGCGATGAGCGCCCGGGCCAGGCCGCGACGACGCCACGGGCGACGGGTCCAGACGCCGGCGACGAGGCCGCGTTCCCGACCGTGGTGGGCGTTCTCGGCCGGATCGATCCGGCCTTCGACGCCACCGGCGATCTCGTCGCCGTCGTAGGCGATGACCGCGAGGGCCGGATCGTCGTACGGATCCTCGAGGTGCGCCAGCCAGTCCGCCTCGGTCGGGGAGGACTCCGCGCGCTCGTCGGCGAACGCCTCGGAGGCGGCGTCCCAGACGACGCGTCGGGCGGCGGGATCCAGCGCGACCGGGCGGACCCGCAGACCGGCCGGCATCGGCACGTCCGGGATGTCGTCGAGCGTCGGCCGGACCATCTCGTAGCCCGAGCCGCTGCGGGTCCAGCCGGTCGACTCGAGGAGCGCGATGAGGTCGAGCTCGGCGCCGAACGTGTAGGCCCGCAGCGTTCGAGGGCCGCCGCTCGCCGTCGGAGATCGCGCGGGCCTTGGCGACGGCCCGCGCTTCGGCCCAGCCGAGCATCGAGCGATAGGCGCCGGTCGCGACGTGCTCGGGCGCGAGGACCTGCATCACGTTGAACGAGCGGGTGCCGTCCTCCAGGTCGCGCCACTCGGTCCGGCCGTAGCCCAGCGATGACGCCATCGCGCTCCGACGACCAGGATGTCGTCGACCGGATCGCAGTTCACGTGATGGGCGTAGTCGCGGGCCATCCGCTCCGCGGTGATGACCTCCTCGATGCCGGCAGCGTCGCGGGCGCGCTGGTTGGCCGCGGCCATGCCGACGTAGTCCTCCGGGCGCGTGCAGGTGGCGGAACCGGAGCCCGGGGACCGCCGGTGGATCCGGGACCTCGATGTCGTCGTCGAGTCGGGTGCTCATCGCCATTCCGTGCCTCCGTACTTGGCGTCCATGTGCTTGCCGACGGACTTGTGGATGGCCTTCCAGCGCTTGCGCTCCTCGGCCTGGGCGCGCGGATCCCCCTTGCGCTCGGCGAAGGCGAGCTCGCGCTCCAGCTTGCGATGGCTTTCCAGTCGATCGACGGTCAGCGAGCCATCGTCGAGCGCGCCGCGGACCGCGCACCCCGGCTCGCCCTGGTGGCGGCAGTCCCGGAAGCGGCAGGCCGCCGGCCAGCGCGTTGATGTCGTCGAACGCCGTGTCGACGCCCTCGTCCGCGCCGGCGATCTCGAGCGAGCGGATGCCGGGCGTGTCGATGAGCAAGGCGCCGCCCGGCAGGACGAACAGCTCGCGGTGGGTCGTCGTGTGGCGGCCGCGCGAGTCGTCGTCGCGGACCGCGGCGGTCGCCTGGCGTTCCTCGCCGAGCAGGGCGTTGACCAGCGTGGACTTGCCGACGCCGGACGAGCCGAGCACGACCGCCGTTCGCCCGGCCCGCAGGTGCTCGCCGAGGTCCGCGACGTGGTCGCCGGTCAGCGCGCTCAGGACGACGATGGGCACGCCGGGGGCGATGCTCCCGACGGCGACGAGCCGCCCCTCCAGGTCGTCGGCGATGTCGGCCTTGTTGAGGACGACGACCGGGTTCACGCCGCTCGCCCAGGCGACCGCGAGATAGCGCTCCAGCCGGCGCAGGTTGAAGTCGTTGTCGAGGCCCGCGACGATGAACGCCACGTCGACGTTGGCTGCGATGACCTGCTCGTCGGCGAGGTGACCGGCGCTGCGCCGGCTCGAGTCCGCGGCGCTGCGCACGAACGACGACTCGCGCGGCAGGACCGCGGCGATGATCGCCGGATCGTCGGCCCCGGCCTCGGGGCGGGTGGGTTCGAGCGCCACCCAGTCCCCGACGGCCGGGTAGTCCGACGCGGCGAGAGCGTCATAGCGGAAGCGGCCGGACACGATCGCCGTGCGGTCGTGGCCGTCCGCACCGCGGACGATGGACGTGTCCTTGTGCACCGCGATCACCCGGGCCGGCCGGCGGCCGCCGCGTGCGACGGCCGAGGCGCGGTCCGGGTCATCGGTCCAGCCGAGCGTGGCAAGGTCGAGCATCGCGGTCACCCGACCCGCTTGAGCTTGCCGGTGCGCTTGGCGTAGCGCTCCGCTCGGCCGAACGCCCACAGCCCGAACGGGATGAGGACCACGCCGAAGACGATCAGCGGCCAGATGTACTCGGTCAGCTCGGTCAGGGGCAGGCCCTCCACCAGTCCGGCTCGCACGCCGGCGAGGACGTACGTCGCCGGCGACAGGTAGCGAGAGCACCTGCATCCAGTCCGGCAGGACCTCGATCGAGTAGTACACGCCACTGACGAGCAGCAGCGTGGACTGCAGCACGAACGTCATCTGCGCGCCCCGCTCGACGTACAGCAGCGGCAGGATCGCCGCGAGCATGCCGATGCCGACGAAGCTGAACGACCCGAGGGCCATGAACGTCAGCGCGGTGGCCGGGTTCGAGATCGAGAAGTCCAGCTGCGGGAAGAACAGGACGAGCGCGATGAAGATCACGGCCGTGTGGATGAAGCCGTAGATCATGGCGTAGACGACGGATCCCAGGAGCTGGGACGACCGCCGGATCGGTGCCATGAACGTGTACTCGAGGGTGCCTTCCCAGCGTTCGACCGAGATGGTCTCGGCGATCCAGCTGAAGACCACGCTGAGGTAGTTCCAGAAGATCGCCCCCACCATCAGGGTCAGCAACAACTCGGCGTTGTTCTGGTCGGCACCGATGAGCGAGATCGACAGCGCGCCCGCGACGGAATAGACCAGGAATGCGAGTTCCCAGCCCCAGTAGCGGCGTGTCAGGAAGAAGTTGCGCTCGATGAAGGCGTAGGACGCCTTCAGCTCATGGGCGACGATGGTCACGAGAGGATCTCCTCGGTTCGGGGGAGCTGACCCGGCCTATCGGGACCGGGCCAGCTCCAGCGATGGCTCCGCGGCGATCCGATGGCCGACCGCGATGACGCGGTAGCCGAGGGACCGGCGGATGGACGGACGGGGCGAAGCGAAGCGCCGATCGATGGCGGCGCGCTCGCGCTCCCGAGCGTGGAAGTCGCGCACGATGTGCAGCGCGACGTCGGTATGCAGCATGGTTCTCACCTCCTTTCTGGCATCAGCTCGTCGTCTTCCGACTCGTCCTCGTCGACGTCGTCGTCGAGCGAGCGGCCGGTGTAGGTCATGAACACGTCCTCGAGGGTCGACGGTCGGCCGATGCGCTCGGCCGTCAGGGCCTTGAGCTCGTCCGACGTTCCCTCGGCCACGATCCGTCCGTCGTTGAGGACCGTGATCCGGGCGCACAGGCGTTCTGCCTCGGCCAGGTCGTGGGTCGTCAGGACGATGGTCGCGTCGTGGCTCGCGTTGATCTCCTCGATGAAGGTCTGGACATCCAACTTGCTTCGTGGGTCGAGCCCGGTCGTGGGCTCGTCCAGGAGCAGCAGCGTCGGGCTGGTCAACAGGGCTCGCGCGATCGCGACCTTCTGCTGCATCCCTCGGCTCATCTGCTCCACCGGTCGGCCGACACGCTTCTCGCTGATGCCGAGCCGCGCCAGGATGGCGATGGCGTCGTGCCTGGCCGCCTTGCCGTCGAGCCCATAGATGCGGGCAGCGAACAGCAGGTTCTCCATCGGGCTGAGCTTCTTGAAGAAGGCGGCGTCCACGCTGACCCGATTGATCAGTCGCTTGACCTCCATCTCCTCGCGCTCGATGTCGTGGCCGAAGACCTCGACCCGACCCTTGTCCAGGGTCAGCAGCCCGCTGATGAGGCGGATGAGCGTCGACTTGCCGGAGCCATTGGCGCCGAGGACCCCGTGGATGTCGCCACGCTCCAGGCGCAGATCGACGTCCGTGATCGCCGCCACCGGCTTGCGCTTGCGGCCGACGACGAAGGCCTTGCTGACGCCCTCGATGAGCAGCGCCGGGACCGTCGTGTCGGCGGCCGAACGCGCATGCGGGATGGCCACCGGTCTCGTCTTCAGTTGTTCGATGAGGGTGGTCACGATGGGTTCTCCGGGTGACTGGGGTGGTGGAAGGGGTTCCGGACATGGAACGAGCCGCGGGCCTCGCTCCGACTCGATCGTCGGGGGGCCTCGCGGCTCGTGGATGTCCCTGGAGAGGGGCATCAAAAAAGCCGGGGCCCTCGTGGCCCACGGCTCGTGGTTCGCGGTTCCGGCGGTCTTGCCGCCTTGTCGCTAGCTCGAGATGGGCACACGCCTCCCGCGATCCGCAGCGCCGATAGGCGCCACGCGCAGCCGGAGCGAGGTGTTCATCGTCATTCGGAGACCGCCTCCAGATGAGCTAGACGAGGGCGGGCGACTTGCACGCCGGCCGGGAGTATGGCGCCGCCGTCACCGGGGTGTCAACCCTCGTCGGATGACGATGGCAGATGCGCGACAGATGACGTAGCGCACCGTCCCGGGTCCAGCCGGACGATGGGCCCGACCGGGCTGGCGGCGTTCCGCTGGCGTCGTGGCCCGGCCCCAAAACGGACGTAGTCCATGATCCCGACTACCTGAGAGGGCAGGTGTGGGGGACGCCGACAGCGCGGCTTTGTGCATGGTCACCCGACATGTCGCGCTGGGCCAGTATCGAGACCGACTCTCCGGACATGGGCGTGCGCGCCCAGGAAGGCGGATCACGTGCCGCTTCGTCACAGGAGGGCCAGCGTCCTCGCCCTGTTCACCATCGCGCTTGCGACCGCAGGCTGCGGGGCCACTCCCGCTTCGCCGATCGCGGCTGCCAGCGCTCCCGCGGCGCCGAGCGCGGCTGCCAGCGCGGCAGCGGCCAACGACCTGGCCGCGATCGCGTGCTCCACCGACGATCCCGCGGATGTCGGCGCACTCACGGGCGCATGGCAAGTGGATGACGGCGGCGTGTACTACATCCGCCAGGTCGGCGATTGCGTGTGGTGGTTCGGGACTGACCTGGCTGACATCGACCCCGCCAACATGGGCCAGGCCGGGTTCTCGAATGTCGCGGCCGGGCGCGTGGACGGTGCCGAGATCGACCTGGAGTGGGCGGACCTGACCCTCGGCAACGTCGTCGGCGGCGGCGGTCTCACGATCAGCATCGACGAGGGAGGCGACCACCTGGAGGTCACCGAGCAGCGCGGTGACTGGGGATTCGGTGGAAGGACCTTCCGCCGCATCGACGCGAGCCCGAGCGCGTCGGCGGCGCCGTAGTCGTCGGTGGCCGGGCCGACCGCGGCTACAGCGTCAAGCGGACGGTCGGCCGGATCGGACTCGCTCGGTTGTGCTGGCGACGCGCGACGACCTCGAAGCCGCGGCGCTCGAACATGGAGAGCGTGCCCTTGTAGACGACCGCCGAGTCGATCCGCTCGCCCTCCTGGACCTCGACCGGGTAGGCCTCGACGGTCGTCGCACCATGCGCACGGGCGTAGTCGATCGCGGCATCGAGCAGGGTGTGGGCGACGCCCTGACCGCGCGCCGCACGACCGACGACGAAGCACACGATCGACCAGACCGGCGTGTCGTCGACCGGGGCGAGGACCTTCGAGTGGGCGAGCCGCTCGTAGTCCTCGCGCGGCCCGACGCTGACCCAGCCGACCGCCCGCTCGCCGTCGTAGGCGACGAGTCCGGGGGCTCGCCCATCGTCCGTGCCGTCGGCGGCAGCCGTCTCCAGGACCTTGCGATGCCTGGCGCTCCCGCCGGCCGAGAAGTCCACGCCCCGGATCCGATAGTAGGCACACCAGCACCACTTCGGGTCACCGCCCTGCTCGAACAGGCCGGCGAGATCCGGCAGGCGAGCAGGGGTGAGCGGCAGGATGTCGAGCGCCACGGTCCGATGCTAGCGCGGGCATCGGTCAGCGGATGACAGGAATCGCAGCCCGCGGGCAGACCGTTTGACGCTCCTCAGGACCGGCCCTACGCTCGCCACCCGAGGTCGCACGCTTCCCGGAGATCCACACCTTGGCCGACACCACGCCCCTCCGGGCGGGTTGGGCCTTCCGGCCTGTCCCGCCGACGCCGCGCTCCGTCGTGGAGCTGCTGCGGGCCGGCACGCTCGATGCGGAGCTCGCAGCGACGCTGTGGGTGCTCATCGAGGGTCGGGTGCCGGTCATCGTCGCCGCCGATGGCGGCGGGGCAGGGAAGACGACCCTGCTCGACGCCCTCCTCGCGTTCCTCCCCGACGGCGTCGAGACGCACGAGCTCGCGGGCGCCTCCGAGACGTTCGGATGGCTGCCGCAGGCGACGCGAGCTCGGCTGGCAAGGGCGCGCCGCCGACGTCCGGTGGCAACGTCCGTCCCGACACGACCGTGCTCCTCGTGCCCGAGCTGTCCGATCACCTGCCGACCTACACCTGGGGCGCCGAGGCGCGCATCGCCATCCGCGCCGCGAGCATCGGCTACGGGCTTGCCGCGACGATCCACGCCGACACGCTCGAGGAGGTCTTCGAGGCGCTCCGGCCACCCGCCGGTCGGCGCCGACGACGACGAGCTATCGCAGGCTCGGCGTCGTCCTCGTGCTGCGCCACCTCCCCGATGACCGGCGCCGGATCGCCGCCGCCCATTACGTCCGCCCGACCGCCCGGGACGAGCACGGCCACGTCCAGCGCCTGGGGCCGGCGGTCCTCGCGACGTGGGATGCCGATCGGGACCGCTTCGAGCACTTCGGCTGGGGCATCACCCCGGAGCTCGCGCTGCGCGTCGGTCGCAAGGCCGGCGACTTCGAGCACGAGGTCGACCGTCGCCGCGACTACCTGACCGACCTGGCGACGACCGGGATCGTCGGCGTCGACGACGTCCGGACCGCCATCGCCGCCTACCGCACCCACAGCCCGACCCTGGCGACCTAGAGGACCGACCGCATGCCGACCGCACCGAGCCGCCCCGCCACCCTCGCCGAGCTCCGGTCCGCGGGCTGGCGCCCGCGGACCGTCAAGGAGGAGCTGCGCGCGAACCTCATCGCGCGACTGGCGGCCGACGACGAGGTCCTGCCGACCATCCTCGGCTACGAGGAGACGGTCCTGCCGGCGATCGAGAACGCGATCCTCGCCGGCCACGACCTCGTCTTCCTCGGCGAGCGTGGCCAGGCCAAGACCCGCATGGCGCGGCTGCTCGTGGGACTCCTCGACGAGGTCATCCCGGTCGTCCGTGGCGGCGAGCTCAACGACGATCCGTTCGCCCCGGTCTCGCCGGTCGCGAAGGCCATCGTCGAGCGCGACGGCGACGCGACCGCCATCGACTGGCTGCCGCGCGACCGGCGCTACGCCGAGAAGCTGGCGACGCCGGACATCACCATCGCCGACCTCATCGGCGAGGTCGACCCGATCAAGGTCGCCGAGGGCCGCTACCTGAGCGACGAGCTGACCCTCCACTACGGCCTCATCCCGCGCGCCAACCGGGGGATCGTGGCCATCAACGAGCTGCCCGACCTCGCCGAGCGGATCCAGGTCGGCCTGCTCAACGTGCTCGAGGAGCGCGACGTCCAGATCCGCGGCTTCACCGTCCGCCTGCCGCTCGACCTGTACGTCGTGGCCAGCGCCAACCCGGAGGACTACACCAGCCGCGGCCGGATCATCACGCCGCTCAAGGACCGCCTGGGCTCGCAGATCCGGACGCACTACCCCCGGACCCTGGAGCACGAGACCGCGATCGTCCGCCAGGAGAAGCAGCGGTTCGCCTCGACCCAGGAGGCCGACGAGACCGGCCCGGCGATCGTCATCCCGCCGTTCATGGAGGAGGTCGTCGCCGAGCTGACCCAGCTCGCCCGGCGCTCGCCGGAGATCAGCCAGCGCTCGGGCGTGTCGGTCCGGGTCAGCGTCGCCAACACCGAGGTCCTGGAGGCCGCCGCCCTGAAGCGGGCCGTCCGCCTCGGCGAGCCGCTGGCCGCGCCGCGCGTCTCCGATCTCGGCGCGGTCGTGGCCTCGACCGTCGGCAAGATCGAGCTCGAGTCGGTCGGCGACGAGGCGCCCGAGGAACGGGTCGTCGAGCGGCTGATCACCAAGGCGCTGTACGCGACGTTCAACCGCCACGTGACGATCGACGACCTCGACCCTGTCGTCGAGGCGTTCGAGGACGGGTTCATCGTCGAGATCGGCGACCGCACGCCATCGCGCGAGTACGTGGCCTGGGCGCGCGAGGTGCCCGGCCTCGACGAGGCCGTCCGACGAGCTCGGCACCTACGACGTGACCGACGGCGCCGCCGAGCCTGCCGTCGTGGCGTCCGCCGTGGAGTTCCTGCTCGAGGGCCTGCACCTCGCGCGGCGGCTCAACAAGGAGCGCGTCGTCGGCCGCTCCATCTACCACCGTTGACCCGGCGATGACCGGCTACAGCCCGGACCCGGAGGACCTCGGCGGGCGCGTCGCCCCCGCCGCCGGTCGGACGCGTCGCGGGCGGCCGGAGCAGGGACCGATCAGGGTCTCGCGCACCAGGCGCGCTTCCTGCGCTGGGACGGTCAACAGGTGGTCCCGGACCTCGACGCGGACGAGATCCTCGAGGCGCTCGCCGACGATGTCATGGCCGAGGGCGACGTGGCCGAGGCGCTGCGTCGACTGCTCGAGCGCGGCTGGCGCTCCGACGACCCGACCCGGCCGGACCTTGCCGGGCTGCAGGACCTGATGGATCGGCTGGCCCGCCGACGCGAGGAGCTGCGCGAGCGCTACCAGCTCGACGACGTGTTCGGCGACATCCGGCGGGAGCTCCAGGACATCGTCGACCAGGAGCGCTCCGGCGTGGAGCGCCAGCTCGAGCGCTCGGCGGCCGGCGACGCCCCCGACGAGCAGGTCGCCGACATGCTGCGCGACGTCGCCGCGCGCCGGCTCGACAAGCTCGATGCGCTGCCCGATGACGTCGGCGAGCGGATCCGCGACCTGCGCGAGTACGACTTCCTCGACGCCGACGCGCGCGACCGGTTCGGCGACCTCGTCGAGCGCCTGAGCCGCCAGATGCTCGAGCAGTACGTGCAGGGCATGGGCGATGCCATCCGCTCGATGACGCCCGAGGACCTCGCCGCCAACCGGGACATGGTCAAGGACCTCAACGAGCTCATCCGCGAGCGCATCGGCGGGAACGAGTCGCCGGACGTGCGCGACTTCCTGGCCAAGCACGGCCAGTTCTTCCCGGGCGCCCAGAGCTTCGACGACATCATCGACCAGCTCGCCGAGCGGATGGCCGCGATGCAGTCGCTGCTGCGCTCGATGACGCCGGAGCAGCGCGCCGAGCTCGAGTCGATGATGGAGGCCCTCCTCCGCGACGACCGCCTGCTCCTCGACCTGGCGGAGCTCGCGTCGAACCTGGACCTGCTGCTGCCCGGTGGCCTCGGCGACCGCGTGCGGTTCAGCGGCGACCAGCCGCTGTCGCTCGACGGTGCGCTCGCCCAGCTCGCCCGGCTGCAGGCGATGGAGCGACTGGAGGACCAGCTGCTCGATGCCGCCGGCGAGGGCGACCTCGCGGTCGCTCGACCGCGACGAGGTCCGCGAGCTGCTCGGCGACGACGGCCTGCGCGACCTCGACGCGCTCGACGACCTCGCCCGTCGGCTGGAGGAGGCCGGCTACCTGACCCGCGACGGCGAGCGGCTGGAGCTGACGGCACGTGGGACCAGGAGGATCGGCCAACGCGTGCTCGACGACCTGTTCGCCCGGCTGCAGCGCGACGCGTTCGGCGGGCATCGCATCGACCGGGCGGGTCGGGGCGGCGAGCGCGACGACTCGACCAAGGCGTACGAGTTCGGCGACCCGTTCCACCTCGACCTGCGCGGGACGCTCGGCAACGCGCTCCAACGCGAGGAGAACGCGCCCGGCCGGCGGCGCGGGCCGGGGCGTCGCACCTCGACGCCGGACGACTTCGAGGTCTATCGGACGGAGCAGCTGACCCGCACCGCGACGGTCCTGCTCGTCGACATGAGCCGCTCGATGCTCCTGCGCGGCTGCTTCCTGGCCGCCAAGAAGGTCGCGGTGGCCCTCGACACGCTCATCCGGACGCAGTACCCGCGCGACCACCTGTGGGTCATCGGCTTCGCCTACTACGCGCGCGAGATCCGGCCCGGCGCCCTGGCCGAGCTCACCTGGCACGGCTACGAGTACGGGACCAACCTCCAGCACGGGCTGCTGCTGGCCCGCCGGATCCTGGCTCGCCAGGCGGCCGCGAACAAGGAGATCGTCGTCATCACCGACGGCGAGCCGACCGCCCACTTCGAGAACGGCCAGGTCGAGTTCAGCTACCCGCCGACCCGGGCGACCATCCAGGAGACCCTGCGCGAGGTGCGCCGTGCGACCAAGGACGGCATCACCATCAACACGTTCATGCTCGAGCGGTCGCGGGCGCTGGCCGAGTTCGTCGCGCACATGACCAAGCTCAATCGCGGACGCGCGTTCTACGCGACGCCGGAGCGCCTCGGCGAGTACGTCCTCGTCGACTTCGTCGGGCGACGGACGCGCCGGGTGGACTGACCGCAGGACATCGTCATCCGTCCATGGCCGGCGCTGGACCGGTGGCCATGGCCGCCGAGCGGCACGCGAGGCACGCATCGGGGCATCAACGCCACCCGAGGGAATTGCCTGCCATGACCGCCGCCACCGCCATCAATGTCACCACCGCCACCGCCCCGCCCCGCGCACGATCTCGCGCAAGGCGCTGGTCCTTGCGGCCGCCACGTCGGCCGTCGTCATCGGTGCCGCGGTCGCGCCCTACGCAGCCCTCGGGATCCTCGTCCTCGGCGTCGTCCTGCTCGGGATGATCGAGGTCGGGACGTCCATCGACAAGACGTTCGACTCGCTGGTCGCGCTCGGCTCCTAGGCCGGCGCCCGATCAGCTCCAGCGCTCCTCGCGCACCAGCTCCGCCAGCGGCCGCCGCCCACCCGGGCGAGGCGGTCGGTCGCGTTCCGCCGGCGTCGGCCAGCCGAACGACAGGGCGTAGTGGACGAAGCGATCCGCGGGGATGCCCAGGATCGCCCGCGCCCCCTCCGGTTCGTAGATCGTGGCGATGCACGAGCCGATGCCACGGGCGTGCGCGGCCAGCTGCATGTACGACGCGGCCTGACCCAGGTCGAATTCGGCGCTGGCGCGATCGGCCACGAGGACCACGCCGACGGCCGCCCCGGCGAGGTGCCCGGCGTACGTCCCGGTCGTGCTGAGGGCCGTGAGCGTCTCGCGGTCGCGGACCACGACGAAGATCCACGGCTGGGTGTTCTTGCTGCTCTGCGCCCGTCGCCCGGCCTCGAGGATCGCCGTCAGATCGTCGTCGCCGACGGGCTGGTCGGTGAACGTGCGGACCGCGCGCTTGGTCCGGATGAGCTCGTCGATGTCCATCGGTCCAGCGTAGCCGGTCGGGTCGCGGCGGTGCCGCCGGGCGAGGCCGTACCATGGTCGGGACGCCCGACCGACGAGCCAGGAGACCATCCGACCGATGCCCCACGTCGCGACCTCGCCCGCCGACCTCCTCGAGACCATCCGCCCGTCCGCGCACCTCGACGGCGACCGCCTCGTCATCGACGACGAGGCGGCCTTCCGGACCGACGCCATCCGCGACCTCGCCTGGACCGCCGCCTTCAGCGACGACGAGGCCACCACGGCGGCCGCACAGTGGCTCGTCTGGGAGGCCAGCCAGGAGCTCGGCGCGCTCGAGCGCCAGCATCCACGAGCTGTATGCCGCCCGCGGCCGCGGCGAGGTCGGCGGCTTCACCGTCCCGGCCATCAACCTCCGCGCCCAGACCTTCGACATGGCCCGGACCATCTTCGAGACCGCGATGAGCGCCGACGTCGGCGCGGTCATCCTCGAGATCGCCCGCAGCGAGCAGACCTACACGTTCCAGCGGCCGATCGACTTCGCGACGAGCGCGCCTGGCCGGGGCCATCGCCGCCGGCTGGCGCCAGCCGGTGTTCCTGCAGGGCGACCACTACCAGTTCAACGCCAAGAAGTACGCGGCCGATCCGGAGGCGATGACCGAGGAGATCCGCCGCGCCTGCCGCCTCGCGGTCGAGGCCGGCTACCGCAACATCGACATCGACAGCTCGACCCTCGTCGACCTGTCCAAGCCGACCGTCGACGAGCAGCAGCGCGAGAACTACGTCCGCGCGGCCGAGCTGACCGCCTACATCCGCTCGCTCGAGACCGACGGCGTGACGATCAGCGTCGGTGGCGAGATCGGCGAGGTCGGCCACCAGAACTCGACGGTCGAGGAGCTGCGCGCCTACATGGACGGCTACCGTCGCGAGCTCGACGCGCGCGCACCCGGCGCCACGGGCGTGAGCAAGGTCAGCGTCCAGACCGGCACCTCGCATGGCGGCGTGCCCCTGCCCGGTGGCGGCGTGGCCGAGGTCAAGCTCGACTTCGACGTCCTCCGCGAGCTCGGCGAGGTCGCCCGCTCGGATGGCGCCGCCGGCGCGGTCCAGCACGGCGCCTCGACGCTGCCCGACGAGCTGTTCCATCGCTTCCCGGCGGTCGAGACGGCGGAGATCCACCTGGCGACCGGCTTCCAGAACGCGCTGTACGAGCACCCCGCCTTCCCCGAGGCGCTCCACCGCGAGATCGAGCAGTGGGTGTACGCCAACGCCGCCGACGAGCGGAAGCCCGACCAGACCGACCAGCAGTTCGTGTACACGACCCGCAAGAAGGCGATCGGGCCGTTCAAGCGCCAGCTCTGGGACCTCGAGACCAAGGACGAGATCCTCGCCGCGCAGCGGCGCAAGGTCGGCTTCCTGTTCACCGAGCTCGGGGTCAACGGCTCGCGCGACATGATCGCTGCCTACATCCGGCCGGTCGAGCTCCATCGACCGCTGCCCGACGCCCTGCGCGAGGCGGTCGCCGCCGGGTGAGCCCGGTACCGCCCGGGATCGTCATCCGCGTCGAGGCGCCCGGGGACGCGGCGGCGATCCGGGCGCTGACGGACGCGGCATTCGCCCCGTCGACGCTGGAGGGCCGGATCGTCGACGCGCTCCGGGAGGACGCAGCGGCCTGGATCCCGGACCTGTCCCTCGTCGCCGTCGACGAGGCCGCCGGCGGGCGGATCGTCGGGCACTGCGTGACGACCGTCGGGTCACTCCATGCGGCCGCGACGACGGAGGACGCCAGCCCGATCCTCGGGCTCGGCCCGATCAGCGTCGCGCCGGAGCGGCAGGGACAGGGGATCGGTGGCGCCCTCATCCACGAGACCATCGAGCCGGGCCACGGCCGCCGGCTGGCCGGTCATCGTCCTGCTCGGCCACGCGACGTACTACCCGCGATTCGGGTTCGAGTCGGCGCGCGGCATCGGCATCGAACCTCCCGAGCCGTGGTCGGACGAGCACTGGATGGCCCTCCGCCTGCCGGCCTGGTCGCCCGGCCGGAACGGCACGATGCGCTACCCGCCAGCGTTCGACATCGACTGATGTCCATGGCCGCCGACGACGGCCGCGCGCGATGATGCGCGGTTCGCTTCGCCGATGCCAGAAGGGGACCGCACGACCATGACCACGACCACCGATCGCCCGCTCGATGCGGCCGCGGAGGCTCGCCGCGACGCACTCGCCGGCCAGCTGTTCGCGGCCGTCCTCGGCAGCCTCGAGCTGCAGGCCGTCTATCTCGGTGAGCGGCTGGGTCTGTACCGGGCGCTGGCCGAGGGCGGTCCGGCGACGGCGCCGGAGCTGGCCGCACGGGCCGGCATCGATGCGCGCTACGCCCGCGAGTGGCTGGAGCAGCAGGCCGTCGCCGCGATCCTCGAGGTCGACGACGCGAGCGCCGCGCCCGACGCCCGCCGGTACACGCTGCCGGCCGGCCACGAGGCGGTCCTGCTCGACCCGGAGAGCCTGGCGCTGATGGCGCCGCTCGCCCGCTTCGTGGTCGGCTCGGCGGCGACGATGCCCCGATCTGCTCGAGGCGTACCGCACCGGCGGCGGGGTCGACTGGGCGGACTACGGCCCGGACGTCGTCGAGGCCCAGGAGGGCATCAACCGACCCGCAGTTCCACCATCTCGTCGGCGACTGGATCGGCGCGCTGCCGGACGTCGCGGCTCGCCTGCGGCCGGCCACGGTCGCGTCGCGGACGTGGCCTGCGGGACCGGGCTTCTCGTCGATCGCCATCGCCCGCGCGTTCCCGGGCGTGCACGTCGACGGCATCGACATCGACGAGGGCTCGATCGCCCGCGCCCAGGCGCAACGCGCGAGGCCGCGGGAGCGACCAACGTGTCGTTCCTCCACGCCGACGCGGCGAACGCGGCCGGTGCCGGCACGCTACGACCTGGTGACGATCTTCGAGGCGGTCCACGACATGGCCCGCCCGGCCGAGGTCCTGGCGACGGCCCGCCGCCTCCTGGCGCCCGGCGGCGCGGTGCTCATCGCCGACGAGCGGGTGGCCGAGACCTTCACCGCGCCCGGCGACGAGACCGAGCGGCTGTTCTACGCGTACAGCGTCGTGGCCTGCCTGGCCAACGGCCTGGTCGACCAGCCGTCGGTCGGGACGGGGACCGTGCTGCGCCCGGCAGCCCTCGAGTCGATCGCCCGTGAGGCCGGCTTCAGCGGCTTCACGATCCTGCCCGACCGAGCACGACTCTTCCGCTTCTACCGCCTCGACCCGTAGGCGCCGCCGCGCCCGGCGATCCGCGCGGCCGGCGCGTCACGGCCGCGAAACCGCGTTGACGGCGCGTACCCCGGTGCTATCCTCCGCCCCGAGCCCCGCCGCTGGAGGGAGCGGCGAAGCCCACGGCCCAGCGTCCTCGCGTCCCCCGTTTCGGTGGTCAGACCCGCGTCATCGCGGCGCGGCGGGAGGAGGAGATCGTGGCGGATCCGGCATCGGTCGCACCCGAGGACGTCGCGGCGCGCGACGACGCGCACCTGCGCTCGCTGGGGATCACGCCCCAGCTGAACCGGACCCTCGGGTTCCTCGCCGAACTTCGCGCTGGCGTTCAGCTTCATCAGCGTCTCGACCGGGTCGTTCGGCAACTTCGGCGTCGGCCTCGGCCTCGGCGGGCCGGTCGATCTTCTGGTCCTGGTTCGTCGTCATCATCGGCCAGATGCTCGTGGCCCTCGTGTTCGCCGAGCTGGCCAGCCACTTCCCGGTCGCCGGCTCGATCTACCAGTGGTCGAAGCGCCTGTCGCATCGGACCCTCGGCTGGTTCACCGGCTGGTTCTACTTCTGGGCGCAGGTCCTGACGGTCACCGCGGTCGCGGTCATCGTCGGCTTCGTCGTCGCCGGGTTCACCGGGCGGCGGCCAGGAGCTTCCTCGACTCGCCGTCGCCGCTCGGCGTGTACGAACATGCACACGTTCATCGCCATCACCGACGCTCGTGCATCACGACGCTCATCAACGCGTTCGGCGTGCGGCTGCTGTCGCTCCTCAACAACATCGGCGTGGCGACCGAGATCCTGGGCATGCTCGTGTTCGCGCTCGTGCTCCTGTTCTTCGCCAACAACCAGCCGGTCGACATCCTGTTCGACGACGTTCGCCGGCACGGAGGCCGCCCAGAACGGGAACCTCGCTGGCCACGTTCGCGCTCGGCATGTTCATGTCGATCTTCATCGTGTACGGCTTCGACACGGCCGGCAGCTTCGGCGAGGAGACGATCGACGCGAGCCGCCAGGCCCCGCGCGGCGTCCTGTCGTCGATCTGGCTCTCGGGCCTCGTCGGGGTCGATCTTCCTGCTGGCGGTCCTGCTGGCGATCCCGGACATCCAGGGGACGATCGACGAGGGCCTCGCCGGCGGCTTCCCGATCGCCGACGACCATCACCACGCAACCTGACCACGGAGCTGGTCGCCGGGATCACCTTCGGCGAGCTCTATCTGCTCGTCATCCTCGTCTCGGTCTTCGTGTGCACGCTGGCCATCCAGGGCGCCGCGACCCGGATGATGTTCTCGATGGGCCGCGACCGGCAGCTGCCGCTCGGCGGCGTGTGGGGCCACGTCAACCCGACGTTCAAGACGCCGGCCAACGCGGCCGTCGCGGTCGGCGTCCTCGCGGCGATCCCGATCCTCGTGACCGGTCCGTTCGGCGGGTTCGTCGCTGTCGATCGCCGCGACCGGGCTCATCTACCTGAGCTACCTGCTGTGCAACCTCGGCGTGCTCGCGGCCCGGCGACGCGGCTGGCCGCACCAGAAGGCGTGGTTCAGCCTCGGGCGCTGGGGCACGCCCATCAACATCCTGGCCATCATCTACGGCGCCGTGATCATCATCAACATCGCGCTCTGGGAGCGACCCGACTGTTCGGGGACTTCGGCGACCGACAGGCCGCGGATCACTGGAACCCGCTCGATCAACTCGTTCCTGCAGCTCGTTCGGCACGCCGCTCGACGGGCTGCCGGCGTGGCCGCTGTTCGAGACCATCGTCGGCACTGCTGCTCGTCTTCGGCGGCCTCTACTACGCCGTCGCTATCCGCGGCCGCGCGACGCGAGCGTCGAGGCCGACGCCGCGACCGGCGAGGCGACCATCGGCTGACCATCGCCCGAACACCACGGGAGGAGGATGCGGCGCGGCGAGCGATCGCCGCGCCGCATCATGTCTGCGATGACCGACGACATCCTGCGCGGCGCCCTTCGCGACGAGCTGGTCGGCCGCCCTCGGGCGGCTCCCCGAGCTGGCCGGCCACGAGCTGACGCTGACGGCCCTCAGCGGCGGGATCACCAACCGCAACTTCCTCGTCACGCTCGCACGGGCAGACGGACCGCTACGTCATCCGGCTGGCCGGCAACGACACGCACCTGCTCGGCATCAGCCGCGAGGTCGAGCACGCGGCGACGGTCGCCGCGGCCGGGGTCGGCGTCGGGCCCGGAGGTCGTGGCCTTCATCCGTCCCGAGGGCTACCTCGTCACCCGGTTCATCGAGGGGTCCCCGATCGCGGAAGCCGAGGTCCGCGAGCCCGAGATGCTGGCACGGGTCGCCGACTCGCTGCGTCGCGTCCACGGCGGCCCGCCGATCCCCGGCCTGTTCATCCCGCTCCGCATCGTCGAGGCGTACCGCGCCCTGGCCGAGGCGCGTGGCGTCCCCATCCCGGCGGCGTACGAGCCGGCCGTGGCCGTCGGTCGGCGCATCGAGCTGGCCTGCCTGGCCGACCCGGTCGAGCTGCGGCCATGCCACAACGACCTGCTCAACGCCAACTTCATCGACGACGGCGCCCGCGTCCGGATCGTGGACTGGGAGTACGCCGGGATGGGCGACCCGTCCTTCGACCTGGCCAACTTCAGCGTCAACCACGACCTCACGCCCGACGACGACGCGAGCCTGCTGCGCGAGTACGCCGGCTCGGTGTCGATCCCGCGGCTGGGCCGGCTGACGGCGATGCGCGTCGTGTCCGACTTCCGCGAGGCGATGTGGGGCGTGCTGCAGCAGGGCATCAGCACCCTCGACGTCGACTTCGTGGCCTACGCCGGCGAGCACTTCGACCGCCTCCTGGCGAACGCCGCGACCCCTCGCTTCGAGGCCGCGCTGCGCGACATCGCCTCGGCCTGACACGTGGTCGGCCGCGGTCCGACCTCGTCAGTGGCAGCTCGCCTGCCCGCGGTCGGCGACCTCGCCGGCGACCGGCAGCCACGCCCACTCGTACCCGCCGTCGCCCAGGCTGAACTCGATGACCCCGTGGCCGACGGCCAGCCGCAGCTCGCTGTTGGCGATCGGTGCCTCGAAGTCGCGCAGCTCGACCCCACCCGTCCCGACGATGAACTGGCGCATGCCGCGCTCGCGGTCCAGCCTGCCACCCGGGTCCTGCGGGGCGAACCGCTCGTAGTCGTGCTCGTGGCCGTTGACCACGACGTCGGCTCCGGCTGCGTACAGGGCGTCCCAGAACGGCGCGACGGTCGGGTCGCTGCCGTGCGTCCCGGAGCTGAACCGCGGGTGATGCCAGATCGCGAGGGTGCACGCGGCGTCGCTGGCCGCCAGCGTCTCCGCCAGCCAGCGACCCTGGGGTGACGCCGGGTCGCAGCCGCCGACCTTCGAGCAGTCGGAGTCGAGGACGATGACCTGCCAGCTGCCGAGCGGGTAGGCGTACCACGGGTCGCCGTCCTCGTTGCGCGCGGCGTCGCCGAAGTAGTCCCGATAGGCATCGAGCGTGCCCAGCTCCCAGTCGTGGTTGCCGGGTGCCGGCCGGAGGCGGTCCAGGTGCCGGCCCCAGGTCGGATCGAAGCAGTCGGCGTAGGTGTCCGCGCTGCCGGCCGGGTAGACGTTGTCGCCGGCGGTGAAGACCGTGCCCGTCGATCCCGTCGAGCAGGGCGGCCGTCGCCTCGTCCTCGTCCCACTCGCAGCCGGCGATGTCTCCGGCGCCGACCAGGGTCGCGACGGACGTCGGCGGACCCGCTCGGGGCGGCGGATCGCTCGGCTCGGCGGAGCCGGCGTCGGTCCCGGATGGCGTCGCCTGCGTGGTCGGGCTCGGCAACGGCCGGCGACGGCGTCGACTCGATCGTGCCGCCGCTCGCGCCCGCGGATCCGGTCGCACCGGGGGCCCGGCCGGGCTGGATGATCGCGGTCAGCCCGAGGAGGACGCCGAGGGCGGCCACGAACACCACCGCGCCGAGCAGGACCTGGCGAACGGCTGACGACGACATCGAGGCGGAGCGTACGGCAGACCGCGTACCATCGAGCACCCGGCCGGACCCGATCGAAGGAGCACCACGACCGCATGGGCATCACCATCGTCGCCGGCGACGCGACATGAGCGGCGACCATGGAGCAGCGTGGTCGGCCGGGCTCCGGCTCGGGACGGACGCCGAGCTGCAGGGCTGGCTGGAGGTCGCCCAGGCGGCATGCGACGAGGCCGACGCCATCGCCCGCCGCCACTTCCGACGCGACCTCCACATCGAGACCAAGCCCGACCGGACGTTCGTGACCGAGGCCGACACCGCCATCGAGGCGCGCATCCGCGAGCGGATCCATGCCGCCTTCCCGGACCACGGCATGGTCGGCGAGGAGTACGGCGTCGACGACGGCGACGCCAGCGTGCGCTGGTACATCGACCCGATCGATGGGACCCACAACTTCATGCGTGGCGTGCCCCTCTTCGGCACGCTCCTCGCGGTCGAACGCGACGGCGAGCTGCAGGCGTCGGTCATCTCCGCGCCGGCCTTCGACGAGCGCTGGTGGGCGCATCGCGGCGGCGGGGCGTGGGCGCGGCACGGGACGCGCCGCGGAGCCCGTCCCGATCGTCGTCAGCGCGGTGACCGAGCTCGAGTCCGCCCAGATCCTCTATGGCAGCCGACGGGATCTCGTGCAGTCGGGCCTGGCGCCGGGCCTCGAGGGGCTCCTCGACGACGTCTGGCGAGAGCGCGGGTTCGGCGACTTCTGGGGCTACACGCTCCTCGCCGAGGGCGCGGCGGAGGCGATGGTCGAGGTCGGGCTCAAGACGCTGGGACGCCGCCGCGCCGACGGTGATCGTCGAGGAGGCCGGCGGCCGGGTGACCGACTTCGACGGTCGACGCGACATCGAGGCGGGGTCGATCCTGGCCAGCAACGGCCGCATGCACGACCTGGTCCTGGCGCGCCTCGCCCAGGCCTGAGCGCGCCTCCGACGACGGTTGCGGGCCATCCGGCCCGCCCGTCGTGGGCCGACCGGCCCATCCCGTGGCGATCGGGGATGGCCATCCTTGGGACAGACAAGGAGGCCACCCATGCTCACCCGACCCGCACCCGCCACCGACCGCGAGGCCATCGTCTGGATCGACCATTCGCAGGCCATCATCACGACCATCGATGGCGGTGGCGGCGTCCGTCGGGTGGAGCGCCTCGATCGCGGCACGTCCGAGCCGGAATCGGCCTTCGGGGCGCGGGCGATCCACGAGCTCGGCGAGCACGACCGGGTCGTGGTGTCCGGGCCGATCTTCGCCCGGACCTCGTTCGAGCGGGCCTTCGTCGCCGCCACCCATCGCCCGGATCGGCTCATCGATCTCGAGCCGGACGCCGATGCCGCCGATGCGGGTGACCTCCCCGGTCGCTGGCTGGTCCGTTGACCGCGTGACCGTCCGGCCGCACCATCGTTGACGATGCGGATCGTCGACGCGAACGAGGCTGTCGCGGGGATCGGATCGGGCGACCAGGTCTACGTCCATGCGGCGGCGGCCGCGCCGTCGGTCCTGCTCGATGCGCTCGTCGCCCGCGCGCCGTCGTTGCGCGACGTCGGCATGATCCATCTCCACACGGAGGGACCCGGCCCTCACCTCCAGCCGGCCATGGCCGGCCACTTCCGGCACCGGGCCCTGTTCGTCGGCGCCAACGCCCGCGCCGCCGTGGCCGATGGTCGCGCCGACTATGTCCCGACGTTCCTGTCCGACGTGCCGCGCCTGTTCAGCAGCGGCGCCGTGCCGCTCGATGCGGTCCTGCTCAACGTCACGCCGCCCGACGCGCATGGCTTCTGTTCGCTCGGGGTGTCCGTCGAGGCCGTGCACGCGGCTCGCACGGCCGCGACCGTCGTCATCGCGCAGCTGAACCGCGCCATCCCGCGGACGCTCGGTGATGGGTTCGTCCACGTCGACGACATCGACCTCGCGGTCGAGGTCGACATCCCGCCCTATGAGCATCCCGTCGCGCCGCTCGGCGAGGTGGAGCGCCGGATCGGGCAGTACGTCGCGGAGCTCGTCGCTGACGGTGCCACGATCCAGCTGGGCATCGGCGCCATCCCGGCCGCCACGGCGCTGGCCCTGCACGACCACCGCGACCTCGGGGTCCACACCGAGATGTTCACGGACAGCGTCGTCGACCTGGTCGAAGCCGGGGTCATCACCGGACGACGCAAGGAGCGCAACCGCGAGAAGCTGGTCACGACGTTCCTGATGGGCACCCGGCGGCTGTACGACTTCGTGGCCGACAACCCGATGGTCGAGATGCGACCGGTCGACTTCACCAACGACACGCTCGGTCATCCGCACGTTCAGCCGGATGACCGCGATCAACTCGGCGCTCGAGATCGACCTCACCGGCCAGGTCGTCGCCGACTCGATCGGCTCGCGCGTCTACAGCGGGGTCGGCGGGCAGATGGACTTCATCCGTGGCGCCGCGCTGGCCAGCGAGGGTCGGGCCATCATCGCCCTGCCGGCCACGGCCGCCGGCGGCACCGTGTCGCGCATCGTCGGCTCGCTGACGACCGGCGCCGGCGTGGTCACGACCCGGGCGCACGCCCGGACGGTGGTGACCGAGTTCGGCGTGGCCGAGCTGTTCGGGCGGAGCCAGCGCGAGCGCGCGGCGGCCCTCATCGGCATCGCCCACCCCGATCATCGCGACCGGCTGCGGGCCGAAGCCCGCGCGATCGGTTTCGCCTGATCCGGCTCAGAACATCCGGCGCATGAGGATCCGCACGCGGCCGGCGGAATGGCCGTCCGTCTCGACGACGCGTTCGAAGCCGGCCCGCTCGAACCACCCGGTCAGGCCGACGTAGCCGAAGCCCGGCCCGACCCGCTCGTCACCCGGGTCGATCGGATACGCCTCGAGGCCGGGCGCACCGGATCGCCGGGCGTAGTCGATGAGCCCGTCGAGCAGCGCGGTCGCGACGCCCTGGCGGCGGTAGCCGACCCGGATGTTGAAGCACAGGATCGACCAGACCGGCTCGTCGTCGACGGTCGGGATCGTGCGCGACCGCGCCAGCCGTGGCAGCAGGGGCCGCGGCCCGAACCCGAGCCAGCCGGCGGGCTGCCCATCGATGTAGGCGAGCATCCCGGCCGGTGGATCCTCGGCGAGCTGCGCCTCGAGGAGCTCTCGGCGAAAGCTCGGGTCGCTCCGTCGCGGTCCGGTGTCCCGCCCACGGGGCGCCTGGCACCAGCAACCGCGGTCGCCATTGCCCCCGAGGACGGTGACCACGTCGTCCCATCGCGCCGGCGTGGCCGGGACGATCTCGATGGCAGCCATGTCCGCATGGTCGCATGGAGCGCCGCCACGTCGCGCTGGTAGGGTGCGCGCCATGTCCGATCGACTCGCCGCGCCCCCGGCCGCCGGCACCCGCGTGCCCTACGGGTCGCTGCCCGCGGACCTGCGCGCCGAGGTCGACGCTCGCTGCGGCTCCCCGGTCGTGGCGGCAGACAGCCAGCCCGGCGGGTTCTCGCCGGGCGTCGCCGCCCGACTGCGGCTCGCCGACGGGCGACGGATCTTCGTCAAGGCCGTCCACCCCGCGGCCAATGCCAACGCGCCGGACCTCCACCGCCGCGAGGCCAGGGTCGTCGCCGCGATGCCCGACGACACGCCGGTCCCACGCCTGCAGTGGGTCATCGACGGCGGCCCCGACGACTGGGTCGTGCTCGCATTCGACGACGTGGACGGTCGCCAGCCCGCGGTGCCCTGGAGGGCCGAGGACCTGGACCGGGTGATGCTGGCCTTCAACGACCTCGCCGTGCGCCTCACCCCATCGCCGATCAGCGCCGACTGGCTGGGGACCGCAGGCGACCTGGTCCGCGACACCGGTCGCGGCTGGGTCGATGCCGCCACCGAGCCGTCGACCATCGACCGACTGGATCCCTGGACCCGCCGCCACATCGACACGCTGGTGACGCTCGAAGCCGACGTCGAGTCGGCGGCCCACGGACGGACGCTGCTCCACCAGGACCTGCGCGCCGACAACGTGCTGCTGCGAAGGGCCGACGACGCCGTGATGGTCGTCGACTGGCCGCATGCCCGGATGGGGGCGCCGTGGGTGGACCTGTTGTGGTTCGCGCCGAGCGTCGCGATGCAGGGCGGCCCGGCGCCGGAGGTGTTGCTGCGGCGGTTCACGCCGGCCGCCGGGGCCGACCCGGACGCGATCGACGTCGTCATCGCGGCGATCGCCGGGTTCTTCACCCTCGGATCGCTGCTGCCGAACCCGCCCGGTCTGCCGACCCTCCGTGCGTTCCAGGCGGCCCAGGGCGCCATCGCCCGGACGTGGCTGGCGCAGCGGCGAGGGCTTGCCTAGCAGCCTTGCCTGGCTAGGCTCCGGCGGCGGCCAGCGACTCGTCCAGGATCGACAGCGCGAGGTCGACCTCCTCGGCCGTCGTCACGAGCGGCGGGATGATGCGGATCACGTTCACGTACGTGCCCGCGGTGAGCACGATGAGCTTGCGCGCCAGCGCCTCCGCCTGGATGCGCTTGGTGAGGTCCGGATCGGGCACCCGACCGTCGCCCTCGTCGGGCCTGACCAGCTCGATGGCGACCATCAGGCCGAGCCCGCGCGCATCGCCGATCGAGCGATAGCGGCTGGCCAGGACGCGCAGCCCGGCCAGGAACTGCGTCGCCGCGCTCCCGGGCATTGGCCACGAGCCCCTCGTCCTCGATGACATCGAGGGTGGCGTTGGCCGCGGCGCAGGACACGACGTTGCCGCCGTACGTGCCGCCGTGCGTGCCGGGCTTCCAGTGCGCCATCAGCTCGCGCCGGGCGAGCAGGCCCGACAGCGGCAGGCCGGAGGCGATGCCCTTGGCCATGACCAGGATGTCCGGCTCCACGCCCCAGTGCTGGACCGCGAACAGCTCGCCGGTCCGGCCGAACCCGGTCTGGACCTCGTCGGCGATGAGCAGGATGCCGTGCTGGGCGGTGATCTCGCGCAGCCGCGGCAGGAACGTCGGCGGCGGCACGACGTAGCCGCCCTCGCCGAGGACCGGCTCGATGATGATCGCCGCCACCCGGTCGGGGTAGATGAACTGGTGGAAGGTCAGGTCGAGCTGGGCCTCCCAGTCGCAGGTGCACGTGTCCGGGCTGTGCGCGCCGCCCGGTGCCCGATAGCAGTACGGGTAGGCCGTGTGGTAGACGCTCCCCGGGAGCGGCTCGAAGGCGGCGCGGTAGACGTCCTTGGCGGTCGTCAGTGCCATCGTCTGGGCGGTCCGGCCGTGGTAGCCGTAGCGGAACGCGAGGATGGCCGGCCGACCGGTCGCGACCCGAGCCAGCTTGACGGCCGCCTCGACGGCCTCCGCCCCGGAGTTCGACAGGAAGGCCTGGTACGGCCCACCCGGCAGCAGCCCGGGCAGGCGCTCGTAGAGCCGGAGACCCGGCTCGTGGTAGAGGATGTTCTGCTGGCCGTGCAGGAGCTTGGCGGCCTGCGCGGCGACCGCCGCCGCCACGCGCGGATGGGCATGGCCCGTGTTCGTGACGCCGATCCCGGAGCTGTAGTCGAGGTAGCGCTCGCCGTCGCGGGTGATCAGCCACGAGCCCTCGCCGCGGTCGACGTCGAGGTTCGTGATCCGGCCCCAGACGGGCGGCACGACGGCATGGTCGGGGAGGGGCGTGGCGGCCGGCTCGGCCGCCCGATCGATCGTCGTCATGCCGGGACCTCCTTATGCGCCGCGGCCGCGCGGGCGGCCTCCTCGCTGGCGATGCGTCGGTCGCGCCGCTCGGAGCGGCGCTCGTTGAGCGTGTTGAGGGCAACGAGCAGGATCGCGCCGGCGAAGACCATGGTGCTGATGACGTGGATCTGTGGCGGGAAGTTGTTGCGGATGCTCGCCCAGACCCAGATCGGGAAGGTCTGCTCGGTGCCGGACGTGAACTGGGTGATGACGAAGTCGTCGATCGACAGCGAGAAGCACAGCAGGAACGCCGCCAGGATGCCCGGCAGGATGAGCGGGAAGGTCACCTTCCAGAACGTCGTCCACTCGTTCGCCCCGAGGTCCATGGCGGCTTCCTCGAGGTGCCGCGGGAACCCCTGCATCCGGGCCCGCACGGTGACCACGACGAAGCTGATGTTGAACATCACGTGGGCGACGAGGATGGTCTGCGCCCCGAGCGGGAAGAGCAGGCCGCCGGTCAGCGTCTTGAACGGCTCCTGGGCCGTGCCCACGAACATCGTGAGCAGGCTGGCGCCGAGCACGATCTCGGGCGTGGCCATCGGGATGAACAGGAACACGTTCGTGCCCGTCCGGCCGCGGAAGTCGTAGCGCGTCAGGGCCAGGGCGATGAGCGTCCCCAGGGCGGTCGCCACGATCGTCGCCACGAACGCGATCCCGAGGCTGGTGAACAGCGCCTCCTGGAGGCCGGGCCGACCGAACGGGTTGAGCCATGCCGCCAGCGAGAACTCGCCCCACACGAAGTTGAAGCGGCCGGGCGGGTCGTTGAACGAGTAGGCGATCATCACGAGGATCGGGACGAGCAGGTAGAACAGGGCCGCGGCCGTGAACACGGGCACGACCCAGCGCTCGATCGTCTGCATGCGGCGTCCGCCGCGGCCCGTGGCCTTCGCCTCCGACACGGCCAGCCCCGAGGCGCCGCTCATGCCCGGCCTCCCGTCAGCTCCTCGGTCCCGAGGGCCCGGGCGTAGACGATGATGGCCACGAGGATCGCCGCCATGAGGATGAACGACAGCGCGGCGGCAAGCGGATAGTCGTTCTGCTGCAGGAACCGGTTCTGGATGACGTTGCCGATCATCTGCGTCTGCGGGTTCCCCAGCAGCTCGACGTTCACGTAGTCGCCGAGCGTCGGGATGAACACGAGGATCGAGCCGGCGAAGACCCCCGGCAGGCTGAGCGGCCAGATGACCCGGACGAACGCCTCCGAGATGAGGAACGAGCCGACGACCGCCCCGATGCCGGCGCCGGCGAACACCGCCAGCGCGAGCGGGACCAGGCTCTCCGCGTCGAAGCTGGCGTAGCGCAGCCCGAGCATCAGCGCCGCCGCGAGGAAGCCGCCGCCGAGGGCACCGGTGATCGCGCCACCGCGTCGCCACGGACCGGCGTACAGGTCACGCGCCGCCTCGATCAGCCGGAAGTCGATCTTCTCGAGCGCGACGTACAGCGGCAGGACCATGAACGGCAGGTACTGGTAGGTCAGCCCGGACACGACCGCGAGCGGCGTCCCGATGATGCTGAAGTTCGGGGGCACGATCCCCAGCGTGTCGCGGATCACCGACAGGAAGACCCCCTGGTCGCCGAGGATGATCCGCCACGAGATCGTCCGGATGAGGAAGCTCGTGAAGAACGGGGCGATGACGAGGAACAGCAGGAGCGTCTTGTAGCGGCCGCCGCGGAACGCGATCCCGTAGGCCATCGGATAGCCGATGAGGAAGCACAGCAGCGTGGCCAGCCCGCCGAACACGAGCGAGTTGACGACGTTGTCCGGGAAGCGCGTGAACGCCTCGACGTAG
This sequence comes from uncultured Chloroflexia bacterium, assembly GCA_963776925.1. Classification (GTDB taxonomy): domain Bacteria; phylum Chloroflexota; class Limnocylindria; order Limnocylindrales; family CSP1-4; genus SPCO01. The sequence goes on along the minus strand of CAVZON010000001.1, from coordinate 114,467 downwards.
TTCTCGAAGGCCCAGGTGAACTCGAAGCCGGAGCGGATGGTCCCCGACGACAGGGACATCAGGACCATCTGGATGTTGGGCAGGACGAAGAACAGGGCCAGCCACAGCAGGCCCGGCGCGATGAGCAGGTAGGGCAGGAGCCAGCGGCGGCGGGTCAACGCGGTCCCTTGCGCACCTCGCTGGCTCCTGGTCGGCTCGGGTCCTAGACGCCGCTCAGGTCGGCGTACAGCTCGTTGACCTTGGCCTCGGCGGCCTCGTCCCAGTTCGGCTGCGGGTGCTGCTTGGCGACGACGTCGGCCGGCGGGAACAGCAGCGGATTGCTCGCCGCCTCCGGATCGAGCTCGGTGATCGCGTCGGCGACGCCCTTCACCGGGCTGATGTAGTAGATGAAGTTGGCCAGGCGGGCGGCGCGAGCGACGTCGTAGACGAAGTCGACCATCAGCTTGGCGGCCGCAGCTTGTGCTCGGCCCCCTTCGGGATGATCATGTTGTCCGTCCAGATCATCGACCCCTCCTCGGGGTAGACGAACACGTCGTTCTCGCCGGCCGACGAGGCGAGGTCGCCCGACCAGACGGTCGCGGCCCACGTGTCGCCGCTGCCGAAGTCCTGCAGGTACTCGTTGCCGGTGAAGGCGCGGATGTGGCCGTCATCGACGAACGGCTTGAGGTAGTCGTGGACGACCTGGGCGTCGTCGGCGGTCATGTCCTCGGCCGGCGTGTCGGACGCCTGGCCCAGGCCCTGCAGCGCGAGGTGGACGAGCGGGAACATGTCCCGGGTCTCGCTCAGGAGGGTGACCTTGCCCGGCGAAGGCCGGATCGAACAGGTCGGCGATCTTGGTCAGCTCGCGGCCGGTCGACACGGAGTTGTAGCCGACGCCGGTCGCGCCCGACTGCCAGGGGTAGTGGAACTTCATGTCCGGGTCCCACGGCAGGCCCTTGAGCTCGTCGCGGACGTTGGCGGCGGCGGTCGCCGTCGCGGCCGGGTCGAGCTCCTCGGCCCAGCCGGCCTCGACGACCTTGGCGGCCATCCAGTCGGTCAGGACGATGAGGTCCCAGCCGGTCGGCACGCCCGACTCGAGCTGCGGCCGGATGGTGGCCATGAACGACTCGTTGTCCTCGATCTGCGCGTTCGCGTACTCGACCTCGATGCCGGTCGTCTGGGTGAACTCGTCCAGGGTGGGGGAGGGCAGGTCGTACTCGCCGTCGCCGACCTCGGTCAGGTCGATGTAGGCGTCCCAGTTGGCGAACTGGAGCGGCCCGGTCGCGGTCCCGTCGCCGCTGCCGGCGGAGGCGCCGGCGGACGCCGGCGCGGCCGAGCCACCCGACGTGCTGCAGGCGGCGAGGAAGGCGGCGGCACCGGTCAGGGCGGTGCCCTGCAGGAACCGTCGTCGCGTGAGCCCCCCGGCCAGGCGCGTCGAGTGGTCGGTCATGGTCAGTCTCCTTGGCTTGCGGTGCTGGGGATGGGGTCGACAGGTTCGACGGGTTCGACCGGGATGGCAGGCTCGACGCCGGTCGCGCCGCGGTGGCCGCCGCGGCGGCTTCGATGACGGCGAACGTGTGGTCGGGCGACCAGGTCAAGCAGGACCTGGTCGCCCGGCGCCCACAGCTCGGCGCGCGTGGCACGCTCGACGTTCTGCTCGTAGACGGTCAGCCGCGCGCCGCCACGGGCCTCGACCTGGTACTGCGTGCTGACGCCCAGATACGAGGCGTCGCGGACGACGCCGGGCAGCCGGTCATGACCGTCCGGTCCGGGTTCGTCCGGGTCGCGCAGGCGGATCTTCTCGGGCCGGATGCCGACCGAGATGGCGCCGGCCGAGCCGACCAGGCCGCTGGGCACGCGGACGGCGGTGTCGTCGGCCAGGCGGACCGCGACGTATCGCGCCGTCGGTGCCCTGGACCGTGCCCGGCAGCAGGTTGCTGACGCCGAGGAAGCCGGCCACGAATCGGGTCGTCGGCCGTTCGTACAGGCTCTCCGGATCGCCGAGCTGCTCGTAGCGGCCCTTGTTCATCACGGCGATGCGATCGGACATCGTCATCGCCTCTTCCTGGTCGTGGGTCACGTAGATGAACGTGATCCCGACCTCCTGCTGGATGCGCTTGAGCTCCACCTGCATCTGCTTGCGCAGCTTCAGGTCGAGCGCGCCGAGCGGCTCGTCGAGGAGGAGGACGGCCGGCTTGTTGATGAGCGCCCGGGCCAGGGCGACGCGCTGGGCCTGACCGCCGGAGATCTGGGTCGGCTTGCGCCGCTCGAAGCCGGGCAGCTCGACCAGCTCGAGCATCTCGCTCGACGCGACCCTTGACCTCCTTGTCCTTCATGCCCTTGCGGCGGAGGCCGAAGGCGACGTTCTCGAAGATGGTCAGGTGCGGGAACAGGGCGTAGTTCTGGAAGACGGTGTTGACCTGGCGCTGGTACGGCGGCAGCCACGTCACGTCCTGGCCCTGGAGCTCGATGAGGCCCGAGGTCGGCTGCTCGAAGCCGCCGATCATCCGCAGCGTCGTCGTCTTGCCGCAGCCCGATGGTCCGAGCAGGCTGAAGAACTCGCCGTCATGGACCTCGAGGTCGATGTGATCCACGGCCACGGCGTCGCCGAAGCGCTTGACGACATCGACGAGTCTGACGTCCACGACGGGCACGTTCGTTCGCTCTCCTCGCGTCCGTGGGTGGGCGTCCCGGCGGCGTGATCCAGGGCGGCGGCCGTCCTCCACGATCCGCACGCGGTCCGACCGCTGGGGGGCGGTCCGGTCGGGCGAGGATATGGTCGACGCGCGCGGGGTGTCAAGGAAGCGCAGGTCGTCGTCCGGCGTCGGTCCGGCGTGCGAGATTCGCATGGCCAGCCGGCCCGGGACGCGCAGGTCGTAGCCTCGTTCCGCCGGCAGCGCCTGCCCGGCGCGTCCGACCGCAAGGGACGATGCAGGATCCGCCGGTGCCCGGCGTGGTCATCGGCCCGCGCACGCGCTAGGATATCGACACGACCCGTGACAGAACGAGGCATGCCCAGCCGATGACGACCCTCACCGAAGCCACCATCCTCGACGCGCTGCGCCACGTCCAGGAACCCGAGCTGGGCCGCGACATCGTGACCCTCGACATGGTCAAGTCGATCGTCATCGACGGCCCGGCCGTGGCGTTCACCATCGAGCTGACGACGCCGGCCTGCCCGCTCAAGGACGAGATCGAGACGAACACCCGCGCGGCGATGGCCGGCATCGGCGTCGACAAGGTCGACATCACGTGGGGCGCGATGGTCCGCCGGGCCGCACCGCGCCAGGCCGAGCAGCTGGTCCCGGGCGTCAAGAACATCATCGCGGTCGCGTCGGGCAAGGGCGGGGTCGGCAAGAGCACGGTCAGCGTCAACCTCGCGGTCGCCCTGGCCCAGGCCGGCGCCAGCGTCGGCCTGCTGGACGGCGACATCACCGGCCCCAACATCCCGCAGATGCTCGGCGTCGAGGGCCAGCCCAAGGCCACCGCCGACAACAAGATCGAGCCGCTCGAGCGGTACGGGGTCAAGACGATCTCGATCCAGTTCTTCGTGCCCGAGGGTCAGCCCATCGTGTGGCGCGGTCCGCTCGTCGGTGGCGCCATCCAGCAGTTCCTGCGCGACGTCGACTGGGGCGAGCTCGACTACCTCGTCATCGACCTGCCGCCGGGCACGAGCGACGCCCAGCTGACCCTCGCCCAGGCCGTGCCCATCAGCGGCGCGGTGCTCGTGACGACGCCGCAGGAGGTCAGCCTGAGCGACGTGGGCAAGGCCCTGGCGATGTTCCAGCGGATGAGCGTCCCGGTCATCGGCCTCGTCGAGAACATGACCGCGTTCGCCTGCCCGCACTGTGGCGAGCTGACCGAGATCTTCGGCCGTGGTGGTGGTGAACGCTTCGCGGCCGAGCATGGCCTGGAGTACCTTGGCGGCGTGCCGCTCGACATCACGGTCCGCCAGGGTGGGGACGTGGGTGTGCCGGCCGTCGCCCAGCGAGAGCCGGGCCCGGCCGCGCGCGCTCTGGTCCAGGTCGCACAGATCGTGGCCGCGCGCATGAGCGTTCGAGCCGCGACTGCCGACGCCCGCCCCGTGCTGACCATCTCCTGATCCGCCGCGGGACCGGGCCGTGTCCTGCGTCTCCTGCGGGTCCGCGGTCTCGGTCGGCGCCCGCTACTGCTCGGCGTGCGGCCATCGGCTGACCACGGCGAGCGTCGCCCCGACCGGCGCGCCACGTCGACAGCGAGCCGATCCGGCCGGCCAGCGGGGCGCGCCCGTCGCGCGCGGCGATCGACGCATCGTCACGGCGCTCTTCGCCGACCTCGTCGACTACGTCCGGATGCTCGCGGAGTACGACCCGGAGGAGGTCCGCGACCGGGTGACGGCGGCCCTGGCCACGATGTCGGAGGCCATCGAGCGGCTCGGCGGGACCCGCGAGAAGTTCATCGGCGACGCGGTCTTCGCGGTCTTCGGCTGGCCCCAGGCCCATGACGACGACGCGGTCCGGGCCGCCATCGCCGCCCTGGCCATCCGCTCCGGGCTCCAGGACATCGGCGACGGGGCCGGGCCGCTGGAGGTCCGCATCGGGCTGGCCACGGGCGAGGTCGTGGCCGCCGCGACGGTCCCCGGTCCGGATGGCGACATGGGGCTGACCGGCGAGGCGATCACCACCGCGGCGCGCATCCAGTCGCTGGCGCGTCCCGGCGAGATCCTCCTCGACGGCGCCACCCTGCGCGCGGCCCGCGACCGCCTGACCACCGAGCCCAGCGGCGCGGTCGTCCTCCGCGGCCAGGCCCAGGCCGTCGAGCTGTACACCCTTCACGGCGGGACCGGGATCGGTCTCGGGGATCCGGTCCGTCCGATCGTGGCCGGCCCGCTGATCGGGCGCGAAGCCGAGCGAGCGAGCCTCGTGGAGGTGCTCGAGGCGTCCCGCGCGTCGGGCACCGGCGGGGTCGTCGTCGTCGTCGGCGAGGCCGGGGTCGGCAAGTCCCGGCTGCTGGCCGAGCTCGAACCCGTGGCGGCGGAGCTCGGGTTCCGCTGGACGTGGACCGAGAACGTGTCGTACGGCCGGACCGAGCCGTATCGCTACATCCGCCTGTTCGCCCAGGCGATCGCCGACGAGCACGGCGTCGATTCGGGCACGCTCACCCGCCGGCTCCTGTTCACCGACGACCTGGATCCGGCGACCGTGCGCCGCTTCGGTGGCGCCATCGCCGCCATCGCCCGGGACGCCTCGTTCACCGGCTGGGAGGCGGAGGCCTCGGACATGCCGAGCGACCCGGCCGAGGTCGCGGCGACGCTCATCGATCCTCGCCGATCGCTACCTGGAGCGGTTGCTCGCGACGGACCGGGCCTCGGGTCGTCGTCATCGACGACCTGCACTGGCTGGACCCGTCGAGCGTCCCGATGGTCGAGCTGCTCGTGCGACGCCACGCGGCGGGCGCCGCTGGTCGTGCTGGCGCGGCACGCGGTCCGGGGACGTGCCGGGCGTGGGTCGATCGGCCGGATGTCGTCCGCATCGATCTCCACGGGCTCGATGCGCCGGACACGGCCCACCTGGCGACCCTCGTCGCGCGGGCCGCGGTCGACGCCGACGGGGCGCGCAGCCTGCACGAGCGGACGGGTGGCAACCCGCTGTTCGTGAGCGAGACCGTCCGCGCCTTCCTCGAGGACGGGACGATGGAGCTGCGCGACGGCCGCGTCGCCCTGGTGACCCGACCTCGACACGCGTGCCGATCACCCTGCGGGCGATCCTCGGGGCGCGCATCGACGGGCTCGATCCGGATGCGCGCACGCGCGGTCGGCGTCGCCTCGGTCATCGGCATCCGGTTCCGCGAGGACGAGCTGGCCGGCCTGCTCGATGGGCCGGTCGATCCTGGCGTCCTGCCGCGCCTGGCCCAGGAGGCGATCGTCCAGCCGGTCGACGACGCCGGCTGGCGGTTCGCGCACCCGCTCATCCACGACGCGGCGTATGCCGGGCTCCTGGCCAGCCATCGCCGCGAGCTCCACGCCCGGATGGCCGATCGACTGGAGGGCCGCGATGGACCGCTCGTCATCGAGCAGCTCGCGGCCCATCGGGCCGCCGCGGGTGACGCCGAGCGCGCCGTCCCCCTGCTGCGGTCGGCGGCCCAGCGGGCGTTGACGATGGGTGCCGGTCTGGAGGCCGCCGCGTTGTGGCGGCGGGCCGCGGACCTCACCGAGCCGACCGACCCGGTGGCAGCCGCCGCGGACCGGCGGGCGGCGTCGTCGGCGACCGATGCCGCCGCGGCGCAGCGAGCGATCGCGGGCGAGCGCGCCTGAGCGTCCGTCGCCGCTGACCCGAGCGACGCGTCAGACCGGAGCGACGCCCTCGCGACCGGGCACGGGATGGTCGCTGGTGTCGCCGGCCGGGCCGGTCGGACGGTCATCACCGCCCCGTCGACCGCCGGCCGGACCTGGATGCCGCTGGCGGCGCACGCGGCCTCGAGCTCGGCCAGCCGGCCAGGGCCGAAGTGGACGAGCATCGTCGACCTGGCGCGGGCGCCGCGGGCGAGGTCGATGGCCTCATCCGCCGTCAGGTGGCCGCGCTCCGGGTCGTCGAAGGCGGCCGAGGTCAGGGCCGCCTCCACGAGCAGCAGGTCGACGTCCTCGAACGCGGCCGTGACCACGTCGGACGGTCCCGTGTCCCCGGTGTAGCCGAGTCGTGCACCGTTCGGCGCCTCCACGATCACGCCCCAGGCCGGGACGTAGTGGCGGCCGCGCACGAAGCGGACCGTGAGCGGACCGACCTGCAGGGTCTCGTCCGGGTCGTACTCGCGGGCGACGAATGCCGCGTCGAAGAAGCCATCCCGCTCGGAGATCGCGCGCGACAGCGCGTCGAGCCGGTCGCGGCCGCCCGGCGGGAGGTGGATCGGCAACGGATCCGGGGCCACGGTGCCCCACGGGTACAGGTAGCGCAGCCCGACGATGTCGAGGTAGTGGTCGGCGTGCATGTGGCCGATCACCACCGCCGAGAGGGCATGCGGGTCGAGGACCCGTTGGAGGTTGCGGACCACGCCCTGGCCGAGATCGAGCAGCAGGGCCGTCGTTCCCCACTCGACGAGATAGCCCGCGGTCGGGGTCGCCGGATGCGGGGCGGCGGTGCTGCATCCGAGCACGGTCAAGCGGAGCCGATCGCCGAGGACGTCGCGCATGGCGCCAATGCTAGACGTGGGGCGTCGACCGCGACGGCATGCGGTTGACGGGCCGATCTGTCGCGCATCCGACACCTGTGATGGGGCTCGACAGGTCGCTAGGATGGGCCGATGCCGCTCGGTACGCCGGTCCTGGCATCCCTCGCAGCGATCCCCTTCTTCGGGGGACTGGAGGCGGACGCGCTCGAGCGCCTCGCCGCGTCGATGCGCACGCGCCGCTTCCGGCGAGGCGAGGTGATCTTCCACATCGGGGACCCGGGCGACGCGCTGTTCGTCATCACCGGCGGCGAGGTCAAGATCTCGCTGCCGTCCGAGACCGGGGACGAGGCGATCCTGGCGACGCTGCGCCAGGGCGACGTGTTCGGCGAGCTTGCCCTGCTCGACGGGGCTCCCCGCTCGGCGAGCGCGACGGCCATCAGCCAGGCCGAGACCGTGGTCCTGCCGCGCGATCGGTTCCGCGAGCTGATCGCCACCGAGGCCGGGTTCCGCGACGCGCTGCTCGCCTCGATCGCCGGCGAGCTGCGCCGGCTCACCCGCCACGTCGAGGAGCTGCACTTCCTCGACATCACCGGCCGGCTCGCGGCGCAGCTGGCGCGGCTCGCCCGGGAGGGCGGCACGCCGGCGGGGGACGGGGCGATCCGGCTGCGCACGAACCTGACCCAGGGCGACCTGGCGGCGATGGTCGGCTGCACCCGGCAGAGCGTGAACAAGCTGCTGGGCCAGTTCACCGACGACGGGCTGCTCCGCCTCGAGCGCGACGCGATCGTCGTCATCGACCTCGACGGGCTGGCCGCGACGGCGCGTCGCTAGGAGGACGCCGCCTCGGCCGGGTCCGCGAGCTCGGCCGCCCGCAGCCGCGCCAGGAGGACGGCCGCCGCATGGAGCGCGGCCCGCGACCGGCCCTGGCGCCCCGACAGGAAGGCGAGCCGTCGCTCGACATGCTCGTCGCCCGGGCGGACGACCGACGATGCGCACGGCAAGGTCGCCGCGCCGATCGCGGGTCCGCACGGCCAGCCCGACGTCCGCGCCGCTCGTCGCCATCGCGCGTCGGGCATGGGCCACGTCGGTGGCGGCATCGTCCGGTCCGGCTGCCCGACCGTCCGGCGCGATCGACTCGCCGATCGCCAGCCACGGCACGTCGCCGAGCAGCGCCGCGACCTGCCCGCCGGTCCCGATCTCGACCACGGCCAGTCGCCAGCCACGGGCCGCCAGCCGGGACCCGATGGCCTCGGACCAGGTCGTCGCGCCCTCCGCCCAGACGTGGTCCCCGAGCCGATCGACGACGATCGCTGCGGTCCGCTCCACGTGCGTCGCGGCGTCGGCGACCTCGTCGGCGACCGCGGACACGCGCACGTCGACCGCTTCCGCCCGGGCGTAGGTCGCGACCTCCGGGTTGGGGCGACGCAGCAGCTCGTCCCCGAGGATCTCGGCGACCTGCGACTCGCCCACGCCGGTCAACCGGAACGTCCGGCTGACGAGGTCCGCGCCGAGGCCCCCGCGCGCAGCGCGGGCATGACGTGGTCCCCCCACATCGGCCGCATCTCGCGGGGCGGTCCGGGCAGGGCGACGACGACCCGGCCGTCGGCCGGGCGCGTCGACCAGCCAGCCCGGCGCCGTGCCGTTCGGGTTGGGCAGGGACGTGGCCGATGGGATGCGCCAGGCCTGCTTGATGTTGGCCGGCGGGAACGGCGCGTCACGGCGGGCCCACAGCGCCCGGAGCCAGGCCTCCAGCTCGGGGTCCACGGCCGGTGTCTCGCCCATGACCGCGGCGATGGCTTCCCGGGTGAGGTCGTCGGGGGTCGGCCCCAGCCCACCGGTCGAGATCACGAGGTCGACCCGCTCGAGGGCGTCGGCGAAGGCCTCGGTCACGATGTCCAGCCGGTCGGGCAGCGCCGTGATCCGCCCGACGACCACGCCCGCGCCGGTCAGCGCCGCGGCGAGCTCGCCGGCATTCGTGTCGCGGGTCTCGCCGACGGTCAGCTCCGTGCCGATGCTCAGCAGCTCGGCGGTCAGGATGCGTCGCGGCGGGTGGGCTGGACACCGCGCCAGCGTAGCGCGCGTCGGGACCGCTGCGAGGCGCCTGTCACACCCGGTGGGCGCCGCGGGCGTCGAGTGGCTACCCGCGGGGCGCTATCATCCGCAGGCCGGTCGCAGTCGCGTCGACGCCCAAGTCGACGCCCATCGATCGTCCACCACGGAGCCTGCGAGCTGAGCGCTGCCGGACCGACCCCGCCCCCCGCGTCCGACCCGCCCCCGGGTGGATCGACGCCGCCCCGGCGCGATCGGGGCTCGACGCCTCCGGGCCTGCGTGACCAGATCGGCGCGACCCGCAACGCCGCCATGGCGCTCGTCCAGGCCCACATCGAGCTGGCCAAGGCCGAGCTGTCGGTCATCGGCGGCGAGCTGGCCAAGCTCATCGGCCTCATCGTCGCGGCGATCGTCCTCGTCCTGTTCGCGGTCAGCCTGCTCATCCTCGGTGGCTCGCTGTTCCTTGGCGAGTGGCTGTTCGGCTCGATGGGCTGGGGCATCCTCCACGGCGTCCTGCTGTTCGTGGCCCTGGCCATCGCGTTCGTCCTGCATCGGCATCGGCATCGCGCCCCGTCGCATCGGCTTCGCGTTCCTGTGGTCCATCCTCGTCGGCCTGGTCGTCGCCGTCGTCTTCGGCCTCAGCCTGCCGAACCAGGCCTACGCGGCGATCGGCGAGAGCGCCGGCCTGGCGATCGATCCGGGCGTCCGGCCGCTCGCGGTCGGCACCGCGCTCGGGGCGCTCGTCGGCTTCTTCGCTCGGCGCCATCGTGCGGCCTAACCAGCACGGCTTCGGGCCGCGGCTGGCCGCCCTCCTCGGGTTGACCGTCGTCGGCGCCATCGTCGGCGCCTTCACCGCGATCACCTTCGGACCCCAGATCGGCATCGCGCTCGGCATCGCGGCCGCCTACGCGACCTGGTCGATCCTCATGGGCATCGACGTGGCGCGGACCGGCGTCGACGTCGAGGCCCTCCAGCAACGATTCATCCCGACCCAGACGATCGAGACCAGCAAGGAGACGCTCGAGTGGCTACGCCGACGGATGCCGCCCGGGATCGGGTCCTAGCGGCCCGGTCCGACCTCGCGGAGGAGTTCCAGATCCTCGAGGCGTCGGGGCGCGCCGCCGTGGACATCCCGGCCAAGATCCGACGCAGCCCGGCCAAGGCCGCGGCCGTCGCCGGTGGCATCGGGTTCCTCGCGCTCAAGGGCCCGCAGCGCCTGTTCGGGCTCGGCCGGCGGGTCGTGCGCGGCAAGGACAAGCCCCTGCCCGAAGGCGATGCTGCCCGAGGAGATCGAGAAGTCCCTGCGCAAGCTGGGCTCCGATGGCGAGCGCGTGCGCGGCACGCTCGAGCGCGACTTCGCCGAGTACGCCGCAGCAGGCGCAGAAGCAGCGGCGACGCCAGCGCAGCCTGCTCCTCCTGGCGGTCGCCCAGCCGCATCCTGTCGCGGGCCGCGCGGGCCAGCGCGGACTGGCTGTTCTCGCCGGACAAGGGCTCGTTCGAGCGGCGGATCGCCGAGATGCGGGCGCGCGTCGACCCGAGCTACGCGAGACCCTCGAAGCGGACGCCGCCGAGGCCGCTGCCCGGCACCCGGTGCGCCGGAGCCCACGGCCGCGCCGGTCGACGAGCCGCCGGCCGCCGGTTGAGCGACGCGCGCTAGACTGCGACGCCACGGGCGAGTGGCGGAATGGCAGACGCGCCGGCCTTAGGAGCCGGTGCCGCGTGAGCGGCGTGGAGGTTCGACCCCTCTCTCGCCTACCAGGTCCCGGGCATCCGGTGGACGCCCGGAGCGCGCCCTGACCGCCTGCCGGTCGGACCCGCCCTATACTTCGCGGGCGATGCAGATCACCCGGACCACCGCTCCCAAGTCGACCATCCTGCTCGAGATCGAGGTCGAGCCCGAGCGCCTCGACAAGGCCCTCGACCAGGCCGTCCGCGCACTCGCCCGGCGCACCCGCGTCCCCGGCTTCCGGCCCGGGCAAGGCGCCGCGCCAGGTGCTCGAGCGCCACCTCGGCCCCGGCGTCGTCCTCGACGAGGCCGTGGACCACCTCATGCAGGATGCCTATCGCGAGGCGCTCGTCCAGGAGGACATCGTGCCCCTGGCCAACGCCGACGTCGAGGTCGTCCAGGCCGAGGAGGGCAAGCCGCTCGTCTTCAAGGCGACCGTGCCGGTCCGGCCCGAGGTCGAGCTCGGCGACTACGCGAACTTCCCGTTCGGCCCCGAGGTCGAGACGATCGACGACGCTCGCATCGACACGGTGATCGAGGAGCTGCGCGACCAGAACGCGACCCTCGCCGCCGTCGAGGACCGTGGCGCCCAGGACGGCGACTACGCGGTCATCTCGTTCGTCGGGACGCGCGATGGGGAGCCGTTCGACGGCGGGACCTCCGACCGCATGCCGCTGATCCTCGGCCAGGAGCGCCTCATCCCGGGCTTCGAGTCGAACCTCGTCGGGCTCAAGGTCGGCGACGACACCGAGTTCGACATCACCTTCCCCGAGGACTACGGCGAGCCGAGCCTGGCCGGGCAGACGGCGCACTTCGCGGTCAGCCTCAGGGAGCTGCGCGAGAAGATCCAGCCGGAGCTCGATGACGACTTCCTGGCCTCCCTCGGCGACTTCGCGAGCTTCGATGCGCTGCGCGAGGACATCCGCATCCGACTCGAGGGGAACGCCCTCGACCGCGCCCGCCACGGGTTCGCCGACCGGATCATCGAATACGCCGTCGCCAATGCGACGGTCGACCTGCCCGACGTGCTCATCGACCAGGAGGTCGAGGTGATGCACGACGAGTTCCGCGCCTCGCTCGCCCGCCAGGGCATCACCGAGGAGGCGTACCTGACGGCCACCGAGAAGACCAACGACGACCTGCACGCCGACTTCCACCCCAACGCGGAGCGCCGGGTCAAGACCCTGTTGGTGCTCTCGAAGGTCGCCGACACCGAGGGGGTCGAGGTCCCGGACGCCGACGTCGAGGCCGAGGTCATGCGCGGGCGCGAGCGCTATGCCGGCGACGCGCGCCTGTCCGAGTACTTCGAATTGGAGCGCGGTCGGGCGTTCATCCGCAGCACCCTGCGCCGGAGCCGGGTCGTGGAGGACCTCATCGACCGCTGGCTGGCCGCCCACCCCGAGCACCCGGCGCTGCCGCATCTCGAGGACCAGCCGGGCGCCGTCGACAACGACCAGGCCATGGCCAACGCCTCGATCGGGGCGACCGATCCTGGCTCGGTCCTGGCTGACGATCCCATCGACGTCACCGCCGACGAGCCCACGCCGGCCTGATGACCGGGCGCTACCCGACGACCAACGACCTTCCCACCACGGATCACCCAGGGAGACCCCACATGCTCGTGCCGATGGTCATCGAATCGTCCAGCCGAGGCGAGCGCGCCTACGACATCTACTCCCGGCTGCTGCGCGAGCGGATCATCTTCCTCGGCGACGCCATCGAGGACCACCTGGCCAACCTCGTCATCGCCCAGCTCCTGTTCCTCGACTCGGAGGACCCGGAGAAGGACATCAGCCTGTACATCAACTCGCCCGGTGGCGTGGTGAACTCCGGGCTGGCCATCTACGACACGATGCAGTACGTCCGGGCCCCGGTCAGCACGATCTGCATCGGCATGGCCGCGTCGATGGCGGCGGTGCTCCTGGCAGCCGGCGCCAAGGGCAAGCGCTACGCCCTGCCGAACAGCCGGATCATGATCCACCAGGGTTCCGGCGGGTTCCGCGGCAACGCCCCGGACGCGGTCATCCAGATGAAGGAATGGGAGTTCCTCGTCGAGCGCAACATCGAGATCATGGCCCGCCACACCGGCCAGGACATCGAGCAGGTCCGCAAGGACACCGACCGTGACCGCTTCATGGCGCCCGAGGCCGCGAAGGACTATGGCATCATCGACGCGGTCTACTCGGAGCAGTGGGACTCACTGACCGCGCAGCACCACGACGAGAAGGCCGCCGAGGTGGTGGCCGACACGCCGGAGACACCAGAGCCGAAACGGACCAAGGGCGAGTGACCCGGGTCGACCGGACGCACGAGGAAACGACGGGCACGTGACGACGACCAGCGGCAGCAAGGGACCCAAGGTCCCGTATCGCTGCTCCTTCTGCGGCAAGAGCCAGGAGCAGGTCCGCAAGCTCATCGCGGGCCAGGGCGTCTATATCTGCGACGAGTGCATCAACCTCTGCCAGGAGATCATCGAAGAGGAGATGCTCGAGGCGCCGCGGCCGAAGCAGGCAGCCTCCAAGCTCCCCAACCCGCCCCAGATCAAGGACGCGCTGGACCAGTACGTCATCAGCCAGGAGCGGGCCAAGAAGGTCCTGTCGGTCGCGGTCTACAACCACTACAAGCGGGTCAACGCCGGCCACCAGGTCGATGACGTCGAGCTCCAGAAGTCGAACGTCCTGCTCGTCGGGCCGACCGGCTCCGGCAAGACCCTCCTCGCCCAGACCCTGGCCCGGGTCCTGGACGTGCCGTTCTGCATCGCCGACGCGACGTCACTGACCGAGGCCGGCTACGTCGGCGAGGACGTCGAGAACATCCTCCTGCGGCTCATCCAGGCGGCCGACTTCGACGTCGCCCGGGCGCAGCGCGGGATCATCTACATCGACGAGATCGACAAGATCGCGCGCAAGGCCGACAACCCGTCGATCACCCGGGATGTGTCCGGCGAGGGCGTCCAGCAGGCCCTCCTCAAGATCCTCGAGGGCACGGTCGCCAACGTCCCGCCGCAGGGCGGTCGCAAGCATCCCCACCAGGACTTCATCCAGATCGACACGACCAACGTGCTGTTCATCTGCGGTGGCGCGTTCGACGGGCTCGAGCGCATCGTCGAGGAGCGCGTCGGCAAGCGGGCCATCGGCTTCGGGTCGAAGGCCCCGATGGGCTCCGTCGAGCGGGGCAAGGTCCTCGAGAAGCTGATGCCGGAGGACCTGCTCAAGTTCGGGCTCATCCCCGAGTTCATCGGCCGGCTGCCGGTCATCGTCACGCTGACCGCCCTGACCGCGGACGACCTGGTCCGCGTCCTGACCGAGCCGAAGAACGCGGTCACCCGCCAGTTCCAGAAGTTCCTGTCGCTCGACAAGGTCGAGCTGGCGTTCACGCCGGGAGCCCTGCGCGCCGCGGCGGAGGTCGCGCTCGACCGCAAGACGGGCGCCCGCGCCCTGCGCTCGATCGTCGAGGAGTCGCTGCTGGAGGTCATGTACGACATCCCGCAGCGCGCCGACGTGCGGCGCTGCATCATCACCGAGGAGACGATCCGCCAGGGTCGCGCGCCGCTGCTGCTGACCAAGACGGCCGTCGACGAGGGCGTCGACGAGACGAACTACGAGGAGTGGCTCGCCGCCCAGGGCGAGACCGCCTGATCAGGCCGGCGGCCCGCCCGGGACGGCTGCCGCTCAGACCTCGACCGTGATCTCGTAGACCTCGGGCGTCGGGTGCCCGGCACGCTCGTGGATGCGCATCACGGCTTCCCGCGACGGCCCGGTCGCCAGGCAGAAGACCTTGCCGGCGTCGGGATCCATCCACGCCTGCACGTAGGTGACGCCCTCGTCGTTCTGGATGTCGACGTCGCGCTGGTGCGCCTCGGCCAGCTGCTGCGCTGACACGCCGACGAAGCCGGAATGGACGTCCATGAAGGTAGCCATGCGAGGAGCCCTCCTGTCGGGTCGCTTCGTGGACCGCGGCGAGTGCCGACGGTCGTTCGAGGTGCAGCGAAGCACGCGCGAGGTGCCCGGTCATCGGTCAGATGACCGATGCCGGGCGGGGCGTCACGCCTAGACTGGTCGGGTGATCGCGCTGCGCCCACTGGTCTGTCCGGTCCTCGTCGGGCGGGACGAGTTGCTGGCCCTGGCCGAGCGACGGATCGCCGAGGTCGGTCGCCGGGGAGGGCCGCTTGCTGCTCCTCGCCGGCGAGTCCGGGATGGGCAAGACCCGGCTGCTCGGAGCGATCGAGCGCGCGGCGATCCGCGGCGGGATGCGGGCCGTGCGTGGCGGGACGTATCCGAGCGACCTGCGGGTGCGCCGGGGCCGTCCTGCTCGACCTCGGCCGGTCGATGGTCCGCGCGCCTGACGCGACCACGGCCGCGGACGGTGCCGCGCTGCTGTCCGTGCTGGATGCCCTGGCCACGGGCGCGATCGGACGCAGCGACGCCGACGACCGCCGCGACGCCGGCGACGCCTGCGGCTCCCGACCCGGCCACCGGGGACGCCCATCGCCGGCGCCGGCTCCTCGATCCTCGACGCCGTCGACGCCCTGGTCGACCTCGCCGCCGCCGAGCCGGCCCTCATCCAGCTCGAGGACCTGCACTGGTCCGACGACCTGACCCTGGAGATCCTCGAGGCCCTCGCCGACCGCATCCGCGATCGCCCGATCCTCGTCGTCGGGACCTACCGCAGCGACGAGCTCTACCCGGGCAGCCCGATCCGCGCATGGCGGTCGCGGCTGGTCGCACGACGGACCGCCGAGGAGATCCGCCTCGAGCGCCTCGATCCGGCCCAGACCGCGACGATGGCCGCCGTGCTGATGGCGTCGGACCTGCCCGTCCCGCGGGACGTCGTCGAGGCGATCCAGCAGCGCAGTGATGGCATCCCGCTCCACGTCGAGGAGCTGCTCGGGCTGCATGGCCGCGACGGATCGCCTCGGTCCGGAGATGGCCCAGGCCCTCGTCGACCAGGGCGAGGTCCCGGACACGGTCGAGGACGCCATCGTCGCCCGCCTGGCGACCCGTTCCGAGGCCGCCGTCGAGGTCGCCCGCGCCGGCGCCGTGATCGGTCGATCGTTCGACCTGGACCTGCTCGCGGCCGTGCTCGACCGGCCGATCGCCGAGCTGGCCGACCCGATCGCCGAGCTGGGCGACCACTTCATCCTGCTGCCGGCGCGGATGCCCGGCCGCTTCGGCTTTCGCCACGCCCTCATCTGCGACTCCATCTACGCCCAGGTCCCGCTGGCCGAGCGCCGCCGGTTGCACGGCCGCACCGCGGACGCCGCGCGCACGCGAGCGGACCTCGGCGGCGCGCCGTTCCTGGCCTTCCAGCTCGAGCGTGCCGACCGAGGTTCCGAGGCGCTACCTCGTTGCCGTGACCGGGGCACGGGCGGCGACCGCGCTGTCGTCGCACCACGACGCTCGGGACCTGTTCGAGATGGCCCTCCGCACGGCGCCGACCGACCTGCCGCCCGCGGAGCGTGCGGCGTTGCTCGAGGCGTCGGCGATCGAGGCAGCCGCGACCGACGAGAACGCCGCGGCCGACGTCAGGTTCAGGGAGGCCCGGGCGGCCTATCTGGCCGGTGACCGCCCGATCGAAGCGGCTGCCGTCATCGCCCGGCACGCGGCCGTCCGGCATCTCCTCGGCGACGACCTGGAGACCCGCGCCGCGGCCCTGACGATCGGCCTGGACGAGCTCCGCCCGCACCTGCAGGCGCTCGACCCGACGGAGCGGCGCGCCGCCGACCGCGCCCGGACGGCGATCCTTGCGGCATCGTCGGCCGCGTACATGCTCGCTCGACGCCTGGACGAGTCGATCGCCTACGGGACCGTGGCGCACCATGCCGCCGAGGCCGCCGGCGATGCCGCCGCATCGCGCAACGCGGCGACCACGCTCGGTGCGTGCTACGTCTTCGCCGGCCACATGGACGAGGGCTGGTCGCTGGTGGAGGCGGTCATCGAGGGCGCCGTGGCCGGTCACCAGGAGGTCGAGGCGGCGCGGGCCTACCGGATGCTCGGCAGCTGCGCCTCGGTGCTCGTCGAGTACGAGCGCGGCGAGCGCTCGCTTCGTGCGGGCATCGGCTACGCGGAGACCGCGCAGCTCTGGAACGACCGCCACTACATGGCGGCCCACCTGGCCCACGTCCTGTGGGCGACCGGCCGCTGGGATGCCGCGGACGACGTCGCGCGCCACGCGCTGGCCGACGGGCGGGGCGGGATCACGACCCGCATCACCGCCCTGCACGTGCTCGGCTTCGTGGCGCTCGGTCGGCGCCGACTGGACGAGGCGCACGGGTTCCTCGACGAGGCGCGCGAGCTCGGGACCCGGATGGCCGAGCTGCAGCGGCTGTCACCGGCCCTGTGGGGCCTGGCCGAGGTGGCCCTGGCCGAGCGGGACCCGGCGACCGCCATCGCCCTCGCCGACGAGGCCGCCCGCGCCTCCGCTCTGGTCCGCGACGCCGCCTACCTGCACCCGTTCGCCGTCACCGGCACGCGGGCCTGCTGACGCCTCGGCGAGACGGCGGAGGCCAGGGCCTGGCTGGAGCGAGTCGAGCGAGCCGATCGAGCACCGGGCCATCCCGGGCACGCTGCCCGCGCTCGATCACGCCCGTGGCCTGGTCGCCCTGACCGAGGGCACGACCGGCATCGCGCGGACCCACCTCATGGCCGCGGTCGCCGGCTGGTCCGAGCGCCACCGCGCCTGGGAGGGCGCATGGGCACGGCTCGACCTGGCTCGCTGCCAGCAGCGCGCCAACCAGCGAGCCGAGGCGGTCCGGCTCGCCGGGACGGCCCGGGCCATCGGCGAGCGATCTCGGTGCCCCGGCGCTCATCGAGGCCACCGATGCGCTGCTCGGTCCACGGTCGCGGCGGAACGCCCCGACCGACGCCTGGGCGCCGCTGACGGCGCGCGAGTTCGACGTCGCCCGAGCCGTCGCGCGCGGCCGCACGAACCCGGAGATCGCCGAGGCCCTCGGCATCTCGCGGAAGACCGTGGCGGCCCACATGGAGCACATCCTGGCCAAGCTGGGGATGGGTCGGCGGACCGAGATCGCGGCCTGGGTGGCTCGACGGCCCGTGGTAGACTCCCGGCCTCACGGCGGAGACCGAGAGGAGTAGCGTCGGGCCAGGGCGCCCACAGCGAGCGCGGGACGGTGGAAGCCGCGCGGACCCTCGACGCGAAGGTCGCTCGCGAGCCGTGACGGGAGACGCCCGATAGCGCGTCGAGAGGGCGCCGGAGCCCGCCGATCGTCGATGGACGAGCAGCGCCGGACGCCGAACCAGCAGGTGGTACCACGACCCCGTTCGTCCGCTGGACGAGCGGGCGTTTCTGTTTCCGGGCCGCGTCCCGGGCGAGGCGACGACGATGACCGAGCTGCCGAAGACGTACACCCCGCGCGACTGGGAAGGCGCGATCTATGAGCGCTGGCTGGCCGCGGACGTCTTCGCGCCCGACGGCGCCGGCTCGACGGCCGACCCGGCGCTCCCTCCGTTCACGCTCATCCAGCCACCGCCGAACGTCACCGGGTCGCTCCACCTGGGGCACGCCCAGCGCACGACGGTCGAGGACCTGCTGGTCCGCCACGCCCGGATGCGCGGGCACGCGGCGCTGTACCTGCCCGGTCTCGACCACGCCAGCATCGCCGCGCAGTTCGTCCTCGACGGGATCCTGGCCAAGGAGGGCGAGAGCCGCCAGACGCTCGGCCGCGAGCGGTATCTCGAGCGGATGGTCGCGTTCTCCGACTCGACCAAGCCGGTGATGCTCGGCCAGCAGCGGCGGGTCGGCGGGTCGTTCGACTGGGGTCGCCTGCGCTACACGATGGACGAGGGCTCGGCCCGGGCCGTGCGGGTCGCCTTCGACCGGCTGTATCACGCCGGCCTGGCCTATCGGACGGAGGCCCTCGTCAACTGGTGTCCGGGCTGTCGCACGAGCGTGTCCGACCTCGAGGTCGTGCCGACCGAGGAGACCGGGACCTTGTGGTCCGTCCGCTACCACCTCGTCGACGCGGCCACGGGCCAGCCGGATCCGGACGCCACCATCACCGTGGCCACGACCCGTCCCGAGACGATCCTCGGTGACACGGCGGTGGCCGTCCATCCCGACGACCCGCGCTACGCCGATCTCGTCGGTCGGACCGTGCGCATCCCGTTCGTCGAGCGCGACGTGCCGGTCATCGCCGATCCGGTCGTCCAGCGCGACTTCGGGACCGGCGCGGTCAAGATCACCCCGGCCCACGACCCGGAGGACCACGCGACCGGGCTGCGCCACGGCCTGCCCGCGCCGACGATCCTCGCCGACGACGCGACGGTCACCGCGACCGGCACACCGTTCGACGGGCTCGACCGCTACGAGGCGCGCGTCCGGATCCTGGCCGAGCTGACCGAGCGCGGCGACCTGGCCGATGCGCGGCCACACCAGATGGTCGTCGGCCGCTGCCAGCGCAGCGAGGACGTGCTCGAGCCGCGGCTCAAGACCCAGTGGTTCATCCGCATGGGCGGCCTCGCCGAGCGCGCGCTCGACGCGACACGGAGCGGTCGGACGCGGATCCTGCCCGCCCACTTCGAGAAGACCTGGGAGCACTGGCTGACCGACATCCGGGACTGGAACGTCAGCCGCCAGCTGTGGTGGGGCCACCGCATCCCGGCCTGGTACTGCCCGGATGGCCACATCACCGTCTCGGCCGAGGCGGATGGCCCGGCCGCGTGCGACGCCTGCGGCCGGGCCGCCGCCGACCTGCAGCAGGACCCGGACATCTTCGACACGTGGTTCAGCAGCGGGCTGTGGCCGTTCTCGACCCTCGGCTGGCCGGACGACACGCCCGACCTGCAGCGCTTCTACCCGACCTCGGTGATGGAGACCGGCTACGACATCATCTTCTTCTGGGTCGCCCGGATGATGATGCTCGGGCTCCAGCTGACCGACGAGGAGCCCTTCCACACGATCTACCTGTCCGGGCTCATCCGCGACCCCGAAGGCAAGAAGATGTCGAAGACGAAGGGCAACTCCGTCGACCCGCTCGGGGTCATCGACGAGACCGGGGCGGATGCCCTGCGCTTCGCCCTCATCCACGGCGCGGCACCCGGGCAGGACCAGCGGTTCGGGCCGGTCAAGCTGGAGAACGCCCGGAACTTCGCCAACAAGCTGTGGAACGCGACGCGCTACGTCGTCGGTGCCCGACCGACGTCGATCGCACCGGACGCCGAGCGCGCGGTGCCCGACGAGCGCCATCTCGGACCGGCCGAGCGCTGGCTCCGATCGCGCGCGGCGGCGACCGTCGCGGCGGTCGACGCGGCCATGGCCGGCTACCAGTTCGGCGAGGTCACGCGCATCGTCTACGACGCGATCTGGAGCGAGTACTGCGACTGGGGCCTGGAGCTGGCCAAGGTCCGCCTGACCGACGAGACCCGGCCGGTCGCTGAGCGCGAGGCGACGTGGTGGACGCTGGTCGAGGTCCTCGACACGTACCTGCGGCTGCTCCATCCGGTCATGCCCTTCGTGACCGAGACGCTGTGGGGGGCCATCCCGCACCGCGCGACCGATCCGGCGATGCTCATCGTCGCCCGCTGGCCGGGCGTCGGACCGCGCGACGCGAGCGCCGAGGCGGAGGTCGAGGTCGTCCTCGAGCTCGTCACCGGGCTGCGCAACGCCCGCTCGGAGGCTCGCCTGGAGCCGGCGCACTGGCTCGCCGCGGAGGTCGCCGTGCCGGCGCCGCTCGGCCAGACGTTCGAGGCGCTTCGCCCGGCGATCGAGCGGCTGGCGCGCGTCCGTCCCCTGGACCGCCGCCTGACCCGGGACGCCCTGTCCGACGACCCGTCGGCGCTGACCGTGCTGGCCGGCGACATCGAGGCCCGGCTCCACCCGCCGGCGGCCGGCGCGGATGGGGCCGACGGCGCGGCCGTCGAGGCGCTCGAGCGGGCTCGCCTGGAGAAGGAGCTCGGGGAGGCCGAGCAGCGGCTGGCCGCAGCGGTCGCGCGCCTGACCAACGAGGGATTCCTGGCCAAGGCCCCACCGGCGGTCGTCGACGGTGCCCGGGCGAGCGCCGCGGAGCTGGAGGACCAGGTCGATCGGCTCCGCCAGCGTCTGGGCCGCTGAGCGAGCGACCACGCGGGGAGGGCACCGGGACGGCAAGGGGGAGGAGCTCCCTCGCCGTCCCGTGGACCGGCAGGCCCGGTCAGCCCTTCACGGCTCCCCCAGTGATGCCGCGAACGAAATAGCGCTGGAGCGACACGAACACGATGATCGGGACGATCATCGACACGAACGCTGCCGCCGTGAGGTACTGCCAGCCGCCGCCGAACGACGTCGTGAGGTTGGCCAGCACCACGGACAGTGGGTGGTTCGCGGACGCCCCGCCGAGGTAGACCAGGGCGACGAGCAGGTCGTTCCAGACCCACAGGAACTGGAAGATGATCAGTGAGGCGAGGGCCGGCACGCTCATCGGCAGCGCCAGCCGGAAGAACGACGTCGAGGGGCTCGCGCCGTCGATCGCCGCCGACTCGAAGACCTCGCGGGGCAACGAGCCGAAGTAGTTGCGCAGCAGGTAGATCGCGAAGGGCAGGCCGTAGCCGGTGTGCGCCATCCAGACCGCCAGCATCGTCCCGTTGATCTCGAGCCCGCCGGGCTGGAAGTCGCGGAAGAAGTTGAGTACCGGGATGAGCGTGATCTGGAGGGGGACGACGAGGAGGCCGACCACGAGGACGAACAGGATGTTCCGGCCCGGGAACTCCATCCAGGCGAAGGCGTAGGCGGCGAAGGCGGCGATCATCACCACGAGGACCGTGGCCGGGACGGTGATGATGAAGCTGTTGAGGAAGGCCTGGTCGAGGCCGCGGCTCAGCACGTACTCGTAGTTCTCGAAGGTGAACTCCCAGGGCGGCGTGAACGCCGTCCACCAGCCGGTCGTGTTCGATACCGACGCCGGTCGGAACGAGGCGACGAGCAGGGCGATCGTCGGGATGGCCCAGATGACCATGAGGACGATGAGGGAGACGTGGAGGACGCCTCGACCGAGGCTCGGGCCCTTGCGCGTCGTGGCCTTCGTCCGGGTCCCGGTCTGGGCCAGCTCGGCGGCGGGGATCGGCGCGCCGGTCATCGGATCGCCTCCTGCTCACGGAAGCGCTGGATGTTGACGTACATCACCGGCACGATCGCCAGGAACAGGATCACCGCGATCGCCGCGGACCTCCCGGGCTGGCCGCCGACGAACAGCTCCTGGTACATCAGGTTGGCGATGACGTTCGTGTCGAAGTTGCCGTTGGTCATCGTGAACACGACATCGAACGTCTTGAGCGCGTAGATGATCACCGTCGTGGCCACCACGGCGATGGTCGGGGAGAGCAGCGGCAGCACGATCCGTCGGAACACCTGGACCTCGTTGGCGCCGTCGACGCGGGCGGCTTCGAGCAGCTCCGCGCTGATGCCCTTGAGCCCGGCCGACAGGATGACCATGGCGAAGCCGGTCAGCAGCCAGACGCCGACCAGGATGAGGAAGAAGTTGTTCCACGGTTGTCGCTGCAGCCAGGGCACTGGCTCGCCGCCGGCCGCCGTGACGATGGCGTTCATCGTCCCGATGTTCGGGTCGAGCTCGTACATGAACCGCCAGATCACCGCGGCGGCGACGAAGCTGATGGCGAGCGGCAGGAAGACGATCGACTTGACCGTGCTCTCGTAGCGGACGCGGTCGACGAGGACCGCGATGAGCAGGCCGAGGCCGACCACCAGCAGCGGCAGGAAGATCACCCACAACACGTTGTTGCGAAGCGCGGCGACGGTGTCGTCCTGGCTGAAGAACCAGGCGTAGTTGTCGAGCCCGACGAAGTCGTTGCCGCGCCGGTTCTGGAAGCTGCGGATGATCGTGGCGATCGTCGGATAGACGAGGAAGACGCCGAGGAAGGCGAGCGCCGGCGCCAGCCACAGCCAGGGCCGGAGGCCGGGCGCCCAACGGCGCGGTACCCGTCGAAGCACCGCTTCGACCAGGAGGATGTAGCCGATGAGCACGAGGGGCACGGCCACGACGACGAAGGCCGCGGCCAGGAGCTTGTTGTCGAGCAGTGCGTCAAGCACGCTGAGCCCTCCCGCTGGGCAGGGGACGGTGGCCGACCCCGAGCCGGCCACCGTCCCCGATGACTACTGCTGGCGCGAGTCCACCGACTCGGCCTCGAGGTCCGCCAGGATGGCGTCGAGGTCGGCAGGGTTGGCGACGTAGCTCACGATGGCGTCGAAGAACGCCGCCGACAGTGCGCTCGGCATGAGGTCGCCCGCGTCGAACCGGAAGGTCTGGGCATTGGCCAGGATCTCGGCCGACTTGCGCGACACCTCGTCCGGGTAGGCCTCGAGGGGCACGTTCTTGTTGGCGGAGATGAACCCGCCCTTCTCGACCCAGATCTGCTGTGCCTCGGGCGTCAGCAGGTACTGGATCATCGACTGGGCCTGCGGGGTGTCGTTGAACATCCCGAACAGGTCGCCGCCGCCGGTCACGCCGGAGTTGGCCGGGTCGATGTCCGGGAACGGGAAGAAGTCGAACTGGTCGGGCGTGGCCCGGCCTCGTCCACGAAGAACGTGGTGATGAAGCTGGCCTGATGGTGGAACAGGCAGCCGGGCGGGTCCGTGAACATCGGGTTCGCGGCCTTGCCGAAGTTGGTGGCGTTGACGTAGTCGGAGCCGCCGTAGGCGTTCTCGACGGCCGTGCCGAACTCCTCGAACGCGGCCTTGATGGCCGGATCGGTCCACGGCGTGGTCCCGGCGACCCAGCCGTCATAGACCGCGGTGCCGGCCTGGCGAAGGACGATGTCCTCGATCCAGTCGGTGCCGGGCCAGCCCGAGTCGCCGCCCGATTCCACGCCGATGCACCAGGTCTTCTCGTCGCCGCTCACGGCGGCGGCCGCGGCGGTCTTCAGCTCGTCCCAGGTGGCGGGCGCACCGCCGGTCCAGACGCCGGTGTTGTACCAGATGAGGCCCTTCACGGCGCCCTTGGTGAAGATGCCCGCGAGCTTGCCGTCCGGGGCCTGGCCGAGGGCCGCGAAGCCGGGCGGGGTCGCCGCTTCATAGGCAGCGAAGTCGACGAAGTCGAGCGGCAGCAGGGTGCCGTCGGCGTACCACTGCTGCATCAGCCCGGGGCCGGGCAGGCCGGCGACGTCGGGCAGGTTGCCGCCGGCGATGGCTGCCGTCAGCGCGCCGGCCAGGTCACGCTGGCCGGTGTATTGCATGGTCGTGCCGGTGCACTCGAGCCAGGGCGCCATCATGGCGTCGAAGTTGTCCTGCTCGGCGCCGGTCCAGGTCGCATACACGGTGACCTCGCCACCGAGCTCCTCGCAGGCGAAGCCGCCGGTCGCTTCCGACGCGCCGGGCTCGGCCGAGGCACCGGGCTCGGCCGACGCACCGGTTCCACCGACGCTCCGGCCGCCGTCGATTCGGCGGGTTCGGCGCTGCCGCCGCCTCCGCCACAGGCCGCGGCGATGAGCGCGATCGCCGCGATGAGTCCGGCGGTCCTTCGCCACCGGATCGTCCGCTCCTCCATGGATCGATCTCCTTTCCAGGGTCCCCGGCCCGTCGTCGGACCGTCGTCTGGGCGATACGTCAGGTGCCGGACGGCGGGGCCGTCGAGGCACGCACGATGAGCTCGGTCGGAAGCAGCGTCCGGCTCGGCGCGGCCGTGGGGTCGGCGATGCGCTCGAGCAGGGCCCGGCCGGCAGCCTGCCCGAGCTCGGACGCAGGCAGCCGGACGGTGGTCAGGGGAGGGTCGTAATAGGCGGCGAGGGGGATGTCGTCGAAGCCGACGACGCTGATGTCGTCCGGCACCCGACGGCCGGCGTCGCGCAGCGCGCCGATGGCGCCGAGGGCGACGACGTCGCTGGCCACGAAGACCGCGTCGAACGCCGCGCGCTCGAGCAGTCGGGCCATCGCCGCGTGGCCGCTGGGGGCATCGAACTCGGCCGGCTCGATGAGGCGCTCGTCGATCTCGATGCCGGCGTCGGCCAGGGCGCGGCGGTACCCCTCGAGTCGTTCCTGGGCGGCGGTGTAGACGAGGGGGCGTTGGTGATGCAGGCGATGCGCCGATGGCCGATGGCCACGAGATGGTCGACGGCCCGCTGGGCGCCGGCCACGTTGTCGACGTCGACGCTGGTCACGTCGAGGCCGGGCAGCGCGCCCTGGAGCACGACCGGGAAGCCGTCGCGCACGAGCGCCTCCAGCTGCGGGTCGTCGGTGCGCGGACCGCTGATGACCAGCCCATCGGCGTGCTGCGCCCGGAGCAGGCCGGCGTAGCTCGGATCGGGGCCATCGGGAGCGAGCGGCTCGACCATCACCCGGAAGCCACTCCCGCGCGCCGCGGCTGCCAGGCCGCGCAGCGTCTCGGCCAGGATGGCGTCGGCGGCGATCTGCTCAGGGGTCTGGCGCAGGACGAGGGCCAGGACGTGGGATCGACCCCCGGCCAGCTGTCGGGCGGGGGCGTGCGGGTGGTAACCCAGGCGTTCCGCGGCAGCCAGCACGCGGGTCCGCGTCTCGGTCGGGATCTTCACGTCCGTCCGGCCGTTGAGGACGAACGAGACCGTCGTCCGAGACACCCCGGCCTCGGTCGCAACGTCCGCGCTGGTCGGCCGTCTGCGCATCTCGTGCCGCTCCTCCACCCTTGACGGCGCGTTCCCGACGTGGTGCAGTAACGCGCGTCAGTAACGCGTATCAATGACGGCTCGCCGCGACATTGTCAAGCCCGGACCGCTACCGTCTTCGACACCGACGCCGCAACCGACCCGGATGCGGTGCCGCGTCGCGATGGGCAGGAGGCAGACGGATCGTGAGCGGCCAACGGCGCGCCCCGAGCACGACCGGTACGACCGCTCCGCCGTTCCGCTTCGGTGACGACTGGTGGCGCCGCGGCGTCGTCTACCAGATCTACCCGCGCTCCTTCGCGGACAGCGACGGCGACGGCACCGGCGACCTGCGCGGCATCACGGCCCATCTCCCGTACCTCGGCCCGGACGGGCTCGGCGTCGATGCCATCTGGCTGTCGCCGATCTATCCCTCGCCCGGCCACGACATCGGCTACGACGTCAGCGATCACACGGCGGTCGATCCGCTGTTCGGGAGCGAGGCCGACTTCGACGAGCTGGTGGCGACGGCGCACGGCCTCGGCATCCGCGTCGTGCTCGACCTGGTGATGAACCACACCAGCGACGAGCATGCGTGGTTCATCGCCTCGCGCCGACGGCAGGACCCGTACACCGACTGGTACATCTGGCGCGACAGCCCTGGCACGAGCCCGGACGGGACGCCGCTGCCGCCGAACGACTGGGTGTCGTGGTTCGGGGGCCCGGCCTGGACCTTCGACCCGGTCCGTGGACAGGCCTTCCACCACACCTTCCTCGCCGAGCAGCCGGAGCTCGACTGGCGCGTCCCGGCGGTCGAGGCGGCCCAGTGGTCGATGGTCCGCGGCTGGCTGGAGCGGGGCGTCGACGGCTTCCGCCTGGACACCTTCAACGTCTTCCTCAAGGACGCCGAGATGCGCTCCAACCCACCGCACCGGGGCTCGACGGCCTGGGACCGCCAGGTCCACATCCACGACTACGACCAGCCCGACCTGCCGGCGCTCATCGAACGCTTCCGGAGCGTGGTCGACGAGCACCCCGGGCGGATGTCGGTGGGTGAGCTGTTCGCCGGCTCCACCGAGGGCGCGGCGGCGCTGACCCGCGATCGCCATCTCGTGTTCGACTGGGAGCTGCTCACCCGGCCATGGACCGCGGCCGCGTTCCGGGCCGCCCTGCGCCGGCGCGAGCGGGCATTCGGCGACGACCGCTGGCCGACGATCGTGCTGTCCAACCACGACCAACCGCGTCACGCCTCGCGACTGGCCGACTCCGTCGGCGCGGGCGAGGCGGACCGCGACGACATCGCGCGGGCGGCGGCCGTCCTGTCGCTCACCGTCCGTGGCACGCCGTTCCTGTACTACGGGGAGGAGCTCGGGCTCGGCGACGTCGACGTCCCGCCCGAGGAGAGCATCGATGCCCCGGCCGCCCGGGTGACCCCGGACTTCCCGTGGTGGGACCGATCGCGCGCCCGGACGCCGATGCCATGGACGAGCGAGCCCGGCGCCGGCTTCACGACCGGCCAGCCATGGCTGCGCCTGGGGCCGGACGCGGCGACCCATGACGTGGCCACGCAGACGCCCGATCCCGACTCCGTCCTGTCCTGCTATCGCCGGCTCATCGCCGCGCGCCGTGCCGAGCCCTCGCTCCAGGACGGCCGCCTGCGACTCCTGCCGGCCGGTGATCCCGACGTGCTCGGCTATCGCCGGCTGGGATCCGGCGCCGAGGTGCTCGTCGGCATCGCCTTCAGCGCGGCCGGTGGTCGGCTCGACCTGCCGCGTCGACCGGCCGGTGGCGGCTGGCGGCCGATCGCCGGCTCGCATCGCAGGCTGCCCGTCGTCGCAGCGGACGCCCGCTCGCTCGAGCTGCGGGGCTATGAAGGGCTGATCCTGGTGGCGACACCCTGACCGCTGTCGCCGGAGCCGCCCCTGCTACGATGCATCCCACCGTGACGACCTGCCGTGGAGGCTTTGCGTGCCGCTCGACTTCCTGAAGCGCAAGAACACCGGCGACGGTGCGACCCCCGACGGCCCCGCTCCCGCCGCCCCGGCCCAGACCGGGTCGGTGACCCTGCCGGAGGAAGTCGTCGCCCAGGAGTTCCAGCTCAAGCTGTACTACGCGGGCAAGACGAGCGAAGGCGTACGGATGAAGGCCGGACCGCAGGCCATGGCGGAGCTCCCGGGCATGCTGGTCGGGCTGGCCAAGGCCGAGATCGAGGTCGTCGACCCGCTGCCCATCGAGTTCAGCCAGGCCACGCCGACGATCGCCCGCCCGTCCGAGGCGATGCAGTGGCTCAACGCCCACCACATCCACTCGCCGATCACCCGCCACGCGCTCGTGGTCCTCGAGTCGATCGACGCCATCGACCTCGCCTTCGACACGTTCGTGTGCTCGCTGCTCGACGGCGAGGTGGATACGAGCGGCTACCCGGAGTACAACGCGGTCGTCGGCGGCGTCGCCTCCCACTGGGACGAGGCGACCGGCGACATGATCTGCCGGGCCGTCGTCGGCTGGGGCGGTCGCGGGGTCCGCGGCGACACGGATCGCATCGGCGCGAAGCTGCTGGCCGGGCTGCTGACCAACGTCCTGGCCAACCAGCACGCGATGGGGCTGACCGCGATCGAGCGTCCGGTCCCGGCCGCCGGTCGTGGCGGGCTGGTCTGTGCCCACTGCGGGTTCGCGTCCGCCCACGAGCGGGCGTTCTATTGCCCGAAGTGCGGCATGCGCCTGCTCCGCGGCTGACCCGACCGACCACGACGATGGCCCGCTACGACTACACCTGCGCCGCCTGCTCCCGACGATTCGAGGTCGTCCACGGCATCCATGAGGACGGTCCCACCTCGTGCCCGCTGTGCGGCGAGGGACCCGTGCGCAAGGCCTTCGCCGCCCCGACCATCCACTTCAAGGGTTCGGGCTGGGCGAAGAAGGAGCGACGCGCGGCGAAGCCGTCGGGCTCCAGCGCGGACGGCGGGGGAGGGGATGGCGACGGGTCCGCGACCGCGGCGACCGCTGCCTCGACCGGCGACGGCGGCAGCACCCCGGCCAAGGACACCGCCAAGGACGCGGCCGCGACCACGACGTCGGCTGCCGGCGACTGACGCGATGCCGTCGGCCACGGACTGGATCACGCTGACCGAGGCGCAGGCCCTCCTCGCCGCCGCCAACGTCCACTTCACGACCTCGACGATCGCCGGCTGGGCGCGTGCCGGCCGGCTCCAGAGCATCAAGCTCGGGGGCCGCCGCTACGTCCGCCGAGGTGAGGTGCGGGCCCTCATCGCCGGGCCTCGCCGGGTCCCGGCCGAGGCCGTGCAGGTGGGCCTGTTCGAGGACGTGCGGGACTGACCCGGGCGATGGACCCGGCCGCGATCCTGGAGCGGATCCTGGAGCGGCCGCTGGTCGCCCTCGTCATGCGCGTGTTCGACGCCTACGGGCGTGCGGCCGGTGGCCTGCTGGCCAACGGCCTGGCCTTCGCGGCGCTGTTCGCCGCCTTCCCGCTCGTCCTGCTCATCCTCGGGATCGCCGGGCTGGTCGTGGTCGATCCGGAGGCGCAGGAGCGCCTGGCCGACGCCCTGAAGGCGCTCGTCCCGCCGCTGGCCGACTTCGTCGACCAGGGCATGGCCGCCCTGAGCACGAGCGCGACGGCAGCCTCCATCCTCGGCTTCGTCGGCGTCATCTGGGCCGTCAGCCAGCTCTACGTCACGCTCGACGTGGCGTTCAGCCGGATCTTCGCCAAGCACCAGGAGCGCGACGTCGTGCGCCGGACCCTCCGGGGCTTCCTGTGGGTCCTCATCCTCATCACGGTCGTGGTCGGGACGATCCTGCTGGGGGTCGTCGCGACCGCCATCGGGACGCTCTTCCCGAACGAGCCCGCGTCCGTCGCCACGCTGCGGTCGATCCTCGGTGGCTGGCCGTTCCTGCTCGTCCTCGGCATCGGGCTCGTGTTCGTCATCTACCGGACCCTGCCGCCCGGGACGCCGTCGGTCCGGGCGATCTGGCTGCCCGCGGTGATCGTGGGGATCGTGATCGTCGCGCTGAGCCAGCTGTTCCTCGTGCTGGCACCGCTGCTCGTCGGGGCGGCTCGGCTGGCCGGATCGCTGGCGACGGCGTTCATCGCGCTGGCCTGGCTGTCGTTCACGTTCCAGGCGTTGCTGCTCGGGGCAGCCTGGGTCCGGATCCGGGAGGAGGGAACGCCCCCGCAGGCGTCCGTGTCGACCGCGCCGGACGATCCGGTGGCGGACGGCTCAGCCCTGGCGGCTCCCGCAGCGCCGGCAGAACCGGGCGTTGGCGGAGAGTGACAGGCCGCAGCTGACGCACGGCTGGACGCCGGCAGCGACCTTGGCCGCGCCATCCGGGGCGGCCGGGCTGACGACTTCCCGAGCCGACTCAGCCCACAGCGCATCGATGCCACCGGTCGGCTGCGTCGGCCGGTTCAGGTAGGGCAGGCCGCCGGCCGGTCGATGGCTCGGCCACTCGGGCTCGGTGGGCCACTGCGGCTCGGCGCTGGCGGTGGGGGACGGCGCCGCGGGGTCGACCGGTGCGACGGGTGGCGGCACGACGGCATCCACGCCATCGGGGGCGATGATGCGCCAGGTCGGCTGCTCGACGACGTCGTCGCGGGCCGCGGCGACGGCCGGGACATCGGGCTCGGCGGCCGGGGTCTCCACGGCCGGGGCCTTGACGGGCTCGTCGTGGTCGGGTGCCGCCGCCGCGGCGAGCGCTGCGGCCGCGGCTGCGGCTGCGGCGATGTCATGGGCCGTCGTCGTGGTCGAGGATCCTCGTCGGGCGCATCGGCGATCGCCCCGACGGCGAGCGCGCCAGCCGCGGCTGCGGCCGCGTCCTGTGCCGCCTGCTCACGCTCGTAGGCCGCGATCTCGTCGTCCAGGCTCTGGCCGGGGCGGAAGCGCTGCATCAGCTCGTTGGTCGCGCTGGCCGCAGCCGCGGCCCGGAGGTCCGGCTCGGCCTCGGCCGCCGGCTCAGCCGCGGCCACCTCGGGCGCATCGATGGCCTCGGGTGCGGCCACGACCTCGGGCTCGTCGACGACCTCGGCGATGGCGGCCGCCTCGACCGCGTCGCCAGCCTCGACCGGTTCGATCTCGACGGCGTCGATCTCCTCGACGCCGGCGTCGGCCGCCGCCGCGCCGTGCGCGAGCTCGTCCTCGCGTGCCTCGTCAAGGGCGGCATCGGTCGCGCCGAGGAAGGCAAGCCGGGCGACCGCGTCGATCGGCTCGATCGGCTCGCCCTCGTCGATGGCCGCCAGGCCGTCGTCGGACTCGCGATCGAGATCCATCGTCGGCCAGGCCAGGGCCTCGCTGGATGCGGACAGGGCAGCCGCTTCCGGGGCATGGCCGTTGAGGCCGTTCGTGTCCGCCGTCGCGATGCCGTTCGACGGCAGGTCCGGGAACGGCGCCGGCATGATCTCGTGGCCGAGGTGCGGTGCGCAGGTCAGGCAGCGGCCCTCGGCGTCGTTCCAGCAGTTGCCGCAGGTGTACTGGCGGCAGGTCATGCAGAAGTTGAACGTCTTGTGGAACGCGTCCAGCTGCTGCGACGTGACCTCGCGGTCGGTCTCGCTGCGAGCGGCGGCCATCGCCTCGTCCATCGACGTGTCGTCGGACATGACGAAGTTCTTCAGGCCGCGCGACAGCACCTTGATGCCGGTCAGGCGGGCAGCGCGCGGGGCGGCCGACTCGAAGGTGTAGCGAGTGCCACACCGTTCGCAGAACGATTCGGTCAGGATCTCGGGCATCGTGCCCCCGGGCGTGGACGCTGGTCGAGTTCGGGCACAGACCCACCCGAACGGAAGCGAGAGTATACCGCTGGTGCGCGAGCGCCCCATACGCCGTGGGTACTCCGCCATCTGGCCGAACGTCCCGCCGCAGGGCCCGAACGGGACCCTCTGCTAGACTCCCCGACCGACCATGCCGCCGCTCACCGCCATCGAGCGGTTCTTCGAACGCCTCCTCGAGCGACCGTCTGCGCGTCTCTTCCGGGCACGCCTCCAACCCGTCCAGCTGCAGCGGCGGATCGAGCGGGCGATGGAGGCGGAGCGGCTGGCCAGCGCCGACCGGACGCTCGTCCCCAATCGCTTCGTCGTCCACCTCAATCCGGTCGACCTCGAAGGCTTCGGCGAGATGACCGGCTCGCTCGCGACCGAGCTCGCCGACGGGGCCCTCCTGTTCGCCCGCGCCCGGCACTACACCCTGGTCGACCGCCCACGCGTCGACCTGCTCGGCGACCCGACGGTCGAGCGCACCGACATCCGGGTCATCGCCCGCTTCGCGGACCCGATCTCGGGTCGTGTCGGCGGTGCCGCCGGCGACGACGCTCGGCGGGTCGTCCGGTGGCGGCCCGTCCGACACGATGGTCTTCACCGTGCCTCGACCGCCCGCGCCGCGTGCCCGACTGCGGGTGACCGTGTCGGGTGGCGCATCGCGGAGCGTCGACGTCGACGGCACCGACCTGACGATCGGCCGTGCGGCCGACAACGACCTCGTCCTCGGCGACGACCGCGTGTCACGGCACCACGGGCGGCTGACCGGCCGTCGCGGCACGCTCGTCTACGTCGACCTGGGCAGCACCAACGGCTCGCGGGTCAACGGCGTCCAGGTCGGCGAGCTGGTCCTTGGGGAGGGCGACCGGCTGGAGCTCGGCGACACCGTCATCGTCGTCGAGGCCGCCGGGGACGGACCCTGATGGACGGGGCGCTGCTCGTCATCTGGATCGTCCGGCTGCTCTTCCTGGCGCTCCTCTATGTGGTCCTGTTCCGCATCGTGCGGACCCTCATGCACGACCTGCGTCAGGCGGCACGCGAGCCGGGCACGTCGCTCGGACGGCTCGTCGTCGTCGCGTCGCCGGCCGGCGAGCCCGCGGTCGGGCGGTCGTTCGACCTCGACGCCATCACCACCCTGGGCCGCGACGTCAACAACGCCATCGTCATCGACGACCCCTTCGCCTCGTCCGAGCACGCCATCCTGACCTACCGCGGCCGCAGCTGGTACGTCGAGGACGCCGGAAGCACGAACGGGACGGCTCGCAACGGCCGCTCGATCCAGGGGCCGTCCCCGCTCGGGTTCGGCGACGAGATCGGCATCGGCCAGGTCCGGCTGCGGCTGGAGCGCCCACGCGGTGGCTGAGCGATGACCGCCGGCGCCACCGCCCGGCCGCGACCCGCTCCGCGAGTCCTCGGCCCGATCCGACCACGGCCGCGCTGGACCGAGGCGAAGCTCCTCGTCGCGGTCGCCGTGACCCTGCTGGTCGGCAGCCTGTCGCTGAGCCTGACGATGACCGGGGACGTCGCCCTGTACGACCCGCTGGGCCTGGCGATCTACCTCGCCGCGCTGGCCCTCGCCCACCTCGCCCAGGTCCTGGCCGGGCGTCGCTCGGACCAGGTCCTGCTGCCGACCATGGGGATGCTCGGCGGCATCTCGCTGCTGCTCATGCAGCGCCTGCCGCAGGACCTCGTGACCAACGAGGTCGGCGGCCGGACCCTGGGCCTCGGCCAGGTCCAGCTGGTGTGGCTGGTCCTCGCCATCGGGATCGCGACGACGCTGGGCATCGTCGTCCGCTCCGACACGTGGCTGCGCCGCTACAAGTACACCTGGGCGGCGGTCGGGATCGTGCTCCTGCTGCTGGTGTTCGTGCTCGGCACCGAGACCGCGGGATCGCGGCTGACGCTGCGCTTCGGCCCGATCAGCGGCCAGCCGTCCGAGCTGCTCAAGGTCATCCTCGTGGTCTTCCTCGCCGGCTACCTGTCGGAGAACCGGCCGCTGCTCATCGAGCAGGACACGCGCGTCGGCCCGCTCCGACTGCCGCCCCTGCCGTACCTCGCACCGATGGTCGTGATGTGGGCGATCGCCCTCGGCATCGTCGTCGTCCAGCGCGACCTCGGTGCGGCCCTGCTGTTCTTCACGGTGTTCCTGGCCCTGACCTACGCGGCGACCGGTCGGATCAGCCTGGTCGTCATCGGGCTCGTCCTGTTCCTGCTCGGGAGCGTGCTGATGGCCAGCGTGTTCCCACACGTCGGCGAGCGCTTCGCCGCCTGGATCGACCCGTGGGCCGACCCGCTCGACAGCGGCTACCAGATCCTCCAGTCGCTCCACGCGTTCGCGCGCGGTGGCCTCGTCGGCGTGGGCCTTGGCGACGGCCTGCCGCTCATCGGTGGTCGGCTGCCGATCCCGGAGGTGCACACCGACTTCCCGCTGGCGGCCCTCGGCGAGGAGCTCGGGCTGGTCGGGGTGGTGGCCATCCTCGCCCTGTTCCTCGTGGTCGTCGAGCGTGGCCTGCGCATCGGGGCGGCGGCGGCGGACGACTTCCGCTCGATCCTGGCGGTCGGGTTGGCCCTGGTCATCGGCGTCCAGGCGTTCATCATCGCGGCCGGCAACCTCAAGGTCCTGCCGTTGACCGGCGTGACCCTGCCGTTCATCAGCTACGGCGGCTCGTCGCTGCTGGTCAACGCGCTCGTCATCGGGCTGCTGCTGGCCCTGTCCGACAAGGGCGTCGAGCCGCCGCCGCCACCGTCGACCCGCACCTGGCGCAGCCGCCTGCGCGGGAGCGAGACCTAGATGTACAGCGACCAGCACCGGCGACGGCCGCTCGGGCGGACGATCGTCCACGTCGCCCTCGTGCTCGCCCTCGCCTTCGGGACGCTCGCTGCGGCCGGTGGCTACTGGGCGGTGCTGCGTGCGCCGGAGCTGACCCGCTCGCCGTTCGACGCGGCGGTCATCGCTGCCGCCAGGACCGTGCCCCGCGGCTCGATCGTCGACCGCACCGGGGAGTGGCTGGCTCGCAACGAGGCGGACGCGAACGATGAGCTGTACCGGGTCTATCGCGGCGCGTCCATCAGCCACGTCGTCGGCTACGCCTCCCCGCGCTACGGCCGGGCCGGCCTGGAGCTCACCTACGACGCCGAGCTGGCCGGCCTGGCCGGCGACCCGGTCAGCGACGCGCTGCGCAAGTTCGGTGGCGACCCGTACGACCCGAAGGACCTGACCCTGTCCCTGTCGCTCGAGCTGCAGCGCGCCGCCGTCGAGTCGCTGGGCGACTTCCGCGGCGCGGTCGTCGTGCTCGATCCGCGCAGCGGGGAGGTGCTGGCCCTCGCCTCGAAGCCGACCTTCGATGCCTCGGCCATCACCGATCCCGACGACCGCCGACGCGACGTTCGAGGCGCTGCGCGAGGACGACCGCGAGCCGCTCCTGCCGCGCGCCACGCTGGGACGCTACGTGCCCGGCTCCGTGTTCAAGATCGTCACCGCCATGGCCGGGCTCGGCTCTGGCGCGATCAGCCCGTCGACGACCTACGACGAGCAGCCCGAGGCGGAGGAGGACGGCCTGCTCGTCGAGGGCTTCCGCGTCCAGGACGGCCACCACCCGGAGACCGGCGACCGGGCGCTCGACCTCATCGGCGCGACCGAGGTCTCGTGCAACATCTGGTACGCCCTGACCGGGCTGGAGACCGGTGGCGCCGACCTCGTCGACTACGCGGGTCGTCTCGGGTTCGGGGCACCGCTGCCGTTCGACCTGCCGACCGCGGTCTCGCAGGTGACCAATGCGAGCGGCGAGCAGCCCGGTGGCTTCGTCGACGACGTGGAGCTGGCCAACGCCGCCTACGGCCAGGCCGAGACCTTCGTGACGCCGCTCCAGATGGCGCTCGTGGCGGCGACCGTCGCCAACGGCGGGGAGCTGATGCGACCGCAGCTGGTGACGGCCATCACCGGCAAGGGCGGGACCCGTTCGGTCGGGCCGTCGTCGATCGGGCGGGTCATCGACCAGGGTGATGCCGACGCCATCACCGCGGCGATGGTCGAGGCGGTCGAGGGCGACCTCGGGCAGCGGCTTCACGAACGGCGCGGCCGTCCCGGGCGTGACGACCGCCGGCAAGTCGGGCACGGCCGAGCTGGGCGGGACCGGCGAACCGCATTCCTGGTTCATCGGGTTCGCGCCGGCCGAGGACCCCGGGTCGCCGTCGCGGTCCTCGTCGAGCAGGCCGGCCGCGGCGGCGAGGTCGCCGCACCGATCGCCGGCGACCTGATGACCCAAGCCCTCGAGGTCGTCGAATGACGGCGCCGGACCACGACGACCCGGCTCGACGACACGACGGCCGACGCGTCCGTGGCGCCGCCGACCGACCCCTCCGTCGCGCTCGACGAGACCGGGGAGTCGGGCGAGCCCACCCGGCGACCGCTCATCGAGCGCATCGGGATGGCGGCCATCGCGGCCGTCCTCGCGGCCCTGTTCGGAGGCGTCGCGCTGGCCGCCTGGGTCGGCGGCGAGCCGTTCCTCGCGGTGATGGGCGCGATCGGATGCCTGATGACCGCCTGGGTCGGAGCCCTCACCCTGATTCGGAGGTTCGAACGATTCGGCGCGTCCGAGCGCCTTATGAAGGAGAGGGGAACCAGCACCGGGTATCCGACGTACTATCCGCAGACGCCACGGACCCCCAGCCCCGTGCGTCGTATGCCCTGACACCCCACGAGTACCGTAAGCCACCGATCGCCGCCCACACGCGAGAGAGGCTGATGACGAAGATCCAGGAAACCGGGGACAAGGTCGTCGCCAACGTCGAGCACGTCATCGTCGGCAAGCACCACGAGGTCCGGCTCGCCCTGGTGGCGCTGCTGTGTCGCGGGCACCTGCTGATCGAGGACGTCCCGGGCACCGGCAAGACCGTCCTGGCCAAGTCCATCGCCCGCAGCCTCGGCTGCTCGTTCCGGCGCATCCAGTTCACGCCGGACCTGCTGCCGTCGGACGTGACCGGCCTGTCGATCTACAACCAGAAGACGCAGGAGTTCGAGTTCCGACCGGGCCCGATCTTCAGCCAGGTCGTCCTCGCCGACGAGATCAACCGGGCGACGCCCAAGACCCAGTCGAGCCTGCTCGAGACGATGGAGGAGCGCCAGGCCACGATCGACGGCATCACCCACGCGATGCCCGACCCGTTCCTCGTCATCGCCACCCAGAACCCGATCGAGTACGAGGGCACCTTCGCCCTGCCCGAGGCGCAGCTCGACCGGTTCATGCTGCGCATCCGCCTGGGCTATCCCGCAGCCGATCGAGGAGATCGTCATCCTCGACGAGCAGAAGCGCACGCATCCGCTCGAGGAGCTGCAGGAGGTCCTCGGCGTCGAGGACCTGCGCGACCTGCAGAACGCCGTCCGCGAGGTCTACGTCGACTCGACCGTGTCCGACTACATCGTCCGCGTCGTCGGTGCGACCCGCAACCATCCGGACGTCTACCTCGGCGCATCGCCGCGCGGCTCCATCGCGCTGTACCGGGCCGGTCAGGCGCTGGCCGGGCTGCTCGGTCGCGACTACGTCATCCCCGATGACATCAAGGCCCTCGCCGAGCCGGCCCTGGCCCACCGCCTGATCATCAAGACGAGCTCGTCGATCCACGACGTGCAGGCCGGCCAGGTCGTGCGCGAGATCCTCGACTCGACCGCCATCGACGGCATCCGCCCGACCGGCGGCGGCCCGACCGACCTGAATGCGGCGAGGGCCGGCCTCAGCACGCCGACCGCCCCGACCGCCTGACCGGCGGCCACCGAAGGACCCGAACCGCTCGAAGGACGCCGCCGATGTTCCGACGACTCCAGGCGCTGGCCATCGCCACGATCCTGGTCGTCGCTGCCTTCTCGACGGGTTGGGCGTTCCTGTTCTACCTGCTCTACCTGTCGATCCTCGTCGTCGGGGGGTCGTACGTGCTGGTCCGCCTCGGCCTGTCCGACCTCGAGGCCGGCTACGCCGTGAGCCAGCTCAGCGGCCATGTCGGCGACACGATGCGGGTGACCTACACGCTGCGCAACACCAGCCGGCTGCTCAAGCCGTGGCTGGAGGTGCACAACCCGACGACGCTGCCCGGCGGCCTGCCCGGCCGGGCCATCACGCTCAACGGGCGCTCCGAGCGGTCGTGGCTCATCCGCGTGCCGCTGTCGCGGCGGGGCCACTTCCGGATCGAGCCGCTGCACATCCGGACCGGCGATCCGTTCGGCTTCTTCGAGGCCTCGGCGACCGTCGGCCAGGGGGTCAGCGTCATCGTCTACCCGCGCGTGGAGTTCCTGCAGATGTGGCGGCTGCCTGCCGCGAACCTCGAGGGCAGCCACGCCTCGCCCGAGCGGACGCTCCAGACGACACCGCTGGCGACGACCGTCCGGCCGTACGCCCCTGGCGACAGCATGAACCGCATCCACTGGCGTTCGACCGCGCGGCACGGTGAGATCCAGGTCAAGGAGTTCGACCTGGAGCAGACGGCCGACGCGTGGATCGTGCTCGACCTCCAGCGCAGCGTCCAGGTCGGTCGCGGCGACGACTCGACGGCCGAGGTGGCCATCCGGGCTGCGGCATCGATCGCCGACAAGGCGATCAAGGAGAACCGCGCGGTCGGCATGACCGTCAACGCCGGCCGCACCGCCATCCTGCCGGCGGATCGCGGGGGCCGCCAGCACCAGAAGATCATGCAGCTGCTCGCGGCCGTCGATGCCGACTCGGCGACCCCGCTCGTCGAGACGCTGGTCGCCTCCGTCGGCACGACTGCGTCGCGGCATGACCGCGGTCGTCGTCACCGCCTCGATGGATCCGTCGTGGGTCCGCCCGCTGGCCGCCCTGCGTCAGCGTGGTGTCGGGTGCGTCGTGGTCAGCCTGGACGCCAGCGCCTTCGCCCTGGCCACCGATGGCCAGCCGAAGCCGGACGCGGCGACCCTCGAGGCGCAGGCCAAACGCGCGCGGGCGTTGCACCACGCCCTGGCCGAGTACGAGCTGCGGTCGTACTTCGTCGAGCCCGGTCGATCGCTCGCGGAGCAACTGGCCGGATGACGCACCGCGTCGATGGCCCGACCGATGGACGAGCGACCGTTCGCGCGCCTGCGCGCCGCCGCGCCGCCGAGCGGCTGGGTGAGCCTCGTCCTCGTCGTGGTCATGTGCTCGATGCTCGCGCTGGCCATCGACGACGCCCGGATCATCCTCGGACGCGGCGAGCTGACCGACCTGCTGCTGTGGTCGGCCATCGCCGGCGCGCTCATCGGCAGCCTGGGCCCGACCGTCGGCTGGGGACGCTGGCGGACGTACGCCATCGGCGCCATCCTCGCCTCGCTCGTCGTGCCCCTCCTCGTCGGCTCCTCCTTCACCGACGTCCAGTGGGATCTGCAGCGGCTGTTCACCGTCGCCGGAGGCGAGGCGTGGGAGGCCGTCAGCGACCTCGTCGTCCGCCGGGAGCGGCTGACCAACGCGGTCGGCCATCACATGCTGATCATCGCCCTGTGGGTGTGGGCATCGTCGATGTTCGCGGGGTACGCGGTGTTCGGTCACCGCCGCCCGATCAACGGGGTCATGCTCATCGGCCTGCTGCTCGTCCTGAACATGGCCCTGACGTTCAACGACCAGCTCGTCTACCTGGTGGTGTTCAGCCTGGCCGCGCTGTTCCTGCTCATCCGCTCGCACTCGTTCGAGGAGCAGGGGGACTGGCTGCGCCGGCGCATCGGCGACCCGGCGGCCATCGCCGGCATCTACCTGCGCGGGGGCACCGTGTTCATCGCGGCCGCGGTCGTCGGAGCGCTGCTCCTGACGACGGTCGCGAACTCCAAGCCGCTGCAGGGGATGTGGACCGACATCGGGGCGCAGGTCGTGAGCTGGTCGCGTGGGCTGTCGGGGGTCCTCCCCCGGAGCGGGACGGCACCCGCGCAGACCCCGGAGTTCGGCGCGAGCGAGGTCGTATCGGATACCTGGGTCACCAACGACAACGAGGCCCTGACGGTCCAGGTCAGCGCTTCCGACATCGCGCTCCACGTCAAGTGGCGAGCGCGCACCTGGGACGTCATCACCAGGGAGGGGTTCGACAGCTCGGAGGTGCCGCTGCTGGTCACCCGCCCGGCGGGCGAGCCGGTGCTCGACGGCGCCTTCGACGAAGCCTCGGCGGTCGGCACGCGGCCGTTCGCGTTCAGCGTCCGACCCGCGGCGCCGCGGAAGGACCTGCTCTCACCGGGCAGCCCGTCGGTCGTCGACGTGGCGGCCATCGAGGGCACGCTCGGCGAGGCCGGGTACTTCTCGAGCCTGGAGCGACCGGGCGGTCACTCCCGCGATGGGTACAGCGGTCCAGGCCCTGATCCCGCTCGTCGGCGACGCCTTCGAGGGCGGCCTGACGGGCAACCGGCTGCGCGTCGCACCTGCCGACTATCCGGCCGACCTCGCCGCGCGCTACGCCCAGCCGCTCGACCGCGAGAGCGGCCTGGTCGGCCCGGAATTCGACGCGGTGCACCAGGCCATCCTCGCCGGCGGTGCCGACACTGCCTACGACTTCGCCGTCGACACGGTCCGGTACCTGCAGAGCGAGCAGAACTTCGAATACGACACCGACCTCACCGATGAGGGCCTCGAAGCCTGCGGCGACCGCTCGTTCGTCGAATGCTTCGCGTTCCGAAAGCATGGCTTCTGCCAGCAGTACGCGGGCCTGATGGTCGCGCTCATGCGCGAGGAGGGCTATGCCGCTCGTGTGGCCGGCGGCTTCCGGACCGGCCAGCCGAATGCGATCACCCGGACGTTCGTGGTCAAGAACAGCGACTCCCATCAGTGGGTCGAGGTCTACTTCCCGGACTACGGCTGGGTCGAGTTCGATCCGACCGGCGGGACCGTCGGCGAGCCGGCGGATCTCCCGGACGGGGCAGCACAGGGCAGCTTCAGCCCGCGGCCCTCGGTCGCCGTGACCCGCCCGCCGGAGTCGGCGACGCCGTCCAGCGTCGCCGGGCGTCGCCGGGGCGGGGACCTTCGGTGGGCCGATGTCGGCCGGCCCGCTCATCGTCGTCGCGCTGCTCCTCCTCGCGGTGGTCGGCGCGATCGCCTTCGTCACGTGGCGCCGCGGTCCGCGCGGACCGGTCACGGCCGACGGGGCCTACGGCATGGTCACCCGGATGGCCTCGCGGCTGGGCTTCGCGCCTCGCCCGGAGCAGACCGTCTACGAGTACGCCGGAGTCCTTGCCGAACTCATCCCCGATGCCCGGCCGGAGCTCCACACGGTGGCCACGGCCAAGGTCGAGACCGCCTATGGCGGTCGCAAGCTCGGGGTCGATCGGATGCAGTCGCTGCGCGAGGCACAGCGCCGCCTGCGGACGAGCCTGCTGCGGCTGCGCGGTCCGGCGCTTCCGCCGCTGACGGGCCGAGGCCGCGCGCGCTAGAGCGCCCCGCTTCGGCTGCGCGCCTCCTGTGCCTCGACCGCGGCTTCGTCGAGCAGCGGGGCGAGATGACCCGTGTGGTTGAACGCCCGCACGACCGGCTGGCCGCCACGGATCTCGATGGCCGAGATGGCGCACAGGTCCATCGACCACATCCAGAATCGCTCGAGCGGCAGGTCGAACAGCGTGAGCAGGCTGACCTTGAACACCCCGTCGTGGGCCACGAGGATCGACCACGGATGGCTGGCCGGCGGCTCGCCGTAGCCCGGCACCTGGTCGCGATCGCGAGTGCCCGGGCGTCCCGACCGCGGCGAGTCGTCCGAGCAGGGCCGTGAGCGACGGGCGGACGCGGGCAGCGACCTCGGGGAGCGACTCCCCGCCGGGCGCCCACGCCTCCGTCGGCCGGCGACGCCAGGTCGCCAGGGTCGGGCCGTGTCGAGCCACGATCTCGTCGCGGTGCAGCCCTTCCCATTCGCCCTGGCCGATCTCGAGGAAGCCGGCATCGGGTCGGAGCGGCACATCGCCGGGGATCGACCCTGCCGATCGCGGTGGCCGTGGCCGCGGTCCGCGCCAGCGGGGAGTGGACGATCTCCAGCGCCGCGCCATCAGGGATGGGCAGTGCCGGGCGCGCATGCGGCGTGGCCAGGCGGTCGGCGGCGAGCGCCGCCTGGCGGCGGCCACGCTCGGTCAGCGGCGTGTCGGCCTGGCCCTGGAACCGACCCTCGACGATGTATTCCGACTCGCCGTGGCGGACGAGGACGATCGTGGCATCGAGGCCCTCGGGCACGAGGGCCGGGTCGCTCAGCGCTCGCTCCCGAGGCGGATCGTCCACAGTTCGAGGACCGCGTCCTGGCCGCGGATCGCCTCCTCGACCGACGGCGGGATGTCGTCGTCGAGGGCGAGGACCATGATCGCGTCCTCGCGCGGCCGGGTCCGCCCGAGGTGCATCGCGCTGATGTTGACGTCGGCCTCGCCGAGGAGCGCCCCGATGCGCCCGACCATGCCGGGCTTGTCGGTGTGGCGGGTGATGAGCATGACCTCGGCCGGCTCGAGGTCGAGCCGGTAGTCGCCGAGCCGGGTGATGCGCGGCTCGCCCGCCGGCGACCGTGCCGGCGACGGTCAGCACGCCACCGACCTTCGCGTCGGTGCTCAGGGTGAGCTGGGCGGCGTAGGCGCCGGCGTCGGGGGTCTTGCGCTCGACGACCGTGATCCCGCGGGCCCGCGCCAGCGCGCCGGCGTTGACGAGGTTGACCCGCTCGGTCGTGACCGTCTCGAGCAGCCCGCGCAGGACCGCCGCGGTCAGCGGCGACGCGTCGTGCTCGGCGAGCTCGCCGGCGATCTCGAGGGTCAGCGTGCGCACGCCGCCGCGCGAGACCTGGGCGAAGAACCGGCCGAGGATCTCGGCCAGCGGCAGGTACGGCGCGATCGCCCGCGCGGTCTCCGGGCGTCAGGAGCGGGGCATTGACCGCGTAGCGGGCGCTGCGGCCGTCGAGGACGTCGAGGACCTGGGCGGCGACCTCCTCGGCGACGGCCACCTGGGCCTCCTCCGTCGAGGCGCCGAGATGCGGGGTCAGCAGCGTGTTCGGGGCGTCGAGCAGGGGAGAGCCGGTCGGTGGCTCGGTCTCGAAGACGTCGATCCCCGCGCCACCGAGGTGGCCGTCCGCGAGGGCCTTGGCCACGGCCGCCTCGTCGACGACGCCGCCGCGGGCGACGTTGAGCACGATCGACCCGGGCTTGAGCTTGGCGATGGCCGCCGTGCCGATGAGCCCGCGGGTCGCCCGCGTCAGCGGGACGTGGACCGTGACCACGTCGGAACGGGCCAGGAGCGTGTCGAAGTCGACCAGCTCGACGCCGTGGTTGGCCGCCTGCTCGGCGGTCACGAACGGGTCGCTGCCCAGGACGACCATCTCCATCGCCCGCGCGCGGACGGCGATGGCCTGGCCGATCTTGCCCAGGCCGACGATCCCGAGGGTCCGGCCGCGCAGCTCGACGCCGGTGAACTGGGCTCGCTTCCACTCGCCGCGGCGAACGCTCGCGTCGGCGGCTGCGGTCCGGCGGGCGACGCCGTAGAGCAGCGCCAGGGTGTGCTCGGCGGCCGCGATGGTGTTGCCGGTCGGCGCGTTGACGACGGTGATGCCGGCCCGCGTCGCGGCGTCGAGGTCGACGTTGTCCACGCCGACGCCGGCCCGGCCGATGACGACGAGGCGCGTCCCGGCGGCGATGAGCTCGGCGTCGACCTGGACCTGGCTGCGGACGATGAGCGCGTCGTAGTCGGGCAGCAGCGCGGCCAGCTCCTCGCGGGTGCAGCCGAGGCGCTCGTCGACCTCGTGATGCGCGGCGAGGAGCTCGATGCCCTCGCGGGCGACCGATTCTGCGACGAGGACCTTCACGCGCCGGTGGCCGCAGCGACCGGCAGGGCGGCGATGCCCATGCTGGCCAGGGCGGCGCGCTGGGCGGCCGCCACGGCGGCTCCCGGCTCCACCGGCCGGCCCTGCAGGAGCGACACGAGCTCGAGCGTGTGCATCGCCCCGAGGATCTCCTCGACCGTGACCGAGCCGAGATGGCCGAGGCGGAAGATCTTCCCGGTCAGCTTGCCCTGGCCACCGGCCAGGACGACGCCGCGCCGCTTCACCTCGCTGTTGAACGCCTTCCAGTCGAGTCCCTCCGGGACGTGGGCGGCCGTGACCGTGCGCGAGGCGTGCCGAGGATCCGCGAACAGCTCGAACCCGAGCGCCGCGAGACCCGCGCGCGAGGCCGCGGCACACGCCTCGTGGCGGGCGAAGATCGCGTCGGCGCCCTCCTCCTGCATCAGGCGCAGGCCCTCGTCGACCTGGAACACGACCGCGATGGCCGGGGTGAACGGGGTCTGGCCCTGGGCGGCAGCATCGCGGTGGGCGCGCAGGTCGAGGTAGAAGCGCGGCATCGTCGCCGTCTCCATCGCCGCCCAGGCGCGCTCCGAGGCCGCGATCATGGCCAGGCCCGGGCGCCGCCATCCACGCCTTCTGCGAGCCGGTGACGACGACGTCGACGCCCCAGCCGTCCATGTCGAACGGCACGGCGCCGAGGCCCGACACGCTGTCGACGAGGATGAGCGCGTCGGGGCGCTCCTCGCGGATCGGCCGCCGCCAGCTCCGGGATCGGGTTCATCACCCCGGTCGACGTCTCGTTGTGGGTGAGCAGCACGGCCCTGACGTCGGGCACGCCGCGCAGCCGCTCGCGGACCTCGTCGGCGGCGGCCGCGTAGCCCCACTCGGCATCGAGCTTGGTGACGTCGGCACCGTAGATGCCGGCGATCTTGGCGAACCGATCGCCGAACGACCCGATGCTCACGCCGAGGACGGCGTCGCCGGGCGACAGGACGTTGACGACCGCCGCCTCGAGTCCGCCCGAGCCCGCCGTCGAGATCATCGCGATGTCGCTCGTCGTCCCGAAGAACGGCTGCATCCCGGTCAGGATGCGCTCGAGCATCGCGGCGAACTCGGGACCGCGGTGATTGATCATCTGGCGGCCGCCGGCGACCCGAACGCTCGGGGGCAGGGCGGTCGGGCCGGGGATGCGCAGGTTGGGCTCGAAGCGGTCCACGGGGCACTCCTGGTGACGGCGTTCGTGTCGGCCGATGGTGCCACGGGTTGACGGACGCGACGCCACCGTGACATATATGTCGTCATATGGCTGCCACGGCTCGCACCACGATCCTCCTCGACGCGGACCTGCTCGATCGCCTCGACCGCTTCGCCCATCGGACGCGGACGACGAAGACCTCGGTGGTCGCGGCGGCCCTCGAGACCTGGCTCGCCGACCAACGACACCGTGCCGGCGCTCGGGTTCGTGGGCATCGGCGAGAGCGCCCACGGCCGCCTGTCGCTCGACGGACGGCGCATCGCCCGACGCGAGGCCGGTCGCCGGCCCGGCTGACGCCGGCCGCACCGACGTCGCTCGCCGACCCG
Organism: uncultured Chloroflexia bacterium; assembly: GCA_963776925.1. GTDB lineage: Bacteria > Chloroflexota > Limnocylindria > Limnocylindrales > CSP1-4 > SPCO01. Next base: position 69,916 of record CAVZON010000001.1, on the reverse strand, counting down.
CCATGGCGATCCTGCTCGACGGCTCGGCCATCCTCGCCGCGGCCGACCGCGCCGACCTCAACCACGACGCCGCCGTCGCCTGGTTCGCCCGCGCAGACGAGCCGTTGCTGCTCGGGGCACTGACGCTGGCCGAGCTCGACCTGCTCCTCCAGCGCGAGCTCGGACCGCCGGCGACCCTGGCCGTCCTGGGCACGCTGACCGACGGTGCCATCCGCCTCGTGTCCCCGACCGACGCCGATCTGGAGCGCGCGGCCGCGCTCCTCGTCGAGGCTGCGGAGCATCGGCCGCGCCTCGTCGACGCCCTGCTCGTGGCCACCGCCGAGCGGCTGGGCGTCCGATCGCGTGGCGACGTTCGAGCGCCGGCCGATCGCCGTCTTCCGCCCGCGCCACGTCCGCGCGCTGGACCTCGAGCCCTAGACCGCTCGAGGACGACGGGGGTACCATCGGACCCGGCGCCACCTCGCGCCGCACCTCCGATCCCGGTGCCCACGCCACCGGCCCGTGGAGGCAAAGGGGCTCCGCCTCGAGGTCGTCGGTTCGTGCCAGCCACGGTCGGTGGCCGGGAGCGTGGGTCCGGGTCCGCGGCCGGTGCCTGGAGACGAACGAGATGACGACCGACAAGGCCCGCAAGCGGGCCGTCCGCACCCGGATGGACAAGACCGGCGAGCGCTATGCCGCCGCCCGACGCCACGTCGTGAGCGCCACGGAGCCGCCGCTGCCGCCCCGCGTGGCCGAGCCGACGATGAGCGACGCCAGCATCCGCAAGGGCACCGGACGCTCGTGGGACGACTGGTTCCGCCGGCTCGATGCCTGGGGCGCAACCGCACACACGCACACCGAGATCGCCCGGCACGTCCGCGACACCGAAGGCGTCGACGGCTGGTGGGCACAATCGGTCACCGTCGGCTACGAGTGGGCGCGTGGGATGCGCGACCGACACGAGACGCCGGGCGGCTACCAGGTCAGCGTGACGAAGACGATCGGCGCCACGGCCGAGGACGTGTGGCGCGACTTCGTCGAGCCGGCGCGCCGCAACCGCTGGCTGGCACCCGGGACCCTCCGCACGCGGCCGGGGACGGGCACCGTCGGCCGCTCTGCCCGGTTCGATGCCACGGACGGCCGCCTCGTCCACATCTGGATCGAGGACAAGGGCGACCGAAGCTCCGTCGCGGTGACCTGCGAGCGGCTCATCGGGCCCGACGAGGTCGCCGAACAGCGGGCGATCTGGCGCGATCGACTCGCCCAGCTGGCCGAGCGCTGGTCGGCCGCCAGCGTCGCACGACGCGCCGCCCGAGCGTCCTGAACCCGTGACCCAGCGATCCCGCCGGACTCGCCGCCTCCGCCGCGTCGGCCTGCTCGTCGTGGCCATGGTGCTCGTCGCCGTGGCCTTCGGCAGCGTGGCGGTCGCGACGAACGCCGCCGGGCTCGGCGATCGCTGGGAGTCGGTCCTGGCCCGGGTCGACCGCTTCCTGGCCGGCCCGGTCCCGGACCGTCCGACGGTGGCCACGGTCCGGGTCACCGACCCGCCGGCGACGCCGACCCCGACGCCGACCGCCGAGCCGACGCCGCGGCCGTCGGTCGACCCCGACGCGATCGGTCCCGACCCGACCGCCACGCCCGCGCCCCCGCCGACGCCCACGCCGGAGCCCGTCCGCGAGGCCATCGACTTCGACCTGCTCGACGATCCGGACGACTTCTTCGCCTCGCAGGTCCACAAGGACTGGTGCGCCGTCGCCGGGACGCAGATGGTCCTGGCCATCCACGGCCAGGGCGGCCTGAGCGAGTCCTTCCAGCGGGAGATCGGCGGGCGGGTCCGCGAGTGGGAGTCGCGTGACGACAGCCGCAACGGCGACTGGGGTCCGGCCGCGATGGCCCTCGCGCTCGATGCCTACGGGGTGCCGGGCTACGAGGTCCGGGCCTTCGAGTCGCGCCAGTCCGCCCTGCGCGACTCGGCCCGCGCCATCCAGTCGACCGGGGCGCCGGTCGATCCTGCTCGCCTGGCGCGGCGCCCATACGTGGGTCATGACCGGGTTCCGGGCCGACGCCGACCCGAGCGTGTTCCGCGATGCGCACATCGACGGCACCTACATCCTGGACCCCTGGTTCCCACGGGTCTCGTCGATCTGGGGTCGCTCCGATCCGCCCGGCACCTTCCAGAACGGGTCGGAGATGGAGCGCAACTTCCTGAAGTGGCGCCGACCGGAGGGTCGCTATCCGGACCGTGACGGGCTGTACATCACGGTCGCGCCGACCGTGCCGCTGGATCAGGTCGGGGGCTGAGCGAGCGCTGACCCGACCGGCATGCGCCGGATGCGGCCGACGAGCACGAACGCCAGCAGCACGCAGCGGACGGTGACCCCCAGGGCGTAGCCGGCCGGGATGGCCAGGACGTCGAGCGTCGGGACGAGGGCGAGGGTCGCCCCGACCGTGATGGCGAACCCGATGAGCGACGCGACGACCTGCAGGACGGTGTGGTGGGTCGCGTAGATCGCCCGGCTGAGCAGGTGGCCCAGGCTCTCGAACGGGCACCGCCAGGGCGAACACCGACAGGACGAGCGCCGTGCGCGCGACCGCATCGGCGTCGAACCGACCGCCGCCGAGCAGGACGTCGATGGCCGTCGGCCCGACGATGATCAGGCCGATGGCGGCACCGAACGTCAGCACGCCGATGGTCAGCCCGGTCGAGCTGACCTGGCGGACGAGCCCGCGTCGATCGCGCGCGGCGTAGGCCGCGGCCATCCCCGGGAAGGCGGCGATCGCGAAGGCCACCCCGATGAGGCTGATGGGCACGCTCTGGAAGTTCCGGGCGAGGCTCGACCGTCGTGATGCTCCCGGCCACGAGCGTGGACGCGACGCTCGTGAAGAACAGGAAGGTGATCGGCTCGATCGGGCTCGACGCGGTCTTGGGGATCATCAGCCGGAAGAACTCGCGGATCGACGCCGTCCGCTGTCTCGAGTCGAAGCCGGGGCCGGAACGTCGTCCGGAAGCGGACGCCGATCAGGCGCACGCCGGCGTGCGCGGCGGCGCCCAGGATCGCCCCGACGGCAGCCGCCTGGATGCCGATGCGGTCCGCCAGCAGCAGCGTGCCGACGACGATGCCGAGGTTGTAGAAGAGCGGGGCGGCGCCGTAGAACACGAAGCGGCGACGGACGACGAGGACCTCCCCGAGGGCCATCGACCCGGCGAACAGGATCTGGCTGATGCATGACAGCCGGAACAGCTCGACGTAGAGGTCCTGGCTCTCCTGGTCGAAGCCGGGTGCCGCGATGCTCACGGTCAGCGGGGCAAGGACGAACAGGATGGCGGCCACGATCGTCATCGCCCCGAGGGCCATGGTCAGGATCGTCTGGCCGAAGCGGTACGCCGCCTCCGTCCCGTCGTCCCGCTCGAGGTTGGTGAAGATCGGGATGAACGGCGCGGCCAGTCCGCTGGCGACGATGACCGAGAACAGCAGCTCCGGGATCTGGAACGCGGCGTTGAACGTGTCGAGCTGGCCGTCCTCCAGGCCGTAGGTCTGGGTCAGGATGCGATCGCGGACGAGCCCCATCACGTAGCTGCCGAAGGTCAGGATCGACAGCACGATCGCGCCGCGCGGCACGAACCGCTCGAATGGCGTGCGCAGGCTGGCGACGGTCCGGGCGGCGGTCACGCGGCTGGCTCCCTCCGGTCGAGCACCGCCCCGGGCGGCGGTCTGCGCCAGTGTGACGATCGAGCGAGCGGGCTTGCGACGGATGATTAGCATGGTTGGTCCGACCCCCGGGGTGCCACGGAGGAGATCAGGCCAATGGCTGTCGTCAACCGTCGCCGGTTCCTGCAGAGCGCGGCCGGAGCCGCCGGAGCCCTGGCCCTCGGCGGGCCGTTCCAGGGGTTCACCGCGCTGGCATCCAACGGCAAGCCGAACTTCCGGACGCTCGGGCCCGTGGCCGACGAGCGCGACGGCATCGTTCGGCTCCACCTGCCGGAGGGCTTCTCCTACCGCTCGTTCCACGACACCGAGTTCCCGATCACGCTCGACGACGGCACCCGGCTGCCCGGTCGCCACGACGGGATGGGCGCCTTCGAGGGGCCCGATGGCAACGTCCTGCTCGTCCGCAATCACGAGGTCAACAACCCCGGGACCGGCCTTCGGCGACACGACCCAGGCCTACGACCCGAAGGCCCAGAGCGGGACGACGACGATCGAGGTCACGCCACAGGGCGAGGTCGTCCACGCCTACACGAGCCTCAACGGGACGCAGATGAACTGCTCCGGCGGGCGCATGCCGTGGGGTGCCTGGGTCACCTGCGAGGAGACGATCAACGGTCCGGACGTCGGGCCGGACTTCACCGGTGTCAGCAACATCCCGCTGACCAAGCCGCACGGCTACATCTTCGAGGTCCCGGCCGGCGGCCAGTCGACCCGCCAGCCGATCACCCGCGCCGGTCGCTTCGCCCACGAGGCCGTCTCGTTCGACCCGGACGAGGGCATCCTCTACCTGACCGAGGACAACTTCGGGTTCCCCTCGGGGTTCTATCGCTATATCCCGGCCACGAACCCGATGGAGACCGGCGAGCTCGACAACGAGGGCCAGCTCCAGATGCTGGCCGTCGTCGGCCAGCCGAACCTCGACCTGGCCATCGCCCAGCCGCAGCGTGCGACCTACGACGTCGAATGGGTCGACATCGACGATCCCGATCCGTCGTTCCCGTACACGCCGGGGCAGACCGCCCCGACGACGAACGACGCGGCGATCACCTACGTCGGGAACCAGGGCCGGGCCAAGGGCGCGGCCTACTTCTCGCGGCTCGAGGGCCAGGTCTTCGAGCACGGCGTCGTGTACTTCACGGCCACCCAGGGCGGCGGGCCGGCGGAGACCTCGCTCGGGCCGATCGCCGACGGCTACGGCAACGGGACCGGCCAGATCTGGGCGTACCGACCGTCGTCGCAGACGCTGCAGCTCCTGTACGAGTCGCCCGGCGCGGACACCCTGGACTTCCCGGACAACGTCACGGCCAGCCCGCGCGGGACGCTCATCCTGTGCGAGGACAACGTCAACGACAACTTCCTGCGCGGCCTGTCGCGTGGCGGGCAGCTGTGGGACATCGCGCTCAACCGGATGGTCAGCCAGCTCAACGGCGCCAACCGCTTCAACGACGAGTTCGCCGGCTCGACGTTCAGCCCGGACGGCGACACGCTGTTCGTCAACATCCAGGCGTCGCGCGGGATCTCCTTCGCGATCTGGGGGCCGTGGGACCGGATCAACGTCTGACGCGGGCGCCGGATCGGCTCAGCGCGCCTCGGTGTCGCTGAGGTACAGCGGTTCGCCGGTGTCGTCCGGCACGCGCAGCACGTAGCGGACCGGCGGGGCCTGCGGGTCCTGCCCGGTCGCCGTGGCGGCCATCGTCGGCTGGACCGCCGGTGGCCACCACTCGAACGGCCGGCCCGCGCCGGTCGTCCACAGCTCGGCGGGCAGGTCCAGCTCGTCGATGTACAGCTCGTGGCCGTCGTGCGGCTCCCCGACGAGGGTGACCCTGATCAGGCCGCCGCGGCCATCGACGCGGGTCTTGAACTCGGCTGGGCGCGGGATGAAGGGCTCGTCCATGGGCCGATCGTAGCGGCGTGGCGCTCGCCCGGCCACCCACGGTCGTGAGGCGTCTGTCACATCGTCACGCGTGGTCGGACCGGCGCCTGTGGGGCGGGATGTGCTCGCATGGCCGAGATGAGCGAGCGATTGATCGCGGCGCGCTATCGGGCCGCGGAACGGCTCGGGGTCGGTGGGATGGCCGCCGTCTGGCGTGCCGTCGACACGAGGACCGGGCGCGACGTCGCGATCAAGCGGCTGCTGCCGGGGATCGGGCGCGATCCAGCGGCCCGGGAACGGCTCCGGCGCGAAGCCCGGGCGATGTCGAGCGTCGACCATCCGAACATCGTCCCGGTCCTCGACGTCATCGACGACGACGGGGCACCCGCCATCGTCATGGACCGCATCGATGGCGTGACCCTCGCCGACCGGTTGCGAACGGGACCGCTGCCCGAGGGTGCCGCCCTGGCCGTCGCCACCGACGTCGCCGAGGCCCTGGCGGCAGCGCACGCCGCGGGGTTCATCCATCGCGACGTGAAACCCGGCAACGTCCTGCTCGCCGATGACGGCCGGGCGCGGCTGCTCGACTTCGGGATCGCCGCCGACCTGACCAGGGATCGGACGACCTGACGGTCGACGGGGTCGTCGGCACGCTGCGGTATCTCGCGCCGGAACGGCTGCTCGGCGAGGCATGCGACGACGGCCACCGATGTGTGGGGCGTTGGCGTCCTGCTCTACGAGGCCCTCGCCGGCCAGCCCGCGTTCCCGGCGACCACGCTCGTCGCGCGGGTCGACGCCGCCGGTCGAGCCGTGGAGCGACCGCAGGGGATCGCCGACGCCACGTGGGACGTCATCCGCCGGGCGGCCGACGGCGACCCCGCGCGGCGATACCGGGATGGCGCGGCATTGGCGGCTGCGCTCCGGGAGGCGCGTGATGTCGGTCGCCGGGTCGCCGATCGACGACGAGGCGGAGACCGCCGTCATCGCGGTGCCGGCGGCGACGTCGCCGCCGGACGTCGTCGAGCCGGTCGTCGATCCCGGTCGCCAGTTCGGTGCCGCCGCGGACCGGGCCACGCCGACGGGCTCCCGCCGCTGCGGCCGCGCTCGCCGTGCTGCTCGTCGCCGTGATCGGGCTCGCAGCGCTGGCGCTCGATCCTGGCGTTCGGGGCGTGGCCGGCGACCCCGGGTCGGCTGCCGACCCGGCCGCGGCCCCCGTCGACGACGACCTCCAGCCCGCCGGTGGCGGTCACGCCACCGCCGGCGTCGACGGAGGACGGCGACGGCGCAGGCAAGGACAAGGGCAACGGCAAGGGAAAGGGGAACGGGAAGGGCAAGGGCAAGGACAAGCCCTGACGATCGGCCCATGTCGGCCGGCCGACGCCCCGCCGGTCAGCCCGCGGCGTCGTCCTTCTGCGTGTCGGCGAGCTTCTTGCGGTTCGTCTCGCGCGTCCGCATGAGGTCGGCCTTGCCCGACATCGTCGGCTTGGGATTCGGGTCGCGGCGTGGCTTGCCGGCGGCCCGCGTCTCGGACCGCGCCGCCATCCGGTTGGCGATCGTGCCCTCGTACCCCTGGTCGGTCGGCAGGTAGTAGCGCCGCTCGGCGAGCTCGTCGGGCAGGTACTGCTGGTCCACATCGGCCCCTTCGAAGTCGTGCGGGAACCGATAGCCGACGCCGATCCCGTGCTGCTTCATGAGGCGATGGCCGGCGTTGCGCAGGTGGAGCGGCACCGGCAGCGAGCCCTTCGACTCGACGTCGGAGGCGGCCGCGAAGTAGGCCGCCCCGGAGCGGTTCGACTTGGGGGCGGTGGCGAGATAGGTGGTCGCCTGGGCCAGGGCGTACTGCGCCTCCGGCAGCCCGACGTGGTCGAGCGCCTGGGCCGCGGCGATCGCCACCTGGAGCGCACGCGGATCCGCGTTGCCGACGTCCTCCGAGGCGCTGATGATCAGGCGGCGGGCGATGAACCGCGGGTCCTCGCCGGCCGCGATCATCGATGCCAGCCAGTACAGGGCGCCGTCGGGGTCGTTGCCGCGCAGGCTCTTGATGAACGCCGAGACCGTGTCGTAGTGGCCGTCGCCGGCGCGGTCGTAGGCGAGGACGCGCTGCTGCGCGGCGGCCTCCACGTCCTCGAGCCGGGGAGCGACGCGGCCGTCGGCGTCCCGGACGTCCTCGCCCTCGGCCAGGGCGATCGCGCCTTCGAGGACGTTGAGCGCCGCCCGGGCGTCACCGCCGGCCAGCCCGACGAGGTGCTCGAACGCGGCGTCGTCGAGCGTCACCCCGCCGTCCGGTCCGAGCGCTCCGGCGACCCCACGCTCCTCGTCGACGAGTGCCCGCCGCACGACCGTCGCGACGTCATCGTCGCTGAGCGCCTCGAGCCGCCAGACGCGCATGCGCGACAGGAGCGCCGCGTTGACCTCGAAGTACGGGTTCTCGGTCGTCGCCCCGATGAGCGTGACGGTGCCGTCCTCGACATGGGGCAGCAGCGCATCCTGCTGGGCCTTGTTGAAGCGATGGATCTCGTCGAGGAAGAGGACCGTCCGGGTGCCGTGCAGGGCCAGCTCTTCCTGCGCCCCGGCGATCGTGGCCCGCACGTCGGCGACGCCGGCCATCACCGCACTGAGGGTCGCGAACTCCGCGCCGATGGCGGCCGCGAGCAAGCGGGCAAGGCTCGTCTTGCCGGTCCCCGGTGGACCCCACAGGAGGATCGATGCGAGGTGGCCGCGGGCGATGCCGCGCCGCAGTGGCCCCTTCTCGCCGACGAGGTGATCCTGCCCGACGAACTCGTCCAGGTCGCGCGGGCGCATCCGGGCCGCCAGCGGCTGTCGCTCGGGTGGCGGCTTGAACAGGGCTTCGGGACGGGCGCCGGTCGGGCGCCGGGAGGCGGGCATCGCCGCGATGGTACTCGCGGCGGCCGTCAGGCTCCGCTCAGAAGGGCCCGATGCCGGTGGTCTCGACGATCGCCCAGAAGGCGATGAGCAGGACGATGAGGCCGCCACCGATGGTCACGATGCGCCGCACGTCGCGCTGGACGTAGGCGTACTCCTGGGAGGCACGGACCGCGATCGTGCCACCGCGCGCGACCGGCTCGGGGACGCGCTTGGCGCGGTCACGGTTCTGCTTGGCCTGCGTCTCGGCGGACCGTTCCTCGGCGACGATCTGCGCCTCGAGCGCGGCGGCGCGGGCTTCCTCGTCCGCGGTCAGGCCGGTCGGCTTGGTCTGGGGCGCGGTCGACTCGGTCGGCTTCGGCGCGGTCGTCCGCTGGATGCGGGCTCGCTGACCGGGTCGAGTGGTGCTGCCGCGCGCGCGCTTGGCCATGGGTGTCGAGGGCCTCCGGGACGGGTCGGTGTCGATGGGCGGCCAGAGGATAGCATCCGTTCGGCGAGGGACCCGACGACGGCGGCGCGGTGCGTCCGCGTGCAGGACCCCCTGCTAGCATTCCGGAGTCATCCCCCAGGAGGTCCCGGCCATCGATCTCGACGCCCTGCTCGGCAACGACCTCACGCCGGTCGTGATCGTCCTGGCCATCATCGTCCTCGTGCTCGTCCTCGCGGTGTTCGGGCTGTGGCGGCGGGTCCGCCGCCTCGACGAACGCCTCGTGAGCATCACCAGGGGCGAGGATGGACGAAGTCTCGAGGCGGTCCTCGACGCCCACCTCGATACCGTCCTCAAGGTCTCGCGCGGTCTCGATGACCTGACCACCCGCACCGAGCTCCTGGAGGCCGCCTCGCGCCGCGCCTTCAGCCGCGTCGGGCTGGTCCGGTACAACCCGTTCGAGGAGACCGGCGGCAACCAGAGCTTCGCCCTCGCGCTGCTCGACGCCGAGGGGGACGGCTGGGTGCTGTCGAGCCTCCACGCGCGGTCGGGGACACGGGTCTACGCCAAGGCCCTGGCACGCGGCCGTTCCGATGCCGCCCTGTCGGACGAGGAGGCGGCCGCCATCCGGCAGGCGACCGCCTGACACGTAACCTGTCACGAGGTCCGGTGATGCTCCGCACATGGCCCCCATCGCCGACCCGACGCCGACCAGCCCGGTGACCCGGACCCGCATCCGCACCCGCCGGCGCGAGCCGGCATCGCTCGAGCAGATCCCCGCCTGGCGCGACCTTGTCCCGGTCATGGATCCGGCGCTCACCACGGAGCCCGCCGTCGGCGGGATGGACGCGCTGCTCGGTGGCCTCAACCCGGACCAGCTGCGCGCGGTCACGCACGGCGACGGCCCGCTCCTCGTCATCGCCGGCGCCGGGACCGGCAAGACCCAGGTCATCACCCGACGCATCGCCTGGCTCATCGCCTCGCGACGCGCCCGGCCGTCCGAGATCCTCGCCCTGACCTTCACCGACAAGGCGGCGGACGAGATGGCGGTGCGGGTCGATCAGCTCGTCCCGTATGGCTACACCGACAGCCGGATCGCCACGTTCCACGCCTTCGGCGATTCGCTGATCCGCGAGCACGCCCTCGATCTCGGGCTGCCGCCGGACGTGCGGGTCCTGTCGCGGGCAGAGGTCGTCATCTTCCTGCGCGAGCACCTCTACGCGTTCGACCTCGACCGCTACCGCCCGCTCGGCGACCCGACCCGATTCCTGGCCGCGCTCGCGACGCTGTTCAGTCGCTGCAAGGACGAGGACATCAGCCCCGATGCGTACGTCGCCCACGCGGAGCGGATGCGCGCCGAAGCCGCGGCGGTCGATGCCGCCGGCGGGGCGCCGGGCGACGAGGCGGCCGCCGAGGTCGCGCTGCGCCAGGTCGAGCTTGCCGGCGCGTACGCGACGTACCAGCGGCTGCTGGCCGAGAACGGCTGCATCGACTTCGGTGACCAGGTCGCCCTCGCGCTGCGCCTCCTGCGCACCTCGCCGGCCGTGCGTGCCGAGGTCGCGGCACGCTTCCGCTACGTCCTCGTCGACGAGTTCCAGGACACCAATCGCTGCCAGGCGGAGCTCGTCGCGCTGCTTGCGGCGGACCACCGCAACGTGACCGTCGTCGGCGACGACGACCAGGCCATCTATGCCTTCCGCGGCGCGGCGGTCGACAACATCCTCGGCTTCGGCGATCGCTATCCCGGCGCCCGGACGATCGTCCTGCGACGCAACTACCGATCCCTGGCGCCGATCCTCGACGCGGCCTACCGGCTGATCCGGCGGAACGACCCGGATCGCCTCGAGGTGCGCGCGGGGGTCGTGAAGCGGCTGCGCCCGATCCGCCAGGACCCGGCGGCCGCCCCGGTCCGGGTCGAGGCGTTCGCGACCGGCTCCGACGAGGCCGACTGGATCGCCGCCGACATCGCCCGCCGGCTGGCGGCCGGGGCGCGACCGCGCGACCATGCCGTCCTCGTGCGCGCCAACCAGCACGCCGACCCCGTGCTTCGGGCGCTCAACGTCGCGGGCATCCCGTGGCGCTTCTCCGGTGCGTCAGGCCTGTACGCCCGACCGGAGGTCCGCCTGCTGCTCGCGTTCCTGCGCGCCATCGCGGACCCGGACTCGAGCACCGACGTCTATGCCCTTGCCGCGTCCGAGGTGTACGGGTTGGGCGGCGAGGACCTGACCGCGATCGTCAACACCGCCCGTCGGCGCCACCGCTCGGTCTGGGCCGTGCTCGTGGAGGTCGACGCCCAGCCCGGGGTCCTGCGCCTGACGCCGACCAGTCGGCAGCGGGTGCATCGGCTCGTGGTCGACCTGACCCGCTTCCTGGAGCTCGCGCACGAGCGACCGGCCGGCGAGGTCCTCTATGCCTTCCTGCGCGACAGCGGTCTGCTCGCCCGGCTGGCCGCCGACGATCACGGCGGCGGGGACACCGCGCTGGCGAACGTCGCCCGGTTCTTCGACATCGTCCGTGCCCAGAGCCGGCTGCTGGCCGACGACCGGGCCGTGTTCGTGGCCCGACACCTGCAGACCCTGGTGGAGGCCGGCGACGACCCGGCCAGCGCGGAGCTCGATCCCGACGCCGATGGCGTGGCCGTCCTGACGGTGCACAAGGCCAAGGGCCTCGAGTTCCCGGTCGTGTACCTGCCGGGACTCGTCGCCGGTCGCTTCCCGGGGACGGCTCGTTCCGACACCCTGGCGCTGCCGGCCGGGCTCGGCGGCGGGGAGCCGCCGACGAGCGAGCGCGCCCTGGCCGAGGAGCGCCGCCTGTTCCACGTCGCGATGACCCGGGCCCGGGACGAGCTGATCCTGACCCACGCCGCGGACTACGGCGGGGCGCGCGCCCGACGCGTGTCGCCGTTCGTGCTCGAGGCGCTGGACCTGCCGGCCGCCGAGGCGACGCCGGGTCGCGACGCCGCCACGCCGTCCGCGAGCGACCGGCTCGCCGCGTTCGCCGCGACCGACACGCCCGTGACCCCGCCGCTCGGCCCGATCACCGAGCCGCTGTCGCTGAGCTTCTACCAGGTCGATGACTACCTGACCTGTCCGCGCCGCTACCACTACGGGCACGTGCTGCGCGTCCCGCTCGCACCGCACCACGCCATCGTCTACGGCGCGGCCCTGCACAAGGTCGTCCAGCTGTTCCACCAACGCCATGCCCGCGGCCACGTCATGACCGACGAGGAGCTCGACGAGGCGCTGACCGCGGCCTGGTCGAACGAGGGGTTCGTCAGCCGCGAACACGAGGCCGCGCGGTTCGAGGCCGGGCGCGACGCCCTCCGCCGGTTCCGGGACGACCAGCTCCGCCCCGACTCGGTCATCCCCACGTACGTCGAGCGCGAGTTCAGCTTCATGCTCGGCGGCGACCGGGTCCGGGGCCGCTGGGATCGCGTCGATGTCGAGCCGCTCGACGCGGACAGTCCGGCGGCGGCGATGCGCCTCCGACGACGCGGTGGCCACCCACGGCCCGTGCCGATGTCGTCAACCCGACCCTCGGCATCCTCGGCGCGGAGCGCGTGACGATCACCGACTACAAGTCGTCCGACGTGCGCGATCCGGCCCGGGCGAAGCAGCGCGCCCGGGAGTCGCTGCAGCTCCAGATCTACGCGATGGGCTATGAGGCGATGACCGGCCGCCTGCCCGACCGACTCGCGATGCACTTCCTCGACTCCGGGCTCGTCGGCGCGGTCGAGGTCGATCCGAAGCGGCTCGAGAAGGCCCGCGAGAAGATCGCCCGGGCGGCTGCCGGCATCCGGGCACGGGACTACACGCCGACGCCGGAGGTCACCGCCTGTGGCTGGTGCCCGTTCCGGGACATCTGCCCGGCCAGCCTCGCCGGTCGGTCCACCGAGCGCTGAGCCCGGCCCTAGACTCGATGGTCATGGCGACCCGTGACCGGATGCTCAACCTCGGCCTGCTCGGGGCGGCGCTCGTCGTGTGGATCCTCGTGGCGCTCGTCGTCACGACCCGCGACCCGGTCGAGGAGCCGACCGCGGGGATCGTCGGTGGCCTGCTCATCGGCTTGGCCGTCGGCCTGACCCTCGCCCCGATCCTGTGGCTCGTCATGTTCGCCCGGCAGCGTCGGATGACCTACGCCGGCGACTGGACGACCGCGCTCCGGCGCGGGGCGTGGATCGGTGGCATCAGCGCGATCCTCATCATCCTGCGCCTGCAGGGTGTCCTGGAGCTGCCCATCGCCCTGTTCATCATCGCCCTCGCCGTCGTCGCCGAGGCGACCCTCTCGGCGGAACGCTGACCGCCGCGTCCGCTCGCCTCGCGCTACCCTGAGCGCTCCGACCACCAGACCACGACCTGAGGTACCCGTGCCCGATCCGTCCGCGCCCGTCGGTCCGCGCCCGCTCGAGGCGAACCTGCTGACCGTGACCCCTGCGGCGCCCAGCGTCGACCTGAAGACGCGCGTCGCAGCGGCGGTCGAGGCCGCGCGCGCCGAGATCGTCGACCTGTCGCATCGCATCCACGCCAACCCCGAACCCGCGTTCGAGGAGGTGCAGGCGGCGACGTGGGTCGCCGAGGCCCTCCGGGCGCACGGCTTCGAGGTCGAGCATCCGGCGGGCAGCCTGGCGACGGCGATCCGCGCGACCCGACGGGGCGGGGCCGGTGGCGACGGCCCGCGGATCGGGATCCTGGCCGAGTACGACGCACTGCCCGGCCTGGGCCACGGCTGCGGCCACAACACGATGGCCGCGTCCGGGGTCGGGGCCGCCATCGCCCTCGCCGCGATCGCCGATGCGCTGCCCGGCGAGATCGTCTTCCTGGGCACGCCGGCCGAGGAGCGGGGGAGTGGCAAGCAGTTCATGATCGATGACGGGCTGTTCGACGGGCTCGACGCCGCGCTGCTCTACCACCCGTGCGATCGGGACCACGTCGAGAGCTTCCCCCTGGCGTCCGAGGACGCCGAGGTCGTGTTCACGGGTCTCCAGGCCCACGCCTCGAGCGAGCCGTGGATGGGGCGGAATGCCCTCGATGCCGTGATCATGCTGTTCAACTCGGTCGGGCTGTGGCGCCAGCAGCTGCGCCCCACGGCCCGTGTCCACGGGATCATCCGCGAGGGCGGCACGGCCGCCAACATCATCCCGGACCGCTCGTCGGCCTGGTTCATGCTGCGCAGCGACGATCCGGCCGACTACCAGGCGATGCGCGAACGGTTCGAGGCGATGTGCGCGGCCGCCGCCGCCGCGACCGGCACGACTGTCGAGGTCACGTTCTCCGGCTACGCCACGACGATGATCAACAACCCCGTGCTCGCCGAGCGGTTCCGCGCCAACATGGGCGCCTACGGCATCGTCGACCAGGGCGACGACCCGAATGCCGGCAGCACCGACATGGCCAACGTCAGCTGGGTCTGCCCGACGATCCACCCGGATCTCGCCATCTGCGAGACCGGCGTGCCCGGACATTCGATCATCTTCCGCGATGCCGCCGCCCTGCCGAGGGCCGACGAGACGACCCTGCTCGCCGCCACCCTCGTGGCCCAGACCGCGGTCGACCTGTTCACCGATCCAGCCCTGGTCGCGGCGGCCTGGGCCGCATTCCACGCCGCGACCGACGGTCGGACGCCCGCCTGACGCCGGTCACCGCCGGACGGGCCGGTGTACCATCCCGGCGCGCCCCGCTGGACGGTGGGACACGAACCGGCGGCGCCCGAAGCGAGACGGTCCACGTCAGTCATGACGCCCGGGCGCGGCCCGGATGCTGTCTCCTGGAGGTTCCCGGTGGCCGAGCGCCCCAACGACCCCGCCACCGACTTCGCGTCGGCGAACGGCTGGGATCGCGAGTACGAGGTCTACGACGACTTCGACCTGCCGACCTACGTCGGCCCCACCAGCTTCATGAAGCTGCCCTGGATCACCGATCCCGATGAGCTGCGTCGCCGCGAGGTCGACGTCGCCATCATCGGCGCCCCGTTCGACGACGCGGTTCAGCACCGATCCGGCGCGCGGTTCGGGCCGCGGGCCATCCGCGAGGCGCAGTACACGAGCGGGTCGATCAACTCGCTCCAGCTCGACGTCGAGCCGTTCGAGGTGCTGACCGTCGTCGATGCCGGTGACGCCAACATCGTGCCGTCGTGGATCGACCGTGCCCACGCCCTCATCTACCGCAAGGTGCGCGAGGTCGCCGAGACCGGCGCCATCCCGATCGTCCTTGGTGGCGACCACTCGATCACCTGGCCGTCGGCGACCGCGATCGCCGAGATCCGGGCGCCCGGGCAGCATCGGCATCGTCCACTTCGACGCCCACGCCGACACGGCCAACGACGACTGGGGCGTGCTGGCCGGCCACGGGACGCCGATGCGTCGCCTCATCGAGTCGGGCGCCGTCAAGGGCCGCAACTTCGTCCAGGTCGGGCTGCGTGGCTACTGGCCACCGGTCGAGACGTTCCAGTGGATGCAGGAGCAGGGCCTGCGCTACCACTTCATGCGCGAGATCGAGGAGCGCGGCGCGGAGGCCGTCGTCGCGCAAGCCATCGAGGAGGCGCTCGACGGACCGGACTACATCTACCTGAGCCTCGATATCGACGTCATCGATCCGGGGCTTGCGCCGGGCACGGGCACACCCGAGCCGGGCGGCATGCTCACCCGCGAGGTGCTCCGGGCGATCCGCCAGATCGTGGGGTCGGTCGAGCTGTGCGGGATGGACATCGTCGAGGTCTCGCCGCCGTACGACCACGCCGAGACGACGGCCATGGCCGCGAACCGGGCCGCCCTCGAGGCCATCAGCGCGCTCGCCGTTCGCAAGCGTGACGGCCACCGCGTGCGTTGGACGGGCGCTGCGACCACCCGACCCGCCGGCGACGCCGGGTCGTCGCCGGCCGATCCGCCGGCAGCCGCACGGCCTGCCGCCGCGCGGCCCACCTGACCGGCCCACGCCGGCCGCCGTGATGCTCGATCGCCCGGATCCCTCGACGGCCGCCGCGCTGGCCCGCCTGTACGACCTCGACCTGCTCGATGATCCGGGCGACCTGGACCTGTACCTCGCCCTCGCCGACCGGGCCGACGGCCCGATCCTCGAGCTGGCCGCGGGGACCGGCCGCCTGGCCGTCCCGCTGGCCGAGGCCGGGCATCGCGTCACCGCGGTCGATCTGGATCCGGCGATGCTTGCCCGCGCCCGCGAGCGTGCCGCGGCCGCCGGCGTCGCCGGCGATCGGCTGACCTTCGTGGAGGCGGACCTCGTCGGGCTCCGCCTGCCGGACGCCGGCACCTACCAGCTGGCGATGATCGCCCTGAACTCGCTGATGCTCCTCGGGACCCGCGCGGCACAGCTGCGCTGCGCTCGAGACGATGGCCGCGCACCTCGCCCCGGGCGGCATCGCCGTCGTCGACGTCTGGCTGCCCGATGCCGAGGACCTGGCCCGCTTCGATGGTCGGGTGATCCTCGAGTGGCCGCGGACGGATCCCGAGACCGGCCATGTCGTGACCAAGGCCGGTTCGGCGCAGCACGACGCGGCGACCGGCACGGTCGCCCTGACCAGCCTGTACGAGGCCGGTCCGCAGGGCGGCGCGACGGTGCGCTGGGTCCGCCACGATCGGCTTCGGCTGGTGGGTGCGGACGAGCTCGCCGGGTTCGCCGAGGCGGCCGGGCTGTCGGTCGAGGCGGTCGCCGGTGGGTACGACCTCGGAACGCTCGGTCCGGGCGCCGAGCGGGCCGTGCTCATCGCCATCAAGCCGGACGAGGGGACCTGACCCACACGGGACGGTTGGGTGGGTGCCCCGAACGGGGGCCGTGGTATCGTCGAGCCCGATGTCAGGCTCTTCCAGCAACAGCGACCAGACGCGCCTCCTGATCGTCGAGGACGTGCCGCAGGTCGCGCAGTACATCCGAGGGCTGCTCAACACCCAGTCAGACCGTGAAGCTGCTCGACGTCGTCAGCGACGGCAGCAAGGCGCTGGCCCAGATCTCGCAGCTGCGACCCGACGTCGTGCTCGTCGATGCGCTGCTGCAGGGCCGGATCAAGGGTCCCAAGCTGGCCGAGCAGATCAAGGAGTCGGGTCTGAAGGTGCCGGTCATCATGCTGACCGTGCCGCAGAACCCGGTCGACGTGGACCCCGAGGCGGGCGTCAATGCCGTGCTGGCCATGCCGTTCTCCGGGTTCGACCTGATGAACCGCATCGCGGGCGTCAAGAAGGAGTTCGCGGCCCGCGGGGACGTCGCCGCGACCCGGACCATCTCGGTCTTCGCGCCGAAGGGCGGCGTCGGCAAGACGACCATCGCCTTCAACCTCGCCGTGGCGCTCGCCCAGCACGAGCTGCGCACCGTGCTCATCGACGGCTCGCTCCAGTTCGGCGACCTGCGCGCCCTGCTCAAGGTGCCGGTCGATGCCCCGTCGATCCTCGACCTGCCGACGGACCGGATCGCCGAGTCGGACCTGGCCGACGTCCTGTGGCGCGACCCGTCCGGGCATCGACATCCTGCTCGCCCCGCCACGCATCGAGATGGCCGAGATGGTCACCTCGCGCGACCTCGACAAGATCATGTCGCTGCTCCGTCGCGTGTACGACTCGATCGTCATCGACATGTCGAGCGCGGTCAGCGACATCAACCTCGCGTTCCTCGATGCGAGCGACACGATCATCGAGATCGTGACCTACGACTCGACGACCATCCACAACACGATCGCCATGGCCGACACGTTCCGGTCGATCGGCTACCCGGCGTCGAAGGTCCAGTACCTCGTCAACCGGGCCGACAGCGCCGGCGGCATCGAGGCGGACGATCTCCATCGCGCCCTGGGCCGCGTGCCCGAGCACCGCGTCGTCTCGGACGGGCAGCTCGTCGTGCGCTCGAACAACGAGGGCGTGCCGTTCGTCCTGGCCGACGCGAGCGCGCCGGTCAGCCAGGACATCGGCCGGGTGGCCGCCACGCTCGTCGGTGCCGCGCGAGTCCCGGTCGCGGCCGGCCAGCGCTAGCGGACGTGTCCGACCCACGACCGATCGGTGTCTTCGACTCGGGGGTCGGCGGACTGACGGTCCTCCAGGAGATCGTCCGGCGGCTCCCGCACGAGTCGACGACCTACCTGGGTGACAACGCCCGCGCACCGTACGGGCCACGCACGGACGACGAGGTCCTGCGCTTCTCGACCGAGGCACTCGATGCCCTCGTGGAACGCGACGTCAAGGCCCTCGTCGTGGCCTGCAACACCTCGACCGCGGTCGGCATCGGCGCGTTCCGCCACCGCTACGACCTGCCGGTCCTCGGCGTCATCCGACCGGGCGCCCAGGCGGCGGCGCTGTCCACGCGCAACCGGCGCGTCGGCGTCATCGCCACGCCCGCGACGGTCCGCTCGCACGCCTACTTCGACTCGATCAAGGACGAGAACCCGGCCATCGAGGTCTACGAGCACGCGACGCCGACCCTCGTGCCGATGGTCGAGGCGGGGATCCTCGCCGGACCCGAGGCCGAGGCGACGGTCGCGGCGGCGCTGGCGCCCCTGCTCGGCGAGCGGGACGGCGACGGTGAGTCGATCTTCCCGCGGCCGCCGGGCGCGTCGATCGACACGCTCCTGCTCGGCTGCACCCACTACCCGCTCATCCGACCGCTCATCGCGGCCGCCGCCGGCGATCGCATCGCCATCGTCGACTCCGCCACGGCGACCGCGTCGGCCCTGTCCGAGCTGCTCATCGTCAACGGGCTCGAGGCGCCGGGCACGACCCGGGGCACGGCCGCCGATGCCGGCATGGCCGGCCACGAACGGCCCGACGAGGTGCCCGGGCCGGTCGTCCGGCGGCTGGCGACGACCGGCGACCCGGAGCGCTTCCGCGACCTTGCCGAGCGCCTGTTCGGGCCGGAGCTGCCGACGGTCGAGTCGGTCGAGCTCGGGATGCTCGCGCGATGACCGACCAGCGGCGGTCCGGGACGCGCGGGACGACCGGCGCCAGCGGTGGCTCGGGCGGCTCGTGGCGCGACGACCGCGCGTGGCAGGCCGGGATCATCATCGGCTCCGCCCTGGGTGCGGCCGCGACCGTCGTCGGTCGACGGATGGAGCGCCAGGCCCGCGAGGGCCTCATCGACTGGCCGGCCGTCGAACGGATCGCCATCGGCCGGCTGGCCGCCGCGCCCGGCGCCCTGAGCGCGGCGGAGCTGCGCGCGACCGAGCCCGCCTACGCCGCGGCGATGGATCGCATCGTGCCGGTGCTGTCCCGCGCCCTCGGGACCGAGCTGCCCGGCGTCGTCGAGCGTTCCGGGGTGGTCGACCGGGCCGGCTGGGTGCGGGCCAACACGACGGCCTTCGAGTCGCTCATCGGCAGGCTCGAGGCCGACCTGCTCGACCAGGTCGTGCCCGCCGGCGGGGGCCTGGCCAAGGCCACGCTGGCGCTGGCCAACCGCTGGGTCACCACGCGCCAGCTCGGGTTCCTGCTCGGGTTCATGGGCCAGCGCGTCCTCGGCCAGTACGACCTGGCGCTGCTGTCCGCGGAGTCGACGCCGGGCCGGCTGCTGTTCGTCGAGGAGAACATCCGCCAGACGGCATCGAGCCTGGGCGTCCCCCTCGAGCCGTTCCGGACCTGGATCGCGCTGCACGAGACGACCCACGCCTTCGAGTTCGAGGCGCATCCCTGGCTGCGGCCCGTACCTCGCATCACGCCTGGAACGGCAGATGACGCTGTTCGGGAGCGACGTCAAGGGGATGGGCCGCGAGGCGTTGCGCGGCCTCGGTCGGTCGCTCCGTGGCGAGGCCGGCGGCGAGCACTGGATGGAGCGTCTGATGGGCGACGAGCAGAAGCGCCTGTTCCGCGAGACCCAGGCGGTGATGAGCCTGCTCGAGGGCTTCAGCGACTACGTCATGGACGAGGTCGGCCGCGAGCTGGTCCCCGGTGTCGAGCGCATCAGCGCCCGATTCCACGAGCGCCGGACGAAGCGGACCCCGTTCGAGCGGTCGATGCTCCGACTGACCGGCATGGACCTGAAGATGGAGCAGTACAAGAAGGGCGAGGCGTTCGTCCGCGCCATCGCCGATGCGCGCGGCCCGGTCGCGCTGACCCGGCTGTGGGACGGGCCGGAGACGCTGCCACGCGACGGCGAGATCGAGGACCCGTCGCGCTGGATCGCCCGCGTCCTCGACGCCACGCCGGCCCTCGGCGACGGCATCGCCCGGTGAGCGAGCCCCGTCGCGCCGGTCCGGGTCGCGGGCCGGGCGGAGCGCCGACGGCGATCGCCCTCAGCCCCATCCTCTCGGCGCGCTACCGCTCGCGTGACCTCGAGCGCATCCGGGCCGCCGCGCCCGGCGCACGCCTGGTCACCGTGTCGGTGGAGGGCCTCGCGGACTCGCTCGCTCGAGGACGTCGAGGTGATGCTGCGCGGCTGGCTCACCTCGGACGCCTTCGACCGCCTCCTGGCGCGTGCTCCGCACCTGGCCTGGGTCCACTCCGCGACCTCGGGCGTCGAGCGGGCGCTGACGCCGGCGGCGCTGGAACGCGGCCTCGTGGTGACCAACGCCCGCGGCGTGTTCAGCCGCCCGATCGCCGAGTACGTCCTGATGATGATCCTCAGCGTCTCGCGGCGACTGCCCCAGCTCCTCGAGCTCCAGCGTGAGCGGACGTGGCAGCCGCTCGAGGGCGCGGAGCTGCGCGACGTCACCGTCGGGATCGTCGGGCTCGGCTCGATCGGCCGCGCCGTCGGGGCGCTGGCGACGGCGTTCGGTTGCCGGGTCGTGGCCGTCCGGCGGCGGGCCGACGGCGAAGGTGCGCCGGCCGGCGACGCTGGGACGGACGGTGAGACCCGCGATGAGCGGCCTCTCGGCGAGGTCATGCTCGATCGCGTCGGCGGGCCGGAAACCCTGCCGGAGCTGCTCGGGGAGTCGGACTTCATCGTCCTCGCCGCGCCGCTCACGCCCGAGACCCAGGAGATGATCAACGACAAGACGCTGGCCATGGTCAAGCCCGGCGCCTGGCTCATCAACGTCGCGCGCGGCCGGCTCATCGACGAACGGGCCCTGCTGCGCGCCCTCCGCGACGGGCCGCTCGGCGGCGCGGTCCTCGACACGTTCCGCGATGAGCCGCTGTCGCCGATGTCGTCGTTCTACGACCTGCCCAACGTGATCGTCACGCCGCACACGGCCTGGTCGAGCGGACGGGTCCTCGACCGCAGCGTCGAGCTGTTCTGCGACAACCTGCGTCGGTTCGCGGCCGGCGAGCCGCTGCTCAACGTCGTCGACCCCGCCGCCGGCTACTGACCGCGCCGGCCGGGCTACCATCCCGGCCATGCAGATCGCCATCGTCGGGCTTGCCGGGAGTGGCAAGACGACCGTCTTCAACACCTTGACCCGCGGACACGCCGAGACCGGCGGCTATGGCGGGGTCACGCTCAATGTCGGTGTCGTGAAGGTCCCTGACGAGCGCCTCGACCGACTGGCCGAGATCTTCCAGCCCAAGAAGATCGTCCAGGCCGACGTGACCTACGTCGACCTGCCCGCGCCGCCGGCCTCGACCGAGGGCCGGGTCGGGACCGAGGAGCTGCCGGCCGACCACCTCGCCCGGCTGCGCGACAGCGATGCGCTGCTCCACGTCGTGCGCGCGTTCGACGACCCGGCCCATCCCCACCCTGCGGGCAGCATCGACGCGGGCCGAGACCTCGAGCAGCTCGACCTCGAGTTCACCCTGGCCGACCTGGCCATGGCCGAGCGCCGGCTGGAGCGGCTCAAGGGCAGCGGCCGGCACGGCACGCCGGCGGAGCGGGAGGCCGCCGAGCGCGAGGAGGTCGTCGTCCAGCGGATCCATGCCGGCCTGGAGGCGGGGACGCCGATCCGTGACCTGGGCCTCGATGCCGACGAGAGCAAGGCCATCCGCGGCTTCCGATTCCTGACCGAGAAGCCGGTGCTCGTGCTGCTCAACGTCGGTGAGGGCGACCTGGCCGGCGCCCCGGCGCAGGTCGAGGCGATCCGCGCCGGCTACCCACACCAGCACGCGCTGGTCGAGGCCCTGTCGGCCCGCATCGAGATGGAGCTCGGCGAGCTCGAGCCCGACGAGGCGCAGGTGTTCATGGACGAGCTGGGCATCACCGAGTCCGGCCTGGACCGCGTCATCGCGCTGTCGTACCAGCTGCTCGGGCTCATCTCGTTCCTGACCGCCGGACCGGACGAGGTCCGTGCCTGGCCGATCCCCGACGGCTCGAACGCGGTCGATGCCGCGGGCGCCATCCACACCGACCTCGCCCGCGGCTTCATCCGGGCCGAGACGGTGTCCTACGAGGACCTGTTGTCCCTGGGGTCGATGGCGGAGGCCCGGAAGGCCGGCCGGCTGCGCTCGGAGGGGAAGACCTACAAGGTCCGCGACGGCGACGTCATCGAGGTGCTCTTCAGCCGCTAGCCGGCCGGTGCGGCTCGACGCACGGGTCGTGTCCGGCGAGCGCCGGCGATGGCCTCAGTTCAGGCGGTCGCTCGGGTCGAGCTCGGCGTAGATCGTGTTGAAGTCGCCGCGAGGCTCGCCCCCGTCGTCGTCCTCGTCGTCGTCATCATCGTCATCGTCGTCGGTGTCGAACTCGGCGAGGAAGTTGTCCGCTTCGAGCTTGGACACGTTGACGGCGGCGGCGAGGCTTTCGTCGCTGACGAAGATGAACCCGTAGTCTCGCTCCAGGACGCTGGCGATGGCCTCGATCAGCGTGTCATGCTCGTAGCCGTCCTGGACCTCGTGGCGCACGCGCTGGACGAGGTCGAAGAACTCCTGTGGTTCCCATTCCGATTCGCTGACGACGAGGACGTCCGAGTAGACCTCGTCGTCGCCTTCGTGCAGTTCGTAGAAGAACACGGTCGCTCCACGTGTGCTGGATGGGCCGGGAGTATACGCCGGGAGGTCCGCATGCCCGACCGCGCCATGGAGGTGGTCCACATCGGGGCGGCCTGTCGCGACATCGCCCCGGACGACCCCCGCGGCTGGCGTCTTGGCGGTGGCGTGACCTACGCGGCGCTGGCGACCGCGAGGCTGGGACTTCGGACCGCGGCGGTCGTCGGCGTCGACGCGGAGGCGCGCGTCGCCCCGGAGCTGGACACGCTCCGCGCCGCGGGGATCGACCTGCTCCTCGTCGACCTCGACGAAGGTCCGGTCTTCCACAACGAGCACACCCCGGGCGGTCGGGTCCAGACCGTGCTGGCGGTGGGACGGCCGGTGCCGCCCGTGCCGCTGCCCGAGTCGTGGCGAGTCGCCCGCGGCTGGTCGGTCGTGCCGGTCGCCGGGGAGGTACCTGACGCGTGGGCGGCGGCGATCCCCGAGGACGCCGTCGTCGGCCTCGGCTGGCAGGGGTTCCTGCGCCGTCTCGTCCCGGGCCAGCGGGTCGGTCGGCTCGCCCCGACGGCGAGCGCGCTCGTCGCCCGGGCGGACCTCGTGGGGGTCAGCCGCGACGACGTCGACGACGAGACGAGCCTGCGCGACCTGACCGGACTGCTGCGGCCGGGGGCGCGGTTGCTGGTGACCCACGGCCAGGAGGGCGGCCTGCTGGTGACGGTCGGGGCCGCGGACACGCCCCTCGAGGTGTGGCGCTACCTGCCGACCGCGACCGATCGCGAGGTCGACCCGACCGGCGCCGGCGACACGTTCCTCGCGGCCCTCCTCGCCGCGACCATCCGCCCGACGATCCTGGGGCCGTCACGGACCGCCGGCGCCGCCCTGCGCTTCGCGGCTGCGGCCGGATCGCTCGCCGTCGAGCGGGTCGGGCTCGACGGCGTCCCTGACCGGGGGATGGTCACGATCCGACGGACCCGGGAGCGGGTCCGTCGGGCGATCGTGCCGAGTGCCGCGAGCCAGGTCGGCTCGCTCGACCCGGCGACGCTGGATCGGCCCGACGACGGGCCTCGACCCGGCTGAGGCGCCGCAGCAGTCGTCGGCGTCGACCGACAAGGTCGGCCTCGAGCGCCGGTTCGGGCATCCCCAGGCGACGCCGTCGATCGAGCGCCTCCAGCCCGCGGTCCACCGCGCCGAGGGCGCCGGGCGCGTCCCGCAGGCGGTGCTCGCGCAGCTTGGCCAGCTCGATCCAGGCGACGATGGCGCACCGACCCGGGCCGGCGGCGATCACCGCCCACGCATCGGCCGCGTCCGGATAGCGCCCCAGCCGTCGGAGGAGATGCGCCCGGTCGACGGCGACCCGCTGGCGGTCCCAGCCCGCGGCGAACGACGCGGTCCGATGCCAGCGTGACGGACCGGGGTCGGACCGCCGAGGACGGCCGCCGAAGTCCGGACGGGCATCGGGCGCCCACCACGGCACGTCGGACCGGCCGACGGCCGGAGGGATCGCCACCGGCACGTCCCGCGGCGCTCCGGGGGCACGTCGCCATCCCGGGCGAGGACCTCGTCGAGGCAGGCGACCGCCGCCTCGAGTCGTCGCGCCCGGGCGAACGCGCGGGCCAGCCCGGCCACGTCACCGAGCGGCGCGTGGCGGCGACCCTCGGGCGTGGTGTAGCCGGCGTCCAGCAGGGCCACGAGTCGCGCCAGCGAGCGCACGTCCTCGTCGTTGTGGCGGACGACCGCCGCGAGCGGTTGGGCCGGTCCGCCGCGCAGGAAGCCGAGGAACCGACCGGGGATCTCCCAGCCGTCGACGTCGTCGTGCCGGACGAGGCCGAGCAGCGTCCGCTCCGCCGTCTGCAGCCGGGCGTCGTCCATCCGGTGGCGGAAGACGCGGCGCACGACCGGCAGCAGGTCCAGGTGTCCGTCGTGGATCGGCGCGGTCCGGCGGGCCATCCGATAGCGCGTGACGAGCAGCGGCCAGTCGAATCCGCGGCCGTTGTAGGTCACGAGCCAGGCATCGCTCGGGATGTGGGCCGCGAGCGCGTCGAGCAGCGCCGGCTCCTGGCCGTGGTCGGGCAGCAGGAGCTGGACCTGGCGGAAGGTCGATCCGTTCCACCAGCCGATGCCGATGAGGAAGGCGACCGTGCCCGTCGCCGTCGCCAGGCCGGTCGTCTCCGTGTCGAGGCAGACCAGCGGCCGATCCGGTGGTGGCTGGCCGGGCAGCCCGGCGAGGCGCCCGCGGTCGACCGGGACCTCGGTCGAGCGGCCCTCGACCCGGACGTAGCGACCGGTCGGGGTCGTGACGACCTCGCCGTCGAGCGTCGTCGCCAGCCGCTCGGCGAGCTCGGCTGCGGGCACGGGCCGGTGGGGGAGGGGATCGCGTGGTTCGCCGGGGTTCGGCGTGGCCGCGGCCGGCAGGGCGGCACGGAACCGCTCGAGCCGCCGGGCCAGATCCGATCCGGATGGACCCTCGGCGATCGTCACGCGACGGCCGCCGCGGGCACCGGCACTGGCTGCGCGAGGTCGCCGCCGGCGCCGGCCCCGAGCTCGCGCAGGAGGCGCAGGGCGAGCGCCCGGGCGTCGATCCCGGGCTCCAGCCGCGGCCCGGTGCAGGACGGGCAGCCGCCGTCGCACTCGCACGCCGCGATGAGCGCGGCCGCGCCGTCGATGAGCTCGGCGTGGCGCTCCCACAGGCGCTCGGACAGGCCGATCCCGCCGGGCACCGACTCGTACAGGTAGATCGTCGGCTCGTCGGCGTGCGGCGAGCGGACCTGGGTGACGAGGCCGAGGTCCCGCGGGTCGCCCATGAGCAGGACCGCGGCGATGGTCTGGATCGCCCGCCCGGCGCCGAGCAGCGCGACGTCCAGCTCGTCCCGCCGCCAGTGGTCGCGGGCCTGGTCGGCGGTCAGCCAGTAGGCCGTCGTCTGCAGCTCGAGCTCGGGCAGGTCGATGGGTCCCCAGCCGACGTTCTCGTCGGTCAGGAACTTGAGCTTCTTGAACATGGTCACGAGGCTCGCGACCATCACCTCGCCGTGGATCCGCCGCCCGCCCGGTGACCGGGGCCTCGGCGAAGACCTCGAGCGGCTTGAGCGTCACCGCCCGGTCGGCGTAGGTGTAGTGGTCGACGTCGATCTTGTGGACGTACGCCTTGCGCTCGTGCCACTCGAGCCGGTCGACGTAGTACTGGACCGACTCGTGGATGTAGATCGCCCGCTCATGGACGAGGACCTGGGCGCTGAACAGGTCCACCTCGCCGAGGACGCGTGGCCGGTCCGGGCTCGTGTCGATGATGACCACGTTCTCCGGCGCGGCCGTGCGCAGCGAGATCTCGGAGGCCGGGAAGTTCTCGCTCGCCCAGTACCACCGACCGTCGTCCGCCTCGCGGACGTGGCCCGACTCCGACAGGAACGCGAGCAGGTCGTCGGCCGGCCCCGGCCCGAACACCTCGCCCGGCTCGAACGGCAGCTCGAACGTGGCGGCGCGCAGGTGGGCGAGCAGGACGTGCAGGTTGTCGGGGTCGAGGCGGGCCTCCTCGGGTGTGCCCTGGAGCAGGAACTCCGGGTGGTGGATGACGTACTGGTCGACCGGCGCGCCCGACGCGACGAGGACCGCGACGCTCGTGCCCAGGCGCCGACCGGCCCGCCCGAACTGCTGCCACGTCCCGGCCACCGATCCGGGATAGCCGGCCAGGATCGACGCATCGAGCCGGCCGATGTCGACCCCGAGCTCCAGCGCGTTGGTCGCGACGACCCCCAGGATCTCGCCGTCGCGCAGGCCCCGCTCGATGGCGCGTCGCTCGGTCGGCAGGTAGCCACCGCGGTAGCCCCGCACCTTCGTGCGCGGCCCGTAGCTCTCGCGCAGCGACTCGCGCAGGCCGGTCAGCAGCAGCTCGACGGCCACCCGCGACCGGCCGAACACGATGGTCTGGCGCCCGGCCCGCAGGAACGGCAGCGCCCAGCGCTGGGCCAGGGTCACGGCCGAGCCACGTGCACCGCTGGCCGGCTCCATGATCGGCGGGTCGACGAGCAGGACGTGGCGCTGGCCGGCCGGTGCGCCGTTGCGATCGATGAGCCGGACCTCGCGGCCGGTCAGCATCGTCGCCAGCTCAGCCGGGTTCCCGATCGTGGCCGAGCAGCACACGATCACCGGCCGGCTGCCGTAGTGGGCACAGATGCGCAGGAGCCGGCGCAGGACGTTGGCGACGTGGCCGCCGAACACGCCGCGATACGTGTGCAGCTCGTCGATGACGATGAGCTTGAGCTGCTCGAACAGCTGGAACCACTTGGTGTGGTGGGGCAGGATCGCCGAGTGGAGCATGTCCGGGTTGGTCACCACGACCTGCCCGGCGGCGCGGACCTTGGAGCGGATCGGCGCCGGCGTGTCGCCGTCGTAGGTCGAGGTCACGATGTCGAGCCCGGCGGCCGCCGCCAGCTCGCCGAACTCGGTGACCTGGTCCTGCCCGAGCGCCTTGGTCGGGAACAGGAACAGCGCCCGGGCGGCCGGGTCCTCGGCGATCGACTGGAGGGCCGGCAGGGCGTAGCACAGCGTCTTGCCCGACGCGGTCGGCGTGACGACGACGAGGTCCTCGCCGGCGTGGACCGCGTCGATGGCCGCGGCCTGGTGGGTGTACAGCTGCTCGATGCCGCGGGACGCAAGGCCGTCGACGATGCGCCGGTCCAGCCAGTCGGGCATCGGGGCGAACACGGCCTCCCGCGCCGGGATGACCTCGTGGTGGACGACGCCACGGGCGATCGACGGCTCGGCGAGCAGTCGATCGAGGACGGTGGTGGCGTCGGCGGGTGCGTAGGTGCGCATGGCGACGGACCCCAACGGTGAACCGAACGGATGTTCGGAATGCGGGCAGTGTACGCGGTAGGGTCCAGTGCGGTCGTGACAGGTCGACTGTCACGGCGAGCTCGATTGACACGCCAGCTACCGGTAACTACGCTCCCCGGGATGTTGCGCCGGCTCCGCCAGACGATCGTCGAGGTCGTCCCCGACGAGCCCGCTGCCCCGGCCCCAGGGATGCCCACGCCCGACCCCGTCGACGACGGGTCCGACGGGCCGCCGCGTCGGCCCGAGCCGGGTCTCGCCGCGCTGCCGATCGTCGGCATCACCCGTCGCCGGATGGCGATCGTCGTGGCCGCCCTCCTGGCGGCCTGGGTCGTGATGGTCTTCGTGCGCCAGGTCAGCGAGGCGTCGGCCGCCACGACCCGCGCCGCCGACCTCGTCACGGCCAACGCGGCGAGCCAGCGACAGGTCGCCGCCCTCGAACGCGAGCTCGAGCTCATCGCCCGTCAGCGCTACGTCGACCAGCAGGCCCGTGGCTACGGCCTGGGCACGCCGCGCGAGATCCCGTTCGCCCTGGCGCCAGGTGCCTCGGCCCTGCCCGAGGACGCGCCGGGGTCGGCGGCCCTCCGGGTCGGCGTGGATCGCGACGACACGTCGCCGCTGGAGAGCTGGCTGACCGTCCTCTTCGGACCCGAGGACTGACGGACCCGCCACCGCGCTCGCTATCCTGTCATCCCGGCGCACCCGCGTCGGCCACGGGAGGCGACGCGCCGCGATGTTCCAGGTCCCGGTCGAGGACTTCATCTTCGTCGTCTGCGCCCTGATCGGCGGTGGGCTGCTGCTCATCACCGTCCTGCTCGACGACATCCTTGGGGCGGTCTTCGACTTCGACGTCGGCGGCGTGTCGCTCATGCCGCTGCTGTTGTCGTTCATCTCGATGTTCGGCGTCGGCGGGCTGTTCGCGACCCAGGTCCTCGACGTCCACGGGGGCCAGGCGGCGCTGATCGGGTCGGTCTTCGGCCTGGCCGGCATGGCCATCGCCTACGGCATCTTCAGCGCCCTGCGCCGGGCCGAGGCGCCCGAGCCGTTCTCCACCAGCGACCTCATCGGGACCGATGCGTTCGTCCAGGTCGCCATCCCCGCCGGTCACTACGGGAGCGTCCTGGTGAAGGCCGAGGGCCAGACCCACGAGTTCTCGGCGACCGCCACCACCGACATCCCGGTCGGGACCATCGCCCGGGTGACCGGCGTGGCCGGCGCGGGGCTCATCGTCGAAGCGACAGCGCCGGCCGCACCCGCGGCAGCGACCGATGGAGGCTCAGATGCTTGACGGGTTGTTCGACTTCATCGGTGGCGGGGTGTTCGCGATCTTCCTCGTCATCATCGTCGTCGTCCTGATCGTCAGCTACATCGGCAGTCGCTACAAGGTCGCCGGCGCGAACGAGGCCCTCATCGTCTCCGGCCAGCGCGACAAGGGACCCGATGGGCGAAAGAACCTCAAGGTCGTCCGCGGCGGCGGCGTCATCGTCCTGCCGCTCGTCCACAAGGTCGGGAAGCTCAAGCTGACCGCCCGCCAGATCAACGTCAACCTCGCCGACGCCGTCACCCGGCAGGGCATCAAGGTCGCGGTCCAGGGCGTCGCGACGTTCAAGATCGGCGCCGACGACGAGTCCATCCGCAACGCCGCCGAGCGGTTCCTCGAGGCGCGCGAGGAAGAGGTCGACTCGATCGTCAAGAACGTCCTCGAGGGGTCGCTCCGGTCGATCGTCGGCACCCTGACGGTCGAGGAGCTCAACCTGGATCGCCAGAAGTTCCAGCAGGCCGTGCAGGACGCCGCCAAGGGCGACCTCGCCACGTCCGGCCTCCAGATCGACTCGTTCACGATCCAGGCGATCCGCGACGAGTCGGGCTACATGGAGCTCATCGGCCAGCAGGAGACGGCGCGTCGCGAACGGGACGCCCGGATGGCCAAGGCCGCCGCCGACCAGGAGGCCGCCGTCCGCGAGGCCGAGGCGGAGCAGGTCAAGATCAACGCCTCGCGAGATGTCTCGCTGCGTCGTGCCGAGACCGAGACGCAGACGGCCGCAGCCGAGGCGCGCGCTGCCCAGGCCGGTCCACTGGCCGAGGCCGAGGCGACCCAGGAGGTCGTGCGCAAGCAGACCGAGCTGGCCGACCTCGAGGCCGCGCGCAAGGAGAAGGAGCTGCTGACCTCGACGGTCCGCCCGGCCGAGGCCGATGCCGCGGCCCAGATCCGTCGGGCCGAAGGCGAGAAGCAGTCGCGCATCGCCGCGGCCCAGGCCGATGCGGAGCGGGTCAAGCTCGCCGGCGAGGCGCAGGCCCGGGTCGTCGAGGTGACCGCCGAGGCGACCGCCAAGCAGACCACGCTGGAAGGCAACGCCGAGGCCGGCATCGTGCTGTCCAAGGGCGAGGCCGAAGCGAAGGCGCTGGCCCTCCGAGCCGAGGCGTACCGCCAGTTCAACGAGGCGGCCATCATCCAGACCGTCCTGTCGATGCTGCCGGACATCGTCCGTGCGGCCGCCGAGCCGATGAGCAACATCGAGACCCTGACCGTGCTGTCCAACGAGGGGGCGTCCGACGTCGTCAAGAACGTGACCCGGACCGTGACCGAGGCCTCGACGACGGTGAAGGGCCTGACCGGCATCGACATCCCGGACCTGCTCAACAAGGCGCTCGGCACGAGCAGCGACGAGCCGCCGTCCGGCCGCGGGGCGGCGGTGGGACGACGCCGCCGAAGCCGCCGAGCGCGCCACGTGGCGGCGCGAGCGGCAGCTCGACCCCACCGGCCGGCGGGACACCGCCGGGGACCGCGCAGGCCGGCGCCGCCAGCTCCAGCGATGCGGCGTCGAGACGATCCCGGGGAACTGCCACCAGCGACGGCGCGGCGGCGGTGCCGCGGCAGCGACCACGCCGGCGGCCGAGAGCCGCGCCGCCACGGTTCGAGACGCCGGAGGCGATCGACGCCGCGATGGCCGATGCCGATCGGGCGCTCCGCGCCGCAGCCACCAGCGCCGCGACCCCACGCACCGACACGGCCGCCGGACCGGCCCGACCCGCGAGCACGGCGGGCCGTCCGGCCAGCCTGGACGTCACCCGTGCGACGACCGTCGACGAGGCGGCGCAGAAGCTCGCCGATGACCTGCGCACGGTGCCCGGCATCTCGCGCTTCGCCGACGTCCAGCTCGCCCGACTGGAGACCACCGGCCCACGCCCGCTGCGCACGATGTGGCGGGTCGCCAAGGACCAGCTCGGGGAGCGCTTCGGCGAGCTGACCATCGGCGAGGTCATCGACCGGTACGGGTCGACGACCTCGGAACGCTGACCAGCGCTCGCCGTCGTACCACCGTGGACGACGCACCCTCCGAATTCGCGCGTGCGCTGGTCGAGAACCAGCGCTATGCCGACGCCTTCGACCGCTCGAAGCTGACCGCCGCGCCCCTGACCGGGCTGGCCATCGTGGCCTGCATGGACGCACGCATCGCGATCGAGGATGCGCTCGGCCTGCGGGCAGGGGATGCCCACATCATCCGCAACGCGGGCGGCCTCGTGACCGACGACGTCATCCGCTCGCTCATCGTCAGCCAGCAGCTGATGGGGACCAACGAGATCATCGTCATCGAGCACAGCGGGTGCGGCCTGCATGGCGCGAGCGAGGCCGACATCCGCGCCCGGGCCGCCCTGCTGACCGGCGCCGCGCCGGACTCGATCGACATCGCGTTCGGCGCCTTCCCGGACCTCGAGGCGAACCTGCGCGATCAGGTGGACCGCATCCGCACCCACCCGCTCCTGCGGCACGTGCCGGTCCATGGGCTCATCTACGACGTCGCCACCGGCCGCCTGTACGAGATGGCCTAGCCGCGATACGCGTGCAAGGCCGCGACCGGGCGGTGCGATGCGGGGCCGCGGGGATCCCGGCGTAGGCTGCGGGCACCCAGTGGCAACGAGAGGGGCGACACGATCATGAAGTGGAAGCGAAACACCGGATTCGACCGGATCGAGGACCGCCGCGGTCAGGGCGGCGGTGGCTTCGGTTCCGTCCTCAGCGGCGGTGGCGGTGGCCTCCCGATCCCGATCCCCGGCGGCAAGGCCGGCGGCGGCATCGGCGGGATCCTGATCTTCGTCGTCATCGCGTTCCTGCTGTTCAGCGGCGTGCTCGGCGGTGGCAGCGGCGGCCTTGGCGGCCTGTCCGGGCTCCAGCCGGGTGCGGCGGAGCCGGGCGGCACGCTCAACCCGGAGAACGACACCGACCAGTTCCTGGCCTGGGCCAACCAGGACATCCAGGTGTTCTGGGAGGAGACCTTCGCTGCCAACGGGCAGCAGCTGCCGATGCAGGACCTCGTCCTGTTCGAGGGCAGCACCTCGTCGGGCTGTGGTCCGGCGTCGTCCGCGACGGGGCCGTTCTACTGCCCGGCCGACCAGAAGATCTACCTCGACCTCGGCTTCTTCGACGAGCTGCAATCGCGCTTCGGCGCGCAGGGCGGTGACACCGCGATCGCCTATGTCGTGGCCCACGAGTACGGGCACCACATCCAGACCGTCCTGGGCATCAGCGAGGAGGTCCAGCGCCTGGCCCAGAGCGATCCCGGCCGCCAGAACGACCTGTCGGTCCGCCAGGAGCTCCAGGCCGACTGCCTGGCCGGCGTCTGGGCGCACTCGGCGGCGTCCGACATGGAACCGGGCGACATCCAGGAGGCGATCAGCGCGGCGGAGGCCGTCGGCGACGATCGCATCCAGCAGGCGACCACCGGCCGGATCGACCCAGAGGGGTGGACCCACGGCTCGTCCGAGCAGCGGGTGACCTGGTTCAGCCGGGGCTACCAGACGGGCGCCGTCAACGACTGCGACACCTTCGGCGGCAACATCTAGCGCGACCCGACGAGCACGCCGCCGTGGCACCGCTCGACGGGTCCGCCACCCGCCTGGACATCCGCCCAGCCGATCAGGCCGGCGTGTCGTCGATGCTCGCGTGGGCCGCCGCAGAGGGCTGGAACCCCGGCATCGATGACGCCAGCGCGTTCCGCCGGGCCGATCCGGGCGGGTTCCTGATCGGCTGGCTCGGCGACGAGCCCGTCGCGTCGATCTCGCTCGTTCGGTACGACGCGTCGTTCGCCTTCCTCGGGCTCTACATCGTCCGACCCGAGCGGCGCGGTCAGGGACACGGTCTGGCCATGTGGCGGGCCGCCCTGGCGCTGGCCGGCGAGCGGACGATCGGCCTCGATGGGGTCGTCGCCCGGCAGGCCGACTATGCGCGCTCCGGGTTCCGCCTCGTGCGCCGCAACATCCGCTACGAGGGTCGTGGCGGCGGGGCCGAGCCGCTCGGCCTGGTCGAGTCGCTGGAGGTCGGACCGGGCAGCGATCGCCGCCTATGACCGCGGCATCTTCCCGGCGGATCGGACGTCGTTCCTCGACGGCTGGCTCCGGCCGGTCGGTGGCGCGAGCCTGGCGGTCGTTCGCGACGGGACGGTCCATGGCTATGGCGTGGTCCGGCCGTGCGCGGTGGGCGCCAAGATCGGGCCGCTCTTCGCCGACACCGCCGACGATGCCGCCCGCCTGCTCGACGGCCTCGCCGCTCGAACCGGGGACGTGCCCCTGTACCTCGATGTCCCGGAACCGAACCGCGATGCGCTCCGCCTCGCGGAGGGTCGCGGGATGACGCCGGTGTTCGAGACCGCCCGGATGTATCTCGGCACGGCGCCGCTCGAACCCGTCGAGCGGATCTTCGGCGTCACGACCTTCGAGCTGGGCTGAGCACGCCCGGCGTCGGGCCGTTGGCGACGCGGGCGGACGCCCGGGCGCGGTTGCCGCGGTGGCGACCCATCGGTACCCTATGTCGGCCCGGCGGAGTAGCTCAGTGGTAGAGCAGGGGACTCATAAGCCCTTGGTCGGTGGTTCGAATCCGCCCTCCGCTACCAGACGCGACCCTGAACGGCCCTCCCGCTCGGGAGGGCCGTATCGATTCCTTCACCTCGGCCGCCGTCGCCATCCAGCGACGCCACCCGTCCGTAGGGACGTTGGGGAGCGGGACCTCCGTCAGGGGGTGCCAAGCGACCTCGACGCTATACTCGGTCCACGCGACGGCGATCCGGTCGTCGCTCCCTCACCCCGGAGGCTCCTCGTTGAACCCCAAGTTCTTCCGGAACGGCATCGTGATGCTGGTCCTGGTCGTGGGCACGGCAGCGCTGCTGTTCACGTGGATCTCGACCAATTCCCCGACCGTCACCACCGGTTACTCCGAATTCCTCGATCAGGTCGCGGCTGGCCAGGTGACCAATGTCGTCCAGCAGGGCACGACCCTGACCGTCACCGACGATACCGGCGCCACGACACGGTCGTCGTCCCGACCGTCCTGACCGACGTCTACGGCGACATCCAGGCGGCGGCCGCGGGCGGTTCGCCCCCCTCGGATCCACCGAAGTTCGCCGCGGAGCCGGCCCCCGACACCTCGTGGCTCGGGCTGCTGCTGACCGCCGTCCTGCCGCTGCTCATCATCGGCGGCTTCATCTTCTTCATGATGCGCCAGGCCCAGGGGACCAATAACCAGGCCCTCTCGTTCGGCAAGAGCCGGGCGCGCATGTTCCTCGGCAACAAGACCGTCGTGACCTTCAACGACGTCGCCGGGGTGGACGAGGCCAAGACGGAGCTCCAGGAGGTCGTCGAGTTCCTGAAGTTCCCGGAGAAGTTCAACTCGCTCGGCGCGCGGATCCCGCGTGGCGTCCTGCTGGTCGGCCCTCCCGGCACCGGCAAGACCCTGATGGCCCGCGCCGTGGCCGGTGAGGCCGGAGTCCCGTTCTTCTCGATCTCCGGTTCGGAGTTCGTCGAGATGTTCGTCGGCGTCGGCGCCAGCCGCGTCCGCGACCTGTTCGACCAGGCCAAGCGCAACTCGCCGTGCATCGTCTTCGTCGACGAGATCGACGCGGTCGGCCGCCAGCGCGGCGCCGGTCTGGGCGGCTCGCACGACGAGCGCGAGCAGACCCTCAACCAGATCCTCGTCGAGATGGACGGCTTCGACACGAACACGAACGTGATCGTCGTGGCCGCCACCAACCGACCGGACGTCCTCGACCCGGCGCTGCTGCGCCCCGGTCGCTTCGACCGCCAGGTCATCCTCGACCGCCCGGACATGCGGGGTCGGACCGAGATCCTGCGGGTCCACACGAAGGGCAAGCCGCTCGACAAGGGCGTCGACGTGGAGGGCATCGCCAAGCAGTCGCCGGGCTTCAGCGGCGCCGACCTGGCCAACCTCGTCAACGAGGCGGCGATCCTGTCGGCGCGGCGCAACAAGAAGGTCATCGGCATGTCCGAGTTCCAGGAGGCCCTGGAGCGGATCGTCGCCGGCCCGGAGCGCAAGTCGCGCGTCATCTCGGACGCCGAGAAGGCGATCATCGCCTACCACGAGGGCGGTCACGCCATCGTGCAGCGGATCCTGCCCAAGTGCGATCCGGTCGCGAAGGTCACCATCATCAGCCGCGGCATGGCCCTCGGCTACACGATGGCCCTCCCGCAGGAGGACCGCTACCTCCAGTCCAAGACCGAGTTCGAGGACAAGATCGCGGGCCTGCTCGGCGGCAACGTCGCGGAGCGGATGATCTTCGGCGACACCACGACCGGCGCGTCGAACGACATCGAGAAGGCGACCGACCTGGCGCGGCGCATGGTCACCGAGTTCGGCATGAGCGACAAGCTCGGCCCGCTGTCCTTCGGGAAGCGTGACGAGCTGGTCTTCCTCGGCCGGGAGATCGGTGAGCAGCGCAACTACAGCGACGATGTCGCGCGGACCATCGACGAAGAGGTCCGGGCCATCATCGACCGCGCCTACGAGCGCGCGACGGAGGTCCTGACCACCCACCGCGACCGCCTGGTCGGCCTGGCCGAGAAGCTGGTCGCCGAGGAGACGGTCGACGCCGAGGAGTTCGAGAAGCTCTTCAGCGACCTGCCGCCGAAGTCGACCGATCGCGGTCACCTCGTCGTCGTGGGA
This sequence comes from uncultured Chloroflexia bacterium, assembly GCA_963776925.1. Taxonomy (GTDB): domain Bacteria; phylum Chloroflexota; class Limnocylindria; order Limnocylindrales; family CSP1-4; genus SPCO01. The sequence goes on along the minus strand of CAVZON010000001.1, from coordinate 34,492 downwards.
CCCGGCCAGCCGATCCCGGAGCCGAACGCCCAGCCGGCCTGACCGGCGCCCAACCCCGAACGCGAAGAACGGCCCCGGGCGCAAGCCCGGGGCCGTTCCATGTCCGGCGCTGTGCCGCGATCGGGTCACGGCTCGTCGACGGCATCCTCGGGGTGGAGTTTGATCGTGGACACGAAGGCCTCCCACAGCGGCTGATCCCGGACCAGCAGGCTGACGCCGAGGAACCGGTAGACCCGCCCGTTGGTGAAGACGTACATCTCGACGGCCTCCTCGCCGATGTTGGTCAGCCGCTGGAGCGCGGGCCGGCCGTCGACGGTGCGTGACTCCCAGGTGACATCCGGCTCGCACGGGCACACGAACCGCTCGATCCACTGTTCAGGCGGCGTCCCGGCTTCGCGTGGCGCGCTCGACGAGTAGAGGCCGGAGAAGCCGGCGCCGACGGTGATCCGGTCCGATACGACCTGGTCGTCGTTGTCGACGCCTGGCTGGTACTGACCGGCGGCCGGATAGACGTCGAATCCGGCCGGATGGCGGACCTCGAAGCCGTACCGCTCGGAGGTGAAGGTGGACCAGGTCGAAGGATCGGGACTCGGGCTCGACGAGACGCCAGGCGAGGCGCTCGTCCCGAAGCCGGGATCCGGTGGCGGCTGGAGCAGCGTCGCGGCGCCGACGGCGACGACGAGGACGGCCGCCGCGGCCATGCCGAAGCGAAGGATGAGGCTCATGGGTTCGGTCCTCCGCGGCAGCCACGTGGACCGCCGACGTTGTGGGATCTCCTGGATGGCGACGTCGATCGCCCGTTGCGTCGAGGCAGGGAGCGGGACGGCGTTCTCGTCCAGCCATGCCCCGAGGATGAGGTCGGGATCGCGTGGAGTGGTCATGCCGGCATCCGTTCGGATCGAGGTGATCGCCCCGCGGCCTCGATCGAGGCGCGGAGCAGGCGGGTCGCGTAGTACAGGCGGGACTTCACCGTTCCGATCGGCACGCCGAGGATCTCGGCGCATTCCGGCAAGGTCCACCCGATGTGGTGATGGAGGAGCACGACGGCCCGGTGCTCGGGCGACAGGCCGACGAAGGCTCGTTCCAGGGCATCCCGCTCGCTGACCGAGACGGTCGAGTCGCCGTTGCCGGGCTCGTCCGGTCCCTCGTCCGGCAGGGACATCACGTGGATGTTCCAGCGCCGGTGTCGGCGGGCCTCCTGGTAGCAGGCGCGGACAAGGAGTCGATGCAGCCATGGCTCGAACCGAGCCGCGTCCCGGAGCTGGGGCAGGTCGCGCCAGGCGAGCATGAATGCCTGCTGGACGGCGTCCTGTGCACGATCACGGTCGCGGAGGATCCCGATGGCGATCGCATAGCAGCGGTCACCGTCGAGCTGGACGAGCCGCGAGAAGGCGTCATGATCGCCCGTCCGTGCGCGCTCGACCAGGTCCACCGTCATCCGTGGCTCCTCTGGGGCCCCGGTCGGTCCGAGGCGCTTCGAGGGTATAGGGGCAGGGGAGGCCCGAAAGGTTCGATGGCCGCGGATGGCCCGTCACGCTCGACTTCGCCCGTTCGCGCCGCGCGCCCTAGAATCCGGCCATGACCCACACGACCGCCGACCTCCATACGAGTCTCGAGGAGCACCTCAGCGCGACCCGCGACGACCGGCTCGCCGACTACCAGGCCTTCCTGCGCATCCCGAGCATCTCGGCCCTGCCGGAGCACGCGCCCGACGTGCGTCGGGCGGCGGAGTGGCTGGCGAACGCGCTCGAGGCAGCCGGCGTCGAGCATGTCGAGGTCGCCGAGACCGGCGGCCACCCCGTCGTCTACGGCGACTGGCTCCACGCCGAGGGCGCCCCGACGGTGCTCGTCTACGGGCACTACGACGTCCAGCCGGTCGACCCGCTCGACCTGTGGCACTCGCCGCCGTTCGAGCCGGTCATCGAGGACGGCCGGATGCTGGCCCGTGGCGCGGCCGACGACAAGGGCCAGATCCACGCCCACGTGATGGCGGCCCGGGCGCTGTCCGCGATCCGCGGCGGCTTCCCGGTCAACGTGCGCTACGTGTTCGAGGGCGAGGAGGAGAGCTCCTCCGCGCACCTGGCGGCCTGGCTCGAGGCCAATCGAGAGCGGCTGACCGCGGATGTCGCGATCATCAGCGACACCGGGTTCTTCGAGGGCAACCTCCCGTCGATCACGCTCAGCCTGCGCGGGCTGATGTACTGCCAGATCGACGTCGTCGGCTCGCCGGTCGACCTCCATTCGGGCGGCTTCGGCGGCTCGGTCGAGAACCCGGCCAACGCGCTGGCCCAGATCATCGCCGCGCTCAAGGGCCCCGATGGCCGGATCCGCGTCCCCGGCTTCTACGACGAGGTCGTCGAGCTGACCGAGGCCGAGCACGCCGCGATGGCCGCGCTGCCGTTCGACGAGGAGGCGTATCGGGAGGCGACCGGCGTGACGGCCCTCGTCGGCGAGGCCGGCTTCTCGACCCTGGAGCGACGCGCGACGCGCCCGACCCTCGACGTCAACGGCATCTGGGGCGGATTCCAGGGCCACGGCTCCAAGACGATCATCCCGGCCCATGCCCATGCCAAGGTCAGCTGCCGGCTCGTCGCCGACCAGGACCCCACGGCCATCTTCGAGCGGGTCCGCGACTACGTCCTGGCGATCGCTCCGCCCGGCGTGACCGTCACGGTCCAGGACCTCGGCGGTGGCCGGCCCAGCCGGACCCCGCTCGACCTGCCCGTACACGCAGGCCGCGGCCCGCGCCCTCGAGACGGTCTTCGGGCGGGCGCCGCTGTTCACCCGCGAGGGCGGCTCGATCCCGGTCACGGCCGACTTCGGTCGCGTCCTCGGCCTCCCGGTCGTGCTCCTCGGCTTCGCCCAGCCCCACGACAACGCCCACGCGCCGAACGAGTGGATGCTGCTCGACAACTACGAGGGCGCCATCCGCGCCATCGTCGCCACCTTCGACGAGATCGCCGCCCTGCCGCGTTGACCCGCGGCCTGAGCACGAGGACCGGACGCTTCGCGGGTGGTGGTGCGGACCTGCACAGTCCGGGTGGGTGATTCCGGCCTTTTCGGATGCTACCCTTGGCGCGTCGCTGCACCGCCGCGAACGCACCCCTCCGGGGAGGAACGAACCGCGTGACCACCGAGACCGACCCGATCGCCGAACAGACTGCCGGAGCCACCGGTTGGCGTCTGGATACGGCCAATGGCAGCATGGCGCCCCGGTCGGCGCTGGACGTCCTCGTCGACCTCAACGAGCGGGTCACGACCGGGCACCTGGCCGAGTATCAGCCCGTCCCCCTCGGGTTCACGCCGCTCGACAAGACGATCGGCACCGGCCTGCGCGCGGGTGAGCTCATGCTCATCGGTGGCGCCCAGGGCACCGGCAAGACGACGATGGCCCTCCAGATGGCGCGCAACATCGCGTCGGGTGGCCAGGCCAACGTGCTCTACATCTGCTTCGAGCACGACGAGGCGTACCTGATGAACCGCCTCATCGCCATGGAGTCGGCGCTCGCCCACCTGCCGCACAAGACCGGCGCCATCAAGATCCAGGATGTCCGCAAGGAGATCCTCGGGACGTGGATGGCGGAAGGCGCGACGGCTCCGCAGCTGGCCAACAACCCGCGGCTGCGCCCGTCGCTCGATCGCATCGCGCGCTACGGCCAGAACCTGTTCCTGCTGCGCGGCTCGCAGACGGCCGGCACGATCGACAACATGCGCAAGCTCGTCCAGCAGCATCGCGAGATGTCCGGCGAGCGTCGCCTCGTGGTCTTCGTCGACTACATGCAGAAGGTGCCCCAGATCCCGGAGCCCGAGAACGAGTCGGAGAAGGTCACCTACATCGTCAACGGCCTCAAGGACATCGCCCTGTCCGAGGACGTGCCGATGGTCTCGATCGTCGCCGCCGACAAGGAAGGGCTCAAGGCGAGCCGCCTGCGCAACTTCCACCTGCGCGGCTCGTCGGCCATCAACTACGAGGCCGACATCATCCTCATCCTCAACGAGAAGTACCACATCGTCGCCAAGGTCAACATCGAGTTCAACCCGTACCAGGCGCAGCGCTTCCGCGACTGGGTCATCGTGTCGGTCGAGAAGAACCGTGGTGGCCAGGACAACGTGGACCTCGAGTTCGAGAAGCACTTCGAGTTCTCCTGCTTCGACCCCAGCGGTCGGACGGTGCAGGAGAAGCTGATCGAGGAACGCCTCTACAACGACTAGGCCGGCGGCTGATGCGGCGCCATCGCCGCGTTGTCGCCTGCGCGCCTCGCTCACGCACCTTCGAGGTGCGCTCGCTCCGGTGCTCGGCTCCGCCTTGCGCTGACACCACCTGAGCCGCCGACGCAGATGGCCGCTCCGGCTTCATCGGCACGTCCGTCACTGGCGCCGTGCCCGCTCACACGCGTCCGCGGGCGTGGTGGCGCCTACACTGGCGGCATGGAGAGCCCTGGGCCGTTCCCGGATGTCGTCGAGATCGTGGTCGAGATCCCGCGCGGATCGCGGAACAAGTACGAGTACGACGAAGACGCCCATGTCTACCGGCTCGACCGGGTCCTGAGCAGCGCGGTCTTCTACAACTTCGACTACGGATTCATCGAGGGCACGCGGGCCGGTGACGGCGACCACACCGACGCCCTGCTGATCATCGACGAGCCGACGTTCACCGGCTGCCACGTGTGGGCGCGGCCGATCGGCGGCCTGGAGATGCGCGACGAGAAGGGCTTCGACTTCAAGACGCTGTGCGTCGCCCTGGGCGACGCCCACCAGCAGCACATCGAACGGCTCGAGCAGGTACGACCACACCGCCTGGTCGAGATCGAGCACTTCTTCCAGACGTACAAGGCGCTCGAGGACAAGACCGTCGAGATGGTCGGTTGGCGGGACCGCGACCGGGCCCACGAGGTCCTGCGCGCCGACCGCGAGCTGTGGCAGGCCGAGCACGGCGCGACCATCGGCCAGTCGTGATCCGTCGCTCGTGAGTCGACGCCGGTGAGCGGGCGGAGCCGGCGGGGCGATCCCTACGCGGGTCAGCCCGGTCGTCGGCTGTTCGTGGCCCTGCCACTCCCGACCGAGGCGGTCGATGCCATCAGCGACCTCGTGGCCAGCGTCCGCGCCGACGAGCTGCCGTCGGGCATGCATGACGTGCGCTGGGTCCGTCTCGATGGCCTGCACCTGACCCTGCGCTTCCTCGGCCCCACGCTCGATGACCGCATCCCGCCGACCGTCGAAGCGGTCCGCCGGATCGCTCACGGCGCAACGCCGATCGACGCCGTCCTGGCCGGCACGGGGACGTTCCCCGCGCACGGGCGGCCGCGCACGCTGTGGATCGGCGTGCCCACCGGCGACGCGGAGATCGCGCAGCTGGCGCAGGCCGCCAACGCCGAGCTGCTCGAGGCCGGCTGGCCGGTCGACGATCGACCGGTCCGTGCTCACCTGACGCTGGCCCGTTCGGACGGGCTGGTGGCCGGATCACTCGTGGCCGGGCGCCTCGGCGCGGCGCTCGGGGATCGTTCGATCCCGTGCCGACTGGAGCGACTGGTGCTGTTCGAGTCGATCACCGGTGGCGGACCCGCCCGCTACGAGCCCGTGGAGGCCGTGGAACTCGGCCGCTGACGCCCGGGGACCGAACACGTGTACCATCTGCGCTGAGTCGGGACGCCGCGCGTCGTCCGGGCACGTGACACATGCCAGGAGGACACCATCGGGTGACGTCCAGCCAGCGCGTTCGACTCGTCCTCGCCCTTGGCGTCGTCAATCTCGTCCTCGCGACCGTCGCGCTGGGATTGGGCGGGGTCGGGATCCAGCAGCGGGACGCTGCGGTCCCCAGTCCGAGCCCCGTCATCGCTGTCGTTCCGACGCTCCCGCCGGCCGGACCGTCGCCGTCCCCGTCGCTGGCATCCCCCGCGCCGTCCCCGGCGCCGTCTCCCGGCCTGACGCCGCCGGTCCTCGTCCCCTCGATCGGTCCCGGCGGGTCGCCATCCGTCGCGTCAGCATCACCGACCGCCATCGCCGGTGGCCGCACGCCGGGCACCACCCCGAACCCGGGCGGCCCAGGCGGACCGACCGACGGACCCGGTGGCACGCCGTCACCGGCTCCGCCCACGGGTGCGCCACCGACCGGTGCGCCACCCACCGACGCCCCGCCGACGACGACCGCCGACCGCGCCGCCGACCGTCGCCCCGTCACCGGCGCCGACCGCCGTCTCGTCGCCGCTCCCGACCGCGCGCCCGACGAAGACCCCGAAGCCATCGCCGACGGCCAAGCCGTCGCCGTCTCCGAAGCCCTCGGCGACCGCCAAACCGTCGCCGACGGCGAAGCCGACCGCCAAGCCGTCGCCGACGGCCGAGCCGCCGGCGACCCCGAAGCCGACCGCCAAGCCGACCGACAAGCCGGACAAGACCCCGAAGCCCGACAAGACGGCGAAGCCGAAGCCGCCCTGCCCGTCGGACGGCGCGCCGCCCCCCGGCAAGTCCAAGGGCAGCCAACCGCCTGATCGGCCGTGCTCCGGCGGCAAGGGCAACAGCGGCTCGGCCGACAGCGGCATCATCGTGATCCTGCCCCTGGCCCTGGGTGCCACCGCGTGGGCGACCCGGCCAAGCCGACCGTCGCGACCCGGTCCGCGGTCGCGCCGGTTGCGACGCCGAGGTGGCACGCAGTAGGCTGCCGGTCCGTCCCGCCGGCGCTCGTCGGGGACGGACCCACCCAGGAGGCAGCCATGGCGGGATCCGCGCCAGACGAAGTTCGTCCTCGACGAGTCGCGGATCCCGCGCTCCTGGTACAACATCGCGGCCGACCTGCCGGTCCCGCCCGCGCCGCCGCTCCATCCGGGGACCCACCAGCCGATCGGCCCGGACGACCTCGCGCCGCTGTTCCCGATGGCGCTCATCGGGCAGGAGGTCTCGCAGGAGCGCGACGTCGAGATCCCCGAGCCGGTCCGCGACGCCTACCGCCTGTATCGCCCGAGCCCGCTGTACCGGGCCCATCGACTCGAGCGCGCGCTCGATACGCCGGCCCACATCTACTACAAGTACGAGGGCGTGAGTCCGGCCGGCAGCCACAAGCCGAACACGGCCATCCCGCAGGCGTTCTTCAACCAGCAGGAAGGGGTCAAGCGGCTCGCGACCGAGACCGGCGCCGGGCAGTGGGGGAGTGCGCTGGCGTTCGCCGGCGCCCTGTTCGGCCTCGAGGTCAAGGTCTACATGGTCCGCGCCAGCTACGACCAGAAGCCGTACCGGCGGATCCTCATGGAGACCTACGGCGCCGAGGTCGTGGCCAGCCCGTCCCCGACGACGAACTACGGCCGCCGCGTCCTGGGCGAGACGCCGGACAGTCCCGGGTCGCTCGGGATCGCCATCAGCGAGGCCGTCGAGGATGCCGCGACCCGCGACGACACGAAGTACGCCCTCGGCTCGGTGCTCAACCACGTGCTCCTGCACCAGACCGTCATCGGCCAGGAGGCCATCGAGCAGATGGGCATGGCCGGCGAGTCACCGGACATCATCATCGGCTGCACCGGCGGTGGGTCCAACTTCGCCGGGCTCGACCTTCCCGTTCCTCGGCCGGAACTTCCGCGACGGCGCCAACCACCGGATCATCGCGGTCGAGCCGGAGGCCGCCCCGAGCCTCACCCGCGGCGTGTACGCCTACGACTTCGGGGACACCGGCAAGATGGCCCCGCTGGTCAAGATGCACACGCTCGGCGCCGACTTCGTGCCCGAGCCGATCCACGCCGGCGGCCTGCGCTATCACGGCATGGCGCCACTGGTGAGCCTGCTCAAGGAGCACGGCTACATCGAGGCCCGCAGCGTCCACCAGCGCTCGAGCTTCGAGGCCGGCGTGCGGTTCGCCCGGGCCGAGGGGATCCTCCCGGCGCCCGAGCCGACCCACGCCATCCGGGTCGCCATCGACGAGGCCGTCGCTGCCCGCGAGGCCGGCGAGGCCAGGGTCATCCTGTTCAACCTGTGCGGCCACGGTCATTTCGACCTGTCCGCGTACGAGCGCTACCTGTCCGGGCAGCTCGAGGACTACGAGTACCCGGCGGACAAGGTCGAGGCCGCCCTGGCCGCCCTGCCCGTGGTCGGCGCCGGCGTCTGATCGCCGGCGAGAAACCGCCCGAAAACGAAGAAGTGACGGGTCGTCCCCTGGGGGGAGAAGGGACGACCCGTCACTCGAGCGGTCAGCACACTCGGCGCGACCGCGACGACCACCGGAGTGGCCGCGTGCCCAGATGATGACGCCACGGCCGTGGGTCGCGCATCATGCATCTGTCGTATCCACGCGCGATCCGGCCCGCTCCGTGCGACACATCGTCGCCGTCCTGTCGAACATCGGGGTTCCCATGCCGAGATTGGCCTGCTGGGCCTGCGGGCGCCAGATCTACACCGTGTCGCCGCTCGAGTCGCTCGATGCCGAGGAACGCCGATGCCCGCGCTGCGGGTCGTCCCTGGACCGCGAGCGCCGCGAGGCTGGACCGACGCGAGGCGAACCGTCGGCAGAACCCGCCCGACGATCCCGGGCCGCCCAAGGGCGAGGGCGAACGGCGGGAGGCCGACCGCCGGACCACCCGCCGACGACGATCCAGCACGGCCTAGACCGGCGTCAGACGGGCGACGAGGTCAGTACAGGCCCTCGTCCGGTCGCGGCGGCTCGATGATCCGGTAGCGCAGGCCGACCGTGACCGCCTCCAGCTTCGAGTGCGCGTGGAGCTTGGTCATGACGTGCTGGACGTGCGTCCGCAGCGTGTTCCGGGAGATCGACAGGCGATCGCAGATCTGGGGCGTCGTCAGGCCCTCGGCGAGGGCACGAAGGACCTCGAGCTCGCGCGCCGTCAGCGGCTCGATCGGTGGCCGGTCCAGCGAGCGCCCGCGGCCCGACGCGACGCGCTGGGCGATGCCCATCACGACCGACCGGGGCAGCAGCGTCTCCCCGTTGTGGGCGTCGCGCACCGCGGCCACGACGTCGTCGACGGCGCGGTCCTTGGTCAGGTAGCCGTCGGCGCCCGCCTGGATCGACTCCAGCACGGTCTCGTCGTCCTGGACCGCCGTCAGCATCACGACGCGGGCCGACGGCCAGCGGGCCTTGACGATGCGGGTCGCATCCGCGCCGGTGCCGTCGGGCAGGCGGTAGTCCATCAGGGCGACGTCGACTCGGGGGCTCGTCTGACGCCGGGTCTCGGCGACGCTCGCGGCGATGCCGACGACCTCGATGTCCGGCTCCGCGGTGAGTAGACGTGCGAGCGAGTCGGTCAACAGCTGGTGGTCGTCGACGAGGAGCACGCGGGTCGGCGTAGACACCACGACCGGCAGATCCCTCCTCACGGCGAGCGGCCCCGGACACGTCCCCGCTCCGTCGACCTCGCCGCAGGCGTCCGATGGTACACCGCGCTGGAACGGCCTCGTCCGCCGACTGCGATACTCGGCGGCGTGCGTGTCGCCTTCCTCGGGTTCGGGCTGATCGGTGGCTCGGTGGCCCGTGCCCTGCGCGCGGCGGGTCCCACGGCGTTCGGTCGCCGGCGGCGACGCAGCCGCTGGTCCTGACCGGCTGGAGCCCGACCGGGGACGGGCCGGCCGCCGCCGTCCGCGATGGCGTCCTGGATGCCGCGGCCGCCGATCCCCGGAGCGCGGTCGACGGTGCCGAGCTCGTCGATCCTGGCCGGACCCGTGCCCGCCTGTCTCGCGCTGCTCGACGATCTGGCGGCGGAGCCGCGGCCGGCCCTGGCGCCGGATGTCGTCATCACCGACGTGGCCAGCACCAAGGCCGCACTCACGCTGCGCGCGACCGCGCTCGGCCTGCCCTACGTCGGCGGCCACCCGATGGCCGGATCGGACCAGGCCGGCTACGCCGCGTCGAGGGCGGACCTGTTCGTCGATCGGCCGTGGGTCGTGGTCCCGGGGCGGGACGCGGCCGCGGTCGAGCGCGTGGAGGCCCTGGCCCGGGCCGTCGGCGCGCGGCCGCTGCGGATGTCGGCCGCCGCCCACGACCAGGCGGTCGCCGGGATCAGTCACCTGCCGCTCGTCGTGGCGGCCGCGCTCGTCGAGGCCGTCGCTGGATCACCCGCCGGGCGCGCGCCAGGACTGGCCCGAGGCGCGGTCCGTCGCCGCCTCCGGCTGGCGCGACATGACCCGCCTGGCCCGTGGGGACGTGGCCATGGGGAGCGGCATCGTCACGACCAACGCGCCGGCGGTCGCCGCCCGCATCCGGGACCTCGTGGCGGTCCTCGAGACCTGGGCGACCGAGCTGGAGCGCCCGGGCGGACCGGATCCGGCCACGGTGGAGGACCGGCTGTCGGCGGCCCGAGCCGTCCTCGAGGCGTCCGATCGATGAGCGACGAGCGCGTCCTCGTCATCCCGCGCACGGCCGTCCCGGACGAGGCCGGCTGGCTCGGCCTGCGGACCGATGGCCTCGACGCCTTCCTCGACACGGTCGCGTCGGTCGGTCGGTTCGAGCCACGGGATGCCATGGAGGTCGACCCGACGCACAAGCAGGTCATCCCGTACCTCGTCCTGCGCGACGGCGCCCGCTACTTCCTCATGCGGCGGACCCGTGCGGGCGGCGACGCCCGGCTCCACGACCGCTGGTCGATCGGCGTCGGCGGCCACCTCAATCCGGGTGATGCCGACCTGTTCGGCGGGTTGCGCCGGGAGTGGCGAGAGGAGCTCGTGGCCGACTTCGAGCCGGAGTTCGTGCCGCTCGCCCTGCTCAACGACGACACGACCGCCGTCGGGGCCGTCCACCTCGGCGTCGTGTTCGTGGCCGACGCCGAGGGCCGACCGGTCGAGGTGCGCGAGACGGACAAGCTCGAGGGTCGCTTCGTCGAGCCGGCCGAGGTCGTCGCCGTCGTGGATGACCTCGAGACGTGGAGCCGGATCGTGTTCGAGTGCGCTGGGATCGGCGGGGCTGCCAGGGTGATCCGACCGGCGATCCTCGGTGGCCTGGCAGCCGCGGCATCGGTCGTCATCCTGCGGGTCGCCAGGCGACGCGGCGCCGAGCGGCTGCTGGCCGGTCCGCGGACGATCCCCGACGAGGCCCGCCTCGGCCCGGCCCTCGACGCGCTGGGTGGCGAGGTCGTCCGCCTGCGCGCCCGCGATGGCCTCCGGCTCGCGGCGCGCTGGCTGCCGCCAGCAGCCGGATCCGGACGGTGCGGCGTGGGCGGCCGACCCGCACGAGGCCATCGTCCTGCTCCACGGCTACTCCGGCTCGATCGCCCCGGACCTCGTCGAGTACGGGCCGTTCCTGCGCACGACCGCGGGCGTCCTCGGCCTCGACTTCCGGGGCCACGGCGGCAGCGACGACGGGCCGTCGACGTTCGGGCTCCTCGAGGTCGAGGACGTGGCCGGCGCCCTTGCCTGGCTCGGCGAGCGTGGCATCACCCGGGTCGCGCTGGTCGGGTCGTCGATGGGCGGGATCACCGCGATCGCCTCGGTCGTCGTGCTCGGCGACGGCTCGCTCGCCGCTGCGGACGCCGACGTGGCCGCCACGCGCCATCCGGTCGATGCCCCGCGTCCGCGCATCGTCGCCGTGGTCGGCGACTCGGTCGCGCCCGAGCTGGTCGAGCCGATCGCCAACCGGCTGCCCGGCCCGGCCCGACGGTTCACCGCGAGCCGCCTGTTCGACGGGGCCGCGGACCTCCTCGGCGCCGATCCGCGCGCGACCGAGCCTGCCCGCATCGTCGCGCTCGTCGAGCCGATCCCGCTGTTGCTCATCCACGGCGGCGCCGACACGACCGTGTCGCCCGAGGCCGGTCGTCGCCTGGCCGCGCTCGCCGGACCACACGCCGAGCACTGGGAGGTCCCCGGTGCGGAGCACGCCGGCGCCCATGCCGTGGCTCCGCAGGACTATGAGCGGCGCGTCACGGACTTCCTGCGGGTGGCCCTGCAGGAGGCCCGCGACTGACCATGCCGAGCGGGGGGCCGACGGCCTCGGGGGGCACGATATGATGCCGTCTTCGGGGGCCCCAGCCGCCCCACCGACCGAACGCAGCGCACGAGCCATGCCCGCGGAGGATTGATGGCGGCCAAGATCCTTGTCGTCGACGACGACGCCAATGTCCAGCGACTCCTGCAGTACACCCTCAAGCAGGAGGGGTACGACGTCGTCATCGCGCCCGATGGCGCCGAGGGCTTCCGCCTGTGGGGAGCCGAGGCGCCGGACCTCATCCTCCTCGACGTCCAGCTGCCCAAGCTCGACGGCTACCAGGTCGCGGCCAAGATCCGCAGCGAGGAGGGCGGCTCCTCGCACGTGCCGATCATCATGCTCACGGCCGAGCGTGAGGTCGAGCAGAAGGTCCGTGGCCTGCGCGCCGGGGCGGATGACTACCTCATCAAGCCGTTCCACCCGGCCGAGCTGCTCGCCCGCATCAAGAGCCTGCTGGCGCGCTTCGCCCCGCGTGATGCGTTGCTCGCCCGGCCGCCGATGGGCCGCATCCTCGCCTTCTACGGGGCCAAGGGCGGCGTCGGCACGACGACCATCGCGATCAACGCGGCGATCGCCCTGCACCGCGAGCTCGGGCGCAAGGTCGCCCTCGTCGACGGCAACCTCCAGTTCGGGGACCACCGCGTCTTCCTCGATCTCGGGCTCGACAAGAAGAGCGTCGTCGACATCGTGACCGCGCCGTCGATCGACGCCGAGCTCGTCCGCCAGGTCATGGTCAAGCACGACTCGGGGGTCGACCTGCTGCTCGCGCCGCCATCGCCGGAGACCGCCGAGCTGGTCCGACCGGAGCACCTGCCGCTCATCGGCGAGCAGCTCACGACGATGTACGACTACATCCTGATCGACGTCGACAAGCGGCTCGACGACGTCAACCTGGGCGTGTTCGAGGCGGCCGAGTCCGTGTTCGTGGTCATGACCGCGGACCTGTCGTGCCTCAAGAACGTGCGCCTCATCCTCGAGACGATGAACCACCTCGGCTACCCCACGAGCAAGACCCAGCTCGTGCTCAACCGGTCGAACGCGTTCACCGGCATCAACGTCAAGAACGCCGAGGGCGCGCTCAAGCGGACGATCGACCACCAGGTCGTCAACGAGTACCGCGGGGCCATCAGCGCCCTCAACTCCGGTGCGCCGTTCATGTTCACCAAGGCCGACTCGGCGCTGGGCAGCAGCCTGCTCCACTTCGCCCGCGCGATCGACAAGCCGGCCGCCGTGGCCGCGACCGCCGCCGCCACCCGCTAGCCAGTCCCGCGGCGCCGGCGCGCGGTCACCTGCCATCGCGATAAGTCCCGGGTGAGGGTCGCCCGATAGCGTTCGGGCATGCTCGCTGTCGTCGCCTCGGCCACGCTCCACGGCCTCGAGGGTCGGATCATCCGCGTCGAGGCGGACGTCGCGCCGGGCCTGCCCGGCTGCACGATGGTCGGCCTGCCCGATACGGCGATGACGGAGGCCCGCGAGCGGGTCCGCGGGGCGATCCGCAATGCCGGCTACACCTGGCCGGCGCGGCGGATCACGATCAACCTCGCCCCGGCGGACCTCCGGAAAGCCGGCGCCTCGCTCGATCTGGCGATGGCCGTCGCCATCCTGCTCGGCTCGGAGCAGGGCCGTGCCGGGGCCGGCCACCCGGCGCTGCTCGGGGAGCTCCTGCTCGGCGGCGAGGTCGCGCCGGTGCCCGGGCATCCTCCCGATGGTCGCGGCGCTGCGAGCCGGCGGCGTCCGCCGGGTCGTGGTCCCGACGGCCGCCGATGCACGAGGCCCGACTCGTCGACGGCATCGACATCGTCGCCGTCGCGACGCTGGCCGAGGCGGCCGATGTGGTGCAGGGCCGGAGGACGCGTCGCCGACGGGTCGCGATGCCGCGCGTCACGGTCGGGCCGTCGAACCTGCCGGGGACCAGACGCGCACCCATCGTCGCAAGCCGGGGCGACGGTCCCTCCGTGCCCGACCTCGCGGAGGTGCGGGGACAGGCGCAGGCGCGGCGGGCCCTCGAGATCGCGCTGGCCGGCGGCCATGGGCTGCTCCTGTCCGGTCCTCCCGGGGTCGGCAAGACCCTGCTGGCGCGCACGATCCCGTCGTTGCTGCCACCCCTCGACGACCGGGCTGCGCTGGCCGTCAGCATCGTGGCGTCGGCGGCAGGCGAAGGACCGATCCACGATCTCCAGCGACGACCGCCGTTCCGCGCACCCCACCACACGCTGTCGTATGCGGCGATGGTCGGCGGCGGGCCGAACCTGTCCCCGGGCGAGATCACCCGCGCCCATCACGGGGTCCTGTTCCTCGATGAGCTGGCGGAGTTCGATCGCGACGTGCTCGAGTCCCTGCGCCAGCCGCTCGAGGACGAGCGGGTGGTCATCGCTCGCGCCGGGCGGGTGACGACCTTCCCGGCCAGGTTCCAGCTCATCGCGGCGATGAACCCGTGCCCCTGCGGCCTCGCCGGCGCCACGCCGGACGGACGGTGCGCGTGCACGGACGACGTGATCGAGCGCTACCAGCGCCGAGTGTCCGGCCCGCTGCGCGACCGGATCGACCTGTGGGTCCCGATGACCCGCGTCCCGGCCCCCGAGCTGGTGGCCGCCAGGGCGCCCGAGGACAGTGCGCACGTGGCGCTGCGGATCGCCGCGGTCCGTGCCGTGAGTGTCGGGCGCGATGGCGGGCGGCTCAACGGTCGTCTTCGAGGGCCCGCGCTCCGAGCGGCATGCCGGCTGCGTCCGGGTGCACGCCGGCGGCTCATCGAGCTCAGCGAGGCGGAGGCCGCCAGCGGACGTGGCACGGAGCGGCTGCTGCGCGTGGCGCGCACCATCGCGGACCTGGCCGGTGTTCCGGAGGTCTGCGACGACCACCTCGACGAAGCCTCCTGGTTCCGGTCGTCGTCGCGGCGCCGGCTCGACGCGCTGGCATCCTGATGCTCGGCGTCGGCGTGGCCGGACCGGCCGGATCGGCTGGACCGCGAGACGTCCACGGCTCGACCGGACTCGGATCCATCCGACCCTGCCCAGATGCCGGTCGCCGCCGATGCGGAACGGGATGCGTGGGCGGTCCTCGCCGCCGTCGAGGGGCTCGGACCGATCGGGTTCGCCGCCCTGCTCGCCCGCTACGGCACGGCCCGAGCGGTCCTCGCCGATGCCGCCCGGCCCGGCGCCACGGCGCGACTTGCCGCCACACCGACCGACCTGCACGACAGCCGACGCCACCGGGATCGCCCCATCGACGCCAAGGTCGCGGCGCGGATCGCCGGCGCGGTCCAGGACGGGCCGAGGTTGCTCGCCCGGCTGCGGACGCTCGGGCTGCTGGTGGTGACCCTGGAGGAGCGTGCCTTTCCGGCGCAGGCTCGCCCGGGTCCAGCTCCCACCGTCGGTGCTGTTCGTCCGCGGCGACGTCGGCGCGCTGCGCCGGGAGCGAGCCGTGGCGGTCGTCGGGACGCGCCGGCCATCGGGGCACGGCCGGGCCGTCGCCGGTCGGATCGCCCGCGGCCTCGTCGGGGTCGACGCGGCGGTCGTGTCCGGTCTCGCCTACGGGATCGACGGCGCGGCGCACGAAGCCACCGTTCGCGCCGGCGGCACGACGATCGCGGTCATCGGCGGCGGACACGCCCACCGCGGGCCGCGGGCGCACGACCAGCTGGCGGACGCGATCGTGGCGAGGGGCGGGGCGGTGGTCTCCGAATACGCCCCGGACGTGGAGCCGACGGTCGGCACCTTTCCTCGGCGCAACCGGATCATCAGCGGCCTGTCGGATGCGACGGTCGTCGTCGAGGCGCCGGCCAGGAGCGGCGCGCTCATCACGGCCTCGTGGGCGATGGAGCAGGGTCGCGCCGTCTTCGTCGTCCCGGGACCGCTCGATGCGCCGGCATCCGAGGGCTGCCTGGCGCTGCTGCGCGAGTTCGGCGCTGAGGTTCAGGTCGTGGCCGGCGTCCCGCACCTCCTCGCCGATCTCGGGTACGGGTCCGCGCCGCGTCCCGGGCGCGGCCAGGGTGCCCCCGCGACGGCCGTGGCCGCGGTCGCGACGGCCGGCCTCGGGGCCGTCGAGCAGACGGTGGCCCGGGCGATCCTCGAGGACGCCCGGACCGTCGATGCCATCGTCGCCACCACCGATCTCCCGGTCGCGACCGTCCTCGCCACCCTCACCCTGCTCGAGGCGCGCGGTCTCGTCGCCGGGCGGCACGGTCGCTACCACGCCGACGGCGATCTGCTCGGGCCGAGCGCGTTCGCGGTCCCCAGATGAGCCGCCGCGAGGCCGCGCCGCGAGGGTCGCGGGGTTGCCCGGTCTTGTCAGCCGGTGCTACGCTCCCTTTCGGTGCGCGCCCCAGCGCGACGGATCCTGACCCTCGCCGACCCCCCATTCGGCCGGATCCGACCCTTGCAGCGGTACATCGATTGCGGAAGTTCGCCCTCGCGCTCCTTGCTGCCCCGGTCATCGCGGCCATCGTCCTGAGCTCGCTCCTGCGAGCCTCCGGGCTGGCGCGTGCCAGTGTGGCGCTCGGGCTCGGGGCGATCATCGGGCTCGGGGCGATCGCCCTCGTCCGGCCCGCGACGACCACGGCCTCACCGCCGTCCGACTCGGTCCCGCTGACCCAGGCCGCCTTCCGGACCCTCATCTCGACCGGGGTCGAGCTCGACAGCCCCGCCACGATCGGGTTCAGCACGCCGATGGATCCGGCGTCGGTGGCCGCGGCCCTGTCGGTCACCCCATCGACTCCCGTCGAGCTGATCTGGTCGACCGACAACACCTCCGTCTCGGTCGTGCCGCAGACCGCCTGGGCCGTCGGGACGTACCACACGATCACCGTGGACTCGGGCGCCCTGGCGGTCACGGGACGGCCGTTGACCACGCCGGCCCGGGCCAGCTTCCTGACCCGTGACCCGTCGGTCGCCATCGTCGCGGCCCTCGATCAGGTCGGCAAGCGCGTCGCCGCGAACACCGCCTTCAGCGTCGCATTCGACCAGCCGATCGACCTGACCACCCTGGCCGGGATCCGCCTCGAGCCGCCGGTACCGGGCACGGTCGAGCCGGTGGAGAGCGTCGACGGCGCCAGCCGCGTCATCTTCCGGCCGAGCGAGCCGCTGCGCGCGGGAACGACCTACGAGCTCCTCGTGCAGGGCGTGCGCGACGCCGATGGCGTCGCGGTGGAGCCGACCAGCCTCGCGGTCAAGACCGTGACGGCCCCGAAGGTCGTCCGCTTCCGCCCGGCGACGGACACGACCCGTGTGCAGCGCGACCAGGTGATCTCGGTCCGATTCAACCAGTCGATGCATCGCAGCTCGACCAAGGCCGCCTTCGAGGTCACGGCGGACGGTGCCGCGGTCAAGGGCAAGCTCTCGTTCGCCGAGGACGACACGGTGCTCGTGTTCGACCCGGCCAAGCTCCTGCCGTACGACACGAAGATCGTCATCACGGTCGCCGCCAGCGCCCGGAGTGCCGACGGGGCCAGGCTCGCCAGGGCCGGCCGCGGCATCTTCCGGACCGAGGCGAAGCCCAAGCCGGTCGTCCAGCAGACGACCAGCTCCAGCTCGAACGGCGGCTCGAGCGGTGGCAGCTCCGGCGGCTCGGTCGGCGGTGGCAGCTGGGCATCGGTCGAGCGCTACTACCTCGGCCTCATGAACTGCACTCGCACCGGTGGCTGGGTCGACTCCGGCGGCCACTGCGACAGCCCGGGCGGTCGGAACGTCGCGCCCCTGTCGCTGAGCTCCGGCATCAGTTCGAAGGTGGCCCGTCCGTACGCGAAGCTGCTGGCGACGCGCGGTGAGTGCACCCACTTCATCGGCGGCAACCCCGGCGATCGGCTCCGCCGGGCCGGGTACGACAGCTATCGCTGGGCGGAGAACATCGGCTGCAGGTCCGGCGGCGCCAAGGGAGCGGTGCTCGGCAGCCATCGCTTCTTCCAGAGCGAGAAGTCGTACAACGGCGGCCACTACGTCAACATGATGAACAGCAAGTACGACCGGGTCGGGATCGGCGTCTGGGTCTCGGGCGGCCGGGTCCGCCTCGTCGTCGACTTCTACCACCCGTAGACCGGGACCATCGGGTCGGTGCCGGTGGCGGACGGGCGGGCCACGATGCGCACGTGATCCGGAATGCCGTCCTGCACATCAACAACGAACAGCCGCTGCTCGCGGACCTGTTCGAGGTCCCCGCGCCCGCCGATGTCGGGCTGCGCTGCACGAACCTGCGCATGCTGAACGGCAAGCGACCGGTGTTCGTGGACGATTCGGCCTCGGTCTTCTTCTTCCCGTACCTGGCGATCCGCTTCGTCGAGATCCCGCCGGCAGCCGTGGCCGGGGAGCTGGACCTGCCCATGCCGGTCGCAGTGCCGGCCGGCGTGGCTGTCGGTGCTGCGGGCCAAGCCGAAGAGCCCGAGGAAGACCTCGAGATCGACGAGGACTTCCTGCGTCGCATCCGCGAGGTCTGATCGGGGCCCCAAGCCACTCGACCGCCGACGCGCCCTTCGGGCGCGTCCCCTCGCTCCGCATCGGCCGCGGATGACCGGTTGGCTGGCGGGCAAGGACCCGGTGCTACACTCCCGGCCGTGTCGAAGCACCTGGTGATCGTCGAATTACCCGCAAAGGCTCGGACCATCGAGCGCTACCTCGGTGAGGACTACCGCGTCCTCGCCTCGTACGGTCATGTCCGGGACCTTCCGGAGAACCCCGGCAAGGGCAAGTTCGGGGTCGACGTCGACCACGACTTCGCGCCCGAGTACGTGGTCAGCGCCGACAGCCGCAAGCGGGTCGACGACATCGCCAAGGCCGCTCGTAGCAGCGACCTCGTCTATCTCGCGACCGACCTCGACCGCGAGGGCGAGGCGATCGCCTGGCACGTCGCCGAGGCGGCCAACGTGCCCATGTCGAAGACGCGCCGGGTGACCTTCAGCGAGATCACCGAGCCTGCCATCCGTGAGGCGTTCGCCAACCCGCGCGACATCGACCAGAACCTCGTCGACGCCCAGCAGACGCGCCGCATCATCGACCGGCTGGTCGGCTACACGCTGAGCCCGCTCCTGTCGCGCAAGGTCATGGGTGGCCTGTCGGCCGGACGCGTCCAGTCGGTCGCGGTCCGCCTCGTCGTCGAGCGCGAACGCGAGATCGACGCATTCACCGCCCGCGAGTACTGGACCATCGAGACGATCCTGGCCACCGCGGCCGGCGACACGTTCGCCGCCGAGCTCGTGCGCATCGACGGCGAGGCGCTGGCCGTCGCCGACGAGGCGACCGCGACCGAGCACGTCACCGCGCTCCGCGACGCCAGGCCGACCGTTCGCAAGGTCAGCGTCCGGACGCAGAAGCGCTCGCCGGCGCCGCCGTTCACGACCTCGACCCTGCAGCAGGAGGCGAGCCGGAAGCTGTCGTACAGCCCGAAGCGGACGATGGCCATCGCCCAGCACCTGTACGAGGGTGTCGACACGCCGGACGGCCACGTCGGCCTCATCACCTACATGCGCACCGACTCGACGGCGATCGCCGGCGTGGCCATGGGCGAGGCGCGCGACGTCATCGCCCAGCGCTACGGCGAGCCGTTCACGATGCCCAAGGGCCGGGTCTACAAGACGAAGTCGAAGGGCGCCCAGGAGGCCCACGAGTCGATCCGACCGACCTCGTTCCAGCGCGATCCGGACTCGCTCGCCAGCATGCTCAAGCCCGAGGAGCTGCGCCTGTACCGGCTCATCTGGCAGCGCGCCCTCGCGTCGCAGATGGCGCCCAAGGAGCTCGAGACCACGTCGGTCGAGCTCGCCGACGGCCGGTACGAGCTGCGCGCCAGCGCGACCAAGACCCTGTTCGAGGGCTTCGCCCGGGTCTACACCGAGGGTCGCGATGACGAGGCCGAGGACGACGACGAGAGCGCCCGGCTGCCGGCGCTGGCCGACGGCGACACGACCGCCGTCCGCGACGTGACCCCGACCCAGCACTTCACCGAGCCGCCACCGCGCTTCACCGAGGCGACCCTGATCAAGGCGCTCGAGGAGCACGGCATCGGCCGTCCGTCGACCTACGCCGCCACGATCTCGACGATCGTCGACCGCGGCTACGTCCGGATCGAGGAGCGCCGGCTGTGGCCCGAGACCGTGGCCGGGATCGTGACCGACCTGCTCGTCGAGCACTTCGGGGACTACGTCGACCTGGAGTTCACGGCGCGCATGGAAGAGGAGCTCGACGAGGTCGCCCGCGGTGAACGCGAGTGGATCCCGTTGCTCCAGGCCTTCTACCCGCCACTGCGTGACCGGGTCGACGAGGTGCGCAAGACGACCCGTCGGGCCGACTTCACGACCGAGGCGACCGACGAGGTCTGCTCGCTCGGCCACCCGATGGTCATCCGGCTCGGGCGCAACGGCCGATTCCTGGCCTGTTCGCAGTATCCCGAGCACAAGGAATCACGACCGCTCCCCGGCGACGAGCCGCCGCCGCTCGAAGGGGAAGGGGAGACCTGCCCGCAGTGCGGCGAGGGGACGCTCACCAGCAAGCGCGGCCGGTTCGGTCCGTTCGTCGGCTGCTCGCGCTACCCCGAGTGCAACTACATCAAGAAGGAAGGTCCGCCGCCGCCGGACCCGCTGCCGTTCGAGGTCACCTGCCCGAAGAACCAGGATGGCCTGCTCGTGCCGCGTCGCGCGAGGCGCACGGGGAACGTCTTCTACGGGTGCTCCAACTACCCGAAGTGCGACTTCACGACCAACCACGAACCGCTCGGCGGGTTCCACGACGTCGACGAGGGCCCGCTCGCGCGCAAGGCCGAGGCGGCGATCTGCCTGGTGTGCGGGTCGACCAGCGACACGGCCCCGGACGACATCGCGCCGGGCGAGCGCTACGCCGGCGGCCCCGCGGATCCGAGCGCCCTGGCGCGGCCCGCGCGGGCCGGCCGAGCTCCGACACGACGGACGACCGGTGGACGTGGCAAGGGACGGCGGACCCAGCCGGCGGAGCCGGCGCCCGAGGCGTGACGCCGGTCGCGGGTGACCCTGCGACCCATCCGGCGCTCCAGCGCTTCCTCCAGGCCCTCCAGGCCCGGGACGCGTCGCCCGAGACGCGACGCGCCTACGCCACGGCCGTCGGCGCCTACCTCGACTGGCTGGCCGAGCGCGGCGTCGACTGGCGCCGACCGGCCAGGCTCGACCTGCGCGCCTATCTCGCCCACCTTGGTGCCGGCGCGGCCCGCACGACGGTCGCCCAGCGGTTGGCGGCGATCCGGTCGTTCCACCGGTGGGCGACGCGCGAGGGCCTTGCCCCCGGCGACCCGTGGGGCGCCATCGCCACCCCCCGCCTGCCGCGCCGCCTGCCGCGGGTCCTCGAGGCCGAGCACATCGAACGACTGCTCGCGACGATCGACGAGCAGGCCGCCGACGCGGCCGTGACCGGCGGGCCCCGCGGCGAGCTGGCCGTCGCCCTGGCCCAGCGCGATGCGGCGATCGTGGAGACGGCCTACGCGGCGGGGCTGCGCATCAGCGAGCTTGCCGCCGCGGACATGGGCGCGCGTCGACCTGCGACGGGGCGAGATCAGGGTGCTCGGCAAGGGCCGCAAGGAGCGGATCGGGCTGCTCGGCCGTCCCGCCATCGCGGCGCTCGACCCGCTGGCTCGACGACGGGCGCCAGGTCGTCCTCGCCCGACGGCGCGGCACGGAAGCCCTGCCGATGGCGGTCTTCCTCAACCAGCACGGCATGCCGATGGGCGTCCGCGGCCTGCGCTACCGCCTGGACCGCCTGGTCCGTGCAGCCGGCCTCCCGTCCGGCGTCTCGCCACACACCCTGCGCCACTCGTTCGCCACCCACCTGCTCGACGGTGGGGCGGACCTGCGCGTCGTCCAGGAGCTGCTCGGCCACGAGAACCTGGCCACGACCCAGGTCTACACCCACGTCTCGCCGGGTCGCCTGCGCGAGGCGTGCCGGGCGCATCCGCGGGCTCGGCGAGCCGGCACGGCCGGCGGGGCCGGTCCATCGGACGAGTCGACCGGTCCGTCCGACCGATGAGCACGACCAACCGGACCATCGCCAGGGCCGGCCTCATCGTGTCCGGCGCGTTCCTCGCGTCGCGGCTGTTGGGCTGGCTCCGGGTCATCGTCATCGGCAACGCGTTCGGCGGCGAGTCTGCGCAGCTCGACGCGTTCTACGCGGCCTTCCGCATCCCCGACCTGCTGTACCAGCTGGCCGCCGCGGGCGCCCTGTCGTCGGCGCTCATCCCGATGCTGGCCGGGCTGTTCGCCAAGGACGAGATCGACCGGGCCTGGCGGCTCGTGTCGACCATCGTCAACCTCATGCTCGTCACGCTGGCGGTGCTCGGGGCGATCGTCTTCGTGACCGCCCCACTCCTCGTGGAGACGATCATCGCGCCCGGCTTCGAGCCAGAGACCCAGGCACTGACGGCCGAGCTCACGAGGATCATGGTCCTCAGCGCGACGTTCCTCGCGCTCGGTGCCGTGGCCACGAGTGTGCTCAACTCGCGCCACCGGTTCGCCGCGGCAGCGGTCGCCCCGATCTGCTACAACCTCGCGATCATCGGCGCGGCGGTCATCCTCGCCCCGTCGCTGGGCGCGGTCGGACTGGCGATCGGGGTCGTGGCCGGCGCCATCGCCCACCTGGTCATCCAGCTCCCACCGGTCCGCCGACTCGGCTACCGCTGGCGCCCGGCCACCGACACGCGTGACCCCGTCGCGCGGCGGACCCTGGCCCTCATGACCCCGCGGGCGATCGGCCTCGGGGCGACCCAGATCACGTTCGTCGTCGTGACGGCGCTGGCGTCCACGCTCGGTGTCGGGGCCGTCACCTCGTTCACCATCGCCTTCACCCTGCTGCAGATCCCGATCGGCATCATCGGCGTGCCCCTCGGCGTGGTCCTCTTCCCGACGCTCTCCCGGGAGGCCGCCCTCGGCAACCTCGACGTGTTCCGAGCCCTGCTCGTCCGGGCGATGCGCGTCATCGTCTTCGTGATGATCCCGGTCGCCGGGCTGACGGCGATCCTGCCGACCGAGTCGGTCGCGCTGCTGTTCCCGACGTTCACCCCAGCCGCCGTCCAGTTGACGGCCGCGACCCTCCTGGCGTTCTCGGTCGGACTCGTGGCGCATGCCCTGATCGCCGTGCTCGCCCGGGCGTTCTACGCGACCCAGGACACCCTGACCCCGGTCCTCGCGGCGGTCGGCGCGGTCGTGGTCAACACGATCCTCGCGGTGATCCTCGTCACGCCGCTCGGGCTGCCCGGGATCGCCCTGGCCATCGCCATCGCCGCCTGGCTGGAGGCCGGCGCGCTGCTGATCCTCCTGTGGCGGCGCACGCCGGGTCTCGATCTCACGACCGTCGGTTGGGTCGCCATCCGGACGGTCGGCGCTGCCGCACTGGCGAGCGTCGTCGGGCTGTTCGTCGAGCGCTGGGCGAGCGCGACCCTGCTGGCCGGGGGATCGACCGGCCTGTCGGCCGTGCCCGGCCTGTTCGCCACGATCGTGCTCGTCAGCGCGGCATTCGGCGTGGTCTTCGCCAGCGTCGCGCTCGCCTTGCGGATCACCGAGCTGCGGTCTATCGTCGAGATCATGCTCGACGCGCTCCGCCGTCCGCGCCGAACGTGACGACCGCCGACGCGGCGGCCTCCTGGGACGAGTTCGTGGCGCGCAGCGAGCCTGGCTCGTACCTGCAGACGACGGGCTGGGCCGCGGTCAAGGCGGTCAACGGCTGGGCCGCCCATCGACTCCTGACCGACGACGCGACCGCGGGTCGGGTCGGCGCCCAGGTCCTCGTCCGTCGTCCCGCGCCGATGCCCTGGGGCTTTGCCTATGCGCCGCGCGGTCCGGTCGCCGCGAGCTGGACGCCGGGGGCGATCGACACGTTCACGACGCTCATCCGCGACGACCTGCGCGCGGCCGCCGGCCGGGTCTCGCACCTCCGGATCGACCCGGAGCTCGAGGCCGGCGTCGGGGCGGACGCCGACGGTGCCCTGACGGCGGCCCTGCAGGCGGCGGGCTGGCGACCGGCCACCCCGATCCAGCCGGCCTCGACCCGCATCATCGACCTGCGACCCGATGAGACGGCCCTGTTCGGCGAGTTGCGCAAGAAGTGGCGCCAGTACGTCAACAAGGCCCGTGCCGGCGGCATCACCGTCGTCGACGCGGAGGGCGATCGCCTGCCCGAGTTCTATCGGATCTATCGCGAGACGGCGGACCGGGCAGGGTTCCTCATCCGGAGCGAGACCGCCTACCGCGACGTGTGGGAGGCCTTCCGACCGTCCGGCAACGCCCGCCTGCTGTTCGCCGAGGACGCCGACGGCACGCCGCAGGCGACGCTGTTCCTCGTGCGCTGCGGACCGCGGGTCGTCGAGCCGTATGGCGGCATGACCGCGGCCGGGGCCGACAGCCGGGCGAACTACCTGCTCAAGTGGGAGGCGATCCGGTCGTCACGCGAGCAGGGGGCGACGAGCTACGACCTGTGGGGTCTGGCCACCGGCGGCATCGCCCACTTCAAGACCGGGTTCGGGGGCCGCGAGGTCCGCTATCTCGGCGCGTGGGACCTGACCCTCGACCCGGTCGGCCGCGCGGTCTACGAGGGGGCCGTCCGGGGCCGGACGTGGGTGGCGCGGCGGCGCCACGGCCTGCGTGGCGGCAGCTCCGCCTCGGCGTTCGCCGGCGACGGGACCGACGCCGCGTGAGCGGTGGCTCGACGCCCGTCGATGTCGAGCTCGGGGACGACATGGCCCGGGCGACGTGGGATGCGCGCATGGTCCAGGGGCGCGGCGGCCACGTCTACCAGTCGACCACGTGGGCCGCGCAGCGCGCTCGTCGTGGCTGGCAGCCACGCTTCGTGCGCCTCGACGGCGACCTCGGCGCGCTCGTCCTCGTCCGGCCGAACCGATGGATCAGCGGCGCCAGTGCGTACGTGCCGCGTGGACCGATCGCTGCGCCGGACGACGACCCGGCCGTGATCGGTGCGACGGCTGGCGGCGCTCGCCGACCACCTGGCCGGGAGCGGCGTCGACGTCATCGCCAGCGACGCCGAGATCCCGGCCGGCGACGGTGCGCTCAGCCGGGCGCTGCAGGGCATCGGGTTCCGGGCCATCCCGGAGATCCAGCCCTCCCGGCACCGGGTGAGCCTCGCCCTGCCGCCGGGCACGGACGACGCCGCGGCGCGGAGCGGCGTCTCGAAGTCGACCCGCCAGCGCATCGACGCCGCGGAGCGGTCCGGCATCGTCATCCGGCGCCACGACTCGGCGGGCTGGGATGGCAGCCATCCGCTGTTCGACGGGCCGGACCGCCCCCTCGATACCGTCCTGGGCGACTTCGCGACGCTGCTCGAGGGGACCGGCCAGCGCCGTGGCTTCCGGTTCGGGCCGCGCGACATGTTCATCGACTGGTGGCGCGCCGGTCACGACGCGGGCCTCGTCGTGCACCTCGAGGCCCGCGACGACGGCGAGGTCCTCGGCGGTCTGTTGCTGTACCGGCACGGCGACCGGCTCACGACCGTCCATTCGGCCGACGCGCCGGGCGTCCGCGAACGGCATCCCGGCGTCATGCACCTGCTCCGCTGGCGGGCCATCCAGCTGGCCATCCGCGAGGGACGGCAGGAGATGGACCTCGGTGGCGTCGACGTCGGACCGGAGCACCGCGAGCCCCAGCGTGGCGACGAGATGGCCGGGCTGTACGAGCACAAGCGCTCGTTCGGCGCGACCTGGGTCGAGCTGGTCGGCGCCCACGAGCGGGTCATCCGGCCGTGGCGCGCCGGTCTCGGCCGGCTGACCGCCCGGGCGGCGCGGGTGATCGATCGGTGAGCGCGCCGCGCAGTGCCACGCTCCCGGACCTCGCGGCGCGCCTCGCCGCCGAACGACGGCTGCGTGGCGTGCGCCTCGAGGGTCGCGCCGCGGCGACGGCATCGGTGCCGGCCATCCCCGTGACCGGCGTGACCCACGATTCCCGGGCGGTCCGGCCCGGCGGCGTCTTCGTGGCCATCCCCGGGAGCCGGACGGACGGCCATGACTTCGCCCCGGCTGCGGTCGCCGCCGGGGCGGCCGCCCTCGTCGTCGAGCGCGCCCTGCCCGGGCTCGACGCGCCGCAGCTCGTCGTCGACGCCGCGCGACCCGCGTTGGCCAGCGCCGCCGCGTGGTGGTACGGCGATCCGTCGCGCGACCTGACCGTCATCGGCATCACCGGCACGGACGGCAAGACGACGACCGCCTATCTGGCCGTCGCCGCCCTGGAGGCCGCCGGACGCCGCACCGGGATGATCGGCACGATCGCCACCCGCGTGGGCGGGCGGACGACGGCCCACGGCGTCCACGCCACGACCCCGGAGGCGCCGGCGCTGCAGGCGCTGCTCCGCGCGATGGTCGATGCCGGCGACGAGGTCGCGGTGGTCGAGACGACGTCGCATGGGCTGGCCCTCGACCGCGTCGCGTCGGTCGCCTACGACGCCGCGATCCTGACCAACGTCACCCACGAGCACCTCGAGCTGCACGGGACGTGGGAGGCCTATCGCGACGCCAAGGTCTCGCTCTTCTCGCGGCTGGAGGGGCCCGATGGCGCGGCGATCATCAACCTCGACGACCCGTCGGCGGGCGTGTTCATCGGCGCCAGCCGGGAACGGCGCGCCCGCGTCGTGACCTACGGCACCGACCCGGCCGCCGACGTGCGCGCCGTCCGCGTGGCCGAGGACGGCGCCGGGCTCCACATCGAGCTCGCCGCCCCGAGCGGCGAGGCACGCCTCGACCTGCACCTGGCCGGTCGGTTCAACGTCCACAACGCCCTGGCCGTGGTCGCCCTCGGGGAGGTCCTCGGCCTGGACCCCGCCGCGGTCCGCTCGGGGCTCGCAGAGCTGCAGGGCGTGCCCGGTCGCATGGAACGGGTCGACGCGGGACAGCCGTTCGGCGTGATCGTCGACTTCGCCCACAGCCCGGCGTCGCTGGCCACGGTCCTCGACCTCCTGGCGCCGACCGCGGCCGCACGTGGCGGTGGGCTCATCGCGGTGTTCGGCTCGGCCGGCGAGCGTGATACGGCCAAGCGCCCCCAGATGGGCCGCATCGCGGGCGAACGCGCCCGCCTCGTGGTCGTCACCGACGAGGATCCGCGTGGCGAGGACCGCGAGGCGATCCTGGACGCCATCGCGCGCGGCGCCGAGGCCGCGGGCAAGCGCCGCGGCCAGGATCTCCAGCTCATCCCCGACCGGCGGCAGGCGATCGAGGCCGCGTTCGAGGCGGCCCGCCCGGGCGACATCGTGGTGCTCGCCGGCAAGGGCCACGAGACGACGATCAGCGGCCCGACCGGCGATGCGCCGTGGGACGAGGTCGCGGCCGCCACGGAGGTGCTGGCGGCCATGGGCTATCGCGCCTGAACCGCTGATATCCTCAGCGCGCATGGCCACGACCGAACCACGACCGAAGAACGCGACCGTCGCCGAGCGCGACGGCGAAGTCGGCACGCCGTGGGCCGCGTCGGACGCCGGCCGTCCCGCCGGCGACCGCCGTCGGTGAGATCGACCTCGAGGCCCTCCGGACCGGCCTGAAGGCTGCCCTCGCCGAGCATCACCCGGCCACCGACCTGGCCATCGTCGATGCCGCCTTCGACCTCGCCGTCGAGGCCCACACCGGCCAGCGCCGGGCGACCGGGGAGCCGTACGTCACCCACCCGATCGCCACCGCCCAGATCCTGGCCGAGCTCGGCATCGACCCGATCGCCGTCCAGGCCGCGCTGCTCCACGATGTCCCCGAGGACACCGAGTTCAGCCTGACCGACGTCGAGGAGCGCTTCGGGGCGGAGGTCGCCCAGCTCGTCGACGGCGTCACCAAGCTGTCCCGCTTCAGCACCCACAGCCATGAGCAGCAACAGGCGGAGAACATCCGCAAGATGCTGCTGGCCATGGCCCAGGACATCCGGGTCGTGCTCATCAAGCTGGCCGATCGGCTCCACAACATGCGCACCCTGTACGGCCTGCCGTCGGAGAAGCAGCAGCGCATCGCCCGCCAGACGATGGAGATCTACGCGCCGCTGGCCGAGCGCCTGGGCATCTGGCAGATCAAGTGGGAGCTCGAGGACCTCGCGTTCAAGGCCCTGGAGCCCGACCGCTTCCGCGAGCTGGCCAAGCTGCTCGACACGCGGCGCAAGGGCCGCGAGACCTACATCGATCGGGCCATCGAGGAGCTTCGCCCCAAGCTCGAGGCATCCGGCATCGAGGCCGACCTGCAGGGCCGCCCGAAGCACATCTACAGCATCTGGAAGAAGATGCAGCGCAAGAGCGCCGAGTTCGGCGAGATCTACGACGTGTACGCCATCCGCGTGCTCGTCGACGAGGTCCGCGACTGCTACGCCGCGCTGGGCATCGTGCACAGCATCTGGCGCCCCATCCCCGGCCAGTTCGACGACTACATCGCCGTCCCCAAGAACAACCTGTACCAGTCGCTCCACACCGCGGTGATCGCGCTCGACGGCAAGCCGCTCGAGATCCAGATCCGGACGCACCAGATGCACCAGGTGAGCGAGGTCGGCATCGCCGCCCACTGGCGCTACAAGGAAGGGACGAAGTCCGACCGCGAGTACGACGCCAAGCTGGCCTGGCTGCGCCAGCTCATGGACTGGCAGCGCGACGTCTCGGAGTCCGACGCGACCGAGTTCGTCGAGGGCATCAAGCTCGACATCTTCCAGGACCAGGTCTTCGTGTTCACCCCGAAGGGCGACATCAAGGACCTGCCGGCCGGCGCCACCCCGCTCGACTTCGCCTATCGCATCCACACCGACGTCGGTCACCGCACGATCGGCGCCAAGGTCAACAACCGGCTCGTCCCGCTCGACTACCGGTTGAAGAACGGCGACATCGTCGAGATCGTCACGACCAAGGGCGAGCACGGGCCGTCGCGCGACTGGCTGAACGTCGTCCGGACGAGCCACGCCCGCGAGAAGATCCGCCAATGGTTCAAGCGCAAGGACCGTGACGAGAACATCGTCCATGGTCGCGAGGCGCTCGAACGCGAGCTCCGGCGCTTGGCGCGGACCTCGATCGGGGCGGTCGGCGCGGACAAGATCGCCGAGGTCGGCACCCACTACAACTACGAGACGCTCGACGACTTCTATGCGGCCATCGGCTATGGCGCGGTCGGCCCCCAGACCGTGGTCATGCGCCTCGGCGTGGTCGATGACGGCCAGAGCCAGCTCCCGACCGTCGCCCCGCCGCAGCTGCTCACCCGCACCGGCGGCGTCCGGGTCAAGGGCGTGGGCGACCTGCTCGTGCGGTTCGCCAAGTGCTGCCACCCGATCCCGGGCGACCCCATCGTCGGGTTCATCACCCGGGGCAAGGGCGTGACCGTGCACCTGCAGTCGTGCCCGACGGTGGCCAACGAGCGCGAGGTCAGCCGGCTCATCGAGGTCGAGTGGGAAGCGGCCCCGACGCAGACCTATCCGATCGCCATCCGCGTCGAGGCGTTCGACCGGACCGGCCTGCTCTCGGACATCACCCAGGTGGTCGCGGAGAACAAGGTCAACATCGTGGCGGCGGCGGTCGGCGTCACGCCCGACCACACCGCGGTCGTGACTGCCACACTGCAGGTCCACTCGGTCTCGCAGCTCGCCCGGGTCATGAGTCGCATCGAGACCCTCAAGGACGTCATCAGCGTGCAGCGCGACCTGGGCTGAAGGAGGACACGGCGATGGGCTGGTTGGACAAGATCAAGGCCGCGATCGGCCAGACGAAGGATCCGGAGGCCGAGCTGGAGCGCCGCCAGAAGCAGGCGGAGATGGAGGCGCTCAAGCGCGACGAGCAGATGAAGGTGCGGATGCCGCCGACGAACGACCCGCGCTGAGCGCGACGTCCTCGACGGCCATCTCGCGCGCGGTGGGCCGGCACGACCCGCCGCGCCGCTAGACTTCGGCTCGATGCCGACCTTCCGTGCCGCCCGCGGTACCCGCGACCTGTTGCCCGCGGAGACGCCGCTGTGGAGCCGCCTGGAGCGGCTCGCCGACGACCTGGCGGCCCGCTACGGCTACCGCCGGATCGAGACGCCGATGTTCGAGCAGACGGCCGTCTTCGAGCGCGGGGTCGGCGAGGTCACCGACATCGTCGAGAAGGAGCTCTTCCGGATCACCCCCCGCTCGGAGGAGGCCGAGTCATGGTCGCTCCGTCCGGAACCGACCGCCGGGATCGTCCGTGCGTACGTCCAGCACGGGATGCAGACCTGGCCCCAGCCGGTGAAGCTGGCGATGACCGGGTCGATGTTCCGCTACGACCGACCGCAGGCCGGCCGCTACCGCCAGTTCTGGCAGTTCGACATCGAGGCGATCGGCGACGCGGGCCCCGGCATCGATGCGGAGATCGTCGAGCTCGGGTCCCGCTTCTATCGAGATGCGGGGCTGCGCGGGGTGGAGGTCCTGCTCAATTCGATCGGCGACCCGGTCTGCCGTCCGGCGTACGTGGCCGAGCTGACCGCCTACTACCGCGACCACGCGGCGGAGCTGCCGGCGGTCGAGCGCGACCGCCTGGAGCGCAACGTCCTGCGCCTGCTCGACTCGAAGGACCCGGCGATGACCGCGCTCAATGCGGCGGCTCCGCGCATCACCGACCGGCTGTGCGACGCCTGCGCCGAACACTTCGCCTCCGTGCGGGAGCACCTCGACGCCCTCGCCGTGCCGTACCGCCTGGAGCCTGGCCTGGTGCGTGGCCTCGACTACTACACGCGGACCGCGTTCGAGTACTACGTGGCCGGTCGCGAGGGGCAGCAGCAGGCCCTCGGCGGCGGCGGCCGCTATGACGGCCTGGTGGAGCTGCTCGGTGGCAAGCCGACGCCCGGCATCGGGTTCGGGATCGGGCTGGACCGGTTGGTCCTCGCGCTCCAGGAGCAGGGGGGCCAGGGCGTGGCGGACCCCGCCGTGCCCACGGTCGTCGTCGTGGGTGCCGACCCGGTCGACACGGTCACCCGCCTGCGCATCGCCACCGACCTGCGGGCTGCCGGCGTCGCGGCCCGTGCGGACCTCGCCCGGCGCAAGCTCGGCAAGCAGCTCGAGTCGGCGGCCCGTGACCAGGCCCACTTCGCGGTCATCGTCGGTGACGAGCTCACCGCGGGAGACGTCCAGCTGCGCGACCTGCCGGCCGGCACGCAGAAGGTCGTGCCGCTCGCCGACCTGGCACGCGAGGTCGCGCGTTCCCACGCGGCGCACCGCCACGGGACGAGCGAGGGACCGGCCGCCGCCGACTGACCGGTGTCCCGTCGGTTGACGCGGGGCGGACAATCGAGGCGAGCCATGATGCAGCCCGGTCCGTTCCCGGCCAGCGTCCTGCGACCGCCCTCGGCGACCGCGGTGTGCACCTGCGCGCACGACGTGTACTGCGACCACGAGTGCCACCACCGCGACTGCGACCCGACCGAGACGGCGTGCTCGATCGAGTTCCTGCCCGATGAGGGTGGCCTGGCGCCGTGGGGCTGCCGCGTCTGCACCCCTGGCGAGGACGGTCCCCACTATCTGGGCTGCGAGTTGATCGGGTGGAACGTCCCGGCGAGGATGGACGTCTCGGCCTGATGGCCGAGTGGATCTACTTCATCCATCCCCCGCGCGACGATTTCGCTGCCACGATGACCGACGAGGAGATCGCGGTCTGGGGCGTCCATTTCGAGCGCTTCCAGCGGGCCCTGGCCGCCGGGACGCTCGTCCTCGTCGGCCCGACCCTGGGTCCGACCAATACCGGCATCGCCATCTTCGAGGCACCCGACGACGCCGCCGCGCGCCGGTTCATGGACGAGGATCCGGTCATCGCCGGTGGCTTCGCGACCGGAGAGCTGCGGCCGTTCCGGGTGTCGCTCCTTCGCGGACGCGACGGATGAGGGCAGCCGGCACTCCTCGTCCTGGCGTTCGCGCTCATCGCCTGCTCGGTGATCCCGCCGAGGGTCGAGTGCGGCATGGTGGCCCCAGCGACGTGCCAGCGACTGGCCGACGCGATCATCGCCAGCACCCGTGCCGACGACCCGACCCGGCGGATCGTCACGCTGACGATCACCGACGACCGAGGCAGCTACAGCGCCGAGTTCGATGACGGGACCGGCACGATGCTGGTCGTCGACTAGCGGTCCGGCCCGCCCGCGCCGCTCGGCATCCCGCGCCGGCGCACTACCATACGCGGGCCATGACGACCCCGACCGCCAGCCTCGCCACGCCCTACCGCACCCATACCGCCGGCGAGCTGCGCGCCTCGGATGCGGGCACGTCCGCCCGCCTCGCCGGCTGGGTCCACCGACGCCGCGACCACGGCCAGCTGATCTTCCTCGACCTGCGTGACCGTCACGGGCTGACCCAGGTCGTCATCGACAAGGCCGATGCCCCGGGCGCCCACGAGATCGCGAGCCGCGTGCGCAGCGAGTTCGTCGTGACGGTGGCCGGCGAGGTCGCTCGGCGCCTGGAGGGGACCGAGAACCCGCGCCTGCCGACCGGGGAGATCGAGCTGCAGGTCACCGACTTCGAGATCCTGTCCGAGGCGAAGACCCCGCCGTTCTACATCAACGAGCCGGACGCCCCGGTCGACGAGAGCCTGCGGCTCAAGTACCGCTACCTGGACATCCGACGCCAGCCGATGGCCGACCGCCTGCTCCTGCGCAGCCGCATGGTCCAGAGCATCCGACAGGTGCATCACGAGAACGGGTTCGTCGAGGTCGAGACGCCGACGCTCATCAAATCGACCCGGAGGGCGCCCGCGACTTCATCGTCCCGAGCCGGCTCCAGCCGGGCAGCGTCTACGCGCTGCCGCAGAGCCCGCAGCAGCTCAAGCAGCTGCTCATGGTCGCGGGCATGGACCGCTACTTCCAGATCGCACGCTGCTACCGGGACGAGGACCTTCGGGGCGACCGCCAGCCGGAGTTCACCCAGCTCGACCTGGAGATGAGCTTCGTCGACGAGGAGACCGTGATGGCCTTCATCGAGTCGATGGCCATCGCCGTGTCGGAGGCCACCCGGCCCGACCGGCCGATCCAGCAGGTCCCGTTCCCGCGGTTCACCTACGACGAGGTCATCGAGCGCTTCGGCTCGGACAAGCCGGACCTTCGTTTCGGCATGGAGCTCATCGACCTGGCCCCGGCGCTCGTCGATGCGAGCGGGACCCCGGCCTCGGGCTTCGGCGTGTTCGACGGCGCCCTCGCGAGCGGCGGCCGGGTCAAGGCCATCGTGGCGCCCGGGCTCGGCGGGGCGACCCGCAAGGAGCTCGACGAGCTCACCGAACGGGCCAAGCGCTTCGGGGCGAAGGGCCTGGTCCATCTCGCTCCGTCCGCGGAGGGTCTGCGCGGCCCGGCCGCCAAGTTCCTGTCCGACGAGACGCAGCGCGCCATCGTCGAAGCGACCGGGGCAGGGGAGGGCGACCTGATCCTCGCCATCGCCGACGCGCCGGCGGTCACGGCCGACGTCCTGGGTCGATTGCGCGCCGAGCTCGGCGAGCGACTCGGGCTGGCCGATCCGAACGTCCTCGCCTATGTCTGGGTCAACCGCTTTCCGATGTACCAGTGGGACGAGGAGAACGGGCGCTGGGACGCGACCCACAACCCGTTCAGCGGCGTCGTCCCCGAGGACGAGGCGCTGCTGGTGACCACGTCCGGCGACCCGGCCAGGCCCGCCCCGGACGATCCTGCCGGACGCGCCCGTGCCCTGCAGTACGACCTCGCCCTCAACGGCTGGGAGCTGGGTGGCGGATCGGTGCGCATCCATCGCCGCGACCTGCTCGAGCGGAGCTTCCTGCTCCAGGGGCAGTCGATGGAGGGGATGCGCGAGAAGTTCGGCGCCATCCTCGACGCGTTCGAGTACGGCGCCCCGCCACACGGCGGGATCGCCCTCGGCATCGATCGATGGGCGGCGCTGCTGGCGACGCAGACGAACATCCGCGAGGTGATGGCGTTCCCCAAGACCCAGTCGGGCAGCGACCCGATGCTGGAGGCGCCATCGCCGCCCGAGCCGGTCCAGTACGAGGAGCTCGGACTGCGCTTCGTCGGGCTGCCGCCAAAGCCGTCGGCCGACTGACCGTGGATCGTCCCGGCGCCCTTGCCGCGATCGGCGACACGCCCGTCGTGCGCCTGTCGGGGCTGGTCGGCCCGGACGATGCCGAGGTCTGGGTCAAGCTCGAGTCGGCCAACCCGACCGGTTCGTACAAGGACCGCATGGCGCTGGCCATGATCGAGGGCGCCGAGCGCAGCGGGTCGTCTTCGACCGGGACAGACCGTCGTCGAATACACCGGCGGCAGCACGGATCGTCGCTCGCCTTCGTCTGCGCCATCAAGGGCTACCCGTTGCGCATCGTGAGCGCCGACCTGCTTCGCCGAGGAGAAGATCCAGACGATGCGGGCGTTCGGCGCCACGGTCGAGCTCATCGACTAGCCCGAGGGCATCACCCCGACGACGATCCCGCGGATGATGGCCCGCGCCACCGAGATCGTGGCCGAGACCGGCGGCTACCCGACCGACCAGTTCCGCAACACCGACATGGTCGACGGCTACCTGGCCCTCGGTCGCGAGCTGGCCGAGCAGCTCGATGGTCGCCTCGACGCGATCGTCCTGTACGTGGGCACGGCCGGCTGCTACCTGGGGACGACCCGCGCCCTGCGCGAGCGGGATCGCGCAACCTGCATCGGGTCGCGGTCGAGCCGGGCGGAGTCGCCGGTGCTCGG